>OY782871.2:0-719092 GCA_963678555.2 Sphaerochaetaceae bacterium
TGTTGATCTATCGGAAAAGAGTACATTCAACTGTGCAATATGGTAGACTGACGTATCACTGTCGTCACGGAAGGGGGTCGCACATTCCATGGAGAAGCTCCGCTGCATCGTAGAGCGCATCACGTTCCAGAACGAGGAGAACGGCTATTCTGTGCTCAAATGCAGGGTAAAAGGCCATCATGAGCTACAGACCGTTGTCGGCCTGATGCCTGCCGTATCAGTCGGATCAGTTCTCACTCTGGAGGGGTTCTGGAAGCACGACGGAACCTACGGTCCTCAGTTCAGCGTGCACACCTTCGAAGAGACCCTCCCCGCCACCGCCTACGGTATCGAGAAATATCTCGGTTCGGGCCTGATCAAGGGAATCGGTCCGGTCTTTGCACGGAAGATCGTCAATACCTTCGGTACAGAGACGCTGGAGATCATTGAATCGGAGATCGAACGGCTTCGGGAAATCAGGGGAATCGGGAACGTCCGGATCGAACGGATACGGAGAAGCTGGCAGGAGCAGAAGGAGATCAGGAACATCATGCTCTTTCTCCAGGGTCACGGAGTGAATACATCTCATGCAACGAAGATCTTCAGGACCTACGGTGAACAGAGTATCGCTGTGGTCAGTGAGAATCCCTACCGGCTCGCCGATGATATCTGGGGAATCGGATTCAGAACAGCCGACACCATTGCCGAGAAACTCGGGGTGGAGAAGGATGCGGCAGTACGGCTGCGCTCAGGACTGTTGTACACTCTCGGCAGAGTATCGGAGGAAGGACACTGTTACGCCTCAAGGGAGCAGCTGTACGAGGCTGCGTCACAGATGCTGGAGACTTCGAAGGAGAGACTCCGCCCTGTTCTCGACGAGATGGCCCGCTGTGAAGATGTCATCGTGGAAGATGATGCTGTGTACCTTCCTCCCTTCTATGTCGCGGAAAACGGAGTGTCACGAAGGATCCGGGGACTGCTGAGCTCTCCGGTGGAGACGGTCCGGAAACAGGAAAGTCTGACAGAACACTCAGAACGTGGGGATGTCAGTCCGGTGTCCTACGACGAGGTCCAGCTCACAGCTATCAGGACAGGGATAGCCAACCGGATCATGGTGCTTACCGGAGGACCGGGAACCGGCAAGACGACGACGATTCTCGGCATCATTCAGGCATACCGTGCATCGGGAAAACGAATCCTGGGTGCGGCACCGACGGGAAGAGCAGCAAAAAGGATGAGTGAGGCTACCGGCATGGAGGCAAAGACTATACACCGGCTGCTTGAGTTCAAACCGCCACAGGGGTATCAGAGGAATGAACAGCATCCGCTTGACGCCGACGTGCTGATCCTTGATGAATGCTCCATGATCGACCTTCTGCTGATGTATAACCTTCTGAAAGCGGTACCTGACACCATGAGTATTATCATGGTCGGTGACACTGACCAGCTTCCCTCGGTCGGTCCCGGCAATATCCTTCACGACATCATTGCCTCACAGACGGTCCCGGTGGTAAGACTGCAGCATATCTTCCGCCAGGCACGGGGTAGCAGGATCATCATGAACGCCCACAGAATACAGCAGGGCAGGCATATAGATACGCGTAACGGTAAGACCTCAGACTTCTTCTTCATCGAAAGTAGCACCGCGGAAGAGGCCCTGGAAACGATCATGCATCTGGTATCAACACGTCTTCCCGGGTACTACGATACACACCCTGTACGTGACATCCAGGTTCTCACTCCGATGCAGCGGGGTGTGGTAGGTGCAGCCAATCTCAACAGAATGCTGCAGGAACGACTCAACCCTCCGGGGGAACGGGATGGCAGAGACTCACTCACCCGCTCCGGTATCGAGTACCGCCTTCATGATAAGGTGATGCAGATCAGGAACAATTATGACAAGGAAGTCTTCAACGGGGATATCGGCACCATCACTGAGGTCAACGCTGAAGACCAGGAGCTGACAGTATCGTTCGAAGGACGGATGGTCACCTATGAACGCTCACAACTCGATGAACTCGTCCTTGCCTATGCCATCACCATCCACAAGTCTCAAGGTTCCGAGTATCCGATCGTAGTCCTGCCTCTTATGATGAGTCATTTCGTCCTTCTCCAGCGAAACCTGCTGTACACCGCAGTGACCCGGGCCAGACAGGCCCTGATCCTGGTAGGGGAAAAGAAGGCGGTCAGCTATGCCATACGAAACCAGAGACCGAATGAACGGAACACCAGACTGACCGAGCGCCTGAGAGGAGAGAACCATACCGGATCTGGTAAGCAGGTCCTCACACAGGAACCATCCACCAAAACGCAGGATGTGGATATTCACTCTTCGGGAGAAGTGTAGATCTTGATTCCGCCTTTCCCGTTTCGCTTGATGTCATACATGGCGAAATCGGCATGCCTCATCAATACCTCAAGGTCCTCACCGGCATCGGGGAAGAGTGCTACGCCAATGGAGACACTCACCTGATGTCTGTGATCCTCCACACAAATGGGTTGCTGAACCGTATGAAGGATCTCCCGTGAGCGTATCTTCACCGACTGAAGCGACTCAACGTCCTGCAGAACGACTGCGAACTCATCTCCGCCGAGACGGGCGGCAATGTCGTCTTCATCAATGCTCTGCTGCAACCGTTTCCCGATTTCCTTGAGATAGGCATCTCCCGCTTCATGTCCGTATGTATCATTGATCTCCTTGAACCCGTCCAGATCGAGGTAGAGCAGTGAGAACCTTGCCGAGTCCGTGCCGTACCGGGCAATCAGCCTTTCCATGGTCCTGAAGAACAGCCGCCTGTTCGGTAATCCGGTAAGCATGTCATAGTTGGCGTAGGTCTCCAGCTTATCCTCCAGGAACTTACGGGCGGTAAGATCGGCCGAGGAGCCGACGATGTGGGTCACGATATCCTGCTCAATAATCGGAGTCAATGTTGTCAGCCAGAATCGTGTTCCCTCAGGCAGGGTGAGTGTCTCCTCATAGGTCACCGCACCCCGTTTATCAACACACCGCTGGTAGTTGTCAGCTATACTGTCACCGATATCCTTGCCGACAATGTCCTGAGGGGTCTTCCCCCTGATAAATTCTGGAAACAGCCCTGTCTTATTCTGGTGAGCAGGATTGTTGCGAATGAAGCGGAACTCTCCCGAGTCGGTAACCCGGACAAGGAACATCGCGTCCTGTGTACCGTTGAACACTTTCTCGAATTCACTCGATATCCGCGATAGTTCACTCTCCGTCTCCTTCAAATAGGTGATATCGGTATGTGCTCCCAGCATGCGAAGCGGCTTTCCATTATCATCCCGTATCGCCATCCCCCTGCATCGTATCCAGACAGTCGACCCGTTCTGATGTCTGTAGCGAACCGCCTGATCATACGGGTATTCAGGGTCTTCCAGGTGCCTTTTCAGGTTTTCGCTTGCCAGCTCCAGATCATCTTCATTGATGATGTTTTGCCATTCGCTGGACAGATGTTTCTTCTCAGCCGGGTCATACCCGAGGGTCTGCCAGAACTTCGGACTCATCCACTCATGCTCAGGGTTCTCAAGATCCCAGTACCAGATTCCATCCAACATCCCCTTTTGAATGAATTCGAAAATGGCTGTATCCGATTGTACCAGATCATACAGTTCCTGCTGCAGATAATTTTTCCCGTTCATGATGTTTCGAACCTTCTTCACTCTGATGTAATGTACGATGTAATTCCAGATTATACACAACCTTCTCTATATTATCACCCCTGATTTTATATCTATTTCATTTTTTTTCCGTGAAACTGCGCCTTTACACGGTAAGGAGATGTGGATAAGAACAGGATTCTGCAAACTATACTTTCTCAGGGACAATGGCATCCAGTGATTATCTGGTCGCTGTTCCGCACACGGCACACACATCAGGACTTTTGGAATATGGTGCAATCTGCCCGGTGGAATCTCCTTTCCACCGTGGATGCAGAATCCGCACGGTCCTTTCTCCAATGACCTGTATCTATTTCTCCAGTTCATCGGCAGAGGGCAGGACCCCTCCGATTATCGAAAGAACGTGAATGAGTTATAAAAGATTATCTCCCAACAGGAAATCAGTAATATGAATATGCCGGATACCTTCCATATCATGCGTAATGGGATCGAAGGATATCACGAACCGGGGAAACGCATCAACGATACCAGAGAATGCAGAAAATTCCCGTTCTCTCGTCTGATCATTCTCCATGAGATAGGCAGCCTGGATATAGGCCCTACCATTCTCGTTCTCGATGATGAAATCAACTTCCCCCTTGAAAGTCTTACCAATATAGACTTGATACCCTCTGGATACAAGTTCATTGTAGACAAGAGTCTCCGCGACAAGATTCGATTCTTGTTTGACTCTATTCTTGAACAAGCGGAAAAGGCCCAGATCGCAAGCATACAGTTTTTCCTGTGTTGAAAGAATTTTCTTCCCCCGAATATCATACCTTTTAATCCTGTTGATGATCCCTGCATCACAAAAATAGCCTATATAATCATAGACTCTCTGTAATGCCATCTCAGTCATCTCTTTCTCCAACTCCTTCTTTATATTTCTTGCTGAGAAAGTAGATGAAGAATTCGCGAGAATATAGGCAAGAAGCCGTTCAAGTTCAATCGTACCTTTGATCTTGTTTCTCAGGATGATATCTTTATACATGATTGAATCTTTCAGGTTCATCAGTTGGGTGTGCTTATTCTCAGGTTTATCTTCCTTACATACTAAGGGAAACCCTCCCCATTCCAGATACGATTCAAGCTGTATTCGTGGATCAAGATTCTTGATGTGATCCAGCTTGATGAACTCACTGAATGAAAAAGGCATCATAAGAAAAGATAATGTCCTACCTCCAAGGTGAGATGCAAGCTCCCCTGATAACAGTTTTGAGTTCGAGCCAGTAATGAAGATACTGCAATCGAACTCAACCCTGAAAGAGTTGATTAACAGCTCAAAATCCTTCATATTCTCGATCTCATCAAAGAAGAGATAATTCTTTCCTGCAGGTTGTATCAACTGAGAAATGTAGGTATAAAATCCGTCAGGATCATGGCAATACTTCCTGAATGAATAGAACTCAAAATTGATGGAAATGATATGTGTATCAGGAACCCCCTGTTCCAAAAGCTCTTCCTGAATCTGATCCAGCAATACGGATTTCCCAGACCTTCTGACACCGGTAATCACTTTAATCATATCAGAGTCATAATAATGCCGAAGTCTTTTTAATATGTTTTCTCTCTTGATCATACAGTATCGTATCATTGACATATTTTCTTGTCTATATTTATAGACAATATTCTTATTTGCTAGTTTTTGTCTATATATCTAGACACTTTTACATGTTTCTAGATTTCATCTTTTCGCTCAGACAAAATACTCACTCATAGTACCTGCAAAGAATGAGTAGGTTCTGTCTACAAGGAGTCTAGCCGACTGTACGTCGTCTCATAATTCAAACAAACCAAAATCTTGAAAATACATAGAGCTTGTCCCATTTCGATGAAACATGACCAGGCAGCCTGAGGGATCTCAACGTGCTGGCGGCGACGACCTCAGGATTCAGCAAAACCAGTCTCTCTTGTGAAAGTCAATGACTTTGGGGGTGCGGACAAAAAGTTGGACTCTTTAGTCATGCTAAACCAAGACTTCTTCGGTACTCAAGAGGGCTCTTTCCTCCCAAAGACATTTTGATTCGTTTATCGTTGTACCAGAATATATAATTATAAATGAGAGAGCAGAACTCTTCGATTGAAACCCCGAACCATGAACGGCTATAGAACATTTCATTCTTCAGTCGGCCAAAGAAGCCTTCCATCGCTCATACGAAATTTCGTATGAGCGATGTCATGCGAAATCTTAATTTATGCGAAAGAATGGCCTGAAACTGTAACTGAAGGCTTTATTCTCGGCCAATATTTCGCATAATATTTTGCTACATCATGATTTCGGTTGATACTATTTGTAACCCAAAAGGAGGGTCCAATATGTATCAATCCTATGACAAAGCTTTCAAGAAGATTGAAAGCAACCTCCCTGAAAAAACCAGGAAAGAAGCCAAGGGCTATGACTATAGGCGAAGTGCCCGGCTGGTCAGGGAGCATCTATCAGGAAAAGGTAGTCCTTATTCCCGGGAAGAGGCGGTCAACTGTCTCTTGTCCATCAAGTCGGGTATAGCTAAGCCTCGCTACAATCTATTCAGGAAAATCCAGTACCAGATTGCCGAGGAACTGTACCCGGATTCCACTCTGCAGAACCTTAAAATCTTCTATTCCGATTCAATTCCTGATTACAACTTGCCAGAAGGGATGAATTCCTTGCTTGATGATTTTATCCAGACTGGAGTTTTAAGCCCCAAGGGATGGGTTATCAAACAACTCCGTATAGGAGGCTTCCTTAATGAGATGGCATGTCGAAACGGTCGTTCCTCAGTCTCCCAGATAACATGGGATGATGTTGCCCTGTATAGAACGATGTCAACTGAGTTTGTGGATATCGGTTCCTTCCTGAACTTCATTGCTGCAAGGCATATAGCCTTGCCTTACCTGGGAGCTGTTTACCATCATCCCCCCCAGCGCTTGCAGATGTACGCAGAGCACTGCAAGGATGTCCTCTTTCCAACAACCCACGAGATTGCTGATGTATACGCTTGCCAAGAGCTCCTGACCAATGACCTTGCTGCTGCAGGGTATAGCCAGACTGTACTGAAAACAACAAAAACAGCATTCAATGGCCTAGCCTGCTTCCTGTATGCTACCGGGATGGGATACTCACGTCAGGCAGTGGAGCTATATTCCCGCATCTATGTGGAAAAAGTCAGCAAATATCCTACAAACGTCCGGCATCCATTTCTCTTGCTTGATGGATATCTGGATGGGGAGCGGCTGGAAACCAAGGGATACAGATCGCCTCGACCCTCAGCCGAATTCATCGATTGGTTCAAGCCCTATGCAGATAGGTATCGGAAACATCGGGAGCTTGACCATATCGGCAATTCTGCCCTGAAGGGAGACAGGAATGCACTTGTACGATTTTCGTCATTCCTTGCAAAGCAAGGGTGTTGCTGTGTCGGTGAAATCACCCGCCAGCACCTGAAGGATTTCAACCATGCTGACTCCCATAATTCATATGAGGGGAAGAACCGGTACAACAGGGTCATAAGGCTTTTCCTTCAATTTCTCTTTGAGGAGGATATCCTCAAGGAGGATGTCGGGAAGGCTATGCCCAAAGTCAACATTGTAAGGACAAGGCCGACAAAGACGCTCACTGAGGACCAGTATTCACATGTCCTCGACTATTGCGCAGAGGCCGAGAACAGTGGCAACTATTTGCATTCAGCCATCCTGAAGATGGGGCTCTGGACCGGCCTGAGAACTTCAGACATCTGCAAACTGAGGGCTGAAGATATCGACTGGGACAGGATGGAATTATCGTTGGTCCAGCAGAAGACCGGTGTCCACATAAGGGCCCCGTTCCCTGCAGGCCTGGGAAACACCATCTGGAACTACATAACCAAATCAAGGCCTGTGAAAGGCGAAGCTGGTTTCATCTTCTGCAGTTCACGGGCTCCTTTCAGGCATTACTCGAGAACCATAACCAATAAGATCATCCACAAAGCACTGCCAGGGGAAGCCGTACACTTCCAGATGCTCAGGAAGACATTTGCAACAAGGATGCTACGAAGCGGTGCCAATGTTTCTGCAATCTCTGATGCACTCGGACATATCTCGGATTCCACGGTTGACACCTACATCGACACCAATACAGATATGATGCGTATGTGCTCCATGTTCTTGCATGGAATTGAATACAAGGGGGATGTCCTATGATTGCCCCTTGCTTCAATTCAAAGCTGGCACCTTACATGAGTGCGCTTCTGGCTGAGCGGGATGATTCAGGCTTCTCCACAGGAGACCTCATAGTCTGCCTCAAGGATTTTGATACCTTCATCATTGAGAAGGGTTTCGATGACGGGACGTTTTCCCAGGCGCTTGCAGATGGCTGGAGCATCCAGCGATTTACGGAAAATAAGGCATCACGCAACTCCAGGATAGGCCGTGTAAAGCTCCTTTCAGAATATATGGATTCAATGGGGTTGCCCATGTGTGCATCATTTGAGTTTGGCTCATCGGAGCACCCCAAGACGTATGTGCCTACCAGGGAAGAGTGTTCTGTACTGTTTTCGGTAATCGATACATGGAATCCGGTATCAGGGATCCCTGAATATATATCCTGTGCTTATTCCGTGCTGTTCCGACTGTACTACTGCCTCGGGCTGCGCCTGAATGAAGCAGTGGATCTGCAACGGCAAGATGTATCCTTTGACTGCGGCACCTTGTATATCCGCCACTCCAAGGGAGACAAGGACAGGATTGTGTTCGTCCAGGATGGTCTTTTAGACCTTATGAGGCGGTATGATAACATAGTAAGTATACATCTTCCTGAACGGCAATGGTTTTTCCCTAGCAAGAAGCAAGGCCAGCACCCGTGGAAACATAATGTATGCAGACGGTTCAGGCAATTCTGGCAGTTGTCTTTTCCCGATTGGAAAGGCAGAAGGCCGACAGTGCATTCGCTGCGCCACGCATTCGTTGTGTATACCGTCAACGACTGGGTCGAGGATGGAAAGGATGCTTCGGCATTGTTCCCGTATCTTTCCCGGTTCCTGGGCCATGCCAGTATTGAAGACTCGATGTACTATTACCATATGTGGGACACCGAGACAGGGGCCTTTGCACGCTTCATTGACCTGCCTTCTGCCGTTGAGGATGAAACGGAGGGCTGGCTATGAAACTTGACAATCTTGCCTTCTACAAATACAGCTTTTCTTTCCTCAACGTCTATCTGACAGACCAGAAGGGAAGAAGTCCCAACACTGTTGATACCTATTCCAGTTCATTCACAGTGCTGAACAGGTTCTTGGCCGAGGAAAAGCAGATTTCAGTGCTTGCTTTCAAGTTCTCAGATTGTACTCCGGATTTCGTCATGGAGTTTCTTGACTGGCTCAAGAGTGAAGGCAACAAGGAAGCAACCCGCAACATTCGCCTCACCTGCATCAAAGGATACTTGGAGTATGCAGCAAGGAAGGATGTCTCCCTTTCATCGGTATACTCAGCAGTCGCCGGGATAAAGTGCTTGAGAGTTCCGAAAAGAGAGAAATACGTTCTTGAAGACGAGCAGGTGGCTCATATCCTTGCGGAAGCATCAAGAGATGAGAAAGGCAGTAGGAACAGGGTTATGCTGCTGCTTCTTTATGATACTGCTATGAGAGTGTCGGAACTTACAGCACTCGAGACAAACCAACTCTATCTTGACCGAAAGAGACCGTTCGTGGCAGTCCGAGGTAAAGGGAATAAGGATAGGCATATTGCCTTGTCTGAGAAGATGGCTGGCATTCTGAAGACATACATCAGAAAATATCATTGTGGGTTGTCCTCATATCTGTTCTTCACCAAATCCAGAGGCGATTTCAGCCGCATGAGTGAGCGGAATGTTCAGATTATGCTGCAGGAGTATGCCACAAAGGCAAGGGAGAAGGATCCTTCCATACCAGGGCATGTCCACCCCCATGCCCTGAGGAGGGCAAGAGCCACAGGACTCTATCGCAACGGCATGCCGATTGAGCTCGTTTCTTCGCTGCTGGGGCACTCCCAAATTGAGACAACTCGAGTTTATGCAAAGCCCTCAATTGAACAAATGCGTCAGAATATGGAGAAGTCGATACCAGAAGAAGCCTTTAGGCAGAAACCAGTTTGGACTGGCAAGGAAACTGAGATTAAGAGATTGCTAGGCCTTAAGTAGCGGAAATATTATGCGAAACCTTGGTCTGAAATAAAGCTCTCAGATAGAGTTTTAGGCCATTCTTTCGCATAAATTAAGATTTCGCATGACATCGCAGAGTTATCAGGAGAGCACCCTTTTTTTGACATCGATCGTATTAGTCCGGCACTGTCCATTCTTTCGATCCAGCCAGGCCAACGATAATGGCAGCCACGATCTGTATGAACCAGAGGGTTTTCCCCTGCTTTTAGGGACTCTACAGCATCATCCAGTATAACGTTCACCATCTCCGCATTTGGACTTCGGCCTCTAGTCCATGAAGTGACATAGCCATCAAAACAGTCAACTATCGGAGAAAGATAGACCTTCCCAGCGGGTATTCTGAATTCTGTGATATCACTCAGCCATTTCTCATTGGGATTCTCTGCATAAAAATCGCGGTTGAGTAGATTCTCTACTTCAGGACTGAGCTCTCCTTTATAGGAGCTGTATTTCTTTCTCTTCACCGAAGGGACAACAAGGTTCTCCTCATGCATGAGACGAAGGATCACCTTCTGTGAAATGGTTCGTCCTTTGAAAGTCAACACTGCATGCAGCCGACGATAGCCATAACACTTCCTGTTTTCAGCAAACGCTTCTCTCAACTCCTGCCGGACAAGTTTATACTTATCTCTCTTCAAGACATGGCGTTGATAGAAATAGCTGCTCTTTGCCATCTGGAGGGAATGCATCAGTTGCCCTACAGGATACTTACAGGTAAGGGCATCGATAATCAGAGCCTTCTCTCTGTTGGAGAGTGTATCGATACCGATGCCCTTATCTTTTTTTAGTATTTCGGCCGCCTTCTCCAAAATATCTCTCTCCAGCTGAAGCTTTTGCACCTGTTTGAGTAGTGTGTCACGCTCTTCCTTAAGTTCATCACACTCAGCTCTCAGGTCGCTATCCTGCTCTGCTGAAGGGTTCTCTGGTTCTCTTTTTTGTTTCTTTCGCATCTCGGGGTTGTCGTCCTCCCCAAGCAATTGGCGTTTCCACTTATAGATCGTCTTCCGGGCTACTCCCATCTCTGCATGGAGCTGCGTTACAGTCTTCTCCCCGGATGATACGGATACTACAGCGCTCTTTTTTTGCTTGTCTGTATATTCTATACCAGACGAACCTCTTTTCAAAGGATGACAATCAAAGGGGAGAGCTTCGTACACCCATTTCCCGAGTAGTTGCCGACAAGGATATCCCAGAGCTCTTACCGTACGTGTAAGGCTTTTGCCATACTCCAGATAATGCTTAATTGCAACATCCCTTTGCTCTGCTGTATAGCCTGATTTCAATCTGGACTTCTTGTGCAGATCTCCTTCCTCAAGATATTCCTGATACCAATAGGTGAGCATTCTGGTAGTGGGATACCCAAGCTCTCTAACGACTGCGGAAGCACTCTTATCGAACTTAATGTAGAGCTCGACTGCTTTGATCCTTTGTTCATATGAATACATTTTCACCCCTTATGAAGTCCAAGAAAATGTCTTCACCCCCCTTGTGAAAATCTTCTTACCCCATCGAGGAAAAAAGTCATTGACTTTCACAGAGATCTTTTTGCTCTTCTCAGATGGCTGTTTGGTACATACCGATTTCGCCTGATTTTGGGGTAAACCTGGGCGAAACTATGTGGTCTTGCTGAAAGGAGATATATTCAGGAGACTCTAAATAGATACTAGTGATCTGACATTTACCTGAATCCGTATAAATCAATCTAAGTTGGTCACTCAGTGCTCATCTTCCACCAGCTTCAGGCTTCAGGAGGCAGCGTGGTGCTGATTTGAGAGAGTGAAGCTGGTAATGAATGACAATTGTTCCCAGATTTTTACGTTACAATCATAAAGCTGGGTATAGAATCCTGGTTGAGGACAGTTCTATCCCATCGATTACTGTAAGGGCGAGAGTAGGAATTCCAGATCGGGTTTTGTTAGAGGCAGTAATAGAGTTGCTTAAACAACTCGTACCAGGGATCCTTCTCCCAGATCTTGATTGCCAGTTTTCTTGCATGGGAAACAACCTTGCAGGAAATACGGATCAGATCATCAATCACTTTTCTCAGTCGTTTCCGTTTGCCTTTATGACGATAAGGAAGGAGTTCCTGGAACTGTAGAGCACGCTGCCCGATCAGGCGGAGTGTATTGAATGCAATCATTGCCGTGTGAAGGATGATTTCATTGACAATAAACTTCCCCGAAGGAAGTCGTTCAACATTCATATCGCTCTTCAGTTCCGAATGGAACTGCTCGCTCGTTCCATGATCATGATAGAGATTGATGACAGTTTCCGGATCCTCGTAGAGATTCGTCCAGAACACTTCAACTTCGGTATCAGGAATAAGGTATGGATTGCCTTTGTAATCACTGGTCCGGACAACAACCCGGAACACCTGATCCAGGGCAGGCAGGTTATCTTTCTTCTTTGCTTTCGGGTGGTCAGCAGTCAGAACACCGGTATAGACTTTCTTTCCCTCTCGGGGTTGATGGCAGGTGCCCAAGCTGAAGGCAAGGTCAATCCATGGAGATTACGCTTTAGGTGAGCCACTGTTCCGTAAAAATTGAGCCACCTGTTTCACAACAAATTGAGCCACCTTTAAAATTTGAGTGCTAGACTTCCAAATACCATGCTTTGGCATGAGACTATTTGGGAGGTGGTCAAGAATGACCAAATTTAAGGAAATCCTGCGTTTACAAGAGCAGGGGTTGAGCCAGAGACAGATTGCAGCAAGTCTGCAGATCTCACGTAACACCATTAAAGAGTTTCTCAGACGGTTGGAATCGTCAGATTTAAACTTGCCTCTGAGTGAAACGATTACTGATCATGACATTTGGGAACTACTGTACAGCGGTAAGAGTGAAGGGAAAGAATATCAGAAACCTGACTACGAATGGGTCTCAAAGGAACTGCGTCATAAAGGAGTTGAATATTCGCTCGCTTGAGCACCAATATTCGCACATTCAGAACCGACCTTAACTTCCTGAAATTTTATTACTCAAAGTGAATAACGAGCGTTCAGCGCTTCCCGCTTTTAACAAAAGTCAGGACATCCTCGTAGGACTTTCCACTTTTCTCAATCGCAGCTGCAAGTTCCTTCGCCTGAAGGTCCCTTTTCTCAGCATAGAGTGTTTCAAGTTCAGCAATCGCAGCATCATATCTGGCTTTCGTCTTTTCAACGGCTGTCTGGGCCTTCACGATTTTTGCATCAATGGAGGCCATTGTCTTAGTTCTTGCCATGTTTTCCACCTCCATCTGGTGCAGTTCCAGCTATGCCACCAAGAGATTCACTGATGGCTACTGCTGCAGTGTGAACAGTATCACTGTCCATTCCAAAAGCTTTAAGAATCGTCTTCTGTGTCTTCGTCACTGCATGATCAAGTCGATACACCCCATCATATTGCCTCACCATTTCAATTTTGTCCAATTCTTTCAATGCAGCAGGAACAGTCATGAGATTTGGTTTCTTGTTCATACGGTCCATCTCATCCTTGAGCAGTGTGTAGAACCGGTTACGGATGATGAGTGCAACGAATTCAATGAAAATCTTTGCTTCTGCTGACTGCTGTGAATAGGTTCTGAGACTTCTGTTCCCAAGGAACGTCTTATCGCTCCTGAAGAGTTTCTCAGAAGAATCTCTGCTCTTGTACAGATCCATAGCATCCTGGGCTGACATCTTCTCTGAGGTAACAATAGAGAAGTAACCACAAAGAGAAAGCTCCTGCTCGATTACATCGGCTCTCTCTTTCCAGTGAACAAGAACTTTGTTTTTCTCATTGTAATAGAGCTCAAAGTATTGCTCATACGTATCAGGAAGCTTCACAGGCTTCATACGGTACTTTTCAAGCATCTTTCCCATCTTCTCAAGCTCGAGTTCCAGGGAGCTTCTCTGTGAATATTGGAGAGCTGTAGAGTGGAAGAGATGGAAATGCCGGCCCTTTTTATCATCAGCAAACAGCTTAGCTTTGACGGTCTTTCCATAGATCCTGTGCCCCTTGATGAAACAGCTTCGGTCAACCTCGAAGCTTCCCTTGTGCTGCAGCACAAGCTCTGATACAAGCTTTTTCTTCCCTTTGACCATGATGATGAATTCATAGCCGCAGGAATCCATGTACTGAATATTGGCCTTACTGAAGTACCCTCGATCAAGAATGAAGCCACAGCGACGGTATCCATAGCTTTTCGCCTTCTCCAGCATATACTGCAGCTGTGAAACATCCACGATGCTGCCGGGATATGCCTCATAAAAGAGCGGAACCCTGTTGGTCTTATCGTAGGCGACAGAAAAATTGAATACAGGAAGGCCTTTACCGCTTTTGGAATGGCCGTACTCAATCATTTCAATATCGCCGGCCTGACAATCCTTGTTGGTGGAATCATAGGAGATATAGATTTTCTCTCTGTGATCCCGTTTTTCATTCCATCTGTCAAGAAAGTCAACATTGCACCACTCAGGCATAGTAGACAGAAACTCAGAGACCTTCGAATCGCTGTAGATCTTCATGTCCTGAGTAAACAGGGAATGATTATAGGCATAATCAGGATAGTACTGACCGGCATTGTTCTCGCTGACAATAGAATATGCAGCAAGATCCAGAAACAGCCCGGCATCCCGTCCGATAATATCCTCTACAAGATTATTCAGTCCGTAATGCCTGATAATGTCCCTTAAAACCAGCCAGGACCCGATTCTCAGGCAGCAGCTCCTGGAGACGTCACGGTTGATATGTGACAGCTCGGCAGTAGGAAAGTACTTCAGGAAATTCCCGTTGGGGCCCCCGTGTAAAGTAGAATGCACGTTTTTCTTTAACATTTTCTCACCTCCAGTATTCTAGGCAAGCAGAGCTCGGGCCCGAGCTCTGCTTGAACCGCCATGTGAGGAGTCATACCCTTCAGGATTTTTCGGGGATATGAATTCATCCAGTCCTGTATGGTTCTCACAGTTTTTTTGGAATATTTGCCTATGTCAGAGCCTTTTACAATAAAGCGTCTGATGATTCCGTTATGATTCTCATTGGTGCCACGCTCAAAGCTGCTATAGGGATGTGCAAAGTAGAGGGACAACCGTTGTTTCGATGACTGTATAGAAGCCTCTATTCCACAAATATCCGAGAACTCGCCCCCATTATCCGCTGTGACAGTCCTGAACAGCCTTCTGAAGAGTTTTGGACCTATCTGTCGTTCCAGTACATCAAGCTCTTTCCTGAAGGCCTCAGCCGTCCTGTTTGAAATCTTCCGGGTAATCTCAAAACGGGTCTTTCTCTCTGTAAGTGTCAGCAAACAGGTAGAGGATGTCCCTGTTCCACTCACAATCGTATCAGCTTCCCAGTGTCCGAATTCACTGCGCTCGTCAGCTTCTTTGGGCCTCGTGGATATACTCTTCGCTGCGGCTGCCGCACGTGAGTGTTGTCGTGGCTCTCCTTTCGGTTTCCTCCGCTTCCCTTCAAGGAGAAGGTCTTTCTCTGTCAGGTCGCCCATATACCCTGCTTGAATATAGTTATACAGCGTCTTCGCACAGATCCTGGTTTCGCTGGGCCATCCTTCGTTGTTGAATTCAGCAATAACGGCGTAGGGGGAATATTTCTTCTCTCGAATCAGGTGCGTTACCGCTTCCACGAGAAGCCAGTCATACCCCAGCTTCAAATCAGGCCCTTTGGCGGAATTTTTGCTCATGGCGTCTATCTGAGCGTATTCTGCATTGTATTCCTTCCTTTCGAATGGTTCCTCCTCAAGTATGTGGGTCACCATACCTCTCTTCAGCTCTCTACGGATGGTTGACTCGTGTTTACCGAATATCCTTCCTAACAACAAGGGTGAGCGAATTTTCTCGTATCCATTCGCTCCAGCGTAGTACTATTGCATCTGAATTCTCTGATCCCAGGCGAAATGACTATGATGTGCATGATCCTCTATGGTAAGCTTTGGTCGTCCCATGGTTCCCTCGTTACTGTTGGTTGGTCGTAATTCCATTGTAACAGAGGTCCGTGGGACTTCTTTTTTTATTTTGCCTTTCGGCGTGCATTTCATCTTACCGCGCGCGGAAATTCCCGTTGGGGTACATTTTCCTTTCATTGTCAGGTGAAAGCTTCCCGATCACAGCTCTCTTGGGAACATTGTACTTCCTTACTGGATCATAAACGCGATCATACTCGTAGAAGATATAGATGGAATCCTTCTTCCTCTGGGTCACGATTTTTCCGCTTATATTTGGAATATCGACAAGTGCTTTCAAATACATTTGGTCCGCCTTATTTGAGTAATACTTTCTAACTCAAATTATAGCAGAACAAACCAGTATTTTCAACAGAAAATATGCTCTTTTTGCTATTAATGTAATGATTTAGCTGTAATCTACAGGCGGTTAAACGCGATTGAGTAATACTTTCTCAGGAAGTTCAGATTTAATGATTTTATCTTCGCTCAGGAACCTCCTGGGCAACTTGAGCTCAATTTCGATCTTGATAGCGGTGAATTCTGAGTCTGATCGTTTTTGTTATGGGGGGCAGGGAAACCTGCTCCATTCTCATGCTCTGAGGATGAGAATAATCCTACGAAACACGACCAAGATTATTTCTACGAAGATCGACTGAGATTATTTCATAACTCGACGCTTAAAATAATTCTAGAATCTACATAGATTCAGCGCTTAGATCATGTAAACTTGAAGTTCATGCATTCAGAACCTGTGTAGGCATTCTCAATCTTTCAAAAAAGTACTCTCCCGAGCTTCTCGAAAAGGCCTGTTTGCTGGCGGTTGAAGACAGACGTCTCAGTCTGAAACATATCAAAACTATTCTGGCTTCTGCAATTCTGGAAAAAGATAGAGAATCTTTGAAGGAATCGAAAGAACTGACGAGTGAGGCCTATGCCAGACCAAAAGGCTTCTACTCTGTGCTTCCTTCTTCAAAGGAGGCTAAGAATTGAAAACTCACAATCAACAGATCATGAAAACGCAGCTGCAGGGAATGCTTCTGGAACTGAATCTTCACACTATGGCCCAGGTGCTTGATGATCAGCTACGAGATCCTCTCTATCAGGAGTTCAGCAAACTTGAATTCGTCCACCGTATTGTGGAAGAAGAATACGTAACAAGAAATAATACTCGGACATCCCAGTTATTGAAGCGATCCGGATTATGGAAAACACAGGCAGATCTTGCCAATATTGATTATTCAATCGACAGGAAGCTGAACCGAGATCTTATCGCCCAGCTGAAAACGTGCGAATTCATTCTTGATAGCAAGAATTTGTCAATTTTTGGTGCGGCTGGTTCGGGTAAATCATTTTTTGCAAAAGCATTTGGTGTAGAAGCCTGTCATAGACTGCATAGAACCATCTATGTCAATGCCAATACATTCCTTGATAAACTGTACGACCTGTACTGGCGTTGAGCAGTTGGTAGTACAAGGAATCTGAGCTAATTCATCTTTTAAAAGGAATTAGATCAGCCTTTCCCGAAATCAATTTGTACTACACCTTTGAATCGACTTCCAAGACCTTGGCAGGGACCTTCAGTGAGAGCTTCGAGAACAGTTCCTTCGCCTCATCAGAGATCTGCGAAGTGTACCAGAGCGTTGAGCTCTTCGCCTCAATCAGTCCTGCGGTAATATCGTCAAGTGTTCGGGAGATCGAGAACCAGGTCTTTCCTGTTTTCTCTTCAGCGTATCGGACCAGTACCATTGCCATCCAGCAGATGAGGATGTGCGAGCGGATCCGGTCATCCAGCCTGTGGTACACAGGCCGGATCTCAAGCACATTCTTCATGTCCCGGAATACCCGCTCAATTTCGAACAGCTGCTTGTACCCCATGGCAACATCGTCAGCATCGAGATTCATGTTGGAGGTGCTCACCAGGAACTTCCCATCAAGGAGTTTCTCGGATGCTATCTTCGCTTTATCTATCTTGAGCACTCCACCCTTCGTCTGAATGATGTATCGGCCGAAGGTCCCATGGGAACGAAGAGAACAGGCGGCTTTTGTATGATCCTTTCCTTTCAGCTGGGAAAGCTTTTCAAGCCTGCTTTTTGTTTCATCAACAATACTGTCACGAACGAGACGATCACGTTTTTCAGCATCAGGATTCTTCACGATGACAAATCGTCTCTCGGTTGCCAGACCTTCATCCATGACCACGTTCTTTATCTGTAGTCCGTTATCGAGGGTACGGTATCGTCCTTTTCGATGCAGCGCTTCGACAGCAACACCTTCAGAGCCGCTGCGGAGCTTCTCACCGAGAATGAAGTCACCACATTCTCTCAAGAGTACTTTACGATTCTCAGCACTATTGAATCCGGCATCCCCTACCAGGATGACCTTGCCAAGGTTCCACTGGCCAAGGTCACTTTTCACCTGGTCGACGATCTTCTGGTCACTGGTATTGCCGGGAAAGGTCCAGCATCTGATGGGAATACCCTGTTTCGTGACAGCAAACGCTATGGAGACGAGAGGAAGCTCCGGATGATTGTCCTTGCTCCTTCCCCGTTTGAGAAGTCCTGAGGGACTGTCATCAACATCACATTCGAAGTAGGTGTTCGTCGTATCCAGAAATACCAGATCGAGTTCCAGCTTGGCTTCCTTCGCAACGGAAGTGAACACTGCATGCTGTACCTGTTCATCCGACTCGACCAGAAGGTCCATCGCCCGGTAGAGGTTGTGAACATCTACGTTCTTGAGTCCGGGTACAAGAACTTTCCTCTCTACCCAATGCTCGATGGAGAGTTTGGAACCGGGTGAGACGATACGTGCCGCCACCATGGCGAAGATCATTCGCTCGATAGGGGTTCGGAACTTTCTGTCTTCAACGAGAGAGGAGATTGCCTTTCCCATGCCGAGATGGTTCCACAGTTCATTGAGAAACCAGATGAGGCCGACTTCCCGGGACCGGAGAAACTGGAATCCTTTATCGGTACTTGAAATCTCCCTGTCGGCATACGGAGTGAGGGCATCGAGCATATCAGAAACGAAGGCAGAAGAGATGAGATCCTCACGACCGAGCTTGAGAATGATGTCCGTCTTCACTTTTCCTGAAGGATCCCGTCGATTATGGACGAGCTGGAGGTAGGTGTAGGACTTGCCGTTCTGGTTTACTTTGCTTTTTCTTACAAACATTGTACTACATATTTTACTGCAATACGCAAAATATGTAAACAATTATTACATTATTATGTAAAATTATTGTACTACACGAAAACCCTGATTGTTTGACAGCTCCTGACCAGACAATTCTTTTCAGCTTATAGATTAGAACAGGTTCTGCACATTCATGTTTGTACTACATTTTGTACAACGCCAGCTGTACATCGAAGATAAGAAGAAGTATTCACGGAAGTTGAGGTACTTTCAGCGCCTGCCGGTATTAATACTTGATGACTGGCTGATGTTTCCAATTCATAATCAGGTGAAGGAATCTATTCTTCTCGATCTTATCGAGGAGAGGTATGGAACAGCGACGACCATCGTGTGTTCTCAAGTCGATCCTGACGATTGGAGTGACCGTTTTTCTGGCTATACGATCGGTAATGCGATAACAAGCAGGGTAATCTCAAATGGATTTACTCTCGTCATTCAGAGTGAACAGGATCTACGCCAAACGAAGTATCCTGGCGTATTGTGAAATATGTTCGACCGGCGGGGAAGACTTCCCGCTGGCTCAATTCTTAGCGTATTGCCTGGCTCAATTTTTACGGAACAGTGGCTCAGTCACGCCGTAATCTCCAATCCACATCTGATGCGATTCCCGTCTCAGATTCCGCTTGATGAGAAAGAAGTGATCTGATTGTGCGAGTACCCGGATGGTATCGTACGCATCGTGACCACTATCCAGCCGATAGAGTACAGGATGAGTAAGAGATAACTCCTTGAGCTTGTCGATTGTTCGCAGGAGATACTCAGGCGCTCCTTTCTGACTATGCTGCTTTCCCGGTCTCAGTTCCTGATCGAGCATATAGCCGTCCGTTCCGATATAGGTGAATATGGGAGCAAACCCGTCATGTCCCTTATAGGTGTAGCTGACTCCTTCTTTATGAGAATCGCTATTGTCCATCGGGGATACATCGACATCAACGGGAATGTATGTACCGAAAGAGCATGTAAGCGGTGTGAAAAATGCTCGTTTCAACAGGTTTAGATGAACGATATCGAGGTATTCGTGAATCTCCTTTTTGCATTTCCTCGCTCCGGTTTCCAGATACAGTCTGATGGTTTCGGGGGAATACACTTTTGGTAGCTCCAGAGCTTCTCGAAACAGTGTGTCATTTCGGAATTGTTCGATTTCAGCGAACCTGGTCCTCCCTTGAATCTGAAGTCCTGCCAACGAGGTCAATGCTCTACGGGTAGTTTCAGGGATGACAGTCGATGATGTAGTAAGTTCGATGGCAGAAAAAATCTTCCCTGCGAGGACGATACCCCCTGTGCTTGATAGTGTATCTGGTGTAGAATTAAGGCCGATCAAGTTCACCCTCCTGGTGTTTTTTGTGTTGTCGTTAACTCATTATACACCATTTGGTTGGACTTGATTTTCTTATTTTCTATACGGATTCAGGATTTATTCTAAAGTTAAAGTAAAAAAAGCAAAATGAGTGACAATATAAATAAAAAAATTACTTCTAGCATGGCTTGGACTTATATGGAACGTATTATGGCGCAGAGCGTTTCTCTTATTGTTTCGATTGTACTCGCTCGCTTGCTGGAACCGAAGCATTTCGGAATTATTGCAATAGTAACCATATTAATAGCCTTTTCCGACGTGTTTGTACGCGGTGGCTTTGGGAACGCTTTGGTACAGAAGAAAGATGCGGATGAGCTCGATTTTAATTCAATTTTCTATTTGAGCTTTACTTTAGCGTGGTTGTTCTACGCAGTTTTATATTTCGTTGCACCGTTTATCGCTGATTTCTATGAAATGCATCAGCTTACGGCAGTGATTAGGATCATGGCGTTCAGATTGCCGCTCGCGGGAATAAATACTATTCAGCAGGCGTATATCCAGCGCTATATGCAGTTTAAAAAATTTTTTTTTGCTACAGTTGGAGGAACCGTGGTATCAGCCGTGGTTGGTATTGCCATGGCATATTTGGGTTTCGGCATATGGGCGCTCGTAGCTCAATACTTGACGAATACTATTATAAATACGATTGTCCTATTTTGTATTGATGGATGGCGTCCTCAACTCATGTTTTCACTAGCAAAGGTTAAACAGTTGTTTGGATTCGCTTTTAATGTTCTACTAACCCAGTTTTTCTTTACATTAGAGAGCAATATTCGGGATTTAATTATTGGGAAACAGTTTGGTTCCTCCGACCTAGCATTTTTTAATTCGGGGAAAAAGTTTCCCAACATTCTTGTTTCTAATCTAAATTCTTCCATAGCAAAGGTTTTATTGCCGGCTTTTTCAGAATATCAGGACGATAGGGAGCGGATTTGTCATATGCTGGAGCGATATATTGGAATATCTTTCTTTGTTCTGAGTCCACTACTCATTGGGTTGATGGTGGTGTCTCGGCCACTAGTATCAGTACTCCTGACTGATAAATGGCTTGATAGCGTCCCCTTCATGCAAATATACTGTATCGTCTACCTTACGCGGCCGTTTGAAAGTTCCTGCCATCAGGCAATACTTGCAATTGGGGATAGCAAAACAGTATTGCGCATTATTATCATTCTTAATATTATATCGCTTATTGGGGTTCTTTTTGCTGTATTCTACTTTGAAAACGTATTGCTGATTGCATGGATAAGCCTGCTGACTGCGCTCATAAGTACAGGGTTCTTTATGCGGCAAATTTCAAAGGCTTTTAAATTTAGAGTAATTGATCAATTCAAGCCAATGTTCCCTGCGTTGAGCTTAAGTGTGGCAATGGGATTAATTGTATACGCTGTTCAATATATCGGCTTAAATAATACGCTTACTATTGTTATTCAAGTATCGCTTGGGGTGACGGTTTATATCGTAGGTGCAATGATATTCCGCATTGACAGTCTGCAGTATTTGTTAGGTTTGGTAAAAAAATATGGCGCTTCAGGAAAGAAGGTGGGAAGATAGAGAAATAGGAAGGAACATGATAAGCTCAGGAAATGAGCGAAACACTAGAGAAATTCTATGAACATCTATTGGGAATAGAAGAGCCTTGGGTGGTGAGAAGCATCAATAGAGACAGCGTCAGTAGAGAAGTAACTGTCCTAGTTGAATACAGCCGTGAGGAAGAGCTTCTTTGTCCGGAATGTGGTTGTGCTGGGGTGCTTCATGATCATAGAACGAGACGATGGAGACACTTGGATTCCTGCAATCACAAAACGATCATAGAAGCTTCAGTGCCACGAGTACGTTGTAAGGAACATGGCGTGAAACAGCTGGCGGTCAGCTGGGCAGAAAGGAACTCCAGGTTCACCATAGAGTTTGAAAGAGCAGTTCTTGTATGGCTGCAGGATGATTCAATAAAGACCGTAGCGGCTAATTTTGACCTCTCCTGGGATCAGGTGGATGGGATCATGCAGCGAGCAGTAAAGAGGGGGCTTGAGCGCCGAGCTATGAGCAGCCCTGAGCACATAGGGATAGATGAGACGTCGTTCCAGAAACGACATGAGTATGTAACAGTTATCCTGGATAAAGACCAGGATGCAGTGATTGATGTTCTCGACAACCGAAGGTCAGCGACGCTGAAGAAATGGTTCAGAGAGCAGGAATGTAGCGATTTCAGTGATGTGAAGAGCATTACGATGGATATGTGGGATCCGTTCATCAAAGCAGTAAGCGAGAGTTTTGATGATGCAGAGACTAAGATATCCTTTGATCGGTTTCATGTGGCAAGCCACTTTGCGAAAGCTCTCGATAAAGTGAGAGCTCGAGAACACCGAGAACTGGCTGGGGATAGCCCTTTGAGCAGAAGCAAGCATCATTGGCTGAGGAACTCTGATCGTACTGATAACCGTTCGAGTAGGAGAAGGCAGTTTATGAGTCTTACAAAGCTGAATCTGAAGACTGCTCGGGCATGGAGAATCAAAGAGGCAGCTTCCCTATTATGGAATTACCGGTATATGGGAGTTGCCCGAAAACGTTGGATCCAACTGCTGGGATGGATCAGTCGCAGTAGGTTGGAGCCGATGATACAAGTTGGAAAGACGATACGTCGGTATCTTTGGGGAATCCTGAACGCTATCAAGCACAAGGTGAACAATAGTATGCTGGAAGCGAAGAATACAAGGATTCAGAGAATCAAGAAAATAGCGTGTGGTTATCGCAGTAGGGAGAGGTTCAAAACAGCCATTCTTTTTCATTTAGGTAAGCTGGATTTGATGCCTTCTCCCACACGATAGTCGGAAGCGCCAAAAATATTTTGAAAAGGCTTAGACTATATCGGTAGTGAATTCTATGTTCGCTCATTCATGGATGAATCGTACATCCTGAATTTCTCGATTTTTGTACATAGAAGTTTACTGGCTACACAGTCACCAGCCCATGCTTCACTTTCCGCTTGAATAATTCCTGCTCAACCAGCTTCGGAATGTCGTCTCTCAGCTCGGAGGCCTTGGCAACGCGGAAGATGTAGAACAGTTTCTGAGTTTCGATGGGGAGGTCACTCCAGTGTCCCTTGTCGAAAGTCTTTCCAACAGGTTTGCGCCACTTGGCACTGAAGATCTCATCTCTCAGATCCTGAAAGGAATACCTGTCACCAAGAAGATACTCATCCATCCTTCGCCTGATGGTCATCTCGAGAATGGTGCTCAGGAATACCAGGAAGATCTTTCCTTCAAGATGCTCTTCGAGACTGTGCCTCGGGCGTCTCATGCGGGTCTTGTAGGCCTCATAATCCTTCTCGATGTAATCCCGGTTCTGAGTGAGTGCGTACACACGCTCAGCAGTTAATCCGACAGGACCAAGATAGCCGAAGAAACCGCACTCGTTCATTTTCTTACGTTGAGCTTCCTTATCGTGTTCTATAGAGATGGCCTGACCCTTCGCATCTTTCTCAATACGATAGTGCTTCCCGTAGAAATTGTTCGGTGATGAAAGCTCCGGGTTCTTCTGCAATGAAAGAAGTCCTTCTGCGAACTTTTTTGAAAGCTTCTGTCTCTCATCCATCAGCTTCTCGGGATTCAGGAAGAGATAGAGACACAGCTCATATGAATTCGGTCCCCTGCCTCTCCTTGGAGCATCAATAGTAATTACTTTGGACCAGACATGCATCCCGATCGGCAGACAGAAGTTCTCTGTATCGTGAATGACCTCGGAAGCCTCCTGGATCGCATCACGGTAGAATCCTGCAGTAAGAGGAAGACCGATAAGAAATCTGAAGGTGCTACTGAGCATCGTCTTCACATTGTCCAGTGAGTAGAAACCTCTGTCCATCAGAAGGATGGTTCCTTTTCGGAACTCTGCACTCTTCAGTTCCTTGAGCGTCGTGTCGAGAATACTTTTATCAGAGTAGTTTCCAGGAAGAGACCGGTAATACAGAGGGATCCCTGTCACATTGTCACAGATCATCAGAAGGTTGATCTGCTGCATGTGATCATGTTCCTTGTTCTTTCCGTACTTCGCAGCTTCCAGCATCGCTGAGTATGTTGAAAGAGAAGTCGTATCCAGTGCGCAGACGATCATCTCCTCCAGGGGAGAATCTCCATGCATTCGTCTCTCGAAATCAGTGAAGAACCGCTGGGTTGAAGCAGGATCGACTGCTTTGATTGCCTGAGTGATCGAGTATTCGGTGGGCGCATCTACAAAGGTGTGCCAGCATACATCATGGAAATGCTTCGGACGGTATAAAGCTCTGTCGGGGTAACTCATCATCGACTCGACGATGGTGAGCATCATTCTCCATTGTTCAGGGAACACCTTCTTGAGAGACTGGAGAAGTCCGGTCTGTTTTGCACTCGCTTCCAGCAGTGCGATGAAACCGTACATCTTCAACTCCTGGACATCAACAGCTCCTCGAACATAGGGAGCATAGTAGGGCTCACTTACCAGACCGGAGGACAACTGCTCTTCAGAGGAGAACGAAAGGAAGGTCTTATTGGGTTCAAATTCCCCCTTGCTGTCGATCTTACCGATGCATTTTTTCTCAACTTTTGGATGTTTTTGTCCCGGAACGTAGATCGATCGACCCCAGTAGAGGTAGGTGACCCCATTTTTCTTGTTTTTATGTCGAATAACTCTGTTTTCAGCACTCATATATGTATAACATTATACATATATGAGAAAGTAAAGTCAAGCCGAATGAATAGGATTAACTCCAATAATAGAAAATAGTTATAGCCCACATTCCTCACCCCTTTTCCATAGAGATTGAGGTATTTTTATGACGATGGAAAAAAAGCTTTAGAGCGGGTGCTCTGTCAGGAAGAGAGTTGCCTCATATGCTTCCTGAGCGAGTTTCTTCATCTGCTCGGTGATGTGCTCTAAATCTCTTCTGTTATCAATCCATTCCTGAAGAATGGTTGCCTGTTTCTGTGAGAGTGAACGCGAGACAGTCTTACCACCCTTTTTTGTCGTCCAATAGAAATAGGGGCCATGTTTAGCCTCGGGATTGGTATGGCAGGGACAGGAGGGTTTTCCGCACGTCAGCATTCTCTTCGAAATCGTTCCGGGCCAGATGAACCCAATAAAACTCAGCTGTTGAGCAAGTTCCTGTTGTTTTTCTTGTAAAGAGTGAAGTTTCTCCTGTGCCACTTCAGTGGTCATTTCTTGACTCGTGCTCATTCCTACTGTATAATACTGTAGGATTGTTTGTCAGTCAAGACCGATTACACAATCGGTTCGGGAGGATGCTCATGAAGGACCTCGCTTCTCTCTCATCAGTCATGAAGGACCTTACGGTTCACACCCACTCATATCTGCCGGTCGCTGCAGCGTACTGCCGTATGCTTGATGTGCAACATACCGTAGACAGGATAGTAGAATCCCACATGCAGATCGCTACAGGCACTGTAGTACAGGCAATGGTACTCGATGTGCTTCATGGCCGCTCTCCCCTGTACCGTGTTGAGCAGTTTCTTGAACAGCAGGATAGAGAGCTTCTGCTTGGGGAACAACTTGACTCCCACCTGTTCAATGATACGAACATCGCCCGTGCTTTGGACGCCATCTTTGAAGCAGGTCCATCGAAGATCATCACTGAACTGGGTATTCGTGCGTCCAAAGTCTTTGACCTTGACATGAGTGCTCTCAGCTACGATACGACCAGTACCAGTGTCTGGGGTGAGTACAGAGGGTCTGAGGATTCTGCTGTCACTATTACCTACGGTCATTCAAAGGATGAACGTCCAGATCTGAAACAGTTCATGACTGAACTGTTATGTGTAGACAGGGGAGTGCCGATCTTCGGCAGTACCCTTGACGGCAATTCTTCAGACAAGAAGTCGAACAATGCCATGCTCTCTCGCATCAGTTCTCTGATGAGCAGACATGGATTGGGAGAAGGAGCATGTATCTATGTTGCGGATTCTGCAATGGTGACTCAGGAAAACCTTGTAATGCTGACCCGCATGCCGTTCATTACCCGGTTGCCGGGAACCTACGGAGCATCGAATGAAGTGATCTCTCAGGCGGTACATTCAAAACAATGGACCTCGATAGGAGTTGTGGCTGAAACAGACACGGGAAAGAACCGTCCTGCTGCAATCTATCGGGCACATGAAAGTACCGTTTCTCTGTACGACCAATCCTACCGGGCAGTTGTCATCCATTCCAGTGCACATGACAAACGACGGCAGAAGAAGATCGACAAGGCACTCACAACATCTCTGAAGGAATTACATGGAAAACTGAAGAAAGTTCAGATCCGCTATTTCTGCGAAGAGGATGCTCAGGTTGCCATGCAAAACCTTGCAAAGCTCTCATCACCACTGCATACACTCTCTGTCGGCATGAGTCGCACGAGCGTCCGCCGTCGAGGTCGTCCGCCTAAAAACGGACCGGTAGCGACTGATGAGCGATTCGATCTTACCTGGCAGATCATTGTGAAAGAGGAGAAAGTCAATCTTCTGAGAGAACAAGCTGGCTGTTTTGTTCTCCTGACGAATGTCCCACAAGACACTCTGGAGGCAACCGGTGTGCTTCGCACCTACAAGGGACAATACGGCATAGAAAGTGATTTCTCCTTTCTGAAGGATCCTCTGGTGGTAAACGACCTGTTTCTGAAGACTCCCTCGCGCATAGATGCTCTCGCAATGATTCTGATCATCGCTCTTATGGTCTGGCGTCTGATGGAACGTCAGATGCGTCGCTATCTTCATACGACAGAAACCACACTGCAAGGATGGGATAACAAACCGACGAACAGACCTACCTCGTTTATGATGAGCACCGTATTTGCAGGGATCATGACTGTGGAACACAGGGGAGACCGTGCTCTGATAAGTCAGTTGTCTCTACGGCAGCAGGAGTTCCTCTGTGCGTTGGGACTTGATGAGCGTGTGTTCTATGACAGGAGGGTTACGTGTGCCCTGACCTAAGAAGTCTGAATCATCTCAGCAGACCTCATCCATCCTCGGACTTTTTAAGTACAGGGACATTAGTCCCTGCACTCGTTAAAAACGCTCTCTATGAGCGTAAAAGGGAGTTCTGTATGGATTGACCTTCACCATTTCCATTGACTTGGCCTGATAGTGGACCTCTTCAAACTGCTTCAGGATAAATTCTATGGATTCCCTTCAGAAAAGGTGAGGAATGTGGGTTATAGGGGTATCGTGTGGTTTTTATCGTCCGAAGTCTGGAGTATGTACAAAATACGGGAAATCCATCGTACATGTCAAACGAACACCATGGATGACAGCGCTAGATGGTTTTGACCATACTCATTCCTAGGAGGAACAGTATGGGAACAACGAATTACCATCATTACACTCACGATCAAAGGCTGGCATATCTCAAAGAATTCGATGAAAGCGGGCAGTCAGTTCGTGCGTTCTGCGAGAATAGAGAATTAAACCAATGGACGCTTAGCAAATGGGTGAAAAAGCGCAGACATAGCAGAGGAGTCTTTGACTCCGGAGAAGTGAATAAACATGGTTTTGTAAACCTGACTGTGATGAAACCAGTACAAGAGACCTCAACGGAACAAGAGGCAAAAAACTCTCCTGCTCCCATCACTGTACATCACGGCCGGTGGTACATCAGCATCCCCCGAGATGTGCGAAGCAGAGACCTGGCAGAGGTTATGCGGGCATTGGAGGCAGTAAATGGAGTTTAAGATACGCAACTGTTATCTTCGTCCAGGATTCACTGATCTCCGCAGAGGAATGAATGGTCTCATGCAGATTGCCATGGGAGAAATGGACCTGGATCCATTGGGGGGAGATCTGTTTCTATTCTGTGGGCGAAGCCATCGGATGATCAAGATGCTGTGGTGGGCTGGGGATGGGTTCTGGCTGTTTCAGAAGCGACTGAATAATCTTACATTTGCATGGCCAAAGTCTGAACTAGAAGCCTTGCAGATCAGTGAGAATCAGATGAAGATGCTTCTTGAAGGGATTGACTTCTGGCGTTCTCATCCTGTTCTGCTCGCAGAAAAAGCCTGTTGAAACAGACAAGAAAAACACATTAAATTATTACAATACATATACTAAAAACCTCATTTCTGCTATAATATCTCTTGTGAAAGAACAAGAGATATTGCACAAGTTAGCACAGGAAATAACAGCTCTGAAAGCAGAGAACTCCCAACTTCGGGAGGCTCTGAAAGAGAGTAATGAAACCATCAAGTCACTCTCCGCACGACTGGACATCCTCGATCAGCGTGCGGCTGCACGTGCTCGCCGCCAGTTTGTCACCTCTAGTGAACGTGCTTCTGTCTCGGATGCTCCTGTTGAAAGCGAAGATCCTATTGTTGAAGATACTCAGTTCGATGAGGCAGAACAGGCGTCGACGGTAATTGAGGAAAAGGTGAAACCTCCCAGGAAGAAATCAGTTGGAAGAACTCCCTTCTCTGATGATTTGCCTCGGCAGGAGATTATCCTTGAACCCGAAGCCTTCGCACATCTTGCACATTCAGAGCTCAATTCTTTCAGACGCATCGGGGAAGATGTCCTTGAAGTGCTTGACTATCAGCCTGGTGTGTTGAAAGTGAAACGGTATATTCTGGGGAAATACGTGAATGCCAACAACCCCGATCTCGGGGTGCTGCAGGCTGATCGTCCTAACGACCGTATCATCCGTGGCGGTATGGTGAGTAACGGGCTCCTTGCTGCCAGTTTTTCTGATAAGTTCATATACCACCTGCCGTATGCCCGTCAGAGTCTCAGATTCGAAAGCATCGGTTTTCCCATCAGCCGACAGAATCTCTCCAGGTGGCAGATCCAGACAAGTGAACTGCTCTCACCTCTGGTGAAACTCATTGAAGATCATCTGCTTGCTCAGAATGTTCTGCATATTGATGAAACCACGCTGCAGGTCATGGACGAACAGGATCGTGAGAATACAAAGAAGTCTTACATCTGGCTCAGAGTCTATGATGGAGAGAAACCCGCAGTGAGTTATCGGTACTACCCCAGCCGTGCAGCACTGGTAGCACAAGAGTTGACCGCCGGGTTCGATGGCATTCTTCAGTCTGACGGATATACAGCATACCGGTCGGTTGTTAAATCCAGAGATGGGGACCTTGTCAATTCATTCTGTCTTACTCATGTAAGGCGTAAATTCTATGACATTTACATGGGGACCAACTTCAGAAAAAACAAGAAGCATATGTCTCCTTCGATCAAAGGGATTAGAAAAACTGCTCAGGAGTTTGTTCAGGAAATAGGTGCCGTCTTTGCTTTGGAAAACCGAATGAGAGAACAGCTTGCTCGTGGCGAGATGAGTGAAGAACAGTTCCTCAGAAAAAGAAAAGAACAGGCTGTGCCGTTATTTGAGAAATTCAAGGTTCATCTTGAAGCGCAGAAAAAGAGTGTTATTCCTCATACTCCTCTGGCGGGAGCAATCAACTATTCCTTGAATCTCTTTGACGGGTTGCAGACGTACCTTGATTCTGTAGAACTCGGACCAGACAATTCGGCGGTAGAACGGGCAGTGCGTCCTGTAGCGCTTGGAAGACACAGCTGGAACTTCAGTGGATCACCCGCTGGTGCACATAGTTCCTGCACGATGTATACGCTTCTTCAAAGTGCCCGACTGAATCGTCTGGATCCAGGGGCTTATCTGAATCATATCCTCGAAAAAGCAACTCCTCTAGTTGATCTTCCGTATAACAAACAAGCTTGGTCAGCTCTGCTTCCCTGGAACTTCAAACCCGATGATTTGTCCTGGCAGGATAGAGCAGAATTCTTTACTTCCTTACACTGAACTGCCGCTTTTCTACATCCGTCCCATCCTTTCTGTCAAGAAGGGTGGGCGTTTGACATGTACGGTAGAATATCCACAAGGTGCACACTGCAGTAAGGCAGAAAGGGCGATAAAGGATGGAGAGTGCAGATGTCTGTGAGTGGAAAATTTTGGCAGGAGGATTCAGCAGATTCCCTTTGGTTTTCACCGGGGAGGCTCTGATTTTTTTTAGGGTTCAATAGCAATATTGATAATGATAATGCTATATATCACGGAGTCTGTGTGCTGCCTTTTTTCTTCGGATCCGAAGCGGTTTTGTTCAATCCCCGGTAATTGTTGTATGGAGGTTGAGAATGGCTACAGTGATAAGAAGCCTGGGTATAGCTGGTATTAGCGGTTACCCCTTGAGTGTAGAGGTCGCAATCATCACAGGTCTTCCTTCAACGGCAATAGTCGGTCTGGGTGACAATGCAGTGAAGGAGGCGAAGGACCGGATGGAAGCGTGTACGGAGGGGTTGGGGTATGCTTATCCGACGAAGAAGGTGGTGGTGAATCTATCTCCCAGTGATATCCCCAAGCGAGGGGCCTACCTTGATCTGCCGATGCTGATCGGCATGCTCGTAGAATCAGGTCAGGTAGTACCGAGAAAATCTGAGTGGCAGGAAATTGCCATGGTGGGCGGTATCAGCACAACAGGGCAGCTGGTTGCTTTCGACGGTGTTCTGCCCATGGCGATTCAGGCCCGTACGCTCGGGTATTCCTGCCTGATCGTTCCTCTTGCCTGCGCCAAGGAAGCCTCCTCTGTATCTGATATCGCCATCATCGCCTGTGATGCAGTGACTGAGGTGATTGCGTACCTGGAAGGACGGGTTCATATCTCTGCCTATGTCAGAGAACCGGGGAATGCCTCGGGTTCTGAACATATGAGAGGGGGAGGGGATTACCGGGATGTTGTGGGACATGAGGATATCCTTCCCTATCTTGCCGCTGCAGTGGCAGGGAACCATAATCTGCTCCTGATAGGGCTCCCAGGGAGTGGCAAGTCGATGATGGCCCGGCTGCTTCCTACCATCCTTCCTCCCATGGGACCCGATGAGATCCTTGAAGTCTCTTCCATCTACAGCATCGCAGGGGTTCTGGACGGGCATGAACTCAAGGAGACCCGCCCGTTCCGTTCTCCCCACTACAACATGTCTTCCCATGCCCTCATCGGAGGCGGAGTGTATGCGAAGCCGGGAGAGGTCACGCTCGCTCACCGGGGAATTCTCTTCCTTGATGAGCTTCCCGAGTTCAGCAGGAAGACGCTCGAGTCACTCCGTCTTCCCCTTGAAGAGAGACGGGTGACCGTCAGCCGAGTGAACCAGACGAACCGGTATCCGGCTGATTTCATGTTGGTGGCCGCGATGAACCCCTGTCCCTGCGGGTACGCGGGAACAAGCCGGTGTGTCTGTACTCCCCATGAGATACGCACCTACCGGCAGAGGATCTCAGGACCGGTGATGGACCGCATCGATATGCAGAAGTATGTCGGACGGGTGGAGTTCACCTCGGGTCATGAGATGAGCGGGAAGGTGAGCTCTGAAACTCTCCGGGAAACCGTCGTTGCTGCCCGTGAGCGTCAGCTCTACCGGTTCAAAAAGAACGGTGAGGTGATCACCACAAATGCCCAGATGAACAGTTCCCACCTGAGACGGTACTGCCGGCTCGATGATGAGTGTGCCTCACTTCTCCAGCGGACTTATGAGAGAGATTCCCTGTCAGTGAGAGCGAGGTACAAGACACTGAAACTCGCACGGACCTTTGCCGATATCGCAGCAAGCGAGCATATCAGGAAACCGGATCTCCTTCGTGCCCTGCTCTCCCGGGACCTTGAGAGGGAGATGAGCCATGCCTGATCAACTCATATACTGGGTGTGGCTGAATGAACTCAGGGGAATATCGATCGCGACCAAGCGCACTCTGCTTTCAGAACTCGGCAGTCCAGGAGAGGTCTTTCAGGCAAGTCCATCACAGGTCTGTGACCTGCTGAGTACCTATCCTCCCTCCCTTTCAAGAACCTACCAGACCAGCCGGAGCCTTTCAGAGCTCTGGGAAGGGCGCACTCTCGAGGAGGCAGAGAGCATCGTCACCGTTCATGAGAAACACAGGATCAAAGTATTCACTTCCCATGATACGCTCTATCAGCTGCAGTTCGGTCACTCTCCCCGCGCACCACTTATCCTGTACTATCGGGGATCTCTCCCGGTCTCACAGAAACCGTTTGCCGGTGTCATCGGGACCTTCCCTGTCTCACCCTCTGGAAAAGTTGTCACCCGGGAGGCTGTCCACCATCTGATAGAGACGGAACATAACATCGCCTCGGGCCTTTCAGAGGGAACCGACGCCCTGGTTCATGAGACCGTACTTTCTCTTCAGGCACCACCCTATGCCTTTCTACCCGGTGGGCTTCATACGGCCTATCCTGCCGCTCATGCTTCCCTCATGGACCGGATCGCCGATGCCGGTGCCGTGATCAGTCCCTTCCCCTACGGCAAGGAGGCCCTCCCGTTCCGTTTCATCAGACGCAATGAGATATTCGCCCTCTGGTGTGATGCGCTCCTGGTCATAGAGACCTCCCTCACCGGAGGCACCATGAGCACGGCCCGCTATGCCATGGCTCATAATAAGCAAGTGTTCGCCGTTCCGGGCACTCCAGGGGAGTCAAAGAACTCAGGAACCGACCAGCTCATCACTGAAGGGGCTCACGTCTATACCAGGGAACCCCTCCAGAGAGCTGCCTCTTCTCTTTCTCCCGGTACCGCTGTGAGCGCTGCAGAGAAGGTTATCGGGAGTATCCGAGAGCATGCTCAGAGCACAGGAGAGCTCTGTCAGACCCTGGGTATCGACCTTGAGTTTCTGATGGAAGAGCTTGCTGTTGCAGAGAGCGATAACTGCATAGAGTACCGTGTGGACGGCAGATGGCACCTGGTGGGAGGAGCGTGAATCGATGCCGAGACGTATGCGACAGGACAGTGCACACACGGTGTACCATGTCATCCAGCGGGGGAATAACCGCTCCTATATCTATGAGGATATCCGTGACAAACGTCAGTTCCTCTCCATTCTCAGCACCGCGATACTCACAGGCAGTGCCACACTGCTTCATTGGGTGATCATGGATAATCATTATCACCTGCTCATCAGGACCACAGAGACACCCCTGTCCCGCATTCTCTGGTTTCTCAACCGCCAGTATACGCTCTACTACAACCAGCGCTACCACCGAAGCGGCACGATCTACGGGGGCAGGTACAAGAGCTATCCGATCACCGAGACAGCGAAACTTTACAGCACCGTCCGGTATATCGTTCAGAACCCGGTCAAGGCCGGCATGGTCACCTCACCGCGTCAGTACCGCTGGAGCGGACACGCCGAGGTTCTGGATGGCAGAGAAGCCCTTCTTGACAGAAGCGAACTCCTGCACTACTTCGCTGCTCAACCGGAAGCTGCCCTCAGGCACTACATTGAGTGCACCGAGAGCGATTCCTGGAGTGCGTCTATCACCCACGCGACGATCATCGACCCTGCCACCGAATCCGCCGAGCGGCTCACGGCCCTTCTTGACAGGTTCCTCGATGATCAGAAGGTGGTCAGAGACTCATCATCAGAGGCATACAGGCAGATGCTCCTTCAGGGCTCCAGAGTACAGACAGTTCGCCCTCTTCGTGACACCTTTATCCACCTGGCAGTACAGGACGGACATGCACTGAAGGATATCGCAGGCTTTCTCAGCGTCAGTTATGAGACCGTGAGAAGGACAGCAAGAAAGAGCGTGGATGATGAAAAGAGATAGCACCACAGCAGGGAAATCATATTTCCCCTTCTCAGGACCTTATGGATATTCCTTGAGCGCAGGCCTGGAGTGCGTGTCCTGATATCGTGCCGGGTATTGTTTCAGGAGAGCTCTCTGCACACGGCATCGTACTGTCGAGTCCAGGTTAACGGGTATCGTGTTCATTCGCTTTATCCGACCGGTATCCTGAGCCTTCAAGCTATTGAGGTGGAGATGGTTTCTTCCCATGGGTTCCGACTCCCTTCCCGTTTTTTGTCGTGAGAGCCGGCACCTGTGCTGTTCTGCAAAAAGGTGAGGAATGCCTGCCCTCTTTGTTTCCCTGTCAGGCGGATCCTCGCCGGTACGGGGCCCTACAGGGCCTCCTCCCCGCACCTTCACCCGGTGCATGGTTGATTGTAAGTAGAAAATCACATCTATTACGTACCAGTGCCCGTCAGTCTACGAGATTCTGCTACATATGATGGTGGTTGCAGTGGGAAACCACTCACCTCTTTCACGGGAAAGAAACACACATAACCTATTGGTGTACGAGGTAGCTACATGGCTTCTTATGTTCGCACGGCAGTCTGCACAGCCTGCCTGCTCTTTGCTTCAACGGTACTCGTGTTTGCATCGTCCCCACCGCTTCGTCTGGTGATCAACCCCGGCTCCGACCAGGTCGTTGCCGTGCGGTATATGACCGGGACGAAAGAGAACGGAACCTGGAACGACGTGGATATCACCAGCAGCGTCGTGCTGCTTGAGCACTTTGACAATGACAGGGATCTCCTGTTCGTCCAGCAGAAGGCAGCCGGCCAGGAATGGAGTCCAAGCCATATCTACCGCTACGATACTCTCACCGACCGCTGGCAGCAGGTGGTGATACGCACACTGTCCGTCACATCGATGGACGTACGCCCGTATGCACTGTGGCCGGTGGGTTCCTCTTCCACACTCTACTCCATCGTCACCGGGGCTGCTGTCAAACTGAACATCAGTTACGACAAGGAACATAGCCCGTACGGGTACTGTGAGGCCGGTTACAGCCGTGGACCTGCCCTGAGCGACTGGGCAGAAAGCATGCAGGCGATCAATGTGTCTGCAGGTATGGGCTTTCGCTTTCCCCTCGGCAAACATGTCGCTGTCGCCCCTGAGGTCGGCTACGGCCTGGTCCTTCACCTCCTCTATGGAGACCTCGATCAGGATGGGACACAGTCAAATGAGACGTTTCTTGACCAGCAGGTCCGTCTTTCGCTCAACCTCAGCATCGCACCTGCAGAGTCATATGAGCTCCTCATAGCTCCCTTCGGTGTACTGTTCTTCGAGAAAGACAGAGTCGGCGCATTATACGGCGTTCAGGCCGGCATGCGCTTCAACTTCTAGGAGACCATCATGAAAACAAAGTCGAACCTGTTACCAGTGATAGCAATACTGCTTCTTGCTGCTCTCCTTGTCCTCATCAGCTGCAGCGATATGATGGAGAGGATGGGGAGCATCAGTCTGACCATAACCCTGGACACTCCAGATGTCGAGGTTGCCTACTATACGCTTGAAGGGGCTCTTGCCAATACCAGGACCGTCTTCACCCTCAACAATGTCTCTCCCCCGACACATACGCTGTCGTCACTGAAAAAGGGTACGTGGGACCTCACCCTGACCGCCTTCAATGACCTGGGCCAACAGATCGGTATCGGAACCGGGACTGTCAATCTCAAGGAGGGCCAGATAGTCGAGGAGACACTGCTGGTGGTGTTCAGCCAGAGCGCTCCCCGGCTCAGCGATCTTATCGTCACGGCACCGGCACGGTTCGATGCCGTTCAGAGTTCGATAACTGGGACAACGAAAAACATGGAGTACAGACTTGCTTCCGCATCGGAGGAAACACCCTATACTCCCTGCAGCCCATCAGCTACCCTTCTTGCTCCTGGGACGTACAAGATCAGGTATGCCGAGGCCCGAGGACTTGAGGCGAGTGAAGACCTGATCGTGAGTGTGCCTGCCTACCAGAGGATCCAGCTGACCGTCAGTGCACCCACTCTCACCTCGCCGGACAAACCCTACGATGGTACCTCTGCGCTCAGCGGCAGCGTGGTGGCGGGAACTCTGGACAATCTGCCAAGCGGTCATGCGGTAAACGTCCACGCAACGGCGACCTATTCCGACAAGCATGCAGGAACCGGCAAGCAGATCACTGTCAGCTATACTATCGACGGCGATCATGCACAGTATTACCTTCCTCCTGTCGATGACAGGAGCTGTACGGGGAGTATCACCAGGAAAGCCCTCAGTGTCTCCGACACGGAGCTGCAGCTGACCAGGGAGTATGACGGAACGAACACCGCGCGGGTGACAAAGGCCGGGACCCTCACTGGAATCGTTGACGGTGATGTGGTGAGCCTGCAGGCAACGGCAACCTACACTGACCCGGACGCAGGAACAGGCAAGCAGGGCACGGTCACCTACACCATCAACGGCTATGATGCAGAAAACTATGAAGCTCCCCCCGTTTCCCCCTTCACCACGGGAGAAATCACCAGAAGACTGTTGACGGCGACAACAGGGAACTACTCAAAAACCTACGGTGAAGAGAACCCCGCGTTCCGTGTCTCTGTGACGGGCTTTGCCAACGGAGAGAGTGCCTCCACGGCCACGGGCTATACCGCACCGACAGCTTCCTCGGCGGCAACGTCCTCTACCGGTGCAGGCTCAGCACCTGTCACCATCTCTGGCGGCAGCGCCGACAACTACACCTTTGATATAAATGACACGGGAACGCTGACTATTAACAAGGCTGTTCTCACAGCAACGGTGGGAGATTACTCAAAGACCTACGGTGAAGAGAACCCCGCGTTCAGTGTAACCGTAACAGGCTTTGTCAACGGTGAGAGTGCCTCCATGGCCACGGGCTATACTGAACCGACAGCTTCCTCGGCGGCAACGACCTCTACTGATGCAGGAACATCACCTGTTACCATCCCAAATTCCCGAAATTTTGTAACTAGGAGATAGGCGTGATGGTCTCGAAGGGATCCCGATCACCCTCATTCACCAGCTTTCCCTTCCATGAGTACTCGACACCGAACAGGTCAAAGATAAGACGTTGAGCTTTAGTCGGGACTGTGTAGACGTCACGATACGTGCCGCGGTAATGGACTTTCGAGTACGTATTCACCTTATCCAGAATTTCTTTGTAGTTCCAGTGTTTACGCTCCTTTGGGGGAATGAGGTTGATCAGTTCCTTCAGTGCGGTGAGAATGATCAGGGTGATGAAATTCACGAAGAGCCTTCCCTGCATCACCTTGTCAGTGTGAACCCTCAAACGATTACAGTCGATAAGATTCTTCATGTCATCAAAGAGCAGTTCAATATCATTTCTCTGCCGGTAGGCATGCAGAGCCTTAACCGGATCCTTTTCAGCATTGGTATACAGAACCCAGAATCCGCTCTGACCATTGATGAACGCCTGAACTTCCTGATCCTTAAGAACAACCTTCCTTCCTCTTTTCGGCGTTTCCTTAACTTCGAAGTATCGCTCATAATATGACTGGTTGTTCTTGACCGGCTCACTCGCATCAAGCTCGGCCTTGCATGCCTGCAGTCGCTTCATCAGACGGGCAACGTCCCGCTCCTTTCTTGCAGCATCGAAATACACATGAGCCCACATTCTTCCATGTTCAGTCTTTCGTATGGTCTTTAGACCATAGATGATGGCATCGGTATCATCGGTCGGGATGAGCGTGTCAGGACGCTGAATGGTATGGCGATGTTTCTCTATCAGTTCTCTTGCCCAGGTAACGTTCGAAGGAACGGGCATGAGAAATGTGTGACCATGGTCGCTCAGATGAGCGATGTTATCTACAGAGCAGAAAGCTCTGTCTCCTATGATCACAGAGGAAGGAATCTCAAGTTTTTTCAGCTGTTCAAGTACATGTTGAAGAACGATAGATTCGTTCATACTTCCCGACATTTCTGAGTACCAGAGAGGAAGGCGAGTTTCATACGAACTGAGGAGACCGATATTGATCTGAGGGATCTTCTCCTTGTCACGGTTATACCCACGTTCTACATATGCATTATTCTTTGCATAGCTTGAAATACTGCTGATATCGAACAGCAGGTTCTTCTTCGCCATGTTCTTCTCTATCCAGGAGGAGAAGAATGTGTTCTGAGTATCCTTATCGAGTCTTTTCAGGAGTTCACTGATTCTCTGTGAACAGAGCATGGAGCCATCGAAGCCTCTGTCATCAAGCCAGGACTCAGCATAGCTGAGAGGTCTACCTGTACAGATTGAGTATTTCGCGAGCTCCAGAACAAAGGTCGCATCCTGAGGGCCAAGAGTCTGTGAAAGAATTCGCTTGAGTCCGATGCTTTTGATGATAGGATCGAGAATGAGATTCTGACCGAGCAGCGTTGTCTTTGAGACAACAGGGACAGGAAGCTCTTTAGCCTGACCGGCTTGCTGACGGGAAAGGTCATAGTCGTTATAGATGATCTGTCCGTGGGAATCGAGTTTGCCGATACACTTACGGGTGTGACGACCTTGCTTTTTCTCGCTATCCCAATAGGCGGTGTCTTCGTAGACATAGGTAACATCGGCTTTCTTATTGTAGACCTTGATGATTCTGGCTGAATTTCCTGCTTTATTCATAGTCACAATTATAACTATGTTTAAGGGAAAAGTCAAACCTTAAATGAACAACAAATACATATATACGATATAATTACGTATTACTAGCTACAATTTTGCAGGAATTAGGGTTTCTAAACCTCTGAGGGAGTGATATCTTCCTTGATAGCCAGAACGGCAAAATATTAAGAAATTGCCGAAACTGCTAGTGACTTCTGGTGGAAATATGAGTATACTGAATAAGCCAGATCGGCAAAAAAATAGAAATTTGCCATAATGGCTTAGGAGGTGGCGTGTATGAACAAGAGTGCAATCATTCGAAATCTACCGAACGGTACATGTACAAGGCAACAGATTTTACGTGCGGCGCGGATTGTTGAACCCTCCTTCAAGGAGACGCAACTCAGATATTTAATGGGTGACCTGCGTAAGTCCGCCTTAATCATTAGGCTAGGGCGTAATCAATACAAGAAAGTTGCGAAGGGAACCCAAAAAGGCATCTTTACTGGAGTGTATTCTAAATTGGCATTGCAGGTGATTTCCTTCATGCAAGAGAGATTTCCTCTGCTTTCTTTCAGGGTTTGGGAGTTATCTTGGTTAAACGAGTTTTTTAATCACCAGTTTGCGCGAAATCAGATTTTTCTCGATGTAGAGAAAGATGGTTGTGATTTTGTGTTCTCTGTGCTTGCCGAGAAATTTCCAGGGAGGGTATTGTTAAAACCCAAAGTTCAGGACTTATTACATTATGGCACTGATGATGGAATCATTATTGATCGACTAGTTACGGAGGCTCCCAAAACAGAAGAGGAGTCATGTCAGGTACCTTTGGAGAAGTTGATTGTGGATCTGTTTGCAAACAAGAACCTGATGCTTTCTAAGGGTGATTATCCTTCTGCCATCGAGACGATGTTCGCTAAATATTGGATTGATCAGGTTTCAATGCTTCGCTATGCACGGAGAAGAAATAGGGCAAAGGATGTGTTTGGATTCCTTAGAGAAAAGACTAAGGTCGAACTTCTGGTCCAGGAGTGATCGTATGGTGCTATCTGAAAATTTTAAACGTGAGCACATTGAAGAAATTCGAAGTAATTATTCAATAGATAATTCTATCCTCGAGAGAAGCATATTTGCTTTATCCTTACTTGAGGCGCTGGTAAGGGTAGGTATGCCGTTCATCTTCAAGGGTGGTACCAGTCTCCTGCTCCTTCTTGAGAAACCTAGAAGATTATCCACTGATATCGATATTATTATGAAGCCAGGAACAGAAGTGGAAACTTATCTTGAACAGGCTGCAAAGATTTATCCATTTATATCGATGGAGAAGCAGGTTCGGACAGGGAAGAATAAAATTGACAAAGCCCATTACAAATTCACCTATGACTCCCCCGTACATGAAAAGGAATTTTATATTCTGTTGGATATTCTATTCGAAGAAAACCATTACAGCACACTGATTCAGCGAAAAGTTGAACATCAATTTCTGAAGACAGAAGAACCATATGTTGAGGTGATGATGCCAAGTGTGAATTGCCTTCTTGGTGACAAGTTGACAGCATTTGCGCCCCACACAACTGGAATCCAGTTTGGATCTGAGAAGGAACTGGAAATTATCAAACAGTTGTATGATATTTCAGCTCTCATAGATGTCCATGATAACTTTGAAGATATTCATACTTCCTATATCGCAACAGTTACAGCAGAACTTGCGTATCGAGGTCTTTCAAATTCTCATAGTGAGGTCTTTCAAGATACCATTGATGCTGCAGCCTGTATCGCAAGTCGAGGGACATATCTCAAGAATGATTATCCTGAATATTTGAAAGGTATAAGGGGAATCACCAATCATGTCTACGGTGAGAAATTCAATGCAGAGAAGGCAATACTCCCTGCATGCAAGACCATGTATATGGCTGCATGTCTGATGAAAGGCGAAAAATTCGAAAAGATTACAGAACCTTTAAATTTCAGCAGAGCAAACATTGGAAAGACTAAGTATGCGAAACTTTTCTCACTTAGAAAGCTTGACATAGAGGCTTTTGCATACGCTGTTAAAGCGGTTGAGATGTTGCAAGTATAGTGTAATGAAAAGAGATTGGTTGCAAAGGGCTACTACACGCTCAAGTCAGCATCTGCATAATGCGTGAGAAAACGGCCATGAAAGCGTTCAAAAACGGTCACTGAGTGTTTAATAACGGCCGGTGGTTGAACCGGCCAGATGAGAATCAAACAGCTTTTTCAATAAGAAGAGTGTAGCCGTTATTCAAAAGACGTCTTCTGATGCTATCTCCCATCGCAAAGTTGCCGTCGCTTTCAAGGAATGAAATCCATGTTCTAGGATCATACTGAGAGGTAATAATCGTGGATGTGCCGAGTTCGTCACGGTTCTTAATTAGGGAGAAAAGTATAAGACTGCGATCATTACCCAGGTGGGCGATCAGATAGTCATCCAAAATCAGCACTTGAATATCAGAGTATTGACACTCGCCTGTGCATTGTAGCATTGGCTAAGACTTTCTTTCAGGCAGCACACTAGTGATCGGTTGCGTGTGACCATATCACGTACTGTCAGTTGAAGAACTATGCCCGTGAGCACTCGATGTCGGAATCGTTGTCTGCATACAGAGAACCCCGCGGTCGTATTCGATGCTCTCTCCTGAGCGCGATATGCTTTCACACCCCTTCATGCGCTCTCAGGCGGTTTATATTGGAAGCATCTACTGACATAAGTGCACAGGTTTGCATCTGACATATCTTGAGACTTTTGGAGGGAATGTATCGATGACCAGATATGGTTTTTTTAGAAGTCTATCGGTGTATGGTATGTGCGTATATTTTATAAATGTATATAAAATAATAAAATATATATAATACATAAGAGTGTATCATATCCTTACGTTAAAGCAGATATATATTGACATAAGTTTGTATTGTAGGTATATTCTAGAACAATACAAGTTTTTACCTGCGTCCTAGGTTGGGTGCAGATCAGATACTGATGAAAGGAACGGTTGAGATATGGAAAAGACGATGCGTACAATGATGCTTACAGCCCTGGTCCTGGTGTTTCTTCTGAGTGGTTGTTCATTTCAGAGTGACCCTCCCCTAGTTATTGATGATATACAGGATATTCTTACGATCTCTGATACGTTCAACTTCGAAACGACACGGGTCGTGGAATTGAGCCTGGAGATTCCCTCTGTCAGCACCATACCGGTACAGATATACGGAGCCTCCGGGATCAGTGAGAGCTCCTTCTATACTACAGAATCTCCTCTTCTCCTCTCCGACCTCCCTCTCGTGGCGACTGTCGTACTGGATACTGATGGAGCCTATGAAGGGAGTATCACGATCCCCTCCCTCTACCGTCAGCTCGTGATCCATCCCCTCTGGCCCGGTCTCCCCGACATCTCGATCGTTGAGATCGAGGATGATGCCGCTTCCCTGACTCTGTCGGTGACGCGCTCAGCACCGTCAACGAGAAGTCTCTCCGTACGGGATGTTTCTCCCGACAGTGATACCTACCATACTGTCGGAGACTACACCTTCCTGGCCCCGTTCAGTTCGTTCGGTGTTCCTGATAACCTCGAAGAGGAGTCGCTTCTGAGTGACGAGGAGAAGGAATTGATCCTTGCGGATATTGCCGCATCACTTCCTGAGTATCGCGAGAACACAGACCGCCTCAGTGACGCTGAAATTACGCTGACTGAAGATGCACGGGTACAGGTCGTGTTCATGCATGAAGGGGCGGGGTACCTGAATTCCTTCGGGCTGCTGCAGTACGACACAGACGATATTCCTCTCGAAGCACCGGAACCGGATGCTGATCTGGATGAGGACGGGCATGCCGACCTGAAGATCATTCTTCCCAACGCATCCATCTCATCCCGTGGCCTGATTTCCGGTGATACCGTTGACCTGGGGACGATTCCTGCGGGTAAGACGCTGATCTGGACTCTTGTCGCGAACGGGTTCAACAGTGCAACGCAATCAGTAACCGACGGTATGGGCACCTACTATTCAAAGCGTGAGTGGAATCCGGAGACCGATACCGATCGGGAGTTCAATCAGCACATGGTCCTTCTGCTGGAAGAGCATGATGAAGAGACGGACCATGCACGGTTTGTTCTCGGATTCGAGGATCTGGAAAGACCGCGTGGAGATGATGATTTCAATGACCTTGTCATCGTAGTGGATATCACACCCGGTTCTGCGGTGGAGGGCATAGGAGACGAAGAGGTCTTTGTACGGACCACTCAGAGTCAGGACAGAGACGCAGACTCGGTTCCCGATGAGGTGGACGCGTATCCTGACAATCCCTATCTCTCAGCCGATATCCGTGTGTCAGGCACTGCCGCCTTCGAGGACCAGTGGCCGACGAAGGGGGATTATGACTTCAATGACCTGGTGATCTATTACGAGTATATACTACGCACTGATGCGAACAATGACGTTCGGTCCTTCACCTACATCTTTGACATTCTGGCGGCAGGTGCCGGGCAGGATAACGGTCTTGCCATGAAGCTTCCGGTTGACTCTTCAGACATGCTTGGTGAGGGGACGTTCGATGCTCTGATCGTATCAGAGGGGGACTCTCCCGACGGAAATGCTGCCACCGGCTACGAATCTGTTGAGGACGGAACGGTCCTGTCCTTCTTCTCTCATGTCTTTTATGAGGTGTTTGATACGGATCAGACCATCATCAACACTGATACTGATATCGAGGGCAATCAGCAACCGGTACCGACCGTTATGGGAACCATGTACTTCGCTGACGGTGTTCTCAAGGCGGAGGACCTCGGCAATCTCCCGTACGACCTGTTCCTGATACAGAGCGATGGGGTGCGGGAAGTCCACTATCCTGACCTTCCCCCTTCGGGTCTGCAGGAGAACAACCCCGGTATCGGAGAGGGCGATGATGATTCCGTTCCGGATCTGGGCAGATACTACAAGACCTCTACCAATCTTCCCTGGGCTCTTCATGTGCCCGTCAGGTGGGACTATCCCAGCGAGAGGAACCAGATAATAAAGGGGTACAGGTACTTCGCAGACTGGGCAGGCTCGAATGGAGCAGACCATCAGGACTGGTATGTGGATACCTCAGACCACATCAACAGAGAGTTTATCTACGAGTAGAAGAAGCATCCGCGTTCTGAAAACCAGGATGAGCAGGGACGGGTATGCAGGTTAGCGGGAAGGTGCGACCTGCGGCGGGAGTCCCGATCACTGTTTCCTTCTCCAGCACTGATCAGATATTGTCACAACCACATGCTCTGCAGTGACTTCCCAGTTACACCCTGTATACTGCAGGTGAATGCTGAACTCATCTGATGGTTCATACAGGGCGGAAGGATCTATGAATCGTAGGATGCTCGACGTGTGCTTTCTCTGTGTGTGTTCTCTGCTTGTCATCACGCCTCTGACCTCTCCTAAGGTGTTCACGGCGGAATCGCCTCAACCAACATGCTCGGCTTCTTTCCGGACGGTGGCCGGGGACGATCCCCGAGCCCGATAGTCGGGGCTCTTGCAGGTAACATGAGAGTGAGGCGATACACCTCCTCGCGCGCTCAGGCATCCAGTACGCCCTCCTCTGAGCAGATGCCGGTGGAGAGCCGGGAATGCATTATCTGCAGGTCCCTCTTCTTGCAAGACTCGCTTTTGACCTGAGAGTCTCCGGGTCGTCTTACCTCATTGCAGGCCTTGCCGGGGGCTATCTTGTGGGTGCGAGCGTTGATGTGGCTGTGGACCTTGACAACTACAACCGGGCAGAACTTGCGGCAGTGGCCGGTATGGGGTATTCCACCCCCTGGGGGGTCTCGCTTGATCTGCGCTACCAGAAAGGGTTGACCGACCGGAGTTCTGAGGATGGAGGTATTCCCCTCCTGCTCTACGATTCCACCTTCTCCCTTGTTGCAGGCTACTCGATACGGTAGGATCCTGTCGGTAAGAGAACTACAGGTACTGCTTCCGGAGGTGTGGATATGCTACCTGGAACAGGTTTTCCACACACCGTCAGGCAACACTCCCATTTCCCCATTTCAACTCTGCATGTGGATTCTGTACCTGGCACCTATCACAGCTCTTAGCAGGAATGTCAACGATCTCGGGAAGCTGCATGACCAGCTCCTTGAGAACGAGCATTCTTCCACGGCCTTTGAAGGGGATAATGGATGCCTTCTCCTACAAGAAACAAGGTGACTACCAACGTTTACTCCTGTATGCACCTGAGCACCTCCGACAGGGTGAATAGAACCATTATTCATCTGTAAGGAACTGATGTAGTCCAATATGCTGCACTCCCTCTATGCTATCTTGGAAGTGTGGATCCATCGTTACTACAAATTTTGGGTAGGAGTCACGGATTGCGAGTAGTGGTGCAAATTCTCTTTGTACTGTTTGCTCACTTTCAAGTTTAAAGGCAACCTGTACATACAGTTTCCTCGGAGGTCGCTCTGCGATAAAATCAATCGCTTGGGTGCCCAGTTTTCCGATGTACACGGTATATCCTCGTCTGACCAACTCGTTGTGGACGATATTCTCCAATATGCCGGAGATGTGCCTATCCCTATACCCAAAGACAGCATGCTGGAGACCGGTATCCGCCAAATAGTACTTTTCTTGTGTTTTCAGAAGTTCTTTCCTCTGTATATCATAGCGTTGGACTCTGGTGATCAGAAAGGAGCTTGCCAATGCATCAAGATAGGTATAGACGGTGTTTATATCGACAGATTGTGCTTGGCTCTTGAAATAATCTGCAATTCGTTTTCCTGAAATAGTGCTTCCCACTGTATCAGCGATGAAATGCAAAATCCTACGTAACAACTCGATATCACGGATCTTGTACCGCTGGACAACATCACGCAGAACAATTGAGTCAAAGATGTCGTTGATGATCATATAGGTTGCCTTCTCATCGTAATCAGTGGTGAGATGGACAGCAGGAAAACCTCCTCGCCTGATATACAACCAAAGCATATCTTGTTGTGTTCCTTTCAGGCTGGATCTGAAAGTCAACATCTCGGAAAAGGACAATGTCTGCATCTGAATATGAATGAATCGACCAGTAAGCAAGGTGGAGAGCTCTGATGAGAGCAACTGTGAGTTTGAACCAGTGATATAGACATCAAGGTGAAAGTCGAGGAACAGTGAGTTTACCGCTTCTTCCCAATCCTTGACGATTTGTATTTCGTCAAAAAACAGATACGCGGGGCTCTCCATGGTTTTTACACGTTCTGAAACGTAATCGTATAAAGCGATTGAAGAACGCAAGTGGAAGTACTTCATGCTTTCAAAATTGATTGAGATGATGTGCTTTTTCTCTACGCCTTCCTCAACCAATAGCTGTTGGATCAGCAGCATCATGGTCGATTTTCCACATCGACGTATCCCTGAAATGATCTTAATGAAAGGTTTTCTCATGAATGGTTTAATTTTCTCATAATATAGTGGTCGGTTGAACATGATTGCGTACTCCTTGTATAGGATTATACCCTGTAAAACTATCTAAGTAAATAAAGTTATTATTGGTATAACCATAAAAACTTGCATAAAATGCCAAGTTTTAATGATTATAACCCTAAAAAATCTCATCAGGCACTAGGAATGAGAGAGAACTCCCGAATCGTGTAAAATCTCTGAAACAGGGCAATAAGAGTGTGATTTGCCTTGCCAAGAAAGAACCGGTACGGATACCGGTTCTCTGGTAGCATTCCTGAAGATGTGGTGAAAAAAGTTGAATCAACTAATCCATCATGCACCTTTAGTGAAGTTGCTGAACAATGAGCATGGGAGCAACTGAATCATGACCAAAACACGTATTCTTGGTGATATTACCCTTCGATACCATTCTGAAATCTCGGAAAAGTATAGCTAAAACAGATAAGTCGTTATGATGTTATCACAGCTCAGAAATTATGTGAGGATTAAGGTAATATCCTGTCTGCGGGCCGGTTTCACCGGAGGGTACCAGCAATCCTTTTTGGAGAAGCAGCTGAATATCTCTTGAGGCTGCTGCAGTGGAGCATCTGTTCATCTTTGCCCACTTATCTGTTGACAGCTTCCCTATGAACGAACCCTCGGCAAGTTTGAATAACATAGACAACTGTCGGGAATTATAGACGGAGGGATCCAGATGTGCCATACATCTGGTAAGTCTCACACTCTTCTCATAGATCTTCAATGCTTCTTGCTTTGCCCTGATCGCAAGGTTGATATTCCATATCAGCCACTCAGTCAGATCCAATGAATCTGACTGTGACGTATAGGCATGTACCTGCCGGTAATACTCACCCCGGTTCTGCAACATCAAGGAAGACATACTGTATACCCTGTGAGTTTCATTGAATCCCTTTGAGAGTACGTAATCTGCCAGTGCCCGTGATATTCTCCCATTCCCATCCTCATACGGATGAATACAGAGGAACCATAAGGAGACTATGGCGCTCTTTATTATGGGTCTTATTTCATTCTCCCCGTTAACGAACTCGACAAGACGTTCCATCTCCCCCTGAATACTTTCCGATGGGAGACCTTCATAGATGAGTTCTTCCCGAATACCATTCCCCCTGCTGACATACACCGGGCTCTGCCTGTAGAGTCCAAAACGCTTCGGTTTTATTGCTGCCATCGAAGTAAAAAGAAGGGAATGCCACGTATGTATCCTTTCGAGTGAAAGAACGTCGAGATTCCCTGTTGCGTCAAGGACCAACGTCGAAACACTTTCAGCATAGCGGTCACTTCTTGCCCTCTTTTCCAGGTGGATATCAAGTCGGCTGCAAATTGATGAGAATACCGGCTCATCAGCAATGATTTCTCCCTCTATCTCCAGACTGGCAAGAATCTCATCAGTAAGAGAGCGTGCATGCATCCTTTCCTTTGCCTCAGGATCGATAAGAGAAAAAACTATGTCAGTGGCCTTCTTCTGCAGCAGATACTCTTCGTAGCACGTCTGAATATCTTCCTCATCGTACGTATAGGACGGCCATCCAGGGTTGTTCCAGATATATGCCATATGCGCATCTCCCAGTCAGAACGATAGCACACAACACCCATTTAATCCATCATTATTGACAGGGTAGGCGCATTGTTGTTTCAAAATCTTCAAGTATGAGGGAGTAGTTTCAACATGAATGTGTGATCTGTGGATATGCTACTCGGAACAGGTTTTCCACACACCGTCACTCAGCACTCTCATTCCCCTATTTCAAACCTGGTGCCTATATCAGTAGTGGGCTGCATCCATTGAACGGGAGGTGCGTGTGATCCCGTATGCCTTGTCGTCCCGGGAGAGGTGTTCTCTTCTTGCCTATTGCAATATCATGAACAATAATACTATCAGTCGGAAGGAGGTCATCATGTACGATGTGAATGCACTGCTTGAGGAAGCTGTCAGGGAGACTCGTCTGCTTGAACCGGGGGAGGTCTTCCTTGTCCGTGACCTGTTCAAGGGATACCTGTGGAACAGGATCCCCCGTGGGGAAAGACTCCTGCTCGGCTCCCTGTTTCTCAGCTCTGTCGGCTCGAATGATTACCAGATCTCCGTCCATGATAAAGGGGTCTCAGGGCAGCAGCGGTATCTCAAGAACTGAGCCCCCTGTCGGGTGCTGGCGGAGAATCTCATGGTCGCAAGAGGATCGGTGAGGGAGGCGATCAAGATCCTCTCAGCCTATGGTGTGCTCGAGATACGCCGCGGGGCCGGAACCTTTGTCGCAATGGCATCCAACCAGAGGCTCTTCGACTCCCATCTCTACCAGATCCTCGTCCTGGAGAGGGACTATGCCTCCCTGACACAGGTGAGGCAGCTTCTGGAGGAGGGGATCGTACGCCTCGTCATCGAGAGCGCACGTGATGAGGACCTTGAGTAGCTAGACTGGCTGATGCAGGAATTCCTCGGTGAACGTGACAGTGAGCAGTGCAGCCCCGAGCGGGCGAACACCTTCGATATCGAGTGCCACCGGTTCCTGGGAAAGCTCTCACACAACCAGATGTTTAACGTAGAATAGAAATGTAGGGAAGGGGATGCGGACAAAAAGTTGGACTTTTTATGATGCTAGACCAAGACTCCTGCGATACTCAAGGGGGCTCTTCCCTCCCAAAGACATTTTGATCCGTTTTTCGTTGTACCAATAGATGTAATCATCAAGCTGTGCACAAAACTAATCGATCGATACCCCAAACCAAGACCGGTTATAGAACATCTCGTTCTTCAATCTGCCAAAAAAGCCCTCGCATGCCGAATTGTCGGGTGAGCAGCCTATCTTTGACATCGACCGGACCAACCCGGCAGTATCCATCCTCTCAATCCAGCCAGGCCAACGGTAGTGACTTCCGCGGTCGGTGTGCACCAATGGATACTCCCCGCGTTCAGTGTTCCCACAGCCGCATCCAGCATTGAGTTCACCATCTCGGCATTTGGGCTTGGGCCACGAGTCCAGGAGGTTACGTAGCCATCAAAACAATCAACTATTGGAGAAAGATATACTTTCCCTGCAGGAATACTGAATTCTGTGATGTCGCTCAGCCATTTTTCATTGGGGTTCTCAGCATGGAAATCACGTTTGATGACATTCTCAACCTCCGGGCTGAGTTCTCCCTTGTATGAACTATATTTCTTTCTCTTCACGAAAGGGACTACAAGGTCTTCTTCATGCATGAGACGAAGCACCACCTTCTCTGAGATGGGACGACCTTTGGAAGTCAGGACTGAATGTAACTGACGATAGCCATAACACTGTCGGTTTTCAATGAATGCCTTTCTCAGATCTTTACGGACAAGTTCATACTTATCTCTCTTCATGGCATGATATTGATAGAAATAACTACTTTTCGCCATATGCAGAGAAAGTAGCAGTTGCTTTATGGGATACTTAGAAGTTAGGGCATCGATAATCATTGCTTTCTCCCTGTTGGAGAGTGTATCGATACCGATGCCCTCATCTTTTTTTATTATTTCTGCCGCCTTTTCGAGAATGTCCTTCTCCATTTGGAGCTTCTGTACCTGCTTCTGCAGTTTGTCTCGCTCCTCTTTCAGCTCGTCGCATTCAGCTCTCAGATCAATCTCTTGTTCCGATGCAGGTTTCTTGGGTCCATTTTTAGATTTCTTTCTCATCTCGGGGTTGCCTTCCTCCCCAAGCAATTGTCGCTTCCACTGATAGATTGTGCTTTGGGTTACTCCAATCTCTGCTTCCAGCTGTTTCACCTTCTTTTCCCCGCTAGCCACAGACACTACAGCGTCCATCTTTTGCTTGTCCGTGTATTTTACAGCAGCCTTGCCTCTTTTTAAAGGATGACAACTAGAGGGAAGATCCTCATGGACCCATTCCCCAAGAAGCGGGCGGCAGGGATACCCGAGAACCCTAACCGTACGAGCAAGGCTTCTTCCATGTTCCAGATAGTATTGCACAGCTGCAGCTCTTTGCTCCGATGTATATCCCAATCGATTCTTTTTGTGCAGATCTCCGCTCTCAAGATACTCCCGGTATCATGCCTTGAGCATCTTGACATCTGGATACCCAAGCTCCCTGACAACAGCACTAGGGCTCTTGTCAAACTTGATGTAAAGCTCAACAGCTTTCTTTCGCTCTTCGTATGAATACATTCCCTTCTCCTTCAAAAGTCCAGAAAAATGTCTTCACCCCCTGTTGGTTGGCCTCGGCAAAAACTTCCTCTCCACCAAAAACAGTATAGCAACAGTAGCTCCGAACCGGATTCAGTCCAAGAGACTAACCATCCATCCTTGAACCAGAGCAACGGCAGCGGGGTTGCAGAGAGTGTTCTGGAGAGCTTGAGCCAATCCATGTCTGAGACAAATTTCCCCCCCCACACAGGCTCCTAGGGCCATCGGTCCCTCAAGAGCCGACAATTTCCTTTGCATAGCTGAAGAGGGTCTGCACGCGGGCACTGTACGTGTTTTCCGTACTGAATGCAATGATTCGTTCTTTGAAAGACTCATAGTCCGCAGCAACTGTGTCGATTGCAGCGGAAAAATCACCATCATCAACCAGATACGCATACGAGCGACTGTGTTCCACAGCGGGAAGGGGCGCGGAGATTGTCGGGAGATCGGCGGCAGCATATTCGTAGAGCTTCAGCGGTCCGCAGGAGAGGTTGAAGGGAGTCATAGCATAGGGGATGATACCGATATCGCAGACAGAGAAGATCTCTGCGACTTCCTGACGGTTTTTCAACCCGGTAAAAAAGGTGTTTTCTGCCTTCTGTATGCGTGTATACACATCATGATACTCGTCCCCCGGTTTGATTCGCTCTTCACCGATAAAAACGAACGAATAGTCGGGATGTTCCCTGACAGCTTTCTCGAGGGCAGGGTAATCGATTCTTTGATTCATCATTCCGATATAGACGATTCGCTTTCTTCCGATTCCTTCTCCCAGCGGGTCTTTGCCGGACTGTACCATATCTGTTTTTACCTGTTGAAAGAACCTCCTGTCAGCGGCATTCCTCAGCAGGAGAGTGGGCAGCAGCGGCTGGTATAGCTTCTCAAGTGTAGGAGATACTGTGCAGATGGCATCAGCAGTCTCACCGACCTCATCAATAGCCTTGAGAATTGTCGCTGCGCGTCGGGGGTCTCCCACCGGGAAATTGTCACTGCTGAACCAGATTATCGGAAACGTATCGTTTCTGATATCACGACCCTGCTTTGACGTATCAAGCAGAAACTGGTCTTTGAGAGCTTTGACAAGAGGCACTGTTGTCGGTTCAGTAAACATCAGCAGCGGTTTCACGAAGCCGGCCCGGTGGACTGCCTTCAGTATCAGTTTCTTCATCCGCCTTACCGGCTGTTTCTTACCGGTATGTGCAGCTTCTCTCCAGTCCGGTCCCCACCCGTTGATCACCGTCAGCGGCATGCTCTTACTTCGATGGATACCTGGTATAAAGCCCCTCAAAGCTGAAACAGTGTTCCTCAGCATGGCAAAGGGTACAAGGTTAATAAGAAAAACCGGTTTACCCAGGTCTGAAGTCATTTCATGGGCAAGATAGTGGATACTGTGTCCCTGATTCTTGCTTTTCCCGTCCCATAGATAGTTGGAGAGTATGATACAGCAGTCAAAATCGGTCGTATTCATCATAATTACGGAATCCTTTTCTTTTCGAAAGTTCATGGACACTACCATTCCAGAAGATACTTCAGCGCTCAACCGAAGGGGCAGTCTCTTCTGGAATGCGATATTCAGGGAACGAGTACTCACCCGGAAGGGTTTACAGCAGATTCCTGCGCATGAAGGACTCCTTGATCACCTCCAGGTTGGCCCATGAGAAGAAGACCATGACCAGGAGTTCGAAGGTCTCTTCAAAACAGGGCAGCAGGAAAAGCAGGAACAGCGTATGGTCCTGCTGATTCGTAAATACCATCCCCTCAAACACATTCAGGATGATTCCCGCAGCTATGCTGAAAAAAGCCGCAAGATAGAGCAAGGTGATCTTTTTTCCCTTTCCTGCCAGACCAGCGGTTCTTCCCAGATCCCTCAACGTCCTGAAAGCCCATACTCCGGCGATACCGACAAGGGGTGCGAAGATAAGGATCCAGGCAAAGCCCAGGCTGGAAAAGATGGTGTCGTCAAGGATAGAAGCCCGGCTTGACAGAGCCTTCCCCAGAGCTTCATGAAGCTGAGCAGCTTCATCAGCAGAGAGAAAGAAAGAGAACAGGCCGATTGTTGTGAAAAACAGTCTGGAAAAACGGGAGGAGAATTCGACCCGTTCTTCCCATCCGATCAGCAGAAACGTCAGACCGGTGAAGGCCATGAAAATGGAAGAGAACCAGGTAGCAACATTCTGCTCGCGGCGAAGGTCAAACCGGTACCAGATAAAGTCCAGGCCGAGAAAACTCCATTCGGAAACGTAGGCAATAAAGGTGCTGAGGGAAAATAGTGCTGTCGCCAAGACTACCAGCGTAAACAGTTTCCTCAAAAAATGATATGCAGACATAAAGGGCTCCTTTCCACGTACTTGCCATATAGTGATGCAACTGACACATGTTGTCAATTGATAGGTGTAACCGATACCCTGTACATGTAATGTGTATGGTATCAAGATGTGATGATTCGCGAGAAAAACGGTTGTGTACGATCGATCCTTTGTAAGCGGCAGATCCTCCCGTTCTGTTCGAAAAAGGCGGACTCAGCGCGCGGGAACTGGTGGAAATGACCATAAAGATGACAGAGCAGGTATATCGCCGGCAATTCCGCTCTCTGAAGGTGTCCCTCAGAAGAGGTCTCTCTCCTGCTGAAAGGCGTCCTGGCCCTCTCCCTCAACGGATACACGTCGATCTCGATGTGCAGAGCGGTTCTGTATCTCTCTTTTTCCAAGGGGGGCGGTCTTCTAGCTCTACCTCGACGGCATTGTAGAAACGAATGCATCACACAGGAGGTTCGCAAAGGGGTCAATGAGATGGTTCGAGTGCAGTCGCCGTCGGCGCTGCAGACAACGATATTCGTTTCGCGCAAAACGTTCCTGAATGATTCGATTCATGATATGATGATCTGCATATGAAGTTCCTACTGTTTTATCTGGCGCTGATCGTAGGTATCCCGGTGATCGCGGGAGCGACAGCATTCTCGAAGAAGCTCAAGTACCTCGCTGTGATTGCCATGGTCACCAGCTTTCTCTTTAACTCACAGGTCAGTATCAACCTCATGTCCATGGAACACTACAGAGGCCCGGTGAGAGGCTTTGAGATCACCATTGCCGATATCATCGCAGTGGGTCTGAGTATCGGGATGATGCTCAGAGCCGGAAGCAGGATCGTCTGGAGACCACGGTTCACCATGCTGCTTTTTGCCTTCTTTGTGTTCTCCATCATCAATGTCTACCGCTCCGAGTACCAGGTGTACGGTTGGTTCGTTATCTGGCAGCTGTTCAGGATGGGCCTGATGTACTGGTGCATTTCCAACTTCTTCGCCACCGAGGAGTACAGCAGAACCTCGATCAGGGTCCTGATGAGTGCCTACACCGTCACTGCCCTGATCCTTACCCTCATCGCTCTCAAGCAGAAGTACCTTGACGGAATATACCGTATCTTTGCGTTCTTCGACCATTCCAACACCGTACCCTCCTTCGCACTCTTCTTTCTGTGTGCGATCATGGTCTGGGTGCTCACTGACTCTGAGTTGAAATCCATCCCGTTCTTCATTGCTCTGACCTCCGGCCTGGGGATGACCGTGGCGATCCTTGCGACCGGTTCACGCACCGGGATCCTCACTGCGGCGGGCTCACTCGTTGCGGCTCTCATCATCGCGAATTTCCGTAAGAAGAGCACCCGGATCAAGTATACGACGATCTTCCTTGCTCTGTGCATGGTGGCGGGAGGATTGGTCGTCATCGACACGGTGATCGACCGCTTCCTCAATGCTCCAGAAGAGAGTGAGGAAGCGAGAAACGAATTCGAGATAGCGGCCATCATGATGGCAGATGATTATACTACCGGAGTGGGACTCAACCAGTACTCAGAGGTTCTCACCGTCAACGAAGATTATCGACAACATATAACTGTCATGAAAAATGAGGAGCAGGCGGGAGTGGCCCACCACATATACCTGCTCACTGCCGCGGAGATGGGCTGGTGGGGGATGTATATCTTTATGTTCCTCATCTTCCTCTTCCTCCTCTCGATGTTCGTGAACGGCATTTCCTGGAAGAGCATGGAGCAGCGTCTTCTGCTGGCTCTCGTGGTGGGGTTCGCTGCCGTGTTCGCCATCGGGATGTATGAGTGGGTGCTGCGGCAGTCTCCCGTTCTCTATCAGCTCACTGTAGCCTCGGCATTTGCCCAGGCCCTGATCACACGCGTACAGAACGGGAAGACCCGTACGAAGGAACTATCGTATGAATGATACCATGAGAGTGAAAGTGACAACGATAAATGCGCTGACGAACTATTTCAGATTCTTTCTGACAATCGTCATCTCGTTCTGGCTGATCCCTTTCATTATCAGGAGCCTGGGACAGGAGATCTACGGTCTGTGGGCTCTCAGTTTCTCGATTATCGGGTTCTTCTCCCTCCTCGACTTCGGCTTCGGTCTGGGGGTGGTGAAGTGGACAGGAGAGGCCAGGATCAACGGGAAGATCGAGTACCGAAACGCTATTTTGTCGACGGTCCTGTTCATCTACATTCTCCTTGCCCTGGCGGGCATGGCGGTTCTGGTACTCTTCGCGCTCTTCTACGGCAGACTCTTCTCTATCCCGTCCGAACTGGTTCCCGTAGCTGTCACCATCCTGCTGATCCTCGGAGTGCGTTCGCTGCTCATCCAGATTCCGATGAGTCTGTTCAAAGGAGTCCTGTTCGGAGAGCAGAGGATCTATCTGATCAATATCATCCAGGTTCTCAGTACGGTGGTGTATGCCTCCTCTGCCTACCTGGCGCTGAGCCGGGATCTCGGCGTGGTGGGGCTTGCCTCGGTGAACTGCCTCGCCTTCTTCGCCGAGAACCTGCTGTACCTCTTCTTTGCCCTCAGGAAGACACAGAAACTGTCTCTGTCGCTGAAGAAGGTGAAGAGGCAGTATGTCAGGGAGGCGCTCTCGTTCAGCATCTATTCGTTCATCACGACCGTGGCAGGTCTTGTCCTGTTCCAGACCGACACGCTGATCGTGCAGCTGGCACTGAGTCTTGAGCTGGTCGGTGTCTATGCCGTGGCCCAGAAGATACACGAGTACTCCTTCATGCTCTCAAAACAGCTGGTGAATGTGCTCACGCCTCTGATCAGTGAGATGAAGGAGAAACAGGAACATGGGGCGATCAGGTACCTGCTTCTCGACCTCTCCACCTATATCACAGCGACAGGGGCACTGATCGCCTTCACCGTATACGTCTTCGGTGGCGAACTCCTCACCTACTGGGTGGGACCGCAATTCTTACAGGCCACTGTTCCGCTTATGATTCTCATTACCTCCTTTTTCATTACCATACCGGAACTGATCGCCTCAAGTGTCCTGATGATGACCGGAGACCATGCCTTCACCGCGAAGATCTCGGTCACCAGCATCTTCGTCAACCTCGGCGTATCGCTGATCCTCGTGAGATTCCTCGGCCTGACGGGGATCGCGCTCGGCACCCTGGCCTCAGTGATCCTCAACAACGTCATCTTCACCCTGCACAGGGCCTCCCGCCTCTATGACTTCCCCTACCATCGCTACCTGACACAGGTGTATCTGCCGGTGATCCTCCCCGGAGTCGTGCTGTTAGGTGTCGGCTTTCTTGTGAAATACTACTTTCCTGTGCACAGTCTGTGGGATATGATAGGAAAGAGCCTCCCGGGAATAGGTGTGTACCTCATACTGTTCTGGATATTCTCAGTGGACAAGGCTATGAAACAGAAAGTGCGGTCGAAAATCGCCTTTCACAGGAACAGGAGTTGACAGATGGACAGTGAACCGGCAGCAAAACAGGAAGAGTTCAGACTTCCGATAGAATTGAAAACCGTTCTCAAGACTCTGCTGCTCAAAATCTGGTGGATCATCCTCCTGTTCATCTTTGCCTGTGCCCTCGGTATCGCAGCGGCTCTCCATTTCGGATCCCAGATGTACGAGTCGACAACGGTGCTGTTCTATCAGCCGATCGAATCGTATGTGCCCGATACTTTCAGGATCTATCAGAGTATCGGGGAGGGAACCGACCTCAGCTATGAACAGGGTGCCGGTCAGCGCAGGATCGAAATCACCGAGAACTCGATCTGGAACAGAGTCAACATGGTCAAGACACAGCCGAACCTTGAGGAACTGAGAAAGAGACTCTCTCTCGACCGGACGCTGCAGCAGCTGGGTGCCTCGATCGATGTGTGGGTCGCCCGTGATACGAACCTCATGTTCATCTCAGCCCAGTCCGGGGACCAGTTGGAATCTCAGCTCATTGCCAACACGATACGTGATATCTTCCTTGAGACAATACACGCGCGGATTGCCGGAGAGATTCAGGAGCAGTTCCTCCTGATACAGCAGCAGGCATCGGCATCACGTGAGGAACTGGAGAAGGCGCAACAGGCCTTCGCCGAGTTCATCGAGACCTATGGTATCAAAGATATCGAGACTCAGACAGCCGCCTACGCAAGCGAGATCGCCAGCCTTGAACGTACCCTCCGGGAGGATGAGAACCAGATAGAGGTCTTCCAGAGGAGGATCGAACGGATCAGGGAGGAAGTGAAGAGCGTTGAGCAGTCGGACCTGAAGAAAGCGGAGGAGCTGGAGGCGGAGGCCGAGGTGCAGGGAATCACCGCCGATGAGGCTGCCTCACGGATCAGCCAGCTGAGTGAGAAGATAGATAGCATCAGGGCCGAGATCGTTGACCCGATCGAGCTGGCCAGGCTGAAGGATCTGCTTGCCATCGCCGAGAACCAGTATGTGCGGGGCTTGATTCCCCGGAGTGAGTACCTGAGTGCCTACTATGCGTATGAACTGAGACGGGCACAGATCACCAAGACCGAGGACATCGAGAGAGTGAAACAGGAGATGGAGGCGATTCGCGCCATGCCCACTCGGGGAACTGAAACGAATATCAACGACAATGAGTACCTCCAGAAGATCAAGTACTCACAGCTTGAAAATGAGATTGAACTGGTCGGCCTGGAACTGAGGATCAAGGCGAATAAGCTCCGCTATGAGGAACTGACCGAAAACTACATCGACCTTCCGACCCTGCGTCAGACCTATGACAGCCTCAATGGTGAGGTGATCTCCCTGCGGGCAGAGTCCCGCGGACTGGATAAGATCCTCAACAGCTACAGGATCGTTTCCGAGACCGATCACAGTGAGTTCTCCGTCATCAGCGAGGCACCGGTACCGCTGTTCCCCCTGGAATCGAACAGACGGATGATAGCGATAGCGGTCACCTTCCTGGTCTTCCTGCTTGGATTCATCATCATGCTGGTGAGGATCATCACCGACACCAGTATCAAATCAGGTCCCGATGCAAAGCAGAAGCTGAACAGGGAGGTCACGGCGACCATTCCCTTCCTCCGCAGCAGTTCAGCGCTCGTGCCTGGAGAGAACAGCGAATCAGCTCATATCGAGCTGTACAGGATATTCGCCCGACAGCTCAGGCTGCAGCAGCCGCAGCAGGGAACGACACTGCTCATCACGAGCACCTCGAAGGGTGAAGGCAAGAGCACCGTGGCGGCCAACCTGGCAGCCGTCTATGGCCGTCAGGACGAGCACGTGCTGATCATTGATGCCCAGATCAGGGCCAGTGAGACGCCCTCTCCCTTCCATGCCTACTGTATCCCTGAATCGCTCGATTCCCATCCGGACGGGATCGGGGAGTACCTTTCCTACCGGGTCTCCTCTGCCGAGGAGATCATAAACCAGACAGTCCTTCCCGGAGTCGATGTGATACTGCGAAACGAGAAGGCTGTCATCCCCGATCTGCTTCAGTCGGCCCGCATGGCATCTCTGATGGAGGAGCTCAAGCAGATGTACTCCATCATCATCATAGAGGGCGCCCCTGTCGAAGAGTGTGTAGATTCGGAGATCCTCTCCACCTATTCGGATACGATACTGTATGTCACTGCCTGCGATATGCTCAGACCGCCGCAGATTCTGAAGTCCCTGAAACGTCTGAAGAAGACACCGACCCCTCTTCACGGAATTATCCTCACCAAAGTCAGGAGCGTGTATCTGGACTAGATGGAGACCTGAATAGCATGAACACACAACGTATTGACCAGATCTGTTACAATATCCTGCTGCCGATCGGGGAGTCTCTCGATCTGAAGAAGATGCTCGGCCGCTCTCTCGCGATGTATATCGGGGAACTCGATTGCGCTATGGGTGCGGTACTCCTTGTCAACTCTGGCGACTCCTCCACGTTCTCTCTTTCAAACGCATTTTCCATACCCAGGAATATCGAGGCGCAGCCTTCATACAAGGCCCTCTATCAGGAGCTGCTCCACCATGACTTCTCGGGGGATATCATGATCCATGACCTTGAAGAGGAAGAGGGGCTCTACTATGTGATGAGTATTTCGGATATCGGAATCCTCGTGCTCTACAAGAGCGAGGGAAAGATCGAGGAATCCCTGCTGTCCGCCCTCCGTCCGATCAATCACAAGCTGGGAACGGCCTGCAGGGCCTGCCTGCAGAACACTGAACTGAAAAACAGCAGCAGACAGTTTATGGAGATGGCGAACCTGCTGCCCGGTCTCATCCTCGAACTTGACACACAGTACAAGGTGACCTACTTCAACAGAAGAACCCAGGAGATATTCAAACAGATAGACTCTGATGAGTTCAGACCGAAGTCGATCTTTGATTTCTTCTCCGAATCCACACGCAGTGACGTCCTGGAGCTGCTCCACAGGTGCGAGATGGGGGAGACGATGACCAGCGGTGATTTCTGGATGAAGAACAGCCGGAACCAGACGTTCATGGTCAACCTGACCCTCTCCCCGATTAGGAGCGGCAGCGATTTCACCGGCTTCCGGGGAATCGCGATCGATATCACCGAGCGGGTCAAGCTGGAAAGGAAACTGCATCTGCGCGACCGTCTTTCCAATGCAATCACCCTCGCGACGCAGGAGCTGATCAAGTCCTCCGATTTCTCTCTGTCGCTTCCACGGTCCCTTCATCTGTTCGCACACGAAACGGGTATCGAGCGGATCAGCTATTTCAGGAACATCTATGACAGTGAGGGAACCATCGTCCAGGTGAGGCGGGAGAGTGAGGGCAATGAGGATGAATTTGACGGCCTGGAGGAGGATTTCCTCCTTCCCACGAAACAGACCTCTGTCCTGCTGGACCAGATGGAGAGCAATGAACTGATACAGTTGATCACCTCCACCATGGAACCGGGTCCCCTGAGAAGCCATCTGGAGACGAAGGGTATCAAGGCCCTGCTGTCACTTCCCATATTCGGAAAGGACAGGTTCTGGGGCTTTCTTGTCCTGAGCTACTGCACGACGGAGTATGTGTGGTCACAGGTGGAGTGCGACCTGCTCAGGCTGTACGCCATCTCGATCTCCGACAGTATCGAGAGGAAAGAGGCGGCAGATGAACTCCAGAGGGTCTATACCGGGATCATGGATGACCTGAAGATCGCACAGTCAATTCAGACCTATATGCTCCCGCCGTGGCTGCGTATCGATGATACGATCCTGTTGTCCGCGAACTATTCCCCCTGGACCACCATCGGGGGCGATCTGTTTGACTGCGTCAGGATCTCTGACACCCAGTATATCGTCTATATCGCAGACATCTCCGGTCACGGAGTGCAGGCGGCCCTGACGATGACAGCGGTGAAGTCCATCATCAACCTGTTCCTCCACAGTGAGCAGCTGCCCGACAGTCCGGCACAGATTCTCACACGGATCAACTCGACGCTGAGCAAGAGGCTGTTCAATGACAACTACATGACGATGAACTACTGCCTTGTTGACTTCGAGTCCATGACACTGAAGAGCTTCAATGCAGGACATCCTCCACTTCTCCTGTACAACCTGACCACCAGAGAGGTGACGGTCACTCGACTCGGCCGGGTCCATTCCGATCGGCTGGGTGGAGGACTTCGTCTATAACGAGGCCGATTCGATCGAGACCTCGTTCTGCGAGGATGAGGTGATCTGCCTCCTCACCGACGGGGTCTTCGAATCCTTCAATGAGAGAGGAGACGCTCTGGGACAGGAGAACCTCAACACACTGCTGAGGGAGTCAGTCGAGGTGAACAGCTGTCTGATGCTCCCCCACCTCCTGTATGACCTGATAGGACAGAAGGGCTATACCGTGAGGAATGATGATTTCTCCTTTATCGCACTCCAGCGTATTCCCTCCAGTACCAGATGCCTCCGTTACTACAGAGAGCTTAACTCGATGCTTTCTCAGGTGGACGAGGTGGGAGAGGAGCTGCAGTCGTTCCTTGCAGGCCTCGGTGCCTCGGATGAGCTGGGGTTCAAGACCCGGCTCGTGGCCACCGAGTTCCTTAACAACATCGTCGAGCATGGACTGCCGAAGCATGATTCGGAGAAGATCGCCCTTGAGGTCCTCTACGCAGAACAGGTCACCGTTATCATACGGGACGGGGCCGTAGAATGGGAACCGCCCGAGAAGGAACCTCTCATGGAGCAGTTCTTCGACGGACTTAACGATAATCTGGATGACCGGGGTCGTGGTCTGCAGATTGTCTATGCGATGACCGATTCCTTCTCCCGACGGAGGATTCATACGATCAATGAGACGGTCATGACGATAGCTGAAGGTGCCTGACCGGGTCAGGTTCCGATCGCCACTGTCAGAAACTCTTCCAGGTCATTGACATACCTCTCGAAGGAGAAGTGCTCCTCAACTGTTTTTCTCCCGTTCTCACAGAGTCTTGCATACAGCTCCTGATCACCGGTAAGCCTCTCAACCTGCTCACAGAGGCTGACAGGATCATCGGGAGTAAAGGTAAGAGCATTCTCTCCCTCAATCAGGAACTCACCCTGACCGCCGTTCACGGTGCTGATCACCGGCAGTCCGCTGGCCATCGCCTCCAGGTGAGTCAGGCCGAAGGGCTCCTCCCAGATGGAAGGGAAGATAAAGATATCCATCTGACGGTATACGGCAGGAAGGTCGTCATGGGCGACGAGGCCTCTGAACTCTACATCGAAGGGTGCCCGGGAAGCTTTCTCTTTCAGTGACTGTGTGTACTCGGGTGTTCCCTTGCCCACGATGGTGAGTGAGCAGGGGACAGGATGTTTTCCGTTCACCATGAGGGTGAGTGCCTCTATAATCGTGTGAACTCCCTTATACGAATGAAGCTGACCAACGTAGAGTATCCGTACGGGGCTTTTCATCACACCGGGATTCTTCTTCAGGGGGAAGGTCTCTACGGGGATTCCCTGGTAGATCACCCTGCTGTTCTGTACAGGAAGGCCCTTCGCAAGAAGGTTCCTCTTCAGGATGCGGCTGATACTGGTCGTGCGGGTGAGATCGAGACCCCGCAGGGTGGTGAGGGGAAACAGACGGTCGAGGAGGGAGTGGACAGCCTTCTTGGCTGATGGGGAGAACCGGTGGTAGCTGAAGCTCATGATATTCTCATCATTGAACGTATATACCGTCGGGAGCCCGAAGCGCTGAAGTGCATGTGCGCTCGCGGGGGTCAGGCGAAGGAGGCTCCAGATGAAGGCCACGTCGAACTCTCTTTCCCTGAGGAGCTTCATCGTTTCCTTCCAGTTATGTCTCGCAGTGTGTATCCGCTCGCCTCGCATGAAGGAGGCAGGTTTGTCAAAATCCTGATACACCTTCAGGCTTCTGGTGACGTCTTCCCCGTTCGTGCCATCCCTGAAATCGCTGGTCAGCACATGGACCTCATGGCCACGAGCCTTCAGGTAGGAGACGACCTGGCCGCAGAGGATCTCATAGCCTCCCAGGACATGCGGAGGAAAGAGATTGGAAATGATAAGAATTCTCATGTCGATACTATACGCTATGGCTATCCGATTGCCAAGCAGATTGCTACTGAAGTGAATCAGCTCCCGCGTCGTACAGGACTCCGTAGAGACACAGATTCCAGACACTCGTCTCCCAGACAGTGAACTCATTGTTGTTCACCAGAGACCACCCGTCCGCCCAGCGGCGTTGAAGCGGCAGCTCCTCCCACACGGGATACAGCGTGTCTGAAACCACTCTCTGATACTCCGCCTTGCTCCGTCCCTCGCTCGGACCGTAGACAAGCAGCCCCGGGATATTCCCCAGACCGTTCTCCTGTGCCGTATAGGAGTCGAGATGGAGGGGACTGTTGACCTGATGTGTTCCCAGCCCCGTCACGTATGACTGCCCGAGGGGATTCAGTCCCAGAGCGTAGTCGCCAAGCTGGGAGAGCACTGACAGATAGTCTGAGCGCTTCTGTTCATCATCACTGAGACGATAGGCAAAGGCGATGGGGTCCCCGTAGCGCCCCTGGGCCGTCGCGGCTCCCCAGCCGTAGGCCTTTTCCGCACCCTGCGGGTAGAAGGGAATAGCGAGGTCAAAGCCCATATACCCCCCCTTCTCTGCCTGTCTGATGACGATCTCGATCAGCTGCCGCTGCAGCTGCTCATCGAAACTCTCATTCAGGAGAAGGAAGCTGCTGAAGTGGACCGTCTGTATCTTTGCCATGCTGTTGCCGGGCCGGTACTGCTCGGGCCAGTAGCCGTCTGAGACCAGGAGAGATCGTGTGTGTGAGATGAACTGTTCCTCCAGCTCCCTGACGGCCTTCTCCTTTTCGGGTTCGAACACCCGTGCAGCGAGGGCAAGCTGCAGGGTTGCATACATCAGAGCACTGGTAGGCTTCTCCTGGATATCAGCAGACAGCACCGGCAGGACCTCATAGGCAAGCTGTGCTCTGGCGTAGAGCTCACGGGCCCTGTCGGAGAAGTTCTCGAACGGTGAGAGCAGCCGCGCAGCCTGGGCCATCATACCGGCTGTGAAGGCACTTACCTCCGCTGTTTCCTCCCAGGTGCCGTACACCAGCGTATCGGAACCGGAATCCACCTTCCCGTATTCGGGGTGGCGGGAGGTCTCGGTCCCGCTCCTGACCGCTCCGTAATGAGGGTCGTCAGGATCGAGTATCTGAAGGTTCTCCCACAGGCGAAGACCCCACAGGGCCTCATCAAGCATATCGGGAAGGGTATTACCCGATTCGGCTATGCCGTACTGCCCGTCAGAGAAATGGGTGGGGAAGGCCTCGTAGTAGCCAAGGAGGAGGATCGGGATGATCGTGTGAAAGGGGCGTCTGTCAAAGTCGCCGGCATCGTGGTAGCCCCCTGTCACGCTGATCAGCTCCTCGGTGCCTGTGACCTGTATGAACCCGTTGGAACTCCACGGTTCCCGTGTGTCTCTCACCTCGGTGTGACACGCCTCCCGCTCTACCTCCGTATGCGGCGGCCCGAGGGGCATACCGCAGCGCTGATGGTAGAGGAACCGGGCGTAGGTCGATGCGATCGTGCCCACCTTCTCGTTCGAGATGTAGAAGGAAGGGGAAATGCCCGTGCCCTCCAGATAGATGACGTACGGTCCCCCTTCGGGAATGCTGCTGAGATCGAGACGGTACACCTGTTCTCCCGAGCTTACCAGGCCAGGAGCGACGGCCGTGTCGTCTCCGCGGTACTCGGCGGTGCCAGAGTACAGTGAGGCATGGTCCTTCTCCCTGAGGACCTGATAGGATGGCGGCTCTGCAAACCTGAGGGATCCCCCGTCACCCATAAAGACTCCCAGGTTCGCATAGCGCACCCGGGAAGAGGGGAGGTAGCTCACCTGATTGACCTTGATCGATTCACAGACCATCTGTTTCGGGTCGAAGATGAAACTGACCGACCCGTAGGGGTTCTCGACGAGATAGCTCTTTCCCGCCACCAGACTGTGTTCAAGTACCAGATAGATCCAGTACGCCCGCGATACCGGATATTCACCGTTTGAACTCTTCGGTTTCTCATCTATGCTGCGGCTTCTGTGGTAGACCTCCACAGGGGCGTTACCGTTCACGTTCCAGTGGGATACACCGCTGGTCAGCGGATCCTGATCGAACCTGAGTGAGCCGAACTCATCATGGAATTCCACAACGAGGATATTGGACGCGGCGGTAGAGAGGGAGAGACGAGTCTCTCCGGTTCCCCGGGAGGAACAGCCGGCTCCCCCGGCTATCAGAAGAGAGATGGTCAGAAGGACGTATAACGGTATCGATTTCACTGGGGGTCCCCTTTGCCTCATCGTACCGTCGAAAAAACCCTGTTGCAATCAGAATCGTGCCTGCCCACAGATAAATTGCACGAATGAAACTATATTTTTTCTTTGTTCTGGTTTATGCTTAATCAGCTAAGATTATAACAAGGTATACCGCAGGAGGAGACATGATCATTACGAAGAAACCTGAAGCCACGGTGATAGAAGTGGAAGCAACCACACTCACTGCCGCCAACGCGAAAGAGTTCAAGGCGTCTCTGGAAAAGGCTATCGAGGATGAGACCAATATTATTCTTGACCTGAACAGGATCACATTTATTGACAGCAGCGGACTCGGTGTGTTTCTTTCATGTCTCAAGATCCTGGGCAAAAAGGGCGGAGACCTGAAGATCTGTAACATCACCAAGCCGGTGAGGGTCCTGTTCGAGATGGTGCGTCTCCATCAGGTGATCGAGGTGTTCAATTCACAGGAAGAAGCACTGGCATCGTTCGGTTGAAAACGTTACTCAGATCCGAGTCTGCACGAGGTGAACTGTGAAAGTGAAAAAGGAATCTGTACATCTTTCGATATTTATCGACGCCCTCGGGTGGGAAATACTGCGTTCTCATTCGTTTCTGGATGATGAACTCATTCACACACAGGACCTGAGAACGATCTTCGGGTACAGTGCCACCTGTGACCCCACCATCCTCACCGGAGCCCTTCCCCGGGACCACGGTCACTTCTCGTTCTATGCCTACGATCCTGAGCACTCTCCTTTCAAAGGCTCTCCGTTCATCCAGCTGATGCGGTTGGTTCCCAAAGCTCTTTCGAGCAGGAACCGGGTACGGAACATCGCAGGGAGGATCATCCGGCGGAGACTTCATTACACCGGCTATTTCAATATCTACAACATGCCGTTCCGGCTGCTTCCCCTGTTCGATTATACCGAGAAGAAGGACCTCTACCAGAAGGGCGGAATCAACAGCGGTATTCCCACGATCATGGACTATGCGCGTGAGAACGGTGTTGACTTCTTCCTGGCTGACTGGAAGGCGGAAGAGGTGGAAAACCTGGAGAACCTCAAGAACGCTCTTGCCGATGAGAACCGGAATGTCACCTTCTCCTACCTCTATATGGCTTCGATGGACGCGATCCTCCACAGGTATGGAAAGGATCACCCCGAGGTCGACAGGAAGATCCTCTGGTATGAGGACCAGATCCGGCAACTGCTCGCCACGGCTCGAGAGCACTACAGGGAGGTTCGGCTGTTTATCTTCAGCGACCACGGAATGACTGATGTCCACACGGATTTCAACCTCATGGAGCTGATTGAACAGACTCCGCTCCGTTTCGGCAAAGACTATGCGGCTGTATACGACTCTACCATGGCCCGTTTCTGGTTCCTACGCCCCGAGAGCGAGCGTGTTATCCGCGAAGTGCTGGAGAAGGTGTCAGAGGGTCAGATACTTACCGATGAGACGAAACGAGAATGGGGTGTCGATTTCCCCGATGCACGGTATGGCAACCTCTTTTTCCTGATGAATCCCGGCGTCCTTATCGTACCGAGCCATATGGGAGAGAGAACGATAGCGGGTATGCACGGCTACTCCCCCGATGACAAGGATTCAACGGCAGCCTTCGCAAGCAATGTCGAACTGGATACCTACCCGCGGGGACTGGAAGACCTCTATACCTTGTTCCGTCAGGAGATTGACCGATGCAGGACATGATCCCCGTCCCCATAGTCATGAGAAGCTACAATGATGCACGGCTGATACGACAGACCCTTGAGGGGGTGAAGGGTCAGAGGATTCCGTATGAGCTGTATGTCTTTGACAACGAATCAGAGGACGAAACGGGAACGATCCTTCCTCTCTACACCGACCGGATCCATACGGTGCCCAGGGGTACATACATCCCCGGCAGAGTGCTGAACGAGGCGATGAGAACCGTTAATCCACAAGCGCCGTACGTCGTGTTTCTCAACTCCGACTGCGCTCCGCTGGATGACAGGTGGCTACAGGAGCTGATCGAAGGCTTTGACGACCCTTCGGTCGGCGCCGTGTTCTCCCGACAGCTGCCGCGACCCGACTGTATGCCCCTGTTCGCAAAGGATACCGAAGATACCTTCGGGGACGGTTCAAGGCAGAAGTACTGGAAACACTGCTTTTCGATGGCCTCCTCCGCCATACGGCGTTCGTGCTGGGAGGAGGAGCCTTTCAGTGAGACGATCAGCTATTCAGAGGATATCGACTGGACCTGGAAGGCACGTCAGCGGGGGTGGACGATCGCCTACCGCAGGGACTCTCAGGTCTATCATTCCCACAACTATACCTATGCGCAGTTCAGAAAGCGTCAGCGGGGAGAGGGTAAGGCCGATGCCCATATCTTCGAGTGGTCCCCCTGGGAGCGCTCCTTCCTCCGCTACTCTCTTCTTCCGTACCTCAGGCAGGTGAAGAGCGACTGGCTCTACTGCCTTGCCCGCAGGCAGTTCAGGGCCTTCTTCACCTCCCCGATTCTCCGCTTCGCCCAGTGCTGCGGCAGACGGGAAGGGTTCCTGGAAGGGCTCAGGGAGATAGAAGCGTGAGAACCTACAGCAAAGACGGCTCAGATCAGTTCAACGAGTACCTCGATTCAGTGTTGAGCGCCCTCTCTGAAGAGATAGAACGGGCCGTTGGTCCTCCGTTCGTCGCACTGATCCTGGCGGGAGGCTACGGACGGGGAGAGGGGGCCTGCGTCATCAGAGACGGCAGGGAATCCCCCTATAACGACTTTGACCTGTTTCTGGTGGTCTCTGAAGCGTACACCGTCGCAGAGAAGGTGCTGAGCATCACTCGTTCGTACGAGCACCTGCTGAAGATCGAAGTCGATATCGGCAGACCTCTGACGCTCAAGACGATCAGGAACCTTCCCCATCAGCTGATGTGGCAGGACCTCCTTCAGTCTCATATCGTCCTCAGGGGTCCTCAGGACATTCTCACTTCACATGCCCCTGCAGTGCTGAGTGAGAACCTCCCCCAGGTGGAAGCCCTACGGCTGCTGCTCAACAGAGGCTCTGGCCTTGCTCAGGCAATTGCACACCGGTACGGGGTGGACAGCAATCCCGCCCATACGCTTCCTGATGAGGACTTCATCCGACGCAACCGTCAGAAATGCACCCTCGCCCTCGGCGACAGTCTGCTGATCACGCACGGTATGTATGCCCCCCCTCTTGACCTGCGCCTCAAGAACCTGACGGAGGCGATCGGCTCCTTCGGTGTAGAGAGGAGTGAACTGATCCTGTCTCTCTACACAGAGGCGTCCGCTTTCAAGAGTCGACCCGACAGTATTCCGGCAGAACAGCCTTCCCTCGATACGCTCAAAGAGACAGCCTCCCTGTGGGTTCATACGATGCTCCACTGCGAGTCGGCACGGACGGGAAGGTCATGGGAAAACGGAAACCTCTATGCTGAGGATTCGTACAGGAGGGAACCCGGGCAGCACACTCTCGTCAATCTCCCGAGGAATCTGGTGAAGAACCTGAAGAGGGGAAAGCTCTCCATCTCCTATCCGAGGGAGAGCCTGTACGGTCAGCTGGCAGTGCTGCTCAGCAGCCCCGAGCCGGAGAACAGCTCCTGGCAGGAGGCTTTCAGGCACTTCTACGATCAGTGGGTGCAGTACAACTGACCACACTCCACCGGACACTGATGTACCCGGCAGTTACAGCGAAGCGTTTGTGGTGGAGCTACCCCGGAACAGCCGTTTCAGATACCTGAGGAAGAGGGTCCTGTTGTACGAGAGGGAATCCATCGCATGATAGTACATCTCACTGGCAAACAGCAGCTGATCTTCAGGGTACTGTTCATACATGATATCGGCTTCACTGATCAGACCGGGAATCGACTGCAGGTACAGCTTCTGCCACTCGGGTGAGAGCCGTTCATACTCCTGCACTGTCTTGTAGGGGATTCCGAAAAAGCGTGCCTTCCCCGTCACCACCAGGTGGAGCTGAGGGATCAGGTGCCACAGCAGATGCTTCCACAGCGACCCGTCAGGCTCTCCCCGATGTCTATAGATCGTCATCTCCTGTGTGTTCAGTCGTGAGATATTCATCTCCCTCTGAGGAATCAGGACGACGGTTCGGTGGTATCTGGTCCGTGTGAACAGGGCAAGGAGGGCAAGAACCGGAAGGGTGAGCACCAGAAGGAGAGCGGCAAGCACTCTGGAAGGAACCGATACAGGGACGATGTCCTGAATTCCGGCCGAAGATTCCACTGAAGTGACCAGAAGGTCATCGGTCGCTCTGTATATAGCTCCGATACGTGTGTTGAAGATCTTGTTCTGCTTGAGGATGCAGCCCTTCACATCAAGACCGCTGCCCACATAACTCCCCTCAAGAACAGAGGAGTCACTGATGAAACTGTCTGAGCCGATGATGCAGCCGTTTCCGATTTCCACATTGGGACCGATGATCGACTGACTGTCGATGCGGACCTGAGAACCGAGGTAGACCGGGGCTACAAGGGTGCTGGTATCGGGAATCCTCGTACCCGGACCTGCCCAGATTCCCTCACGGATCTCCTTTCCATAGACGATCAGTCCCTTCCCTTTGATTGACAGGACCTGTCTGACACTCTCAAGATAGGCTTGTGCGGAGGCTACTGAGAGGGAGTCTGTCTGTGCAGAGGGTAGTTCCTGTTTGATGGAGGATAGCGTTGTCACCCTCCACCCGGTATCCTCCCCGGTCTGTGTACAGAAACGCTGTTCATCTGAGAGCTGTTCCTGTGTAATCATCGGCAGAAAATCTCCGTTGCACAGCAGGAAGGGTTCCCTCTGATTCTCCTTGAGATCTTTAGAGAGCCGGAGGGAGATGTCCGCTCCCTTCTTCAGGAGGTGGTAGGAGAGCGTGACTCCCCACCGTTCCCCGTCTCCGATGAACTGCTCCACCTCATCTGCCGAGTCTGAGAGGTAGATCTCCCACTCCCTGAGACCCAGTCGCTCCACATATTCCAGAATGTGCTGGAGAAACGGCTTCCCCATCATCGGGAGGAAGGCGGAAGATTGGTCGAAGGTCTGCCCCTGCGCTTCCATGTTCGATATCCCGGTACAATCAAATACTGCTTTCATCCTTTCTCTCTATCCCTTTTCTGAGTGCGCTGAACCTGTTTCAGCCTCAGCATGAACTGTACGTTCCCGATGATGTAGCGTCTCCACATCCTTCCAGGTTCCATCATCAGTCTCCAGACCCATTCGATTCCCATCTTCCGCATAAGGCGGGGAGCTCGCGGGATGGTGCCCGAGTAGTAGTCGAACAGCCCCCCCACTCCCATGACAACCGGTACCAATAGGTCTGTGAGGTGTTCACGGAGCCATTTCTCCTGGGAGGGGACTCCCATTCCCACAAGGAGGATATCACAGCCGGATGCGTTGATCTGCTGTATCACCATAGGAGTCTCTTCTTTGGGAAAATAGCCGTCATGGAAGCCTGCGGTGATGGGAGAACCGGCGTGGCTGTCAGCCCAGGCGGCACACTTCTCGGCTACCGAGGGCTTTCCCCCCAGCAGATAGAGCCTCTTTCCACTCCTGCCGCACATGTCGCAGATCATGGGAAACAGGTCGGTCCCGTTGACATTATCGGCAATCGGATGGCCCAGAGCGTCTCCCGCCTTGCGCATCCCCGTTCCGTCGGGGAAGACCGCGGCCGAGCTCTTCAGGATGTTCCGGTACTGTTCGTCCCTCACAGAGACGTTGATGCAGTGGGCGTTGACGAAATGGATCTCAGACGGTCCTGTCTGTTCGAGGTGATCCCCGATCAGCTGCACGGCTCGTTCTTTTGAGACATTCCGTATCGGGATATCGAGGAACAGGAAGATGTCATCACGCATCCTAGTACGCTCCTTTCCCTGAGAGCACAGCGGGTATCGTCTTGAGAATCAGTTTGAGATCAAGGAGGAAACCGTGGCTTTCGATGTACAGCACATCAAGTTCGACCTGCTGCTTGAACCCGATATCCGAGCGGCCGCTGACCTGCCAGATACCGGTCAGGCCGGGAGTGACCTCCAGCCGGCGCCTGTCCTCCTGCGTATAGAGGGCCACCTCCCGGGGAACCGGAGGGCGCGGGCCGACGATCGACATGTCACCTACCAGTACGCACCATATCTGAGGAAGTTCATCGATACTGAACCGTCGGATAAACCGACCGATCGGTGTGACGCGGGGGTCCTTTTTCATCTTGAACGTCACATCTCCCTTTCTCTCAGCCTGGTCAAGCAGGTTGTCCTTCAGCTTGTCCGCATCGACGACCATCGAACGGAACTTGGGGAAGGGGAACGGTCTGCCCTGTTTGCCGATTCTCGTCTGTACATAGAACACATTCCCGCCGTCGGTCAGTTTTATGATAAGAGCCACCGCGATCAGCAGAGGGGAGAGCAGTACAAGGGCCGTCAGAGATATCACGATATCGAGCAGGCGCTTGAAGGCCAGGGTGGTCTTGATGACGAATACCCAGAGCTTTCTCTTGATCTTCGCCTTCCTGCTCTGTCCTGCCGGATTCCGGTACTGTTTGAGCATCCGGTCGATCCTCTCCTTTCTCTCCTTCTCGCTGATATCCTGTGCCCGTTTACGTGAATCGGTGCGGTTGACATATCTGCTGACACTCAGGACAGCCTCATCAGGAGTCTCATCGGCCGAGATGATGATATCTGCAGCACTGCGGCTGGAGAATGCTTCTTTCTCCGCATGATCTGACTGAGTCAGGAGGATCTTCTTCACCTGTGAAGAGAGACTCTCCTTCCTGCCGGAGAAATCAGCCTCCTGCAGTGCAACGGAGGTTATGTCGATAGCATCTGCCTCGACATAGATGCGCAGCTTGGAGAGGGTTCTGACAGCCGGCACCGAAAGGAGGTCCTGCCCGTACAGGATCAGGTAGTCCGCAGAGTAGGAATCGAGCTTCTTCCCGATCTCCTCTGCGGGGAGTTTGCGTATCTCGGCGAGAGAGCGGGCTTCTTCGAAGAGTCCTCTGCACGCAAACACCTGAGAGGCCTGCAGCCGTTTTTCCAGAGCCCGTGCCACCTGTTCATTTTTTCTGCTCAGAGGTCCTGTCACCGTTATCAGGTAGCGTGCAGCGTCTGATGTATCCTTTTCTGTTCCCGTTGCCATGTTCTGTTATACTCCTGTACTCTGCGCAGTCTGTGCGGTCTCTCTGAAGACCTGAAGAGTCTGCTGTACTGTTCGCTCCCAGGTGAAACCCTCTGCCCACCTGAGCCCATCCTCCGCCAGAGCCTTCCGCTTACTCGCATCTCTGAGTACCTCAAGCATCGCATCTTTCATCTCAACGGGGGAGTCGGGGTTGAAATGGGAACTCAGAGAGCCGCTTACTTCCGGAAGGGAGGCGGCATCGCTCGTGATGGTCGGCACTCCGCAGGCCATCGCCTCGAGGACCGGAAGACCGAACCCCTCGAAATAGGAGGGGAGAACGAACAACGATGCACCACGGTACAGGTCAGGGACATCCCCGCCGTCAATGAATCCGAGGAACTTGATACTGGAACTGTACGGGGATGCTTCTGCCGCGGCGTGGATCTCCTCCGCTCTCTCTCTGTCAGGGCCGGGCAGTACCAGCTGGTATTCCTGTTCGACCTCCTGCCTGAACAGCGAGAAGGCCTTGATCAGATTGACATGGTTCTTTCCGGGGTGTTCGAGGCGTGAGATATAGAGGATGTAGGGAGATTCGATATCGAACTTCTCCTTCGCCCATGAGGAGATCTGCTGAGGGTCCTCTGCCGGGGTGAAGGCTCTGTGGTCCACTCCGAGGTGGGTCACCGTGATCTTCTCCGGTTTCACCCGTGCGAAGCGGATGATATCCTGTTTCGAGAAATTACTGACAGTCAGAACGTGAGAGAGTTTTCGAGTAAGGTAGGGAAGGATCTTCCTGTTGAACACGGCATGGGCGAAGTCGTACTTGTTTTTGATATGGAGTGTCGCCAGGTCATGAACGGTACCGACGGTCGGACAGGAGATCTTCCCGCACAGCCTTCGGTTTGCAGCGGGAAGGAAGAGAAGGTCATACCCCCGTTCCCTGCAGATCTTCGGCAGGGAGGTCTGGTTCCAGAAGAAGTTCCGCATCGGGGAGGTGTCCGCTCCCTCCACCTGATAGTAGAGGATATGCTTCTTCCCCTTCAGGTAATAGTCCCTGTCTTCCTGTGGACCGATCAGTTCGAAGGTGAACTCCTCACTCAGAGAATCGTCGTCGAAACGATCAAGCAGCTCTCTGAAATATGACCCGATCCCTGACCGGCCGCAATCCGTTCCAAAACTTGGACACCCAACTCGTATCATGATCACTTCTCCAATTGCTGTTCCAGCGTATCAATATATCGTTCGTAGGGGAACTGATTCTGTGCCAGAATCCTCCCTTCCTTTCCCATGGCTTCTGCCCGTTTTGTGTCGGTGACAAGTGCTGCCAGCGCCCGATAGAGAGCCTCGGCATCATTGGGAGGCACCAGAATTCCGTTCTTCCCATCCTTCAGCCAGTCTGAGATCCCTCCGACATCGCTCGCTATCACGGGCCGCTCTCTCAGCATCGCCTCGACTCCTACCATCCCGAACGGTTCGGGCCATCTCGAGGGAACGACGACTACCGTGGCTTCGTCATAGAAGGGGGCAAGATCATCATGGGCGACCCAGCCATGGAAGGTCACCGAGGAGAGCATCCCCGATGATTCAGCGCTGCGGCGGAGGGCTTCCTCCTCATTGCCTCGTCCGATGAGGTGAAGGGGAGGAGGGGCAGTGAACTCATGTCTCTCACACAGGAGACGATACGCTTCAAGGAGGATGTCGACTCCCTTCCCCTTGATCATCTGGCCCACATAGAGAACCGACGGGCTCTGAGGGAACCTGTGAAGAGGGCGGGCATCATCCTGCACGCAGGGGGGCAACAGCTGTATCCTTTCACAGTCGAACCCGTTGCGCTCCAGCTCCTTCCTCATATAGGAACTGCCGATAAGCAGTGTATCGATCTCGTAGTTCCGTTTCATCTCCCTGATCTTCTTCCCGACCGAGACGAATCGAAGCGACCCTTCCCTGCGTTCGAGGAAGGCAAGGTCGGCATAGCAGAACAGCGAGCACCTGCGGGTGCAGATCTGCCTGGAGAAGGCGTAGTACTTATGACGCCGGGGACAGTAGAGGTCATGGTCGTGGACCATTCTGACGATCTTTCTTGTCCCCCTGACAGCGATCAGCTCCTGCACGGGTTCAAATTTGTGCACGTAGATGACATCGATATCAACTTCCGAAAGGATCTGTTCAACCGATATGGAGGAGAGAACCCATGATTCGGCGAAGAGCGAGTCGAACCGCTCCTGGTCGATCATCGATCTGGTTCTGCACACAAAATAGCAGCGGTGTCCCTTCTCTGTGAGACCCTCTGCCGCCAGAGCAATATTCTGTTCGACTCCTCCGAAGAAGCCGCCTGTCGTATTAACGAATAGAATGTTCATACACCCTCTGATAGATCGTCTCCAGCCGGGACGTGATACTGTCCCAGCTGTATGATGCTACGGCTTCCCTGATACCAGCCTCCCCGAGTGCCTTTGCGAGGTCTCTGTCGAGAGAGAGGCGGGCTATGACCGACGCTATGGAGTTTTCCTCATCCGCCTCGGCTTCAGGGTCGAAGAAGAGACCCGTTGTCTCCTGTGTGACCAGTGAAGCCAGTCCGCCGCGCTGAGAGACGGCAACAGGAAGGCCGCTTGCCCAGGCTTCGAGCACCACCATCCCGAAGGGTTCATGCAGGGAAGGGAGGACAAAGCAGGAGGAGGCCTTATAGGCATCCACAAGGTCCTGTCCCTGGTAGGGTAGTCCTTCGATGACCGTGATATGATCTGAGACGCCCAGCTGCTGCGCAGCCCGTGTCAGAGAGTCAGCGTACTCGCGGTTCGTGGCAGGTCCGATGAGCAGCAGGTGGACAGCAGGGTTCTTTGCAATGAGAGCGGGGAGCTGCCTGATCAGTCCCAGCTGGTTCTTCTGAACATCAAGTCGCGCCATCGTCAGACAGACGAACCGGTCCTGCGGTATACCGTAGCGGTCTCTGAAGGCTTTCCCGTCTCCGGTTGTGAACCGCTCGATATCGACCCCGTTGGGAAGATACTCGATGGTGGCATCAGGATACCGAGTGACCATCGCATCATACTCATCCTTCCCGACGCAGATGATCGCCGAGGCATCTGCAAGGACACGTCTTGAGCCGACGAGCATGCCCAGCAGCTTCCCCCACTCGAACAGCCCCCTGGTGGGCTCTACCCAGGTTCCCCGTTCCTCCTCGGGAACGGCAAGATTCCCTCCGTGCAGGCTGATGATGTACGGGATACGGCGCACCCGGGCACACAGGCGCGCGATACCTCCCATCCGCTTACCGGTATGCAGGTGGATGAGATCAAGATCCTTTTTGAACAGAAGAGCCCACAGGAGAGAGAAGGAAAAGAGGTTCCCCGCCTTCTGGTCAAGCAGTGACTTCCCGTGTGCTGATAATCCGGCATAGGGATAGAAGTAGGGGAATCTGTGTATCGGGACCCCCTGATACTCCTCGTGCGTGACCGTGGAGAGAGCCTTCGAGGTGAAGATATTCACATCAAAGCCGTGACCGGCCAGCCTCCTCGATACTTCCGCGACGAAGGTTTCAGAACCGCCCCAGTGTGAGACAACAAATCTTCTCGGTATGTGTATGATGTGCACAGGGTCTTTCATGGGGACAGTATACGCTATCGAAGTACCCATTTCTACACTATTCTATCATATGACTAGTGTTGATGTATATTTAGAGGTGAATATCATTGACACGGGTACTTGTGTGAGAGGATAATACACTCAACCCATTTTCTGCGAGGTTATATGAGAGATTCGATTCATGCAATCTATATCACGGAAGTGACACCCCTTACATCGGAACTGGAGACGCTTCTGAAGGAAAACCTCTCTGATATCTCGTGTGTCCACTCGATGGTGGAAGGTCTGTCAGCAGCGAAGAACAAGCGGTACGATGCCGCAATCCTCTCCAACGATATGGAAGACTTCTACACGGTGGAGAAGATGATCAAGATTCTGCTCGAAGTCGGCTCTTTCAGATACATCCTCGTGATAAGCGAAAAAGAGACTCCGGTGATAGAGCACGAGAAGATGAAGATCCAGGGTCTTCACATGACCAATGCCCAGCACGCCCTGAACTCAATTCTCAGGGATATCAATGAAATCCAGGTATCGGAGGATACGGCAGAGATCACCTCGATTCATCTGGACCGTATGGGTTCCACGATAGCCGAAAGTTTTTCCCTGTTCGACAGCGTTCCCTCGGGACTCTACCGCATCGACCCGGAGGGGAACTTCCTCGATATCAACCGTACTCTGGTGAACATTCTCAGGGCTCCGAATCTTGCTGTCCTGCACAGAGAGAATTATTTCTCACTCTTCAAGGACCCTGACCAGCAACGGATCTGGAAGGAGATCATCGACCGGGACCGGTTTATCCGGGGGCTGATCTACGAGATCGAACCGTATGACGGGGAGACGATCTGGGTGAGAGACAATGCTCGGGCCGTGTACGGTGAGGACGGGGAGGTTGTCTACTATGATGGCTCGATCGAGAACATCACGTACCAGAAAAAACTTGAAGACAAACTCTCTTTCCTTGTGACTCAGGATATCCTCACCGGTGTGCCCAACAGGAATTTCTTCCATGATCAGGCGAAGATGACGATCTCGCAGGCCCGCTACACCGATGACATTGTTGCCTTCCTTATCGTCAATGTCGATAGGTTCACCGAAGTCAATAACCGGTACACGCACAAGGTCGGGGACCGGTTGCTCCAGCTGATCGCAGGAAGGATCAAGGAGCAGGTACGTAAGAGCGATCTGGTAGCCCGTCTGGGAGGAGACAAGTTCATCGTGCTTCTCAACGGACTGAGGTTCCGCCGTGACGTGCTCGCTGTTGCGAAGAAGATCTCTCTTGTGTTCAACGAACCGTTCACAATCAATGAGGATTCCATCACTACGACCGTGTCGATAGGGATTTCTCTGTATCCCGAGCACAGTGATGAAGTCAATACGCTTATCCGTCTTGCTGAGATTGCGACCTTCGCCGTGAAGGAACGGGAACGGGGCGGATATATGATCTACTCGAATATCATCAGTACCACGTACCCGTATGAAGAATGAGGAAATTGTCGTGAAGGATACTCACCCCGGATATGTCCTGCTTATTGCTCTCCTGATCTCTCTTCTGCTCCTCTCCGGCTGTCAGAGCATTACCACGGAGAGTACCGAAGATGTGGAGGCAGTGGAAGAGACGGTTACCTATGCCGTGGGTGACACGGGTCCCGCAGGTGGTCTGGTCTTCCATGACAAGGGGCAATACAGCGACGGCTGGAGGTACCTTGAGCTGGCTCCGCCGGAAAGCGAAGTCTCCTTACAGTGGGGATCTCCCGGTACCGGGCTGAAGGTCACCTCAGACGGTATCGGTGATGGCCGGGTCAACACGGAGCGGATCACAAAGGCGATCGGAGAGCTCCAGCTGAGACCTCTGGCAGCCACCTACTGTGACGAACTGACCGCCGGAGGCTTCGACGACTGGTTCCTCCCCTCGCTGGAAGAACTTGACCTTGTGTTCTGGAACCTGGCACAGAAGGATCTGGGGTCGCTCCAGAAAGAGGGCTATGGATACTGGAGCTCCAGCGAATTCGATGAGAATTTTGCGTGGGCTCAGGGGTTCACTGAAGGTGTTCAGGGAAAGATCGAGAAGACCGAACTGTTCCTTGTCAGGGCGGTGCGCGCCTTCTGAAATCGCCCATATGGGTGAGGTTCTTCCCGAACAGCGTACGGTCGACACTGCTGCAAAGGGAGGCGTCGCCGGATACTCACATCCGCCGAGGTTCCCTTCCTGATGCTCCGTATCTGTTCCCTTGAACAAAGAACGCTCAGCACATCAGATGCCTGCAGGTTCTTCGTTCCGGCAAGCAGTGCCTTGTGCATGAAATGGATACCATTGAACGCTGCGGGCGCTCTGGGGCTGCCTAAGCGCTTCGTGCTGGTGTAGAGACGGAACACGCCGTAGTCTGCTGTATCGGTCTCGGCCGTGTCCGTATGTACCGGCTGTGTTCACTGCAGCAGTTCGAGGCACGCATTCATGTCCAGTTCCCCCCTCTGGACACGCTGATACATGCCGGAGAGTACCCTCTCGTCTATGAGAGAAGTGAACCCTTTCAGGCCGAGGAAATTACTGACAAAGGAACTCTTCGGTCTGAACACCAGGTCCTCAGCGGTCCCTTCCTGCACGATGTGACCGTCATGGATAATGACGATTCTGGTTCCCAGGCGGAAGGCTTCGTGGATGTCATGGGTGACGAACAGGATGGTCTGCCCGAGCGTACGGTGGATGCTCTTGAGCTGGTCCTGAAGCTGTGCCCTCGTCTGCTCATCAACCGCACCGAAGGGCTCATCCATCAGGATGATGGAGGGGTCAGCCGCCAGAGCACGGGCGACGCCGACCCGCTGTTTCTGTCCTCCGCTGAGCTGAGCGGGGTAGCGCATCAGCACTTCGCTTCTCAGACCGACCAGTTCCACCAGCTCTGCCGCTCTCTCTCTGCGCCGGGTGACGTCGATTCCCTGAAGTCTCAATACGAAACTGATATTCTCCCACACCCTCATGTGGGGGAACAGTCCCACCTGCTGGATCGCATAGCCGGTGGAACGTCTCAGCTTCTCGATATTCCACTCACTGATCTTCTTTCCGTGAATACGGAGATAGCCTGTGTCGAAATCGAGCAGCTTATTGACCAGTTTGAGCAGAGTCGTCTTCCCGCAGCCCGACTGACCGAGCAGGACGACGAACTCACCCTGCTCGATGGAAAGGTTGATATCACTGAGGACAACCTCGTCAGGTGTGTAGGATTTACTGATGTGTTCGAATTCGACGGCAAAGGGCATCAGAGCAGGCCTTTGCTCTCAAGAAATGCCTGAGCTACTACCTTCGGATCCTGTTTCTCGATCTCTACCTGATAGTTCAGGGCGATCATCTCTTCGTTGCTGATCCTCCCGGTGAGGCGCTCCAGTACCGCGTTCAGTTCAGGGTGTTTCTCAAGCGTCTCTTCCCTGATGAGGGTGGCTGCATGATAACTGGTGAAGTACGACTCATCATCTTCAAGAACCACGACCGGCTCCTCCTTGAGTCTTCCATCAGTGCTGAACACCGTAATGACATCAACCCCCTCGCTCTTCACCGCCTCATAGCGCAGGCCGATGTCGATTTCCTTGATTCCCTTGAATTGAAGGCCGTAGGTTTCAGTAAGACCGACGAACCCGTCATCACGCTCGAGGAAGTCGGGGTTGGCAGCAAACACCAGCTGACCGCTTACCTGTGCCAGGTCTGAGATACTCTTCAGGTTATACTCTTCGGCTACAGCTTCAGCGACCGCCACACCGTAGGTGTTGTTAAAGCCGTACAGTCCGCTCCAATGCACCTGCATCTGTTCCCTATACGCCTGGCTGACCTGTTCATACAGTTCCTCGGGATCCCGGACTGGATCCTGTTTGAGAACGAAGAGCCATCCGGTTCCCGTATACTCCGGGTAGAGATCGATCTCACCGGCCAGGAGGGCGGGGTGGATGTTCGAGGTTCCTCCCCCGATACCCAGCGTCTGCCTGACCGACAGGTCCGTGTGGTTTTCGATCAGGAGCGTCAGCATCTGTGCAAGTATGAACTGCTCGGTCACCGGTTTGCTTGCGATGACCACCGTATCCCCGGTGTTCTTCGTACACCCGGTAACCAGTACCGCAACAAGTACTACAGCAAGTAAAAGTCTGCGCACGTTATTCCTCCTCACCCAGATATCGGGTTCTCACTCGTTTTTCCAATGCTTCCAATAATAGATCTGTGATGATCGCGAACAGTGCGATCAGAAGACTTCCTGCGATCGTCATCTCGGGGAAGTTTGTGGATATCCCCCTCCAGATGGCCCTTCCCAGACCGCCGGCACCGATGAAGGAGGCGATGCCCCCCAGGGCAATGGTCATGACCACCATCGTTCGGAAACCGCTGAAGATGATCGGGAGGGCCAGGGGGAACCTGACAGTCCACAGGAGCTGCCAGCGGGTGGTTCCCATGCCCAATGCAGATTCCAGGACATCAGGATCCACCTCTTTCAGACCCGTGTAGGTGTTACGTATCATGGGCAGCAGTCCGTACAGGACGATGGCTATGACCGCACTTTTCAGCCCGATGCCCGAGACCGATACCAGGATGCCGAACAGTGCGATGGATGGGATGGTATAGAGGAAACTGGTCAGGCGGAGGACAATAGAGGCCAGCAGAACATGCTTTGTCATGAAGATACCGATAGCGAGGCCGAGCAGGGTGATGATGAGTACACTGATCGCCGTGATACCGATGTGCTGAACCATCAGCTCCAGGAAAAAGGGATACCGTTCATAATAGAGCAGGGCTATACGTCGTATCATGCTCTGTCCCTTCTCCTCCTGTTCCTCATTACCGTTGTCGACAGTCTCCGCCCGGTTCACCGGTCCCGGCTCTGATCCGATATGCCGTACAGAGAGCGAACCCTGTCCGCTTCTGCCTGTTACATATGACACTGTTGACAATACCAGACTTCTACCCGTTGCTACAACAGGATCTGAAGGAAAAAATGAAACTGTTTCAGATTGTAAGGAGAGGGGAGAGCCAATCACCGTTCCTCTGCCGTGCTCCTTTCAGGCAGATGTACTCTGCCTGCAGTGAAGCTGAGGGCGGCTTCCTCTGTGCCAGGGACAGCAGCGGGGACTCACATGAGTCCCCAGAGACCTATTCGTACACGTTCCCGAGAGCTCTCGGTGCCTTGGTTTTCGAGGAGAAGAAGAGGAGGAGCAATAGGGTGACAATATAGGGCAGGGTGAGTACAAGGTCGCCGTAGGAGGATGGCAGTTCAAGCTTCTGGACGAGGACATAGCCGGCACTGCGTGCGAAGCCGAACAGGATACACGCGAGGAAGGTCCTGCCGATTTTCCAGGACCCGAAGATCAGGGCGGCGATGGCAAGGTATCCGAACCCCATATAGATATTGGGAGAGAAGGTCGTTGAGATGGAGTAGGCAAAGCTCATACCCCCGAGACCTGCCATGGCGCCGCTGACGAGGACGGAGATGAACCGGATCCTCACTACGTTTCCACCGGCTGCCGCTACCGCGTGCGGGTTATCACCTGCGGCACGGACATGCATGCCGAAGGGGGTCTTGTAGAGGATGTAGGTCATGATTAACGCTACCACGATAGTAATCGGGACGAAGGTATACAGGTCGGTGAAGAATGCACCGAGAAGGGGGATATCCGAGAGGAGAGGTACGGTGACCCGGGGGAAGATCTCCAGGAGAAATTTGTTGGAAGGATGGCCGAACACCGTGGCATTGATCTGGTTGGCAAGGAATGCCGTCAGGGCCACGCTGAGCATGTTGATCACCACACCGCTGATCACCTGATTCGCCTTGAATTTGATACACATCAGTGCATGAACCGCGGCAAGGAGCGATCCCCCGAGCATGGCGAATACCAGTGACAGATAGATGATCAGGACCGGGTTCCCCGGTATCATGCTGGTGAGAAGCGCAAAGCTCAGCCCTCCGGTGAAGGCTCCGAACCCCAGAAGTCCTTCAAGGGCAAGGTTGATGACCCCGCTGCCCTCACTGTAGATTCCTCCGATCGCGATGATGAACAGAGGAATTGAGAATGCTATTCCTTCTATGATGATGCTTTCCATACTCACACCTCCTCGGCTTCACGGGCGTACCGGTTTGCCAGAGCCCGGAAGAACATTCCGATTGCACTGAACAGCAGCAGGATACTGGTGATCAGTGCAGCGATCTCCCGGAGGACCTGCATTCTTGAAGACATGTAGGTCGTACCTGAGTCAAAAATCATGACAAGCAGGGAAGCGAAGAAGCTTCCGATGGCTGTGGCGTTTCCCAGAAGGGCGACCGCTATGGAATCGAAGCCGAGTGAGGGAAGTACTCTCGGCTGGATCGATGCATTGCTTCCCAGATAGTAGGTGACCCCGGCCAGACCTGCCAGTGCACCGCTGATCAGCATCGTAGTCACCATGGTCTTGCCGACATTGATGCCCGCGTAGCTGCTCGCCCTGCTGTTGAGTCCCACCGCTTTCAGTTCGAAACCGAATCGGGTCCGGTTGATGAAGTAGCGGATCACGAAGACGGTGACCAGAGCGAGGGGGAACACCAGGTTGATCTCCATTTTCAGATTCATGACCGGGTAGTCAAACAGTGTCAGCCGTGCATTCTGTCCGACCTCGACAGACTGTCGGGTGATGGGATCGACATATCTGGTCTGAATGAAGAAGCTGACGACGTAGCTGATGATGTAGTTGAGCATGATCGCCACCACCACTTCGTTCATATTGAACCGGTGCCTGAGATAGCCGATCAGTGTCCCGACCATTCCTCCTGCCGCAATGCCGATCAGCAGGACCAGAGGTTTGGCGATGACGGGAGGAAGGGAAGAGTATCCGACGAGGATTGTTGCAAGAAAACCGGAGAAGACCATGATGCCCGAGACACAGATATTGAAAATCCCCCCCTTCAGTGCGATTGCAACCGAAAGGGCTGCAAAGATCATGGGAGTCGTGTAGTTCAGCAGGCTCATGAAGTCAGTCAGCTGGCTCTTCCTGCCGGCGTACCGTGCCTTGGGGAGTATCCCCGCACCCTGAAGGATGCTGCGGTAGGCTTCCATGGGATTCTTTCCCAGCAGTGCAAGCAGTACGGCGCCTGCGAGGAGGCTGAGAAGGATGCAGAAGAGGCTTATCCTCAGCAGCTGATGCCTGCCCGGACCGCAGCAGAGTATGAACAGGCGTTTGAATACATTAGGCTTTTTCAACGTGGACCCCCATCATATACTCGCCGACTTCAAGCTTCGTCATCAGCGATGCCTCCTTTACCGTCTGTACCCTCCCGTTGTAGAGGACCAGAATCGTGTCAGCAAGCTCCATAATTTCTTCAAGTTCCAATGAGATGAGCAGGATCGCCTTTCCCTGCGCTCTCAGCTCGTCAATCCTCTTGTGGATCGTTTCAATCGCACCCACATCAAGGCCCCGGGTTGGCTGCACGAAGATCAGGAGGTCAGATTCAAGGTTGATCTCCCGTGCGATGATCGCCTTCTGCTGGTTCCCCCCGCTCATATTCCGTGCGAGTGTGGCAGCCCCTGAACCGCTTCGAATGTCGAACGAGGAGATAAGCTCGTGTGCCAGGGAATCCATCTTCTTCTGCTGCAGTACTCCATGAGCATCACTGTACGGTTCCCGGTAGTACTGTTTCAGGCAGAGATTTTCGCGGAGCGTGAAGTCGAGTATCATCCCCACCGAGTGTCTGTCCTCCGGGATATAGGCGAGGCCGGCCTCTATACGCTCGCGCACCGTGCTGTCTGTGATCTCCTTTCCCTTCAGTCGTATCGATCCGTCCTTGACCGGGATCAGCCCCGCGATGGCATCCGCTATGTCGACCTGACCGTTGCCTGCAACTCCTGCGATGGCCAGGACCTCTCCCCTGTGGAGGGAGAACCCTACCGAATCGACCGTGCGTACGTGATCAGGGGTCTCGACGGTGAGGCCCTCCACTCTCAGCACCTCTTCTCCCTGAGTATGCTCTGTCGTTTCGAGGGTTAAGGAGACCTCACGCCCGACCATCAGCGCGCTCATCTGCCGGGTTGAGGTGGAGGCAACGTCAAGGACACCGGCCAGTGTCCCTTTGCAGAGGATCGCACAGCGATCGGCTATCTTCTTGATCTCATCCAGCTTGTGGGTGATGAGGATGATGGTCTTTCCGCTATCTCTGAGGGTGTTGATGATACCGAGAAGCGAGTCAATCTCCTGTGGGGTCAGGACTGCAGTCGGCTCATCAAAGATAAGAATATCCGCATTCCTGTAGAGCATTTTAAGAATCTCAACACGCTGGCGCGTTGAGACGGGGAGGTCTTCGATGATATCTTCAGGGTCTACTTCGAGCTTGTAGTGTCTGGAGAGCTCCCGTACCTTCTGGTGTGCACCCTGCATGTCCACATAGGGAAGGAGGCCGAGGTAGCGCTTTCTGGGCTCTGATCCCATGATGATGTTCTCTGCAATACTCTGATTTTCCACCAGCATGAAGTGCTGGTGCACCATGCCGATGTTCAGGTCATTTGCAACAAGAGGACTGGAGATATGCTCCTTTTTCCCCCGTATCAGGATCTCTCCCTCATCTGGCCTCTGCATGCCGAAGAGCATGCTCATCAGTGTAGACTTGCCTGCACCGTTCTCCCCGAGTATCGTCAGGATCTCCCCCTCTCTGATGGCCAGAGAAATGTCATTGTTCGCGATGATCCCCGGAAAACGTTTGGTAACGCCTCTGAATTCAACCACGGTGTCCACGGTAACCTCCCCATAAAAAAGGTACTGGACCTGAACAGATACCAGTACCTTGTACGTCCAGAATCAGTGTACCTGGAATCCTTCAGGAGTGAATCCCCCGAAGTTCGAGGCAGGAACAAGCGTGCCGTCCTGAACCAGGCTGTAGGCCTCGTCGAGTGTATCCACAGTGGACGGGGTGAGCTGCTGGCGGCCGCTGGCTTTCACGAATCCGGTTGAATCAGTGTCTGCCTTCAGAAGCACGTTTGCTCCCTCGAAGGTTCCGTCCTGGATGCTGGTGAGGGCGCGATGGACATTCAGACTCATCACCTTCAGTACACTGGTGAGGATGATGTTATCACTGCCGACCTTACCGTCATCCCACTGGTCGACATCGCAGCCGATGACCTGAAGGTCGCCGCTGCTCTCTTTTGCGGCGGTGAAGACACCATTTCCGCTGGCTCCTGCAGCTACGAAGATGACGTCAACGCCCTGAGCGGCCAACTGCTGTCCGATCATCTTTCCTGTCGCCTCATCGGCAAACGAACCAACATAGTTACCACCGACATTCGCACCGGTCACATCGGTACCCGACTGTGAGGCAAGCTCTACAAGCTCTACATCGGTCCCCAGTTTCTCATTGGCATAGATCACTCCGCTCTCAAACCCGTACTGATAGTTCACGTTTGAAGGGTAGGCTACGCCGTTGACCACTGCAACCTTATCTGTTTCTGTCTCGAGTGCAGCCGCCACGCCTGCAAAGAACCCGCTTTCCTGTTCGGCAAACATCATCGCATAGACATTGGGCAGTTCCACCGTGTTTCCTGAGGCGTCGGTAGGATAGGTGTCGACCAGGATGAATCTGGTCTCGGGGTTTTCCTTCGCCAACTCTCCGATACCGGCAAACTGAAATCCTGTACACACCAGCACATCATACTCGGCAACAACGTCTGCCGCTGTCTTCAGGGCAGCTGCAACATCTCCGCTGGGTTCACGGATTGCCGTGACCTGAGCCTCAGGGTGCTCCTCGATGAACGCGAGGATCCCGTTGTAGTTATCCTGATTGAACGATCCGTCATCCACTCCGCTCGGGGTGGTGATGATGGCGATGTTCAGTCCGGCTTCCTGAGCTGTCTGCTCCTTTGATCCTGCAGCAAACAGCATTCCCACGATCAGTACCAGTACGATACTCACAACCAGTTTTTTCATATCTTTCTCCTTTTTCGTATGTGTTATTCATCATGTCTCATGATGATTGGTATTCTCTCTCAGGATAGACTCAGATGCCTTCTGACCTTTTCAGCATCGGGTGACTCGATGATCCCGTTCTCCGTGATGATGCCCGTGATGAGAGCGGCATCGGTTACATCAAAGGCAGGATTGTAGACGTGGGCATCCTTCGGTCCCGTCTGTCTTCCGAAGCCGTGTATCACCTCTTCTCCATCGCGCAGCTCGATCTCAATGTCACTGCCGGTCGCAGTCGAAAGGTCAAAGGTGGATGTCGGCGCGGCTACATAAAACGGGATGTGGTAATACTGTGCCAGTATGGCAACACCGCTGGTGCCGATCTTGTTGGCCGTATCGCCGTTTGCCGCTATACGGTCAGCTCCGACAATAACAGCCTCTATTTTCCTCTCCTTCATGACCAATGACACCATACTATCACAGAGTACTGTGACATCAAGGCCTCCCTTTGCAAGTTCATAGGCCGTGAGACGGCTCCCCTGCAGCAGAGGTCTTGTCTCATTCGAGTAGACCTTGAACCGGTATCCCTGTTCATGGCCCAGATACAGAGGGGCCAGAGCGGTACCGTATCCGCTGGTAGCCAGTCCTCCGGCATTGCAGTGAGTCATGATTCCCCACTCTTTTTTCTCCTTGAAGAGCGATAACCCGTGTTCTCCGATGGCTATCCCCATGGCCTGGTCTTCCGTGAAGATCAGGTTGCTTTCCTGAAGCAGTGCTTCGAGCAGGTCCTCCCGGGTGATTCCCGGTGTACTCAGCTTCGTTTTGAACGTCCGTTCCATGCGGTCCAGGGCCCAGAACAGATTGACCGCAGTGGGTCGACTTGAAGCGAAATACGTTTTCAGGGCCTTCATATCCTGTTCCATGCTCTCCAGGGTAGGGTAACGGCCACGGGAGAGGCACACATAGATACCGTATGCGGCTGCTATGCCGATTGCCGGCGCCCCGCGTACACGTAACTTCTTGATTGCTTCGAATATCTCCTCTCTCGTATCGAGATAGAGGAATACCTCTTCGGTCGGCAGCTTTGTCTGATCAAGCAGTACAAGCTTATCCGGGTTCTGCTGGAGGCGGACGGGTAGAATTGTCGGCATACTATACTCCTGTTTTATAGATGTAGGACTGCCCTTGTGCAGTCGCACGTGTTCTGAGTCAATGGTCTGGAAGCAAACACACTGGTGATAACCTTGAGGGCAGCATGTTTGGCTTCCGAAACGTTCTTTCCGTGGTCTATCTCTGCCAGGTTCTCATGCTGTATGCCAGAGGCCATATTGGAGATAAGACCTATAGCGGAATAGCACATCCCGAGCTCCTTGGCCAGGTACATTTCGGGAAGACCAGTCATCCCTACCAGCGTGCCGCCGAGTGAGCGGAACATGGCTATCTCTGCCTTTCCTTCAAAGCGGGGACCTTCACTACAAACGTACACTCCCTTCTCATGGATCGGTACTCCAGTCTCCTGCGCCGTCTGTATGAACAGGGAACGAAGGTTCCTGCAGTAGGGATCACTCATATCGACATGGGCAACAGTATTGTCACTCCCGTCGAAGAACGTTCCTGTGCGCGAGGAGGTGAAATCGAGGAAGTCTTCAATAACAACGATCGAGCCTTCCTGGACCTCTGGATCCATGGAACCGCTGGTGAGCAGGGCATAGATAAAGGAAACCCCCTCCTGCTGGAGTGCTTTCATCTGTGCTCTGTAGTTGATGGCATGAGGGGGTACGGTGTGTCCTCGTCCGTGGCGGGGAAGAAAGAGCATCTCCTCCCCTCCATGGTTGAACCGATAGGTCTCAACACCTCCGTAGGGTGTTTCAACCTGAAATGGTCCCGAGAGCTCAGCAAGAGATTCAACCCCTGTTCCTCCGATGATGGCTTTCTTACACTGATGCATGATACGTCCTTTACAGATCCGATGGCTGTGCGATGATAAGGTTCTTCAACTCCGAGGGGTCGACGGCGGCGTTCTCTGTGGTGATGACCTGATCAAAATCATCAATCTCTGCAAATACATGATGACTGAATGCGGAGAACTTGGTGGAGTCTGCAATCAGTATACGCCTTTTTGCCCGTTGGAGAACCAGTCGATTGATGACCGAAACATCATGATCAAACGAGGCGATCCCCTGTTTCGACACAGCGCTCGCTCCGATGATACAGGTGCTGAAGTTCATCGTTCTGATCTTCTCGTACACCTCGGGACCGTGGGTTATCCCATAGCTGTGATCGAGCACTCCGCCGATCACGATCGTCTTGATACCGTGTTCCAGCAACTTGGGAAGGTGGAATATTCCGTTCGTCACCACGGTGATCTGTTTTCCCGCAAGGAAGGGGATGAGGTAGTCCTCTGTCGATCCGGGGCCAAGGTATACGAACTCGTTATTCTCGAGCTCTCGTGCAGCCCTGCTGCAGATCAGATACTTCTCTTCCGCGTTCACTTCGAGTCTGGCGACCACAGAGTGTTCAGCCTCTTCATTGAGTCTGACCCCGCCGCCGTTCAGCAGGATGATCTTGCCCTCTTCCTCAAGTTTCTTGAGGTCACGACGGACAGTCGGGAGAGATACTCCGGTCAATTCCAGGATATCTTCGATGTAGGCGATCTGTTTCATTCTGATGAAGGAATAGATCTGGTTCTGACGAACATAGGGAATCATATCAGGTGCTCCGTAGGGAATCAAAGATGACGAATGCCTTGTTCCAAAGGGGCAGCCGTACGATGGCCGCTCCTTTGGTGAACGGGCCCTTACTGGTAATCAGAGCCGGTCAGATAGCGGTAGAAGGCATTGTTGACGAACAGCGGTCTTTCCTGTACGTTCAGTCCGCTGAGATCCTCCAGCGTGGTTATCAGGTTCTCCTTTGAATCGATCAGTGAGAAGGGGTGGATAGAGTATCCGTCTTCCATAAGGACACAGTCCACGATCTCCCTGTACGCCTGTGCATCGGCATTGAAGGTCGTGCTGTACAGGGGCTGCCACCAGGAGCCGCTCAGGAGGGCTACATTGCTGTCCTCGGCCTGATTTTCATCATTCTTCTTTGCGTAGGTATTGATGATGTGGTCGAACCTGAGAAGGTCTTCTTCCTTTTCAAACTCGAACTTCGCATCATACTCCACCGCATAGGCAAGATAGAAATCTTCACTGTTCTCAAGGACCATGTAGTAGGGACTGGGCTCGGGTACAGGACCCCAGTCGAGCAGGTACTCGTAGATTGAGACCTTCGGTTCGATCTGCAGTTTTGCATTCATTCCTTCACTTGCAAGGAGGACAACCAGCTGTTTCAGATGGGTTTCGTCACTGTGTCCATACTGGATGGTCCGTGAGGGGAGGAACTGTGCATCGTCGATATCCTTTTTCAGGTTGTAGCCCGTGGAGGCTCTCCTCTGGACAGCCTCAGCACCGATCTCATCCAGGTTGTTGTCGGAGAAGAGGGTGTAGCCGTCAAAGGAGTTTGATATCCGCATGAGGATATCAGGGTCCTGAATGGTTCCCGTGTAGTTTCTGCTTACCCCGTTGGCGTTAGCGATGCTCATCAGCAGATTCGAGGCTGTTGATGCGGAAAGCCGTTGGTCACTCATGATCTGTGTGGCGGCAGAGGCAGGAAGCAGTGATGCATCCAGGGCACATGCCAGGTACTGAGCGACATCTGAGGGGACTTCGCTGGAGATGCCGTGAAAGGCCAGGCGCTGTGCGGCCTTCTCCGGCGAGTAGGTCAGGGCCAGTTCAGTTAGGGACGCGGCATCGACAAGTGCTTCAAAGATATCCTCCTGATCCCGGATCTCGGCAGGATCCTCGACGATCTGCGTGAGTGCCCGCGAGAATGCTGCAGCATCCACGGTATCAGAGGGGAAGGTGATGTCGAAATAGTGGTCAAGGTATTCAGCATTGCTCTGGTCGGCAAACTGCTTCTCTACCTGGTTCTCACTGACTCCTGCACTGAAGAGTACGGCTGTCACACACAGGATAGCTACAATTGCTCGTGTTTTTTTCATAGATGGCTCCTTTCTGGGATATGAGGATGCATGCATACTCAGAGGATATCACCGAAGTAGAGATATGTCGAGAAAAATCATAAAATGATTTATTATGAATTTTTTCTTACTTTCAGTTTCACGTGCACTGATGGCAGAGATCGTGCACCGGTGGTTCCGTGTTCCGGCTCACCCTGCCGATTATCCGGCTCGGATGCTGTATAACCCCGTTCGTACGATTTCGTTTTTCATGGTATGTCTATACGGGTACACTACAGCATCATTACACAGGAGGTAGTATGATGAAACGTTTTACGCTTATTGCATTGTTCATCGCATGCACGATGTCCATGTTCGCAGCAGGAGCACAGGAGGTTGCGCCCTCTGCTGCAGACGCCGGTCACGGCGAAACGGAACTGGTCGTATACAGCACAATTTTTGCCGAATATGCCGAGGCAATGAAGGAAGGCTTCGAAGCCCTTCACCCCGGAGTGACAGTCAATGTCCTCAACCCGGGTGGAACCGAGGCGATGTTCAAGAAACTGGAGTCGGAAGCGGCAAATCCGCAGGCGGATGTCGTTCACGCAGGCTCGATGATCAACTATCAGCACGCTATCGAGATGGGTCTGCTTGAGCCGTACGCTCCACAGGCTCCCGGCTTCAAATCATCCATCGCCGTGGGTGACAGCAGGCTTGACCTGAGTCATCCTGAAGACTACTACCACGTCTGGTCACTGATGTTCACCGGAATCATGTATAACCAGCAGGTGCTTGACCGTTACAACCTTCCGGTACCCAGAACCTACAAGGACCTGGCCAACCCTGTCTACAAGGACCAGATCATCAGTGCGAACCCTCTGAAGTCTTCCACCGCAAGCTCTAATGTAGTTGCCATGCTGCAGATCTACGGAAACGAGGCTCCCGCTATCTGGGAAGGGATCAACGAGAATCTTCCCTACTACTCCGGCTCAAGTTCAAGGATCTACACCCTGGTAAGCAAGGGAGAGTTCGCGCTGGCTATCGGCCTGTCACGACCCGCTCTCGTTGCCATGAACGAAGGCTATCCTGTCGGGTTCGTATTCCCCGCCGACGGATCCCAGGTGTACGACAACTCGATGGCACTGGTCAAGAATGCGAAGCATCCCAACCTGGCCAAAGAATTCATCGACTACATCCTCAGTGATGAGATGCAGCTCAAGGGTTCAGAGTACCTGTACATCCCGGTTAAACAGGGGGTGATGGATCCCTCACTGCCGGTCAGTCTCGAAAGCGTCACAGCCGACATGGGCACCATTTATGCTCCGGATCCGGCACTTGCGGAAGCTAACAGAGACCTGATCCAGGATACCTTCGGTGAATACATCCGAACCAAGGGCACCAAATAGACAGTCCGACTCAATCCAAACCGCTCGAAACGCGGTTTGGGTTGATGAATGATTGGAGATTATTCATGAAAAAAGTCTTTACCTTTTCGTGGTTCAACCTGGCATATGCGATTGCAACCCTCTTTCTGGTGGTGTTTCTCATTGTTCCGATCATCAGGTTGTTCACCGGTTCTTTCACCCTGGTCTTCGGGAGCAGCGAACCACTGCCGGCGGGATTTTTCTCGTATCTCCTGAGAGTAACCGGGAACACGCTTCAAATGGCTCTGATGACGACCGTTATTGCCGTACTGATAGCAGTTCCTCTGGGTTTTCTCATTGCCAAACTGCAGGTGCCCGGTGCCGCAGTATTTCTGGGTGCGCTGTCTGTCCCGTTGATCACTCCGGCTTTCATTTCCAGTTTCGCCACCATCATCCTTCTGGGCAACAGCGGCGTCATCACCATGTTTTTCGAACTGTTCGGCATACACCTGCCGTCCATCTACGGTTTGAGAGGTCTGGTGATCACGCAGGTGCTCCATGCCATGCCCTATGCGCTACTGCTGGTCATTACCGGTCTCAAGACCGTGCCCCGACATCTGGAGGAGGCTTCCATCTCTCTTGGCAACAGTGCCCTGAAGACACAGTTCTCAATTGTTCTTCCCTATATTGCACCCCATATCCTGATGGCCGCGCTCATGGTCTTCCTCACTTCCATGGGAGATGTGGGTGGACCGCTGATCATCGGCGGAAGCTATCAGGTTATTTCCACAGAGATCTACAACAACTTCATCACCTACATGGGAGATGAGAGGATTCCCATCATCTTCGGTGCCTGGACCCTGATCCTCTCCTTCCTGATGCTCTTCATTGTCAGTCGCCTGATGAAACTGACTGACGTCAAACACCGTTTCCGAATCGGCCAGATGACCTATGACCGTCCCCGTTCACGCAGGCTCGCTCTGGTGACCCTCATAGTGGTATCATTCATCTTTCTTGCCCCGTACCTTGCGATAGTGATCCAATCCTTCGGAACGATATGGGCATATGACTGGCTTCCGAAGGAATTCACCACGAATAATTACGTGAAAGCCCTCAGCGACATCCTGCCGATCCGTAACACGATCATCCTGTTGTTGACAGTCACGCCGATCCTGATCATTCTCAGTGTGATCTTCGCCCATATGTTCAAGAACCGGAAGATGATGAGGTGGGTGAACTATTTCACCCTCATGCCGTTCACGATTCCCGGTGTCATCATCGCAGTCAGCCTTCTGGAAAGCTACGCCGGAGTCTCACTGGGCAAAAGAGACCTGATCGCCTCGATCTATATCCTGATCATTGCAATCAGCATACGTCGCCTTCCGTTTGTCCTGAAGATCATCGAAGCCGGGTTCTCCAAGATCGATGACTCGCAGCAGGAGGCTGCATTCAGTCTCGGAGCGACTGAAGTGAAGGCGTTCTTCTCAGTGATCCTGCCCCAGCTGAAGCCCGCTATATCAATGGCCGTGATTATCGGTATGATAAAGGTCGTGACCGAACTCTCCAGCAGCCTGATGCTGAATCCTCCCGGGTGGAGAACCATGTCACTGTACATCGCCTACTTCGTTGAAGAGGGCTTCATATCACGCGCCGCGGCAATGGGTATCGTACTTATCGTCATTGTGGGTATAGGAACCGCTATCAGTAACAATATGAAGGAAAGGAATCAGTAAACCATGAGTGAAATACTAATCGAGCATTTACAGAAGAACTTCGGTTCCACAGAGGCTGTCAGGGACCTGTCCCTTACTATCGAAAAGGGGGAGCTGGTCTCCCTTCTGGGACCTTCGGGGTGCGGGAAGACGACCCTCCTAAGAATGGTTGCGGGTTTCGAGACACCGACGAGTGGAAGGATCATGCTGCGAGACAGGAACCTTGTGGACATTCCTCCACAGAAGAGGAATATCGGGATAGTGTTTCAGGATTATGCGATCTTTCCGACGATGAATGTGTTCAACAACGTAGCCTATGGTCTGAAGATCAAGAAGCTCGACAAGGAGCAGATCGCCTCTCTCGTGGCCGAGTACCTGGAGCTTGTAGGGCTGACAGGATACGAGAAGCGAATGCCTTCCCAGCTGTCAGGTGGTCAGCAGCAGCGTGTTGCCCTTGCCCGCGCTCTGGTGATCAAGCCCGATGTCCTGCTGCTGGACGAACCCCTTTCAAACCTTGATGCCGCACTCAGGCTGAACATCAGAAAGGAGATCCGGAAAATCCAGCAGGCACTCGGCATCACCACGATTTTCGTGACCCATGACCAGGAGGAGGCTCTTTCCATCTCGGACAAGGTCTTCGTGATGCGTCAGGGAGAACTGATGCAGGGAGGAACCCCTGAGGTTATCTACCGGAAACCGAACAACGATTTTGTTGCGGGCTTCATCGGGAAATCGAATATCCTCTACGGAAAGATTGCCGACCGCAATGACGATGTCGTGTCGATCCATGTCGATTCAGAGGTGTTCCATGTGAAAAGCGAGGAGGTCATCACCCGTGGAACCGATGTGTGGATGTCACTGAGACCTCAGTATATCAGGTTGAACGAAGAGGGGACCGGTCAGTATGACAATGTCCTGGAAGGGACGATCAACTACATCGAATACCTTGGAGGTCTTGTAAAAGGTGAAGTATTGCTGTCTAATGATATAACCCTTGAATTCGAGCACCCCATACGTGGGAATTCGGCACCGGACCTGAAGAAGGGACAGACGGTGAGGGGAATGTTCTCCCCCGAGGACCTCGTGATCGGTCGAAACATCAGGAAGCTCAACTAGGGACAGACAGTCAGTGCGGCACATGGAGGGATTCAATCAGTGAACCGGATATCGGAGAGGGTGCCATCGGCGTTATTGCTCGTTCCTCCTATCCTGCTGATAATCGGTTTTCTGCTGGTTCCTGTCATTCATCTGTTTACCAAAGGCCTCTCCAGTGCCCTTATGACCACTGAAGTCCTGCCCTCCTTTTTCTGGCCTCACCTGCTTCGTGTCACGAAGAACACTTTTACCCTCGGTATTCTTACTACGTTCATTTCCCTGCTGGCAGCTCTTCCTCTGGCCTTTGTCCTTGTCAGAACTGATATAGCGGGAAGCCGGGTGTGGCTCTCCCTCCTGACCATTCCGATGATCACTCCCCCCTTCATCATGGCCTTTGCGGTACTGTCGATCTATGGGAGGAGCGGTCTGATATCACTGCTCCTTCAGCGCCTCGGCATGTACCTGCCCCACATCTTCGGCCTGAGAGGGATGCTCATCAATCAGTTGATCGTGTCGATACCGTATGCAACCTTCATCATTGCTGCGGGTCTCCAGGGGGTCCCGCGTCATGTGGATGAGTCGGCGGTCTCCCTGGGCAGCAGTCATCTGCAGATTCTGCTGCGTGTCACCGTTCCCTGTATCGCCCCCCACATTATCATCAGTGGTCTGATGATCTTCCTGATGGCCATCGGCGATATAGGCGGACCTCTGGTCATCGGAGGGGGATATACCGTACTCTCCTATGAGATCTACACCAACTTCCTCTCGGTCCTGAATGACGAGAGGGTAGCTTTGATTTTCAGTCTGTGGGTGATCATTCTCTCACTTGTCCTTCTTACCCTCGTGAACCGCCTGCTGAGGGCAACGACGAGAGAATATCAGAGGGGAGTCGCTCCTGTCGTGTACCGCCTAGGGCGGTGGACCAGGGTCACGCAGGCCCTGGTCGCTCTGGTCTTCCTGTTCCTGCTGGCTCCTTTCTTTGTGACGGTCGTCCAGTCGTTCGTCACGATCTGGGGGTACAGGATCATCCCCTCGGGGTGGACGCTTGAACACTATGCACGGATATTCACGTATCCGTCGATGCTGATGGACACGGCACGCCTATCCCTGACTGCTACCATCATCATCGTCGTGTTCGCCCTGATTCTCGGTGATCGTATCTACTTCAAGAAACGGTTCCGGTTTCTCGATTATATCCTTATCATTCCCTTCATTCTTCCCGGTATCGTGCTCGCCGTAGGAGTCCTGAGCGCCTATGCGGGTATCTTTCCTCAGAACCATCCCGTTCCCTTCTACCTGCTTCTGCTGTTCACTGTTGTAGCTCGTCGTCTTCCCTATAGTCTGAAGACGATGGAGGCAGGGTTCCTTGTCGCCGATAAGCGGCGTGAGGAGGTCTCACGGTCCCTGGGCGCAAGTCAGCTGAAATCCTTCTTTGTGATAACCCTTCCTCAGCTGAAGCCGTTCGTCTTTGCCGCATTCATCATCGGAATCGTGAAAACATCGACCGAGCTGTCGGCAAGTCTCATCCTCGCCCCCGCCGACTGGCAAAGTCTCTCTCTGGGAATCGTGCACTACATCGATCAGGGGTCACTTCCTCTTGCCTCGGCGATGAGCGTGCTGCTTATCTTCATCATCGGTATCGGCACTTCGATAGTTGCCTTCTGGTCCCATGCCCCGATCCATGGTGACAGCGCAAGACAGTCGCAGGAGGCTCTGGAGAGACTCGTCCTCGGACGCACTCCCGCTCCATTCAACGGACCTAAGGGAATCATGAAGCGCAGGAACTCCGTCAATCTCTACAGAAAACCGCGAGAGCCATTTCTGGTCTGTGTTGATACGCTTGGAATCACCGAAGCGAATAGCGCGTTCCTGAAACTGGTGGGTGCCGATACGCTGGGGCAGCTGAAGGCGGAGAGTTCCTTCTCGATGGTGTTTTTCGGGGACAGGGAGGTCCTTGAAATCTTCTCCTCGATGGAGACCATCGAGAACCGTGCCACCTCGCTGATGACTCTGGAAGGCGGAAGAGTCCCCATCCTTCTCACTGCCTACATCGTACAGACAGCACAAGGTCACAGGAAAGCTGTCTTCTACTGCAGGAAAGTCACCGGCCATTCGAGAAGGGTGCAGGAGTACAACAGACTGAAAGAGAGAATGACACTGGCAGAGCAGATGGCTCTGAAAGCCCAGATCACACCCCATTTCCTGTTCAATTCCCTCAATAGTGTGATGGATCTGATCGATACGAATCCATCGGAAGCCAACAGGACACTTCAGAGCCTGGCGGATCTGTACCGGTATATACTCTCCTCCACCAAAGTGGATTCTGTCCCTGTATTCCAGGAGATCGAGGCAGTCAGACATTATCTGCAGGTGGAAACATCGCGTTTCGGTGATAAACTCACGTACACGATAGATGTCGACGAGGCTCTGGAACAGTATGAAATTCCACCGATGCTTCTTCAGCCTGTCGTTGAGAATGCCGTCACCCATGGAGCCAAAGAGACCGGAGAGATCGATATCTCCATCCGGCTGTATCGGGCCAAAGAGAACCTGATCATCAGTATCGAGGACAATGGGGACTCCGTATTTGACCCGGTTCTTGTTGCCACTGGAAAGGGCACGGGATTAAAGAATGTTGAAGGACGGCTGTTTGCGATGTATCATCGACGTATCGGCTTTGAAAACAAGAAGGGGGGCGGTCTGGTCGTGACGATGGCTGTACCGATTGATTCACTATGAGAAAGAGCATATGCATCATTGATGATGAGATCAGATCACGCGAGAGAGTAAAGAGAATCCTGGACAGTCGGGATGATTTTCTGATTGTCGGAGAGGCGGACAACGGAAAGGCCGCTGTCAGTCTGATCGATGAGAAGCTGCCCGATATCGTTCTGCTTGATATCAAAATGCCGGGGCTGTCGGGATTTCAGGTGCTGCGTCAGGCACAGCATAAACCTGCTGTGATCTTCATTACAGCGTACAATGAACATGCTGTTCAGGCCTTCGAGATCCATGCGGTGGATTATGTATTGAAACCCTTTCAGGATGACCGGCTGTTCGAAGCTCTGTCCAGAGTCCCCTCAAGGACGATCCCTGATGATCAGGTTCTTCAGCAGTTGAGTACCCTGGTGGAGGGTGGTTCTGCAGGCATCAGGAAATATCAGACACGATTCACTGTCAAGGACCGTTTCGAGCTGAAGGTCGTCGATGTCGACGATATCGACTTCTTTGCCACCGAGGACAGTCTGGTATGCCTCTATACAGACGGTATCCGCTACATCGTAGACCGGAGTCTCTCTCAGATTGAACAGAGTGTGAACCCCGAGCAGTTCTTCAGGGCACACAGGAAGTCTCTGGTGAATCTGAACCGCGTCGAGCGGATCCTTCCCTGGGGAAGAGGCCGGTATGTGCTGAAGTTCTCACATGACGAGAGAGTCCACGTCAGTAAGGACAAGACCCGAGAGTTCAAAACCCTGATCGGCCTGGTGTAGGACTCTGACAGCATAATCAGGTGTATGAGGTCTCCGGCACTGTCCGGAACACCTCTGATTACCCGGATGTCGGAGCCTTGTTCTGCCGGGACTCCTCCAGTACCTGTTTCATCAGGCGTCTGCTCTGACCGACGAGATAGAGTGGTAAGGTGACGAGTGTACAGGTGAAATAGGATCGGGGTAGAGAGGAGGCTTCTGTCTCGACAGCTGGTGTGTGTGTTGAAAACCGTAATGCCACGTGGAGCTGTTTGGATTCCATGTAGAGGTGCAAGGATTTCAACGTTCCGGTTTTTCCCGACTTGACTTCGATGGGGAGTATAGAGTTACCCATCTGAACAAGGGAATCAACTTCAGCATTGGATTGGGGTTTCTCCCTGGTCCAGTAGTACAGCTCAGGTGTCATATAGCTCGGCTGATCATATAACAGGTGCTGACCGATGAACTGCTCTGCCAATTCGCCTCGATGTGATAACAGAAGGTTGCTGTCATGTGCAATATCTTTGATCGATAGACCGCTCATGGCGAGAAACACTCCGATGTCCACCAGAATCCCCTTGGAAATCTTTCTGCGTATCTGTGCTTTGAGTGGGGGGTTAGTCTGCACTGGAATGGTATACCCTGTACAAAATTCTGGCATGTGTGAAGCATGTGAGGATTTTCTGGGTTACTGCGGTTCGTTCACCTTCTGACAGCTCAACATATCTGATTTTTTCCCCGACTGTGGAACCTAACCTGTCGAACACCTCCTGCATCCTACTCACATCCATTCTGCTTCCGTAGGAAGCAAAATCATCACGATGCGTATTCAGTATGGAAAAAATTTCAGACCCAAAAAATACGGGTAAAAATCAAATAAAAGTGATAAAACTACGGGTAATACAAGTATCCAGAGTGCTAAAAATACGGGTAGTGTTATGAATGCACCGGCTGAAGTATGAAGAAGACCAATTCCTGACAGCCGCATAAAACGCCCTGCAGCTTACTTTTAGGTACCAGGTATGGAATCCACATTCCTGATCCTTTCGTATAGGTTGCTCTCTGTATGTGAAAATCCATAACACTGTACGTGGCTAAGAAGAAACACCCCCATCGCTTTCATCGACAGAGTGTGGTAGATTTCTCTTATAGAGCTCGTATTTCACCAACATACTGCAAGGATTCGATCATGAAGCATGCAAAGAACAAGAAACAGCACATCCTGGCATATGATGAACACCATCATCAGAGAGAGCGGCATACCCCCAGGTTAGCACTGAAGATCATGACGAACACCTGCTTTATTCGTACACTACCCATCCTGATTGATGATACAGATACCCTGCTTAGACAGCCACCACAAGAGCGTACACTTCACTCTCGTCGATGTGCCTGTTCTTTCCTCCAGATACACCATCATGGTTTCCAAGACAGGAGAGTAGCCTATGCTCCATCATGAACCTGCCTATGTAATAACCAATGCCACAGTCTATACTCAAGGAACCTTACAACCACATACCACCATAGCTGTTGAGCAAGGCACTATAACCTTTGTAGGTACGCAAGAAACAGCATCGATGAAAAAGCTCAAACACTTTGATGCACATGGCAGCATCGTCGGACCTGGTCTGGTAGATATGCACCTCCATGGTGCTGGAGGCTTTGGTGCTATGACAGGAGCCATGCAAGAGAACCTTGAAGGACTAGCCCTCTTTCTTGCAGAGAAAGGCATCACCTCCTTTCAACTTGCACTCGTCTCCGATGTGGACCTCTTAGGTGAAATCGGCAAAGCACTAGAACACAGCCCCTTCCTCTCTTCCCACCTGCTTGGAGTCTACCTCGAAGGACCCTTCATCGCAGCAGAGAAGAGGGGAGGCATCTTGCCCGTCAATGTCACAGCATATGATAGCGAGTACCTACAGAAAATCCTTGCCATTCAAGTGGGCGGTAAACCCCTTATCACCACCATGACCATCGCACCTGAAATACATGGTAGCGAAGAGCTAGCTGACATCCTGGAAGAACATCACATCGTGGTTGCCTACGGCCATAGCAACTGCACCATAACTGATGTACCCCCTAGAGCCAAAAACCATATCACCCACCTCTACAATGCCATGAGCCCCATCGATCATAAACGACCTGGCTTGGCAGCCATGCCATTTGTACGACCCTTTTCCCATGCAACCTATGAACTTGTCTGTGATGGAGTGCACGTCCATCCTGCTCTGTTAGACCTTACCATCAGTAGCCTCGGTACAGAGCGACTCTGCCTCATCTCCGATGCCATGATTCTTGCCGGCATGGGTGCATGTGAGGGAACCTATCTCGGAAAGAACATCTACTCGAATGGAATTGCCTGCTACTATAGAGACAACAATACCCTGGTAGGATCGGCAATCACGATAAACGAATCTGCAAAACAACTCTATCTAGAGGAACTGCTCGACAGACGCACCTTTTTCCAAGTTGCCTGCGAGAACCCGCTGAGGGTGCTATCACTGACAGACAGAGGATGCATAGAAGTGGGATATAGAGCCGACCTCGTGATGTTTTCTGAAGATATGGCAGTCCAAGAGGTCTTCAAAGCAGTGATACCAAGAGATTAACGCACGTAATACAAGCGTAATCACTACAGTATCTTTCATGATGATTACTTCGTGTATACTATAACCGATCAAACGTTAGCAGAAAGAAAACAGCGGGCAAGCGAAGCTCGAATTGTAATACAGATGCTGCGGGCGTGAGCCCGTAGTGTTCACTGTGGGAATTGTACACGTTTCGTGAAAAAATATGGAATATCCCATACTATGCCCAGCTGAACTTCCTCGTCAGATCTGTATAGAATTCCCATTTCTCAGTCAGGTGACGGTAGCGTCCAGCTACGATTCCCGGACTGATTTCAAGACGGTCTGCAAGTTCAAGAAGTTCAGCCTTTGACCGAATCATGGCAATCCGTTTGTTGTCCTTTGCAGGTATGAGGATCTCTGATGCGAACGCATCTGCTTTCTTTTCCTCAGGCGAATCATCGTGTTTCTCTGCGATATAGAGATGCTGTTTCTTCCCCGTGAGAACGTGTCCTGCCTCATGGAAGAATGAGAACCAGAACAGGTCCTCACCTTTACCACGCAGGTTCAGAATGATCATGGCTTTCTCAGATGAAAGCCATTTGGTTGCCCCATTCCAGGGGACTTTCTTCATTTCGGGGATAAAAACCAGCGCGACTCCTGCTTCTGCACAGAGCTCCTGCATCCTGGGAATGAACGAAGCAGGACTCTCAGTAGTGAACTCCCGGATTTTCTGGAGATTCCTTTTGAATAATTCCTTGTGATACGGATCACATGGTGTCTTGTGAGCCTCGATCTCTCCCAACCGAATCCATGCGGAAGCAGGACCGGGAAGGCTCTCAAAACAATCAGACCTTCTTGCTGCGACCTTAGGATCATTCCAGAGTCTTTCCCATGCATCTACGGTTGCTACTCCGTAGAAGCGAAGAGCTTCCTGGACCATTTCTGTGGAAGTATCAAACTGAGAAATTGCCTGCCTCTCAATGAGTTCTCTGATCGGTATCGTCTTTGACCAGGTGATTCCTTTTTTCAGGGTCTTCTTGTTGGGCTATCTTGCTTACCTGTTCCCTGTATTGCATCTCAAGATCGTTCCAGAATCGAGCGGATACTCCGGTGACCATTTCAAGCTTGTTTGCAGTCTCGAATGTTATCGGCTGGTTTCCTTTCAAGATACGGATGATCGACTGTTCAGTGATCCCCGTCCGGATTGACAACTCTTTAAGACCTAAATTTCGATAACTTTCGCACTACAGCCTAAAATTCCTAATCAAAAAAAGCATAAATTTTTCTCATAAAAACAGTTGGTCATCTTGCGCTATCTCAAATGTAGTGATAATATAGCAACTACAGAGGTGCAAGATGGCAATAATAAGACAGAAAAACAAGCAATCCGGTATCGAATATGTCTTCCTTTCAGTCAGCAAACGGGTGCCTGACAAGAAATGGCCCGTTTCTCAGCGTACTTCGCTCGGTCATTTCGACCTTGACGGCGATTTTATCCCGAGTGCATACTTTCTCGCTCTCACTGAACAGCAGCAGCTTGCCACCGGATTGGTCAGTGAACCATTCGTAAGAAGGAGTGCTGATAAGGCCGTTCTGATGAGAAAGCGATGCGGGTTTGATCTCCTGTTCTCTCATGTCGCTCACCAGACGAAAATAGATAAGGTCCTTCGAGCGGTCTTCCCCTCTGACTGGAAGGCGTTATTGTCACTGGTGTATTTCAACCTTGCTGAACCGGATCTGCCAATGTATCGATTCAGCAGGTTCGACAGAAACAATCTTCACCCCTACGCTCAGAATATGCACAAAGATATGATCACAGCTCTCCTGCGTCTGGTAGACGAAGAAGCCCGCAGCATTACCTTCGAGCGTCTTCGTGAGGCGAACAGCTCAAAACGTGCTACGCTTCTTGCTCTGGACACCACCTCAATTACCGCTTTAGGGGAGCTGCTCTACCGGGCAAGCCGTGGCTTCAGTAAGGAGGGCATCCGGGATGAAGATCAGATTGAGATGCTAACGGTGTATGATCTGAACAGCAAAATCCCGATCTACTACCGTACTCTTGAAGGGAAAATCGCTGATGTCTCCACATTAGAGAATACGGCGAAAGATCTTAGCAGGGATGGCATAGACCCGAAGAAGTCGGTATTTGTCCTTGATCGTGGTTTCTACAGTGATGAGAATGTTCGCAGGATGCTCAAGGCTCGTTACAAGTTTGTCTGTGCGATCGATATCAAGCAGAATAAGTTTGTGAATGATGCTGTTTTACGCACAGGGTTGTCTGTTCAGCGTGCTGACAACTTCATTGAGGATAGGAACCTGTACTGTACTCGTCTGGCCCATACGATTGAGATCCCCCGTCGGGGACGGGGAGAGAACCGCAAAGATCTTGCTCTGGATATTTGTTACAACCCTCTTAGGGCTGAAAGAGAACAGAAGCTGCTCTCTAAGAAATTAAAAAAGATGCGCATCGCATTAGAGACCGGAGAGGCTTCTCTTGAACCAAGAACTGAATACAGCAGATTCTTCGAAGTGGTGGAAAAGAAAGTATATGGTAAGGGAACAGTTACCACCTATGTGGTAAAACCTGATCAGGAACGAAAGGAACGGTCTTTATGTGGATTCTTCACATATCTGTCAGATGGGTCGCTCACAAAAGAAGACGTCGTTGAAGCCTATGCTGAAAGAATGATGATTGAATGTTCCTTCAAAAACTTCAAGGAACGATATAACCGTCCTCGTCATAGTGATGACCAGGGAGTTGATGGTGAGATCTATGTCACCTTCCTTACCGTGGTCCTTGAAAGCTGGATTAGAGAACGGATGAAACAGCATGGACTGAACAGGAAATACACGATGCGATCGATGTTTGATGAGATTGAAGGGATCGAATGCTCCTTTCCTTCAGACAAACCGAAGAGCAGAGTCTACTCTGAGATCACGAACAAAGCCGGCATGATTCTCTATCAGATGGGAGTGAAAATTCCGGAGGAAACCTGGCCAATGAAAGTTCGTCAGGCTGTAGCTCGTGAGAAAAAACTGGCGGTGAAGTCTGCCGAGTGACCCGCCGATTCTTGTAGTGAGAAAAATGTAGAAATATAGGTCTCAATGTATCGGGCAGGGATGAAATATTCCGTTTCCTGCGGCCTCAGGCAACACCGGAACAGGGAGCATCAAGCTCCCTGCACGGTTACGGTTTTCAGAAACAGGCTGAACACTTCTGTCACTGTGTATGCTTCTTCACCTGTCAGTTCTCTTCGTAGTAGGCTATTCCCAGCTTTGAGGGGACATTGAACGACCTCCTGCTGATAGTCAGGACAATGGTCAACACGTAGGGAAGGGCAATGAACAGTTCGTTCGGGAGTATCGTCGACGCATTTGCCTGCATCAGGATGGCGAACGCTTCGGCGAGACCGAAGATCAGGGTTCCGATGAAGGCCCCGATCGGGTTCCAGTTTCCAAGGAAGCAGATAGCAAAGGCGATCCAGCCCCGTCCCCCGATCATGTTCGTCGTGAACATGCCCAGGTAGCCGATCGAGTAGAAGGCTCCTGCGATACCGCAGATGATCCCCGAAACCGAGACCGTGACGAACCGTACCCGTGATACGCTGATACCCGATACATCGACGGCTTCAGGATTCTCTCCGGTCGACCTGATCACCAGTCCCAGGGACGTCTTGTAGAGGATGAAGTAGCCCAGCGGGACAAGGATGTAGATCGAATAGGTCAGTATGTTCTGTTCAAAGAACACGGGACCTATGAAGGGAATGCGGGAGAGAAGAGGAATCGCTATCTTCTGCAGCGGCTCGACAGTGAGAGGAGAGAGGGGAACACCGAAGACGACCCTCTGGAGGAACGAGCACAGACCGAGTATCAGGATGTTGATCGCGGTTCCTGTCACGATCTGGTGCTGTTTCAACGTCACGACGATATAGGCGTAGAGCATCGCGACCAGCAGGCCGGCAAGTGCTGCCCACAGGAGTCCCATAGCCAGAGAGCCGGTGATGTATGATGCCGTAAAACCTGCCCATGCTCCCATCAGGAATATTCCTTCGATCGCAGTGACCATCACACCGGTCCGTTCTGAGAACACCTCTGACAGTGAGCCCAGGAGAAGGGGTGTGCTCATCATCATTGCTCTGGAAAACAAGTTTATCAACATTATATATTCCCCTCTATCAGTAGTTTCTTATCTCTGCTCACTTCCCATTTTCTTCGGACGTAGTAGGAGATGATCACGAACACCATGACGAATCCTTCCATCAGGTTGATGATACTCGACGGTACACCCGATAACTGACCCATGATCGTCCCTCCCACGTGGAGAGCCCCGAAGAGGATCGACGCGAAGATGATGCCGATGGGGTTTCCGTTGGCCAGTATCGCGATCCCGATACCGAGAGCGCCGATGGAGGGGTTGAAGCCCTGCAGCAGCATGTGCTGCACGCCGTTTACCTCTGTGACCCCTGCAAGTCCGGCCAGACCGCCGCTGATGATGAACGTGATGATATATATCCTCTCGGGATTGACTCCGCTCATTCTGGCAGCTTCCTTGTTCTGTCCCACCGCCCTGATCCTGAACCCGAAGGTCGTGCGGTACAGGATCAGCCAGATGGTGATGGCGGAAAGCAGCGCGAGGATGAAGCCGAAGTGGAGACGGGTATGAGGAACGATCTTGAACAGCCAGGTGCTCCGTGCGAGAGTCTCGGTCTGAGGGTACTCACCCTTGCTCTCCATCAGCACGGTGCGCAGCAGATAGTTCATCAGGTTGAGTGCGACGTAGGTGCTCATCATACTGATCAGGAACTCGTTCGCCTTGAACTTCGCCTTGGACAGGCCGATGAAGCCTCCCCACAGTCCGCTGGTGACGAACGAAAGGATGATCGCCAGGGGGATCGCCGCGGGAGAGGGGAGCATCAGGGAGACACTCACGGCCGTGATGGACCCGATATAGAACTGACCCTGAGCTCCGATATTGAACAGGCTTGCCTTGAATGTGAACGCGAATGCAAGGGCGGTGAAGATCAGGGGTGTAGCTTTGACAAAGATCTCCCCGATCGTATAGCCGTCACGGAACATGCTGGAAAACAGGAGGATGAAGATCTGTATAGGGTTCTTCCCCAGAAACAGAATCATGAATCCGCTGAGGATCAGACCCAGTATCACAGCGAAGAAGTTTGTAATCAATATATCCCGGGTTTTCTTATCCATCATATCACTTCCTGGTGTGTATAGCCGGCCATCAGCAGACCGATCTTCTGACTGTCGAGTTCACTGGTTCTGTAGATTCCCTGGATCTCACCCTTATAGAAGACCGCGACCCGGTCAGAGAGGGTGAAGATCTCCGATAACTCTGTGGACACCAGCATGATAGCCTTGTTGTTCTTTTTCTCGTTCAGAATCGCCGTGTGGACATTGTTGATCGCACCGAGATCGAGTCCTCTGGTCGGCTGGTCGAAGATGATGAAGTCCCCGCAGAATTCCACCTCTCTTCCGACGATGACCTTCTGCTGGTTCCCCCCTGAGAGTTCCCTGGCCAGGGCGTTGGGTCCCGAAGCCTTCACGTCATAGTGTTTCAGGATCCCGGAGGTGGTCTCGGCGAGTTTCTTCCTGTTGACGACTCCGTTCCTGTTCCAGGTGCTGAAATAGCTGGCTTTCAGCAGCATATTCTCAGAAAGGCTCATGTCCATCACCATCCCGTAGCGGTGCCTGTCAGAGGGAACGTACCCCATGCCCAGAGCGATCCTCTTGTTGATGGAGAGGTGGGTGATGTCCTGACCGTCGAGGTGGACCGAGCCCGAGGTGCTCTTCATTGCACCGCATAGGGTCATGCACAGCTCCAGCTGGCCGTTTCCTGAGACACCTGCTATACCGAAGATCTCACCCCTGTGGATATCGAAGGTTACATCGCGCAGAAGGGGGACTTCCCGTCGGGGAGCGACGGTAAGAGAACGTACCGAAAGACTGACGTTTCCGGGTTTCACAGTGGTCTGTTTCGTATCGATTTCCTGAAGGGTATGTTCGATCATCATCCGTGAAAGTTCCCGTTCGTTCGTCTCCTCTTTCAGTACGTTACCGTGTACTCTGCCGCTTCTCATCACGATGATTCTGTTAGCCACATGCATCACTTCCCTGAGTTTATGGGTGATGAATATGACGGCATTGCCCCGGCTGGAATACTCCTTGACGAATTCCATCAGGGTATCGATCTCCTGGGGAGTGAGCACGGCGGTGGGTTCGTCCATAATCAGCAGATTGGCATCAAGGTAGAGGGATTTCAGGATTTCCACCTTCTGTTGTTCCCCTACCGTGAGGTCCTGTACCTTTGCTCCCGCATCGACGTTGAACCCGTACCTGTCGGCAAGTTCCTGAATACTCTTCTGTGCCTTCTTCCAGTCGATCCTTCCCTTGGCGTTCCCGAGTATGATGTTCTCAGTGACCGTGTGAGCCGAAACGAGGGAGAAGTGCTGCTGTATCATCGAGATCCTGTGGTGTATCGCATCTCTGGGGGTCTTTATCGTGATCAGTTCACCTTCCTTGTAGATCTCTCCTTCGTCGGCCTGATACAGACCGTAGAGGATCTTCATGCAGGTGCTCTTGCCGGCACCGTTCTCTCCAAGGAGGGCAAGAACCTCTCCCCTCTCTACCGAAAGGGAGACATCCTTGTTCGCGATGACCTTTGCAAAATACTTCGAGATGTTCCTAAGTTCAAAAAATGGTGTACTCATATCGTTTCCCTGAAAGGATACCATGTGGAATGTTCCTGCAGTAAGATACAGAGCGGGCCGATCGGTGAATCTCCTTCGGCCTCAGGTCTCTGAGGACACAGTATCCCGACCTTGATCGGGATACTGTCTGGCATTGTTCCTATTTGAACATTGACTGGAAATCAACTTCACCGGCGAGGGCCTGTTCTATACCCGCTGAGACCCGGCCCTTGATGCTTTCATCGAACCCTGCAGGGTATACTGGTTTGAAGATCCCTTCAGCGATTCCGGCTTCATGGACCTTGCCGCCTGAGAGAGTACCTTCATAGAACTTCTCGACTGCCCAGGTGTAGAAAGACTGGAAATCGAAGATGACGGAGGCAACGACGGTTCCCGGTGCTATATCGTTCTGGTTGCTCGAAAAACCGACGAACATCTTTCCCTTTTCCTTTGTCGCCTGGATGGCACCGAGGCCGACCTGGTTCGCATAGACGAACATGGTATCAGCGCCGTTGTCGATCATCGTCTCGGCCATCTGCTTGCCAAGTGCGATATCATCCCAGCTGTTTGCATATGATCTGGTTGCAGAGGCCCCTGCTATACCGCGATCTTTTGCGATTTCCACTGCGACTGCCTCGTAGACATCAAGCAGTTTCTCCATAGCTTCATTGGGGAAGCCGCCGATAGTGGCGAACTGCCCGTTTTCTGTAACTTCACCGGCGATCAGAGAGGCAATGTAACTTGCTTCGAATTCCTTGGGGAAGATCGGAGATACGTTCGAATGGTCAGCTCTGAAACCGTTGACGACACAGAAGGTCGTGTCGGGATAGTCTGCTGCAACACTGTTTGCTGCATCGTCGAACTGTGTTCCCGCTGCCATGATCAGGTCATAGCCTCTTTCGCTGTAGTTCCTGAAGGTCGATTCGTAATCCGAGGCCTGGACGTTCTCGATGTATTCCATCTTCGTGCCAAGCTGTTCATTACATGCTACGAGGCCTGCATAGTTCGTCGCATTCCATGACTGATCGTTGATCGGTCCGGGAAGGATGAGTACGATCTTCAGATCTCCAATTCCCTTCTCACCGCCGGCCGCCTGAGTCTCTTTGGATCCTGCGGCAAAGATCGAAGTCAGCACCAGAGTGCCGATCAGCACCATCAATAATACCTTTTTCATGTTCGCTCCTTGTTTCTTGAGTTTTGTTCTGTCTTCTTTAAGAGCATATACCGTGCCAATAGATGGTATATTCCCTTTACAGCTTGTATAGTATGTGTATGTACATTTCCTGCATTGAGATTTCATATATTTTATACTACAGTTGTCCTAAAATAGGACAGTGTCTGTTCAGATTGTACTGTAAGTGTCAGGCCAGCAGGTACAGGAGAGAGAACGAATTTGGATATTCTATTCATCGATGATAACCACCAGCTGTTTCAGGTCCTCAAGGATAACTTTTCCTATGTAGGCCACTTCCTCTTCTATGCCGGTAACACGGAAAAGGCCTTTTCTGTCCTTGAGCAGGAAGATATCGATGTCATCCTGCTCGATGTAAAACTGGGGAATGAGAACGGGGTGGAAACGCTGGAGAAGCTGAAGGTATCCTTTCCCTGTATCCCCGTCATCATGATAACCGGCTATGCCACGGTGGAAGCCGCCGTCAGGGCGATGAAGCTCGGCGCCTTCGATTTTGTGAGCAAGCCGATCGATTTCAATACGCTGTGCACGATCATAGATTCCGCAACGGAGCAGGCGAACAAGAAGAGGGAGCAGGAAGAATCCGGTGTAGAGCTGGCCGGAGCTCACAATCTGATGCACAGCAGGAACGCCGAGTACTGCAGTGTCCTTCGCAGGGCGAAGCAGCTCGCCGCCTCTGATATCACCATCCTGATCATCGGTGAGAACGGAACGGGAAAAGAAGGTCTGGCCGAATATATCTACAGGCATTCGCACCGGAGAGGCGAGAGTTTTATCAAGATCAACTGCGCAGCCTTCCCCGAGAGTCTCCTCGACAACGAACTGTTCGGTCATGAGAAGGGAGCCTACACCGGTGCCTCATCCGAATACCGAGGGGTCTTTGAACAGGCCGACGGAGGAACCCTCCTGCTGGACGAGATCGGAGATATGCCGAAGACACTGCAGGCAAAGATTCTCAGAGTCCTTCAGAATCAGGAGGTACGCAGGATAGGGGGTAACCAGACGAGGAAGATCAATGTACGTTTTCTCGCCTCCACGAACAAGGATCTCCCTTCGATGGTCCAGGAAGGGGTATTCAGAGAAGACCTCTTCTATCGTCTGAACGGCGGCCTGCTGCACATCCCTCCGCTGAGAAAGCGGAAGGAAGACCTTGAGGATCTCATCGACCGTCTGCTGTACACGATCGGGGAGAACACGAACGGTGAGAAGAAACGACTTTCAGAGGATGTTCTCTCAGTCTTCAGGAGTTACCACTGGCCGGGGAATATCAGAGAACTCAAGAACGCTCTCCTGTATGCATCGACCATCTGTCAGAATGAGGTGATCATGCTTGAGGACCTTCCTCCGGGCATCGAACTCAACGGGCTGTACATGCATAACTCTCTGAGCCCGGTGCAGCAGAAGGAGAAGGAACTGATCCAGAATGTCCTGCTCAAGACCGGCAATAACAAGTCCGAGGCTGCAAAATATCTGAATATGAGCAGAAACACCCTGTATCTGAAACTGAAGAAGTATGGAATAGCCTGATATGCAGGAAAAGCTCGTTGATATCAGAGAGGTGCGGCTCAACTACAACAAGGTGAGAGTCCTGAACCGTATCAACATCAGCTTTCATACCAGCAGTATTCACGCCTTGATCGGAGAACACGGAGCAGGAAAATCAAGCCTTGGCATGGTGCTCTGCGGGCTGGCTTCTCCCGATTCGGGGACGATCTTTCTTGGTGGAGATGAGTATTCCCGTGTTCATACGAAGGTCGCAAAGAAAAAGGGAGTTCGGTTCGTTCATCAGAATCTGATGCTGAACCCCTATTTCAGTATTGCTGAGACGCTGTTCTTCAACGACGACTCGACGCCGTTCTTTTCCCTCACTCTGAAAAAACAGCTAGGTGCCATGGCCGAGACCTACCTCGAAAGCCTCGGGATAACCATGGATGTGCAGCGCCTGGTCAAGGACCTCACGCTCTCCGAGCGTGCCCTTATAGCGATCCTGGGAAAGATCAAGCATGATCCGAAGGTGCTGATCCTGGATGAGTCGCTGGACAAACTCTCGCCGGAGTATTATCAGAAGCTCAAGACGGTACTGAAGGACCTGAAATCACAGGGGTGCTGTATCATCATCATGACCCACAAGATCGACTGGGCCTTTGATATCTCAGACAGGGTCTCCATCATCCGGGACGGAATCAACATCCTGACCGAGGACATCCAGAGCATCGGAAGGATGCAGATCATCAAGATGGCCTATACACAGCTCTCCGAAACACCCGAGACGGTGGATCCTTCCGACTCCTTCTATCACCTGATCAAATACAATGAGGCGATACTCGAGAACCTTCCGGTCAACCTTATCATCCTGAACAACGAAGGCGTCCTCAAGCTGGCGAACAGGTATTTCGTGAACAACTTCAACGTGAACCTGAAGGAGATGAATGACCGTAAAGGAGAGAGCCTGCTGAACAGGACGAGCGAGACAACCAAGCATGTGATACTCGATCAGCTCTCCAAGACCTCAGAGCAGACCACCTACCATCTTTCACTCACCATCAACGGGGTTGAAGGCATCTACAACGTTCACTACTCACCGATCTATGACGGCCTGGAGAAGATTGGTTCGATGCTGATCTTCTATGACATCACCGAGTATGACTACCTGCAGCAGAACCATCACCTCTCCGAGAAGCTCTCATCAGTCGGTCTGCTGTCGGCAGGGGTTGCCCATGAGATCAATAACCCGCTGGATATCATCAGCAACTACCTTACGAACATACGCTTCCGCTTCAATGATCCCGATCTCCTGAAAATCGTGAATCAGCTGTCGAAACAGGTGACCTACATCAATAAGATCGTCAGTAATCTTCAGAACTTCTCCAATCTGGAGAAGGTTTCCTCCGAGGATATCAACATCAATGACCTGGTGAAGGAGATGATCGACCTTCTGAGTGTCAATGCCAAGCTGAAGGATATCACGATCGACCTCATCGAGAAGGACAGGAACAATATCGTCTATATCAACGAGAATGAGTTCAAGCAGGTCCTGCTGAACATCATCAAGAACAGCTTCGAGTCGATACACCGGGACGGACATATCGATATCATCCTGGAGCGCAGCTGTGTGAACGAGGAACACTACCTTGATGTGCAGGTCCTGGATACCGGAGAGGGCATAGATATCAGCAAGGACTACTTCACTCCCTTCTATTCGACGAAATCGCACAACGGCATGAACACCGGTCTCGGACTGTCACTCGTGTACGGCATAGTCACGAAGTACCGTGGAACGATATCGATCAAGAACAGAACCGATGCCACCGGGTGTGCGGTGAAGATGTCCTTCCCTCTCGTCGAGTCCCCCCAGCCATGAAGACGTCCACGTTCCGGAAGACCATCATACCGGTGAGGACGATGCAGGGTGAGGAAGTATCTCTCTTTTCCCCTCCCGCGGCACAGGCTAAGCGGTTGCTTGCACGGGTTGACCGGTTCAAGACGGTTGCGCTGGATTTTGAGGGTGTTGAAATGATTGGGCAGACTTTTGCGGATGAGGTGTTCAGAGTGTTTCAGCGGGAACATTAAGCTGTGCAGATTGAATCTCTGAACGCAAATCGCGTTATTCACAAGATGATCGACCATGTCCGGTATACCTGACATGAATCAGACAAGCACGGCGGGAGACACGGCAGTATTACTCAGCGTCCGGGTATACCGCGTTAGCTGGCGCACTTCCTTGAGGGGAAGCCAGTGCCGTCCTGCAGAGGAGCTCTGCACTATCAGAGAGTATATACTGTAACAGATATTACTGTAACGTCGGTTACAACAATGGGATTCCATAGCAGGTGCTACAACAACTCTGTTCTCATCGGATATGTCACCGGGACTGTTCCTCTGTCACCGTCTTCTCCTGTGACTGTCTGGTGAGTGTGCGGTGAGTCACTTCCATCGTGTGTTCTATGGTTTCGATCGAAGCATCGAGGTTCTTCGAGACTATCAGGGAGTAGATGATGTCAATGACAGCAAGCTGATTGACTCGAGAGGTGCGTACTCGGGGTCCTAGGAGTAGCGTCACCTGCATACCGCACCGTCGAGTGCATGTGTTTCTCACACCTGTACCTATAGGAGCACCATATACTGTCATTGACTGTTCGGGTTGCGTGATTCTTACACACGGATTATAATGTACCACATATTACAGTAACGGAGGTTGCGATAATGAGGTTCCATGGAAGGAGATACGAACTCTCTATTCTCAATGATACCTACAGACAATGTGTATCTTCCTATGGGAAGGTCAGTGTTATCACCGGAAGACGGAGAATCGGAAAGACTCTTCTTGCGAAGACCTATGCATCCGATAAACCCTCGGTCTATCTGTTCACAAGCAGAAAGTCCGAGAATATGCTCTGTGAAGAGTTCCTTCCCCTCTATGAAGAACTGACCGGGGAATCCTACATAGGGAAGATTGACCGGTTCAGTGAGCTGTTCAGGTTGTTTCTCAGACACGGAGAGAACCACCCCTTTGTGTTGATCATTGATGAGTTCCAGGAATTCAGGAAGATCAACCCGGGTGTATACTCTGACATACAGAATATCTGGGATGAATACAAGTTCAGAACGCATGTCCACGTTCTGTTCATTGGATCTGTTTACTCGCTTATGAGACAGATCTTCCAGGATGAGAAGGAGCCTCTTTTTGGACGGGCTGACAGAATCATGTACATCAGGCCGTTCGATGTTCTCACCTTGAAGGACGTTCTTGAGGAATATAGTGCATACTCGCCTGACAATCTCTTATTTTTCTATCTGTTCACGGGAGGAGTCCCCCGATACCTTGAAATCTTGCTAGAGGCAGGCTGTGCCTCCCTGGATTCCATACTTACATCTATTCTGAGTCGGGATTCCTTCTTCATTGAAGAAGGGAAGAATCTCCTCATTCAGGAGTTCGGGAAAGAGTATGGCCTCTATTTTTCCATCCTTGAGCTGATAGCCACGGGGAGGACTTCCAGACCTGAGATGGAATCGATTCTCAACATGAGTGTCGGTGGATACCTCAAGCGTCTTGAGGAGACGTATGCTATTGTGCGAAAGGTACTGCCTGTCGGTTCAAAACGGGAATCAAGAGTCCAAAAATACCAGATACAGGATCATTTCATCAGATTCTGGTTCCGATTCATCCACCGGTACCATTCACAGGTTGAAAATGATCAGTTCCCCTATATCAGAAACATGGTTGACCGGGATCTCTCAGGTTTCTCCGGGTACGCCCTTGAGCGCCTTTTCATCGAGATATACTCTCACTGTCCCGACTATTCACTGGTCGGTACCTACTGGGAGAAGGGGAATGCCAATGAGATAGACCTTATAGCGGTGGATGATGGTTCCAAGACACTTCACATAGCCGAGATCAAACTGAACAAAGAGAAGATCAGTATCCCTCGGCTGAAAGAGAAATCAATACATCTTGTGCAGAGATATCCCGGATATGAGTGTGTGTTTGAGGCGCTCTCTCCTGAAGATATCGAGAGTAGGATTTCATCGTGTTATCAATTTCCGGAACTGAAAGGATAGGCCTATAGGCGGCTGTGCGCGAGCCACTGAGACTGATGTCTCAGGAGCAGACAATTTCTTAGTGAGTATGGTCAACTGGAAGTCTTGTCGTTCTCTCTTGTACGCTGAACCTGTTCCTCCGTCACCGTCTTCTCCTGTGACTGTCTGGTGAGGGTGCGATGAGTCACTTCCATCGTGTGTTCTATGGCTTCAATAGATGCATCGAGATTCTTTGAGACCATCAGAGAGTAGATGATATCAATGACAGCAAGCTGATTGACTCGAGAGGTACGTACTCGGGGTCCTGGGAGAAAAGCGGTACCGGGTAATAATCCACATTGCTAAACATTTCAGAGCCTTTTTTATTGGCAGGGTTTGCTGTGTGATGGTATCCTTTATGTTTACCATAGTTGTATTTCGAGGCTGACATGTGTATACTGATCGTACTAAATTCCCAAAAAGGTAAAAACAGTATTGATAGATCCCATAATGGGAGGTATGCTATAAGTGCATGTGATTGCTAGATCAAACATACAGAAATTTACTTCAAAACATGCGGAGGCAAGAAGTCCGATGGAATCCTGGTATCATATCCTTGCAGGGGGGAAGTTCCCGGATCCTCAATCGATAAAGAACATATTTGCATCCGCAGATATACTTCCGGGGAATCGGGTGGTATTCAATATCAAGGGAAATTCGTATCGTATTGTCGTTCAAGTGAATTATCGAACCCAGACGATGCTTATTCGATTCATCGGAACACATGCTGAGTACGATAAGGTTCACGCGGAGAGTGTATAATGAAACCTAAAATTATGAAAACAGAAAGCGAGTATGATGAAGCTCTCGAGCATATTTCTACTCTGATGAACCTTCCACAGTCACAGGAAAGAGATGATGAGATAGAGCTTTTTACTTCATTGATTGAGAAGTATGAAGATGAACACTATCCTGTTGATCTTCCTGATCCGATTGATGCTATCAGATTTGTAATGGAACAGCAGCAGTTGACTCAGAAAGATCTCGTTTCCGTGCTCGGTAGTGCAAGCAGAGTATCTGAAGTTCTTAACCGTAAGCGCCCTCTCAGCATAGCCATGATGAGAGCGCTTCATGATGAGCTGGGAATTCCTGCTGAAATTCTGCTGCAGGATACCCTTGTTCATGAGGTCCCTGCCAGGAAATACGATCTTTCCCAGTATCCCTTTCGTGAGATGGTACATCTGGGGTATTTCCCAGGGTACGAGAAAGTCCGTGAGGCCAAGCTTTATTTCGAAAAGGTCCTCGAAGATTTGTTCTCGATATTTCCCTCCGGATCTCCGGAGGTAATGTATTGCCGACAGGGAGAATCAAAGAATCAGGCGAATAGGAATGCACTTCTTGCGTGGCAGGCCCATATCTTACATCGGGTGAAAGGTCATAACCCTTGTACGTTCAATAGAGACCGTTTGGATGATGAGTTCTTTTCAGCTCTTCTGGAATTCAGTCAGTATTCTCATGGTCCTCTTCTCGTTGAAGAGTATCTTGCTTCATACGGAATTCTTTTTGTCACGGAAGCTCATCTGCCCGGGACCTATATAGATGGAGCTGCTTTTATTTCAGGTGACAAAACGCCTGTTGTCGCCCTGACTCTTCGATATGACCGGGTAGATAATTTCTGGTTTACCCTCGTTCATGAACTAGCCCATATCAAGCTGCACCTCGAATCAAATTCGAAAGCTTTCTTTGATGCTATCGATGGAAGTGAGGGGCGGACGGCGGATGGCCCGGAAGCAGAAGCAGATGCTCTTGCGAGAGAGATGTTGTTTCCCGCAAAGGATGTGGAGTCACTCCTCGCTCACTCGCCAGTAGATAATACTCTCATACACCAATATGCTTCGCGGTTGAAACGGAATCCTGCTCTTATAGCAGGGCGATTGAGATGGGAGTCAGGCGATTATTCAAGATACACCGATATAATCAGAAGTGCAAAAATCAGACAGCTCTTTCAGTAATGGTAGCTTTTATCACAACGACACTTTTCAAAGAAATGCTCTTTGTGTCTTAGTGAAACTTTGAGATTCGGTTCCAGGTAGAAAATCTACATGTTGATAGTGTCGACCACGTCTTTTCCCTTCGTAGAGGCATGGGAAAGGAAGAAGTGAAAATCTCTTCTCTCTCTATCGTATCACGGGAGGAGTTCCCAGATATCTGGAGATTCTCCTGGAAGACCGTTGCAGCTCTCTGGCTTCAGTGCTTCGGTATATACTCATCAGGGATTCCTTTTTCATTGAAGAGGGAAAGAATCTGCCTTTTCAGGAGTTTGGAAAAGAATACGAGTTGTACTTCTCTATTCTTGAACTCATTGCGCCAGGACGAACTTCACACCCTGAGACCGTGTCAGTTCTCAATAAGGGCGTCGGCGGACACCCCCTTCGTCTCGAAGAGACCTATGATATCGTGAGAAAGGTTATCGACCGGGATATCTCAGGCTTTTCCGGATATGTCCTGGAACGTCTGTTCATTGCTCCCCTTACAGGGTTTTAAAAACCCTGCGGCTCATGACCTTTCCTGACTTTCTGAGGTATTCTGGCGTTCTTTGCATTATCCCTGCAAGGTAGGTATCAGCGTTATATTCGCCTTCGTATCTGCCAGGGCGTGAGAGTTTTCAGGATACCGCGCTGTTTGAGGCATCATCACGTGTGCATTTCAGGAAACGGATTGATGACAATCATCCCCCTTCCGGTTCATCTGATGGCAAGATCGTGAGAGAAAAGATCAATACTCATGTGAGATTCAAAGCGAAGGTGACTGTGTCCAGAAAAGAAGGATACGCCTGTCCGGAGGCTCTTGGATAGGAACCGTATAACGAAAGCACGAAACTGAAAGAGCATGTTGATGATTACCACAGACGATTCGGGTAGTATCCTCAGTCGATTCTGACAGATACGATGTACAGGACGGGAGAACATCTGAGGTACTGCAAAGAATTTGGGATTCCCATTGAGGGAATATTCGGCGTAGCGAAGCGAACGTATACCATTGACCGGGTAAGAACGAAGCTGGCAGAGACAAATGAGACCACCATTGCGATGGTGAAATTGGGAGAAATCATGTGGTCTTGCTGAAAAACGATATATTCAGAAGACTTTACGTACTGTTCAAGGACTGATCAAGTAGAGATGTATGGGGTCCGTGTCACTGAGGTCCAGTACATAGGAAACAGTCAGGAATCACGACCGTTCTTCTCTGGCTGATTCCTGTTGTGAAGATCGCCCGAGTGCGCGATGCGTCACTTCCATCGTGTGTTCTATGGCTTCGATCGAAGCATCGAGGTTCTTCGAGACCATCAGAGAGTAGATGATGTCAATGACAGCAAGCTGGTTGACTCGCGAGGTGCTTGCTCCCTGACGGTAGATGCGCTCTGAAGCGGGAACCACCAGAGAAATATCAGCCAGCTGTCTTAAGGAATTGCCGCTGTCCATCGTCAGTGAGATGATCGGAATCTGTTTTTTTCTGATCTGTTTTGCCACTTCCACCATTGCATCATTCTCTCCCGAGTAGGAGATGATGAAAGCACAGTCATGGTTCTGAATGGTTGAGGCAGCGGTTAGCTGCAGATCAGTATCATGGGTAAAGAACACCGGCAGACCGAGACGGACGAGTTTCTGCATGAAATCAAAGGCCACGACACCTGAGGCGCCCACGCCGAACAGTATGATATGCCGAGCCGTTAGGAGCCTGTTGACAGCCTGATCGAGAACTGTACTGTCCAGTGATCTCTCCAGTGCGACGAACGAGCGTTGAAACCGTTCGATGATGGAATGAATGACGGTTGAAGGAGAAGTCTCCGACTCGAGCTCGAAATCGGGTATGTACTGCTCCTCATAGTTCTCAAAGACATCACGGGCCAGTCTGATCTTGAAATTGCTGAAGCTAGAGAATTCAAGGTGTTTGCAGAATCTGATGACGGCAGCCTGGCTGGCCCCGCTCTGTTTTGAAAGTTCCCGGACATTGAAGTGGAGAGTCTTCTTCGGTTCCGCCAGAACATAGGCTGCCACTTTTCTTTCAGAATCACTGAGAACGTCCCATCGTGCATTGATCTCAAATACCGCACCCTGAATATCATTCCGGTTTCCCATGCAACCCCCCTTTAGGTATAGCTTAATGGGAACGTCTTGTGTGATACAAGCGCAGAATATCTGAAATCGGGCCATTACTCTCATTGTGGAGGAGGTTAGCTTCCTCAACCCCTATCCCGAGCAGGATCATGAGGATTGCGATTTTCGGTTTTTTCCCTGAAGCTTCGAAGGCCTTCTCTGCCTCCTCATCAGTACAGTCGGTTGCCTGCCTGATGAGACGTTTTGACCGTTCAATCAGTTTCCTGTTCACCGGTGTGAGATCGACCATGAGATTCCGATAGACCTTCCCGATACGTATCATACTTGCTGTAGTAAGCATATTGAGTACGAGTTTTTGAGCTGTTCCCGCCTTCATCCGGGTTGATCCTGTGATCACCTCAGGTCCTACGTCGAGAAATATGGCGTGCTTTGCAGAGGCGAATGTTCTGGAATCTCTGTTGCAGCTTATAGCACCGACCACTGCGCCCAGGTTCCGGGCATATTCCATCGCTCCGATGACGTAGGGTGCCTGCCCGCTTGCCGTAATTCCGACGAGTACATCCTTCTTCTGGAAATCTATTGCCTTCAGTTCATCAATGCCGTCCTCATATTCGTCCTCGGCATTCTCTATAGATCGTACCAGAGCCTCTCTGCCTCCAGCTATTATCCCCTGGACCATTGACCGGTCCACACCAAACGTCGGAGGGCACTCAGAGGCATCGAGCACACCAAGCCTCCCCGAAGTGCCGGCTCCGATATAGATCAGTCTTCCCCCTTCCCGGAAGGCGCGGACAATGTCAGTGACAAGCCCTTCGATGACATGCAGCTGTTTTTCAACGGCATAGGGAACAGTCTTGTCCTCGTTGTTAATGACCCTGAGCATATGGGCGATCGAGAGTTCGTCGATATTGGAGGAGTTTGCATTGCGCTGCTCGGTAGTAAGTGAGTCGAGTAGCTCCTGATTCATCTGTTCATCCATGCTGCGTCGTCTCCCTCTGTACACAGTTCGTAGTGAAATAATATTTCACTTGTGTTCACTGTACCATTGCACATATGCAAAGTAAAGAAATAAAATTTTAAAATAATTTGCGTTCTGAAATAATATGTCATATACTACCATGCATGAGGAGTCGCCATGGAAAAGGAAGATATGATTCATGCCTATCGTACGAATACGATTCATCGTCTCATCGGAGTCATGTCAGGCACATCCCTTGATGGGGTGGATGCTGTTCTCATCTCCGTGACAACGGATGATACGGGAGCACTGGTGGATGTGAAACGTGAAGATCAGGTTTCTCTTACCTACAGTCCTGAAGCCAGAGAACGTGTTTCCCGTCTCTGTATACCGGGAGCTGCTACACTTGAGGATCTTACCTATGCACACTACGGACTTGCCGTGTGGAATGCGGAGGCGGTGAATTCTCTCATATCACAGGCCGGGCTCGAACGAACTGATATCGATGCGGTGTGCATGCATGGTCAGACGGTTTGGCACTCTCCGGTACCGAAACCTTTTCCGGGACCGAGAGGGTCCGTCGATGTAACAGGAACGCTTCAGATCGGAAACGCTCAGGTTGTAGCAAGTCAGACAGGGCTTCCGGTACTCTCTGATTTCCGCTCTGCCGACATGGCGGAGGGTGGGCAGGGAGCACCTCTTGCACCCTACATTGATTACCTTCTTTTTGGAGAGAAGGGCAGGGGCATTGCGGTACAGAATATCGGTGGAATCGGGAATGTGACGGTTCTCCCCCTTGGCGGAACACAGGATGATGTGTTCGCCTTTGATACAGGTCCGGGCAATATGATCATGGACGCACTTGTCTCTCTGCACACTTCTGGTGCCCTGCAGTTCGATGAAGGCGGCTTACTCGCCGCATCCGGAACTGTCTCTGATACACTGCTCTCGTACCTGATGGAAGACCCCTATATGTCTTTGAAGCCACCGAAGAGTACCGGCCGAGAGGTCTACGGTATGGATTTCAGTCGTTCTCTACAGGATAGGGCAGTGTCTATGGGACTCTCCTTCGAGGACCTTCTTGCCACCGCTACCGCATTCACAGCCCTGTCAATTGCTCAATCGTACAGGGATTTCGTCCTTCCGGTCACCCGAATCGACAAGGTAGTGATCAGCGGGGGAGGCGCACGGAACGTGACCCTGCTGCGTATGCTTGAAGGGTATCTGGGACCCGAAATAGAGGTTACAACCTCTGCAAGCTACAATATCCCCGATCAGGCGCGAGAGGCGATGGCTTTTGCTCTTATGGGGCATGAGTCACTGATGGGAAGGCCTGCGAACCTTCCTTCCGTGACAGGAGCGAGAAAGCCTGTTGTGCTGGGGACGATAACCATGCAACACATCTGATGTAGATCAGAAAATATTTTCAGAGGAGTATTACATGAAAAAAAGAAGTCTGTTTGTTATGTTCACAGCTGTTTTGATTCTTTTTTCAATTGCCACTGTGTTTGCTGCCGGTACCGAGGAAAAACCTCAGGTTGCTCCGCAGAAATCTGACACATTGACAATAGGGGTAAGTCAGGAGGCTGTGGGTCTGGATCCCCACATCGTCACCGCCTTTTCGTCCATGAGACGTATCGACCTGTTGTACAGCAGACTGGTACGGCTGGATGAGAACATGAAAGTCGTCCCCGACCTCGCCGAATCCTGGGAGATTCCGAACAACGTCACCTACATCTTCCACCTCAGAGAGGGTGTGAAATTCCACAACGGCCGTGAGGTCGTCGCAGATGATGTCAAATATTCACTGGAAAGGGTTCTGGATCCTTCCACTGCATCGCCCGGGCGCTCGTACATCTCATCTATCAAGGATATCGAGGTGGTGGACACCTATACGGTCAAGATCACCCTGGAAGCCCCTCTCGCATCACTTCTTGATGCTCTGACCTCGAACAATATTTCGATTGTTCCGAAGGAGGCCGTCGAGGAGTACGGCAACCTGCAGCGGGTCGCCGTCGGTACAGGTCCCTACATGCTGAAGGAATGGGTAGCAGACAACTCGATGACTCTGGTGAAGAATCCCGAGTACTTCGTCGAGGGAATGCCTGCCACTGACTCCATCGTCTTCAAGGTGATCCCCGAAGAGGCTTCCCTCTATGCAGGTGTCCGTTCCGGAAACCTTGACATGGCGACTATTAACGACGGAGCAACAATCCGACAGGCAAAGACCGACAAGAATGTTGTTGTCATGAGCAAGCCCGGAATGAATGTCAGGGTGTTCAGTTTCAACAACAAGAAGCCTCCCTTCGATGATGTCCGTGTCCGTCAGGCGGTAGCACTTGCGCTCGACCGGACAGAGATCCTCTCCATGGCTGAGTATGGTATGGGAGCAGCAACAGGGCCGCTGCCGATCTCCGCTTCCTACTGGGCGATAGCTCCGGACAAACTGCCCCTCGGCAGACCGGATTACGACCGTGCGAAACAGCTTCTTGCTGATGCAGGATACCCCGAAGGATTCTCTTTCGATATCGTCTGTTCTTCCACGTATGAAGGTGGACTCGATGTCGCGCAGGTCGTTCAGAGTCAGCTGAAGAATATCGGTGTGACAGCTGATCTGGATGTGATCGAATGGGGGAATTATATCGACCGCTGGGTGAAGAGAGATTTCTCCGCCATGGTGGAACTTCGCGGTGGAAGTGCTGAGCCTGACAGGTTCCTGTATCGATCTCTGCACAGCACCGGAGGTGTTAATAACTTCCAGTTTGCAGATGCCGAGGTAGATGCTCTGCTCGAACAGGGGCGCGCACAGACCGATCCTGCTGAAAGAAAGGCAACCTATGATGAGGTCCAGAAGCAGCTCAGTGAGAAGGCTCCCCTGGTGTTCCTCTATTCTCCCAACGAAAACCAGGTGCTGAGTCCCTCTGTCGAAGGATTTAAACTGGTTGGAAACGGAAGTCTCTATTACCTTTCACAGGCACAGGTGATACGATAACACATTACATGATTCCCGGCTCCCCCTGCAGAGGGGGGAGCTGTTCCCTGAGGTGCGTACGTGGGTAAATATATCATTCATCGTCTATTGTCGCTTTTGCCGGTCCTTATCGGTGTTTCTCTCATTGTGTTCTTCCTTGTCCGGATGATTCCCGGCTCGGCTTTGCAGATGTATATGGGAACGCAGGTTGAGGCGACAGAGGAGCAGATGGAGGAATTGAAACGCCTGTTCGGTGAGGATAAACCGATACCGGTTCTCTACGCAGAGTGGGTGGCAGATCTTGTCCGCGGTGATTTCGGATACTCTCTGAGAACCGGACGTCCGGTCCTCCCTGACATCATGAACAGGCTGCCCATCAGCCTCGAGCTGACCCTCTACTCCCTGGTACTGGCACTCCTTATAGGAATTCCCTTAGGGGTTCTCTCTTCTCTGAGGCAGAATACGTTCGGTGATTTCTTCAACCGCGTGATCGGCCTTATCGGACTTTCGATGCCCCAGTTCTGGCTTGCGGCCCTCATGGTCATCGCCTTTTCACACACTCAGGGTTGGATTCCCATGGGTAATTATGTGAGCTTCGTGGAGAATCCCCTTGCAAACCTGAAGATGTTCTTCCTCCCCTCCCTCGCGATCGGCTTCGGTTTCGCCGCAGTCGTCATGCGGTATACCCGCAACAGTATGCTTGAAGTCATGCAGATGGATTATGTTCGTACTGCAAAGGCGAAAGGTCTGCGGCACAGAAATGTCATCCTTGTCCATGCACTCAAGAATGCTATTCTGCCTGTCATAACGGTGACTGGTTTCAATGCGGGATATCTGCTCGGCGGGTCGATCGTCATCGAGGAAGTGTTCGCTCTTCCCGGGATGGGGAGACTTGCCCTGTACGCAATCCAGCAACGCGATTATCCGATCATACAGGCGATAGTGCTGGTCATAGCGACCCTCTTCGTTGTAGTGAATCTTATCACGGATCTGGTATATGCGGTGGCAGACCCGAGAATCAGACTGGTTGAGGAGCACAGGTGATAGTATGAAAACTCCACGATTACTGAAAAACGGTATTGCCGTTGCCGGTCTTGTCCTGATACTTCTGTATGTCCTTATGAGCATCGTCTCCTTCTTCTGGCTTCCCTTTGACCCGGTTGCGATGGACTCGACGATGGTGCTCCAGAGTCCTTCGCTCAGCAATGGACATCTGTTCGGAACAGACGAGTTCGGACGGGATATCCTTTCCCGGATCATGAAGGGGAGCAGTGTCTCCTTCATCATCAGTGTCAGTGCGACTGCGCTGGGGGGGCTGTTCGGCATTTTCATGGGTGTCTGGGCCGGATACCTAGGGGGGAAAGCCGACAATGTGATCATGCGTTTCGCTGATATCCTTTTCTCCTTTCCCTCCCTCCTGCTTGCGATTTTTATCATGGCGGTTCTGGGTGAGCATACCTACAATGTGGTTCTCGCTATCGGTATCGTGTACATTCCCCAGTTTGCCCGGATCAGCAGAGGCTCCATCATCGCACTGAAATCAAACGAGTTCATCCGGGCGGCACGGTCAAACGGAGCGAGTCGTTCCCACATCCTGTCCAGGCATCTGCTTCCCAATATCACGGCACCCCTTATCGTCCAGATATCTCTCTCCCTCTCAACAGCGATTCTCCTTGAATCTGCTCTCAGCTTTCTCGGGCTCGGTGTACAGCCTCCCGACCCCTCCTGGGGAAACATGCTGAGCAGCGCACGCAAGGTGATGATGTTCGCTCCATGGACTGCCGTGTATCCCGGTCTCGCCATTGTTCTTCTGGTGCTGGGGTTCAACCTGCTCGGTGACGGTTTGAGAGATATCCTCGATCCGCGGCTGCGGAATGTCAGGTGAGGGGAGGCAGGCAATGAGAGAAACACCAGTACTGCGGGTCGAAGGTCTTGTGACCGAGTTCAAGAGTGAACGGGGCATCGTCAACGCGGTGAATGACGTCTCCTTCGAACTGCACCGGGGACAGACCCTGGGGATTGTGGGAGAATCGGGGTCTGGTAAATCGGTCACGAATCTGTCTGTTCTGAGACTGATAGAGTTTCCTCCGGGCAGGATCACTGCGGGGAGAGTGCTCTATCATGACAGGGATCTTCTCACCGTTGAGGAGTCCGAGATGCGGTCAATCCGCGGTAAATATATCTCGATGATCTTTCAGGATCCGCTTACGTCCCTCAATCCCGTGATCAAGATCTGGAAACAGATTGCCGAAGCTCTGATGCTGCATCAGAAGCTGACGAAGAAAGAGGCGAAACAGCAGGCTATAGAACTGTTGAACCGTATCGGGATACCGGATGCAGAGGTTCGCGGGGAGGGATACCCGCACCAGTTCTCAGGCGGCATGAGACAGCGGGTGATGATCGCTATGGCCCTCTCGTGCAATCCCGAAATTCTCATTGCAGATGAGCCTACTACTGCCCTTGATGTCACCATTCAGGCCCAGATTCTCGATATCATCCGTTCTATGAGCAAAGAGCACCAGACATCTGTCATTATGATCACCCATGACCTGGGAGTCATTGCGGAAACGTGTGATGAGGTCTGTGTGATGTATGCGGGCCGGATCGTGGAACGCGCACAGGTCAATGCACTGTTCTCGGATCCGAAACACCCCTACACAGAGGGGCTTCTCCATTCCATCCCCCGTCTTGACCGTTCTGATGTCGACCGCCTCTATTCGATATCAGGGTCTCCTCCCGATCTGACTGACCTTCCCGCAGGATGCCCGTTCGAACAGAGGTGTACCAGAGCTTTGCCTGTGTGCAGGGAGAAACTGCCTCCCCAGACAGTTCTGACCGGCGATGCCGGTGAACAGAGAATGGTTGCCTGCTGGCTGCATGTGGAGGATGTCGATGGCTGAGAAAGAACTACTGCTCGAGGTGAAGGATCTCAAGGTGCACTTTCCCGTCACGAAAGGGATTCTGGTCAAGAAGAAGATCGGAGCCGTCCGTGCGGTTGATGGAATACGTTTCTCGATCAAGACGGGTGAATCTCTCGGTCTCGTAGGAGAGTCAGGGTGCGGGAAGTCCACCTCCATCATGGCAATTGCACGTCTGGAACGGATCACTTCAGGGCAGGTGCTGTTTGAAGGAAAGGACCTTGCTCAGTTGAAGGAGGATGAGCTCATCCGAGAGAGGATGAACTTTCAGATCATCTTCCAGGATCCCTATTCCTCTCTCGATCCCAGAATGCGTGCCCTGGATATCGTTGCCGAGCCCATGAGGATCTATGTGAAGCGGGGTCTCCTCTCCCTCACTCCCGCAGAGATCGAGGAGAAGGCTCTGTACCTTCTCGAGCGCTGCGGACTCTCCTCTGCTTTTGCGAAACGATATCCTCATGAGTTCTCCGGCGGTCAGAGACAGAGGATCGGCATTGCACGCGCCCTCTCTCTCGGTCCCCGCCTGATTCTTGCTGACGAGCCTGTGAGCGCCCTTGATGTGTCGATCCAGTCTCAGGTCCTCAATCTCCTGAAGGACCTGCAGAAGGAGTTCGGTCTCACGTTCCTGTTCATTGCTCATGATCTGGCCGTCGTGAAATACTTCTGCACCCGTGTAGCTGTCATGTACCTGGGAAACATCATGGAAATGGCACCCTCGGAAGACCTCTATGCGAAGCCTCTTCATCCGTACACACAGGCCCTTCTTTCGGCGGTGCCGATTCCCGATCCCGTACTCGGCAGAAACAGGAAACGACTTATCCTGAAAGGTGATGTTCCTTCTCCCTCTGCGGTGAGACCCGGATGCCCCTTTGCCGACCGGTGTGCCAAGGCGATGCCCCGCTGTATTGAAGAGAAACCTCAGCTGAGAGACGTTGAGAAGGATCACCAGGTGGCATGTTTTCTCTATGAGAAGACAGGGGTGTAGCTCTATGGTTGAAATCCGGGCAGGGGTACTGAGACTGCCTTTGAAGAACCCGTTTCATATCGCTCACGGCAGCTCTGAGTATCGGGAGAATGTATTCCTCAGGATATCGGCCGACGGCTATACTGCCTACGGGGAAGCTGCTCTCGTTCCCTACTACGGCCTTGATGCAGAACAGATCATCGAGGACCTGAAGCAGCATCTCACGCGGGAGATGGTTCACACGGAAAATCCTCTTTCGTTCGTGCCCCGGTTTATTCATCCGGTGAGTGCCTGCGCCTACAGCAGTGCACTGCTGGCCCTGCGTGCGAAGAGGGAGCAGAGGCATGAGAGGGAACTGCTCGGATGTCCGGTATCGGGTGAGACTGCCGCATCCTCTATCACCATCGGCTATACATCAGATACTGAGCAGATGCTGCAGAGCATTGCCGATGAAGGGTTTCCGGCTGTCAAGCTGAAGGCGGGGTTTCCCGATGATCTGGAGAGGGTCGCCCTGATCAGGAGACATTTCCCTGCACTGAGGATCCGTATCGATGCGAATCAGGGATGGACTATGGAGCGCGCTGTTCAGATGATCAGAGCCCTTGAGCCTATGGATATCGAACTGATCGAAGAACCTGTCAAAGGGACTCCCGACCAGTTGGCAGAGCTGAGCAGACTCAGTTCCATTCCGATTGTTCTTGATGAGTCGATTCAGACGGTTGAGCATCTGAAAGCCTACGCGCATGCAGTGTCCGGGGTTGTCGTGAAACTGGCGAAATCAGGAGGTCCCCACGCGGCACGGCGCCTGATACAGGACTCCCAGCGGCTCGGGCTAAAGGTTATGCTGAGCTGTATGGTCGAATCCTCACTGGCAGTGAGTGCGGCACTTGCTGTCGCTCCTCTGTGCAGGTGGCTTGACCTTGATGCCCCCAGACTGCTCTCTTTTGACCCGTTCACCCCGGTCCGGTATCAGGACGGGATTCCCGAGGCCTCTCTGCGTACCATCGAGCCGTCCCGGGAGGTGTCCGATATGTTCGAGAGCACAGAATCTGTGGTGCTGGAGTAATATATGAGTATCCGAGATATGAGTGAGAAGGATATCGGGGTGTGTGCCCGTATCGCAGCGAATTCTCCGTTGAAGGACACCTATGGATTCACCCGTCAGGGATGGGAGAACCGCCTGAGGGAAGCAATGAACGATTCACTGTCACTGCTGTACCTTGCCGAGGAGGAAGGTGCTGTAGCCGGTTTTGCCTGGGTTCATACGAAGGGAGTGTTCCTCTCTGCCCCATACCTCCGCTTCATAGCCATCAGTCCTGCCTTCAGCGGGAAGGGTCTCGGTTCGATGCTCCTTGACGAGTTCGAAAGCCGGACACGGGATGGAGGTAGGGACTTTTTCCTTCTGGTCTCCGATTTCAACAGCAACGCCATCCGGTTCTATGAGAAACACGGGTATGAGAAGGTAGGTGAGTTGAAAGATTTTGCAGTAATGGGGGTACGGGAGATCATCATGCGTAAGGAGAACAGCCGGGCATGAGAGGGAGAGACCATCGGTTCCTTGATGAATTGTCTCCTCTCGTTGAAGAGTTCATGATACAGGACGTATTCCCCGGAGCCGTTATAGGCTTCGATACCGGAACGTCACGGTACACCCGTGCCTGGGGGTATGCGCACAAGTCTCACACGAAGATGAGGGAGACACTGTATTTCGATATAGCGTCTGTGACCAAACTCTTTACCGCGGCTGCCGTGTTCCGGCTCATGGACTCAGGACAGTTGTATGAACATACGAAGATCCTTTCTCTCCTTCCATGGTCAGATCCGATCGTGAGATCAGCACTGTCGGAAACCGATGTCGGCTCTCTGCTGACTCATCACTCAGGGCTCAGAGCGTGGTATCCTCTGTACACTCGAGCAGGGGATGATGTCGAGAAGATCCTTTCGGATCTCCTAGGGGAACGTGTGCCGGCTAGGGAGATGGTCTACTCTGATCTGAATTTTATCCTGCTCGGGATTATCCTGGAACACCTCACAGGGCAGCGGCTTGACCGTGCTATACGTTCGCTTGTGCTTGATCCTCTTCATCTTGCTCAGACCACCTACACCCCCGACCCTGCTCATTGTGTTCCTACCGAGACCGGTAATACCATCGAGAAAGGCATGGTAAGCGATCTGGGACTCACCTATACCGGCTGGCGTCCTGACGAGGCGATCCGGGGTCAGTGCAACGACGGAAATGCGTTCTACTATTTCCACGGGTTAGCTGGACATGCAGGGCTTTTCAGCACTGCAGAGGATCTTCTCACCTTCGGCAGAGCATTCTGCACACCTCAATCGACCTTCCTGTCGCGTTCACTGATGGAGAAGGTTCTGACAGAACGCGGAGGAGACAGACTGTACGGGTTTCAATGCGGAAATCTGTATCCCTCAGGTGGATTCGGCCACACAGGATTTACCGGTACCTACCTCTACATGCAGCCGGAACTCGGTATCGTCATCACCGTTCTGACCAGCCGTCTCCAGAACACTCCCCCCGGAAACCTGAACAGGTTCCGCACCGAGGTGGTGAAGGCGCTGCTGGCTCAGGTGGTTACCGGAGGTCAGGGTACAAGCCGGCATCGTGTCTGAACGAGCAGGAGCAGCAGGTCAGTCAGCCTGTTCCTTCGCTCATAAGCTCATCCCCGCTCTTCTGCATGAGGGTCAGCTTCTGCATCACCTCTTCCATGAAGATGAAGAAAATCGTTCTCGATTTCTCATAGGGAAGCAGATAGGAAGGCTGTGCCTCACGGGAGAGAAGGAAGATCCTGTCGCACTGGCTGAACAGCTGGGTGTTATACTCCTCAACGACGATGACAACTTCCCCCCCCTTCGCCTTCGTGTCATGATAGATCTTCTCGAACGACTGGAAGGAACCGGTCACGGTAAAGATCAGAAGCAGTGAGTTCTCATCGGTCATCGAAGCGACCGATACATCGTCAGAGACGGCGATGATCACCTTGTTGATGCACGTCCGCAGCCTGTACTCGATGTACTGCGCACACACCAGAGAAGGCCCGTACCCGAACAGTACGATCTTCTCATGACTCTGTATCAGTTCGATCATGTCATCGACCTGCTGTGAATCGAAGTCCCTGATGAAATGCTCGAGCCGTGTCAGTTCGGAAGACCTCTGAATCTGTTCGATCTCCTTACCGTACAGGAAATCAAGATACTGCTTGTAGTTTGTGAACCCGAGTTTCTTCGAGAACTTCGATATCTTCGAGACCGAGCAATGACAGACCTCTGCCGCTTCCGTGATGCGGATGGTCTCATGTGTTCTGCTGTACTCACTGAGGGTTTCGTGTATCGAGCGTTCCAATGGATTGAGAAGGTTGAAATCAATCGTGATCATAAAGCCATCATAGCCGATTTGGTGGCTTAAATCCATCAGCAAGCCGAGCTTCTCCATGTGTAGAAGAAAATTTTCCATTAATAATAGAATAAATGACAAAAACAAGAAAATTTCCCAAAAAATTGTTGACGGATGGAGCAGATGGTCGTACGATAGGGCGTATGGTGGAAGAAAGGGAGACCTCTTTCTTTGGTGAAAGGATTGCAAGGAGGATTTTTTTGGATTCTAAAATAGTTATTGAACAGTTGAAAGGCATGTTGACAGTAGACCAGGTCAATACGGATCACGACGATCTGTATGATGCTGCAGCCGATAGATATAAGAAATATGCGAAAGCAAGAAAGGTTCTGAACGTACCCTCTCCGATAGCGATCGTGTACCCGAAGAATACTGAGGAAGTGAGTACACTGCTCTCCTACTGTAACGAACATGGTATCAACGTCATTCCCAGAGGCGGTAAGACTGCCACTGAGGGGGGACTTGAGAACTGGAAGGACCTCACGATAGTCATCGATGCTCTTCATCTTGACAACATCATCAAGATAGACACCTACAACTCTCAGGCGACAGTACAGGCAGGAGTTCCCCTGCAGGCTCTCGAGGATGAACTGAGGAAGGTCGGGTATACGACAGGGCATTCCCCGCAGTCAAAGCCGGTTGCCAAGTACGGCGGACTGGTCGCCACGCGGAGTATCGGTCAGTTTTCTACCCTCTACGGCGGTATCGAGGATATGGTCGTGGGACTCGAGTGTGTCTTCCCCGACGGACAGATCTCCCGCATCAAGAATGTATCACGTCGTGCCGGCGGACCTGATATCCGTCACATCGCGATCGGCAATGAGGGCACTCTGTGCTATATCACGGAAGTCACCGTCAAGATCTTCCGGTACTACCCGGAAAACAATACCTTCCTGGGTTACCTCGTCAAGGACGTGGAGAGCGGAATCAAGATCCTCAGAGAGGTGATCGTCAACGGGTTCAGACCCTCTGTTGCCCGGACCTACTCACCCGAGGACGCGGCACAGCACTTCTACCATTTCTATGAGAACAGCTGCGTACTGCTGTTCATGGCCGAAGGTCCGGAAGGGATCGTCAAGGCAACTGTGGGCGCCATCGAAGAGGCCGTGGAGACCCATAAGGACGGCATCATCAAACAGGTCGACAGCAAGCTGATCGAGGACTGGTTCAATCATCTCAACTGGTCTCAGCAGGATATCGACGACGAGATGCTCGGCATGATCGACAACGACTCACACTCCGGTTTCACCACCGAGATCTCCGCGGACTGGGAGACGATACCGAAGATCTATAATGCGGTGATGGAGAGGGTGAGAAACGAATTCGAACGTGCAGAGGACCTTACGATGCTCGGCGGACACTCCTCCCACAGCTATATCAACGGAACCAATATGTACTTTGTCTATAACTACAAGATCCTGTGTGAACCTGAGGATGAACTGATCATCTATCACCATCCTATTCAGAGGATCATCGTCGAAGAGACTCTCAAAGCCGGCGGATCGATGTGTCACCACCATGGAATCGGAAAGTATCGAAGCGAGTGGACACGTGAAGAACACGGGTCGGCGTACTACATGCTTGAGAAACTGAAAGAAGCGTTCGATCCGAACGGTATCATGAACTACGGGACGATATTCCCGCAGGAAGAGGGCATGAAGTATATAGAGTAGGCCTTGGCCTCATGCACACACACGAAATCGGCGCAGAGGAGATAAAGAGGTATACGCTCCTCTGTGTTGAACAATACAGGTTTACATAAAGGAGTATGTATGAAAAAGGAGAATCTCGGTCGGTATTTTCAGTTTTTCCTGATCGTGTTGGCAGCAGGAGTGATCTTCCCGGTCATCTATCTGCGAACGAACTACCAGGAAACCATCCTCGAAGTATTCAATATGCGCTTGAGTGATTTGAATAACTTCTATTCGACCCTCGGTATGGCATTTGTTGTCGGGTACCTTCCCAGCGGCTTTCTCAGTGACAGGTTTTCAGCCAAGTGGCTCATTTCCATCTCACTGATCGGCACAGCCGTGTGCGGGTTCTGGTTTGCACAGGTTCCCTCCCTCGGTTCGGTCAATATCATCTTCCTTCTGTGGGGTTTCTTCTCCGTTTTCACCTTCTGGAGTTCCCACATGAAGATCGTGAAGATGCTGGCGAAATCGAATGAAGAGGGACGTTTCTTCGGTATCCTTGACGGCGGACGCGGTGTCATTGAAGCCCTCATGGGAACCGTCGGTCTTGCGATGTTTGCTGCCATCCTCGGCACCAGCACTGCCATTGCAGATAAATCCAGTGCGCTTATCTCGGTCATCTATCTCTACTCGGGAATCGTGTTCGTGACCGGTATCCTCATTGCGATCTTCGTTGCAAGTGATGAGAAACTGAGAGCACACTCTGAGAAATCCTCAGACCGTGATGAGGGCGAGAAATTCCATCTCTCCGATGTCGGTACTCTGCTGAAGAACAAGTACGTCTACCTGATGGGGGGAATCATCTTCATGGGATACGCGGTGTTCTGGACGGTGTACTACCTTGGCGGCTTCCTGCAGACGAACGTCGGAATCGATGCGGTCACCGTGGGTACCGTGACGGTCATCGTCCTGTGGATGCGCCCGGTCGGCGGATTCATCGGCGGCTTCCTTGCCGACAGAGTCGGAAGGACAAAGACGATCAGCGGCGCGCTGCTCGGCGGCTCCATCCTTCTCGTTCTCACGGCAGTGATGCCTGTGACGACCTCTCCGGTCATCTTCTACATCGTCATCATTCTCCTGGGAGCATTCCTCTATGCCATCAGAGGTACCTACTGGTCGATCCTCGGGCAGTCCAAGATAGAAGCTGTTATGATGGGAACCGCAATCGGACTCATCTCCTTCATCGGCTATCTTCCCGATATCATCCTGCCGCAGATGAACACCTTCCTCTGGGCCACCTTCGGTGACAACGGCGGGTACAATGCCTACTTCATCGTGAGCGCGATCTTCGGTGTCTCGGGAATTCTTATAGTGGTGCTGTACAACTATCTGCATAAACCATCACTGGCAGCAGGTTCGAAGCCGGTAGTGGAAACAACATGAAGATCATCTGTGTGGTAAAATTCGTCCCTGACGTTGACAACTTCACCTATGATCACGACAAGCATATCATCATCCGGGAAAACAGCCGGATGATGATAAACCCTGACGATGCGTGTGCCGTAGGTTTCGCCCTCAACGTGAAAAAACGATCACCCGAAACCTCGATCGAGGTGGTCACTATGGCACCCGAGTCAGTACGCCCCCTGGTGGAGGATATCCTCAGGGTGGGCGTCGACACGGCAACGATCATCTCGGACAGACTCTATGCCGGCAGCGACACCTATGCGACAAGCAGAATACTCTCACGGTATCTGTCAGGGGCGACCTATGATACGATTCTGACAGGCTCTCACGCGGTCGACGGGGATACCTCACACGTACCTTCGCAGATAGCCTGTCTTCTCGATATGAACCACATGTCGTTCATATCACGTATCGATGAGGATTCATTCAGTTCATCATGTGCCCGTTTCGAAGTGGAAAGCGAGCACGCGGTGAGCTCGTATGAGATAGAGATGCCGGCGATTCTGGGGCTTACCCGGACCAGCGGCTACAGACTTCCGTATGTCCGGTACAAGAATCTGAATATGGACGTTTCAGACCGGGTGACGGTGATTCATAATGACGTCCTCTGTTTCGAGGAGAGTGAGGTCGGACTCAGCGGATCGCGCACGAAGGTCGTGGGAACGCACGTGAAAACCTATCGGAACAGGGGCAGCCACGTCGTCACCACTGATCAGGAGGGTATCGATACCGTGTACCGGTTCCTGAAGGATAAACAGTTTATCTGATATGAAACGGATATTGATCTACATAGAACAGGAGTACATTCACGATGGGATAGACCTTCTCGAGACTGCCAGGCAGATCTACCGGGATGAGCCGTATACGACCTATGCCCTTGTGCTCCAGGGTGAAACCGATGCCTTGAACGGTGCCTTCGACGTGATCATCGACCTCACCGGTGAGCAGCTGCAGCAGTACGAGATGAGAGCTGTCTGCGACGTGATCTCTCAACTGCAGAAGATCTACGTGTTCGATGCGGTGCTGTTTCCTGCCACATCCTGGGGGAGGATCATCGCTCCGCGCGTTGCGATGACTCTCGATACAGGTCTGGTTGCCGATGTGACCGCGATAGACCATGGAGACCACGGACTCGAGCTGATCCGTCCTGCCTACAGTGGCAGGATCATGGCTTCCATCCAGATCACGGGAGACGGCCCGATGATGCTGAGCGTGAGGCCCGGGGTGTTCTCCTATACACCACAGGAGCAGGCGGCTACGCGGGTTCATACTCCTCAGGACCTGCGATACCGTACAGGTGGCTTGAAAGAGACCGGCAGAAAAGAGAAGCACAGTGAGTACGATATCAGGGAGAGTGATGTACTGATATCAGGAGGGGGAGGAGTCGAACGCTATTTTCATGAGCTGCGTCCCCTGGCGGATCTTCTGGGGGGCCACGTATCGGCCAGCAGGGCGATCGTGGATAAGGGGGTGGCTGACAGGAATGTCCAGGTCGGACAGTCCGGAAAGACCGTCAATCCCAGACTCTATATCGCATTGGGAATCAACGGAGCACTGCAGCATATCGAAGGGCTGCGGAACGTTGAGTACATCATCAGCGTCAATACCAATACGAATGCACCGATCTGCAGCCTTTCTGATATTGTCGTTGAGGGAGATGCTTACACATTCATACACAGGTTGATTGAAACAATACACAAGGAGAAAGGTTATGAAGGTCACTGATTTCACTATGGATTTCTTTTCCCTCAAGGGGAAAAATGCCATCGTCACCGGAGGTAATGGAGGACTGGGACAGGCATTCAGCGCCGCACTGGCGAAGGCAGGAGCGAATGTTCTTGTTCCCTCCCTCGTGGATGATGATGGAACGACGAAACAGATAGTCGAGGACTGCGGTGTCGCATATGCGTTCCTGGAAGCTGATATCACGAAGGACGGGGAGTGCAAGAGAGTTGTCGATACCTGTGTTGATACCTGGGGAAGTGTCGATATTCTCGTGAACTGCGCCGGAATCAGCATAAACGTACAGGATGTGACGAAGTATACCCGCAGGGAGTGGGATAAGATGGTCGCCGTCAATCTCACAGCGGCCTTCGAGATGATCCATGAGGCCTCTATCCATATGATCAGGCAGAACAGCGGCAAGATCATCAATATCGGTTCTCTGTTCTCCTTCCTCGGCGGACAGTGGTCTCCAGCCTACGCCGCGACCAAACACGGTATCGTAGGACTGTCCAAGGCGATGTGTGATGAACTCGCACAGTGGAACATCCAGGTGAATACCATCGCTCCCGGGTACTTTGCGACTCCGTTGACCGAGATGACCCGCAAGGATGAGAAGCGGAATGCCGAGATCCTCTCTCATATTCCCGCTGCCCGGTGGGGCTTCACCGCCGACCTCATGGGAGCAACTGTCTTCCTGGCAAGCAGAGCCTCTGATTATGTGAATGGAACAGTGCTCACCGTTGATGGTGGGTACCTGATGCGCTAGAATACACACCATTGAGAAAAACCATATGAAAGACACCTATATTGTAGCGATTGACGGCGGTACACAGAGTACCAAAGTCGCAGTGTTCGACACTGAAGGGCATGAGATCTGTTCTCACACAGTTCCGTTGAGACCAATCGTCCTCAACGGAGGGGGAAGGGCGGAGCATCCTGATGACGATTTGTGGGATTCATTGAAGGAAGCCTGCCAGATCACACTTTCCAAGTTTCCCGGTGACAGGAACAGCATCGCCGGGGTCGGACTGGGCTCGATCAGGTGCTGCAGAGCTCTGATACGGGAAGATGGGGAGCTTGCTTCACCGGTACAGAGCTGGATGGACCTGAGACTGGCATCTCCCTACGTCCATGAGGATGATGCAGTGAAGTACGTGACCACCACCACCGGCTACCTCACCCACAGACTGACAGGGGAAACGAAGGATACCAGAAGCAATTATGTCGGCCCGTGGCCGATTGATACGGATACCCTGGAGTGGTATGAGGATCAGGAGACCTTCGATTCCTTCACCACTCCCCGAAAGATGCTCTTCGACCTGGTCGACCCCTCTACGGTTCTTGGGGTGATCACCGAACAGGCAAGTGAGGCAACCGGGATCCCGGTGGGAGTCCCCGTCGTGTCCACTGCCAATGACAAGGCTGTAGAAGGTCTCGGTGCCGGACTTGTCAATGACGGTACCGTCCTTGTCTCCCTGGGGACCTACATCACCTCGATGATGTCAGGGGAAGAGAACAGAGCCGACACCACGCACTACTGGAGCAACCCGGGTGCAACACCCGGTGAGTTCCTGTACGAGAGCAGCGGGATTCGCAGGGGCATGTCGACAGTCACGTGGATCAGGGACCTCCTCGGTTCCGATATCATCCACGAGGCAATGCAGCGCGGTGTCAGTCCTGAGGTGTACCTCAATGAACTGGCCAGCGAGGTGCCTGCAGGAAGTGACGGTCTGTATACGGTCCTTCACTGGCTCTCACGTCCCACCCACCAGCATGAACGGGGGATCATGATCGGGTTCAACGGCCATCACAAGGGACCTCACATGTTCCGTTCAATCCTCGAGGGTATTGCCATGACCATGAAGAACAATGCTCAGGCGATGTGTGATGAGAGAGGGGTAGAGATGACCCACATCATCGTCAGCGGGGGAGGTTCCAACGGAGACCTGTTCATGCAGATCTTTGCCGATGTCTTCGGAGTCCCGGCTCACCGTAATGTCGTCAACGGCTCGGCAAGCATGGGAGCGGCCATCTGTGCGGCTCTGGGGCTCGGCATCTACTCGAACCGGCAGGAAGCGATCGACCACATGATACGGCGGCGGGACACCTTCACCCCGGTGAAGGAGAACGTAGAGCTGTACCGTGAGATGAACGAGCAGGTATACCGCCATCTGGCCAGCCAGAATGAAGAACTCCTGAAACGTTCACACGCAATCTTCAACCGCAGGGGCTGATCCTGTGTGATGACGATCCCCGGGGGGAGTAGCCCCTCGGGAGCTGTCGAGACACCGAACAGTCTCTGGTGCTCAGTGACACCCGATAGCAAACAGGTTAAGGAAGGGTCGATGAGAAGACACTTTTCTGCCTGTTTGATTCCTAGAGAAGTTCGTATAGCAACTGTGTACGGTTTCTGGTTTTCGATGATGAACAGACTGGTAAGGTTTTTAAGGTAATCAGTGATGGTTTCCTCATCGATCGTTGACTGTTCTACTCCCCGTATATCTCGTTTTAGCCGTACTATGGTGGCTGGTGTACGTTCATTGCATTTAAGGGATCGAAGCAATAGACGTACCTTCGATTCAGTACGCATTTTTCCGCCCGCGTGCGGTATTCATGATAGGTCTACTCTAGACAGTATGAAAAAATCGGTCATATTTAGATATTCTAATCGGTTACATCACGAATTGTTATTCGGTCAAAAGTATTCATATGAACGTGTCGAGAATTATTGAAAGGTCGGGAGAGGCCACATGCTGTGATATCTGCCACAGTGTGAAAGTGATGGATGCAAGGGAGTCGTTATGTCTTTCGTGCACTCTACAGTATCAAACGTGATGATTCGTCCTTGTCGCCCACGTTCATGGTGTATACTCAATTACTGTAGGGATGCTTCTGCACTTTCTGCTTGTTATCAGAGAGACCTTTCATGAACTTCAGCAGTACATCACACCTGAAACAGATTGTAGTATCGAAGAGTCAAACTCGATAATCAGCAGGTTTGCTCTGTGCGAGATGAGCTTTCTCGTATAGTATTGAATTGTCTGGATATGAGATATATTGAGTGAAATATATCTGCCGATTCATATAGAGGGTATACAGTATCAGAATATACTGTCTCAGCAGACGGAGATACGAATGTATGTTACGAACGCTAAAAGCCTATGCTGCTGCAGAGGATTGAGGAGGGTTGTCCATTGAAACGATATACTGATGAAGAACTCATTGCGCTTCTCGATGATACTGAATCTGATCTTTCTGAAAGAAAAGAATCCTTTAAAGGTACTGTCAGTTCCAAGGCCAGAGAGGCTGTTTGCGCATTTTCCAATGATCTCCCACATCACAATGCTCCCGGTGTGTTGTTTATCGGCGCTAAGGATGATGGAACTCCTTCAGGCGAACCGATTACTGACAGTCTGCTTCGCTCGCTGGCAGATATGAAAACTGATGGCAATATTCTCCCGTTACCTGCAATAACCGTAGAGAAGAGGATTCTCAAGGGAGCAGAAATGGCTGTCGTGACCGTCATGCCTTCTGATTCTCCCCCTGTGAAATACCAGGGGCGAATGTGGATCAGAACCGGCCCAAGACGATCAATCGCGAATTAACAGGAGGAAAGGATACTGAATGAGCGAAGAAGGTATAAAAACCTTACTTTTGACATGACTCCGATTCCCTCTGCAGCAATTTCTGATCTTTCCAAATCCATTTTCGAGAATGAGTACCTTCCCTCTGCCTTCGCGTCTGATGTTCTCGAGGAGAATGGGCGTACATATGAAGAACGTCTTGCCTCATGCAAGATGATCGCGTCTCCCGATGACCCCACTCCGACAGTTCTGGGGCTGCTGGCGATCGGGAAAAGTCCTCAGGACTATCTACCTGGAGCGTATATACAGTTTTTGCGTATTGATGGCGAACAATTGGTAGACCCGGTCATTGATGAGGAGAATATTGGTGGGGCCTGTGTAGAAATGCTTCGAACAATTGAAGAAAAGCTCAAGGCTCACAACCGTACTTCATTCGATATACTCTCGAAATCTACTCACAGGATAGATATGCCGTATCCTCCGTCTGCTATACATCAGTTGTTATACAATGCAGTCTTTCATCGAACCTATGAGAGTACGAATGCTCCTGTCAGGGTGTACTGGTTCAATGACAGAATCGAGATAATCAGCCCGGGCGGTCCGTACGGGAATGTCACTTCCGAGAACTTCGGCAAACCTGGAATCACAGACTATCGTAATCCGAATATCGGAGATATGCTGAAGACGTTCGGTTTCATTCAAGCTTTTGGGAGAGGTATTGCTACTGCACAGAGGGAAATGGAACGCAACGGGAATCTTCCCGTAACATTTGAGACCAGCCAGAGTGCAGTCGTCTGTACCCTGAGGAGGAAGAGATGAGTGCTCCTATTCTAACATTCTTCAACAATAGGGGAGGTGTAGGAAAGACCTCGCTGATTTATCATCTGGCATGGATGTATTCGAGCATGAAGCAAACCGTAGTTGTTGTTGACTTGGATCCCCAGGCAAATCTGACGGCAGCCTTTCTTCAAGAAGATGTTATCGCAGAACTGTGGGATTCACAGGAGCCGGGCTCGACAATCTATCAATGTGTGAAACCGTTAACCGGCGTTGGCGATATCGTCCCTCCCAGGCTTCTCAGTATTTCACCGGAATTGTTTCTTCTTCCTGGAGACGTGAGTCTTTCCGGTTATGAGGATGTGCTGTCAAACCAATGGCCTAATAGTCTGAATGACACACATCTCTATCGACCGTTGAAAGTGTTGACTTCCTTCTGGCAGATCATGCAGATGGCCTCACAAGAAGTAGATGCAGATCTTGTTCTTGTTGACATCGGACCGAACCTTGGTGCGATCAACCGTTCCGTTCTCATTTCAACCGATTTCGTGGCTATTCCACTTGGAGCTGATCTCTTTTCTCTGCAAGGCCTCAAGAACCTGGGGCCGACGCTGAGGAGTTGGAAACATCTCTGGCAGAAGAGACTCGAGAACTGGGATACCAGCTCAGAAAAGGCTTCGTATCCGGAATTTGAGCTTCCTGCAGGTGTTATGGAACCAATAGGCTATCTTTGCCAGCAACACGGCGTTCGTCTGGACCGGCCTGTTCAGGCCTACGATAAATGGGTGCAGCGTATTCCCCGAGTCTATCGTGAGCATGTCTTGGATCAGGAGATGCTCTCAAGTATCCGTCAGGAAGATGACCCCTTATGCCTCGCGACTATCAAACATTACCGATCTTTAGTTCCAATGGCTCAGGAGCATAGAAAACCGATTTTCCAACTGACTTCTGCAGATGGGGCTATCGGTTCTCACGCCAATGCCGTCCAGGATGCGAAAGCCGATTTCAGACTTCTTGCACAGAAAATCGCCAATCAGATCGGGATCGCCCTCATGTAGTCCAGGGAGAGCCTGAGACAAGGGAAAATATGCATGTCCGCTCTCTGACTGAAGAGCACTTCGCTTTTCCTGAAGCCTTGGTTGCATTGTCTGTTCAGGAATTTCTGATTACTGTTTCAGGCATCCGAGGGGAACGATGAAAACCCCATCATCTCTTCTATAGGCAACTTCTCCTCCCGTAATCACCATAAGGAATGAGGGGTCGTTCATCTTTTCGGTATTGACCTTATGCTTCAGCTCCAACAGGTGCTCTGCTGCCATTTCAATCTCTTTTGATCCCAGTTTGATCTCCACTGCAGCCCATCTGCCACTCGTCCAGAAGGCGAGGTGTATCACCTTGAGGAAGGAGAGAAGGTTTTGTATCGGCAGCTTTCAGGTAGGAATCCCTGTTATCAGGGTCCTGCATGAGCAGCTTGCTTTTTGCTATCTGAGATGCGGTCATTGTTTTCCCACACCATTTAGCCCCCTCAATCAGTATAGCTCCCCGAATATCAAGCTTCTTTTTTATGATCTCATCAGCAATCCGAGTCATGTAAACAGTATTCATATCATCATATTGAATAAAGAATTATACTATTGAGTTCCGAATATATCAAGATATGCTTCCGATATTGTGAGAGATATGCTTCCGATATTGTGAGAGATATGCTTCCGATATGTACTTGTCAAGAATATTAGACACAGAGAGGAGGCAATGCCTCCCCTCCTGCAATTTCTCCTGTGGTGTCTCTATTTCTTTCGTGCACTCTTCATCGTGGAGCTTGAGGACTCATCCTTATCGATGGGGATCCTCCGCGCCTTCCAGATATCCTGTGTGTACTCGAGGATCGTGCGGTCACTGCTGAACTTTCCGCTCGCTGCGATATTCAGGATAGCCTTGCGGGTCCACTGGTCCTTGTCTTTTGCATACATCACTGTTGCTTCCCGGTGAGCATCGCTGTAACTTCTCAGGTCAGCGAAATGATAGTAGCGGTCACCTTCATCGAGGAGGGCGCGCTTGAGGGGATCGAAGATTCCTCTCTCCATGACATTGAAATGGTCGGAGAGGAGGAGGTCTACTGCCTTTCGTATCTCTTCGTCCTGCGTGATCCACTCATACGGGTCGTAGGTGCCTCTCATATCCTCCACCTCATCGGCACCGAGGCCGAAGATGAACATGTTCTCCTTTCCGACTTCCTCGGCCATCTCCACATTCGCTCCGTCCATCGTCCCGATGGTGAGCGCTCCGTTGCACATGAACTTCATGTTTCCCGTGCCTGAAGCCTCGAAGCCGGCAGTAGAGATCTGCTCCGACAGGTCTGTCGCCGGTATCACATGCTCAGCCATGGTGACGCGGTAGTTGGGAAGGAACTGAACGTTCAGCAGTCTGTTCACCGACGAGTCGTTGTTGACGACCTTGGCGATGGAGTTGATCAGCTTTATGATGAGTTTCGCATTGACATAGCCGGGGGCGGCCTTGCCTGCGATCAGGAAAGTGGTGGGAGGGAAGTCACTGATCCTTCCTTCCCTGATTCCCTGGTAGAGCATGATGATGTGCAGTGCATTGAGCAGCTGTCGCTTGTACTCATGGATTCTTTTCACCTGCGTGTCGAACATCGTCTCGGGGTTCACGACAACGCCGCAGCTCCTGTTGAGGAAATCTGCAGCTCTGAGCTTTGCCTGGTGCTTGATCGCCAGGAAGTCCCCTCTGAAGGCGGAGTCCTCTGCGAAGGGAGCAAGATCCCTGATTCTGGAAAAGTCGGTGATCCACTCGTCTCCGATTGCATCGGTTATCTTTGAAGCAAGGAGGGGGTTGGCATCCAGAAGCCACCGCCGCTGGGTGATACCGTTGGTCTTGTTGTTGAACCGTTCGGGGAACACGACATTGAACTCGGGGAACATCCGTTTGGTGAGGAGGCTGGAGTGAAGGGCCGCGACCCCGTTGGTGGAATGGGTTCCGATGATCGAGAGGTTTGCCATTCTCACCTTCTTTTCGCTTCCTTCTTCTATGATACTGAGCCTGCTGAGTACTTCAGGCTGGAGAGGAAAGTGAGAGACCGCCTGCTGCAGGAACCTGTGGTTGATCTCGAAGATAATCTGCATGTGGCGGGGGAGGAGGGACTGGAGCATTTTGAGCGACCATCTCTCGAGCGCTTCCGGCATCAGGGTATGGTTTGTGTATCCCAGCGAGTTGACCGTGATGTTCCACGCTTCTTCCCAGCCCAGGTGTTCACAGTCGAGGAGGATTCTCATCAATTCGGGAACGGCAAGAGATGGGTGGGTGTCATTGAGCTGGATCGCCGCATACTCGGGGAACGTGCTCCATGCGACATTCTGACGCTTGAACCGTCTCACCACGTCGGCAAGAGAACAGGCAACGAAGAAATACTGCTGCTTGAGCCGCAGTTCTTTGCCCATATAGAGGGTGTCATTCGGATACAGGACCTGAGAGAGGTTCTCGGCCATGATCTTACTTCTCACCGCCTCGGTATAATCCCCTTCATTGAACTCCTGGAAGTTGAACTCATCGGTCGCAGTGGCGCTCCACAGACGCAGTGTATTGATCGTGCGCCCACCGTACCCGACGATGGGAGTATCATAGGCGATCCCCATCACTTCCTCGGAAGGAATCCACTTGTACTCGTCCCGTCCACCTTCACGAATCACCTTCACCTCACCGCCGAAGCCGATACGGTACGTGATATCCTCCCTGACCAGTTCCCAGGGATTGCCGTTCTTCAGCCAGTTGTCGGGCTGTTCACTCTGCCACCCGTTATTGATCAGCTGTTTGAAGATCCCGTAGTTGTACCTGATTCCATACCCGTAGGAGGGGATATCGAGGGTAGCAAGGGAGTCGAGGAAACAGGCTGCAAGGCGTCCGAGACCCCCGTTTCCGAGCCCGGCATCGGGTTCTATGTCGGCAAGCTCCTCATAGGTGTACCCCAGTGAGCTCATCGCTTCCTTCACCTCATGCTCGAGATTGAGGTTGATGATGTTGTTCGTCATCGCACGTCCCATGAGGAACTCAAGAGAGAGGTAGTAGACCCGCTTTGCTCCTGCCTTCCGCTGCGTTTCACGTGAGGTGTGCCACTGGTGGATGATCCGGTCACGGATCGCATAGGCAAGGGCCGTATACTTGTTCTCCGGCGTGTTATGAATCTCGTCCGCATCAAGTGAGTACTTGAGGTGTTCGGCAAAATCTATGGCAATGGCCTCACGGTCATGTGAGAACCTGATATTCTGTTCTGTCTTCGACATAGGTATATTCTCCCCTGTTCTCGTATCTATATTTCATAACCATCATAAGTTACAAGATGGCGTATACTACCCTGATATCGTTTCCATAATCAATACGAGGACCGGTACTCACACAAAAAACACAGGTGCCACTATGCTCAATACCCTCGTATATCATTCCTTGTTCCGGTAACAGGCTGTGATGATGATGTATAAACTCTTTCATACATGTACTTCCACAATATATGGTATGTAGTGCAGGAGCAGTGCAACGGCAGGAGAGACAGACCCCGATTTCAGGAAGGGCTCTCAAACGAACGAGATCAGGTCTGTACTATAGCTGGCGGTAGTACGATCACCTCATACCATGATTGGCAGGCACAAAAAGCACCGGGCATGAAGCTGGTCGCTGCACACTCCGGGCGAGTATCGCTCTGTCAGCTTTTTTTTCTTGCATTATCATAGGAGTTGCTCTATAGTGTTGGCAGATACTGGTAACGTTACCGGTATCGTTACCATAATTGGGAGGAAGAGAGCCTGTGGCTGTGACGATCAAGGATATCGCTCAGGAAGCTTCGGTTTCCATCACGACAGTATCCCGCGTACTCAATGACCGCCCTGATGTGAATGCGAAGACGCGTCAGGCTGTCCTCGATGCCATCGATAAACTCGGTTATTCTCCCAGCAGCGCCGCCCGTAATCTGGTGCTGCAGAAGTCGAATGTGATCGGCTTCATCGTTCCCGACATCACCAACCCCAGTTTTCCTGAGCTTGCCCGGGGGATCGTCTCACGGGCGAAACACTATGGATACCGGGTGATGTTCTTCGACACCCAGCATGATAATGCGGTGGAGAAGGAGGCAATCAGGCTTCTGAGGAGTAAACAGGTCGACGGTATCATCCTGTCGTTCAATGAGGCGAATCAGGAGGAGCTCGAGAAACTGAAGAACGAACGCTTTCCCGTCGTCCAGATCTACCGCAAGAGCAGTACGAACGTAATCAGTACCGTTGCCCTCGACAACCATAGCTCTGCCTTCATGGGAACAAGCTACCTGATCAAAAAGGGGCATACCAGGATCGCTCACATCACCACAGGCTACCAGACGCAGTCAGGGAAGGAGCGGATCAGCGGGTACCGTGCTGCTCTTGAAGCCGGAGGAATCGCTTTCGACGAGGATCTGCTTGTCAGTGGAAGCAATCAGGCGGGAAGCGGCTTCGCCTGCATGAACGCACTGCTGGACCTCGAGGTGCCTCCCACTGCAGTCTTTGTCTCACATGATATCATGGCTGCAGGTGCCTATGATGCGATCTACGGGAGAGATTTGAAGATTCCCGGGGACATCTCTGTTCTCGGACATGACAATATTGAGATTTCCCGGCTGCTTCACCCCAAACTCACGACGATCGATACTCATAAGTTCTCCCTCGGAGAGACGGGAGTCGACCTTCTGATAGAGGAGATGGCAGCAGAGTTCCCTTCGGACAGGGAGGTGGTCCGCACCACTGATCTTGTCGAGCGGGACTCGGTCCTGTCTCTGGTGTAATGCCGTGACCGGGACCGGGTCGGATGTTTTTTTATGAAGATTTGGTAACGTTACCGGTAACGTTACCGGAACAGGTTTCAGCAGCTGTGGATGATGCAGCGGAAGGAGTAGAGAGAATGAATGTTGACAGACAGGAGAGTGATTCTCACCGGAGAGTGACAGACGAGCAGTTCATAGACCGTTCAGTTGCAGCCATGGTCGCCCTTGGTATCGGAGATGCGGCGGGAGACCTCGGCCGTTCGGATGCGGTCCGTCAGAAACTGGGAATCCTCACACAGCTCCTTCCTGAAGGAAAGAGTACGGATGACACGGAATTCACGGTTCTGTCGGCCCGTGCACTTCTCGATAACCGTGATCACTACACTGCCAAAGCAGTTGCCGATACCTGGAGAGAGAAAGTCATCGCCCGCGGCGGTGCACTCGACAGGGGGGGGACACCGCTGTATGGTGCGTTGTGGAACCTCTCCCAGGGAATCGATCCTCCCCGTTCGGGGCAGGACAATGTCCTGAACATTGATGACGGGGCGGCGATGAGAGCAGTCCCCTTCGGTATAGCAGGTTGCGGGGATCCTGAAGAGGCTGCCCGGCTCGCAGGCATAGATGCCTCGGTCAGTCATGATGCTGACGGCCTCTGGGCCTCCCAGGCAGTAGCCGCAAGTATCAGCAGGGCACTGTTCGGGGACAGCCCTGAGCAGGTGGTTCACATCGCGATGAGATTCATCCCCGAAGACAGCTGGCTTTCGCGCCGTATGAGGGATATGCTCTCTCTCCTCGAGAGCGGACAGGACCTGATCACCACCTACGCGGCATTGCACGAGACCTTCTGGCTGCCCCGGCACTCCGCCTCGCCGGAAGCGATACCTCAGGCCTATGCACTGTACCTCCTCTCTGGTGGCGATTTCAGAAAGGCCTTTGTTCTCTCTGCCAACTTCGGCAGAGATGCGGATACGATCTGCGCCCTCACACTCGCCCTCTGTGCCGCCTCCAGCGGAACGAGTTGTTATCCTCAGGCATGGACCGAGCAGGTCAGGCACCCCAGCGGGGTGTGCCTGCCTTTCGCACAGGAAGAGGATCTTGTCGCTCTTGCACAGGAACTTGCACAGTATGCCCTCACGCGAAAGACCACAGGTTAAGAGAGGTGTGGAGTATGAGAAGGAGAGATGAGATGCACAGGAGTACCCCATCACTGAAGAAACGGCTATACCGCGACCGCCATCTCTACCTCATGCTGTTTCCGGTACTTCTGTTCTTCCTCATCTGGCACTATGTGCCGATGTGGGGGGCCCGGATCGCCTTTCAGGACATCAGATTTTTTGGAGAGAATGAGTGGGTCGGTCTGAAGCACTACCGGCTTCTGTTCTCCTCTCCGGTGTTCCTTCGGGTCTTCCTCAATACAGTCGTGATCAGTACCATGAAGATCCTCTTCTTCTTCCCCCTGCCCATAGCGCTCGCTTTTCTGATCCATGAGGTGAAAAGCCATGCCTTCAGAAAGACCCTGCAGAGCGTCATCTACCTCCCTCACTTCCTCTCCTGGGTCGTAATCGCAGGAATCTTCACCACACTCCTGTCACCCACAGGGCTGGTGAACTCCCTCATCACATTCTTCGGCGGGGAAGTGATCCCGTTCATGACCAGTAATAGCCATATCCGATGGGTATTCGTGGTCAGCGAGATCTGGAGAAGCATCGGGTGGGACTCGATCCTGTATATCGCCGCAATAAACTCGATACCGAACGAGCTGTACGACGCCGCCATAGTCGACGGTGCCTCCAGGATGCAGCAGGTCTTCCGTATCACACTGCCAATAATCCTTCCAACAGTGATCACGGTGTTCATCCTGAACCTCGGTTTCTTCATGAACGCCGGGTTCGACCAGGTGTTCAATATGATGAACGATGCAGTGATCAACCATGTCGATATTATCGATACCTACGTGTATCGTATCGGACTTCAGAAGGGGAATTTCTCCCTTGCCACCGCGGCAGGGCTGTTCAAGGGAATCATCGGTCTGATCCTGATTCTCAGCACCGACCGGCTGAGCCGGAAGATCAGCGGGGAGGGGGTATGGTGAGCATGAAAAAACAAGGCAGGTATCAGGTGAGTCTCCCGGGTATCATCATCCATCTGGTTCTGGTGTCTGTCGCTCTTGCCATGGTCTACCCGCTGTACAACCAGCTTGTGATAGCACTCACCGGCAGTGACTACATTGCACAGGCGGACGGCATGACCCTGATACCAAAGGGAATCACACTGTCGACCTTCAAGGCCGTTCTCTCCTTTCCGAAGGTATACCGGGGGCTGTTCAATACGCTCTTCATCACAGCTTTCGGCCTCATCGTCAATATCGTACTGACAAGTCTCGGTGCCTATGTCCTGATCAAGAAGGATCTGGCGGGACGAAACGTCTTCATGACACTGATCATCATCACCATGATCTTTGAGGCAGGGCTGATACCCGACTACTTTCTCATGAGAGACCTCGGACTCCTCGACCGCTATGCTTCCGTTATCCTCTACAAAGCGGTCAATCCGTACTATCTGATCATCCTGATGCGCTTCTTCGGCGGTGTCCCGAAGAGTCTGATCGAGGCTGCCCGCATCGACGGCTACGGGGAAGTGAGGATTCTGTTCAGGATCATGATCCCCCTCAGTATCGCCGGGATCGCAACGATCACCCTCTTCTACGGAGTCTTTCACTGGAACGAGTACTTCAGGTCGATGATCTATCTGACCAGTGAAGTGAAGTGGCCGCTTCAGGTGGTGATCCGTGAACTTGTCGTATCACAGGAGAAGGCAGCCTTCATCGGAGCACTGAACTTCATCACCAGCAGCACTGCCGCCGCGATAGAGTTCAAGGCACTCAAGGCTGCGCTGATCATCATTGCTATCGTCCCGATTCTCCTGTTCTATCCTCTGGTACTCCGCTACTTCGTGAGCGGTAAACTCAGCGGGTCGATCAAGGAGTGAAACACAATACAAACACACCAGGCTGTATGGGGTCTGGCCGGGTCCCGAGACCCGGGAAAGATCAAGGAGGTTCACCCATGAAACGAATGCTGATGTATCTGATGATGCTGCTGGTTCTTACCTCGACAGTATCTGCTGCGGGAGTCGCTGAACAGCCGGCTGCTGCCGACGAGGCGGTCGTCATCGACCTGATGGCGAAGGATTTCTCTGACGACTGGACGCTTGCACATCTCAAGGATATCGAGAAGGGGTTCGAAGAAGCGACAGGCAAAAAGATCGAGTTCAACGTATGGCCCACACCGGAAGGAGCCTATGCCGAGAAACTGAACCTGATGCTCCTCAGCGGTCAGGTCCCTGATCTCATCTATTTCCAGGGAGGGGATGAGACTGCGAGCCAGCAGGGTATACTCACCGACCTCAGGCCCTTCATCGAAGAGAGCGATGTCATGCAGAAGGCGCTCCTCGATTTCAACAGGGAAAGGATCGAAAACTATCCGTATCTCCTGTGGCTTGCCCCGCCGAGAGTGCGTGTCGCCGTGGTTCGTGAGGATTATCTTGCAGAGGCCGGACTGTCCTCTGTCGAAACCCTCGATGAGTACTACCAGCTGATGAAGAGCATCAAGGCCGCCCACCCTGCATATCCTGTCATCACCGATACCGGAAACACGGCCCGTATGGACTTCACCTTCGATCATGCCTTCGGTATCACCGCGACCTGGGTGAAAGAGAACGGCTCCTACGTCTACAGGGATGTCTCTCAGGGAGCGAAGGAGAAGCTCGCCTTCTACCAGAAGCTCTACCGGGAAGGAATCCTCGACAACGAGTATATCACCACGAAGTGGGATGGTATGGAAGACAAGCTCTATACCGGAAAGGTCTCCATGGTCTTTGCAACTCAGGGTCTTGTTGCAGATATCTACAACAGCAAGATCCAGGAGACTCAGGGCGTAGGTCTTGTAGCACTGCCGCCGGCAAAGGGTGTCTCTCAGGGCTATGCAGTTTCCTCGGCGAAGGAGACACGGGGCTGGGCGATCAGTGCCGGTAGCGACAAGAAGGAGCTTGTATTCGAGGTGCTCGAATATCTGGCAAGTGACGAGGGTCAGTTCCTCGAACGGTACGGTCTTGAAGGTGTCCACTATGTGATGGAGGGAGATACTGTCGTGAGAACCGAAGAGAGTGCCAACTGGTGGCCGCGGTTCCATGAAGTGGTGAACTACAGCGGCCCGACTCCTGTCCTCGGAGAGGCGGGAACTGCCTCCTGGGATATCGCAGGAAGGTACTCGGTCGGTGATCCTGACTTCCCGATTCCCGAAGAGCTCAGTGCAACCTGGGATGCTCTGCAGAACCTGACAAAGGAGTATTACTACCGTATCATAAGCGGTGAGTATCCGATCAGCCGCTTCGGCGAGTACGTTCAGAAGTGGTATGATCTTGGCGGTGACGAGGTCACTTCCTATGCGAACGAACAGATGAAATAATCGAACTGTATACTGTGTCGCCCGCTGCAGAGGCGGCGGGCACGCAGTGTTTTCAGAATTGGACAACGGGAGAGAGTATGGAACAGCAGCAGTATCTGGAGAAGGTGTACGGCGGCTTAGTCGGCAAGTGCGTCGGCGTTCGCCTGGGAGCTCCGGTCGAACCGACAATCTGGACCTATGAACGGATCCGCGAGACCTATGGAGATATCACCGGGTATATCAAGGAATACTCACTGTTTGCAGCCGATGATGATATCAACGGACCGATGTTCTTCATCCGCTCTCTCCTTGACCATCCCTCTCCTATCAGTGCTGCCGATGTGGGAGATGCCTGGCTCAACTATACCCGCGAGGGGATAGGATTCTACTGGTGGGGAGGCTACGGTACCAGTACTGAACACACTGCCTACCTCAACCTGAAATCGGGCCTTAAGGCCCCCCTGTCCGGAAGCATGGAAGTGAACGGGACAACCATAGCCGAACAGATCGGCGGTCAGATCTTCATCGATTCCTGGGGCTGGGTCTATCCGGGAGATTTCCGTAAGGCAGCTGACATGGCAGGTATGGCTTCCAGTGTCGGTCATGACAGAAACGGTATCTACGGTGCCCGTTTTATCGCCGCCTGTATCTCACTCGCCTTCGAAGAACAGAGCATATCCCGTATCGTGGAACTGGCCCTTGAGACTATTCCCGAAGAGAGTACCTACGCACAGGTTGTGCGTGCCGTCCGGTCCTTCCACAGGGAGCATCCCCGTTCCTGGAGGGAGGCAAGAGAGTATCTTGAGAAGAACTGGGGGTACGACCGGTACCCCGGTGTGTGTCATATCATCCCCAATGCCGGCGTCTGTGTGCTTGCCCTGTTCTATGGCGAGGGGGATTTCAACCGCACAGTGGAGATCGCTACCATGTCCGGCTGGGATACCGACTGTAACGCAGGGAATGTTGGATCCATTCTCGGGGTGATGAACGGTATAGAGGGGATAGGAGAACACTATCTCCGCCCGATCAATGACTGGCATGCGGCAAGCAGCATTGCGGGAGCCCTGAACAGTATCAATCTTCCTACTGCAGCGAAAGAACTTGCTGTTCTCGGTCGCCGACAGGCGGGATTAGAGGTTCCCCGTGAGTGGCAGGAAAGTACATTCACCGATGATATCATCCTCGATTTCTCCCTGCCTTTCTCGACAGGAGGTCTCAGGACCTCCTCGGACTTCCTCGCTCCTCTTGCTCCCGGCAGTCACTACCGGGACAAAGGGTCCCTCACAGTTCTTCTGGACCGGCTCCAGCGAGGAGACTCAGCCTATATCTACTACCAGAGCTACTATACCCGTGAAGACTTCTCCGACGAACGCTACTCGCCCACTTTCACTCCCGAAGTGTACAGCGGACAGACCCTTACCGTCACTGGACAGATAGAGCGTATGAGCGGACAGCGGATCGCCATTGCTCCCTACATAGCGGATGCACGGGAAGGGCGGATTGAATCGGGCCAGTTCATCTTTCCCGCTGAGTCTGAGGAGTTCACGATTACCTATACGGTTCCGGCGGTTCCTTTCGCGATCAAGGAGGTGGGGCTGCAGGTAATGAATCCCGACGCAGCCAAGTTTCTGGGAACGATGAAGATCACCTCCTTCCGGGTCACCGGCAAACGCTCCTTCCGTGTAGAGTTCAAGGATGAGAAGAAGGAGTTTCGAGGTCTCTCGAGGTGCTCACTCGCCTCAGGAGCCTGGGAGCTGGAAGATGGAGGACTCAGAGTCATTACCAATGACACATTCCAGTTGTACAGCGGTCCCTACTATACGAAGGATTCCACGGTCACCGCCACAGTTCAGGCGGAGTATGGGGAGAGTCACATGATCATAGCCCGCAGCCGCGGGGCTCAGGGGGGATACTACTTCGGACTCCATGGAAACGATACGGTCGCACTGATCAGACGTTCAGGGGAAAACCTGGTGCTCTCCAGTGTTCCGTTTCCCTGGAAGAAGGGAAAACCCTACACACTGTCCCTTTCACTGACCGGTGATACTGTCACGGGCAGTGTGGATGGTCAGGAGCTGATCAGGTATCAGGACAGTGCTCCGCTCGAATACGGAATGGCAGGGCTTGGAAAGCTCAGTGCCGGAAGGACGCTGTTCTTCTCTCTCGAAGTGAAAGAGGAGTAGATGATGAAAGTCACAAGTGGAAGCACGGAGAAGATGGATGCGCTCGTGGAACTTGATGACGATGCTTCTTCCATCACCATCGATATCCACTCTCCCGTCTCATCTCTGTACCGGGAATCTCAGCTCAGGTGCGTGCAGGAGGTGCTGGAACAGGAGGGCGTGGATGCACTTGCGGTCACGATAGAGGATAACCACGCGATTGATGCAGTGCTGAGAGCACGCATCAGGAGTGCTCTTTCAGAGCTCGGGACACAAGGGGGCAGTGTATGAGAAGCGTTCTCTACGTCCCCGCGAACAGTCCCTCCAAGATCCTGAATGCACCGGTCTACGGCTCTGACAGCATAATCTTCGATCTCGAGGATGCAGTGCAGCCTGAGAAGAAGAACGAGGCACGGTTCCTGCTTCAGGAACTGCTTGTTCTCGATCAGTATGATGGTGTGCACTGTGCGGTGCGGATCAACGATGTCCGTTCCCCCTTCTGGAGGGAGGACCTCAGGATGCTTACACCTCTGCTGGAAACATCCCGAGTCAGAACTCTGAGAGTCGCCAAGGTGGAATCGGAACAAGATCTCATCCGTATCGACAGAGAGCTCGAGTCCATCGAGCGGAACTCTGCTCTAGAGGAAGGCAGCATCACCCTTCAGGCTCTCCTGGAAACACCTCTCGCAATCGAAGAGGCCTACCGTATCAGCGGAGCCTGTGCGAGGACGGAGGCGCTTGTTTTCGGTTCAGAGGACTACTGCAGTGCAACCGGAATAGACCGCTACGGTTCTCCCTTCTCCCTCGATTATCCGAGAAGCCGTCTCGTGGCGGCAGCGGCCGCCTACGGCAGGGAAGCCTACGATACCGCCTACGGAGCCTTTCGAGATATCGAAGGACTTGAGCAGGAATCTGTACGTGCCCGGGCGCTGGGCTTCATCGGCAAGTCGGTCATTCACCCCTCCCAGATTGATGTGGTCAACACAGTCTTTTCAGTCACGGAGAAGGAGGCAGAGTGGGCGAATCAGGTTCTTGGTGCGGGGCTTGTTGATGAAAAGGGAACCGGAGTGACTCAGGTTAAGGGGATGATGATCGATACGCCTGTCATCTCACGCGCACAGAGGATCCTTGCCCGCGCCGAAAAGCAGAAGAGGTAGGGATGGAACATCAGGACACACAAACAAAACAGCCTGATCGAATCCACCGGACCTGGGACAGCCTGTTCTCCTCGCTCTCACTGCGTAACGGCATGCACATCAGTTTCCATCACCATCTGCGCTACGGGGATCAGGTCGTCTCTCAGGTGCTGAGTGAGCTCGCCGGGTATGGTCTGAGTTCTCTCTCCCTCTGCGTGTCCTCCATTATGGGTCCTGCCGTGGAGGCGGTCACTGAGGCGGTGAGAACCGGGCTCGTCACCTCGCTGGAGACAACCGGTGCGAAACCTCCGCTCTCCGATGGTATTGCAGAGGGTGCACTGGAAACGCCGGTGATCTTCAGAACTCACGGAGGCCGCTCGCGTGCCCTCAAAACAGGAGAGACCGGAATCGATATCGCCTTTATCGCAGCGTCCGCTGTCGACTCGCGAGGGGCCTGCAACGGGGTCGACGGACCCAATCCCTTCGGTTCCATGGGCTACGCCCTGGATGATGCTGCCTATGCGGATGTGGTCGTCGTGGTCAGCGACTATCTCAGTGAACAGCCGCTGAGCTACGTATCAATCGTTCCTGAGCAGGTGGATCATGTGATACTCATTGATTCCATCGGGGACAGCTCACGCATGAGTGAGGGAAGCCTTCGGGGAAAAGCATCGCCCCTTCAGGACCTGATTGCTTCACGTACTGCTTCCGTGCTCTCCTTTCTCGGGGTGATCGCCAACGGCTTCTCCTATCAGGCAGGCAGCGGAGTGATCAGCATGCAGGTGACCCATCGCATCGCCGACATGATGAGAAAGAAGGGAATCACCGGCTCGTTCGCCTCCGGGGGAATCACGTCTGCTCTGGTGGAGCTGCTTGAACAGGGGCTGTTCACCGAGCTCTATGATGTACAGAGCTTCGATGAGAGGGCAGCACACTCACTGAAGAACAATCCTTCCCATCACGAGATGAGTGCGGGAATGTATGCCGACCCCACCCGGGTGGACCGAATCGCCGGCCGACTGGATGTGATGATCCTCTCTGCGACCGAGGTGGATACAGCGTTCAACCTGAACAGTGTCACCGGGACTGACGGACGGATCATAGGTGCTCTCGGAGGAGCTCCGGATACGGCGGAAGGAGCGAAGCTGACCGTGGCAGTCGTCCCCTCGATGCGGGGACGTATCCCGACGATCCATGAGAGGGTGCGTACCATCTGTACCCCTGGTGAGTCTGTGGATATCGTCGTGTGCGAGAGAGGGATCGTCGTGAATCCGCTGAGACCTGACCTGCAGGACCTCCTGGAGAAGTCCCCCTGCCGCAGGTATCTCACCGGTATGAGGTGTCTGCTCGATATCACCCACAGCCTCTGCGGAACTCCGCAGTACCCTGAGAGGACGGGACCCATCGTCGCCGTCATAGAGAGGAATACGGGGGAAGTGCTCGATACACTGCGGTCACAGTGAACGCGGGTCAATGCTTTGAGCAGTGTGGTCGGTCAGACATGGTATGTGAGCGAGAAGACTCTAGACAAAGAATCCGAGTGACTCGCTGATCTTCTTTGCATACGCCTGCGTCAGCTCGATAGCTGCCTGCTGTTTCAGTTCGGAATGCTTGGTCAGCGGAGCTGATACCCCGATACTGGCGATCGCTTTCCCGTTTGTATTGAAGATCGGTGCAGCGACACCCCATGCTCCCATGTGGAGTTCTTCCTTGGAAAAGGCGTACCCGACTTCCCTGATCTTCTTCAGATCCGTTTTCAGATCAACCGGGTCTGTGATGGTGTGGTCGGTGAATTTCTGAAGCTCATGGGAACACGCCCTGTCCCATTCGTCACTGTCCAGAAAAGCGAGAATCACCTTGTTGTTCGCTCCGGCATGGATAGGTACTGTCCCTCCGATGGGAGGAGCTACCTTGATAGGCGCCGAGGATTCCACGCTGTGGATGGCTATACCCACAAGGTCATCCCGTATGGTAAGCTGGACGGTCTCTTCGAGCGTCTTGGCAAGACGTTCCATGAACGGCTGTGCAACCTTCTCGAGTGTCGTGTTGTAATGGATGATCTCGGAGAAGTAGAGCAGCCGGAACCCGAGGCGGAAGGTGTTCTTACCCTCATCCTTTTCAAGGAGCTTGTTCTCGATGAGTGCATTGATGTATCGATAGACACTGCCTCTGGGAAGCCCCGCTCTCTCAGCGATCGTTTCTGCTGTAAGGTGTTTATCTGTCTTGCTGAACACAAACAGTATTTTGAAAGCCCTGTCTAACGATTTGAAATCACTCATACTTCACCTAAATATTTAATCAAAATGAAGCCCTCCGTTCTGGTCAATCACTTCTCCCGTGATGAATCCGGACTTCGGGCTGCAAAGGGTCCACACCGTATGTGCTACTTCCTCTGATTTACATAAACGTTTTACGGGAATTTTGTCAATGACCGCATCTCTCTGTTCCTTAGTGAGTTGCTCCGTCACCATGGGGGTCTCGATATAGGCCGGAGCCACTGCATTGACCGTGATGCCGTACCCTGCGAGCTCAGCTGCAAGGGAGAAGGTGAGAGAGTTCATCCCCCCCTTTGAAACCGCATAGGCGGTGCCTGCTGTCAGGCCTCCGCTCTTTGCCGCAAGAGAAGAGATATTCACGATTCTGCCGTACCTGTGGCTTTTCATTCGGGGAATGACGGCCTTTGAAACCAGGAAGGCTCCGGTCAGATTGACGGCCAGAACCCTGTTCCATTCTTCCAGAGAAGTCTCCATCACCTTGTTGTTCGCAAGAATTCCAGCATTGTTCACAAGGATCGAGGGGGAACCGAGGCGATCCAGGAGAGGTATGAGACTTTCTTCTATCGCATGGGCATCGGTGATATCACAGGTACACTGATGTACCCGACCCTTCCAGGAGGGGACCGGCGTGCATTCCACGATATCGATCGCGATTACCTGTTCAACGCTGTTGGTGAGTAGTTCCTCTATGATCGCCATCCCTAACGGGCCCGCTGCCCCAGTCACAATTCCCACCTGATTCATAGATACTCCTCGCAGTTCCGGATTCCATGGATCCACACCAATTTCTAGACAGGTCATAGAATCCATGGTTTAATAGGATTATTATACAATGAAAATGTGTTTTGTATAGTAAAAATGTTAGAAGGGAGAATCGGTATGGAAAAAACGTCAGTGCAGGGGAAAGTCGGGGTGATAACCGGAGGGACAAGCGGCTTCGGTCTTGAGGTGGTTCTTGACCTCCAGCGACAGGGGGCTGATCTCGCTGTCTTCTCGATTGACGAACCGTCCGATGATACTCTTGAACGTGTGTCATCATGCCCGACAGGGAGTGTCACCTTCTTTGTGATAGATCTGCTTGACGAGTCCTCGGGAAGTGAGATCGTCAGGAAAACGGTGGAACGGTACGGTACCGTTGACTTTGTGTTTGCGAATGCCGGGTTTGCTATCAGGTTCGATAAGCCTCTCACCGATTACCCCAGTGATGAGGTCGTGAAGGCACTGAAGAGGCAGTACCAGATATTTCCCATTGCCTTCCTGTCTCTCGCACTGGAAGCTGCCCAGGTCATGAAGGAGAAGTACAGAAACACCGAAACCGATACCACAGGGCACAGGATGGACTCCGGTTCCATCATAGTCACACTCTCGGAGGCCTCCTTAAGTAATCTGCGTGCCGACCTTCTTGCCTATGCCGCAGCAAAGAAGTCTACTCAGTGGATCATGGAGAGTCTGGCAGTCTCACTCGCACCCTACAACATCAGAGTGAACGGGATCGCCCCGGGTTTCGCCAACAACGAGGGACAGAAGAAATTCTATGGTACCTACCCTGAGATACGAAAGGATGTAGAGAACCTCTGTCATCTGAAGCCTGCATTCATGCATCCTCATGCAATCACTCCTGCTGTCAGGTATCTTCTCAGCGATCATTACGTGACGGGTCAGACCATCATCCTCGATGGAGGGTATTCCCTTCACACCTTCTCCTACTTCACCGAATAGCAGATACCGCCGGTTCCTGTACGGAGTCCGACGGTCAACGGGTTCACGTATACCGGCCCCGGAGAAAAAAGATTTGACAGAGTGCAAAAGCTGATCTATCATCAAAGAAATGATAATCGTGTTTGCATAGTAATAAAAGGTGGAAATATGGCACAAACGAAAAAGCACATCGTTTTGGAAGAGGTCCTCTGTCTGACGTCGACCATCCTCCTCATAGGATTTCTCGCCATCCAGGTTGTGCTGAGATACGTATTTCAGACAGGAATAGCCTGGTCCGAAGAACTCTCACGCATCAGCTTCATCTGGGTTGTCTACGCATCGGTTTCCTATACAGCAAAATATGACAAACATATCCGGGTGACAGTCATCCTGGGGTTTTTCCCTGAGAAGGTGCAGAAGTACATTCTCACTGTGATAGACCTGATCTGGATAGCCATGAATGCAATTATCGTCTATCAGGGAATCAAATACATCTTCCGCCTGTTTGATTTCCCGTTCATGTCTCAGACACTGGGTATCAACCTTGTGTATGCGTACTTTATTATACCCGTTGGATTCACCCTCCAGTCGTACAGGATTTTCATGAACCTCATAACCCGTCTCAAGACGAATGAGGTTGATGTCCACGATTCTCGATTGGACATGTAGGAGATGTGTAAGCTATGAGTTATGTAACAATAATGGTTATCGTACTGGTTGCAGGGCTTGCCACGGGCCTGCCTGTAGCGGTGACGCTGGGATTCACTTCACTGGTAGGTCTGATGGGGCTGAACATGCCTCTCGAATACATGGCAAAGACAGCCTATACGGCTCTCAATTCATTCACTGTCATCGCGATCCCGATGTTTATCCTTTCGGGGGCGATCATGGAAAGCGGTGGGCTGACAAAGAAACTCGTCAGTTTCGCACGTGAATTTGTTGGAGGGTCAAAAGGTGGTCTGGCCGTCATTACTGTACTGACCTGCTCTCTCTTTGCAGCGATCAGCGGCTCCGGTCCTGCGACAACCGCTGCTATCGGAACGATCCTCGTGCCGGCCATGATACATGAGGGCTACGACAAGGCTTTCGCAGGCAGTGTTGCAGCCTGTTCCGGAGGGATCGGCGTCGTTATCCCGCCGAGTATCCTTCTTATCATGTACGGTGTTGCCGCAGAGCAGTCAATCGTGACCCTCTTCGTGGCAGGAGCCCTTCCCGGAATCCTTCTCGCCATCTTCCTGATCGTTACGGTGAAGATCATAAGTTATAGAAGAAACTATGGAGCTCCCGAGACAGAAGCCCGTACTGTGAAGACGTTCCTAAGGAACTTCTGGAATGCCAAATGGGCGCTCCTTTCGCCGGTGATCATCCTTGGCGGAATCTACAGCGGTTTCTTCACGGTGACCGAGGCCTCGATCATTTCCGTTCTGTACGGCCTGTTCGTCTCGGTCTTCGTCTACAAGAAGTATTCGTGGGCGAAATTCAAAGACAATATCTTCTACATGTCCCGTATGACCGGTTCGGTTCTGATCATCCTGATGTTCGGTACGATATTCGGAAGGATTCTCACCCTGTATCAGGTGCCTCAGCAGGTTTCGACCTTTCTCATCGAGACGATACGCAGCCCTGCAATGCTGATCATCATGATCAACGTGCTGCTGCTGTTCATCGGAATGTGGATGGAAAGTATCACGATGATAGTCATCCTCACTCCGTTGCTGCTGCCGGCTATGGTCGCTGTCGGGATCCATCCTATTCAGTTCGGCGTCATGTTCGCCATCGCCTGTGAGATCGGGTATGAGACACCGCCTCTCGGTGTGAATCTGTTCGTGGCAAGTGAACTCGCGGGAACCTCCATTGAGAAAATAAGCAAGGAGGCGGTATTCCTGGCAGGAGCGGAAATCATCGTGCTGATGATCGTGAGCTTCGTGCCGGAGATCTCCCTGTTCCTGCCACGGGTTCTCGGATTTATGTAGCGTGAGTATCTGCCGGTAATCGGCAGTAAAACAAACACGGTTTCAAAGGAGGAAACTATGAAAAAGGTAATTGCACTTCTTCTCGTGCTGGCGCTTGTCGGTACAGCAGTGTTCGCACAGGGCGCAGAAGAGAGTTCAGCTGAAAAGGTCTATAAGATCAAGCTGAGTCACTCGACACCGGAAGGTGACCAGATCTATAAGGTCGGAGAACGGTTCAAAGAACTTGCAGCCGAGTACTCGAACGGCAGGATCCAGGTCGACACCTATCCGATCATGCAGCTTGGCGGAGAACAGGAGAACGTTCAGGACGTTGCGACGGGTAGTATCGAAACAGCAATCGTCTATACAGGAAACTTCAAACCCTTCGCTCCTTCAGTAGGTGTATTGATGCTCCCGTACATCTTCACCAGCAATGAAGAGGCGTGGAACGGTATGGACTCGATCCTTGATGAGCTGAATGAAAAGGTCATCGCAGAAAGCGGAACCCGCATTCTCGGCTATTTTGACCGTGGATTCAGATACCTCACCAACTCAAAGAAGCCCGTACGGACCATTGATGATCTCAAGGGACTGAAGATCCGTGTGTCTCAGGTCGATGTCACGATCGAAACCTTCAGAGCATGGGGAATCGAACCGATCCCGATGGCTTGGGACGAAGTACCTACCGCACTTCAGCAGAGAGTTATCGATGGACAGGAAAATCCGTATGCCACGATCGATTCTCATAAGTTCTACGAGACTCAGGAGTATGTCACCGAGATCCACTACATGATCTGGACCGGTCCTCTGATCATCAACAACGCACTGTATGAGAGCATGCCCGCTGACCTGCAGGATGCCCTTGACAGAGCAGGAAGAGAAGCCGCTGAATATGGTCGTCAGATCGCTCAGCAGGAGGAAGTGAAATCCAAGAAACTGGTCGAAGAGAAGGGTATGACACTCCTCGGACCTCCGGTTGATGAAGATGTCTGGCAGGAAAAAGCACAGTCTGTGTGGCCGAAGTTCTATGAAGCTGTCGGTGGTAAGGCCTGGGTCGAACAGGCGCTTTCCCTGATGGGTCGCTAACGAATCACAAGCACCTATGTGTCAGCTACTCTCTTCGGGGAGTAGCTTTCAATTTGTATGGGAGTACCAATGAAAAACAGATTTGATGTCGAAGGGAATGTCTGCGTGATCACCGGGGCAGGTGGTGCACTCGGGGGCCATCTTGCAGAGCAGCTTGCCGCAGCGGGAGCGCGGGTCGCTCTCCTTGACGTGCAGGGAGAAGCCGTTCAGCAGCTGGCAGAAAGATTGCGCAGTGAGGGGTATGCTGCACAGGGATACCAGTGCAGTGTTCTTGATACCGATCAGCTGGAACGCGTCCTTGATGCCGTCCACAATGAGTTCGGCACGGTAGACTCTCTTATCAATGCAGCGGGTGGGAATGTCCCTTCAGGCACATCGGACTGTGAATTCTACGATGAGTCTTCCCGGCGGTCCTTTCTGGACCTGGACAGGGAGGGAATGCGGAAGACCTTCGATCTCAACTATTTCGGCACCGTCTATCCTTCTCAGATTTTCTCCCGGGACCTTCTGGAGAAGAAAAAGGGGTCCATCATCAACTTCGGGTCGGTGAGTTCAATCAATCCGTTGTCAAAGGTTGTTTCCTACTCTTCAGCGAAGGCTGCAGTGGTCAACTTCACGAAGTGGCTGGCAGTGCATTACTCACATCATAACGTGCGTGTGAACGCACTCGCTCCGGGTTTCATCATGACCGAGCAGCTCCGGTTTCTCCATGTCAAGGAGGATGGAAGCTACACGGACCGGGCGAAGGCGGTTCTTGCCCACACTCCGATGTTCCGTTACGGCGAACCTGATGAACTCACGGGGGCAGTTATCTGGTTGCTGTCCGATGCATCCTCGTTCGTGACAGGTTCTCTTGTCACCATCGACGGCGGATTCTCCGCCTACACCATCTGACGTTCAGAGGAAAGTTCTCTGTAAGTGGTGATACACAAGAGGCGGATTATATCTGTTTCTTGCGTTTCTTCAGCTTCCATCAAGAACGAGATTCGTTCGTATGAGCGGGAAGTGTGACGCATGGAATTGAATAGCCAATTGAAAGTCATTGTGCAGGATTGCATCGAGGATGCATTTATGTTCCTCGAGCAGAACTGAAATATCTTTGTAGTTGGTGTGTGTCCTATGCATCTCTGTGGATGTGAATTCCTTCAACTGGTCATATATTTTGAGGAAGAGGGTGTTGTTGGAATAGCTGATAAGTATGCGATGAAACCTGAAATCGATTTCGGTTAATCTGGCGTAGTCCCGCCTCTCGATTGCGACGGCAAAATCATCCAGACGTTCTTCGAGCATCGCGATAGCCGTACGTGCCCGCTCTTCTCCATTCTTATAGTCTCTAATAAGATTGTTGATGCCTTTCTGTTCAAATGCTTCCCTCATTTCGAGTATCTCGAACACATAATTCTTCTCAAGCACGGCAAACCATGTAAAAAATTCTGCTGCTATGTTCGATGTTTCACAGATGAAAGTACCCTTCGGAACCTTTGTCTCGAGAATACCGAGGTACTGGAACACCTTGATCGCTTCCCTGATCGAAGATCTGCCGATACCAAACGATTCTGCAAGCTGACTTTCTGTCGGGAGCTTATCACCGACCTTGTATTTATTTGACTCGATCATCGTTTTGATTCGATGCATTGCCTCAGTAACAACAGTCTGTTGTTTTATCTTATCCATTCCAGTAGCTACCTCTTCAGAAAGTTTAACACAGCTTTGCTGAATAAATCATAACGGATAAAAAAATAATTGACAAGTGTGTATAATCATAATATCCTAATATCAGACAATACAAAAAGGAGATATGTATGAAAAAGGTATTTGTTGTCGCATTATCAGTGATGGTGTTATGTACGTTCTCCCTGATCGCTCAGGGACAAGAAGAATCGGATGTAATTAAAGTGGGAAAATACGGTCCTCTCTCCGGTCCTATGTCGCTCTCCGGCACTGCCGGTGAACATGGTGTAGAACTGGCCATAGACCAGATCAACGAACAGGGTGGTCTGCTCGGAAAGAAGCTGGAAATCGTTTCATACGATGATAAATCTTCTCCGGAACAGGCTGTGAAGGCAGTGACAAGAATGATTGAATCTGAACATGTCGATGTCATCGTCGGTTCACTGCACAGTGGTAATGTTCTTGCTCAGGCTCCGGTAAACGAGAAGGCGAAAATCCCACAGATCGGACTTGGAACGAGTCCAACCTGGCTGCAGCAGGGGTACAAATTCCTATTCAGACCTGTTCCCAATACCCATATTATCAATGTTCAGATCGCGAAGACGATCCAGGAACTTGGTTACAAGAAAGTCGGTGGCTTAGGCCGTTCTGATGAGTATGGAAAGGGTGGTATTGATGATATCGCTACTCAGCTTGAGGGGATGGGTATCGAAATGGTAAGCGAATGGTACCAGCCCGGAGACACGGACTTCACCGGACAGATTGCCAAGCTGATAAACAGCGGTGCTGAAGCGATAATTTCCTACGGTGTTGATGCTGATCAGGGCCCGACCATGAAACAGCTGAGACGACTCGGGTATGCAGGCTATGTATTCGGACCCGAGAGTATGAACGTTCCTTCTGTGAAGGAAGTGGCAGGTAAAGATGCTGATGGTGCGATTTATGGTTCTGCCTATGTGATCCCGAATTCCCCTGAGGATGCAATTGATGACTACCAGAGACAATTCTTCGAGGCCTTTGTCGAAAAATTCGGTTCGATGCCTAAAAGTCAGGTAGCCATGCGGGCCTATGATGCCACTCACCTTCTTGCCGAGGCTATAAGGATCACAGGGACTACGGATGGTCAGGCAGTACGCGATGCTCTTGCAGAAATCCACGGCTACGAAGGCCTTGCCGGTACGTTCGATTTCAGGGGTAACGATGGAGAAGGTATCCTCGAAGCTAGAATGTTCGCCATTAAGGACGGTAAGGATGTGCTGCTAGAGGATTTCCTGAAATAGGAAGGTAATGCTGCATTACATGAAATCTTTATTCCCGTAATCGCCGTAACATATCCGGGCCCTTATTCGCTGAAAAATTATTGGATCAGAGAAGAAAGGGCCCGTATTTTTACCAAGACGCGTAGATTCTCATCGAAGGATGGGCGGGATAAAAGAAGCGAGTTCCCTGGGAGGAATTTGAAAAATAGGAGTTGTGTGTGTTTCTACAAGTATTCATAGGAGCGATAATGATTGGCAGTATCTATGGTCTTATTGCCATGGGGTACAGTCTGATTTACAGCGCATCAGGTTTGCTATCCTTCACACAGGGAGAACTGCTGATGTTCGGAGCATTTCTTGGTCTGACGTTCTACAAGTATGCGAACCTGCCCTTTGTCATCTCTATTGCTCTTACTATCGCCATCATGTTCATGGTCGGAGTATTCATAGAGAGTTTCATCATCCGAAAACTCGTCAAAGCAAAGGCCAACCTGATCTTTATCGTTCTCGCGACGATAGCTCTATCTATCGTACTCAAGAATTTCGCGATGCTGGTCTGGGGAAGTAATGTCTTCCAGTTTCCGCAGATTTTCAAAACAGGGTTTGTGAAGATAGGAGATGTGAATGTCGACCCGACCTCGATCATGGCGATCGTCGTCGCCTTCATTGCCATGCTTATTCTCCATTTCTTCATGAACAAGACACGGTTTGGAACATCTATGAGGGCGGCAGCGCAGAATCCTCTGGCAGCTAAGACGATGGCGATCAACGTTTCGAGAACGACGTATGTGACCTGGGGGCTCGCAAGTGCCTTGGCAGGTATCGCAGGATTCCTGATAGGCCCGGTATATGGTGTACACCTTGAGATGGGAACGATGATCGGACTGAAAGGGTTCGCTGCAGCAGTTATCGGCGGATACGGGAATATGTACGGTGCGATCATCGGATCGTTCATCATCGGTATCGTTGAAACCTTCACCGCTGCCTATATTTCATCGATCTATAAGGATGTCATATCGTTCCTGGTTCTGATTGCTTTCCTTATCCTGAAGCCTCGAGGAATTTTCAATTCCAAAGTCTATGACGAAGAATAAGGGGAGGAAAAATATATGTTACAAAAGAAAATGAAATATATCATAGTGGCGGCACTTCTTCTCGCCCTTCCTCTGGTATTTATCGGGAACTCGTACTTTCTTCTATTGTTGTGTACAGGAATGATCTATGTGATAGCCGTATCGGGTCTTGATCTCCTCTTCGGTTACTCGGGGCAGATCTCTCTGGGGCATGCAGGGTTCTTTGCGATAGGAGCCTATACCTCAGCGATTCTGAGCATTAAACTCGGCATCCCCGTTGTGTTCAGTATGCTGTTCGCTGCAGGACTTGCAACAATGTTCGCCGTTCTGATCGCGCTCCCTGCAGCCAGGCTCGTTCACCACTTTCTGGCACTGATCACCATTTCCTTCGGTGAGATCGTATACCTTTTCGTTGCTCATGCAGATCCTCTGACAAACGGGTTCTCCGGAATCGGTTTCATACCCTCACCATCTCTCGGCTTCCTTGTGTTCGATACCAATATGAAGTACTACTACTTTCTGCTGGTGATAGTCGCTGTTCTCCTGCTGTTCAAGAACCGGATTATCAGATCAAGGACCGGTCGGGCGATTATCGCTGTGAGAGAGAATATCTACGCATCGGATGGGATAGGAATCAACGTAAAGAACTACAAGATCCTATCGTTCGCACTGAGTGCGTTCTACACGGGACTCGCAGGTGCACTCTATGCACACCTGATCGGGTTCATCAGTCCGGAATCCTTCACTCTGAATCAGTCGATCATCTTTCTGACGATGCTTCTGCTCGGAGGGATGGGTAACTTCTACGGACCGATTATCGGAGCCCTGGTTCTCACGCTTGGAACGGAGTACCTGCAGGTGCTTGGAAACTATCAGATGCTGGTGTACGGGTCACTTCTTCTTCTTATAGTCGTGTTCATACCGAGTGGGCTTATCAATGTTGTGAACCTGCGAGATCTGAAAAAGATTCTACACAAACGCACAACAGTGAAGGAGAATGACGCCAATGCTTAAAATTCAAGATGTAGTTATCAAATTCGGTGGGTTATGTGCGGTTAACGAAGTCTCAATGGATGTTGAACCACATTCCATCACAGCACTGATCGGACCGAATGGAGCAGGAAAGACGACACTGTTCAATATCATCAGTGGCGTCCTGAGCCCGCTGAGCGGAGATATCCTCTTTGCCGGGAAGTCAATCAAAGGGTACAGGCCGTATATGATCAACAAGGCCGGTATCGCACGCACCTATCAGAACATAAATCTGTTTTCAAATATCACTGTCGTGGAGAATGTCATGATCGGGCAGCATTGCCGCAGGAACTCAAACCTTTTCCAGACCCTCTTCAGGACAAATTCTCAAGTGAGAGAGGAAAGGGAGATCAGGGAAAAGGCAATGGAAATCCTGGACTTTCTCGGGCTTGCTGAATTCTCTGATTTTCCTGCAAAGAGTCTTTCGTACGGTAATCAGCGAAAACTTGAGATAGCAAGGGCGCTTGCCAGTACTCCTCAGGTCCTTCTTCTTGATGAACCTGCTGCAGGAATGAACACGACAGAGAAGGGAGAACTCATGGATTTAATCAGACAGATACAGGCAACAGGGGTCACTATCCTTATCGTGGAACATGATATGAAACTGGTTATGTCTCTGGCCGAGCAGGTCCACGTTATGAACTATGGACGAAAGATTGCTCAGGGTCAGCCGTATGAGGTGCAGAATAATAAAGACGTTATCGAAGCGTACTTAGGAACGGAGTAGATTCATGGGTAAAACAACAGTGTTGAAGGTCGAAGACCTGGATTATAAATACGGTTCGATTCATGCTTTGAGAGGTGTGTCCCTTGAAGTGAACGAAGGAGAGATCGTTGCCCTGATCGGAGGCAATGGCGCAGGAAAGACCACGACTCTGAGGTGCATATCAGGACTTCTTGATGCACCCGATAGTGGGAATATCAGCTTCTACGGAGAATCGATCATCAAACAGAAATCGGATAAGATAGCCGCAAAAGGTATCATGCAGGTTCTCGAAGGCCGACATATCTTCTCCAAACTCACAGTAAAAGAAAACCTTTCTCTGGGAGCTTTCAATAAACAGGCTGATTACAGCAGCACCCTGCAGTATGTGTACAATCTATTCCCTGTGCTGAAAGAGAGAGAACAGCAGGAAGGGGGGACGCTCTCGGGGGGAGAACAGCAGATGCTTGCCCTGGGCCGCGCCCTCATGTCCAAGCCGAAACTGCTCATGATGGATGAGCCTTCTCTTGGCTTGGCTCCCATCATCGTGAAGAACATCTTCGAGATGATCACACAGATCAACAGGGATGGAACGACCGTCCTGCTTGTTGAACAGAATTCCAAGGCAGCTCTGAATATTGCCGATCGGGGCTATGTCATCGAAAACGGCAGAATTATTCTCACGGATTCATCTACAAACCTTCTGAACAACGAAGAGGTGAAAAAGAGTTATCTCGGTGAGAAGTGATCATGAAATGGGATGGAAAAATGATGAAACAAGGTTGGAAGTACAGTGTAGCAATCAGTGGACCGTTATCTGCTGATTACCCGAGCCTATTGCAGGGAGATATCCTTGCCATGATGACAAAAGCCCGACAGATCGGTTTTGATGCCGTGGAGCTGCATATCGAGTCACCACAGGAGATTGATGCTGATGCCGTCTGTCAGCGAAAGAAAGAACTCGGTATCGACATATCGGCGATATCGAGCGGTCTTGCCTTCACCCAGGGCAGTCTTTCTCTGTTTTCCGAGGATGTTTCGGTGCGTGAGAAAGCACGAGAACGCTTCATGGAATTTATCGACGTGTGCGGAAAGCTTGAATGCATGCTGATCCTGGGTCTCATGAAGGGACAGCTTCTCATGCGCTACACCCATGAGGAAGCCGATGTACTTCTTGAAGAGTATCTTAAGGAGGTGCTTGCGTACGCACGGGGCAGGGGCGTGACCGTCCTTCTCGAACCCATTCACAAGTTTCTCACCAATTATATGAATACCGTCAGGCAGGTGGTAGATTTCATCAACAGGATTCAGGCTCCAAACTTCAAGGCGCTCATTGATACCTATCACATGTATATCGAAGAGGAAAGCATGATTGATCCTCTCTATTATGCTCAGGGAAACATCGGCAATTTCCACGTATCTGATTCCAACAGGAGGGCTCCCGGACTCGGACAGATCGATTTCCCGGAAATGCTCAATAGCCTGGATATCATCGGGTATGAGGGATATCTCTCGGTAGAGTGCATTCCTTATCCCACACAGGAAGAAGCGGCAAGACACAGTCTGCAGTATCTGAAGGCTCTGGAAAGCATTGTGCGATTAAGAAGGATGAGGTAGCAATATGGAATCAAAGGTTCTTGAAAACAGACATGCTGTCATCACAGGCGGTTCACGGGGAATCGGGTATGCAATTGCCGGTTTTCTGGGAGAACATGGAGCAACTGTCATCATCGCTGATATAGACAGCAAAACAGGAGAAACTGCAGCAGCTCAGTTGAAGAAGGAGGGCAAAGATGCCTTTTTCTTTGAAACAGATGTAAGTGACCCGGATTCTGTTCAGAGTATGGTGACCCGCATACACGAAACTGTCGGTGATATTGATCTCCTCGTGAACAATGCAGGGATCCTTGACGATAGAGGTGTGCTCGATATCGATCCTGCCTCCTGGAGTAAGGTCATAGGAATAAACCTGAGTGGAACTCATTTCTGTTCTCAGGCAGTCCTTCCTGACATGATAAAAAACAGGTTCGGAAAAATCGTCAATATTGCTTCAATGGCAGGACAGACCGGAGGCTTTAAAGCGGGCGTGGATTATGTGAGTTCCAAGTCCGGAGTGTTCGGTCTCACCAAGTCCTATGCCCGTTACAGTGCCCGTTATGGGATAACTGTGAATGCAATAGCTCCCGGACTTATTGAGACCGAAATGACAAAAGGCTGGGCATCGGCCGATGAGGTTCCTCTGGGGTATCTGGGATCTCCTCTGGATGTTGCCAAGACCGCCTTTTTTCTGCTCTCTCCATTATCAGATTATATGACAGGACAGGTGTTGAGCGTGAACGGCGGATTGTTCATGTACTAGTGGTTTATACATCAATAGAGAACTCTGGGAAAGGGAGGTGGTCAATGAGAGCACAAGTGTTTGCAGGTCCAAATACCTTCACATTGAAGGAGCTGGAAATTCCTGAAATTCAAGATGAAGAGGTTCTGGTCAGAGTCAGAGCGGTTGGAGCGTGCGGGAGTGATTTTCACGGGTTTACTGGTGAATCAGGCAGGCGGTATCCGGGGATGGTCATGGGACATGAGATCGCAGGTCAGATCGAACAGCTGGGACCATCGGTCCATGCGTACAAGAAAGGCGATCATGTGGTCGTTCAACCGATCCGCTCCTGTGGCCACTGTACTGTGTGCCGTGAGGGAAAGACCAGTGTCTGCCTGAACAAGCACATGATAGGAGTCAATATGGATCAGGTCGGTGGTCTCGCTGAATATATTCCTGTTCATGCTGAAAATATCTGTGCCATAGATTCCAAGATTCCATTTGAGATAGCGGCACTTAGTGAACCGCTTGCTGTCGGATTCGGGGCTGTCGCACGCTCAGGTATGAAAGAGAACCTCACAGTGGCGATTGTCGGTGCCGGAATGATCGGACTGAGTATCCTCCTCGCACTATCTCCCTATACACCCTCCAAAGTGTTCATCCTCGACAAGAAAGAAAACAAACTCAGCGTTGCAGAAAATCTCGGTGCCATACCCATCAACTTTGAGAAGGTAGACCCCGTGAAAACGATTCTGGAACAGACAGACGGTCTTGGAGCCGATATCACCTTTGAGGCTGTCGGTCTTCAGGCGAGTGTCACTTCCTCGATTCTCGCCACACGGGTAGGGGGGAGGATCGTCTGGGTCGGCAATATGGCTCCAGAGGTCACCATCCCTATGCAGGAGATCGTCACCAAAGCTAGAGAAATTCTCGGCGTCTATTGCTATGAAAGCGATGATTTCAGGCGATCGGTGCAGTACATAGAGAAGAACCCGCATCTCATGGAGCGTTTCGTGAACACTACTGTCCCTCTGGAACGTACGCAGGAGCTGTTTATGCAGTTGTCAAATGGGGAGCTTGATGTGTTCAGGGCGGTGATAACCGTCTGAGAACCTGTGAAACACAGGGGATTCCGTTTAGAAAAATATTTGACAACATCATGGGGTCAAGGTATACTAATCTTAATTAGTGATAACGATGTTTGCATAGTGATAATAAATATTGAGCTATACAGGCACTATCTATACGAGGTATATACATGAATGATAACACGTTGCACCAGTTGGAACTCGAAGCGGCCCGAATACGGCTGGACCTCCTTCGCACGTTCGGCACGGGAAAGGCTCATCATTTCGGAGGAACCCTGTCATCGGTCGATATCGTGACAGCACTCTACTTTCATGTGATGGACTATTCGAAGCACACCTATCAGAAAGCTGATAGAGACCGCCTGATCTTCAGCAAAGGTCATTCGGTTCCTGTTCAATACGTAGCTCTGGCTCATCTGGGGATACACGACGTTGAAAAACTCAAGACAATCAAGACCATGGGTTCGGTGTTTCAGGGGCATCCTGATATGAGAAAGACAGCAGGCATAGAAGCTCCCACCGGTTCATTGGGGCAGGGTCTTTCCTTTGCGAACGGGATCGCACTTGCTCAGAAGGCAGACGGGCTGAAGAGCAAAACCTTCGTCATCATGGGAGACGGGGAGCTCCAGGAAGGACAGATATGGGAAGCGGCTATGACAACCCCCCATTACAAGCTCGGGAATGTATGTGCCATCGTAGACCGTAACGGGTACCAGAGCCAGGGGTCGATTGATACGCTGATGGGAGTTGAGCCGCTTGACAAGAAGTTCGAATCCTTCGGATGGGAAACCTACCGCGTCGACGGCCACGATCTACGGGCTTTGTGTGAGGTCCTCACCAGGGTGGGGAAGAATCCGGATGTACCCATTATGATCATCGCTGATACCGTGAAAGGAAAGGGTGTGAGCTTCATGGAAGCAACTCACACCTATCATAACTATGCACTCTCTTTCGAGGAGTTTGAGAAGGCGGAGAACGAGCTGGTGGAAAGACTAAAGATGCTGTCGGCGAAGGAGGCTGAATGATGAGCAGGAAAGCTACGAGAGACGCCTATGGTGATACCTTACGTGATATCGCTGCCGAAGATCATGCCGTGTTCGCCATGGATTGTGACCTGGGAGGGTCCACCCGGGCATCGAAGATCAGGGAGGTCGATCCCTCCCGTTTCATCGAGATGGGTATTGCGGAACAGGATATGGTCTCCACCGCAGCAGGAATGGCGTCCATGGGGAAAATCGTGTTCGTCAATTCCTTTGCGGTCTTTCTCACCGGAAGGGCCTATGATCAGATCAGACAGCAGGTGGCACTGCCACGATCGAATGTCAAACTGTGTGCATCGAGTTCCGGACTCACTCAGGGCGCTGACGGAGCGACCCACCAGTCGGTAACCGACATCAACCTGATGCGCGGACTTCCTCATATGGTCGTTCTGTCCCCGGCTGATGCCGTTCAGACAGATGCGATCATCCGATTTGCCCATACCTACAAGGGTCCGGTATACATCCGGCTCTCCCGGTACGCGACAGAGCAGATCTTTCCGGATGACTATGTGTTTGAATTCAATCAGATCGAGACCCTCCGTACGGGTACCGATGTCGCACTGATAGCAACCGGACCGATTCTGGAACAGGTCCTTGAAGCGCATACACGTCTTACAGCCCGGGGGTACTCCTGTGGAGTCTACCATGTGCCGACGATCAAACCCTTCGACGGGGACACGCTGAAGGCAGTGGCGAAGACGGCAGGCCTTCTGGCCACGGTTGAAGAACACAGCATCTACGGCGGCCTCGGGTCCGCCGCAGCCGAGGTGCTTTCATCCATCTCCTCTCATCCCCCGCTTGTCCGCATCGGGGTTCAGGACTGTTTCGGGGAATCGGGAACCGCGGAGGAGCTTCTGTGCAAGCATAAGCTTGATGCAGAAGGTATCGTCGAACGCATCACATCAGAATTACACCAATAGGTATTGGAGGCATTGACTATGGCAACCTATATAGAAGGATTGATCGAACGGGCAAGAACAGCACAAAAGGCATTCGCCAACGCCGATCAGGAGACAGTGGATAGAGCGGCAGAGCTGATATGCTGGAGGGGTATCGATCCCGGTTTCGCACAGCAGTTGAGTGAACTCGCTGTTGAGGAATCCCGCATGGGCGATGTGCCGAGCAAGTATGCGAAGATGATGAACAAAGTGCGCGGTGCCTGGCTCGAGATGAAGGGACAGAAATCAGTCGGGATCATCGAAGAAGACTCCGCCCTTGGTCTGGTGAAGATTGCCAAACCGGTCGGTGTCATCGGTGCTCTCATTCCCTGCACGAACTGTGAGGCTACCCCGGTGCTCAAGGCCGCCTGGGCAATCAAGACCCGCAACGCAATCATCCTTGCTCCGCATCCGAGAACCAAGAAGACCAATGCATGTGTTGTCGATATGATGCGTTCGGTTCTGCAGGAGCTCGGACTGCCCGAGGATCTCATCCAGAACGTGGCTGAAGTTTCTGTTCAGAACTCCCAGGAACTGATGGCATCGTGTGATCTCATCCTTGCAACAGGAGGAGGTGGCATGGTGAAGGCAGCATATTCCAGCGGTACGCCCGCCTACGGGGTGGGGGCAGGAAATGCGGTAACGATCGTGGATGATACCAGTGACCTGAAAGAGGTTGCGAACAAGATCATGAGAGGGAAGACCTTTGACCAGGCGACCAGTTGTTCCTCAGAGAACTCGGTGCTGGTTCAGGACACTGTCTACGATGATTTCCTTGCAGCCATGGGCTCAGAAGGCGGCTACCTCTGTACTTCAGAGCAGAAGGACCTTCTTGAGAAGGCGATGTGGCCTGACGGTCATACACTGAACCGAAATATCATAGCACAGCCTGCCTCTGTCATAGCACGCGAAGCAGGATTCAGTATCCCCGAAGAAACGAGTTTCATCATGGTGCAGGAAAGCGGGATCGGAGAGGGGTTTCCGTTCAGCGCGGAGAAACTATCTGTGGTCCTGACCGTATACCGCTGGAGCGAGTTTGACAGTGCCGTTGATATGGTGAACCGGATTACGAGCTTTAATGGTACCGGCCATTCCTGCGGTATCCACAGCAGTGACCGCGATAAAGTCCTGAAACTATCAGAACAGGTCAATGTATCACGTGTGATGGTGAACCAGCCTCAGTCTCTTGCGAACAGCGGGGCCTGGACGAACGGGATGCCGATCACACTTACACTCGGCTGCGGATCGTGGGGCGGGAATATCTCGAGTGAGAACATCACCTGGAAACATCTACTCAATACAACGTGGGTTGCGTTCCCGATAGCAAGCAGACAGGTCCCTGATGAACAGCTGTTCAGTGACTGGGCCAGAAACAGCTGAACGGAGGGAACGGCAATGGGACCTGAAGATCAGAGCCGGCTTGTCTCTCAGATGAGAGCTGCCGCCGAGGCAGGAGGCGGACTCGAGAAGCAGGAAAAGCAGCACCAGAAAGGGAAGCTGACCGCCAGAGAGCGTATCGACATGCTCTCTGACTCCGGGAGCTTCCTGGAGTCCCAGAAGTATGTGACCTGCCGGTCGACTTCGTTCGGGCTCGACCGTCACCGTATTCCCGGAGACGGTGTGGTGAGCGGCTCTGCAATGATAGATGGACGGGAAGTATGGATAAGTGCCCAGGACTTCACCGTCCTCGGAGGTTCTCTTGGAGAGATGCACGCGCAGCGGATCGTTGATGCGCAGAATTCCGCTCTCAGTATGAGAAAGCCGTTCATTCAGATCAATGACTCTGGTGGAGCACGGATCCAGGAAGGGATCAGGTCTCTTGACGGGTACGGGAAGATCTTCCGTAACAATATTCTTGCCTCCGGGGTTGTCCCCCAGATTTCCGTTATCCTCGGCCCCTGTGCAGGCGGGGCTGCCTACTCGCCGGCCCTCACCGACTTCGTGTTCATGGTGGAAGGTCTGAGCCAGATGTATATCACCGGCCCCGATGTGATCAGGACAGTGACCGGTGAGCAGGTGTCCCATGAGCAGCTCGGAGGGGCTTCGACGCATGCCGCAAAAAGCGGGAACATCCATTTCGCCTGCCATAGTGAGAAGGAGTGCATGGAGAAGGTGAGGCGCCTTCTCAGCTATCTTCCTTCTCACTGTGATGAGCTGCCACCCGTGCAGAGCGGAACAAAAGAGAGCCGGCCGCGGTCAAGCAGCAAGGTCAGGCATCTGATTCCCGAGCGCATCACCAAGGCCTATACCATCATCGATATCATACAAGATATCGTAGACGCAGGAAGCTTTCTCGAGGTCCAGAGTGAATATGCAAAGAGCATCGTGGTGGGCTTCGCACGGCTCGGAGGTCACAGTGTAGGGATCGTTGCCAATCAGCCGAATTCGATGTCGGGGACACTCGATATCAATTCTTCGGATAAAGGAGCCCGGTTCATCAGAACCTGTGACGCGTTCAATGTTCCTGTCCTCTCTCTCGTCGATGTCCCGGGCTATATGCCGGGAACCCTGCAGGAATATGGAGGAATCATCCGGCATGGAGCGAAGCTGCTCTATGCGATCGGAGAGGCGACCGTTCCCAAGATCTCTGTCGTCGTGCGTAAAGCGTACGGTGGAGCCTATATCGCGATGGCCTCAAAATCCCTCGGGTACGACCGGGTGATCGCTCTCAGCGGAGCTTCGATCGCTGTTATGGGAGCAGAGGGGGCTGCAGAGATTATCTACCGCAGAGAGATCTCCTCCTCGCAAGACCCCGCTGCAACACGCAGGGAGAAGATCGCGGAGTTCCAGAAAGAGGAGATGAACCCCTTCGTCGCAGCAGCTACCGGGTTAGTCGATGATGTCATCGATCCGGATGAACTAAGAAATACTCTTATCCGCTCGTTTCAGAGCCTGAGAACGAAGAAAGAGGAAAGACCTGGGCATAAGCACGGGAATGCACCGATGTAGCATACAGGTATTACTCCAAACAAGAGAAGATACTATGAAAAGAGGTACAGTATGGTAGAGAAAGAAACACAGAGTCCGTTGAAACAGATGGCAGAGACCACCCCGACAGATTTCTGGAATGATTCGTGTTCATTCGAGGAACTGAAGTACGCGATCACCCACGGAGCCGTCGGAGCAACAACCAACCCTGTTATCGTGGGTAATGTTCTGAAGAAGGAACTTCATCTGTGGGAGGGGAGGATCAGGGAGCTGATAGCTGAGAACCCGGAGGATTCGTATGAGGATATCTCCTGGCGCCTGAATGAAGAGATGGCAGTGGAAGCGGGAAAGCTGCTTCTGCCGGTCTTTAAGGAGTCCAGAGGCAAGAAGGGACGTATCTCCATACAGACCAACGCCAAATATTATAGGTCCTGGGAGAAGATGACCGAGCAGGCCATTCATTTCAACTCAATCGCACCGAACATCAACGTGAAGATGCCGGCTACACAGGCAGGTATCAGGGCGATGGAGGAGGCTACTGCTGCGGGAGTAAGCATCAACGCGACAGTCAGTTTCACCGTTGCTCAGGCGCTCGCTGTGGCCGAAGCGGTGGAGAGAGGCCTAGACAGAAGAGTTGCTGCCGGTGAGGATATCAGTACGATGAGTCCCATCTGTACTATCATGGTTGGACGTCTTGATGACTGGGTGAAAGTCTCAGGGGAGAAGGCCGGGATCATCAGTGACCCGGGAGTACTCGACTGGGCCGGTGTCGCCGCCTTCAAGCGTGCCTATGCAATCTTCAAGGAGAAGGGTTACAGAATACGTCTCCTGTCCGCCGCGTACCGCAATCACCTTCACTGGTCCGAGCTGATCGGCGGCGAAGTGTCCATGACGATCCCGTACGGATGGCAGGTGAAGTTCAACAACTCTGATGTCACCGTCGAAGACAGGATCTCGGATCCGGTCGACCCGAAGATCATCAGTGAACTGATGAACAAATACCCTGAGTTCGTGAAAGGCTATGAACCTGACGGTCTGAAGGTCGAAGAGTTCGATAGCTACGGAGCCGTAGTCAGAACGCTCAGATCCTTCATCAGCGGGTATGAGAGTACCCTTGGTGTCATCAGGGAGTTCATGCTTCCTGACCCTGACAAGTAGGAGCGCAGGTTCAAAGGGTCCCCTTCAGGCATCAACCGGGTTAACCCGATGTATGCCTCAGGGACCCTCTCCTCAAACAGGAGAATCAGTCAACCAGCTGAAGTCCGAATTTCTCGAATCTCTCAAAGTCTTTTCTGTTCTCAGTCGCAAGTGTTGCATTCGAGACCATAGCTGCTGCAGCGATCATCGCATTACCTCTGAGGTCCCGTTTCCTTCCGGTTTCAGTGTACAGGCGAGAGGCTTCCTGAGCCTGATCCCTGGTCAACGGAACGATTCGGTCTTCAATCAGGGCACTCACCACCAGGATTCCTTCGTTATCTACAGGGCCGCACAGAAACTCGTACCAGCAGACAGCTGTGGTGATCAACTCCTCCCCCTCGCTTATCCACTCTGTGATCCTCCTTGATTCCATCGTCTGATCAACCAGAGCTCGTATGAGGTAGTTTGTATCCAGAAGGATCATAACTCACCTCTCCAATGATTTCTCTCTTTCGCTACCTGCATCAGGTAGGCGTCAGCCTCTGAGGATGAGATTCCTTTCTTCTCAACGTATCTCTGCAAGAGCTGTATCTTGTGTTGGGTGCGTTGGTGCAGGTCGCGCTCTGCCTGTTCAACGGCCCTCCGTACGACCTCTGCCTGGGAGATGTGCAGTATCTCTGATAGTGTCTTCAGCCGCTGAATGGTAATTTCATCGAGGGCGAATGTTGTTCTTCGGTTCATCTGTGCCATACCATACCTAGATACCATAATAAAGGCGTCGAGAAGGTGTGATTGATAACATTTCTTTCGTGCCTTGCATTCACTTTGTGAATGCATGTACTTTGCGACCTGCAGCCCTGCAGGCCTTAACGAAAGACGCATGTTCACCAGCCGCTCATACTCTCTTCAGCAGTTCCATCGTCTTATGTGCATAGGTGAGGTAGGTATCCCGCATCGTCTCTTCATTTCCTGTACTTCCTGTGTGAATCTGTACGCTCATGTGAGGCTCTATCGAGTACATGCCGGTATACCCGCCTGCTTCCAGGTCCCTGATGATGGGAAGGACCTCGCATTCACCTTCTGAGGGATAGCAGTGAATGATCTTTCCCTCACTGTCACGGTCACGGTAACAGTCCTTGATATGCACATGTGCGATGCGCTCTCTCGCGTGACGATAAAAGTCCCATACAGACTGTGGAGGCAGGCCGTGAGCAAGGGGGTTCCCGGTGTCAAAGACCACCTGAAGGGCAGGGGCGTCTATCTCCTCGAGGAAGATGCGCAGGTGTTCCGGACTGGCAGAGGCCCATCCGTCACAGTTCTCAAGGAGGAGGACGATTCCCTCTCCGTGTGCCATGCGGGTCAGTTCCTTCATTCTCCTGAGGGCCTCCTGTTTCCACGCATCTTCTTCGGCATCCCCCCTGGTGTAGCTCATGACCCTCAGGTATTTCGTCCCCAGGCGATGCATACGGCCGGCGGAGCGCTTCAGGTCGTCAGTGTCCAGGGAGAAATCCCCCGTGACCGCACGTGCCCAGTTCGCGATCGATGAGCCGAAGGAGATGACCGAGAACTGTGTTTCCTCGACAGCCTCGGCGACTGTGACGAACTTCTCATCCGGCATCTCACACACATTCATCCCGTCAACGGAGCGCAGCTCGATACTCTTCCATCCCAGCATCTGATGGAGAGAAAGCTGATCCTCTATCGTCCTCGCCCCTTCATCCGCTATCCCGGTGATTCTCTTTCTCAGATTGTTCATCGTTCACTCCAGTGGACGAGTACTCCCGTGTACTCACCCGGATTCTGTAACAGCTGTTCATACGTCGCTGCGATCTGTTCAGGTGCTATCCTGTGGGTGATAAGAGGTTTCACGATGAGCTTGCTGCCTGAAAGCCTGTCAATGCTCTGTGAAAGGATCTCCCTCACCTTGTCTCCCTGTATCGTCTCATGAGCCCCGCTGATCGTCACGAGGTTCCTGTGAACGTGCTTGTACAGGTTGATATCCACCGTACCGCGAGTCGAACCGAGGAGGATCAGCTGTCCGCGCCGGTTCAGCCTCCGCAAGGCGGCATTGACGACAGCAGGGGAGCCGGTAGCCTCCACGATGGTATCATAGGTCGTCTCATCTGCTAGCTCGGTATCGAGGGCGCACTCCTGCGCCATCTGGAGCCGTTTCCGGTTGATATCGGTGATCCTGACATCCTCATGCTCTGCGGAAAACCACTGGGCGGCAAGATTGCCGACGATACCCGCACCGTAGACAAGAACTCTGCCGGCTGGCCTTGCAGCAGCGAGGAGGGCACTGTAGGCGATCTGTGCGAAGCGGCTGAATACGGCAGTCTCAGGATCGAGTACGTCAGGGACAGGGCAGTAGGTGCTTGATGAGTCCACCACGGTATAATCGGCATGGGGTCCATAATGCATTACCTGTTGACCTTCCTTGAGCAACGTGTTCCTGCTGTCGATCACGATGCCGACACTGGCGTAACCGGCTGCGATCGGGTAGCGGGCCCAGGAAATCTCCGGGTCGTCAAAGCCGACATGGGTTCTCGTGTATAATGCCAGTTCAGTTCCCGGACTGAGAAGGCTTACCTGGTTTTTCACCAGGGCCTGTCCTTCTTTCAAAGCAGGAATTTCATGACTGATGAATTCAGCTGTACGCTGTGATGTGAAGGTGAGCACCTGTACGTTCATGGTCGTGGTTCCTCCTCAATGGGTGTAGGACCCGTGAATATCGAGTGATATCTCGGTGAAATCTGCTGTGTAGGGTATCTCCGTCGTACCCGTTTCGGCGGCAAAGGCAAACCCGTCGGGAAGGGTTATTTTCAGCCTGCGGCCGGGCGACTCAGGTGCCCAGGTGCCTCCGTCAGTCCGTCTGAGCAGAAGTGTACAATGTCCTTCTCCGCAGCGTGTCAGTCGCACTTCAAGTATCCTGTAGGCACGGTGAGTCAGGATCGACTCACCATCATCCTCAAAGATCTCAGTCGAGTAGACCTGTTCCCTCTCTGTATCCTGATCGGCAGGAGGGTAGATATCAAGTACGGGGTGTTCGACCCACCCGTTGAAATGGAGAAGCTTCTGCGAGCTGCGAATGACCGCCGAGGGAGATTTCACCAGATACCGGGCTCTGTCCTCCCGTACAGCTGCAGTGAACACATCACCTCCCGGTATCACCTGCTTCTGATCGGGGTCGTACCAGTATGTTCCCTTCGGAAGGTGCTGGCTCACCTCACTCACCCCTTCTGTCACGACAGGGAGGACGAGGATCGCATCTCCGTACTGGTATGCGCTGTCCGTGCTGCTGAGCTCGCTGTCATGGGGATACTCCAGGCACAGCAGGCGCTGGAGAGGGAGGCCGCTTGTATGGGCCTGGTATGCCTGAGCATAGGTGTAGGGGAGGAATTCATAGTGCTGGTGGACGAGAGACAGATACGAGTCGAACAGTTCGGGGTACGACCACAGCTCGGTCGGTTCTCCGTGAGGGTTCCAGGAGTGGATGACAAACCTCGGCTGGAAGACTGCAGACTGGCACCAGAAGAGGAACTGGAGTGCATCAGGCTGCTCTCCAAAGAACCCCCCGATATCATGCCCGAAGTAGGGAAGGCCGCTGAGACCCATCGAGGAGCCCATCAGAAGGTTGACCCGGAGGCTCTCCCAGTCACTCCTGTTGTCTCCGCTCCAGGTGCGGGCATAGCGCTGGATTCCGATTCCCCCCGAGCGTGTGATCACCCATGGACGTGTGTCGGGCTTCCTCTCCATCAGCCGTTCATAGGAGGCTTGTGCCATTCTAAGGGCCATGGTCGAGCGGTAGGGATAGACAGGTACGGAAGAGTCCTCGATCTCATATTCGTTGTTGTCGTTCCAGACCCCGTCCACATGAGATTGAAGCAGGAAGGAATCGAGTTCTTCCTTCCATCGCCTGGTTGCCTCAGGACTGCTGAAGTCCCACAGAGAGGCATTCAGTCCCCAGTAGAACTCGCTGTACGGGAGTCCGTCCTCATCACAGATGAGGTTTCCCTCACGTGCGAACTGGTCGTACCGGGGGTGATCAATGAGTATTCCCGGCTTGATATTGCACGCAATATGGTAGCCCCGGTTCCTGATGTCCGATATGAACTCTTCAGGGTCGGGAAATTTCTCTGTGTTCCAGATGAAGGTGTGACGATGGCCGTTCGAGGCCTTGTAATACCCGCTTGAGAAGTAGATCCCTTCACAGGGGATGTTCTTTTCCTCAATGGTCCTGAAATAGGTATGCACTCGCTGCATCGCATCGGCAGGTTCGACATAGTCCATGGAGGAGCCGAGAAAGCCGAAGGTGAAGGCAGGAGGGAGTGCGGGACGTCCTGTGAGACGGGTGTAGCCGTCAAGGATCTGCCGGTAGGAGTTGCCGGTGATCAGAAGATAGCGGTAGGGACCGTTTCTCAGACCGAAGGAGTAGAAGTAGGAGCTTTCCACACCGAAATCGGCATGGGTCACATCGCTCGCCATGATCGCTATTCCTACCCAGATATCACGTTCCGGGTTCCATTTGATGATAAAAGGGATGGATTTGTACAAGGGGTCGTTTACCTCTCCGCGGTAGCCCAGGGCATCCCTGCTGTTGAGAAGGAACCGTCTTCCCCGTCTGTCAGGGTCTCCACCTTTGTCACCCAGACCGAAGAAGCGGTCGCCCTCCTCAAGGGGAAAATTGAACTGTCCCTGAACGTGGCGGGGAGGTGCACCGTGGACCCTGACAGGATAGCGGGGAACGACCGTGTCGCTCGTGCCGATCGCGCCTCCATGGATACGTACCCCGTTTCTGTCGACGCTGAGTGTTCCGGTTATCGTATCCACTGTCAGGGTGACATCCCCATCCTGTGCACTCACCTTCCCGTTCTCTTGCCTGACCGTGAACTCTCGGGGGATTCTTTGGAACGCACTGTCATAGAGAAGGGCAGAAGCATCCTCAATGTCCGGTTGAACCGGGTAGGCGGTGAAATCGTAGCGTACCTCATAGATACCCTGATCGAAGGCTCTGATGCTCAGGGATGCGCTCTCACCGTCAAAGTGAAGCTCCCCCCTGTGTGCATCCGTATCTGCTCTGTAGTCAAGGTATGCCGGTGCCCGTTTTATCATCCCTTTACTCCTCCTGCTGTCAGTCCCTTGATGAAGTACCTCTGGAAAAGGAGGAAGACGAGTATCATGGGAAGGATCGCTATGACGGTCATCGAAAGCAGTGATGACCAGTCGATATTGTACTGTCCGACGAAATTGCTCAGTGCCAGCTGGAGTGTGTACTTGCTCTGCCGGCTTATGACGATGAACGGCCACAGGAAGTCGTTCCACCTCCACATGAACGAGAATATCGCGATGGTTGCTATGATTGGTTTTGCCAGCGGCATAATGATCCTGATGAAGATATACCCCTCTGATGCCCCGTCGATGCGGGCCGACTCTATGAGGGAATTGGGAATCGTCATCATGTACTGGCGGGCGAGGAAGATCCCCGTCGGAGTAGCTGCAGGGGGTATGATGATACCCCAGAGAGTGTTGAGAAGCCCGAGATTCTTCTCGAGAAGGAAGATCGGCACCATGATAACCTGCAGAGGTATCATCAGTGTGGCTATCATCATGTAGAAGATGATATCACGGCCGGGGAAGATGAACTTGCTGAGGGCATAGCCTGCCATCGTGTTGATCAGCACAGTGATGAGGGTCGACACGACAGCTACGAAACTGCTGTTGCTGAAAAAGCGGATGAAGTTTCCGCTGTTCAGCGCTTCACGGTAGTTATCAAGAGTCGCCCGTGCTGGAAGGAAGGTCAGCGGGTAGGTGAACAGTTCTCCCTGCGTCTTCAGGGAACTGATGAAGATCCACAGGACGGGAAAGAAGAAGATGAAGGTGAGCAGGATGAACAGCGTATATCGGAGTGCGTAGCGCGGCCTATTCATTGGTATACTCCTTGTTGTTCATTCTGAACTGGAATACGGTGAGCACCCCGATGGTGATCATCAGGACAACGGCCATCGCCGAGGCGTATCCGAGTCTGTCCTGCTCGAATGCCACCTGGTAGATATTCTGCACCAGCAGCTTCGTTGCCGTGCCCGGTCCTCCCTTGGTCAGGGTGAAGATCAGTTCGAAGGCCTTGAAGGAATTGATCGTCGCCAGAACGATCACCACGAGCATCGTGGGACGGATCAGGGGAAGCTTGATGTTCCAGAAGATCTGAGCCTTTGATGCACCGTCAATCGCGGCAGCATCATACAGCTCTTCTGGGATAGCCTGCAGGCCTCCGATGAACATCACCATATAGAACCCCGTCATGTTCCATACGGTGATGAATATCAATGAGATATTCGCTGTGAGCGGAGTCGTCAGCCAGGGGACCGCATCGCTTCCCATACGGGTGAGGGCGTAGTTGAGGATCCCAAGCTGATCGCCGAGTATCCAGCGCCAGATGATGCCGACGATGATGAGAGAGAGCATCGTGGGGAGGTAGAAAAAACCGCGGAACACGGCTACTCCTCCTATGTTGTCAGAGGCGATGAGAGCAATGGCAAGAGCACTGATCGTGAGCAGAGGGACAACGAAAAGGACGTATCGAAGGGTGTTGAAGAAGGTTCTCCAGAACATCGTGTCAGCGAAGACTTCCTTGAAGTTTGCCAGACCGATGTAGGCCCTGTCGCCCAGGATCCCCCACTCATACACGCTGAGGCGGAGTCCGGAAACTGCCGGCAGGATGATGAACAGAGAGAATATCACCAGATTCGGTAAGAGAAACAGAAGTGGGGCTCTGGTCTGTTCAAAGGACCCCTTCAATGCCTTTCGCTTCATAACGTCTCCTCAAGCGGTCAGTCTGCATATCAGTATACACGGTACATGTGCGGGGAACAGTCCGTTCCCCGCAGGTTTAAATCTGAGAGATGGCAAGGGATCAGAAATACTTGTTCCCTTCGTTCTGGATGTTGCGTGCAACCTGTTCCATCGAAATGTTCTCCAGGAGACCTTCAACGATCTGTTCCCTGATGTAGGAGTAGATCTTGTTGAGGTCGGGGCTCTTCCAGTCTTCTGCCGTGATCGCCGGAGTGACGCTCAGGTCGCTTGCCAGCGCATTGAAGTCATCCGAGCGTGAGGCGTACTCGATCGTTATATCGGTTCTTCCGCTGAGATTGAAGGTGTCTCTGCAGTACATTGCGTTGTGTTCGGGGTCGCTGAATGCGAGCAGCAGATCGAGTGCTGCCTGTTCATTCTCTGCTCCCTTGAAACTCGCGATGAACTTACCGCCTGCGACTGAGCTTCTGATCTTTCTCTTCGGCATCTGAACTGCGGCCCACTCAAAATCAGTTATCTCCTTTGCATAGGCATTGATCAGCCATGAACCGCCGATGTGAGAGGCGACCAGGCCTGCCTGGAACAGTTCCTGAGGATTCTCGAAGCCCATCCATACCGACGGTGGGATCAGGTCATCATCATGCAGCTTCTTGAAGAACGTGAGTGCATCAAGCGTTTCGGGAGTATTGAAGTTCATAGCAGTCTCGTCCTCGTTGAGGAACCTTCCTCCTGCCTGGTAGAGAATCGTCGACCAGCGGTGAGGACTGAAGTCGTACCCCAGTGCGTAGTTGAGACCGGGGTTTCCTTTCTTTACCTGCTGCATGGCATCGTACCAGTCATCCCAGTCCCAGGTCTTCGACAGCTCTCTGATGTCGATACCGGCATTCTCGAACAGGTCCACATTGACGATCATACCGTTGGCGGTCGCCTCGGTGGGCAGTGCGAGGATCGAACCGTCCGGATGGGTTGCGAAGGCCAGTGAAGCAGGAGAGAAGCCTTCCAGAACCTTGTCCAGGTTTTCGACATTTCCGTTCAGAGGCAGCAGCTCGTTGACGAACATGGCCACATGGTTGTTGGTGACACGGGCGAGATCGGGGGGATTCCCTCCGGCGATCATCAGCTTCAGACGTTTCTCATAGTCACCGAAGGGGACGAGCTGGAGATCTACCTCGACATTCGGGTTCTCTTCAAGATAGTCCTGTATCGTGTTCATAAAGACGTCTGATTCATTCGCGTCATTGAACCACAGCACGCTGAGTGTGACATCCTCAGCTGCCGACTCCTGTGCACCTGCAGCCCAGAGGGCACCTGTCAGGACGAGCCCTAGAACTAAGAGCATCATCAGTTTTTTCATAACCTTTCCTCCTTGTTAGAAAGTAATCAATTCAGTTGAGATACTGCCCATCTTAGAGCCGGATATTCCTGCTGTCAAGAAAAATCATCAAAACGTTTTGACGATAGAAAGAACTTTATGCTTGTGTTTTCAGAGGATTCGTACTATAACAGGGCATGGTCAAGATTACCGATGTGGCCAAAGCCGCCGGAGTTTCTCCTTCCACTGTGTCTCATGTACTCAACGGAAAGCGTCCGATCAGCCAGAAAACCCGTGAGCGGGTGCTCAAGGCGGTCAAGGAGCTAGGCTACATTCCGAATGCCTATGCTCAGGCGATGAAGAGCGATAGGACCGGCATCATCGGCTTTATAGCAACCGAGATCACCGATCAGTTCAGCAACACGATCATTCAGGGTGTCGAATCGGTATTCGTTCCCTCCGGAGACCATCTCCTGTTCGTCTCGGGAAGCGAGTTCAGTGAGGACCTCGGAAAGACTCTGAAGTTCCTCGGTTCCAGAAGACTTGACGGGGCGATCATCTCTCAGAGCATCACCGAGAGCAGGCGAAAACTCAACTTCAAACTCCCCGAGATCCCTCTCATATCAGTCAACTTCGACTTCGGCTCCGACATCCCGAGTGTCGTGCTTAACAACTATAAAAGCGGCTGGGATGCTGCTTTCCACCTTGCACAGAGGGGATGCCACCGGGTTGGGGCTATCGGTGGACCCGAGGACAGGGTTGCCAGTAATGACCGTCTCCAGGGCTTCTGCAATGCTGCAGAAGAATTCGGTATCGTCATGGAGCAGAAGGAACCTCTCTACATGCCTTTCGGTTTTGAGGGGGGAGTACAGGGCATGGAAAACCTTCTTGAGCAGCGACTCAGTCTGGACGGTATCTTCTGTGCCAACGACTATATCGCCTCCGGTGCGATGTACCGTGCTTCACAGGAGGGGATCCGGATACCCGATGATCTCAAGGTGATCGGCTTTGACAACAGAGATTTCTCCTCCTTCACGAGTCAGGATATCACGACCTTTGACCAGCCCTTGTACGATATGGGACGCATCGCCGCACGCCACCTGATGGAGAAGATCAGGGATGGACGTGATATCCCGCTCCAGACCATCCTGAGCAGCCGTCTTATCGCCAGGGGGTCGACACAGGCAACGAGGCGCCAGAACGGTTGATCCCGCGTTGACAACAGGATCCGTCTGGTGTGAAGATGTATAGGCCTGACAGGATGCTTAGCCGTTTTATCAAAAGGTTTTGATGAAAAAGCATCTGTAATCATCTTGCCCTGGAATATTCCTTGAACCATCACAGCAAGCTCACGCACGTCACATGGGAAGGCATCGTGTTCATTCTGCTCTGACTCGGGATAGGTGTGTGTACACCAGAGAATAGTGATGAAGTGTAGCGGCTTGTGGAATATCTCGGAAAAAACGCCTGTTCACATATACACACGCAAAGTTCAGAAACAGTCTTGGCTTTACAGATAAAGCCTGCTATAATAACGACAGCAAAATTCTAAGGAGAACTACATGAAAAAACGTGTACTCATGTTCACTGTGTTGCTTGCCATGCTTTCGCTCACGTCGTGTGCAACGGTGCTCAAAGGTTCAACACAGGGTGTAACTGTTGATTCCACCCCATCAGGTGCTGCCGTGTATATCGATGGGAAAGCCATGGGGACAACTCCCACTGTCATTCCTTTGGAAAAGAAGGAATACTCAAGTATCAGAGTGGAAAAAGAGGGGTATGAACCTCAGATGCAGTCTCTCGAGACAAAGTATGATATGATCGCGCTGCTCAACATATTCTGGGATTACAGTACGACAGACCTGCTCACCGGTAATGCGTTTGAGTACGCACCGGATGCGTATTTCTTTAACCTGGAAAAATCAAAGTAGCACGTGATTAAAAAAGGTACTGTGCTTTTGCTCATACTCTGTAGTGTCGCTTCATCAGCTTTCACATCAGAGTATGAGTCTTATCCCCTGACTCCCTATATATTACTGTATTACTGGGACATATATCATGAACTGCATGCCACTCCCGGTATCTTCACGGTATCACTTGTTCAGGAACTGCACCTTGAACCTGACGAACGTACGTTCGTCAAGCTGCGTACATTCCTGGAAGAGTCGGATACTCCCATTGAATTTGCTGCCTTGATAGAAAATCTGGTGTCGGAGTTACCTTGCGTACTATGAAAACCAGGATAGGATTCTCTGCGCGAATCGTGATAATCATAGTCTGTGTCAGCATCTGGAGCTCAGTAGTGTCTGCTGCAGAGATCACACATGAGCAGATGGAGAAGCTTGCTGCATCTGACCAGTGGCGTGCCCTGTTGCATATGCATGAGGGAAAAACGGAAATCATGGATCACCTCTTCTATGCCTCCCAGGGTCCGCCGGATGCTTTGAAAGAACTTCGGTTCCTCATTGAACACCACGAGGATGCATCTCTTCTGCAGCGGTTTCCTGCACGGTATACATTCCTGTATGAGTACGCGGGACTCGAAATCCCTGATGACCTGTATGCTGACTATCTCCACCACAGGGCTTTTGATTCTCTTTCTCTGTATTTCGCTTCACCATTTCTTGGCTCTTCCATGTCGTTTTTCGGTCATACGTTTTTCACTCTCAACAAGGCCAAGAATCTGATGTTCTCGAATGCAATCAGTTTTACTGGGAATATTCCGGAGGGGATCTCCTTTCCTGCGCTGGCAGCTAAAGGATTGGGAGGAACCTTGGAAGGTCGCTATACGGTTTCTCCATTCTACTCAATCTATCAGAAATATGTAAAACAGGAACAGCGACAGTTGTTTGAGTATACTATCCCCCTCACCGGGAAACAGAAACACTACCTGCTTCTCCACCTTAAAGAACTTGAGCCTATCGTTTCTGACTACAGCTTCATATTCAATAACTGCTCAACAGGTCTCATCTCTCTGCTCCATGCTGTCATGCCTGAAGAAGATCTTCCCTCTTCTTTTCCTTCAGTGGTGTACCCCTTTGATCTACCAATCATTCTGATCGAGAAGAAACTGGCTGAACCGCACAGATTGATCGTGTCAGATACCGACAATCTGTATTACGAATATGATAAGCTTTCAGCAACTCAGAAGGGTGATTTTGTCTCAGTTCTCAATTCAACAGACAAGGAACAGGCTCTTTCTTCGTATGCAGAGGATGAAAGAGACCTGTTTTCGTATCTTCTGAACGGCAGGTATGATGTCCAGTTCAAAGCGAAGGGACGTGTGGAGAGCGACTACCAGCGGGTAAAGTCTTTTACGTATCAGTATACAGTTCCCATAATCAGTGAGACCTTGAAGGACCTCAGGAACCGCCTTACTTCATGTTCCGTGGCTGTATCATGGGATGGAGAGAACATCATTCCACGGTTTTCATTCACGCCCCTTTCTACCCAGCATATCCAATACAGATATTCCTCCCTCCAATCAGGGTATTTCGAGGTGGGGACGATTCGAGTCGGGTATCTCGATGGGCAGCCGTTCCTGGAGCAGGTATCATTGTATGAGTATGAGTCGTTCAGTGTGTTGAATCCTTTTCTGAATTCAAGTTCAAAGAGGGTGTTTTTTGGACTCATACACGATACGGACTCTGATGCTCTCCGATGGATATCGGAGGTGGGGTTTGGGGTCTCTTTCAACGTGTTTTCGGGTGTCTTTACGATTCTTCCGACAGCCTCTCTTGCAACACATCCGCTGGAAATAGGAGCCGGCGCACATATCTCTTACCGAATAAGTCGGGGCGCGGTTCAGGGAGCGTTTGACTCCCGCATATCACTACTCTCTTCAGAGGGCACAGGGATGGTATCGCACACAGAACTCACAATGAGGTATCAGCTCACACAAGCTGTTCTCCTGGAAGGAGGATATTCCTTTGAAGACCGCACGATATCAACAGGAATACGGTATCAGTTCCGATGAGATGTCGACTGATGCATAAAAGCTTCAGCTGACGCAACCTTTGCCTCGATCGCTTCGTAGGAGGGTGCGTTCGTTCTCCCCGGATCTGGTTTTGTTCTCCTGCACATACCTCCTGTGTTGCATACTTGATATCTTTGTATGCATGCATCATGCTTTGTAGATGGGTATTCCTTCTCATAAGGAACGAAACTGACTCTCAGCACCTTATAGGGATGTTACATCTGGTCAGTTCACACAATGGGAGAGAAGGAATGCTGAGAGGAGGAGATCTCATGCAGTATTACAGGCAGTTTTTCTTCATTGCCCTGATCTTCATGATACTGAGTACAGGTGCAGGTTGTGCACACCAGGACTCGGTTGCCTTGCTTGCACCTGAGTCACTGGCAGATGAGCGCAGTTCCTTTGTCACCATCGATGATATCACGATACACTGGGAGTCTGCAGGGGAGGAGCTTTCAACAACACCCCTTGTTCTCCTTCACGGTTTTGCAGCCAATACCGGGTCGTGGATGTACCTGATGCCTCCTCTCAGTGAGAGCTATCCGGTGTATGCCTACGACCGCATCCCCTTCGGTCTGTCAGAGCGATATCTGGCAGAGGACTTTGACAGAGATACCTCACCCTATCGCAGTGAAGCGGTCGTTGAACGTGGTTTTGCTCTGCTCGATGAGTGGGGGATTAAGGAGGCTGTTCTCGTCGGTTCTTCGGCAGGGGGAACTGTCGCCCTCCAGATGGCCCTGGCTGACCCGGACAGAGTCAAGGCCCTGATTCTCATAGACCCTGCCGTCTATGGGGGAGGCCCCCCGGGTTTTGTGAGAGCGCTCCTTTGGCTGCCATGTATAGAGAACCTTGCGCTCAATCAGGTGAAAAAGCTTGGTGACGAACCGCAGAAATACCTCGAGGATTCCTGGTTTGATGCCGACAGCTACCCGAAGGAACTCCTGGAAGTCTATACCCGTGCCCTGAAGGTGAAAAACTGGGACAGGGCCCTTCTCGAGTTCACCCGAGCTTCCGGTAAGCTTGATCTCAAGGACCGCCTCGAAGAGGTGAGCCAGAAAGTCCTCCTCATTCACGGTCGTCAGGACAGTATTATCGATGTCAAAGAGAGTATCCGTCTCGCAGAGGAGCTTCCTCAAGTGGAATTCCACATCATCGAAGAAAGCGGCCATCTGCCGCACGAGGAGAACACGGAGGAAGTGCTCTCCCTCATCCGTGATTTCATGAAGCAGATAGAAGGCGGTCGATAAGATTTTTCAGCTTCCAGTGTGATCGAGTCACCAGTGTCCCCTGGTCAGGTCTCACGTGCTCCCGGAGAAGTTCCCTCGATGTACTCATACAGGTCGGGGGGAACAGGGTGATGCAGGGTAAAGCGCATGGTGACAACAGGGAGGTCCTCTCCCTTCCCGTTCTTCTTTGTGCGCTCGGTATTGCTGGTGAAATTCATACCTCTCCTTATTGAAGAAAGACTTACTTTCCTGCCAGTGAGAGGCCTGTCTTGATAGTTCTATCGAATTCTCTCGGTTGCATCTGAATCCAGGATAGGCCGTATGTATCCGCGTGAAGGGCTTTCCATACTCGTGAATATGGGATGCACGTACGGGAAGAAGGAATCTAGTCTCTCGTTACATGAATCCTGGGCGCATAGAGATTGTGTATGGTGTATAAATATATTCTATATAATGATATATCATCTTTCTTGCTGTTTGGGTATAGGTTTGCTCAGATCAGTGTCCTATCATGGACGTACACGATACCTGCGGATTGCCCTTTCACCAATCCTAGGAAAAGTGCAGACAGCCACCGGCTGTTATTGTGTTGACAATATAGCCTTATGGCTATATTGTGAGGTTGGTAATGGATATAGTTTTGTATCCGGAATACACATCGTCTGGTACCCGGCAAGGACCGGTTCATAGATTCTTGCGCATACTTCAGAGGAAAGACCCTTCGCTATGGTCACTGACAAAGAGAACCCTGGCAGGGATGGAAACTATGGACACCCTTCATCGTCTGGAAGAGCAGGGGATTGTTGAACGTTTAGGGGGGATAAGCGTACCTCTGTACGAAATCCGGATACCGAAACGAAGGAGAGGGGGAGTGGTTCGGCTATATTTCGGCTATGCAATAGGTGTTCGACCGACGATTGTCCTGCTGGCAGGTGAGGTGAAGAGGAATATGAGGAGTAAGCCTCATCCAGCTGTGATCTCTCATGCAATCCAACGCTATACGGAGGTGTGTCTATGAAGGATGGCGAAAACACTGATCAGGTTTTGAACATGTCAACATTGCTGGATCGAATGTATCGTGATGCAGAGAACAAAGCAGTACTAGACTACTGGAATGGGTTTTCTCGCATCATAGTGGAAAGTCAGGAACTGAGATTCGATCATTCATTCACGCAGAAAGATCTTGCCCGAACGATGAAGACAACACAATCTGTAATCTCCCGTTTTGAGAATATGGGCAGACTGCCTAGCTATGATTTCTTTGCTCGTCTTGCACTTTCATTTGGGCACGTTCCCGGAATGACTCTTATGGGAGATTTTATGGCGGTTGTACCGGGACGATACCATGATATAGTGCGGAAAAAGGCAGAAGAACAGGAGACGACTACTGAAACGTTCGTACAGAATCTTCTGATGAATGAGTTGGAAAGGATCGCTCAGGACACAGCTTCAACGCCTCAGCGGGTAGATGCTACAATCTCTGGAGAAGGGAGTAACGGGTAACCTGTCTTACCATTGATACTTCCGACAGGAACACACCAAGGTTACAGGCGAGTCTCACGTCAAGGAACGTATACCTGTAAGACACGGAGTCTTGATCTCCCACGTGCATATTCATCCCTCGATGTACTCATACAGGTCGGGGGGAACAGGGTGATGCAGGGAAAAGCGCATGGCCACAACAGGGAGGTCCTGACCCTTCCCGTTTTTCTTTGTGCGTTCGGTATTGCTGATGAAGTCGATTTCTCCCATGTAGTAGAAGGTGCTTCCTTCGTCATTGTTCTTCTGCACGAACAGGTGCTTGGACATCTGACCCTCTTCGTTGCGGATAGCTTTCGGTTCCCTTGAATCGAGACGGACCCTCGTCCTCGTCTCCCAGGCGAATTCCTCGGGACTGATGAAGTGGTCCTCATAGTCGATGGAAGGGTCGATCTCTTCAGTGCGCTTATGATAGGTGACGAAGATGGGGCAGGTCATCGTCTCGCGGTGTACCTTGTATCCGTACATGGTGGCATGTTCGTCTCTCGTCCAGTTGAGAAGCCGGCACACATCTTCCCGCGAGTACTTCCGGTGGAGGATGAGATCTCCCTCTGTGTGTTTTGCGAGTATCTCATTCTCATATTCATAGGTTCCCACTGCAAGAATGTCGAGCACTTCAGCCCTGTAGGACGGGTTTCCCAGAAGCTCTCTGAATCGCCTGCTGATGGTCAGGCCTTCTGCATGTGTCTCACAGTACGAAAGCTGTCCATAGCTCTTTTTCATCGCATCGGGGTAGAACTGGTTCGTGAGGATTCTCACGGAGGATTCGAACGCCTCTGTGGAGAAGGTGATCCGGTATCTCTGAAGCAGGGTATCAGCGAAGAGTCGGTAGGTAAGGGGTGAGGAGGATCTCATGAGGAGTTCGATGATGATGGCCTCATAGGGACGGATGCCCGGTGCGATGACGTGGGAGAGAAAGTTGAGACTTCTCAGGTGGATATCACTGAGCTCCATGGGAACAGGTTTCTCCACTTTCTGTCTGAACGCATAGTAGTTCTTGCTGTACTCAAGGAACAGCAGGGGAGAGATTGCACCGTGGTGGATGAAGTCCATCATACAGGGAGAATGCCCCAGTTTGCTTTTTACCCGGGTATATTCTTCCTTGAGAAGCTTGAGGGTTCTGAAGGATGCCGCATTGATCGCACTGTAGATCCGTTCCTTCGAGATCCTGTCGAAGTTGACCGTTGAGACCCCATGGATCCCCAGGGACCCTGTCGAGATGAGCTTCCTCAGTGTGTCCTTCTTGTAGGAGGTCTCTCCGAACAGAGCGATGGGTATCAGGTAGTTGTTCCGGTAGTTTCCGATGAAGTCGATGACGGTCAGGAATTTCTTTCCCCGTGCCTTTCTCAGACCGCGACCCATCTGCTGGACGAAGATGATCGCTGACTGGGTGGGGCGGAGCATGATGATCTGGTTGAGGCTGGGGATATCGATTCCTTCGTTGAGGATATCTACGGCAAGGAGGTATTCAAGCTCCCCTTTTTCAAGCCTGTCAAAGGCTCTGTTTCGCTTTTCATCACTATCGGCTCCGCTGAGAGCAAGAGTGGAAAGCCCACTGAGATTCAGCTTCTCACTCAGGGATTCGGCGAACTCGTTACGGGAGACGAAGATCAGCCCGCGCCGTCTGATGCCGGGGACCGTGTAACGGTCGATTGCCTCTCTGATTATCGTAACCTGTTCATCACCATCCAGACGGGAAAACGATGCGAGGTCCTCATACTGCTGTTCGTCGACAGCGAGGTCGCTGATACCGTAGTAGTGGAAGGGACAGAGCAGGTCTGCTTCGAGAGCCTGGTTGAGCCGTATCTCGTAGGCGATGTTGTGGTCGAACAGACGGTAGATGTCATACCCGTCGGTTCGTTCGGGGGTGGCTGTCATACCCAGGAGAAAGGATGGTGTGAAGTAGGCCAGAACCTTCTCATAGCTCGGAGCACCGGCCCGGTGCACCTCATCCACGACAATGTAGTCGAACTCATCACGTGCAAAGGATTGGAGGGTCTCATCCCTGCTGAGACTTTGGATCATGGCGAAGGTGTAGACGGCACTCGGGTCATAGCGATTGCCTCCGCCGAGAAGGCTCGCGGAGATGCTGCTGCCGATGATCTGACGGAATTTGTGCATCGATTCACGTGCGATTCTCTCCCGGTGGACGATGAACAGGAACTTCCGCGGCGCATAGCGCCTGACATCGAAGGCGCTGAGGAAGGTCTTCCCTGACCCGGTTGCCGATATGAGGATCGCCTTCTTCTCTCCCCGCTCTCTCAACTGCCCGAGAGCACCAAGTGCCTCCCTCTGCATGATGTTCGCCCTGATCTGTTTCTCATTGAAGTACTCTGTTTCCTCTTCAGGTATTTCCTGAGGCAGGACAGAGGGAGTGCGGGACCGTTTCTGCCTCATCTGCTCTCTGAATATCTCGTACTGGATGATCAGGGCCTCGCTCACCTCATGAGATTGTTCCCAGGCGGATGCGAACTCAGCCTTCGTGCTGCGCAGGATCTCTCCCTCTTCGAGAGATACCATGCGGATATTCCACTCCCTGTTCGTAGCCAGTGCCGTCTCCGTGATATTCGAGCTGCCGATGATCATTGAGGAGTACCCCTCCCTGTGGTGAAAGAGGTAGCCTTTTGCATGGAACGGGTCATCCCGGTAGATACGCACCTCGATATCTCTCAGGTTCTCTGTCAGGAGTCGCAGTGCAGCCGGTTCGGTGAACCCCAGGTAGTCGCTGGTGAGGATCTTTCCCCTGACACCCCTCTCCTGTGCCTCATAGAGGGACTGCAGGAGCATCATGATACCGCTGGTGGTGATGAAGGCCACCGAGAACTCGAAGGAGGTGCAGGTGGCGATTTCTCTGTTAAGAGTGTGGATCACTTTGCTCTGAGGCGGGTTGTTCAGTACGAGAGAGGGGCGGTAGGCGGTCAGTGACGGGCTTGCGTGGTTGATGAACCCGCTCGTGAGAGAGGAAATCAGCTGCTCGGAAGGGAAGCCGGTTTTCATATCGAAGTTTCCAGATATTCTTTAAGGTTTTGAGCTATCGGGATATCGGCTGCAGCCCAGTCAAGTTCCATCAGTTCTGAGGCATCTACCCATCTGCAGTTCACGTGCTCACTCAAGGTGATGGTCCCCTCTTCTATGGAGCACAGGTAGGCATCCATGGTAAGGAAGAACGAGGTGTACTGGTGAGAGACCTGAAGGAAATGTCGCTGAACGGCTACGGTGATGGAGAGTTCCTCTCTGATTTCACGGATGATGGCCTGTTCGCCCGATTCTCCTGCCTCGAGCTTCCCGCCGGGGAATTCCCACTTGAGGGCAAGTTCTCCCGCGTCCTTCCTTCGTGCGACGAATACCTTGAGGTCCTGTAGTATGACAGCTGCTGCTACGTGTATGTTCTTCATGGCTTTATAGTTCAGTATGGTAGCAGCTCCCGGCCAAACGGTCCAGGAGTATAGTGAAGAAATCTATGAGTAGATGTGCAGGGACAGACAGGATTCTCCGGTTACTTCTCATCTATCCTGAAATAGGCGAGATATTCTCTGAATCTGTCTTGAAACGTCAGACAGGTATCACGCAGATATTCGTTTTCTCTGTCCCATTGATCAAGTCCACGATAGTAGAACAGCTTCTGTGAGTCCTGTACGATAAAAGGAGTGATACCGTGTCTCAGACATTCCTTGAACATGATAAGGCGGCCGACACGTCCATTCCCGTCCTGAAAGGGGTGAATCCGCTCAAATCTCACATGAAAGTCAAGAATATCGTCAAAACTCTTCTGCTCTCTGGCATTATAGGATGAAAGGAGCTCACGGATCTCTCTCTCGACCTTCTCGGGGGCAGTTGTCTCTCTTCCTCCCACCTCATTGGGAAGTCTCTTATACTCTCCAACCGCAAACCATTCCTTCCTGCCCTCACGAGTCCCGCTCTTGAGAAGAGTATGCAGCTGTTTTATGAAGGCTTCACTGAGAGTGAACCGGGCCCGTTCTATCATCAGGTCAATGCAACGGAAATGATTCACTGTCTCGATGATATCATCGACATTCAACGCCTGGTCCTGAAGACCGATCAAGTTCGTCTCATAGATATATCGTGTCTGTTCGTGAGTGAGAGCGCTTCCTTCCATGTGATTTGAATTGAAGGTCAGGTCGATCTGGATCCTGTGGTAGATCCCTCCTCTTTGTCTGCTTTTCTTCTCTTCTTTGAGAACGGCGAGGAGGAGGGAGGTTCCCTTTCTTCTCTCTTTTCTCCCGGGGTTCTCAGCAAGGGAAGGAATCTTCCAGGTGTTTCCTTGAAGAAAAGCCCCGTCGATACCGCCTCGGCTGCAGTGATGGCGTACAGTTCTCTCGCTCAATCGCCATTTCTGTGCCGCTTGTCTCACTGTTATATATTCCATGCCTCACATCCCTTCTCTGTGTGAGTATACGACAGTAACGGCAAAAAGTGAATATTTTATTAAAATATCCTATATTGCCACTAGATCGAATAAGAACCATCCTGATCATCTCTCACATGAATATGTCCATGAGGAGAGAGAGGTATTCACGACCTTGTATGTCAAAGCGTTTCGCTTCGTAAAAGACGAAAGAGTCAAGAAGGGCTCCAACATACGCCTTTACGGTGTTCACTGCAGGATGGGTTTTCTTCTTCCCTTCATCTACGTCTCCTTCAGCAGCGATCATCTTTCCTATTGAGTGAAGCGATGTCGGGTTCCCCATAGTGTCTGCAAGAAAAAGAACACTCTTTTTCAGGAGAAAGGGATCTGTTATCTGGCGTACTACCTGTCTCAACTGATCTTGCATCAGAACTGGCATGGTGCTGACGAATAGGTTTAGAAAGGGAAAAGGACTGAAACCGGCCTTCCCGTGCCTACCGGCCTCCCCGGTCGTACAGAGAATCACAGAACCTTCTCCTCCTGACATATTTGCGTCATATTTCACCCGTACGATGTGATTCAGATAACGGGTATCTACCCACAAGGAGTCACAGCATGAATATGAAACGGATCCTGATCCTGAGCAGCATTCTGGTTGTACTGACAGCTGCCACAGCCTCTGCAGGAGGTTCATCTGAGAGCGAGGCTCTCACCACGGTGACAGATCTCCAGACCTACCTTGCCGAGGAGGGAACCTCAGGCACAGCGCTGAGTGAAGAGGAACTTGCCTCTCTTGCTGATATTCTGGGTATTGAGGATTTTGAGACAACCACCGTTGATTATACTGCCCTCTCCGACGTTGTCGGGTCGGGTGAGCTCACCGGTAATCAGCTGCAGTCCATAGCGGACCTTCTGGGGCTGGTTGATTTTGCACCCGGGGGTAATGCCTTTTCTGAAGGCTCGGGTGATGGCGGATCAGGGGAGGCTCAGGTCCAGCATCAGGTTCACGCCTCCGTCCAGACGCAGAGCATGGTTCAGGAGAGGATCACCACCATGAATTCTTCTGGAAATCATGAAGGGCCGGATCCTGCTCACAAGGGATCCGGGGGGCCGGCTGAAGGGACTTCCGGAGCACATAAGCGCTGAAACAGTGGTTAAGCTGCAGCTCAGGACCGGGTGACCAGACTCATCCGGTCCGAGCTGTGTTGCTCCCGCCTACACCGCATGGTACAATACCTTATCCTATCGCGGAGAGGAAGGACGTTCTCATGATCAGGAAACATATCATCTGGCTGGTTGTCTTCATCCTCATGCTGCCCTTCACCGGTGTGTATGCACGGGGATCAAAGGAATCAGAGTATCAGAGCAGGTTGTCACAGACGTTCTCACAATTGAGCCTTCAGGTGAGTTCCGGTGAAATCTCCGTGTCGAAAGCCCAGAGTGCTCTCGAGGAGCTCAGAAAAAGCTACCGCATTCCCTTCACTGATAAGGCCGGCGTTCTCAATGTCCTGCTTTACCGCATCGGAGAAGGGGAACTCAGTGTCGATGAGGCTCATTCCCTTTTCCTCCGGATGAACAGCGACGCTGATCCCGGCGGATCAGCACAACAGGGCACTATCAGCCCTGAGGCTCCTCCACCGGGAGAGCATACCGGTCCACCGGGAACTCCTTCACCCATCCCCTCCCATGACTCAGAGTCGGGGAATACCACCTCTCCGCCCCACCAGAGCTCACCTGGAAGCCATCAGGGAAAGGCCGGCCAGCGATGAGTGAGCCGAATATCCTCCTTGTGGAAGACGACATGCGAAGTGCCAGGCTGATCAGCACCTACCTGAACCGTGCCGGCTTCAGGACTTCACACGCACCTGACGGGCAGCAGGCACTGTCGATGATCGGCGCCGATACCTTTGACCTGATTCTTCTCGATATCCTGCTGCCGGGGATTGACGGCAGGAAGCTTCGCAGGATCATACGGAATGAATCGGATGTACCGATCATCATGGTCACTGCTCTCGGCTCGCGAGAAGACCGGCTTGAGGGACTGGACGGCGGTGCTGATGACTATATTGTCAAACCCTTCGATCCCGACGAGCTCGTCGCACGGGTACGCTCCCTCCTCCGCCGGACGAAGTCTCAGGTGAGGGAAACCCTGACCTGCGGCCGGCTCAGTGCCGAGAGGGAATCCGAGGATGTCCTCCTCGACGGAGAGAAACTTCCGGTTACGCATGCCCAGTTTCTCATTCTCTGGACCCTCCTGAGGCAGCCCGGTGTGATTCTCTCCCGCAACCAGATTATCGAGCAATCATTCTCCGACTCGTTTGAGGGGTATGACCGGGCGGTCGACTCTCATATCCGTCGACTGAGGAAAATCCTTGATCGAAAGGGCTGTTCACCTATTCAGACGGTCTACGGAGGGGGGTATCGACTGGTATGCGAGTGAAAAAGGCTCCCGCGTATGTGTACGTTGCTGCAGTGTTCTTCCTGATTGTCCTTCTTACATCGACGCTGAGTATGACCCTGGATTATTTCCAGTACCACCGTGACCTGCCTCTCCTGCTCACGAGCTTCCGCAGTGAACTGATCAGCGGGTACCTGAGTGCCGTGTATACCCGGGATCAGGGCTGGAGCGAACTCGAGACAGAGCTTGACCATATGATTTCGCTCAACTATCTCGGCGAACAGCAGGACGCTCATATCCGGCTGGTCATCCATGATACCAAAGGAAACATGCTCCTCAACAGCTTCGAAAAACTCACCTCAGTCGAAGACAATCCCCTGATTGAAGGGGATCGCTCCGATATCAGGGATCTGGAAGCATCGCAGGTCGTCGGATCGGTCACGCTGTATATCGGAGCTGATTATATGCAGACGGAGAGCAGGAAATACCTGAAAACACTTCTCTCCTCCCTGCTTGTGAGAGAAGCGTCAACTGCCGTAATAGCGCTCCTTCTGCTGACCGTACTCTCGAAACTGGTCACGCGACCCCTATCCGAGCTTCAGAGCGCGATGGCGGCAACAGCATCAGGCCAGAAGCAGGAGATCACCCCGTCAGGCAGCGCCGAGACGGTAAGTCTCGGGGAATCCTTCAATACGATGGCTGCACAGCTCGACCGTCAGAAGGCTCTGCGACGGCAGATGATTGCAGATCTTGCTCACGATATCAACGGCCCTCTGCATACGATCCGCCTTGAGGCCAAAGCTCTCAGGGACGGGATCAGCACCCTGGATGAAGCAAGTGAAGGGATCATCGAGAGTGTCGATTCCCTTTCCGGCCTCGTATATGATCTTGAATATCTTGCTGAGGCTGACAGCGGGGAGATTACCGTGCACCTGAGTCCCGTCCAGCTGAACACATTTCTCTCTGGTGTGCAGAGGCGTTGGAGGACAGCTGCTGAGACAGCCTCGCTGTCTCTCGCCTTCGAGCCATCGGCGAACACTCGTGACACGGTCCTGATGGATGAGGTCCGTATGGAACGGGCGGTCGGGAATCTGATCCAGAACGCTATCCGATACAACCTCAGGGGAGAAACGGTCATGCTCAGCGGGAGTCTTGAAGACGGCAGGTGCCGTATCCGGGTATGCGATGACGGCGAGAGGATCCCTCAGGCGATGCAGGAGCAGATATTCGAACGGTTTTATCGGGGAGATGCCTCCCGCGGACGGTCAAACCGGGGCAACGGCCTTGGACTCTCGATTGTCCGTCAGGTCGCTCATCTGCATGGAGGGGAGGTTCGCCTTGAGCTCAGGGAGGAAGGAAACTGCTTCCTCCTTGAATTCCCCCTCTCCTCCTGATCAGAACTTGAATTTTCCCGAGATACCTATCGTGCTGTAGGTTTCCATGACCTGTATCAGCTGAGCATTGGTAAGATCAGCAATTCCCCTGATGAAAGTCGGCACATCCTCTACGAGGAAGTCTGCCTCCGCACCGATAGAAAAGGATTCACTGAGGTTAACATCAATACCGCCGCGCACGTTGTAGGCGAATGCACTCTCATCGACATCGAAGGTTTTTCCTATCACGATTCCGCTGTAGGCAGGTCCTGTAGCGACATACGCATCGATCAGGCCGAGGGGAAGACGGAATACCAGATCAACGATATACGTCGAGTAGTACACATCTTCGTAATCGGCGGACGGTCTGAATATTGCGTCCCCTGATACCCCCAGAAAGTCACTCAGGTAGAATTCAGCCCGTACGCCCGGGATGAACGTTTCATAGTTGCCTTCGCTCAGATCGGTGTAGGTGTAATACCCTACTCCTGCGACACTGAACGTGTTCGCTGCGAAGAGACTTCCGGACACTGTCAAAACCAGAAGCATACAGACCATCAATACCGTCTTCTTTCTCATGCTGTTCTCCTTGTGGGGCTGTTCCCCGTTATGTAAAATCAGCATACGAAGGAAATATGGCGTAATTTTGTCAGGGGCGACATATCTGCTTCTCATTTTCCCACGGGGGAACCTGTACCTGAACAAGACCTGGTCAGCACTGCAGATCCCGGAAGGAGGCTATGCAACTCAGTTCCACCTGATCATCGGTGCAGTCACGTAGCCCACGTTGTGTAGTTGAGGAGTTCAAGTCCTGAAGTACACACAGTCCTTATGTATTTCGCTGAAGGATACAGGTGACGAAGGCAACGGAAGAACCGGAACCTGGCGGGAGAGTGCACCTTGCTGTTTCCTGTCACACCACAGTGCCGGGGAGAAAGACTGACCTCTGCACAGATGTGTCTGATCTTCTCCTGCTATCTGTAAGAGAGAGAAGGTGAACATTACTCTTCTTCCAGCAGCCACTCACTTACCTCTTTGACGGGGAATCCTTCCTCAGTGTTTGAGAGTGTAGGTGTTCCTGAGATAATAAGTTTGGGAAACCCGTTCTTGAGTTTTCTGAACGGGGCAAGCTCTCTCTCTCTGGTCTCATTCGCCGCCATTGATTGAGTCACCTGTATGTAGAGCATTTCATCACCCCGGGTTGCGACAAAATCAACCTCAAGCGATCCGATCTTCCCTACTGCAACATCATAGCCACGCCTTCGCAGCTCAAGGAATACCACATTTTCAAGAACCCGCCCGGTATCCCGTCCGGTGAATCCAAGCAGGAAGTTTCTCAGACCGGGATCGACGATATAATATTTCCCCTGAGTCTTCAGGTACTCATTCCCCTTGATATCGAAGCGTTTGGCTTCGTAAAAGACGAAAGAATCAAGGAGAGCTCCAACATACGCTTTTACCGTGTTCAAGGCAGGTTTGTTTTTTCTCTTCCCCTCATCTACATCTCCCTCGGCAGCTATCATTTTCCCTATTGAGAGAAGCGAGGTGGAGTTTCCTATGTTATCTGCAAGGAAGAGGGCGATTTTATTCAGGAGAAAGGGATCTGTGATCTGCCTTCGTCCCCGTCTTTTTTCTCTTTCCAGAATATCTTTCAAGACTACCGTTGAATATATTCCGTCAAGCAGAGTAAGGATATGTTCCTGAATGAGTTCAATACCTGAAATTGCCGGCATACCTCCGTACCTGAGATATGTATTCAGGATATCAAGGGTAGTGAAGATTTCGCTGTCGGCCTCTCTTCTTATTCTCGTTTTCTTTTCTCCCGTGGGAGTTGTATACCTCTCACTCGTATATCCCTGGAAGCTGATGAACTCGGAAAAGGAGAGGGGAAGCATCTCTATCTCTACATATCGCCCCGAAAGGTAGGTTGCGAATTCGCTCGAAAGCAGATAGGCATTTGATCCGGTGATATATATATCACAGTCAAAATCCACCTGAAAAGAATTTATTGCCTCGGGCCAATTCTCCACTCTCTGCAATTCATCCAGAAAGAGATACAGCCGCTTATCTTTGGGCTCTCGAGATTGTACATATTGATAGAGTCCTGCAGCGTTCATGCCTGAAAAGGATCTGGACTCGAAATTCATCTCAACGATCTGTTCGTCTCCGATCCCGTTCTCTCGTAGATCATTCATCATGAGTTTCAGCAGACTCGATTTTCCACATCTGCGGATACCCGTTATGATCTTGATCAGATCTGTGTTCGAAAATGCTCTGAGTGTCCGAAGATAGGTATCTCTCCTGTAAAGCGAACGTTTCAAATGGCTCCTCCACTCATCAGGATACCATATCTTTGAAGAAATGGAAAGTTTTTAACATAGAAGTGTAAAAAATTTTGAAAATCGAAAGTTTTTTACTTTGAAGTGTAATTTTGGGATTTTCTGATAGCTGATGAAGGAGTGGTAGTTTCTCGGCCCTTCTAGGAAGTGAACTCTTCTGTTATGCTTGCTTCTGTGAACAGAGAAGCAAGCATAGAGAACACAGTAGAGTTCGTGAAAGAGACACTTCAGGGTGCCGAGGGCGGTCATGACTGGTTCCATACTCTCAGGGTATGGAAGACAGCGCAGCGCATCGCACGTACCGAGAGCGTCGATCCCTTCGTCGTCTCTCTCGGAGCCCTCCTCCATGATATCGCGGATGCGAAGTTTCACAGGGGGGATGAGTCGGTCGGTCCGAGCCTCGCATCCGCTTTTCTGCGTGCAGAAGGTGTGGATGAGGGAGTAGTGGAACATGTCGTTCACATCATCACTCATATCTCGTTCAAGGGTGGCAATGAGGTTCAGTCCTTCCGCTCACCTGAGCTGGATGTCGTGCAGGATGCCGACCGTCTTGATGCGATCGGAGCAATCGGGATAGCACGCACGTTCAACTACGGCGGACATATGGGAAGGAAGCTGTACGATCCTGACATCGAACCAAACCTAGGTATGAGCAAGGAAGAGTACAGGAACAGTACTGCCCCCACGATCAATCACTTCTACGAGAAGCTGCTCCTCCTGAAGGAGCGGATGAACACGAAAACAGGCAGGGCTCTTGCCGAGGGCCGCCATCAGTTCATGAAAGAGTTCCTTGACCGGTTCTACCGGGAGTGGGAGGGCGAATCATGATCTGAGCACTTGCTTATGATCTCTGTGATCGCCTCATCGAGTACGTCCTTCATCCTGATGTAGCGGTTCATGTCCATCTGTCCGTCAAAGGAGAATAGACAGCCTGCCAGTGCCTGAGGCACCTCATAGGCCCTCTCCTTTAGAGCACTCCCCTCTGTGGTGAGCCTGATCAGGACTGTTCTCTCATCCTCTTTCCGCCGCTGTCGTCTTATCAGACCGTTTCTCTCCATCCGTTTCAGCAGAGGTGATACGGTTCCCGTATCAAGGCCGAGGGTCTCACAGATACCCCCGACTGTGCTTTCCTTCTTCTCCCACAGTACAAGCATCACCAGGTACTGGGGGTAGGTGAGGCCGAGTTCTTTGAGTACAGGTTTATACGCAGCCATGATGGCTCTTTCAAGGGTATATACACGGAAGCATATCTGATGCTCGAGGAGTAACATCTCCTCCTGACCCATGGCGGCCTCTGCTGCAGAGGATTCAGTTCTCATCGAAGAGCCTTATCTATGGCATCCTTCAGGTCCGAGGGTTTCACCGTGGGGGCATAACGGGTGACGCTCTGTCCGTCTCTGCTGACAAGAAACTTGGTGAAATTCCACTTGATCCCGCCGCCCATGACTCCGGGAGCCTTCTGCTTCAGCCACGCAAACACCGGATGAGTGCCGGGCCCGTTGACTTCGATTTTCTGCATGATCGGGAAGGTTACACCGTAGTTCAGTGTGCAGAACTCCTTGATAGCCTCATCATCTCCCGGTTCCTGATGAGCGAACTGGTCACAGGGAAAGGCGATGACCTCAAGACCCTTCGAGTTGTACTTCGTATAGAGTTCCTGCAGTCCCTCGTACTGAGGGGTGAACCCGCATTTACTTGCGGTGTTCACGATAAGAATAAGTTTGCCTTCCATGGTTTCGAAAGACACATCATTTCCTGCATTGTCAGTTGCACGTAACGTATATAGTGTATCAGCCATTGCTCGTACCTCGCTTTTATATTGTGCAATATATAATAGTGAGCTATAGGTGTCAAGCAGATAGCTGTTCTTTGAAAGGTGCACTTTGGCCGCAATGGTATTCTGCTTTCGCTTTCCGGTGGATACCCTTTCTGTGCACCACGCATTTCGCTTACTCAGCTATGTTTCTCACAAACTGGAACCGAAGTGATTGACATGCCTTCTCTGATTTGATATGTTGTGTCCTGCTTGAGTTACGAAGGATGACTCCTTTTGACTCATTGAGTGTAGCGCCCTTGTAGCTCAGCTGGCAGAGCACCACCATGGTAAGGTGGGGGTCACCGGTTCAAATCCGGTCGAGGGCTCTTTTCTTTTATTGAGCATAATTGTACGATATATATGCAGGAGTTTTACCATGGCTAGCAAGAAAAAGGGACCGGTCGAGAAGATCGCTCTTCAATGCACGGAGTGCAAGCAGAAAAACTATACGACTGAGAAGAATCGCCGTAACACACCGGGGAAGCTTGAACTGAACAAGTATTGCCCGTTTGAACGGAAACACACGCTTCACCGCGAGACAAAAGTAAAATAAGTCTCACCCTGAACGAGAGGTGGATAGGTCAGTAGCTCCAATGGCTAGAGCGTCGGTCTCCAAAACCGAATGTTGAAGGTTCGAGTCCTTCCTGACCTGTCGACCTCTTGTTGATAAGGAAATTGCAGATGAAAAAGATTATACAGTATTTAAAGGAAGTCAGACAGGAACTCAAAAAGGTCGTATGGCCCGGTAAAGATGAAGTTCTTGCTTCCACCAAGGTCGTGATTGTTTCAACTGCCGTGTTCGCAGTGATCCTTGGACTTGTTGACTTCCTTCTTGTTCAGGGTATTGATCTGCTGTTCTAGGAGTCCTCATGGCTAAAGGCTGGTACGTCGTCCATACCTATTCAGGGTATGAGATGAAGATAGAGAAAACAATCCGCAAGATCATGGAAACAGACCTCACGTTTGCTGAGGTCGTTCTTGATGTGAAAGTCCCGACTGAAGAGGTGGTTGAGGTCAAGGACGGAGTGAAGAAGACGATCAAGAGAAAGATTCTTCCTTCCTACATCCTCGTACAGATGGACCTGCCTCAGCACATGTGGGAAGGGTACTGTTCACAGATCAGGAGAATCCAGGGTGTTACGGGATTTGTCGGTATTCAGCCGGGTAAAAAGCCAGTCCCCCTCTCTCCCGATGAACTCAAGGGTATTCTTCAGAAGACCGGTGAGATTCAGAGTGAGAAGGTGCTGCGGCCGAAACAGACCTTCAGTGTCGGCGAGCATGTCAAGGTTATCGAAGGTCCCTTCGAAACATTCACCGGTGTCGTCGAAGAGGTCAACCTTGAGAAAGCGAAACTGCGCGTCCTTGTCGGAATATTCGGACGGAGTACGCCGGTTGAAGTTGATTTTTTACAAGTCGAGAAGATCTGATAAGCGTTCACACGTGTTCAGCTCTTTTTGCATACAGAACTCTTCCTGCCTTTCAGAGTTGTTCTGAAAGACACGTTCCACTGGAGCGTGAAGTGGGAGCCTTATCGTTGATAGGGCGTTATTACCAGCGTGGCCCATGTTTTTTGGAGCACACGTAAGGAGAAAGACTATGGCAAAGAAAAAGGTTACTGCTGTGATAAAACTGCAGTGTCCGGCCGGTAAGGCTACCCCTGCGCCACCGGTTGGACCGGCTCTCGGTCCTCACGGTGTAAGCGCACCCCAGTTTGTCCAGCAGTTCAATGACAAGACGAAGAATCTTGAAGCTGGCCTCACCATCCCCGTTGTGATCACTGTCTATGCAGACCGTTCGTTCACCTTCATCCTGAAGACCCCTCCCGCAGCCGTTCTTATCAAGAAGGCATGTGGTATCACAAGCGGAAGCGGAGTGCCTCACACACAGAAGGTCGCAAAGATCACTGATGCACAGATCGCCGAGATCGCACAGACGAAGTACGAAGACCTTAATGCCAACGATATGGATGCTGCGAAGAAGATCATTGCAGGAACCGCTCGTTCGATGGGTGTCGAAGTGGAGGTCAAGTAATGAAAAGAGGTAAGAAATACGCCGAAGCTGCTGCACAGGTTGACAAGACCCAGATGCTGACCTTCGTTGAGGCCGCAGAGCTCGTCAAGAAAGTGGCGTTCGCTAAGTTTGATGAGACAGTCGAGATGTCCATGAACCTCTCACTCAAGAAGAGTCAGAGTGTCCGTGATACCGTCGTCCTTCCCAATCAGTTCTCAGCTGAAAAGAAAGTCCTGGTGTTCGCAAAGGGTGAGAAGGCTGAAGAGGCCAAGGAAGCCGGAGCTGCCTATGTGGGAGATGTCGACCTGGTCGAGAAGATCCGTGGCGGATGGATGGAGTTCGACGTTGCAGTCGCTACTCCCGATATGATGAAAGATGTCGGTCGTCTCGGTCCCATCCTCGGTCGTCGCGGTCTCATGCCGAACCCGAAGACACAGACTGTTACGTTTGATATCAAGGGAGCTCTTGCAGAGCTGAAGAAAGGAAGAGTCGAGTTCAGAAGTGATAAGACCGGTGTCGTTCACCTTGCTGTCGGTAAGGTGTCCATGGACGCAGATAAGATCGCTGAGAACGCTCACATCGTCCTCTCGGAGGTTCTTAAGAGAAAACCTGCAGATGCAAAGGGTGAATTCCTGAAGAGCATCTCGCTCTCTTCTACCATGGGCCCCGGTGTCATGGTCTCCACCAAAGAGAACTAGGAGGTAGGATATGGCATACGAGACAAGAAAAGCACAGTATAAGGTCGATGCAGTCAGTGCGATGAAGGGTGAGTTTTCCGAATACGACGGTTTCATCTTCACCGATTACCGCGGTATGACTGTTGAACAGATCACAAACCTCCGGCTTGAGCTCAGAAAGAATGAATCAGCCTACCGTGTTGTCAAGAACCGGTTCGCAAAGATCGTCCTTGCAGACCTCAATCAGGAAGGGTATGAAGATAAGCTTGTCGGACCCACAGCCGTTGCTCTCACCAAGGGTGAGGATGCTTCGAACGCTGTGAGCAAGGCTATCGTCGCTTTCATGAAGGACGCTCCCATCGATGTGAAGGGCGCAATCCTGAATGGACAGCTGTATGATAAAGACGCACTTATCGCGTACAGCAAGCTCCCGACCAGACTCGAACTGATTGCGAGCCTGATGGGAACCATGAATGCACCGATGAACAAGCTTGCCCGCACACTGCAGGCAATGGTCGATGCAAAGACAGAAGCAGAATAAACGGTATTAGTCTTCGCATTAGACGTAGACCTGCTATTACCGTGAAGAATACAAGGAGAAGATAATATGGCTACAATCACAAAAGAAGACATGCTCGAAGCAATCGCAAGCATGACAGTGATGGAGATCTCAGAACTGATTTCAGCAATGGAAGAGAAGTTCGGTGTAACCGCAGCAGCACCTGTTGCAGCAGCTGGCGCAGCAGTCGCAGCAGCTGAAGAGGTTGAAGAGCAGACAGAGTTCGACGTCGTCCTCACTGGTCTCGCCGACGGTGCTAAGCCCATTCCTGTCATCAAGGAAGTCCGTGCTATCACAGGTCTCGGCCTCAAGGAAGCAAAGGACCTCGTTTCAGCTGGCGGAACTATCAAGGAAGCAGTATCCAAGGAAGACGCTGCAGCCATGAAAGAGAAGCTTGAAGCTGCAGGCGCTACTATTGAAGTTAAATAATTCGCTTTTTCCTATGCATAGTAGTCGGGCATCACGCCCGCGGCTGTAACAGCCCGTTGAGGAGCCACCGGACATGTGTTCCGGTGGCCACTCGTGTCAATCTATCGGAGAGTGTTTTTCAGGCTCCGCCTGGAAGATGTCTCATGATCCGACCTTTGGAGGGTAACAATGGTTGCCAAAGGCAATTCAATCAATAGAACATATGTTGGAGCCCACTATGATACTGTCTGTGAGTTACCTAATCTTGTAGGTATTCAGCTTGAATCGTACGAACGGTTTCTACAGCTCGGACGTGTATACAGTGGTCAGGAATTGGATACCACCAGCGGCCTCGAACAGGTCTTCCGTTCGACATTCCCGATCGAGAGTCCCAACGGTGAGATGACTCTCAACTTCGGTTCATACACAGTCGACCTGGACAATATCAAATTCTCGGAACTTGAGTGCAAACGCAAGGGCCGTACCTATTCAGCTCAGATCAAGGCAACCATCTCCCTCTATTTCTCTGCGACCGGAGAGCTCAGGGAGAAGGAGATCTATTTCGGTGATATTCCTCTGATGACCGACCGCGGTACCTTCATCATCAATGGTGCTGAACGTGTCGTCGTGTCTCAGATTCACCGTTCTCCCGGCGTAATCTTCAGCAATGACAAGGGTGTCTACTCTTCCCGCATTATCCCGTACCGCGGCTCCTGGCTTGAGTTCGAGATCGATGACAAGAGAAGGAACCTGATCTATGCGAAGGTCGACCGCAAGAAGAAGATCCTCGGTACTCTCTTCCTCCGCGCCATCGGTGTGGACACCAGAGAGAAGATCGTCTCCTCGTTCTACCTTTCGCGCAGTGTCGAGCTGAGTGAAGATCCAAATGCAAACAACGAGCTCGTCGGTGCCATCAGTTACCGCGACATCTTTTCCACTAAGGGCGGCAAGAATGCTCCGAAGCTCCTGAGAGCCGGTGACGAGCTTTCTCCTGCCTACATCGAAGCTCTGGTGATGGACGGAATCAGAAGCATCGAGGTGATCGATGAGGACCACCCTGATTCTCTGCATTCGAGAGCTATTATCAACTGCCTTGATGTGGAGGACGCAAAATATACTCAGGAAGGCAATGACGAACCTACCAAGGAAGACGTGCTCTCTCCGATCTATGCCGTGCTTCAGCCCGGTGAGATGATTGCCATCGAACGTGCGGAGAAGGACCTTCCCGATATGTTCTTCTCTTCCCGCCGTTATGATCTGGGAAGCGTAGGACGCTATAAGTTCAATAAGAAGTTCGGAACCGATGAGGAATCCGATGATGAAGAAGCGAGCACGGACCTGACAGTCCTTACTCCTCAGGACATCGTCAATACGATGGGATTCCTGATCAAGGTGTATATCGGTGAAGAGAACGTCGATGATATCGACCACCTCGGTAACCGCCGTGTGAGAAGTGTCGGAGAGCTGCTGCAGAACCAGCTCAGCGCCGCCTTCGCCCGCATGGAGAGGATTGCCCGTGAGAGGATGAACCTCGAGACCAATCAGGTTCGACCTCATGATCTGATCAGTAACAAGCCGATCGTGAGTGCCATCAAGGAGTTCTTCGGCTCGAGCCAGCTCTCGCAGTTCATGGATCAGGTTAACCCGCTTGCCGAGCTGACTCACAAGCGACGACTCAATGCTCTGGGACCCGGCGGTCTTTCCCGTGACAGGGCCTCCTTCGAAGTCCGTGACGTTCACTATACCCACTACGGGAGGATGTGTCCGATTGAGACTCCTGAAGGGCCGAACATCGGTCTTATCGTGTCACTTGCAAACTACACCAGGGTCAACAAGCACGGATTCCTTGAATCCCCCTACCGGAAGGTTATTGATGGTGTGGTGAGCAAAAGCTACCGCTACCTTGATGCCAACGATGAGGAGAAGTATTTCATCGCACAGGGAAATGCTCCTATCCGGGAGGATGGCTCGTTCGTCGAGCAGGAAGTCCCTGTGAGACGGAGCGGAGACTATACGACCCGTTCGGTCAAGGACGTCAAGTACATGGACGTCTCGCCGATGCAGGTTATCTCGGTAGCCGCCTCCCTCATTCCGTTCCTCGAGCACGATGATGCGAACAGAGCTCTCATGGGCTCGAACATGCAGCGTCAGGCCGTTCCTCTTCTGTTCCCCGAGACTCCGGTCGTCGGTACCGGAATGGAAGGAAAGACCGCCTATGACTCGGGTGTTCTCATCAAGGCGAAACGGGCAGGTGTCGTATCCTACGTCTCTGCAACACGTGTTGAAATTACCCCTGATGCTCCCCAGATCGAGGGAGAGGTTGACGTCTATACCGTTCAGAAGTTCGAAAGGACCAACCAGGATACCTGTTTCAACCAGAAGCCGATCGTGGAGAAAGGACAGAAGGTTCCCGCAGGTGCAGTCCTTGCTGACGGCCCCGCAACCGAGAAAGGCGAACTCGCACTGGGAAGGAATATCCTCTGCGGATTTGTCCCCTGGGACGGGTATAACTACGAGGATGCTGTTCTTATCAGTGAACGCGTCGTCAAGGAAGATATCTACACCTCGATCCATATCAAGGAGTTCGTCACCGACATACGTGAGACGAAGCTCGGACCCGAGAAGCTCACCCGCGACATCCCCAACACGAGCGAGAAGAATCTCGAACAGCTCGATGAGGATGGAATCGTGAGGGTCGGAACGGTTGTCCGTCCCGGCAATATCCTCGTCGGTAAGGTGACTCCCAAGAGTGAGAGCGATACGACCCCCGAGTTCAAGCTCCTTAACTCGATCTTCGGTGAGAAGGCGAAGGAAGTGCGTGATACTTCGCTCAAGGTTCCTCATGGAACCGAGGGGACGGTCATCGATATCCAGCGTCTCAAACGGAGCGAGGGTGATGAACTGCAGCCGGGTGTCGATGAAGTGGTTAAGGTCCTTATCGCCGTGAAGCGTAAGCTGAGGCAGGGAGATAAGATGGCAGGACGCCACGGAAACAAGGGTGTTGTGGCCCGTGTGCTCCCGGAAGAGGACATGCCCTACATGGCCGACGGTACTCCACTGGACGTCTGTCTCAACCCCCTGGGCGTTCCTTCACGAATGAACATCGGGCAGCTGATGGAGACACAGCTCGGCTGGGCAGGTAAAAAGCTCGGTGAGTGGTATTCCTCTCCTGTGTTCCAGTCCGCATCGATGGATCAGATCGAGGGTAAGATGGTTGAAGCGGGGCTTCCCAGGACCAGTAAGACCGTCCTTCATGACGGAAGAACCGGTGTCCCCTTTGTGAACCCTGTCTTCTGCGGATACATCTACTACCTGAAACTGCACCACCTTGTCGATGACAAGATGCATGCCCGTTCAACCGGTCCGTACTCGCTGGTCACTCAGCAGCCGCTTGGTGGTAAGGCCCAGTTCGGTGGTCAGAGACTCGGAGAGATGGAAGTGTGGGCCCTTGAAGCGTACGGCGCTGCCAATACCCTGCAGGAACTGCTCACCATCAAGAGTGATGATATGAACGGAAGGGTGAAGATCTATGAAAGCATCGTCAAGGGCGAACCGGCAACCAACGCCGGCATGCCTGAAGCCTTCAATGTTCTGATCCAGGAGGTTCGCGGACTTGCACTCAACATGTCCGTCTATGACTCGAAGGGCAGACAGGTGCCGCTGACTGAGCGCGATGAAGAGTTGATCAACAAGCGCGACTCGAATAACTAGGAGAATTCGGATGAAAGAAATTCAGGATTTCGACAACATCATGATAAAGCTGGCCAGCCCCGAAGAGATTCGGGCCTGGTCGTACGGTGAAGTCAAGAAGCCGGAGACGATCAATTACCGGACCCTACGACCCGAGCGCGACGGTCTGTTCTGTGAGAAGATCTTCGGTACGACCAAAGAGTGGGAGTGCTACTGCGGAAAGTTCAAGTCGATCCGGTACAAGGGTGTCGTCTGTGACCGCTGTGGTGTTGAAGTCACCCACTTCAAGGTGCGTCGTGAGAGAATGGGTCACATCGACCTTGCCTCTCCCGTATCCCATATCTGGTACTACCGTTCAGTGCCCTCACGGATGAGCCTCCTTCTCGATATTCCCCGCTCCTCACTTCAGTCTGTTCTCTACTATGAGAAGTATATCGTCATAAGCTCCGGCGAGACTGACCTGAAGGAGAAACAGCTTCTCAGTGAGGATGAATACTACGAAGCACGAGAGCAGTGGGGAGAGTCCTTCAGCGCCATGATGGGTGCCGAGGCGATCAAGATCCTGCTCGAGAACCTCGACCTTGAAGCGATCAGTGCTGAACTGCGTGAGCAGATGATCAGTAAAGGTGATAAGGTCGATAAGCGACTGCTGAAGAGAATCGAAGTAGTCGAAAACTTCCGTGACAGTGAGAACCGGCCCGAATGGATGATCCTTTCGGTCATTCCCGTCATTCCGCCCGAGCTCCGCCCGATGGTGCAGCTCGACGGAGGAAGATTCGCGACGAGCGATCTCAATGACCTCTACAGGAGAGTCATCAACAGAAACAATCGTCTTACCCGTCTGATGAGCCTTCATGCGCCCGATATCATCATCAGGAACGAGAAACGTATGCTTCAGGAAGCTGTGGATGCCCTGTTCGACAACTCGAAGAAGAAGCGTGTTGTCAAGGGTTCCTCGAACCGTCCCCTCAAGAGCCTCTCAGATATGCTGAAAGGGAAGCAGGGTCGTTTCAGACAGAACCTCCTCGGTAAACGTGTAGACTACTCGGGTCGTAGCGTTATCGTCGTCGGACCGGAACTCCGCCTGCATCAGTGCGGACTTCCCTCCAAGATGGCTCTTGAACTCTACAAGCCCTTCATTATGAAGAAACTCGTCCAGAAGGACATCGTCTATAACATCAAGAAGGCGAAGGCCCTCGTCGAGCAGGAAACCCCTGAAGTGTGGGCTATCCTCGATGACGTGGTCAGGGAACACCCGGTGCTCCTCAACCGTGCACCGACCCTCCACCGCCTCGGTATCCAGGCCTTTGAGCCGGTGCTCGTCGACGGAAAGGCCATCAAGCTCCACCCGCTGGTATGTCACGCCTACAATGCTGACTTCGACGGTGACCAGATGGCCGTCCACGTGCCGCTTACTCAGGCAGCCCAGATCGAGTGCTGGACGCTGATGCTCAGCCCCAACAACCTTCTTGACCCTGCCAACGGGAAACCGATCGTCTTCCCAAGTCAGGACATGGTCCTGGGTATCAACTACCTGACCCGTCATATGAACGGGGCAAAGGGAGAGGGGAAGTATTTCGATAATCTTGACGAGATCCAGATGGCTATCGAAGCAGGTTCACTGGCCTATAACGCCATGATTCGCTTCAAACTCGACACCGGAGAGATCATCCAGACGACTCCCGGACGTGTTATCTTCAACTCGAAGATGCCGAAGGTTATCGAGTATCAGAACCTCACCTTCGGGGACAAGGAACTGAAGAAACTCGTAGGAAGTGTCATTCAGGACCAGAAGTCATCGGTAGCCGTGCAGATGCTCGACACCATCAAGGACCTCGGGTTCAAGTATGCTACCCTCTTCGGTGCGACCATCGGTCTGTCGGACATGATCATTCCCGACACCAAGTACCAGCTCGTTGCCGAAGCCGACAAACGTCAGAACGAGATCCGCGAACAGTATCAGCAGGGTCACATCACCCAGGATGAACGGTACAACCGTGTTGTCGAGGTGTGGTCGAAAACTACAGAAGATATCTCGAACTCCCTGATGGAGGAACTCAAGAGAAGCCAGAACGGGTTCAACCCGCTGTTCCTCATGGCAGACTCCGGAGCGAGAGGTTCGAAGACCCAGATCCGTCAGCTCGGAGGTATGCGTGGTCTGATGGCCAAGCCTTCCGGTGATATCATCGAATTCCCGATCCGGTCCAACTTCAAAGAGGGACTTTCGATCATCGAGTTCTACATCTCAACCAACGGTGCCCGTAAGGGACTTGCAGACACAGCTCTCAAGACTGCTGAAGCAGGATACCTCACCCGTCGTCTTGTCGATATCGCGCAGGACGTGGTCATCAATGAAGATGACTGCGGTACTATCAACGGTATCGAGCGAACGGCGATGAGGGACGGGGATGAGATCGTGGAATCTCTTGCTGACAGGATTGTCGGCCGGTATACACTCGAGAAGGTGCTGCACCCGGCGACTGGAGAGCTTATTCTCGATGTCAACAGCGAAATCACTGCAGTGAAGGCCCTCGAGATCGAGAACTCGGGAATCGAGAAGGTGCTCATCAGGACAGTGCTCACCTGTGAAGCCGAGCATGGAGTCTGTCGTAAGTGTTACGGACGTAACCTTGCCACAAACCGCCCGGTTGATATCGGGGAAGCTGTCGGTATTATCGCGGCTCAGTCGATCGGTCAGCCGGGAACGCAGCTGACGATGAGAACTTTCCACGTCGGTGGTACAGCAACCTCCTCCTCCGAGGAGAACCGCGTTGTGTTCAACTACCCGGTCTATGCCGCCAGTATCACAGGCAGTATTATCGAAACCCTTGAAGGGGAGCGGGTGTTCACCAGAAAGGGACACCTGTACTACTCGAAGGTTCTTGAATCCTTCAGTGCGAAGGAGTGCAGGGAACTGCACGTCGCTGAAGGTGATACCGTTGCCGTGGGCACTCCGCTGTACGTGAGTGCTGAGGGTGAAACCGTGAACAGTGACATCATCGGTCAGGTGAAGATTGATGATACGGGCAACCTTCTCATTCTTGCCCAGGAGCAGAGAATTGAAGTAAGAAGCGGTGCTCAGCTGAAGATCGCTGTTCCCGGATATGTTGACAGCAACGAGGCGATAGCACTGTTCGACCCGTTCAGTGAGCCTATCATCGCGGAGCAGGATGGTACGGTGGAGTTCATCGATATCAAACTCGGCACAACGCTCAAGGAAGAGATCAACGTCGAGACCGGTTCGGTCGAAAAGAAGATCACTGAGCACGTCAGTGAGACCCTTCAGCCCCGGATCGCCATCGTCGGAGAGAACGGTGAGACGAAGGCTCTCTACTTCCTCCCCGCCTCCTCCTATCTCAGTGTCGATGACGGTAAAGTGATCCGCAAGGGTCACATCCTGGCGAAGATCCTGAAGGAGTCGGTGAAGACGAAGGATATCACCGGTGGTCTGCCGAGGGTCGGAGAACTCTTCGAGGCACGGAAACCCCGCAACCCGGCAATTCTTGCCAAGGTTGACGGAACTGTACACTTCGGTGCAGTTGCCAAGGGTAAGAGAACCGTGATCGTGGAAGATGACTTCGGCAGCGAGTATAAGCACCAGGTGCCGATGATCAAGCACATGCTTGTCAGGGACGGTGACCGTGTTGAAGCTGCCGAGCGGCTCTGTGACGGTCCGATAGCTCCCCATGACATCCTCGATATTCTCGGTGAGAACGCACTTCAGTCGTTCCTCCTTGATGAAGTCCAGGAAGTCTATCGTCTTCAGGGTGTAGACATCAACGATAAGCACCTCGGTGTCGTTGTTCGTCAGATGCTCCGAAAGGTGGAAGTCATCGCCGTTGGTGATACCGTGTTCATTCAGGGACAGCAGGTCGACAAGTACCGCTTCCATGAAGAGAATGCCCGGGTTATCGCACAGGGTGGTCAGCCTGCTGATGCCAGACCGATGCTGCTCGGTATTACCCGTGCTTCACTCTCGATCGATTCGTTTATATCAGCCGCTTCGTTCCAGGAGACCACGAAAGTCTTGACAAACGCAGCAATAGCTGGTAGTAGAGATGTCTTGAGAGGTCTCAAGGAAAATGTTATCATCGGACACCTCATCCCGGCCGGAACCGGTATGAAGCGGTACCGTACGATCAAGGTGAAGGAAGAGAACCCGATTGATCTTGAGAGCCAGGTGGAATCCCTCATGGAGTCCCGTAAGCATGATGCTGAAGAGGATTTTGATGAGATGGATGTCGAAATAGAAGAATACATTTCCGAAGGTGAAAGTGATGGCCTCGAAGATGATGAGTAAGCTCATCTCTTCTCAGCCGTCTTATTTCCATGCTGACTTTGGTCTTGATATAATTTTTGATTGATGAAGCTGAGCTTCATCAGAAAGAAACAAGGGAGAGTGTCGTTAGATGCCTACAATTAACCAGCTTATACGTAAGGGACGTAAGACGAACTTCAACAAGACGAAGTCGCCTGCTCTGCAGGGTTGTCCTCAGAAACGTGGGGTATGTACAAGAGTTATGACTGTCACCCCGAAGAAGCCGAACTCCGCATTGAGAAAAGTCGCCAGGGTCAGACTTTCGAACGGTATTGAAGTTACCGCGTATATCCCCGGTATCGGTCACAACCTCCAGGAGCACTCAGTTGTTCTGATGAGGGGTGGAAGAGTCAAAGACCTTCCCGGTGTCCGGTATCACATCGTTCGTGGTGCCAAGGATACTCTTGGGGTCTCTGACAGAAAGAGAAGCCGCTCCAAGTACGGTACGAAGAAGCCAAAGGCGTAAGGGGATAGGAAGATGGCAAGAAGAAATGTGGCTCCGGTCAGGGAAATCCTGCCCGATGCAGTGTACAACAGTGTAATGGTCGAGAAATTCATCCGACGGATGATGATCGACGGAAAGAAGTCAATCAGTTCCAAGATCGTCTACGATGCACTCAAGATCATTGAGAGCAAGGGTGGCGATGAGAAGCCCCTCGATGTGTTCCTGAAGGCTCTCGAGAGTGTGAAGCCTGCTGTGGAAGTGAAAAGCCGACGTGTCGGTGGATCAACCTACCAGGTTCCCGTTGAGATCAAGGAGAACCGCAGAGAAGCTCTGGCGATGAGATGGCTCATCAGTGCCGCCCGTTCACGTAACGGCAAGAGCATGAGCGAAAAGCTTGCTGCAGAACTCACAGACGCCGTCGCCGGTACCGGTAGTGCGTTCAAGAAGAAGGAAGATACCCACAGAATGGCGGAAGCCAACAAGGCCTTCTCTTCAAGCAACCGCTAACACAGCGGATCAGATATACAAGGACGCCCGAGGAGGACCTGAGTGGTTTTCCGGGGGCGTCTTTTTTTTGTTTTTACCCTCTTATCCGTACAGCCAGCATGATAAAGTTGTATGAAAAATAGATAAAGATGTGTTACGTCTCTGACAACTAGGGTATGATACAGGGAGAACCTTTGACGAACAGTGAAAGAGGAGTACGAAAATGGCTCATATAACAGTAATTGGAACTGGATATGTAGGACTTGTTTCAGGGGCTCTCCTGAGTGATTTTGGTCATACTGTCATCTGTGTTGATATCGACGAGAAAAAGATAGCATCACTGCGGAATGGAGAGATCCCAATCTTTGAACCCGGACTTGAATCCATCGTCCACAACAATGTGTACTACAAGCGACTTTCTTTCACTACAGATATTGCTGAGGCTATATCTGGCTCTCAAGTAGTATTTATTGCTGTTGGAACTCCTCCCGCCGATGATGGCAGTGCTGACTTAAAGTATGTGCTGTCTGCTGCCTCTTCCATTGCTCAGCACATGGGTGACTACAAAGTCATTGTTGACAAGTCCACTGTCCCAGTGGGTACCGGGCAGAAAGTGAAGGCTGTTATCAAGGAAACCCTTTCCTCCCGTGGTCTCGATATCCCCTTCGATGTCGTCTCCAATCCCGAGTTCCTGCGAGAAGGGTCAGCCGTCCAGGATTTTACACACCCCGACAGGGTTGTTATCGGAGCTGAAAGCCAGAGGGCGATTTCAGTCATGAAAGATGTCTACAGGGTTCTTTTCCTCAACGAGACCCCCTTTGTAGAAACCGATATTGAAACCGCGGAGATGATCAAGTATGCAGCGAACGCGTTCCTTGCGATGAAGATCACATTCATTAACGAACTTGCAAATGTCTGTGAGCGGGTGGGGGCGGACGTGCAGAAAGTCGCGAAGGCAATGGGGCAGGATGGACGAATCTCTCCCAAATTCCTCCATGCGGGCCCGGGGTATGGCGGCAGCTGTTTCCCGAAGGACACGAAGGCGCTCAGTCAGATCGCGCATGCAGCCGGTGCACCGATGCGCCTGATGGATGCGACAGTAGAGGCCAATGAAAATCAGAAACATCATATGGTTTCGAAGATCACTTCGGCGCTCTCCTCTGATCTGAAAGGAAAGAAGCTTGCTATCCTTGGGGTCACGTTCAAACCGAACACCGATGATATGAGGGAAGCTCCTTCTCTTGTGATTCTTCCAGAACTCGTTAAACGCGGTGCCACTCTCGCAATCTCTGATCCCCAGGGGAAAAAAGAAGGCCTCTGGCGTTTCAAGGAGATCGAAGACTCGATCTCCTGGTATGAAGATCCCTACGAGGCTATTCAAGGTAGTGACGCGACAGTCATTCTTACCGAGTGGAACCAGTTCAGAACGCTGGACTTCTCACGATTCAATGACCTCAATGCAGGAAAAGTACTCTTCGACCTGAGAAACATCTTCGACAAGGGGCAGGTTGAATCAATGGGATTCTCCTATACAGGGGTCGGCGTATGAGCGTGATACTGGTCACCGGCGGAGCCGGCTTTATCGGTTCTCATGTATGTGAAGCTCTACTTGATCAGGGAAACTCTGTTATTTCCCTGGACAACTATAATGATTTCTATGACCCTGAACTGAAACATGCCAACACAGAAATCATCAGACATACAGCAGAGGACTCGGCAGGAAGCTTCTGGGTGGAGGAGGGGGATATCCGTGATGAAGAGTTCCTCGATGAGGTTTTTACCAGGTATACTCCCGATGCAGTGGTACACCTTGCCGCGTATGCGGGTGTGAGGCCCTCGATAGAGAATCCTGAACTCTACATGGATGTCAATCTCATGGGAACCACGAGCCTTCTCGAGACGATGAAAGACCATGGGGTGAAGCGCCATGTCTTTGCCTCCTCCTCTTCCGTGTATGGAAACAATAAAAAGGTTCCCTTCAGTGAAAAAGATCCTGTGGATGAGGCCATTTCACCGTATGCGGCCACAAAAAAGGCCGGTGAAGTGCTCTGCCATACCTATTACCACCTATATGGTATCAATACAGCATGCCTGAGATTCTTTACCGTCTATGGCCCTCGTCAGCGGCCCGATCTCGCTATCAGCAAGTTCCTGCGACTAATCACTGAAGAACAGTCGATCCCTTTCTACGGTGATGGCTCAACGGAGAGGGATTACACATATATCGATGATATTGTACATGGGGTACTCCGTGCTCTTGACTGGACAGAAAGCGAAGAGTCCCGATTTGACATTTTTAATCTCGGTAACTCATCCCCAGTTTCCCTATCGATGCTGGTAGAGATGATTGAGAAGATAGCCGGTAAGAAAGCCACTCTCGATAGATATCCACTGCCCGCTGGTGATGTGGATAGGACCTTTGCAGATATTGTAAAAGCGAAAGAACTATTAGGCTACGCCCCCCAGACTCCTTTAGAAGATGGTCTTAGAAAACAGTGGCTGGGAGAAATATGACGAGGTATCTTCCACTGTAAACGTATAACCCTGTTGAGGCCTTCCCCTAGTAGGAATAACACGTACATGATACGATATATGTAATCCAGATGCAAAAGAGGGCGAAATGCAGGCAATCATTCTGGCAGCAGGTATGGGTAAACGACTCAAAGACCTGACTGCACATCAAACAAAGTGTATGGTTATGGTCAACGGCGTCACTCTCATTGAAAGGGCGCTTACCCACCTTGATTCACTGGGGCTTCAGAAAATTGTCCTTGTTGTTGGGTATGAGGCAGCTTCTTTGGTGTCTTTTGTGAAAACCCTGGGAATCTCCACTGCCCTGGAATTTGTGGAGAACCCGATTTACGACACAACAAATAATATCTATTCGCTTTTTCTCGCTCGGGAGTATCTCCTACAAGATGACACACTACTGCTTGAATCAGATATCATCTTCGACCAAGCGGTACTGAGAGCTTTGACAGATGATCCATATCCGACTCTTGCTCTTGTAGCCCGATATGAGAGCTGGATGGATGGAGGAGTCCTCACGGTAGATGATGATTCCTATATCACGGACTTTCTGTCAAAGCAACAGGTTGATTTCAATAATAAAGGCAGATACTATAAGACAGTTAATATCTATAAATTCAGTAGAGAGTTCTCACAAAGTTTCTACGTCCCTTTCCTGGAAGCGTATTGTACAGCCCTTGGCAATAACGAATACTATGAGCAGGTTCTCAAAGTAATTGCGTTAGTTATGAATTCAGGGATCAAAGCAAAAATTCTAGCAAACGAGCTGTGGTACGAGATAGATGATCTGCAGGATCTCGATATTGCTCAGTCTCTTTTTACCAATACATCAGAAGAGAAGTATAAAAAATTAACCAGCCGTTATGGAGGGTATTGGCGGTATCCCAACATTCACGATTACTGCTATCTTGTAAATCCCTACTTCCCTCCCAAGCGTCTGATTGCTGAGATAAAATCGGAATTCGGTACGCTTCTCTCTCAGTACCCGTCCGGTCAGCGAATAAACAGTCTTCTTGCTGCAAAGTACTTTGGCCTTAGTCAGGACATGGTAGTTGTCGGTAACGGTGCTGCTGAGCTGATCAAATCTCTGGGCTCGTTTCTAAAAGGTTCGATCGGGGTGGTACATCCCTCCTTTGAGGAGTATGAGAGTCGGCTTGACCCTGAATCCATCGTTCACTTCACCCCGATTAAACCCGGGTACACCTATGACAGTGAAGACCTTATCGGGTACTTTGAAGGAACGGGAATTTCTTCTCTGATCATCATCAACCCCGATAACCCAAGCGGTCAAATAATGGACTCAACCAATATTGATCGTCTGCTGAAATGGACCGCAGAGAAAGGTGCCAAGTTAATCATTGATGAATCCTTTGTTGATTTCTCTGATGGGGGAACCTCTTCAACACTTTTTGATGCTGAAGTTCTAAAACGGAATCCACATCTTATTGTCATGAAAAGCATATCAAAATCCTATGGAGTTCCGGGACTTCGTCTTGGTGTTCTCTCAAGTGGCGATACGGCAATGATTGAATGGATGAAGAGTGACGTAGCCATCTGGAATATAAATTCGTTCGGTGAGTTTTTCCTGCAGATCTGGGAAAAGTATGCAGATGATTACCAGGAGGCTCTCGTTAAAACTCGTGAAGTGCGTTCACGTTTTTATGCTCAGCTTCGTTCCTGTCCCTTCCTCAGACCGTTTCCCTCGCACTCAAACTATATTCTGTGTGAAGTGCTTACTCCCCACACTGCATCTGCGCTTGCATATCGCCTTCTTGAAAATGACTTTCTTATCAAGGATGTAACGGGTAAAAAGGGTATCACAGGTGAGTATGTGCGTATCGCTATCCGTACCAGGGAAGAAAATGACCGACTGATAGAAATACTCGGAAGGATGGGGGAGTTCTTAGAAGAGGATATAACACTCTGAATCTAGATGTGATACCCTCTTGTCCTCCGGTGGCAGCTCCCAATACTTTCCGTACTGCTCCTGGAGGTGCTGATCGTAACACTGTGGTGCAGTAAATTCTCTCCCTTCAAAAATGAGTGGCATTGAAGGGGTGAAAACCTCTTTCTCCAGCGTCTCAAACGACCCTTCAGCCCATACTACATTTCCCATGTATGGAGTTGACTCAAATCTCACTTTTCTTGCATGGTTATCTATCCATGTTGAGATGCGATGAGGACCGATAAGCTGCATGAAGGGTTTTAGAACAGCAGTTCCAATCTTTTCCAACCCTGTCAACTTATCTGTACTAACGATTGCAATATACAGCAGGTTTCTGAGGAATCTGCTTATGAAATACATTCTTTTTTGTTTCCAGAGGGATTCAGGAATTCCGTCCATCGGGAAGATATCTATCCAGACAGGGGATGCATCGTACGGAGCTTCAAGTTTTTTTTCAGTGACTTGTGTATCTGTTCTAACCACCTTCATGTAGGGGTAAATATAATGCAGATCGTTTATAGAAAAGACCGAGTAGCCCGTCGGGAGTGCGCCTTCCCTGAGATGTTTGATGAGATTTTCGTAATCGGGTCTCGGCATGAGAATATCTACGTCATCATCCCAGGGGATAAACCCCTTATGCCTGACTGCACCGAGCAGTGTTCCGTAGGCAAGATAGTAGGTCAACTTCTGTTTATTGCATATAGCATCAACAACAGAGAGAATATCGAGTTCAATCATCTGTAATTCGCGTAATCCGATTTTCTTCTGTATCATGTGATTCCTTGTGTTGTACCTTTTGTAGTATCATACCTCAAGGGTTTTAATGTGACTAGTTAGTTGAGTGTGGTTTACCTAACTAGCATGGTGACAGCAGCTCAACGCAGTGGGGATGCTTGATTTCTCTTAAAGGTGCTTATGCATTAACGAAACGAGGAGTAATATCGTATTGGTAATTCTTATTCGGAGAAATCCTTATCCGGTATCGTTGGCATAGGATTGCTTGGAATCTCTGAAATATTCATACGATTACGTATTATAGTTGGTATTTGCCAAATTCTGTCGGTCACATGGAAAAAGTCGTAATCAATGACCAGAAGCCTGTCCCTTTCATGGGAATGAAAGACATCGCTAGGTTTATGTGGTACTATTCCTTGTAGTACTAGACTAAAGGAGTCATGTCGATCATGAAAACTGCTCTTATTACAGGTATTGGAGGCCAAGACGGCTCATTTCTTGCCGAATTCCTCCTTGGGAAAGGCTATGAAGTTCATGGTATTATCCGTCGCAGTTCTTCTTTTAACACAGGAAGAATTGAGCACCTCTATATTGATGAGCTTCTCAAAGACATGCATATCAAAACAAAAGTTCAGCTTCATTATGGAGATATGACCGACTCCACAAATCTTATTCGTCTTATCCGTGAAATTAAACCAGATGAGATTTACAACCTTGCAGCGATGTCGCATGTTAAAGTGTCCTTTGAAGTTCCCGAATACACTGCCGACACTGACGGAGTGGGGACTCTGCGGCTTCTTGAGGCTGTTCGATTTCTTGGATACGAGAAGACCACGCGGATCTATCAAGCTTCCACTTCAGAGCTCTATGGAAAGGTTCAGGAAACTCCTCAAACCGAAACAACTCCCTTCTATCCTCGAAGCCCATATGGGGTAGCAAAACTGTATGGATACTGGATAACTAGAAACTATCGTGAAGCATACGACATGTTTGCTGTGAATGGTATTCTGTTCAATCATGAATCCGAAAGGAGGGGAGAAACTTTTGTGACGCGGAAGATTTCTCTTGCTGCAGCACGAATTAGGAAGGGAACCCAGAAAAAACTTTACCTAGGCAATCTCAGCGCTAAGAGAGACTGGGGCTATGCAAAAGACTTTGTAGAATGTATGTGGCTTATGCTACAGCATGATACGCCGGAAGATTTCGTTATTGCCACTGGTGAAACGCACAGTGTTCGAGAATTTACCACCCTTGCTTTCAGGGAGGCAGGTATTGATCTCATCTGGAAAGGCGAAGGAGTAGAGGAAAAAGGCATTGATGCTGAAAGTGGCGAGGTCTTTGTTGAGGTGGATCCGAAGTATTTCAGGCCAACCGAAGTCGACCTTCTTCTCGGAAATCCGGAAAAAGCAAAGAAAATTCTTGGCTGGAATCCATCGAAGACCCCCTTCGAGGAGCTCATAAGAATCATGGTTCGTCATGATATTACGTATGTGGAACGCGAAGAACGAATCAGAAAAGAATTTGATTAGGAAAGAAGGCTTTACTATGGAAAAAAATTCAAAGATATATGTTGCCGGCCATCGAGGACTAGTTGGCTCTGCAATTGTAAGGAATCTGGAAAAAAGAGGATATAACAATTTCGTCTTCAGGAGATCAGATGAACTTAACCTTATGCGACAAAATGAAGTAGAAGATTTTTTCGAGCATGAGAGACCAGATTATGTTTTTCTGGCAGCAGCAAAGGTTGGGGGCATTCAGGCCAACAACACATTTCCTGCGGAGTTTATCTATAACAATCTGATGATCGAGTCGAACATTATTCATTCTGCCTACCTGTTCAAGGTGAAAAAACTCCTGTTTCTTGGTTCTTCCTGCATTTATCCTAAGTTTGCATCGCAACCAATCAAAGAGGAGTACCTTCTCACGGATTCTCTCGAACCTACCAATGAAGCCTATGCCGTTGCAAAGATTGCTGGTATAGAACTGTGTAAGTTCTACAGAAAGCAGTATGGCTGTGATTTTATTTCAGCCATGCCCACAAATTTATATGGTATATATGACAACTTTGACCTCGAAACTTCTCACGTCATGCCGGCACTGATCAGGAAGTTTCATGAAGCGAAGCTTGCACATGCACCACATGTTGTCATATGGGGGACGGGTAAACCAAAGCGTGAATTCCTCTTTGTTGATGATTTGGCCGATGCCTGTGTTCACCTGATGAATACCTACAGTGATGAGATTCATGTGAACGTTGGTACAGGTGAGGACGTTGAGATTGGTGAACTTGCACTGATGATCAAAGATATTGTTGGTTACGAGGGAGAGATCGTATATGATGTGAGCAAACCGGACGGGACACCGCGAAAACTTCTTGATGTTAGCCTTCTTGAGCGTACCGGATGGATATACTCTACCTCGTTGAGAGAGGGAATCAAAAATGTGTATTCCTGGTATGAGAAGGGGCTGGGTAAGGCATGAGTGGTGTTGTATTAACACTGTATTATAGGTGTTCCCCGTGATAGTCAAGATTGCAGGTGGTCTCGGTAATCAAATGTTTCAGTATGCCGTTGCAAAAGCTGTGTCACTGAAAATGCAACAGACACTCTATCTAGATACCACTTGGTTTATACAACATAGGTCTAGGGATTTTGAATTACATAATTACCGTATATCCTATAAAAAGGCAGCCTATGCAACTGTAATTTGGCATAAGGTGTGGAAGCGAATATTTACTATACTTAATCTGCGAAATCGTTACTGGGTGTATGATGAAGATGATACCTTCTTGTATGATGATTCCGTGTTCCATAAGAAGTATTCATATTTGATGGGATATTTTCAGAATCCAGAATATTTTCGATCCATTCGTGATGTTCTGCAAAGAGAATTTGTGTTGTCAAATCAAGTTGAGTCAGGTCAGGGACAGTTGATTCAGAAACTGCAATCTACAGAATCAGTGGCCGTTCATGTAAGGCGGGGCGATTATGTATCTGAGAATCACTCAAGTCTGCAAAAATATATTGTTCAGGATGTTGACTACTATCATAGAGCATTCCGATTAGTGAGTGATAAAATCTCAGAGCCTGAGTTTTATATTTTTTCTGATGATATTGACTGGTGTAAGAAAAACTTTGATTCTAGCATCTACCACATACATTTCATAGATTCCTCTTTGAGTAATTCAGTACATGATGATTTTCTTTTCATGCGGTCCTGCAGACATTTCATTTTGGCAAACAGTACCTTCAGTTGGTGGGCAGCGTGGTTATCACACGAAAAGGGTCGACTGGTTGTAGTTCCGGAACGTTGGTATATGGATACTAATAAAAATGCTGCATCAAAAGTTCTTGTCGAGAAGGACTGGTTCGTACTATGAATCACAATGAAAGTTTTACTATGAAGGAGAACTCAGTGATGCATACTTTTGTTTTAACAGTTGCTGAACAGGATGTGGAAACAGCAAAAAAGACTGTTGAATATATAGAACGTGTGTTTAATCCTCAGAGCGTCATCCTGATTACTACCGAAAATGTGATGGATAGTCCAGAAATCTCTTGGCCTGACAGTGTTACGGTAATGGATGAAAATACCATCTATCCAGGGATGACAATCGATCGGATTCAAGATATCCTGGCTGAGTTCACTGGGAAACGATCGAGAGCTGGTTGGTATTTTCAGCAGTTTTTAAAAATGGCTTATGCCTGTAATTGTGCGGATGAGCGGTATATTCTCTGGGATGCTGACACTATCCCCTTACGGCCCATTTCTTTTTTAAGTACGGATACAAAAAAGTTGCTCTTCTCTATGAAGAGTGAACATCATACGCCATATTTTTCCACAATGAAGAGGCTTTTTCACGGGATAGTTATGAAAGGTATTGAAAAATCATTTATTGCGGAACATATGATTATTGATACGAAAATTATGAAAGAACTTATTAATGCTATCAAGTGTGACGAAAGTCTCCAAGGTTCAACATTCTATGAAAAGATACTGTATTCTATAGATACAGACGTTATCCTTAAGTCGGGTTTTTCTGAATATGAGACGTATGGTAATTATGTGCTTACGTTTCATCCTGATTGTTATGAGATGCGTGAACTGAAATCATATCGTCATGGAAAGAATATGCTGGGTTACCCTGATAATAATCAACTGGAATGGGTGGGAGAAGAGTATGATACTATTTCTTTTGAAAAATGGGATAAACCCGGAATTGGCAAGCTTTTATGTCGTGTCCGATGGATCAGAAGCCATTATTCATTCTCTCAGGTTGAGAAATTTTGTCAGCTGAAAGGGATTCGTGCACTCAGCAAAATCTATAAAGGTTTACAGGCATTAGGAAATCAGGATTGACCTTCCTGATAAGGTTATCATGGTAGACCTGAGGACATAGGTAGTGAGAAGTAGGATTGCAGTACAGAATAGTATGGTTAGTACATTATCCATGGTCATTACCATGGTTATGGGTTTTGCAACCCGGAAAGTCTTTATTCAATTCGTCGGGGTTAGCCTTCTCGGAGTGGATGGGGTTATTACGCAGATTCTCGGGTTCCTTTCTCTCGCAGAACTAGGGGTTAAGACTGCAATCGTGTACTCATTGTATCGGCCCATCCACGAAAAAGATTCAGATAAGATCGGACAGATAATGGCTCTTTTTAAGAGTATATATAGAAGAGTCGGATTGTTTGTGCTTGTTGTTGGATTGCTTGGTTCTTTTTTCATCCAGTTTGTCATCACTGGTGTCGAATACGATCTGATCTATATCCAGGGAGCACTTCTCATTCAGCTGATTGCTACCGTAGCTACCTACTTCATGGCCTATAAGAGAACTCTCCTGTATGCCGACCAGAAGAACTATATTCTCAACATCATTGATTCTATCGTCAACATCATCATTAATATTGCAAAAATTGTACTATTGATCTACTTGAAAAGTTACTATGGCTATCTCATTCTACAGGTGATTCAGGTTATTGGGTCAAACCTTCTGGTTTCCTGGTTTTATCAAAAATCATATCCTGCAATACAGAAATCTGATACGTACTCGCAGGAAGAAAAAACCGCATTATTTAGCCATGTAAAAAATGTTTTTGCAGGAAGGATCGCAGGATTCATCTACGCATCAACTGACAATATAGTTATTTCTATTTTGCTAGGTACCAAACTTGTCGGGTATCTATCCAACTACCAACTTCTCTACAGCGCTGTCAAGAAAATGATCATGTATCTAATGATTCCAATACAGCCACTCATAGGAAATTTTCTTACAGAAGAAAGTGATCTACGGAGGAGTGAATCTCTCTTTTTTGAGTATACGTTTGTGAGATTTCTTCTTATTACGATAGGGTTTGTTCCTATGATTTCTCTTTCTAATTATGCTATTGAGTTATGGTTGGGGAAAGCCTTTATCCTTAGCCCGCTCATCACAATCCTTATGATGACAGACTTCTATATCAGTTTCATACATGGACCGGCAGGAGAATACATCAATGGGTTGGGGTTGTTTTATTATGAGAAATTTGTTGCTATTCTTGGAGCTTCTTTGAATATCATTACCTCCGTTCTCGGTGTGTATCTGTTCGGTGTATATGGCGTTCTTATCGGCACTGTTATAAGTCAGATATGTATGTGGATCGGGAGAAGTTATATTGTATATAAATTCTACTTCAAGAATACACATGACATGTATCTGCATTACTGGAGGAAACATCTGTTCCTGATTTCAACGATAGTCATTGAAACATTGCTTTCATATATGATTATCCAGCGTCTGAGGTTTTTGCCAACATGGTATATCCTTATCATAGGGCTTGTCATTTCTGAGGTATTGGTTGTTATTGGTACCATAGTATTCTGGGGGCGATCAAAGGAATTTCACTATGTGAAAAACCTGGTTTTTACCCATATTTTGAGAAAATAATCTTATTTCCTAGCTCGTATCCTATTGTTTGCATACAGTATGTGACGATAGAGTAAAAATGGGATACACATGCGAATGAAGATTTGAAGCTTCTCAACGTTGGATAAGGGTTTGAAATATTTCCAGACTGCTTTTTTATCTGCATTTACAAGGCAGGTTTTTGCAAAAAGGAACTCGTTGTTTTCACGATTATTTCTTCGTACGCTCTTAGGATTAATCCTGTATTTCAGGAGTGTCTCCTTAAGATAGTAGAACTCAGCACCTTCGCGGTAAGCTTTCTTCCAGAGGATTGAGTCCTGGCCTGTTGTATATGCTTCATCATACATCCCGTAGCGAGAAAAAAAATCCCTCCTCATCATCACCGAAGGATGGACGATGTAGATGTATCGATCAAGATAACCAAGAATTTTCTCCAGAGTCTCGGGACGCCAGGAATTGCAGATCTTATCTGAACGGTCATCAATGATTTCTATATCAGTGAACACCATTTCCACCGTAGGGAACTGTTCGAATATGGCATGTTCTTTTTCCAAACGGTCAGGCATCGCAATGTCATCGGCATCCATCCGTGCGATGAGCTCTCCCTTTGCCAGTGAGACCATCGTATTCAGGTTTCTTGTCAGTCCCCGATTCTCTGTGTTTTTAAGCAGAATGATGCGCTCATCCTTTTCCTGATACTTTTTAAGAATGTTCCAGGTGCCATCAGTTGAACAGTCGTCCGTGATAATGAATTCGAATTCGGGGTAGGTCTGTGCACGTACTGAATCAATGCATTCTTTGAGAAATTTTTCTCCGTTGTATACTGACATGATTACACTGATTTTCAATGGATGCTCCTTCGGTGAATTGCTGCTAGTATGCGATATTCATCTTTCCATGGCAAAGGCCGAATGTCTAGGGTCAAAGAGAAACAATGCTTTGCATTTTTTCTGACATACCAGAGTCACGAGCAGTAGGGAGAGTTGCCCGTTTGCTGACTTGTCTGATACGATGTAGATGCAACGCCTACAGACAAGGAGTCTCTACTCATGAAGAGAATCATCATAGTACTACTGGTCATCTCGATCCTTAATTATTCGTTAGCTGCGGCAACTCATCAATCCCTTCCCCTTGGTCACAGAGCCTATGAAATCCTTGATCTTGCCGAAATACGTGGGATAATCAATCCACTTCCGTCAGTAAAACCGTATGCGCGATCACTTGTTGTTTCACAGATGGAAGAAATCGCAGAAAGCTCCCTTCTTTCTTCATCTGAAAAAGGGATTATTGCTGCTCTTATTGAGGAACTAACCGCTACGTACGTACCTTCGGAGAACCTCGGTGATGTTGTCAAGGAAGGTGCCTATATGAATTACTGGGACCCATATGACATCGGGGCACGGGTAGGAGTCACTGGAGAGTTTGTGTACACTCAGGGGGTTAGTAATACCGATTCTTTTCAAACACATATCGGGATAAAACCCTACTTTGAGGCCGATATCTCTGACTTCTTATCAATATATATGGATTTCGGCCTCTTGCTTGATCATCTTGACCCCCGTCTCTTTCTGCCAAACGATTTTGTTATCCCTACAGAGGCTCGCTACGACACAATATTTGACACGACCGGAGGTGAGTCTTTCTACTACGGTGCCTATTACAGCCCGGAAATATCATTATCATTCTTAGATGGAAACCTACAGCTTCGTGCCGGCTCAATACAGCGTGATTGGGGTGTCGGAATGAACAATTTTATGATTTCCGGTTCTGCAAGGTCATTCGAGGGAGCAGAAGTCTCCATAACCTTCGCCCCTTGGCTTAACTTCCAGTTTATCGCAGGGAGCCTGGGCAAGTTCTGGGATAAGGAGCTGAACGACATTTCCTATTTTGAAGAATATCTGGGTGACTATCAGTTCTCTGAAAGTATGTTAGGAACACAGTATGATAACAATATCAGTGCTCAGCGAGTAGAATTGAGTCTTCCTTGGAACCTGACTGCCGGAATATACGAATCAGTTCTCTATAGAAAACGCTTTGAGCTTGCATACCTGAATCCCTTTTCCATGCTGATGTTCCAACAGGTGAATGTCGGGGACTTTGATAATATGCTTGCGGGTATTGACTTGCAGTGGACCGTGCCCGGTATAATGAGATTATATGGAGCTTTCGCGACTACGGAGATGGATAAGATCAACCCCTCTGAGTTGTTCAAAGAACCGAGAAACATCATGGCGTTCCAGGGTGGTGTTGATCTGGATCTTCCTTTCGGATCTTTTACCAAGGCAACTGTTCAGTACACCAATATTTCGCCGTTTTTTTATACACACTACCCTGTGTATCTTGATTATAATGATGACAGGGATATAGATGATATATATGAATTGAGCTATGTGAATGAAGGAGCCAACCTTGGCTATCCGCTTCGTCCAGGTTCTGATGAGTTTCTTGCCCATATTTCTTTTCAGATTGATGAGAGCTGGAGTGCTGAGGTCACGGGAAAATATCAGCGACGAAGTGGACAGTACGGTTTCAACATGGATACATACATGATCTACAGTGCATCACAGGATGAAGAGTATGATGAAAAGGCGTTTGCTGACAATCTTTTTGAACAGGCTGTTGCAGTAGAACTTGCCCTATCAAAACGAATGAAGGATGTTCCGTTCGAGATACAAGCATCCTATATCTACCACGGGAATCGCAAGAAGGAACTTTCAGAGGAACTCTGGTGGGTGTATCCAGTGTATGATGGAATAACGACAGAACCTAACTCAGATGACCCTCTTGCGATCGGGGACAGTTCCTACGTCAGTGATACTGCTGTTGCTGGGGAAGCGATAGATAGGGAGGAGGGCTCGGACCTGCCTACTGGGACTTGGGAATCTTTTCCCATCCAGTATTCACCAGTTGGAAACTGGTCTTCCTTTACCCATTCTCATGCAGTGCAGGTCGGCTTCTACGTCTGGAAATAGGAGAACACTACGATGCAGAAAGGGCCAGTATTCATAATTCTCATCTTCTTCTCATGTTCTCTTTTTGCATCGAATCCTCTAGCATATGTATATCAGGTTGATGACCCGATACTATTGGAAGTTCAAGCGTTGAGTCTTGGATCAGGTATCAATGCTTTTTCTTCTTCAGGTCCGATTTCGGGGTATGAGCTTTCGGGTCACCTTAAAAAGATTGATCGCGCTTCTCTCAGTTCATCGTTAAAGACCACATACGATAGGATTGATGAACAGCTCCAGAATCCATTATCAGGAAGAATCTGGGATGTTTCACTTGATGCTGTATTTGAGGCTTATGGGAATACCAACTCGTCGCTTGGGCATTACGAATGGGTTGAAGAGTATACTGAGCGGCAACCGTTTCTGTATGCGGAAGCAGAGACCGTATTCGGGGATCATGCGTACGGGATTTTTTCATATGCCCTGCAGGATGCATTTTCTGAGGATGATTTCAGTGGAATTGCCACCAATAATCCTTTCATTCTCGATGGAGTTGACTTTGCTGTACAGAACACCCTTCCTCACACTGCATTTCTTGGCTTCAGCAATGAATGGGGAAGTATTATAATCGGACGGGATGCAATCAGCCTCGGACGGGGAAATACCGGCAACCTGATGCTCGGTTCTCATGTGCCTTACCATGACTTTTTCCAGGGAGGCCTGTTCAACTCACTGTTCAAATATACATTTCTCGCTATCCCAATGAATCAGTTGATCACGCAGGCAATGATTGATGATGGACGCACTTCTGGAAACCTTGGAGAGGCATGGATCCCATGGAAGGACCCTTCCAGTGCCGAAATCGATACCTGGCATACCCTGTTCAATGGAGCATTGTATCGTGTCTATATTGCCCATAGACTCGAGGTGGATTTTTTCCCTTGGTGGAGGCTCTCGATCACAGAGGGGACACTTTTCTACGTAGATACACTTGACCCAAGAATTTTCAGCCCGCTCCAGTTCAACCATAATCTTCAGAATTTCGGCGAGGTCAACAATTCGATCGGATTTGAAAGTGAGATAACCCTTTCTTCCAATTGGATGCTTGATATTCAATTCTTCCTTGACCAGTTCCAGACCGGAGGAGAACAGGATACAGACGGGACGCTGCCTCCGAATGCTCTGGCGCTATTGGTAGGGAGTTCCTACCGGTACGAGAAACAGGGTTGGGTTTTTGATGGATTCTTTGAAGGTGTATACACCTCCCCATTTGCTTATTTGCGCACTGGCGATCATACTGATAATTATGATGATGATATATACGAGGATACTCAATATAACCTTGATTTTGTTCATGCTGTGAATATGGAAGACCGTGTCAGTGGGGTGGACTGGCTCGGGTATGTGTACGGTCCTGATTCGATTGTACTAGCTGCGAGCTTGAATGCCTCATCTGGTGATTGGAGTATCTCCCCGTCTGTTCGATACATGGTTCAGGGTGAACGGGGGTTGATGATCGAAGGTAAAGAGCAACTGGTTATTGAACAACTAGCCGAGGATATCAATATGCTTTCTCCCTCGGGAAATAATCCCATGCATTCTCTGATTACAGGAATAGGTATCTCCCGCTCTTTTCCCGATATCGGATTGCAGATCTATACAAGAAATTACTGGGTGAACAGATGGGATAACTCAGGGCACACTGATGATTTTCAGTTGATGGTAGGCATGAGGTACAGTCTGTGAAACCGGTAAGAGTACTGCATGTCCTTGGAGAACTTAACTACGGCGGTATTGAAGTGATGGTGATGAATCTCTATCGAAATATTGACCGGAGTCGGGTCCAGTTTGATTTTATGATCCATACCCCGCATCGCTGTGTATTTGAAGATGAGATAAAGTCTCTCGGTGGGTCTGTCTATCGTGTTCCCCGCTTCATGGGGGTTAACATCGGTCCTTATGTGAAAGCCTGGAAAATATTTTTCAGACAGCACCCGCGATACACAGTCGTTCACGGGCACATAGGTAGTTCTGCTGCCATCTATCTTGACATTGCAAAAAAGGCAGGTCTCTATACGATAGCTCATTCGCACGGAACAAAAAACGAATTTTCTCTTCGGGGAGTGATGTACGCTTTTTTCTCGTTTCCGACCCGGTTTGTTGCAGATAGGTTTTTTGCATGCTCAGTGGCGGCGGGGGAACACCGTTTTGGTAAGAAGGTTGTTGCGTCTCCCTCCTTCTCGGTTGTTCAGAATGCATTTGATGTTCGGAAGTTTGACTATGACGAAGGAAAGAGAGATGAGGTGAGGCAAGACCTGGGGATAGCTGATGCTTTTGTTGTAGGTCATGTCGGCCGATTTACGGCATTGAAGAATCATAGATTTCTTCTGAAGGTTTTTGCTTCTCTTGTAGATACGTTGCCAGAAGCAAAACTCCTTCTCGTGGGAGAAGGGGACGAGAGATCTGCGATAGAAGCGCAGATACGAAATCTGGAGATACAGGACAAGGTTGTGTTAACGGGGATGAGAGGTGATATCGAAAATCTTCTTCAAGCAATGGATGTATTTGTGTTTCCCTCCTTTGCTGAAGGACTAGGCATTTCCCTTATTGAAGCACAGGCAAGCGGGCTTCCCTGTATTGCTTCCACACGCGTGCCACAGGAGGCAAGGGTTTCTGATCTTGTGACCTTTCTCTCTTTGAAAGAGTCTGTGTCTGTGTGGATACAGGCAATTGAGCATGAAGCATCAGTGAAAGAAAGAAGAGGAAGAATTGAGGAAGTGCGGGAATCAGGGTATGATATCATATCATCTGCACAGGTCATGACTCGGTTCTACGAAACCGTACAATGAAGATAGTTCGGACAGTGAAGACGGGTTTTGTGTACAGGTAGATGAATTTAGGAGAAACTATATGGATTATGCACGTCCCAGAGTTATAGCTGAGGCAGGATGCAATCATAAAGGTGACATGGCCATTGCACATGAGATGATCAAGATGGCTGCCATCTTCTGTAAGGCAGACGCAATTAAATTCCAGAAGAGAAACAATAGGGAGCTCCTTACTGAGGAACAGTACAATGCACCTCATCAAAACCCTGCGAACTCGTATGGTGAAACCTACGGTGCACATCGGGAGTTTCTCGAATTCTCGTTGGAGCAGCATGCCCAGCTGAAACAGTGGTGTGAACAGTACGGTATCATCTACAGTACGTCAGTATGGGATTTGACATCCGCCAGAGAAATTGCATCTTTGAACCCCCTATTCATTAAAATACCCTCTGCCTGCAATAACAACTTCGAGATGCTCGAATGGCTGTGTGAGAACTATCAGGGCGAAATCCAGATCTCCTTCGGAATGACCACACATGATGAAGAACGACAGGTTATTGAGTTGTTTGAGAAAAACAAACGTAACCGTGACATTGTAATCTATAGCTGTACGTCAGGATATCCTGTTCCTTTTGAGGATATCGGCCTTCTTGAAATAACCAGACTGAGGGAGTCCTACGGGCAACGGGTGAAGGAGATAGGTTTTTCCGGACATCACCTCGGTATCGCGGTTGATATTGCCGCCTACACACTCGGCGCTACAACCATCGAGAGACACTATACCCTCGACAGGACATGGAAGGGTACTGACCATGCTGCATCGCTTGAGCCCGATGGAGTGAGACGACTGAAGCGCGATCTGGAGGCAACATGGCTTGCTCTGCACGAAAAGGAAAAGGAGATTCTTGATATCGAGGTAATTCAGAGAGATAAATTGAAATTCAGGAAGAGGTCTTAGGATGAAACACATAGGAAGTACTATAGCCTTCATTCCTGCGAGAGGCGGCAGCAAATCCATCCAACTGAAAAATATCAAGCCCCTGTATAAGAGACCTCTCGTATACTGGACTCTGGATGCTGTTCTACAGTGTTCTGAAATAGATACTGTTGTCGTTTCAACTGACAGTGATGAGATCAGAGCGGTAGTACGTGATTATGGATCAAGTAAGATTCTCCTTATTGATAGATCAGAAGCAGTATCAAGCGACACTGCTTCGACTGAGTCAGTTATGCTTGAATGTGCGCAGCAGTATGACTTTGACACGATTGTTCTTGTTCAGGCGACCTCGCCTTTACTTTCCAGTGACGATATCACACTGGGGATGGACACCTTCCGGCAAGAGAATATTGACAGCGTTCTCTCTGTTGTCCGACAGAAACGGTTTTTGTGGACCGGGGACGGTGCCACGGTGAGTCCTGTGAACTATGATCCAATGAAAAGACCAAGACGACAGGAGTTCGACGGGTTTCTTGTAGAGAATGGAGCATTTTATATAACGAGTAGAAAAGCTCTTATGACAACCGGCTGCCGTCTGTCAGGAAGAATTGGAAAAGTCGAGATGGATGAGTCCACGTACTTTGAGATTGACGAGCCTTCAGACTGGGTGGTCATTGAACACTTGTTGCAAAAGAAGCATAGTAGGTCCCCACGTATTGATGAGCGGTTGAGGAAGATTCGTTGTCTCCTCACTGACAGCGATGGAGTTCTCACTGACGGGGGGATGTATTACTCCGAGCACGGAGATGAACTGAAGAAGTTTAATACCAAGGACGGTATGGGGTTCGGACTCTTGAAAAAGGCGGGCTTTATCACAGGGATCATTACCGGAGAGAATATTGACCTTGTCCGACGAAGAGGCGATAAGCTGAAGGTTGATGAGCTGCATCTCGGCATCACTGATAAGATGAAGGTGCTCAATGATATCTGCCAGCGGCACGGGCTTTCTTACAGTGAGATTGCCTACATCGGCGATGACCTTAATGACCTTGAAGTGTTACGGCATGTTGGATTTGGTTGTACCGTTCGGGACGGCATGCTCGCTCTCAAGGAAATCGCCGATTATATTACCGAAGCACAGGGAGGTCAGGGTGCTGTGAGAGAGGTGGTAGATAAACTTCTTTCGGTTCCCCGTTAGTATTGTACCTGCCGGGATTCCTGCTGAGCCGGTACTGTGAATGCTGCCAATATGAGAGGAATCAGCACAAGGTCCCCGAACCGGAAGAATATCACATAGTCGACCAGTGAGTAGAATGAGATAACAAGGAAGAGGCCTGCAAGGAAGAACCTGTGCCGAATCAGCGCGATAAACGAAGAAATGTATATCGTAAAGGGAGTGATAAACCCGAGGAATCCGAGCTCTACCAGCATCTGCAGAAAGGAGTTGTGCATATGCCAGTACCCTTTGTCGAATACGCTGGGCACATATCCGAACAAGAACTTTTTGAAATCGAGTTCTTTTACATAGGAGAGATAGATCTGTAATCTTCCGTTTGACTGAAGTCCATATGCCTTGAGACGGGAGGTGTTGTACATCAGTATTCCTAAAATTATGAAACCTATTACTACTGCAGCAAGCCCGATCGGTTTGGATGCATATCCTAATGTTTTTTCTCTGCGCTTCAGAGTGTAGGTCATGTACGCAATATGTAGCACTGAAAAGGACATTGCGGAGAGGATTGCTCCTCTGCTATCGGTGAGGAAGCATAGGATGAACATGATAAGCAGATGTATGACCTCACCAGTAATGGCCAGATTGTTTCGTATTACGGTATAGATGAAGGGGAAAGCCCCATACAAGAATATGTACATCGCATGAGAGCCTCTGTTGAAAGTAAAGAAACTGTACTGCAGATCCTGGTCAAACCAGATAATACCCGCGGCACTGGTGATAACTGTAACGTAAAAGGGAATGTAGAAGAGTATCTTTCTCGGAGTGAATAAGGTCATAAGAACTCCGACCGTGACACTGAAGATCTCCCAATAGGTCCAGTAGAAGAAAACCCAGAAGGTATCTCTCCGTCTTCCTATGAGCATGGCCGACATCAGGAGAACCCCTATCAGAACAAGATGGATCTTTCCAAGATGTCTGCGAACCGTGAAGAATGTAATTCCTGCAAGCACGAGCGTAATGAAGGCAGTGATTTCGTTATTGAACGGGAATTCGAAAAATTCATTGAGATAGGTATATGAGAGGAGGAACATAGCTCCCCCTGTGAGCAGGTTCCCAATAGTCTCCTGACTCTTCTCTGTTGTTTCTAGTTTCACAATAAGCTCCGAGGCTGTATATATTAAGCTAAAAACTTCTCGGTTGTCAATATATGTACTTTTCCCTGTGTCCCCTTACCATCTATCTCGATCTCTGGGATATGTATTGCATTCTGCGACTACGTGAAAGTGTTCAGGACTCTCTTATCGGTTATGTGGAGAAAATCTGCTAGTACACCCTGACGAACCTGGGTGAGGGCTGTATGCGTCCAGCCACATGAGAGGGCTTAGCTTCAGAGACACTCGTTCGAAACTATCTTGTAGAGATCATCGCGTGATTGGGGGAAAAAAACTCGTTCTGGGTTCCTGTAGCTATTTCGGAAAGCATAGATAAAATCTCTGCTGTTCCGGGGGAGGGTATAGAGTGGCTTCAGTTCTTCCATTTCGAACAGGAGGATAACTATCGGCTCCCTATCGAAGATCATCTTGTTCGTGAATGCTACCGTCGAAAAGAAGGAGATGAGCACCTTGCCCTCTATCTCGGTATTCAGTCCAATAATTTCCCATGGAACCGATTGTTCGTGATATACCGGCCACTTTCCGTACTGGACCGAAGTGCTTCGCGGATGTGGTTTTATGAGAAGGCTATCGGTGGGAAGCTGTTCGATGATGCTCTGCACGGCATTGTTCAGTTCAGGTATGCCCTGTATCGGCTGTTCGAAAAATATTACCTTCTCCCTGATGGCTGATTGTTCTGTGTATCTGAATATGGTATTAAAAAGGTTTTTTACAGCGTTGTTGTTCTGAGGGATAGGAGGTATCTGCGAAAGGGGAATCTTGATATGACCGGTAAATAGTTCAGGTTTGAACAGCAGGAGAGAGTCGTACCTGTCAATATATCGATGCTGTCCTGTAGCACGGTTAAAGAGTTTTTTCACAGTGGAGGCTTTCCACTGATCTGTGTGATATCCGGCGAATCCGTCTTCGAATAAATGAATTTGCAGGTTCGGATTCCGGCGGTATAGGACTTTCAGTGCCAGTTGAATTGTGACAACAGGAGACCCGAAAAGAACTTCATCATACACTGCATCGCCAAGCTGAAGATACTCGTGAACTAGCCGGTTCGCCCTTATCTGCATTGAGATGCGCTGTAGGTATTTCATTGGCTTGAAGGCCGAGAGCCTGTCTTCTATCTCTTTCTTGTTATGTAATAGGGTGACCTGGCTGAACACCTGTGAATTTGTAAGGGACTGATAGATGTTCTCTGCATCTTTAAAGTGGTCGAGCAAGTACATGTCAGCCGCTAGTCCGTTGTAGAAAGAAGAGCGAAGCCACGTTGCCACAAGAACATGGTATGGAGTGGAACAGAAAAATGCGATGCGCTTCATAGCGAGTCCCCATAGTACACGCGTTCATAGGTGTGAACTGCTTTTCTCATATCATGGTGAGAGGAAACAAACGCTTCTGCCTGAGCCCCGATGAGAAATCGCTTCTCCTTTGATCTGAGCAGTTCACTGACTCTACGGGAGAATGCTTCTGTTGACCGAGTATCGCACAGATAACCGGTCTCGCCATCCTGGATCAGATCCCGGTTTCCCACGATATCAGAGGCGATAACAGCCTTTCCTGCCGCCATCGCTTCGAGGATCGAAACCGGCATTCCTTCCCAGAGGGACGTCTGCATGTAGAGCTTTGCCTCCATCACCTTTTGTATCGCTTCAGGTCGGGAAAGGAGTCCCGTTACGGTGATATTTGCTGCTGTCAGCTGGTCTCTGAGAGGCCCGTCACCTATCCACATGAACTGTTCCTGTGGGAGGGTCATGGCGATTTCATTGAACAAGGCAGGATTCTTCTGGGGGGAGATCCTTCCGCAGGTGACGATGTACGGCCCTTCCTGACCTCGGCGTGCAGTGAACTGCTTTGTGTCGATAAAGTTGTTGATGGTGATGACATTCCCGGTGATGCGGCGCGCATGCTCAGCTTCGCCGTTAGAGACAGCGATGACCGTTGCAGGACGATAGGCATGTATCAGGCGTTCAAGGGAGAGGAAGATACTTCGTTTTATCCTGCCGACATCTTCTCTCAGGAAGGAGAATCCGTGGGGGGAGTAGAAGATGCGGGTCTTCTGTCGTTTCGGAAGGGCAAGTCTTCCAAGCACCCCGGCCTTTGAGGAGTGAAGGTGAATCGCATCAGGAGCGAATGAGCTGATATGTGACCTGATTGCTTTCACCGCCTTCCCATACGCCTTCAGAGATCCCATGGGGATAGAGAAGAGGGTGATATTGTCCTGGTTGAAGTCCTGCTCGATCGTCTTGGGGGAGTCTTCTCGCAGTGAGTGGAGGATGTGGATATCAAACGAGTTTCGGTCTAGATTGCATGCAATATCTCTAACGATGGCATACACACCTGTTGAGAAACTTTCAACTACATACAGTACTCGCACCTTCTTCGTCTCTGCCATGGACGCAGTATAGCTCAAGGGGAAAGCACTGTACAGATAGTGCAGAATGTGTGGCGAACAGGGGTTCTGATCCTATATTTCTCATGTGACACAGCGTATACTTATATGTGAAATAGGAGACGTGCCATGAACATGAGAAGAGGAATCAGGCTGGTCCTGCTTCTCTGTCTTCTTCCTTCCCTTGCCTGTGCTTCAAGTCCTTTCGGCATCACGCTCGGAATGACGGTCGAGGAGATGGAGAGTGCGTGGATGTATCCTGAAAGGATCTATGAGGGTGATAGTTTCTACTGGGTTGACCCGCCGTACCCGACACCCTTCTTCACCCAGTACGCTGTCAAAGTAGATCAGGGGTATGGGGTCTATATCGTGCAGGCGTATTCTGATGAGATACTCTGTGACAGCAGCGGTTCTCAGATCAAAGAAGCATATCTGCAGCTTGAAGAGGAGATGAATGCTCAGTTCGGCAGGGGGGAGCGCTATTGGGACATCCCGATGGACTCTGAGCAGTTTCTTGAAACCCTGTTTGATGAGGCCGGGTATTTCTATACAGAGTACTATGAGGATTTCGGCAATTATATCGCGGATGATATCTTTGACGCAGCTCTGCTGCTCCTTGCGGCCTCGCCGACAAGCGGAGTGATCCAGCTCGAATACCTGTCCGATGACTACTGGGAGGCGGAGTTCCCCTGATTTGAACCCATGGGTAAGCACTTCGTATCTCTTGTTCAGAAAACTTGTTAAACTTTATCTGCTAATGTGTTGACACGAATCGGCAAACTCTCTATATTGGCAAGCGTGTCGTTGGGGACATTGTGCCCTTATGGCGCCTATCAGAGCCAAACCGATCGTCCGTACGTATGTCCGGGATGATAAGGTGGTTCCAGGTACGCAGATTTTTTACGTAATTATCTGTACTACGTCACTGCCTGAAACATGGTATGTGACCTCTGGATCCCTCTTATTCATCTTGTTTGCTACACCCGACAGATCAGTTTGCCTCATTAGGAATTGGAAAGGTAAAGGCGTCTTGCCTTTATGGAGCACGATAATTTTTTTCTGTGATTAATAAGAATCACAAGGAGGAACTGATGGCTAAAGAGAAATTCAACAGAACAAAGCCACACGTAAACGTAGGTACCATCGGTCACGTTGACCATGGCAAGACCACTCTTACTGCCGCTATGACGATGTACGCTGGTAAGAAGAGCGGTGGCAAGGTCATGAACTATGATGAGATTGACAATGCCCCCGAAGAAAAGGCAAGAGGAATCACGATCAACACCAGACACGTTGAGTACCAGACAGAAGCACGTCACTATGCTCACGTTGACTGTCCGGGACACGCCGACTATATCAAGAACATGATTACCGGTGCTGCTCAGATGGACGGTGCCATCATCGTTGTTGCAGCAACTGACGGTGCAATGGCTCAGACCAAAGAGCACATCCTTCTCGCACGCCAGGTTGGTGTTCCTTCAATCATCGTCTTCATCAACAAGACTGACCAGGTTGACGACCCCGATCTCATCGAGCTCGTAGAAGAAGAGATGAGAGACCTTCTCAACACTCAGGGCTTCGACGGCGACAACGCTCCCATCATCAAGGGTTCAGCATTCAATGCAATGGAGAATCCCGACGATGCAGAAGCAACTCAGTGTATCCAGGAACTCCTCGACGCGATGGATTCCTACATTCCGCTCCCGGAAAGAGCTGTTGATCAGCCCTTCCTTATGCCGATCGAAGACATCTTCTCGATCAGTGGCCGCGGTACTGTTGTAACAGGAAGAATCGAGCGCGGTATCCTCCACGTTAACGACCCCGTCTCAATCGTCGGTGTCAAGGCAACCAAGGATACAGTCTGTACCGGTGTCGAGATGTTCAACAAGCTCCTCGACGAAGGCCAGGCAGGTGATAACGTCGGTGCTCTCCTCAGAGGTGTTGACAAGAAGGAAGTTGTCCGCGGACAGGTCCTTGCTGCACCGAAGTCGATCACTCCCCACGCCAAGTTCACCGGAACAGTTTATGTTCTCAGCAAGGAAGAGGGTGGCCGTCACTCGCCGTTCTTCGCTGGTTACAGACCCCAGTTCTACTTCAGAACAACCGACATCACTGGTACAGTCAACCTTCCTGAAGGTAAGCAGATGGTTCTCCCCGGAGACAACACTGACATCCACGTTGAACTGATCCACCCGGTTGCCATGGACAAGGGACTTCGTTTCGCTATCCGCGAAGGCGGAAGAACCGTCGCATCCGGCCAGGTTGTCGAGATCGTCGAATAATAGATTTTTACTCGCAGACCTGCACTGAATTACCGGTGCAGGTACTGTTCGTTTTTTGGAGGAACAATGGCTAAAGATAGAATTCGGGTAAGACTGAGAGGTTTTGACATAGAGCTCGTTGAACAGAGCGCAAAGGCGATCGTGCAAACGGTAGTGAAGGCTGGTGCCAAAGTCTCTGGCCCCGTACCTCTCCCGACCCGTATCAACAAATATACTGTCCTGAGGTCGCCGCACGTCAATAAGAAGTCGCGTGAACAGTTTGAGATGCGAACACATAAGAGGCTGATCGACATTCTTGACCCTACATCTAAAGTGATGGATGCACTCATGAAGCTTGAGCTTCCTGCCGGTGTGGATGTAGAGATTAAACAGTAACAGTTGAGGTAAGAGATGTTAGGGCTTATCGGAAAAAAAATAGGAATGACACAGGTGTTTGATGCCGACGGTATCTTGACTCCTGTGACTGTAATTAAAATCGAGGACAATGTGGTCGTAGCGAACAGGACCGTTGAAAAGAACGGATACAGTTCCTGCGTACTCGGCTCGTTCGACAAAAAGAAGAGCCAGACCACAAAACCATATGCAGGTCAGTTCACCAATGTGTGTGATCCCAAGAGGACACTGGTGGAGATGAAAGACTTCGACCGCGAAGCAACTGTAGGCGATGTCCTGAAGGTTGATGTATTCAAGGACGTCCTTTTCGTTGACGTAGAAGGAACATCAAAAGGTAAAGGATTTCAGGGTGGTATGAAGCGGCATGGATTTGCCGGTGGACGTGCAACGCACGGTTCAAAGTTCCATCGTGATATCGGAGGTACAGCCATGGCATCAACTCCTTCCCGTACATTCAAGGGAAAGAAGATGGCAGGGCGCATGGGACACGACAAGGTCACTGTGCAGAATCTCCGTGTTGTCCGCGTTGATGAAGATATGCAGGTGCTTTTGGTCAAGGGTGCGATTCCCGGTCCCTCCCAGTCTGTCGTCATCGTGAAGAAAGCGAAGAAGAAGTAGAGGCGAGAAATGGAAACAAAGGTTTTTTCAACACAAGGTAAAGAATTGCGTACGCTCGAACTGAACGACGCAGTATTCAGCCGGGAAATCTCTGATGGCTCGATCTACAACGCGATCAACAATGAACTGGCGAACCGGAGAGTAGGGACAGCAAGCACCAAGACACGCGGTGAAGTGAATTACAGTAACTCGAAGCCTTACAAGCAGAAAGGAACCGGTAATGCACGTGCCGGAGACAAGAAGTCTCCCGTGTGGGTAGGCGGTGGAACGATCTTCGGCCCGAAGCCGAGAGATTACTCGTATACCATTCCCAAGAAGATGAAGAGACTCGCTATGAAGAGCCTCCTTTCACTCAGTGTGAAGGAAGAGAAGCTCGTGGTGGTTGAGGACTTCACAGTTGAAAGTGGAAAAACGAAGGAGCTGGCTTCAATCGTCACCAACTTCGTTACCGATAGAAAGCGTACCATTCTCATCCTCAAGGATGACGATGCGATGCTCAGGCGTGCCGCACGGAATATTCCCTACCTGAAGGTTCTTTCCTATAACAGACTTTCAGCAAAGGAACTCCTGTATGGAAGAACAGTTCTGATGCTCGAAGGTGCAGCCAAGAATCTCAACGATTTCTTCGGTGATAAATAAGGGGTGTATCGATGAGAGCAGATCAAGTAATTATACAACCTGTCCTGACTGAGAAGTCAAACATAGCCAGGGAAGCAGAAGAGAAGAAATACACATTCAAAGTGGCCAAGGATGCGAACAAGTATCAGATCGCATCTGCAGTTTCAGAGCTGTTCAAGGTTACTGCGGTGAAAGTGCACGTGATCAGTGTCAAGGGTAAGCCCAAGTACACCCGCGGAAAGAGCGGATACATCAAGGGTACCACCGGTGACTGGAAGAAAGCTATCGTCACGCTCGCCAAAGGTGATGTGATTCAGGATATCGAAGGACTATAGGAGAATTAGAACATGGCATTAAAGAAATATAAACCATACACTCCTGGACTGCGCCAGAAAACCACATTGGTCTTTGACGAACTTACAACGAACAGACCGGAGAAGTCTCTCACACAGAAACTTCAGAAGAATGCAGGGCGCGACTCCTTCGGTAGAATCAGTGTTCGCAGAAAGGGCGGTGGTCACAAGAGAGCATACAGAATCGTGGACTTCAAGCGAGAAAAGCACGGAATCCCCGCAACTGTAAAGACGATCGAATACGATCCGAACAGAAGTGCCAACATTGCCCTGCTGTTCTATGCAGACGGTGAGAAACGGTACATCCTTGCCCCGAAGGGAATGAAGGTCGGAACCAAAGTCATGAGCGGCCCCGAAGCCCCTCTTGAAGTTGGAAATACCCTCCCGCTTAAGAACATCCCGCTCGGACTCACAGTCCACAACGTCGAACTTCAGCTCGGTAAGGGCGGCCAGATGGTCCGTTCAGCCGGTCTCGGAGCAACGATCGTTGCCAAAGAAGGGGACTACGTCACCCTCAAGCTTCCTTCAGGAGAGATGAGAATGGTATTCGGAGAGTGCAGTGCAACTCTCGGAAGACTTGGAAACGAAGACCACATGAATATCACACTCGGTAAGGCAGGTAGAGCCCGCTGGCTCGGCAGACGTCCGAAGGTGAGAGGTGTCGCGATGAACCCGGTTGATCACCCCCACGGTGGTGGTGAAGGATCAACCAACGGTGGTCGCCATCCTGTTTCGCCATGGGGTGTTCAGACCAAGGGACACAAGACACGTAATGCTAAGAAGCCTTCGGGTAAATTCATCGTGAAGAAGCGTAAGTAGGAGTAGAAAAAGTGGCTAGGTCAATCAAAAAAGGTCCTTTTATCGAAAAGAAACTCTATAAGAGGATTACAGAGTCCAACAAAGCAGGGAAGAAACCTATGATCAAGACGTACTCACGCACTTCGACGATCATTCCCGAGATGGTTGGATACACGATTTCTGTCTACAACGGCAAGACATGGGTGCCGGTCTTCGTAACCGAGAACCTGGTGGGGCACAAGCTTGGGGAGTTCTCTCCCACTCGACTGTTCCGCGGACACGCCGGAAGCGACAAGAAAGGTAGAAGGTAGTAGGTGGAGAAGATGGAAAACAGAAAAGGTTTTAAGGCAATTGCCAAGTACTTACCCTCTTCACCCTCAAAGGTCCGCCCCGTCGCCGACCTCGTGAGACACAAGAGTTATGTCGATGCCATTGCAATCCTTGATGCAATGCCCCAGAAGGGTGCACTGCTGATCAAGAAGGTAGTGAAGTCTGCTGCAGCGAACGCAATGAGCCAGAATAAGAAACTTGATGAAGAGCAGCTCGTGGTCGCTCAGCTGTTCGTTGATGACGGTCCCCGCATGAAGCGTGTATGGCCGAGATCACACGGACGCCGTGACATTCTCCTGAAGAGGCAGTGTCATATCACTGTTGTTCTTGATGAAAAGGGTGGTAGATAATGGGTCAGAAAGTTAATCCGATTGGACTTCGTCTCGGAGTCAACAAAACCTGGAAGTCGAAATGGTATGTCGATCCCAGAGAGTATTCGGCAACCCTTCATGAGGATCTGAAGATCAAGAAAGCGCTCTTCAATTCTCCTGAGGTTCAGGGTGCTGAGATCTCTGACGTTGAGATCGTCAGAAAGCCTCAGAGGATTTCACTCACCATCGCTACCAGCCGTCCGGGGATCATCATCGGAGCCAAGGGCTCGAACGTTGAGAAGCTCGGCACCAGACTCCAGTCGATCACCGACAAGAAGGTGCAGATCAAGATCAAGCAGATCGATAAGCCTGACATGGACGCTCAGATAGTTGCCCAGAACGTAGCACGGCAGCTGACCAACAGAGGTTCGCACAGACGTGCCCTCAAGATGGCTATCAGCAAGGCTATGCAGGCAGGTGCCCAGGGCATCAAGATCAAGGTCTCCGGCCGTCTCGGTGGTAAGGAAATCGCAGGATCCGAATGGCTCAAAGATGGAAGAATTCCTCTTCATACACTGAGAAGTGATATCGACTACGGATTCGCTCAGGCGAATACCACCTTCGGTGTCATCGGCGTCAAAGTCTGGGTGTACAACGGTGAGATTCTTTCCAAATCGAAGAAAGACGATGCAGGTCTCCTCGTCCGCAAGAGCGCACGTGAAAAGGCAGCATCTGCCGGTAATAGGAGTTAGTAGCTATGCTGAGTCCAAAGAGAATCAAATTCAGAAAGAAACATAGAGGCGTAAGAGACGGCGTTGCACACCGCGGCAATAAACTCTCTTTCGGTGAATTCGGGCTGATGGCTCTTGAACCGAAATGGATCACGAACCGCCAGATTGAAGCCGCCCGTATTGCGATGACCCGTCATATCAAGCGTGGAGGAAAGGTCTGGATCAGAATTTTCCCCGATATGCCGTACACCAAGAAACCTGCTGAAACCCGTCAGGGTAACGGTAAGGGTAACCCCGAAGGCTGGGTTGCCGTGGTGAAGACCGGCGCGATGATGTTTGAGATGGCAGGTGTTGATGAAGCACTCGCTCGGGAAGCGCTGAAGCTCGCAGCCAGCAAGCTTCCGATCAAGACGAAGTTCGTCAACAGAAGGGATGTGGAGTAGGTTATGAAGAATACATTCAACGATCTATCGTATGCAGAGATGGTTGCAAAACGCGACAAACTTCGCAAGGAAGCGCTTGACCTCAGAATGTCGAAGGTTCTCGGCCACGTCGAGAATCCCTTAGCGATCAGAACTACCAAGCGGGCCATTGCCCGACTGAACACGCTGATCCACGAGTATGCTCTCGGCATACGACAGAATGCTAATTAAGTGAGGGGCGCATCCGATGCAAGTTAATAAGAAACGTTATACAGGAATCGTCAGCAGCGATAAGATGGACAAAACCATCGTCGTGACGGTTACCACAAGAAAGCTGCACCCGCTGTACAAGAAGTATGTGATGAGCACCAAGAAGGTGAAGGCTCATGATGAGACCAACAGTGCCGGAATGGGAGACACCGTTCGTGTAGTCGAGTGCCGACCCATCAGCAAGGAAAAGTCCTGGCGTCTCGAGCAGATTATCGAACGGGCCAAGTAAGGAAGGAGCAATTTCATGGTACAGATGCAGACATACCTTAATGTAGCAGACAACAGTGGTGCCAAACGCGTCCAGTGTATCAAGGTTCTTGGCGGAAGCCATAGAATGATCGCTGGAGTCGGTGACATTATTGTAGTTGCAGTGAAGGACGCACTTCCCAACGGCGCCATCAAGAAAGGTGATGTGCTCAAGGCAGTGATCGTTCGTACGAAAAAAGAATACCGGAGACCTGACGGTACCTATATCAGGTTCGATGACAACGCATGTGTTGTTATTGATGCCAACAATAACCCGCGTGGTAAGCGTATCTTCGGGCCGGTAGCCCGTGAACTCCGTGAAGGCGGATTCGTGAAGATCGTTTCGCTCGCGCCGGAAGTGTTGTAGGAGAAAGCAATGAGACTGAAGAAGAATGACAACGTCAAGATTCTTGCCGGAAAAGACAAAGGCAAGACAGGACGGATTGTGAAAGTCGACCCGGTCACTCAGCGCGTGGTCGTCCAGGGCGTCAACATGGTCAAGAAGACCATGAGAAAGAAGAGCCAGCAGGACCAGGGTGGAATTAAGGAAATTGAGGCACCGATTCATATTTCCAATGTCGCTCTCGTGACCAAGAACGGTGAGACGACCAGAGTCGGGTATCGTGTAGAAGCTGACGGATCAAAGGTCCGTGTTGCGAAAAAGACCGGGGAAGTGATCTGATGGCGAAAAGCGTACCTAATTTTAAGAAGACCTACCTTGAAAAAGTCGCTCCGGAGCTGCTCAAGGAATTCGGATACAAGTCCAAGATGCAGATTCCTGCTCTTGAGAAGATTTCTGTCAGTGTCGGTGTCGGTGAAGCTATCACAAACAAGAAGCTTCTCGATGCGGCAGTGAAGGAACTCGAACAGATCACCGGTCAGCACGTGGTGAAGACCAAGGCTAGAAAGTCTATCGCGAACTTCAAGCTCCGTCAGGGCATGGAGATCGGTGCGATGGTAACTCTCCGCGGTGATAACATGTGGTATTTCCTCGAACGGCTCATCACCGTCGCTCTCCCCCGGGTCAAGGACTTCAGGGGCGTCAAGCCGAATGCGTTTGACGGTAACGGGAACTATGCTATGGGTATTACCGAGCAGATTATCTTCCCCGAGATCGACTTTGATAAGATTGAGCGTGTCAGCGGTCTGAATATTGCTATCGTGACCACTGCCAGGACTGACGAAGAAGGGTTTGCCTTACTCAAGAAGCTCGGCATGCCGTTTGCTAAATAAGGTGGAGAGTTAAGATGGCGAAGAAATCGATGATCGCAAAAGCGAACAGAACCCCTAAATTCAGTACCAGAAAGGTAAACCGCTGTAAGGTGTGTGGACGACCCAGAGGGTACATGCGGAAATTCGAGATGTGCAGAATCTGCTTTCGTAAGTTAGCGAGCGAAGGCCAGATTCCCGGCGTCACCAAATCCAGTTGGTAGGAGATTAACATGGCTATAAGTGATCCAGTTGCCGATATGCTGACAAAGATCAGAAATGCCAGCATGGCAAAGCATGAAAAAGTAGAAATTCCGTCATCCAAGATGAAGCTGCAGATCATAAAGATCCTGAAGAACGAAGGATACATCAAGAATTTCAAAAAAGTAGTGAATAAAGATGGAATGAGCACTATCAAGGTGTTTCTTAAATATGACGAACAGCAGAACCCCGTCCTCCACGGTATTGATAGACTCTCTACCCCCGGACGTCGTGTCTATTCCGGTTACCGCGATATGCCCAGAGTCTACAACGGCTATGGCGTCGTGGTTGTATCAACCTCAACCGGAATCATCACTGGGAAGAAAGCTAGTGAGAAGAAGGTCGGTGGCGAACTGATCTGTACAATTTGGTAAGGTGGTGAACTATGTCTCGAATAGGTAAATTACCGGTAGAAGTTCCAAGTGGCGTGAATGTTTCCGTCACTGACACGACTATCACCGCAGAAGGACCGAAAGGACGTCTGGTTCAGGACTATCGCAACGAAGTACAGATTGTTGTTGATGGGAATCAGGTTGTCGTGACCAGGAAGAATGACAGTAAGCCTGCCCGTTCCTACCATGGCCTTTACAGACAGCTGGTACAGAACATGGTCACCGGCGTATCTGCGGGTTATACGAAGAAACTGGTTGTGAACGGTGTCGGTTACCGTGCAGAAATAAACGGGAAAATCCTCACTCTCAACCTCGGTTACTCAACGCAGATCGAATACCTGATTCCTGAGGGGATCGATATCGTCTGTGAGACTCCCACCCTCATCGCGGTCAGTGGAATCAGCAAGGAACGAGTCGGTCAGGTGAGCGCAGAAATCCGCTCTCTCAGAAAGCCCGAACCCTACAAGGGAAAAGGTATCCGTTACGCAGACGAACAGATCCGGCGGAAAGTCGGTAAGTCCGGTGCTAAGTAAGGTAGGATGATAGCATGAACAGAGTTATTGATAAGAATAAAAAGCGTGCCAGACGTAAGGTTCATATCAGAAAGAACCTTGTCGGTACTTCCGAACGACCAAGAATGAGCGTCTTCAGAAGCAATGCACACATCTATGTCCAGGTTATCGATGATAGCAAGGGGCACACGATCGTTTCCGCTTCTAGCGTGGAGAAGGAACTCAAAGAGCTCAAGAACACCGTTGAAGATGGTGCTAAGCTCGGAGAGATCGTTGGAAAGAGACTCCTTGAGAAGAAGATTGATACAGTGGTATTCGACCGTAACGGGTACCTGTTTCATGGTGTCGTCAAGAGTATCGCTGACGGGGCTCGCAAAGCCGGCGTCAAGTTCTAGGGGGATATGGTGGACAGGTCAAACAGAAAACCGGAAAGAAGACAGGAAAGTGAGTTCAGCGAGAAGCTTGTGAAGCTCAACAGAGTTTCCAAGGTTGTCAAAGGTGGTAGAAGGTTCTCCTTCAGTGCCCTCGTTGTTGTCGGTGATAAGAAAGGTAAGGTCGGATACGGCTCAGGTAAGGCCAATGACGTTGCCGAAGCTATCCGTAAGGCAGCCGAGAAGGCAAAAGAGAATATGATTACTGTTCCTCTTGCCAAGGCTACCATCCCTCACGAGACCATCGGTGATTATAAAAGTGCCAGCGTTCTCCTCCGCCCTGCTGTTCCCGGTACGGGAGTTATCGCAGGTGGTGCAGTTCGTCACGTACTCGATGCCTGTGGTATCAAGGACGTACTGAGCAAGTCACTTGGAAGCAAGAACAGTGTCAACACGGTGAAGGCTACCTTCGTCGCACTTGACTCCCTCTTCGATGCCAAAGAGCTTGCAAAATCTCGAGGCAAGTCACTCAACGAGATGTGGGGGTAAGTCATGGCAAAAGAAAAAGCAGACAAGAAAATCAAGATCACCCTTGTGAGAAGTGTCATCGGATCACTTCCCAAGCAGCGGAAGACTGTAAAAGCTCTCGGTCTGGGAAAGATCGGCAGCAGCATCGAACAGTCTGATAACCCCGTTATCAGAGGAATGGTTCGTGTGGTCTCCCACCTTGTGAAAGTCGAGGAGATGTAAGATGGGACAGATAAACGCACCTGTTGGCAGCAACAGAAGAAAATCGATAGTCGGACGCGGTGCTTCAAGCAAAGGAAGGACCTGTGGCCGAGGTAACAATGGACAGAACTCAAGAAGCGGTGGTGGTGTCAGACCAGGTTTCGAGGGTGGGCAGATGCCCCTCTACAGACGTGTCGCACGCCGTGGGTTCTCTAACTACCCGTTCAAAGAAGAGTACGAAGTCGTATCTCTTGATGCTATTTCAGCTCATTTCGAGGACAACGATATTGTCAACACCGAAACACTGAAAGGGAAGAATCTTCTGAAGGGACACAATGTCTCTGCAAAGATTCTTGCGAACGGCGAACTCACCAAGAAGGTGGTGTTTGAGGGACTCAAGATGTCTGCCGCGGCTGCTGAGAAGATTACGTCAGCCGGTGGAGAGATCAAAGAATAACGAGGATTGCAATGTCTAACCCCTTAGTGACCATGTTCAAGATCGATGAGCTCAGGAAGAAGATAGGATGGACTATCCTCTTCCTTGCGGTGTTCCGAATCGGAGCATTCATCCCTATTCCGGGTATCGATCCTGAAGTATTGAAACTCTATTTCCTCTCTCAGAGCTCTTCGAGTACCATCGGCTTTACGGAGTATCTCAACTTCTTCGCCGGTGGTGCCTTCAGTAACTTCTCTGTGTTTATGCTCGGTATCATGCCGTACATTTCGACACAGATTATCTTCCAGCTCCTGATGCTGGTCGTTCCGAGTTTGAAAAAGCTCAGTGAAGACGCCTCTGGAAGGAAGAAAGTACAGCAGTATACCCGGTATGCCACGATCCTGATCACACTGATTCAGTCATACGTGGTTACTGTCTATGCAAACTCCATTCCCGATGTGATGACGATGGGAATTGTTCCGTTTACCTTCATCGCGATGCTGTCGGTCACGACAGGTACGATGTTCCTCATCTGGATCGGTGATCAGATCACTGCCAGAGGAGTCGGTAACGGGATAAGCCTGCTGATCTTTGCAGGTATCGTGGCTCGTGTTCCCAACGCGCTCATCACACTTTTCAGAAGTGTACAGTCAGGTATACTCAACCCGGTTGTTGTCATTGTCGTTCTGGCAATGTTTGCTGTGGTTGTGGCCCTGGTCGTATTTGAACAGCGAGGACAGCGGAAGATCCCGGTACAGTACGCGAAGCGTGTTGTTGGAAGAAAGATGTACGGTTCGCAGAGCTCATATATCCCTTTCAAGATTAACCCCTCCGGAGTCATCCCCGTCATTTTCGCCTCAGCCCTTCTCTCGTTCCCGCTGCAGATTGCATCAAGTCTGGGACCCGAGGTAAGATGGTTGCAGGCAATTGCGAATTTTCTTGATCCTCAGGGAGCACCCTATCTGATTATCTACACCCTGCTGATCATTGCTTTCGCATTCTTTTACACCCAGGTGTCTCTCAACCCCATCGAGATGGCACGTCAGATCAGAGAGAACGGCGGATCCGTTCCCGGTGTACGTACCGAGAGACTCGAGGAATACCTCACAAAAGTTCTCAACCGTATCGTGCTTCCAGGATCGATGTTCCTTGCCTTCATCGCTCTGATCCCGACGCTGGTGCAGAAGTTCTTCTCTTTCCCCTCTTCCGTGGCAATGCTTCTCGGAGGAACGTCACTGATCATCATGGTCGGGGTTGACCTCGATACCATGAGTCAGATCGAAGGGATTATGAAGATGCACCACCATGATGGACTGACTAGCAAAGGGCGTATCAGAAGCAGGAACTTATAGGAGATAAAGAGATGAAAGTGAGAGCAAGCGTCAAACCGATGTGTGACAAATGCAAAGTCATCAGACGTGCCGGGGTCGTGCGTATCGTATGTGAGAACCCGAAGCACAAGCAGAGACAGAGATAATTGAGGAGGCCAGTGAATGGCGAGAATTGCAGGTGTTGATTTACCGAACAAGTCGGTGAAGATTGCATTAACCTATATTTACGGAATCGGCAGAACCTCTGCTCTGGAGATCTGCGAGAAAGGCAACATCAATCCCGATGAGAAGATGAACAACCTCTCAAGTGAGGATGTGAATGACCTGAGAAAGCTCATCGAGAACGAGTATAAGGTTGAAGGTCGTCTGAGAACCGAAGTCGCTCTGAACATCAAGAGACTGATGGACATCGGCTGTAACAGAGGCCTCCGTCACAGAAGAGGTCTTCCTGTGCGTGGTCAGAGAACCAAGACCAATGCTCGTACCCGTAAGGGCAAGAAGAAGACCGTTGCCGGTAAGAAGAAATAAGGAGAACTGATTGTGGCTAAAGCAAAACGCAAAGTCAAAAAGACAGTATACGAGGGCAATGTCTACATTCAGGCGACATTCAACAATACCATCGTGACGGTGACAGACCTGAATGGGAATGCCGTTTCCTGGGCTTCGGCCGGGGGGCTTGGTTTCCGTGGTGCGAAGAAGTCGACTCCCTATGCTGCTCAGACTGCGGCCGAGACTGCAGCCAAGAAGGCTATGGACTACGGTCTTAGAGAAGTGAATGTGTTCGTGAAAGGACCTGGTGTCGGACGTGAGTCAGCAATCAGGACCCTCGGCGGGCTCGGACTCAAGGTCAGAAGTATTCGTGACGTCACACCGATTCCACACAACGGTTGTCGCCCGAGAAAGACACGAAGAGTCTAATCAAGGAGTATAAGGAAACATGGCAAGATATACAGGACCAAGATGCAGATACTGCCGCGCCGAAGGACAGAAACTGTTCCTGAAGGGTACACGGTGTCTTTCGGGCAAGTGCCCCATGAACAAGCAGAATGTCGGTGCTCCCGGAAAGGATCCCCGAGCAAGAAGCAAGAAGAAGACCGACTACGGACTCCAGTTGAGAGAGAAACAGAAGCTCAAGAGAATGTACTGCCTGCTCGAGAAGCAGTTCAAACTCACCTTCGATGAAGCAGCGAGAATCCCCGGGAAGACCGGTGAGAACCTGATCTCACTTCTGGAACAGCGACTCGACAACGTCGTGTTCAGACTCCATTTTGCGGCATCAAGGAATCAGGCTGCCCAGTTCATCAACCATGGACACGTGTTCGTCAATGGTAAGAGACTTGACATTCCCTCCTACAGAGTTCAGGTAGGTGATGTGATCTCGATCGGTGAAAAGTCTCAGAAGATGACTATCTTCAAGGAGAACCTGAAAGAGTACACAAAGAGCGGCCTGGCCGCCTGGCTGTCACTCGATCCGGACAACATGAGCGGTAAGTTCAATGCTGTACCGCGAAGAGAAGAAGTTGATGAAGTGAAGGTAATCCAGGAACAGCTGATCGTCGAACTCTATTCTCGTTAAGGAGTGAACATGGCACGTAAGAACCTTCTGAAAGGATTTAAAAAGCCTAAAGGAATAACCTTTGAGCACTCTCTCGTAGAAGCAAGCAGTGGCCGGTTTGTGGCGTACCCTTTTGAACGAGGGTATGGAACGACGATCGGAAACACTCTCAGGAGAATCCTCCTTTCCTCGATTCAGGGATATGCTGTCACGGCAGTGAGATTCACCACGTTCAACGAAGAGGGACTCCCTCACCTGCTCAGCAGCGAGTTCGAGTCCATTCCCGGTGTCGTGGAAGATCTCCCCGAGATCATTGCCCGTATCAAGAAACTGCAGATCAGGATGCCTGAAGACACCGAAGGGACCGTACTGCTCATCGAGTGTAAGGGTCCGGGCCTTGTAACGGGAGCTGATCTTGAGAAGAACGAAGTGGAGATCATGAACAAGGATCATCTCCTGTTCACGATGATGGATGATGCGAACATCGAGATGGAGATGCAGATTGATCTCGGTCGCGGGTACGTCCCTTCCGAACTCAACGAGAAGTATATCGAAGAGATTGGAACGATTCCCATCGATGCTTCGTTCTCCCCGGTTACCCGGGTAACCTATGAGATCGAACCTACCCGTGTCGGACAGAGAAACGATTATGACAAGCTCGTTCTCGATATCTATACGGATGGAACCATTGCACCCGAGAATGCACTGGCAGAGGCTGCGAAGATTGCGAAGGATCACTTCTCTATCTTTATCAACTTCGATGAATCTCTGGTGAACAGCAATGACGAAGTGGATGAGGGTGAAGAGAGAATCAAGAAGATTCTCAATACCAGCGTCAGTGAACTTGAACTTTCCGTGAGATCGAGTAACTGCCTGAAGAACGCTCATATCCAGACCATCGGGGATCTGACAAGGAAGACTGAAGAAGAGATAGGCAAGACCAGGAACTTTGGGAAGAAATCTCTTTCTGAGATCAAAGAGAAACTGAAAGAGTGGAATCTGAGTCTCGGCATGACAGACTATTCTGTGCTGAAGAACTCAATCAGAATTCCAGGGGACAAGGAAGAAGAGAATGAAGCATAGAATTGGTTTTAATGCACTGAGCCGACGCTCACAGGAGCGTAAGGCTATGTTACGGAATATGGTCACCTCGCTGTTCAGATACGAAAGGATCGAAACAACAAAGGCGAAGGCCAAGGAAGTTCAGAGGAACGCAGAGAAGATGATCACTCGTGCGAAGAGTGACTCTGTCCATGCAAGGCGTATGATTTCCCGGGACATCAAGGACCAGGCTATCGTCGCGAAACTGTTCACTGAGATTGCTCCTCTGTATGCTGAAAGGAACGGAGGCTATACGAGAATTCTCAAAACCGGTTTCCGCCAGGGCGATAGAGCCGAGATGGCACTTCTTGAGCTCGTAGTCAAGCCTGAAAGTGGAAAGAAGTCGGACAAGAAAGCAAAGAGTGAGAAGAAAAGCTCATAGTCTCTCTTAGAAACCTGACAAAGCCGTCCCCAAAAAAGGACGGCTTTTTGTCGATTGAACCGAACCCGGACTGAAAATCCTCTACCCCTGAACACCCTCTCGACGGCATGAACTATCTCTGCCAGACTTGACACAAGGATACCTCCTCCGTATTATGTGACCATCACAATGGGGGGTAGCTATGAATCTACTATTTATTTGCATCCCTCTTTGTCTGGTAAGTATTGTCATCGGATGGTTTATCCGGTGGACGTATGCGAAGTTCAAGCTGACTTCGATCGAGCAGAAAGCTGTGCGGTTGAATGAAGAAGCTATAAAAGAAGCAGAAGCTAAAAGTAAAGAACTGTTAATTGAAACCCGAGATTTATTGTTAAAAGAGCAACAACAGCAGGAAAGGGAAGCAAGAGAACGGAGAGGCGAACTTCAGAAGACCGAGCGGAGACTGTTAACGAAAGAGGAAAACCTCGAAAAGAAACAGGCTGAACTCGAAGTACGAAAGCAGGAACTGACAGACAAAGAGAACGAGAACATCAGACGTGCGCAGGAACTTGAGCACATAGAGAGCAAATGGACCAGCGAACTCGAACGGGTAGCCACTATGAGCACCGAAGAAGCCAAGAACCTGATCATCGAATCGATGGAGAAGGAAGCACGACGTGATGCCCAGCTGATCATCAACAAGATCGAGCAGGAAGCTCAGATCAAGGCTGATAAGGTTGCACGGGACATTATTGTCACGTCTATCCAGAGAATGGCCACGGAAGTGAGCAGTGAAGTGACCGTCACCACGGTCTCTCTGCCCAGTGACGAAATGAAGGGACGGATCATCGGTCGTGAGGGAAGGAATATCAGAACCCTCGAGACCCTTACCGGTGTTGACATCATCATTGATGATACCCCGGAGGCTGTCGTTATTTCCTGTTTCGATCCGGTGCGCAAAGAGATTGCCCGCGTCGCTCTTGAGCGTCTTGTACAGGATGGAAGAATTCATCCGGCACGGATCGAAGAAGTCGTCACAAAGGTTACCAAGGAAATCACCCGCATCACGATGGAAGAGGCTGACAAGGTCCTGTTTGACCTCGGTCTGCCCAACATGTCCCAGGAGATGGTACGCGCTCTCGGTAAACTGCATTTCAGGACAAGTTACGGACAGAACGTGCTGGCGCATGCCAAGGAAGTCGCTATCCTTTCCAGTATGATAGCAGGTGAGGTGGGAGCAGATCGTGAGATCGCCCGTCGCGGAGGACTCCTGCACGATATCGGTAAAGGTATCGAATCGGACGGTGATGCCAACCACGCCGAGATGGGCGCGGACCTTGCGAAACGACTCGGGGAGGACCCTCGTGTCGTTAACGCGATTCTTGCTCACCACGACGATGTCGAGCCGAACTGCATTGAATCAGTTATCGTGCAGCTTGCCGATGCGATCTCTGCAGCCCGGCCCGGTGCACGCAGGGAGACACTCGACAACTACATCAAACGGCTCGAGAACCTTGAGCAGATTGCCGAAAGCTTCAACGGAGTGGACAAGGCCTTCGCTATTCAGGCAGGACGTGAACTGAGAATCCTGGTGAACAACGAGCAGGTGAATGACTCTGAAGCAAAGGAGATCGCAAAGGGAATCGCAGGAAGGATCGAAGCTGAACTGCGCTATCCCGGCCGCATCAAGGTCACCATCATACGAGAGACTCGTGTCGTCGAGTACGCACGTTAGACAACGAAAAGGATTGTATGGCTTCTAGACGTACAGTAACGGCTCTGCTCCTGGGGGATGTCATCGGACGACCGGGCTGCAGGGCCCTTTTTATCACATTACCACAGCTTATCAAGACACACCGTGCTGACTGTGTCATCGTAAACGGAGAAAACGCGGATGAAGGCTTCGGCCTCACCCGCGATATAGCCGACCAGCTCTTTGCCGCCGGTGTGAATGTTATCACCAGCGGAAACCATATCTGGCAGAGAGAGGAGTTCCTTCCAACGCTGAAAAGTGACTCGAGGATTCTCCGTCCCGCCAATTACCATTCCTCTGCACCCGGTATCGGCTTCACGACCATCAATCTTCCCAGAGCGAAGATCGGTGTGATCAACCTTCAGGGCAGACATCAGCTGCCTCCCATAGAGAATCCCTTCACCGTAGCAGACGGTATCGTGGACAGGCTCTCCAGAACCTGTGATGCGATCATCGTCGACTTTCACGCTGAGCTTCCGCAGGAGAAACAGGCCCTCGCTCATCACCTCGACGGGAAAGTGAGTGTCGTTGCCGGCACGCACACACACGTGCAGACGATGGATGAGAAGATCCTTCCGAAGGGGACCGCCTACATCACCGACCTTGGTATGTGCGGCCCGTTTGATTCGGTGATAGGATCCGATCCCGTTATAGCCATTGAGCGTCAGCTCGCCCAGATTCCCTACCGCAATCAGATTCTGGACGCACCGGCCTCGATACAGGGAGTGGTCGTCTCGATAGACCTCGACACGAAAGCAGCCCGCTCTATCAAACGGATCAAGGTTGATGCGGGAGTATAGGGGAGAGCGATGAAGAAGGAACGGAAGATTCCTGCTATCGAACTTCTCAAGTCACAGTACCCTGATTTTGACCCGGTGCAGCTCAAGGGATATATAGCTTCACGAGACGTAAAGATCGACGGTGAGACGATCGTGGATGCCGCTCAGAGAGTATCTGGTACAGGAGAGGCCTCCATACAGCTGCCTGGATTTGTGTCCCGTGGAGGGTACAAGCTTGAGCACGCGCTCACTTCCTGGGCCTTTGATGTGAAAGGACGAGTCTGCCTTGATGCAGGTTCCTCCACCGGCGGGTTCACCGACTGCCTGCTGCGCTATGGTGCCTCAGCGGTCCACGCTGTGGATGTCGGGTATAACCAGCTCGACTACCGTCTGCGGAGCGACCCCAGAGTCCTTGTCCACGAACGGACGAATATCCTCCACCTCGAGAAGACCGATCCACCCTCCAGTATTGCAGTGGCCGATCTCTCTTTCCGCTCGATACGCGGTGTGGCTTCCCATATCCTCTCTCTCACCACAGACAGACAGCTGATCTTTCTCATCAAGCCGCAGTTCGAAGTCGACCCCGACACAGCAGGATTCAACGGTATCATAACCGATGACGGGCTTCTGCGCTCTACCATGGATGAGGTATATACCACTCTCGCTGACGAGGATGTTGCACTCCAGCGACTCCTTCTGTCTCCCATCACCGGAAGAAAGGGGAACAGGGAATTCCTGGCACTGCTGAGCGATGACGGGGGAATGAGCCGCAGTGAATACAGCGACACGGTGAGATATCTGCTTGAAGGTCTCCTCTGACCGGAATTGCGCACGGTCAGGGATCCGGGCGGAAGGAAGAAGGATGGAAAACAGTCCTTCAGACAACCGGTTACCCGGTTCCCTGAAGGGTGATCTCTGTTCTCATGGCCCGTGCTGCTTCTCTAGGCGGAGACCCTGTATTCCTGCACTTTGACGGGACCTATCGGCCATACCGTCCTTCCGTACACCTCATTGAGTACCTGAGCGAGACCCGCGTAGATTGCTGAAAGTCCGCACAGGATCCCTTCGATACCGGTGAGCGTCATGATGACGCTGCTGCCGGTGATATCGGAGAGTGCCAGAAGGAAGAACAGGAGAGTCAGGGAACCAAAGACGATCTGGAGTGCCCGGTTGAGCCTCAGGGTGCCGATGAACAGCACTCCGGTGAAGAGCCCCCACATGATGAGATAGGCGACCATTGCGCCAAGGGCAGGTTCTGCAGCGATACCCATGGCAGGCATTTCCTTGAGTCCTACGAGGGAGAACCAGAAGAACCCGTACGAGGTGAAGGCGGTGGCTGCGAAGGTGTTCCCCTTCTTCCATTCCATGATTCCTGCAATGACCTGAGCGGCTCCTCCGTAGAAGATTCCCATCGAGAGAATCATCGAACCGAGGCTGAACAGACCTGCATTATGCAGGTTGAGAAGAACCGTGGTCATGCCGAAGCCCATAAGACCGAGAGGGGCCGGGTTTGCTGTTGTGTCTGAGGTGGATAGATCTTTCATTGATTTGTATGCTCCTGAAGTATAATGTGCTCTGTGCATTGTAGAGGGAACACGATACCAGGTAAAGGTGTATCGATACCGGATCCTGCGATTTCGTGCGGGATTATCCTGGTCAGGTGTCCTGTCCTTCTATGAGACACACCTCCGACTGATCTGTATCTATGATGATACCGCTCACGATATAGACAACCTCCGTGATCCCGAAGTTCTCCTCAAGGTTCCTTTGTATCTGATCGGCCCTTCGGGCATACCCGCACTGTTCGAACGCACTCTGGTCCAGGAATTCGGGTGAGAGAGCGATGTACGCTATGTTCCTGCGTACCGTGAAACCCTCCAGACGGGTTCCAGCGGGAATGAAGGATACCGCTCCCTGAAGGAGAGGACCCGGAGGGATCGGGGCAAGAAGTGCCTCAAGGAGGGTATGGTAGGGACTGGCGACGGTCTTCAGGGAGACTGACGCTTTTGTATAGCTGTAGGTGTCCTCAGTGGATGACATGAGCGGGTACAGGAGCGTGTAGAGAGGTTCCTGGGACCGGGAGGTGTCACTGAGATGCTCCTCGAGCAGAGGGACAATTCCGCTCTGTTCCATCGAGCGCTGGATCCGTGGAAGAGCCAGGAGCACGATGAGCGCAAGAAGAACAACAACTGCCAGTGATAGAAGAAGATAGATCAGGCCTTTAGGTGCACCGCCGAACAGATTCATGACAGGAGTATACACTGAAACGGATTCTCTGATAACCTTCTATTTACATCAGGAATAAAACCTCGTATGATAGTTCTACTATGAGAATTCTGAAAGGCATTGCTGCTTCGGCAGGTATCGGTACAGGGAAATCGTTCCTCTATGTGCATGAAAAACTTGTCATTCCCCGCATTGAGATCGAGAGAGAATTGCTTGAGGATGAGAAGCGGAGATTTCATACTGCACGGACCAATATTGATCAGGAACTCAACGATACGCTCATAGAGGTGACAACCGATGAGCACCGCAAGATCCTTGAGACTCATCTGATGATGCTTCAGGATCCCGAGTTCGTCTCCCTTGTAGAACATCACATCGATACCCATCAGATCACTAGCGAATGGGCGGTTGAGAAGGTTCTCACCGAGTACGTAGAACTGCTCGATGCCTCCGAGGACCCGATACTGAAGGAGCGTAAGGCTGATATCTACGACATAGGATGGCGCATCATCCGGAGCATGATGGGCAAGAGCCGCCCCGAGCTCTCAGGGATTGATGAGGAGGTGGTGCTGGTGGCAGACACGCTTCTTCCATCCGAAGCCCTCGCTCTCGACCCGGAAAAGATCAAGGCAATCGCCCTTGACAGGGGAGGACGGACCAGCCATGTGGCCATTCTTGCCCGTGCTCTTCAGATTCCCACCGTCGTCGGCCTCGGCCGTATCACGGAAAAGGTGGAGATGGGGGACGAGATCATCGTAGACGGAAACCTCGGTGAGGTGAGTATCCGTCCCTCTATTGCCTCGGCTCAGAAGATGCGGGAGCGTTTTGAGAGGTGGATAGCCCATGAGAAGGAGCTGCAGCAGCTCACCGATCTGCCCGCACAGACGAAGGACGGACACAACGTCTCCCTGAATGCGAACATAGAGACGATCGAGGAACTTGAGACCGTTATCACTCACGGTGCCCAGGGAATCGGTCTGTTCAGAAGCGAGTTCCTCTTTCTTAAACCCGGAGGGGCCAGTGAGGAGGAACAGTTCGAAGCCTACAGAGCTGTCATCGAGAGGATGAAGGACAGAGGGCCTGTCACGATCCGGACGATTGATGTCGGCGGAGACAAGGTGATTCCCGGCATGGAAGGTCTGGGAGAGGAAAACCCCATTCTCGGCTGGAGAGCTGTCCGTTTCTGCCTCTCACGGAAGGATATTTTCAAGACACAGCTGCGGGCTATTCTCCGCGCGAGCGTCTACGGGAAGGCGAAGATCATGTTCCCGATGATCAGCGGACCCGAAGAACTCGATAATGTTCTGCTGGTGTTTTCTCAGGTAAAAGACGAGTGCAGGAGAGACGGAATCGAGTTCGATGAGTCGATAGAGGTCGGTACGATGATAGAAGTACCCTCTGCCGCGATAGTTGCGGACCTTCTTGCTGCAAAAACCGACTTCTTCTCTATTGGAACAAATGACTTAATTCAGTATACTATCGCAGTTGACCGGGGGAACGATAAGATTGCCTATCTGTATCAGCCGTTCCATGTCGGAGTGCTGCGGCTTATTAAGATGATCATCGAAAAAGGGCATGAACACTCCATACCGGTGGCGATGTGCGGTGAGATGGCAGGAGACCCTCTCACCACCGTCCTTCTTCTGGGTCTTGGGCTGGATGAATTCTCGATGAGTCCTCAGAGTCTTCTTGAGGTCAAGAATATCATCAGGTCAGTGACACTGGAGGAGGCGAAGGAGATGGTCGACAAGGTTATGTCGATGACATCACTGGTCAACATCAATACATACATAAGGAAATGGATGCATGACAGATTCGGTGCTATCATCTCTGCGTGAACAGGGATTACCAATTATTTCAATCATCGGGCGGCCGAACGTAGGGAAATCGACCCTGTTCAACCGCCTGATCCAGAAACGTCGGGCGATTACCGACCCGACACCGGGAGTGACCCGTGACCCGATACCTGAGAAATGGCTGCTGGGAAACAACAGGGTTCTGCTCGTCGATACCGGAGGTATCAAACTTGAACAGGAGGGACTCGACTCTCTTGTGACCGAGCGCGCCCTCTCGATCCTGAATATCTCGGATGCGGTGATCCTGCTGATGGACTGCACCGAGGTGTCCCAGGAGGATGAGGTTCTCATAGAGCGCCTCAGACCGTTCAGTGATAAACTGATCCTTGCGGTGAACAAGGTGGATTCCCCGGGACGCGATGATCTGGTGTACGAATACTACAGGTTCGGGTATGAACGTGTGATCCCGATCTCCTCTGCCCATGGGCTGGGTATCGACCTCCTGGAAGAGGAGCTGCTCGAGATGTTCGACATGGAGGAACTCGATGAGCCCGAGGTGGAAAAGGAGCGGCTCAAGATAGCCGTGCTTGGCAAACCAAACACCGGCAAAAGCACCCTCACCAATGCCCTCAGCGGAAAAGACGTCTCCATCGTAAGTGATATCCCCGGGACAACCAGAGATGTCGTGATGGGAGATTTCAGCTATAAGGGGACCGATTTTACCATCCTCGATACCGCCGGGATACGGCGAAAGAAGAAGGTGGAGGAGGATGTCGAGTACTACTCGGTGAACCGTGCGATCAAGACGATCGATGAAGCCGATGTGGTCCTCCTTATCATCGATATCAACACAGGACTGGTGGAGCAGGACAAGAAGATAGCACAGCAGATCGTCAGGCGCGGAAAGGGTGTGATTCTGGTTCTCAACAAGGCGGACACGCTCAGCGGTATTCCCAATGAAATCGAAGCAATCAAGGATCGTGCACGATTCCTCTTCCCGATCCTCTCCTATGCCCCGATCGTTCCGATCAGCGCCAAGGAAGGAACCGATATCCCTCTCATGCTCGACACGATCTGGAAGGTATACCGGCAGCTGAACAAGCGTATCGACACCTCTCAGGTGAATGCCGCACTTCGTGACTGGGGTGCCGCCTATCAGCCTCCACGGGGTAAGAAAGGCTACTTCAAGGTCCTGTACGGCACTCAGGTGAGTGCAGCTCCTGTCCGGTTCCTCTTCTTTGTGAACAGGAAGAAGGACTTTCCTGAAGGGTATGTGAAGTATCTTCAGAACTGCATCAGGCGTGACCTCGGCTTCCCGAGTATACCGGTGGTCATCGATATCAGGGAGAGAAGGCGCAACGCGCCTCAGACGAAGCTCTGATGGCGATACAGGGAATCTGTTTCGACATAGACGGCACGCTGTACCCCTCCTGGATGACCAGGGTTCTCCTCCTGCCCACCACGTTTCCCGACATACGGATGATGAGCGCGGTGAGGAAGTTCCGTAACCGTGTGAGGGAGGAAGGGTACATACACCCTCAAGGTGAGGGAGAGCAGGCTTTCATTGAACAGCAGGCACGCTTCGTGCTGGAGCAGCTGAAGCGCCCTGTCACCGCGGAATCAGTGAGCCTGATGAGCGCGAAGATAGACCGGCAGCTTTACCGTACGATGGAGCGTTCGTTCACCTTGATCCGTCCCTTTCCCTATCTCAGTGAGACGCTATCCTCTCTCGTCGCTGAGGGCCTGACCCTCTCGGCCCTCTCTGACTTCCCCGTCGCAGGGAAGCTTGAGACGCTGGGAGTCGAGCGGTACTTTGCCTACCGTTCCTGCGCTCAGGAGACCGGTTATCTAAAGCCTCACCGGGAACCGTTCCTTCACATGGCCGAGATGATGGGGCTCGAGCCCTCACAGATCCTGTATGTGGGAGACAGCTACCGCAAGGACATGGTCGGTGCAAAGCGGGCAGGGATGAAAACCATCTTGCTCATGAAGTCAGCCCGTGGTACAACTGAGAGAGAGAAGGGGAAGTACTCTGATTCTCATCCTGCGGCCGACACGGTGTTCTCCGATTATAGAGACTTCCACACTCAGGTTACCGGACTTATCACTTAGGAGGACTGAATGGCAGAACTGCTTCCCATGATTCTCTCTGTCGGACTCTTCTTCCTGACTCTTATCATCATCATCACCCTTCGCAAATCCGACCGTAACGAGCACAGGCTCGAGCAGGTGAAGCGGTACGTGGGCAGTCATCTGGAAATGCTGAAGACCAAGGATAACGAACTCCTTGCACATATCAGTGAGTATGAGTCCCGGTTCATCGAGGCACAGAATCAGGCAGCCGCCATGATCAGCGAGATAGAGGATAAACGGGAACGCCTTTTCGCTCACGTCAAGGAACTGATAGAACTCGAAGCCACTGTCGTCCACTACCACGAAGTTCTAACCGACCTCTCGACCCTTACCCTGCAGGCAGAACAGAGGATCACCTACGTGCAGGAGCAGGTGGACCGTCTTAAAGCGGTGGAACAGCTTATTGACCGCTACCGGGAAGAGGTGAGTGAGAGTGAAGATAACCTCGACCAGATCGAGGAGAGCGTGCACCAGAGAATCTCACTGTTCGAACAGAGAGTCGACTCGTACGCTGCAGGGGTTCTGGAGAGTACTGAGACCATGCTGACAGAGCAGCGGCAGGAATTTATCGGGACCATGGACCCGCTTCTTGCCCAGGTGCGTTCACTTATCATACCCCTGTTGGACCGTATCACTGCCCATGTCGATACTCTGAGTGACCGGCAGAAGGAATTCTCCCGCTCTCTGACCGGCTCTCTTGATGAGGCCTCACTGGGCCTTGCCCGGATGAAGGAGGAGGAACATCTCCTTCTCGAGGATGTCGAAGAACTGTCAAGACGGAAAGTATCCCTATCACAGGACCTCGAAGAGCTTGAGGGCAGATGCTCTGCAGGAGCGCGGGAGCTTGAAGAGACTTCACAACGCGTGAGTGACGAGCGGGACGAACTTGCCGCCGTGTCCCGGGAGGTCCTCAACAGTCGGGAGGAACTGGACACCATGGCCTCACAGGTATCTCAGACGAGAGAGGACCTCGATCAGCTATCCCGGGAGGTGGTTGAGGGAAACCGGTCCCTCACAACCCTCGATCAGCAGCTGGAGCAGATGAATGAACAGACTCGCATGGCACAGCAGGAGAAAAGCAGAGTGGAAGAGGACCTCGAAACCGGCAGGGCGAATCTTGATGACCTTACCAGCCGGATCGAAGCCTCTCATGAGGTGAATCAGCAGCTTCTCGATGAGAAAGCACGTATCGAACAGGATATTGAGGAAGCGCTACGGATCCAGAAGGAGATGAGAGAGCAGGAAGAACTGCTCAGCATGAGAGAGCGTGAAAGGATCGACTATCCTGACTTCGAAGAAGACAGCATACGTGCTGAAGAGGAGGATCTTCCCGTCCGGGATGAACCTTCCGTGGAGCCGGATGTCCCGGTGGAGCGTGCTTGCGAAGAGGATACCTCTGATCTCCTTCTGTTCGAAGAGGAACAGGGTCACTCGGATGAGGAGATGCCTTCCTCCGCTGATGCGGAGATACCGAAAGGGGATCCCGGCCTGCCGGTAGAGGATGAGGATGAGGATGACGAGGAAGAGGTCATAGTGGACTTTGATGAGGATGACGAGAGAGTCTGATGTTCCTTCTACCGTGACACCGGCCGGAAAGTGTGACGATTATTCGCTATTGCACAGCAAATTCACTTGACGATGGATATTCTCAATCAGTATGTTTGTTTTGGTCGCAGGAACTCCCGATGAAGACAGGTATCATCGGTGGGTTGGTTTGTGTCTTACACTATCAAAACATGAATACAAGGTAATCCATGAGCAAAAAAAAGAAGCACGAAGAAGAAGTACAGACGTCCGAGGTCACTCAGGAGGATATTTCCGCAGAGCAGGAGCAGGCTTCGGCTGCACAGGAGACTGACTCATCTGAACAGGAATCAACAGAAACTTTGAGTGCCGAACAGGTGAGAATCGCGAACCTTGAAGCAGATCTTGAGCAGGTGAAATCAGCTCTGGAAGAGGAGAAGACAACCTACCTCAGAAAGGCTGCCGACATGGAGAACTATCGCAAGCGCCTGATCAGAGAGAAGGAAATGGCCGTTCAGTATGCCAATGAGAGACTTCTCAATGATCTCATACCGATTCTGGATGATTTCGACCGCGCGATAGAAGCCTCCGCACAGGTAGAAGGTGAGGGTCACGCGGAAGGTGTCAAGATGATCCGTCAGCAGATGCTTGATATGCTTGAGAAGAACTGGGGTCTCAAGGTGATGAGTGATATCGTCGGCAGTGAGTTCTCTCCCCATGAGCATGAAGCTCTCATGATGGAGAGTCGTGACGACATTGAGGTGGAGACGGTCCTTGCCGAATTGCAGAAGGGTTATTATCTTCATTCTAAGGTGTTACGACACGCGAAAGTTAAAGTGGGTAAACCTGAATAGCCGAGTGATGAGAATCAGGCTGATACACACAAGAGAAGTATAGAGGAGAAAACAATGGGTAGAATAATTGGAATTGACCTGGGAACAACGAACTCATGTGTTTCTGTCATGGAGAACGGAGACGCAGTTGTTATCCAGAATAGTGAGGGCCAGAGAACAACTCCCTCCATCGTAGGGTTCACAGCAAAGGGCGAGCGTCTGGTTGGGCAGCCTGCCAAGAACCAGATCGTAACCAATGCAGAGAATACAGTTTCTTCGATCAAGAGATTCATGGGACGCCGGTTTGCAGAGGTCCCTTCAGAGATCAAGAAAGTATCCTACAAGGTGAAGGCAGGTCCTTCCGATGATATCAGAGTAGAGATCCGTGACAAGGACTACTCCCCTCAGGAGATTTCAGCAGCCACTCTTCAGAAGATGAAGAAGACCGCTGAGGACTATCTGGGTGAACCTGTAACAGAAGCTGTTATTACCGTACCTGCCTACTTCAACGACGCTCAGCGTCAGGCTACCAAAGATGCAGGAAAGATTGCGGGACTTGATGTCAAGCGAATCGTCAATGAACCGACCGCTGCAGCTCTGGCCTACGGTCTTGGCAAGGATGCCAATAAGGAAGAGAAGATCGCGGTGTACGACCTCGGCGGTGGTACGTTTGATATCTCTATTCTGGAGCTCGGTGACGGTGTCTTCGAAGTGAAATCCACCAATGGTGATACTCACCTCGGCGGTGATGACTTCGATCAGGTTGTCATTGACTGGATGGTTGAGACGTTCAGAAACGAAACCGGTGTCGACCTTTCGAAAGACAAGATGGCACTCCAGAGACTCAAGGAAGCCGCAGAGAAAGCCAAGATCGAGCTCTCAAGTACCAAAGATACCTCTATCAACCTTCCCTATATCACTGCCGATGCCTCCGGACCTAAGCACCTCCAGATGAACCTGTCACGTGCTAAGTTCGAGCAGATGGTATCTTCTCTCGTGGAAAGAAGCCGCAAACCCTGTCTTGCTGCTCTCAAGGATGCAGGAGTGAGTGCTTCGGACATCGATGAAGTGATTCTCGTCGGCGGATCAACGCGTATCCCCGCTGTCCAGGCCATCGTCAAGGAGATCTTCCAGAAGGAGCCGCACAGAGGTGTCAATCCTGATGAAGTCGTTGCCATGGGCGCTGCGATCCAGGGAGGTATTCTCGGTGGGGATGTCAAGGATGTCCTCCTGCTCGATGTCACTCCTCTTTCACTGGGTATAGAAACCCTCGGAGGGATTTCGACCAAGCTGATCGAGAGAAACACAACCATCCCGACCCGGAAGAGTCAGATCTTCTCGACTGCCGCTGATAATCAGACAGCTGTTTCGATCCATGTCCTTCAGGGCGAGCGGGAGATGGCCTCACAGAACAGGACACTGGGTAACTTTGACCTTATCGGTATTCCTGCAGCTCCCCGCGGTGTTCCCCAGATCGAGGTCGCTTTCGACATTGATGCGAACGGTATTGTACACGTAAGCGCCAAGGACCTCGGGACCGGTAAGGAACAGAAGATCAGAATCGAATCCTCCAGCGGCCTCTCTGAAGCCGATATCGACAAGATGGTCAAGGAGGCTGAGGTTCATGCCGAAGAGGATAAGAGAGAGCGTGAAAAGATCGAGGTGAGAAACGAGGCCGATAACCTCCTGTACTCAACAGAGAAATCTCTCAAGGATTATGGCGACAAGATCTCATCTGAAGATAAGGCAGCCATCGAGCAGGCAATGGAAGAGCTCAAGAGCGCCGTTTCAAGTGACGATCTTGATCAGATCAAAGCAAAGAACGAAGCCCTCCAGAAGGCAGCCTACAAGCTTGCAGAAGAGATGTACAAAGCAGGAGCCGCTGAAGGTGCCCAGAGCGATGGGACTGCAGGTGGCGGTGGCGCGGAAGACACTTCATCCACCAAGAAGAAAGATAGTGATAATGTAGAAGATGCCGACTACGAAGTGGTCGACTAAGATACGAAACGAACGTGAAGGAAGTGTTGCACCGTGGCTAAACGGGATTATTACGAAGTTCTGGGAGTCTCGAAAGGAGCCTCTCAGGACGAAATAAAGAAAGCCTACAGAAAACTCGCAATAGCCAATCACCCGGATAAGAATCCGGGTGATCATGAGGCTGAGAACAGATTCAAAGAGGCCAGTGAAGCGTACGAGATTCTCAGCAATGAATCGAAACGTCAGGCGTACGATCAGTACGGTTTTGCCGGAGTCGACAACAACGGTGCCGGAGATTACTCGAACGTGTATCGTGATTTCTCCGATCTGTTCGGAGGAGGCGGGTTCGGTGATATCTTCGGATCTTTCTTCGGAGGTGGGGGCGGAGGAGGCCAGAGGACACGGCGTGGACCTCAGGTCGGTTCCTCTCTCCGTTATGATGTAGAGATTGATTTCAAGGAAGCGGTGTTCGGCACGAAGGTGGAGATATCCTTTGCCCATCACGTTCATTGTGATAGCTGTCACGGCACCGGAGGAAAAAGCGGATCAGGCAAGAAGGTCTGCCCGACGTGTAACGGAATGGGTCAGGTGCGTCGTAATTCCGGATTCTTTGCGATTGCAAGTACCTGTCCGACCTGTCATGGTGAAGGCTATGTTATCGAGAACCCCTGTGATGAGTGTCACGGAACCGGATTGAAGCGGAAGCAGCAGAAGGTGAAGGTCACGATTCCCGCAGGGGTCGACACAGGAAACCGTGTCTCGTTGGCAGGAATGGGTGATGCCGGTGCCAACGGTGGTCCCTCAGGTGATCTGTATGTCTATGTCAATGTTCGCCCTCATTCCTATTTTGAGCGTTCGGGCAATGACCTGTACTGTCAGATTCCGATATCCTTCACCCAGGCTGCCCTTGGGGCAACCATCGAGGTTCTTACCATCGATGATGTGAGAGTGAAAGTGGCAGTACCTGCAGGCACCCAGAGCGGCAAGATGCTCCGTCTGAAAGGAAGAGGTGTTCCTGTACTGAGAAGCAATTCCCAGCGGGGAGATCAGTATATCCGCCTTGTAGTGGAGACACCGAAGAAACTGAACAGACAGGCGAAGAAACTGATGCACGAACTGTCTGAGGCTCTTGGAGAGAATGAGAGACCGGAACCGGTACCGTTCGACGCCTGAGAGAGATAAGGATAAGCACGCCATGGCAGATTATATATCAGGGTTTCATGCAATCGAGGAAGCTCTGAAGGATGAGGGTCTCAGAGGGACCCTCTTCATATGCAGGAATATGGAGAAGCGAAATGACCGTCTCGAGTCCCTTGCCCGGTATCAGGGGAAGGTGAAGGTCAAGAAGGTAGCACGGGTGGAGATGGACCGCATGTCTCCCGGTACTGATCACCGCGGAGCGCTTCTCAGTATTACTGTACGGGATCCCTCTACGAGCAGGTCCTTCACTGTAAGTGAGTTTATATCAACACTGAGTGACGATCAGCCTGCCACGGTTCTGATTCTGGACGGAATTACCGATGTACAGAACCTCGGGGCTATCATGCGCAGTGCCGATCAGTTTGCCGTCTCTCTTGTGATCGTCCCCTCACGACGATCAGCTCAGAACAATTCTACAGTTGAACGCATCAGCAGCGGAGCCTCACGTCATGTTCCCACAGCCACTGTGACGAATCTTGTACGGGAGATTGAGTTGCTGCAGAATGCCGGGTTCTGGATATACGGGGCCGATATGAATGGAGAGAAACTGACCGAAACGAAGTTTCCACCCCGCACTGCCATCATCATGGGATCGGAAGGGAGTGGTCTCAGTGACCTGATACGCAGGAAATGCGACTACATCGTCTCGATACCCACTCACGGCCACATTGACTCTCTCAACGTGAGTGTAGCAGCCGGTATTCTCCTGTACGAGGTATCCCGCCAGAAGTAATACAAACTATTTTCTATTCATGATCCTTTGAAATATGATAGACTGCTTTATACAGCATACTTCAAAGGAGATGAATATGAAGAGGTTTTTTCTCATCACGTTGGTAATGTTCATGTGTCTGTCGGGGGTTTTCGCTGCAAATGCGCAGAAGATACACCCCGTTGATTCGCCGTTGTACGATGCTCTGGTACAGATATATATCAGTGAGGGCTATGCGCTTCCCTCGACTACCGGACCCTACAGCACAGACGAGCTTCTGATGATGCTCCACCGCCTTGAGAGGGCGTCTCTGAGTGAGTCCGGCAGGGCTTTATATGATTACCTCGCAAGAGAGCTGGATGAAGACGACCCGGTCGTTGATTTTGATGTTGATATCAACCTCGAGACCTATATTCACACTGATACCGACAATTTTACTTCTCCGGAGGACTGGATCTACTCATTCGAAGAGAGAAAGCCTCTTGTAAAGTTCGCACTCGAAACGAGCCCCACCGACCATATCTACGGGTACAGTGAACTGCCCATCCAGGCAACCCGCTATGATGATTCTGACAACACGGACGGCCCTGTGTCAGGGCTCTATGGAGTTGATGCATTCACGAGCAATGTATTCTTTCTCCATCCAACGAGTGACGGGGATGCCGGTTTCCTGAACCTCGATTTCGGTATGCCCTACCGCGCCTTCGGAGCCTTCGGAGGGGACGGCTGGAGCGTGCAGGTCGGTCGGGAACGTCTTTCCTGGGGTGCGGGAGTAAGTGGCAATCTGGTTCTCGGTGATCATGTGAACTACCATAACGTAGGCCGCTTCACCACCTACGGCAAGAACTTCAAGTATACTTTCCTGACCAGTTTCTTCCCACATCCGAGCGAGTATTATACAACACAGCAGGCTTACGGTGGGTATGTTGACCTTAGTGCAAATCAGAACGGAGTGATGTCGGGCTTGTCGATGTTCCTTGCTCACCGTCTGGAAGGACGGCTGTTCAACGATAAGGTCAACCTTGCCCTTACCGAGGCGATTATGTACATGTCTGAGGACAACACCCTTGATCTGAGGGTCCTCTCGCCAGCCACGGTCTTCCATAACTATTACATTCGGGGAAACGCGAACTCTGTCCTCTCTCTTGAGATCGATTATACCCCTATCAGTCATGTGAATATCTACTCGTCGTTCCTTGTTGATGAATTCTCTCTTCCCGGCGAACCCACCGCAGGGCAGGACGGCGCATTGCCCCAGGCCTTCGGGCTCCTTGTTGGAGCAAAGGGAAACTATCCTCTCCTTGATGGAATCCTGTACGGATCTTTTGAATGGGTCAAGACCGATCCCTACCTGTACCTCAGAGACAATGGGGACAGGACCCAGGATCCTGGTGAGTATGGAATCAATTATGTGATCGCACTCAGGGAGTACATGGTCGGAGGTATCAACTATCAGCAGGAGTTCCTCGGCTACGAGTTCGGAAACGATGCCATCGTACTGAATGCTCAGGTGGGCTTCAGAGAGTACGGCAAGTTCAACGCCTCACTCAACCTGTTCTACATGATGCACGGAACCTACGATGCCTGGACGCTGTGGGATGAAGAGGATGAGACGAACGGGACCAGCCTTGCTTCTACTCCGACAGAGGAACATACCCCGGAGAACAATATGGATGGTGATGTCTCAGACAGGGACAGTGTCAGTCACACACTCGTCATCGGTGCGAGGGGAGACTATCAGATTGTCGATACCCTCTCGGTCTATGGACAGCTCGACTGGATCAACATCACGAACCCGGGCAATGTAAGTACGGCCGATGCACTGTCGGATGTACAGTTGACCGTCGGTCTCTCCTACAAGCTTTGACAGGCTGACCTGGTATGAACAGACGATCAGTATCGCTTGCAGCTCTCTTTGTATGGGGAGCTGCGATGTTTTTTCTTTCAGCCTCTCCTCAGATCATTCCGCTCTCCAGCGGCATCTATGAGAGGATGGAAGCTCTTTACCTTGTCACCGGGAAAGGTACTCCGTCGAACGCTCAGCCCTGGAGTGTCTCTCAGGCTGAACAGATTCTCAACCGGCTCGACCGGAGCGACCTTTCGGAATCTGAACAGGAGATGTACGATTCGATTCGGGAGGAGATCACGTTACCCCTCCGTTACCAGTTTGATGATGTGGTTCAGGCGAGTTTCTATTTCCACCTCAACGGTGAGCTGTATGCCCACTCGAACGGAGAAGAGTTTACCACCGAGGAAAACTGGTCCTACTCGTTCACCGATCGCCTTCCGATGGTCGAGATGGAAGCGGAATTCCTGTTCGATGACACGTTCTACATGTTCACAGACCTCTCCTACGGCAGAAACCGGTACACTGACCGTGACTCCTTCGCCAGGTTCAATGTGGAAAGTGAGGATAATGGAGAGGGGCTGGTGGAGAATGTTGATGGGGCCGGGCAGTATGTTGTCTCGAGTTCGATATTCAGTCAGTCGGTACTGACCAACTGGATGAGTTCTACCTATGATGTCGATTTTCAGACCCCCAAGCGCGCTGTGATAGCCACCGGGGGGGAGCACTGGAACCTCTCGCTTTCGCGAGACCGGATGAAATGGGGGAACGGACACAGCGGAAACTTCGTGATCGGTGACCATCATGACTACTCCGACTTCCTCAGACTTGTCCTGTTCAGTGACCGTTTTTCCTATGACTGGACGAATATGTTCTTCGAGACCAACATCTCCTCCGCTGAAGGATCAAGCACCGACGATATGTTCAAGATGCTGATGGCTCACCGCCTCGAGTTCAGGATCCTTGACGGCCTTACCCTTGCGTTCAGTGAGAACGTGATGTATCAGAACGATGTGTTCGACCTGAGACATTTCAATCCTGCCTATATCTACCACAACCTGAACAGCCGGACAATGTTCAATGCCATTGCCCATGCCGAGCTTGATGTGACACTGATGGAGGGACTGAACCTGTACGGGCAGTTCGCCCTTGACCAGGCACGTGCACCCAATGAGAGTGCCACGCAGGCCGACGCATCCGCCTATCTGGCGGGCCTCGAGTATGCACGGACGCTTTCGAAGGGAATCCTGTCGGCCTCCCTTGAGTACGCGACGACTTCCCCTGCGATGTATCATCGTGAGATGGTGGATTTTATCGTGTTTAGAAAATACCATGGAAACGGCACCTCGTTCGTCACCCGCATCGATTACCTCGGGTATGAATACGGTGAGGATGTACAGGTCGTGGATTTCAACCTTTCCTTGCTTCTTCCTGCTCAGGGTAACATCGCTCTGGACGTCACCTTCTCCCGTCACGGTATCATCGACTGTTTCACCGCCAATTCCGTGGTCAACGAATCGACCGAAACAGCTCCTTCGGGAGATACGATCATGGAGGTTCTTATGGCGACGGTCTCGGGTGAGTGGAAACTTGAGAATGTCTATCGGTGGGTGGATTTGTCTCTGAAGGCTGACCTTACCTATGCCGGCAAGCGTGAATACACGGTTTCCACCGACAGCTACGGAGCTCAGGCCGGTGATTTCCAGGTGGCATTGTCAGCGGAAGTGCGGCTGTAGGGTTGCCGGGTAGTAGATTCATGAATGAATGGAAAGGGGAAACGCCCCCTTCCTAGTGTTCAAAGAACTTGTTCCCGATGTCTGAGCGATACCACGCTCCATCGAACTTCACTTCCTCGATGTACTCATATGCGTGCTTATTTGCTTCGATGATGTTTCGTCCGAGTCCAACGAGGGTGATGTTTCGCCCTCCGCTGGTAAGCATTTTCCCGTTCTTTTCCTGAACAGCACCATAGAATACGAACGGTTTCCCCTGGAACATGTTGTTTCTGATTGACAGAGGCAGCGGCGCGACCTCCTTCTCGATTTCAGGGTTCTCAGGGTATCCTCTGGATGCGACTACCACTGCCACTGCAGACTGGGTTGTCACCGAGAGCGTGAGCTCTGAGAGTCTGTCCTGATCCATAGCCTGAAGGATTTCTATGATATCGCTTTTGATCAGAGGAACGATCGCCTGGGTTGCGGGGTCGTTAAATCGTACGTGATAGTCAACAAGGACAGGCCCGTTATTCGTGATAATCACACTGAAGGTGAGCACTCCCTTGTAGGCGATCTGCTCCACCCGCATGCCGTAGAGAGTCGGTTCGATGATCTGCTCGATGATCGCCTGTTTCTCCACCTTGTCCAGCGGCACGGGACAGATCGAACCCATACCACCTGTAGGAGCTCCGCTGTCGCCTTCCTCGCTGTGGGTGTAGTCACTGCAGAGAGGGAACATCAGATATCCATTGTTGTCGGTAAACACTGTGATAGTGATCGGGAGTCCTTTGAGGGCCTCCTCGAGCATGATTGCGTCCTTCGGGAGGATCGTCCGTGCAAAGCTCATCAGTTTGTCATGGTTGCTGGAGTTGATCATGATCCTGCTCGGGGCGAGAGCATTCTTCTTGAGGACGAACTGCTCTCCTTCATGACGCTTGAGGAACTGTGACAGGCTCTGCTCATCTTCGAACATTCTGTTTCCCGGTACCGGGATATTATGCCGGCCCGTGAAGCTCCGTGCGAACTGCCTGTCTCCTTCGAGAGCCAGGGCATGCATCGGTGCGCCGAAGGTGTTGATTCCTCTCTCATTCAGGAAGTCGATGACTCCTGTGAACAGGGGAGCCTCTGTGCCTACAAATACGAAATTTATCGAATGCTGAAGGCAGGCCGCATACACATCCTCTGGTGATGAAGGATCGAGATCTGCAAGGTTCACCGCTATCGCAGCGGTGCCGACGTTACCGCCGGCCACAAACAGGCCTTCGATGAGTCTGCTTTGAGAAAACAACCAAGTTATTGCGTGATCTTTTGCTCCGCTTCCTAATACGAGAACTCTCATCGACATGAAACTCCTTTAACTCTGAACCTCAAGCTATCATGTAACAATCAATAGAGTCAACTGAACGGGAAAGAGGGCGCACATCGCGCTCTGACGCCTTGGCGATAGGTTTCAGCAGATCAGAGATCACCTTCTATGAGGCGGGTGCATACCTGTTCATACTCAGCATAGGTTGTTGCCTGAACCAGTTCCTGTTTTGCGCGAGATCCGTGAGGAATCCCCTTGAGATAACTTGTGGCATGCTTGCGCATCTCGCGGCAGGCAAGGTTCTGTGATGTGTCCCTGCCCATCCTGTGCAGCTGTCTCAGCATGACATCCATGCGTTCGGCAAGATCGTGCTCTCCCGCCTTGCCTCCGGTGAGCAGGCGCCTGGTGTCTTCAAAGATGAAGGGGTTTCCGATTGCTCCGCGGGCGAACATCACTCCGTCGACTGAGGTCGTCTTGAGCATCTCCTTCGCGGCAAGAGGGGTGAACAGATCACCTGAACCGAAGACCGCAACGCGGGGGTTCCTGTTATGCACGAAGTGACTGAGTTCCGTCAGAGCGCTCCAGTGAGCCGTTCCGGAATATCCCTCCTGACGGGTCCGAGCGTGCATGGTGATCATATCGACACCGGCACTGAGAGCTGCGTCCGCAACTTCCTTGAACGTGATCGAGTTTCTGTCCCATCCGGTTCGGATCTTGACCGAAACCGGCAGATCCGTATATTCCTTGAGTGCTTTGACCATCTCGTGGACCTTCTTCGGTTCCTTCATCAGCGCAGAGCCGCTTCCCGTCTTCACCACTTTCGGTACCGGACAGCCGCAGTTGATATCGATGATGGAGGGGGAATGCTGCAGGAGACGGGGAAGTGCCCTGATCGCCACAGAGGCTTCATTCATAAAGATCTGAACACCAAGGAGATCTTCTCCCTCACCGCGTGCCATGAGCGTTTCGGTATTCTCACTTCCGCGTGCCAGTCCCTCGGCACTCACCATCTCCGTGTAGGTGAACGAAGCTCCCCTTTCAATGCAGACGGAACGGAACGCTCTGTCAGTATAGCCAGCGAGGGGCGCAAGAAACAGGTTCCCCTCTATCGTAAGGGAACCTATCGTCACGGGATGGTAGAGTGATCGTGTCTGTTCTGCACCCATGAGAAAATGTTCTAGATATCTTCGCTCAGGTGGAAGGCATTGAGGCTGTTCTGATAGAGCTGGACAGCCACCTCTTCAACATCAAGGTCCTTGATCCGTGCAACTGCCTTTGCAGTCTCTTCAAGATAGGCCGGTTTGTTCCGTTTCCCCTTGTAGAGGGAGGGAACCATGAAAGGAGCTTCCGACTCAATCAGGATCCGGTCAAGGGGGAGGTTGGCAATGGTGTCATGGAGGTGACGGACGTTCTTGTAGGTGACATTCCCTGCGAACGAGAAGTAGACGGGCAGGTCGAGAGCCTGCTTCGCATACTGCCAGTCTTCACTGTAGCAGTGGAAGATGCCCCCCTCTTCGGGCAGGCGGGTCCTGAGGATATCGAGGATATCCTTCCCTGCCTCTCTGTTGTGGATGATCACGGGCAGGTGAAGACTCCTGGCAATATCAAGCTGCTTGATGAACAGTTCGACCTGTTCGTTCCGGTAGCCGTACTTGCTTGAATAGTCCAGACCTGTCTCGCCGAGAGCAACGACCCGGTCATACCCGGTGAACTCCTGAAGTCTGCGTTCCCAGTTGATCCCAGGGTTTTTCGCTTCTGAAGGGCTCACTCCCACGGCATGGTACACTCCTGATGCTGTCCTGAGATTTTCATAGACTATCTCAAAATCAACAAGAGAGTTACAGATGCTGATCAGGTGTGCAACACCCTTCTGCTTCGCTCTCTGAATAATGAGTAACTGTTCCATCTGGTCTTCATGTATCAACCCTATGTGGGCGTGAGTATCAAATAATTTCATGATTTTTCCTAGTTCGATTACATCTACACTTGTTCGAGATGTTTATAACAAGATATCATGAACCCAACGTACGGTCAAGGCTGGCCATCGGGTTTGACAAATATGGGCGCACATGATAAATTATGACATAACATAGACTTGTAATGCTTCCCTTAAAAGGAAATAGGAAATAGATGAATAAGAATAAGCCTCATACGAATGAAAGGCATGAACATAGAAAGAGAAACAATACCCGCGAACATGGAGAGTATGGATTCGTCTATCTGGTGAAATCACCGGTAAGTAACGACATTACCGTATGTGCCTCTGAGTTCAAGCTGAGGAAACAGGATAAGGTGATCTATCCCTCACGGTTTGGTCTCGATTTCGGGGTGGTCATCGGTTCAACCTCGATGCTCGGTCAGTATGAACCCGGCTCAACGGAGTGCCATGGTGCGCAGCTGCACGGCGATGAACCCGCAGGGATCTTTCCCCCTGATGAGGATCTGCTGGCTTCCAGTGATGCTCTCGGAATAGAGGCGGTCGGTTCCACAGGTCCCTCGGATGTATCTGAGGTGGTCTCAGAGAAAGAGGATGTGACGGAACCGTCACTTTCTCAGGAACCGAATGCAGACACGAAAGACCCTGAACTGGTGAAGGTAACCGGTGATATAGACTGGATTGAGAGAATGGCCGACGAGGAGGACCTGGAACGGTTCAGCCTCCTCGAAGCACAGGAGACCGAAGCTCTGATTCTGTGCAGGGAGAAGATTGTGCAGCACAAGCTCGACATGAAACTCGTCAGTGCGCACTACCTCTTCGGGGAACCGAAGATCGTCTTTTTCTTCACCAGCGCGAACCGCGTCGACTTCCGCGATCTCGTGCGGGACCTCGTGTCCGTGTTCAAGATCAGGATAGAACTGCGGCAGATCGGCGTACGGGATGAGTCGAGAGTGCTTGGCGGCCTTGCCGTCTGTGGGCGTGATTACTGTTGCCACTGCCTGTCGGACAAACTCAATCCGGTCTCGATCAAGATGGCGAAGGAACAGAATCTCAGCCTTAACTCAACGAAGATAAGCGGGCCCTGCGGCAGACTCCTGTGCTGCCTCTCGTACGAATACAATTTCTATGTGGAGGAGAAGAAATCCTTTCCGCCTGAGGGCGGCCGGCTGAGAGTGCTCGGAGAGACAATGCGGATCAGTGAGGTAAATATCCTCAGCAGGAAGATCACTCTCACGAGCCCGGATGGGAGAAGACTCAGTATCCCGGCAGAAGAAATCAGGTTTGATAACACCGCGAAGCGGTGGGAAGTGAATCAGGCGTATGTCGAAGAAATTCTCTCAACTTGATGAAAAGAAGTAAACTATTGTATTGACCGATTTTAGGGAACGTGATATGTTGAGTATCCGTTGGCCCTCTTTGAGGGCTTTCGCCTATATCTATATATGATAAACAAGAAACCGTTGGAGGTATAACGTGATCAATAGCAGCTCAGCAGCTAAAAGAGCCAGACAGAACGAGAAGAGACGATTGAGAAACAGAGAAACCAAGAGCGCTGTGCGAACAGCTATCAAGAATTTCAGAACAGCGGCAGCGAACAGTGAGACTTCAGATGTCAAAGCGAAGTTCGACTACGCTATCAAACTTCTCGATACAGCAGGTTCGAAGGGCATTTACCATTCAAACACCGTTGCCAGGAAGAAGTCCCGCCTTACTGCTCAGTTCAATTCCGTGGAACAGGCATAACTATTTGCCGTGTTCATCTCATAACCACAATTGATTAGGAGTACGTTGCCATGGCGAATAACAAATTGACGAAAGCGGAGATCATAGATCGCATACAGGAAAAGCTCGGAGTTGCCAGACCCGATGTCCATAATGTCATCGATGAATTCTTTGAAGAAGTAAAGAAAGGTTTGGAACAGGACCGTGTCATCGAACTCAGAGGGTTCGGAACCTTTGAAGTCAGAACCCGGAAGGGTCGCGAAAAAGCCCGCAATCCCAAGACGGGAGAGCTTGTTGCCGTCGACACTCACGGAGTTGCGATATTCAGGCCGGGAAAAGAGCTTAAGGACTTTGTCTGGAAACTCAGAGTACATGACAAATAAAAGGAAACTGTGGAACGAGTGTACCGTCATACTGTAAAGAGTTACCTGATTGAACTAGCGGTTCTCATCGGTTCCGCGGTTATCTATTCATTCGCTTTTCCCGGGTTCCTTTCACATGACGGGTATGGGTTTGTAGCCTTTTTTGCACTGATTCCCCTCTTCGCTGTCATCCGGCATACAAGCTGGAAGACCATCATCCCGTACGGTTTCCTGTACGGGTTTACTTTTTATACCTGCTTCAACTACTGGCTTACCACCTTTCACCCGCTTGCCATACTGATTGTTCCTATTATCAAGGGCGGGGAGATGATGATGCTGTTCCCTGCTCTCAAGGCGGCTTCATCGCTAAGCAGGCGGTTTTCCTACCTTGTTCAGACCGTCATCTGGGTGGCTTATGCATTTCTGAGCCAGTCCTGGTTCGCCGGCTATCCCTACGGTACCATCGCCTACGCAGCCTATGAATACCTTCCTTTCATACAGATAGCATCCTTCTCGGGGATCTGGGGTATCACCTTCCTGATGATCCTTCCTCAGAGTTTCCTTGCCGTGTACCTGACAGATTATATCGCACTGCGTTCCCGGGCAGGCTCGCTGACAGAATATCTCAGGGCTCACATCCCTGTCATCGGTGTCTATGCGGCACTCATGACGGCAACGCTCATCTACGGGTTCATCATGGTCCATGAATGGGACGACCGGGAACCGGAACGTACATGGCGGGTCGCGACGGTGCAGCACAGTGCTGACAGCTGGAAAGGCGGCTACACCACCTATAAGAGGAACTTCAATACTCTGAGGACCCTCTCTCTGGAGGCGCTGAGGGAGGACCCTGATATGATCCTCTGGTCTGAAACTGCGTTCGTTCCCTCAGTCGCCTGGCACATGACCTACCGTCCGGTGGAGGCGACAGCTGAGCTCGTTGAGGAGTTCATCGATTTCGGCACCTCTCTTCCTGTACCTCTTCTGACCGGCAACCCCGAGGGTGTGCTTGAAGATGAGAGCAAGCCTCCCGTACTGGAAGATGGCACCTGGAACAGGAAAGATTACAATACCGTCATCATGTTCGAGGACGGTCAGATAAAGAACACCTACAGAAAACAGCATCTGGTTCCCTTCACGGAACATTTTCCGTATGAGAAGCAGATGCCCTGGCTGTACAATCTCCTCCTTGCCAATGATTACAACTGGTGGGAGACCGGGTATGACCCCGTGGTGTTCACCACCGATGAAGGTGTTCACTTCTCCACGCCGATCTGCTTCGAGGACGTCTTCGGGTATCTGACAGCAGGGTTTGTAAGAAACGGGGCTGATGTCATTGTCAACATGACCAATGACAGCTGGTCTGGTGCGGTCTCTGCCGAGATGCAGCATTTCGCCATGGCCGTATTCCGTTCGATCGAGACCCGAAAGAGTACGATCCGCGGAACCAACTCAGGTATCACAGCAATGATCCTTCCCAGCGGGCGGTATGTGGACCCCATGGAACCGTTCACGAAGGGGTGGAATATCTACGACGTACCGGTCTATGAATCAGGCGACGATACGCTGTACACACGCTATGATGACATACTTGCACGAGCATCCGTAGTGCTTTCCGTTGTCCTTCTCCTGGCGCTTGCTCTCTCCCGAATCATAACACGTTTTAGTAGGAACCCTCATGCATAACACTCCTCTGAAGGCCTCTCTGTTCATCGTCGGCACTGAGATCACACGCGGGATCATCCAGGACCGGCATGTAGCGACAATCACCAAGGAACTGACCCGTTTCGGCTTTCATGTCAACAGGGTGCTCATCGTGCCTGACGACGAAGGACTGGACAGGGAGTTCCTCTGTGCACTTACAGACTCCTCTCTGGTGATAGTCACCGGAGGACTGGGGCCCACCAGTGATGATATGACCCGTTCTATCATCGCCTCGGCGGCAGGTGTTGAACTTGAAATCCACCCAGAGGCGTATCAGACGCTCTACGATAGAATCGGTGAGAGGATCAACGGTGCCAACCTGAGGCAGGTGCAGATCCCCCGGGGTTTCACTGTCATCAGGAATGATAACGGGACCGCACCGGGATTCTATGGTGACGTAGAACGAGAGGGACGGAAGGTGAAAGTCTTTGCTCTCCCGGGGCCGCCGAGAGAACTGCACCCGATGCTCCATGCCGATGTACTTCCCATCCTCGCCACCATGAGCGGGACCGGTTCGGTCCAGAGGGATGAGTATTCGGTCTATCTCACTCCGGAATCAAAACTGGAAGAAATTGTTGCATCACATGCCTATAAAGGCCTCACCTGGGGAACCCGTGTCCAGGAATACCGGATCAGTCTCTATCTCAGCGGGGGCTCTCAGTCTCAACGGGACCTTCTTGCACAGAACGTTGCAGAGAGTCTCGGTCCTCACCTTATCGAGAAGGGAGATGTCGAGATCATCGACCGTTTTGTTGAGCTGCTGAACAGTGATCATCTGATGGTTTCAGCTGCCGAATCCTGTACCGGAGGTCTGATAGGGAAGATCCTCACCGACAGAAGCGGAAGCAGTTCCTACTTCGATTCCTCCTACGTCACCTATTCGAACCGTGCCAAAGTCTCGATGCTCAACGTGAAGAGTTCAACACTGGACAGGTTCGGTGCGGTCTCCCGGGAGACTGTGCTGGAAATGGCCCAGGGAGCACTGGAGCAATCATCAGGCGATATCGCTCTAGCAGTGAGCGGTATAGCAGGTCCTGAGGGTGGAACACCTGACAAGCCTGTGGGTACCGTGTGGTTCGCCTTCGCTTCAGCGAAGAGGCCTCCCGTCGCTGTTCGTCTTACGTTCACTACCTACGGGCGCTCTTCCGTGAGGAGACGTGGAGCACTTGCAGCGATTTATCTTGCATACTTGTATCTGAGCGGTAAGGAGTTGCTTGACATAGTTGATAAGTGGCAATATATTTAGATTATCCTAAGGGGATACCCCAAATCTGCACACAGAGCGTTCGATTCCCTGTAAACCATTCAACGAACATCACCAATTCATAGGTAACTGTGCAAGCTGAGTATCCTTTTTCAACGAAATAATCGTTTGGAGTTAATTAATGACATCAGAGTATGACAATGGGCCGCAGCTGTTTGACGTGGACACCCAGGAAGCACCACAGGCACAGTCGGTAAAACCGGCAAAGCGTGTTGTGGTGAAGAAGAATGCCGAGGCTGTGCCTTCGACCGATGCGGAGAGTACATCTTCTTCAGATGAGGCACAGACACCTCCCGCTCCCGTTAAAAGACGCGGTCGCCCTCCCAAGAAAACACAGAAGCATGAGGACACACCTCAGGAAGACTCACCGTCTTCCTCGACAGATGAAGCTGTGAGCGCGAGCACACCGAAAAAGAAGAAATCGACACCGAAGAGCGAGTCCCAGTCCTCTGACGAACCTCAGCAGGTGCAGGAGAAACCGGAGCAGGCGGGTTCGATGACACACGAACCTTCGGGGAACTCTCAAAGCGCGGATGTGGACGAGAGCCCGAGCAGATCCGAGAATACGGGAAGGCAGGATAACAGGCCCTCCCAGAGGCAGAACAGCGGTTCCGTGAACACGTCCAACCGCAGACAAAGCCGCCAGAAGAACACCAACAGACAGAAGAATTCCAATAACAACAATTTCCAGAAGAACAGAAAGAACAACAGGAACACTCAGGAGAGTAATTCAGTGGAACTTTTTGTTCCCGATCCATCTGTTCCATCCCTGACGGTGAATGACCTGTCGGTCCTTACCCTGCCGGAGATGAGGAGGAAGGCAAAGGAATTCGGTCTGACAGATGCTGATATCCTGGATTACAAGAAACAGGATCTGATTGTTGAGATTCTCAAAGTCCATACACAGGCGGGTGGAGTCATCATGGCCTTCGGGGCTCTTGAGATTCTTCCGGACGGATACGGGTTCCTCAGATCCCCCCACAACAACTATCTCAGCGGGTCAGAGGATATCTACATCTCGATCAGTCAGGTGAAGAGCCTCTCCCTGAAGACCGGCGATACCGTGCGGTGCCAGATACGGCCTCCCAAGGATGCCGAACGCTATTTCGCGATGATCCGCGTTGAAAGCATCAATTTTGATCCTCCCGAAGCCTCACGGATCCGTGCCTCCTTTGATTCTCTCACTCCCCTGTATCCCGATTCCCGACTGAACCTTGAAACAGAGGATCCCGATATCTCGACGAGGATCATAAACCTGTTTGCTCCGATCGGAAAGGGACAGAGGTCACTGATCGTGGCTCCGCCTCGTGCAGGTAAGACGATCCTGATGCAGAAGATTGCCAATGCGATTACGACCAATCACCCGGAAGTATACCTGATGGTGCTGCTGATCGACGAACGACCGGAAGAGGTCACCGATATGCGGCGTACCGTCAAGGGTGAAGTGATAGCTTCCACCTTCGATGAACAGGCTTCGCGCCACGTGACCGTGGCCGAGATGGTGATAGAGAAGGCGAAGCGTCTGGTCGAGCACAAGCGGGATGTCGTGATACTCCTTGACAACATCACCCGCCTCGCCCGTGCCTACAACCAGACCGTCCCCGCCAGCGGCAAGATCCTCAGCGGAGGAGTCGATTCCAATGCCCTTCACCGTCCCAAGAGATTCCTCGGTGCTGCCCGGAATATCGAGCATGGCGGATCCCTGACCATCATAGCCAACGCTCTCATCGAGACCGGAAGCCGGATGGATGAAGTGATCTTCGAAGAGTTCAAAGGTACAGGAAACAACGAGATCGTTCTCGACCGGCGGATGGCTGAACGGCGGCTGTACCCTGCGATCAATATCAAGAAGAGCGGTACCCGTCGTGAAGATCTCCTTCTTGCCGAGGATGAGAACATGAAGATCTGGGCACTGAGAAATGCGATCAACCCCATGGAAGATCTTGAGATGACTCAGTTCCTTGTTGACAAAATGAAGAAAACCAAGAATAATGAGGCGTTTCTACGTTCGATGAACACATCGATGATGTAGAACGGTAAGAGATGAAAGCAGTCCTCTGTCAAGGCACAGACCGTAGCAGAGGATACCAGATAAGATGTGGAGGAAGAAGTATGAAAGAGGGTATTCATCCCAAGTATGAAATGACAACCGTGACCTGCGCCTGCGGGAACACGTTTGAGACGAAATCGACAAGCAAGAAGCTTGATGTTGAAATCTGCAGCGCCTGTCACCCGTTCTTTACCGGTACTCAGAAGCTCGTTGACACCACTGGACGTGTCGAACGGTTCAAGAAGAAGTACGGTATTTCCGATAAGTAAAAGACGTCTATTGAACGAGAGAGAAAGGGACTGTCGCCGTATCATGGCGGTGGTCTCTTTTTTGTTGCATTCAGTGGTGGGGTAAAATAAAATAGAGTCAACAAGGAAGCTATGAACGAGATGTTAGATCTGCATAGGAAAGAATATGGTTCGTCTCCATCTGTCGCTGTGCACCTGCCCGGTGTGTACACCATTGTGGGTGAGTATGCGAACTTCTGTTCAGGCTATTCGATCTATGCCTCCAGCACGCGAATGCTGTATACCACCTGCTCTCGCAGGAAGGACCAGTCAGTGCGGGCATTCCTCGGTCCCCTCGAGGAGCGCAAGCGGGTTAACCTGCTCAATCTCAAATACAGGAGAGAGGATCGCTGGGCGAACTACATAAAGGGAGTCCTGTCTATCTTCAATCTCAGAGGGTATCAGACGAAGGGGTTCAACCTCTCTTTTTCAGGAGAGGTCCTGACCCATGAGTCCCAGACTCTCCGCTGTTCCATGGCCCTTTCGGTTGCCCTTGCCTGTAATGAGCTCTTTGATTTCGGGTTAAGTCATGAAGACTGTGCTCATATAGCATATACAGCCATCACACAGTTTGTCGGTGAACCGGCCCGGATCGGGCGGTTCCTCGCTATGCTCAATGCCCGGGATAATACGTATCTCTTCTTTGATGTGCAGCATCTCAGCATCGAGTATATCCCGATTGAACAGGATTCCTCGGTAGTGACACTCCTCATCGAGAGTAAGATAAGTCCTCAGGCATTCAAGGAAGAGGCGGAGCTGCGCAGGATTGAGTGCACACAGGCGTTCGAAGCGATAGCAGAGTTCCTTCCCCGCAAGTCTCTGAGAGATCTTGAGAGTGATGAGGAGAAGGAGCTGACCGAGAACCTTGGTGAGGATGAGAAGCGTCTGGTCTCCTATGTCCTCTCCGAATCAAAACTTGCCCTCGAGGCAAAGAGCTATCTCTCACAGCATCTCTATCCCCAGTACGGCAAGGTGCTCAGCAGGATCCAGGTGGGTCTCCGCGACGGGTTCGAGATCAGCTGTCCCGAGATTGACTGGCTCACTAAACGCTCTTCCGAGACGATGCAGTCTTACGGTGCGGTGATGATCGCGGGAGGAGATGTGGGTTCTCTCATCGTCCTTATTGAAGAAGATGCGATTTCCTCGTATGCTGAGCGCATGGAGGAGTACGAACATATCTTCGGTTTCCGCCCGGAAGTGAAGCGGTTCATCCCGAAGGGAGAGCTGAAGGTCGTACGATTGATGCATGAAGATACTTCTGACGAATGACGACGGCTACCAGGCAGACGGCATCAGGATTCTCGAACAGACCCTGAGTGAAGCCGGCCATGAGGTGTGGGTCTGTGCTCCGAGTGAGGAACGCAGTGCCTTTTCTCATGCTATGACACTGAAGGGAAAGATAAAGATCCATAGGTACGGAGAGCGTCATTACCACTGTAGCGGGACCCCGGCTGATGCAATCCTGTACGGACTGGCTGCGAAGGTGATACCGATCGTTCCTGATATGGTGATCAGCGGTATTAACAGAGGGTATAACGCCTCGACCGACATCCTCTATTCAGGCACCGTCGGGGCTGCGAGTGAAGCGGCTCTGAGAGGCTATCCTTCCATCGCGGTTTCTGCACGTCTCCACACTCCCGGTGAGAATACTCCGTACGAGAGAGCGGCTTCCTTTCTTACGGATCATCTCGAACAGTTTCGTCCGCTGTGCACCTCGCAGGTCCTGCTTAATATCAACGTCCCGCCGACTGATAACGGCATGTGGAAGGTTGGCGAAATCGGGGAACTTAAGTATCTTGATGTAGTGGAGCGTCACGCAGGAGAGAAGAATACGAGTTTCGATGCGCACCAGACGCATATCGGACTGGCCTATCAGGATGAGCAGGCATCTTCAGCAGAGTATACACTGAAAAGTGACGAACCCCCCGTGTTCGATGACAGGTACAGCGAAGCAGACTACACACTGCTTGCCTCGCAGTACATCAGTGTTTCTGCGGTACGGGTTCACCCTGTTGAAGATAAGGCTACTTCTATGGTATTACAGGAGATGTTGGAGACATAGTGTTGAAGTTCACTACGAAGAAATGGGAGAATACATGCAGTCGCTGCGGTCTCTGCTGTCACGAGAAAGTGATAGCGGGGGATACCGTCGTGTACGATCTCGATGCTCCCTGTCCACACTATGATCCCTCCACCCGTCAGTGTCGAATCTACAACGACCGTCTTCGCCTCCATCAGGAATGCATGAGAGTCACCCGCTTCACAGCGATGTTCTCCTCCTATCTTCCTGAGACCTGTGCCTATGTCCGTGAGGCGAAACGTCTTCACCTCCGTTTTGCTGTGAAACGCAAGATATACTTCGCCCGTTCCCACATCGAGGGGGATGAGGATAGCGACTCTCTGAAATCACATTCTGCCTTGTGATGGGGAAGGGGAAAGCCATGCGTCTTTCCACCTTCTGTAATGTTTAATTCAAGAGAGTACCTATACATGAGAACTGTCTATCTAGATAATAATGCAACGACCCCGCTTGCGCCTGAGGTTATCGAGGCGATGTTCGCCTCGACCGACCTGTATGGTAATGCATCGAGCATGCACACGGCGGGAAGGGCGGCATCAGAGGCGCTTGAGAGCGCCAGAAGTGCCGTGAGCGAGATGATCAACGGATCCGCCGGATCGTTGATATTCACCAGCGGTGGATCGGAGTCGGACAACGCCGTCTTTTACACTGCGAAGACTCTGATCGATGAAGGATCACAGAGGAACCGTATCCTTGTGAGTACGGTCGAACACCCTGCCGTCATCGAAACGGTGGAAGCTCTGGGCAACCAGGGATACCGCATCGACTATATACCCGTGGATACCTATGGCGAGGTTCTCCCCGAGACCCTGGAGAGGCTTATCGACGAGACGGTTCTCCTTGTGTCCGTGATGAGTGCCAACAATGAGACCGGAACCATCATGAACATTGGAGAACTGACCCGGATCGCACACAGTGCGGGTGCTCTGATGCACACCGATGCCGTACAGGCCATCGGCAAGGTTCCTGTGGATGTACAGGACTGGGATGTCGATTATCTGAGCCTTTCGGGTCATAAGTTCTATGGACCCAAGGGGGTTGGTGCACTGTACATCAAAAACGGTGCTCCCTTCAGGACCTTCGTGAAGGGGGGGCATCAGGAGGATGGCATGAGAGCGGGCACCTATAATACCATGTCGATCATCGGTATGGGAAAGGCAGCCCGCTTGGTGACGGAGCTGCAGGCGGTGGACAGCACACGGGAGTGGGAGCTGAGAGAACGACTGAGGAAGGGAATTGAAGAGGCTGTCCCGCAGACACATGTCAATGGGCACCCCGAGCGGTGCCTCCCCGGAACCCTCAACATGTCGTTTCCTCAGGCAGAGGGAGAATCGATTCTCCTGTACCTCGATTTTGAGGGGATCTCGGTTTCGACCGGCAGCGCCTGTGCAACAGGTTCACTTGAACCGTCGCCTGTTCTATTGGCCGCCGGACTTGATGTAGAGCTGGCCCATGGATCGATCCGTTTCAGTATCGGGCGTTATACCACTGAAGAGGATATTGATTATGTCATTGAAAAACTTCCGCCTATCATCAGGCGGATAAGGGAGATATCAACACGATGAGCACACAGAACTCACCCGCATGGGTATATACTGATACAGTAAAAGACCACTTCATGAATCCTAAGAACCTCTGGACTGATGATTCGTATCAGCCGGATGGAGAAGGCATGGTCGGCTCCATGGCATGCGGTGATCAGATGCGAGTCGGGATCACCGTGAAGGACGACAGGATAGAGACCCTCAAGTGGCAGACCTATGGATGTGCCAGTGCAATCGCCAGTACCTCCATGATGAGTGAGATGGCTATAGGAATGAGTCTCAAGGAAGCCTATAACCTGACACCGGAGAGTATCACCGACCATCTGGGGGGACTCCCTCAGCACAAGTTCCACTGTTCGGTGCTTGGTGACAAGGCACTGAGAGCGGCTATCGACAACTACCTGGAGAGGCAGAACAGACCTAACCCGTATAAGGCCTCGGTCGCGAAGATCATCTGTGAGTGCAAGGGGATCACCGATCAGAGAATCGAAGAGCTGGTGAAGAACAAAGAGGCTACGACTCTCGATGAACTGCGTGATATCACACAGTTCGGGACCGTCTGCGGCAAATGCCGTTTCAAGGTGCAGCAGCTGTTCGACGAGTACAAGCACATCTACAACGTCTGATCCTCAATCAGCATCCGTCGTGGAACTCACTTCCTCCGATGAACTCCCTCAGGAGGGACTCGGGGGGAACCATCATCGGATTGATGGGATAGATGTTCTCCAGGAAGGCGATAAGACGACGTGCTGTCGGGTAGGCTTCGCTTGCATCAGGTTTCACAGTCTTGAGAAGCGGTTCGGCGAAGGCCTTGAGGACGGCGAGTTCGTATTCGAGGGCTGAGTTGATCATGACATCCGCCTCATTCTGATACGGGAATATATGTCTGCTCTCACCGCGTTCCACCGACGGCCACATCTCGAGTGTCTGCTGTGCGCTCGTTCCCCGGTAGCGATGGTCCCTCACGATCCTGCGAAGAATCCTGTTATCCGTCGTGCTCACTCTGTTGTGGTCATCAAGGTTGAGCTGTGTCAGGGCTGAAATATAGATTCTGAAGGTGGTGGCGCTGTCCACACCGGGGGCCAGTGACGGGTTGAGTCCGTGGATTCCTTCAATCAGAAGTATCGTATTCTTCTGGAGCGTGATGGCCGGCTGATCAAAGTACCGCTTTCCCCCTTCAGTGAACTCAAAACGGGGAATCTGAACACTCCTGCCGTCATACAGGTCTGCCAGATTCTCTCTGAACAGAGCAAGGTCGAGTGCTTCGAGAGCTTCGAAGTCGATGTTTCCCTCGTCATCCAGAGGAACCTCATGCTTTGACCGATAGTAGTTGTCAAGTGATATCTGGACCGGCTGGTAGCCGAGCAGCCTGAGCTGCAGAGCCAGCCTCATGGTAAACGTGGTCTTTCCCGAGGAGGAAGGGCCTGCTATGAATACAACTCTGACCTGTTTTCTCTCTGCTATCTCCTCAGCGACCGAACTGATCTTTCTCTGCTGCAGGTTCTCATTCATTCTGATGAAGGTCCGTATCTGGTCGGAACCGCAGATGGCGTTCATGGCACCGATACAGTCCACATGAAGGATGTTTCCCCACTCCTTTGATTCATTGAAAACCGAGAACAGGAGGGGATTGTCGCGAAAGGGAGGCATGCTCGTGTAGGATGAACTGAGGGGATACCGCAGAAGCAGTCCGCAGTTCCCGTAGGGGCGTAATTCCCACAGGGGGGTCAGTGAGGAGTTTGAAAGAAGCGGTTCAAAGGAGATGTCGAGGAAATCACCGCAGGCATAGAGGGGAATGGTAGGGTCGTTACGGTAATCGAGCAGCTGTCGGGTTGCCTTGAAACCGATCTTCCCGAAGTAGTCGGTAGCCTGTTCATAGGCAGCGATATAGAGGCGGATCGGCAGGGCCGATTCCACTATCCTGCGCATCTGTGTCTCGAGAGCTGTGATGTCTTCAGGCGTCAGTTCCTGCAGGTCTTCGTAGGAAAAGTAGAATCCGTTCCCGAGCGAGTGCCCGATGACCAGGCGCCTGGTGGAAAAGAGTGTGTGACTTGCATAGGCGAGAAGATAGCTGAGCGTATGCCGGTACATCCTCTTCCCTATCGGAGAGAACATCTGCACAGGTTCCGCCGTACCGTCAATCACCAGAGACTGGGAGAGACACATCACCTCCTTGTTGACCTGCAATGCAATCACAGGGTCCTTCTCATAGGGGTCATTGACCCTCCCGTCCCGGGCATGGAGGGACAGGAACTCCCCGGCTGTAGTTCCCTGCTGAATTTTGTACTCCTGTCCGCGATAGGTAAGGGTAATGATATGCTCTTTGAATTCCTTCATACGTTCCGGTCTGTTCATGGTATCTCCTCAGGTGACTTCGTAGCCCCAGTAGATGCTCTCTACCCAGTGCAGCACGGTCTGATGATCAACATCAGGAAGTGTAAGGGCTGTCTCTGCACTGAGATACGTCTTCTCTGCGATACGGGAAAGATCAGACAGGGAAAGTCCGGTATGTTCGAACGGTGCACGTGATACGGCGTGAAGTGTCTTCGGAATGTCCTGTATGTGAGATGCAAGTACCATGTCATACACGCTCAGCATCTGAGACACTATCTCAGCAGTTTCCGCTGCCCATTCTTCCGGCAGTGCCCGGTTGAGGTTTCTGACCATATGGGGGAATACGAGGACCGAACTCTGGGCGCGGTGCAGGTCACTGACCGAGGTGACAGCCCGCACGCATGCATCGAGGAGCCCGGGAGGGTAACAGTTCTGTGCCGAGGCAACCAGATGAGAGCAGAGTGCCATGAGCTCTCTGGAGTCTTCTGCACTCCGGGTATACACCGCATTCACGGCATGTGAAGTGTACAACGCATGGGCCTCCAGCAGCAGCTGCCATGCGAACGATTCCTTCGGGACCCGGGTGAACATGTCATAGATGCCACTCAGAAGGGAGGCCATATCGACAGCCACTGTAAGCGGAGGCCTGTTTCTGAGCAGCTTCTCATCTATCACCGTCAGGGAGGGAATGAGGCGACTGTCGTAGCTGTAGCAGCCAGTCGATGTAAGGTAGCGCCCCGTGAGAGAACGGGTGGAGCTGTAGGTCGTAGGAATCACGACTATGTCAAACGGAATCTTCCTGGGTTTCTCATACAGATCTGCGAGTGAGAGTTTCACCGTGTCAGAGGTTGCCTCGTCACCGATGATGATCAGTACATCACAGGTCGCTCCCCTGAGAGCCCGGTCGGAAAGAGTACTCTTGACAGTCTTTACAGGAAGTACCTGCTCGGGAGTATCCCATATGACCAGAGGATCCGACCATCCCTGTTCCTCCAGCCATTGACTCAGCTGTTCCGTGATTCCAGAGAGGGTGATGTACGAACTTGAGCCGTACAACGTGTTGAGCGGTTCGTGGCTACTCATCGTGCTTCCTCCCTGAGATATCCGAAGAATGTACTGAGAAGGTTGTCGGTCTCTCGTTCACACAGGATCTGTTCAAGACGACTCGAGAGCAGCCGGAGGGTTGTCTCTTTCTGATCGTCACATATGCCCTCTTTCCAGAAAGAGACCCAGGAGGCCACATCGGGCTCTGAGATGAGCTGCCCGATGCCTGCGTACAGATCTCCATACTCACCGCGGATGAGGTGTACAAGTGGAAGCAGTAGCATACCTGCACTGTCGAATATCGTGAATGGATGGACGGTGATGTGTTCCATCAGAGATATGATCTGATTGTCTTTCCTGTTTCTTCCCATTTCCACCGTTATCGGAAGGATCGTCGTTGTCAGATAGCTTGCCTGCCGTCTTGATTCACTGAGAGCCCCGATAACTCTGAGAGCCCGGGACAGGATGTAGCGTGCATCACTTGTGATCATCGGGTCGTATGGTTCTATGAGGGAGGCTAGCAGGTAGAAGAGAGAGAGTGTGACAAGCTGTTTGATCTCCGTGTGCTTCAATCGTCCCGAAGGAACCTCATCAATCACCATCAGGGCGATATCCCGCCGGGCGGCGATAAGCTGTGAGGGGGAGATCAGCCCCGAGGGGATCAGAATCAGAGGTATCTCCTGTGGCAGACTGCTGAGAGCGTCGAGCGCGAGTCCCAGTTCCCCCGTGCCCCCGAGAACGATCATTGCGTCGACGGGTTCCTCAGAACTCTGCTGCAACGGTTGTATGCGGGTCCTTATATACGGGTCGCCTGAGGAGCGGACGATCCACTCAGGGTTTCGTATCCCCAGATCCTCCAGATGGGTCTGCAGAGTTGAAAGAGCTCCCTTTCCTTCGATCAGTCTCATCGTCCCTGTCAGATACCTTCGGCCGGGTTTCATCGCCTACCTCCCTGTATCTGCAATCTGAGCAGAACGAAATGCATCCAGTAGCGGGCCCAGCGGGCGAGTGATGACAACGACCTGTCATATGCAATGGAACGCACCTTATGTGATCGGTACATCCAGTGTATCAGGTGGCGGGTGAGTGAGGGATCCCCCTCTGTCCTCAGGTAGTTCTGAGCGTACAGGTCATGTACAGGAAGTGTCCCGCTGCGGTAGAATGGAGGTAGGATGATGCTCCCTCTCAGTACCGCCTCCTGCGGGCAGGGGATCAGGCGCCGTGTTGTCTTGATGATTCGTACGCAGAGAGTGAGTGTCTCCTGTGAGTCCTCATACGAGATGGAGAATGCGTCCCCTTCCTTCAGGAACAGCAGATCGCGGGAGGAGTCAGGGTCCACAGTAGTAACGCACTGCAGATGGCGGGCAAGAAGAGGGAGTCTTCCTCTGCCCCATCGTTGTTGTAAAAATGTATTCATCTCAGGCAGTATTGTACCCTTTCACCGGAGGGTGAGCAAGATGAAAGATTGACGAACGATGCGTTCACGGGGATACTGTGAATAGAGGGAGGAGGTGAAGATGGAGAAAAAACGACCTACGCTGCAGTATCTGCTTATTGATCTTGCCAGGGAACAGTGGAAGGTCCTTTCGCTTGGAGAGGAACCCTCCAGGAAGCTCCTCGGAGGCTCCGGAGTGGCAATCGAACTCTACTCGAGACATCAGGAGGTGAGTGAAGGCCCGATAGCCTCACCGATAGTCTTCTCGAACGGACTGCTGGGCGGACTCAACACTGCGAATCCCTCCCAGCTCACCATCGCCTCGGTATCTCCGCTTTCCCGCGCTGTCAGACTGTCCGGCGGCATGAGCCGCTTCCCATCTCTTCTTTCATCCTGCGGTTTTCATTCCATCGTTCTTGTCGGTTCGGCACGGAGGCAGATGCTCATCCGTATCGATGAGCAGGGAGTGACATTCACAGCAAGCGAGCATCTGATCGGGAAGCGCATCAGCGAGTCCATCAGAACCCTGAACCTCACGAAGGATCAGAGCGCGCTGCTGATCGGACCTGCAGGAGAGCGGGAGGTGCCCTATGCCTCCATCATGAGCGATCTGACCGCTATCGATAGAGAGGGCTTCGGTGCAGTCCTCGGAATGAAGAGAATTAAAGGAATTATCGTCAGCGGTGGAAGTTACAGCTATACCGCAGGAAGCCGTGAACAGACCCTCAAGGACCTTGCGGATCTTGATTCGGCTATAAACTCCAGCTACCTTGCGCGCCTCTCTCACGATGAGGGGCAGTTGTATCCTGTACGGGTCGCCATGGAGAAGGGTGCCGCCTCTGTCCGTCATGGATCGGGCCGGTTCGATCCAAGGATGAAACACCTGTGCTTCAGTGAACATCCTCAATTGTACAGTATTGATGAGAAGGGCCGGATTCTGTATCAGGGGGAGGGTATGCTCATCCCTGTCACTGCCTTGATGATGCTTGCCTTCGGCTCGAACATCGGAAACTATGACCCGCAGCTTGCTATGAGGTTCGTTTCAACGTCTCTGGAAGCAGGACTGGATCCCGTAAGCACTGCACGGGTGGTTTCCTGGTGTATGGAGGCTTCCCACCGTGGAGTCTGCACCGACTTCGGTGTTACCTACCGGGATGTTTCTTCAGTCGAGGATCTGATAGATCAGATAGCAAAGAGCCCTTCGGGTTCTGTTCTCCTGAAGGGGACCGCGGGCCTTGCAGAGCAGTATCAGGCTACGCAGTTCATAACCGGTATCAATGGGAAGGAGACGCTTCCGGTCGACCCGAGAGGTGCCTACGGACAGGCACTGGTCATGGCACTCGGCTATGACTATCTGCTTCCCGGTGAGCTGCTCACTCCTCAGGCCAATATGAGGAAGGTTCAGGGCAAGGGGAAGGAGGTTCTGGAAAGCGAACTTCTGTATCTGCTGTCCACAGCCTTCGGTCTTTCGTATGACCAGATGTTTTCCCTGAAGGTGAAGAAAGGACGTACCTTGCGCACAAAAGGATCCGGTCTGGAAATCCTTCAAACCCTTCTGAGTCGCCTGTATGGGGTGAACTATGATGCAGAGGATCTGATGAGAGTTGCTCTGAGGATTCTCCTGAACTATGAAAAGGTGAGCGGTCGTTTCGCTGACTCTGTTCATGTGCCTCTCCAGTGGTTGATTGATGGATCAAGCAACCTGAATGACGAATCAACCGTTCCCTTTACAAAGATCTATGAAGAGTATCTTCATGAGAGGGAACTGTTGGTGGTGGAGTATGCCGCGGCGGATTAGCGTACTGGTATCTCTTGCTCTCCTGCTGGTTGGATTCAATCATATTTCTGCACGACTTGTGGATTTCTCCTTTCTCGGACTCAATGATTCCATGACTGTCGGTCTTGTCCAGAATGCGGATGATCTGCGCTCCTACGGAGCTGTTGTGACAGCACGGTTCTCTCCGGGATATATGTTCCGCATAGAGGCCGCAGGGCTCACGATGAGATCCTCCGTCGATGATGGTACGGGGTCCCGTTATGATGAACTGGTCGGTGAAGCCGGATGGTTTCATACCTTCAGCTTCGCCATCGAAGGGTATGATGTCGGGTATGACCTGTATGCACTGGCGGGAGTGTTCCTGGGCGGCAATCTCGGGTTTCAGACGATTCAGAATACCTGGCACGAGATGAACAGCATCCCTGAGGTGTTTCTTCCCTACTGCCGGGGAGATTCCATCAGTCTCTATCCGCGGGTATCTCAGGGACAGTCTCTGAGTACACGGTTTCCGGTTCCCTGGTTCTCGAGAGCATCGTTCGACCTTACGGTCGGACAGCGGATCGATTATTCAATGGGCTACGGCTTCGATTGTGCCTTCGAGAGTTCCTTCACACAGAGGGTCTCAGCTGCCCAGTATCTCTCTCTCGGTCTGGGACTCGCATACTCAGCTGCCCTCGATGACGTGCCGCTTCATGAGATGATCGCCTTAAGCGAGTCGGGAATCTATCTGCATCTTACCGGACGGATGGGGCTTGTCGACCTTCTGTTCCGTGCCTATCTGTCGAGCGGAAGAGGCTGGGGAGGTATCGGCTTCCGGTTCGGCCGCGGTGAAGCGCAGGATCAGGAACAGGAGGGGAAGGAGAACTACGCGCTATCTCTCAGCCTGACAGTTCCCGAGAAAGCGATGGCACTGTCCGTACTCTACCATCTGGGGGAGTACCTGAGCTTCTTCCTTGCAAACAGTTTCGATGATTACATTCTCGATATCTCAGTGAACTCCCGTCAGAATATCTCCTGGTGGAAAACCGGATTGCGCTACAGTATCGGACGAGAGCAGGGCTGGGTCGTCTCCCCGTTCATTTCCCTTTCCGCCGGAGTGCGACGCATATCGGTATTCACGAATGATCCTGTCAGTGTTGAACGGATACGGGAATTCGACTCGACCACAGCGCTGGTGAACGCCGAGATAGGAGTGCTTCTCTTCGGTAACGCATGCTACCGGATGCAGGGGGTCTCCTATGCTGTGGAATCAGCTGCCGGTCTTTCCTACTCCCCCTCGGCTCATCTCTCTGATGATATAGCGCTGTTCGATCTTGAGTATGTGCAGAACCTTGAGGTGTACCTGCGGATCGGGATATCGATGGGAGGGGTTTTATAGATCGATATGCATCGGTTCGATCAGTTCCGCACGGTCAACCCGTTTTACCGTGATCCGGTGCTCTTCTATGATGGCGTAGCTCTCCGGGTACCCGTCTCGCGGGGAGGTGACTGATCCAGGATTCAGTGTGTACGGGTGACCGCTCCTTTTTTTCAACGATGGCACGTGCGTATGACCGGTGATGAAAATATCACTGTCGGTGAGAGCTATCGGCACCTGCGACCAGGAGGTATAATAGTCTCCGTGTGTGATTCCGATGGTGCGTCCGAAGGCTGTGATGCGAGTGTACATGAGGGGAACTGAGATGCCTGCGTTCATGAACACCCAGGCAGGATCGACATTGCCCCGTACCTGGGTGATCGTTTTGCTCAGCGAATAAAACATATCAGTGTGATTGCCGAGCAGGGTAAAGCCCATGTCTCCAGCGAAGATGACATGATCGGCACCTTCGTCCCTCACAAGGTGTGAGATTTTCTTAAGCTGTGCAACGTTCCCGTGAAGATCCGAGAACACAAAGATTTTATTCACCATAGGTGAAAAAATAATACGAATGTAACGTACTTTTTTCAAGTGGAAATGTTCTTCTTATATCACATTACATTCCCTGCATCAGTGGCGGTAACCGTATGCTGCAGGTGAAATACCATTGCTCAGCCGATGTGAATGAATTAGAATGAGCACAAAGAGGAGGATCGCGATGAAGAAGGAAGTATTCACGTGTTCGGACGGAAAGGAACTTGCCTGCAGAGTATGGCTGCCACGGGACGGACATACCCTGTTCACCGTGCATATCCTGCACGGGATGGCAGAGCATTCAATGAGGTATGACCGCTTTGCCCGCTATCTGAACACGCTGGGGGCGGCTGTCTATGCACAGGATCACCGTGGTCACGGACAGAGTGCCAAAGAGGATGAGCTGGGATATTTCGCCGAAAAAGACGGATGGTCACGGGTCGTTCTCGATTCTCTGGAGGTTTCCCTGATGATTCAGGACACCCATCCGAAGGTGCCTCATTTCCTGTTCGGCCACTCGATGGGTTCTTTTATAGCCCGGTCTCTTATACGTGACCACTCGCAGCTCTATGATGGTGTGATCCTCAGCGGAACAGCTGCGGACAAGGGCCTCCTTGCAAAGGTAGGACGGACGATCGCTCTAATCAAAAGCACCTTTAACGGCGGCAGAAAACCGGATCCGCTTCTCGACTCTCTCAGTTTCGGCTCGTTCGCCAAGGGAATCCCCGACCGAAAGACCGATTTCGACTGGCTCAGCAGAGATGAGGAGGAGGTCAGGAAATACAATGACGATCCCCTATGCGGATTCATCTGCTCCAGTCGGTTCTTTGTCGACCTTCTCGACGGTATAGCTCTGGCCAATGAAGAAACAAAGGCGGGTACCATCCGCAGTGATCTGCCGCTGTTCCTTATCAGCGGAGAGGATGATCCGGTAGGTGATTTCGGCAGGGGAGTCAGAAAGGTGTATGAACAGTATCAGAAGGCAGGGATACAGGATCTGAGGATGAACCTTGTATTGAACGCACGGCACGAACTCCTCAATGAAACGGACTACCGTGACATTCACACGACGATAGGGACATGGCTTACCGAACATGTTTCCAGGGAGCACACAGGTACGAAGTGAAGCAAAACGCACACTGGAAGAAGACAGCAGAAGTACTCATTGCAAAGTACAGGAAGGACCAGACTCCCATCCTTGCTTCGGGTATCGTCTACAATACCCTGATCAGCGTCATTCCCTTCTTTTCCTTCCTGGTTACGTTCCTCACACTCTTTGATGTGCTGCAGCCGTTCTATGAATCTCTTACAGCACTGTTCGTGTCTATCTTCGGTCCTTCTGCAGGGAAAGACCTGATACGGCTCGTCGAACGCTACAGCGGAAATGCAACAAGCCTCGGCATCGTGGGGTTGGTGTCCTTCGGTCTCACCAGCCTCCTGCTCATGAACAAGGTCTATTCGGTGGTCAACCATATCTATGATGCCAACCTCCACAAGGAAAGTATGATGAAGCGGACGGGGACCCTCGCCACTGCCCTGCTTCTCGGGGTGATACTCATTGCCGCCTTTGTCGGTGTGAAGTCGGTCTTCAGTTCCTTTGTCATAAACCTTCTCGAGTGGGAGTTCTACTCACAGATTGTTCAGATCTTCCTTCAGCATGTCCTTCCATGGATCATCGCCTGGCTGTTCGTGTTTTCTCTTCTGAAACTGGCGCCGAGATCGAAGGTACTCACCTCCAGCGCGTTCATCGGAGCCACGGTCGCAACCATCGGCATGCTCCTGGTCAACACCATTTTTTCTGCTATCGTGAACTCTCTGTTCTCTCTCAGTGTCATCTACGGATCCTTCGCGGTCGTATTCATCTTCCTTCTGTGGATCTATGTGATCTGGCTCGTGATCCTGTTCGGGTCTCAGGTGAGCTATGTGCATCAGTACCGGCCTGAAGCGAAGATGCTCAGTCACCCTGTATCACCGGCAGAGCAGCTCGCTGGAGGGATCAATGTGATGATGGTCATCGGAAGCCGCTTCCGAGATGGGAAAGGAGAGACGAAGGTGCGAGAGATCAGCGAGCGGCTCCTTATGAATGAGAAGCAGTTGTTCGAGATACTCAACACACTTGAACAGAACAACTACATCATCGCGACAAGTCCGCTGCACGCATCCTATATTCCCGCACGCCCTTTGGAGGACCTGAAAGTGAGGGATATCGCGGAGGATCTGTTCGGTGAGGTGTTCCTTGAGCAGAATGTCGATACTGCCGGCAATGCCGTAACCAGCCAGGTCCACGCCAAAGGAATCAGGACGCTGGGGAATCTGAGTATCGCACACCTCCTGGAACGTGTATGACAGGAGTGAGGAGAAGAGAGCTATGAGTGGACAGTATCATGAAATCGACGGTACGCTGTACCCTATGATGCCCGACATCCATGATATCAGGGAAGAAGACGGGTACTACCTGTTCAAAGCGGAACAGATGAAGGGGTACCTGTGTATCAATGCCCGTCCCGGTCATGCTGACGGGTATCTGCTGTTTCCCTATGCACTGATAGTCTTCGATGAGAACGATCGTCACATATTCTCTGCTGTCATCGAGCAGACTGACTACAGGATGCTCAGTTCTCTGACGAAAACTCCGCTCAAAGAGCTGACAGGGGGCCATAAGCGACCTACCTCCGCTGCCGAGCTTGCCCTGTACAGCGCAGCCGGCGGACATGAGGTGTTTCAGGTGGTGGAAGAGCCGTACACGGAAGAGGAGGCGGTCAATCTCCTTCTCGATGTGATTCTTGATGTTCTTGACTCACTGAGCGATCCCGAGTTCGTAGACACCTCTCGCACACCCCGGTGAGTGAAAGGCTATGGCCTATCACTGAAACCGAGAGCTCTTTCTCGTACCCTGCGATGAGATCGTCTATCCGGCAGCTTCCCAGGTCGATGAAGCGGTGACAGTCGATGCAGTGAAACCAGTGATGGTGGTCGCAGGTGCCATCTTTCCTGTGATGAACGGCGGCATAGTACCGCTCGGTGCCATGCTCGGAGCAGGTCAGAGGAAACGAGTCGCAGTATTCGTGTGCCTCGAGATAATGAAGTGTCCGATAGACGGTCACACTGTTCATCTCGATGGTCTTCCGCTGTTCGATATCCTGGGCACTCAGAGGTACTTCAGAGGAGGTGAGGATGTCGAGGATGTGCTTACGGGCGCGGGTCATCTTTTCTCCTCCTTCGTGAGGCGACCGCTGAGAATGCCAGGAAGACCGCACCGCTCAGAAGCACGACAGTCGCCCCTGTGGGGATATCAAGCTGCCAGCCGATCACAAGTCCTCCTGCGCTGAACACGGCTGAATAGAGGGTTGCAAGTCCCATCATCGTCAGCATGTTCTTCGCACTGAACCCCGCAGTTCCGCTGGGCAGGGTGAGCATGGCGATCACCATAACGATTCCGACAAAGGTCTGCAGAAGAACAATTGCAACTGCTGTGATAATGAGGATCAGGATGAAGACCAGTTGTGAGTTGATCCCTCTGACTCTGGCGAATTCCTCATCAAAGCTGGTGGCTTCGATCTGCGGGTAGAACTTCCACAACAGGATCAGGATCACGATATCAAGGACGGCGAGAAGTATCAGGTCACTGGAACCGATGAGAAGGATATTGCCGAACAGATAACTCAGTGGGTCCGCGTAGGTCGGGCTCTTTGCCATGCTGACCACACCGATGCTCATGCCTATCGCCCAGATTGCATTGATAACCGTATCCTCCCGCTGTTTCGCCTTGAGAGCGACAAAGGCAATAATCAGAGCTGCTATCACAGCAAAGACCAGAGCTCCCGCTATCGGCGGCAGTGAGATGATGTTCCTCGAGGAGAGCAGTACCGCGATACCTATTCCTCCGAGAACAGCATGGGATATCGCTCCTGCGAGGCTCCCGATTCTCCGTACGGTTATCACGGTGCCGAGCACACCGAACAGGACACTCGACAGGATGCCTGCGAGCAGGGCATTACGGACAAACGGCATCGAAGGACTCATCAGCGCGTTGAAAAAATCAGTCATCTGTCTCCTCCTGCAGTGCATCACAGGTGTGGTCGAGTTCCTTTTCGTGAAGGACTTTCGCCTTTTTTATATGACCGATTCCCTCTTCCACGATGGTGAGCGGATGCTGCACCACCTTCGTGATGTGACCGTCGCAGCCCCTGTCGCCGGCACACAGGACCCGGTCGGTGAGGACTGAAACGTAGGAAGTATCATGGGTGACGATCAATATGGTCACTCGGCCCTTTATCCGTTCGAGTGCCTCATAGAAGTTTCTCTCGCTCTGGGCATCCATGTTCGCTGTGGGTTCGTCCATAAGCAGCAGAGAAGGATTGCCTGCAAGTGCACGGGCAACAAGTACCCGTCTGCGCTGCCCACCGCTCAGGGCGCTGAACGGTCGTTTTTCCAGGTGTTCTATATCCATCAGATGGAGGGCCTGCATCACCTGATCCCTGTCCTCGGGGGAGTAGCGTGACTGCCATCTCCCGAGACGCCCCATTCTCACAGCTTCGAAGACGCTGATGGGGAAGGAGAAGTCATATTTCGCATACTGGGGAACGTAACCGATACGGTGACGGGTTTCCTCGACCGGTCTGTCGAACAGGGAGACAGCTCCTTCCATCGGGCTCTCAAGTCCCAGGATGAGGCGGAGGATCGTCGATTTGCCCGCTCCGTTGGGACCTACCAGAGCAATGAACTCACCTTCATGGACATGAAATGAGGTGGATGTGAGTACATCCACCCCCGGGTAGGAAAAACTTACCTGGTCGAATTTCAGCACAACTGTTCTGTGCTCCGTGTTTTGCATATACAACTCCCTCTACAGCGAGTTCCTGAGAGCATCTCCCATTCTTAGTACATTCTCGAGCCAGTCATAGGCAAGAGGATCGAGGGCGACAACAGACCCTCCGATGGCATCAGCAACACTTTCAGCTGCTGAGGTCGGAAACTGTTCCTGGACGAATACCGTTTTGATCCCATCTTCGATAGCTTCGCTGATGATTGATGAAAGCACACGTGCTGTTGGTTCCTTTCCTCCGGTTTCAATAGCCTCCTGCTCAAGGTCGAACTCATCAAGGAAGTAACCGAAGGCAGGGTGGAAAACGAGTACTGTCTCTCCTTCCAGATCGGCAAGTTCAGCCCTGAGGAGCTCAAACTGTCCCTCTATCTCAGCTTTGAAGGCAGATGCATTCTGTTCGTACCTAGAAGCGTTGACCGGATCATGGGCTTTCATTGCCCTCAGCGCATTATCGATGAAGCTCAGGTAGGGTTGTCTGCCGAGCCAGGTATGCTGATCACGTGTCCCCTCATGTTCATCATGCTCATCCGCATCTCCGTGACTGTGCGCTTCAAGCATGCGGAAGTCGACTCCCTCTGTGCCGTCAATGATAGCCAGATCCGGGTAGAGATCTGCAATCTTGTCTTCCAGGGCATGTTCGAAATCGGTGCCGCTGAGGATCCAGATATCTGCCCGGGAGAGCGCACTCATCTGACGTGGTGTCGGCTCATAGGCGTGAGGCGACTGTCCCGGTCCCACCAGGACGACCGTACGGGCCAGTCCTCCCGCTATCCTGTCTACTGCAGCCTGATGAGGCAGAATCGAAACAGCTACAGTCAACTGCTGCTGTTCAGGTTGTTCTTCCATTCCTTGTCCCGCAAGAGGGAACGCCAGAGTAATCAGTAACAGGGTAATGATACCTATTGGTGTGTATATGGTTCTTTTCATGTGCTGAATATACAGCTGTCGGGTAGAAAATGCAAGTCATTTGCATTTTTTTTACACGTTTCTGTCTGCCTGTTCCCTGAGGAAGGTCACTGATGCGGTAATAATTTCATGGAGAACTACAAGATCAATGTCATCGAGGTGATTCACATGCAGACATGCTTTCCCCATCCTGTGTCTGCCGAGCCGGGACAGACGATCCTCGATACCGCGGTCGCCGGTAGCTGTGTAGAGGCTGAAGCCGTTCTTGCGTGGAGAAAAGCCGAATAGGAACGATTTTCCCGAGTGGCCGCTCGCGTACCGGTAGGAGTATTCACCGAACCCGACGATATCCCCCCTCCATAACACAGCTTCCTCTGTCGTGATATCCCTGATCAGATTAAGGAGAGTGTAAGCCTCCTGTCGCTTTTTCTCGTTCTCGATTCCTTCAAGGAAATCGATAACTGAATTCTCCGTGGGAAGTGTTTTCTGTTCGTACATGGCATCCTCCTGACCGCTGTAGCTTAGTACAGGAGGAACAACCTGTCATCCCGTCAGGTCAGCTTCTCAGAAAGAATCTGCCTGGCCTCCTGCACGGTGAGGACTTTTCCGGCTGATACGACCGCACCGTCGACTACCAGAGCGGGCAGGCTTATCACGCCATAGGCCATGATCTGATCATATTCGCGCACATGATCTACTTCCGTTTCCATACCGAGTTCCTGAAGTGCCTTGACAGTTGCCCCTTCGAGCCTGTTGCATCGTGCACAGCCGCTGCCGAGTATTTTTACACGGCGGTCTGTATCCTGTGTCTCCTGGACCTTCTTCTTGCTGAATATTCCCATTGATTTCTCCTGATTGATGAATTCCCCTCACAGAAAGAGGAATTGTAGTGAGTTGAACAGATATCCCACGAGGATGATACCTGTGATACATACGGTAATGAACAGGAACAACAGAGGTGGCTTGATGGCCTTCCTGAGCAGTATCATCGAAGGGAGCGAGAGTGTCGTGACTGACATCATGAACGCCAGAACGGTTCCCAGCATGGCTCCTTTTGTGAGAAGTGCTTCCGCTATCGGTATGGCACCGAAGATATCCCCGTACATAGGTGTTCCCACCACAGCGGCCAGGGGCACAGACAGAGGGTTGCTGTCTCCGAGGAGGGTCACGATGAGGGACTGTGGGATCCAGTTGTGAATGACCGCTCCTATGGCAACACCGACCAGGATGTAGGGGAAGACCTTCTGCAGAGTGCTGCTCATCTGATCGAATGCAAAGCTAACCCTGTCTCGTCGCGTCAGTTGCGGCACTTCGATATCTTTTCCCTGTGCCTTCATGATGAACTCTTCAACCTGGCCTTCCATGTGCATCCTTCCTATCACTGTTCCTCCGGCTACCGCTATGATAAGACCGGTCACAACATACACAATGGCTACCTTTGCTCCGAAGATGCTCATGAGTATCACGAGGGATCCCAGATCCACCATCGGAGAGCTGATCAGGAAACTGAAGGTGACAGCGAGGGGAATACGGGCCGAGGTGAAACCGATGAAAAGGGGGATGGAGGAGCAGGAGCAGAACGGAGTGACAGTCCCCAGCAGAGCTGCCATGATACGGGCCGAAATACCGTTGAACCGTCCGAGTATCCTGCGTGAGCGCTCCGGGGGGAAGTAGCTCTGAACGTAACTCACCAGGAATATCAGGATACACAGAAGGATGGTGATCTTGATAACGTCATAGAGGAAAAAGTGCAGAGCCTGTACCCACTTGCTTCCCGCATCGAGGTGTAGTGAGGCAAGAAGCGCTTCAACAAGCTCGTACAGCCATCTCATGCCGAGTATCTGGTTCTGGATAATATCCCAGGCTGTCTGAATCATGCGAGAATCTCCCGTTGTACGGAACAGCAGCTGGCACCGGTGGAAGTTTCCTCCATCCGGGTAAGTTCCGCAAGTGCTTCCACGGCTTTCCGGCTTCCTTCCCTGTCGATATGGTAGAAGGTCCATTTCCCGTTAGGTCTGGCTCCGACGATGCCGGAGGCTGTCAGAATTTTCATGTGATAGGAGAGGGAGGACTGATTGATCGACAGGTGTTCAAGCAGCTTGCACGCACACTTCTCTCCTCCGCGGAGCAGCTCTAGAATAGTGAGGCGCTGTTCATCGCCGAGCGCCTTGAATAGCAGTGCATTGTGAGCATGATACGACATGACCGGCCTTCCTTCATATTGAAAAGTTTCGATATGAAGAGTATCAAACAGATTGATATCTGTCAATATGACGGGAAGGTGAATGAGTTATTGTACAATTTCTTCGTTCAGTTTTCCCCTGTGAAGCGCCCTGTACCCGCTTGGTGTACAGTAGGCCAGCTTCTGCATCACCGTGGTGAAATAGTTGCTCGAAGAGAAACCTGCATCGAGCGCGATACGGGAGATCGGATAATCGGTTCGTATGAGCATCTTCTTCGCATACTCCAGTTTCTGGATCGTGATATAGTTTGCCGGTGTGATACCCACCTCTTCCTTGAATTTGATCTTGAACCGGGACAGGGAGTAGCCGGAGAGGACTGCAAGGTCATGAAGCTGCTGGGGTTCCCGGAAGTTCTTCTCGATATAATCAAGGACACGCTGTATGTTCACATCGAAGACCTTCCGCCGGTTTTCGTTCACCGGGACGAATTCGGGGATCTTGAACAGAAAACAGGCGAGGAACTGGACTCCGAGATACAGTGCCTCGCTGTTTCCGTCACTGATATTGTCGAATGCCTGTTTGAGCAGCAGTGTGTCCTGCGGGGAAAATCTCAGGTGCCGGTGGGGCAGTGAGGAGAGGATATTGAAGAGCGCAAGCGAATACTCTCTGTTGAGACCGAGAAGGTGCTCGGGATCCTTCAGGTTCACCTGGAATCCGTAGAACGAATAGGGGCTGAGATGATATCCGCTGTTGCTGTGTTCTTCGTACGGAAAGGTGATGAACATCTCGTTTCCTGTGACGGTATAGACCTTATCCTCAAGTTCGCACACCCTCTTGCCTTTGATCAGACAGTGGATTTCGATGATGTCGGAGTGATAGTGTTTCGGCGTCGGTGCCCAGGCGCGGGAAAGGTTCCAGTACGAGAAATTACCCACTCCGGGTATCCCGTGCTGAGCGTGAGTGATGACTTTCTTGTGTTCTTCCCAACAGTAGGTATCAAATATTTCCATAGAGAATTCGGTCCGCCCATCTTTGCAATAGTACTAAATCCTTTCGTGGATGCACGCGCCGGTACCCTGATTATACTACATATATCCTACAGATGGTAAGTGTATATCGAAACGATATACCGGAGAAGAGATATGAGCGGTACGATAGCAGACGGTGTATGGCCAGTAATGATCACTCCGTATACGGAAGACAATGAAATCGACTATAAGGGGGTGGCTGCCCTTCTGGAATGGTATGCTGAACAGCAGGTCGCGGGAGTGTTTGCCGTCTGTCAGTCAAGTGAGATGCATTTCCTCGAACGGGAGGAACGCCTCAGACTGGCCAGGTTCGTCATCGATCATGCACCGAAAGGTTTGGGCGTCATTGCATCGGGACACGTGGCTGAATCGGTTGAGGAACAGGTGGAGGATGCGAAGAGAGTCATCGACTTCGGAGTGGATTCCTATGTGTTCATCTCGAACCAGTTTGCCCGGGAGGATGAGAGTGAGGACGTGGCGAAGGCTTCCATCGACCATCTGATCACCCGGATCCCGGATGTCAGCTTCGGTATCTATGAATGTCCCCGTCCCTATAAGCGGCTTCTTTCCCCCGAACTTCTCAAGTGGTGTGCCGACACGGGACGTTTCTCATTCCTGAAGGATACCTGCTGTTCCCTGTCAACGCTGAAGGCGAAGGCAGAGGCGGTGAAGGGTAGTGACCTGAAGATCTTCAATGCGAACGCTGCGACGCTGCTTGAAAGCCTGAAGCTCGGAATCAGCGGATACAGCGGTATTATGGCTAATTTCCATGCCTCGATGTATGTGTGGCTGTGCAGAAACTATGCGAAAGAGCCTCAGAAGGCAGCTGCAGTGCAGGACCTTCTTGGTCTTGCCAGTGTGATCGAGAGTCAGCTGTACCCGATCAATGCGAAGTATCATATGCAGCTTGAGGGCCTCGATATCAATCTGTTCTCCCGTGTTCAGGATTTCACACTGCTGACCGGATCCCGTCAGATGGAAGTGGAGCAGATGCGGAGGACTGTCAATCTGTTCAGGGATCGACTTGCTGTGCTGAATTAACCCTCAAGGGTGAGGGATAATGATATCATTCAAAAAAAGGAGAAAGGTATGAAAAAGATTGTTGTGTTTCTACTTGTTCTGATGACAGTGACTGCCGCCTGGGCAGCAGGAACTCAGGAAGCTAAAACGGTGGAACTGATCTTCACCTCGGTTTCCGTTTCAGGAGATTCCCATACTGAAGCAATGTATGTCTTTGCTGACAAGGTTGCCGAACTGACCGACGGATCGGTAGAGGTTAAGGTGTATGACAACGGAACCCTGTTCACTCAGGAGAACGAATTCGATGCTCTCGTGAGCGGTGAAGCTGATATGGCCTACATTTCCTTCCCGACTCTCGCGACACAGATTCCATCGTTCAGCATGTTCGGTTCCGGCTATTTCTTCAGTTCCTACGACCATATGAATTCCGTTCTCAATGGTCCTATTGCTGAAGAGAAAATCTGGCCGCAGGTGCGGGACACTCTTGGGATCGAACCGCTCGGATCGATGTACCTTGGAAGCCGTCAGATAAATACACGGAACCGTCAGGTTGACAGCTATGCAGATATGGAAGGCCTTCTGATGAGGATGCCGAACAGCGAGTCATGGCTCTTCCTCGGTGAGGCTCTCGGTGCGAACCCCACTCCTCTGTCCTTCAGTGAGCTCTACACGGCTCTTCAGACCGGAGCAGTCGATGGCCAGGATAATCCGCTTCCCACCGTCGAGAAAGCCAAATTCTACGAAGTCACCAAGTACATCGCAATCACGAATCACGTGATCGATTCGATCATGCCCTGTATCAACAAGGCAAAGTGGGATTCCCTCACTGTTGACCAGCAGGCAGCTGTCAGAGAAGCCGCCAAGGCAGCCATCGAGTTCAATGACAAGGCACGGATCGAGAGCGAGGCATCCCTCGTGAAGTTCTTCGAAGGTGAAGGAATGACGGTCACCTATCCCGATATCACTGAGTTCAGAGATAACGTACAGGCCGCCTATGCAGCCAACACTGCGATGACCAGTACCTGGGATATGGATCTGTATGATACAGTACAGGCAATGGCCAAGTAACTGGAACGTTCGGTTCTGACCTGTGTACCGGACACCACTTTACGGCAGTTCTGTCGTTGAAGTGGTGTTTCGGTCAGTGGGTGTACAGTGAAACGGATGAATCGGATGAAAGACAGGAAGGAGTAGTATGAACATACCATGGAAGAGAGTAGGGAAGGCTGTATCCTATACGCTGGGTACGGTGATACCGAATATCACATTCACTATCATCTTTATCACGTTCTCGATCACGATCATCTCCCGTTACGCACTGAAGACACCGGTTGCCTGGGCGTACGAGGTGAGTATCCTTGCCTATATGTGGACGATGTTCTTCGGTGTGGGCAAGGCGATGGCCCGTGAAGAGCATGTCGTATTCTCCCTGGTGTATGACACGATGAGTCCGACCGTCCGCTCGTACTTCCGGATCGCTACCAATGTGATCCTCATCGTACTCCTCGCTGTTGTCTTCATCCCTTCGGTCAATTCCCTGCTTTCCAAGAGGATGGTGACCGGAGTGCTGAAGATGAAGTTCTCTCTGGTCTTCGCTCCCCTTATCTACATGTTTGCGGAGATCATTGTGCGAAGCAGTATCGACCTGAGGAAGAACCTGAAAAATCTGAGACAGGGTATAGATCCCGATGAAGGAGCTCACAACCTATGATAGTATTGTTTCTCTTCCTGGTTCTGGCAGTCTCCTTCATCATCAGGATGCCGGTTTCCCTTTCGATGCTTATTGCTTCGATCTCCTACTTTCTCATGAGCGGAAGATCCCTTGAACAGGTCTTCAGCGTGATGAGCGGGAATATGTTCTCAAACTATACGATGCTCGCCGCACCGCTTTTCATCTTCATGGCGAATGTGATGAATGAGGGTGAGGTGACAGATAAACTCTTCAAGTTCGTCAACGGCCTGTTCGGTCGGATGAGAGGCGGAACCGCTCAGGTGAATGTGGCAGCCTCTCTGATCTTCTCCGGGATGACCGGCTCAGCGATCGCTGATGCCTCCGGTATCGGTCTTATGGAGATTGAACAGATGAAGAAGGAAGGGTACGACAATGAGTTCAGCTGTGCCCTCACTGCAGCTTCTGCCACGGTCGGACCGATCTTCCCTCCCTCGATACCGATGGTCATCTACGCGATGCTCTCAGGAGCTTCGATCGGGAAACTGTTCATGGGTGGAATGATTCCCGGGATTGCTCTGTCCTTTCTTCTTGCCGTCTATGTATTCATCATTTCCCATAAGAGAAAGTATCCCCGCGGGGAGCAGATGGCTCTGAGGCAGTTCATCCGTATCTCCATCATCGCGTTTCCTGCCCTGTTTACCGTCATTCTCCTCCTGGGTGGAATCTATCTCGGTGTAGTCACTCCGACAGAGGCAGGGGCACTCGCTTCTGCCTACGCAATACTGATCTCCGTGCTGATCTATCATAACCTCGGGTGGAAGAAACTGTGGAGAATCATATCGAAGAGTGCCGCCAACACGGCCACGCTTGCACTGCTTGCAGGCACCTCGATGCTGTTCAGCTACATTATCGCACTCGAACAGGTCCCTCGAGCGGTTGCTGTGGTTGTGATGAGCCTCACCGAGAACAAGTATATCTTCCTTCTGATTGTCAATGTCGTCTTCCTTCTGCTCGGCTGTGTACTCGACGTGAGTACCATCCAGCTGGTCTTCGTCCCGATGGTGCTTCCTCTGGTGAATGCCTTCGGTATTGACCTTGTCCACTTCGGAGTGGTGATCTGTCTCAACATGATGATCGGCCTTTCCACACCTCCGTTCGGAATGCTTCTGTTTATTGTCTCGGGTCTGGGTAAAGCACGCATCCGCGGTGTGATACGTGAGATCATCCCGATGATCATTGTCATGATCGCGCTTCTCATGCTGATCACCTACGTGCCCGATATCGTCATGTGGCTGCCAAATTCTCTGTAAGTGTGACCTGAGCTGATCCGGTGCACTCAAACAGGGAAAACACTCAACCCCCTTTCAACACAGCTCGGTTCTGTAACAGCTTTTCCGGGCATGTTGCGTGGCTCATAGAAGGCGAAGAAACAGGCCCTTCGTCAGATAAAGACACCTCTGAGCATCATTGAATCGCATGAAGAACATTCTTGACCAGATTCCCGCCGTTATCACTCAGGTGCATGAAAGGGTTATCTTAGAGAGGAGAGCCTGAGAAGAACTCACAAGCCGCATACCGTGCAGACCTTGTTGGTACAGGTGTGGCCAAAAGGGGCTTTGCGTCGGTTCTCAGCCCTGAATTGTATCAGGCAATGGTGGGATGTGAACGGGTTCGCTGCATCCTAAGGTTGTCGTAGCCAGCGGGTTGATATCTCTTCAGACCATCAGGTCATGTTTCACCGAAATGGAACAGACTCTACAAGCTTCGGACCTTCCTCATATAACAGGAGAGAGAAAGCTGGAAAGAATATCAACCTCTCTCTGTTTCTATCAGTAGAGGAGACCGAATGACCAGAGAGGCAGCACTGAGCCGTGAGCAACATCGGTATCATCTCTGACAACGAAATCAGACTGTTTTATCTCTTTCTTCTTCCCTCCTACCTCTACAGTGAGTGCATGATTACTAAGAAAATCTCCGGCCTGTTTGTCTTTGGAAGACTCAAGAATCATACCGGCTTCTTCTATGCATGCAACAAAGAGAGCCTCTCTCTCTCTGTGCCCTTCTGTCCTTGGAGAATTGCCTAGTAGGATGGATCGCCTAGAAATAGTTTCTCTCCTACGGCATGTGCTGTATGGTCATTGGCCACCTGAATAATCCTGACAAGTCCAGTCGACTCCATCACTGCCAGAAGCTGATACAATTTTGCACTGCTGATATTCCAGTCAGAACAGAGCCTGCGGACTTTCAACCGGGGAATTGCTGATTGTGCGAGGGGCGCCACTACAGCTTTCATGAGACGGATATGATTATCCGTCACCTGGGGAAGGAAAGGAGAGGCAACCGTATGCTCACATACCTTCTTGAGAGATCTGCTGCCCCGTCTCTCAGTACGAGTGAAGATGAATCGCTTAACCAGATTATGTGATGAGGAAAATCGTCGTAAAGAGATTTCACATGACGCGAGCAGTCTTTGGCAAAGTGAACCTGATCTATGATCACACCCTCATATCCCTGAAGGAATACATCTTCGATAAGACTATACAAAGGCATCGCGGCAATAAGAGGGTCATCAGCAGATATATAGGGTATGTGCTTCTTCTCAATGCGTGATACAAGGAAGGTTGTCTTCCCCACCCCTCTCTGACCAGGTAATACAGCCGCTCTCGGCAGTTCCGGGATAGAAGAAACATAGGGACGAAGCGTATGTGGTAGATTCTGCATCCTCCTTTCCCTCGTCAGTTCCAATGTATGTATGATTGAATTTCTATTCTCCATCTATGCTCTGTCAGCCGATCCGGCTATACTGGCAGGCATGAAACATACGAGCCCCGCAGAAGATGTGAAACTGCTTGCCATAGACCTTGATGATACCCTCCTGAACGAAGCCCTTGAGATCTCGGTGGAGAACAGACGAGCTCTGATTGCCGCAGAGAAGGCAGGTGTGGCAGTCGTTCTTGCCTCGGGAAGAGCGAAGGAAGCGATGTGGCGCTACGCGCTGCAGCTGGGGATGGACAAACGGGAAGGGTATATGGTCTGCTCGAACGGAGCCCTGATCATCCGGACCGATACCCAGGAAGAGGTGGTCCGCCATACGGTGAATATCGGCAAGGGGCTTGAAGCCTATCAGTATGTCCATGCTCAGGGGATACCGATGATCATCTACCACGACGGAAAGATCGTGAGTGACCTGAAGACTCCCTGGGTCGAGGTGGATTCGCGTCTTTCCGGTCTTCCCATTGAAATTGTCGATGATTTTGCCTCCTTCGTGAGAGAGAACCCACCGCTTAAACTGCTCATAGAAGATGATGCAAAGATCATACAGCGTCTTCTGCCTGTCCTGAGAGAGCGGTGGGGAGCCGATTTCCATATCGTGACGAGCAAACCCTATTTCCTTGAACTGCTTCCTCTCTCTGCTGATAAAGGACATGCCCTGCGCTACCTGAGTGAACTTCTCGAAATCCCTTCAGAGAGGATCATGGCTATCGGGGATGCACACAATGATGTGGGCATGATACGCTTCGCCGGCCTCGGAGTTGCCGTCGGTAATGCCCTTGACGAGGTGAAAGCTGCAGCTGATATCGTCCTTGACAGGCATCATGAGGACCATGCGGTGGCACATGCCGTACACACCTATATTCTGGGAAACGCAGAGTGCTGCTGATACTGCCGGTCGTCACTTCAAAAGCCATGCCGCAGCAGTTGGTATCGCACGAGATCAACCCGCGGAGAGAACTGTCACCAGGAACACGCTGAACACGATCTGGATCACCCAGGTGCTTACTCCGGTGAGCAGTGTTTTCCTTCCGCCTGTCTTAAGCACCTCTGTCGATATACTCAGACCTATCCCGGCCATGGCGATCGTCAGAAGGTATTTCCCTGCCTGAGAGAGCAGGGAGGTGATCCCGTCAGGGAGGATCCCTGTGGAACCCATCAGCGAGAAGAGCAGGAAGAAGAGCAGGTACCCGGGTATCTTCACCCCGGAGAACGTTCTGCGTCCACGGTCACGGTCTCCTTCTCCTTTCCTCACGGCAGCAAGGATCATCACAACAGGAGTAATGAGAAGGATCCTTCCCATTTTCACAATCGTTGCCGTCTCCCCCACCGCATCACTCACCGAGTATCCTGCGGCACTCACCTGGCCCACTGCCTGCAGGGTGTTTCCGATCAGGATTCCCTGCTGCTGTTCCATGAGACCCGGCAGCAGGAGGCACAGGGACGGAAGGAGGAATATCCCGACGGCTCCGAGAAGGTTGATGGTGGCAACCGAGACGCCGACATGCTCCTCCTCGGTCTGGATCACTGTCTGAGCAGCCGCTATGGCAGAGCTTCCGCATATCCCGTTTCCCACACCGAGAAGGAGCGAAGTCTCTTTCGTGAGGCCGAACACTCTTCCCAGAGTCAGGGCGGTGAGGATTGTGAAGGGAACACCGAGGAAAATGATGAGGAGTGTCTGTATGCCGAGATCGGCGAATATCCTGTAGTCAAGGGAGAACCCGATAAGGGCGATCGCCCAGGAAAGGACTTTTTTCTCGCTGTAGGCAATTCCGGGTTTTACCGCTGTAGAGAGCGGCACCGTATTGCGTATGATGATTCCGATCAGGATGGCAAGGGTCACAGAACCGAGCGGTATCACCTGAGCGAGGATGATTCCTGTCAGTGCGATCACTGTGGATAGCAGAAGTCCGGGAAGGTAGCGTTTCATGGTTTCTCCGTAGTGGCTGTTCTCCAGAGCATCGTATCAGAATCGATCTGTTGTGTATATTATGGATGAGGCGGATCTTCCTCTCCCCGTACCGGTTCCCTGACTCTGTCTCAGGTTGGACCCATGATTCTACGTGAGGCTCTGCCGGTAATAGTCGAACCGGGAACGGACGTGGAACCCGCATGACTCGTACAGGGCCAGTGCCCCTGCATTCCGTGTCTCCACCTCGAGAACAATCGCCCGTGATGGGTCCTCGGTGTAACAGATGTCTACCATACGGGTGAGTGCCTGCCTTCCCCAGCCTCGTCCGCGAACCGCTTCAGCCATGGTGAATCCATGAATGTAGGCCCTCTCTTCCTCGCGAAACCGTCCTATCATGCCGACGATGGTGTCACCGGAGGTCACTGCGACATACAAGTCCCTTCTCGGTGAGGAGAGAAACGATGTGACCATCTGTTCAGCATGGTTGATCTCTTCATAAAATGCTCTGTGCTGCAGGAGCGCAAGCTCTCCTGTATCCCGCCGGCAGGCCGGCCTCAGCCGGATATCAGTGTCCCTCAGAGGTTTCAGCGGAGGTTCCCAGGTCATGGCGTTTTCACTGAATTCAACGGTGAGTCCTTGCCTTTCAAGAAAGGCGGTTCCTGAACACGAGCGGCTGTCACATACATACAGGATGGAGGGTGTTCCTCTACGCTTCAATTCTTTCTTGACACTCTCCAGCAGATATGTGATATAGCCCTTTCGCCTGAAGGAAGGGAGCGTGAAGGCATAGACTTCCGCTTCATCGGCTCGGGGGGTGAACAGATAGACTGCCGAAACGGGTTTCTCCTGTTCGAAGAGCAGGAAGTAATTAGGGTTGCCTCTGACGGTGAAGTCATCCATGCTGTCAAACTGATACCCGGTCCCGTCATCGGAGTTGCAGGCAGCTATGATCTGATTGAAATATTCAATCTCCTGAGCACTGAGGTCTTCGAGTATGAGGAGGTCGGTTTCCATAGGGTCTCCCTGCCTGAACTATATCATGATGCCGGGATGGTGAGGAAGTATCTTCAGTGCACCGGTCTGTCCCCGGCGGAGCCTGACGCAGAAGACACGGACCCGGCTCGAGTGATGGCGGGTGAAAAAGGTCTTCAGGGACAGCAGAACCCCGCATTCGTATGCGGGGCCCTGTGATCGATTCTGAGTTCTCTACTGAATGAGGTTTCCGGAGATCTGAATCAGATTGTTTTCGGGCATCTTCCCTTCAAAGTAATCTGCGATCACATCGGCAAGGGTAGCTGCCATGGTGTCGAAATCCTGCTCGATAGTGGCAAGGAAGGGGCCGCCCTTCGCAATTTCGCCCTTGGCGAAATCAGTGCCGTCAATACCGACCACCTTCACATCCGTGACACTGGAGGCCTCAAGAGCCTGAGTGGTTCCGTAGGCAGGTTCATCCCACCCGGCCCAGATACCTTTCATTGGAGTCTTTGCTGTGATCAGGTCTTCAGTGACTTTCCTGGCGTTGTCCACAGGTCCGGGTACATCGATGTGAACCTTCTGGATCACCGTGATACCGGGGTAGCTGTCGAAAACCTCACCAGCTCCTACAGCCCGTGCACGTACACCGGGGTGAGGATCATGAGTGTACATCACTACGTTCCCTGTCTTACCCATTGCCTGTACCAGAACCTCAGCTGTCTGCCTGCCCAGATCTGCATTGTCCGATGTGATGTTCAGGAGGACTCCGTCAACCAGACCTGCATCAAGACCGAAGACAGGGATGTCTGCAGCCTTCGCTGCATCAAGACCCTTGGTCATCTGGACCGGATCTCCCATTCCCAGCACAATAGCATCCACTCCCTGAGCGACGGCATCCTCTATGCGACTTACCAGCAGGCCGAAATCTCCTGCAGTATCAGAGACGGAAACCTTCCACCCCTTCTGTTCTGCTTCGGCCTTGAACTGTTCGATGACATAGGCTGTGGTGGCGTTCGCCATGTAGGGAGTCACTACCGCAACTCGCGTGGAACTCCCGGTTTCCTGTGATCCTGCAGCCATCAGCAATGACATGCCGCTGATCAGAACGACTAACACTATTACCCAGTTTCTTTTCATGGTAACTCTCCTTTTTTTTACTCTATGATAAAGTTTGAAATTCATCTTTCAGTGCGAGGTACAGCCTTTTGAACCGTGGTAGAGCCTCCCTGTGGTACGCATGGGCTTTCTCATCCGGAACGAACGTGCGTTCAATCTGCATCAGCCGTGATTGAAGAGGAGAATAGGTGTCAGACCAGCCGAGTGCTTTCCCTGCCAGTACCAGATTCCCTCTTACACCTGCGTTTGCCGCATCGGCTATTCTGATGACCGGAACCCCCAGAACATCGGCAAGGGTCTGCGTGAGGAGATGGTTCTCTGCTCCACCCCCGCTTGCAACAACCTGTATGCTGGAACTGTTTGAAGCATCTTTCAGTACCTCATAGATAGATGCCAGTCCGTAGGCTATCCCCTCGATGACAGAACGGAACATATCAGCCTGAGACGTGTCACGGCTCAGTCCGATGAACGCACCGCGTGCGTGGGGATCATTGAACGGCATCCGTTCTCCCTGCAGATACGGTAGATAGAAGAGACCTCCTGAACCGACCGGGGCTTCACCCGCGATCTCCTGCATCCTCTCATATTTGTTCTCGAACAGATTGAAGGTCTCCATCAGCCAGGAGATATTCCCTCCGGTAGTACGCATAGCCCCGATCGTTATCGTCTGGTGCCCGTTCGGGTGACGGAGGTTGAACACTCCTCTGGTAGGGTCTACCGATACCGGGAGTGTCGCGGCCACCCACCCGGAGGTGCCCAGGTAACAGGAGAAGACGTTTTCATCTGCCGCTCCCACACCTACCGTAGAGGAGCCCGCATCTCCCGAACCGTGGATGACCGGAAGACCCCGGGGAAGGGTTGTCATGCGGGAGGCGGAGGCGGTCACTGTTCCACTGACCTGTATCTCCATTTCCAGTTCAGGAAGCTGCTCCTGTGAGATTCCGAGATACGCGAGTATCTCATCACTCCAGGAGTTCGTCTCATAGGAGAGGAGACCTGTTGTGGAGGCGTTGGTGAGGTCACTCACGCGTCTGCCGGTGAGTTTCCAGCACAGATAGTCATGGGCACCGAGGAGGAAATTCACATCGGTGAGCGAGCCTCTTGTGTCTGCGAGATAGAGGATCTTCGGCGGAAGGGAGGCGGCATCAGCGCTGTTGCGGGTGATCCTCATGGCACGCTCCAGCGTGAACTCCTGACTGTAGCGATCGAATTCCTTTCCGGCCCGGGTGTCCGAGTACAGGATCGCGTTGCCCGCCGCACGCTCTCCACCATCGAGGACGATCAGGTCCTGCATCTGTCCGCTGAGCACCACGCCCTCTGGCTGTATAGCCGGGTTCCTTCCCAGGATCGATCGGCAGGTTTCGCAGAAAGCATTCCACCAGAGTTCCGGGTCCTGCTCGACGGCACTTCCTTCCGTGATCAGTGGATACTCCCCGGATTCAGAGTCAATGAGTATCCCTTCACGGCTGATGATGGAACTCTTCAGTGCAGTTGTTCCGATATCGACCGACAGAAGGTATGCCCGGGGTGTACCGCTGTCCAGATAGGGGGAGAACTCACTGAGAAACCTCGTCACCTCCTGTGTCCCCTTCTGTGCAGCGACCACCAGACCTGTGCCGACGATGATCGCATCAGCTTTCGTCTCCGATGCCGCCCTGGCACGTGAAGAGGAGCTGATACCGAAGCCCAGAGCGACCGGTAGACCCTCATGTCTGGACAGTGTCTGCAGTGTTTCCACTTTGCGTTCAAGGGCTGCGTCGACCTTGAATGTGCCGCCGGTGGAGCCGTTCATTGACTGGAGGTACAGGAACCCTGATGTGTCGGCAATGATCTCTCTCATCTCCTCCGTGTCGGTCTCATAGCGGACGAAGTTGACGGTGCCTACCTCAGTCCCTTCGAGCATGCCTGCAAGCTCACGGCGCTGAGACGGGGGAATGTTGGGAATAAGAACACCGTCGCAGTTCTCCTCAGTCAGCACTCGGGTCAGGCGTTCGAGGCCGAAAGCCTCTGCTGTCTCATAGTAGAGCATCAGGATCCCTGTCAGATTCGCCGAACGTACAGCCCGGAGCGCCGAACGGATCAGTGTCTCAAGATCAGGGTGTGATTTCTGAATAGAGGAGAGGGCCTCTTTGATGGCCTGCCCGTCAAGGTATGGATCTTCATGGGGAATTCCGATTTCCATATACCGCAGGCCTGCCTGAGCTGCCGCTTCGAGGATGGCCTGGTAGTCAGATGGGTCGGGATACAGGGCAGGCAGGTACCCGATGAGGGAAGGATGCTGGCCCCGGGAGCGGAACATGGGTGTGAACTGTTTCATACTCATTTCTGCCTCTTCTTGGCGATTGAGGATAACAGTACGGCGAATATGATGATGGCACCGGTGAGAATGGACTGCACGTAGGTGTTGATTCCCAGAATGTTCAGACCGTTGCCCATGACCCCGATGATGAACACACCCAGAAGGGTTCCCATGATATTCGCCTCCCCTTCACGGAACGATGTCATTCCCAGGAAGACTGCTGCAGCTGCGTTCAGCATGAAGGGACTGCCGGCCTGAGGATGTGCAGAGAAGAGTCTGCTGGTGAGGACGACGCCTCCGAGGGATGCAAAGAATCCCGAGACTCCGAAGGCGATCAGGCGCACCTGTCTGGTCCGTATCCCTGAAAGGAAGGAGGCCTCTTCATTACCGCCGATGGCATACAGGCGCCTGCCGTAGGTAGTCTGCTCAAGTAGAAGATAGACGACAAGGACCGTAAAAGCCATCATCAGTACCGAAACGGGGATGAATCCCAGACTCTCCTGCCCCAGCACTTTGAAATTCTCGGGAAGTGCAAAGATCGTGGTGCCTTTTGAGATCAGCAGTGCCGCTCCGCCGTAGGCGGTCATGGTGGCCAGGGTTCCTACGAACGCCGACAGTCCGCCGTAGGCGATGATCAGACCGTTCAGCACTCCTGCAAGGGTTCCCAGAAGCAGTGCGATGAGAATGCTTATCGGGGTGCTGAGACCCGATTTCATCAGCAGCGCGGCAACCACACCCACCAGCGATGCAATGGCTCCGACCGAGAGATCGAAGTCTCCGGTGACCATGACGACGGTAACCCCGGAGGCGACGATGGCCAGAGTCGCGACCTGTTCAATGATGTTCTTCATGTTTCTTCCCGAAGGGAACACATCCGGTCTCAGGGAAGAGAAGACGAGAAGCAGGAGGAGGAAACCCATCAGGGTTCCCCAGGTCTTGATGATGGACAGAGCCCGTGTCTTGGAATGTGTGTTCATGCGTGTGTTCTCCCGTAGCAGTAGTGCAGGTAGTGTTCCTGGTCGATTCCTTCATTGTCATGTATCGATGTCATAGCTCCCTCCCGAATGAACAGGATGCGGTCGGCAAGACCCAGAACTTCGTTGAAGTCGGAACTGACGATCAGAATGGCAGCGCCGCTTGATGCCAGATCCCTGATAATACTGTAGATCTCGAAACGCGCGCCCACATCGACTCCCTTTGACGGTTCGTCGAGCATCAGTACCTTCGGCATCTTCATGACGGTCTTCGCGAAGACCACCTTCTGCTGGTTGCCTCCCGAGAGTGTATCAACATGCTGTGTGTAATCGGAAGCCTTCAGGCGGACACTCCGTCCCGCATCCTGCGCCCTTCGTCGCAGGTGAGGGTGTCTGATGAAGCCAAAGCGGGAAACGTCCGACAATGACATCATCGTGATATTCTCGTTGATGGAGCGGCTGAGCACCAGCCCTCCCTTTCTCCGTTCCTCGGGAACGAGGACGACGCCCCTGTCGATCGCTTCGCCGGGGGAAGAGGGCCGGTAGGGCTTTCCCTCCAGACGGATCGTGCCGGTGTTGAACGAACGTACCCCGAAGAGTGTTTCCAGCAGTTCGGTTCTCCCTGAGCCCACCAGCCCTCCGATGCCCAGGATCTCTCCGCTATGCAGGGTGAACGAGATGTCACGGAGCAGCGAGTTCGACAGGTGATCAACACTCAGCAGAGGCCTTCCGATCGTACCTGTTTTCACAGGGAACGCTGATTCCAGATTCTTGCCTATCATGGCACTGATCAGAGAGTCCTTGGTCATCTCAGCGGTGGAACTCCGCCTGACCACCTGTCCGTCACGCATGACGGTTATTCGGTCGGTGATACGCAGAATATCGTCAAGGTTGTGCGTGACATAGACGACGGTCTTACCCTGATCCTTGAGACTCCGGATGACCTTGAAGAGCTTTTCCTTCTCGACATCGGTGAGGGCCGTCGCCGGCTCATCCATGAAGTATATCCTTCCGTTGACAGCAAAGGCCCGTGCGATCGCGACCATCGCCCGCTGCACGGCAGAGAGGTGACTGACAGGTTTCTCCAGGGGAAGATCTATGCCCAGGGTGTCACATATTTCCCGGGTCTGTTCCCTGAGCCTCTTCCAGTCGACCAGAGGGCCCCAGTGCCGGGGGTATCGGTGACCGAGAAAGATATTCTCCATGGCATTGAAATAGTTTACGAGATTCAGTTCCTGGTGAATGAAGGAGAGTCCGGCTCTGGCCGCGTCCTTGCTGCTGGTGATGGTTCTCTCCCTGCCGTCAAACTGAAAGACCCCCTCATCCGATCTCACGATACCTGCAAGTATCTTTATCAGTGTCGACTTGCCGGCCCCGTTCTCTCCCACGAGCCCATGGACTTCACCGCTTGAAAAGGAGATGTCGACTCCCTTCAGAGCTCTGACCCCGGGGTACTGTTTGCTCAGTCCTTCGATGCGTAACACGTCGTGCCCGTTCATACGAGGTCCTCCCAGAGATCAGGATCGGCGAAGCTCGTTTCGATATCCGCCTTCCCTGCGTTGTTGATGATATACTTGTACATGCTTGTTCTGCCGAGTTTCCTGCTTGCCATGATGACATAGGGGCCGGCCAGGTACGCTTCATCATACAGGACGATCCTGTCGTCCATGCTGATGCTCACCCGTTGAGAGAAAAAGGCGGTGGCAGGGCCCTCAAGGTGGAGCAGTTCCTTCTCCATAGTTTCAAGAAGGATCGGTGACATGATCTCCTTGCCCTGTGTGATAAGCAGCCCGGTACGGCCGGTGAAGTGCTGGTAGAGCGAATCGTGAGCCTCGTAGTCACAGAAGATCTCCTGATGGGACCGCTCGACGTAGGAGCGCTGCAGGATGACCGGTGTCTGATCGACACTTCTCAGTCGGGTCAGGCAGGAGTAGCGGCCATCCGTGTTGCCGAACAGCGCATCAAGACGTGCATCCCCAATGCCGTGCTCACACGACAGGATGGAGTTGACGATGGATCGTTTCTGTTTATCCATCTCATTCTGGAAACCCTGCAGTCCGATGGTGTTCGCATTGACACCGGTATTTCCGACGAAGGTTCCCACACCGTGAATGATGTTGACTATTCCCTCATCGGCGAGCTCTGAGAGCGCACCTCGTACCGTCATGACCGAGGTATTGAAGATGGAAGCGAGTTCCTTCTGGCTGGGCAGACACTGTCCATGAGGAAAGACTCCCTGCCGTATCCTGGTCTTTATCGTCTGAGCGATTTCAAGATATCTCAGTTGTTTACCCCTCATACAGTCCTGCACCTCTTATAGTCTTCTAGATGTCTATCAGAGTAGCACAGGGTATCTGAGCCGTCAAGGAAAAACTCTTCAGTCCATATGTCTCGCGTGCGGTAAGATGAAATGCATGCCTCAGGGGTATGCATTTCAGATGAGAATCTGCGTTGATGGGTGACTGGCCGGCTCTTCAGGGATCAGGAGAGGGCGGTCGACCTGGCAAGCATGCAGGCCCCATCAAGGGCGGTGCCACGGGCCTGGGTGACGGTCACTGAAGGAAGGCGTTCAGACAGAAGCCGGAGGAATGTCTCACGGACTATCGTATCGTGTTCCATCACACCGCCTGCGTACACGAGTTCCTGATGATCCAGCTGTGAACTGTAGATACTCTCGACCAGGGCAGACAGTTCTCCTGCGGCATCGATAAGGATCTGTCGGGCAAGAGGGTCCCCCTTTTCGGCGAAGGTTGTGACCACCGGAGCCAGCCGGGCAACCTCGGCTTTGCTCACCCGATGATGCATATAGGTGATCAGGTCATCGACATGTTCAAGCGAGAGGGCGCTCAGCAGGGCACTCAGCATGGAGGTGTTCACATCTCGCTTTTCCATACTCCTCAGTGAACGCATCAGCGCCTGATGGGCGATCCACCATCCAGAACCTTCATCACCGAGCATGTACCCGAATCCTCCAGAGCGTGTGATATGGCCGTCAGAGTCACGCCTGAGTGCAAGGGATCCGGTCCCGCTGATGAGACAGTAGCCTTCCATGGAAAGCAGGCCTCCTACAAGAAGGATCTCACCGTCACTGCAGAGTGTAACCGGCACATCCGGGATAAGATTCGCGAGAATGTGTGAAAAGAGTGTCTTCTCCCTCTCCCGTGAGAGACCTGCAGAGCCTATGCATCCTGCGCGCACGGGAACCCGTGAGAGGGGTTCCAGGAGATCTCTCAGGTTCCTTTCGACTGTTTCGGGGCTCATCGAGTAGATGTTCGTACTCGCTCCGGTGGCCTTTAGAACAGTATTCCCCTGTTCATCCACCACCCTGAGTCTGCTTCTGGTGCCACCACCGTCTATGCCGAAATATAAGGAGGTGTCCATCCCTTCATCACCTCTGCTGCTCTTTTTTCATCAGATCAAGTGCTTTGTTCATACTCCCTCCGCTCTGGAGAAGAAGCTCACGTGCCTTCACGGCATTCACGCCGAGCATGAAAATCAGCATGGCAACCCGTATATTCCCCTCGGACGCCGAGTAGAGCTCCTCCGACTGATCTATCGTACAGCCGGTCACCTCCCGAATCAACCGCTTTGACCGGTCGACCAGTTTCGCATTGAGAGGGAGCAGGTCGACCATGAGATTATTATACACCTTGCCGATCCGTATCATGGCAGCGGTCGTGATCATATTCAGTACCAGTTTCTGTCCCGTTCCCGATTTCATCCGTGTCGAACCGGTGATGATCTCAGCACCGACTGCTATGTAGATCCTGTGATCCGCGTGCTCGAACACCTTGGATGTCTCATTGCTGGAGATTGCACCCACCCGTGCCCCGATACTTCGGGCATAGGCCATCGCCCCGATGACGTACGGTGCCTGACCGCTCGCGGTTATGCCGACAAGGACATCCTTCTCACTGAAGTTTCTCCGTTTCAGTTCCTCGATTCCCGCCTCAGGATCGTCTTCTGCCGACTCAATGGCAGTGGTGAGAGCTTTTTCACCTCCCGCGATGATACCCTGAACCATGGAAGGGGACACCCCGAAGGTGGGGGGGCATTCAGATGCATCAAGGACGCCCAGACGTCCCGAGGTGCCGGCTCCTATGTAGAAGAGGCGGCCCCCGGAAGAGAAGGAGGAGACGACATCATCGACAAGAGCTGCGATCTCGTTCAGTCGTTCATGGACCGCGAGAGGAACTTTCCGGTCCTCGCTGTTGATTATCTCAAGGATCTCCAGCGTCGACTTGGTGTCTATCCGGTAGGAGAGCGGGTTGCGCTGTTCCGTTGTAGGCAATGGCATATCTTTCATGGTGTATCCTTTATGATTTCACTGCTCCTGCAGTCATACCCTGAATGAAGTATTTCGACATGAACAGATAGAGTATGAGCATGGGGAGAATCGCGATGCTGAGTCCCGTGAACAGGAGAGCCCAGTTGGTGCTGTGCTGTCCGAAGAAGGTGCTCAGTCCGACGGGGAGAGTCTTGATAGCGTTATTCTGGAGAAAAACCAGAGGGAAGAAGAAGTCGTTCCAGATGGGTACCGAATTGTATATGGTGACCAGGGCGATGGCAGGTGCCACCATCGGCATGACCACCTTCCTGTAGATCGTGAAATCATTGCAGCCGTCTATCCGCGCCGCGTACTCAAGCTCCAGAGGGATCGCCTTCATGAACCCGGAGAGGATGAACACCGTGGAGGGCAGACCCATCGCAATGAAGATCATGATCACCGATAGCCGTGTGTTCATCAGTCCCATGTTCTTGATAAGGAGGAACAGGGGGATGATCGCAGCTTTCAGAGGGAGCATGATCCCGCTGAGGAAGAGCATGTAGATCAGGATGTTTCCCCTGAACGAATAGCGTGAGATGCCATAGGCTGCCATCGAGCCGAACAGCAGGATACTGCCCATAGCTATGCCCGTCACGATACTGCTGTTCATGAAGTACCCTGCGAACCCCTTGTCGATCCATACGGTCCTGAAGTTGCTGAAATCGTAGTGATCAGGAAGTGAGAAAGGAGTCGTGAGGATCGCTCTGTTCGTTTTGAACGATGAGATGAACATATTGAACAGGGGGTAGAGGATCAGGAAAACGTAGATGATCATGATGAGGAGAACGAACGAAATGAATACCTTCTTCATCGCAGGAGCTCCGCGATAGCGGAAATCTGTTATCATATCTGAACCTCACTTCGTCTGGTGGTGAATATAGAAAGGAGCGAGATGGCGAAAGTCAGCAGATAGATCACCAGTCCTATAGCCGAGCCAATACCGATCTCGGGACTGCCTGCATCGATCGAGCCGAAGGCAGTGCGGTAGAAGAGGGTGCCGATGGTATCGGTGGAGTAGTTGGGAGCCCCGTCCAGACCCGTCATGGTATAGATCTGCTCGAAGACATTAAGCGAACCTATGACCGTGAGCACCGTGATGATCGTGATAGCCGGGATGATGAGCGGGAAGATGATCTTCCAGAAAAGCTTCCATTCACTGACCCCTTCCAGATAGGCGGCCTCAAGGCACTCGATGGGAACGTTGTCTATGGCGGCAAGGAATACAAGAGAGGGAAAGCCCACCCACCGCCAGATATTCACCATGATGATTGAGGGGGTGGCAAGAGACTCCATCCCCAGCCACGGCATCTTGAAACCTCCCAACCCGATGAGATCGAGGAAGTTGTTGAGTAATCCACTCGGTTTGAGGTAGATTCCCCACAGGAAACCGACAGCGACGATGGAGAAAAGGACCGGAATGAAGAAGATCCTTCTGAACAGCTGCGAGCCGGGAATCTTCCTGCTCAGGAGGAATCCGAAGAGCAGACCCAGCGTGTTCTGAATCAGCATGGTTGAGGTGAACCAGGTGATATTGTTGCCCAGAGCATTGAGAAATCGCTCCCGGTACGGATAGGTGCCCAGAAGTCTCCTGAAGTTCTCCAGTCCGACAAAATCTCCCCTGATCAGCTGATTCCAGGAGAAGAGGCTGTTGTACAGTGACATGAACAGCGGCAGGAGTATAAACACCCCCACAATGAGAAGCCCGGGAGTCACAAAGAGCGTTATCCAGGATATAGTGTTGAGCCGTCGTCTGTTCATGGTCCGTCCCCGATGTCTCCCGTGGTGCACGGTCTGTGAACCGTGCACCAGAGAGATGATAGTTATTGGTTTTTCCTATTTCTGGAAGGGTTTGTAGTAGCTGGCGATCCCGTCCTGGACCTGCTGTGCCGCCTCCCGTGGAGAGACAGTCCCTGCCATGACGCCTTGAGCGGCGGCCTGCCAGAGAGAAGAGCCTGTCGGCTGGTTGTACCGGAACCCGACCAGGAACAGGTACGGAGTCGCATGTTTCTGCAGGTCAAGTACATCGGAGATGAATGCATCTGCGGATGCATCGACTCCGGGAACGCTGGTCACCATCTTGAGCTCACTCACCATGGCCTTTCCGAATTCCTTCGAGGAGAGGAATTTCAGGAATCTGACAGCGGCATCCTTCTTCTCTGAAGCCGCGTTCATGGCGAAGTTCATGTCTGCATAGACCGACACCCAGGCAGGATCCCCTGCTTTCTGTCCAGGAACAGCGAAGATGCCGAAATCGAGATCAGGATTCTGGGCTCTGAAGTATGCTGCTTCGTAGGATCCGGCGATGAGGTGAGGTGCGATCTCATTGATGAAGTTTCCTCTCATATCCTCGTATCCGATACCGACGTACATATCCGGCAGATATTTCGAAAGCGATTTCATCGTCTCTACCATCCTGATGAAGGCGGGGTCAAGGAAGTTCTTCTCACCGGCAATGACGGCGTTGTAGAAATCTGTGCCGCCGTAGATCGCGGGTCCCATTCCGCCGAGCATCGTCTCGAGGGTCCACCCGTCCTTGGCACCGTTGCCCAGAGCAACGTAACCGGCTTTCTCGACTGCTTCGAAGTTGCGGATCATCTCATTCCATGTGCGGGGAACAGAGAGACCGAGTTCTTCATACACACCCTTGTTGTAGTACATGAAGACAGTCTGACTCACTGCCGGAGCGCCGTAAATCTTCCCGTCGGTGGGGCTTGTTGCTCCGAGAAGAGCTGTGGCGGAGTAGTCCTTCAGTTCAGGCATCCACTGTTCGAGAGGTTCGAGGAAGCCCGAATCGGCGAAGGTCGCCAGGCCGCCGTAGGCACGTCCCTGGAATACATCAGGTCCTGATCCGCCTGAGAGGCTGGCTGCAAGAATCGTGTTGTACTCAGTGTTCTTGTGAGCAGTCTGGATGACTTCGATGTCAGGGTTCTGAGCCTCGAACTTCGCGATCTGGGCATCGTAGAACTCGATGTCCTCGGGTCGCCATGTCCAGAACTCGATCACGGTCTTATCCTTGGAATCGGCTGCCTGTTCTGATACGCCCGCGGCGAAGAGGCCGAGGGACAGACTCATGATCAGGAGCAAAGAAACAATCAGCAGTTTTTTCATGATATTTCTCCTTTTTGTGTAATGAAAATACTGGGTATGTGGGAACGTATGGTTCGCACCCTGACAGTGTGAGTCCGGTCTTCGTATAAGTCAAGGATAAAATGAAAAAATATTTTACATATATCTTTTCAAAATTGAAAAAATATTTTATACTGTCCGCATGAACGGATGTCTCTATCTTATCAAGCAGTACCTGAATACTCTCGCTCCTTCAGAGCGGAAAGCGGCCGACTACCTTCTTGCGCACCCGTCACAGGCAGTGAACATGGGTGTGCAGGAGATCGCAGAGAAAGCACACACGAGCGCAGCAGCCCTGATACGGCTCTCGAGACGACTCGGATACAGCGGGTACTCTGATCTGAGAATGTCACTCGCCAGGGAAGTGTTCTCATCGGAGACAGAGGGGGAAGAGGTTCCTATCACGACACTGGCAGAACATGCAACGGTCTCCTCCGTGGTCCAGACCCTTGTCGAAGGGACCGCTGATACGATCAGGGGGATACAGCGGGTGCTTTCCCATACGGCGGTACAGGATGCAGTGAGCATGATCACCCGTTCTTCCCGCGTCGTGATATCCGGGGTGGGAGCCTCCGGGATCGTAGCGACAGACTTTCAGCAGAAACTGGCCCGGCTCGGGATCTATGCGGTATACACCTCTGACCCTGATATGCAGGTGGTCCTCGCCTGTTCGCTCACCCGGGATGATCTTCTTATCGCCATCAGCTATTCGGGAGAGTCGGAGAGTATTCTGAAGGTTGCCCGGGAGGCGAGGAACAACAGTGCTTCACTTCTTTCGATCACCCGTATCGGGGGAAACTCTCTCAGCCGGCTATCCAACACGGTGCTTCATGTACCGAATAATGAATCCCTCTTCCGTGAAGGTGCGACACTCTCCAGGATCAATCAGCTGCTTGTGGTTGATATTCTGTTCGCCATGATCCTGATGAATACCCATGACGCATCCTCTGAACTGCTGAAACGGACATGGGAGGCTGTCAGCCATGTAGGAAAAGGAACAGAACGCTAGAATTGACTCTGGTCAAAAAAAAAGTTGACTGCGGTCAGATTATCCTGTAAGGTGAAGCGATACAGGAGGAATCATGCATATCGTTGTTCCAATCAAACAGGTTCCTGAAACCGGTGATGTCCGCATGGATGCTGTCACCGGGACCATGATACGTTCAGGACAGTCTGCCGTCATTAATCCACTTGATCTCTATGCGATTGAAAGTGCCCTGAAGCTGAAAGAGAGCAGGGGAGCACGGGTGAGTGTTCTGACGATGGGGCCGGCCGGTGCCGTGAAAGTACTGAAAGAGGCTATGGCCATGGGCTGTGATGCTGCCGTGCACCTCAGCGACCGGAAATTCGCCGGTGCCGATACCTGGTCAACCTCGTATATCCTGTCCAGGGCTATTGAGAAACTCTCTCCGGTTGATCTCGTCCTGACGGGCGAGAGAGCCACCGATGGAGACACAGGACAGGTTACACCCGGTATCGCCTCCTGGCTTGACCTTCCTCTAGTGTCGTTCGTCTCAGCGTTCACCACGGTGCAGGAGGATTTCCTGGAAGCGGAGCGCCTGATAGAAGAGGGCTACCAGAAGGTGCGCTGCTCCCTGCCCGCAGTAGTGAGTGTGGTGAAGGAGACAGGAGAGCCGAGATTGCCGACCCTCTCTCACAAGAAACGGGCGATGAGTAGTGATATCCCCGTATGGACAGCCGGAGATCTTGATGTCGAGGAATCCTTCCTCGGTCTCAAAGGTTCACCCACCAGGGTCGTTCACATCGGAACCCCGTCGGTCATCAGAGACTCGACCGTCATGCAGGCATCTGATGAGGCCTCTCTGTCCTCTTCCGTGTCGCGGCTGCTCGATTTTCTCGATGAGAGGGGTCTGCTTTCAGGAGGGGAAGCTCATGCATGAGGTATGGATTCTGGCGGAAACCGGCCAAAACGGGGTGAAGGATATCTCGTTCGAGCTGCTTGCACGGGGACGGACACTGGCCGACTCCCTCGGTGTGGACCTTGCAGCTGTCGTGATAGGGAGCGAAGCTGCAACCAGTGACGTGCAGAGTCAGCGTCTCATCGCTCACGGTGCAGATACCGTATATGTCGTACGGGATGCGCGCCTTGAACATGTCTCCTGTATCCCGTACTCAAGGGTGCTGGAGCACCTTATCAGAAGGGAATCCCCACAGATCTTTCTGGCAGGTGCGACCACGACGGGACGTACGATACTCCCCTATGTGGCTGTGAAGGTGCACACAGGACTTACCGCGGACTGTACCGAACTCGCTATCGAGGAGGGAACAGGAAACCTCCTGCAGACCCGCCCGGCAATCGGAGGGAACATTATGGCTACAATCAGGACGCCTGAGCACCGGCCTCAGATGGCTACGATACGTCCCCGCTCGAGCAGACCTCTGAATGCTGATCCTGAGCGTACCGGGACGGTCCTCATCGAACAGATTGAGGAAGCCTGGTTCGACGAGCGGTTCAGCGTTGTCGGCCTCAGAGTCCCCGAAGGGGAGAGTGTGTCGATCGAGGAAGCCGATATCGTCGTCTCCGGAGGTCGGGGGCTTAAGAAGAAGGAGAATGTCATTCTCATAGATCGTCTCGCACACCTTCTGCACGGTCAGGTGGGTGCAAGTCGTGATGCGGTTGACCGTGGGTGGAAGAGTTATCCGCATCAGGTGGGCCTTTCGGGTAAGACCATCAGCCCCAGGCTCTATATCGGGGTGGGCATCTCAGGCGCTGTGCAGCACCTCGCAGGCATCAAGACAGCTGAGTGCATCGTTGCCGTCAATTCGGATGAGGATGCGAACCTTGTCGCCATGGCCGATTTCGCTCTCATCGGAGACCTGTTCGAGATCCTTCCCGAGATGGAACGGCAGATCGAAGAGAGAAGGAGGTCATCATGAGTACATCGTACGGCTCCATTACACCGGAGATCGTTGAGTCCCTGATACAGATCGTCTCCAGGAAGAATGTCATTCAGGGTGGTGAACGTCTGGAACGCTACTCGCATGACGAGACCGATGTACAGGAGTATGCCCACCTGCCTGATATCGTCCTCACTCCCGAGAATACACAGCAGGTTTCCCGGATCATGAAAGTCGCCTCACAGCACACCATCCCGGTGACTCCCCGGGGGGCCGGTAGCGGCCTCAGCGGCGGGGCAATCCCGGTCTACGGGGGTATCGTTATTTCGCTCGAGAAGATGAACAGGATCCTTGAGATCGATGAGGAAAATCTGACGGTAACCGCTGAAGCGGGTATCATCACCAACGAACTCAATGAAAAGCTCAGAAGCAGGAAGCTCTTCTTCGCAGGGTATCCTATGAGTCTTGAGACCTGCGTCCTCGGAGGCAATATCGCAGAGAACGCCGGCGGCGGAAAGGCGGTCAAATATGGAGTGACCGGCAGGTATGTCATGGAACTCGAGGTCGTCACTCCCGCCGGAGACATCGTTCATCTCGGTGGAAAGGTGAGCAAGGATGTCAGCGGGTACGATCTCAAGCAGCTGTATGTCGGCAGCGAAGGAACCCTCGGTATCGTCACCAGTGCAACGATCAGACTGCTTGGTCTTCCTACGACCACCAGCGACCTTCTCGTTCCCTTCAGGACACCGCAGGAGGCGATCAGTGTTGTCCCTCTGATCATGAAGATGGGCATTATTCCGACCAGCATCGAGTTTATGGATGCGTCTTCGGTGCGGATGTCGTGTGACAATCTGAATGAGTCCCTTCCCCTTGACGGAGTCGGTGCGATGCTGCTCATCGAGCTTGACGGGACCAGGGAAGCACAGGTAGAGCAGGATCTCATCATGGTGGGGGACCTGTGCGAATCACACGGCGCGATGGAAGTCTACATCGCCGAAGATGCCCACACACGTGAGAGAATCTGGTCGGTCCGCAGGAACATTGCAGAGGCTATCAAGGTCTATTCGCCCATCCAGAGCCTTGAAGATATCGTAGTACCTATCGCCTCGATCCCTGATGTGCTCCCCTTCCTCGAAACCCTCGCTCAGCGCTATGATGTGTCGATTCCCTGTTATGGACATGCAGGTGACGGAAACCTTCATGCTACGATCGTGAAGAATCCTGCATCCACTGTTGAACACTGGCATGAAATTGAACCGAACCTGCTCTCTGAACTCTACCGGTTCATTGTCGGTGATCTGAAGGGGAAGATCAGTGGTGAGCACGGGATCGGGTTGAAGCGAAGGCAGTTTCTCAGGGATACCACCAGTCCCGAAGAGTATGCACTGTTCAAGGCCGTCAAACAGGCACTTGACCCTCATGGTATCATGAACCCGGGAAAGATACTGATATAGGCGGCAGATATGGCGAAGACGAGGATAGGCGGAAAGACCAAGGCGGAGAGAACGAAGGAGTCGATCTACCTGAGCGCTGTCACTCTGTTCAGACAGAAAGGGTTCGACAGCGTCACAGTAGAGGAGATTACTCAGGCGGCAGGGGTCGCCAAAGGCAGTTTCTATACCTACTTCTCCACCAAGAGTGACATCATCGTCGAAGCCTTCTGGCATATCGATGCACACTACCGGTCCCTCGCTCCGATGGTGCTTGCCGGGCATGACACCGCCGACAGGCTCCTGCGCTTCACCGAAGGTCAGATGCGCTACGTCCGTGACGAGATCGGGTGCGACATGTTGAGGATTCTGTATGCAAATCAGCTGCTCGTGGAGGGCTCTGACAAGGTGATCATCGACAGGAGTCGTTTCTGGCACACCTTTATCCGCGATATCATTGCCGAGGGCCAGCAGCGGGGGGAGGTCTCTACCAGTCTCGCTGCAGAGGACCTTGCAATCTACTTCAACAGATCGATGAGAGGTCTGCTCCTTGACTGGAATGTGAGTTCAGCAGCTGCCGACCTTGTTGATCAGGCACTGAAGTTCTGCCGTGATTTCGTGCTCCCCGGTATGGTGGTGCAGGACAGGAAGAACTGATCCCGACTGTGCTTCATGTGATGCACAGTTCGACGGGACAGTGGTCAGAGCCCATCACCTCATCGAGGATGTCGGCACTCACCAGACGCTCTTCAAGACCCGTGTCGACACAGAAGTAATCGATACGCCAGCCGGCGTTGTTCTCCCTTGCCCTGAACCGGTAGGACCACCAGCTGTAGCGCTCGGGATCGGGGCAGAACTTTCTGAACGTATCGATATAGCCTGAGGCAAGGAAACGGTCCATCCACGCCCTCTCCTCGGGAAGGTAGCCGGGATTCTTCTCGTTGCGTGTCGGGTTGGCAAGGTCTATCGGCTTGTGGGCGACATTGTAGTCTCCGCAGAGAATCACATGCCTGCCCTCAGCGACGAGCGCGTCACAGAAGGATTGCACAGCTTCATTGAACCGTATCTTGTAATCGAGTCGTTTCCCTTCGTCCTGGCTGTTGGGGAAGTAGCAGTTGATCAGGGTGAACTCAGGGTACTCAAGGATCAGAGAACGTCCCTCCGCATCAAACTCCTCGATACCGAGAGTCGATACGGTAAGCGGCTGTTCCTTCGCGTAGGTGACCACACCGCTGTACCCTTTCTTCTCGGCAGAGGCGAACCAGGAAGAGTAGCCGTCGACTGCCGTGAAGGTCTCAGTTAGCTGATCCGGCTGAGCCTTTGTCTCCTGAAGGCAGATGAAGTCGGCCTCCGTTTCCTTCATCCATTCGAACAGACCCTTCTTCTCTGCTGCCCTGATACCGTTCACATTCCATGAGACCAGCCTCTTCATGATTGATTCTCCTTCACTGTCGGTGTTCTGTACATTCAGTATAGAGTAAAAGTACAGATTCTTAAAGCGGGAGAGGAACCAGGAGAGAAGGTGCATGAAAGTCTGTATGATGCGGAGGGATGTACAGGACGAGGCGGTCGTTTTGTGCAATGAGAGAGGTGTATCGGTTCCCCTATAACAAAGGGGCACAGGAATCAAAGTAGATATCTATTACACTCCAGTGGGCATCACTCTTCTTTTCATACCCATGGATCTGATCGTCAACATTGATCAGTTCTCCTCCGCTGACTTTCCCTGAGGTGAACGGGACAGGATCGATTGTCGAGTAGTAGGTGCGTACTGTGTCTACACCCTTTCCCAACTGGCTCAACCCTGAAAAAGGTTGGACGATTGATTTCGCGGTAAAAGGGTCAAGAAATACGATCTCAATAGAATCTGTATTGACCATCCCATCGGCAATTCCCTGAGCGACCCAGGCCCCAGCTGAATGGGCGAACAGGAGAAACTGTGTATCCGGTGAAATTTCACCAAGGGAGGAAGCAATCTTCACCCCCACCTCAAAGCCTTTTTTTGGAGCGCTGAGTTTGTTCATACTTAGTTCGGACCAATCTAATGCGATTCCACCAAATCTCCTTACCTTTTCATCTGCCCAGACTGATGGATTGTCACCGGAACCATGAATATAGATGAACACCTGATCTTCCTGATACTCAATAATCCGGTGAGCTTCCCGGTATGCAACAGCATCTATCATTGAGTCGGTAGAAGAGCAGCTGGTCAGGCTCAGCATTGATATGATGAAAAACAGTATGGCACATGCAGTACCGGGCAGACCGGGTATGGCAGAGTATTTCCCTTTGTGTGTTCCATTTCTCGGGTGAAAGTCAAAAGGTGATGAGTTCATGTAACAGGCTCCTGTATGCGCACACTATATCACACAATGGAACATGCAGCATGTATGATGGACATGTTTTCTGAATCCGGACAATCCCTTTGACCGGTTTCATCTCCTCCATCTTCGAAATGTCCCTATATTCTGGATAGTTCTTCAGCCAGATAGCTTTGATCTGCATCTTTCGCGATACACGACGCGCATGTTTTATGAAAAGCTGAATACCATACCTCCTGCTTATCTCGTGGAACACATCATATCTTGAGCTGCCATTATGTTGAATCCTCTGCTGAATGATACAGCGAATGCCTGCAGCATACACAAAATACGTCACCGAAGATTTTGCACTCGGGATGACTTTCCGACCCTTCGATGACTTGGATTAATTCCAACCGTGTTGCACAATACAGAAGCATTTTGTTGCATTGAGGAGAAGCTTTGTCTTTGGTTGAGAGAGGACATCTCCTCTTCTTTTTCTCTTTTCCTTACACGGTAATTTACTCAAAGAGATTCTGCAGCTTCTCCCTCTATTCTTGTGAAGGCTTTTTGCAAGCTAACAGCCCGTACAGGCCTGACCCTGTAATCGACGCTCCGATTGTAGCCGTTCTGAAACCCATTACCGAGGATCTGGAACCACGCGTAGTATACACTGCTCTCGGAGGAACTCCAGTAGTAGTTGTCAGAAAACCCTCCCAATCCTTTTTTCTTCAGATTCAGGTACATCAGATTCAGCTCATTCTTGCTCGGCAGGAACCAGTCGTCATATCCCCCTGCTTCATGGATATCGCACAACCGTGCCGCATAGTCCTCTGTCGTCGTGGTTGTAGTGCTTGTGTTCGATGTGTATGCCGTATTACCCATCGCCGCCACCAACGCATCAGTGTTCGTCTTACCGGTCCCTATGCCTGTCGCAGTTCCCACCAAGGTCGAGGCTCCCTGTGGTTCAGTACGGTAATACCCGAAGATATGGGTATAATCCGATTCTCCCAGCACCACGTCCGCCGGCGCCGCCTCCAAGAAACGCACACCTTCACTAAGAAGATATTTCTCATTCACCTCAATTGTCCCATCGCTATCCAGGTCAAACCCAATCGCATCATCATAAAATATATATCCTCCGGATGGTCCAATATTTCCTACTTCGTACGGATTATCTATCGTATCAACGGTTCCCGTTGTAGATGAAACGATCACTTTCTGGTCACTGAATATCATACTACCCTCAGTCACCTCAACTGTCAGTACGTGTGGGCCTGATTCAAGAGGCACATCATACCCATCTAAGCCAAAGGTAAAAGCATTCATAGAAGATGCAGTCGTTCCGGCATTGTTCTTCATCTCAGATCCATCCAGGTACCACGTATAGGTAACAGCACCCTCAGCAGGTGTCGGCGTTACCGATACAATTACAGTTCCGCCAGCCCCGGTCACCACTGTGCCGGTATCCCATCCTGCAGGTAACTGGATGGACACTGAATAGTCCGGCAGATCCTCCACCGTAATCCCTGATTCACCCTGAATAACATAATCCACACGTGCGATTTCAGAATTCTGTAAGCCTTTCTTCACTGCTATGGCTTTGAGCGTCATACTCTGATCTACATCTACTGCACCCGTGTACAGTGTGCTACTTACGGTAGGAGTATCCCCGTTGGTCGTATAATACATTGTCGCGTCGGCAGTGGTACTGGAGATCTCCACAGATTGCGCTGAAGCGTAGGTGCCCTCAGCAACCGAGAACGTCGGCGACGCAACGTACAGCACATACGTCTCGCTGGACTCGGCTGAACTCAACCATCCCGTCTTCTCGGCAACCGCCCTCAGCGTCAAGCTTTGATCGATACTGAATTCTCCCGTGTATTCTATGCGTGTTAGAGATGTCTTCGGGTCAGAATCATCAAGCGTGTAGTAGATCGTCGCATCCGTCGTGGCACACGTAATGCTCACTTCATATGAGCCATCCATCGATATCACGGGAGTCTCAATGGGAAAGATAACCTCTGGAATTGTGTAGGTTTTACTTGAAGTCATATCCTTGTAGATGTTGAGTGCTTCGCGATAGGACAATCCCACCGGAGTATCCAGACTGTCAAGGAACTCAAGCTTGAATTGATAGGATCCTGTCGGCAGGTCTTCAACTGTTTGGGTGATGCTATCAAATCCTTCAGAGCTCGCAGCAGTGGATGTCGCTACGGTAAACCCTTCTTTGTTCTCAACAGTCGGAGTAATTGTTCCCCTTATCTGTGTGAAGCTGGTTACTGTGGAAGGCCATTGGATGATCAGCGACACACTACCGGTTCCTTCAGGTAGTGCGAGAGTGAAGGTCGCAGAGATATTCTGCCCAGAGACTATCACCACATCGTTGGATTTGGTGGAAACTGGATTTCCTGCAGCATTCAGTCCCTCGACCGTGACGGTCCAGGTTCCTTCGCTCAGATTATCAACAGTAACTGGTAGCGTAGAGGTCTCCACGGGAGTAAAGGTCGTTTCACCATCAGAAAAAAGCCCGGTTACTCGGTAAGAGGCTACCGCAATTTCAACTGGTAACGGAGAAATCGTTCTCACACCCACACTATCTCCTGTGACCGTAAGACTTCCTGTCCGAGGCGTCTCAATCTCATGCATGCATGAAATAAGTAATAACGAAATGAAAGGTGCTGCAACAAACAATATCATCATTGGTAGACTCTTTTTCATACATGGAACCTCCAGGGTTTTATCTGAATCAATTGATACATACGCTACCCTTCACTATATACACCTCGTATAATAAACCTGTGATAAACAAAAAAGCAGAGAGCCGCTTGCAAAATGAGCGGCCCTCGTACATCGATTGAGGTGACTACCCCCCTGCACCCCCTTTTAATGGTTAAATAGATACTTAGTTGAATGGCTCATCAGAAAGCCCTTACAGGCCTGACCCTGTAAGGGTTGTACAGATTGCAGTAGTACTGATGCCCACTGTAGAAGTACTGGAACCACGCGCTGTAAGCATCGTTTTCGGAGGAACTCCAGTAGTAGAAGTCAGAAAACCCTTCCAGATGATTTTCATATATCAGGTTCAGCTCATCCTTGCTCGGCAGGAACCAGTCGTCGTATGTCTCGCCTCCCTCAGTGAGGCTATAATCATAGGCCAGTTTTGCCGCATAGTTCTCTGTCGTCGTGGTTGTAGTGCTTTCTTTCGATGTGTATGCCGTATTACCCATCGCCGCCACCAACGCATCAGTGTTCGTCTTACCGGTCCCTATGCCTGTCGCAGTTTCCACCAAGGTCGATTCTCCATCTGATGCCGTACGATAATACCCGAAGATATGTTTATAATCCGATTCTTCCAGCACCACGTCCGCCGGGGCCGCCTCCAGATACCGGTCTCCACGTACTGTCCCATCGTTGGTTCCATCAAGCAAGTCTTTCTCATCGCTGGCTATCGTTGAATTACCATCAAAATCATACCCCACTTCATCATCGTAGAAGATATATCCTCCGGATGGTCCAATATTTCCTACTTCGTACGGATTATCTACCGTATCAACGGTTCCCGTTGTAGATGAAACAATCACTTTCTGGTCACTGAATATCATACTACCCTCAGTCACCTCAACTGTCAGTACGTGTGGGCCTGATTCAAGTTGAACCTCATTTGGCGCTAATCCAAACTCAAACATGCCAACGGTTGACGCAGTCGTTCCGGAATTGTTCTTCATCTCAGATCCATCCAGGTACCACGTATAGGTAACAGCACCCTCAGCAGGTGTCGGCGTTACTGATACAATTACAGTTCCGCCAGCCCCGGTAATCACTGTGCCCGTCTCCCATCCTGCAGGTAACTGGATGGACACTGAATAGTCCGGCAGATCCTCCACCGTAATCCCTGATTCACCCTGAATGACATAATCCACACGTGCGATTTCAGAATTCTGTAAGCCTTTCTTCACTGCTATGGCTTTGAGCGTCATACTCTGATCTACATCTACTGCGCCCGTGTACAGTGTGCTACTTACGGTAGGAGTATCCCCGTTGGTCGTATAATACATTGTCGCGTCGGCAGTGGTACTGGAGATCTCCACAGATTGCGCTGAAGCGTAGGTGCCCTCAGCAACCGAGAACGTCGGCGACGCAACGTACAGCACATACGTCTCGCTGGACTCGGCTGAACTCAACCATCCCGTCTTCTCGGCAATCGCCCTCAGCGTCAAGCTTTGATCGATACTGAATTCTCCCGTGTATTCTATGCGTGTTAGAGATGTCTTCGGGTCAGTACCGTCCAGCGTGTAGTAGATGCTGGCCCCTGTGGTAGCGCTCTCCAATGTAACCGACTGTTCGCCAACATATGAGTCGCTTGCAAGAGAGGCAGTGGGAGCTGCTACTTTGATCAGGTATGTTGCGCTTGAAGTGACCGAAACAGCATAATCTGGATGAACTGCAATTGCCTTGATCGTGGTGTTCTCACCAACCTGGATTGCTACACTATATTCTGTACTCTCAGCTGTAGGGGTGGTGCCGTCTAGGGTGTAATAGATGGTCGCCCCGGTTGTTGCGGAGCTCAGTTCAATCTCTTGTGGACTTTCGTATGTATCCGCTGCTACTGAAAACGTAGGGGCAGCTGCCGGAACCTCCAAATGTTCTACTGTGATTGCAGATGAGAGTCGGTCCTCCCGCATCGCGAATGCTTTCACTGTGGTGTTCTGCGTGATAGTGAATGGTGTGGTGTATTCGTCGCTTGCTATCGACGGCTCACTTCCATCTGTTGTGTAATACATCGTCGCATCCGTCGTGGCACACGTAATGCTCACTTCATATGAGCCATCCATCGATATCACGGGAGTCTCAATGGGAAAGATAACCTCTGGAATTGTGTAGGTTTTACTTGAAGTCATATCCTTGTAGATGTTGAGTGCTTCGCGATAGGACAATCCCACCGGAGTATCCAGACTGTCAAGGAACTCAAGCTTGAATTGATAGGATCCTGTCGGCAGGTCTTCAACTGTTTGGGTGATGCTATCAAATCCTTCAGAGCTCGCAGCAGTGGATGTCGCTACGGTAAACCCTTCTTTGTTCTCAACAGTCGGAGTAATTGTTCCCCTTATCTGTGTGAAGCTGGTTACTGTGGAAGGCCATTGGATGACCAGCGACACACTACCGGTTCCTTCAGGTAGTGCGAGAGTGAAGGTCGCAGAGATATTCTGCCCAGAGACTATCACCACATCGTTGGATTTGGTGGAAACTGGATTTCCTGCAGCATTCAGTCCCTCGACCGTGACGGTCCAGGTTCCTTCGCTCAGATTATCAACAGTAACTGGTAGCGTAGAGGTCTCCACAGGAGTAAAGGTTGTTTCACCATCAGAAAAAAGTCCAGTCACTCGGTAAGAGGCTACCGCAATTTCAACTGGTAACGGAGAAATCGTTCTCACACCCACACTATCTCCTGTGACCGTAAGACTTCCTGTCCGAGGCGTCTCAATCTCATGCATGCATGAAATAAGTAATAACGAAATGAAAAGTGCTGCAACAAACAATATCATCATTGGTAGACTCTTTTTCATACATGGAACCTCCAGGGTTTTATCTGAATCAATTGATACATACGCTACCCTTCACTATATACACCTCGCCTAATAAACCTGTGATAAACAAAAAAGCAGAGAGCCGCTTGCAAAATGAGCGGCCCTCGTACATCGACTTGCCTGGTCTGATGTCATTATCGTCAACCAAAAGTGTCAAACTGGCTGAATTATAGCTATGAATGAGAAATCACACCAAATCTACTGTCGATCGAGCATGAGAAGGCGCACCTGTCCCACGACAGGTGAAATTGCTATCGTCTGTATGGTGCTACGCTGTCTTCTGTAAGCCCGGAAGGAGGCAATACTGCAGTAGCTTGATCGCTGCGAGACAACACGCCGGTCATCAGGCAATGGGCTACCTTGTCCGGTCCCCGTACCATGAGCTTCGAGGGGATCAGCCAATCCTTCAGATGGGAATTTGACCGTTCGACGGTGGAGCGTATCTTGAACCGTTGCTGCTTGGCTGTCATGGACATTCGCACCGGTGACGATGGCTGGAAATTCTGAGACAATCTATCCAGTGGATTGAACTATCGTCGTATTCCGGTCATGTACTCAAGAGGGTAAGCGGAAGGAAGAAGGAATATGTTGTTGATACAGGACTGCTGGTTCATTCTCTATTCCTTTCTTCCCTTCAGCAATCCCTTCCCATCCGCGCTGGGGAAGCACCGTTGAGACCATGGTTGTCATGGAGATCTTGAGAATTGTTTCAGCGATACAATCTCCCTTTGGAGTATAGCATTGGAGAAGTCATGGCGGCGCTGAGGTTGATCTGCCTCTCGAGCAGAACGGAGTGTTCATCCCCATTGAAGTGAAACCTGCTGCGAGACCGAAAACAAAAGGATACACTGGGAATCAGAGCCTTTTGTGATACGTATTCATTCCTCTCCATCGGAGATGGAATCACTATTCATCTCGGTGACAAGAGCGGATATCTTACAGATACAGAAATAGCAGTCCCGTTCACTGTACTGTGAAGGGGACTGCGCAACGTGCGGAAGGTTTTCCTCCGTATTTCAATCACAACCCGCTGTGCTTTATCGCTTCAAGTGCAAACACTTTCTCCTCATCGGTCGGGATGACCCAGGCTTTCAGTCCTTCAACACAGGCACTCTCGGCAATGATGACCTCTTTGTTTCTGCTCATGATCGCCTCTTCATCAATGTCCCATTTGAACATCTTCATGAAGGAGAGGACTCTCTTTCTCACATAGCCCTCATTCTCCCCGACGCCGCCGGTGAAGATGATACCCATGGGATCTTCCATGGTTCCCAGGTATTCACTGAAGTACTTGGCAATACGATAGGAGATCACATCCAGAGTAAGAGCGGCATCGGTATCGCCAGCTTCCACCGCTTCACGTATCTTGTAGATCTCTTTCGTTCCCTTCCCGTACAGACCCCATGCCCCCGATTCCCGGTTCAGGATACGTACGATCTCTTTCACATCCACACCGAGATTCTCAGCCATCAGTTCAATCATTCCCGGGTCCACATCTCCTGATCTGGTTCCCATGATCAATCCCTCGAGGGGAGTCACACCCATCGAAGTATCGACACCTATCCCTTTTTCAACCTTTGCCATCGAGCAGCCGTTACCCAGGTGTGCTATCACCATATTGCACTTTTCAAGCGGCATGCCGGTAAGCTCGCTGAACCTGCCGGAGATATAGGTATAGGACGTCCCATGGAACCCGTACCGCTGTATTCCGTACGTGTCTATCCATTCTTTGGGAACTCCGTAGTATTTTGCATAATCGGGCATGTTGGCATGAAACTGGGTATCGAACACCGCGACATTGGGGACTGCACCGAACACCGGATCCTTCAAGGATGCGATGATGATCTGGTGGTTCGCAGGGTTATGAAGAGGGGCAAGGGAGGAACACGCCAGGATCTCCGCCTGGACGTTCCCGTCGATACCGTCAATCAGGGCTGATTCGGTGAAATCGGTTCCGCCGTGGACAACACGGTGACCCACCGCTGCGATATTCAGGTCAGGGAATTCCTTCCCTATGATCTCAGTGATGGCATGGAGGGCCGAGCTGTGATCATCAAGCACCATCTCCCATCTCTCCTTTTTCCCATCACTGACAACATCAACATATCCATGGGGAGTACCGAGTCCCTGGCAGTTGAAGTCTACAACCGAGCTGACTCCTTCTTCTGATACGTCCTTTACTGCAACCTTTATCGATGAGCTGCCTCCGTTGAAACAGATAACATGGTTCTTACTCATAGCATCTCCTTTTTCATCTCTTTTCGGGTAAGTATATACTGAATTTCTCCAGAGGGTAAGGGAAGGATTATCTCATAATCAACTCGCTGTGTACGTTCCTGGTGATATATGAACAGGGTGGATAGCCCAAGAAAAGAACCATGCAAGGAGATAGAGAGGCGGTTATTCGGTATTGATTCCCCAGACCTGGTAAGGATGGACACTCTGGAAAAAGAAGCCTGGTATATCAGTGGAAGGAAGGAACAGAAACCGTATGTCCATAGATATACGGGAGAAGAAAAGAATGGCAGGGAGATTATCTTCCTTCACGGAAAGATGGAGTACGGGGACCGCCATGATGCCCTCTGCACTCTTCTCGCCGATACCAGGTAGGTTGTCTACCTGCATGATCATCGCAAGCACAGGTACAGTATAGGTGAGCATGAAACAGTCTGTTGCCTCGATGATGACACCTGGGATGATATGCTTGAAGATATTCACACCGTGCATACGCTTGCCATGGAGAAGGAAAACGTATCCTCTGTGTTGATGATACGATACTCCGTGGTATCGACTCTGCTTCGCGGTTATCTGGTGAGATATGGAACCCGCGTTGAAAAAGCTGTTCTGATAGGTGCGTACAATGTGACGAAGCGGCTGTCTCGTTCGGATGTGTCCTGATTCATCCATTCTCTGATGGGAACGGCAGAATCCATCGATACCTCATTCATCACATTCTGGCAAAGAGCGGATTCAATCCCCCGGGTCTGTTGTTCCCTGTTTCTGCTACGATGCTCCGTATGATAGCTGAGTATGAACAAGTCCTTCAGGGCTATTCTTCTGGTGTCATTCCTTTTATCAGATGGAAAACAACACCTGATCATCATGTGGCTGTTGAGAATGAGACAATTGATTATTACCGATATTTCGATGCGACACCATTCGCAGAGTTCCTGTTCCGTTGTGTCCTTGATACCATTGAACACGACATACCGGAGGAAGGTGATTTTCTCATACGATATGACTCATTCCGAATGAGTGTTCAATCACAGGTCGATATGCCTGACAGAACCCTGAATCTTCTCTATAGAATGCTTGCCGGAAATATAGGGTATTTCTCGAAGCAGATGAGGGAAAGGGAGTTCAGCCTGCTCACTTCTGAAGAAATCGATCATATTGAATGCTCGTATACATCAGCATTTCTGCATTCCGATTCGTACCTGATGCGGTGACTGTGATAGATACCCGGCGGTTCCTGGTTCATGTTCATACGGAATTCATGTACTATACAAAGGATTATGACGACAGGGACACGGTCAGGCATAGGCTTGGTGTGTCCGAAAGGGTATTGACTCTCAAGCAGAGATGGTAAAGGCAGGGTGAATTCAATTGGATTATGTTAAAGCGGCACATGTGAATGACTTCAGGGATAAGAGGATTGTGAGTGTTTCCATTCTGGGTAAAAAAGTTGGAATCATCAAAGATCGGGATGCAGAGTTCTATGCAATCGAAGTAGGTTGTAAGCATATGGGTGCCGATATCACCAAAGGTCATATCTCCGGTGATATCGCAACCTGTCCTCGTCATGGGTGGAAATTCAATCTGCGCACAGGAGAATGCCTAAACCATAACGCTCCGGTATTAAGAAGATACGGTCTGAACATAGAGGGAGAAGTGATCCTGGTTACGACTCAGCCGTTACCACAGGAGGAAGAAGATGATCCTCTCCTGCATTTCTTTGACTGAGGCTGCGAACCGATTCTGAAAGAGGTGATGAGGCCGACGCTGAACACACGATGAGTGATGGAACAGGAACCCTATTCCACCGTTACCGACTTGGCAAGGTTTCTCGGTTTATCAACGTCACAGCCCCTTTCGATGGCACAGTAGTAGGCGAATAGCTGCAGGGGGACGATGGCGAGGATCGGGACAAGGGCGTCGGGGGTGTCCGGAAGGAAGAGGGTCATGTCAGCCACATCCGTAAGTTCCCGGTGGGTGTCCTTCGCTATGGCCAGTACGACCGCTCCGCGTGCCTTCACTTCCCTGATGTTGCTGATCATCTTCTCCACCATGGGACTCTGGGTGCACAGCGCTGCCACGAAGGTATTATCTTCGATGAGTGCAATGGTTCCGTGTTTCAGCTCACCGGCGGGATATGCTTCACTGTGGATGTAGGAGATCTCCTTCAGTTTCAGTGATCCTTCAAGGGCTATGTTGTAGTCGAAGCCGCGCCCGAGGAAGAAGATATCACGCCCGTGTGCAAATCTTGCCGCCAGGGCTCTGATCTCCTCCCTGCGCTCAAGGATCGTTTCGATCTTATCAGGAATCTGCTCCAGTTCATTCAGGTACTGTTCAATCTCGAAAGGACTCATCGTTGCCCGTACGGTCGCAAGGTGTATAGCAAGGAGATGTATCACCGAAAGCTGTGCGATGTAGGCCTTCGTCGAGGCGACTGCTATCTCAGGGCCTGCCCAGGTGAAGATCACACTGTCGGCCTCACGGGCTATCGTAGAACCCACCGTATTGACGATGGCAAGCACCTTTGCTCCGCGCCGTTTCGCCTCCCTCATCGCTGCCAGAGTGTCGGCTGTCTCGCCCGACTGGCTGATCACGATGACAAGGGTGCGTGCATTGACGAGCGGCTCCCGGTAGCGGAACTCCGAGGCAAATTCGACCTCTACAGGGATTCCCGCCATGTGTTCAAATAGATACTTGGCGACCATTCCCGCATGGTACGCGGTCCCGCAGGCGGTGATGTAGATCTTGTGTATCTGCTCCAGATAGCTCCTGGCGGTGCACTCCCCGTCGAGAATGATCGATTCCCTGTTCTCGGCAATCCTGCTTCCTATCGTATTCCTGATCACCACAGGCTGTTCCATCATCTCCTTGAGCATGAAGTGGTCCCAGCCTCCCTTCTCGGCGGCTTCGCTGTCCCAGGTTATCGTGGTTTTTTCAACCGTCACCGGCCTTCCATCCCTGTCGTGGATCGAGACCCCGTCCTGGCGGACGATGCCGATCTGACCATCTTCAAGGAAGCGGAACTCTCTCGTGTAGGGCAGCAGTGCGGTCACGTCGCTTGCGAGGAACATCTCACTTTCCCCTTCACCGATCACCAGAGGAGAATCCTTTCTGGCTACAGCGATTTCATCGGGATGCGCGTGGTGCATCAGGGCTAGGGCGTAGGAACCCCTTAGTCTCCTTACGACCTCTCTCATCGTGTCCAGGAGATTGCCGTTCCAGAGTGTGTTTGCCAGAAGCGCGACCACTTCGGTGTCAGTGTCGGTCTCGCAGAGGATATCTCTCTCTTTGAGCCAGGACCTGATCTCGAGGTAGTTTTCGATGATGCCGTTGTGAACGACCGCGGTGTGGTGACACACATCGGTGTGTGGATGAGCGTTCAGCTGACTCGGAGAGCCGTGAGTCGCCCATCTGGTGTGGGCTATGCCTCTGGTTCCTTCCGGCTTAGTCTCTTCCAGGAGTGATTCAAGGACGCTGATGCGTCCAGCCTCTTTCAGGACGGTCAGAGCCTGCCCGGTATGAATTGCAACGCCGGCAGAGTCATAGCCTCGATACTCAAGTCTCTTCAGCCCGTCAATGAGAATGTCAGTGGCATTCTTCGTCCCAAGGTATCCTACTATTCCACACATGAAGGTATCATAGAGGGGGCTTCTCATTGTGTCAATGTGCCTCGGCCTGACTGGTGCAGCCTCGTATGATTCCGGTATCAGAGGGATGGCGTGGGGGGTGCGGGTGCGGTAAGGGCCGGTTTCTGTCGTTTTAGAAATGCTGCAAGGTGCCGGTCAAGGTCGAACAGATGCCGGATAATGAGGTCCTCGATCAGGAAGAAGTGGAAATTCTCGTAGAATCCCCGTTCAATCTCTGAGAAGGCTTCAAGAGATTGTTCCAGAAGCTGTTGATGCATCTTCATATGCTGAGTCCTCTGCGGGTAGTCATAGCGGTTCATCAACTCTTCTTCATGGGTGAAATGGGCCTGCAGGATCTCTTTGAGAGCGTGCTTTGACTGATTCAGCTTGGTCGGGCTTTCAGGCCTGCGAAGGATGCGGGATGCGATGGCGATCAGTCGCCGATGTTCTTCATCCACCTCCCGGTACCCGGTCTCATACTCTTTCTTCCAGTGCAGATGCGTATCATGTGCATCGATGGCAGATATCCACATACACTGTTCCACTCTGTTCCTACCGTTCCTCTTCGCCCGGTAGAGGGCTCGGTCTGTCCGTCTGAACCACAGACTCTTCGATCCGAGTTTCAGCCACTGTGCAACACCGAAACTCACCGTCACCCTGATATCGTTCACGAACGTGAAACTCTCGATACGTGCCCTGAGTGCCTCAGCAACCGTGGCCGCTTCCTTCTGGACGGATTCCGGCATCAGGATGGCAAATTCTTCTCCACCCCACCTGGCAGCAAAGTCAGTGCTTCGCACCACAATCGAGATTATCCCGGCAATCTGTGAAAGGATCTGGTCTCCCACACTGTGTCCGTATTCATCATTGATAGACTTGAAATGGTCGATGTCAATCAGGATCAGACTGAGGGGGGAGGCGTACCGTCTGCTTCTCTCTATTTCCACAGAGAGTGAGTAATCGAAACTCCTCCTGTTGTACAGGCCTGTAAGATGGTCAATATGCTTCTGGTTCTTCTGGATGTTCATGGCAGCGATCACAACGAACATGATGGAAAAAGGCCACACGACGGAGATGCCGTAGATCAGGATCTGAATGCCCCCTGTCAGTATGATGATGGCAGGGAAGACGAGGAGAGTCCTGATTGTTTTCGTGTGATGGCGTTTTTCTCCTGACATGATAAAGAGGACTCCCAGGAGCGTGAGGAGGAACAGAAGTATGATAAAGACAAAGAACCCCGTCGATCTGACGTACGCATTATGTTCATCTATCCGGTAGAGAAGTCCTGTCCAGGGTGCAGATGCCGACACAAGGATGATGGCAATGTGCATCGGGATGATGTATTTCAGGATACTCCTGATTCTGCGTATGCTGCCGTTCATGTGGTAGTTCGCATACAGCAGATAGATAGATGAAGGAGCGAAGAGCAGTGAGAAATAGAGGAAGTAGATGAAGGTATGTACTGAACGATTCACCGATTCGGGCCAGAATGTGACGACCTTTCTGAGCGTCTCCAGGAGGAGCAGGAGCAAGATGGAGAGACTCATATAGGAGAAGATCACCATGTCAGGTGTTGTCGTGGGTTTGAAGCGGAAGGAAGGCCTCCCAAGATAGATCTGAGTGATGATGATGAGAATGGCAGGAAGGATATTGATGGAAATACAGTTCAAGTGAAGCATTGAAGGAAGTATAGACGATTGAGCACACTCTGTCACGGAATGACGGGTCCTTGTAAGGATATTCCTACAAAGGGGAAGGGGGCTTTGTTCAGTATATGAACAAAGCCGGTGATACCGGCTCCAGAGCTGCCCCGATTTCTCCTGTATGGCAGGCCTGTGCCGGTATCAAACCCTGTTGTTATACGTCGATCGTGAATACGATTCCCGTATAGCGCTCCCGGGTGTAGATGAAGTTGTTGATCGTCGACTGACCGTCATAGTAGATCAGTGAAAGTCTCATCCCGGCACCCGGCATCTCGGTTTCAGGGAATATGTACCCGATCCTGCCGCTCAGGTTCGGCGTGTAGCCGGTCATCTGCCAGGCACTCACCTGTGCTGCGAGATAGACTGACCCCGCATTGTGATTCTTCAGAAGCTGATGGGTTACTTCGAAGCCCACCTGATACCAGAGGTACGCGTAGTAGGCGGGAGTGGTGTGCCGGTCGGTCAGAATATCTTCCCCGAGGAGAATCGGTGCGTAGTCCCCGTATATCATGACCGAGGTACGGCTCTGCGGATTGAAGATCTCCATTGGGTACAGAGCGACCGAGAAGACAAAGTCATCTCTCACCAGAGTCGACATGTTCATATTGAGAGTGATGTCGAAATCCACGTAGGGGTTACCGTCAAAATTATCATCATATTCATCACCGTAGTGACTGCAGTAGTGGTGGCGTGATGCTCTGAAAGTGATCCAGTCGAAAGGTTTGAGTGATAGGCTGAAGTAGTATACTCCATCGAACCCGATCATGTCGTTTCCGTTCGCGTTCATATAGAAGGGAGTCATGAACCCCAGTTCCGCTTCTATTCCGAGGGATGGATCAAAGGAGGGGGAAAAACGGAAGAAGTTGAATCTCAGTCCCAGGGCAACATCGGATCTTGATCCCTCTCCGAGTTCATCAGGATAGGCCTCACTGATGGAGAGGAACTTGAAGCCGAGTTCGGTTCGCACAGCGAACGGGTCGCTGAGGTAGGTGGGGAACAGGTAATCATCGGGAAGTCCCGTGTAACTCAGAGGCAGAGGGCCGAGTCTGATCGGCTGGTTGCTGGGAGTCCAGGACCACAGGGGAAGGAGCAGGGAGAGAAACAGAAGGGTGAGCATGAGTTTTTTCACAGTACACCTCCCAGAGTTCCACGGTAGACATCGTTCTCAGGGCCGTTGTCCCCGAGGCCTCCGATAACGAACAGGTACTCAATCCCGTCTATCTCCTGCACGGCTGTGCTGTAACTGTAGCGGGGCGGCAGGGGAGGTCCCAGAGAGTCGGTATGCCAGGAGGAGCCTGTATACATCTCGAGTGAATAGGTCGATGAATCCCGGCTGAAGCGGTAACTCGAATTTGCTCTCCCGCTGAGATTGATCATCGTATCATCGAGAAAAGAGAGTGAGAATTCCGCCCTCATGCCGGTCTTCCACCTTGGACTCGCACCCTGTGTCCATACGGGACTTGCTGCAGAGGGGTCGTAGGTCCACAGTGCCTCCCAGCCGGGTCCCCATGAGGGGTCGATTGAACCGCTGTTGTCAGGGTCGATATCCTCGTACGAGCCTCCCATCAGGTAGATGACTCCCTCCTCATCGCTGACGGCGGCGAAGGCCGCCCTCCTGCCGGGCAGTGTACCGTCAGTCACCTGAGTCCAGGTCACCCCGTCAGTGGATTTCCACATATCATCGTAGTAGGTGATACCGTCCTTCATTCCTCCGAAGAGGTACAGCGTATCCCCGCTTGCAACCATCGCATGGTTCATCCGTTCTCCCCAAGCGGCTGACCCGGTAAGCTGTTCCCACACTGCTCCGTCACTGCTGCGCCATACATCTCTGCAGTAACCGCGTTCTCCGGTCTCTCCATCGACAGCGAAGCCTCCGCTGAGGTAGATATATCCATCAAGAACCGCTACGGCATGGCCTCGTCTGCCCTTCCAGGGAGCATCATCGGTGACCAGAGTCCACTCGGAGCCGTCGGTACTTGACCACACATCCTCACGGTAGCCGTCTTCCTGGCCTCTCTGGGTGGGGTCATACCCACCTATGACCCACAGCGTATCATTGAAGGTGATACTTGCATGATCATATCGCCTCGAGAAGGGAGTTGTATCGATAACCTTGACCCAGGTCATCGACCCGTCATAGGGGGCCAGTGCCTCCTCCTCGTAGCTATGGAAGGGAGGGATCTCACAGCTGAAAAGCACAAGCAGAAACACAGACAGAATGAGTAGTCTACCTCGGTTCATCATGCAGCTCCTTTCTGAATTACCGTATGACAGAGAAATACAGGCTCTTTATGAGATATTCTGTTTCACTGATCGTAGATCAGTATACGGGTATATCAGGTGTATGGCTATACTCTACAGGAAAAGTGAGAGAATCAAGAGAGCAGGTCTGCGTACTCTCCCTTCCTGACAGCGGGTATCTGAGGGTGACCGTCACTGGTTGTGTGGGATCAGGGTGTCCCTCTCACGCAGTGAACGTATGATTCTGATTGTGCCGATACCCGCGAGAACGAAGAAGGCAGGAATGATGAAGACAGCGGGGATGAGGCTGTAGCCTGTGATGCCCATTGCGACGATCTTCGCACTGAGCGCCAGCATCTGAAGTGACAGGAAGACGGTGAATACTGAAGCATACAGATAGCCTGATGGTTGTCTCTTCAGAACAAGGAGCGCGGATACGACAGCGAGTGGAAGGAGAAGACTTAAATCCATTCCCTGCACAATGAGGGTCGTGTAGTGTTCCACCTGAAGGGGGTAGACGGTACCGTCGAGAAGGGGAGGCAGCACAACGGAGAGCCACAGCAGAGCTATGGCTGAAGCGTTGACCAGAAGAGTCGTGCCGATATACCTGCGTGGGTAGTACCGTGCCGACCGATCGAACAGAGCTGATCTGTCTATCCGCTGAAGGGACAGGAGGAGGGCGAAGAAGGAAGTCCCTGTGATACAGACATAGAGAAGAAAGAGAAACGAGTACATCGCCATAAGCAGATAGAACAGGTACTGGATGAACAGATAGGCCAGTAGTCCGGTACGGACGATCTGCAGGGAGAGCCGGCTCCCAGATCCGCGTGAGGTGATGGTGATGGTGATGAGGGCAAGAAGGGGAAGGACAGCAGCCAGAGTGAACCAGTCCTGTGCGATGCCCTGGATAGCGACCTCCGTACTCATGTGCTGATAGACTCCCTGTCCGTAGACCGGTATCTCCTCACCGCGGATCGATGTGTGGGTGAAGGCACCCGGCCCTGCATCAGAGAGTATGCCGACACCGGCCGCAGCGGCGGAAGCGGCAATGATGAGAACACTAAGGATGCCGATAACCCTCTCGCTGGTGTGATGTGTGTTCTCCTGCATGGTACACTCCTTTTCGTGCCGGTTCTCAGATTCTCCGGAACCCTGTGAGCCCTGTGAGCAGCAGATCGGCTGCTGTTGCTATTCTGTGTTCGCTTTCCTCTCCCGAAAGAGCATGAGAGGTATGATCGTGAACAAGGCTGAGAGCGATACCTCTCAGTGCGGAGAGAAATACGGCACGGAGAGTCTCGATGTCTTCACTGATGCCTGTGCTGTCGGCAAGCAGTGCTGCCGCCTGCTGTTCCACCTTCCTCTGATAGGTCCCGGGAACATGGCCGGGAGTGCTGATAAGCTGGATGAGGACACGGTAGGCCTGGGGATGGGCCAGAGCCATACTGAGGTGACCCTCGATCTGGTTCCTGATGGCCTCCTGTGCTGACAGTGAGGGCGAAGGGGCTTTCATCTTCTCCCAGGTGATCCTGAATCTCTGTTCAACGAGCGTCTCCAGCACCTCCTGCTTGTCACGGAAATAGAGGTAGACGGTTCGTGGAGAGTACTCGATCCTCTCCGCCAGAGCCCTGATCGTCAGGTGCTCCACACCGCGTTCACTGATGATCTGTTCTGTTGCCTTCAGGATCATTTCCTTCAGTTGCTGACGTTCCCGTTCCTTTCGCTCTTCGATACTCATTGTATATAAAATAAACATTGTTTACCATGCTGTCAAGACTTTTGACAGGAGGGTAAGGGCTCCTCTGAGAAACTGGTCTGGTTCGTGACAGGAATGGTATACCGAGAGCCATCCGGAACATTGATATACGGCGTAAGACACAGTGGAAGGGTACAGACTGGTGTGGTGGCACTGCTCCGTCTGTACCGGTTTCGAACGTCCTGTCATGGAATCGATTCCATTTTTTGAAAGTTTTTCTTGACAACCGCCACGGGTGTGGTAGTGTTGATGTAAAGGTGTTACGTAACACCTAACTCAGAAAATGCAAACAGTACCGGGCAGTTGAGCCCGTACTAAGGAGGTTTAGCATGAAGAAAACTATTGCTGTAGTTCTTTTGACTCTGATGCTCGTGTCCAGCGTATTCGCAGGCGGAGCACAGGAAACAGCCGCCACCGGCGATAAGACCGTGACGATGTTCCAGTTGAAGGTTGAGATCAAGGATGCTCTTGATGGGTATGCTGCACAGTACTCTGCTGCAACTCCCGGTGTAACCGTGGAAGTAGAGACTCTCGGCGGTGGTGCTGATTTCGGCGGCGCGCTGAAGGCTAAAGCCCAGGCCGGTGATATGCCCGACATCTTCCAGATCGAAGGACTCGGCGGATACAATGTCTGGAAAGACTATATTGCCAGCATGGAGGGAGAACCCTGGGTTAACGATACAGATCTCGAATTCATCGTTGACGGAACTGTCTACGGTTTCCCTGTAGCCATTGAAGGCTACGGACTTGCCTACAATGCAGATATCCTTGCCAAGGCCGGTATCGACCCCGCGTCTCTTACGACCCGTGATGCCTATGAAAAGGCATTTAAGACCCTTGAAGCCAAGAAGGCACAGCTCGGCATCGACGCTCCTGTCGCGATGGCAGCATCCCTCGCAGGAGGTATGTGGTGGGTAGCTGGTCAGCACAACCTTGCAGCATACTGGGGCGGTGGTCTTGATTTCACTGATACCAGCGTGATCGAAGCTGCTCTGAAAGGAAAGATGGATGAAGCCCGTTTCACCGAGTATGCGAAATACGTGCAGCTCCTGTTCAAATATGCTGATCAGAACATCCTCCTCAACGGAAGTTATGATGATCAGGTCGGTTCCTTTGCTCAGGGCAAGACAGCTTTCCTGCACCAGGGTAACTGGGTAGATCCCAACATGGCTCAGATGAACGTCACCTTCAAGATGGGATACGCTCCTCACGCATTCACCAACACTCCTCAGACAGGTCTCTATCTGTTCGCTCCCAGCTGGTATGTCGTGAACTCACAGAGCCCCCGTGTAGAAGAGGCAAAAGCCTTCCTGGCTTCGATGGCAACAACTCCTGAAGGTCATGATTACCTGGTCAACAAGGCCGGTATGATCCCCGCCTTCAAGTCGGTCACTCTCAAGCCCTCCGGGCAGCTGAGTCAGGCTCTCATGGCAGCCAATGCCAAGGGCGGAAACTACGGCGTTTTCTTCGGAATGCTTCCTGACGGCGCAGGACAGAATGTGTTCGGCCCCGTGTACGACCTGTTCGCACAGAATCAGGATGATCTTGACCAGTTCATTTCAGACATGAAGGCGGCTATTGCAAGCCTGCCGAACATGTAGGACTATCACACGAACGATGTACGGCCGGTTTCGGCCGTACATTATATGCAAAGTAGCAAGGAGGAGCCCCGCATGAAACAGCGAAGCGTAGTGAATACCCTGTTTCTGGTACCGGTCGTGTTTACGTTTATTATGATCATCATCGTACCGTTCTCACTGGGTATCTATTATTCACTCACAGACTGGAACGGGGTGAGTCCCATCATCAATTTCGTCGGTTTGAAGAACTTCTCGAAACTGTCCAGTTCCCCCGATTTCATCCATTCCTTCATGATCACTATCGGGTATACGGTGATCAACGTCATCCTGGTCAACGTGGTGAGCTTCATCCTGTCGCTCATCGTCACGAGCAAGGTGAAGTTCCGGAACTTCTACCGGGCAGGATTTTTTGTCCCCTACCTTATCGGAGGTATCGTTCTCGGGTATATCTGGCAGTTCATCCTGAACAACATTATGGTATCACTCGGTACAGCCTATTCGATTGAATTTCTGCGTGTCTCATTCCTTTCCAAGCCGGAATCGGTCATCTGGGCGATGTCTGCCGTGAACACCTGGCAGTTCGCCGGCTATATCATGCTTATCTATGTGGCAGCCATACAGAGTATTCCCAAATCTCTGATGGAAGCCGCCTCAGTGGACGGAGCCGGATTTGTGAGGAATGTCTTCCACATATTGATTCCTATGATGGCTAATGCTTTCACCATCAGTCTGTTCCTCACCCTGACCTATTCATTCAAACAGTTCGATATGAACCTCACTCTGACAAATGGCGGACCGGCAACCCGGTTCATGGAACTGCCTGTGAAGGCGAGTCAGCTGCTGGCAATGAACATATTCGACACAGCGACCGCGAACAAGATGGCAGAGGCACAGGCAAAGGCCGTGGTGCTCTTCGTTGTCCTGGTTGTTGTTGCACTTATCCAGGTATCGATCAACAAGAAGAAAGAGGTGGAAATGTGAGGAACAATACTCTATCACTCAAACGAAGGGCTCCCATGCTTATTCTTGAAGGTTTTACCATTCTCCTGTTCATCATATTCATGATCCCTTTCGCGATGGTTGTGCTCAATTCAGCCAAGACTTCCCGCGAGATCATCATCAACGCCGTCGCACTGCCTGAGAACTGGGGACAGCTGGGTAACAATATCTCAAGGATCTTCAACAATTCGACGGTCGACTACCTCGGTGCTTTCGGGGACTCTGTTATCATCACGGTGGTTTCTCTGCTGGTCATCATTACCTTCTCATCGATGGCGGCATGGGTGCTTGTGAGGAATGAGAAGAAAGTATGGTCGCTCCTCATCTTCATGATCTTTGTGGCCGCAATGGTCATTCCCTTCCAGGTACTGATGTACCCTCTGGTACGCTGGCTGAGGATCCTCGGTAACGTGATTCATCTGCGTCTCCTTGGTACCGTGGGAGGAATCGTGTTCGCCTATCTGGGGTTCGGTTCATCCCTGTCGATCTTCATCTTTCACGGGTTCATCAAGAATATTCCCTACGAGCTGGAAGAGGCAGCGACGATCGACGGGTGTTCCCACCCGAGAATCTTCTTCTCAATCGTATTCCCACTCCTGAAACCGATCATCGTGACCGTACTGATCCTCAACGGAATCTGGATATGGAATGACTATCTGCTTCCCTATCTCGTACTCGGTTCGAACGGGGCTGTCCAGACCCTGCCGGTTGCGGTAACCGCGTTCGCCGGAGCATATCTGAAACAGTGGGATCTGATTCTCACTTCAACATTACTGGCTATCGTACCTGTTATCATCCTGTACCTGTTCGCGCAGCGCTACATCATAAAAGGAATGGTAGAGGGATCAATAAAATAACATACCGGGGTAACCCGGTAGAAGGAACATCGCTGTATGAAAATCGTACTAGTAGGAGCTGGATCACTCCAGTTCGGACTTGGAATGCTCGGAGACATCTTTCAGAGCAAAGTACTCACCGGCTGTGAAGTCACTCTTCTTGACATCAATGCAGAGGCTATGACTCGGGTTGAGAGTATTGCAAAGAACTTCCTGAAAAAGGAGAATCTTGATTTCACGGTCACTGCAACCCTTGACCGCAAAGAAGCTTTCACGGGCGCAGATTTTATCATATCCTCGATCGAGGTCGGAGATCGCTTCAAACTCTGGGATGATGACTGGAAGGTCCCCATGCAGTACGGCGTGCATCAGGTGTATGGAGAGAATGGTGGTCCGGGAGGTGTATTCCACTCCCTGCGTATCATCCCGCACATCCTCGATATCGTGGGAGATGCTGTAGAGATCTGTCCGGAAGCCTGGATTTTCAACTATTCAAATCCGATGACAGCAATCGGGACGGCAGTGATGCGCAAGTATCCCCAGGCGAGGTTTGTCGGTATGTGCCATGAGATCGGCTGGCTCGACCGCTGGCTGCCTTCCATGCTTGATAAGGAGAGTGAGGATCTTGCCTTCCGCGCCGCCGGACTGAATCACTTCAGCTGCATGTATGAACTGAAGGATAGGAAGACGGGAGAAGACCTCTATCCTGAGGTGCTTGAAAAATCAGCAGACTTTTTCAGACACGAGGCCGGCTACAGTGATTTCTATGAGACATATCTCAAGACCGGTGAAATGGAAAGCCATGAAGCCTTCGACAAGAAGGGTCCCCGAAGAAAGGGGCGATTCGAGTGGACGGACAAGCATATTGCGAAGTTCATGCTCGAGCACTACAAACTTCTTCCCATCACCGTGGACAGCCACTTCGGTGAATACCTCTCGTGGGCCTGGGATATCGTAGACCATCGGGGAATCCTTGATTTCTATGACTACTACCGTGCAGCGCTCACCGTCGAACAGAGACCGGAGATCGAACTGAAGGTGCATGAGCGGGCAATACCGATTATCGAAGGGATCATTACCGACTCAGGCTATGAAGAGGCTGCTGTCAATGTGATCAATAATGGTCTGATCGAGGACCTGCCTTCCTGGGTCGTGGTTGAGGTTCCTGCCGTCATCAATAAGGATGGAGTGAACGGAATGAGGGTTCCCTCCCTTCCTAAGGGATATCTTGCCCTGATGAGAAACTACTGCGGAGTATATGACCTGACTGCCGAGGCGGTTCTGCAGAAGAGCAGGGAGCTTGCTACTCAGGCGATCATAGCGAACCCGGTGGTGAATCAGGTATCGCATATTGATGCGATGGTAAACCGAATGATCGATATCCAGAACAAGTGGCTCGGTTACCTGAAATAGGGTACGAGCCGGTCACACTGGTATTGATGCAACAGGATACAGGCTTTTGACAAAGCTTGAGGAGATGCATATAGTAAGGCCATGCTGACTATCAAAGAGATCTCCAAAAGGGCTGGTGTCAGTCCTACCACTGTCTCGAATGTGATTCACGGGAGAACCGGTAAGGTCTCTCCCGCGATTCGGGACAAGGTCAAGAAGATACTGAAAGAAGTCAATTATGCTCCTAACATGGCTGCCACCATTCTTGCGCATGAGAACTCCCGGATAGTCGGAGTCATCTTTTTCAGTGAACCGCGTAGAAATGAGACGCAGTTCGAAGACCCCTTCAGTTTTACCATTCTTGGAAATATTGAGTGGGAACTCAGGCAGATGGGCTATTTCATGATGGTTCATACCACGAGCGACCAGAATGAGGTCCTGAGATTTGTCCAGTCATGGAAACTCGCCGGTGTCATCATACTGTGGGTTCCCAGTGAGATCATACCCCGGATCAGCGACCAGGTTTCCTGTCCGGTAGTGCATATCGACAGCTATGATATCGAGTGCGAGGTGCCCTATTACCGTGTCGGAATCGAAGACAGGACAGGTGGCTACCAGATATCCGAATATCTCCAGTCGATGGGGCACAGCCGGATGGTGTTTCTCTCGAACGGTCCTGACAAGACCGGCTCCGACTATATGCGGTTCCTGGGATTGCGGGATGCTCTCGAGGAGCATGACCTGACACTTGACGAAAAGAATTTCCTCCCTCTCTCAAGGGTCCAGGAGGAGCGCTATGCTCTGTATGAGCACCTTGCCTCCTCCGACAGCTCCTGTACCGCTGTGGTGTGCTCTGCTGACTACTATGCCTCAGAAGCAGTATCTCACTATCAGAGACTCGGGATAACCGTTCCTGACGATATCTCCGTTATCGGCTTCGATGATAATATTTTCAGCAGGATTCTCACGCCTGCCATCACCACGGTGCATCAGGACACCGGAGAGCGGGGTCGCCTCGCTGTCGACATACTCATCAAACTGATCGAAGGGGAGGAAGTTGATCCTCCTCAGGTGACCCTTCCTGTCCACTTGCAGATCAGAGATTCTGTCAGAAGGATCTAGCTCTTCCTGTATCAGACCCGCTCACAGTACATGTATCATTCACTTCTGATGTCTCTGGGGGCAGAGCAGTCTGTCCAAAAGTGCGATCAGAGCGAACAGGAGGGCTGCAAGGAGAGTGAGACCTGTCATTGCAGCATACATATCGAGATAGTTCATCCGTGCCCAGCTGTCGAGGATCAGATAGCCCAGTCCGTTTACCGTAGCGAAGGTCTCTGCAAGGAAGAGCACCGCTGTGGCTGTGCCGGTGGAGACTCGCAGTGCAGTGAAGAACGAGGGAAGGACCGCTGGAATGATGACGTGGACAAGGATCCCCGTCTGTGATGCTCCCAGCGATTTCACCGAGTCTATGTAGCGTGTATCGATAGCCCTCGATGCGTCTCTGATCACAAAAAAGAGCTGAAAGAAAATGATCAAGGCTATCAGGAAGATTTTGGAGAGGTTCCCGAGCCCGAATACCAGCATGAAGAGGGGAAGGAGCGCAACCTTCGGTATCGGGTACAGCACATAGGCAAATGGACTGATAAAGCGGTCAGCCTGATGAATCCTCCCTGCCAGAATTCCCAGAGACACTGCAGGTATGACAGCCGATACGGTGGCGAGTGTGATTCTATAGGTGCTGGTAAGGAAATGGAGAAGGATATCCCCGTTCAGAACCTGGTGCGCGAAGTGAATCAGTACCGCGTGGGGGTAGGGTAGGAACGGCTTTGAGGTAACCCCTGCCAGAAGATACCATAGCGCTATGAGGGCAAATAGAGCTCGCTTCACAGGGAAATCCTCCTGTTGAGCAGTGTTCTTGTCCTGTTGCACACAGAAAAGTATGCTTCACTCGAACGGTAGGTGTGTTCCTTCTCGTGGATATTCTCGATCACCGGCAGAAACCGGGCAGGCTCTCCTTCTGTGCGCTCCATGACGTGGATGTAATCGGCCAGGTAGGCGGCCTCTTCGATACTGTGGGTTACGAGGATGCTCATCATGTCATGACGGATCGAAAGATCGAGAAGGAGTTCCTGCATCTGTTCACGGCTCATTGCATCAAGAGCGGAAAAGGGTTCGTCCATCAGAAGAAGGCGCGGTTCCGTGATCAGTGCCCGCGCTATCGCGCAACGCTGCTTTTCTCCTCCGCTGAGGCGGTCGGGAAAGGCTCTGCGCAGGTGATCGATGCCAAGTTCCTTCATCACCCGTGTTGTGCGTTCTCGTTTCTCACTGTGGTCAATTCCTCTGAGTGTAAGACCGAGGGCGATGTTGTCCTCCACCCGTTTCCAGGGAAGGATCCCATAGTCCTGGAGGATGAATGCTCTCTCATCGATACTCTCACTGAGATTCCGTGTACCGAACTGCAGGGATCCCTCCTGAGGTCTCAGAAGGGAAGCAAGGAGGTACAGAAGCGTTGTCTTGCCGCACCCGCTCCTTCCGATGATCGCATGCACACTTCCAGTTTTGAAAGTATAGTCGAATGAGTCGAACAGAGGTGTCGTTCTGTAGGCGAACCTCAGGTTCTTCACCCTGATCATCAGAGAATGTCCACCGCCGGGGAATCAGTGAGGTCACTGTAGGTGATCTGTGAGGTGATAAGGTCTCGCTCCTTCAGCCAGGTATAGACCTTCTCGACGCCCTCTCTCTCGGGAAGACGGGGTTTTTCATAGGTGACAAAGATAAAATCTCCCTTCAGTGTGTCAGGGACACCGGCTGCCTCAACAAGATAATCTCTGTAGGCGTCAGGATTGCTGTTGATCTTCTCGGCAGCCCTGCTGTAGGCACGGTAGAAGGCCGCGAGGTCCTCACTGCGTTCGCTGACCGCTTCCCGTGTGAAGATCATCACTCCGGGTACCTCCTGCAGCTGGGTGCTGTCTGCAAGCGGAACTGCCCCATTGGATACGGCGATGGAGTACAGGGGCTCGGGCAGACACGCACCGGCTATACTCCCGTTGATCAGCATCTCCATCCTGACCGGGATCTTCGGTATCGCCATCATTTCCGAGGGAGTATCCCCCATCAGTGAATCTGCAACATATTCGATGATTGTGTTCCTGCTCACTGCGATCTCCCTGCCTGCAAGGTCTGACAGCTGAGTCGCTCCGTCAAGCGGGTTGGCGGCTACCCCATAGCGGCCGTTCGTGATTGAGGTGATGAGTATATCGTACCCTGCCTCACGGAGGAAGAAGGCACCGAGGGTGTCTCCCACCATCCCGTCCAGCTCTCCAGCCTGGAACGCTGCATCGCGCTCTACCGGTGAACGGAAGGCGATCAGCTCGACAGCCGATCCTTCTGAAGCGTACAGTCCGTCTCTCTGAGCAAGCTGAATCGGGAGGGAATCGACATCGGGGAGGATACCGATGCGAACCGGAGAAGTATCGGTATTGCCCTGTGCGAATGCAGAGACTGTGATGAGGGGTATCAGCAGCAAGGTGATTATTGTTTTGTTCATGTTGCTCTCCAACGTTTGATCGATGTATCTGTGACCGCAAGAGCATCGAGGACCCTGTCGACAGTAGTGTCGACAAGTTCCTGAACACTCTCGGGGTTGTGATAGAATGACGGGATAGGGGGAAGAATCATCGCACCTGCGTTGCTCAGGGTGAGCATCTGCTGAAGGTGGATGGCACTGAGGGGACTTTCACGGGCTACCAGTATCAGGTTCCGCCGTTCCTTGAGCGCCACCGAGCCGGCTCTGTGTATCAGGTTGGAGGTAAGTCCTGTGGCAAGTGCTCCAAGGGTGCCCATGGAACAGGGGATCACCACCATACTCTCAAAGCGGAATGAGCCGCTCGAGAGGGGTGCGCTGAGATCGTTCACATCGTGGACCACCAGATGCTTCTGCTCCAGAGTCTGTATCCACTGCTCCGCACTGATCTGTCTTTCACTGAGCATCACCGTGTGAGCCCAATCGGAGATCACCAGATGCACCCTGATGTCCTGTACGGTGAGGATACGCTCTACCAGTCGCATCGCCCAGATGCTTCCACTCGCGCCGGTAACGGCAATGACAATGTCTCTCATCAGATGTATACCTCCGCTGCGGTGAAAAGAAAGAAAAGAACTCCTACAAGTTCGTTGATATGGTATGCGGCCCGTGTGATGTGTTTCATCTTCTGCGGAGCAACAAGCAGGTGTTCGACAACCAGAAGCAGGGCGATGACCATACACCCTGTATAGTACCACAGTCTGACATCATAGGTGTATCCCCACAGGAGGAACAGCACCCAGGCTGCCGTGTGCGAGGCAGCTGCTATGCCGAGAGCACGTTTCATCCCGAAGCGGGCTGGGATGGAATGAAGACCCTCCCGTCTGTCGAATTCAATGTCCTGACATGCGTAGATGATATCAAATCCGGCAACCCAGAGTGCCACTGCGGCTGCTATCAGAAAATAATCAAACCGGAAGAATCCGTTGAGCGCAAGGAGGGTTCCCATCGGTGCGATTGCAACGGTGAGACCGAGTATGTAGTGACAGAGGGATGTAAACCGTTTCGTGTAGCTGTAGATGCCGATCATTGCCAGTGCTGCAGGCAGAAGGGCGAAGCACAGCGGATCCAGAAGATAGGCACTGATGGAAAGAAGTGCGAGACAGAAGAGCGTAAATGCCCACAGGTCAATCCGTCTTAACCGGCCGCTCGGCAGGTCCCTGCCCTGAGTTCTCTCATTACACGAATCAATGTGATGGTCTACCAGGCGGTTGAGAGCATTTGCTCCGTTTCGTGCACCGAAAAGAGCAAGGAAAATCAGAAGCACCTTGTCCCAGGGAATCCTGCCACCTGTTTCCAGCAGGAGGGCACCCGCTGCAAAGGGAAGAGAAAAGAGGGTGTGCTGAATCATGACCGCCTGAGATATCCTGATCAGGCGGGGTGTTCCTTCACGCATGGAGCTCACTCGATCCCGAGGGAATCCCATATCTCATCGATACGCTGTTTTACCCCGGTATCCATGACGATATCATCGGGCCAGAAGCGCTGATGGCCATCCATCGTTCCCTTTCTTGTCGCATCGATGCCGAGCCGGGTCCCGTACAGGGCCCGGGGGGATGCGTGGTCAAGTGCATCAAGCGGTCCGTCAGACAGGACGAGGTCACGTCGTGCGTCGATATTATTGAACACTTTCCATGCTACAGTCGCAAGATCATGCACATCAACAGTGTGATCGACGACTACAATCATCTTTGTGTACATCATCTGTCCCAGACCCCAGAGAGAGTAAAGGACCTTCTGCACCTGCCCCGGGTATCGTTTATGAATGGATACGATGGCACAGTTATGAAAGACCCCGGAGAGGGGGAGTTCCATGTCTATGATCTCGGGAACGACGAGCTGAAGAATCGGGAGGAACAGACGCTCGGTAGCCTTTGCCATGTAACAGTCTTCCATGGGAGGTTTTCCCACGACGGTGGCAGGGTAGACCGGATGTTTCCTGTGTGTGATCGCCTCCACGTGGAAGACGGGGTATTCGTCAGCCAGTGAATAGTAGCCTGTATGGTCTCCGAAGGGGCCCTCTTCACGAAGCGATTCGGCGGGATCGACATATCCCTCAAGAACGAACTCGGCATCGGCAGGGACCTTGAGGTCATTGGTCACGCACTTTACCATATCGACCGGTTTGCCGCGAAGGAAACCAGCAAACAGCATCTCATACACCCCTTCGGGCAGGGGAGCGGTCGATGCGTAGGTGATTGCCGGGTCGGCTCCGAGTGCAACCGAGACGGGCATCCTCTCTCCTCGCTCCTTATATTTCTGATAGAAATGAGAGCCATCCTTGTGAATGTGCCAGTGCATTCCCGTTGACGATGCATCAAATCTCTGCATCCGGTACATGCCCGCGTTCTGTGCTCCTGTATCGGGGTCGCGGGTGAATACCACCGGAAGCGTGATGAACGGGCCGCCGTCCTGAGGCCAGCAGGTGAGAATCGGCAGGGAGGTCAGGTCAACCTCTCTCTCGATCACCTCCTGGCAGGCTGCACGCTTCACGGTTCGGGGAAAAAAGGAGCGCACAAGGGACAGTTTTCCCATCACCGAGGCGATATCGATACCCCGTGACTGGGCGAATGCCCACTGTATCAGCTCATGGATCTCCCGCTGCTTCTCTTCGAGACGTTCACAGCTCAGAGCCATCGCCATGCGGCGGTACGATCCCATCGCGTTCATGAGAACGGGGTAGGCGCTTCCGGTGACGTGTTCGAACAGGAGAGCAGGCCCGCCTGCCTTGCTCACGCGATCGGTGATCTCAGTGATCTCCAGGTGAGCTGAGACCTCGTGCGTGATACGAACAAGCTCCCCTGCTTCTTCCAGTGCGGTGATGAACTCATGTAGACTTCTGTATGCCATGGGCGTCATTCTACCAGAAAGACGTTTCCCCTTACAGTCTTACGGGCATCTTTTCGAGAAATATGTATCGATTATCAAAACAGGGAAAGGCCTCAGAACCAGTACACCAGATAGGCATTTGCCACCATCAGGCCGGAGTTGTCAAACTGATCGAGTCCCTGATTACAGTAGAAGGGGATCATGAGTCCTCCTTCGATACCGATACCGAAGTGCCTGGAGAACCTCCACTCCGCACCTGCTCCAACATCGGCAGACAACACGAATTCCAGGTAGGTCGGCGTTTCATCATAGTGGTTGAAATGGTTCAGGGTAAGTCCGGCGAATCCGTAGATATCGGTACCGTGCGAACCCTTAAGGATCCGTCTCCCATCGAGGCGGAGCATCCCGAGGAGATAGTAATAGTTCGCTTCCCCCTGCCAGCCCCATGCCTCACCCTGATACACGAACTTGGCCGCGACGGGAAGCCCCGGTGCCAGTACCGAAATCCCTCCTGCCCGGCGGTAGGTATCTTCACTCTCTCCTGCCGTGAGTGCAGCGGCTGACAGCAGGAACACAAGTATCAGGAACATTGACTTCTTCATCATCGCACCCCCTTGCTACACTTCTATGATATACCTCAGAAAGGAAGGGTATAAGGTATTAATTAGAGAGGCTTTACTATAGTGACATATCGGAGGTTTCAGACGCTTTGACAGAAGTCAGTCTGAGAGAGACGGGCGCAGCTGGTTACCTTTCGATAACGGCGAGGCAGAAGAAATCTGTCTCCTGCAGCGGGTGCCGGTCGTATCCTCCGTAGAGTTCAACGTTCCTGAAGCCGGTCTGCCGGGCCGCACGCTCTATGAGAGGTCCGGTGAACAGCGAGTGGGTGTGGACATCCACCGAGGTTTCTTCGCTCTGCCGGTCAGTGACCTCTGTCGTGAATCGCAGTTTCCACGGATCCTCATGTGATGTATAGGAGCGGTGGAAACGTATCAGGTCTGTCTCGAGAACGGGAAAACGAAATCCTTCCCGAAACATCGGGTTCGTATAGTTAAGAACCTGGAGAACGATGATGCCGCCGTCTGGTAGAACCCTGTGTGAGTGAAGGAGGAACCGGTAGAGGTTCTCCTGTCTGTCCAGGTAGGCGAGTGTGTTTCCCATACAGAGAATCAGGTCGAAGGTATCTGTGGATGCAGCGCTGATATAGCTCAGCATATCGTTGATGATGAAAGAGAATCGGTCTAGCCTCCCCTCCGGGGTGTGTGAGCGTGCCTGTCTGATCATCGTCTCATCAGGGTCGAGGACTGTAAAGGTTCTCGATTTCCCCTCGAGGCGGAAACTCAGCTCACCGGTGGCGCAGCCGAGATCAAGGATTCTCGTCTCGGAACGGGAGCGTATCAGCTGTTCAATGAACTCTACCTTCTCATTACTGGAAGGAAAGAGCTTCTCATATTCCGATGCTATTCGCTGATACAGTGTCATGAACACTACTATAAGGGAAGTGTATGAATATTTCCAGTGGTCCGGACCGGGGAATGTACAGGGAGTGCTATGTACGGTGTACCGGTTTCCTCTCACCGTGGAAGTATGGTAGGGTCTGATAATACCGTTGCCGCAACCGGCACGAAAAGGGGATCGACATGAAACGAGAAGGAGATACATCTCACGCATGGGTGCATGTCGTCCTGACGCTGATAGCAGTGAGCTGGGCCTTCAATAATATGGTGATGAAGGTGGGGTTCACCTATGTGAGCGCTCAGCAGTTCGGCGGGATCCGGATGCTTCTTGTCTTCCCGTTCATGCTCTATTTCGCCTTCTTTTCCCCATCTCGGGTTCCCTTTACCCGGAGTGATGCATTGGGTATCGGCCTGATAGGACTCATCGGGCTGGGACTCTTTCAGACGCTGTTTCCCCGAGGCATCTCAGAAACAAGCGCTCCTCTGGGAGGCGTTCTCATCGCAACCATGCCGGTTCATACGCTTATTCTTGCCATGATATTTCGCTTGGAGAAGGTGAAATGGAGACCCGTCGCGGGGGTCTTTCTCACGCTTGTGGGCCTTGTGGTCATCATGAGTGTGAACGCGGATGCCTCCGCGTCAGAAACCACCGTACGGGGGATCCTGTTCGTTGTTGTGGCAGAACTCGGGTTTGCCATCAATACGACCTTTCTCCGGCCCTATATGAAACGCTACCCGCTGGTACAGGTCACCGGTCTTTCTATGAGTGTCTCGGTCATCCTGTACAACCTGGTTTATCTCGAGGATATGAGAGCTCTACTGGAGACGGGTGTTGCCTGGCAGGTGTGGCCCCTTACCATGTACTCCGGGTTCATAGCCTTTCTGGTTGCCAACATTCTGTGGAACACGTCTGTCACGAAGATCGGGAGCACGCAGGTGTCTGTGTACGGCAACCTTCCCACCGTGTTCGTTCTTCTGTTCAGCGCTCTCATGTTCAACCAGGTGCTTACCGGCCTGCAGCTGGCCGGTTCAGCTCTGATTCTCTTCGGAGTCATCCTCGTCCAGTTCAGGAGGAGGCTGACTCCGGTGCAGGCACAGGCCAGTGTGACGGCAGAACTCTGATAGATCTTTTAGCAGATCAGACAGCTAGGGAGTGAAACCGGCAATCAGGTCGGGCACTTCAGGGGACGCTCCCTTCGTGCGGACGAAGTCCCCTGTCTGCTTATCGAACCGGTAGTATTCCTTCCAGTCTTCACTGTTGTGTATGATCTCGATGATGCTGTCGGCAATATACTCTGCCTCACGGTCAGTCATGGTGGGGTGAACGGAAATCCGTACCCACCCCGGTTTCTCCGTGAAGTCCCCCTCGGTGATCATGTGTTCTATCCGGGTGCTCGAACGTTTGTTGATGTGAAAGAGGATGTGGCCGTACGTACCGGCGCAGGAGCATCCTCCACGGCTCTGGATTCCGTAGCGGTCATTGAGGAGTCGTACGATGAGGTTGTGGTGAACACCGCTGGTAAAGAAGGAAATGATCCCCAGTCTGTTCCTGTTTTGTCCTTCGAGAATGACGATCTCTGGAATCTCAGCGAGACGATCATAGAGGATGTTCATCAGATGCTCTTCCCTCTCTCTGATTCTCCGGACACCCATGGCATCTTTCACCTTGAGAGCCATAGCAGCTCTGATACCCTGAAGAAATCCCGGGGTTCCCCCGTCTTCACGTGTTTCTATATCTTCTATGTAGAGATGGTGACCGAACGGATTGGTCCATCGTACGGTTCCCCCTCCGGGGTTGTCAGGGATCGTATTGTGATAGAGCTTTTGAGACATCACCAGGATGCCGCTGCTACCCGGTCCCCCAAGGAATTTATGCGGTGAGAACATGATGCCGTCAAAATGAGCACCTTCTTCATCAGGGTGCATATCAATGTCGACATAGGGCGCTGCAGCTGCATAGTCGGCAAAACATATCCCCCCATAGCGGTGTATGACGGCAGCCATCTCATGAATCGGGGTGAGAATCCCGGTCACATTGGAACCCGCGGTGAACGAACCTATCACCATCGTCCGCTCTGCGGCATACTTCCTTGCCATACTCTCAAGCTCATTCAGGTCTGGAAGTCCCGTCTCCTCGACGAAGGGAATGATGACGAGGTCAACATCGCACTCCTCCCAGGAGATCTGGTTGGAATGGTGTTCCATATGGGTGATGAATACTATTGGACGGTTCCTCCGTTCCTTCTCCACTGCCGGTTTCAACTTCTCCGGAATCCTGAGTCCCATCATCCGCTGCATCTTATTGATTGCACCGGTCATGCCGTTACCGACAAGGAACAGCAGGTCGTCCTCGCGAGCATTCACATGTGCTTTGATCAGGCGACGGGCTTCGTGATAGGCCTTCGTCATGGCCGTTCCCGTGTAGGTGGTTTCGGTGTGAGTGTTTCCGATCAGGGGTCCGACAGTATCCTGCAGGTACGTTTCCATCGGACGGTAGAGCCGTCCAGAAGCTATCCAGTCGGCATAAATCAGGTTCTGTTCCTTCTGTGTGTCGGGCAGGTATACCGTGGTATCGGAACCAACAGTGTTCTCTCTGAAGGAGGAAAAGAATTCTTCCAGTGACTGATCGGTGTGTGTTGTATCCATGTGAACTCCAAAACAGTGATGTACCGCAGTCCATTCTACCTGAAGAACCTTCAAAAGGAAAGCCCGGAGAGCCTCTTTCTGTGTTTCTTGACACGCCCGTTCGTACGCCGGGACTTACCGTATCGTGAAGGTTTTATAGGTGTCAGTGTTTTCGATGTCTTCCAACTCCATATGCTCTACCCTTGCCAGCCGGGGACCCTCGCTGAGGATAGTGTACAGGTCCTTCAGAGCATCCTGTGATCCGGAAGCGACCACCTCGAGTGAACCGTCAACCCGGTTTTTCACGTACCCCGTGATACCAAGGGAGAGAGCATGGTGAACAGTGAAATACCTGAAGCCCACCATCTGTACTCTGCCGTAGATACTGATCCGCACACATGCCATTGCTGTTTCATCCTTCACTCATTCAGCACAGAAAACCTGGTCTCTTCCCGCCCGTTTCGCCGTGTATAAGGCATCATCGGACCGGTGGAGCAGAGATTCATAGGTGTCAACTCCGTGTCTGAGGGTAGCCACACCGAAACTGCAGGATATCGTGATGGGAACCCCGTCTTTTGTGTGGAAGGGAGTTTCGTGTACTGCCTTTCTCAGCCGTTCGGCACACAGGCAGCCAGCCTCTGTCCCGGTACAGCTGAGTACGAACAGGAATTCCTCTCCACCGTAGCGGGCTATGATGGCGTCGGGCCGTAGATGCTCTCTGAAGACATTCACCGTATGAACAAGCACAGCATCTCCTATGAGGTGCCCGTGTCTGTCATTCACATCCTTGAAATGATCGATGTCGCAGAGAATGATGCTCAGTCCGTCGTTCTTGCGGTGCGAGTGATCGATCTCCCTGAGAAGCGACTGCTGAAGATATCTGCGGTTCATGATCCCGGTAAGGGGATCGACCCTGGCTGCCTCCTCAAGTTGTTTCTGCAGTATATTGCCGACAAGGAGAACCGAAGATAAGATCGCCCAGAGCCCTCCCAGCATCGAAAGAGCATTCAATAGAAAGTGCAGGGGGCTGGTGAATTCCTGATGTTCATGGAACGAATGAATGATCAGTTTTGCGATGGCGACCGCTGCCATGAACAGGAAAGGTAAGGCGGCAAGGAAGTAAGCCTTCAACCTGGTTCTGAAAGTCTCCCGGGCAAGAAGCAGGAGAGTGTAGACCAGAGGGATGAGGGTGGTAAAATTGAAGACCATAACCCGTACCTGATAATCGGGAATGTAGTAGGTGTATACGAAGAGCACTGCACTCATCAGGAAGGGGACAGTGAACAGGAAAAAATGCAGGCGGGTACGTACCTCGAGCATTCTGCTGAACAGTTCACAGAAGGAGAGCAGGGCGCTGATAACGAAAAAGTTGAAAAGAATAATACTGAAGAAATCAGGGATTGTATTTCTGAGGCTGCCCAGAATTGCCGCTGCTGCCAGCAGTATTCCTGCAGAAGATGCCCAGAGGAACCTCAGATTTTCCCAGCGTGTGAAGCTGAACACGAGGACAGAAAGGCTCACCGCGGCTAGGATGACACCTATGGTCATGAATAACGTGAAGAAATCAAGCTGCACAATACCATCCTTTCTTCGTACTTCTTCGCTCAGGTGTATCACTATGTATGTTCTGAGTATGAGTATAAACGATGCTGTATTACAACACAAGGAATAACAAAAATCTGTCTCCCGAATTACTAAACCGAATAAGAAAAATCCCCAAGTAATCTTACATGAATATTTCACCAGTGAGAAAGAAGTATGGTGTAATGAAGGATGAGAAAGAGGGAGCTGACAGCGCCTTCTCTCCTGAGAAATTTACTTCCATCACCCGCCGGAAGAACTGTTTCTTGCCCTTGATATCTGTGAGGATTGTAGGTAGCAGAGCTTTTTCTGAAGAGGTCTCTAGCCACCGTCCTTTAGCATTTCGATAGCGAACAGGACTTCGTTGACATCATATATCCCATGGTCAATACAGTACATCACGACAAGGTCTTCCGTAATTGAGTGTGAAAGTGCGTACCCGGCTGAGGCAAGCAGGATGTCGAAAGAGGGGCGGGGCAGTCTCAGCGCGAGACCGAGATTGATGATCGTCTGTTTTCTCGGTCTGTACCGTTTCCCGGAGATCGCTGAGCGTATTTTCGAGAAATGTCTTCGGTCGAGTTCCGCCTTGCGATAGATATCCACCTCACTGAGCTCACTTTCCTCTATGAAGGTGAAAAGGACTTCAATAAAAGACTCTTTCTGGGATGCATGAAGGTATCTGTCGAGATCCTCCTGGTTGTATTTTGGGGCTTCTGACGAATCGCCAATGTCATAGCGTGATGGGTCATGCACTTCCTGTGCGGAAGGTTCCGGCATCAGCGCCTCTGCAAGATATGTACGTATCGCATTGAGCGTGTGTGTATCCACCCCACTCTCCTCCTTGCCCGGATAGTTCCTTCATATGTCGCGTCTCAGGCGACCAGAGACTTTTGTGCCTGCTTTATACTATGAGTATATCACAGACACAGGGAGGTGTCGTATGAAAGAGACAGAGATTATGTTCATCATCGACCGCAGCGGGTCGATGTCAGGACTCGAAAAGGACACAGTGGGTAGTTTTACGTCCTTTCTGAACCGGCAGCGGGAGCTGACTCCGGATGCCGTTATCACCACGGTGCTGTTTAATGACACCTATGAGGTCAGGCACATGAGGACCCCCATCAAAGATGTTCAGCTGAAGGTCTCTGAGTATCAGGTCGGCGGCATGACAGCTCTGTATGATGCCGTCGGGAAGTGTATCATGGATGTGTCTCAGCGGAGAAGAGAAGGGTCACAGGGACCACTGGTATGTGTCATTATCACCGATGGTCAGGAGAACGCAAGCAGAGAGTTCTCTTCTCCGGTTGTTCGCCACATGATCGCCGACAAACGGGCATTAGGATGGGAGTTTCTCTTCTATGGGGCCAGTATTGACGAACATGAGGTTGGAGAAGACCTCGGTGTGCTCAAAGATGACATCACTGCGTTCACGGCAAGTACGGAGGGGATGGTTGAGATGATGGCACATGCATCGTTACGGGTGAATGAGAAGCTCTCTCGGTACAATGACCGAGAATGAGGGTGAAAAACTGGAATACGCTTTCAGGTGATGGCCTGGTGAGGGTTCAACAGTATTGCCCCGGGTGCACTGCCCTGTACCCTCATCCCTCCCGTGCTCGTACCGGATGCCGCATGAGGTGTGGTCTGTATCAACCCGTTCTATTCTCTCGTGATGGCGGGATTGCAAAATTGACATGGCTTGGTCAGCCGTACTATGATGACGTTCATGAAACTGATTTACAAGCTGTCGATCATGATACTGACGACAGTCTTCATCACTGCTCTGATCCTCTCGGTATACTCGTTCAGTGTCCAGCGCTCCCTTATCAACAGTCAGCTTATCAAGAAGGGCCAGGTGCTTGCTCGGCTGCTGTCAGATTCGGTGGTGAATCATCTGATCAGTTACGACTTCTATGCCATCAAGCTCCTGATGGATCCCATGACGAAGGATGGAGATATTGAATCAGTGGCCCTCATCGGGCATGACGGGTACATCAAGATGCACTCCGATCTGAATCTGATCGGGCAGGCATGGCCTGACCCGGTGGACAGTGAGATCCTGTCAGATACCGAAGTATATATCCAGGAGAGTTATCAGGACCAGCAGAAGCGCTACCGGTTCTCGAGCCCTGTGGAAATCGATCATAACCGGATCGGTATTATCCAGATCACACTCTCCGACACTGCTTCTCTTCTTCTTATCGAATCCTTCGGTATCAAGATGCTTCTTCTGAGCGCAGGCGTGCTGTTTTTCGCTGTCATCATCGGGTATGTGATGAGCCGTCAGATATCGAATCCGCTGATCGAGCTCTCCACCGAGATCAACAGTTTCATGATGAAACGCTCGCAGACGCCAGATCAGGCACGGCAGAGCAATGAGATCATTGCCCTGAAGAGGAACTTCACCAGCATGATGAAGGAACTGCAGAGGTCGATAGAATTCCGGGTCAAGACCGAGAAGATGGCAGTTCTGGGTAACCTTTCCTCCGTGCTCGCCCACGAGGTGAAGAATCCTCTTGAACCGATCAAGGGTTCGGCGGAGATGCTGAAGATAAAATATCCGGACAACCCTGATATCATCAGGTATGCCCAGATTATCCAGTCGGAGGTCTCGGACCTGATCACCTTTCTTGACAGTTTCCTTGACGTGTCGAGGATGAATGATCTCACTATGGGTTCTGTTGATGTAAACAGGGCTCTCGGGGAGATTCTTGCTCTGATGGAGTATCCCGTTCAGAAGGAACATATCGAGACCGAGATTCACCTGAGTCAGGATCTGCCGATGGTGAGAGGGAACGGCAGCATGCTCAAACAGGTGTTCCTGAATCTGGTGATCAATGCCATTCAGGCAAAGGACGGAGAGTACGGGTACCTGGAGATCGAGACTCGATATGAGGAGGGTATGGTGCAGGTGAGGATAAAGGATTATGGTGCAGGTATTGAACAGGGGGAGCTGGAACACATCTTCCTTCCCTTCTTCACTACCAAGAAAGAGGGCACCGGTATCGGACTGTCCACCTCGCGCCACATAGTTGAACTCCACAAGGGTTCGATTTCCGTCGCCAGTACAGCCGGCGCATGGACCGAGTTTCTGATACGAATCCCCGCACTAAAGGATGAGAGTGATGGCTAAAAGGATACTGATAGTTGATGATAAGAAGAATATCCGCATGGTGCTCAATGACCTGCTCATCAGCGAAGGCTATGATACCCTTCTGGCGGACTCGGGAGAGACCGCTCTCGCACTGTTCGATGAACATCAGGTGGATCTCATCCTCACCGACCTGATCATGAAACAGCTCAGTGGAGTCGATTTCATCCAGAAGATCAGGGAGAAGGATACCTCCGTTCCCATCATCATTCTCACGGCCTTCGGGTCCATCTCCTCTGCCGTCGAGGCCATCAAATCGGGAGCCGACGATTACCTGACCAAGCCGCTGAACTACGACCTGCTGAGGATCCGTATCAGTAAGCTGTTTGAAGACCGGATGAGGGACCATGAGCTGTCCACTCTGAAAGCGACGCTGAAGGGGAAGTGGGGTATCGATGATATTATCGGACGCTCTCCTGTGATGGAACGGATGTTCGATCTGATCAGTGCCGTGGCACCGACCGATTCACCGGTCCTGATTCAGGGGGAGTGCGGTACCGGTAAGGAACTGATAGCGAAGAGTATTCACTCGAAATCACAGCGTTCTAAGGAACCCTTCGTCATCGTGGACTGTTCCGCGATACCGGAAACTCTGATCGAAAGTGTCCTGTTCGGGTATGAGAAAGGTTCATTCACCGGTGCCGATACGCAGAGAATCGGGCGTATCGAGGAGTCTCAGGGAGGAACCCTGTTTCTTGATGAGGTCGGTGAACTGCCGCTCTCAAGTCAGTCCAAGTTCCTGAGGGTCATTCAGGAACACCAGTTCGTCAGAGTCGGAGGTTCAACACAGATCAAGGTCGATTTCCGGGTCCTGGCTGCAACAAACAAGAATCTCAAAAAGGAAGTGGAGGCGGGACGTTTCCGCTCCGACCTCTTCTATCGTCTCAACGTGATCCGTATCGATTCCCCGTCGCTTCGTGACAGAAAGGATGACATACCCCTTCTCTCTGAGTTCTTCATGCAGCAGATCTGCAGAGAGAACTCTCTGTCGCACCGGGAGATAGGACGGGATGAACTCTCGAAGATGATGGCCTACCCGTGGCCGGGCAACGTGCGGGAACTCAGGAACTGCATCCAGCGCCTGTGTATACTTGATTCCCTGCCGCAGGAGTTTGAGTCCTTTGCACCGCAGGAGAGTTCTGTCCCTCAGAGCACGAGACTCTCCGACCGGGAGAAGGAACTGGTTCAGCAGACCCTCGAACTCACCAACTGGAACATCTCCCGTGCAGCACAGCATCTCGGGATCGGGAGAAAGGCTCTCTATAACAGGATAGCGAAGTACCAGATATCTGTTCCAAACAGAACACTCTAGGGCACAGAAGTGTTCTTTATGGAACACTCTTTCTGATTTTTTTTCCCTTCATTGCCTTCTTCTCACCCGTAAACGCTCTTGGCATGCTCTCTGCATATGCAGGGAAGAATACCTAAAAAGGAGTGTTATACACATGAAAAAAGTACTAGTAGTTCTTGTACTGGGAATCGCACTGGCAGGTTCTCTGTTCGCTGAAGGTCAGAGTGAGAAACCGTATCCCTCGAAGACTATCGAAATCATCGTTCCATCCGGAGCCGGCGGTTCCACTGACGGTATGGCCCGTATCTTCGCTCAGGTCGCAAAGAAGCATCTTGACGGTGTCAACTTCGCTATCGTGAACAAACCGGGTTCCGGCGGACAGCAGGGGTTTGAGGCCATTGCATCGGCTAAGCCCGACGGGTATACCCTCGGCACCGTGTTCACGGTTCAGCTGCCCTCACACGTTGTATCGGGTCGTGCCCGCTACACACTTGATGACTTTCACTATCTGAGCATGATAACCGATGACACGTCGATCATCGTTGTTCCCAAAGGCTCTCCGGTGAGCACCCTTGAAGAGCTCGTAGAGTATGCGAAGAACAATACCATGACCGCTTCGGTCAACGGTATCGGAAGTGACGACCATCTTGCACTGATGCTCTTCCAGAATGCTACCGGCACTGAATTCCAGGTGATCCCTGCAAGCGGTTCAACTGAGCAGAAGGCAAACGTCCTCGGCGGGCACGTTGATGTCGCATTCATGAACTTCTCTCAGATGCAGACACAGCATGTGGCCGGTGATGCAACGATTCTTGCAATCCTCGGACCGAAAAGACAGAAAGCACTTCCCGATATTCCGACCAGCGTCGAACTGGGCTACAACGTCAAGATGAGTGGAACCCGTGGTTTCGTGATCCAGAAGGATGTTCCCGATGATATCAAGAAGGTTCTCGAGAAGCTGATGGAAGATGTGGTCAATGATCCTGAGTTCTCTCAGACCCTCATCGACTCACAGCAGTCCTTCTCCTACATGAGTGGTCCTGAGTACGAACAGTTCCTCAATGAGCTTCAGGCTGATATGGAAGTGATCTTCGCAAAGGAACCCTGGTAAAAGAGTATGGTACACAAGAAACCTGGCGAACTTGCCCTGGCTGCGTTCTTTGTCTTTCTCGGTATCGTGATCTACACGAGCGCAGCAAGCTTTCCTGAACGGGCTCAGACCAGCACTGCACTGTATGTCCGTTTCGTCGGCATGGGAATGGCTGTCCTGGCTGCGGTCGATTTCGTTATCTCCCTGCGCAAAAGTTCTGTGAGGATTGAGCTGTTCACCAACAAGACCTACTTCTTCGGCCTTGTCGGTCTGATGACCGTTTACATGGTGCTTCTGCTCTTGAATGTCGGGTTTATGATTTCTACCATTCCCGTTCCTGGTGGCAAACGTCGTTGCTGCTGGGATACCGGAAGTGGAAAGTGATGGCAGTATCGTTTGTTACGATACTGCTGTCGACCTATGTGGTCTTCTTCAGACTGCTTCAGGTACCGATGCCCTAAAGCCTAAAGGAGATACACACATATAGGAAATGGCATTTGAATATCTGTCAATACTGTTCACGATAACCGAATCTCATCGCGATCTTCATGGGGACGTTTCTCGGCACGATGATGGGGGCCATGCCCGGTCTGACCGGAACACTGGCTGTAGCCATCCTGATTCCCACCACGTTCACCATGGATCCGGTGATGGGTCTGGCTATGATGGGAGGCTCGTACAGCGGTTCGATGTACGGGGGATCGATCGCTGCGATTCTAATGGCAACCCCCGGTACTCCGGCCGCTCTGGCGACGAGTTTCGAGGGGTATCCGCTGGACCCGTAAGGGACGGGCCGGGATCGCACTGAAGGTATCGGCTGTCGCGAGTTTCTGGGGCGGTACCGTTTCGGCCGCTGTTCTCCTGGTCTTTCGCTCCGATCCTTGCCTACTTCGCTCTCAACTTCGGACCTCCCGAGTACTTCCTTCTTGCCGTCATGGGGCTTGCCAGCATCGTGATGTTTGCCAAGGGGAATATGGTCAAGGGTCTTCTGTCTGGATTCATCGGTCTTGCCATCTCGTTGATCGGCACCGACCCGATCTCGGGTTCCCTCCGCTATACCTTCGGATTCCTCGAACTGTACGAAGGGCTCGATTTCATGGCGCCCCTCATCGGTATGTTCAGTATCGCACAGATGCTGCTTCTAGCCGGTGAGAAGACGATTATCAAGACAACCGGAAACGAGAAGGCTGTGATCAAGAAAGAGAAGATGCCCAAGGGACTTGGCAAACCGATGGTACTGGGCTCTCTCATGGGTACCGGTATCGGGATCCTTCCCGGTGCAGGCGCGACAATATCTGCCTTCCTGGCCTACCAGGCACAGCGGCAGATGTCGAAGAACAAGCATGAGTTCGGACACGGTTCTCTGGAAGGGATAGCAGCTGCCGAAAGGCAGTAACAACGGTGTGACCGGAGGATCTCTGATCCCCCTTCTTACCCTTGGTATTCCCGGTAATACGACTTCCGCAGCCCTCATGGGCGGTCTGATCATCAAGGGTCTCATTCCGGGACCGGAGCTGTTCACTCGTTTTGCAGGAGTCACCTATCCGTTCATCATGTCTCTGTTTGTAGCGAACGTGGTCTTCCTGTTACTTGGACTCTACTTTGCTCCGCAGTTGGCGAAGGTATCTCTGATACCGACCTCTCTGCTGATTCCCTGTGGTCTGTATGTTCAGCGTGATCGGCACCTATGCGATCCAGAACAGTCTGTTCGAACGTGGGAGTGATGATCGTGTTCGCGATGATCGGCTACTTCCTGAACAAGTACGGATACTCACTGGGAGCCCTGGTGCTCGGTCTGATTCTCGGTCCCGATCGCGGAAAAGGGTTTCGCACAGGGGATCCTCATGGGCGGTGGTTCCGCGTCGATCTTCTTCACACGGCCTACCAGTATCGTGTTGATCATCCTTACGTTGATCCTGCTCGTCTCGAGCTGGCTGACTGCACCGAAGGTTGATCTTGAAAACGGTTCAGCCATCTGATCATCGAAGGGGCTGATGTCTGCAGCCCCTTCACTGTTTCCCAATTGGAGTATCTGTATGAGTATGTGGAATGTGTTTTCGCTGATCGGTGGATTAGCGATTTTCCTGTTCGGTATGATGGAGATGAACAAGAATCTCACGATGATCGCCGGCAGCAAGATGAAATCTATCATGGCAAGACTGACCGATGGTCCGGTCAGAGGATACCTGACAGGGCTTGGTATCACGATAGTCAATCAGTCCTCCTCGGCAACGACTGTGCTGGAAGCTGCGCTCGTTGGTGCCGGTCTGATGACCTTCTATCAGAGCCTTGCGGTAACCCTCGGTGCGGAACTCGGTTCCACCTTCCTCCCTCAGCTGATAGCGTTCCCCTCCATCACAAAGTTCTCCACACTTATCGTGTTCGTCGGGTTCATCTATCGGCTTGTCGCAAAAACCAAGAGAAGCCGATACATCGCCATGACAATCTTCATGTTCGGCCTTCTGTTCCTCGGTATGGACATGATGTCCACGTCGCTGAAGCCTCTGAGAGAGTATGAACCCTTCATTCGACTCATGGCAACGATCAACTCTCCGATTCTGGGAATTCTCATTGGTCTCGTGTTCACGATGATCATCCAGTCCTCGGGGGCGACTACGAGTATCACGATAGCAATGGCAATTGCGGGTGCCATCACGGTGGAACAGGCTGTACCGATCAATCTCGGTGCGGCGGTGGGGACCTGTATCACCGCGATCCTGGGGAGTCTCACGCTGAACTGGGAGGCGAAGCGCTCTTCCTATATCCACGTGCTGTTCCAGATCATCGGTGTTGTGTGGGTGTTCATTCTTCTCATGATTCCCTATCAGGGAGAGAGACTCTACATCTGGATGATCAAATGGGTGACACTGAAAGTCTTCGGTACCGACAGTGTCGCACGTCAGATTGCCATGGGCTTCACGTTCATGCCGGTCATCAACCACATTATCGTCTTTCCCAATCTGCGCCTGGTCGTGAAACTGTTCAACAGAATGTTCCCGGAGCGTGAAGCACCGAAACCGTTCGGAGCTCTGTATCTTGAGGAAGCTCTGATCGGGCAGTCCATCGACCTTTCCCTTATGATGGCCAGAAAGGAGATCATCCGGGTCTCGGAGTTCATCGCGGAGATGATCAGGGAACTCAAGGGGAGTTTCAAGAGCAGGGATGAGGAGGTGATACACCGGGTGAGTGAACTCGATTCCAAGGTCGACATCCTTCACTCACAGATTATTCCCTTCCTTGCCACGCTCAGTCAGGAAGAGCTTGACAGCAGACAGTCCCAGCTCAGCATGAACTACCTGTACATACAGAATGAACTCGAGTCTATCGGTGACATCATCGATAAGAACATCATGAAGCTGGTTCAGAAGAAGATCAATCAGAACGTGATCTTCAGTGAGGAGGGGTTTCATGAGATACAGCATCTGGTCTACAAAATTCACCGCAACTTCGATTTCCTGCAGAAGGCGATGCGTGATGATGACATCAAGTATGTGAAGACGATCCTTGATCTTCATAAGAACAAGGAAGAGGAGAAGTACAAACAGCTTCATATCGAGCGGCTGTTCGAAGGCAAGTCGGCATCGATCGCCACCTCTTCTATTCACCTTGATCTGATCAGTTACTTCGCCAGGATCAATAAGCATATCGCCTACATCGCCTCTAGACTTCAGAGGATTATGTGATACCATAAGTATTTCCGGAATCTGCTTCCAGGGAGGTGTACATTGCGTTCTGGTTCTCTACGACTGTTTATGATTCTCTCTATCCTCATAGCATCCGTTCTGCCTCTGTCTGCCGTGACCCGTTCAACCTACAGCTTCGGCTATTCCTCCTCTCAGAGCGGTGAGATGCTGATCAGACGGATGAAACCGATGATGAATGTTCTCTCTGATGCCCTCGATGCCGATATCGAGTTCATTCACAAGCAGACGTTCAGCGAGATGCAGAAGGCCTTCATCAATCAGGAAATTGATTTCGGTATCCTCAACGCCTACTCCTACCTCAGGATTCTTCCGTATGGAAAGGTCATTCCCATCGGAGCGAGGGTCATAGAGCACTCACGGGACTACCAGTCCTACTTCTTTGCACGCAAGGACAGCGGTATCAGAAGTATCAGGGATCTCAGCGGCAAGGTGGTCGCTCTCGGGGATCCCTATTCGACAAGCAGTTACCTGATTCCCCACAATATCTTCAGAGCCCAGGGCCTTGATGTCGAAAGCGATTTCGGTGAGCTCATCATCATAAGCAAGCAGGATTCGCTGATCCTCTCGGTGCTCAACCGTACTGCTGACGCGGGGGTGAGTGCATCGTTCATCTATAATGAACAGCCCGCTGCAGTGAGGGAGCACCTCAAGGTGTTTCATATCAGCTCTCCCTTTCCCCTTGGCCCGTTCATCGTCAACAGCAATATCGATCAGGCGACCATCGACACCCTCACCGAGACCCTCCTCACCATGGATGAGACCCCTGAGGGACGGGAGGCCCTTGCCAGCGCCGGCTTCGAAGGCTTCGAGACCTTCGAAGCCGATGCCTACCTGCCTCTTCTCGAGATCAAGGAACAGCTCAACCTCAACTGAGACCAGACGCGGGAGCGAGGTCTCATGCATCTTGTTCACCGGATGCAGAGTTTCCGCTCCTTTGGCTGTCACCTCATCATCAGATACACGATGAGAGCTATGACGAATACTGTGATGAAGCTGATGATCATAATTGCCAGAGTGAATGAATAGCCCTGAGGCGTTATCTGACCGGCTTCATCCATACGCCGTATCCCCGGGTACAGACGGGAGAAGAAGGTCAGGGTGGAGAAGATCAGTGCAATGACACTGAATACCTTCGTCGCATCGCTTCCGGTGATGATGATACCTATCAGGAGGACGATGAAGATCAGTTTCGTCCCGGCCACCCAGTTGATGAGATACGTGACCAGGGCATGGATCTCCGGGTCTTCTCTGCTCTTCCCGTAGGCATTGAAGAACCCCACACTGTTTCCCCGTCTCGAGCCGGGTGCGAGGTAGAGTATCAGGACATTCAGCAGTTCCAGAACAGCGAACAGGATGAACACGATCGAGAGGATATCCATAGGCGGCCTCCTTTGAGTATAGTATTCGACCTTCCTGAATCAGATTCTAATGGCAACCTGGTCTGCGCACAAGAGAACACACCCGACACTACCTGATTCGTGTCTCCTGTATACAAAGGGTCAGGTGCTGCAGGTTCTCCTGTATGTCCAGGATAAACTTGAAGTCTGAGGGGGCTGTGTGATATCATTTTCCCAGATTGACACTGGAGCTAGTGATGCAGGATTTTGAAAACCGTACTAAAGAGGAACTGATCGAACGTATTCTCGAACTTGAATTATTCAATTCTATTCTGATGTCGGATCAGAAGAAACACATGCACATGGATTTCTCGTGGACGGGAAATCTCGGGAAATGGTATTTCAATCTTAAAACAGGCACGGTGGTGTTTTCTCCCCTGAAAGTTTAGAGACTCGGGTTCGGTGCCGATGAAGTACCCAGACGTGTCCACTACTCGTTTTTTACCGATCGCTTGCACCCCGAGGATTTTCCTGCTGCCATGCACAGTATGCAGCAGGTCTATGACGGGGTGTCGAGTGTCTATGAGGTTGAATACAGAATCAGGAAGAAGGACGGGGAGTACGTCTGGTTCTATGACCGAGGGACGGTGATACAACATACCGCAGAAGGTGGCCCTCTCATTGTTGCGGGGCTCGTCTTTGATGTCACCGAACGCAAGATGAAGGAGACGGAAGCCTTCAGGAAGCTTGAAAAGGATGCCATATATGATGCCATGACCGGATTGAAGAACCGGTCCTCTATCATGAGGGAACTGGAACGCTGGTCTGGCAGTGACGCAGACACGGAAGATGACATGTCTGTCATCTTCATTGATCTCGACCATTTTAAGCATATCAACGATACCTACGGTCATCTCTTCGGTGACAGGGTGATAGGAACGGTGGGACAGTCTATCGGTCAGCTTGCACGCGGTGATGATGAGGTCGGACGGTATGGAGGTGAAGAGTTTCTGCTGATCCTGCCTCACACCGACCTTGCCGAGTCACATAGGATTGCCGAGACCGTCCGGGGGAATATCGAATCATTGATGCTTGAGGATGGTGTGAGGATAACCATCAGCTGCGGGGTTGCGACTCGGCGTATCGGAGAGGATGCCCTGAGTGTACTGAAGAGGGCTGATGAAAATCTCTACAGGGCGAAGGACCGGGGAAGGAACTGCGTCGTCTCAGAGTGAGTGAAGTGCAGACCTGCATCAGTATTCCCCCCCCTTCCTTTTCTGCCCCTTTCTACTGACAGTATAGGTGAGATTCCGTGACTCAGGTGGAAAACCATGGTAGACTGGTGTAACATATCTGATCATATATACACGAACACACGGCAGGGCACCATGGCATACACGATACAGAGCAAGGAACAGCTGAAGGACTTGTGGACCAATATCTACAACACGGAAGGGAAACCGGACTGGTCTCATATCCTTCCCTACTATGATGATGACATCTACTTCCGGGACAGTGTCCAGGAGATACGCGGTATCAACGAGTTCAAGGCCATGACCGAGCGTCTTATCGCCCGCTCCGATAACCTCAGGATGGATGTGAAACACACGGCTCGGGACGGGAATGTGATCTTCCTCGAATGGGAGATGAGGCTCAGCTTCAAGAAGTATCCTGACAGCAGCATCTATGGCTCGAGCCGGATCACTCTCAATGATGCGGGCAGCATCATCGAACAGAGAGACTACTATGACCTGTGGGGTGACATCTTCGACAACATTCCCCGTTTCAACAAGGCCTATCGAAAGTTCATGCACAAGAAATTCGGCTAAAGGGAGTGCTGCAGATGAATCCATACCTGAAAGAATACAGGTGGTCCAATATTTTCGCCATGATACGGAACAACAAGGCCACTCCTGAGAAGGAGACCCGCGATATCCCCGGAGCTCTCGTCGTGATAACAGGCGCCACCAGCGGTATCGGCTATGAGACTGCCCGGCTCTATGCCTCTCACGGGGCAGAACTCCTTCTGATCAACCGAAGCAGAGAGAAGTCGGAACAGCTGAAACAGGAGATAGAACAGGAGTTCTCGGTTCCCTGTTCGTTCCATATCGCCGATTTCTCCCACCTGTCGCAGATACATGACACTGCCCGGATGCTTGCTTCCCTTGATCGTGATATCGACATTCTCATTCACAATGCCGGTGTGTACAACACGAAAAGGCGGTTCACCGATGATGATATCGAAGAGGTCTTCCAGGTGAACTACCTCTCCTCGTTCATCATCAATCAGTACGTGAAGGAAAAACTACGGAACCAGAAACGCTCACGGATTCTCTACGTCAATTCCGAGGGGCACCGCTTCGCAATCGCCGGACTGAGGCTTGATGACCTGCGGTGGGAGCGTCACCGCTATTCCGGACTGAAGAGCTACGGCTCGGCAAAGACCGCCCAGCTGCTCTCCCTGATCCCGTTCACCCGCTATTTTGCTGACAGCGGGGTCACGATCAACGCCATGCATCCGGGAGACGTGAAGACGAACATGGGAGAGAACAACGGACGGATCTACAGGTTCTTCAAGCACCTTCTGATCAATCCGTCCGCCAGGAGCGCTTCTCTCAGCGCACAGGCTCTCTACTATCTGGGGGTGAGTGACAGACTGAAGGGCGTCACCGGCAGGTTCTTCAACTTTACTACCGAAGAGATACCTGCCCCTCATGCGCTTGATGCTTCCGTTGCCGACAGACTGTGGGAACAGAGCCGTATCATAGGAGGATTGTGATGGAACGGACCGGCAGGGAGATACTCATCATCGGAGGAGGCCTGTCCGGGCTTACAGCCGGAGCCTACCTGTCGAAAGCAGGTCACCCTGTGCGGATTCTGGAACGGACAGGGTCCATCGGAGGGTTGCTTAACTCCTTCACCAGAAACGGTTTCCTGTTTGATACCGGAGCCCGATCGATCGAGAATTCGGGTATTATCCGCCCGATGCTGAAGGATCTCGGGATCGAGCTTGAGCTGCTTGACAGTCACGTGACGATCGGAATCGAGTCCTTCATGACCGACATGTCAGCACCCGACAGTATCGAACGGTACCGGAAGGTCCTTGAGTCTCTGTATCCCGGTCATACCTCGCAGGTACGACGAATCTTCAGAACCATCAAGAAAGTCTACAGGGAGATGCATGTTATCTACGGGTTCGAGAATCCCGTATTCAAGAACTACCGCAACGACCGCCGCTACCTGCTTACCGAGCTTCTGCCGTGGGTTGGAAGGTTCCTTCTCGCAGTCCTGCGCATGGAGAGGATGCAGGAACCCATCGAGTCGTTCCTCACAAGGTTCTCCTCCTTTCAGAGTCTCAACGATATCATCGACCAGCACTTCTTCAAACGGACTCCGGCCTTCTTCGCCCTCGGGTACTTCTATGTCTACCAAGACTATCTCTATCCGAAGGGAGGAACCGGAGAACTGGCAAAGACCCTGGCACGGAAGATTACCGATGCGGGAGGGATTATACAGAATGAGGTCGATGTGACCAGTCTCGACCCGGTGGGAAAGACCGTCCATGACAGCAGGGGTAACAGTTACAGTTACGACAGGATTATCTGGTGTGCCGACCAGAAAGCACTCTACCGCTCACTCGACACCTCTGCCCTGGCTCCCGGTGATGCTGCGAAGGTGAAAAGCCGCAGCGAAGAGGTCATGGCATCGCGTGGAGGGGACTCCGTGTTCTCCCTGTTCCTGGCTGTTGACACTGCTCCTGAGAAGTTCGCCCGGATTACCAACGGTCATCTGTTCTACACACCCTCACGGCAGGGGCTGAACGGGATGCATCTGGGTGAACTGAACGAGCTTCTCGCTCGGGGAATGAGTGCCGGTAAGGAGGCGTTCCTTGCGTGGGTGAGCAGGTACTGCCATCTGACCACCTATGAAGTCTCCCTTCCCTCGCTGAGAGACCCGTCTCTCAGCCCTGAGGGGAAGACCTCTCTGGTGGTGAGCTTCCTCCTTGAGTACGACCTGTTTCTCCTGGCACGCCAGAACGGCTGGGAAGATGAACTCAGGGAGCATCTCGAGCAGGAGATGATCAGAGTGCTGAACACGTCTGTCTTCTGTGGCCTGCTTGATACGATCGAGCTCCAGTTCTCATCTTCACCTCTCACCATCGAACAGCGGTTCAACAGCAGTGAGGGAGGAATCACCGGGTGGACGTTCGAACGACCTGCGGTGGCAGTCAACAGGCTGATGAAGATCAGCTCTGCCGTAAAGACTCCTCTGCCTGATGTATATCAGGCGGGGCAGTGGGCCTATACCCCGGCCGGTATACCGACAGCCATTCTTACAGGGTGGTATGCAGCCGACACTATCTGCTCACAGATAACCTGAGCGGTTTCCTTTCCTGACCAGATTACAGGTCGTATGAAGGAGACTCGCCATCTTTCATGGATAGTGCTGAGGTTCACGACCGCAATGCTATGGGCATCTCTCGCGGTGAGTCAGGCCTGCTGTTTCGCGTGCACCAGATCTGCAGCCATTCGGGCAGTCATAATGCAGGTGGGAAGACCGGCTGGACTGACCGTCCACTGACCGGCACGGTAGATGTCAGGTATCGGGGTGAGGACTGCTTTCTTCATATTGAGCATGCCCGCTTCCACCGGTATGTCCTGCTCGAAAGACCAGCCGACGATCGCTCCCTCCGAACTGCCCGAGTTCCTTTCGATCGTGAGGGGGCTGGCAGTGAACGAAAAGAGCATATGCTCCTCAAGCTGTGGATAGATCGAGCGGTTGAGTGTGTCGATCATCATGGCACTGATGCGCTCTTCGAATTCCTCAAGCCATCCGGCTTCCTCTATCTTACGGGTCAGCTCATAACTGAACAGGAAGCTGACGATAAGTCCGCTTTTCCCTTCAGGGGCTGCGTCACTGTCATTGAGAACGGGAACTGATATTTCGTAGGTGTTCAGCTCACAGAAGGCTTTCAGCCAGGAATAAAAATCCTCCCGCTTGAGATCTTTCCAGGTGTCAAGGATAGTATCCAGCTTTGACAGGTGAAGTTCTCCAAGCCCTTTCTTTGAGGGGGTATAGAAAAAGTGGCCTTCAGAGATGTTCCTGAAATATTCCGGTGGGAGGTCGAGGGCAAGAAACAAGGTGAAGACCGACTCGGCACCACGGCTCGACAGAATCTTCTTTTTCTCGGTATCAATCGCGACCTGTTCGGGTTCCGGGAATTCCATGTTCTCGATCATGCTGTACATTTTCTTCAGGTCTGCGCACCAGATAAGGCTGTCATAGGTGTACTGATTGCCATCGGCATCGGAAAGGGTCTTCTCCTGCGGGTCAAGTTGGACCACTTCCGCCCCTGTCCTGACATCCGAGCCAAGATCTGTGATGCGCTGTACCAGAGCCTGAGGGATACTTCCGACTCCCCCTTTGGGATAGTAATAGTCCGGGTAGAGAGAGAAATAGCTCATGGCAAAGAAGGCAGGTGTCTTCTTGAAAAAGTGCTGTGATATGATGTCCCTGAGGGAGTCGTTCCTGATCAGACGCTCCAGAAACTGTTCCATAGGCATCCTCATGCGCATGATTGCTGCCCCTGTTGCGAGAAAACGAACAAGCCAGAGAGGGAAGGTCTTCAGGTAGTACCTCCAGTCACGGGAGATATCCTTGAAGAAGGGACTGTCACTGCCGAACAGTACCCTCATATAGATATCGAACTTGGCTATCACCCTGATGACCTTGTCCACATCCTCCGTGCTCTCGGGGTAGAGTTCTTTCAGCAGCTTCTTATAGGCGGAAAGACTTTCGCTGCTGTCTGCTTTGATGACCTTGTCCTCAACACCGAGGGAGACGTTGCTCGGTAGAAGCGGCAGGTCTATCTGCAGTTCCTCGAGCATGGGCTTGACCATTCCGGCATTCTCCACAGCCCGTATACCCCCGTCGAAGAGAAACCCCTGGCGGGTGAAAGAGTTTACCAGGCCGCCGCAGGACGCCTGTTTCTCAAGCAGCAAGACCTTGTGGCCCCTCATAGCCAGAGATGTTGCCGTACTCAGTCCTGCCATTCCCGCTCCGACTACAATGATACTGTGGTGTTCTTTCATGGTCTTCCTCTTTGTCAGGTTTTTCTGTATGTACAGCAGTATACCATGAAAATGCGGGTGGTGAGTCACCAACTGACACATACTGATGTGCCAGCGATACATGGATGTCACTGATCAGCTCATCCGAAGACTTGTGCAGCTCCAGACCAGCAGGCAGCAGCCAGGTGTTCGCGAAGGGCAATGAATAGGATAGGAGAAATGGAAATTTCAATTTGCCACACTCCCGTCACTGTGGTATTATATGGATAAATTTTTATAGGTAAAATTTTATCTATATTGAAAGGTCTCTCCATATAAGGCCTCGAGCTGTACCATCATGCTGATCTCTCGGTTGATAGGGTTTTACCTCACCATGCAACGAAGGAGATGTACATGAATACAGCCCAACCGGACAGCACGTTACAGCGCGATATCGATATCGATATCAGCGAAGAATCTCTGTTTCCTGTTCTTGACGGGATCATTGACTCGTACAGCGGTACCAGGGGTGCCCTCATCCCGGTACTTCAGTCGGTGCAGAACCTTCTCGGCTTCCTCCCGAAACCGGCTCTGCAGCATATCAGCAGGGAACTGCACATCCCCTACAGCGAAGTCGCCGGAGTAGTCACATTTTACTCCTTCTTCTCGACGGTTCCCCGCGGAACCTATCTCGTACGGGTCTGCCTCGGTACGGCCTGTTATGTGAGGGGAGGGAAGGATGTTCTTGAGGCGCTGACCAAGGAGCTCGGTATTCGGGTCGGTGAGACGAGCAAGGACAGACTCTTCTCCCTTGAGATCGGCAGATGTTTCGGAGCGTGCGGCCTTGCTCCGGTGGTCATGGTCAACAATACGGTGCATCAGCGGGTGAAACCGGCAAAGATCCATGAACTCATCATGCAGTACCGCAATGAAGCCGTTCAGGCAGGGGGGATACACTCATGATACAGAAGGTACGATCCATACCGGAATTCAATGAATACAGTACAGCTCTGAAGGCATCACGCGATGCACGAAGGGAATCGGAAGGAATCCTCGTATGTTCAGGAGGTGGTTGTATAGCCTCGGGTTCCATGGAACTTCTCCCTCTGATACAGGAGGAACTGAAGAATATGGGACTGGAGATCCCGGTCACCTGCACCGGCTGCCTCGGACCCTGCTCGAAGGGTCCTGTCATCTCCTGCCTTCCCGAGGGGACTGTCTACGAAGAGGTCACACCGAAACATGTCAGGGAGATTCTCACCTCCCATTTCATACAGAAAACGCCCTATGCGCCGAAACTGCTGAATAACGGTTCCGACAGTTTCTTCAAAGGGCAGCAGAAGATCGTGTTGCGTAACTGCGGGAAGATCGATCCTCTGAGCATAGAGGATGCTGTCGGTATCGGAAGCTATCAGGGACTGGTGTCTCTGCTGAACGACAGGGAAGCGGATGTGATAGAGATCCTCAAGGCATCCGACCTCCGCGGCCGCGGAGGAGCGGGTTTCCCCACCTGGCTGAAATGGAAATTCACAAAGGAAGCAGAGGGGGAAGAGAAGTACGTGGTGTGTAATGCCGATGAGGGGGACCCCGGTGCCTACATGGACAGAAGCGTCCTTGAGGGGGATCCTCACGCTCTCATCGAGGGCATGGCGATTGCGGCGCTGACCATTGGAGCTCAGCAGGGATTCGTCTACGTACGTGCTGAATACCCTCTCGCCGTCTCGCGGCTGCAGAAGGCGATAGACCAGGCACAGGAGCTCGGCGTTCTGGGAGACGATATTCTGGGAACCGGGTTCTCCTTCACTCTTGAGATACGCATGGGCTCGGGAGCCTTTGTCTGCGGTGAGGAGACAGCCCTGATGAACTCCATTGAGGGAAAGAGGGGGGAGCCCCGTACACGGCCTCCGTTTCCTGCAATCAAAGGACTGTGGGGAAAGCACACACTGCTGAGCAATGTCGAGACCTACGCGAATATTGGTGCTGTCATCACCGAAGGAGCCGACTGGTATGCTTCGTTCGGCTCTGCAGAGAGCCGAGGAACCAAAGTCTTCGCGCTTGCCGGTGCAGTGTCCATGACAGGGCTTGTGGAGGTGCCGCTCGGTACTCCTCTGGGAGACCTGATCTTCGATATCGGCGGCGGTATACAGCACAACCGTCCCTTCAAGGCGGCCCAGATCGGCGGCCCTTCAGGCGGTTGTATTCCTCTCAATCATCTCAGTGTCCCCCTGGATTATGAACCGCTGAAGGAACTCGGAGCGATCATCGGCTCGGGGGGTCTCATTGTCATGGACGATACGACCTGTATGGTCGATGTCGCCCGCTACTTTCTGGAGTTCGTCCAGGAGGAGTCGTGCGGAAAGTGTGTTCCCTGCCGGGTGGGTACGAAGCGTATGCTCGAGATTCTCACCCGTATCTGTGAAGGAGAGGGGAGAGAAGGCGATATAGAGGATCTGGAGAATCTCGGCCGTCAGATCAAGGATACCGCGCTGTGCGGCCTGGGACAGACAGCACCCAACCCGGTGCTGTCTACTATCAGGCACTTCAGACATGAATATGAAGCTCACATCAGAGACAAGCACTGCGAAGCCGGTGTCTGTGCCGCACTGGTCCGCGCATCCTGTCAGAGCGCGTGTCCCGCCCATGTCGATATCCCCGGGTTTGTCTGGCTCACCGGAGAGGGGAGGTATGCAGAGGCACTGAAACTTCACAGAGAGAGAAATCCCTTTGCCGCAGTCTGTGCACGAGTCTGCTTTCACACCTGTGAAGAGAAATGCAGGCGTATGAGCCTTGATGAACCGGTTTCGATACGGGGAGTGAAACGGTTCCTTGCCGATCAGGAGATCACGATGCAGGTTCCTGAGGTCCGCGAGAACTCTGTCAATGCAGAACGGAAAATTGCCATCGTCGGAGCAGGCCCTGCAGGGCTCTCCTGTGCCTACTTCCTTGCACGTCTGGGCTACAAACCCACGATCTATGAAGCGGCCTCCCGACCGGGAGGTATGCTGGTCCAGACCATTCCTGCCTATCGTCTCCCCCGGGAGACCCTTGCACGAGAGATCAGAATGATCGAGAACCTCGGAGTAGATATCCGCTGTGACATGAAACTCGGCCGGGATTTCACGTTCGAGTCACTTAAGGCGGAAGGGTATGAGAAATTCTTCCTCGCTGTCGGTGCACCCGAGTCTCTCTCGATGCACCTGCGGGGGGAGGAGCTGAAAGGTGTCGTGCAGGCTGTGCCGTTCCTTCAGCACTATAACCTGCGGGGTTCGGTGCAGGTCGGCAATAAAGTGGCCGTCATAGGGGGCGGGAACGCCGCCATCGATGCGGCACGGACAGCACTGAGACTGGGTGCTGGGCAGGTCAGGATCATCTACCGGCGGAGCCGGGATGAGATGCCGGCATATGCCGAAGAGGTTGAGGAAGCCCTTCACGAAGGGGTGGAGATCTCCTGCCTGACGCAGCCGGTTGAGATCCTTGCCGACCGGGACGGCAATGCTGCAGGAGTCTCCTGCCTTGCTATGGACCTGGGAGGATTCGATGCCTCCGGACGACGAAGACCGGTAGCGGATGAGAACAAAGGAGTCTTCACCGTCGATGCGGACCAGATCATCATTGCCATCGGGCAGAGACTCGATACCGGATCTCTGTTCAGCCGTGACCTGATCGAGATGAACGAACACCAGTGGATTTCGGTAGATCCTGTGTCAGCGGTCACGAGTGATCCTGCGATCTTTGCCGGTGGGGACTGCACTGACGGTCCCTCCTCCGTAGTGGAGGCCATTGCCGCAGGCGAGCGGGCGGCTGTCGGTATAGATGCAGCGCTCACCGGGGTCAATCACGCATTCTGGCGATACGAGAAAGAGATCAGGACATCGTTCGACCCTGATGCAGAGCCCTCGAATGCTCCACGGGAACCGATATCCTCGATCCCGATAGAACGGAGAAGGTCGAATTTCGAAGAGGTGGAACTTCCCTGGATGGAACCGACGGCACACAGGCAGGCACACAGGTGCCTCCGTTGTGATTACGGGAAGCAGATGGGAACGGGAACAGGTCCGGATAGACAGGAGGCATGCGGTGTGTAACATTACCATAAACGGGACATCGGTTGAGGCACGAGACGGGATCACGATCCTCACGGCGGCACGGGAGGCCGGGTTCACGATACCCACACTCTGTTTCCTGGAAGGAACCACTCCACAGGGAGCCTGCAGAGCCTGTGTGGTCGAGGTGGAGGGATCCCCTGCTCTGGCAGCCTCCTGCTCCACACCGGTCCGGGACGGCATGGTGATCAGGACCAATACACGAAGAGTCCGGGAAGCCAGAAGAACGGTGGTAGAGCTGCTGCTGAGCGAGCATGAGGGGGACTGTCAGACCTGTGTACGGAACAGTGACTGTGAACTGCTGCTTCTAGCCCGAAATCTCGGAATCCGGGAGATTCCGTTCAATGCGCAGAATCCTGCTCAGATGATTGACCGCTCCACTCCTGCACTTGCCCGTGACCCGGGAAAATGCATCAAGTGCAGACGGTGTGAGACCGTCTGTGCCGAGATACAGCACGTTGGCGCCATCAGCGCCCAGTATCGCGGATACGATACGGTGATAGGCCCCGCCTTCGCTTCCCCGCTTGACTCTGTCGCCTGTGTCCAGTGCGGACAGTGTGCAGCGGTCTGCCCTACAGGAGCAATCACCGAGATCTCCCATGTGCAGGAGGTCTGGAATGCTCTTGATGATCCGGGAAGGCATGTCGTGGTACAGACAGCTCCTGCGATTCGCGCCGCTCTCGGCGAATGCTTCTCCCTGGAACCGGGGACCCTGGTCACCGGAAAGATGGTCTCGGCCCTGAGAGAACTGGGCTTCGATGCGGTCTTCGATACCAATTTCACGGCCGACCTCACGATCATCGAGGAGGGAAGTGAACTGCTGACACGGCTGAAACGGGCTCTCGTTGACAACGAAGAGGTTGCCCTCCCGCAGTTTACCAGCTGCTCTCCAGGCTGGATCACGTACGCCGAGTACTTCCATCCGGAGATCCTGCCGAATATCTCAACGTGCAAGAGTCCGCAGCAGATGTTCGGTGCCCTTGCAAAGACCTACTATGCGCAGAAGATAGGAGTACGACCGGAGGCAATGACCGTGGTCTCTGTCATGCCCTGCACGGCAAAGAAGTTTGAATGTCAGAGGCCTGAGATGGGTGACAGCGGGTATCAGGATGTGGATTTTGTCCTCACGACCCGGGAACTGGGGGATATGATCAAGATGGCCGGCATCGACTTCCTCGGTCTGCCTGATGATACGATGGACGCACCCTTCGGTACGTCAACCGGTGCAGCCGATATCTTTGCCAACACCGGTGGGGTGATGGAAGCTGCCCTGAGGACAGTCCATGCTCTGGTGACCGGAAGGAATCTTCCCGCCGAGGACCTCCATGTCAGACCTCTTGCCGGCCTTGAAGGGATAAAAACCGCCGAAATCACCTTCACCGATACCGTTGACTCCTGGCGTTTCCTAGAAGGCGTCACGGCCCGTGTGGCAGTCGCGCACGGTCTCGGACATGCTTCCGACCTGATCAGTCACATACAGGAGACCGGCGAGGTGTTCCACTTTATCGAAGTGATGACCTGTCCCGGTGGATGCATCGGCGGGGGAGGCCAGCCGAGGTTCACGACCGATGAAGTCAGAAAGGCACGGATCGCTGCGATCTACAAGGAGGATGAGGGAAAAATGTACCGCCAGTCCCATCTGAATCCTGCAATCACGGAAATCTATGAACAGTTCCTGAAGGAACCGCTCGGTCAGCGGTCCCATCATCTGCTGCACACAGCATATGAGGCAAGAGAACTGTTCACTCAGGTGGACTAGGACACGATCAGCGCTCAGCTCTGCAGGCACGGGCACACAGAATCCCTGTGAGTCCGTGTCGATTGCTGAGTTGATGATCAAAGTATCAATCGGAAAGATGACAGTTCCTTTCAACCCTGTTGAAACAGCTCAGGAAACCGGGTTTGAACTGTTGGATTACCGGGCAGAAGGTGCTCGTCTCCTGCAATACCTCCCTCTGTATCATAGGGATCTCTTTGATCGTAGGATTATCACGTACGAGTGTGCTCTCACACACGCTATCACATACCTGGCACCATCCCCTTCAAGGTATGAGTCTCACCAGACAGGCTTGTCTTTCCATAGAGGAAGTCAGGGACCTGTGCTACAAGAATCAATTTATAGGGTGATACGTCAAAGCACTATCCGTTTCGGGCAGGTATTTCAGTACAAGAGAATATGAAAGCAGAAGGAACAGAGGGGCAGAGAGTATGGTATCACTCCTGACTGAGTTATACAAGTATGGTCAGATAGACCAACACAGAACTGATAGACTATTTTGAGGGTGAGATCTATAATGGGGGTGGAGGCCCTGTATGATGGTGAATATTTCGGAGGCAAAAGCAAAACTTTCTCAGCTCATTGAACTGGCGTACTATGGTGAAACAGTCGTTATCGCCAAGAATAATCTTCCTCTGGTAGATCTTGTCCCACACAAGAAGGAGGAGCCGAGAGAACTGGGAATGCTGAAAGGTTCTTTCCATGTTCCTGAAGATCTCGATGCACCGAGCGATGAGATCGAGGAAATGTTCTATGGAGAGAAGCAATGACCATTATCCTTGATACCCATATATTTCTCTGGGCGATTGCTGAGCCGGAAAAACTCTCTTCAGCTCAACGCTCAGCTCTGCAGACACGGGCACACAGGATCTTTGTGAGTTCCGTATCGATCACTGAGTTGATGATCAAAGCATCAACTGGAAAGATGACAGTTCCCTTCAACACTGTTGAAATAGCAGAGGAGACTGGCTTTGAACTGTTGGATTACCGGGCAGAAGATGCTCTTCTGCTGCAGGACCTTCCTCTGTATCATAGGGATCCCTTTGATCGTATGATCATCACGCAGGGCATTGCACATGGGTATACCATCATGACGTGTGATCCTCTGTTTTCACAGTATCCCTGTAAGATATTCTGATACCCGGATACTCGAAATACTCCAGGAATCTACGAGCTGCTGAAGCGAGCCCGGGTTGATATCTGAAAAGATCGATGTTTCTGCCTGTACAGCATCACAGCAGATCCTCGAGGTTCTCAGCCAGGCGCTCTACCTCAAACAGAGGAAGAGCGAGAAGGGTGCTTCTCAGATCATGCGCTCCTCCCGTAGCCAGCGCCTTGTGGGTGATCTCGCTCACCCGCTCTCTTCGTTCCATCAGGTCGAACTTCACCACCAATCCCGGCTTTCGCTGTTCAATATACTTCCACAGAGATTTGATCTTGCCTGTCTTACCTGCTTTCACCTCTATGGGAAGGATAGTGCCGGCGTATGAGTGGATGAAGTCAATTTCTGCTGCTCCCTTTCTCCTGTTGTGTAACCAGTAGTAGAGTTCGGAAGATGGGTTCTTCATATCAGTCCCTTTGAGGTGCTGTGCAATAAACTGCTCCGCCATATTCCCTTTTGTCAGCAGATGTTAGGATGGCAGAGAGAAGAGGTCACTCCAGCGTGTACCGTGCATAGCGTTCAACAGTCCGATATCGAGAAAAAACAATTTCATGGTGGTTGGCTCGATTCCTGCGGCCAACGGAAGCCCATTGCAGGAGGTATGAACTGTCTTGATAATAACACCTGCCTTGGCCAGCAGATCGATTGCAGATCTCACACTGCTCGAATGGGCAGCAGAGATATCTGAGAATACGACCTTCTCTCCGATATGGGCACCAGTATATTCGAAGACGTCTGACACCCTTTCATACGCTTTGTTCGATGAATACTTGGGAATATCATCCCGATATGTTTGAAGGATTGCATGGTGAATATCACGGACATCTTCCTTTTTCCCGCCGTTTATCCAGCATTGTACAGCCTCAGGCATCCCGCCGACATAATAATATTCTTTGAGCAGATGTGAACCATACTCTATCCAGGTCGCATCGCTCTCATCATGAATCCCCCGTTTCTCAAGCTGTTCAAGAAAGACATGTTCCTGTTTTGCGAGGAGAAATTCACTGAACGTCATGGGACCGAGCTGCAGGTACTGTACCCTCCCCACCGGCATAGAGAAACGTAGGGCATCTAAGGTCACCTCAAGGAGTGATCCTGCAGCAATGAGGCGTAGATCAGGTCTATTCTCGTAGAAATAGCGTAGGCGATTGATGACTCTCGGTTGACCCTGGACCTCATCAAAGAACAGCAGTGATCTATCGGTGATCTTCCGACCAGAAACAAGTTCAATCTCTTCGAGGACTTTATCGATAGAGAATGATACGTCATTCTCTATCTGCCTGAGCTTGATGATCTCGAGATCAAGTTCAATGAGATTGATCTGGAGTTTCTGGCAAAACAGGCGAACCAGAGTCGATTTTCCGACCTGACGGGCTCCACGGAGGATCAACGGTTTTGAGGGAGTCTTGTTGTACCAGTTATCAAGGAATTGAAATGCTTTTCTGTCCATACCCTGATAGTACCATATTTTCTGAAAGAGCAACCTGTTTTAGTAGTGACATACCAAAACAGCACCCTGTTATGGTATTTTTTATACCCTCACCGAGACATCGTCGCAGCTCAGGTACGCAATCATGACTGCACTGTCTCTGTCTTATCACCCCGTGATTTCTTTACCTGGTAACCATTTAGAACCTTTTCTTTTGCTATTCGAAACAAACGATTATGGTACTGCAGGAATGTTTGCACTCAATCGGGCAGGGGATGTTTCAGACATAAAAGGATAGATATTGTGACTTGAACCAAGATAATCGCTGTATGTTAGTAGATACAATGTTGTATCAAGTCGTGTCCTCGTGATAATGAGAACAATCGCTAGTAGTATCCGGGTAGAGATACTCATCTACCCAATTGCGCTCCGGTCGCCTACGGGCCCGGGGCCGAATTATCAGCCAGTTGCCATGGTACAGGATTCTCGAGGCACATTTCAGAATTCGGCTTGCAAGAAAGTCAGCGATAGAATAGAGTGCCTGTAGTATGGGTACACACGCAAAGTTGATGACACGTGGATCAATTCATAAGAATCTGATCTATTTTGCCATTCCTGTATCCATCGGTACCCTTTCCCAGCAGCTGTACAATACAGCAGACTCCCTTGTGGTGGGTAATTTCGTCGGCAGGGAAGCACTTGCGGCTATCAGTTCCACTGCTTCCCTGGTATTTCTTACCATCGGGGTCTTCCAGGGACTTTTCGTCGGGGCAGGGGTAAGGATCTCCATCCTGTATGGAGCTCAGGATCATGAAGGATTGAAAAGGGCGGTGCACACTTCGGTGGCTTTCGCTCTGTTGTGCTCTCTCTTCTTCACTGTCTTCGGTTATATCTTCGCTCCGCTCTTTCTCACATGGATGGGTACTCCCGGGAACGTCTTTGCCGATGCGAATACCTATGTGCGCATCTATTTCCTGGGTGTGAGTGCTCTGATACTTTACAATGCCGCATCCGGTATTCTTCAGGCTGTGGGGGACAGCAGACATCCTCTGTACTTTCTGATGACTGCCTCTGTGCTCAATATCCTGCTTGACCTTGTGCTGGTTGGTTACTTCAAGCTGGGTATTGCCGGCGCCGCCTATGCAACCATCTTCAGTCAGTCAGTGAGTGCCGTTCTCGCCTTCCGTCTTCTTTTCACAACAGACGATGTGGTAAGAGTCGAACTAAAGAATATCCGTTTTCATACCGGTCATATCACAAAGATACTGAGAATAGGCGTACCCTCGGGCATTCAGAACTCGGTCACCTCGCTTGCCAATGTCGTGGTGCAGGCGAGCGTCAACCTTTTCGGCGCTGCTGCCATGGCCGGCAGCGGCTCCTTCATGCGCATTCAGGGCTTCGCCTTCATTCCGGTCACCAGTTTCGCCCTTGCCCTCACAACCTTTACAGGGCAGAACCTCGGTGCACGGCAGATAGACAGGGTGCGGAAGGGGACGCGGTTCGGGGTCCTGTTCTCCATGATACTCGCAGAGTCCCTGGGACTCCTGCTGTATTACTATGCTGAGCCCCTGCTCAGCCTCTTCAGCCGGGATCCGGCGGTCATCGCCGTAGGCGTCCAGAAGGCGCAGATATCCACCATGTTTATCATGCCCCTCGCCCTTTCGCATGTCATGGCAGGAATCTTCAGGGGGGCAGGAAAATCTATGGTACCCATGTCTGTCATGTTAGCCTGTTGGTGCATCTTCCGCGTCATCTATATCAAAGTCGCTCTCTCGGTGCTGATGGATATCCGTGTCGTTTTCTGGGCATACCCCATCACCTGGAGCATGAGCGCGGTCATCTTTATCATCTACTACTTCAGTACCGACTGGATGGGAAGCAGGAAGCAGAAGGCAAAGGCCTGATTGACAAGGTTTTCTCTTTTTACGATGATGCTATCTATCATGCGAATACGCGATAGTTATCACCTGTATGCCTTCATCACTGTTCTCTGCTGGTCACTCATATTCGTGCTGACACGGATCATGATGCCCGAGGTAAGCTCAGCCTCCATCGGAGCACTGCGCTGCGTCATCGCATCAGTGACGATGATGATCGCACTGGCACTGATGAGCTCCAGGCTCCCGAGAATGAAAGATATCCCCCTGTTTCTGCTGACCGGTTTCGTTGGATTCTATCTTTACCTTCTGATGTTCAATGAAGGACTCAAGACAGCAAACTCTTCACTGGGAAGTGTCATCATCGCAACCAGTCCTATCATCACTGCTGTCTTAGCAAACCTGCTGCATAAGGAGAGGTTGAGACTCTTCCAATGGCTTTCCATGGCCCTCTCCCTGATCGGGGTTATAGTACTTTCGATGATGAGAGATGCTTCCAGCGCCCTTACAGGAATCCTCTGGCTCGTGGCTGCAGCATTCCTGATCAGCTATTACAATATTCTTCAGCGTAGCCTGAGCAGACGGTACACAGCTTTGGAAACCGCAACCTACAGTATGGTAGGTGGGACGATCTTCTACCTGTTCCATCTTCCCAAAGCAATCAGTGAGATGCAGAACGTTCCGCTTATCTATGTTCTCTATATTCTGATCCTCGGGGTCTTCTCCAGTGCCATAGCCTATGTGATGTGGACAAAGGCTCTTTCCAGGGCAGAGCTTGCATCGCAGGTGACCAACTATATGTTCGTCACCCCCTTCCTCTCCTCCTTCTGGGGGTTTGTTCTGGCGGGGGAGATGGTGAGTACAGCAACTCTCGCAGGCGGAGCGCTCATTCTGGCAGGCCTCTTTTTCTTCAACTGGGGGGAAGCGATACTCACTATCTGGTCATCCAGATAAATCATAGGTAATCAACAAAGCGGGTATCTGCTTGAAAGACCCGTTTACTTCTGGAAATTTTCGGGTCAGATACGAAGAAACTCCCTGCAATTACAAGGAGTTTCACTTTTGGGCTCAGTAGGACTTGAACCTACGACCCTCGGATTATGAGCGTGCTTTAAAGTCACATCATTTTGTTCCATTATGTTGCTAATTTTTTTCAATCAAGTGTTTTGAAACAGATTATTACCCGTCGGCATAAAACAGAATTGGTGCGATTATTGGTATTTTTGTAGAGTATCTGGTGTGGTAGGATCTAGAAATACTGTCTTTAGTAGAGATTGTGATTCCTGCCGAGTTTGTCGCCAAAAGGTACGTGTCAAACGGACACCATGGATGACAGAGCTGTAAAGTATTGACCATACTCATTCCTAGGAGGAACAGTATGGGAACAACGAATTACCATCATTACACTCACGATCAAAGGCTGGCATATCTCAAAGAATTCGATGAAAGCGGGCAGTCAGTTCGTGCGTTCTGCGAGAATAGAGAATTAAACCAATGGACGCTTAGCAAATGGGTGAAAAAGCGCAGACATAGCAGAGGAGTCTTTGACTCCGGAGAAGTAAATAAACATGGTTTTGTAAACCTGACTGTGATGAAACCAGTACAAGAGACCTCAACGGAACAAGAGGCAAAAAACTCTCCTGCTCCCATCACTGTACATCACGGCCGGTGGTACATCAGCATCCCCCGAGATGTGCGAAGCAGAGACCTGGCAGAGGTTATGCGGGCATTGGAGGCAGTAAATGGAGTTTAAGATACGCAACTGTTATCTTCGTCCAGGATTCACTGATCTCCGCAGAGGAATGAATGGTCTCATGCAGATTGCCATGGGCGAGATGGAACTGGACCCGTTGGGTGGAGACCTGTTTCTATTCTGTGGGCGAAGCCATCGGATGATCAAGATGCTGTGGTGGGCTGGTGATGGGTTCTGGCTGTTTCAGAAGCGACTGAATAATCTTACATTTGCATGGCCAAAGTCTGAACTAGAAGCCTTGCAGATCAGTGAGAATCAGATGAAGATGCTTCTTGAAGGGATTGACTTCTGGCGTTCTCATCCTGTTCTGCTCGCAGAAAAAGCCTGTTGAAACAGACAAGAAAAACACATTAAATTATTACAATACATATACTAAAAACCTCATTTCTGCTATAATATCTCTTGTGAAAGAACAAGAGATATTACACAAGTTAGCACAGGAAATAACAGCTCTGAAAGCAGAGAACTCCCAACTTCGGGAGGCTCTGAAAGAGAGTAATGAAACCATCAAGTCACTCTCCGCACGACTGGACATCCTCGATCAGCGTGCGGCTGCACGTGCTCGCCGCCAGTTTGTCACCTCTAGTGAACGTGCTTCTGTCTCGGATGCTCCTGTTGAAAGCGAAGATCCTATTGTTGAAGATACTCAGTTCGATGAGGCAGAACAGGCGTCGACGGTAATTGAGGAAAAGGTGAAACCTCCCAGGAAGAAATCAGTTGGAAGAACTCCCTTCTCTGATGATTTGCCTCGGCAGGAGATTATCCTTGAACCCGAAGCCTTCGCACATCTTGCACATTCAGAGCTCAATTCTTTCAGACGCATCGGGGAAGATGTCCTTGAAGTGCTTGACTATCAGCCTGGTGTGTTGAAAGTGAAACGGTATATTCTGGGGAAATACGTGAATGCCAACAACCCCGATCTCGGGGTGCTGCAGGCTGATCGTCCTAACGACCGTATCATCCGTGGCGGTATGGTGAGTAACGGGCTCCTTGCTGCCAGTTTTTCTGATAAGTTCATATACCACCTGCCGTATGCCCGTCAGAGTCTCAGATTCGAAAGCATCGGTTTTCCCATCAGCCGACAGAATCTCTCCAGGTGGCAGATCCAGACAAGTGAACTGCTCTCACCTCTGGTGAAACTCATTGAAGATCATCTGCTTGCTCAGAATGTTCTGCATATTGATGAAACCACGCTGCAGGTCATGGACGAACAGGATCGTGAGAATACAAAGAAGTCTTACATCTGGCTCAGAGTCTATGATGGAGAGAAACCCGCAGTGAGTTATCGGTACTACCCCAGCCGTGCAGCACTGGTAGCACAAGAGTTGACCGCCGGGTTCGATGGCATTCTTCAGTCTGACGGATATACAGCATACCGGTCGGTTGTTAAATCCAGAGATGGGGACCTTGTCAATTCATTCTGTCTTACTCATGTAAGGCGTAAATTCTATGACATTTACATGGGGACCAACTTCAGAAAAAACAAGAAGCATATGTCTCCTTCGATCAAAGGGATTAGAAAAACTGCTCAGGAGTTTGTTCAGGAAATAGGTGCCGTCTTTGCTTTGGAAAACCGAATGAGAGAACAGCTTGCTCGTGGCGAGATGAGTGAAGAACAGTTCCTCAGAAAAAGAAAAGAACAGGCTGTGCCGTTATTTGAGAAATTCAAGGTTCATCTTGAAGCGCAGAAAAAGAGTGTTATTCCTCATACTCCTCTGGCGGGAGCAATCAACTATTCCTTGAATCTCTTTGACGGGTTGCAGACGTACCTTGATTCTGTAGAACTCGGACCAGACAATTCGGCGGTAGAACGGGCAGTGCGTCCTGTAGCGCTTGGAAGACACAGCTGGAACTTCAGTGGATCACCCGCTGGTGCGCATAGTTCCTGCACGATGTATACGCTTCTTCAGAGTGCCCGACTGAATCGTCTGGATCCAGGGGCTTACTTGAATCATATTCTCGATAAAGCAACGCCCCTCGTAGATATGCCATATAACGAACAATCGTGGTCAGCACTGCTTCCCTGGAACTTCAAACCCGATGATTTGTCCTGGCAGGATAGAGCAGAATTCTTTACTTCCTTACACTGAACTGCCGCTTTTCTACATCCGTCCCATCCTTTCTGTCAAGAAGGGTGGGCGTTTGACATGTACGCCAAAAGGGATTCTGGGAAATTGAATTTCTGATGCATTAAGCATAGGATGAAGACAAGGGATTGAGCTCCGGTCACCTACGGGCCCGGAGCCAAACTTTCTAAGGGGCCTATTTGATGGGAAAGTGTTTTACCAGTTACCACGATCAGATAGCGATACTCGAATCCCGAGGCCTGAACATCCCCGATTACGATGTTCCATAACAATCCTATCACATGAAAACTATTATCGTCTCATCAATGGATATAAAGACCTGTTTCTACGTTCGAATACAACCGCCGAAACCTATGTTCCGGGTGCCTCAATCTCAGAGGTGTATGCCCTATATGGATAAAGAACCGGCTAAGATCTCAAGACCGCACATCTCATCCCTGCCGTAGATACAGGCAGACTGATGCGAGCTCATTCAGACGATACTCAAACCCGGCGAAGAGCCGGGCGTCACAGTTATCTCTCCGGGGGGCATAACGGAAGAGACGGTGAAAGATCTGAACCCCGTGGGTTGTAATGAGACTCAGGGGCTTTGTATTCGAAAACCCTTTCTGCTGAGGGTTTTTGTATGTGGTTGCTTTGCGGCCGGTATCAGCAGACACGCAGGGTAACACTGATTGGCAGAGCCTCCCTGTGTGGTATACTGAGAACCAGATGGTACATAAGGAGAAATGCCCATGATGAATGTCGGAATACTCGGTGCAGGTGGAATCGCTCGGAAGATGGCTAAGACCTTGAACGGCATGGATCAGGTGAAGGCCTATGCAATAGGCTCACGTTCACCTGAGAAAGCTCGGAGTTTTGCACAGGAGTATGGTATGGTGAAGGCCTACGGCTCCTATGAGGAGCTCGTGGACGATCCCGATATCGCCCTTATCTATGTCGCTTCTCCCCATTCTCATCATGCAGAACATATCAGACTGGCTCTTGAACATGGAAAACATGTTCTCTGTGAGAAATCTTTCACGGTCAATGAAAGGCAGGCAAAGGAAGTAATCAATCTGGCGAAGGAGAAAAACCTTCTTCTGGCAGAAGCGATATGGACCCGGTACCTGCCCATGAGGAAGATGCTGACTGACACGATCAGCAGCGGTGTGATAGGGGAGGTGCGCTCTCTTACCGCGAACCTCGGATACGTAATCGACTCTGTACCAAGGATGAGAGAACCTCGTTTAGCAGGGGGAGCTCTTCTGGATGTCGGCATATATACGATCAATTTTATGCTCATGGTGCTGGGAAGTGATTTCACCTCGTTCGACACATCAGTGACCTTCACAGAAACTGGAGTTGATGGACAGAGTGTCACTGTCTTCACGTATCCCGGTAATATTCTGGCATCTCTTCATTCCACTCAGCATGTGCTCACCGATCGGAGAGGACTGATTTATGGGACCAGGGGCTATATTGAAGTGATGAATATCAACAACCCTGAATCGATCCGCGTATACGACCTTGACAGGAATCTGGTGCAGGAACTCACGCAGCCTAAACAGATTACAGGATTCGAATATCAGGTGCAGGCCTGTATAGAATCCATAGAAGAAGGACGCATTGAATGTCCTCAGATGCCGCATGAAGAAATACTGACCGTCATGAGAACCATGGATGCCATCCGGGCTAAGTGGAACTTCCGTTATCCGATGGAGTGAATCGGGTTGCAATCCCATCAGAATATTCGGAGATAACGTATTCACCGCATCTGTAAGGGATTCAAGAATCAGAAAAACTCCCCGCAATGCAGGGAGTTTCTCTTATTGGGCCCAGTAGGACTTGAACCTACGACCCACGGATTATGAGTCCGATGCTCTAACCAACTGAGCTATAGGCCCGACTCGAATGATAATAACGGAGATCCTTTTTCTCTGTCAATATCCTGATGATCCTTTCACTCCTTGCGTTTCTTTCTTTCTCTCGCTATAATCCGCACTCATGAGTACACAGAATAATTCATTGCATTGGGCTGATATATACGCAGATAAAGTTATCCGTGAAAAAGGGGATAAAGAGAAGTATACCTGTGCCAGCGGGATCACTCCCAGCGGGACGGTGCATATAGGGAATTTCAGGGAGATCATCTCGGTTGATCTGGTGGTCAAAGCGCTTCGTGCAAAGGGGAAAGAGGTTCGTTTCATCTACTCCTGGGACGACTACGATGTGTTCAGAAAGGTGCCGAAAAACATGAAGGACCCTGAACTGCTTGCGACGTTCCTCAGGAAGCCGATCACCCATGTTCCTGACACGAACGGGGAGTGGGAGAGCTATGCTCAGGCGAATGAGAAAGCTGTAGAGGCCCTTCTTCCTGTGGTCGGCATCGAACCCGAGTACATTTATCAGGCATCGCGATATGAGTCGAGTGTGTACGCAGAGATGATGAAGACTGCACTGGAGAAGAGGGAAGAGATCAGAGCCGCTCTCAATGAGCACAGGACGCAGCCGCTTCCTGATTCCTGGTTTCCGGTATCAGTATTCAGTTCCTTTACCGGTAAGGACACAACCACGGTGCTCGCTTATGACGGTGAATGGGGTGTGACCTATCGTGATGACGAGACTGGACAGGAGGAGACTGTCGATCTGAGAGAGACCGGAGCGGTAAAGCTCCCCTGGCGGATCGACTGGCCGGCCCGATGGGCCTACGAAGGAGTCGACTTCGAGCCTGCCGGAAAGGATCACCACAGTGAAGGAGGTTCGTTCGACACCTCCAAGGAGGTCGTGAAGACCTTCGGTGGGGAGGCTCCTGTGTCGTTTCAGTACGACTTCATAAGTATCAAGGGGCGTGGCGGCAAGATCTCGAGTTCCAGCGGTGAAGTGGTTTCTCTTCCCGATGTGCTTGAAGTCTATACCCCTGAAGTCACCCGTTTCCTCTTTGCCGGAACTCGACCGAACACAGAGTTCGCGATCTCGTTCGACACCGATGTTCTGAAGATATATGAGGACTATGACAAGTGCGAACGGATCTATTTCGGTCTGCAGCAGGTGAATGAGAAGAAGAGGGCCAAGGAGGCGCGGATTTATGAACTCTCTCAGGTACATGGGATACCGGAGGATGTATCGTACCAGATACCGTTCAGACATCTGTGCAATCTGCTGCAGATTCACGCAGGCAATGCCGATGCAGTGATCGCCTCACTCGGTGATGTGAAACCTTCTCAGGAAGAGCGCCTCAGACAGCGCTGTGTCTGTGCCTATAACTGGATCACAACCTTCTCACCCGAAGAGTTCCGATGGGTCCTCTCCGATGATTCTTCCCCTCTGATCGAACTTACTGAGGTGCAGCGAAATGCAATACAGGCCCTGTATGTCAAAGTCGAGGCTCTTGATGAATATGATGAAAAAGAGTTCTCTTCGGTGATCTATGATATCGCGAAGGAGGCTGAGATCGATCCTCCCGAGCTGTTCACTGTCAGTTACCGCATTCTCATTGACCGGGAGAAGGGGCCGAAACTCGCAGGATTCATCAAAACCATCGGCAAGGAGAAAGTACTTCCTATTCTCGGTCGGTACATAGGATAACTATTTTTGGCGCTTCAGGAAAGAAGGTGGGAAGATAGAGAAATAGGAAGGAACATGATAAGCTCAGGAAATGAGCGAAACACTAGAGAAATTCTATGAACATCTATTGGGAATAGAAGAGCCTTGGGTGGTGAGAAGCATCAATAGAGACAGCGTCAGTAGAGAAGTAACTGTCCTAGTTGAATACAGCCGTGAGGAAGAGCTTCTTTGTCCGGAATGTGGTTGTGCTGGGGTGCTTCATGATCATAGAACGAGACGATGGAGACACTTGGATTCCTGCAATCACAAAACGATCATAGAAGCTTCAGTGCCACGAGTACGTTGTAAGGAACATGGCGTGAAACAGCTGGCGGTCAGCTGGGCAGAAAGGAACTCCAGGTTCACCATAGAGTTTGAAAGAGCAGTTCTTGTATGGCTGCAGGATGATTCAATAAAGACCGTAGCGGCTAATTTTGACCTCTCCTGGGATCAGGTGGATGGGATCATGCAGCGAGCAGTAAAGAGGGGGCTTGAGCGCCGAGCTATGAGCAGCCCTGAGCACATAGGGATAGATGAGACGTCGTTCCAGAAACGACATGAGTATGTAACAGTTATCCTGGATAAAGACCAGGATGCAGTGATTGATGTTCTCGACAACCGAAGGTCAGCGACGCTGAAGAAATGGTTCAGAGAGCAGGAATGTAGCGATTTCAGTGATGTGAAGAGCATTACGATGGATATGTGGGATCCGTTCATCAAAGCAGTAAGCGAGAGTTTTGATGATGCAGAGACTAAGATATCCTTTGATCGGTTTCATGTGGCAAGCCACTTTGCGAAAGCTCTCGATAAAGTGAGAGCTCGAGAACACCGAGAACTGGCTGGGGATAGCCCTTTGAGCAGAAGCAAGCATCATTGGCTGAGGAACTCTGATCGTACTGATAACCGTTCGAGTAGGAGAAGGCAGTTTATGAGTCTTACAAAGCTGAATCTGAAGACTGCTCGGGCATGGAGAATCAAAGAGGCAGCTTCCCTATTATGGAATTACCGGTATATGGGAGTTGCCCGAAAACGTTGGATCCAACTGCTGGGATGGATCAGTCGCAGTAGGTTGGAGCCGATGATACAAGTTGGAAAGACGATACGTCGGTATCTTTGGGGAATCCTGAACGCTATCAAGCACAAGGTGAACAATAGTATGCTGGAAGCGAAGAATACAAGGATTCAGAGAATCAAGAAAATAGCGTGTGGTTATCGCAGTAGGGAGAGGTTCAAAACAGCCATTCTTTTTCATTTAGGTAAGCTGGATTTGATGCCTTCTCCCACACGATAGTCGGAAGCGCCCTATTTTTCAGCTCTTAAGGAACGAAGAGTTTAGCCCTCTAGCGGACTCTTCGTTCATACAGCCAGAGTGCATACACGGTTTCCTGATGAAGCCGGCAGTTTACCAGGGAGATTTTCAACACACATGAGAATCCTCCAGTTGCTCACACAACGAAAGCCAGTGAATTGATGGAACCTGCACTACTGCACCGTCAGGGTCCGGCGCCGAAGACGGCAGGTTCATTTCTTGACGAGGCGTAACGGTCGGATACTGTATGCTGTAATAAACTCTTCAATCTGTGCAGGGTTCAGCCACGCCTCCACCTCTCCAGTTGATACCCAGATCCACTGTGACGGCGTGTGTTTTCTACGTGTCTCGTAGGAAGCCTCATACCAGCCGTTTTTCAGGTCACCGATCGATACCAGCTTCTGGATACCTCCGGAGGGAACCGGGACTTCACCGGTCACTTCGTATCCTCCGAAATCCCAGAGGTGTATCCTCTGCTTCCAAGCGTACAGCTGCGAGTCAATGATCATCGTATCAAAGTACGGGTGAAGTTCCTTTCCGTTGAGGTAGAGCCTCCCGACCCGTCCTTCACTGCGTGAACCCGTGAGTGTCGTCTCTATCCGGTATTCCCAGATAGCGGCAGAGAACTCCTGTGTGCCCGAGGCTCCCACACATCCGGAAACCAGAATCATCAGTAAGAGTGCGAGCAACAGATGTTTCATGTTCATTGTTCGATCCTTTTATCCTGTGGTATTCAGTCTGCAAACCAGTAATCAAGTAATTCATACCATGTGTTTACGGTGCTGTCATTCGTCAGAGAGAGGAAGTCGAGCTTTCCGTAGTAATCCTCGTACATGGAATAGTCGGTGTTGGTGTAGAAATCTGTCATATATACCCAGTCCTTATCATATCCATCTTCTTTGAAGTCACCTGCGGGGAAGAAGAAGCCGAGCCCGTGCTTCCCGTCAACATGCGCGGTCCCGCCGTTCGCCTCTGCATCGTAATGGCTTCCACCCCAGGAAGAAATCACTGCATCATCAACAGCGGTCTTCAGGTTGGCAGCAGCAGTGCTCAGGCTTGAGAGACTGCCGTCTGATGAAACACGGTCAGCAAAGTCGTACAGGTCAAAGTGTGGAGTGCCATACCAGGGAGTGTAGTCATCATACGCTACATACCCGTCAAAATAGTCCATCGTCACCGGGCCTGTCCCCACGGTTCCTCCCTCGGGGGTGTAGGAACTGTGGCTTCCCCGGATTGTCTCCAGCGGTGTCTGATAGCCTTTGGCCAGTGCCGAGAAGGCATCGAGTGCCGTCCTGACACCTACTATCTTTGAATTGTCGAGTGCCGTGAGGGCATCACTCGGAGAAACCGATTCACAGAAATCTCCATACTCCTTGACCAGGATGCCCGCCAGTTCCGCAGCGCTCATCGTGCTCACATCATACCCGGGATCGGTAGCAGGTCTGTCAGCTGCGAACCGGGAGATGATCTCATCGTACGGCCATCCGTTTCCCTGTTCAGTATGTGGAGCGGCCACGAAATAATCAGCACCGAACGCATCAGTACGTCCCGGTCTGTACTCGTAGGCGATCTCTGTCATTCCCATCAGACAGGCATCAAAACCCAGGAGGTCTACGCTTTCGCTGGCTGTGAGCACATCCGACAGTTCCCCAGTAAAGATGAAGTCATCTCCGCTCGTTGTATCATAGGCTGAGCCCTTGATGGATGAGGATAACTCTGTATCGCTGATACTCTTTACTCCACCTCCGTGGTTCCAGATGACCAGTGCATAGTGCTCTGCAGGATAGTTGCTCTTTCCCCAGGAGACGAAGTCTTTCAGGACATTCGCATCACCCATATTGACTTCGCCGAGTTCAGAGACCTTGGTGGAAGTCAGGTCGGTGGAGTTTGCCGAGTCGGGCTGTATGAGATACCTTCGTGCATCTTCCCAGTCACTGCCGCTGTCGTGGCTCGCACCATCGTAGCCGCCTATACGGTCAATCTGAACGACGATATTCAGTTTGTCCATGATGCTGGAGTCCTTCTGCCGGGCGGAATACAGTCCCGCTTCCATCTCGTTCATGTCGACGATCCCGTACGGTTCAAGGTCATTGTCGGCATCAAGATAGACGAGGATCGTCCAGTCCTTTTCCGTCATCACCGTATCGGAAGGACCTGTTATCGGGAATTCACAGGAAATACTCAGGAACGTAAGTACTAATGGAAGAAAGCCAAAGAATATACCTCTTTTTCGATGGTGCGAATTGCTGGTGTTCATGGTGATCTCCTTCACAGATTATCTGGGTCATACTGCCGTTTCTCCAGGTCATTGTGTGGTGTATTCTGTTGTATTTCAAGAGAAAATGTCCGGTCAGTGTGAAATCCTGTTCCTAAACCAAGGGGGACCACTATGAAGCAAAGGGGCTGAGTGTCAAATGATTCCCTTCAATACTGAATGGTACAGAGTGCGGAAGGATGATCGTGTCCCGTGCATCATACATGAAAGTCACAAGGAACCCTGTACATGCCTTATCTCCCCGAGCATACCCGCGAGTGTCGTCTCTATCCGGTATTCCCAGGAAACGGCAGAGACCTCCTAAGTATCGGAGGTCCCTGCATCGGTGAAAATCAGGATCATCAGCAGGAGTGCAAGTATCAGTCAATTGATCATTCTATCCCTGCTATCCTGTGTGCCTGACGTGTATATCAGTCTTCTGCAAACCAGTAATCAAGTAATTCATACCATGTGTTTACGGTGCTGTCATCCGTCAGAGAGAGGAAGTCGAGTTTTCCGTAGGAACTTCCTGAGGTGCTATAATCAGAGTTGGTGTAGAACGCAGCGATATAGGTCCAATCATTTGAGTACCCTTCTTCTTTGAAGTCACCTGCGGGGAAGAAGAAGCCGAGTCCGTGCTTTCCGTCAACATGCGCGGTCCCGCCGTTCGCCTCTGCATCGTAATGGCTTCCGCCCCAGGAATAAATCACTGCATCGTCGACAGCGGTCTTCAAGGTGGCAGCAGCAGTGCTCAGGCTTGAGAGATTGCCGTCTGATGAAACACGGTCAGCAAAGTCGTACAGGTCAAAGTGTGGAGTGCCATACCAGGGAGTGTTGCCATCATAAGATGCTTCACCGTCAAAATAGTCCATCGTCACCGGGCCTGTCCCCACGGTTCCTCCCGCGGGGGTGTAGGAACTGTGGCTTCCCCGGATTGTCTCCAGCGGTGTCTGATAGCCTGTTGCCAGTGCCGAGAAGGCATCGAGTGCCGTCCTGACACCTACTATCTTTGAATTGTCGAGTGCCGTGAGGGCATCGCTCGGAGAGGCTGTTGCACAGAAATCCCCGTATTCTTTTACGATGATGCCTGCGAGGTCTGCGGCGCTCATCGTGCTCACATCATACCCGAGATCGGCAGCAGGTCTGTCAGCTGCGAACCGGGAGATGATCTCATCGTACGGCCATCCGTTTCCCTGTTCAGTATGTGGAGCGGCCACGAAATAATCAGCACCGAACGCATCAGTACGTCCCGGTCTGTACTCGTAGGCGATCTCTGTCATTCCCATCAGACAGGCATCAAAACCCAGGAGGTCTACGCTTTCGCTGGCTGTGAGTACATCCGACAATTCGCCAGTAAAGATGAAGTCGTCATCGCTCGTTGTATCATAGGCAGATCCCTTGATGGATGAGGATAACTCTGTATCGCTGATACTCCTTACTCCACCTCCGTGGTTCCAGATGACCAGTGCATAGTGCTCTGCAGGATAGTTGCTCTTTCCCCAGGAGACGAAGTCTTTCAGGACATTCGCATCACCCATATTGACTTCGCCGAGTTCAGAGACCTTGGTGGAAGTCAGGTCGGTGGAGTTTGCCGAGTCGGGCTGTATGAGATACCTTCGTGCATCTTCCCAGTCACTGCCGCTGTCGTGACTCGCTCCATCGTAGCCGCCTATACGGTCAATCTGAACGACGATATTCAGTTTGTCCATGATGCTGGAATCCTTCTGCTGGGCAGAATACAGTCCCGCTTCCATCTCGTTCATGTCGACGATCCCGTAGGCCTCAAGATCATTGTCGGCATCCAGGTAGACGAGGATAGTCCAGTCCTTTTCGGTTGTCGTGCCATCATTCACCATGAACGTCATTCGCTTCGAGGTGGTCACTCCATCCTTGCTGGCAGCCAGGACCAGTTCATAGTTCCGGTAGTCCAGACTCGAGGTTGCCACAGTGACGCTGCGGGAGATCTCTCCGCTCAACTCGCTTCCCTCCAGATACCACTTGTAGGAAGCTCCGTCAATCTCCGTTGCGGTCACGGTAAGGTCGTCACCTTTTGCCACTGTCGTGCTGGAGGGGGAAAAATTGATGCTGAGTTCAGAACCCACATCAATGGTAGCTGATATCGAAGCACTGGTGGTCCCTCCTGAGGAGGTATCGAAGTAGGTGGAAGGCAGTGTTTCGCTCAGTGTGCTCGTCAGGTTCGGAGCCACACGAATGAGCTGTGTGTAGGTCGATCCTACCTGATCGGAACTGCTGTCAAAAAATTTGAACGATACCCAGTATTCACCTGCCATCACACCTGAATACGAGAATGTCAGTGTATCACCGGAGAGTGAGAGTGCCGGAGTCACCACTGTAGTGTCAAGTGTCGTTTCAATCGAGGACACGGGATGTCCACTGGGGAGAGTAAGCGTGACCTCAAACGAACCGCTGCCGCTGCTTAACGGCTTCAGAGTGAAATTCACTGCTGCTCCCGCCGCCACGGTCACATTCGTCTTGCTCGCCTCGAGGAGAACGGTGCTGGTGCTATCAAGAGCCTGAAGCTTGAAATCCCAGCTTCCGGTTTCGATCGTTACCGAGGCACCGGTAAGAGTGGAGAAGGTTCCGAGGGTTTCGTAAGTCGTCTCTTCGGTCGTCTTTCCTGTCAATATATAGGAAGCTATATCCGAAGATGGATCTGAAGGCAGGACAGTACGTGTTTCAACTTCATCCTCATCTATATCTGCTGTTATCTGCATAACAACTGTTTCATTCCAATCATCGGGGTCATTGGCCATCGGGTCTGCACAGCTGATGAATCCGAAAGTGAGAACTACCAGAAAAAGGCCGAATAGTATGCTTTTTGTCCAATTGTTCGAGTTCATGTTCCGCATAATGATATCCTCCAAAGGTTATTTGTTTCAGGCTATCATTTCTGCTGTTCTGTTTGGTGTAAGGGTTCCTTCTTGTGTGATGGAAAAATAGTACAGGAAATGTAAGGAAAACCTTACATCACGTGTAAGGGAATTCGTATAGAAGCTCATGTGTGTACTGAATGAGACGGCTGGAACGGGTTCGATCAATTAGCCCCCTATGGGGCGGGAGGCACAATGCGTTTCCCTTCTATCAGGGAGTTACAGTCCATTTCTCATTCCGAACCGGATCAGTTCCACAGTGGTCTCGAACCCGAGTTTTTTCATGATTCGTCCTTTGTAGGTCCACACGGTTTTCTCATTGATGTTCATCTCGAAAGCGATCTCTTTCCCGGTCATTCCTTTGCAGATCATGTTGAGTACTTCATGTTCCTGGACCGAGAGGATGGACAGATCATCCTGTGCCGCGGGCATGGGATCCCCATCGCCGATGACATGGCGTGATCCTTCGTCAGAGATATAATACCCGCCTGCGGAAACGATCCTGATGGCTTCGATGATCAGTGAGGACTCAGCATCCTTTGTCACATATCCTTTCGCTCCTGCCCGGAATGCACTCTGTGCAAAATCTTTTTCACTGTGGAGCGTCAGGAATAGCACGGGAGGATGATGCTCTCGCTGTTCTTTCAGCTCATTCAGTATCTGTATTCCATCGATCCGTGCCAGAGAGATGTCGAGAATCAGCACATCGGTTGCATCGAGGACCGTCAGATGCTCAGAGAGGGTATCCCACCCGGAAAAATCGTGCATGACCCTGATATCCTGGGTCTTTGAACAGATTGTCCTGATCCCTTCACGAACCAGAATATGATCATCAACAATAGTTACCTGTATCATCTAACGACCTCCTGTGTAGCGGGGGAGGGAGAAATAGACTTCCAGTCCCTTCACTTCCCCCGGTATGATATGAAGGCTGCTTTTGTGTGCTTTCAGAATGCTTCTGCATACAGAGAGTCCGATTCCCGATCCCAGTTCTCCGGCAGTGCCGGGTGTGCTGGCCATCGGTTCTCCCTGTTCCAGCTGTTTCAGTCTTTCCCCTTCAATTCCGGGGCCTTCATCCTGTACGAACAGGATCACCTGTGAGGTGTCGACTCTGGAACCGATCGTGATCACCTGACCGGGTGCGCTGTATTTGAGTGCGTTGTGCACCAGGTTGTTCAGTACCGTGCGGATGAGTCTCACGTCACCGACAACGATAGTCTCCTCATCCTGACTGAGCTGCAGGTCGATACCTTTCCGCTCCAGGTCAGGCTTGAAAAATTCCATAACCGTCTTGAGCAGTTCCATATCGGAGATGATCTGCTGGTTCATGACCTGCTGCTCTCCACGCCCGAACGCGGAGATGTTCTCCATGATCAGGGTCGTCTGATACAGAACATGTTTCATCTCCTTCTGTATCTCCAGACGGTCTCTCATGAACATGTCATCAGGAGCCTTGAGTGTCTCGATGAGTGCCGTGAGATGGAGAAGGGGAGATTTGAGATCATGACCGGATGCTTTCAGGAAGACATTCTTGAGCATGATGAGATTCGTGAGTTTTCTTTTCTGTGAATAGACTTCCCGTCGATATACTTCCCATGCCACGTACACAAACGAGGCCCCTACGATCAGGATGATGATAGTGATGATGTCCTGCAGGGAAGCATTCACACCACGCAGGGTTATCATCGCCGCTATGACCGCGGAGCCCGACAGGACGAAGGTCAGGATGATCGTGGGTATCGGTTGGATATACAGAGGAACAATGGCAACAACACCAAGGATGTAGAGTGTAAGGGAGCCCGTCCCGCACTGGTTTGCAATGGCGATCAGGGTGGGTGCACCAAGAAAGACGAACATGCTGAAACGAAGCAGGTATACCCGCGAAGCCGGGATATCTTTCCGGTCGGAATGTTTCACGGTCGTCAGGATGAAGAAGAGGGAGAAAGCTACCTGGATCATATGTGCTATGGGTAGACCGTAGATCAGAAACGGAGGTCCTCCCGCTTTGAACTGAAGCAGGTCATGATACAGAAAGAAGGGACCGGATAGTACCATGGTAATACCCACAAGCATAACCATATTCCAGCTTGTTCTGAAGGTGTCCGTATAATACCCCGGTTCCGGTGGTTTTATAGTGTAGGAAGGCACGAAAATCTCCTGTGCGGAAAGAAGCCTCTTACCGCGATGTCAAGCATGATGTGTTCTCCAGTATACCCCAAGGAGTGAAAAGAGTCTAATCGCTTTTGTACCGGTATCGTTACCGATATTCAGCAGGCAGCAGGACGTGTCCTTGAGAGCTTGGGGATTATCACAGTATCTTTGACAGGATCATGTCCTTGCGTCTCCACCGGGAAACAGCCTTGACCCTCAGATCGAGAGTAAGCGAGAGTGTGGGGAAGATCTGACTGATCTCTTTGAACGCCGCAACGCGGATCTTCTTGATGTTATTGCCGCCTTTGCCGACAAGAATTCCCTTCTGACTCTCCTTTTCGACATTGATCGCGGCACGTATCCAGATCGACTGATTCTCTTCATCATGTTCGATGTCGATCACTTCGACGAAGATGGCATGAGGGATCTCCTGAGAGACACTCTGAATCGCCTTCTCCCGTATGATCTCGGATACTCTGAACTCCAGAGGCTGGTCAGTGAACTCCTCCTCTCCGTAGTGGAGGGGTCCTTCAGGGGAGAGCCTGAAGAGCTCGATAAGAAGCTCGTCGACCCCATCATCACGAGAGGCGCTGATCGTGCAGAGTTCACTGGTTTCCAGGTGTTCAGAGACAAAGGCCTTTGTCTCTTCCACCTGCTCCTTTGAAGCGATGTCAGTCTTGTTTACTGCAGTGATGATAGGGCGCTTCACCTTCCTGAGAATCTCGATTATGGCATGTTCTTCTTTTCCGCCGCTTCTCGTCGCATCAATGATATAGAGAACAATATCGCACTCATCCAGGGCTTTGAGAGCTGTCTGCTGGAGTTTCAGATTGAACTTCTGGTCATTGAGATGGTAGCCGGGAGTGTCGGTGAGGATCAGCTGTCCTCTCTGGTCGGTGTAGATGCCGCGTATGGCATTACGTGTGGTCTGAGGTGTCTGAGCCGTGATGGAGACCTTCCGTTCACAGATGGTGTTGACCAGAGTCGATTTGCCGGACGAAGGGCGTCCGATGATTGATATACTCGCGCTTTTCATAGGTGAGAGAACTATAGGTGGTTGGCGGGAAAAGGTAAAGAGTCACGGATCAACCCTCCGCTGCATAGGCAAAGAGACGTACCTGATATCATCAGGTGAGTCATTCGAGATGAATTAACAGATGAATAACAGACTGTTTACAGAATTCTTGTATCTGTCGTGTATAGATAGAGCTATCTCAGACAAGGAGATGTATACCAGATGAAGATCGTCTATGGCTGTAACGGAGAAGGAAGAGGACACGCTGCCCGTACAGCGGCGCTCTGGCCGCTGCTGAGAGTCCGTCACGATATCACGGTGTGGGCTCCCGAGAGTATCGACTCCTTCCTTCATGAGAAGTGCATCGGGATACAGACGCGTACTATCCCCGGGCTGCATTTTGCCCATAACGGGCATCGTATCCTGTATTTCGAGACTGTCAGGAAGAACCTGCCGGTCATCGGCAGGTACAGGGAGATCATCACAACTCTGGCACGGGAGATGAAGGAGAGCGGGGTACAGGGAGTGATCAGTGACTATGAGCCCCTGACTGCCATGGCTGCAGTGAAAGCAGGTATTCCGCTGATCAACCTGAACCATCCCGCGGTCGTGCTCCGCTCTGCCTCACTCAGAATTGATGCCATCAGTGCGAAGCTCGTCTCTTCACTCATGAGTCCTCCGGCTCAGAAGAACCTGATCTGTTCCTTCTATGATGGAGATGTCGGGCCGATTCTGCGTGAGGAGGTGAGGAATGCTGTTCCTTCCCGGGGGGAGTACATTCTCGTATATGTCAAAGCATCCTCATCAGACGCTGTGAAGAACATTCTCAAGACGTTCACAGATGTGGATTTCCGCTTTTTCCCCGCATCCGACCCCGCTGAGGACTTCGTCACATCTCTCGCCGGCTGCAGGGCTGTCATTGCACCTGCCGGTCATCAGCTGCTCTCCGAGGCTCTGTACCTGAAGAAGCCGGTCCTTGCCATCCCCCAGGAGAAGCAGTACGAACAGCGCCTGAACGCAAGGATGCTGAAGGCAAGCGGGTGGGGGCGAGGGACTGACCTGTCTAACCTGGAACGGGACCTGAGGAAATTCCTTGATGAGATCGACAGCTACCCGGGAAAGGCGAGTGGCCTGTATCGGTTCAGGACTGATGACTACACGGAAACCACCGCGAATATGATCAGTGATTTCCTCGAGGCGGAGCGGCAGAGAGAAAAGCCCTCCAGACGGGTATCGTCTGATTTCTTTACCTATGTTCCTGAGAAGATCAGGTATCTGAGAGACCTTTCAGCCTGATAGGGAGCTCCGAGTTCCCGAGCGTTCGTCCGTCCTCAGGATATCGAGCGGTGATTTACAGCATTCCCCTTTTCAATTACTCCGTTCCCTACTATACTCACAGGTACCTGCTGTGAGTACTTCACAGCGGTGTGAACGTATTCAGTGCTGTACGTATTCTGTTGACCGGAATGTACGATAAGGAAGAATGACCCAGATGGAAGAGAAAGAGACAAAAGATAAAGAGACCGCAGCTAATCAGGACAAATTCCTGGAGACCCGATCTGTGATGCTTACCGGTGAGATCAACATGGAATCAGCGGAGAAGGTGATCAGGCAGCTGTTGATCCTGGAGAAGGAGAGTGATGAGCCTATCCGGATGTTCATCAACTCTCCCGGTGGAGACGTCAACTCCGGACTGGCAATCTATGACATGGTCAGGTTCATCCGCAATGACGTGTTCATGATCGGTACCGGACTGATCGCCAGTGCCGCCACTCTCGTGCTGCTTGCAGTTGAAGCTCCCTACCGTCTCGGTCTGCCGAATTCGACCTACCTGATCCACCAGCCGATGAGTGAGATGCAGGGTGTGGCCACCGACGTGGAGATCTACACGAATCAGCTTGAGAAGACCAAAGAGCGACTGAACAGGATTATCAGCGAACAGAGCGGACAGCCGCTTGAAATTGTTTCACGGGACACGGACAGGGACTACTGGCTCGATGCCGAAGGGGCCCTGAACTACAACCTCATCAGCAAGATCGTGAACAGAAGGGATGAGCTGTAAGAGCAGAACATGGCACGCACCAGGTATCTATCGGATGCTGAGAAGCGATTAGGACAGAAATACCTCTATACGTCCGAGATCTATAACGGTCTCGGCTTCAGCATGCTCGGGGACACGATCGTCTATATCCTTGCTGTACGGTTCGGAGCCAGCAACCTGGCACTCGGGTACATAGCCAGTGCAATGTATATCGTGGGCGTTGTGCTTCCCCTCATGGCACGCACCTTCCGGGGACGCAACGTCGTGAAGGTGCAGACACTCACCTGGTATCTGCGGGGGGCGGTCTCTCTGGGATACCTTGCCCTTCTCTGGATGAATGGAACCCCTGCTGTCACTGTGCTGCTTACTGTATACACACTGTTCTCACTGATGCGTCTGGTGGGTGTGGTGATGTATGATTACACGTTCAAATCCATTACGACGAACAAGACACGGGGACGGGTGATCGGCAACGCGAACGTGGCATTCCAGTCCTCGACGGTCTTTGCCCGCCTTCTGAACTTCATCGTCACCTCCATCGAGCTCTTTTCTGGGGTGGTCGGACTGATAGCTCTTCAGATGTTCGGCGTGATCAACAACACGATAGCATCACGGTATCTGTCGAAGATTCCCTGCAGGACAAAGGTGGACTACCGCAAGGGAAGGACCCTGTTCACCGTTCTCAGAGAAGCAATGCGTGACAGCCTGTCCCGGTCCAGACTCCTGGTCTTCTGGTATTACATGTCGGTGACGGTCATCATGGGAATGAGCATCGCGTTCCTGACCAAGATCGTCGGCCTGGAAAGCAATATCATCTTCCTCTACACCATCGTTATCTCAGGCTCGGTCATCCTCGCAGGAAGCTTCTGCACGTTCTTCAGCGATCGTCTCGGAAGCCGGCCCCTGATCATAGCCAACGGCTTCGCCCTCATCATCACTCTCATCGGCTGGATGGTCATCCCTGCCACAGGGGAGGTCTCTCTGTTCTTTGTCCTCGGGTTCCTCTCCAACTTCTTCCTGGCAAACGTCAATATTCTCATCAGGCGTCTTCTCGCGGCGGTCATCCCCGACAATGATCCGGTAGGCTTCAATTCGATGACCAACTTCATGATCGCCTTTTTCGCTCTGTTCAGCGGTCTTGCCGGGGGCTCCCTTGCCAACCTCTCGGAGCATATCCAGCTGCTGAGTCACGGCTGGGGAAATGCCTATACCTTCACCTTCGGTCTTGCTCTCCTGTTTTCTCTGTTAGCGCTGATCAGTACTGCCTCCCTGCATGAGCAGGGTGCCCTGTCAGCCAAGGCCGCGGCCCAGCTGATGTTTTCTCTGCACGGACTGCGGGCATTTATCAACATCGACCGGCTCGAAAAGGAAAAAGACCCTCTCAAGCGCAAGAGCCTTCTGCTCTCGCTGGGAAAGAATCTCACTGGTGTCGCTACAAGTGAGATTCGGGCGAACCTGGCTAACCCGTTCAGCAACGACAGGGCCGAAGTGATCAGAGGTCTGTTCGACAGGCCGAGGAATTCCCTCGTGGAGGACCTGATCAGCGATGCATTCTCGACCGACAGCTACACACAGAACGAGTCGATATATGCTCTGGGAGCCTACCGGAACAACCAGAAGGCGGAGCAGGCTCTCAGATACCTTCTCGATAACGGGAGCAGCCTGTCCCGTTCGAATGCGGCCAAGTCGATCGCACGGGTGACCCGAAGCGATGTCTATCTGCAGAAGGTCCAGCAGATGAGTGACTCAGCCCAGACCATCGGCGAGGAACTTAACTACCTTCTGGCACGGAACATCATGGACAGAGACGGGACCTTCTTCAATGATCTGTTCCTCTCCAGCCGGCAGGGAAGGGGCCCCCGCTTCCGTCAGACCCGCTACGCGCTGCTTGCCTATTTCCTGAAGAGCACACCGAACCTTGCAGAACTGTATGAGCAGAAGAATCTGCTCAGTCCCGATTTTCTCAGTGAGTTCCTTGAGGAGTCGCGTGATGTGGCCGAGATAGACCAGCAGCGGCACGCGATTGTCAGCGCCTTCAACAATCGTGAGTGGGAACGTATCTGGAGTATCTGTTTTTCCATGGTTCGTGATATCGAAGTGAAGGATATCCGCTACAGTAATCTCCTGAAGGGGATACTGAAGGGGCAGACCCTGAGTTATCAGCAGACCGACAGCGAGGATGCTCTAGCTGTTCTCTACTTTTCCTATCAGGTCAGAAAAATTTCTCTCGACGGGAAGTGATCTGCGTGTGAGACAGGTTCTTCTCTGTAATGAGAGATATTACGGTCCCCGCAGTACTGTTCGCCATCTTCCTCGCGTTCTCATCCTCCTGCTCGTGCTCTGTCGCAGGCGGTGAGGAGGAGAGAGATCTCACCATCGTCTCCTACAACGTACAGACCCTGTTTGACACGGTTGATGACGGAGATGAGTTTGACGGATTCTCCCTCTCACAGGGGTGGTCTTCAGCTCTCTACAGTGAACGACTGCACAGGGCCTGTTCCGCTCTGATTCAGTATTCGCCGCATCAGCCCGATATCATCATCCTGCAGGAGGTGGAAGGGGAGCGTGTGATCGAGGATATGATCGAGAGCGACCTCGGGCAGAGGGGATTTCTCTTCTATGCATCGACCTCCTCTGTAGCATCTCCTATAGAAGTTGCTGTCCTGAGCCGGTACCGGATTCTTGAAAGCCACATTCATGCAGTCGAAGGCTTCCGCGATATCCTGGAGGCAGTGATCGATGTGAACGGGGAAGCGATCAGGATCTATGCCCTCCATCTGAGAAGCCGCAGGGAAGGGGAGCAGGAGAGCGAGCCTGAGAGAATCGCCCAGATACGGGCACTGAAGGATGTGATGGCGAATCATACCGGTCTCGCGGGGACCAGGTTCCCCACGGTGATAGCGGGTGATTTTAATGAGAGCGCCGATGAACAGGACAGGATCCAGGGAGCCTATCAGAGTGCACTGATTCCGGTCGATACGCCACTCAGACGGCAGTGGGAGGAAGCTGGTTCGCTGGTTATCACAGGCGGTTATCCTGATTTCACCACCTTCTACTCGTTCTTTCTTGATGACAGGTTCCCGCCGGTCTCTGAGGCAGACGGTTCGTATCACTATGACGGACTGTGGCTGAGTTACGACCAGATCCTTCTCGGTTCCGATCTCTTCGATTCCGCGGGATACCGGTTCTCATGCGGCGGGGTGATCACGCATCCTGCTCTGCTCGATACAGACGGCACACCTCACCGGTACCTTGTGAAGAGTCACACGGGGACCTCAGATCATCTGCCGGTGTATGTCCGCCTTCAACGTGATTTCTAACTCTTGGGGAACTGCAGTTCGTAGAAGATCTGTTCGAGTTCGAGGGCAATGTTTACATTGTGTACAACAGGCTTCAGCCCTTCAGCGTCTGCAACAGGCTTCAGCGTGATCGGGGAGAAGTTCAGTACACCCTTGATGCCCGCATTCATCAGGCGCTGGAAGCTGTCGCTCGTTGCACTTTCGGGTACGGTGAGGATGGCCACATCGACCTGATGGGAGCTGAGCACTTCTTCTAGGCGGCTCATCGGATAGATCGGTACCGGATGCACGTTCTCGCTGTATACCAGAGGGTCCGTGTCAAAGCCGGCAATGATCCGTATGCCGTCCGGTTCGAAACCGTTGTAGTGCATGAGCGCCCTGCCTATCCTTCCGCATCCGACAATGATGATGTTCTGCGGCTCATCCGTCTTGCCCAGAATCTTCCCGAGAGCAGCGATCAGGAACAGGATATCATATCCACCCCTTTTCTGCCCGTATATCTCAAGGAGAGAAAAGTCTTTACGTACGATTGCCGCAGACACGCCGGCAGCATCGGCCAGGTTGTGGGCGAACACTTTCTCGAGGCCGAGGGATCTTAGACGGTTGAGTATTCGGTAGTATCGCGTAATACGGATGATCATATCATGGTTCATTAGGCACCTCGTTTATGTGAACCATTATACAATAAAATTCAAAAAATGCAACAAACATAAAAATAAAGTGAAAAAAAGTCATGAAAAGATTCGATAAATCCATATTTATTGTTGAAAATATTTCTACTTTCTCTTATGATTGGTTTTTATAAAACGGGCTCTGGAGGTTTTCATGGCAGCTGGTAACAATGAGAATGCATTTTCAAGGGAACTGATTTCGTTCATAGAAGCATGGCGGAACAAGCCGGGTAATCTGATCATGGTACTGCACCGTGTGCAGGAAGAATTCGGATATGTATCCCGTGAGTCGGCAGACACTGTGGCATACATGCTCGATATTCCTCTTGCAAAGATATATGGAGTTCTTTCCTTCTACCATTTTTTCAAGACAACAAAACCGGGCGACCACAATATTCAGGTGTGTCTGGGAACAGCCTGCTACCTCAAGGGCGGCGATATGCTGGTTGAGGAGCTCGGAAATCTACTGGGAATCGGCGTGAACGAAGTGACCGGGGACGGGAAGTTCAGTATCGAAGGAGTTCGCTGTGTCGGCTGCTGCGGTCTCGCTCCTGTGCTCACCGTCGGGAAAGAAGTGTTCGGCAAGGTGACCAAGGATCAGCTTCCCGGGATCATCGCCCAGTTCAGCTGATGCATGCATCGATCTGTGACCTTCTTGCCGATATCGTGCACAACAGCATTGAGGCTGATGCATCGCTGATACGCATCAGCTTCATTCAGACCGATGATATGCTTTCGGTCACTGTGAGTGATGACGGCAAAGGGATGGATGACCAGGAGCAGATCAGGGCGCTTGATCCGTTCTACACGGACGGACACAAGCATGCTGCGAGGAAAGTGGGGCTCGGCCTTCCCTTCCTCAAACAGATGGTTGACATGACACAGGGGACGTTCTCCCTGACGTCAGAGAAGGGAAAGGGAACGGATGTATCCTTCACCATCGACCTTTCCCATATCGATGTCCCGCCGGTCGGCGACATCGAAATGACCCTTACCGGATTGTTCTCCTATCCGTCGGATAGCGAGATCACTTTCAGCAGAGCTCTTTCGAGAGGTCCTGAACGTGAAGAGTATGAGGTCGAAAAGAGCGGGCTGCTCGAGGTTCTGGGAGACCTGAACACCGTCGGTAACCTGCTGCTCGTGAAGGAGTACATGCAGTCCCAGGAGGCTGCTGTAGAGGATGTGCACCACCGGGTCAGGTAGATGACTCGTTATTAGATGAGGAGGCTGGCATGGCTAAGATGACGTTGCAGGAGCTCAGGAAGCTTCGTGACTCCAAGAAAACAGAAATCCAGAAGCGTGATCTCAGTGACAAAGAGACACAGATCATTGTAGGGATGGGAACCTGCGGTATCGCAGCGGGAGCCAAGCAGGTTCTTGATGCATTCCTTGCACAACTAGAGATCCATAATCTTACCTCAGTTGTCGTCACACAGACGGGATGCATGGGGTTGTGCTATGTCGAACCGACTATCGAAGTCATCGCACCGGGCATGCCCTCCGTTATCTACGGGAAGGTTGATGCAGAGGTGGCGAAGAAGATTGTTGAAGAACACATCATCCACAAGAGAATGGTCAGTGAACACGTGTTTGACAGACCCTCGATCGATATCATCAAGGATGGAGGCAAATAATGGCATATAGGAGCTACATTCTCGTATGCGGCGGTACCGCCTGTGAATCGAGCAAGGCGAATGCGATCTACGAATCTCTTTTGAGTGAAGTGGATGCACAGGGACTTTCCGAAGAGGTTCAGGTCATCAAGACCGGTTGTTTCGGTTTCTGTGAACAGGGCCCTATCGTCAAGATCCTCCCCGAGGATTCGTTCTATGTGCAGGTGACTCCTTCCGATGCAAAAGAGCTGGTTGAGGAACATATCGTCAAAGGACGTGAAGTCAAACGCCTTCTCTATGACAAGGAAGGAAGCAAGAAGCACGCGAAGGTCGAGGATATCAAATTCTACCAGAAACAGTTCCGTATCGTTCTGAGGAACTGCGGATTCATCGACCCCGAGAATATTGATGAGTACATCGCCCGCGAAGGCTACAGTGCTCTGGAAAAGGTCCTGTTCGAGATGAGCGGTGACGATGTCATCCAGGAGCTCAGGACAGCAGGACTCAGAGGCCGTGGTGGTGCCGGCTTCCCGACCTGGATGAAGTGGAACTTCACGAAGCAGGTACAGAACGCTGATCAGAAGTTCATCGTCTGTAACGCTGATGAAGGTGACCCCGGTGCCTATATGGACCGATCCACCCTTGAAGGTGACCCGCACTCGGTCCTCGAAGCGATGACCATCGCCGGTAAGACCGTCGGTGCCAGCCAGGGATATATCTATATCCGTGCCGAGTATCCCCTTGCCATCCACCGCCTTGAAGTCGCCATGGCTCAGGCCCGTGAGTACGGACTGCTCGGAAAGAATATACTCGACAGCGGATTCGACTTCGACATCGAGATCAGACTCGGCGCAGGCGCCTTCGTCTGTGGTGAAGAGACAGCGCTTCTCGCCTCCATCGAAGGTGAGAGAGGAATGCCGGTCCCGCGCCCTCCGTTCCCGGCAGTCAAAGGCCTGTGGGGTAAACCGACGGTTATCAACAACGTGGAAACCTGGGCCAATATCCCGGTCATCATCATGAAGGGTGGCGACTGGTTCAGCCAGATCGGTACCCAGGATTCTTCCGGTACCAAGGTCTTTGCCCTCACCGGTAAGATCCGTAATTCGGGTCTCGTGGAAGTCCCCATGGGAACGACACTTCGTGAGATCATCTATGATATCGGCGGAGGAATAGCGAACGACAGGAAGTTCAAAGCCGTCCAGACCGGTGGTCCCAGCGGAGGGGTCATCACCGAGGAGTTCCTCGATACTCCCATTGACTTCGGTTCACTCCAGAAACTCGGTTCCATGATGGGTTCCGGCGGAATGATCGTCATGGATGAAGATGACTGTATCGTGGATGTAACGAAGTTCTACCTCGAGTTCAGTGTAGAGGAAAGCTGCGGAAAGTGTGCTCCATGCAGAATCGGAGGACGTTCCCTGATGAATATCCTCGATAAGATCACCAAAGGAAACGGTACGGTTGAAGATATCGAGCAGATGAAAGAAATTGGTCATGCGATGAAACAGGCATCTCTGTGTGCCCTGGGTCAGACCGCTCCCAATCCGATTCTCTCTACCGTGAAGCATTTCGAGGCCGAGTACCTTGCTCATATCAACGACAAGACCTGCCCTGCCGGTAAGTGTAAGAGTCTGATCACCTACAACATCCTTGCTGATATGTGTATCGGATGTACTGCCTGTGCACGAAAGTGTCCGACAGCTGCCATCAGCGGTGAACGGCGTCAGGTGCACGTGATCGATCAGGCTGCGTGTATCAAGTGTGGAGCTTGTTTCGAGACCTGTAAATTTGGAGCCATCGAGATCCGCTAGGATTTCTGGTAGAGGAGGAAGATTATGAGTACCGTTCATATGAAGATAAATGGAAAACCGGTCGAGATCGAAGCCGGACAGAATATCCTGGCAGCAGCCAAGAAGGCGAATATCAACATCCCGACACTCTGTTACCATCCGGACCTGCCTGCATGGGCAGCCTGTGGACTGTGTGTCGTGAAACAGGAGCATTCGCCGAAGCTTCTGAGAGCATGTGCGGCTCCAGTGCAGGAAAACCTCAGTGTCATCACTCATGATGCTGAGCTGTACAAGATCAGGAAGACGGTTATCGAGATGATCCTGAGCACACACCCCAACGATTGTCTCACCTGTGCCCGTAACGGCACCTGTGAACTGCAGCGGTTCGCTGCCGAGTTCGGGGTGCGGCAGCAGCCCTACGAACAGAGGGTCGTGAACCTGCCGAAGGATGAGTCGACCACCTCGCTCGTCCTTGATCCCTCAAAGTGTATCAAGTGCGGACGCTGTGTACAGGTCTGTCAGCAGCAGCAGGGAGTGTTTGCCCTTGAGTTCATCGGTCGTGGAGACCAGACACTCATGTCCCCGGCAGCATCTCTGCCTCTCAACGACAGCCCCTGTATCAAATGCGGTCAGTGTTCCGCGCACTGTCCTGTCGGTGCCATCTACGAGAAGGATGAGACCCAGGATCTGATCTGTGCGATCAATGATCCCCACAAGCATGTGGTGGTGCAGATCGCACCTGCCGTGCGTGTCGCTCTCGGTGAAGCGTTCAATCTCCCCGCGGGTACCATCACCACCGGTAAGATCTATGCGGCTCTCAGGGCTCTCGGAGTCGATAAAGTCTTCGATACCAACTTCTCTGCCGACCTCACCATCATGGAAGAGGGCAGTGAACTGGTCCAGCGCCTCACCACCGGCCACGGTGCCATCCCTCAGATCACCAGCTGCTGTCCTGCATGGACCGACTACATGGAGAAGTATTACAGTGATATGATTCCCCACTTCTCATCGGCAAAGTCTCCGATGATGATGCAGGGAGCGATCACCAAGACCTACTATGCCGAGAAGGCGAAGATAGATCCGGCTCACATCTACTCTGCGGCGATCATGCCCTGTACGGCGAAGAAGTGGGAGATCGGACGGGATGATAACATGCAGGCCTCAGGGTTCAATGATGTAGACCTCGTGCTTACCACCCGTGAGTTCAGTCGTCTCATCAAGGCAAGCGGAATCGACTTCCTTGCCCTTGAAGACGAAAAGGCCGACAGCCCGATCGGTGCCTATGCAGGTGCAGGTACGATCTTCGGTAACACCGGCGGTGTTATGGAAGCCGCACTGAGAACTGCGTACAACCTGATGACAGGCGAGGAGCTCGGTGATGTGAATATTTCAGCCGTGCGCGGTATGGAAGGTGTACGTTCAGGTGAGATCGATATCAAGGGAACCAAGTTGAAAGTGGCCATAGCACACGGGATGGCGAATGTCAGTACCCTGCTTGAGGAAATCCGAGAGGCAAAAAGAGAGGGCAAGGATGCACCCTATCACTTCATAGAGGTGATGGCCTGTCGTGGCGGATGTGTGAGCGGAGGCGGTCAGCCATATGCATCAACCGATGATATCAGGGCACAGAGAATAGCCGGTCTCTACACCGATGACGAGCTCTCGACGATCCGCTGTTCACACCAGAATCCTGAGATCCAGCAGATCTACAAGGATTATCTGGGAGAACCTCTGAGCAAGAAGTCGCACCATCTGCTTCACACGACCTATACTGAACGGCCTATTTACAAGAGATAGTATTTCCCATTATAACGGGAGAAGGAAGCAGGTGTGTTCCACACCTGCTTTCGTGCGTAAGGGGGGTATCCTCTTCTGTATGTTTTTCGAAAGGAGTGTATATCGATGAAGGTTAGTAAATTCGGAGGAAGTTCGCTGTGTGATGCTGAACACATCAGAAAGGTGGGGCAGATCCTCTCTTCGGATCCATCGAGAGTGGTAGCAGTTGTGTCAGCACCGGGGAAGCGGCACAGTGATGATATCAAGATCACCGACATGCTCTATACCTGTCAGTCTCTTGTAGCGAAAGGTGGCTCCTGTGAAAAGGAGTTCGGTATCATCAGGGAACGATTCACCGAGATTGCAAGAGAGCTTGGAGTCAGCCATGATATCACTGAAGCGCTTGATGAGGTCTATAGGAACATCTCGGAGGGTGCGAGTGCTCACTATGCGGCAAGCAGGGGAGAGTATCTCAATGCGGTTCTCATCTCCCAGTATCTCGGCTGGAAGATGATCGATGCTCAGGATGTCGTGTGTATCACCGATGAAGGTACTGTTGATGAGAAAACCTACGATATGGTCGCCTCTGCACTTGAGGAGGGACAGCATTATGTCTTCCCCGGTTTCTTCGGTCAGGGTACTGACGGGAAGGTCAAAGCTTTCTCCCGTGGCGGCAGTGATATCTCGGGAGCTATAGTAGCCCGCGCTCTGGGGAACAAGACCTCCGATAGTTGTATCTATGAGAACTGGACCGATGTCTCCGGAATTTCAAAGGCAGACCCGCGTGTGGTCAGTGATGCGAAGGTGATCAAGGAGATGACCTATCGGGAAGTGAGAGAGCTTGCTGCAGTCGGTTTCAATGTCTTCCATGAAGATGCCATTGCGCCTGTCAGAGAAGCCGGCATTCCGATTCAGGTGAAGAATACCGGGCGGCCGGAGGATGAGGGAACCTCGATCGTTGCGTCACGAAATATCGACCAGGATCCCATTATCGGAATCTCGGTTAAGAAGGACTACCTCAGGATAGGGGTACACAAGGTCTTCCTCCTGAAGAATCCTCAGGTAAGGGCCCGGATCGAACAGACACTGAGAGATGCAGGGCTTATACTTGAGTTCACACTCCAGGGAATCGATGACCTTACCTGGTATGCTCAGATTCATGCCGGAGTTGATATCGAGCCTGATGCACTCGCTGAAACACTCAGAAAGGATTTCTCGCTCGAATCAGTGAGTGTCGAGACAGGCCATGCTGTCACTGCTGTGGCTGGAGAGGGTCTGCGGAGTCAGAAGAGACGGCTGTACCACATCCTTCCTGCTCTCATGGACGAGGGAGTTGAAGTGACCTTCACCCTCTTTGATGCCACTCCTCTCACAGCTCTCTTTGGTGTCAGAGAATCAGATGCGAAGAATGTGATTCACACGGTCTACGACGCAATGTTCCGTTAAGGGTCTGGTTTCCTGCAAGATGTAAGCCCCTGCTGCATGTAAGCTACTACTGCAGAGGGGCTTTTCTACTGTTCCGTGTCCGATCAGATCTGTATGAGATTATCCTTGTCCGCCTGTCCAGAGAAAATCTGCCCTGAAGATCATGGTACTGCGTTCCTGTGATCAGGCTTTACGCAGGACCGTAGGAAAAATCGAGGGAGAGTAGGGACGGGGGAAGGAAGATAGAAAAAGAGACTGTCGCGCTGCAACAGTCTCTTTCTTATTGAGGAACTCCTGATTACTTGATGACCAGTTCGGTCTCGTAATCGAAAAATTTCACTTTGCTCATTTCAGGAATGAACTGGATCTCCTGATCCACTGCCAGCTGAATAGAAGGTTCGATCTTACAGATGACCTGGTGGGTACCGATCGTGACGTAAACGTGAGTCTCTGATCCGAGAGGTTCGATGACACTGACACGTCCGTTGATCGTTTTTCCTTCAACGACATCCCTGGAATATTCAACATCTTCCGGGCGGATACCGAAGGTCACTTTCTTGCCGACATAGGGTGTCAGCAATTTCTTATTGTTGCCGTCAAGTATGACTTTGAAGTTTCCTTCATCAATGACAATGTCATCACCATCCTTGGTTACATCAACAGTAAGGAAGTTCATGGGAGGTGATCCGATGAAGCCTGCTACAAACTTGTTGTTCGGTTCGTTGTACAGTTCAAGAGGACCGCCGATCTGCTGGATGATACCGAGCTTCATAACGACAATCTTGTCAGCCATCGTGAGAGCTTCGACCTGGTCGTGAGTAACGTAGATCATTGTCGCTTTCAGTCTGTTATGGAGAGAGGAGATCTCAGCACGCATCTGAACTCTGAGTTTTGCATCGAGGTTTGAGAGAGGTTCGTCGAAGAGGAATACCTTCGGGTGACGTACGATGGCACGTCCTACCGCAACTCTCTGGCGCTGGCCTCCGCTGAGTGCCTTCGGTTTTCTGTCAAGCAGCATTTCGATGTCGAGAATCTTTGCCGCTTCGCGGACACGCTGATCAATCTCGTCCTTGGGGAACTTCCTGATCTTGAGTCCGAAAGCCATGTTGTCGTAAACGCTCATGTGAGGATACAGAGCATAGTTCTGGAACACCATGGCGATGTCTCTGTCTTTTGGCGGGACATCATTCACCAGCCGTCCGTCGATGTAGAGCTCTCCGCTCGAGATGTCTTCAAGACCGGCGACCATTCGTAGAGTGGTAGATTTACCGCAGCCTGAGGGGCCGACGAGTACTACAAACTCTCTGTCCTTGATATCGATGTTAACCGAATCAACCGCTTTTACGTTTCCGTCGTACACTTTGCAAATGTCTTTCAATTGCACAGTTGCCATAAAAGCCTCCAATGAATTTATTTTATTACCTACGATTGTACGGTCCGATCGGGTCAAAGTCAATTGGTAATTTCCGGTCCATTATGTTTAAACTAAACCGAATAAGAAAAATCCCAATCTTATCTCAAATGATTATTTCCTGTAGGAGAAAGAAGTGTGGTTTAATGAATAGATAAGTAAAAGGGAGTGAGAGGTTCTGAGGTGAAGGCTCTTTCCCTAAAGGAGAAGTGAAGAGGAAGTCCCTTTGTTGGTTGGACCCGGCAAAAACTCCCTCTCCACCAAAAACAGTATAGCAACAGTACCATCGAAGCGGATTCAATTCAAGAGACCAACCATCCATCCTTGAATACGGACAACGGCGGACTCGCATGCGGAAGATGCCTTGGTCCACTTGAGTATCGATTCAGGCGGGCGAGGATCAGAAAGTACACGAGTGAAGAAGGCCCGGCGGAGGAAACGACAAGCGTCACCGTCGGCCGTTGTTCGAGAGAAGGCCGGTACAAGACGATCTATCCCCACGACGTTGTGCGTAATAAGCATTACAGCCTCAGTGAAATTCAATCCGTGCTTGATGGTAGGAATGACTATTCCCTGGCGAGCGAACGGACGATGTACTACTGGAAGTCCTGGTTCAAAAACATGTTTGAGGCCGTAGTGGACTATCTCTGGCAGGTCGTCAACCATATTATTTCACAGGAGACCATCTTTTCCGCTTTGCAGTCATTCCTCGAAAAACTCGCTGGCGAATGGCTGAGATATATTCTTGATCTATTTTCTGCCGGTATTAACAACCTTTGCATGTTCTTTGATCTCCTGACCATTACCATCATCTCAGAGTGCGGGAATCTGTGCAGAACCCATAGAAATGGGAGTACAGAGACCGATGAGAGGGGGTGCATACCACTCCCGGGAGGTTAGGAGAAGATGGAACTGAAGGAACTGAGACCCCATGAACTGGAAAAGTACAGCACAGCCAGGGAAGTTGTTGACCTGGGCTGTACCGACACGGCCATACGACGGGGCCGAACGAAGCTCGGATGTACCCGAAAGACACTCGTGAAGTACACGAAGTGGTATGAAAGCGGTGATGTGTCGCTGTTCAGTCACCGCAACAAAGGGCGCCAGCCTGCGACAAAAGTACCGCAGGAGACGAGGAAGACAGTTGAGAGGTTGTACAGGGAGAAGTACAGTAATGCGAGTTTCACCCATTTCATGGAGATCCTCAAAGAGGATCATGGCATCAGCCTCTCCGACGGAACGGTGCATGCAATCCTGAAACAGGCCTGTTTCGTCTCTCCCTGCTCCAAGAAAGCTACCAGGAGAAAGATGGAGAAACAACTCAGGATGACAGCCAGAAAGGAGCATCTGAGTAAAGCGGAAAGTGAGAGAGTCAATGCTGCTTTTGGAATGATTGATGGCGCCGATGCCCATCCTCGCAGACCTCGCAGTAAGTATTTCGGTGAACTCATCCAGATGGATGCAAGTGAGCTTGTCTGGGTAAAGGGGAAACGTAAGTGGCACCTGCATGTTGCTGTTGACGACGCGACCAGCGAGGTTGTCGGTGCATGGTTTGACACCCAGGAGACATTGAACGGCTACTACCATGTGCTGTTCATGATCCTCACGCGCTACGGCATCCCCTCCCGCTTCAAAACCGACCGGAGGACAGTCTTCGAGTACAGCCAGAGGGCTAAGCCTGATGAGGAGAAAGACACCTTCACCCAGTTCGCTGCAGCCTGCAGAGTACTGGGAATAGACATTCAGACAAGCTCAATACCTCAACACAAAGCAAGGGTTGAACGCATGAACAAAACGCTCCAGGGTAGAATCCCGGTGGAACTCACTCGTCACGGCATCACGAGCATCGAGGACGCGAACGCATTCCTGTGGGACTATCTGAACACCTTCAATGGACAGTTCTCCCTGAAAGATGAAAGAGATGAACAGACCAGCACCTTCCTGAAAGCTCCTTCAGAAGAGGAGCTCAACACCATCCTGGCAGTCATCTCTCAACGTACAGTCGATGCAGGGAACAGCATCAAATACCATAACGCCTACTACCAGCCCTGGTCACTGGATCTTCCTGCCAAACACCCCAGACTCTTCCCCAAGGGAACGAAGGTCTTTGTCATCAGAACCTTCGATGACAGGCTGCTGGCAAGCATAAAAGAAGAGCTCTACATCCTCAAGGAGATACCGAAAAGAAGCTCCCACAGCAAAGAATTCGATCCTGAGCCGACCCCAAGACCGAGGCCGCAGGTAAAACCTGCTGTAGATCATCCATGGAGATCAAGTTACCTCACTCCACGAGTCCTGCAGACCCACATCGCCAATAAAAAGGAGGAATACCTATCATGAGGAAGACCAAGACAGTACCAAAACCACCGGGACTCACGGCGAAGGAAAACCGTGATCTGGCCTTTCTGTTCTCTCTTATGGTCGACCAGCAGGATTGGCTGGTGAGGAACCTGCAGGAGATTGTGGCAGATAGTGATGGAGACATCATCTCCTCCTGGGTGCGACGCTACATCACAGACCACAGTGGACACCTGCGGGCCCTGCCGGACTCCGTGTGGGATGGGTGTCTTGCCGATTACCGGGACCAGCGAGACCAGCTCATCAGGAATTGGTGGATGGAGACAATGGGATGCGGGTGATGGGCAGGGCTCTGCCCCGCCCTTACTTCCGGATTACTCTGAGGTGAGTTATGAGAAACAAGTGGAAACCTGTTGATTTCGATAGGCTATGTGAAGACCAGGTTTTCTCCAGAGAGGAGTATGATCTTCTCTTGGAGAACCTGAGATACGAGCTCGAATACGCTTCAACAAACGTAGTTCGAGCTTGGGAGAAACAGCCAGTCAGAACACGCAATGCTCTGGAGAGACTGTTGTAGGTAGGAGGAAAAAATCATTTACGGGCTACACACTTACATATTTACACACACGCTGTAACTAACCCGTATATGAAAATTCCTCAAGTAAGCTCACATGCTTACTTCCTGTATGAGAGAGCGGATGACCACCTCTACCTCGCCAGGAGTGCCGGCAGAAACCGAGTCGAGGCATCGTAACACACAGTGTGCCCTGTTCCGGAGTGTAGAATCACCTCATGCATCAGACTCTCTTAATCGATGCACAGGGTGAGGTATCTGGACAGCAGAAAACTTCTCACTTTCCGTTACCACCTGCTTAGTATCGGGTCATTGAACGAGCGAAAACATCCCCTTTTCAGGGTGACAGAATTTGCCTGTCTACAGGAAAAACGATCATATCTTTACTCTGGATTTGTAGTTGAGGGCAGGGATAGTACATGTTGACATTAAGGCATTACAGGAAGGAGAAGAAATGTTATGAACCGGTCGAAGATTATTGTAAGCATCTGTAGTTTCACTGCAATCATCCTGTTACTTGGCAGCTGTTCCGTATCACCTGAGGAAGGGGAACCTCCTCTTACCCGCGCTCAACTCATTGCAATGATAAATGCTGATGAGGATGTAACGGATGTAAACACCTCACAGATTTCTGATATGAGCTACGTATTCAATGGGAACCCTGATTTCAATCAGGATATTTCTGGCTGGGATACCAGCAGTGTGACGGACATGTCTCACATGTTCGAAGAGGCACGTAGTTTCAATCAGGATATCGGCTCCTGGGATACCGGCAACGTTACGGATATGAATCAGATGTTCAATAACGCACAATCATTCGATCAGGATTTGAATGATTGGGATACCAGTAACGTAACTGATATGTCTTGGCTGTTTAATAATGCATTTGACTTCAATGGTAATATCACCGATTGGGACACCGGTAATGTGACAAGCATGAGAGGGATGTTCAACAGTGCGCAATCATTCGATCAGGATATCGGCTCCTGGGATACGAACAGTGTGACGAACATGATAGGGATGTTCGATAGTGCAGGAGCGTTCAATCAGAATCTTAACTCATGGGATGTCAGCAGTGTCGTGGATATGAACGGCATGTTCAATAATGCGCAGGCGTTCAATGGGGATATCTCAGACTGGAATGTCAGCAACGTGACTGATATGAGTGATATGTTCATCCATGCATCTGCTTTCAATCAGGATATCGGCTCCTGGGATACGAGCAGCGTGACGGATATGCAGTCAATGTTCCAAGATACAGACACGTTCAATCAAGACATCTCTGGATGGGATACCTCGTCTGTGACGAACATGGGTACCATGTTTTTTGAAGCAGAGGTGTTCCGGCAAGATCTATCTGGTTGGGATGTGACCAATGTTACAGTGTCTAATAACTTCAGCAATAACGGTTCCTGGCTTGTATCAGAACGCCCCTCATTTTCATAATGCTTTTCACCACCTTCATAGTGACAACATTACCATACCCTGACAGGTCAGGATGGAGATGGGGTGATACAAGAAATCAGATTACCGGACAGTCAGCCTCTGGCCGGTAATTGTGTTGATGTGCAAGGCTCCTGCGAGTGATGGATTGTTATCATTCTCCATCTCCCTTTCATCAGTCCCTTAGGCTGACAAGAAGAGCCGGTCGACTGCACGACCGGCTCAAGTTGCTATACACACATCACTCAATCATTCATGTTCATCCGTCACTGGGGAGGAAGTATAACAGTGTCAATGACATGAATCACTCCATTTTCAGCTTCAATATCTGCCATGATCACTTGTGCTCCGTTTATCTTCACACTGCCACCTGTCATCGTCAGTATTACATCATCTCCGTTGGCTGTGCCCTGTGAAGCGAAAGCCATCACGTCTGATGCCATGATCTTTCCCGGAATCACATGATACAGAAGAATATCTGTGAGTGTCGGAATATCTGCCAGAAGAGCTTCCACTGTTCCTGCGGGAAGCTTCGCGAATGCATCATCTGTGGGAGCAAGTACCGTAAACGGTCCCTCAGAATCCAGAGTATCTACCAGACCTGCTGCACCAAGAGCCGCCACCAGGGTTGTGAATCTTCCGTCACCCGCAGCTATCTGTGCAATGCTCGGCATATCAGCGGGAGGGAGCAGTACTGTGTCAATCACATGGATGACTCCGTTGCGTGCCTTAATATCAGTGATAATCACCTTTGCATCATTGAGCATCACACTGCTGTTTTCAACCCTGATATCAATACTCTTTCCGTTCGCTGCTTCTGCCGACGAAAGCCCCACGACATCAGAAGCCATCACCTCACCTGCGACCACATGGTACAGAAGAATATCAGTCAGTGAAGGAATATCTGCGAGAAGGGCCTCCACCGCACCTGCAGGCAGTTTCGCAAACGCATCATCGGTCGGTGCGAACACGGTAAAAGGTCCCTCACCCTGCAGCGTCCCTACAAGGTCTGCAGCCTGAAGGGCAGCTACCAGTGTCGTAAAACGTCCATCTGAGGCAGCTATATCAACAATAGTCGGTTCAGCCATCGCGTCAGATTCCCGCACGCCTGCACCCATCACTGCAGAAAGTGCCAGAACGCTCATCAGTACCATCATACCAAACTTTTTCATCGTTTCTCTCCTTTCTCTGTTCATCAGAACAATGTTTGTATCTGTACCCAGCATGTCCTGTGATGCCTATCCATCACTCTGTTCCTGATCCTGCTCTCATCAGTACTGTTCCCCAGCACTGATTCCATTCAAATATCCAGCATCTGCTGTATATCATCTGTACCGAACATACGAAAGTGTCTAACTATCGTCAATATATTTTTACAATTATTCTAAAATTATTACGACTTATATTAGACAATAGATTGACAAAGCAAAGACATGTTGACTGCATAGAGATCCTATGCGATAGTTTCAGCATGAGTACTGATGAGGAAAAGATACATCCGATAGCGGTAGTACAGAGGCGCACAGGGATATCAGCGCATGTGCTGAGGAAATGGGAAGACCGGTATTCCCTGGTAGAACCCGCAAGAAACGGAAACGGACGTCGTCTCTATTCGGAGAAGGACATTGCCCGTCTGACACTTCTTGCCCGTGCACTTCGCACCGGCAGGACGATCAGTCAGCTGGCGACGGTCCCGGATGAAATCCTCCTGCAGTACATCGAGCAGGATGGGAACGCTGCACCATCAGAAAAAATGGTTCACCAAGCAGGGTTCGATGCCAGTACCAGCGCGCCGGCGCCAGGGAAGGATGCTCTCTCAGACCCCTCTGAAGAGGTGAAAAAGTCTGCAGAGCGGTTTCTGATACATCTCGAACAGTATCAGGCAGACAAGATGGACGGGGTTCTTCAGAACAGCCTGCGTCAGCTTGGCAGGTATGAGGTGGTTGATCAGCTCATCCCCCTAATCATGAAGGACATCGGCCACGCATGGCAGGACGGCAGGATGAGAATCAGCCATGAGCACCTTGCAACCTACCGACTGGAGGCCTTTCTTGTCACACTCATCGATTCTATAACACGGACGCTCCCTGAGCATGCCCCATCGGCAGTGTCTGCGGTTCTGGAAGGTCAGCGCCACACTCTCGGCACTCTGGCTGCGACAGTGTCGGCCTGTTCCTCAGGGTACCGTACGCAGTTTCTCGGAGAGATGCTCCCTGCGGAGGAGATCGCCTCAGTCGTTCAGGCTCTTGATGCGAAGGTTCTTATTCTCAGCATCACCTACCCGTTCAGAACCGAGACCCTTGAACAGGAGCTGCAGAACCTGAGATATATGATGCCTACATCAACAACCATCGTCGCAGGTGGACAAGCAGCTATCACCTACCGACAGAACCATCCTGACTCGTCCATAGTGGTAACCGGGAACTTCGCTGAGCTGAGAAGGACTCTCCAGGACATGTATCAGAGTCTTTGATACCCAAGTCGAGCCGGGAAGATTTCTTTCTTCAGCTGAGCATATATCGCCTGCCTGATCAGACCTGTTCTTTCCTGCCCATACGCATGTGCTTCATAGTATTCATCATCTGATCATCAGGATCGGGGAGCCAATGCTTCTCTCCCTCCTTGCCGAGCATAGCCTGCATGATATATCCGGTCACAAGGAGAGTAAGCAGGGTCAGTGTGAATCTCGCCACAGTGAAGGATAGACCGAGAAACTTCGTCTCCACGAGCAGCTGAGGTATCTTGAGAGCAGCCCAGGAACCGAGGAAGATCACCATATTGTGAACGCTCGCCCCTTTTCGAAGGAGAGCTGCGGCCATGGGGAAAGCCACGTAGAGCGGACCGGTGGGCAGGGTTCCCAGAGCAAGGGCAAGCAGTGTACCCTTTGGCCCTGAACCGAGGCCCATCCATTTCTGCACTTTATCCTTGGGCAGCCACACCTCCATGAGCCCCATCAGGATAAACACCGGCGGTATGATAAGAATCATTTCCAGTGTATACTCAAGCACCTTTTGGGAGGATCTGACTGCGGTCTGTGGCGCAAAGACCGAAAGAGTGAGATAGACAAGGACAAGAACAAGCGGGATACGGTACTGCCTGAGAACCTGTTTCATAGAATCACCTCCATGAGTGCCGCTATTGCCAGAGCTGACAGGAATCCGAACGCGTTACGAAGGAGAGCGAACTTCCTTCCCAGCACCTTCATCTCCATGGGGAAGGTTGCAAAACCCACCATCACAAGGGTAGTGATGAAGGCACTGACTGTCATGACACGTGCTCCGGCTCTCAGGAGGGATCCGGCAAGAGGGAAGGCCACCAGAGAAGGGATCAGGGTCACTGCCCCGGCAACAGCAGCTCCGACTGTTGCCAGAAAGCCTGCATCTGCACCGACAAGCGCGGAAATCTTCTCTGGAGTGAGGATCCCGAGGGTGAGTCCTACTATCCCCAGAACGGTCAGCAGACTCGCACCTGTTTTCCCGAAGGACATCAAGGCCACGGTAAGTGCTCGCCTCGTTTTCTGTCGGCTCTGTATGAGAGAAGCAGTGAAGGCTACCCCCGTCAGGCCGTATATGATAATCAATGTGGTCATGGACCCCTCCTAGTTCTGGCTGCTCTGTGTTGTCTTCTCGTACGACCCGAGAAGGAATTCGATCGTTTCCTTCCTTCTCCGTACATGCTGAATCCAGATGTCCAGCATCCGTTTCCCCTCATCAGTGATCTGGTACACACGCCTCTTCGGCCCCTGAGCCCCCTGTTCCCATGCGGAATCAACCAGGGCATCACTCTCCATCTTTCTGAGAACCCGGTACAGAGAACCGATATTCATCACTTCAGCAGAAAACCCGAAATCCTCGAGCTTCTCCATGAGCAGATACCCATACCCCTTCGTATCATACAGAAGGATAAGCAGTGAGATCTCAAGAAAACGTTCCATCGACTGGGCCCTTCCATGGCAGTGACCGTTCATAGGTGCTCTCCTCCCTTTACTATATTCTATTTGCATATACTCAACTTGCATATAGTAAAGCACTCGAAGAGGACTGTCAAGCCCGGCACCTGGTACCGTGGAAGCCGCTAGCCCCAGGTGTCATCATCGCCGGAGAGTGTCTTCCTCTACTTCTTCTCGTGGTAGGTGACTACACCATCCTCATCCCATGTGATGTGTTCGATGCAGGAGAAGTACTTGTACTCCTTATACTCTTTGATCTGACCATTGAGGTACCACGAGCGGGAAAGATAGTTGCTGTAGTTTTCACCGATCACCTCTCTTAGCATCATATTGTCTGGAGCGGGTCGCGCCTTGCCGTTATCTTCGTAGTAGAAATAGAAGTGTTTGGGAGCATTGAGACCCTGAATATGCACCACCTGTCCTGCAAACTCGGAGGATTCCGACCACCGGTTCACCTGATAGCGAGGTGAACCTTTCTGGTCATAGTATATATCTCCTGCGAAGGTGTGCTTAACGTCCCAGTCCGGTTCAATCAACTCGGCTATGACCTGTTCGCCCGTGCGTGAAGCGAACCGTGCTTCACTCGCTTCCTTCCACAGCACCTCATCCTCCTCCTGGGGTTTCGTCTCGATTTCAGCTGCGGTTTCTGCGACCGGAGAACCCGCAGGTGTGGCAGGCTGCACCTGCGCTGTCTCCGTTGCAGATATTTCCGGCTTCGTCATCTTCTCCTTCCCGAGATAGATATTGAAAGCCTTGACTATACTGCACTCTTCCCGTTTCTGTATCGTCTGTATGGCAGAGAGCATGCTGCTGATCGCCGCCTGTGCATCATCCCACATGACATACTTCTGTACCATGTCTATGGTGAACTCCGCGGCATCCACGGCACCACCGACCCGCTCAGCGATCTTTTCGCCGTACGCCTTCAACTCTCCGGCCGTCTTCGTAACCGCCTGCCGCTTCGCCTCCTCCACATAGGCATCCTTCAGCCCATCCTTCACCTTGGAGAAGGCTTTCTCGGCATACTCCTGCGTCTTTGACGTATCGAGCTTCGGTGATATGAAGCTGCTGATGATATGATCTTCGATCGCCCGGTTCTCCTGAGAGAATTTCTCACGGATTATAGCGCGCACCTTCTGTCTCATAAGAGCATCGGCAGTGTCTTTGAGAAGATCACTCCAGTTTGCCGTATAGATCTTTTCCATAAGGTTTTCACTGGTGTCCCACATGATAGATGCGGTTTCCGCAAGGTCGGCTGCAGACCACATGACGGTGTTCTTGAAAATCACCCACATGCTCGAGCGGTCTATCTGACCCTCCTTGTAGTAGTTCACTTTATACTCAGCCTGTATGATCTGTTTGGTCAGTTCAGTGTACCGCGGGTCCTCTGCTGAGACGGCACTCCGCTGTGCATACAGACTCTCCGCGCTCTGCTTCCATTTGCCCTCAAGAGTCTTGAACATATCGAGTTCACTTTGGGTGATGGCACTCACAGGCAGCAGACAGATACTCAGGATACCGATCAACAGAAGGATTCTCTTTTTCTTCATCGCAGATAGATACGTCATTCTCAGGTTCATAGCCCACCTCCTTACTGCTGCTCGAGCAGGATCGTCACTTCCTGCTCAGGAGGAAGAGCGAGATCAAGGATCGTACCTCCGTGTCGACCTTGTCCGTTGAGCCACTCCTGTTCGCTTACTCCGGCCTTCAGCAGATACACCTCACCGGGAAGCAGAGTGAAGGTGAAAGCTCCCCGATAGTCACTGACAGTCTCATCCGTGAACACCACCACCTGATCATCCATGGAACTGACGGTATAGGCTTTCACGGGAATACCTGCAACCGGCTGAGTTCCGTCCCTGACCGAACCCTGTACCGTGATGGTGGGAACCTGACGGTTTTCAGATACCTTGCGAGTATTATCGATCTTGAAGTGATGGACCTTGAGTGTCCGGCTCACCCTGACAACTGTCTCTCCGGTGACGAGATCCCAGTGGTATCCATCCCCGTCATAGACGATTCCCCGGTACTCTCCCTCCGGAAGATCGATCCGATAGAATCCGTTCGTATCCGTTGCTGTATAGTACACGCTCGATCCTGTCACCTCATAATCGTCCAGATCCTTCGAGCCGGTTTCCCCCCGGATCCGTTTCAGCGGGAAGAAGGCAAGATAGGCCGGGTAGGCATCCTTGTTGAAAATATCCTTCAGGTAAACGCTGCCCCCGAAGCTGCCCCGCGCATTGTATGTACCGAAGACCGTGAAGGGGTCACAGATCGTCTGGTCAGGAGAGACCTCATCAGAGGGCTGGGGAGCAGGATCCGGCGGGGTCTGCGGCTCTGCTGCTGCCACTTCCTGTGATGCCCTCACCAGAGAGATGACCTCGGCCTCTGTGAGAGGTCTGTCATACAGATGGATCTCACCGATGTCGATATCACTGTGGTATCCGATCGAAGAAGAGGGATGCATATGCCGTCCTATCACGATGTCTTTGGAAGAGGAAGGGACACCTCCGCTGTACGGCCTGTCAAGGATCTTATCCTCGTCAAGATACAGACACAGGCGGTCTTCATCCAGAGTGAGGGTGAGCCGGTACCAGGTATCGAGAGATGGAGTGACTCCAGTACGGAAATACTGTGATGCACGCCCTACTCCGGCTGCCAGCTCATGCGGGGATGAGTCATACGCATAATCCCCTACTACCTGAAGGCGCATGATATAGGAACGCAGATCATACGGAACATCATTGGTCCACTCAAGCAGGTACTGGTTATCTGCATGGGAACCGTCGTTGGCCCAGGATCTGAAACGCACATCGAAACTGATCGTATACCGGCTTTCAAGATGATAGCCAGACGGGTCAAGGAGAGCCCACTGCCGGCGGTCCGCCCTCAGGGAGAAGGTTTCATCATCCCCCTCGGCACCGTGCGCGAGATTGATATCGTTTCCTCCTATCAGATCTTCTCTTCCTGACCAGTGACCGATCAGTCCTTTGTCGGGAATGCTCTGTTGAGGCGTCTCTGAGGCAGTCTCCCATACTTTAAGATTATCGAAGGCTGCATGCACTTTCTGCTGGGCATAGAAACCAAAACCACCTTCAGGATAGGTATCATCCATCACGGAGAACAGCTCGGTTCCGTTCACGTAGCCGGTAAACACCTCTCCTCTCATCACCACCCTGATCCTGTTCTTACCGTATGGAACAATGAGAGGAGAGTATGTCCATTTCTGAAGCAGAGAGACCTGCCCGTTATCGGCCCTGCCGACAACATAGTATCCCTGTGCTGCAAGCCAGAAGAAATAGAAATGTCCGGAATCCTGAAGTCGGAATATCAGTCCATATCCATGAGTATCCCGGTCCTTCACCCACTGAGTATCCACTTCTATTACCCCGTCATCGAATGCAGTGGACCGCCATGAGTAGGCATCGTTGCCTTCACTGTAGAATTCATACCGGCCGGTGGTGACACGCATGCGGGAGCCGTCCTCGAACCAGCCATGAGAATTGTCAGAAAAAGATTCATCCCAGATCAGCTGTGCCCCGATGAGATTGCCTGTCACGATCACAAGCAGTAACACAAGGCATACAGAGGTATATCGATAGGATTGAAAATTCATAGGAACCCTCCCTTGTGCAGGTTGGAGAGGAGCACCTCTGAAGTAGAATACAGAAAGGAGGAATCACAATATCAGCATACGATGGAATGGAACAATCCCGGTGGCTACTCTTATTGTGCATCCTGTACAGGTAAAGTATATGAGAAGTTGCACCTGATAGCAAGAAAAAGCCTGAGAAGCGCTGCCTTCCTGCGCGGGAGGATACCATACCCATCAGACGATGGACACTTGGATAGTATGTATAATTAGTCTATACAATATATAGTTTTACACAGTTCCGTTAAATACACTACTAAAAAAGTTGTATTTTTTCTCTAAAATATCTTGTATTATTCGATAAAAAATTATATATAGAAAACCAAGGAGAAAAGAAATGAAAAACACATGGCTCACACTACTGATTGTTATAGTTGCAGTAATCGGTCTGGTTTCGTGCGGCGGCGGTAAGGAAGAAGCTTCCGGCGCGAATGTTTCCGACGGTTCTGAGGACCTGCTGATCGACTTCGAGGTGAACCTCGCAGGTAATGATGCAGACAACTACTTCACCTGGAAGACAAACGTCCGATACATGGCTGCTGAAGATTCGTTCGATTCAGCCTCCGGAGCATCTGTTGCAGGATCGACCCATCTGTTCATGATGGCACTGTATGATGTGGAAGGTAAGGTGACGATGAGTTCCGGCCTCCGCGGTCTGTTCCTGTTCGGAGTCAATGGTGCTGATCAGGTAGCTTCAGACAACCTTCATGCGAAGAAGAACTCGGATGGATCCATTACGATTCAGTATGTGCACAGAGGTACAGCGTATCGCTTCGTGACAGACAAGAATGGGGTGCTGTCCCTTCCTGAAACCACGTCACTGACCCGCAAGATAGGAACCACTGCCAATGAGATCGAACCTGCTTACAGCAGTGACGGTACAACGGCAGGAGTTGATTTCGACAAAGTCTTCTCTGCAGATACAAAGAAGGAAGGACCTGATCCGGCATCCATGTACTTCTGGGATGGAGACCTCAAGGTTAGCCTGAACAATGATATCCTGAAGATATCAGGCGTGCTCACCTCAGTAACCCGCTGATTGATTCCATGACCGGGGAGTTCTTTTCCCCTGTTTCATCACAGCCACCGGCCTGAAGAGCGGTGGCTGTGTGTATATGTAATCAGGAAACCAACCATCTCTACAGCCGTCCAATCACTCTAGAGCACTTCTAGACCGATCTCTTCAAGCATCTTCTTTCCATACTCGATAGACACGGCATACGAGAAACTTGTCTCATGGTCAGGATGATCACCCCGGACGAAGTCACCTCCCTCTTCAGCAGGAAGGAAACGTCCTATGACAATTCCTATTACGCGTCCGTCATCCGTGTTGATGAGGGATCCTCCTGCCTTTCCTGAATGGATCGCCGTATCGAACAGGAAGAGGTGTATGTTCTCTTGCATAACCAGTTTCGAACTGATCAACGCTCTCTGTACTGCCAGAGCGTACACTGCCCAGGGATGGAGTCCCCTGTGAAGAAAGGTAAACCTCATCGCATGTTTCGCTGTTTCCGCTACTCAGGCAGCCTCAAGAGGTGGTGACTGGAAATGGAACATCGGTCCGGCGACACCATAGAACAGGAGTCCGATCCCCATACCTGCTGAGAACAGCATCGCAAACCAGCTGAGAGTACTGAATTCCGGCTCCGCGTCATCCCCACCAAACCGGATATTCCCTTACTGGCTGAACATCAGGTAGACAGTGAACAGGAGAATGACAATCACTGTCATAGTGAAAAACCATCCTGCGCTAGTGGATATACCGTTGAGAAGACGATTGAACACATTCCCGAGGACCTCATTGAAGAATACCGAAATGATCACGAACCCGATAATCAGGGAAGCCGATGTATAGAATACCACCGGGTGGATATCAAGAACCGACTTTCGAGTTGTCTTAACTGTCCGTTTTATGATACGTCAACCCCTTTTGATCCCCGCACAGGGCGGGGCTGTGTGAACGGCGGCACTCACGAACACATCACGCCTCGCCACTCACCGCCACCTGATGCGGAATACGGGAAAACATAGCAGAGAAACCACACACCGGAAACCCCGTCTGCCCTTCTTCCGCTTCAGCAGGCTGACCTGAAATCGGTCAGCAGTACACCCCTATGTGTATCAGGTCAGCACTGCGTTTTCATTGTATGGTAATCTTTTCCACCTATTCGGCAGCCCTCTGTTCCGGCAGTTCTTCCGGTGTCAGGTTCTGTCGGTATCGCAAACTCCCCGCCGGTGTCCTCCGGCGGAGAGTTTCACACTGTGATGTGGTTCTCACCACAACGGAAATAGTCTATGCTTGACATATCATATCACAGGAGCCATCCGTGCAGGACCATCAGACCCATAAGACAAGAGCGATATTTCTCATGCTTCTCTCTGCGGCATTCTTCTCGTTCATGTCGATGTTCATCAAACTTTCGGGCGACATCCCTTCTATGGAAAAGGCTGTGTTCCGCAACCTCGTGAGTCTTATCATCGCCTTTTCGATTCTCAGATACCGCAGGCAGAGTCTGTGGGGAAGTCGGGCGAACAGGAAATTCCTCCTCCTGCGAAGTATGTTCGGAGGCGTTGCAATCATCCTCTATTTCTACAGTATCGACCACCTGATCCTCGCAGACTCTGCAATGCTCAACAAACTGAGTCCCTTTTTCGTTCTCCTCTTTGCCGCGATATTTCTGAAGAATCCGATCAGACCCTTCCACCTCCTCTCTCTTGTATTCGCCATGGCAGGTGCAGTGCTGATCATCAAACCGGGCTTCAACTTTACCTCACTTGCCCCTGCAATCGCAGGGCTCACTGCCGCCTTCATGGCCGGCATAACCTACACGATCATCAGTTACCTTGGTGGCAAAGAGAACAGCTATACCATCGTCTTCTTTTTTTCGCTCGTTTCTACGATCATCTGCCTGCCGTTTCTCTTCTTTGATCCGGTCATACCGACTTTCACACAGCTGATCTTTCTCATTCTCGCAGGCTCAATGGCCGCGGGTGGACAGATACTGCTCACCGCATCCTACAGGTTCGCACCTGCAGGCGAGGTGTCCATCTATCAGTATTCACAGATCGTCATTTCAAGCATTCTGGGGATCTTCGTGTTCTCGGAGTTGCCTGACTATCTGAGCCTCATCGGCTATATTCTGATCTTCACCGGAGGATATCTGATGTATCTCAGGGGCAAGAGATTTTCTGCCGGTGTATCTTCCGAGGAATCCTCACCCCCGGGCAGCTCCTGAACAGGCTTCTCACGGCAGCACTGTCACCCACACGAACACATCATGAGGTGCTGCGGTGGTCCCGCCGAAATAGGGGTAGGAAAGATACTTGGTCCTGTCTGAGAAGGACCGGTTTTTCGGGAACACGACTGTAGATGAGCCGAAGGTAAAGCGATACGACTCATCATCACTCCCAATGTACCCGACCCCGCTCTCACCAGGTTCCATCACCCCTAGAAGTTCACTCTTCCGCTCACCATCAATATAGGCATATGCAAGAATCTCGAGACGCCCGTCATACCATCTCCAGCCGAAGCGTGCAGACCATTCATGGATGGCTGAAGGAGAACCCTCGGCAAAACCGAACAGTTTGTTGATATCACTCTGGTCGGAACCGACATCATAGACAGCTGTCTCATCAAAACGAAAGCTGAAAGAGAGCGTGTCGCCCCTGATATAGGTAAGGAAATCATGATTCGAGTAGTGCCCTCCGGCAGGTATCCTGTACCGTACCTCCTGTTCGAATCCATCATAAAGAGTGCAGGAGAGGAAAAGAAAGATCATGAACAGGACAACAGCGGATTTCAGGACTCTCATGGTACCACTATACATGCTGATTGACCGTCACAGAAGGGGGCATACACCGTTTTTCTTTGTTTGCATTTCAGCTGGATGTCTGGTATCGTATAGCTCGATAAGGAGTATATGATGAGAGCACTTCTGCTTAAAGGACTGAACTTCTATCCCACAGAAGAGGAACTGAACAGACTCAAAGCTGACTTTCCTTCTGTCGATTTCACGGAGAGGGAAAGAAAAACCTATGATGCGTCTGATATTGCATCCTTCGATATCATCATGGGATTTCCGCGTCCGGCGGACCTGAAAGGTGCAACTGCTCTGAGATGGCTGCAGTCACCGACCGCCGGAGTCGATCCCTTTATCGACCTCAGTCTCTATGCACACCCCGGCGTGATCCTGACCAAGGGATCGGGCACCTACGGAAGACAGATCGGGGACCATGTCATCGGATTCATCATTGCACACAACCACGGCTTCCTGCACCACTACGAAAACATGAAGGAGAAGAGATGGGAGATGATGTTCCCGGAAAAGGATCTGCGCCACTCAAAGCTCGCAATCATCGGGTTCGGAGATCTTGGGAAGCAGATCGCACGCAAGGGAAAGGCTCTTGACATGGAGGTGCTTGTCGTACGAAAGAGCTCTGTGGAGAACCAGCATCGTGACGTTGACAGATGGTTCACTGCAGAGAGGATCAGAGAGGTTGTCGCAGAATCTGACTACACAGTTCTGGCGGCAGCAGGAACACGTCAGACCTTCCATCTGATCGATGCGGAAATGATTTCTCATATGAAACGCGGAAGCGTACTGATCAATGTTGCACGGGGATCCCTTGTCGATGAGAAAGCTCTTGTGGAGGCACTGGAGAGTCACCATCTGGCAGGTGCGTACCTTGATGTCACCGAACAGGAACCTCTTGCTCCTGAGAGCCCTCTGTGGTCTGCCGAACATGTCCTCATCACTGCTCACAGCTCAGGATTATCCCATAATTCGAGTTCTCTGGTCTTTGACCTGTTCACACGGAACCTCTATGCATTCCTGAACGGACAGAACATGGAGAACGTCGTGGATTTCTCCCGGGGGTATTGAGATACACCGGGGATACCGACCTCCACCTTTACGCAATCTTTACCCAGCTGTCATTGCCTTAAGATCTTTCCGTGAGTACATTAAGCCTATCAAGAGATAATGAGGAGGAATTCATGGAAACGAAAGATACAGACAAGATTGTGGAAGAAGCTGCAGAAAAAGTGAAGAAGACGTCCCGGAAGACATCAGAGCGTGGCGGTGAAAAACACCCTGAGGAAACAGGCATCAATGAAGTCCAGGCAGAGCAGGCCAAGTGGGATGATCAGACTATCAACCTTCCCTACTATGACAACCATGCGATAACGGCCCTGATCCTGGCGGTCCTGTCGGTGGTCACTCCGTTCCTTGCCTTCGGTATCGGAGGGGTTGTCGGACTGACTCTCGGCATCATAGCACTGTACCAGGTGAAACAGTCGCAGAAGCTGTTTGAGAACTCAATGACACAGACTTCCAAGATCCTCGCGATCATAGGGATCATTCTGTCAGTCATAGCTATCGGCATTGCAGTGACCTTCATGGTTTCAGCGGCCTGGCACATGTATGAGTTCTTTGAACCTTCACGTGTAACCTGGGGTCCCCGCTTCACCTACTATCACCGGACGTTCTAGAAATAGGTATCTGGATACAAGTCGGAGGGCTATCCGAACTGATTCACTCAGGTCAGATGCGCCCTCCTTCTGTTTGATATATACCTGACAGAGACTATTTAATTCTGTCTTTAGCTGCTTCAAGCAGTTCGGCAAGCTTGGCTGAGGGATCCTTGAACTTCGAGAGGAAGATCATGGCTGCGATAATGTACGGCTTGTAGGAGGCTTCCTTGTAGAGAGGCACACGATAGCGCTCAAAGACCGAAGCTTCCACCTCGCCTTCCTTACAGCTCACGCCTGTGATATCTGCCGGGAGGCAGTGCATGTACAGAGCCTTTCCTTCCTTTGTCGTCTTCATCAGCTCTTCGGTGCATTCCCATTTCTTGTATTCGGCGTTATTCAGTAGACACCGCTTTTCAAGATCCTTGAGTTCATCGAACTTACCTTCAGAGACGAGCTGAGTCCTCTCTTCCATCACAGCAAAGGGAGCCCATGACTTCGGATAGACAATGTCTGCATCCTTGAAAGCTTCTTCCATGCTGTTAACCTTCTTATAGGAACCGCCTGAGGCTTCGGCATTAGCCTGTGCGACCTCTTCCACCTCTTCCATCACATTGTAGCCTTCGGGGTGAGCGAGCACGACATCCATACCGAAACGGGTGAACAGGCCGATGATTCCCTGAGGAACGGAAAGGGGCTTGCCATAGGAAGGAGAATAGGCCCAGGTCATGGCTACTTTCTTTCCCTTGAGGTTTTCGACTCCACCGAAATGGTTGATGACATGGAGCATGTCAGCCATCGACTGGGTCGGGTGGTCAATGTCACACTGAAGGTTCACGAGGGTCGGGCGCTGTTCAAGAACGCCGTCTTCGAATCCTTCCTGAACGGCAGCTGCAACCTCTTTCATGTAGGTGTGCCCCTTGCCGATATACATGTCATCTCTGATACCGATAATGTCTGCCATGAAGGAGACCATGTTGGCAGTCTCGCGGACAGTTTCCCCATGAGCGATCTGAGAGGTCTTTTCATCAAGGTCCTGCACTTCGAGACCGAGCATGTTACATGCACTGGCGAAGCTGAAACGGGTACGTGTGGAGTTGTCCCGGAACACGGAGATGCCGAGTCCGCTGTCGAACACCTTCGATGAGATATTGTTCTCTCTCATCGCTCTGAGAATTTCTGCTACCTGAAAGGTCGCAGCGATCTCATCATCACTCTCTTTCCATGTGTGGAAAAAATCATTCAGGTACATATTATCGGTCTCAAGGTTCTTGAGAGCCTCTATCATACCCTTGATCTCAGATACATCTTTCATAGTTCCTCCGGGGTTTATTGTAAGTTCACCGGCAGTATATCATGGAGAGATCGAGAAGTCTATCTTTTTTGTTGCATTTTGTTGCACAATACCGGGAAGAACCTCTCCCGGATATCCTGCGTTTTTCTGTACTCCAATCCAGAGATTGAGGGCCTGAATACCATCCAGGCCCTCCGTTTTCCTACGAGATCTTTCCCAGTTCCCTGAGTATCTTCTCAGGAGTGAACGGCCAGGTCCTGATCCAGACCCCCACCGCATCATGAATCGCATTGGCAATCGCGGGAGCGGCACCGTTCGTTGCAATCTCACTGATTGATTTTGCCCCGTAAGGACCGAACTCATCATCTTCGTCGATGAGAACCATTTTAAAGTCGTCAGGCTGTTCATTCACCATAGGCACACCGTAACGGGTGAAGTCAGGGGTGAGGCACACGCCGTTCTCATCGAGGATCATCTCTTCATAGAGGCTGTGACCGATAGATTTCTGCGCTGCACCGTACATCTGGCAGAGTGCAAGTTCCGGATTGATCGGAGTACCTGCATCCTGCAGCCCATAGAACTTCTGCACCTTGATCTCTCCGGTTCTGATATTCACCGCCACCTGAGCGAAGTGAGCGCCGTACGGGATTGCGGCATCGTTCGTGACGAAAGAACCGTATCCGACAAGCTGTCCGCGCCCCACACCAGTGGTTGCATCATGGGAGAGGGTCAGATAGGTCAGTTCCTTTCCTGTCTTTCTGCTCACGACCTTACCCGGATCCTGAAGCTCAAGATCAGTCTCCTCCTCTTCCATCTGGAGTGCTGCTTCAGCAAGAATCTTTCTCTTGAGGTCCTGAGCCGCTTTGAGAGAGGCGTTGGCGGAGAAGTAGGTTCCGCTGGAGGCATAGGCCCCGGTGTCGAACATCGTGTTATCGGTATCCCCGGACAGAATGGATACCTTATCCATCGGCAGTCTGAGAATCTCACACACGACCTTCACGCTGATCGTATCAAGGCCGGTACCGAGGTCACTTCCGCCGCTGTGGATCATCGCGGTTCCATCAGTGTTCAGAACCACGTCACAGGTCGAGTGGTCGAGCCCGGGAAGCCCCGATCCCTGCTGGATCATGGCAAAACCCTTTCCGATATGCCACTCAGGATCCTCACTCCGTTCCATCACTCCCCAGTTGATCATCTCAGCACCCTGATCGAGTGCCTTTCTCAAACCGCAGGAGCCGACAGGCACGACAGTACCTTCCCGTCCTTCTCCAAGACTCTTGAGAATTTCGAGCATGTACCCCTTCTCCACATGGTTCATCTTGACGATTTCAAGAGGGTCCATGGTGAGTTCTGCGGCAAGTTCACCGATCGCTGTCATCAAGGCATAGGTCCCCTTCGGTGCTCCGTATCCCTGATATGCACCGGTGGGAGGAATGTTGGTATAGTAGGTGGTCACATCGAACTTCATGTTCGGAACCTTGAGCAGAGGAAGAGTCTTCGAACAGGCGTTCATCGGTACCGTCAGACAGTGGTTTCCATAGGGTCCGGTATTGGCTCGGACGTCCATATAGACTGCGGTGATCGTTCCATCCTTCTTTGCACCCAGCTTCACCTTCATCTTCATCACATGACGGGTGGAGTTCGCAATGAACTCCTCTTCACGGGTATTACGGTAGTAGATCGGTTCCTTCGTGAGCCACGTCGCATAGGCCACGACATCCTCGACAAGGATATCCTGTTTGCTTCCGTAGCCGCCGCCCACCTTTTCTTTGACCACATGAATCTTGTTCTCAGGAATCTGACAGACACGAGCCACGATGCGGCGCAGGTGGAAGGGAACCTGAGTGGATGCATGAATAACCAGACGGTCGTTATCTATCTTGGTGAACGCAAGATGAGGTTCCAGCGGTGTACACTGCACCTGTGAACTTTCATAGGTACGTTCGATAACCACATCTGCCTCACCGAAACCTGCATCAATATCTCCGATCGCACCATGAGCGGCTGCCGCCACATTGTGCCGGTTATCGGCGTGGAGTGGGAACGGATAGATAACCTTCCCTTCACGCTCATCGACTCCGCGGTTGTACTCTTCGAGGTTGTCGGGCTCTCCGCTGAGATACTCGGCCTTTCCGTTCTGTACGACAGGAGCATCGGCAGCCATTGCCTCATCAACGGTAAAGACGGGTTTCAGGACTTCGTACTCTACTTTGATAAGATCTCTGGCCGCCTTCGCCTGTTCTTCCGTACGTGCCACAATCGCTGCGACCCGGTCGCCGACATGGCGCACCTTTCTGTTGAACAGACGCCGGTCATAGGGGGACGGCTCGGGATTCCCCTGCCCTGCAGCCATGTAATAGACATCGGGACAGTTGAATGCCGTTATGATGGCGATGACCCCGGGGGCCTTCTCAGCCTCGGTTATGTCGATGGAGTTGATGTAGGCATGGGCATGGGGTGAGCGGAGCATGATCAGGATATGTGCACCCGGCTCGACACGGTCTTCCACGAAACTCTTCCAGCCTGCCACGAGCTGACGCCCGTCGATCTTCGATTTCACCTTCCCCACATACGTGAGATTCTCCCTGAACTCCGGAGCGATTGGCGTCTCATAGAAGCCCTTTTCCATCTTCTCCTTTGCGAGCTGAACTGCAAGGAAATAATGTTCGTAGCCGGCATCACGAATAAAGATCGAGGAGAGAACTTCCTTGATATCCTCTCTCGAGGGGTTATCATTATGCTCGAGGAGCCAGGTGAGCAGGAGTGCCGCTGCAGGTGCATTGTAGGCCGACTGCACGACTCCCGCATCGATCATCGCCTGCTGAACGGCGTTGAGTTCCCCCTTCACGCTGAGTGAATGTGCGGTCCTTATATCAGATCCTTCAGCGAGGGCTGCCAGCATCAGATTCGCATAGACCGGGACATCGTTCACGATGACAGTATCGCTGCCGGCGAACCCTTCGCCGTCATCACTGTCGCGGACACTGATGCACCCGAACTCGCGCAGCATCTGCAGCAGTGTCTCTTTACCCCGGACACTATAGGTATGTGGTCGTCCATCGATCGTGCAATGAATGATCATGCCTTTCCTCCCTTTTCTGCAAGGGCAAGTCCCTTGCGGTACAGATCAGCGACCGTCGAACTGAGAAGATACTTCTTGTAGGAAGCACTGCCGGTCACATCGCTGGTGAAGGCAACTTCACTGCCTACCATCATCGCAGCATCCTCCGGCTCCAGGAACTGGCCGTCCATGATACCCTGTTCAACCCCTTTAAGGCGGATGATACCGGTACCTTTCACGGCTGCGGCAATGCGCACCTCTTTGAGAGCACCCTCTTCGACCTGTGCACCGAAGGCGATGGTGATCGCCGCATTGCTGTGTGCTGTTCGTGCAAATCGCTGGTTCAGGACTATTCTGTCCTGTCTATTGAGTTCCACCGCGAGAATCAGTGAGTCAGCAAAATGGTCCATGAACTCATGATACTCTCTTAGCGGTATATTCTCTTCATTGTACGTGCCGTCAACCGAGACATCGGCAATAATCAGTCTCGCTTTGGCAGCGATCAGAGTCGGAAGCAGATAGGAATCATCACGAAGATTCGCCACATTACCTCCAATCGTCGCCATATTCGCCCTCGCGAACGAGGCACAGAAACCGGCAGCCTCCTTCAGGTAGGAGGGGACCACATCACTGCGCCGGATCGAGGTGAATGTGCTCATCGCACCGATGTTTACGACTCCGTCCTGTTTCTTGATGGTATCAAGACCAAGATTCCGGAGCGAGACAAGATTGGCGTAGTCCGTCCTTGACCCCAGTCTCATGATCTCGGTTCCACCAGCTAAGACACCGCTGCTGTCCTTCCCTCTCTGAAGAGTCGTCAGCACCTGTCTGATACTTTCTCCTCTCACAAAATCACTTGTCATACTTGCTCCTTCCTGTGTGCTTTTCCAAGCAGGCTTTCACTGATCCTGTTCATATTCTCGACTATCTTCTCTTCCGAAGCGCCCACGAGCTGACCGTTCTCGACAACGACTCTTCCGTTCACTATCGTGTAATCCACCTGATGGGAGTATCCGCTGAACAGAAGGGCTGCGACGGGATCACTGAGACTCCCCGCATACCCGAGCGTGTGAACATCAAAGGCCGCGATATCGGCCACCCAGCCCTCCTCAAGCTTTCCCACCCTGTCATACCCCAGCAGCTTCGCTCCATTGAGCGTTCCCATGGTCAGGGCCTGACGGGCATTCAGTGCATCTGCTCCCTTCATCACCCTCTGCAGCAGAAGGGCATTCCGCACCTCTCCGAGCATGTCTGAGGAATCGTTCGATGCGGAACCGTCAACTGCCAGTGCGACGTTGACCCCGAGTCCCAGCATCTCCTTGACACGGCAGATACCTGAACCAAGTCTCATGTTGCTGCTCGGACAGTGAGCGATATGGGTCCCGGTGTCACGCAGAAGGTTCAGCTCGTCATCATTGAAATGAATCCCATGGGCATAGAACACATCATCGCCGATAAACTCACACTCCTCCATGAGTGCAAGGGGGCGTTTACCGTACATCTGGATACAGAAATCATTTTCATCAACCGTCTCTGCAAGGTGTGTATGCAGGCGCACCCCATGAGCACGTGCCAGGTGTGCAGTCTCCTTCATCAGGTCCTTCGTGACACTGAACGGTGAACAGGGGGCAAGCACGATCTTCTGCATCGAGTCTTCTGACGGATCATGGAACTCGCTTATAACCCGCTCACTATCCCTGAGGATCTCTTCATCACTCTGAACAACCGAATCAGGAGGAAGCCCTCCGTCCTTCTTGCTGAGAGACATACTTCCCCGGGTGGGGGAAAAACGGATACCCACTTCACCGGCAGCCCGGAACTGCATCGCCATGATATCCCCGCCGAAGTTCCTCGGGTAGAGGTAGTGGTGATCGGTGCTGAGGGTGCATCCCGTCTTGAGCAGTTCACTCATCGCGGAGAGTGAAGAGTAATAGAGAGCCTCTTCGTCAAGGTATTTCCACACATCATACAGATGCACGAGCCAGTCGAACAGTTCCACATTCTGAACAGCCGGGATATTCCTGGTCAGCGTCTGGTAGAAGTGGTGGTGTGTGTTGACGAGCCCGGGTATAACGACATGGCGCGAGCAGTCAATGACACGGGCATCGGCCGGTATCGGCTGCGTTCCGGTCGGAACAATCCTGCTCACACGGTTTCCCGTGATGAACAGGTCAGTGTTGAACTGCGCTTCTGACGCAGGGTCGGTTACAAGACAGAATATGTTCTGCAGTACAATCATCAAAAATCCTCCAAATTCATCAAACTCTGCTCACCTGCTAGCTAGGTGATGATCATCTCCCCGGCGCCGGAGGCGACTTCCGTGAGGAAGTGTGCCAGCATACGCCGTGTCGACAACCGTCTGTATGTGGGCATCGCATGCGGGGAGAGAATCGCATCGTACGCATCGAGGAACTGTTCAAGAACAGAAGGAATCTCTGTGACATTCCTTCCCTCCAGAAGCTTCTCCACCTCTGCACTACGTGCGACCTTGGGCCCGCTGGCTCCATTGGCACTTCTGAAGTCCTGAATGATCCCCTCATCGTCTATCGTGATAGCAGCGGATATACTCAGCTTTGAAATGGCATTGGCCTTTCTGGTGCCTATCTTGCGGTACCACACATGTGAATAGGCTTTTTCAGGAAGCGGAATCCTCACTTCCAACAGCAGCTCGTCATCTTTGAGGTCTGTCTCCTTCGGACCGGTGATGAACTCGTCGAGAAGCAGAGTCCTCTGCCCGGTGGCGCTCACGAGCGTCACCTTTGCATCCATCATGATCAGAGGTACGGGAAGATCGGCCTTCGGAGATGCGTTGCATACATTCCCTCCGATGGTCGCAAGGTTTCTCAGAGACTCGGCTCCCATCATGCTGGCAGCCTTCTGTACGGCATAGGGAACTGAAGGATCATCCTCAATGGCATGACAGGTGGTTCCGCTGCCGATGACGATCTCATCTCCCTCGCGTCTGATATATGTCAACTCTTCCAGAGAAGAGATGATCATGACGGGCCACGGGAACGATGGGACGACCCCGGTTCCTCTGCGGTGCATCACCATCAGGTCAGTCCCTCCGGCCAGAGGTTTTGCTCCCGTTTCCTTCCGTATTCTCAGTGCCTCTTCGAGAGTCTGCGGGATATAACTGGTCTCTACCATAGTCCTTCTCCCCTCTCACTTGCGAGTTTGATGCTCTCTACAATAAGATCGTACCCTGTGCACCGGCAGAGATTACCGGCGATACCGAGACGGATCTCCTCCTCGGTTGGTTTCGCGTTCTTGTTGAGAAGGGACTCGGCTGCAATGACCATACCGGGAATGCAGAAACCACACTGAACTGCCCCTCCGTCTGCAAAGGCCTCTATGATCGTCTTTCCCCGGTCGGTCTCTCTGAGACCTTCTATGGTCATGATCTCCTTGCCCTTCACGGCGCCCACCGGCACCATACAGGTGGTGATGAGACGTCCGTTCATCAGGACGGAACAGGCTCCACACTCACCCTCTCCGCAGGCTTCCTTTGTTCCGAACAGACCGAAGTCCTCCCTGAGGACATCAAGAAGGCGCTTCAGGGGATCACAGGTGATAGCGACCTCACTATTGTTCAGAGTAAATCGGATCTCATCTATCATCACATCATCTCCATTAAGATTTCCGGAGGGACAGGAATCGATCTGATCTCCTTACCAACAGCACGGCTCACTGCATCAATATAGGCAGCAGATGCTCCATTGAAGACCAGCTCACCCATGCCCTTCGCTCCATGAGGACCGAACTCGTAGGGATTATCAACCAGTGTACAGACCTGAGAAGGGAAATCCATGCTGGTGGGAATGATATAATCGGACAGTCCCGTCTGCTTGAACCCTGTCTTCGAACTGAAGTCCAGTTTCTCCATCGCCGCGTATCCGAGCGACTGGGCGATTCCTCCGTTGATCTGACCGTGAACGATCAGTTCGTCGATGGCGAGGCCCACATCGTGGCTTGACCAGATTCCCTTCGTGTTAACTTCAGTTGTCAGAGGATCAACCTCTACCTCGATGACACAGGCACCCCATCCGTAGCCGATGTAGGCATCACCCTGGAAGGTAGACTGGTCCCAGGGAAATCCCTCGGGATGGTTGTACTCTTCTTCGACAACGAGTTCCCTGCCTTCCACCCACTGCTCTCTCAACCTGGCAGCTGAACGCTGGGCAATTGCACCGACGATCATCGTCGAGCGGCTTGCCACGGTAGGTCCGCTGTCACTTACCACCGAGGTGTCGGGCTGAGGATACCGGACCCGTTCAAGTTCGATACCCAGTTCATCGGCGACTATCTTCGTCAGTGCAGTCTGGAAACCCTGTCCCATCTCGGTCGAACCGATCAGGATATCGACAGTATCGTCAGTGTTCTTTCTGAGGCGGACCCTGGCCTTGATGATCATCTGTTCACCGTTACCGGTGAAGGCTCCCCCGTGATTGTAGAAGGAAATCCCCACTCCCCGGAGGGAACCGGGCGCATAGGTTTTCGCCTTCTCAAGGTAGCCGCTCTGATCAAGCACCTGCTGAGCCATCTCAGGAAGAACCACGGTCTCGAATATATGCCCGTTCGTGACAGTCACATCCCCTTTCTTGAGGAAATGCTTCTTTTTCAGTTCAAACGGGTCGATACCCAGCTGCGTAGCGATATGGGCAAGATGTGTCTCAACAGCGAACAGGGTCTGAGGTGCTCCGAATCCTCTGAAGGCGTCACTGGGGAACGTATTGGTAGCAACCGCACGCCCTCTCACCCTGGAGTTCGGAATGTTATACACGCCTGTCGCATGGAAGACACCTCTCTGGAGAACGACGTATGAAGAGCTTTCGTAACCGCCTGCGTTATATACGACATCAACATCCATTGCAGTGATATTCCCATCCTTGTCAACAGCCGTTCTGAAACGGGTTCTGCTCGGGTGGCGTTTCACCGAATAGGCACTGTCCTCATGCCGGTCAAAGATCAGCTGAACGGGTTTTCCCGTCACATAGGCTGCCACGAGGAGCGGTCCTGCCAGAACATCGGGAAAGTGCTCCTTCCCTCCGAAGGCTCCTCCGGTGACGCTCTGGCGTACGATGATATCCTCATAGGGACGGTTGATGAGTGCGGCGATCGACTTACGTACATAGAACGGGCACTGCGCACTCACATGAATGACGAACGTATCACCTTCCGGCATCGCAATGGCACCATTGGTCTCAAGGTGGACATGCTCCTGCCAGCCGGTGTTGATCTCTTCCTCGAAGATTCTGTCACTGCCGGAGAAGACCTCCTCCACATCACCCTTATTGATGGTGAAGTCACAGAAACAGTTATCCTCACCGACAAAGGCTCCTCCCTTGCAGGCAAGTCCTTCCTCGATCGTTACCGCGTACTCGCTTTCATCATAGGCAACCTTCACCTGATCGGCAAGGTCCTGGAGAACTCCACGGTCCGGGCCGACAATCAGACCGATCGTCTCACCGATAAAGCGAACCTCGTCCTCGGCGAAACAGCGATAATCGGTCTTGATCATGTGCAGCTGGTTCTTGCCGCCCTCGGGGATATCCTTCGCTGAGATGAACGAATACCCGGAAGGCAGTACAGGAATCGAGATATCGAGAATCTTACCTCTCGGAACGGTAGATCTGACCATCCTGGCATAGATCATACCATCAAAAGTATAATCAGCAATGTACTGTGTATGTCCTGAGGCTTTGGCAATGGCGTCTACTCTTCTCGTAGACGTTCCGATTGACTTCTGCTGCATCAAGCACCCTCCTTAAGTCTCATACATCGTAAGCGCATATGCGCCGCGTATGACGTAGCACAGCTCTGCATGGCACCGTATAGTATACCTCAATACCCCTCCATTTGCTAGCATGTTTCCTGCAGACGAGACGGTCTATATTCGAGGAACAGTCACAACTGTGGACTCCCGGCAGACGGAGAATCGTATTCATGTTTCTTCCGACTCAACAGTGTCTGCCTGATCCACCTGTGAACAGGTCATCCTGAACGGCACAACATACCGTGCCTGTATCCGGCCGGGCGGGTGCTCCGGCTGCATGAAATGCCCGGTGGCGCACCGGATGACCGGTCGATACACCATCGGGCGGACTGTCTCAAGGGCACAGGCCCTTGAGATGTCCATTGAGATTAGGCTCTGCTGTCCAGTGTGTACGGCAGCATCGCGTAGAAAGCCGCACAGATCTCGAGGTCGTCGACCCGTGTGATCTCGTTCGGTGCGTGCGCCTGATTTTCATCTCCAGGCCCGAATCCGATAGCGGGAATCTTGTGTCTCCCTGTAGTGGCGACCAGGTTCGTGCTGAAGGTCCACTTATCGACAACAGGAGCTGAACCGTACAGTTTCGTGTAGGCTTCCACACCGCTGGTGACAAGAAAGTGGTCCTCGTCGATCTTCCATGTCGGGAAGTAGAGTTCCTGGTGGTAGTCTTTCTGTGTCCATCCGAGCTTTTCATAGATAGGCATCTCAACGATGATATCATCAACGCTGTCACCGGTAGCCTTCGAGACATACTCCTTCACCTGGCTGATTGCAAGATCAGCATCCTCACCCCAGGTAAGACGTCGGTCACAGTACAGCATCGCATAGTCAGGCACAGCACACTGTGACGGTCCCTTCACGTCCATCTGCGAAACGGTGATGGTTCCCTTCCCGAGGAAGTTCCCTTCATCGGGCTGAAGGTCTTCGTTGAGCTGTTCGATGGCCAATGCGGCCTTGCTTGCCTTGTATGCCGCTGATACTCCGCGTTCGGGAGCCGATCCGTGACAGCTGATTCCCTTGAGGAATACCCGTATCTCCATCCGTCCGCGGTGTCCGCGGTAGAGACGGCAGCTGGTAGGTTCGGTGCTGACGATCAGTTCCGGCTTGAACTTCTCTTCTTCGATCAGATACTTCCAGCACATACCGTCACAGTCTTCTTCCATGACAGTGAAGGTGAAGTAGATACTGTACTCACCGCCGTAGCCGAGCTCCTTGAGGATACGTCCTGCGGTGATCATCGAAGCGGCTCCGCCTTTCTGATCACTGGTTCCGCGACCCTTCACCAGACCGTCTGCGATCTCGCCGCTGAACGGGTCGAAATCCCAGTTGTCAAGGTTACCGACTTCCACCGTGTCGATGTGTGCATCGAACGCAATCGTCTTCTCTCCATACCCCACGCGGCCGATCACCGACCCGAGCCCATCAATTCTCACTTCGTCGAAACCCGCTTCTTCACAGAGGCTCACGATAAGACGGCATACGTCCTCTTCCCTGCTGCTGTACGATTTGACCTGAACCATCTTCGAAAGGTTCTGTGCGGTGTACATCTTGTATTCAGCAGCCTTTGCTCTGATCTGTTCCTGAATTCCCATCTCTATATTCTCCTTATCCTGTATCATACTATCCACGATCCCGTGGTATTTCTCGTATCCTGCAGACTCACAGATTAGTCAGTGCGCCTTGATCGTATCCACCTTCTTCCAGATCCGCCTGCCTACCTCGGCCGCCTTCGCGTAAATCTCATTGACATCGAAGTCAAAGGCTCTGCCGTTCATGACCATCTTCCCGTTCACCATGACCGAGTCAACACTGTTGCTGCTCATGCCCCACACCACGTGAGTGGCAAGGTTCTCATCCTCCAGCGGGGTGGGAGAACGGTAGTCCATGATGGTGATATCGGCCTTATACCCCGGTGCGATCCTTCCGAACTTCTCGCTGAACATCGATTCAAGGAGGAGGTTGCCCCGTGAGAGCACTTCGACAAAATCAGACGGCCACCAGGAGAAGCCCATATCACGGTGTTTGAAGAAGGCTATCTTGATCTCCTCGAACATGTTTCCTCCGCATCCATCGGTACCGAGCACGAGATTATTCAGCTTCTGCAGCCGGGTGAAGTATCCTACGTTGTTGTTCATGTTGCTTCTCGGATTGTGCGCGAGGAACGAGCCTCTTGCATTGAGAGTCTCCACCTCCGAATCATTCAGGTGCAGACCGTGCACAAGAAGTGATTTTTCGCTGAGTAGTCCCGCCCGGTCAAGACGTTCCACGATATCCTGATGATAGATATGGTGAGAATGAGCAACATCATATCGATCTTCCGCGATATGCAGATGTATGCCGCGACGGGTGGTGTCCACTGCATCCTTCATCAGCTCGAGGGAGGCATCACACAAGGTGAAGGGAGCATGACCGCCAACCATCGCCTCCACCAGCTGATACTCTCCGTTCCGGCGGCCGGCATCGACACTGGCGGCAAAGGAGATATTCTCCTGGGCGCCCAGACGTGCTTCCTCAACCCCGCCGTTCCGATTGGTCATCTCATAGCAGGTGGCTCCTCTCAGTCCGGTCTCCCTCATACCCCGTGCGATCACATCCAGCGAACCGGTGATAAACGAGGGGGACGCATGGTGATCGACCACTGCTGTCGTGCCAGCCGAGATCGCGTCGATGGAAGAGATCAGGGACGAGTAGTACAACGCCTCTTCATCAAGGGCACGGTCGAGTCTCCACCACCATTCCTTGAGTATCTGTATAAAATCGGTCTGGGGGCCGCTTGAGACAAGCATACCGCGGGAGAGCCCGCTGTAGTAGTGATGATGGGAGCAGACCATACCGGGCATAACGGACTTGCCGTCCAGTTCATACACCACAGCTTCGGGGTACTTCCCGGCAAGATTTTTTCCCACTTCCTTGATCAGATCATCTTCTACGACTACATCAACACCTCGCAGAACCGAATAGGGAGGAGTCGTCTGCAATACATTCCCGTTTTTTAATACAACTGTTGACATGATCGTTCCTCCTACAGATCCACTGAACCGAGCAGATATGCATGGCTGCTCACGACTTCATGGATAATCGCTTTCACTTCTTCACTCACTCCGTCACCTTCTACCCCGTCTACACCGATCGAGAGGAGCGAGATCTTTCCGTTCTCTCTGACAGTGACCTGCTCACCCTGAACAAAGAATCCCGAGTTCGTCGAGGTATTGAAATCCTGTTCAAGGCTGAACAGTGTCAGCTTGTCCTTGTAGGGAGTCCCCTGATGCGGACAGAACGTACCACAGTTACCGCATTCATTGCAGAATGCATCAAGGTGGACGATCTGGAACGGGTTCTCGAACAGGTCGCTCCTATCTCTCAGATCAATGGCGACATTGGCACGGTTGGGACAGACATCGACACACTTATTACAGATATAGGAACACTCCATACATCTGACTGACTCGCGTGTCGCAAAAGCTTCGATTGAAGGAGACACCGGTATCGAATGCCCGAGGGTGCTCTTCTTGCTTCGTATCGCCGAGAAGAAGGCATCCTCTGCGGCTTCGACCTCGGCAAGCTCCTGCGCTGAGAGCTCTTCCTCGTCTTCTTCGTGGTCATGGTCATGATCATGATCGTGATCGTGATCGTGGTCGTGATCGTGAGTACAGTCGCAATCATCATCCGAACAGTCACATTCGTGCTCATCCTCGTACCCGCTGAGAACTCTGTCTATTGCGGACTCTACCGCCTTTCGACCGCTGGCAATACACTGAACAACCGTCGAAGGTCCCGTGGAGGCATCACCGATAACGTACACATCCTCTATGTCACTCATCAGCGTTTCCCTGTCCGCGGCTGCCCACCCCTTTTCGTTGAGCGGGAGACCGAAGGAGTTGAGACGTGCACCGTCAACCTTCTCACCGATTGCTGTGATAAGCGTGTCACAGGGGAGGTCAAAGCTCTGTTCAGTGGCAACAGGACGCGCTCTGCCCGATGCATCCGGCTCTCCGAGTTTCATGACTGTACATCCGAGGACCCCGTCCTCGGTAAGGGAATCGGGATTGGCAAGGAAGATGAACTTCACGCCGTCTTCGAGAGCATTCTCGTACTCTTCGAGATCTGCCGGCATCTGAGCCTTCGTTCTGCGGTACACGACAGTGACATCCTCGACACCCTCGACTCGGGCAGCCGAACGGGCTGAATCCATCGCTGTATTTCCTCCGCCTACGATCACCACATGCTGTCCGAGCTCGATCTTCTCCTTCCTGTTGAACCTGTTCAGAAAATCGAGAGAGGCAATGATCTTGGAGCGATCACCCTTCAGAGCGATCTCATTGTCCACCTCAGCACCGATCGCATAGAACAGATGCTCGTATCCCTCTGCCTTGAGGGCATCAATCGTGATCTGTTCCTGAGTACAGTTGAAGAAGAATTCAACACCGTGAGCCTTGATGAAATCGATATCAGCCTGCAGGGCGCTCTCGGGGAAACGATACGACGGAATGACATAGCGGGTGACTCCGCCGGCATTCTCCTCACGTTCGAACACACTCACCTCGAACCCTGCACGGGCAAGGAAGTAGGCAGCGGACAGACCGGCAGGTCCGGCCCCGATCACAGCAGCCTTCACATCAGTCTTCTCCGGCTTCTCCCACCTCTCCAGGTATTCAGTGAAACCGTTTTCGACAGCGATCTTCTTCATCTCCCGAATCTGGACAGCCCCTTCATAATCCATTCTCGTACAGTGGTACTGACACTGATGATCACAGATATATCCTGTGAGGTTCGGCAGAGCGTTCGAATCATAGATCACCTCGAGAGCATCCGCGTAACGCCCCTCACCGACAAGCTGGATATAATCAGGAATCATCTGGTGAATCGGACAGGCAACAACACAGGGAGCAACATAACAGTCTGTCAGGGGAAGCTTGGTGGGCACACTGGCAGTATCATCCCCACGGAAATCCTTCTGAGTTTCCTTCATCGTCCGTGCCTTCAGTGCCAGAGCCTGAAGTGCTTCAACGTCTATATCCGTCCTATCCCAGGTGGCAGCATCCTTCTCGAGGATCTCAACCATCTGCTTCAGCCGGGTATACCCGCCGGGCTTGAGGAGGTCAGTGGCAAGGGTAATCGGCCTGATACCGGTCTCGAAGATATCGAGAACCGTGAAAGCATTGGCTCCGCCGCTGTAGCTGATCGGCAGCTTTCCATCGAACTCACGGGAAAGCAGAGAACCCACCTGGGTGGAGATCGGAAGGAGCGTCCTTCCGCTCATATACATCTCGCCTCCGGGAAGTACACCCTGATCATTGACCGAACCCAGGGTATTGGTCAGCTTGACACCGAAACCGAGTTCCATCTCGGCTGCGAGGTCGACAAGACGATGCAGCATGGAGAGAGCATCATCCCACTGCAGGTCATGATCAAAACTTGATTTGGACAGGTGCAGATACTCATACCCGAGCGAATCGAGAATATCCCGCACGGCCTCGTAACCGAGCAGCGTAGGATTGAGCTTCACGAACGTATTGAGTTTCTTCTCGGTGAGTATGTAGGAACAGATAGCTTCGATCTCGGCCGGAGGACATCCGTGCATCGTACTGATCGTGATCGAGGGGGAGATATGTTTCGATATGCTGGAAGGAACGGCCTTCACCGCCTCGGCATACTGCTCCCAGGGAGTTCCGGCAAGGAGCGTGCCCTCTTCAAGCATCACCTTGAGGGATTCGATATATCCTGCGAATACAGCAGATGCATCCGCATCGATCATCGAGTCGATATACTGCTGCATCTTCGGCTGCCTGATCCCTTCGAGGTCATACCCAATGCTCATATTGAAAATGAACGTAGGATCACCGACCTGTCCGTTGTGGAACAGTGCATCAATGAGGTGGAGAATGATATAGGCCTTGACGTACTCATCGTGAGCCTTCTCGAGAGTGAACTCGGTTGACCACTCCACATTGTATCCCTCATCTCTGACATCGATGCAGGGCTTCTCTACTTCAAGAGTATCAAGAATCTGCACGGTCTTGAGTTCGATGAACCGCCCTCCCACCAGATAGCTCGCGATGATATTCTGCGCGAGCTGCGTATGGGGACCGGCGGCAGGACCGAGAGGAGTCTCGGCATGCTGACCGAACACATCGATCCCGGAGCCCTGGGTGTTTCTGTAGAACTGATCTTCATGGATCTGGAAGATCGTCCTGTTCGCCTTGTATTCACTGAATATTCGATTGATGAGTTCCTCGAACGGAACCGGTCTCATGGTATCATTCATGACTGTCGCCTCTCTTCATTTCTTCTGGGACGTGCTACGTTCAGCTTCCACATCCTATTGTAAAGGAGATTGCCCGCTTGTCAATGAATTTTGCAACACTCTGCAACAATATTGCATAAACAAAAAGTATGTGATATAGTCTGGACATCGGGAGTTATTTCTGATAAAAATTTATGGTATGATCAATTTACTGATAAATTTTATTCCATAAACAAAATTTATTTTATTTTAATGCACTATCCTGCATTCACACATAATCGGCATGCAGGAAGACCATGGAGGTATCACCAGTGTATAACCTGATTAATCTCGAAATGAATGAAGACGTGAGAGCAAGGAACGTCCAGCTCTGTAGGGAAAAGGGAATCGTCCTTCCTACATTCGCCCAGATGGTAGACCCATCCAAGACCCCAGAGAAGATCAAGAATGCACTGTCCGACATGGGTTTGTGGGATGTCCACAGTGAAAACCTGTTCCGTATCAACTGGAAGAACCAGGGAATACCCAAAGGCGGAGCCTTCGGTGAAGTCAACTATATCGAAGTTCCCAAAGCGCTCACGGGCACCAAGGCGAGGATCTTCGCTCTCGTCGGTAAGTGGTTCCCCACCGGAGGCCACAAAGTCGGTGCAACCTATGCATGTCTCGCTCCCGCTCTTGTGTCGGGTAATTTCGATGCGGTGAACCAGCAGGCTGTATGGCCTTCCACCGGTAACTACTGCCGCGGAGGCGCATACAACAGCGCACTGCTCGGCTGTCAGTCGATTGCGATTCTCCCCGAGGAAATGAGTCAGGAACGGTTCAACTGGCTTAAGGCTATTGCCGGTGAAGTCATTGCCACACCGGGTTGTGAATCAAACGTCAAGGAGATCTTCGACAAGTGCCATGAGCTTGACGCAGAACGAGGCACTTCGATCGTCATCTTCAACCAGTTCGATAAGTTCGAGAACTACCTGTGGCATTACACCGTCACCGGTGCTGCGATGCTTGAGGTCCTTGAGAAGCTCAACATAGCACCTGAGAACGTAAAAGCATACGCATCGAGTACCGGCAGCGGCGGAACTCTTGCTGCCGGGGACAAACTCAAGGAAGTATATCCTCACATCAAGATCGGAGCAGGGGAAGCACTTCAGTGCCCGACCCTCCTGAGAAACGGTTTCGGCGGTCACAGGATCGAAGGTATCGGTGACAAGCATGTGCCCTGGATCCATAACGTGAGAAATACCGACGTGGTAACAGCGATCGATGATCAGGACTGTATGGATATCTACCGCCTGTTCAACGAGCCCGAGGGAATCTCGTTCCTCAGAAAACTCGGTCTGAACGACAAGGAGATCAAGGAACTTGACCTGTACGGCATCAGCGGTATCGGAAACGTGCTCAGCGCGATCAAGATGGCCAAGTACTATGAGATGAATGAGGATGATGTGATCTTCACGATCCTCACAGACTCCTCCGAGATGTACACCTCACGCCTGAGTGAACTGAACGAACAGCAGGGTGCCTTCAGCGAAACCGAAGCTGCTCTGATTCACCGAGCATCTCTCCTCCACCAGGGGATCGACAACATGGAGGAACTTACCTACTACGGTCGGCTCAGAGTCCACAATCTGAAGTACTACACCTGGGTGGAACAGCAGGGTAAGACCTACGAGGAGATCAATGCTCAGTGGTATGACACCTCCTACTGGAAGAACCTGCACGGTCTTGCCGACACGATCGACGAGATGATCGATGAGTTCAACAAGGAAGTGGGACTTATCTAGACCTGCTAATCAGATACCGCAACGACCGGACCCTTTTTGGTCCGGTCATTTCATTGAAAAAGAGGAAACCAGCTATGCGATTTCATTATGAATGCACCGACTGTTCGCGAACGTACCATACCGACGAAGTGATCTATCTCTGCCCCTCCTGTGCACAGGAGAACACCGACAGTTCCCTGATGAGGAAGGGAAACCTGATCGTCCGCTACGAGGATGAGGACATACAAGCTCTGGCAGAGAAAGAAGACCTCTCCTACTTCGACTTCTTCCCGTACGAAGTGCCGCACCATGGAGCCTTTCCCGTCGGTCCCACACCCATCGCAGAGCCGTTCCGTCTTGCCTCCCGATACGGTTTTTCCAACCTCTCGTGCAAGCTCGACAGCGCCCTTCCCTCCGGTTCGTTCAAGGACCGGGCCTCACAGCTGATCATCGGTCAGGCTCAGCATCACGGCATAGACTCGATCGCTCTGGCATCCACGGGTAATGCGGGGGCGGCGATGAGCTGTGCAGGAGCGGCTTACGGTGTGAAGATCGTACTCTTCGTTCCCGAGACTGCACCTGCCAACAAACTCATGCAGTCGGTCCTCTACGGTGCCGAAGTAGTTCCCGTCAAAGGAAGCTACGACGATGCCTTCTCCCTCTCCATCGCCTATACCGATGAGTTCGGCGGCATCAACCGTAACACGGCCTACAACCCTATGACAGTCGAAGGGAAAAAGAGTATCTCCATCGAACTCTTTCTCCAGAAGGGACGAAAGATTCCCGACGTCGTGTATGTGTCTACCGGTGACGGGTGCATCTATGCGGGAGTGGTAAAGGGCTTCATGGATCTCTATCAGTCAGGTCTCACCGATACAATGCCGCGGGTTGTCTGCGTGCAGTCGACTCAGTCCAATGCGATAGCACAGGCCTGGGAGACTGGACAATATGCAAACGTCGAAGCGACGACCCGAGCTGATTCGATCAGTGTTTCCAGCCCCGCAAACGGACGGATGGCTGTGCGCTATATCAACGAGAGTAACTCCTGGGCCACACAGGTCACGGACGATGAAATTCTGGCCGCACAGCTTGAGCTTGCAAAAGATGCAGGCATCTTCGTGGAACCGGCGGCCGCGTGTGCATGGGCAGGATTCGTCAGAGATTCCGAGAAACTGAAACAGACCGTGGGTTCTGATGCGGACATCTGTGTTCTTCTGACCGGTACCGGCTTCAAGGATATGGCAGTCTTTGATGGCAGGATAACTCTCCCTGAACCTATTGAGAACTCAGCAGAGGCCGTGAAGGAACGATTTTCCGTAAGGTGACGCATATTCGGAAGAACGGGGGGGATGCTTTGAACGCATCCCCTCTTCTTCATCTGCAGCCTGACCGAAGAGTTGCTCTCCGGTCGCAACATCGGTATACTGATTGTGTGAGTGACAGAAGCGAGGAAGTGAGATGGAACAGATACTGATTGGCATAGCGATCGGAGTAACCCCGATGATCATCATCCTGATCGTGCAGGTGGTGAAGTTCAAGCAGAAAGAAAGTCTGCACATGCAGGAGATAAAGAAACTCAAGAATATGGTGACAGACAGGATGGATCTGGAAAGTGACGGCCTTTCGAAACTGAAGGAAGAGATTGCCGAACTGAAGAGCCAGAACGAGAACCTCAGAATCTCACTGAGAACCTACTCTCAGAAACCCGGCAGAAGGGAAGTATCACGTCTGCAGGTATATCAGCAGGCAGCTGACAGGCTGACAATCAACTCACCCGGATTCGGTGCGGCATGGCAGGCTGCTCTCAAGGAGAGTGAGGAAGAATTCGAAAAGACCTTCTACGGAGTACAGCCGTTTATAAAGAAAGTGATACCCCTTAAAAGCAGTGATGCGAAGGTGGTAGGTCAGATAGAGAGGAATTAATCGTCTTCCAGCAGCTCGTGTATCTGATCCCACGCCTGGGCGTCTCCCACGCGAAGTTCACATAGCAGTTCGTAATGGTAGATCAGGAGCCCCAACTGTTTCTCAACCACGTCCTCCAGGTACATATCATCGATAGCCATGACAGCGTCGTCGTCCTCTTCCAGGGCAACAAGCCTGTCGTGTTCAGCCAGAAGGTCCGCTTTCTTCCACCTGAGAAAACCCGGTGCATCGATGAGGAACATCGGCTCATAACTCTTTTTCTCAAGGTCGCGCGCCGTCTTTTCAATCTGTTCTGCACCTGCATCCTCAGGCACATGCTCAAACATCTGTCGTACATTCTTCATAACCGTTCACCTCTAGCTACAGGGTACGTTAAAACCGTGCTGCGGGCAAGGTGAAGAAAGGATATCGAAACCCAATGATTTCCTTCCTTCCCGGGAACGAGTCTGCACCTTGGACCATGTAGGAATGCCCCTACAGAAGACGTAAAAAAAAGTATAACGTATTGTCTGTTTTTTCTTTACATAGAATGAATATATTCGTATCCATGCTGTAGATTCTGCAGACTGGGTCCTGTTGTTCGGAACGGGAATATGGGTAGACATGTCAGATTCCTGATACTACAATGGCACTCCCTCTCAGATGTGCAGATTAGTGCATTTCCGGGAGAATATTCTGATGCAGTATGCCATGATTACGATAGAGAACGGAAAGCCGGTGGACAAGCGGTCCGACAGATTATTCCTCTTCATTGTCACGGCTGTCATACTTACTGTGGCGGTCCACATGGCCTCACTGTACACTCATACGGAACTCAGTGAAATGACGAGAGCGGAGAACATTGCAGCCGATATCAGAGGCAACATGCATCAGGCCGTTCTTCTGTACTCACTTGACTCAGATGTCTCCGCACATGAACACACCATAGAGAGACAGTTCACCGAACTGCTCTCTGAACTCACCTCTCATTCGTTCCTGTTCACACAGGAAGATTCCCTCAGAGTGATGGATCTGAAGGAACTGTGGAGGGAAAGCATCTCGATACTTGCCGGCGGTGAGTACTCCCTACAGAGTCTCCAGAAGATATCAGATGCAGTGAACAGCTCTTCAGATGAACTGATTTCGGCAATTGAACAGAGGCTGAAGACCTTCAGGAACCTTCGGTTCTATGCAACCCTACTCCTGATCCTCACCTCCCTTGTCCTGACTGCCCTGATGCTTCAACTCAGAAGGAGCATCATGACCAGACTGTTGAACACTTCCATAACCGATACACTCACAGGTCTTAAAAACAGGAACTACATGCACGAGTATATCCGTGACTTTTTAGGACACACTGGAGATTGGAAGAATACACCCTTCAGAGCCTTCATTCTTTGTGACATCGATCACTTCAGACAGATACATGACACCTATGGACATCAGAAGGGAGATGAAGTCCTCATGTCAGTAGCGAGAACTCTCAGGAATCTTGCCAGAAAAGATACGCTCCTCTTCAGATACGGTGGAGATGAGTTCCTTCTCTTCCTGCACTTCGCAACAGTGAAAGAGGCGTTACTCTATACTGAGGCGGTCAGACATGAAGTACAGTCCCACGGGCATGGGGATGTCCGGCTCACCATGAGTTTCGGCATCTCGCTGTATACAGGTGAACGCGACATCCACAGAATAATCGGCTTCGCTGATTCGGCACTGCATGCCGCAAAGGAGGCCGGAAGGAACCGCACATTTGTGAAAACCCCGTCGACGGGAGTGATGCCGGCACGACAGGTGATTGGATAGCACCACACTACCCCTTATGTATAAAAATAATAATAATAATAATCATTACTAATATTGACTCATTCCAAATTATTTGCTACTCTCTCCTCATGATGCAAGGAGGTTTGCACTATGAGTTGTGAAGCCGGAGTAAGACCCAGGAAGAAAAAGGTTTTGAATCTAGAGACCCAGGAAATTATTACAGAGGAGAAGAAAATGAGTTCAACAATGGTACGACAGGAAATGCCGAAGTTCACGATGGATGCCTATGATGCAAAAAGTGGTCACTTCACCACAGTGTCGAGTGAAGACTATAAGGGAAAATGGACGGTTGTCTGTTTCTATCCCGCAGACTTCACGTTTGTGTGTCCCACAGAAATTGCAGCCATGAATGCAAAATATGATGAGTTCCAGGCTTTGAACACAGAGATCCTCGCTGTCTCGGTTGACACCAAATTCTCTCACAAGAGATTCGTTGAGACGGAACCGCTTCTGAAAGACCTCAAGCTTACAATCGGTGCAGACGGAAATCAGGAAGTCAGCAGAGCTTTCGGCGTGCTGATCGAGGAAGATGGTGTAGCCCTGAGAGGAAGGTTCCTGTTCAACCCGGACGGCGTCTGTGTAGCACAGGAAGTACAGGCGGACTCAGTGGGACGGAACGTCAATGAATTCCTCCGTCAGGTTCAGGCATGGCAGCATGCAACCAGAACCGGTGAAGTATGCCCTGCAAACTGGAGACCGGGGAAGAAGATTCTTCCGGTCAACACGGATGCAGAGAAGATGGCCGGCCATGTAGGCGACTATGTCACCATCGAGGAACTTCTCAGTTAGGAAACTGCTTTTATCCGTACAGAGGGAGCCTACCGGCAAAACCGGTATTGGTTCCCTTTTTTATCTCAAGCATCTAAAAGACGTACCCTCATGCAGAAACCTTCACTCAGTAGTTTCAGCCCTATTTCACGTGTGAAAAGGCAGAGGATTCAAATTGCATTTTTGTACTCGCTTAGCGTGAAGAAGAGGGCATCATGCGGGATATACCCCGCAGTTCTGGCAGAACCCCACGCATGACCTTCCGTTTCCAATGAGATCATTCACTCATGTTTAATGAGGTACCGAAGGGGGCTCACGTCCTTACGAACAAGGTGTTTTCGTGCACTGAAACGTAAATATATGTATGTAATATAATGTCTTAGTCAATCTTCCCCAGGTTCTACACTACATGTTCGTCGGGAATCGACCATAGTGAACCAGAGGTTTCCATCGCTAAAGGCTAAAACTCTGCTACACTGACGACCCCCGGAACCTTTCGCTCACCCCGGTTCGCTCGTAGCAATAATTCTTTCGGCTTCGATCCACAGTTTCGCGGCGAGGTCTGAATCGTAGCTCTCCTTCGAAGCCTCTCTGATCCGGCACTTCGGGTCGATGTAGGCGCCGGTGGTACCCGTGAGCTCCGGATCAGTCGCGGCGTAAACCGACGGGAACGCACCGTCTTCTGGAGACTTCCCGAAGGGACTCATGAGCCGACCGATAAGCAAGTCTGCTTTAGTCGCGTAACTTGGCTTCGTGTTGACAAAACCCGGATTCACGGCGTTGCAGGTCACTCCGGTACCTTCTATCCGCTTCGCAAGCTCGAAGGTGAAAAGCGTGAGTGCGAGCTTGGTGTTCGCATAGGCCTTCATACGGGAGTAGCCTTTCTCATGCATCAGGTTTTCAAAGTCTATCTTCCCGGCCTTGTGTGCCGACGACGACACGTTGATGATCCGGCCACTCCGGCTCTCCTTCAATGGCTTGAGAAGCTGCTGAGTGAGGACGAACGGTGCGAGGAAATTGAGCGCGAAAGTGAATTCGAGACCCTCGTCGGTGACAATTCTCTGCCCATATGCCGCCCCCGCGTTGTTTATCAGAACATCGAGGGTATCGTGATTCTGCATCACTTCCTCCGCGGTACGCTTTACCTCGGAAACCAAAGATAGATCGGCGACTATCAGATCAACACGCCCGCCGATGACCGATAGCCGTTGCCTGGCCTCAGCCCCTTGTTCCTTACTCCTCGCCACAATGATGATGTCAGCACCCAGGCCTGCCAGGGCCTTCGCCGTCTCGAACCCAATGCCTCTGTTCCCTCCGGTTACCAAGCATGTCTTTCCTGTCATGTCTGTCATCCTTACCTCCTCGTCGTCTTGTTGCTGATAGCTCGCGCTGCCAAACCGAGACCTGCACAGGCAAACGCCAGCACTATGACCACGCAGAGCCAGAGCGGAAAATCCGCCGAACTGCCTGGTTCCGAAAGCACCAGCTGTCTCATGCCGTCCACGAGATAGCTCGTCGGATTAGCCATGGCGCCGATTCTCATCCATCCCGGAAGCGATTCCAGGGGATATAGCGCGTTGCTCAGGAATAGCACCGGCAGATTGAGAAGCATGATCATGGCGTGGTAGGCCATAAGGTCGTCGGTTTGCGAGGCAACCGAAAGCGCAAGACCGGTGAACCCTAAGGCGTACGCGATCATCAAAGCGGCTGCAAGAAGCCAGTCCAGCATGCCGCCGCTGGGTCTGGCACCGATCAACATGCCAACCAGAAAAATTACGATTGCCTGTACGGCAGCCTTTGAAACCGTGCTGCAGGCGTTCCCCAGGAGTATGCTCGCTCGAGGGATGGGGGAGACGAGATACTCTTTCAAGATGCCGCGAACCCGTTCATCGAGCCAGGTCATCCCTCCTCCGATCGCACCGCCCATAGCACTCAGGGCGACGATCCCCGGCAGCATAAACCCTATATAATCCCCGGAGTCGGGGGATCCACCGAGACCAACGACCCCCTTCATACCCAATCCGAACAGGGCTACCCAGAGGACAGGCTGTATCATGGTCCCGAAGAGCTCCTCTCCGTTCATGAGGAACTTCCGCATGTGTTTGTTCCAAATGGTCAATGTTGCATTGATGGTTGCAGTCATGATGCATCTCCGTTTTGTAGTCTGTGACCCGTATACTTGGCGAATACCGCTCCGAGATCCGGCTTGGATACCGAGACGTCTTCGATGGAAAATGCGGATCCGGAAGCTTGTGAAACAACATCCGCAAGATGGCGCGAAGAGGATTCCACTCCGATAAGCAGTCCGTCATCAACGACTGAAACCGTCTCTACGAACTGAAGTGATTGAAGTTTCTCCCTCAGGTCGTCGGTCGATCCGCTGCCGCGAAGTACGATCGTGTCGACGCCGAGCTCATCGATCAGTTGATCGGGCGCTCCCTCGGCGACCAGACGCCCCTGATCGAGTATACCGACCCGGTCGGCAAGCCGGTGGGCTTCGTCAAGGTAGTGGGTGGTCAGGAAGATCGTAAGGCCGGTATCCTTCACCAGACTTCTGATGTACTTCCAGATTTGAGCTCTCCCGGAAGGATCTAGACCAAGGGTCGGCTCATCGAGAAACAGCACCTTCGGTACGGTCATGAGAGCACGTGCGAGTTCGAGCCGACGCTTCATGCCACCCGAGTACGTCTTGCATTTCCGGTCCGCTGCGTCGCCTAAATCGATGAGCTCGAGCAGCTGCTTCGCTCGTGACGTACAATCACCGCGCGACATTCGGTACAATCGCCCGTGGTAGGTGAGTACCTGCCTCCCGGTGAGCGCATCGTCGAGAATCATCTCCTGAAAGGTCACGCCGATGTCACAACGAACCTTCTTCTCGTCCCGCACGACATCCATGCCGTTGATCCGTGCTGATCCGTCTGTCGGCGAAATCAGCGTCGTCAGTATGGATATCGTCGTGGTTTTTCCGGCGCCGTTAGGACCAAGCAATGCGTAGATAGTGCCCGTATCAACCGAGAGTGTGAGTCGATCGAGGGCGCGGACATTGTCTGTATATACCTTCGTCAACTCGGAGACCTCTACCGCCTTGGGGACTCCGGAAACTGGTTGTCTGTCGTCAGCCATTGTCATCCTCCTTCCGTTGCAGCTGTTTCGATAGGTCTTCGATGATCTCTTCGATGAAAGTCAGATCCAGGTCCGCCAGGCGCCGCGCATACTCGATGGGCAATTGCATGCTGCCGGAGTGCGGATCTCCGCTCTCCACATTGCCATCCGATTCAAAGGCCCTGCGGTAATCAAGAATGGATAAACGTCTCTTGTGAAGGAGATCCATGGCATCGTCGCGTGGAAGCACGTCGAGAAAACTCAAGCCCACCATTCCCGGAGACTCATTGGGCGTGTATGCGCCGACCTGAGTGCGCAACAACTCAAAAAAGGCGTCCTCACCGGCAGTTGTCACCGAGAACACCTTACGGAGTCTGTCCCCGGTGGATTCTTCACGATGCTCGATCCACCCGTCCCGCTCCATGCTGTCGAGAAGGTTGTACGCTGCCGGCTTCTTCAATGTGATCGGGGAGACGCTGTCTATATGGGCGTTTAAGACGTACCCATGCATTTCGGTCATCCTCAATAAGCCGAGAATCAGCAGCTTGCGCTCTTCTGTCATCTGCAATACCTCCTTCTGAGTGATAGTCAGTTATGACTGTTTTAATATAGTCATAACTGACTAATTGGTCAACAGGCCAGGCGGACTGTAAGGCGTGGAGATCATGCACTATTGAAATAGCATGGCACTCATGTAGTTCTTTGACATGATAGTGTCCTTCGCCGAACACGGCGGCCGATGACATTTCCTCGGGAGTAACACCCTGGACAGGCTTATCCTGTGCAAGGGGATTCCAAGGGGCCGTAACTTCTTCGTCTGCTATCACTTTAATTGCAACAAGGCTGGATACTGACTGTTGGTCAGACTGTATCAGGTCGGGTGTTTCACCAGACTACATATACAGTGCCGTACTGGCGATCGACTGGTAGAAAGTGTTTCTGTTCCTCTGAGGAAAAGATATCCCATCTGGAACAATCCCTTGTTGTCAGCAGAGAAAAATTCAATTCCTCTTCTTTTCCCACAGAACAGAATTCAACTCATCAAGGGTAAAGAACCTCATCTCATTCATATCGATGAGGGTGTGCTCATTGCTGATTTTGACTGAATTCTCCAGATGAAGCTTCCACCTGGGGGCTTCTTACTTTCGCCAGATGCAAGACTACATTATTGTGGTCAGCCCAGTCCTGAAAATCCTTGTTGGTGACGGGTCGATCCAGTCGGGATTCCTGGTTACAGCAACCTCGCATTTGTCGTTGGCAACGATCGGGGTCATCCCTTCACAATAATGGATCACATGATTGTTCACTGAGATCCAGTTTCGGATGTCAGCTTTGATGACGCCTTCTGCATAACAATAATTACTGTATGACAGGGTTGTCACGAAGATAGTGATTCTTGTGGTTTTCTCACCTGTCAGCTCATCCTTCAGGTAGAGAGGCATCCCGGCGAAGCCCTGCTCACAATTCTGAGCAGGGTACCGGGGGATTAGGGAAGTGACAGTCCTTTCTTTACAACAGGCACCGAATATTCTCCAGAATTGACGGTACCTGTAAGGATGAAAAGCTCTTCCATCATCTTGAAAAACAACCCCTGCGGCATCATATTTTTTTTGCCAAGTATGCTTCAGCCTCTCCCCTTTTTTTTGGGAGCTTTCTATAGATCCCTTCACAGTCGAACTCTCGGAACTGCTTGTTGAGCGATTTGCTGCCTCGGGTTTTGTACAGTTTCTGATTGATGAGTTCGTTGGTAACCGTTGGTGCAAGGGGATACGAAAACTTCTTGGGTTTCTGCGATGTCTCTTGTAAGCACTGGACAAATTAGGTGTAAGAGACATGAAAAACCTCCATATTTTGATTAAAGAGGGTGCTATCAATGGATGGTTAAAAAGCGTTCTACCGCCGCATAGGGACAAATTCCTGTCACCGTTTTTCATCTGCAGACTAGTAGTCTGCCTGATACATTTCGATCAGTCTTTTATAAAACAGAGTTTTGCCGAAGGAGGGGCTCGAACCCTCACGTCCTTACGGACAAGGGATTTTAAGTCCCTTGTGTCTACCAATTCCACCACTTCGGCGCGCTAGTCATACTAAACCGCCCAGTTATGATGAGTCAACTATGCACCTCATATTTGCCTCCATTATCTTGTATGGAACGCGATAGTTCTGTACTATGGCGGGTAAGGAGATGTGTGATGCTTGAACCTTCTGATTTGAGGGCTATAGACGAGAATCTTCCCTTCTGGAAGAATCTCAATGACAGTGATAAAACCACTTTGCTCCAGGGAACGATCAAATTCACTCATAAAGCCGGAGATGTCGTCCATGAGGACAGGAATGTCTGCACCGGTCTTCTGCTGGTTCTTTCGGGCCAGCTGCGCGTTTTTATCGTCAGCGAGACAGGTAAGGAGATCACCCTGTACCGGCTGTTCGACCGGGATGTCTGTGTCCTCTCCGCCTCCTGCCTGATACGTAACATCACCTTCGATGTGTATGTGTCAGCGGAAAAGGACACCACCATGCTGCGTGTCGCCACAGACAGCTTCAAGACAGTAGGTGCGATCAACCCGGAAGTTCTGGACTTCACGAACGAACTCGTCTCCTCCCGCTTCAGCGATGTGATGTGGATAGTCGAGCAGATAGTGTTCATGAGCTTCGACAGGCGTCTGTCCATGCGGATCCTCGAACTTTCGGCTATCGCAGAGAGCGATACCTTCAGAATCACCCACGAGGCTCTGGCCAGAGACCTCGGTACTGCACGGGAGGTGGTCACACGAATGCTCAAGCGCTTTCAGGAAGACTCCCTCCTCACACTCTCGAGGGGAGGCATCACAATCACTGACCGGGATGCCCTCAACGCACTTACCTAGAGATCGAGCATGGCACGAACGATCATCTCGTTCCGTACGCCTTCTTCCCGAGCTACCACCTTACCATCTCTGAACGCAAGAATCGTCGGAATGGTCATGATCTGATACTCTTCTGACAGGTTTTCATTGGGGTCAACATCCACCATGCAGATCTTCGCTTTCGAACGGTCGAGATCTCCGTCAAGCGCATAGAGAATTCCCTCCTGCACCTTACAGAACCCGCACCACTTTGCCCAAAACTCCACAATAACGGGGATCTTTGAGTCCACCACCTGTTCTTTGAAGGTTTCTTCATTCACATCGACTATCATACAGCATCTATCTCCTGATGTTTCTATCAATTGGTATCGAAAGAGAAGATACGTGTAAAGAGCTCAGCTGGTATGTAACAATATCACCATAGGGGTGAAGTCCTTGCCAGAGTTCCGGATAATCCGTACAGTGACAGGTATGAAGATACTGCCCGGACTCATAGACTCACATTTTCACCTCTCAGAACTTGAAAAACGTGATGTGTCGGCTATGGAGGTGTGTTCCTCACTTGTCGAACACTCATTCGCCGGAGGACTGAACATCTCCCTCGAGTACGGGGACCTGACGGAACGACAATCCCTTCTGGCACAGTTCCCGATGATCAGGACCGGCTATGGACTGGGACCCTGGGCGGCTGAGGGAGAGGAACCTGTCGACCTGCTGCTCAGCCGTCTCGAACGGGAACTCAGTGAGTATCCGGTAGACGGAATCGGGGAAGCAGGGCTCGATTACTACTGGAACTACGGCACTGTCCGGCGGCAAAGAGGGCTGTTCGAAGGACAGATCAGGCTCGCCTCCCGCCTTTCCAGACCAGTCATCATCCACTCCCGCGATGCCGATGCGGATATGAAGGCGATTCTGAAGAGCAACTCCTTCCCTGCCTCCGGTATCATCCACTGCTTCTCGGCGGACAGAGACTTTGCACGAACAGCCCTTGATGCAGGTCTGTACATCTCCTTTGCCGGGCCCGTGACATACAAGAAGAACAGTGAACTCAGAGAGGTCGCTACCTATGTCCCCTCCGACAGACTTCTCGTGGAGACTGATGCACCCTACCTCGCTCCCCAGGCAATGCGGGGAAAGACGAACCTGCCCCTCTACGTCTCCTATGTCGTACAGGAGATTGCCCGTGTGCGTGATAGTGAGCAGGGACGACTGATTGAGCAGATTGCCGGCAACTTCAATACGCTGTTCCCCCCACGTGACTGAACGAGCCGTACATACACATCCGCTTACACATACATAGTGTCACAGTTGATACATTTCGTGCAATTCTTGACATATCAGAACAAGGTCAGTTGACCAATAGATGCATTTGACTGTAGGTTACAGGTACACGAGTACATATGAAGGAGAAAACCTATTATGATTTCTTACAAAGAACTAGGACTTGTAAACACGAAAGAGATGTTTGCCAAGGCCGTGAAGGGCGGATATGCCATCCCGGCATACAACTTCAACAACCTTGAACAGCTTCAGGCTATCATCCAGGCATGTGTTGCAACAAAGTCTCCCGTTATCCTCCAGGTATCACGGGGAGCACGAGACTATGCAAACATAAACCTGCTTCGCAACATGGCGAAGGGGGCATCAGAATATGCCAAGGAGCTCGGGTACCAAATTCCCATCACCCTCCACCTTGACCACGGCGATTCGTTCGAGACCTGTAAGGAATGTATCGACAACGGTTTCTCCTCGGTCATGATCGACGGATCTCACCTACCGTACGATGAGAACGTGGCTCTGACAAAAAAGGTCGTTGAATATGCTCACGCACATGATGTGACAGTTGAAGGCGAACTCGGAGTCCTTGCCGGTATCGAAGATGATGTCGTTGCTGAACACTCGACCTACACACAGCCTGAAGAAGTCGTTGATTTCGTCAGCAAGACCAACGTTGACTCGCTTGCGATCTCGATCGGCACCAGCCACGGAGCCAACAAGTTCAAGCCCGAACAGTGCACCCGGAACGAGGATGGAATCCTCATCCCGCCCCCGCTCAGGTTCGACATCCTTGCAGAGATCGAAGAGCAGCTTCCCGGTTTCCCGATCGTTCTTCACGGATCAAGCAGCGTTCCCCAGGAATACGTCAAAATGATCAATGAAAACGGCGGAGCCCTGAAGGACTCAGTCGGTATCCCAGAAGAGCAGCTGAGACAGGCATCAAAGAGTGCAGTGTGCAAGATCAACATCGACAGCGACGGCCGTCTTGCCATGACCGCTGCGATACGGAAGGTCCTCAACGACAAGCCCGGTGAGTTCGACCCCAGAAAGTATATCGGTCCTGCACGGGATGAACTGAAGAAGATGTATATGCACAAGAACGAAAACGTTCTCGGTTCGGCAGGTAACGCCTGATTCACACTGGCGCCGAAAATACTCGCATCTATATACACGCCCCTTTGACGTAAGGCGGGGGCGTGTGATATAGTGGTGCTCGCAGGTCTTTTCCTGCACACCACCATGTACGTTTCAGAGAGAAGGAAAAGGAGAAAGCTTGGCTAAACCTAGTAAAGAATTGAGAACAAACCGGCAGATTCGAGCACGAGAAGTCCGGCTCATAGACGCTGACGGCAATCAGGCCGGAGTACTGTCTATTGTTTCTGCCATGCAGATGGCTGAAGAGGCAGGACTCGACCTCGTAGAGGTCTCACCAAATGCGAATCCTCCCGTCTGTAAGATTATCGATTACGGAAAGTATCGGTATGAGCAGGAAAAACGGAATCGGGAAGCGAAGAAGCATCAGACCGTAATAAAACTCAAGGAAATACGGATGCAGCCCAAGATTGAACGCCATGATATGGAGTTCAAGACGAAGGCGATTTCTGAATTCCTGGCTGAGGGAAACAAGGTCAAGGTATCAGTTCGATTCAGAGGAAGAGAACTTGCTCACACAGAACTGGGTAAGGTCGTGCTTGACAACATTCTCGCCCTTCTTGAAGAAAAAGAGGTCGGGTTTAACCTCGACAGACAGGCAAAGATGGAGGGAAGAATGATGTCCATGATTCTGTCTCCGTCGAAATCAAAGAAATAGTCGCTATTCGGATGCACATCCGGATATGACATAATACAACGCAGGCCCAGGGGTACTTGTTCCCTGTGGTCGCGAAAAAGAGGTACATCATGCCAAAAATGAAAACAAGAAAGGCCGCTGCAAAGCGGTACAAGGTCACGGGAACCGGGAAGGTCCGCTACAAAAAGCAGGGTCTTCGTCACATTCTCACGAAGAAGACTACCAAGAGGAAGAGAGATCTCCGACACACCGGTATTCTCAGCGAAGCAGAAACCAAGAAAGCGAAGGTTATGCTTCCCTATCAGTTTTAGGAGGAATGGACGATGCCAAGAGCAGTAGACGGAACAAAACATAAGAACCGAAGAAAGAAAATTATCGATCAGGCGAAAGGGTACTGGGGAAGAAGAAGCACCAACTACCGGATTGCAAAAGACGCTGTAGCCAAGGCAGGACAGTATGCGTACAGAGACAGACGCCGCAAGAAGAGAGACTTCAGAGCGCTCTGGATTGCACGTATCTCTGCCGGTGTACAGGCTGAAGGTCTCAATTACTCGCAGTTCATGCATGGCCTTAAACTCGCGAATATCGAGATCAACCGAAAGGTACTTTCCAACATGGCTATTGAAGACAAGGCCGCTTTCTCGAAGCTCGTATCTCAGGTAAAAGAGGTACTCGCCTAAGGAACAGGGTTCAGATCCCCCAAGGAGGTGGTGCAGATGACGACTCTCGATAAAGTTCAGCTGCTTGAGCAGCGTATTATCAAAGCAGCAGTCCTGATTCGGAATCAGGAGAAAAAGATCGGTGAGATGCAGGATGAGATTGATGTCCTTTCTACTCATAATGAAGAGCTTCAGAAGTACACTGAGACCTTCAGTACTGACAGCAAACTGATTGAGGAGAGTATCAACAATGCCCTTACTCAGCTTGATTCAATCGACGGACTCGATGACATTGACATCACTGGAATGCTGTCAGGAGACCTTGACGAAGCAGATAAGTTTACAAGCGGAGCTGCTATCGACATCGATGAAATCAGCCTTGACGATCTTACCTGACAGTTTCGGAACAACCTTCCAGCGGGACCTCCAAGGAGGTTCCGTTTTTTTTGCCGTTATGATACGATTATGCCAGAGAGGGCATACTAGGAAAGGTCTTGTGCTCTTTCCTTGATTTATGATATGAGTATGTTCCTGCGGTGTGTGTGATGAGACAATTCTCTTGGCTCAAAAAACACAGACGGGATGCGGTATAGGTGAGTTGAATTGCTCCCGGCAGTTTCGGCTGCTTTATGGGAACAGAATGCTCATCCCCAGGCAACCCACTTGAACCATCGGTTCAAGAGATCCTTCTCAAAACTGCACCGCAGGTTTTTATCTATCCAAAGCATCTTTTGGACACCAGGAACTATCCCATGAAAACAGAATCGATGAATATTGCACTATCAGATGTCAGGTATCTCCACCTTGCAGAGGCGGTTGAGACGAAGGAGGATTCTTTTGTGTTCAAACCTGAGATCGCTCTCCCGGTACAGATTACGAATGACCCGAACCAGATCGATGTCAGCGAGGGTATATCGATAGCCCAGATAGCAAGCGGCATCATCAAGGTTCTTGCCTATGAACCGACGCACGAGCACATCGGGTACTACACCTCGCTACTCCTTGCCCTTCAGCCCGACATCGTTCAGGAACTCCAGATAGCGGCAGCTGCGAAAGGAGACAGGGGCGAACTCGTTTTTGCCATTGAACTGTATCTGGCAGCTCTCAGGATCAACAGGATGATACCGGAAATCTACGTCAACCTTGCAACCCTCTATGCCCGACAGGCAAAGAAAGCTCAGGAGGAAGAGGAAAATGATGCATACGACGAAGCGGTCCAGAAACAGATCGCCATTCTCAAGGAGGGGCTTGAAAACCTTCCCTCCTCTCCCCTTCTCCTCAGTGAATTCGGCCTTGTCCAGCTTTTTCTCGGTAACGCCGACAGTGCACTCGAGTATCTGACGCTATATCTTGCCAATGCTCCCGAGGGAGAGAAGAAGGATATCATAGACAGACAGGTTACTGCCCTGAGAGAACAGAATGAGGATGAGAAGACGCTTCAGCAGGCGTTCGATGAGATGCAGCTGTCACATGAAGAACACGCGCTGACGCTGATCGATACGTTCCTGATTCGCAACGATGGGAACTGGTCAGGACATTTCATCAGAGGGTGGGCACTCAGACGCCTCAAGAGGTATGATGAGGCTCAGGAAGCCTTCCTGAAATGTCTCTCTCTCGGAGCGGACAGCGGGGACATCTACAATGAGCTCTCCATCTGCGCCCTTGAGACAGAGAACCGGGATCTCGCCAGAGACTATCTTGAGATTGCTCTGGAGAAGGAAGAAGGGAACCTCACCTACATCTCCAATCTGGCCCTGCTGTATCTGCAGGACAGCAGATTCAATGAAGCTGCCGACCTGATACTCCGGGCACGGGAACTAGATCCACACGACCCCATGATCGCTTCTCTTGTACGGGAACTATCAAGTCACGGAGGGATCGAACTGCCTCAGAATACAGAGGTGATTGATGGCTGAAAAGAGCACTCAGAGATTCATCTGCGCGAGTGAAGAGGAGACCAAAGAACTCGGACGGAGAATCGGACGGGCCCTGAGCTCAGGCTCTCTTGTGTCCCTCACCGGTCCGCTCGGTGCAGGAAAGACCGTACTAGCCAAGGGAATCGCACAGGCTCTGCATATCACAGAGGCGATCGTAAGTCCTTCCTTCACCCTTATTCAGGAGTATGAAGGTGATATGGAACTCCACCATCTCGACCTCTACCGCATCAGCGGAGCCGAGGACTTCGAAGGGATCGGAGGAGAAGAACTCCTGTGGGAGACGGGAGTCACCCTGATCGAGTGGAGCGAGAAGATCGCGGACCTTCTGCCGGCTCACACCATCTATATCTCGTTCTCCATCGGTGACACACAGGAACGACACGTTGAGGTGAAAGGATTGGACCTATGAACACGCTGGCACTTGATACATCTCATGACACGCTTCATCTCGCCCTGGAGGGAGATGGTTTCTTCGATTCACTCAGGTACACGGTAGGACGAAAGTTCACAGAACAGCTGATGATGGAGATCACGAACCTGTTGGGCAGGCACAGTCTTACACCCGGGGATATCGATCTGCTGGTCTGCACCAAGGGACCCGGATCATTCACCGGCCTCAGGGTTGCTATGGCCACGGTAAAAGGAATCTCTCTGGCATCTAAGGCTCCCTATGTCAGTATATCCACCCTCGAGACCTTCGCCCATCCGCTCGCTCTCCTTTCGATCCCGGTCCTCAGCGTCCTTGACGCAAAAAAACACCGGTACTATACCGCGCTGTTCGAACAGGGCAGACGCCTTACAGCGGACAGAGATCTGACCATACGGGAGATTGGTAACTTAGTCACACAGCTGAATCAGGTGGTCATCACAGGACCCGATGCCCCGGATATCATTGATCAGCTCTCTCTGCTGCAAGATGAATTTGACTCTTTTCCTGATATAATACCTGATAACGAGCAAAAAAGATCATACGGAGCGGCAATGATTCTACTCGGCAAGGCAGTATTCGAGACACGTGGCCCAGATGATATTGCCAGCGGCCCCACCTATGTACGATTGAGCGATGCTGAGGTATCTTTAGCAGAGAAACAACAACTCCACATACAATGAACAAACTATACGAGGTATTTTCATGAGTGAACACACAAAGAACGAAAAAATTGACATCATCATCATTGGCGGAGGTCCGGCAGGTCTCTCGGCAGCTCAGTACGCAGCTCGTGCAGGTCTTTCAACCTACATGATCGAGGAGATGGCTCCCGGCGGACAGACCCTCATCATTGATGGCCTTGAAAACTACCCGGGTTTTGATACACCCGTCAGCGGGTTCGAACTCTCCGACAAGTTCCATCGTCAGGCGGAAAACTTCGGCGCGAAGGTCATCCTCTCATCAGTGGAAGCGGTCATCAGGAACGATGATGGATCCTTTACCGTGAAGACACCCTCTGAGGACTATACTGTCCCTGTTGTGATTATGGCAACCGGTGCCAAGAGGAAACTGATTGGAGCCCCTGGAGAGAAGGAATACCAGGGAAAGGGTGTCAGCTACTGTGCAACCTGTGATGGCCCCTTCTTCCGAAACAAGAAGATCCTGGTTGTCGGCGGTGGAGACAGTGCCTGTGACGAGTCCCTGTTTCTGTCAAAGCTCACTGAACAGGTAGTGATCATTCACAGAAGAGACCGGTTCAGAGCGCAGAAGAGCATTGCTGACCATGTTGAGCATAACGATCATATCGAGACGCGATTCATGCATACGCTCAATGAGATCAAGGGAGACGGAAAGAAAGTGACGCACGTATCTCTGCACAATGTAGAGACCGGCGAAGACTATGACGAACCCTTCGATGCCGTGTTCATCTTCATTGGAGCGAATCCGTCTACCGCACTCGTACCCTTCGCGGGACTCGATAATGACGGGTATATCATTACCGATGACCATATGCGCAGCAACGTGCCCGGACTCTTCGCAGCCGGCGATGTGAGAAACGGTGGATTCAAGCAGATCATCACTGCAGCCAGTGACGGAGCGATTGCAGCACATACTGCGGCTCAGTACATCGATGAGCTTAAGGGCCAGGCGTACGTGTAGGACACCTGCACCGGCACATGACAGGAAACAGCGGGGGTCAGCTTCCGCTGTTTCTGTCTGTAAAGGAGTCTCTTCTGTTACCGTGGCTCTCATCCATGATCCCGTTTTTCCCGATATCCGCTCAGGCGAGTTCTCAGCACAGTAATGTTCTGAAGCTGTTCCAGAAAGAAGGTACAGGCATACCACATCGGAGACAGACATTCCAGCTTTATATTTATGACATTGATTGCAGGTTTGCTCGCGAAATTCCTTGACCATACCTGTTCATCAATGCTCTAATTAGAGTATGAAGATTTATATGGTAACGAGTGAGGCCGTCCCGTTCTCTAAATCGGGAGGGCTGGCTGACGTATCCTCGTCTCTGTCCATAGCCTTGAGTGAGATGGAGGAACACACTGTCAGACTCATCGTTCCCCTCTATGGACTTACGGACAGAAGCAAGTTCACACTGACAGAGTCTCCTGTCACCTGCAGCGTCCGGATCGCAGACAGGGAAGAGAACATCCGTTTTTTCACGACGACCATGAAGGGGGTAGAAGTCTTCTTCATAGATCATCCATGGTTCTCACAAAGAAAGGGCATCTACGGAGATACCAGTTATGCACCTTACTCTGACAACCTTCTCAGATACCTGCTGATGTCCAAAGCCGCAATAGCGTTATGCACAACCACAGACTGGATACCAGATATCTTCCATTGCCATGACTGGACGACAGGACTCATACCCTTCATGATCAGACAGAATCCTGCGTTCATGCACACGACGAGCGTGTTCACCATTCACAATCTTGCCTATCAGGGAGAATTCCCGCGCCTCGATCTCCTTCTCGCCAACATGAAGGTGGACCGGACATTGATGAGTGGAGACAGCATCGACTCCAGAGTGAATATGCTCAAATCAGCTCTTGTCCATGCCGACATCCTCACGACAGTAAGTCCCACCTATGCACAGGAGATACAGGAGGAGGAGCAGGGCTGCAATCTTGACAGGATCCTGGCCGGTAAAAGCAATCGGCTGTTCGGCATACTCAACGGTATAGACACCGAGGAATGGAACCCGCAAAAGGATCCCTTGATTACCCATCATTTCTCACCTGAAGAGATGAAAGGCAAAGCCGTGTGCAAAGCAGATATCCAGAAACGGTTCAACCTTCCCGTAGAACCTGAAACACCACTGATCGGTATGATCAGCAGACTGGCAGAGCAGAAGGGTTTCTACGAACTCTGTCAGGGTTCACCCTCGCCTCTGGAAAGAATGATAACTGATCTGGGAGTCCAGATTCTTATAATCGGGACAGGGGACGAGAAGATCGAACAGAAGCTTACCAGTCTCGCCCAGATTCATACCAACCTCTCTGTCAACCTGGTGTTCAGCAACGAAGCCGCACATGCTGTTGAAGCAGGCAGTGACCTCTTCCTCATGCCCAGCAGATACGAACCGTGCGGACTGAATCAGATGTACTCGATGCGCTATGGAACTGTCGTAGTAGCCAGGAACACAGGGGGACTCGCAGACTCGATCATTGATGCGGATATGGAACAGGGAACCGGTTTCCTCTTCAACGAAATAAGCGGAGCGAGCCTTTTTGAGGCAGTGGCAAGGGCTGTGAGAACGTATCGTGAGGAACGTGAAAATTTCGAAACAATGAGAATCCGCGGCATGAAGAAAGATTTTTCCTGGGGAAATTCTGCTCAGGAATACCACAAAGTTTATACGACCATCGTAAAGGGGTGATACATGAAAAGGCAAAGCACTGTAGCTATAGTACTAGGAGGCGGGAAGGGAACGCGGCTGTACCCTTTGACGAAAGACCGGAGCAAGCCCGCAGTACCCTTCGCGGGTAAGTACCGACTCGTTGATATCCCGATATCAAACTGTATAAACAGCGGATTTAAAAAGATCTATATCCTCACCCAGTTCAACTCCGCCTCCCTGCACAACCATATCTCCAACACCTATATCTTCGATACCTTCAGCAACGGTTTCGTAGAGATACTTGCCGCTGAACAGACGTTTCACAGCAACGACTGGTATCAGGGGACAGCAGATGCAGTAAGGAAGAATCTGGGCCACTTCAGGGACCAGGACGCAGATTATTACATCATCCTCAGCGGAGATCAGCTATACCGCATGAACTACGACGAAATGCTTCAGACCCACATTACAAGCGGAGCCACGCTGACGATCGCGGCAAAGACGATAAGTCGTCAGGAAGCCACCGGCCTCGGTATCATGGGGTGTGATGAGGATGGGATTATCAAGAAATTCTATGAGAAGCCTGCACCGGATGCCGACATATCTGAGTACAGAGCTTCGGAGAAACTCATTAAGACGTCCCTTGGACAGGAAAGGAACGCGTCGAATGAGTACCTTGCCTCCATGGGAATCTACATTTTCAATGCCCGTGAGATGGAGAAGATTCTTGAAGCAAACTCTTCGGCCGATTTCGGTAAGGAGATCATTCCCGAAGTCATTGGAACCAGTAAGGTCGCGGCACATGTGTTTGACGGGTTCTGGGAAGACATCGGAACGATCAAGGCTTTCTATGACACCAACATCGACATAGCATCGATCACCCCCGCATTCAATTTCTATGATGAGGAGGCTCCGATCTATACGCACAGACGGCATCTGCCGGCGACGAAGGTGAATTTCTGTAATATCAGCAGCTCGCTGACGAGCGAAGGATCCATCATCACCAATGCATACATAGTCAATTCGATCATCGGAGTCAGAACACTTATCGAATCAGGAGCATCTCTGGACGGTGTGTACTGCATGGGCGCCTCGTACTATGAGACGGAGGAAGAAAAGGTGTCGAATACGAAGAAGAAGATTCCGAATATCGGGATCGGCAAGGCAACCATCATCCGTAAAGCCATCATCGACCAGAATGCCAGGATCGGTGACGGGTGCAGAATCGGCATAGATGATGTCGAAAGAACCGATGGGGATTACACCAACTACTCAATCCATGATGGGATCATCATCATCCACAAGAACGCCATCATACCTCACGGGACGATTCTCTGACAGAGCAACACAGATTTCTCAGTGAAAGGCAATCCCGGGGTTCCACCCCGGGATTCTGTTATATGAGGACTCCCTGAGGATACATAAGATGTACTGCGGCAATGCTCAGCACGGCAAATCCCAGATTCCGCTTATGCAGTTCTATTGTTGAGTGTCCCATACGGATAAAGTCCTTCGGGGATATTTTTTTCCCGTCTTCCTCCTGTTCCTCAAGGCCTTGAGGTGCGAGCACTATCCCAACAGCGAACACGGTGAAGAGAAAAAGCACCACGGCAGGAATGAATTCACCGAGCAGAAACGGTCCCGGCGGGATGGGAAACAGAAGGTTCGCCACAGAGAGCAGCAGATATACACAAGCGAGTGCTATGAGCCGTTTTCGGTTTCCGGTCAGATAGTTCTTCGTCTTGAGCAGAGTGATGTACTTCCATCCGTAATAGTCAGAGAGAAACACCACTGCCTCCAGAACGAGAGCTACCATCGTGAGAAAGTATAGCTGAATCATCTGTGTGCACCCTCCTCAGCGAGTGCGTAGGCTGCGGCCACATAATCTGTCAGAATCTGACTGTCGAACCATCGATGCTCTTCTCTGGCCAGTTCCCCTGCCTTCTGATGAAGGAGCACTCCGCTCACAGCGGCATCACCTGCATCGAGACCTCCCGCAGCCAGAGCACCTATGATACCACTGAGCACATCCCCGCTGCCGGCAACCCCCAGAGCGTTGTTTCTGCCCTCGACAACAACCGGGACAGACTCTTCATTCCTTCCGTCAATGATCCACACGACATGACTTTTATAGACCAGAACAACCTTCAATGCACGGGCAATGCTCTTCAGGGCTCCGACGAAGGCTTCCGGGGTACCTGCCGGTCCGGAATCCTGGGCCCACAGAGGCATCGAAAGCATCTCAAGCATCTGCCTCAGTTCCCCCGGATGGGGAGTGAGGACCAGAGGAGGAAGCGATACGGTGGATACACGTTTTTCCGAGACAAGGAGGGCGAACGCTGAAAGCGCATCCGCATCCAGGACAACAGGCACGCTGGCGGTAAGGATCTCCTGTACCTGCCTCTCTCGCCCCCGTTCTCTACCCCAGCCGGGTCCGCAGACCACAGCGTCATAGTCATTGAGCGCATCTCCCTTGACAGGGAGGTGTTCCTGCACAGTATGTACGATCAGCGAAGGTCTGTCCGTTCTGAGCACTTCGGCAACCTTTTCATCGGTAAAGACAGAAACGAGACCGGCTCCGCTGCTGAATGCGCTGGTGCCTGTAAGCTGAACGGCTCCGCTATACTTCTCTGATCCTCCGAACAATGCTACATGGCCTCTGGTGTTCTTATACTCCTGTGCTGTGAAAGACGGCAACCGCACATCCAGAAAAGTGGCACGATATGCCTCAGGAGAGACACGTTCCAGAAGCGAAGGGGGAAACGACGGGTTTACCACCGATATCACTCCCCATGCGCTTCTGAAGGAGGGAATATAGGCCCCATACTTTTCGATACCGAAGGTCAGGGTGATATCAGCCTCTATATGAGCCATCGTCGCAGATAACTGATCGCTGTATCCGCTGGGAACGTCGAGTGAGACAACCTGTGCACCCCGTTCTCTCTGAGCATTAACTGCATGAAAGAGACATGCTGTAGCATCAGTCACCTTCGAATGAAGTCCGGTTCCCAGTATCCCGTCGATAATCTGATCTGCATGTTCCAGAATCTCACGCGTTCTGGAGTCGAGGACTCCATCCTCACAGGATACCTGATGGGATTCCAGCTTCAGGTTCTCAATGATCTGCCGGTGCACGACCGATGCCTGAGAAAGATGGGTGCCCAGGAGAAGAATCTGAATCCTTCTCCTGCCGCTCAGGTAGGCCTCTCTTGCCATCACAAGAGCATCGCCTCCATTGTTCCCGCTGCCGGCAACCACCACCAGAGACGCCGAAGGATCAGCCAGCCTGCCGGAAAGCTCGACCATACGGTGATACCCTTTCACCCCGGCATGCTCCATGAGGAGAAGAGAAGGGATCATATACTCGTTCATCGCCTTCTCATCAACGTCTTTCAATACCTGTGTGCTTACAAGCGGCTTCATGGATGTATAGTACTGCGAACACTCTATGGGGTCAATGAAATGATGCAGTGAAGCTGCTGATACCAGTCGCACGACAGTCACAGTCTGTGGTACTATCATGTAAGGAGGCAGAAGAGAAATGGGTTCGACAGTACGGTTCGGTGTCTCAATGGATAAGGAGCTCGTAGAAGCGCTTGATGAGCTGACGCTTGCGTATGATTTCCCAAACAGGTCTCAGACTATCCGCCATATGATCCATGAAGAGGTGAGAAGACACGGCGCTCAGGATGAGACTGTCGAAGTGACAGCCATCGTTTCTCTGCTGTTCAAAACGGGCACTCACCTGACACGTGTACCGATTGATCCCTATCCGAGCCTTTCTATCCACACGAATCTCCAGTCCCATATCACCAGAGATATCGTTCTGAAGATCCTCGTAGTGAGGGGACTTTCAGGGGAGATTCACCGTTGGGCTTCCCGGGTAATGAAAAGTGCCCATGTGGTCGGAACCGTCTCAGTTGTCGCACTGGACTCCATGGTCAAGGAGTTCAGCTGGTGAGACAGACACACGGTGCTGTGACACTCCTGAGCTTCTCCGGTCTGCCGAATCCGTGAGACATTGCAGACACTACGCATCTTGACGAATCGTGTCGGTCTTAGTATCCTTGTGGTGTCTTGGGGTGGTCGATAACGACCTGAGATTATACCCGTAGAACCTGATCTAGGTAATGCTAGCGAAGGGATGCACAGATAATCAACAATCCAATAATCCCCACAGACAGAATCTTACTTTGAGGAGGTAGTAGTGTGAACTATCGCATTCTACTAACAACGGTATTTCTGGCTGTACTTATGAGCTTTTCAGCATCCGCTGCAGGCACAGCAGAAATAGAGAACAAGGACTCAACGGAACTGACCGTGTACGCGTATGATTCCTTTGTCGGTGAATGGGGGCCTGGAGCGGCCATTGCACAGGCCTTCGAAGAGCAGACCGGCATCAGGGTGAACATGGTATCTGCAGGCAACGGAGGGGAACTGCTCACGAGACTGGAGTTTGAGAAAAATGCTCCGAAGGCGGATGTTATCGTTGGAATCAGTGAAGAACTGACGTACCGGACAATCGAAACAGAACTGCTTTCCCCGTACACATCCCCTGTGCTCACTGAGATACCCGAGCATCTGATCTTTGATGATAGCCATACCCTCCTGCCCTTTGACTTTGGAGCGTATTCCTTCGTGTACGACTCTCAGACGCTCAAGAACATCCCGTCATCGCTTGATGACCTTCTTGACCCCTCCTACAGAGGACAGATCATCATCATGGATCCCCGCACGAGCAGTGTCGGCATGGGACTCCTGCAGTGGACGATCGCTGTCTACGGAGACGAATATCTTGCATGGTGGAAGGCTGTCAAGGATAACCTCCTGACCATTGCCGACGGCTGGTCGAGCGGCTACGGCCTGTTCACCGAAGGTGAAGCGCCGCTGGTTCTCTCCTATACAACCTCCCCGGTTTATCATAAGATGTGGGAAGAGACTGACAGGTATCAGGCAACGGTATTCGATGAGGGCAACTATCTTGCTATCGAAGGTGCGGGTATTCTGAAAAGCAGCGACCAGCGTGAAGCAGCAGAACTGTTCATCGATTTCCTTCTGCGCGAAGCTCAGCGTGACATCGCAACGACGAACATCATGTTCCCCGTAAACAGGAACACCGTGCTCGATGAGGCGTTTTCGATTGCGCCCGAGGCAAAAGACACACTTCTGCTTGACCCTGAACAGGTCGCACGCATGAGAGAAACATGGCTTAAAGAATGGGTCGAGGTAATGAGCAGATAATGGCAACACGACGCGGGGAGACCAGTATCACGATTTCTCACAGCAGCCGCTTCTATACGCTGGCGAGCCTTCCGGCTATAGGAGTGCTGTTGCTCCTGTTCTTTGTCCCCCTGCTGATCATACTCTCGAAAGGATTCGTCTCTGAGGGGGGAAGGTTCACTTTCTCCCTCATCGGCAAGCAGCTTCGGGATCCATATGTGTTGAGAGTTCTTCTGTTCACCATCGTGCAATCGGCGGTGAGCACCCTCGGAGCTCTTGCTATAGGGCTGCCTGGTGCATACATCATGAGCCACTACTCCTTCCTCGGCAAACGCCTCGTGAAGGCAGTGGCAACCATACCATTCATACTCCCTTCTATTCTGGTCGTCCTCGGATTTGTCATCTTCTATGGCAACACAGGGGTGTTGAATACGGTTTTGATGAAGCTCTTTCACCTGCAGAGTCCGCCTTTCAGGATACTCTATTCATTCAAGGCAATCATACTTGCTCACACCTTCTACAATTTTCCGGTCATCCTTTCAATAGTCGCCACCTACTGGCAGCAGCTGCCTGTGAGAAGTGAACAGGCTGCACAGTCACTGGGCGCCACCAGATTTCATACTTTCCGCACGATCACTCTACCGAGACTGCTGCCGGCTATCATAAGTGCATCGACGCTTGTCTTCCTCTTCTGCTTCTCCTCTTTCGCGATTCTGCTGGTCCTTGGCGGCGGCCCGCAGTTCACCACCCTGGAAGTGGAAATCTATCAGCGAGCCCGCATGGCCGGTGATATCTCAGGCTCAAGCGCTCTCGCTATGGTATCGATCCTTGTCGCGCTGGTCCTCGTCATATTCTATTCATTCACCCAGCAGAGAATGAAAGGAAGTGAAGAATTCAACGCATCATTTCAGGGACGTCAGATGAGGCGCAACAAGAATATTCTGGTGAGACTCTTTATCGTTACCTACATCCTCTTCACGGTCGTATTCATTCTGGGGCCCCTGTTCAGTATCGTATATCGCTCGCTCTTCTCCCAGGTCAGCAGGAGCGGTCCGATGACCTTCTCCCTGAGAAACTATCATCTGCTCTTCTCCTCCCTTTCAGAGGGAACCAATACGAGTCTTCTTTCAATCATCAACAGTGTCCTGATAGCTGCAGGAGCATCTTCCATCTCGGTAATCCTCGGTGTACTTCTGTCCAGCAGGATAGTATCGGGCAGGAAACAGGACCGGGTCATACTTGAAGTGGCTGCGATGCTTCCCATGGTAGTCTCCTCTGTCACCCTCGGGCTCGGCTACTATATGGTGGCGGTCCTCAGCAGTTCATTGAATATCAGCAAGATCGTGTTTGTCGTCCTCGCGCATGTGGTCATCACGAGTCCGTTTGTCCTGAGAAGCATCCTTCCCACCTACCGACGGATACCGCCTACGTATCAGATGGCCTCACTGACTCTCGGGGCAAGCGCAGCAAAAACGTTCAGAAAAATCGACCTGCCACTGCTCAGAAATGCACTGGCAAGTGCAGGTGCTTTCGGTTTCGCTATCAGCATGGGAGAGCTTCAGGCAACTCTCACCCTCGCTGACTCACGAATCATCACACTGCCGATTACGATGTACAGACTTATCGGTTCCTACAACTTTGCCGCAGCCTGTGCTCTCGGCACCGTGCTGATGGCAGTGTGTATTCTGATCTTCCTGGCAATTGAATACCTGAAAAAAGGTGAGGTACAACATGGGCTCTCTTCTCATTTCTGATATCCGCGTATCCTACCCCGAGTTCTCTCTGGAATTCTCCTGTGATATCCCGCAGGGGTCACTGGTGAGTATCATCGGCCCATCAGGGTGTGGCAAGAGCACCACGCTGCAGCTGATCAGCGGACTCCTCCCGGTCAGTTCAGGCTCGATCGTTCTTGACGGGGAAGATATCACCTCAAAAGAGGTCCATACGAGGAATATTGCGATGGTATTCCAGGACTATGCGCTGTTCCCTCACATGAATGTCGAGAAGAACATTGCCTATCCGATGAAAAACAGGAAGATGAAGGGTTCGCGTATCCGCAGTGAAGTCAAACGCTATCTCAGCCTGGTTGGACTCTCGGGCTATGAGAAACGCACGATCTCTGAACTGTCTGGAGGCGAAAAACAGAGAATCGCCCTCGCACGGGCACTTGCATCGTCTCCGCGGATACTTCTGCTTGATGAACCGTTGTCTGCTCTTGATGCAAAGAAACGAAAGCACTTAAGACAACAGATACGTGAGATTCACAACGCTACAGGGATTACGACGATCTATGTCACGCATGATCAGGAGGAGGCTCTGACGCTCAGTGATACTGTTATTGTGATGAAGGACGGAAAGATAGAGCAGATCGGCACTCCTCAGGAGGTGTACAGCACACCTTCAACGCTGTTCGTCGCACAGTTCATGGGTGAGGGAACTCTGCTCGATGCATCAGAGATCAGTTCAGAGCACCTGAGAGTACAGCATCCGGGCTCAGGAACAGATGCCCTGCTGACTGAAAGGAAGCACCTGTTCTTCCGTCCTGAAAGCGGCATCCTTGTCACGAACGATTGTGAGTTCCCTCCCACGCTCTTCGACCATATCTATCTTCCCGAGGCTTCCGTCACCCATCAGGAGTACAGAGGTTCCCGGTATCTGGTCTCTCTCACGTGGAAGGAACAGTCGCTGATCGTCTATTCGGATCGGCCTCTCAGGGCAGACCGGGTCAATGTTGCCATACCGCTGAAAGATCTTATCCGGTATCAGTGAGCTGGCGAAGTGACTTTTCCCCTTCTCAGGTGTTATCTTATAGTGATGAATGGAATACGGAACCGCGTACGGCAGATCATGGTCATGACACTCATTGTTTTTTCCCAGGTGCTTGTTGCAGCCGGATGGAACCAACCCGCTGTGACCCTGCTCACAGGCTGGCACGGCTCTGTTCCCTCTGAGATGCATGAGGAGACTCTGCCTGTCCGCTCGCACGGCTATGCGGCGCTGGAGGGGACGGTAGTGTCAGTCCACCTGATGGAGTCACTTTCCATACAGCTGCAGGGTATTCTAGCCTACACGAGCCCGTCCCTTCCCTCACAGGGAGTATACTGGAGAGAGTTTATCACCCTTGGAGCAGGGCCCTCCCTTCTCATCGAGCTTTCACGACTGACAGATCTTACAGCAGGGGTCAACTCCGTTGTGCAGATCCCCGATGATGAGAGGGGGATGATCACCTTCCTTTCCCCCTTCGCGGCAATCTCGCATACACTGAAGATTGCCGGACAGGGGGAGGTACAGGTGACGATTCCTGTCGCGGTGGAACTGAGGAGCGATTTCACCGGTATCAAGGCCGGAGTCGGTCTCACCTATAGGTGGGGAGGCGCTGACCTATGAAGATACGACACACTCTTACCGTCATGGCTCTCCTCGTGGTACTTCTATTCAGCGGATGCGAATTGAACGGGGTCTTTTACAGCACGAAGATCCATGGACTGTTTATAGGACTCGATTATCAGAACTCTGGCCTGAACAATCTGTCAGGAACAATTCCCGATGCAACAGAGATGGCCGCTGCATTCTACCGTATCACTGAGTCGTATCAGATTCCCTTCGATGGCTATCTTGCGCTTCAAGAAGGCTCTGCAGTGAGCCCTGATGACCCCTTCTACCCCAGTGCGGACAATATTTTGGCACTTATAGAGCACATAGGGAATTCAATGGGTCCCGATGACCTGTTTGTCTTCTACTATGCAGGACATGGTGATATCACGGATGAGCAGGACGCGACTACAGGGGTCCTGGCAACTGCCGTGGATGATGGTATATACACGGAAGTGACCGTCACTGCCCTCAGGGAAGCACTGGCTGCCCTTGGGGGAAACAAGGTGGTGATCCTTGATTCCTGCAAAAGCGGTGCCTACGTCGCTGAGTACCCGGAGGAACAGTCCGTTGAACAGACTCTCTATGACCCGAGCCAGTTCTATCTCACGTCAACACATATCGATGAGAATGCCAAGGAGACCTACGTGGGAACTCACTCCCATGGCTATTTCACCAATGAGCTGCTGAACTTTCTTTCATGGGACCATACAGGGAGCACACAGGCTTTTCTCTACCACGATTCTCTCATCGAAAAGTCTTCCTATGATGCTGTGGGGGAAATCCCCCATCCGGATTCCCTTGACACAATCATCACTCTCGAGGATCTGGAACAGGCCGCAGATCCCCTGTTCAGTCAGGAAGCCCTGAGAACCTCAGGACCGAGGGATATCATCCTGTTCAACCGACGATAATGTACCGGAGCACACTCTCGGGACCTGGGAAGCAGTCACGCACTCTCCGCCCGCTGGTGTGCAGAGAGTGCGTGACTGAAGGAAAAACCAGAGGCAGAACACCACCACCTCAGGAGATCTTCATCTGTTTCACATTCTCAATCTCGTCACGGAGGATTGCAGCCATTTCGAACTCAAGATTCTTCGCGTGTTCGATCATCTCCCGTTCGAGGTCCTTGATATACTTTTTCCTGTCCGATGCCTTGAGAAGGTTATAGCTGCCCTTGAGGATCTCGATGTCGCTCTTCTGGATCTCCTCCTTCTCCTCCTGTTCCCGCTCAAGAATATCTTCAACCGCCTTTCTGATGCTCTGTGGTGTAATACCGTGCTTCTCGTTGAATTCATTCTGAATGGCTCGTCTTCTCTGGGTCTCTTCGATGGCTTCCTTCATTGCATCACTCATCTTATCGGCGTACATCACAACACGGCCGTTCACATTTCGGGCTGCCCGTCCGATTGTCTGGATGAGTGAGGTCGCCGAGCGGAGAAACCCGATCTTATCGGCATCGAGTATTGCGATGAGGGAGACTTCAGGCAGGTCAAGGCCTTCCCTGAGCAGGTTGATTCCGACGATCACATCGTACACTCCACGCCTGAGGTCCCTCAGGATCTCGACGCGTTCTATGGTCTCCACTTCGGAGTGAAGGTAGCGGACCTTAATCCCAAGGTTCGCCAGGTAGTTGCTCAGATCCTCACTCATCTTCTTCGTCAGGGTGGTCACCAGGACACGGTCTCCCTTCGCTACGGTCGAACGGATCTCACCATACAGGTGTTCCATCTGCCCCCGGGTCCCGTGCAGTTCTATCACCGGATCAAGCAGCCCGGTAGGCCGTATAATCTGTTCAACGACCTGAGCTGATTCTCCCAGTTCTGTCTTGCCCGGCGTAGCAGTGACATACACACGCTGACCACAGATCCTGTCGAACTCAGCATACTTGAGCGGTCGGTTATCGAGAGCGCTCGGGAGGCGAAAACCGAAGTTTACGAGGTTCAGCTTTCTTGATCTGTCACCCTCATACATAGCCCCTATCTGAGGGAGCGTGACATGGGATTCATCTATGAAGGTAAGAAAACCGGGTGGGAAATAGTTGAGAAGAACCGGAGGAGCCTCTCCCTCCTTCCTCTTGCCCAGCGGCCTCGAATAGTTCTCTATACCGCTGCAATAGCCGAGTTCGCTGAGCATTTCCAGATCATACTCCACGCGCGTTTTAATACGTTCGGCCTCAAGGGGCTTTCCGGCATCTATGAACATCGCAACCTGCTGATTTTTCTCCTCCTCTATCCTGCCGATCGCCTCCTTCACCTGCTCGGGAGGAAGGACAAACTGTTTCGCCGGGTAGATGCTCACCGCATCCACTCGTTCAGACACCTCATAGGTCAACGGATCGAACCATTCGATCGAATCGATCTCATCCCATTCGATGTTGATCCTCAGCGCCGTTTCAAGGTAGGAGGGAAAGATCTCAAGGCTATCACCCTTCAGGCGGAAGTTGCCCCTTTCCAGGATCATATCATTTCTCTCGTACTGCATCCTGACCAGATGCTGAAGATCCTCCTTATAGGTGAATCGGTCGCCAACCTTGATGTGTTTTACCATATCACGGAAACTCTGCGGGTTTCCCAGCCCGTAAATGCAGGAGACGGTAGCGACAATGACCACATCACGCCTCTCCATGAGTGCGAAGGAGGCATAGAGCCTCAGGCGGTCTATTTCCGAATTGATCGAGGCATCCTTCTCGATGTACAGATCTTTCCCGGGGACATACGCCTCGGGTTGATAATAATCATACGTGGAGACGAAATAGCCTACGGCATTATCGGGGAAGAACGACTTGAATTCACGGTACAGCTGCGCTGCCAGTGTCTTGTTGTGGGAAAGGATCAGAGTCGGACGCTGTATTCTCTCTATGATCTTTGCCATCGTATAGGTCTTTCCGGAACCGGTCACTCCTTTGAGTGTCTGGCGCTCAAAACCTGATTCGATGCCCGCACTCAGAAGTTCAATCGCATCCTTCTGATCGCCGGCCGGTTCATACTCTGCTGCAACCCTGAACTGCTTTGCCATTACCTGACCATCCATTCCATCTGATTCGGCCGTTCCACGAGTTCGACCTTGTATGTCTTATATGTACCGTTTCTCACCACAGTGACATCCACGATATCTCCGGGAGCAGTTGCCGTGAGGGACTGATAGAGTCCAGCATAGTCAACGACGTCCGTCCCGTTGATATTGACGATGATATCTCCGCCAAGGTTGATGATACTTGATCCGTACTGCACCTTCTGTGTGCCGCCTCTCAGTCCACTTTTCTCCGCCTTCCCTCCGGGAGCGACAGTAGAAATCAGCAGGCCTTCACGAACAGGAAGGTCAGCATAGGCGACAATGGAGGCATCGAGCTGAACCATCGTGACATCAAGCCACCCTCTGATAACCTTCCCGTGTTTTATGAGATCAGGTATCACAGTAATCGCCGTCTCGACCGGAATAGCAAAGCCGATGCCCTGGGAACCGCCACTGGTAGAGTAGATGCTGGTACAGATACCGACCATCCTCCCTGCGCTGTCAAGCAGCGGTCCTCCGGAGTTTCCGGGATTGATAGCTGCATCAGTCTGAATCATTCCATTGATGAGCGTGTTGGCATCTATGCGGACAGGCCGTCCCACACCGCTGACGGTACCGAGAGTCATCGTCCTGTCATACCCGAAGGGATTACCGATGGCGACAACCTTCTGCCCGACCTTCAAAGAAGATGCCTGACCGAACTCGATCGGATCCAGGTCGACACCCTCTGCCGGTTCAATCTTCACGACAGCCAGATCATTCTCGTTGTCCACCCCTATCAGGGTCCCGTCATAGTTGGATCCATCGGAAAGGGTGATAATAATCTGATCCGCGCCACTGACCACATGAGAGTTCGTGAGGATATATCCGCTGCGGCTTATGACGATTCCGCTTCCGGTTCCCTGTGTAGGGAGAACCTCCAGGAAACTGTTCAGAGATACGGTGACTGTAGTGATATTCACTACAGAGCGGTTTGCTCCCTCATATATCGCGATATTCCGCATCTCATCAGCACTGTAGGTGAAATCATCAAGATTCCCGAGGAATACGCTCAGGCCCTGTTCACCGTAGAAGATATCATGCACAGCCACTCCTGCCTTCTTCAGCAGTCCCTCATGACCTTCCTCCTCAAGAACCCGCCGCAGAATCTCCTGTTCAAGGAGAGCTTCACTTTTCGCCTCGAGAGCTGATGTCCATATGACGATCATGATTACCGCAACGAGAACAATGGCCACAATGACGGCTATGACAATCATCGACTTAAGTGAATGAAGTTGGTACGGTTTTCTCTCGCTCATACGAAGTACTCCTTTGCGCATATCTTCTACTGTATATAATACTCATATTCCTGCACACAAGAAAGAGCCGTTCTGCCGACGGACGTCATCTGAGGATGCCTGACCCTTCCATTACGACGACTGTTGAGTTCATGACCGCTTTTTCCGGTACGATGGATAGAGGCCCTGCGCTGTACAGGACCTCCATATCCGTATCACATTGTTGCAGTCCCTTTTCTTTTATCGGCATATTGTGATAATATCGTTAATTATGCTACCGAGAGAGGCGTTAGTTGTTCATGAACACAGAAGAGAAAAAAAACAAGCATTTCATAGAGAAGATCATAGAAGACGACCTTGCCAACGGCCGGGTACCTGAGGGAAAGATTGTGACCAGGTTCCCTCCGGAACCAAACGGCTATCTTCACCTCGGTCACGCAAAATCGATCATTCTCAACTTCAGTCTTGCACAGCAGTACGGGGGGCGATGCCACCTCCGTCTGGATGATACCAATCCGGAGAAGGAGGATATGGAGTATATCAATGCGATACAATCCGATATCCGATGGCTTGGCTATGACTGGGGAGAGCATCTCTACCATGCAAGTGACTATTATCAGCAGCTGTATGAAATCGCAGTCTCTCTCATCACAGAGAACAAGGCCTACGTCGACTCGCTTTCCCCTGAACAGATGAAGGAATACCGGGGAACACTGACACAGCCGGGTAAGAACAGTCCTGACAGGGACAGGCCGATCGAGGAGAATCTCAGGCTATTTGAAGAGATGAAGGAAGGGAAACACCCTGAGGGAAGGTACCTTCTCAGAGCGAAGCTCGATATGGCAAGCCCCAATCTCAATCTACGAGACCCCGCTCTCTACAGAATCAAATTCGCCCATCACCCGAGGACCGGCGATGCCTGGTGTATCTATCCTATGTACGATTACACCCATCCGATCAGCGATGCGATTGAAGGTGTAACGCACTCCATCTGCACTCTTGAATTCGAAGATCATAGACCGGCCTACGACTGGGCCACAAGCATCGATCATATCGATCATACACCCCACCAGTACGAGTTTGCCAGACTTAACATCAATTACACAGTGATGAGCAAACGGAAGCTTCTGTATCTTGTCAAAAACAACCTCGTGGACGGCTGGGATGATCCAAGAATGCCGACACTCGTCGGAGTACGGAGAAGAGGATATTCCCCTGAAGCCCTCAAGATGTTCATAGCCCGGGTGGGTGTTGCCAAGGTTGAGAGCGTGGTTGACTTTGCGCTGCTGGAGTTCTGCGTGCGTGAAGATCTCAACAAACGCGCCAAGCGTGTGATGGCAGTACTCAATCCGCTAAAGGTCACTGTTACGAACTATCCAGAAGGAGAGAGTGAACTCATCGAGGTCGAGAATAATCCCGAAGACCCTGCAGCAGGCACACGGCAGATTCCCTTCTCACGCACTCTCTACATAGAACAAGAAGATTTCATGGAAGTTCCCGTGAAAGGATACAGGAGACTTTACCCTGGAAACGAGGTTCGTTTCAAAGGTGCCTATTACCTTACTGCACAGGACGTCATCAAAGATGAGGAAGGCAATGTGATTGAAGTACTGTGCACGTATGACCCTCAGAGCAGGGGCGGGACTACACCGGATGAGAGAAAGGTGCGGGGGACGATCCACTGGGTCAGCGCTGCTCATGCACAGGAGGCCACTGTACGACTGTACGACAAGCTGTTCCTTGCAGAGAACCCTGGCGAACGGACAGGCGATTATCTTGATGATATCAACCCTAATTCTCTGATAACACTCACTGAGTGCAAGGTGGAACCGTCTCTCGTGGACACCAGAGTCGGCGAATACCTGCAGTTCATGAGAAACGGGTATTTCATCCAGGATCCCGCAGACTCCTCTCCCGATTCTCTGGTATTCAACAGAACCGTGACACTCAAGGATTCCTGGAGCAGGAAGAACGGACAGTAAACATGGAAAAGAGAGGGTGCCCTCTGATTGACGGCACTCTCAGGATTCCTTTATTCTTTGGACATGAGTACTCCATTCTTTGATGCACACATGCATGCGATGAATCTGATGCATCCATCCTTTTCATCGTTCATAGATTCTGTAAGCGAGAGCTTTACTGACTTTGTCGCTTCCGGCGCTCTTTCACCGGGATACATATTATCCCCTCAGCTGCGCGGACAGCAGGGGCTCATCACAGCTCTCAACATGTTCAATATATTCGACCGGCCGATAGGTGAGATTTTTGCGACGATGGAAGAAGACCTCAGCGGGTCGTTCAAGTCGCACGAATATATTGGATTCAGAGATAAGGAGAAGGCACACTTCCGGTACCCCGAACAGCCCTACATCCAGGATGGCAGTTTCACGTTCCGGTCCCGTTCCTATGACACCTATGCACTGATCCCTCTGGTGATGGACTTCTCAACACACAGCACCGATGAACACTCGAAGTCCTATTATACTGCAGAAAGCAACGAGAAAATCCTTGGATACATTGAAGATACGATAGAGGCAATCAGATGGTACCATACGGTACGCCCTCAGGGGATCCTGGAGTTTTATCCATTCCTTGGTATCAACCCCGGGATGCATACACTCACATTCATTCAGGATCTCATCGAAAAACATATTATCACGCACCCTCAGGAAAGAAAGCTGGGAAAGAAATTCTTCAGCGGAATCAAACTGTATCCACCTCTCGGCGGCGATCCGTGGCCACAGGAGATCAGGGAACGGGAGAAGGTTCTTCTGATCTATGAATTCTGCAATGCACATACTGTTCCAATCATCACCCATTGTGACGATCAGGGTTTTCGCGGAGTCAGTGCCCGTCTGGCACAGACGTATACTGATCCCGAGCGATATAGAAACGTGCTGAAGCGGTATCCCGATCTCATCATCGATTTTGCGCACTATGGGAGACAGTACAATCCCCTGGCAAAGAAATCGATCAAAAGTCTTCTGGGCGGAATGTTCACCGAAGATTCATGGTTTTCCCAGATCGTGAACTACATGAGAGAATATGAACATGTATACGCAGATGTAAGCTTCAGTGGAAGCGATCCGGATTTCTATCAGGGATTGAGCAGCTATCTGGAGGGTCTCGATGACTATTCAAAGACGCGGATCATCGAGAGAAGTATGTTCGGATCGGATTTCAGTGTCAATCTGACAAAGATTGAATCCTATAGTGCCTATCTGTCAGTTTTTCATGACTCCCCTTTCAGCGATGACGAAGTTCACACGATGGCATCGGTGAACCCCGCTCGCTTTCTTGGGTTATAGGAATCTATTCATCATCCCCCTTCCGGTCAGAAGTACGTTTCGAACGTTTCGGGGTATCGAAACCGTATAATCTGGGTTTTCTTGGTGTCCGTTCTCTACTTCTTTCGCCTTCAGGGGTCGACCTCTCCCGTCTACCTTCACGTTCCTGATACGGCCGAGGAGTTCGCTCCTGCTGAGATCCGAAGGATTCTTCTCTGCCCCTTCTATCACCTCTGTCCGGTCGAGAATCCTCTGATCTTCTTTGAGGTTGTTCAGTACGATGCTGAGGGGCTTTGCTTGAGCTGCCTTCATCCCAGGCAAGTGGACCGACTTCATCAAGAGAGACTTTTTGCGTTCCGTGCTCTGTCCTCTTTCCTCCGTAAGGAGCTGACCTCCCCTCGTCTCTGAAGCCACGGGAGTCAGCCTGACCGTCACGTCTGTAGCCTCCACGGGAGTCAGCCTGGCCGTCACGCCGGTAGCCTCCACGGGAGTCAGCCTGGCCTTCACGTCTGTAGCCTCCACGGGAGTCCGACTGGCCTTCACGCCGGTAGCCTCCACGGGAGTCAGCCTGGCCTTCACGTCTGTAGCCTCCACGGGAGTCAGCCTGGCCTTCACGTCTGTAGCCTCCACGGGAGTCCGACTGGCCTTCACGTCTGTAGCCTCCACGGGAGTCCGCCTGGCCGTCACGCCGGTAGTCTCCACGGGAGTCCGCCTGACCTTCACGCCGGTAGCCTCCACGGGAGTCAGCCTGGCCGTCACGTCTGTAGCCTCCACGAGAGTCCGACTGGCCTTCACGTCTGTAGCCTCCACGGGAGTCCGACTGGCCGTCACGTCTGTAGCCTCCACGGGAGTCCGCCTGGCCGTCACGTTTGTAGCCCCCACGGGAGTCAGCCTGGCCGTCACGTCTGTAACCCCCACGGGAGTCCGCCTGACCTTCACGCCGGTAGCCGCCACGGGAGTCAGCCTGACCGTCACGTTTGTAGCCTCCACGGGAGTCCGCCTGACCGTCACGCCTGTAACCCCCACGGGAGTCCGCCTGACTGTCACGCCTGTAGCCTCCACGGGAGTCCGCCTGACCGTCACGCCTGTAACCTCCACGGGAGTCCGCCTGACCGTCACGCCTGTAGCCTCCACGGGAGTCCGCCTGGCCGTCACGTTTGTACCCCCCACGGGAGTCCGACTGGCCGTCACGCCTGTAGCCTCCACGGGAGTCCGCCTGGCCGTCACGTTTGTAGCCTCCACGGGAGTCGGATTGACCATCTCTGCGGTATTCCGGTTTCCCGTCTGGTGTAGACCGGGAAGAAGATCTTTCGTTTCTCGTTTTTCTGTTTGAGGAAGAATGGTTACTTCGCTCCCTTTTTTCATTGGAACCCACGCGGCCCCCCTTATGATATCGTTTCTCTTTTGTAAGAACCCAGCTCCTGAGACCCACCTTCTTCGATGAAAATCCCGGTGCGCGATAATCGCTGGTTACTTCTTCTATCTTAAATCCGTTCAGATCACGCTTATTGAACCGAAAACCACGGAGATTCATCGAAAAATAGAGAATCCCGGAGGGGCTCAGAAGCTCCCACAGGGTATTCAGTATCTCTGCATGATCCTTCTGTACATCGAAAACCCCTTCCATCTTTCTGCTGTTTGAAAAACTCGGGGGATCAAAAATGATGACATCGAAGACCTCTCCCCTGTTCCCTGCCTCCTGGACATAGGAAAGGGCATCCTGATTCACTACGGTAAACTGTTCTCCGAAAAAACCATTGCGCCTTAGGTTCTGCTCGCACCAATCGCTGTACGTCTTTGATAAATCGACACTCACAACACTGGATGCCCCGCCGGCAGCTGCATACACACTGAACGAGCCCGTATAGGAAAACAGGTTCAGCACCCGTTTCCCGCTTGCACCCTCTTTCAATGCCTTTCTGGAAGGCATCTGATCAAGGAACAATCCGGTATCGATTCTGCTGGTGAGATCAACAAGGAAGAGCAGCCCATTCTCTTTTACTTCCAGGGTCAGTGACTCGCCTGTGATTGCTTCATGCTGTTCTCCGGACTCCCTCTTCTCTCTCCTGTGATAGATGATACGTTCCGGTTCGATATACGCATTGCGGGACACAACATCACATATCTTGCTGATTTCATCCTCAGTGAGCATATCGCTACTGTAATCTGTCAATCGTGCGTACGCACCATACAGATCAACAGTGATGGGGATCTCCTGAAGATTCCGGTCATAAATCCTGCCTGCATCCGAATCGAGCTCCTTCATGAGGCGACGGATCTGAAGCGAATTTCTTTTCAGGATCTTGCCAAAATCCTTCTCAATATACTGTTTCATGATTATTCTGATTGCCTTCCACCGGCGGAGTATATATGATAAGGTAAAAAAAAGAAAGGTATGGAGATAGTGATGACCGAAGAAGCCAATGAATTTATTGCAGAACTGGAAAAACGATTCTCAGGCACCATAGGCTATCGCACCTACAGTACCTGGTTCGCATCCTCTGACGGAACGGTCCGTTCTTTCGGAGTCTTTGTGTTCCAGATCGGTTCTCTCCTGCATTTCGAGGATTTCGAACGCAAACCGTCGATGTTTGGAATCCCTCTCAACCCGAAAAAGAACAAGGAACCCTACAGGAAATATGAAGGCACGATAGATGTCTCAGAGATACACGACATGACACAAGTCAGCAAGAAACGGGCGTTTGAGTGCGTCCTCAGCGAAGTTGATGCAACAAAGCTGCCGACGGCCACTCCCTTTCAGCGCCTTTTCATCCAATTGGTAACCAGAGTCGTCATGAACGACGGCAGGGTCTACTTCTTCGAGCTTATCAACCATAATGAATTCATAACTTCAATACAAAAGGACATGTAACAATGGGAGCATTCAAAGCATACGACATCAGGGGAATCTATAACAAGGATTTTACGAAAGAGACCGTCTATAAGATCGGATATTTCCTGCCACGCCTGCTTGAGAGCGATCACGTAGTGGTCGGCCGTGATGTGAGGGCAACAAGTGATGAGATATTTGAGGCACTGTGCGAAGGAATCACGGACAGTGGAGCCGATGTATGGAATATCGGTCTTGCGACGACCCCTATGGTCTATTTTGCAACAGTCTTTCTCAATGCCTCGGCATCGGTACAGATCACCGCATCTCACAACCCCGCAGTCTACAACGGGCTTAAGATCAGCAGGAGCGGAGCTCTTCCCGTGGGACAGAACTCGGGACTCCTTGAACTCGAGGAGATGGTCACATCAGGGACAGTCGGGAAAGTGGAACGCAAAGGGACCGTGATTGAGAAACCTGTGAAGGACGACTACCTTGACTACCTGAGAAGCTACCTTGAGGACTACAGCGATGTGAACATCAGCTTTGATCTTTCCCACGGAATGGCGAACCTTCTTGCAAAGGATCTGTTCGGCGAAGAGCATCAGTATCTGTATGATCACTTTGATGGTACATTCCCTGCCCACGAGCCGAACCCTCTGGAAGTCGAGAACTGCCAGGATCTTATACAGGAAGTGAAGAAGAACGGCAGTGATATAGGAGTGATCTTTGATGGAGATGCTGACCGGGTCATGTTCATAGATGAAACGGGCCGTTTCATACAGCCGGACTATATCACTGCGCTTCTCGGACGATACTATCTTGAAAAGGAGCAGGGATCGGTCCTTGTCGATATCAGGACGAGTCGAAGCACTACCGAATACCTCAGTGCACTCGGAGGTGAAGTGACTGTCTGGAAGGTCGGCCATGCATTTGCGAAATTGAAACTCCGCGAAATCCACGGGATCTTCGGAGGAGAGCTTGCCGGCCACTATTATTTCAGAGACTTCAACCACTGTGACAGCGGGTTTGTTGCTGCTCTGATAGTACTCAATGTAGTACGAACACTCAAACAGGAAGGGAAGACTCTCTCTTCACTGATGGATACGATCATCTCCTACGCGAACAGCGGTGAGATGAATTTCAAGCTTGAACAGAAAGACGAGGCGATGAAGGCTCTCTATGATACCTATGGTTCACGTGAGGATGTCGTGAGACTCTATGATTTCGACGGGTACAGGATTGAATTCGACTCCTGGTGGTTCAATGTCCGAAAGTCGAACACTGAACCATACCTCAGGCTGGTAGTAGAGGCGCACAGCGACAGTGAACTGCAGGAGAAGATCGCAGAACTCAGCAGTATCATACGAACATTCTCATAAACGGTAAGGGACGGATTGATTATGAAAGTACTCCTATGTGGTGGAGCAGGATATATTGGAACGCACGTAGCGCTGGCATTTCTCGATAATGGACACTCCGTCGGAGTGTTCGATGATTTCTCTTCCGGACTGAGAGAGAACGTCCAGCCCGCTTCGACCCTGTACGAAGGTTCGATTCTCGATGAAAAAGCCCTGGACTCGACTCTCAGCGAAGGCTGGGATGTCGTCGTACACCTTGCGGCCTTCAAGGCAGCAGGCGAATCGATGACAAACCCGTCCAAGTATGCACACAATAACATCAGCGGCTCGCTGAATATGATCCGGCTCTGTGAAAAACACAAGATTAAAAATTTTATCCTCTCCTCTTCTGCAGCGGTGTACGGCGAGCCCGTCTATCTGCCTATCGATGAGGAACATCCTCTGAAACCGATGAACTATTACGGGTATACGAAGCAGGTCATTGAGGATAACCTTCGATGGTTTCATGTACTGACCGGTATGAACTATGTATCACTGCGTTACTTCAATGCCGCAGGGTATGACAAAGACGGACGGATGAAGGGACTGGAAAAACATCCCGCGAATCTTATTCCGGTTGTCATGGAAGCAGCTATGGGAAGACGGGAACGACTTGATATATTCGGAGATGACTACCCTACTGCGGATGGTACGGGGATACGTGATTACGTGCACGTAACAGATCTCGCAGATGCTCATGTGAAAGGAGCTGAGTACCTTCTGGAACATGAGTCCTCACTGACCGTCAATCTGGGCAGTGAAGAGGGTCTCTCGGTGAAAGAAATTCTCGACGAGGCAAAAAGGGTATCCGGCATCGACATTCCCTACCGTATAACCGGAAGAAGAGAGGGAGATCCGGCCAAGCTTGTAGCCTCGAGTTCTCTGGCCCGCCAGACATTGGGGTGGACAGCTCAGCACAGTTCACTGAGTGAAATCATCGAAACTACGTGGAAGGCATACAAAGGCTGACACTTGTTAAGAATTCACGTCATACAGCTTGACAGGAGTTGATGATTCAGATACATTAGCCATTGTTCGTAGCATTCGAGCATTCCCCTGTAGCTCAGTTGGTAGAGCAGGTGGCTGTTAACCACCTTGTCGGCGGTTCGAGTCCGTCCGGGGGAGCTACCATACAAGGCAGATATCTACAGCGTAGATGTCTGCTTTTTTTTGGAAAACCCCCTCACCTCAGTTCTCCTGCAGTACACTTTCCGACCCCCTTCTTTGGTATCTCTACCGTTTCCAAGACCGTCCTGAATGCCTATTCTTCAACACGATGCAATGAGATCTCCCCTTTCGGTGTTCTGGTTATACCACCTTCTTTGACTATGCAGCTGCAGGCAAACGGTGCCTGGATACTCTGCTGATGATCAGTTCTGCAATACCAATCTCCAGCAGGCTGAGGGGAACCGCACATACCAGTATTCCAAGTGGAAGTACCTGCAAATTGAACACAGTGATCCACATCATGACAAACCCGGCTGACCAGGCGATGAACAGGGTCTCCACCATCGTATAACGCCGGAGAAACAGAAAGATTAGGGCAGCAAGCAGAAAGCTCCAGACCATCCACAGGACCCCGTTAACAGGCAAGGTGACAAACTCTATCCCCAAGCTCTCAAAATGACGGACCCAGTATCCTTTCAAGAGAAACTCGTTTCTCACGAATTCGGATACGGTTATCCAGATACCAGCCAAAACGATAGACAAGACAGATGTTTTCATCGTTCATATTCCTTTTCTGAGTTTCCTGTGACTGATACCATCGTAGTACGAAAAACTGGTTTTCGAAAGCCACCAATCAGGTTTCTTACAGTAAAACAGCTCACAGGGATTTAGGTCTGAATGTCTTCTGAGGTCTTCACCCGCTTTGAAAACTCCGGATACAACTACGTACCGCTATCTGCTTTACCCGAATCGAAACATGCCTGCAGACAGGATCAGGAGTGCAGTCGGTGCGGGCTCCTGCACCAGACAGCAGCCCTGCCATCCTTCATACCCTCCATGAACACAGGAGGATAAGCATCTCTCGGAAAACGGAAATCCGTATCGCTCACCTTCACGCTGGTTTTAACCGGGACCCTCTATCCGGATCATCTGGCAGTCTCTACGGCTCACCGGTGTACACTCACCTTCCATACCTGTTCATCAATGCGCTAGGCCCGGGGGAACCCGCTTTCGTCCACATATGCGCGATACATCGAGCTGTATAGCAGTGAACAGTCTCGTGCCCCAGCCGGACCGATGATGCCTCTTCATACCATGAACGGCTTCGAAAAGAAAAATACCGGGACGAGCAGTGGATTGCTACCATGCCGGAGCAACTGGACACCCGTCTGTGATTGATCCTGATCAGTTCAGACAGATGATACAGCATTCAAAGTTCAGGACCGGTGCCCTAATCGCTTGCAGATTTCCTCACTTAACGATACGATAGCCTCATGCAGTCACTGAAAAAAGAACGAGTGTCAATCCTGGTCACCGATGCCATTAAGACGATTATCAAAGAAGAAAACCTTCAACCTGGCGATAAACTGTACAGCGAAAAGGAGCTCGTAAGCAAACTTGAGGTCAGCCGCTCCTCAATCCGTGAAGCTCTCAGGATGCTTGAGGTCTCAGGGGTGGTGAAGGTCTATCAAGGTAAAGGCGTATTCATCAGTGACCCCGAGGAACAGACATATCCGGTGAAGCAATGGGTTGTAGAGAATGCAGATGCCCTCAAGGAACACTTTGAAGTGCGGCTTCTCATTGAACCTCACGCAGCTGCACTAGCCTGCAGATGTGCGGAATCCAGGGACCTGGAAGCACTGCGGAAAGCCTATGCATCGTTTGTTGAAAAGGTACAAGCCGGCAATGTCATTAAAGCCATCTCCTGCGACAGTGCGTTCCACCTTGCTGTTGCCAGAGCGACCAAGAACCGGACTCTGGCGGTACTGATGAAGACAATGGATCAGACCCTCAACGAGGGATGGTATGCAAGTCTACATGCCCCCGGGAGACTTTTCTCCTCGATAGAGGAACACAGGAGACTGCTGCAGGCAATTCTTGACCGTGATCAGGAATCAGCAGCTAAGGCAATGGAAGACCACTTGAAGAACGCCCTGAAAGACATCCAGCACTATTTCGGAACTTTGTAATATTTTTGTTTGACAAAGAGGAAAGCAGGGTATATCGTGTAATCAACTTGTCAGACATCTGATAAGATAAACACAATATGAAGGTTCGATATGTCCATAGAAATTACGACACTGATAGAAAACAATCCCGGGGAACACACTGGCCTGATCACCGAGCATGGTATTTCATTCCTGATTGAGACTGAAGAATCCAGTGTTCTGTTTGATACAGGACGCAGTGATGCCTTCCTTCTGAATGCCGAGAAACTGTGCAAACACATGGATGAGGTCGAGCATGTGGTACTCAGCCATGGCCACTACGACCATAGCGGCGGCTTCAGATCGTTCGTCTCATCACGGACGGACAGGAGATTCACGCTCCATACGGCAGAAGGCTTCTTCCAGAAAAAGTATGCCCGATTCAATGCCTCATACCAGTACCTCGGCAATGATTTTGATGAGTTGTATATCAGAGAAGAAGGAATCACCCATCTTCAGATCACACACAAGACAGAGATTATCCCGAAGGTCTGGGCGCTCACCGGGTTCACACACAGACACACGGAGGAGACCATAGATCCTCGTTTCGTGCTGAGAAGCGGAGGTAGATGGGTCGCTGACCGGTTTGATGATGAAGTCCTGCTCGTTATCGAGTCGCAGCAAGGTCTCATCGTACTTGTCGGATGCTCCCACCCCGGGATACTGAACATGCTCGAAACGGTGCAGGCGAACTTCACTTCTCCACTGTATGCTCTCCTCGGGGGAACTCATCTGGTTGAGGCCGACAGAGACCGCACCCTCCTCAGTATCAATGCTTTCCAGGAGATGGGAATCGAGGTGATGGGAATCAACCACTGTACGGGAGCACAGGCAGTCGACATGGTCACCAGTCGTGATCACTCTTCACCTCACTTCCGCAATACCACTGGCACTAGCCTTATCCTGGAAGGATAGGGAATCAATAGAGAAATAGGAGGAACAATATGGCAGGATGGTATCTATTTCTGGTCATCATTGTCGCGATTGTAGGAATGGTACTTTTGATTTCACGTTTTAAATGGCACCCATTCATTGTGCTGTTGCTTGCAGGCTACTTTGTAGGTGTACTTGGAGGCATGCCCGTAGATGATCTGATAGGCACCATAACCGGTGGCTTCGGTTCAATTCTGGGAAGTATAGGGATTGTCATCATAGCCGGTACCATCATCGGAACTATCCTTGAGAAAACCGGTGCCGCACTTACAATGGCAAACACGATCCTGAACCTGGTAGGAAAGAAACGGGCTCCCCTGACCATGAGTATCACCGGCTATATCGTCAGTATACCGGTCTTCTGTGATTCAGGTTTTGTCATCCTTTCCCCGATCAACCGCGCGCTCGCGGCGAAAAGCGGAACCTCTCTTGCAGTCATGGCCACAGCTTTGAGTTCAGGCTTGTACGCCACCCACTGTCTGGTACCACCTACCCCGGGTCCGATCATCATGTCAGGCACACTTAACGCAGACCTGGGTCTGGTCATCCTCGTGGGCTCTCTCGTGTCCCTTCCGGTCATGCTGGTCGGCTATCTCTATGCATTGAAGATCTCAAGCAAGTTTGACATCCCCGCGAATCCGGAAGTCTCTCTGGAAGAGCTGATCGACAAGTACGGAAAACTGCCGAGTGCTATGCGCTCCTTCGCTCCCATCCTGCTTCCCATCATTCTGATTGCTCTCAAATCAGTCGCAGATTTCCCGTCAGCACCATTCGGTCAGGGAAATGTGAAAGCCTTCTTTGACTTCATCGGTAACCCGGTAACCGCTCTGATTCTTGGTGTCGGTCTTGCGGTCACCTTGATTCCAAAGAGCGAAGGAAGAGGGACTTCCTTCAGCTGGATCAATGACGGCATCCACCACTCAGCGAGTATCCTCGCTATCACCGGTGCCGGAGGCGCCTTCGGAGCAGTCCTGAAGACCCTTCCTATCGCTGAAGTGCTTTCCGGCAGTCTGATGCAGCTGAATATGGGACTTATGATCCCGTTCATCATTGCCGCTCTGCTCAAGAGCGCCATGGGGGCTTCCACGGTCGCAATGATCGTCACCAGCGCTATGATGGCTCCTCTTATGGGACAACTGGGATGGACAAGTGAGATAGCGAAAGTTCTTGCACTTCTTGCCATTGGGGCGGGTTCCATGACTGTCTCCCACGCTAATGACAGCTACTTCTGGGTGGTATCGCAGTTCTCCGATATGAATACCGCGACCGCATACAAGAACCAGACCGGAGTGACCCTCGTGCAGGGGGTAACGACTATCATCATTCTGATGGTCATAGGCCTGTTTGTGCTGTAAGATGAACAAAAACGGTGGCGGTGGACGAATGTCCCCCCACCTGAACCTGCCGGAGGGTGCATGAATCTGATCAGATGGTATTACCAGCGAAGAATGCTCAATGCAATGGTTCAGAACAGGTGGGAGGAAGCTGAGCGTTTCACCCGCAGGCTCATCAGCCATGAGGGCCCATCCTTGGGACTGCAGTACAATATGGCCCTGATCGCTCTCGGATCAGGAAACAGAGAAGAAGCCTATACTCTCCTGAGTGAAGCAGTCAATCGCTACGGGGAGAGCCTTCGGCTATGCCGTCTCCTTGGTGATATAGCCTATCTCCGCGGTGAACGGAAGCATGCCGAACGATGGTATACTGCCGCATTGCAGGACAATCCACCGGAGAAAGAGAGACACCTGATGAGACTTCGCCTTGACCTGCTCGCATCGCAGCAGAAGTACACAAAGGCCTTAGCAGCCTGTGACCTTCTGCCGGAGGCTCAGAACCTGATTGAAAGTGATCCTGAAAAGGCTCGTTCGCTGTACCAGCGTATCGTAGCAGATGACCCGTCTCAGGCTGAAGCATGGAACAATCTCGGGCACCTCGCTCTTGAACACTTTTCTGATCGGACCTCAGCTGTTGAGGCCTTCAGCAGAACCATCGAGCTGGTGGACCATCAGGGGGCAGCCCGGAATCTTGCCAGAGCGAAAAAAGGCTGAGGTTGTACCTCAGCAGGTGTCCCCACCACCTGATTATATCCCCCCTGTATAGAGAAAAAGCCGGACTCTTCTGAAGACGGTACTTCCGTAGCATGACAGCACTCTGGACCCGCTGACCTAAGGCGACGTGACCATCTCGGAAAGGTACTGATTCTTGCCGCGACTCTTCGCTGCAAACAGATTGGTATCGGCACATTTGATCAGTAATGTGGCAATCTGCTCTACAGACAGGTCGGCTTCACACCTGCATGAAACGACACCGCCGCTCAGAGTAACCGGGGTAGTCACCTCAGCGAACCGTGTTCTCGCTATGGCCGCCCAGAGTTCATCCGCAATCTCACAGGCCTGTTGCATCGAGGTATCAGGAAGGATGATGAGAAACTCATCACCTCCGTACCGTCCGACCCCGCCTTTTTCACCGATACTATCCAGCGTCGTGAGAGAAACCCTCTGAATGACTGTATCACCGCTGAGATGTCCATAGGTATCATTGACACTCTTGAAGTTATCGATATCGAAAAGGATGACAGAGAACGACGTGTCCGTACCTTGTGTTGCCTGAATCGTAGCCCACAGCAGTTCCTGCAAGGCACCATGATTCAATAGTCCCGTCATGGGATCTCTGCGGGCAAGGTCTGAAAGCATCCTGTTCTGCTGCTCGAGCTTCTGTTGAGCCTTCAACATCCGTATAATCACAGAATAGACCATTCTACCTAGCAGCCATGACATAATACTGAAGACAATGACATTGTTCAGGATGACATATCGTATTTCCTTATGAAGCAGGACACGCGGGTAGATTATCAGGTAGGGAACCATGGAACAAAGAAGAAATATCAGGTGATCAAATGGTGGTACGATGAAGAATATCGATACGGCAACAACGGTCATCAGATAGACATGTACGAGGTCCGTACTCATCAAGCCCTTCAGAGACAATCCGGAACCGAGACCGATGAAGGTCAACAGGTAGGCATAGGTTGCCAGACGAAGAATTCTCTCCGAAATTCTCTGCTGGTGTTTTGAAGCAACATACACAAACGGATAGACAAACGCGTTCGCAATGAGAAATATCAACAGAACATTACCCACCCCCAGAAGATACTGTTCAAGCGGAAGAAGGCTCAGTTCAATGACGAAGAACACCGGTCCAAGCACCACAAGACGGCGCAGGTTTACCCGATAGGTCTCTCTTCGGATATCTTCGTCCGCACTCTCATGCAGTAGACCGGCATACCGTATAACCTGCTTCTGCAGTTGTGTAAAGAATTTCACCATATGCTATCACCTGTAGAATTCTACCATACAGCATGTAGCCTGTCTGCACCAGTAAAATACACAGGGGACCCACTCTTTGTATGGGTGCAATCTCCCAGCGGAAGCATTGCTACCCGACAGACAGGCTGAGCTTGCAAGTTCTCAGAAGCTGTATGAGATCTGTACGTTGTAGTTATCGGGATCGCGCAGGTAGAAAAACCTGATGTGATCATTGGGCTGGAAAGGACCGCTCACAATTGGAATTCCCTTCTCTTTCATCATCTCCATGACCTCTTCGAGAGGCACTGCAGAGGCAAAACCGAGAGTCATACTCGATGAACTCTGGATATCGGATCCGGGACGAAAGATCAGCTCCAGCTGCGTATCGCCCCTCCCGAGGAATGCGATCTCTCCACCGGACGGGGGAGAGAACCGCCGGTTCACTTCCAGACCGATGACATCGGTATAAAAGGCCAAAGATGATTCCATATCACTCACGAGCACCGTCGTCCAGCAAAACTTCATACACTCATCCTCCTCAATATCAGACCTTCACTATACCTTGTGAGCTCTCTGCAAACAATACCACACCCTGTCGGATCAAGATTCATATCACCGGTGACAGTCCGATGTTTCGGCTACAGGAGAGAACGAAGACTCCTCTGATCAGAGCTCCTGCTGACCCATCATATCCTTCGACGGGTCACTGGAAAGAGTTCGGTTATGGAATTCTCTTGGCAGGATGATATTCAGAAAAATCGCCGTAAGACCTCCTGTCGTAATCGGCGAGGAGAACATGCTCGTGAAGAAGGGAGAGAAATTCTTGAGGATCTCGGGATACAGAATGACTGAAAGACCGAGTCCGAGAGCTATGGCAATAATAAGCACACCTCTCCGGTCAAGGATACTTGTAGATATGATCCTGATACCTCCTGCTGCGATGGTTCCCGCGAGGACAACAACAGCACCGCCGATGACCGGATAGGGGATCACACTGAACACCCCTCCGATGATCGGGAATAGTCCGAAGATAGCCAGAAAACCTGCGATGAAAATCCCTATGTACCGTGAAGCGACACCTGTCATCTGGATGACTCCATTATTCTGGGAGAAGGTTGTGACGGGGAAGCTGTTGAGACAACTCGATATCGCACTGTTGACACCGTCTGCGAGTACTCCTCCTGAGATTCTTTTCATGTACAGTTCGCCTTCCACCGGCTCTCCGCTGATCATACTCGTGGCTGTGAGATCACCCATTGTCTCTACTGTGGTAATCAGAAACAGCAGCATCATAGGAATAATATAGGGGCCGGCGATCTTCAGACCGAACTTGAAGGGAACTGGAACGGTGAACATGCTCATCGAAGTGAGAGCCGAGAAGTCCACCTTCCCGATACTCACTGCAACGACATAACCGACGAGCATTCCGAAGAAGATCGATCCCATCCTGAACCATTTGTTTCTGATCCTGTTGAACAGCACGATGGACAGAAGCACGATACCGGCCAGCATGAGATTCTCCCAGGAGGCAAACTGGTCAGGGAGATTCGCATAGACATACGCTCCGCCTCCCACGTCTCGGATTCCCACCGCTATCAGATTGATACCGATCAGTAGCACGATGATACCGCTGACAAGAGGTGTGATGATTTTCTGGAGGAGAGGGATGAACCGGCTGAATATAATCTCCACGGAAGAACCCAGAAGTGCCGTGCCGGCAATTGTCGCTATCATTTCCTCCTGTGAAGCCCCGTTTGCCTGTGCCCACAACCCGATGGCTGTCACTGTCGCAAGAAAGGTGAAGCTGGTACCCTGGATACTGAGAAGCCCCGATCCTACCGGACCGATCTTCCTGCACTGAACAAAGGTGGCCAGACCCGAGACAAGCAGAGACATACTTATCAGATAACTCTTCATGGCAGAATCCAGACCGAGAGCCCCCGCAACAACGATAGGAGGGGTGATGATACCGATGAAGATCGCGGCAGAATGCTGCAGTGCTGCGATCAGAGACTGAGCAAGTGAAGGCCTGTCATTCAAACGGAAGATCAGCTCACTTTTTGCTTCTTCCCGTTGCTGCTGTGAAATAGTACTCATGCATAGGCTCCTTCCGGTCTCTCCCCGACGTGTGCCGAGATGCCGTATCCAGCTATTCTACCACGGCTGAAGCAAACGAGAAAGAAAAATGTTGCGGTTTGTTGCAATGCCCCCCCCCCGTGTAAAGTAAAATGCACGTTTTTCTTTACCATTTTCACACCTTCAGTATTCCAGGCAAGCAGAGTTCGGGCTTGAGCTCTGCTTGAACCGCCATGCGAGGGGTCATACCTGTGCGTGGTATGATGAATTTGCAGGCACACAGTAAGCAGTTTTCCTGAAGCACGGTACGGATTTTTTATGAACTCATCACAATGAGTATTTTCTGTACAACAGTATGCTCTCATAAATTTTTGAATTCCGAAAAGTTACCACAATATTGAAAATTTTATGGCGGCATGCGAACAAAGATGCAGGTACCGCATATCTTTGCAGGGGTGAGTGCATGATTATGCAATCAATGTATATTTTGGAATTGCCTCTGCAGAGGTGAAAACCATGAAGGAAGTGTCCAGGAGCAGCAGCAGCCTTTCATTCCCTCTTGATCAGCTAACTTCTCAGTCTTTCACGAGCCAGTACCCGTATCTTTTCCCGTTTTTCCGTTCTATGAGTCCACTCTCAACTAAACGAGAGAGTATCCGCTTCAAAGTTGCTACAGATATTCCGACGTATTCAGAGAGCTCTTTCTGCGAAAGAGAAGGGTTCTCCCGTAGAAGAGAGAGAACTTTCTGACGGGAAGTCTCTCCTGAATCCCTCACCTGATATTCATGAGTATCACCAGCAATACCACCGACTTTTGTCGTAGCTGCTTCACTCAGAGGAATGGTCGTTCTAAAGATATCACCTTCCTGAAAAGAAGGAGTACCACCAGAATACAGTTTTGTATATTTGTATGTGTTTCTCATTCCTGAGCCCAATTCATCCGCAAGACCGATTTCGCGGAAAACCTTCGAGATCGGAGGGTTCTTCGGGTATGGTTCAAAACTTGAGATATCTAGAAGTCCGATACCATGAGCCCGGTTACTGTTCTCCGTATACATCCGATCCTTTTCAATCACAAATTTTGCGACATAGGCACTCGAATAATCTCTATGGGCGAGAAAATTGGAAATGATTTCGCGAAGGATCTTATCCCTTGCACTGACACTCTGCATCCCTTCCATAACAAAAATATCATTCAGATGTTTCTCACCGAATGCGATAAGCCTGTCAAAGCTATCAATGAGATTTGTTATTATCACGTTTCGATCATCATATCGGTCTGTATGAAAGACTCTGAAGAGTGCATCTGTTTTATGATGGGCAAGTACTGAGATGATAACATTATCAGAACCGAAAAGAAGAATGGCAGCAAGAGTAATACCGTCATCACCGGTTTCAGGATTTCTGAGAATAAGTCCCGTACTACGCAGCATCTCCTCATCACTCATTCTCAACCAGGGATGATCATACACCCGGGTTGTGGCCATTTTCCTCGCCCGTTCTATCAGGTCACTTCTCAGATCTTCAAGAGACAGTCTCGGATATACTTTATTCACGTAGTATGTATCCTGTTTCCTTGCATATAGCTGATACACAAGATTCTCATTATCCGTGATATCGATATCAGAATCATAATTACGATCAAATATTCTTCCACTACACCGAGAAACATTCTGAGAACGGGGCACCTGAATAACGAGAATAATCTTCCCTCCATACTCATATTCTACAGGTTTTATATAGAGAGGAGGATTCATTTTATTTCTATTATTGATAGCAGTAACAAAATCTTTCTTCATATCAACAAGATAGTTTGGATTAACTCCTGTTATTTCCCCATTATCTTTCACTCCCAGAAACATATAGCCTCCTTCTCGATTAGAGAAAGCACACACGCTTTCATAGACACTCGAAGGGATATCAGTTGCTGATCTTTTAAATTCCACTTTCTGATTTTCTCCTCCTTTAATCAAAGAAAGAAGCTCATCTGTCAGTTTCATGATTTCGACCTCCAATTCATCCTCGCTATTTCCGGAAGGCGTATTGTATGTGAATTCAATATTTCTATTCGCACAATACTGGTGAATCATATTCAACGCCATGGTATTGGGCATCGTCCACCCGTTTTCCCAACGATTCACCGTGGCGTAACTGACCCCCAGCTCTTCTGCCAGTCTGCTCTGTGTAAAGCCCAGAAAATTCCGTAATGAGTAAACAGCCTGTGAAAAAGATATCAAATTCATCTATATAATATTATAGCATATGTTATCTCATTTCTCCCGTTTTATTATAGAAATAGAGTTCCAATAGCTCATTCCGGAGTTCCAATAGCTCATTCCGGAGTTCCAATAGCTCATTCCGGAGTTCCAATAGCTCATTCCGGAGTTCCAATAGCTCATTCCGGAGTTCCAATAGCTCATTCCGGAGTTCCAATAGCTCATTCCGGAGTTCCAATAGCTCATTCCGGAGTTCCAATAGCTCATTCCGGAGTTCCAATAGCTCATTCCGGAGTTCCAATAGCTCATTCCGGAGTTCCAATAGCTCATTCCGGAGTTCCAATAGCTCATTCCGGAGTTCCAATAGCTCATTCCGGAGTTCCAATAGCTCATTCCGGAGTTCCAATAGCTCATTCCGGAGTTCCAATAGCTCATTCCGGAGTTCCAATAGCTCATTCCGGAGTTCCAATAGCTCATTCACTTCTCCAGCCCTCTTTCAGCTTTACAGGAGACATCCCTGATCTTCTTATGGAACTTTCACACCCTTCTCAGAATTTTCTCTGAAGTAGTCATGAGGACACTGCTTACGGTCCCGTCCCTGTCTGCCCAGGGTGATAAGGAAGAACGGGGCGGATAAGAGTGGGATTCATATCAGAGAGAGCATGATGAACAGGACGGGTGGAGCCAGTTAACACTCACCTCCAGTATTAAGACCACCGGTAATGAAGATGCTGCCTCGGATCCTGGAGTACATCCACACCTTGATCAGATCCTTCCTCTCGACGAGATGCGTACCCTTGCAGGAAAGAGTGCAGGTACTACGGTAGGTGCTGATCTTTGTGGACATACCAGTACCCCTGCTTCTTGTTGAAGGTGGTAATCATTTTCGGCTCTGAAAGTTTCCTGTTCTTCTCTAACATGCATGATATATGCATGCAACCATAAAGGTCTCTTTAGTAGAAAGAATTAGATCAATTTCTCATTCCCCTGTTCTAATTTGGGAAGGGATTTAGGAAGATACGATCAGGTGCTCTCCCGTATCTTCCGGCTTTCGGTCATAAAGTGGTACAGTAGCGATCTCTTCCCCGGATCGGAGAACAGCTCGTGGAGATCTACCAGAGATACGGAATCAAGGTGGGGACCCCTGAAAATAACCGGCTTCAGCATCAGTATCGCCTCGCGATAGGGTTTGTTGCATCAAGCTAGATGCCCAGACAGATGCCCATATCCCTGGCGCTTTGGATGAGATAATGGTCCTCGGGAACGTATTTCTTTCCTGTGACTACTTCCGCAAGAGGAACAGGTACAATATCAGTTCCCCGGACACTCATCATATAACCCCAGGCACATTTGGCAACTTCCTGAGCACAGCGTGCCCCGAGAGCAGTGGAGAGAACTCTGTCACGCGCAGAAGGTGTTCCCCCACGCTGAACGTGTCCGAGTATGGTGACCCGGGTTTCCTTTCCGGTCTGTTTTTCCAGGACTTCAGCCAGTCTCGCAGTACGAACTGAAAGATAGCTCTCAACCTGATTCTGTATCGCTTTGAGCATATCATCCTTTTCAACGTTCATTGACTCCAACTGCCTCTTCGCCTTGCTGAATACACTCTGAGGAACGGCTCCTTCGGCTACCACGACAATACTGAATCTTTTACCCTGTTTCGTACGTGTCATGATCGCCTCAGCGATCTTCCCCTCATCAAAAGGAAGTTCCGGAAGGAGAATGACATCGGCTCCTCCGGCAACACCTGCCTCAAGCGCCAGCCAGCCTACCCTATGCCCCATCGTCTCAAGAATAATAACACGGTGATGAGAACTCGCGGTGGAGTGAAGACGGTCCACGGCTTCGGTGGCAATCGACAGAGCAGTATCGAAGCCGAAAGTCACATCCGTACCAACAACATCGTTGTCGATGGTCTTGGGAAGGGTCATGATATTCAGTCCCGCTTTCGCGAGATGATAGGCGTTCTTCTGAGTCCCTCCGCCCCCGAGACAGATCAGACCGCTCAGGTGATTCTTCTGGTAATTCTCGACCATCGCCTGCGTCATATCGAGAGTTTTGCCCCCGACGGGCATCTTATTGGGTTTGTCACGGCTGGAACCGAGGATAGTTCCTCCGGCAGTCAGAATATTTGAAAGACGCTCATCATTGAGGTGTATAAACCGATTTTCCATCAGCCCGCGAAACCCGTCATTAAATCCGATTAGCTTGTAGCCGTAGCGGTGGTTCAGGGTCTTCCCTATCGCGCGGATAGCCGCATTCAGCCCCGGGGTATCCCCTCCAGAGGTGAGTATTCCAATCAGTTTTTCCATATCAACCCCTTGATCGTATCTGCGTTGTGTCATTGTACCACACATCAGTCAGCAGCGGGGAGGCAGCTCCTGAAATAATCATACAGCGACTCTTGTGCACGATGCGTCACACCGTCACGATTCTCGACGGGGAGATTGAAGCTCTCACTCTCAAGATGAAATGAGGAGTGGTTGTCGCGCATCAGGTGTTCAAGGACGACATCAAGCTCCTGCTTGATATGGTGTTCCTTGATCGGTACGACAACTTCTATCCGGTTGTCCAGATTCCGTTCCATCAGGTCTGCAGAGCCGATAAAATGCAGAGTATCACCGTTATTATGGAACCGGTAGATACGCGAGTGTTCGAGATACCGATCAATGATGGCGGTTCCTGTTATCGTGCCGGGTGCTATCCTGTCCCCATCGGTGACCAGGGTACAGATGCCGCGTACGAGCAGATGAATCCTGACTCCTTCCTCTGCAGCCTTCTGAAGCAGACGGATCATCTGTGCATCGACGATATTGTTGAGTTTGAGAACGATCTCACCCGTTCCTCCAGCCTGAACAGCAGCAATCTCCTTCCTGATCAGAGTACTGAGCTTTCTGCGGGTCGTAAAAGGAGAGACGATGAGAGTTCTGAATGATGCCATGACAAAGCCCCGTTCAAGGACATCGAACACCTGGATCAGATCCTTGCTCGTCTGTTTATCGCTTGTGAGAAGAATATGGTCCGTGTACATACGTGCTGTGGATTCATTGAAGTTACCAGTCCCGATGAAGGAGATATATTTCTTGTTCCGCCCTTCCGTGTAGACGATGGTACCGATCTTCGAGTGGACCTTCATCCCCTCAACACTGCTGATAAGAGTGACATTGGACTCCCGTGAGAGCTTATCAGCCCATGAAATGTTAATCTCCTCATCAAAGCTTGCCTGAATCTCTATGAAAATGATGACCTTCTTCCCGTTCCTGGCCGCATTTATCAGTGCGTTAATCACCCGGGAACGCTCGGTAACCCGATAGAGCGTCATATAGATGGTGTAGACCCTTGAATCTAGGGCGGCTTCCCTGAGCAGATCAACAAGATAATCGAACGAATGGTAGGGAACTGACAGAAGGACATCCCGTTGCTCTATCTGCGGGATGAGCGGTCTGTTATGGTTGATTGCATAATGTGGAAGAGGATTCTGAGCAGGAAAATAGAGTGAGTTGATATCGATGCGGGGAAACCCGAGAAGGTCCCGGGCGTTGTGATATTTCCCTCCGGAGAGAATAATGGGAGCTGAATCAAAATCTCCTTTGTCCTTGAGAAGTCTCAACAGCGGTTCAGGTATCGTCCGGTCATACACAAATCGTATCGGCAGCCCCCTGCTGCGCTGTTTGATTGACGTGGAGATCTTCTCATAGATGCTTTTCGTTATCTCCTCGGAAATATCGTATTCTCCGTCACGGGTGATCTTGATAGTGTAAGCTGTATACGTGTCGTAGTCGAAAATATGAAATATTTCATGCAGGTGAAGTCTGATCACATCATCGAGCATGATGAAGAACTTCCCTTCTCCGCAGGAGATGGGAATATACCGTGGAGAAATATCCGCTGGAAGCTTGATGAGAGCATACCTGTGCTCGTTGCGTACGCTCGAGTACATATCAATGGCCAGGTACACAGTTATATGCTTCAGATAGGGAAACGGTATATGAGAGTCTAGCAGAATTGGATAGAGTAGACCTCGCACATGTTCTTCAAAATATGCGTGAACATACTCATACTGCTCATCAGTAAGGGTCTTTTCATCAACGATGTAGATATCATGGCGCCGCATCTCTTCGAACATATACATAAGAGCGGTATCAACCCGTTCACTCATTCGCCGCACTTCCTTTTCAATGTGCTTGACCAGAGATCTCGGTTTGACGTTCCGCGGTGATGGATGGTGCTCACTGTCCACGATCATCTTGTTCAGAGCACCTACCTTAGTTGAATAGAATTCATCAAGATTACTTGAGAATATTCCTATGAATTTCAGCCGTTCCATCAGAGGTATACTGCGGTTCTCGGCTGTCAGAAGAAGGCGTTCATTGAAACTTAGCCATCTGAGTTCTCTACTTAGATACGTCTTGTCCATGATATAACTCCTTTGAACGAGGCTTACCGGATTTCATAGTAGCCCTTCAATGTCCACCTGTCCACAATCAAACACACTGGAGAATATGAGTAAACCATGAATTTTCCTGTATGCTGCTAGCAAAAACGACGAAGAAGTAAGGTAATCATTTGTTTAATCAATAATTATGGTGTACGATAGAAGTATGAGAGGGAGGCCTCACCCTGCTCGAGATTCGGTATCAACACGTCTTCCTCTCACATATCTGTTTAGACGGGAGGATCTATGAACACAAATACCATGAGAAATGCTCTACTCATTTCAATCGCTGTTGTCCTGGGGATGATTGTGATTGTCATGCTTCTATCAATCGGAGAACCCACTACATTCAAACGGGTAATAACCTTCATCTTCGTTCTCGGTCCGATAGCATACCTCATCCTGTTGTGGATGAGAACCTTGCATCTCATGCGAGCGGACTCTCCCGCTGCAGCCACCGCACCTCCGGCGGGACAGGACTCCGTCGTCCTGTACCACACAGGGCAGATATGTGAGGAACCCGGGACATACCGATGCACCGAACATGCATCCAGAGAAGTAACCATGAACGAGGGAAAGAGATTCCCTCCCTGTAAGGGCGAAGGTAAAGGTCACTCTGCCGACTGGATACGCATCTGAACATGCTAAGCATGATGTAGTTGAGCCGCTACACAACAGTTGTCCGCAATTACTCCTACGGTTCCGGAGCTTCAGAAGGGTATCCTACTCAGGTTCGTTGCTTTCGTGCTCTTCTTCATGTTTTTTCCGTGTGGAGTACCTGTAGTTGAGTCACTCATTGAACATACCTCGTTATTCAGTGTTGGAAGGGCTGTGGCACTTTTCTGTCCCTGTTGAAGGAAGGCGGCTACATGATGCGATGATTGATTACCCGGTCCATGGTATCCCTTTGAACCGGAGAGCAGCCTTTCATCATAGCATGATGTGTATACATACTGCAGACCCGCAGGAATCCTGGATGATATCTGATATATCATGAAATGGTTACGGGGTTACATTGAACCTTGATAGACCATATCAAGTGTACCGGGTACAGACGCCTCGAATGAATCAAAAGCTGCTCTGGTCACGATACGTTCTGTGGATTATCTGCAGGAAGAACACGCCACGGATCAGATTCCTTCAGCATCAGACGAATCTCGTTCAGCGAAGCCTTCTGAGCTTCATCACTGCTTGCCGGCCAGGCAAAGGTCCCTTTGTTCTCAAGTCATCTGGTCATCTCCCGGAACCCGTCTCAGATTTCCTTCGCTGGTACCTTCTGGTAATTCGATGGAAACAGGTCGGTCATTCACTTTCAGAGAACTGGTCTGTTCACGTATGAACGGGGATACACCCGTATGTGTTAGCAGAACGAGGAAGTGGGTACAAGCTCTTCCTGATTGATGGCAACTTGATGCCGGTACCGTTTCAGCCAGTCATTCATGGTTGATTGTAAAAACTCCTGTTCTGCCACGTAGGACCTGATAATCAGCCCCTGCTGAACCCTCTTAAAGACACGCTCTCACGTGATTTCGCTTCTCTCGCTCACGATAATTTTTTCGTCTGTCTTTCATCAGGACCTCCGCCTTCAGCGTGGCAGAGGTTCGCAGTATTCACCAGTGGCGGCAGTTTGACGCTTCCAGTGAAACCACGGTCGTACAGTTTGTAAAAGGCCACCCCGAAGGGTGGCCTGTACGTTAATTCGTAATATTCTGTTACTTACTGAAGTGTTTGACAAGATAGTCTGTGAAGATCTCGTCAAGTCCCTTACCGTACATCAGAACCGGCTTATCAAGCATGGTATACCCATCACCGCCAGCTGCAAGGAAGTCGTTGGTAGCAAGGGTGTATGTGGCATCTCTGTCAATACTCTTACCATCAATCAGGACTCTCTTGATTCTGCTGCCAGGATCGGAGAACCGGCTGTAGACAATCCTCATACCGCTTGTCTGCGGGAAACCACCGTTTGCATCAGGGAGCTTCGAATATCCCCATTCAAGGGCATCATAGATATCCTGACCGGTTACTTCAACCACGATAGCAACGTTGTTGAAAGGAAGAACAGTGATGATATCTCCTCTGGTAATGTCACCGGCAGAAATACTTGCACGGACTCCACCACCATTGGTGAGAGCAACATCTGCTCCAGTCTCTTCAATCATTGCATCAGCAATCATGTTACCCAGGTTGGTAGGTCTTGTTCTGACCATCGCCCTAGCACCCTCGAGATCAACTGGAGAGTATGCAACAATCTCACTGGTGATTTTTTCGATCTTAGCTTGCTGAGAAGCTACATAGCTGGCTACTGTTGGATCTTCCTTCACTTCCGTGATACCGACAGCCTTTGCCAGTTCACTTGTTGAAGGATCTGAAACCTGTTTACCGGAGATCAGGTATGCAGTCTCACCGACAGCCTTACCGTTTCTCACCTGGACCTCAACAAGACCGACATATTCCATGTAGGATCCTGCCTGTACGATAAGGGTGTCCTCCACCATCATACCGTTCTCGAGAACCTCATGACTGTGTCCGTCAATGAACAGGTCGATACCATCCAGATTTGCCGCAATCTCTTTGCTTGTAATCACAGAGTCAGCATCGTTTCCGACATGACCGAGGACCACAACATAGTCAGCACGCTCTCTTACTACATCAAGTGCGTACTGTGCGTTCGCAATGACAGCAGGATCCATGAAGGAAAGTCCTTCCACATTCTTCGGATGAGTCTTTGTCTGAGTATCCGGTGTTGTCAGACCGATAACAGCTACAGTGAATCCATCAAAGTAGTAGAGCTGATAGGGCTGGAACACCCACTCACCCTTTTCATTCAGCACGTTGGCTGACAGAACCTTGAGGTCTGTGTACTGCTCAGCGAACCTGGCTGCCTCAATCAGACGATCCTTTCCATAATTGAAATCATGGTTACCGGGTGCTACTGCATCATACCCGAGAAGGTCAAGCAGTACACCTGCTGTCTCCCCTTCGAACATGTTTGTCAGGAGTGTACCGTGAGATACATCACCGGCATCCAGCACAAGAGCTTTGTCCGTCACGCTCTTTCCGAGCTTGAGCAGAGTTGCCAGTCTGGAGTATCCGACCTGTGAGTCAGAAGGTTCAATTCTTCCGTGTACATCATTGGTGTGGACGATATAGAGATTGAAGTTCTTCGCATCTCCTGCTGTCTTCACAATAACATCTTCAGGAACATCAGGTCCTGCAGGAGCGGCTTCAGCCACTTCAGCTTTCACTTCAGCTTTCACTTCAGCTTTCACTTCAGCCTTGACTTCAGCAATCACCTTCTTCGCTTCAGGAGCCTTGACAGATGCTGCATAGGCAGCTTTCACACCGTCAACATATGCCTGTACCTGCGGGTGTGCAGGAACATTCGTTATTCCCATCGCTTTCGCAAGCGGTGAAGTCGAGGGACTAATCACGTCCTTCGCTGTGATCCTCACCGGTGAGATCCGTACTGCTTCGTCATTCTTGACCTGTACTTCCACAAGTCCGACGCTGCTCAGCTTCGCTCCGGCATTCACGATCACTGTGGATCCAACCTTCTTGCCATTGGCAGGTGCCATCGCATCAGCACCGTCAATGATCAGGTCGATCCCCTTCACGTTCTGCGCAATCACTTCGCTCGCATTATCTACTCCGTACGCATTGCCGATATTTCCAAGAAGAACGACAAAGTCTGCCTGCTCTCTTACAACATCAACCGCATACTGTGCGTTGTCGATCACTGCCTGGTCAAGGAAGGAGAGTCCTTCTGTATCTGCCGGGGGTGCAGTAGCTCCAATCACAGCAACAACAAAGTCATTGTAATAGTAGAGCTGATACGGCTGGAAAATCCATTCGCCCTTGGCGTTCAGTACGTTGGCGGACAGAACCTTGAGATTCGTGTTCTCTTCAGCAAACTTCGCCGCAGCTTTCAGATAATCAGCACCGTAGGCAAAGTCGGCAGGACCCGGTGCAACAGCATCGTATCCAAGTGCCTGCAGCATTACTCCGGCAGGTTCACCGTAGAACGCTTCAACTTCAGCACTTCCACTCGCTACGTTACCAGCGTCAAGAAGCATGGTCTTGTTCGTCAGTGAACTGCCATACTGAATCCCGGTCGCCAGTCTCGCATACCCGATACCCTCATCAAGAGCACCAAGTACATCATTGGTGTGCGCAATATACAGATTGAAAGCTTCAGCCTTGTCATTGCTCTTCACTACCATATCTGCTGTCGGGGCTTTGCGTGCAACCTTAGCTACCGGTGCAGGGGCTTCTTTCACTTCAGCCTTGACTTCAGCCTTGGCTTCGGCAATCACCTTCTTCGCGTCAGGAGCCTTGGTGCCGGCTGCATAGGCAGCTTTCACACCGTCAACATATGCCTGTACCTGCGGGTGTGCAGGAACATTCGTTATTCCCATCGCTTTCGCAAGCGGTGAAGTCGAGGGACTAATCACGTCCTTCGCTGTGATCCTCACCGGTGAGATCCGTACTGCTTCGTCATTCTTGACCTGTACTTCCACAAGTCCGACGCTGCTCAGCTTCGCTCCGGCATTCACGATCACTGTGGATCCAACCTTCTTGCCATTGGCAGGTGCCATCGCATCAGCACCATCAATGATCAGGTCGATCCCCTTCACGTTCTGCGCAATCACTTCGCTCGCATTATCTACTCCGTACGCATTGCCGATGTTTCCAAGAAGAACGACAAAGTCTGCCTGCTCTCTTACAACATCAACCGCATACTGTGCGTTGTCGATCACTGCCTGGTCAAGGAAGGAGAGTCCTTCTGTATCTGCCGGGGGTGCAGTAGCTCCAATCACAGCAACAACAAAGTCATTGTAATAGTAGAGCTGATACGGCTGGAAAATCCATTCGCCCTTGGCGTTCAGTACGTTGGCGGACAGAACCTTGAGATTCGTGTTCTCTTCAGCAAACTTCGCCGCAGCTTTCAGATAATCAGCACCGTAGGCAAAGTCGGCAGGACCCGGTGCAACAGCATCGTATCCAAGTGCCTGTAGCATTACTCCGGCAGGTTCACCGTAGAACGCTTCAACTTCAGCACTTCCACTCGCTACGTTACCAGCGTCAAGAAGCATGGTCTTGTTCGTCAGTGAACTGCCATACTGAATCCCGGTCGCCAGTCTCGCATACCCGATACCCTCATCAAGAGCACCAAGTACATCATTGGTGTGCGCAATATACAGATTGAAAGCTTCAGCCTTGTCATTGCTCTTCACTACCATATCTGCTGTCGGGGCTTTGCGTGCAACCTCAGCTACCGGTGCAGGGGCTTCTTTCACTTCAGCTACTGGTGCAGGTGCTTCTTCGGCCACTTCTTCCGTCGGCGCTACTTCAGCAGCCACTACTTCTGGTGCTGCGGGAGCCTCTGGTGCTGCGGGAGCCGGGATATCTTCTACTTTCTCTGTTGTCTGACAACCGATGAAAGCAAACGCGATCAAAGCTACCAGCAGAGCTGTGATAAGACTTCTTGAAAGACGTTTCACGTGTTTCCTCCTCATGGACATTCTATTGAGTCATTATACATAACTACTATAACACACGGCATGAAGTTTTGATACAGAAAAAATCCGGTCAATACATGAAAAACATGTTCCTGAGACAATTCCAACGTATCGTCCTTTCATTCCGGACATCATACAGAATAAATATACTAGGAAATCATCCTTTTTTCCAATTCTTTTTCTTCATTTCATCTCAGATTGTTTCAAATTCATCAACAACCTTATTCTAGATAACAAAATGCGCATACAAATCGGGTCACATAAAAGGAAAGCCCCCCGACAATCATGACCGAATCATAATTCAGCCGGGCTTTCATCTTCACCTGCCAGTTCATACACGTTTCCAGACGGCAAAATGTACCCCGGCCAGGCATACCCATCCTTCTGAACAGGGCTCAAGGCAGACACACAATAAAAAAACCCATACCTGTGATGAACCTGGTTCAGTTCATAAAGCATGGGTTATTCGCATTGCCACCATGAAGGGTGCCGTAAGGCGCCTACATGAGGTCTTTCGGTTTTCGTGCGGTGTTCCCGCTCTTTTCACAGTAGGCTACATGCTTGAGCTTACCATTCTCGAAGACTGACTTCATCTTGATTGTACCGCCCCAGCGGCTTGTGAGAATCTTTGCACCACTTCTTCGTGCGTTCTTTGATACAGGACCTGCCATATTTTTATTCCTCCGTGATTTGCTGTGTGTACTTTGACGACATACTATAGCAAATACTTTTCATTTCGTCAAAGCCCTTTGATACACTTATCACAATTTATTGAAACGATCCCGGGATTGGTCTATAGTCGTACTGGTGAAACAGACTTTGAAACGCATCCATACGGGACTCAAGGAAGCAGCCCTCCTGCCGGTTCATTTCTACCGGTTCTTTGTAAGTCCTCATCTGCCGCCCTCCTGTATCTACGACCCTACCTGCTCCTCATATATGGTCAAGGCAGTCAGGACGCACGGCATATTCAAAGGATCAGCACTGGGAGTCCTCCGCATCCTCCGCTGTCACCACACACTGTTCCATGGCGGGTACGACCCTGTGCCCGAACAGTGGTCAAAGGATGCCCTCTTCCATCCCTACCGGGTATTTTTCCGACATGGGAAAACCCGACGGCGGTGATATTAATTTGTTATCTCCCTCACAAATGAAATAAGCACTCTGAGTGCATTCTCGTTGTGTCCGCCTTCCGGTATGATGATATCCGCATACTCTTTTGACGGTTCGATGAAGTTGAAATGTCCCGGGCGGGCAACATCCATGTACTGTGTGATGACCGACTGCACCGTCCTCCCGCGCTCGCTTATGTCGCGCTGAAGCCTCCGGATGAACCTGATATCATCCGGGGTGTCGACGTAGAGTTTCAGGTCAATCAGATCACGCACTCTCTTGTCGTAGAGAATCATCAGACCTTCGATGATCACGAGAGGTTTCGGAGTGACTTCAAGATACTCATCCTTCCTCCGATGATGAACGAAATCGTACTGAGGCATCAGGACCGAACGGCCTTCCTTCAGATCTTTCAGGTGCGAAACGAGCAGGTCGGTGTCAAATGCATCGGGGTGATCGAAATTATATGCCGTGATATTCTCATTGCTGATGAAGCTGGCACTATTATAGTAGTTGTCCTGAGGGATGAACACGAACTCACTCACAACTTCCCGTATCTTTCTCGCGATGGTGGACTTGCCCGAACCTGATCCTCCGGTGATCCCGATAACCTTAACATTCATGCTCTATCCTCTCTCTGTCAGATTCTTGCAAAAGCCCACCCCATCGGCGATTCCAGTTTCACCACATACCATGCCCCCTGAGGTATCACACCAGGCATGAGAGAAACATCCGCGAGAGATGTATCGAGCACGGAGTAAAACGGGGCATCCGGCTTCTGAAGAAACAGCACCTGATGCACCGGCTCACTATCATTCGAAGCAAACCACTGCTCCCAGCCCTTCCGTGACAGACTGTCCCGGGAGGGAACCGCATGGATCACGATCATCCCTTCTCCCACGGAGACATGCCAGGAATACCCTTCATACAGAACCTTCGCTATCGCGGCATCAGGAAACACGGAATGTACGGAGACCCCGATCCGGGAGAAGGCTTTTGCAATGGGGATGAAGTCCGGCGTATCGGTCATGAGCTCTCCCTAGTAACTGTTGTGCCTGAGCCTTTCAGCTCTATGACGGAGCCTCCAAATTCTCGTATCGATATGCTGCATGTCAATCTGAATCTCGCTCAGCTGCTTTTCCAGACGTTCGGAGGTGCGAACGAGTTCGACAAGATCAGCACCCTCTCTGCTATGGGAACCGATGGAAAGGAGTTCCTGGTTCAGTTCATCCCGCTGTTCGCGTTTCTTCTCGAGCTGTACACGGAGAGATTCCACCTCCTGCTCGATTGAATCCATCGTATGTTTTCTGTGTTCTGAGTACGGCATATATCCACTACCCCCTCGTGAAGTATATCATAGAAACCCTCAGGGTATACATAAAAGAAGAAGGCTCAAGGTGAAACAGATCTGAACAGATCGATGACCACATCCTTGTCCGCTCTGGGGACTGCTCCGGTGGCGATGGCACCGATCAGGGCAGCGCCGAAGGCTGCACCGTCATCGATCTCGGATACGTAGACATCTGTCGCAAACAGACGTTCCATGCTTCTTCTGAACAGATGATTCTTCCGTACCGCACTTCCTGTTGCTACCAGTTCGGAGATTGATTCACCCGAGATAAAATCTCTGAGTTCCTGGATAATCCCGTCCACCGTGGCATTCACCATCTGCCCCATCGTGAAATTATTCAATGTGATATTGGCGTAGGATCCTTTGACAGAGCTGTCGACCCTCGTACCGGCGAACAGGGGACGGCAGACGATCTGTTCTTCCGACCTGTCTTCATCCGCTGCCTTCTTCATCATATCGAACACCTGTTCGGGGGCGAGAGTTTCTCCGGTAAGACCTGTGTAGACCGATTCAAAGAAGTTCTTCAGGTTCTCATACGCTTTCCCGCTGGTGAGCGTCGCACCGACATGGATATACCCTGCATCTAACAGGTTCCTGAGCTCCATACCCTCTCTGACCTCAGTGGAATCTGACCGGTACGAAAGCTGCCCGCTGGTACCGATACTCACCATTGCAGAGCCCATCGTCTCCTTCACGAGACCGAAGAACCCTGCCTGGTTGTCTCCGACAGGATAGAGAACGGGAATACCCTCCTCCGTTGTCCCGGCAACGGCGAACGGCTGAGAAGGCTCTCTCACTGTTGCCATGGAATCTGTCAGCAGCGCACCTACTATCCGGTCATCGAAACGTTTCGAGACCGGGTCGAACAGTCCCATGGGAGACAGACAGCTTGCCTCGCTGGCCGTCAGGGGTTTTCCGACAAGGCGTCCTGTTATGTATTCCAGGATACCGCAAAAGCCGACCGCACTGTCCGGCACCAGAGAGAGGAGCGTGTTCGCGTAGTGGGTCAGAAATCCATACCCCGCAGCCAGACGGGTTCCATACTCCTGTCGGAAAAGGTCCTCGATCATCCTTCCCCTGTGGAGTATCTCGCTCCTTCTGTCCAGCCACGTCGCATGACCGGATACGGCCATGTTATGAGCATCATAGTAGGTGATGCCGTGAACCTGACCGGTCAGGGTGATGGAATCGATCGGCCTGGGCAGTGTATCAATGATGTGACGAACCGTCTGCTCGATGGCGACAGGATCCTGTTCGTACATCAGCGGGTGGGAACTCTCGATCCGTCTGTTGTCGAAGGACTCAGAGGAAATGAGTCGTTTCCCTGCCACATCCATAACCATGGCACTGATATGGGTGGTTCCGATATCTATTCCTGCATGCATACTCTATGATCCTCCTGATCTTTTACACAAGTTTTACGCAATGAGAAAGTTTTCGCAAGTCATTTCTCGACAAGCGGGGGCAGAAGACGGAACAAAGCGATGAGGGAGAGGGTGCTTATCGCAGAAGCGAAGAGCATGAACGCTCTGTCAGTGCCTGCTGCATCGGCGACCGCACCGAAGGCAGGGAACATGAGAATCATGATGATGCTGAAGATCATCGACTGCATAGACAGGACTGTAGCCCTTTCCTTCGATGTGATGAGTTCGTTGATGTAGGTTCCCATGGCTGCGATGACGTACCCTTCGACCGGTCCGAGCAGAATATAGAAGAAGAACGAATAGGGGGTCAGAGCAATTCCCCACAGTGCGACCACCGGTGTCAGGAGGATGAGCATCAGGGTCCACTTCCGTGCAAGATGCTTCTCTATCGCCGTGGAGCGGAAAGCTGCGATGCCTCCGAGCACTCCTTTAACAGCAAAGACCGTGGTGATCGTTCTCTGAGAGAATCCCTGTTCAGTCCAGTGGCTCTGCAGATAGAAGAAGGAGACGACGACAACAGTGAAAAATCCCTCGCTTATCAGCATGAGAAAGAGCACTCTTCTATCCTTGTGAAAGACCTGTATGCTCGAGACGATGTGATCCCGGTACTTCCTGAACTCCCGTGAAAGAGAACGGGAGAAGACCTCTTTCTTTCCGATAGTTATCTCAGTAAAATACAACGCACTTATGATCGCCAGAAGATAGCTCACAGCAGAGAGACTGAAAGTTATCGGGTAGCTGATGCTTGCCAGCACGCCACCTGCAAGAAACGCCGCGATGCTCGCCACCTGAAATGTCAGTTCCTGCTTACCCGCCACACTCATGTAGGTACCAACCGCATCGACGCTGACCAGGCTATCGTAGACCAGAGCATCCCCGGCTCCCGACTCAAGGTTGTTGGAAAGTGCGATCAGCATGAATCCGAGAGTCTGGACCAGCATCGTATCGCCGTACAGCGCTATAAACAATGCACCGATACCGAGGAATCTCCCGATGATGCGGCTCATCTTCCGTCCCCACACATCAGCAACGGCCCCAGTCGGTATCTCCATCAGGAAACTTGCCACGTGGTAGAACCCTTCCATGATTCCCACCTCAAGAAGGGTAAACCCCTTCACCGCCGTGAGGTAGATGATAATGATCCCGTGTGTGTAATCAAGAGACATGAAAAAGACGAACAGATAGTTCACCACGATATTCCGTTCTGCTCTTGTGTGCTCCGCACTCATACCTCTCACCCCTACCCCTGAGTCCTTTATTGACGTATACTTGGCCGTGTATGGAGGTCTCTATGATACAGACATATAAAGAACACACACCACAGATAAGCGAATCTGCCTACATCGCACCATCGGCAGTCATTATAGGCGAGGTCTCCCTCGCTGGCAACACCTCTGTCTGGCCTCAGGTGACGATGCGGGGTGACATGGCTCCGATAACAGTGGGCGAAGGGTCGAACATCCAGGACAACAGCGTCGTTCACGTGAACGCGGACCTGCCCACGAGCATCGGCAGGAACGTCACTGTCGGTCATGGTGCGATCATACATGGATGCACCATCGGAGATACCTGCCTGATAGGGATGGGAGCGATCATACTTGACGGTGCAGTGATAGGGGACGAATCGATCGTCGGAGCCGGATCCCTCGTCACTCCGGGAAAGACCTTTCCACCACGCTCCATGATCATCGGCAGCCCGGCGAGGGCCATCAGGGAACTGACCGACCAGGAGATTGAGGGGATCAGGGACAATGGAGAGCGGTACGTTCTCTACGCCTCGGAGTATCGCGACACTCCCCGGTAGACACTCTGCTGCCAGAGGGAGAAGGGCCTGCGGCATTCTTTTTTTGGCGCTTCCGACTATCGTGCGGGGGAAGGGGAAACATCAAGCTTACCTACATAAAACAGGAGCAGCACTAGTCTGTGTACATCTTGAGACACAGGCAAATCGTCATACAACGCCATTCTGATTCAGCAGGGGGGACTACCCCCCTGCACATCCTTTTAATGGTTACATGGACAAATTGTTGAATAGCTCATCAGAAAGCCCGTGCAGGCCTTACCCTGTATTCGTTGCTCCGGTAGTATTCGCCCTGATACATACCGCCGAAGTACTGGCCCCACGCGAATTTCTCACCGCTCGCACTGTACTCGGAGGAACTCCAGTAAACAATGTCAGAAAAACCTCCTAGATTTTTCACTTTCAGATTTTGATACATCAGATTCAGCTCATCCTTGCTCGGCAGAAACCAGTCGCTGTACCCTTCAGCCTCGTGGGTATCACACAACCGTGCCGCATAATCCCCTGTTGTCGTGGTTGTGCTTGTTGCATTTGATATGTATGCCGTCGTCCCCATACTCGACACCAGGTCCTCAGTGTTCTTCTTACCGGTCCCTATGCCTGTCGCAGTTCCCACCAAGGTCGATGCTCCACCTGATGCCGTACGATAATACCCGAAGTTATGGGTATTGTTCCCTCCGTCCAGCACCACGTCCGCCGGGGCTGCCTCCAGATACCGCCACCAATCGGTGTAGGACCCCTTGTCGTAGAAAATGTAGCCCCCTGCGGGCCCCAGATCTCCTACTGTCAGCTCTTCCCACTTCGCATAGAGCGTGGTTGCTATAATGACCGTATCACTGCTGAAATCCCAGGAACTCGTTAACCCGGTATCAGTATACCAGCCCTCAAAGCTGTACCCGATTTTCGTCGGTGCTGTCGGGGCAGTGATCTTCGCTCCGTAGCGGACATCTGTCGTGTCAGTGACGCTGCTTCCGCCGTTCTCATCGTAGCTCACCGTGAACGTATTTCGGTCATAATACAGCTTCAGTACCAGCGAACCGTTTCCGGCTATCGTCCCGCTGGCAACCCGGTCGGTATGGGTGGTGTTTTCACTGAACCCCGTATAGCTTTTTGCTGTGGCCGTTGCCGTTTCTCCGGTCGTACCCTGCAGGTTCTGTGTATCGACTGTCACCTTCGAATACCCGTCACCACTGACATCCTGCTGGTAATGCTCCACCGTGTAAGCGGTCCCCGTGCTTGCACTCCACTTCGCATAGAGCGTGGTTGCTTCAGTGACCGTATCACTGCTGAAATCCCAGGCAGTTGTTAACCCGGCATCCGAATACCAGCCCTCAAAGCTGTACCCGTCTTTCGTCGGTGCTGTCGGGGCAGTGATCTTCGCTCCGTAGCGGACATCTGTCGTGTCAGTGACGCTGCTCCCGCCGTTCTCATCGTAGCTCACCGTGAACGTATTTCGGTCATAATACAGCTTCAGTACCAGGGAACCGTCTCCGGCTATCGTCCCGCTGGCAACCCGGTCGGTATGGGTGGTGTTTTCACTGAATCCCGTATAGCTTTTTGCTGTGGCCGTTGCCGTTTCTCCGGTCGTACCCTGCAGGTTCTGTGTATCGGCTGTCACCTTCGAATACCCGTCACCACTGACATCCTGCTGGTAATGGTCCACCGTGTAAGCGGTCCCCGTGCTTGCACTCCACTTCGCATAGAGCGTGGTTGCTTCAGTGACCGTATCACTGCTGAAATCCCAGGAACTCGTTAACCCGGCATCCGTATACCAGCCTTCAAAGCTGTACCCGTCTTTCGTCGGAGCTGTCGGGGCACTGATCATCGCTCCGTAGCGGACATCCGTCGTGTCAGTGACGCTGCTCCCGCCGTTCTCATTATAGCTCACCGTGTACGTATTTCGGTCATAATACAGCTTCAGTACCAGCGAACCGTCTCCGGCTATCGTCCCGCTGGCAACCCGGTCGGTATGGGTGGTGTTTTCACTGAATCCCGTATAGCTTTTTTCTGTGGCCGTTGCCGTTTCTCCGGTCGTTCCCTGCAGGTTCTGTGTATCGGCTGTCACCTTCGTATACCCGTCACCACTGACATCCTGCTGGTAATGTTCCACCGTGTAAGCGGTCCCCGTGCTTGCACTCCACTTCGCATAGAGCGTGGTTGCTTCAGTGACCGTATCACTGCTGAAATCCCAGGAACTCGTTAACCCGGTATCAGTATACCAACCCTCAAAGCTGTACCCGTCTTTCGTCGGAGCTGTCGGTTCCGACACCGGATCTCCCTCTTTGATTCCTTCAGCCGGGGCAACCGCGCTTCCTCCATTGGAATCAAAGGTCACGGTGTATACATCCGGGGATACGAGACTGCAGCCGCTCAAGGCGGTTCCCAGAAGAAATACTGATAGACTCAATGCAAGAACAATAATCGGTAGTCTAGTCTTCATAGTTTCTCCAAAAACATAGATGTGTCACTCAATCAATGAGATATCTGGGGTTAATCGTAACAGACCTACATCCACAAGAACCCACCGCTGCATTCAATATTCCACTCTCAACATACAGATCAGTCTCCTGAAGACACAGGCATACCTATTCAGGATTCACCCTCCAAAAGGCTTTCACCTGAACGGCATGATATTGTAGCATAATCTCACCCTTTAGTGGTAATGAATATTTCATCTCAATCAGACAAGATTCATCCTCATTGACAGAAACCGATCCGGGGTAACACCCCTTACACTACAGCTCTGCCCGGAGCTGTACGGGGTATGCATCATCTTCATAACACACCTAGCGGGAGAAGTCCGACGAAAACGTCTCCGTTAGCTCGATTCCAATTTCGAACTGAGACGGTCCTTTCCTTCTAGGCTTCCCCTTTACCCGAAAGGTTTTCGTTGCTCGTTACCACGTCCTACACCTCCCTTTATTCTGGTTAAAGCGATTCATTCCTATCACTTCATCCTACTGTACCGCTCTAACACTACGTTTCTTTCAACCAGGAATGGTATGGAAAGATCTATTCGTAAAAACGAGGGCGCATTGATACAGCAATCTGATAATACCAGCAATAAAATGGTTTATTTTTTCCCATTTCACCGGTTTTTACCCTGCAGTACACACTCGTAAAATGCGGTTAAAAAATCTTTTTAGTGAATCGTTTAACTTGAATAATAAGTGCAAAAACATGTAAAATTTCTCATAATTCAATGATTCTTCTGGTTAAATTTATAACAGGTTATTCGTTTAAGTGAAAATTTAACCTATACTTTTTCTTGACGGCACCCTGTGGAGGACCTATGATCTGAATCAGAAGACGGGGAGGTAGCCGGTGAAATCTTCTATCAAGGAAGTAGCCCATCTGGCACAGGTTTCCATTGCTACTGTCAGTTATGTTCTCAATGGAACAAAGCGGGTACGGCCCGAGACTGAGAAGCGGGTCATGGATGCTGTGAGAAAGCTGAACTACCAGGTAAACCCCCTGGCACGGAACCTGAGAAAGGGAGAGAGTAAGCTAGTCGGATTCGTTGTCAGTGATTTCGGGAACTACTTCTTTCAGGAGATAGCGATGGGTCTTGAGGCCCAGCTTGCAGCTGCAGGGTACAGTCTGATCCTGATCGACAGTAAGGAGCAGAAGGATATAGAAATAGGAAACGTCAAGAACCTGATCGCTCAGGCAGTGGATGCACTGGTCATTGCGCCTACGACAGAGGACTGTTCCTACCTTTCTCTTCTTCTTGCAAACAACCCGATACCGGCTGTGATTATCGACAGGAAACCGGAGGGATTTGAAAGCGATATCATCCTTGCGACGAATGAACAGGGAGCGTATGAGGCGGTAAAGGCTCTCACGGAAAGAGGGCACAGAAACATCGCATTCATGGGGGAGAAGAGGGACTCGACGATGCTTGAACGGCTTCAGGGCTATACCAGAGCACTCGAAGATGCCGGAATCCCCTTCAATGCGAACTACATCAGATTCGGAAATAATTCGAGCGGGTCACAGAGGATTCTGAAACACGGTGCTATGTACCATCACACCTTCGACCTGCTGAGCAACCATAATATCACCGCGATATTCAGCGGGAATAATATGGGGACGATAGGGATCTACTCCTGCATCAAGGAAACGAACCTGAAGGTGCCCGAAGATCTGGCATTCATCACCTTCGACGATGAGTTCTGGCTGACGATGACCTCTCCTGCCATAACCGCCGTCGCACAGAATCCGGATGAGATGGGTAAGGTAGCCGGCAATCTGGTACTTGAACGGCTGAAGAAAGACCCTGATGAGGAGTACTCGTACCAGGAGATCCGTATTTCGACCCACCTGATTATCAGGGGAAGTATTTAAATGAAGCAAACGCCGGTCGTTGACCGGTAAGAATTTTAAGGAGGAATGTATGAAAAAGGTATTAGTTCTGATACTAATCGCAATGCTGTTCGCAGGTTCGATGGTATTCGCGCAGGGAGCTGCGGAAGGCCCAGTTGAAGTGAATATCGCACTTGCAAACAACCCGCTCAGCCAGGCACTGGCAAAGATCGCACAGGAAGAGTACAGCGCAGAAGGTGTTACAGTGAACATCTCTGTACTGCCCGAAAACGACCTGCGGCAGAGGCTGACCACAGAGGCTTCCACCGGTGGAACGACCTACGACATCTTCTACCTCGGCCCCTACGAAGCAGCTACCTGGGCAAAGAACGGATGGCTCGAGAATCTCGAACCCTACTTTGACGGTCTTACTGCAGACAGAGCAGCCTGGTACGACAGAGACGACCTGATCCAGGGAATGGCACAGTCGCTCAGCGTTGACGGCGAAGCCTATGCACTTCCGTTCTACGGTGAAAGCTCATTCATCATGTACAACAAGGAACTGTTCGCGCAGAAGGGACTTACCATGCCTGCAGAACCTACCTGGCAGGAAATCTATGAACTTGCCAAGAAGATTCATGATCCTGCAAAGGGTATCGTCGGTATGACCATGCGCGGAGCACCCGGCTGGGGAATGAGCGGCGCTCCTTTCGTCACCATGGTAAACGCATTCGGCGGCCGGTTCTTCGATATGGACTGGAATGCAACTGTCGACACTCCCGAGCAGAGAGATGCATGGGAAATGTACAAGAAGATCCTTCGCGAAGCAGGACAGGCTGACATCCTTAGCTACACCTACAACGAATGTATCGGCCTGATGGCAAGCGGCAACTGTGGTATCTACTACGATGCGACCTCCATCGCACCTCCCCTCGAAGCAGATGATTCGAAGGTGCAGGGCAAGATGGGCTACGTTCTGGCACCCCATGCCAAGCTGAAGAGCAACACTGCATGGCTGTGGAACTGGGCGATGGGTCTCAACCCCAACTCTTCCGACGCAAAGAAAGACGCTGCTTTCGATTTCATGCTCTGGGCAACCAGCAAGGATTACATCAAAATGACAGTGGATATGGATCCCTCCGGGGCTTCAACTCCTCCTGCTTCACGCTCAAGCACGTATGAACTTCCTGTCTATGCAGCAGCACCGTACGCAGACATGACATTGAAGGCACTCGAAGGAATGGACTTCACCAAGCCGACCCTCGAACCCGTCCCGTACGTCGGTCTCCAGTACATCGCGATTCCTGAGTTCGCAGACGCAGGAACTAAGATGACCGAGTACCTTGCTGACTACGTCGTAGACAAGATCTCTCTCGACGAAGCGATCCGCAAGACTCAGGCTGTGTTTGAACAGGTTGCCATTGACGGTAACTACAAATAAGTCGAACTATCTTACTATCTGTCCGGAGGGAACTCCTCCGGACAGATGTGTATCATGTCATCCCCACAGGGGGATATTGGAAAGGCCATGAAAACTCTAAACAAATCCGATTATCGGTTCCTGCTGCCGGCAGTGATAGTTGTTGCTGTCATGACCCAGGTACCGTTCCTGCTGACTATTATTTTCAGTACATTGAGATGGAACCTCTCCCGACCCGACCTAGGCAGAACCTTCGACGGAGTCGCCAACTTCTGGCACTATCTGAAAATCGAGTCTCTATCCCAGATTCCCGAATTCTATACGATTCTGTGGCAGACTGTCGTCATAACAGGCATGACACTCGTACTGTGCGCTATAGGAGGCTTCCTGCTGGCCCTGCTGCTGGACCATGACATTCCGGGGGTTAATATTGCTCGAACCCTCATGCTCGGGCCCTTCTTCGTCATGTCCACTGCAAGCGGAGTCATCTGGAAGACCACTATCTTCAACACAACCTTCGGATGGTACGGTGTGATCGCGAAGGCGCTCGGCTTCACCCCGGTGGACCTCATATCCTACCACCCGCTGTTTGTCATCATCCTTCTGTTCACCTGGCAGTGGATGCCGTTCTTTATTCTGGTTCTCCTTGCAGGTCTGCAGGGGATTCCTCAGGATCTTGTTGACTCCATGAAAATCGACGGTGTCAACTGGATGCAGGGTGTGTTCAGGATCAAGCTGCCTCTCATCATGAATCATATGAGAGTAGCTGTAATGCTTGGTCTGGTCTTCATCATCAAGGAGTTCGGTCTGATACTTGTTACGACAGCGGGAGGACCGGGAACAAGGAGTTACACCCTCCCGTACGCTGTGTATACACAGGTCTTCCTGGCCAACAACGTTGGACGGGCAAGTGCTCTGGCAGTGATGACCGTCATACTCACCCTCCTGATGGTGAATCTCCTGTACCGCTCCATCGTGAAGCGGAACGAAAAATACAGTTGAGGACGGTATAGTATGGAAAACAGATCAATACAAGAAGTTCAAAAGAAAATACATAGAAACAAGCTGATACGGAAGGTCATTATGGCTCTTGTCGTATACCTCATAGCTATTCTCTATTTCTTCCCGATCCTCTACATGTTCCTCAGCGGGTTCAAAACCGAGGCACAGGCAGTCAGTCCGTCCATCTTCTTCACACCGACCCTCGAGACGTACAAGAAGGTGATCAGCGATCCCACGATGTGGGGCTATCTGTCCAATTCGTTCATACAGGTCGTGGGAGCAACGATCATCTCTCTCCTGCTGGGGATTCCTGCGGCTTTTACGTTGGTCTTCGGCAGACTCAAGCACAGGGATTCGGCGGGGAAGTACTATCTGTGGTTCATCACCACGATCCTTCTGCCTCCGGTAGCCGTGCTGATACCACTGTTCACCTGGTTCCAGCAGCTGCGCCTGATCAATTCCCCCTGGGGCCTGATGGCGGCATATGTGGGCTTTCACACTCCGATCGTCGTCTGGATGGTCCACTCGTTCTTCAGTGACCTTCCCCTCGAGATCTTCGAGGCTGCAGACCTGGATGGAACGAGCAAGTTCCAGCAGATGAGACTCATCGCGATTCCTCTGGCACGGACCGGTATCATCTCGGCCGCCCTTCTGGTCGCGGTCTTCATCTGGAACGAGTTCTTCCTCGGCTTCAACCTGACAGGGAACCCGACCGCGACACTTCCCGTCTACATGTCCCGTTTCCGTGAGCAGCAGGGCATGTTCGTTGCACAGCTGTCGGCCTCCAGTACGATCGCGGTCCTCCCTGCCATCATCCTCGGCTGGATGACCCAGAAGGCCCTGGTCAAAGGCCTTACCATGGGAGCTGTCAAAGGATGATCTCAGCGGTCCTCGTCTATGACATCGGCACGACCAGCGTCAAGTCGGCACTCTTCGATTTCAGCGGGGACCTCCTATTCTCAGTGAGCGTTCCCTATCCGACCAGGTATGAACACCCGGGCTGGGCTGAACAGGATCCCGATGAGTACTGGAAGGCCGTCGTGACGGGGACGAAAGAACTGCAGAAAGACAGAAGATGGCAGAACCTCACTGTTGAGGTGATAGCTCTCTCCGGTCATATGAACGGCACCCTCTGTGTCGACAGATCAGGAGAAGCTATCCATCCTCAGCTGATTCACAGTGATACAAGGAGTGCTCTTCAGGTTCAGAACATACTATCGCGAATCCCGCAAAAAGAGATCTATAGGGAGAGCGGGAACAGGATGGATGAGTTTCTCTCACTCCCGAAACTGCTGTGGATCCGTGATAACGAGGAGCACGCCTATAAGACGTGCAGTTTCGTCATCAACTCGAAGGATTTTGTCAGGAGCAGACTGACCGGAGTGGTGGGAACTACCGATTTTTCCGATGCATCGCTCACCGGGGCTTTCAGCATGGAAAGAAGGGGGTGGAATCGGGAGCTGATAGACGCTGTCGGCCTTTCAGCCGATATCTTTCCGGATATTCACCCCTCTTTCCATGTTGATGGACATATCACCCCGGAAGCCGCCCGTGTGCTGAACCTCAGGGAAGGGACCCCGGTGGCAACAGGTGGCGGGGATGCTGCATGCGCGACACGGGGAGCAATGGTCAGAGAGAAAGGGGACACCTACATCTCGCTCGGTTCGAGCTCGTGGATGTCGATGCTGCGTGAGAGCGTGGTTTACGACGAAATGATGAGGATGCAGCACTTCTACGATCTGGATGGACATCAGGTCAACGTATGCGGAACAACCCAGGCTGCCGGAACGGCAACAGACTGGTCACGCGATATACTCTCAGGGGCTACTGATACAGACCTTGCCGAATTTGAGCAGGCCCTGTCTGCCCTGCCCATCGGGAACTCTCTGGTGACCCTCCCCTTCCTACAGGGAGAAAGGACTCCCCACTGGGATGCCGACGCGAGAGGGGCTATGATCGGTCTGTCTGCATCCACCACTGCCCACCAGATGGCACGCTCCTGGTATGAAGCGGTAGCCTTCGCACTCTATTCGATTTTCGATGTCTACAGAGAGCTCTCCATGCAGCCGACCACGGTCACCCTCATAGGAGGAGGAGCCCGGTCGGGCTTCTGGACTCAGATGATCGCAGACGTGTTCGGTACAAAGGTACACAGACATCCGTTCCATCTCCACGCCACCAGCTACGGAGCGGCCCTGGCAGGAATGGTTGCCGCGGGAGTCTATCCGACTATCGATGAAGCTGTGAGCTCCACATCACGATCAGGTACGGTCATATCACCCGATTCATCTTCACACACCACCTATATGCACTACTATTCCCTGTACACCCGCCTGTATGAAGCACTGCGCCCGCTGTACAGAGATCTATCAAAGATACACAAGGAAGGAGAAACCACATGAAAGCACTCGTTATTGAGAAGAAGGATACCGCCCACGTTGTAGATCTGCCGATCCCGGAACCCGGCGCAGGAGAAGTACGAATCCGTGTTGCCATGTGCGGCATCTGCGGAACAGACGTTCATATTTTCCGTGGAGACTATCTGGGAAGTTACCCGATCATACCCGGTCACGAATTCTCGGGGGCTATCGACAAGGTGGGTGAGGGTGTCACCCGGTTCAAGGTCGGCGATGAAGTCGCCGTGGAACCGAATATCAGCTGCAACAACTGCACCAGCTGTTTCAACAACAGACAGAACTTCTGTGAGAACTGGGAAGGCGTCGGAGTCACGATGTCCGGCGGATTTGCCGAGTATATCTGTGTACCTGAAAAGGCAGTCTTTGCGCTCGAGGGGGTATCCCTTGAGTCGGGGGCCTTCATGGAACCTCTCTCCTGTGTCCTTCACGGGGTGAAGAAGGCGAATCTGCGCAGCGGAGACAAGGTTCTCATCATGGGAGCCGGTCCCATCGGAATCCTTCTTCTGAAGACCGTTATCGCCGAGGGAGCCGGCGAGGTGACGCAGCTTGACAAAAACGAATCCCGCCTCGAGCTTGCCAGAAGCAGCGGGGCAGCGAAGACGGTGAAGGAGATCAGTGATCTTGACTACGGTTCATACGACATGGTCATCGACGCAACCGGAGTACCCTTCCTTCTTGAAGCTTCCCTGTCGATCGTACGCAAGGGTGGTACACTGCTATGGTTTGCAGTACCGCACAAGGATGCAGTGGTGAACCTCAGCCCCTTTGAGATCTTTGAAAAAGGGCTCACCATCATGGGAACATTCACGAGTGTGAGGAATTCTCTCGAAGCGATCTCGCTTCTTGCAAACCGTCGCATCGTGGTTGAGGATCTGATCAGTCACCGTCTCCCCCTCGAAGATTTCGAAAAGGGTGTCAATTTGATAGAAAACTCGGTCGAAGGCACCTTGAAGGTGATGATCGACTGCACAAAGTGAGGAGTCTATGAACCAGCGATTCAAAGGAAAGGTATGTATCGTCACCGGCGGTGGCGGGGAGATCGGTCTGGCAACCGCCAGGCGGCTGGCAGAGGAAGGTGCAGCGATAGCACTGGTTGATGTGAAGGGACTTGAGAGATCTCAGACGGAACTTGAGAAGATCACACAGGTCAGTTCTCATATCTGCGATGTATCAGACTATGCTCAGGTCGAAGCATGTGTCGCTCTGATCAGGAAGGATCACGGCCATATCGACATGCTGTTCAACAATGCGGGAATACAGGGAGCCTTCTCCCCGATTCACACCTATCCCGTGGAAGACTTCCACAAGGTGATAGAGATCAACCTCGTCGGTGCGTTTCACGTCCTCAGGGCGGTGAGTGCCGTCATGGTAGATCAGGGAGGCGGTGTGATTGTCAATACTGCCAGCATGGCAGGAGTAGCAGGACCGGTGAATATGGCAGCCTACGGAGCCTCCAAGTGGGCGATAGTCGGCATGACCAAGACCGCCGCGAAGGACCTTGCACCCTATAACATCAGAGTAAACTCGATCTCTCCCGGTTTCATGGGACCCGGATTCATGTGGGAACGGCAGGTTGAGCTGCAGGCTCAGGCAGGCAGCCAGTACTACTCGAGCGATCCAGATACCGTTTCACAGCAGATGATCGGGGAAGTACCCATGAGACGCTACGGCAGTATCGACGAGATACCCGGATCTGTCGCTTACCTGATGAGCGAAGACTCATCATACAGTACAGGAATCAATATACAGATTTCAGGTGGAATCTAGGAGGAAGATTATGTCAAAACCGATACTTGAGAGATTCTCTCTCGCGGGAAAGAGTTCGCTGGTCACAGGCGGCGGCAGCGGGATAGGAAAGGCGTACTGCCATGCCCTCGGCGAGGCCGGCGCGTCGGTTGCCGTAGTGGATATCAATCTCGAAGCCGCGGAAGGTACGGTCACTGAACTGAGGGCAAAGGGAGTCAGCGCTATAGCGGTACGGTGTGACGTGACTGACGAGAAGGATGTGGAGAGGATGGTAAACCAGGTGGTGGACACGTTCGGTTCTCTCACCATCGGTGTCAATAATGCAGGCATGGGAATCTGGAGCGATGCGCTGGAGATGGAGTTCGGTATGTGGAGAAAGACCCTTTCCCTGAACCTCGATGCAGTGTTCCTCTGCTCCCGCATCGAAGCGCGGGTCATGAAGGCGCAGGGGTACGGGAAGATCATCAACACGGCCAGTATGAGCGGACATATCTCGAACACTCCGCAGAAACAGGCAGCCTACAATGCATCAAAGGCGGGAGTACTCCACCTCACACGATCCCTTGCAGCTGAGTGGGCCCCTCTGGGGATTCGGGTGAACTCCATATCTCCCGGATATACAAAGACCGACCTTGTGGACAAACTGCTTGAGACTCCAGAAGGGAAGGCGATGGAACCGCTGTGGCTCTCGATGACCCCGATGGGACGGATGGCACTCACGGATGACCTCCAGGGTGCCCTGGTCTATCTGGCCAGTGAGGCCTCAGATTTCGCCACAGGGGCAGACATTGTCGTTGACGGAGGATACTGCGTCTGGTGATGTATTGAGTATTGCGTATACAGAGGGTGATGGACCGGTGCCGTCACCCTCCGTTTTTCTACAGATAGGAAAGCAGCTGAGCCGGTTCATCTATCGTGCCGAGTACCGCATCGCCCGGAGGTATCCGCTCTCCCCTGTGGTAGCCGAAACCCCAGTCGACAGCAAGGAAATCGACTCCCGCATCGCGGGCTCCGTCCATATCATGAGGGGTGTCACCGACCATGAGGACATCGGGACCCGGTTCTCTCCCTATCTCCTTCAATGCGTTGAGGATAATATCCTTCTTTGTCAGCACACCATCTGAATCAGAGCCGTGAACGCTTGTAAAACAGGCAGCGAGCCCCTTTCTCTCCAGAATCTTCCGGGCCATATCCTCATGCTTCAGGGTAGCGACAAGCAGTATCAGACCACGCTCTCTGAGAGCCTCGAGCAGCTCAACGATACCATCATATGCCGATGCCTGATACATCGCGCCTTTTGCATATTCTTCACGATAGATACTGCAGGCCCGGGGTATGAGAGTTTCATCAATGCCGCAGGCTACACGGAAACATGCGGCCAGCGGAGGCCCGACGAACTTTCGAAGCTGACTTTCCGGCAGAACTTCGAATCCGAGGGTCTGCATCGTGTGGTTTGCCGTGGCGAAAATACCCGCAGAGGTATCGAGAAGTGTTCCGTCCAGATCGAATATGATAACTGTGTGCATGAGCGTATCCTAGTCTATTCTCCGGCTTTGCTCAAGTTCAGGAGGGCCGCCGCACCACCTCTGAGATACAGGAGAAGGAGCAGAAACAGACTCAGCCACTTCAGATTCGTCCACAGCGGTGCAGACCGGACCGGGTCAGCTGTGAGATATCCAGATACGGCAGCAAGGTTCTCGACCATATCTCCAACTCCGGCAGCGGTGAACATCACGCAGCGCAGCCGAGACCGCGTCAGCAGGGCCATGGAGGGATAGAAACAGAGAACAAAAAGCGTATCCATGATACACTGCAGATAGACGGAAGAGGAAGGCTCCATGCGGTAGAGCAGATGCGTCTGTGCGTAGGATTCGGATGTGGAGGGAATCAGCAGGTCGACCAGAGCACTCCGTTGGACCGGAAGAAACAGGAGCATCGCCAGATACAGCAGCGAAGCGCAGACCAATGACAGGTGCAGGTACCTTCGTCCAGATATATTCAGCTTCCTCTTTTCCATCGTTCCCCCCGATGATATACTACCACAGAAAGAGGAGAATCATCCATGAGATATGTACGGTACCGAACACCGCAGGGAGCCAGCTACGGCATCCTCAATGACACTACGATTCATCAGATTTCATCCGAACCATGGATTGACTTCGAGGAGACAGGCGAGACAGTTCCCTATGAACAGGCAGAGCTCCTCGCTCCCTCAGTGCCCTCCAAGATCCTTTGTGTAGGACTCAACTACCGTGACCATATCGAAGAGATGGGCCATGACATGCCCTCAACTCCCGTCATATTCACGAAACCACCCAGTGCCGTACTGGATCCGGAGGGTATGATCGAACTCCCGGAGGATTCGAACCGGGTCGATTATGAAGGGGAACTGGCCATTGTGATAGGAGCTAAAGCCTCTAAAGTCAGCATAGAGGAGTCACATCGGTACATTCTGGGTTTTACCTGCGCCAACGATGTCACCGCCCGTGACAAACAGGCTCCCGATGGGCAGTGGACGATCGCGAAAGGGTATGACACCTTCTGCCCATTCGGACCCGTGATCACCGATGAAGTGGATCCCGGTAATCTGGACATAACAGTGACGGTACACGGTACAGACACAGATACAGTCAGACAGTCATCGAATACCCGCAACCTCATCTTCACCCCCTCCTACCTTGTCTCCTATCTTTCTCAGGTCATGACGCTGCTGCCCGGAGACCTGATTCTCACCGGGACCCCCTCCGGTGTGGGGCCGCTGAAATCGAACGATGTCGTGAGTGTCACCATTGAAGGAATAGGAAGCCTGAACAATGGTGTCAGGTAACAGAACGACAGACCCACGGTACCGGAAACATTCTGTGATGCACGACGGTCCGCCATGGATCTGATCTACGGACAGCTGCTTGCACTGGTAACAGCCCTCTGTTGGGCTCAGAACTCTCTGATCTATTCACATGTCGGTGCCAAGATATCATCTGCCTCGACAGCACACGTCAGACTGTGGTTCGCCTTCCCGCTCATCGCACTGACACACTTTGCATTCACCGGCATCTGGTTCCCTCAGGGAGTGAGCGTCCGGGAACTCTCTCTTCTCGGGCTTTCGGGAGCTCTCGGCTTCACCGCCGCAGACCTGTTCATCTTCAGTGCACTTGTCTCTCTCGGGGCCCGTTTCACCATGGTCATCATGACCTTCAACCCGCTCTTCTCTGCACTGTTCGCATGGATCTTCGAAGGCGAAGTACTGACCCCCCTGCAGCTTACCGGGATGTCCGTCACGATAGCCGGTGTCGTGTGGGTCATCCTCGCCGAGGGGAAAAAGAGAGACAGAGAAAAGAGCAGGCACCAGATGAGTGGTGTGCTCTCTGCATTCCTCGGTGCCCTTACTCAGGCCACGGCCATGGTTCTTGCGAAAAGCGGGATGAGTGAAGGACTCGACCCGATCGGCTCCAACTTCCTCAGACTTGCAGCCGGTTTCCTGACGATCGTGATCTACAGAACGCTCAAAGGTTCCTTCACCAGAGATATCATGCACGTACTGAGGCCACAGCGGTGGACACTGGTGATACTGATCTTCTCAGCTGCTCTTGTCGGTCCCGTCTTCGGTATGATCGTCAATCTCAAAGCTCTCACGCTCGCTCCGGTGGGGGTGGTGATCACCCTCACACAGATGGCTCCGGTCATCCTGATACCGATCGAACGGTTCGTCCTCAAACAACACATAGCACCGGGCGCAGTCGGTGGTACCGTTCTTGCCGTCATGGGAACAGTCCTCCTGTTTCTCTTCTGATACCGGGCAGGGCAGAAGAGCAGATCTACCTGTTCGTGTGCATCCTGAGCGATATGCACACCTGAAGCCTCTCAGACATGGCCCGACGTTTCACTCCAGGGGACTGCACAACCTGTTCGTGTAATCGTCATCATCACGTGGACAAACAACGCTCGTTCAATTACAATGCAGACAATGAACCCGCTGAGGAGAGAATCTTGATGGATTATGAACTGTCGTATGTAATTGTGAGTCCCTATACCGTGGCAAAGGGAAGAATAGGCGGAGTGTTGAGCAGACTTCTCACTCGTGTAGACCTGGAACTCGTAGGAGCCCAACTCATAGCAGCAGACAAGGAATTCGCTGACGCCTATGCGGGAATCCTGTCGGAGAAGAATGATGCATCCAACACATCAGCCCGTACTCTCCTCAGTGAGTATGTTACCAATAACATCGCACCGGGAGTTGATAGAGCTCACAGGACACTACTTCTCCTGTTCAAGGGAAAGAATGCGATTAGAAAACTCAGTGATATATGCGGCGCCCTCTATGCAGAGAATCGCGGTGTAGAGTCTCTCACCGGCGAGACGATCCGTGACACGTATGCTGATCTTATCACTGACCCGGAGACCGGGAAGGTGACCTACTTCGAACCTGCGGTTCTCACACCGCGCAGCAGGACCAAGGCGTTGATGACGCTGAGACTTCTTGCAAAATGGCTCGTTGATAAACCGAACCTTGTTCAGAACATCACCTACGAAAACCCTGAGAACGTCCAGAAGACTCTTGTGATCCTCAAACCCGATAACTGGCAGTTTGCATCAAGCAGACCGGGGGCCATTATCGATATATTCAGCAGGACAGGCATGAGGATTATAGGAATGAAGGTGCACAGCATGAGTGTAGCCGAAGCCATGTCCTTCTACGCACCGGTCAAGCACTCCCTCGAGGAACGCCTTGCGGTGCCGATGGGCAAGAAAGCCAGAGAATCCCTGATGGAAGCCTTCGGTATACAACTCAGCCGCAAGTCCGAGGAAGCCCTTATTGAGAGTTTCGGTAATGCGTATGCACATGCCGAGTTCGAACAGATCATCGAGTTCATGGCAGGAAAGAAACCGAGCGAATGCGCAGTGGATGAGCTTGATCAGCCCGGCAGCGTGAAGTGCATGATGATGATCTATGAGGGAGAGGATGCGGTACGGAAGATCAGAGATGTCCTCGGACCTACAGACCCGACGAAAGCCCCCGGTGGAACCGTACGAAGAGAATTCGGCAGCAGCATCATGGCGAACACAGCCCATGCATCGGCAAGCAGGAAAAACGCGGAACGTGAGATGGAAGTCGTTCACGCCGAGTCAAACAACTGCGCGCAGATCATTCAGAGCTATCTTGCCATGGACAGTGAGGAATAACGGGACTCCTGTTATTGACTCGTGTGTGAGGCGTGGTAGAATTGAATCGGGAGGACCTGCTTATGGAATATATCATAGAAGTGACCGACCGAGATTCAATTCCTGCTCTCTTCATAGAGAGGACTGTCGATGCTGACCACATCGTGGAGGAGGTGGGATCTTCACTTGTGGAGATCTATGAGTACCTGGAGAGTATAGGTATTCAGAAAGAGGAACCTGCCTTCGTCGCCTACCTGAATTCTGACATGACCAATCTGACGATCCGGGTAGGATGTCTGACCCACGAAGCGTATCCCGGGTACGGGGAGATCAAAAGCGGCGAGGTACCGGCAGGCAAACGGGTAAGCTGTCTGTACAAGGGAGCCTACAAGGCGATGGGAGATGCTTATACTCACACCGTACAATGGATGCAACGGCACAACCTCAAAGCGAAAGAGATCAGCTATGAGTTCTATCTCAACAGCCGTGTTGAGGTTGAACCAGAGGAGCTGATCACCAAGATCGAGTTTCCCCTGCATGGCTAGAAAAGAATGAACTGCAGAGGCTGGCGCCTCACTGAATAGGTAGAAACTCGATACTGAAAGGAATATATATGAATTCATACGTCATCTTTGCCTTTAACGGCAGTCCGACCTGTTTCATCCACGTACTTCTCAACGCACTCGACCTGCATGGAAAAGGGCATGAGGTGAAAATTGTACTTGAAGGTGAAGCGGTAACTCTTATCAGGAGCATGGAGGAAGGGAACAATCCTCTGTTCAAACAAGTGCGTAACCTTGGCCTGTTCGATGGAGTGTGCAGGGCCTGTAGCGCAAAACTCTCGGTGCTTGAATACAATGAGAACAGTGCCATAGACGTTATCGGTGATATGAGCGGCCACCCATCCTTCTCCCGTTACATGGAAAAGGGATATACGGTCCTCACTCTCTAGGTTTACAGGAGGAGCAGTGAGAGCCTTTATCGCCCTCGTCCTGCCGGCATGCATGAAACAGCAGATAGCCGTGCTGCAACGGGAGATCAGGGAATCGGACAGTACGGCACGGCTCACTGCCACTCAGCAGCTTCATATGACCATCGCATTCATCCCCGACCTCTCTGCCGGGCAGGAGGAGGATCTCATCCGCCGGTTCACAGCCATTCAACTGCCCTCCCCGCTCATTGCCTGCACATCGCTGTCGGCTATGCGGACGGGGAACGGAAGACTGTACGTTCTGGCAGTGAAACCCGAGGCGCACCTGGATCAGATAACCACGAGTGTAAGAGATGCTCTTGATGAATGCGACATCATCTATGACCGCAGGCGGGTGAAGTACCACATCACAGTAGCCCGCGGGCGTGGCATGAAGGCGTTTCATCGGCAGAGCGGCCCCCTCCCCTATTCCGACGAAGTTCAGAATCTGGTACTGTTTCACTCACAACTCACACACACAGGTCCCGTTCACACTCCGGTTACATCGATACGCCTGAAACCACTAGGCACAGTCATATGAAATCCGGTACCGTATCTTCATGAATGAAAGACAGCGCTATATCAAAGGCCTCCTCATAGCATACTCCGGCGTGGCAGTCCTCAGTTTTGACGCACTGCTGATTCGCCTGTCGGGAAGTGCCGGATTCACTGCTGTGTTCTACCGGTCACTGTTCACGATGATATCCATGAGTATCCTGTTTTTCACGCTCAGGGGAAGAAAAAGCTTTTCCCTGATACGTCAGGGAGGAAGAGCGATGATGATCAGCGGTCTGATGTGGGGACTCAGTGGAGCGGGGTTCACTCTCGGCATCCAGATGGCGGGAGTCCCCAACACACTGGTGATGATATCCCTTGCCCCGCTGTTTGCGGCAGCATTCTCGTTCGTGTTCTACCGGGAGAAAGTGCATCTCAGTACTATCCTTGCAGCGATTGTCGCCATAGGAGGGATCTGGTTCATCTACCGCGGCGGCTTAGGCGACCGTAACACGCTCGGCCTCTTCTTCGCACTCTTCACTCCCGCTTTTCTCGGAAGCAATCTCGCCTTTCTCAGGCGTCATGAGAGCATAAGCAGGATGCCTATAGTCATCATAGGGGGAATGAGCGGAGCACTGATCGCTCTGGCAGGCTCGGGCGGTAAGGTTGCCGCATCGTTCGACGCCGTTCTTCCTCTGATGCTGTTGGGTCTCGTTGTCATCCCCTTTGCACAGATGATGATCTCCACCGGAGTGAAGTACATTCACGCACCGGAAGCTGCACTGATAAATTCCAGTGAGACGGTTCTCGGAGTCCTGTATGTGTGGCTGTTCCTCCGTGAGGCGCCTTCTACGGATATGCTGATAGGAGGATCCGTCGTTCTTGCGGCGATATCAATCAATTCCGTCTATCAGGCACGGAAAAACACCTATTCAGATTCATCACACTCCGGTGAGGCACTCTGATCCCTGTACCAGGAACTGTACAGCTGCATGCGGACATCACCAGAGACCGGAAAAGATTCCCGTACCCGGTACGCCGTCTCAGGTGAGATGCTGACAGCATAGAGGTCTGGCCCTATCTCCTTGGGAACTATCGCATCACCCCAGGGGTCAAACGCATACGGCACACCTCCATACTTCTGTCCATCCACCGCATACCCGCTCTGATTTACAGCAAGAGAGTATATCTGGAACTCGATAGCACGGCTTCTCAGGAGTGTCTGGAAATGCTGGTCTCTATCCTCCGGCCATGCTGCAATGTGTATCACCACTGGTGCCGCAAGGGAGAGAAATCGATAGAGTTCACTGAATCTGAGGTCGTAGCAGATGGAAAGGCCGATCGGAGTTCCCGAAACATATGCAAGGCCCGGCTGTGAACCCGGGTCGATATAGGTGTGCTCATTCGCATACCGGAACGGATGGATCTTCCGGTACACCGCTGTCTCCGTACCGCTCTGATCGGTGAGAACGGCGCAGTTATACCACGTTCCCCCCTCCGGGCGTACATGTCCGTACAGGACCGGGAGGGAACTATCCCGCGCGAACCCTGCCACGGCACCATCGACATCGACCTCTCGTGCGCACAGCACAGATTCCCGGCCGTAGCCTGTGAAGGCCATCTCGGGGAACACGATCAGGTCGCACTCATGATCGGAGGCAGTCTGTATCGCACTGCGGGCAGAGGCGAGGTTGTTCTCGCATCTCCCGTATTCTGTCGCCAGGCAGCTGAGAGCTATTCGCATGGCATCATCCTTTGTATGTGCACAGCTGACCGGGTAAACTCCCGGTCAGCCGATTGCGTCCTCTAGAGAAGAGATGCAGCGGCTTCGAGCACCGCTTCTTCCGTTATATTGAAATAGGCGTACAGCTCTCCTGCAGGAGCGGATTCGCCGAAGGTCTTCATACCGACAACCTTACCGCTCAATCCTACATACTTATACCAGTAATCGACATGAGCCGCCTCAACCGCAACCCTTCTGGTCACTGAAGAGGGAAGTACAGACTCTCTGTACGCATCACTCTGTTTCCCGAATACCTCCGCAGAGGGCATCGAGACAACACGGACAGCTTTCTTCTGTGCTCTGAGCTTCTCTGCGGCTCCCTGAGCGAGTGCTACCTCACTGCCGGTTGCGATAAGAATGATGTCCGGCGTCCCTTCACTGTCACTGAGGATGTACCCGCCCTTGGCGATATCTGCATTCTGGGCTGCACTTCGTGCCTGCATCGGCAATCCCTGACGACTCAGGACAAGAGCACTCGGCCCGTCAGTTCTTCTGATGGACTCCTTCCATGCCACTGCCGTCTCGACAGCGTCACACGGTCTCCAGCTTGTCATGTTGGGAGTGATCCTGAGCATGGTAGGCTGTTCGACAGGCTGATGGGTGGGCCCGTCCTCTCCAAGACCGATAGAGTCGTGCGTGAAGACATAGACAACGTGGAGTCCCATCAGGGAAGCCATGCGGATCGCATTCTTCGCGTACTCCATGAAGATCAGGAAGGTGCCGCCGTACGGCAGGAATCCTCCGTGGAGGGCGATGCCGTTCATGACAGCTCCCATGGCGAACTCTCTCACACCGTAGTGCAGGTAGTTGCCCGAGAAATCCTCTGCCGTGATCGATTTTGAGGCTTTCGAGAAGGTGAGATTGCTCGGTGCCAGATCGGCAGAACCACCCAGGAACTCACTGAGATACGGAGTGATGACATCAAGGACCATCTGGGACGCTTTTCGGGAGGCGACGTTCACACCATCTTTCTGCCATGCTGCGATCGTCTCATCGAGGACCTTCTCCCACCCGTCGGAAGGTTCATTATCCAACCGTCTTTCCAGTTCAGCTCCCTCAGCCGGGAAGGCGTTCTTATAGGATTCGAGTGATGCCTTCCACGCACTTTCAGCTTCGTTTCCCCTGACTCTGCAGTCCCATTCACGGTAGATCTCCTGTGGGACATAGAAGGGTTCGTCGTACTCCCATCCGAGAGCTGCACGTGTGAGTGCTATCTCATCAGGACCGAGAGGGGCTCCATGACAATCCTCCTTACCCTGTTTATTGGGAGAACCAAACCCGATTGTCGTCCGGCAGCAGATCAGCGAAGGTCTGTCTGTGACCTGTTTCGCCTCCTCAACGGCCTTAAGCACTGCATCAGCATCATGACCGTCAACATCACGGATCACGTGCCAGTTGTAGGCTTCAAAACGTCCTGCTGTGTCATCGGTGAACCAGCCTTCAACCTCACCGTCGATACTTATCCCGTTCTGATCATACAGGGCCACGAGCTTTCCAAGCCCCCACGTCCCTGCAAGAGATGCCGCCTCGTGGCTGATCCCCTCCATCATGCATCCGTCACCGAGGAAGGTATAGGTATAGTGATCGATGATATCGTGCCCATCTTTGTTGAACTGAGCGGCAAGGATCTTCTCGGCGGCTGCCATACCCACAGCGTTCGCCAGTCCCTGCCCGAGAGGACCGGTAGTCGTCTCTACCCCCGGTGTAACACCGTATTCGGGGTGACCGGCAGTCTTTGAATGGAGCTGTCTGAAGCGTTTCAGCTCTTCCAGAGGAAGGTCATACCCGCTGAGATGGAGAAGGGAGTATATCAGCATCGAGCCATGCCCGTTCGAAAGAACGAATCTGTCCCTGTTCGCCCAGGAGGGATTGCTCGGGTTATGACGCATCACACGCCGCCACACCACCTCTGCGATATCTGCCATACCCATCGGTGCTCCGGGGTGTCCGCTGTTCGCCTTCTGTACACCGTCCATACTCAGTATTCTTACTGCATTCGCCAAGGTTCTGCTTTCCATACTCTTCTCCAATTGCATTTACAGGATTTTGGCTCAAGGATACCTGTATACGGATTAAAGGTCAATAAAACGGCATACCAGGACCTGAGGGTCGATGGAGCTTTTCAGGAGCAGATACCCTGGTATGAACGTGCTGGATCAGGTCCTGACATGCCAGGGCATGGACAGTGTCCGGAAAGACGTAAAAAAACCCATAACCTGCACTGTCGGCTATGGGTCATTCGATGGCTGCCGCCTCATGTCAACGGATCACACGTTCTGCGATCCGGCTGTGAACAATCAGGAGCAGGGCAAGAAGCGGAAGATTCGACACCAGATAGTTTCCGAACCTGAATGTTGAAGGTTCGAATGCAAGCAGTATGGAATGAAATATGGTGCTGATTCTTGCCATCTGTCTCTCCTGTTGTTTTCTACAAGAGGAAACCACGAAGAAGGCGATTCGTTACAGAGGTTTTTCAACAATCGGCTACTCTGTTCCAGATCTCTCCCGGTGACAGTGCACTCACACCGACAGGCGGTATATCGTCGTATGTGCGAACGGATGCTCCTCATCACACCAGGGTGAAGGGAACTCGGGATGGTTCACACTGTCAGGATAGTGCTGAGTCTCCAGACAGAAGCCGGAGTGCTTCGTGTACGGAACTCCCTGCGCAGAGAGGTCAGTGCCGTCAAGGAAGTTCCCGCTGTAGAACTGAAGAGCTTCGAGAGTCGTGAAGGTTTCCAGTCTTCGTTTCGAGACGGGATCCTCGACCATGGCAACAGGTTGCGAGAGGTCTGCAGCTCCTGCGCGGATCATGCAGTGATCGTACCCGCCGGCCGCTTCCAGATCCCTGCCTATCTCCTTCGGACTCATGAAGTCGAAGGCTGTGCCTTTACAGGAGAGAACGGTCCCGGTAGGGATGAGTTCTTTATCGACCTCAAGATACCGGTCACAGGAAAGCGTGAGACGATGATCGAGGATGGAGCCCGACCCTGCAAGATTGAAATATGCATGGTTGGTGAGATTCAAAGGGGTTCTGCGGTCGCTGGTTGCCAGGTAATCGATCCTCAGAGCTCCATCGGAAGAGAGGGAGAATATGACACGTACCGCAACGTTACCGGGGAATCCCCCCTCGCCGTCAGGGCTGTTCAGCGTGAGAACAAGGCTGCTCTCGTCAATCGTCGCCGAAAAGAGATGCGAGCTGAACCCGCTGGAACCGCTGTGAAGGGTATGTTTTCCTCCATCGTTCTGTTCGAGCTGATAGTTCTTGCCATCAAGAGAAAACCGACCATGAGCAATCCGGTTTGCAAAGCGACCGACAGTAAAACCGAAGTAGGTGTTGGCATGCTCATACTCACTGAGTTTCCCATAGGAGAGAAGCACGTTGTCAATCTTTCCGTTCCTGTCAGGTCCATTGAACGCTGTCAGTGCACCCCCATAGGTGCTGACTGACGCACTGTACTGACCGCTGTGCAACGTATAGAGCTCTACAGACCTGCCGTCTCTGGTCGTACCGAACACTTCTTTCGTGATCATATCGAATACTCCTTGGTGGACGCCAGCTCTGTTACCTGGACATCAGCAGATAGGATTTTATGATATCGGAGCACCGGTTGTCCTGGATACGTACGACTCTCATCTCACGCTCCGCAGACTCGGTGGAGTCTGATGCATGAGCTGTATTGACCATGACGTTGCTTCCGAACTCCCGTCGAATCGTCCCTCCCGGTGCCTTGAGAGGATCTGTAGGCCCAAGAACGTCTCTGATCTTCTGAATCGCATTCTCTCCCTCATAGATGAGGATCATGCACTTTACACTGCCGGGGTGATTCAACTCCTCAAGCGGACACTGCGAGGGCTTTACGCCGCTCATGAACTCTACAATCTGTTCGAACTGGTCTACCGCATACTCGACCCCGACAGATTCAGTGAGCACCTTGAGAACAGAGTCCGAAAGGTGGATATCGAACGTGCTTTCCAGGTGTTCCTTCGCCTTACCGGCGAACACCGGAGAGAGTTTATCCTTGAGGATCTGTTTGACCTGCCCGTAGAAGTCCAGAGCCTCAGCCACGCTCATGCGGTGAACCTTGACTCCGACTATCCTGAGTCCTGTCCGGCTGAACATGTCGATGATCGTTCCGGGTTTGCTTGAGGCATATCTCCAGTTATCGGGTTTGATGATCACCAGGGACCGCTGCACCAGATCAGGATGAGGATAGCTCATGTTGTGCACGAGATTCTCCTCGTTCGGGAGCCAGGAGGCAAACAGAGCAAGGTGGGCATCAGCGGTTGACTGGAGTCGCGGGGTCAGGACAGCAGGCTCGAAATAGGTAACCTCCTCAGGATTCTTCGGTGAAGTGATCAGGTCTGCATAGGTATCTCTGATGTTCTCACCGGTGAGGAGGTCCAGGTTCTTCCGCTCGGGAATAATAGGACCACAGATCTCACTCAGTTTCCTGCAGGCATCTTCGCCCCTGAAAATCAGGAGAAGAGAGCGGTGGCGTCTACCCTGCGAGGGCACCAGGTTTTTTTCAACATACGAAGCAAGAAGCTCATTGGTCTTCTGCTGATCACCGTCATCATGTTTTCTGATAACCGCAGCATATTCCGTGACGAATTTCTCATCGGGTGCGATCATCTGTGCTCCGACAAGTTCGACATCGGAACGGGAAAGAAGACGCGCTAGAACACCGCCGGTTCTGCTTTTTGCTATCGTATAGGGTGTGACTAGCACATAACTGAGAGTATGGTCCATCTCTTGAAGGCTCCTTGAGTGGTGTAGTGTGGTGGTTTCTGATTCCACTATAGCGCCTGGCAGGTAAAATGTCCATGAAAGGATACTGTTTCTCTCACCTAAAGCTCACAGAGATCCTGCAGAACGCCATTGTCCCGGTGCACATCCCACGTGTCGATGGAACAGAGAATAGAGTCGCTGAGTGGTATTGAACCCGCATTCACGTGCGACAGTCTCGATGGTGCTGTTCGTCTCTGCAAGCAGACGTTTCGCTCTCTGCAGCCTGAAGAGAGTGATCTCCTCATAGATCGTTTTGTCCCTGACACGCCGCCACCTGAGCTCGAGATTCCTCCTGGAACTGCCGATATAGGCTGCGACATCCTCGACACTTATCCCGCGGCAGGCATAATCCCTGATATACACCAGTGCTTTCATCACCACAGGATCATGCATCAGCATGAGCTGAGTGCTTTCCCGCTCGATGATCGCACGTGCAGGGATAAGAAGGGTATGCTCCTCACAGGAGCGCCCGCTGATCAAGGAAGCTATGAGCTCACCGCTCTTGAATCCTATTGTGCGGCAATCCAGTGCGACCGAGGTGAGAGACGGCTGTGACAGAGAACACAGGAGTGCGTCATCATCAACACTGACGACGCTCATCTGACGAGGGACCTCGATACCCCGGACACGAAGGTGGGAGATGACCTTCACCGCAGCAATGTCATTGCAGCAGAAGATGGCGGTCTGCAGAGGCAGAGAGGACACAAAACGATCAAGGGTATTGCTGTGACTCTGATTCTTGTAGAAGGCGAGTGTGCGGGTGAATATCCTGCCGGGGGAGAGGGGGAGACCGAGTGCCTCTTCGAACCCCCTGAGCCGCTGCTCGGACCAGAGAGTCCCCTGTGCACCCACAAAAGCGAACGAGAACGCTCCGAGGTCGCGAACCAGCTTCCCGGCAAGACGCCCTGTATGACGGTCGTCATTCTGGACACGGTAGAAATCATCATGCACATAGGCCCCTGCCACGTCGATAACCGGTATACCCAGCTTCTCATACCTACGGATATCGGCAGCATGCTCGATACGGACAATAACGGCATCAAGGTCATGCACCGTCTCTCCACTGAGATCCCTCATCCCTCCCATAGGCCCCGTCAGACGCCAGTCTGGCCTCTGTTTCGCCCATTCTATCAGACCTCGCGCGATCTCCTGGTCATAGGTGTCCTGAAACTGCAATGCGATACCGATCGTGTACATACCTGATCCCATACTATCCGAAGATATTTCGCAAAACAAGATATACTTATCGCTTTTTACGAATTGCATTCCCTGAGAAAACAGGTATTATGACACTAGGAGGAGTACACGATGAACCACGTATCGACCCTGGCAATCCCTTCAAGCGGTGCACAGATTCCCGCAATCGGACTCGGCACGTTCGGCAGCGATCATATCTCGCCCGAACAGATAGCCGAATCGGTGAGGTTTGCCATCGCTGCAGGATACCGACATATAGACTGTGCCAGTGTCTACGGGAACGAAGCAGAGATCGGAAGGGTATTCGAGGAAGTTTTCTCATCCGGAGAGGTAAGCCGGGAAGATCTGTGGATAACCGGAAAGCTGTGGAATGATGCACACACTCCTGAACAGGCAAGAAAATCTTTCCAGAAGACACTGGATGACCTGAGACTGGACTACCTTGATCTGTACCTGATCCACTGGCCGTTCAGGAACCACCACCCTCCCCATGCCTCAGTAGAGAGCCGCTCCCCGAATGCGACCCCGTACCATCACGAACAGTTTATGGAGACATGGAGGGTACTCGAAGAGTTCTCTGACAGTGGACAGGCCCGTCACATCGGGACCAGCAACATGAGCATAGCAAAACTGGAACTCCTGCTCCGGGATGCAAGGATCAGACCCTCTGTAAACGAGATGGAGCTTCACCCCCACTTCCAGCAGCGGAAACTGTTCGATTTCTGTAAAGCCAACGGAATAGCCGTCATCGGCTACTCACCCCTCGGCTCTCCCAACCGGCCCGACAGGGATAAGACCGATCAGGATACGGTAGATATGGATGACCCGGTGATCCGACGGATCGCTGAGGCGCATAACGTGCATCCGGCTTCCATCTGCCTCAAATGGGCTGCGGCCAACCATCATGTCCCGATCCCGCTCAGCACGAAAGAGAAGAACATTCTCAGCAACCTTGAAGCCGTCATGAACGATCCTCTGACAGCCGAAGAAAAGAAGGAAATAGATCAGATCGATAGAAACTGCAGACTGATCAAAGGACAGGTCTTCCTGTGGGAAGGTGCTGAAGACTACCACGATCTATGGGATGAACAGGGATTCATCACCCAAAAATAGAAAACACCAGATAGCAACGGAGGTTCAGATGGCAAACAGGATGAAAGGGGCGGTACTCCCCGGAAACAGTACCGTTGAGTTCAGAGAATTCGATGTACCGACTCCATCGCATGGTCAGGTTCTGGTCAGAACGAAGAGTTCGACGATCTGCGGAAGCGATATCAGAGCCATCTACCGTGAACATGTGGGAAAGGGACCGGAAGGGTATCAGGGTGTGATTGCCGGGCATGAACCGTGCGGACAGATCGTCGAAACCGGACCCGGGTGCAAACGCTTCAAAGAGGGAGACCGGGTAATCATATACCATATCAGCGGTTGCGGAGTCTGTCATGACTGCCGCATGGGATACATGATCAGCTGCTCGAGTGAACATCGTGCAGCCTACGGCTGGCAGAGAGACGGCGGAATGGCCCCCTACATCCTCGCAGATGAGAAGGATCTCGTCTTTCTGCCCGATGAACTCAGTTACACTGATGGGGCTCAGGTAGCCTGCGGCTTCGGAACCGTGTATGAAGCACTCGAGAAGATCGGTATCAGCGGGAACGACGCTGTGCTTGTTGTCGGACTCGGTCCGGTCGGACTCGCTGCTCTTATGCTTGCCAAAGCGATGGGAGCACAGCAACTGATAGGCATTGAACCGAATCAGGACAGGATTGACCTTGCACGTAAGCTTAACCTCGTCGACCATGCCTTCGCTCCCGATGAACATGCCGTGGACAGGGTGCGGGAACTTACAGGCGGGAAAGGGGTTGAGAAGGCTGTAGACTGCTCGGCTCATAAAGACGGCAGGGCGATCGCGATCAGAGCTACACGTCAGTGGGGAAAGATCGCTTTCGTCGGAGAAGGAGGGAGTGTTGAATTCAATCCCTCCCCAGATATCATCCATGACCAGAAAACGATTTATGGCTCGTGGGTCACCAGCATCTGGCGGATGGAGGATCTTGTCGAAAGGCTTGTGAGGTGGGGTATCCACCCTGACCGGCTCGTCACTCACCGATTCAGTCTCGATGATGCCGATAAAGCCTACTCCCTGATGGCCTCAGGCAAATGTGGAAAAGTGGCGGTCTGCTTCGACGAGGAGCTCACCTAGGAACGAACTGAATCAGGGGAGAACTCTGAGGATCCCAAGTATCGAGGGTGAACTGAAAAGCACCCTCAGGTATCTGCTGGAAGAACATCATGACAATGGCATTCAGCTCCTTCCTGATCGCATCTGATAGCCTCGACACTGTCAGGTCTAAGCGCATCTGCATCGGCCTGGCAGGAGTGAATAGTGCACTCCCTTCTGCTTCCAGTATCGGAAAGGAAACGGATACCTCCCGTACGTTCACCGTATCTTCCAGGAACTCGAGAGAAAAAGAGAGAGCTTCCCCGAGGAAGGATTCCCTGTCGGTCAGCCAGGTTGAAAGGGGAACTCTGAGTGCCAGTTCATTTCGCACAGCTTCAGAAAGAATGATCTCTGGTCCTGTGGCATCCAGATAAAACTCCTGTGTACGTTCTATCAGTGCCTGAAGTGAATCCAGAGAGGCAAAGTCGCGGTAGGTACCATACACATCCACCTGTAGAAGTTTCGAGCGAACCTGCAGCGCATCTTCTGCGTTGATGTCAAACCCCTTTTCCACCCGAGCACGCACATGAGTGATCGTACTGCCCTCAGGGTGTTCAAGGAGCACTCTGCCCGATACGCTGAGGGTAAGAGACCCGAGGTGAAGGCTGAGGTCCTCCTGCTCCACCACCAGATCCGTTGCAAGCACGGTGAACGCCGACAGTTCCTTTGCGCCGAACACCATGTCGAGGACCTCTTCAGGTTGAACCGCAATCGTTACAGTTCCTGCACTGACAGACACCTGGTCATCGGTGTACTGCAGATGTTCAAGGAGAACTTCTCCCTTGAACACAGCGATATCCATCGAGGTGAATGAGATTTCTTCGAATTCCTCGTTCACGGTTGTGGTCAGGTACCTCTGACCGAAATATATCAATGCGAGGACAAGAAGGGTCAGAACGGCAGCGATACTCACCAGGATGACTAAGGGTCTCAACGGATGGGTTTTTTCATGGGAACCTCCCTACCCGTTCAGTCTAGACCCATCTTCTCATATGTGCAATTCTCATTTCAGCACCGGTGTATCAACCGTTCGGTGTGTGCTATAATCGCACACATGGATACCATGATACATACAGAAGAAGAATTGAGAGCAGAACTGGCCTCCCAGGCTGCAGGGGCCATGATGACAGCGGCACGTACAGCACCAAAGGCTAAGGGAAAGGATAATCTTTCGATAGTCAGTGTAGATCATGAGGGAAGAGTGCAGATCGCTCAGCATATGCGGAAGATGGTAGAAGAGAAAAGGGCCGCCTCGTTCTTCCTGCGTGATGCGGCCAATCTGGAAGACAGTGATGCACTTGTCCTCATCGGTACCCGTATCAAGCCGATGCGCCTGGTGCACTGTGGCCTCTGCGGACTGGGAACCTGCGAGAACAAGGAACGCTATGAACAGGTTCCCTGCGCATTCAACACCGGTGACCTGGGTATCGCGACAGGTTCCGCCGTTTCACGGGCAGCTGATCTGAGGGTGGACAACCGGGTGATGTTTTCTGTCGGAATGGCCGTGCTCGACCTTGGTATCATGGGAGATGACATCAGGATCATCAATGCGATTCCCCTGTCGATAAAAGGTAAAAACATCTTTATGGACAGAACATAAGCAAGCACCTGCGCCAAGCAGGAGTATGCTGTCACCTGAGATGGTGGTGTTTGAGAATCTTGAGTTCCGGATTGATGATAACCTTCTCATAGGCGGAGGTCTCTTTTGACTTGAGACGCTTCATGAGAAGCCGTACAACCTCCTGACCGATGACCTCTTGAGGCTGACGCATCGCGTAGTGGCAGAAGGACAGAAGCGGCGAATAGCTGAGATAGTCAAAGCTGGCTATCACATATTCACCCATCAGGTCCTCGGGAATATGCTCAATCATATACGAGGTGACTCCAAGGTGAAGCAGATCGTTCGCAACCAGGTAGGCCTTCGGATGGTCCGGTTGGTCGAGAAACCGTTCCATCGCAATGTTGCCGTCCTTGATCGCCATCTTTCCCTCGATGTAGGTGAACTCGACCTCATGTTCGAGACCAAGCTCCTTGAGCGTCTGGAGATACCCTGCATACCGTTCATTGGCAGTGAGAATGTCAAGGTCTCCTCCCACATACCCGATCCTGCGGAACCCTTCCTCGTAGAGGGCTTTCACCATCTGTCTCACACCGCTTCTGTTGTCCACAAGAACAACATCAGCCTTGACCCCTTCGATATAGCGGTCGACCATGACGACGGGAACACGGGATATCACTTTGTCGGTGAAATGGTGTCCCTGAAAACCTGCAGGAATGACAACAAGGGCATCGACATTGCGGTCAAGAAGGACCTGAATCCGCCTCTGCTCCTCTTCCACACTGTCGTTGGAACACGAAATGATCATCGTGTATCCAAGCGAGGTCAAAAGCGCATCCATCGTCTCGATGACTTCCATGAAATAGACGTTGCTCAGTTTCGGGGCGATGATCCCGATCGTGTTAGTAAAACGCATCTTCAATGATCGTGCCACTTCGTTGCGGTTATAGCTGAGTTCGTTCATCACCCTGAGGACCGTGTTCTTTGTCACTTCCGTTACCGCCGAGTGTCCGTTGAGTACTCGGGAGACGGTAGCAATAGAGACGTTTGCCTTGCTTGCTACCTCTTTAATGGTAACAGGGCGATGTCGTGTCTGTTTCATCTGGGTATCTGTTTTCCTTCAAATACAATGCGGGGCCCCGTTCAGGACCCCGACAGTGTACAGTGTTTACAATCAATCGTAAAGAAGACCCTTAATGTCCTCATCATCCATGTTCTGGTAGGTGTAGAACTTTGCACCGGTGTCAACATCAGCGACGCTTTCACCCTTGTAGGCCTTGTAAGCCAGTTCAACAGCCTTGTACCCGATCATGTACGGATCCTGAGTGATTGAACCAAGGAAGTACTGATTGCGGACTGCATTCTTCTGAGCGGCACCGGCATCGTATCCGATGACGACGATCTCATCATATGCAGGGTTGCTCTTGAATGCTGCACCGTCGTTGGTCGCCGCGAGGAGACCCTTGACAGTTGCTTCGTTCGAACAGAAGATACCAAGGATATTATCACTTGAAGCTTTGTTCAGAACAGCCTGTGCAGCGTTGGTCGCATCGGTCATAGCAGCAGAGGCTGGTACGACCATGTCGATGACAACTTTCCGGCCGCCGGTCGGGCTGTCAGAAGCGATGTATGCAGTATTACCTGTCACCTTGATATCGCTCTTGGACAGTGAAGTGTTGCTGGCGATAAGATCGACCATGGTATCTCTGAATCCTTTACCTCGACTGAGGAGAGATTCACCTGATGCATCCTGGTTGAGAACGACGATGGTGACGGGGTTGGAAGAAGAAGCTCTTTCGATATCTCCCTTGATCACGTCAAACATCTTCTCTGCTGCGACACCTGCTGCGGCATAGTTGTCAGTAGAAGCGTTCGCCCAGATCGAACCTGCTGGAGCTTCGGGAACACCGGAGTCAAAACCGATCACCGGGATACCTGCGCTCTTGGTCTGCTGAAGCTGGTCAAGAACACTGCTTGTGTTGAGAGCTGCAAGTGCGATCGCGACAGGATTCTTTGCCATCGCATTATTGAGCATCTCCACCTGGATCTGAACGTCACTTTCTGAAGGAGGTCCTTCGAAGGTGATATCCACTACATACTCTTCAGCTGCAGCATTCGCTCCCTTTTTTACCTGCTGCCAGAAATCGTGCTGCTCACCTTTAGAGACAACAGCGATGTACGGCTTGCCACTTTCTGCTGCACCCTGAGCAAACAACGGGGTGAGAGAAACGAGAATAACCAGCGCCATAAGGACTACTACGGTTTTCTTCATATATACCTCCATGTATTGTACGGGCTTTCTGCCCGGGTTTCCCTGTTACTATGATCGTCAGCTGTACGGCTGACAATCAGCTCGCACTGAAATCTTTTTCCTGTTTCCTCAGTGCTTTCTTCTCTTCCTTCTCCTGCTTCACCATAGCGGAATACGTCTCATTCAGTTCATGCCTGAGTTCGCGTATCTTCGCATCCGCATCCGGTGTTCCGGAAGCCTTCAGCTCAGTGATCTTCTCGAGCACTTCCGCCTTGAACTTCGCAGAGGGAGCAAGAACACGTACTTCTGTCGCTCTCTTTGTACGGTAGATATCAAGCAGGACGGCGCCGAGCACGACCACACCGGTAAAGAATGTCTGATATTGACTCTGAAGGTCCATCGACGGAAGTCCGGCTCTCAGAACACTCATGATGTACACACCGATGATCGTACCGAGGACACTTCCCGCTCCGCCGGAGAGGCTTGTACCTCCGATAACGGCTCCTGCGATAGCGTACAGTTCAAAGCCCTGGCCCTGGTTCGGCATGACAGTCGTATAGACTGCAGCGAAGGCGATTCCACCGACGCCTGCGAGGAAGCCACTGACGACATAGGCCATCATTTCCCACTTCTGCACATCCACACCACTGAGTCGTGCGGCTTCCTTGTTACTGCCTACAGCGAAGATATACCGGCCCATCTTCGTACGAGTCAGGATGATATAGGCTATTAGAGCCGTACCGAAGAACACAATCGCACCTGTCGGTATTGAAGTGTTATCTTCTCCGATAATCTTGAAAATTCCCTTGAACCATGCATCTTCGGCTCCACGGGCGGGGAAGGTCGCACTTCTCACATTCGAGACGATAGAGCCTACTCCGAGAGAGATCATCATCGTCCCCAGAGTTGCAATGAACGGGGGAAGCGAGAGGCGTGAGACCATCCAGCCGTTGAAGAACCCGAACGCGGTTGATACGACGAGAATCAGCAGGAGGGAAAGCCACATCGGCCAGCCCCAGGTCTTGTAGGCGGTACCGCCTATGATTGTTGCCGCCATCATGACTGTTCCACAGGACAGGTCGATTCCTCCCGTAATGATAACGAATGTCACTCCGATCGATATGAACCCGATATAGTATGAGGAGTCGAGTATGTTGACCAGCGTGGTATACGAGAAGAAGTTTCTTCCGAAGAGGCTGAAAAACGCATAGACAAGGACCAGTGCAAGCGGAGCCAGCAGCTTCTGCATATTCAGCCCTTGGGTAAGGGACTTCTTCAAACGTGTATTAGTACTTTTTTCCATCGAACTTCTCTCCTATCCTCTTGTCGCCAATGACATAATTTTCTCTTGAGTCGCGTCTTCGATATCCACGAAGCCAGTGAGCCTTCCTTCACACATGACGGCGATTCTGTCACTCATTCTGAGAACCTCGTTCAGTTCACTGCTTATCATGATGATCGATTTTCCTTCCTTCTGAACGAGCTCGTTCATCAGATGGTAGATCTCACTCTTCGCCCCGACATCTATGCCACGGGTAGGTTCGTCGAAGATCAGAACGGAGCTGTTCTTGATCAGCCACTTCGCGATGACCACCTTCTGCTGATTCCCTCCAGACAGATTCTTCACGAACTGGTCAAGACTCGGTGTCTTGATCCTGAGCTTGTCAGAATACTCCTGAGAGATCTTCTTCAGCTCCTTGTTATGTATCAGAAAGCTCGGTGAAAGGTCCTCAAAACTCGACATGATAGCATTCTCATGAACCGAAAGACTGATCGCAAGGCCGAACCGTTTTCTGTCCTCAGAAAGGTATCCGATACCATTTCTGACTGCATCCATGGGAGAGCTGATCAGGACTTCGCGACCATTTACCCAGACTCTTCCGCGGGAACTGTCGGCTCCGAAGAGCGCCCTCATCGTCTCGGTCCTTCCGGCTCCCATGAGCCCTGCAAACCCGAGAATTTCCCCTTTACGGAGTTCGAAGGATACATTCTGCACCTGTGGTCCTGCATCAAGGTTCTCAACCTTCAGCACGATAGGAGCATCGGAGGCTACATTCGATGCGCTCTTGGGTTTTTCATAGATAACCCGACCCACCATCATATTGATCATCTCTTCCTTGGTGAGTTCCTTGGTATTCCTCGTACCGACATACTCTCCATCACGCAGGACGGTGACACGGTCTGTGATCACTCCGATCTCATCGAGGCGGTGGGAGATATAGATCATTGCCACACCCTGTTTTGCAAGGTCTCTCATGATAATGAACAGATCATCGATCTCTTTTTCTGTCAGGGCGGCCGAAGGTTCATCAAGGATAAGGACCTTCAGGTTGTGGGATACAGCCCGGGCGATCTCGACCATCTGCTGCTTGCCGACAGTAAGCTGGCTCATCTTCTGTGTCGGATCGATATCCATATTGAGACGTTTGAAGAGCTCACGCGCTCTCTCGTTCTGGCTCTTCTCATCGAGCCACCAGGAAGTCTTTTTTGTCGACTCTCTCCCGATGAACATATTCTGCGCCACACTCAGATGTTCCATCATATTCAGTTCCTGATGGACGATGGCAATCCCTGCCGTGAGAGCATCTCTCGGGTCAAGAGGATTGAACAACTTTCCGAGGTACCGGATCTCACCGGAGTCCTTGGGGAAAATACCGGTAAGGGCCTTCATCAGCGTGGACTTCCCTGCACCGTTCTCTCCCACAAGAGCATGTATCTCTCCTGCACGCAGATTGAAGTCGACACCTTTCAGTGCATGGACACCGGCAAATCGCTTATCAATCTTCTCCATTGACAGTACTACGTTACTCACGACTGATACTCTCCTTCATATATTCTATGTTCACACAGGATATCGGAGAAGTCAAGAAAAACTTGTAAACGTTTACACGGTTTGTTTAAAAATAGGTTAAATTGTTATTTTGTATTATGTTATTAGCTTTTTCAAGTAGAGAGAGAATGAATACAACACCTCAGGAACACCCAACCGGGAAGCACAGCGGAAAAACAGCGACTACTTGGAGTCGCTGTCGGTCTTCAGTACGGCAAGGAAAGCCTGCTGTGGGATCTCAACGTTACCCACCATCTTCATGCGCTTCTTTCCTTCCTTCTGCTTTTCAAGAAGCTTTCGCTTTCGGGATATATCTCCACCGTAACACTTGGCCGTCACATCCTTCCTCATCGCATTGATCGTCTCGCGGGCGATAACAGAACCGCCGATCGCTCCCTGGATGGGAATCTTGAACATCTGGCGTGGGATCTCCTCTTTGAGACTCTGACACACCTTCCGTGCCCGGAAGGCGGCGTTATCCCGGAAGACCAACTGACTGAGGGCATCGACAGGCTCACCATTGACGAGGATATCAAGACGAACGAGGTCAGTCCGTCTGTATCCTATCAGATGGTAATCGAACGAAGCGTAGCCTCTCGAGACCGATTTAAGGCGGTCGTAGAATTCAAACAGGACTTCTGCCAGCGGCATCTCGTAGATAAGCTCGACCCGTTTCTCGTCAAGATGGTTGAAACCCGACTGAACTCCACGCTTCTCAAGGCAGAGATTCATGATGTTCCCTACATAGGTACTGGGCGTAATGATCTGGGCCTGGATATAGGGTTCTTCGACATGATCGACCTTCATAGGGTCCGGATACTCGAGTGGATTATCTATGAAGATCAGATCTCCATTCTTCAGTGTCACCTGATAGCGAACCGAAGGGCTTGTGAAGACGATAGAGAGGTCGAACTCACGTTCAATCCTCTCCTGCACGACTTCGAGATGAAGCATACCCAGGAAGCCGCAGCGAAAGCCGAAGCCGAGGGCGGCGGAGGAATCCTTTTCATACACGAGGGATGCATCGTTGAGCTTGAGCCGGTCTATCGCCGCCATCAGCTCCTCATAGTCATTCGAGTCTACCGGATAGATCGAGCTGAAGACCACGGGTTTCACTTCCTTGAACCCGGGAAGCGGCGCATCACACACCCGTGAAGCGAGCGTAACCGTATCTCCCACCCTGATATCCTGAATAGTCTTGATACCTGCGATGAAGTACCCCACATCGCCTGCATGAAGCTCTCCGGTATTGTTCAGTCCCAGTTTGAAGGTACCGACCTCTTCCACGATGTACTTCGCCTTCGTTGAGAAGAGCTGGATCTCGTCACCCTTACGAATCATCCCGTCAAAGATCCTGAAATGAACGACTACTCCGCGATAGGCGTCATAATGGCTGTCAAAGATGAGTGCCCGCAGGGGGTCGCTGTCCTTTCCTGACGGTGGCGGGATATGCTCGATGATAGATTCGAACAGACCGTCCACTCCCACCCCGGTCTTCGCAGACACGAGGGAGACAAGATCGGTATCGAGACCGAGGTCATGATCTATCTGGTGGAGGCAGGATTCTATATCGGCACTCGGCAGGTCTATCTTGTTGATCACGGGAAGGATCTCAAGGTCGAGCTCCATCGCCATATACATATTCGCCAGGGTCTGAGCTTCCACTCCCTGTGCCGCATCGACAAGGAGCAGAGCTCCTTCACAGCTCCCTATAGCCCGTGATACTTCATACGAGAAATCCACATGTCCCGGGGTATCGACGAGGTTGAGCGTATAGGTCCTGCCGTCCCTCGCCGTATAGGGAATGGATACTGCCTGACTTTTAATGGTGATCCCCCGTTCTCTCTCTATGTCCATACTGTCGAGCATCTGATCGACAACGGGTCCTCTCTTGGTGACGAGTTTCGCCATATCGATAAATCTGTCTGCAAGAGTCGATTTACCATGATCGATATGGGCGATGATACAGAAATTGCGGGTAAGCCGTGCTTCTTCTTTCATACCTGTTCCTGGCTCTCTGTCATGAAGTCAGAGAACTGCTATGGTCAGACTTCTCGAACCCGAGAAGCTCCCTGATCTCATCATCGTCAAGCGTCTCCTTGTCTATGAGAGCTTCTGTGAGAGCCTCAAGCTGATCCTTGTGTTCGGTGAGGATCCTTCGAGTATCAGTCAAAGCCCCCGTAAGGATCTTTGAGATCTCTTTATCGATCTTCTTGGCTGTATCCTCAGAGTAGTCCTTGTGCTGTGCAATCTCACGACCGAGGAACAGAGGTTCATCGTCCTTACCGAATCCGATAAAACCAAGCTCGCTCATACCCCATTCAGTCACCATTCTTCTCGCAATATCAGTTGCCTGTTTGATGTCGTTACTGGTTCCCGTGGTCGTTTCACCGTAGATGATCTCCTCGGCAACATACCCGCCCATGGTCACCTTGATCCAGTCGAACAGACTGCTCCGGTTCTTCGTGTAGGCCTCCTTCAGAGGAAGACTGATAGTCAGACCCAGGGCTCTTCCGTGAGGAACGATCGTCACCTTATGCAGAGGATCGAGGTGGTCCAGATGGTAGTGAAGAAGTGCATGCCCTGCCTCGTGGTAGGCTGTTGCCCTCTTCTCTTCAGGAGTCATCACTTTTGAGACCTTCGCCACTCCGAGGAGGATCTTGTCACGGCCCTTCTCGAAATCGTCCATCTCGACAAGGGTTCGCTTTGAGCGGGCTGCAAAGAGCGCAGCCTCGTTTACCAGGTTGGCCAGGTCAGCTCCGCTGGTTCCGGGAGTGGCCCGTGCAATCCGATTGAGATTGACATTATCTGCAAGTTTAATCTTCTTACAGTGAATGGTGAGAATCGCTTCCCTCTCAGCTACATCCGGCATATCAACGACTACCTGCCGGTCGAACCGGCCGGGTCTCAGAAGTGCAGGGTCAAGCACATCGGGTCTGTTGGTCGCTGCTATGACGATGACTCCGGTATTCGCGTCAAACCCGTCCATCTCCACCAGCATCTGGTTGAGCGTCTGTTCCCGCTCATCGTGTCCGCCTCCGAGACCGCTGCCTCGTGTGCGTCCGACCGCATCAAGTTCGTCGATGAACAGGATACACGGAGCACTCTTTCTGCCCTGTTCGAACAGATCACGCACTCTGGAGGCACCGACACCGACGAACATCTCGACAAAATCAGAACCGCTCATATGAAAGAAGGAGACACCCGCTTCACCGGCAACGGCCTTTGCAAGCAGCGTCTTACCGGTTCCCGGAGGACCTACGAGGAGAACTCCCTTGGGAATCTTCGCTCCGATATCGCTGAAGCGTTTGGGGCTCTTCAGGAAATCAACGACTTCCTGCAGCTCATATTTCGCTTCCTTCTGCCCTGCCACATCTTCGAAGGTAGTCTTCACATCACTGTCCATGTACTCTTTTGCTCGGGACTTGCTGAATGCCATGACATTACCGTTAGCTCCACGTGTCTGACGCCAGAGCATGACTGTGAAACCTATGAAGATAACCCAGGGGAGCATCTGCAGAATAACCTGAAGCATCGATATTCCCTGTACCGTACCTGTGGTCTGAACATTGTTTTCCTTGAGAAGGCCCATGAGCGATTCGTCCGCATAGGGTATGCGGGTCATTGCACTCATATTGTTTCTCAGAGAGAAGGTTATAAGCGACTCATCCTCTATTTCGACCGCATAGACCTGGTTATTCTCAACATATTCCACGAATGAGCTGTACGGCACTTCCTGAAGACCCATCGTATCCCCTTCGTTCATCAGCATGAACAGAAAAGAGACGATGAGGAAAAGAAAAAACCCGAGCGCAAGCCGGTTCTTTCCGCTGAAATCGAATTTCGGTCCCTGGGGGTTCTTGTTTTTCTGAGAGGAGTTCTTCTGACCCTGAGAGCCGCCGAAACCGTTCCAGTACCTGTTATCATTATCCGAGGAGGGTTTCCTGTTGTCGTTACCGTTACCGTTACCGGACCCGGCTCCGGGCTGTTCAGGTTCGTTCCGTTCGTCTTCCTGAGTCTTTGTATCTTCTTTCTCTTTATCCACAATCATGTCCTTTATCTTTCCGTACACTATATAATGTAGTCTCATCAGGAGCAAGGGGAGTAGCTCGCACCCGCTCAGCCACTCTGTCCCGTCCTCCCCAGGCAGCACCGAAAACTGCAAGAACTCCTATCTCATCACAGAGTACAGGAATCTTCCATCTGCTCTCGCTTGGCACCTTCCATCCTGCCATCAGGTCTGATACACTCTTCCTCATACCTGCGGTTTCAAGGTAGTCTCCCTCTCTGACCGAGCGAACCACCAGGGGTCCGACCGGAACTGAAGAAGGCATCCACACTGCATCCGTGTCCATAAGCGGATCCACCCGACGCTTCTCTGCACAGAGAATAAAGCCCTCACACAGATACGTCTTTTCAGAATATACTAACGAAGCATAGCCAGAGGAAAGCGGCGGAACACCCTTTTTCCAGATGAGCATTCCCTGCTGAAACGATGCATGTGCATGGCCGGTACTCACCGGCCCCTGCCTTCCCAGAGTAACCATTCGAATGATCTCATCGGCCTGACCGTCGCTGATTCGAATCGGAGTATCAAAGGAAAGCGAAGAGAATGAGAGGAATATCAGCCGTCTCAGGAGAGGCAGGTCAGAAGTAAGCCCGTCACTCAGGGTGAGGGTGACACACGAACCATCATCTGTCACGGTGATACTCTGGTGTGCCAGCAGCTCGGCACGAGCCTGTACGGCACCGCTCAACTGAGACATCTCATCCGCCACTCGTTCTATCGCAGAGTCCCATGCCGGAAACGTTTCAGTAAGCGATGGCACGAGAATATGCCGTATACGGTTCCTGAGGTAGCCCGTATCATCATTGGTCGAATCATGGACTCCGCTCATTCCTCTTTCACTGAGGTACGAGTCGATACCAGCCCTGTCGACATGCAGGAGAGGACGGATGATCATATCCCCTGTAACGGGAGTCACGGCAGAGCCGAAATGGAGCCGGCTTCCCTGAAAGAGTCTCATCAGGTGGGTTTCGAGCATATCGGTACGGGTATGGGCTGTTGCAATGAACCGATACCCAAGTTCTTCTCTCACTGAGCGAAGAACTGTGTACCGCAGATGCCGGGCAGCCTCTTCGATACCACCTCCCCGTTCAGCCGCGAGTCCGGCTACCTCTCCGTCACCAAGCTCGCGGTACAGAAACGGGACACCGAGCTCCTCGCAGCGCTGCGAATTCTGCAGCACTTCACGTTCCAGTTCATCAGCGCCTCTCAGGCGGTGATTCACATACAGAGCCTTCAGTTTCTCGGTGCCATACAGTGATGCAAGAACAGAGACAAGGGTAAGAGAGTCTGCTCCACCGCTGAAAGCAACCAGAATCCCCTCCATCGGCTGAAGATGATATGAGTCAAAAAATCGAACGATCTGACTATGAAGTGTTCTTTCTGTTGTAGAGAGCTGCGACATCACTGACACGCTGTCCTCCTATCAGTTCTATGACTGCCTGTTTCGCCTGATCTATTCCTGCAAGAAAGAGTTTCCTGTCAGACTCGCTCTCGAAGGGAGAGAGAACATGCTGAACGACAGTCACAGGAGCAGCAGGTCGTCCCACCCCGACATACACTCTGATAAAATCGGAGGATTCTATCGAGGCAATGACCGACTTCAATCCATTATGACCCGCACTTGAACCTCCCTTTCGAATCCGTATCATTCCCGGGGGAAGGTCCAGGGTATCGCACACCACGATAAGCTGTTCCGCGTCATACCGGCGAGGGACGAATCGGGAGAGAGCTCTTCCGCTGGCGTTCATGAACGTGAGCGGCTTCATCAGCAGGGCAGACTCCGGTATCCTCGCGAGCTCGTAGGGACGGAAACAGCGTTTCTTCATGGCTACATGAAAAAACGCTGCTAATTCATCGATTACGAGAAAGCCTGCATTGTGCCGTGTTCCGGCATATGTCGTCCCGGGATTCCCGAGACCTGCAATAAGAGGCAGACCGGCTACCTCTACTGTTCGGAAGAGGTCTCGCCTGCTTCCACGTCACCTTCGGTCTCTTCAGCCTCCGGTACATTGACGACTTCCTTGACACCCTTCACCGATGCGATGGTCAGACCTTCGGCATGAATGAGCTTCACTCCCGCAGGGATCACAAGGTTCTCAACCTGAACGCTCTCATTGAGCTTAAGGCTGCTGACATCTACGATGATCGATTCAGGAAGGTCTTTGGGAAGACATTCCACCTCAAGCTCATGTGTGACCTGATCGAGGATACCACCGAACTTGGCACCGGCAGGATTCCCTTCCAGCACGACAGGCACGTGAGTTCTGAGTGTCTCACCTTTTGTGACCTCAAACAGGTCAACGTGGACAATAGTATCTGTCATCACATTTTCCTGGAAGTCTTTCATGAGAACAGAATAGCTCTTCCTTCCAACTTTCAGTGTCAGAAGTGTCGATTCCGAGAAATGACGCATCTTGTTCTGAAACTCTCTTGCATCAAGAGAGACATGAACAGGGTCATTCTTCCCATAGATAACGGCAGGAATCCGTCCTGCAGCCAACAGGCGACGAGATCCGGCTGATCCGAAATCCTCAGTTCTCTTTTCGCCTTTCAAATTTGTATCTTTCATGAAAAACTCCTCTTGCAAATCCTTTACAATACAGGGGCGGCAGGATTCGAACCTACGCATGCCGGCACCAAAAACCAGAGCCTTACCACTTGGCTACACCCCTAAACACACGTAAGATGGGTGTCACGAGCGTGACATCCCCACCAAAATACAGGTTTTCAGGTGATTTGTCCAGTCTTACTTCAGCCGTTATCGTTAGAATTTATCAGGCCCCGAACTCCCCTAGTCGTCCCAGTTCTCGTCCCCCGGTTCTTCGGCCGTTTCATAGGCCTCAAGAATCTGATCCTGGAGGACAGCCCGGAATTCACTATTGATAGGATGCGCTACATCCTTGAACTCTCCGGTCTTGGTCTTTCTGCTCGGCATGGCAACAAACAGACCGCTCTTGCCTTCAATTACCTTGAGATTGTGAATCACAAACTCATCATCGAACGTAATGGTTGCATATGCGCGCAGTTTCCCATCGGTTGCAATCTTTCTCACCCTCACGTCAGTAATCTTCATCTCAGCACCTCACTTGGATGTATGTAAATTCAGCGTACCACTAGATTACACCTTATTCAAGAGTAATGTCTTAAAATTTGTGACGTGAGTCTGATCTTTTACGGTAAAACCGAGTTCAGTAATGTCCACGGGACCGGAATCCGAGACGAAGACGCAGGAGGCTCCGCTTCCGCTGACTGATGTGTACAGATGTGTGTTCAACTCCCCAATTTCATATATGCGTTGATAGATATCGTCAATTGCAACAACGACATCTTTAAAATCGTTTGAGAATTCCCAGCACGTAACCGGCTGCTCATACATGTGACATACTTCGCTGTATTCATCAAGCTTTTCAAAGCGTCTGCCCCTACTCTCAAGCCGGTCAAAAGCCTTGAACGCTTCAGCCGTGCTGACCCCGTCACCGGAGGGAATGACTACCAGGGCAGACAGGTCATCACGGGCGTTGACGGGTCTCACGATCTCTCCTCTCCCTTCCACCACTGCAGCCGGACACTGGTGAACAAAGAAGGGGACATCACTTCCCGTCTGAGCGGCAAGGTCCACGAGAACATCGAAGGCAAGAGGAGATCCATACAGCTCGTTAAGAATGAGAAGAACCGTGGCCGCATTGGACGATCCTCCCCCGAGTCCACCCTTCAGGGGAATGCGCTTGGTGATTGTCATATGAACAGAATCAGACTCCCTCCTGATACGCTTGAGAAACAGCTGCGAGGCTATGCCCATCAGATTCTGTTCAGCGCTTAGAAACGGCATCCCCTCGATACTCAGGGAGCTGTTGCCGTCATCTCTCGTCTGAACAGTGATGTCATCGTGCAGGTCGATCAGATGAAAGAGACTGAACAGGTCATGAAACCCGTCAGCCCGGCCCTTTCCGATGTGAAGGTGCAGATTCACCTTGGCATACGAATGTCGGAGGGGACTTGTCTTCACAGATACTCCCACAGAGCCTCCTCCTTGAGCTGCAAGACAGCCTTTTCCTTCCAGCCGCGATTTGCCGCGGGGGAGGCTGGAGAGGGGTGAAGCACGGTTGAAACCTTTACCGGATGGGCTATTCTTTTGGCACAGGCCTTCCCCTTTACAGCGGCATAGGCTCCTATGCCTACGATCGCCTTCGGCCGGATCAGAGTCACCACATCATCCAGATAAGCATCACAGAGGTCTTCCAGAGGCTTTCGGTAGTGCCGGGGAAGCTTCTCGGGGACAATGTTCTTCCCTCCCGTTCCTCTGTCTGCAAACAGCACGGGACAGTAGTTCATCACGCTCAGGTGCGTGGGAAAGTCACCTGCATCCGGGTACAGCTCTGCCACAAGAGACCACAGTCGCTTTCCGCTCACTTCACTCCTCTCACAGGAAAGACCGGTAACGGGTCTCTTCGGATGTGCACCCGGAAACGGATCCACCTCTCCCGACAGGCGCAGATACTCCCTCACGGCGGAGACTTCTCCAAACGGGACTCCATTCTGTCCCATCCCGAAGGGTCCGGGATTCATTCCCAGAAAAAAGAGAGGAGCACCCTCCCTCACATAGGTGAGCAGATAGGTGCGGTGCAGTGTCCACGCGTACGAGAGTGGATGATACGGAATCAGATCCTCGAGCGGGAAATCAAGAGCCATGCAGCCATCTCTCAGCTCTTGTGTCCTCTGTATGAGCTGACGGTGAAAGCGTGTCACTCCGCCTCCATATGGAAATACCTGTTACGGGAAATGAATGCCCGCCTGCCGCTGAGGATCAGGTAGGCCACAAAGGAACCGACGAGGTAGACTGCCGAGATTCCGACGGCAATCCAGAATAGGCGCGGCTCCCCTCTGGTGTAGCTGAAGGCGGGAAGGTTGATTGCGAGAATAATCGGTATCGCAAGGAAGAAGACGATACCGACCGAGTAGAGGTAGTCGGTCGCTGCCGGAGTCTCGAAATCCGGATCGACGACCCTCAGCAGAGCGAGTCCTGTCGGAAGTGTGCCGGTTGCCGTCCCGTAGATGAGAAGCATCCGGTAGAACTGATGATCATCGTAGAGACGGGAGGCATACATGGGAAGAATCCAGAGTGTGATGATAGCCCCTACAGCAGTAAGCAGCAGGATGGGCAGCCAGTAGCCTCTTACGGCTACGATGGAGATGGCTCCGAGGCTCGAGGCCACCGTGAGATCCACACTGAACCCGCTGATCCTGTTGCAGGTATTGTTATCTATCGTCGTCTCAACATTGAACAGCTTCATCACCATCTTTACCCCGAGAGCAGAGAAGGCGCTGAAGACAAAGTTTATTCCCCACAGGGAAGAGGCAAGCTCATGACCGAGATCGCCAAGAAGCCCCAGCAGGGCGGAAAGACCGGTCAGGAAGGCCCAGCTCACCAGATACGTTACCATCACCAGAGCTGTGTGGTAGGTGAAGGAGTCGATCGATTCCCCATCGGTGCTGAGGCGCATGCCGACCGGGCGGTCATGCGTTGTTCTACTGAAGAATCCGCTTTTCAGTCGCTCCTGCTCATAGTTCCTGGTATAGTCTTTCCCTATCCAGCCCCTCTTTATACCCTGATTGATCAGTACGACCCCTCCGAACGAACCGAGGAGGAACCCGATGGCTGCGAGGGTCAGACCGACTGAGGAACCGCCGGTGAAGCCCATACTCTCCCAGGTTGAACCGATGCTGAAGGCCTGACCGGGCCCGAGTTCGAAGCCCAGGGCAAGGGTGAAGCCGATAGCCGGGAACAGATCGGGCATGACCGTGTACATCAGGAGTGCGGTCACGAGAAGTCCGAAGAAGGTCTGCAGCCCGTACTGACCGATAACGGCTGTTACATTCTGAGCAACGACCCTCCGGTAGCTCTTTCCTTTTGGAAGTTTCGTGCCGGTCACACGAAGCATCATGGCGATGAAACTGAGATTGAGCAGGTGGTACACCAGTTCTCCGAGATACTGACTGTTCAGAGACCACAGCGGGGCGATCAAGTTATAGAACAGAAGGAGAAACACACCCGCAATGATCGGAGCGGGAATAAGATACTTCTGAAGGAACCTGACATTGGCTCGCAGCAGAGAGGCGGACAGCAGGGCGATAGAAATGATTCCGATATGGATGACGTAGTTCCAGTTCATTCAGGCATTCTCCTCTACTTGTTGATTCATCATGTATTGATACTGTTCAAGATACCTCACGCTGGAAGCTTCCTGTCTCAGTCGAAGCCGATAGATTATCGACTTGTAGGAAAATTCCATCGTGCGTTTCGCATTGACTGCAAACGAAGCCATAAGAGCCAGTTCAAAGACCCTCTCTTCGGTCTCATCATCGGGAAAGCTCAGGATGATTCTGTCGCGGTAGGCATGAACCAGGAACCGGCGACTGAGAACCACGAACGATTCCCCTTCGATCCTCTGGAAGAGTATCCCCTGATCCGCAGGGAACAGCGGTGTGCTGATACCTGCATTCCTGAGGAGATGGACAAGCTCTTCGCTCTCCCACCGGTGCCATTGACTGAGCGTGAGTATCCGTGTCTCTGACTGTCCGCCCGCCGGGCGTGCTACGTCATACGGGTCAAGGATCCATGAGGAGGAGCACTTCGTGCAGGTGATCGTATCCCTGCGTGCTCTGATCGTCGAGAAGGAAGAGCAGGAGGGGCAGGCAAACAGGAGGTCTTCCACTCCTTCGGCTCTCACTCTGCCCCTGTAGGGCACAGCGTGGTCCCTCTGCCACGCATCATGGGAAACGTATAGCCTCTCATTGAGAAGCCGGGTAAGTTCTGACACCTTAAGGGAGGAGAATTCTTCGATGTGAAGGACACTCATCACACGCAGTGTGATAGGGCCCCTGCGGTCCTTCACAGCCCAGCGCGGACGGGCACCGAAGGCTCCCTCGATATGGAAGACGACCACCGGGACCCGGAACATCTTAATCATCTTCGCCATCGCATCGGGAACAGGAAGGGAATCTCCGTCCCACGTCCTTGTTCCTTCCGGGAACAGACCGACGACCTCTCCTCGGGCGAGTTTTTCCCGTATCGTCCGTATCGTGTACAGATCGCTCTTTCCCTGCTGTTTTGCAATTGCGCCGATCCCTTTGGCCAGGAGAATACCGAGAAGGGGGAACTTGAACAGATAGCGTCCTGCGACCCAGTTGATATGGAAACGGACGGCTGCGGAGATGAACATCGGATCGAACGTATGAACATGGTTGCCGATCACAAGGAACGGCCCCTCAGAGGGAATGATTTCAAAATTCTCCCGCCTGATCCTGTGGGTCTTATTCAGCAGGGCTCCATAGGTAGGTCTCAGTAAAGTAATCAGCCACGGTGTTCTTGACATAGTGTTTCCTAGGTGTCAACTGTACCATACCACTGAGCAGGCTGTCCATCGATATCCTCCCGCAGCACATAAGTCCGGTTCCAGTTCATCGGAGAACAGAGAACGGGTCGGTATCATACTCTTCCCGCAGAGAGTCGATGAGAGGTTCCAGCATGGAATCGGAAGGAACATCCACAGAGAAAGCTGTTCGGAACACCTCATTGACACGGCCTCCGAGGAGTCTCTCCAGAGCAGATTCTGTGATACCTGCTTCTCTCAGGGCTCTGATAAGATGTAGAGTGCCCTGAAAACCCGGAATTCCGCTTGCCCCCTCCTCCTTTTCCTGTCTGGTGTGGGGAGCATGATCACTCTCGATCCAGTCCACATCGCCGTTAAGCAGACCATTGAACACAGCCTTTCTGTCCTGCTCGCTCCTGAGGGGAGGATTCATCTTCACGAGAAGACCCATCGTGTTGAGCAGATCACCGGTCATCAGAGCATGATGCGCTGTAGCACCACAGGTGATCTCCATCCCTCTGGAACGCTCGTAGGAAACCATCTCTATCCCTTCCTGTGTCGAGATATGGCAGATATGGAGTGTTCCCCTGAACGGCAGGCCCCTGACGAGACGTATCTGATCCTCGATCGAGGCGATCTCCGCTTCCCGAGGCCTCGCCTTCAGGTGAGAAGACGGATCGGAAGGACTGAACACGTCCCCTGACATGAGAGATTCCTTCTCACAGTGTACAGCAACGACACCGCGGTACCCGGTATCGCTGAGCGTGCGGTAGACCTCTCTCTGCTGTGCAACCGACGCAATCCCCATGCTGCCCGTCGAGTGTCCGGCAAAGAGCTTCAGTCCGATCATTGCCGGAAAGAGATGATGATGGAGAGAGACCAGAGCTTCCAGCTGGGAAGGATCCGTTGTAACACCGCCGTAGGCGGCGTAGTGTACCTCACGAGAGTATCGCTCTGACACACTGCGGGCTGCATCTGATCCTTCCTCGATACGCCTGCTCACAAGGTGAGGGAAGATGAGAGAGGGGGAGGTGTTCGGCATATCGAACAGAGTCGTGAACTGTACCCGTGAGGCAACCGTCAGACCGTGGTCAATCGTTTCCTTCTCCTTCTGATTCCAGTCTCTCAGGTGAACATGCGGATCTATCATAACAGCTGTGGCGCCTCCTTCGTTATATACTCGTAGGTGACGAAGGTTCCCCACTGACAGGTAAGACGGTCTCCGCAGAGACACTCTCCGCACATCCCCACTCCGCACATCGTCATCAGCTCGAGTGAGAGATGGATCCGGGATGGCAGGATTCCTTTTCGTTCCAGAATCTCTGCTCCACGTTTCAGGAAAGGAGTGGGCCCGACGATGTAGGCGCTGCACGCAGCTCCGTCGATATCCAGATCCTCGATATGGGTCAGGACCCGGGCGATCAGGCCGTTGTCTGCAATACAGGTGAACGGTACGGCATCCCGCATGGGGGAAGTGACAGAGTTACCCTCACACCCCGAAGCGTCACTCACTCCATGATACACCTGCACATCGACACCGTGTTCAGTGAGACTCTTCACCAGCGGGGGCAGAACTGCGATACCGGTTCCTCCCGCTATCAGGATTGACTTCGACGCATCATCCACTGTCACCGGAGCCCCGTAGAGCCCCCTCACATAGAGCCTTTCACCCACAGAGAGTGAACAGATGGCAGAACTGACCTTCCCCTTGCGCTTGACAAGGAAACTGAGGGGCTCGACACGTGCAATCGAGAAGGGCTTCTCCCCGATCCCGGGCAGCCAGAGAAACGCGAACTCACCCGCTTCATACTCAAGAGAACCATCGAGAGTGATCAGCATGGTATCGGCAGCTACAGGGGTCATCCCGGTTACCCGGTAGGACCTGTAGGACATGGAATTGTCCCTGGACATAAACTGTGATGCTGTACCGGCATCTTCCCCGCCCTCTAGAATCTGCCGGGCTTCTGATACCATGGCTTCCAGGTAGCTTCCCCAGTCTTTCTGATGAACTCCGGCGAAGGCTGACCCGATACCGACGACATCGGCACCGCTGTGTATCATCTCGGTGATTCCCCGGGCATCACTCACCCCCCCCATTCCGATGATCGGGACATCCTCCCCCACTGCCGCACGAACCTCGCGCACCGCCTCGAGGGCGCGTTCATGGATCCAGTGTCCGCTCTTCCCCCCTGCTCCGCCCAGATTGTTCTGGAGAATGGGGGTATTGGACGCAGGGGAGATATGCACTTCAGGACCGACGGTATTGATCAGTGACAGACCGTCAGCTCCCGCTTCCATCAGGGGGACGGCAATATCGGCAAGACTGTCTACGTTCGGGGTCAGTTTCGGAAAGATAAGTGCCTTGAATCCGGAGCCTACAGCATCCCTGATTCCCTTCATATACATCGATGAAAGCTGCCGGGAACAGCCGATGGTCGCACCATACCCGTGCTCTGCATGGGGACAGCTGAAGTTCAGTTCAATGATGTCCGCAACATCCTCAAAGGCCCTGACTAGGATAATGAAGTCCTCGACGGTGCTCGCAGATACCGAAACATTGAGGATCGCCCGAAGAGGATGATTCCTTCTGAGCTCAATCAGCTCAGAAAGAGCCACTTCCAAGCCGGGATTCCTCAACCCCACCGAGTTCCCGAAGGAACCCGTTTCGGGTTCACAGATGATGGGCTCGGGGTTCCCTTCGTTCCGCTCTACCTGAAAACTCTTGGTGGTGATGAGTCCGATCTCAGGCAGGTAGGAATCGACATATCTGATGAGGCCGGGTTTTGTCGAGACAACCCCTGATACCGTTGCGCAGGAGACCAGTGAGGGGTCAGCAAGCGCCCTCTGGTGACGATGTTTCAGATACGCAAGCACTTCGTTCCTAGTTCTCACAGCGCAGTCTCCTCAAGCAGACTCTCGATGTTCGCGATGCATTTCGACAGCCAGTCAGCCGGTGCCGGTCCCTTCTTCCATGGATGTGTAAGGGCGCTTGAGGAGTTTATCCTGCACAGGGTAACCGGGTACGACTCACCTCTGAGGGCTTCGATTGTCTCCCGTGCGCTCGCACCCTGGGAACCGACTCCGGGAATCAGGAGGGGGATCCCGTGTTCCGCGGCGACAGAAGCGATCTGCTTCAGCTCCTCAATATGGGTGGCACCGACGACCGCTCCGAGACCGTCTGCCTTCCCGGACCAGGAGGCAATGGTACGGATCACGCTCATGTACAGCGGCTCAAGAACCTCCCCGTCTGTAGAGTCGAGGGTATTGAGCAGCTGAAAGTCCCTTGACCCGGGGTTGCTCGTCCGGTCAAGGAGGTAGACACCGTTTGTTTCATAGGGAGGGTCAAGGAAGGGAAATACCGAGTCACTTCCCATATAGGGGCTCACGGTCACAGCATCACTCCCCCAGACATCGAAGGCTTCGGATGCATAGTTGAGACTCGAACGGGCAATGTCTCCCCGTTTCGAATCGAGGATCACTGGAATCCCGGGGAAAAGATCCTCAAGCATATCAAGGATACCTGCCAGAGCACGTGAGCCTGCAAACTCACCGCTGCGAGGAGCATCGAGCACGCTGTAGTATCCGATATTCGGCTTGAAGGCAGCAGGGGAGAGGTTCCTTCTGACCATCTCGTTCAACAGGGTTTCGAAAAACGATACCACGTCCGCACGGATATCAGAGCTGTGGCTGTTGATCACCTCATACTGGACATCAAGCCCCATGCAGGCACAGTTCCCGCTCTTCTCGCTACTTTGCTGTAACAGACTTCTATACGTATTCATATCACTTCCCTCTACTCGAAACCATGGGTCTTACCCCATGTGAACGGATCTTCACGCCACTGGCTGAGCAGTACAACACCCTCCCGGTCGAGATACCCTGTCTCCCGGGCCACCTGCAGCATCGTATCATAATCAAGAAGACTGACAGCACGCACCTGCTCAGTAAGCGAATCGAAGGCCTCCCGAGCGGCATCGAAGCCGTAGGTGAAGATCGACAGACAGCAGGAGACTCTGGCGCCTGCCTCCTGAAGCGCCCTGACGGCTTTGATTGAGGAGCCTCCGGTGGAGATCAGGTCCTCGATGAGGAGGACATCCTTTCCTTCGAGTGAAAGAGACGGACCGGGTCCTTCGATCTGCTGTCCCAGACCATGGTCCTTACCGGAGGAACGGACATACACAAGCGGCAATCCCAAGGCATCAGCAAGGGTGGTGGCATGAGGGATACCTGCCGTGGCCGTACCTGCCACCACGTCGACCTGAAGTGACAGGGCGTCTGTGAGTGCATGGAAGCCCTCGGCAATGAGTTTCCGTGTCCCGCTGTCTGCAAGAAGCCTCCTGTTGTCATTATACATCGGCATGCGGTACCCGCTGGCCCATCGGAACGGGTCTACGGGGTCAAGCTTTATCGCCTGCATATCAAGAGCCGAGCGGGCTATCTGAGTTCCGTATCTCTTCTGAATATCCTTGATCGTGTCCATGGGCTATCTCCATATCTCCTGATAGTTATGTTCTGTGTGGCAATAGGCACATACGTACCTGTTCTCACGGGTGCGCAAAAAGCGTGCAGGAACCCCCTCATTGTGCTCGGGATGACTGATACAGGCCTCATTACGGCACGACAGATCATCGAAATTATAGATCCTCGGTGGAAGGTGCGTTCGGTATTTCGCCTCGACCTTACCGTCCCGTATCACATTGAGTGTACACCCTGCCGCCACCGCTGCAAGACGTTTCAGTTCCTTGCGGCTGAACTCGGTCACCCCCGGGCGGAAGATGATACCCTTGTACGCCCCTTCGGCACTGTCACTGGTGGAAACCCACTCTCCCCCCCTCTCATCGGCAAGATTCAGCACTTTTATGATAAGGGCCATGGAACGCCGGATCGTGGAAGGGCTCTCTCCCCTGCCGATGTGGTCTATCACGATGCCGTTCCTGATCGGATTGACCCCTTCGGAAACACGCCGGGGATCAGAAGAACCTTCACGGTGAGAGTCCGTCACGTTGACGATGTACTCCTCCTTATCCTGACTCCCGGTTATGGTGACCTCTCCGGTGTAATCATCTCCTATCGTACCTGCCAGCATCGCAAGGAGCGTGATACGGACATACATGCCGTTGATCGACTGCCGCTCATACCCGTTGAGTGACGTACCGTCAACCTCTGTCGGTATCGTGGGATGGATGCGGTGACGGGGAAGCGGGTGGTAGAACTTCGTCCCCTCGGGGAGACGGTCATCGCCCTGTCCTGTCCAGGAGACCTTCTTCCTCAGGTTCTGCTGGTTCTTCAGGATCCTCTCACCCATCCGTTCCAGCTGGGGGCGGGTGAAGTACCACTTGGCGGAGATATGGTCCTGGGCAAGATATTCCCCGATCGAATCGAACACCCGTACCGTATACCCGTTCTCTTTCATCTTGGACAGGTAATGCTCAGGCATCATCAGCTCCGGCGGCGCGATAAGATCGACTTCCACCGAATCAAACAGTGTCAGACCATCAGCCTTGGAATGGACGGTACGTCCGTGGTACAGATCACCGACAAGGGCCAGATGGAGGTGGTCTGTACTGAACCCGTTATCCTCCAGAAACGTAAACTCATCAAGCAGTTCCTGGGTCGGGTGTTCATGCTTCCCGTCCCCTGCGTTAATGAAGGAAGGAAGGCGTTTCAGGCTATTTCTCTGTGCATACGCAGTGGTCGCCTCATCAAGCCAGGTGCAGACACCTTCCAGTTTACTCCTGATGATGAAGATATTATTGGCATAGCCGGCAAGTGTGTTGAACGTATCCGCGTAGCTCTCGCCCTTGTTGAATGAGGACGTGTCAGCAGCAAGATCACTCACTTTCACACCATGAAAGGCCGCTGCATTTCTGAACGATTCCCGGGTGCGGGTCGAGTCCTCAAGGAACACCTCGTAGATACCGACATCCCTGTTGTCGATACGAAACTGTCCCAGGATAGCTTCATCGGATGAAATGTACGCTTCCTTCAGGATACGCGTCTTCTCAAACAGATACTTCCTCTCTTCGATACTCAGATCGTGTATCACCGAAACCGATCTTCCGACGAATGGATTACTCATACTCGCTCCTGTCTTCTCAAAAAATAAGCCGGCAATGCCGGCTTATGGTTACTATGTGTTCTTCTTCTGTGTGGGTATTCTGTGTTCGCTCATTCACCAGCGATAGTACCAGAAGTATCACCGTCTTGTCTACTCCTCTGCACCTGTCCGACGGCATCCGAGTCCTTCTCGATTGCAGAAAGAATATCTGTCTCTACATCGTCAACGTGCTCTGGAGTCTCCCTGATCTCAAAGGGATTCGAGGAGTTCCTGTAGGGGTAGAAAGGTTCCTTCTCACCCAGGTGTCGCGCCTTCTCACGATTCGTGAGGTCACGAAGGAAGATCTTCCTGTACGAACCCTTCTCCATGACAGTCGCATGTTTGCCGCTGCTGGCTCCCTGACGGGTATTATAGTACTGTCTGTTGTACGAATACCCTTTGTAGGCATAGTACCTGCCACCGCTGTAGTGGCCTCCCATCTTGTTCTCGATGACTCCGTTGAAAATGGCTCCCAGCACCTTCACTCCGCCCATATCGAGATTGTCGAGCAGCTCCTTCAGGCCACCCTTGGTCGAGATTCCGGCACGGACATTGACTGCCAGGCCGTCAACGTGTTTTGCGATGGCCATCAGCTCGGAAGCGAACAGGAGAGGAGGGGTGTCGATCAGAATATAATCATAGGTCCCGAGAAGGTAATCAATCAGTGCGGCATAGGCGGGGCTGTTAAAGATGGCCGACGGCAGGGGAGGGAGTTTTCCCGGGGGAAGGATATGAAGGTACTGAAGGTCATCAACCGGCTGCACGATCACGTCTTCGACAGAGATCCCCTTCGTAATGACATCGACAAGCCCCTGTTTCGCCTTCTGCAGATTGAAAAAGCCTGCAAGCTGGGGAAGACGAAGGTCGCCGTCGATCAGGAGCACCTTCTGGTTGTTCATCGCCATGGCCGCCCCGATATTGGCCGTGACGGTGGTCTTTCCTTCTCCCATACCGCTGGAAGAGATACTGAAGACCCGCTGCTGTCCGTTGTACATCCCGAAGGAGATGTTGTTCGCTATAAGTTTGTACCGCTCAGACTCGAACGACAACGGGTTGTTATGAACGATCAGTGATGGATATTCCATGGAATTATCATAGCTAAGGAGGGGAATCCAGCCGAGCAGGGGACGGTTCGGACCGATGACTTTGCGCAGGATCGACTCGTCCTTTATGGTCACATCACTCATCTCTCTTGCGATGGCGAGCAGAACACCGAGAGCAATACCGAGAAGAACGGCGACGGCAAGGATCAGCATCACGTTCGGGGATACGGGGTTGTTATGGACGATGGCTTCGTCAACGACAGTAACTGAGCGGGCTACGGCAGCTTCGGCGATCTTCACTTCCTCGAGAAGTTCCATAAGCCTCATTCTGAGCGCCTCATACACTTCGACTTCACGCTGCAGATCAAGCAGTCGTCTCTCCAGCTGCGGGAGCTGACTGAGTTCCTGCGAGAAGGAGTCCTCTATCTTGGACAGCACCTCAATTTCCGATTCGGTGAGAATCTGCTGATGGATCGATTTCGCATATTCTCTGAACACCTGCAGTGCCTGAGCGTTTGATGCGGTGTCGATGACGACCAGGAGATTTGTCCGGTCGAGAAGGCTCTTCGCCTTCTGACTGATTGAACTCTGCAGTTCGAACATCCGGGCAGTGTTCTGACCGTCAAACTCAGTACTGCTGATCGCCTCATACAGAATCTTCTCCTCGAGAAGTCCCTCGTATGACTTGATAAGAGACTGCATGGAAGCATCCTGGGTCAGCTGCTCGATCGAGGGAACCTGATACCCTTCTCCCTGCAGGAAGCTCAGGAATCCTCCGCTTGTGATGGAGGCTTCCTGCTTCTGCAGCACAAGCGGTTCACGCCTCAGCTGGAAATAGGCGATCTTCTCACTGAGAACCTTCGACTTATCCGACAGCTGGATGAAATTGCTTGCCTCGCGGAATGCACCGAGAGCATCTGCCGCCTTCTTCAGGGAGGCCTCGTTCAGCGGGATCTGTGTCTGGATGAATTCCTTCTGAACCGTCTTGGAATCCTTCGCGATCGAACCGAGCAGGTCGTTGTAGCTGCTTGCAAGCGCATTGGCGAAATCAGCAGCGAACACCTTGTTCTGATCTCTCACCGTAATCCGGACGATGTTCGTATCCTTTACGGTCGTCACGCTCGTGTTCGCCTTGACTTTGCTCTGCAGATCATAATAGGTGTACGGGTTTCCCTCTTCGTCACGGTACTGGGACAGATCAAGCAGTTCGAGCGCCTGCCGTATGTTGGTACGGCTCAGGGTGAGTTCCACTTCAGTGCTGATCTTCTGGGTCGACTGGCCCAGAAGTACGCTCTCTATGTCCGAGCCCTTCTGCAGGGAATCCACAAGGAGGGTGACGCTGGATTCGTACTGGGGCGTCACATAGTACAGATACCCCCCAGCGGCGGCCATCACAACAATGAAGGTCACGATAATCCACCGCATCCGCGTCTTCAGGATATGAAACAGTTCAGCAATGCTGAGGCCTTCGGTGTCTTCCATCATCTCCATTGTAGAATCGGCATGTGGGTCAAGCATCAGGTCAGCTCCTTAATTAACGAGGTTGGTAGCGGTCACTATGATCGTCAGAATGGTCGCAACAAGGCTGGTAATGGTCACAGTCGTCGCAAGATTCGCTCCATTGACGGCCTGCCAGGTGTTGAGTTTGGCTGTGATCACCGATTCCGGGGTGATGACAGCATCACTCGCCTCCCTCTCCCCGTACTTGTTGAGCACGGAGAAATTGCCGTTTCTGTTCTTCGCAGGGTCGAAACCGCCCGCGATGTTGATATAATACATAGCGTTCTTATCCGGTATATAGGGGTAGGTCCCCGGAGAGAGGACACCTCCCGCGACATGGACGAACAGCTGGCTGAAAGGAACGACGAACAGGTCTCCCTGCTCGAGTGCCAGCGTGTCGTTCGAGGATTGTTCACCCATAAGGATGCTGCGAACATTGACCGGCAGGATCTTCCCGTCCCGTTTTACATACATATTCTCAAGGTCGCTCACCGCAGAGAATCTGTCAGAGAGATTCCGTACCATCTGGGACACGGTTTCGCCCGGATAGAACTGATAGTAGAGCCGGCCCGAGGACTGGATTGAACCGGTATCAGTGGCCGCTTCCCCCACTCTGACAGCACCTTCAATAGTCACTGCCCTGCTTGAGGGTGAAACGGGAGTCACGTACACGGTATCATAATCACGAAGAATGAGCGAACCTGCTTCATCGGCATTGATGTGGCTCACCGAGACGACACCATCCTGATACCTTCGAAGCGAGTAACCGGTGCTCCTGGAAGTAGGCAACGCTCCATGAGCATATTCCCGTATCGCTTCTTCGACACTCGTCCCCTCACTGATCTGATAGACCCCCGGTCTCGCCACCTCGCCGGTGATCATGACAACGTCCTCACTGCGGTTGTATCGCACGACATCACCACGCTTGAGAAGTGGATCCTGATCAAGCACACCCTCTCTAAGCGCCAGATAGAGGTCATAGTGTGCTACTGTTCCGTCAAGGGAGGTGACGCTCACGCGCCTCGTGGACGCATAGTCACTGGCATACGGGATCGTGGATGAGAGACGACTCAGTCCCCAGGAGGCGACATGCACAGTGGAATCGACTTCCCCGGTCACCGTCACAAAGAACGACCCTGCCTTCACGAGTGAGACGGCCGGGTTACTGAAGGGAAGATAGTTCTCGATTGCAGCTACGACCGCGTCCTTCACCTCTTCATAGCTCTTATCCTTTGCATTCACCTCTCCGAACGTGTTGAGCATGATGCTATAGCCGCTGTTCACCTGGGAAAGGATGGTCACAGTCTTGCTTGCCTCCACGTACTCGATCCTGAGGATATCGCCGGGCGTCACCGGGTAATCGGGATGACTCATCGCAAGCTCTTCCCTTCCATTCAGTTCATCGGCAAGTGAGGGGATTTCCTGTTCCTGAAGCCCCAGCTGATGCTCCATGCTGCGGTCGAAGGAAAAATCCACCGACGCAGTATCAATATCTGAATAGAGAGGACTCTGTATGATAGCAGGCGTCGCAGCAGTTATCAGGGAAAACCCTATCAGAAACACCAGTAATGCACCAATTCTTTTCATGTATATCCATCCATCCTCAAACCTGATATAGCACCCAGACTCTTTTCCAGCCTGCGGTCGTTCACATCAGTCCAACACAAAGTTCCTCCACACTGAGAAGGAGCTGTATCTCCTGACAGAGGTGATGGGTACTCCGGCTTTGCCGGTTGCACCATTTCTTACACCCTTTGAGCTTCAATCAGAAAATCATCATACCACGTGATATGAAGGCTACTCAACCTCAACAACAGAAAGAGCGACAGATTTTTTAAATCTGTTCAATAAAGGCGCCGGCCTCCTCTGGAAATACAGCTGTATAGTCCGTTTCACCTCATCATCAGCCCAGGGGTGGAAGTATCTCCTCAGCCCCGATAGATTGATATTCATCCCGTCTTACACAATCTCCACCACAGTATAGCATATAATCACTTTTATCAACAAAATGGTTACTTGTTATTGTTACTCTTGTTCACGATTATCGTACATGGGTTCCATCGAATGAAGCTACACCTCCCTCATATAGAACTTAAGACATATATTAAAACCTGTATCATGAGAGAGTACAGGCACGGAGACTCTGATGGCAATGCATGACCGGGACCGTCATCACGTCTGATACGTACCGACCCGTTCAGTTCACCCCTTATACACACTGCATGTATGCAGCGCACACAAAACGGTCCTGATTCTCAGTATCGATCATTGCGGGTTTCTGTAGGACAAAGACTACAGGAACCTTCCGGTCAAGCAGGTATTTATACGATATTGTCATATATATTTGACAGGAGCCGTATCCATGGAATACACTTTGCCAGTGAATATCCGTTCACCAAATCAATTACCTCAAGGAGAGATAGTATGAAGAAACTTGCTCTGTTACTTATTCTGGTCCTCGTCTTTACCGGTGCCCTGATCGCACAGGGAAGTCCGGAAGCTGAAGATGCTCAGGAAGGCCCCTACAAAGTGGGAGTCCTGTACATCAGCAGTCCCGGAGATATGGGTTATTCCTACATGCATGATGTAGGGACGAAGGCGGCTGAAGCTCACTTCGGCGATCAGATCGAAGTTGTCCGGATGGAGGGAATCCCCGAAAACGATGCGGCTGCCCGTGCCATGGAGCAGATGGTCGACGAAGGATGCGGCATTATCTTCGCCAATTCCTACGGGTATATGGATTATATGGCTCAGGTCGCTGAAGAGAATCCCGATGTCTACTTCGAACACTGTTCAGGCTATCTCTCAGATGACAACATGTCGAACTACTTCGGCCGAATGTACCAGATGAGATACCTCTCAGGTATGATCGCAGGCAGAATGAGCAAGACCGGCAAGATCGGTTATGTCGGTGCGTATGCGATTCCCGAGGTCATCAGAGGCATTAACGCCTTCACCCTCGGTGCTCGTGCTGCCAATCCCGATGCCACGGTCACTGTCGTGTGGACCAACACCTGGTTCGACCCCTCTCTTGAACGTCAGGGCGCCGTTGCGCTTCTTGATGGCGGTGTAGATGTGATCGCACAGCATCAGGATACGACCGAGCCTGCAAAGGCAGCGATTGAACGAGGCAAATATGCTGTCGGTTACAACGCTGATTTCCGGAAGATCACCGGAAGCGACAACGTACTGGTTTCTCCGATGTGGAGCTGGGGCAACTATATGATCCCGCAGATCCAGAGAGCGATGGACGGAACCTGGGAAAGTCAGTCCTACTGGGGCGGTCTTGAGGATAACATGATCAATCTGTCACCGATCTCTCCCATCGTTCCTGAAGCCTGCATCCAGAATGTAGCGACCACTCAGGAAAAGATCGCCAACGGCGAGTGGGATGTCTTCTGGGGTGAACTCAAGGATAACACCGGCAAGGTTCGTCAGAATGCAGGCGGCAAGATGAGCGATGGAGACATGCTCTCCATGGACTGGTTCGTAGAGGGCGTCATCGGCTCAACGAACTGACTTGCTTACGTGAGTTGCTCGAAGGGCAGACAGCAGTGTCTGCCCTTTCTTGTGAACCTGCCTGTGCCCCCTGGACACAGATCACAATCTCATAACAAAAGGTAAATATGGCATGGAAACACGTGAAAGAATCCCCGTCGTAAGCATGAACCACATCACGAAGCATTTCCCCGGTGTGCTGGCTAATGACGATGTATCCCTTGAACTGCATGCAGGCGAAGTCCTGGCCCTTCTCGGAGAGAATGGAGCCGGTAAAAGCACCCTCATGAATATGCTTGTGGGGCTATACAGACCTGACAGTGGATCGATATCCATTCGGGGTGAGGTGCAGCACATCCGTTCTCCCCAGGATTCGATGGCTCTCGGTATCGGTATGGTCCACCAGGAATTCATGCTCGTTGGCAATATGAGTGTACTGGAGAACATCATTCTCGGGCTGAAGGACCTTCCGGTCGTCCCCGATGTGGCTGCGATCAGGAAGAAGATAACGGAACTCAGCGACACCTACGGTCTACAGGTAGACCCGGATGCAATCATCCACAACCTCAGTGTCGGAGAACAGCAGCGGGTCGAGATCCTGAAGCTGGTGTACCGGGGAGCAGAGATACTGATCCTTGATGAGCCCACCGCAGTGCTCACTCCCGGAGAGTCGAGAGATCTCAACAGGATCATCAAGAAGATGCTCAGTCAGGGTAAGTCTGCCATCTTCATCACCCACAAGATGGATGAGGTGATTGAATTCAGTCACAAGGTTCAGGTTCTCAGGAGAGGAAAGAGTGTCAACGTAATCGACACGGCCTCGGTCACACCGAGAGACCTGGCGAATATGATGGTGGGACGTGATGTCCTGTTCACCCTCGACCGGTGTGCGTTCAACCCCGGAGAACCGCGGCTGCGCCTTTCGCATGTGAGTGTGGACAATCCGCTGGGAAGCCGCCCCTATCTGAACGATGTATCGCTGAGCATTCGACGGGGAGAGATCCTCGGGATTGCAGGTGTCGCAGGTAACGGACAGACACAGCTGACCGAAGTGATCACCGGACTGCTCCGGGCGAGTGAGGGATTGATCGAGATCGACGGGAAGGATGTAACGAAATGTACACCCCTGCAGATCATCCAGAAAGGGGTCTCTCACATCCCCGCCGACAGAGGAGCAATGGGCGTGGTCGGAGATATGAGCGTGGGAGACAACCTTGCCATGAAGAAGTACCGCACCCATGAGCTCAGCAGCGGACCGGTAGTCAAGCGTTCCCGTCTGAGACTGTTTGCAGACAAACTGATTAAGAGTTTCATCATCAAGACCCCGAACCAGGACACTGCCGTCAAGTTCCTTTCAGGCGGTAACATCCAGAAGACGATCCTTGCCCGTGAGATTGACTCCTGTGGAGGAATACTCATCGCGGTATACCCTTCCCGCGGACTCGATGTGGGAGCTACCGAGGCGGTCAGACAGAACCTCATCGCCCAGCGCGATGCGGGCAGTGCCGTCCTTCTGGTATCCGAAGAACTTGATGAGCTGCAGATGGTCGCAGATACGATCGCTGTCCTGTTTGAAGGAAAAATCATGGGAATACGGAAGGTCAGTGAGACCAACACGGAAGAACTTGGAATGATGATGGCCGGTGTAGGAGGTGAGGTATGAGACTCGTACTTGAAAAACGGGAAAGAAGGTTGAAGAGGATGTCTCTTCTGATCCCTCTTAGCTCCTTCATCCTCTCGCTTCTCATAGGGGCCATCGTACTTGCGGCAAGCAAGGCGGATCCGCTGCAGGCGTATGTGGCAATGGCGAAGGGTGCTTTCGGAAGTGCACGCCGCTTCCAGTACACACTCGTTGAAGCCCTTCCTCTTCTGATCTGCGGTCTCAGCGTCGGCATCGCCTTCCGTCTCAGGTTCTGGAATATCGGAGCCGAAGGACAGTTTGTCTGGGGCGCTATCGGTGTCACCTGGGTTATCCAGTTCTGGACCTTCCTGCCCGATCCGCTTCTTCTCCCGGCCGGTATCCTCGTCGGTATGATAGCAGGAGCCCTATGGGCAGGGATCCCGGGGGTTCTCAAAGCCTACTGGGCGGTTGATGAGACTCTCACGACACTGATGCTCAACTATGTGGCCATCGGTGTCGCTGAGTATCTGTACATAAAAGCATGGAAGGCTCCCATGGGAATCCTCGGAACTCCCGAGTTCCCGGAGTTCACTCATCTCTCTCAGGTCTGGGGAAAGGTGCACTCCGGAGTGTTTATCGCTCTGGCCCTTGTCGTGCTCCTCTGGTTCCTCCTGTACAAGACGACCTGGGGATTCGAACTCAACATGATCGGTAAGAATCCGGTCGCTGCACGCTACCAGGGTGTATCAATCGAGAAGAGCATTGTCATAGCTCTCCTGATCAGCGGCGCGATCGCCGGCCTTGCCGGTTCGCTCAACACAGTCGCCATCACACACCGCCTCACCCGCGGGGTCAATGCAGGGTACGGGTTCACCGGAATCATCATTGCGTGGATGTCGAATCTGAACCCCTTCGCCTCCATCATCGTGGCGATCGTCATGGCTTCCCTGACCACCGGGGCCGACGCACTGCAGATAGCCATGAAACTCCCGGAATCGATGGGTGCCGTCCTTCAGGGTCTGGTACTTATACCGCTCCTCGCAGGGTCGGTATTCCATGACTATCATCTGAAACTGATCAGAGAGGAGGAATAAGCAGCATGGACTTTATCACAAAACTATTGGCTGTGACCATTGCAATGGGAACGAGCCTCACCTATGCCACTCTCGGAGAAATTTACACACAGAAAAGTGGAGTTCTCAACCTTGGTATGGAAGGGATCATGCTCATGGGTGCCCTGAGCGGCTTCGCAACAGCATTCTACACAGCGAACCTGGCCTTTGCCCTGGTGGTAGCGATCCTCACCGGCGGTCTATTCAGTCTCATCCACGCGTTCCTCTCTGTCACGATGAGAGCGAATCAGGTGGTGAGCGGACTTTCGATCACGCTGTTCGGCACAGGGCTCGCAAACTTCCTCGGTCAGAGACTCGGTCCCGAATCGAACAACTTCAACCTTGTCGGGATGAATCTCAGCAGCAAGTTCGACAATATCGCTATTCCGGGACTCGAATCGATCCCGGTGCTGGGCGCGTTCTTCGATGTGAGCATCCTCACCTATGCACTGTACCTCATCATCCCCTTCAGCTGGTTCTTCATGTACAAGACACGCTTCGGTCTTGCCATCCGCGCAGTGGGAGAATCACCGAAAACAGCGACCGCCATGGGACTCAACGTGAGCGCGATACGCTACCTCTATACCATCATCGGCGGTATGATGGCAGGTCTTGGCGGAGCCTGTCTCTCACTCTCTTTCACACCATCATGGAATGACGGTATGACGGGAGGAAAAGGATGGATCGTCATAGCTCTGGTCATCTTCGCCGGGTGGAACCCGGGCAAGGCCGTGATCGGGACCCTCGTGTTCGGGGGAATCACCTCACTTCAGTTCAGTCTTCAGGCTGCCGGAGTCAAGATGGTGATACCTACACAGTTCCTCGCTATCGCTCCCTATCTCATTACCTTCTTCACGCTCTCGGTGATGACTATTATGAACAGAAACCGCAAGGGGTCTTTTGCAGCGCCATCAGCTCTGGCAGTACCCTTCGCGATTGATGACAAATAAAGCACTGCAGGTGAGAACAGCCATTCAGGGCGGGATATTGGATACTTTACTTCCGATATCCTGCCCATGGCACATTGACAATATTTTTAACATACGCTTATGCTTCTTATATTATGTTAATTGTAATACTTGGCGCAGGGACCGTTGGAATACAGCTTGCAAGACAACTGATTGTAGAGAACAAAGACGTCGCCCTCATTGAGCATGACGCTGATAAGGCACAGGATACGGCAAGCATGCTTGACTGTATCGTTATCAACGATGAGGGAAACAACCTCGACAGCCTTCTGAAGGCAGGGATAGACAAGTCGGATGTGTTCGTCAGTGTGACCGCATCGGATGAGACGAACCTGATTGCCTGCGGTCTGGTTTCTGCGGAATTCCCACACGTCAAAACGATCGCGCGGGTCAGGAATATCGATTACTCACGTACGAAGATGATATCTCACTCGTTCCTCGGTATCGACCATGTCATCAACCCGGAGATCGAGGCGGCGAAGATCATCAGCTATGCGATCAGCCACGGGGCGAACAGCGAGATCATGCTCTTCGAGAATGCATCAATGCAGATGAGAGATCTTACGATAAAAAGCGGTTCGATATTCGTCAACAAGGATCTCAAGACGATTCGTCAGGAACAGGACTTCCCCTTCCTTGTTGCAGCCATCATGCGTAATGACAGTTTCATCATCCCCTCCGGTGATACCCGTATCCTCGAGGATGACCAGATATACTTCCTCTCCACCGCCGAAGACTTCGAGACCATTTTCAAGATGGAATTCAAGGAACGCAGAGAACTCAACAAGGTGCTCATCGTCGGAGGAGGGCATATCACGACCTACGTGGCCGACCTTCTGCTGGGCATGGACGAGAGCCCCGGTGCGATGGAGGATCCGCTCCTGAGTGAGGGCGGAAAAAAAAAGAAGAAGGGGAAGGGGAAAGGGAAGAAGCAGATACACATCATCGAACGTGATCTGAAAACCTGTGATGAGCTGGCAAAACGGTATCCACAGGCGATGATCACCCATGCCGATATCACCGAGGACCACTTCCAGGAAGAAGAATATCTTGACGGTCAGGACCTGCTGGTGTGCGCTACGAACAATCAGGAACTGAACCTTATCACGAGTATCTACGCGAAGACAAAGGGAGTGAGGAAGGCCCTCGCACTGGTTAAGCGGAACAGCTACCGGACCATGGCAAGGAACCTTGACGTCGATATGACCGTCTGCCTGAATGACACGGTCGTCAATACCATCCTGAAGCATATCAGAAATGAGAACATCAAGAACGTGCACGCTCTCCCCGGCGGCAGACTCGAGGTAATAGAGTTCCGTGTGAGTGCAGAGTCCTCTCTTCAGGGCAAGACCATCAGCAGGATTAAACTGCCTGCAAACTCCCTTATCATCTTCATCTCACGTGAAGGGCAGGACATCATTCCTACCGGAGATACGGTAGTGAGAGAGGAGGACCACCTTGTGATGATCCTCGAGAGAAAGTCGATCGCACGAATCGAAGCTCTGATCAGCGGGTAGCAGCGATGAAGTTCAGTCTGATTATCAACGTTCTGACTATCCTGCTGCTTATCATAGCGGCATTCATGCTGATCCCGGCAGGAATCGCGCTATACCATGGAGAGATTGAAAGCCTGTGGGCATTCGTTACCCCCATCATCATACTGCTGCCTCTTGCTGCATTCAGCTTCTTCTCGACCAGGAAAAAGGAGGATAGGACACTCAGTCCCCGTGAAGGATTCCTCCTGGTCACCCTCGCCTGGGTCAGTGCCTCGGCCCTCGGAGCGTTCCCGTTTTATCTTTCGGGGGCGATACCCTCCTATACCGACGCCTATTTTGAGACCATGTCAGGCTTCACCACGACGGGAGCCTCCATTCTGACAGCGATCGAAGGCCTTCCCTACTCCATTCTCTTCTGGAGGAGCCTGACTCACTGGCTTGGCGGTATGGGTATCGTTGTCCTCACTGTCGCGGTGTTCCCGCTTCTCGGGATCGGGGGCATGCAGTTACTCAAGGCGGAAGCTCCCGGCCCTTCAGTCGATAAGATCACACCGAAGATCACTCAGACCGCGAAGATCCTCTGGCTTATCTACCTCGGGCTCACTGTCATCGAGACGCTGCTGCTGATGGCAGGAGGGATGAACCTCTTCGATTCCCTGACACACACCTTCGGTACCATGGCGACCGGAGGGTTCTCCGTGAAGAACGCGAGTGTCGGCCATTACGACTCTGCCTGGATAGACTGGGTCATTACCACGTTCATGATTCTGGCAGGTATGAATTTCATCCTCTACTTCAAACTTCTGACAGGAAAGATCAAGGATCTCCTCGTTGATACCGAGATGAAAGCGTACCTGGCAATATTCGCGTCAGCATCCATTGCCATCACCTTCTCTCTGATGAACAACGGTTTCTATCACAGCTTCAGTGAAGGCCTCAGATATGCGGCGTTCCAGGTGGCTTCGATACTGACCACCACAGGCTACGCAACGACTGATTTTGACCTGTGGCCGGCGTTTGCAAAGATCATCCTGTTTCTCATGATGTTCATCGGAGGCAGTGCCGGGTCGACCGGCGGAGGAATCAAAGTCGTCAGGATCGTCACGCTCTTCAAGCTGGCAGATCGCGAACTGAAACGGTTCATTCACCCGCGTGGGGTATTTCACCTGCGACTGAACCGGCAGGTCCTCAGAAATGATATCATCAGTGTCATTACCGGGTTCGTCTTCCTGTACATGGTAGCGCTTCTCACCACAACAGTTGTTGTAGCCTTCGGAGGCTATGATATACTCACCTCCTTTTCCACAGCACTGGTGACGGTAGGCAACATCGGACCGGGTTTCAGCAGAGTAGGACCTACTATGAACTACGCATTCTTTCAGGGTTGGATCAAATGGTTCCTCAGCTTTGCCATGCTTCTCGGGAGACTTGAGATCTACACAGTCCTTGTGGTACTGACTCCCTGGTTCTGGAAGAAGAACTGAACCGCCTCTGATCAGAACGTCATGCCTCAGGTGATCTTGTTGTGAAAGTAATACCTCACCTTCTTCACACTCATCGTTATCACGATGAATGTGCACAGGAGAAGTGAGATGACGAAGAGACTGAAGGACCAGGACAGGAGGCTCTCACTCTCTTTCCATCTCAGTGCAAAGAAATCGCCTGCGACGGTACTTACCGATGCCGAAAGAAGAAGCATCAGAATCATCTCAGTGATCGAGGGATGTCCTTTCACATACCGGATGAAGGTCACACTCAGTGAGATAATCACCACAGAGACAACCGGGACTCCCACAGGAAAGAACCAGGTGAGAGTCCGATGCGTGAACAGGTCGAACAGGGCAAGAGAGCCAAGGAGTACCGTGACACTTGTGATGATACGGAGTACCAGAGGGAACCTTCGGTACAGCATGAATACTCCGAAGGTATAGAGCAGGACTATGCCGGTGAACGGATAGGCGACCCAGCTGAAATAGAGGTCGTGGGAGTCGGCAACAATCAAAGTAAGGATGGTGAACAGAGCATACCAGGAGGCTATGTTCGTGTATTTCAGGGTGGAGAACAGAAGGACAAGCAGGAATGATGTACCGGTGAGGATATAGGCCGCCGGACGCCAGAACATCAGAACAGAGCCGAAGGCTGCTCCGGTGATGATGAGAGTGAGGATGGCGATGGACGCAAAGGTGAGGACCAGTTCCGTGATACCCTTCCTGTACTTGTCAAGGCGGAGAGGTTTTCTGAGCGTCCCTGAGGAAGGAGAAGGGAACAGGCCCTCTTCTCTCACCCCGATAATCTCTTTCGGTGCAATGACCTTCCTGCCGCACAGAGGACACTGCTGTGTCCCGGGGGCAAGTTCTACACCGCATTCGACGCAATATGCCATACTACCTCCTACCCATTGGAATCAACGGACACCTTCAGTCCTCTTGCCACCAGATTTCTCAACAGAATTTTCTCAAACTCTCTGTTTTCGGCAAGGATCGAAGTGATATTCAATACGAGTTGCCCTTCGGCACTGATGACAGCAAGAGCAAACTTGTTCTTCTGACTTGGAGATAGGGAGAAGTCGATCCTGCTGACCTCCTCCTTCATACCTTCGGGAAGCGTCACATTGCCGATATTACTGATCACCGACGAATAGATTGAGTCTCCGTAGGAATCACTGAGAAGTTTCATGAGCGGACGCTTGAGGATGTTCGGTGCATACCTGATAAGGGGGATCCTCCGCCCCGCAACGTTTCGGGAGATCTGGAGAGAAAGGGACTTCTCGTTCACTTTACCCCTCAGCTGATGATAGACACTCTTGACGATCTCATCGAAACGGTATGTACCGAGATTCGTATCAAGACCGACCACAACGAAGAGGGTGAAGTTTCTCAACGACTTCGAACCGTATATCTTCCGTATGTTGACCGGGACACTCAGACGCACCGGCTTCCACCGTCTCTCATTCGGGACCGTGACCTTCTGCAGTTCCTGCAGAGCGGAAAGCACCTCACATACAAGGTACTCAGTAATGGTAAGAGACCATCTCTTCGCCTCTGTCTTGACCTGATCCACCTGCATCACGGCACTGATGATACCATGGTCATCACGGTAAGGCGCCCCTTTCGGGGTATAGTGGAACGCACGGCTCTCAAGATCAAACACTGACTTCATCGGCCGGTAAATCTTCGCAAAGGAATCCTCGGTCTCCTGAGGATCCACCGGGTCACCAGGGAGAAGCACCTGGGGATCGGAGTCCACCACATGACCTCTTCTCCTCAGGTATTCCGCCACAAGGGATTTCAGGAAGGTGATAGCGCCGGTGCCGTCTGTCAGCGCATGAAAGTATTCGACAGCTATCCTGTGCCCGGTGTAGAACACCTTGAACATATACCCGTTAGCTCCCTTCCTGAGATCAAGATGTCCACAGGGGGCAGACACCTCCTCATAGACCTCCAGAGGACGTTCGTTCGGCATCAGATAGTACCAGAAGAATCCGCTGTGGACCCTGTGGGAGAAGTACGGGAAACGGGGCATGAGAGCATTCAGAGCCTCAAGGAGCAGATCCTTCTCAACGGGTACGTGCAGATTCATGGAGAGACGGAAGACATGGGTATTGAACCGTGCCACTGTCGGGGGGTAGATGATAGCCGAGGTGTCGAGTGCTATAGGTTCGCTTCCTTCTTGATGCATACCTTCAGCTTAGTGAAAAGCTGTACAAAGCGCAATGAATAGTTGACACGAATACCACATAGTATATAATTAGAATAGCTAATGATTAGCTATTCTAACTTATGGAGGCTGTATGGATTCCTACCTTCGGTTTCAGGCGATTCTCACACGGCTCAGCGGAACGCCCTTCACCGCAAAGCTCGGAGAGTACTATCGCGGTGAGACCGCGGTCCTCAGAGCCATCGAGGCTCTGATCAGTGCAACGGGTACCGCACACCCTTCGACCCTTGCGACCTACCTTCAGATCTCACGGCCGAGTGTCACCAGCGCACTTTCCTCACTGGAGAGGAAGGGTCATATCATCCGCTCGATCGGAGCAGGTGACCGCCGCCGGATAGAAGTATCACCTACGGAAAAAGGAAGGCAGAGGTTGAAAGAGAATGCAGATGAGGTCGATCAGTGGTGCACAATGATGCTCCGTTCCATGGGAGATCATCGTTTCCACACGTTCCTATCGATCATCGAGGAGGGACTCGACATTATGGACATACGGGGGTGAATGATGAAGGTTCTGGTTACCGGGGCTACCGGACACATGGGAACGGTTCTGATCAAGGCACTGCAGAGGCGGGGCGACAGCGTCACCGCGTTCGTCCTCCCCCGCGAGGACATTTCCATGATCGCTCCCTACTGTGACCGTATCCTATACGGAGATGTCAGGGACCAGGATTCCGTCACCATTGCCTGCAAGGGGATCGAGGTGGTGTTTCACACCGCCGGCATTATCGACCTCAGCGGAACGGCAAAGGGACGGGCAAAGATGCGGGAGATCAACGTGGATGGCGTCAGGCATGTGCTGGAGGCGGTGAAGAGGGAACAGGTCAGTCGGCTGGTCTATATAAGCAGTGTCCACGCCTTGCCGGAAAAACCTCGGGGAGAGGTCATACGGGAAAGCCGAGTGTTCGATACCAGAGGCATCCGCGGAGCCTATGCAAAGAGCAAGGCAGAGGGGACCCGCTACGTTCTCGAAGCGGTTAAGACAGGCTGCGATGCCGTTATCATCCACCCCTCGGGTATCATCGGTCCTGATGACTATCAGATGGGCCATATCGCCTCGATGATCATGCGCTACCTGCAGGGAGCTCTCTCCTGTTTCACCTCCGGTGGCTATAATTTCGTCGATGTGAGGGACGTAGCGGAGGGAATCCTCAATGCGCAGGAATTCGGCCGCAGCGGAGAATCCTATATCCTTGCCGGAGAGTACCACTCGGTAGCGGAGCTGTTCAGCCTGATGAAGGAACTCAGCGGCCGTCCTAGACACCTCACCTGGATTCCCAGATGGCTTGCCCTGGCAGTGAGTCCCTTTGCACTCCTCCATTACCGGCTCTGGCACATCAAACCTCTGTTCTCCCCCTATGCACTCATCACGCTTGCAAGCAACAGCAACTTCAGCAGTGAAAAAGCGGTGAATGAGCTCCACTACCGCACGAGGAGCTTTCACCAGAGTATCGAAGACACGCTCGCCTGGTGCCGGTCGGTCATGAAGAGACCTCACAGCAGAAAAAGCCGTTCATAGAAGCCGGTGCTGCCAGATCACGATACAGCGTACTGAGCATAAAAAACCCCTGCAACAGGTATCGACCCGGCAGGGGAATCATTCATGAACAGGATACTCTAGAACAGCATCTTCTGAGTCTCATACTCTTCAAGAGGATAATGGGCAAGAACGTAATCCATATCCTTGTCTCCACGGCCTGAAAGGTTGATCAGAATTGTATCATCCTTACTTCTCTGACCGGCTGTCTTGATAGCATAGGCCAGGGCGTGTGCGCTCTCAAGGGCGGGGATGATACCTTCAAGGCGGGACAGGTCATAGAATGCGACCAGTGCCTCACGGTCACTTGCCTTGACGTACTTGACCCGTTCTATGTCCTTGAGGTGACAGTGCTGGGGGCCGACCCCCGGGTAGTCAAGTCCACTCGCTATCGAGTAGACCGGCAGCGGTTCACCCGCATCATCCTGAAGGAGATAGCACTCGAACCCGTGTATCGTTCCCTTTCTTCCATAGGTGATCGTCGCGGCATGGTCTCCTGTGGCACTTGAGCGACCGCCGGGCTCCACACCGTAGATCTCGACCTCCGGGTCATCAAGGAATCCGCTGAACAGTCCGATCGCATTGGAACCTCCTCCGACACAGGCCATCAGCGTATCGGGAAGCGCTCCTGTCATGGAAAGGAACTGTTCTCTCGCCTCCCGTCCGACAATACTCTGGAAGTCTCTGACCATCATCGGGAAGGGATGAGGGCCGACAACCGACCCTATGGCGTACATGGTGGTGACAGGGTCCTGCAGATAGGCGACGAAGGCGGCATCAACCGCATCCTTGAGCGTGTGAGTTCCCTGATTGACGGGAATGACACGTGCTCCAAGCACCTTCATCCTGTGTACATTCGGAGCCTGTTTCTCGACATCAATCGAACCCATGTAGATATCACATTCGAGACCGACAAGCGCTGCAGCGGTTGCCAGTGCAACGCCGTGCTGTCCGGCACCGGTTTCAGCTATCACCTTCTTCTTTCCCATTTTCTTCGCAAGGAGAACCTCTCCAAGACAGTGATTTATCTTGTGAGCTCCGGTGTGATTGAGGTCCTCCCTCTTCAGATAGATCTGAGCACCACCGAGGGCCTCGGAAAGACGCCTTGCATGATACACCGGAGATGGACGCCCCGTGTAGGTCTGCTGCAGTCTCGTGAGTTCACTGATGAAGTCACTGTTCTCCTTGATCTCCATGTAATTGGCCGTGATATCATTCATGATGGCGACCAGATCGGGAGGAAGAACCATCCCACCGTATTCTCCGAAATACCCCTTTTCATCGGGCATCTGCATATTCAATCCGCCGGTTGCTGCTTTACTCATTATGGTACTCCTTGAGGATCTGCTTCATCTGCGACCCTTCCTGTTTCAATAGTTTACTTCCCCGTGTGATCTTGCACAGACTTATGCCGAGCTCACGGGCTATTTCACGCTGACTCTTTCCTTCGTACAGGTCTTTCATAAGTCGCCAACGAAGAGCGAAGTCATACTTCTCCCGTTCAGTGAACAGATCATTGAACAGTGTCCGCATCTCACCGGTCGTGGAGGTCTTCACGAAAACTTCGATTATCTCATCTAGATCGGTCATAGACATATCTCCTGTGACCGTACGTTACTATACATAGAAACACTTGTCAAGGAGAAGTTCGTAAAAAGAGGAAGAAAACAGTATTACAGCAATCCGGCGCGGAATCCATCAAGGGCTTCCAGAACGCCTCCGGCTATCGCTCTCCCCTTGTCGCTGATAGTGAAACAGTGATCCACGTTACCTCTCGGATCAACATCACCGATCTTGAAACCGACAGGAACCGTGATTCCGTCATCAAGAATCCCTCGCAGCACTCCATTGAGAGGTGAGAGCACATCCACACCGTCGATTCTCGCGACAGGTTCCCCTTCCGTGACAAGGTCTCCGATCTTTCTCACCCCGGTGAATACGCCGGCGACCTGTGAGTGGATCACCCGCTTGGCAGCCTCTCCCCCGATAAGACCGGGAACGCCCGTGTTGGGAGCTGCCTCACCTTCGGTGATCACAGAACCGAGATAGTGGCCGCGATTCGTCTCCACGACCACGTGACAATCCTTTCCGGCACTGAAACCGGGACCGAGAGCTATGACGAAGGGAGCCATTCCCATGTGGGTTCCCAGATTCTTCTTGGCAATGATGGCGTCAACGACACACATCGGATGCATCTCCCGGATCGAAGAGCCCTCCGGATCAACCATGATGGCCACCTTGTGCTCATCCATGATGCTCTTTGCGGCACGGGTATCGGGAGCGAACACGCATTCGAGACCGTCCAGATTCATGGAACCGGTATGAATGGCCGTTGAGAAGGACACGGTCCTCCTGATTGCCGTCGGCTTGCCGATCTCCAGAACAAGAACCCGGTACCCGGCTTTGAACAGACGGGATATCACCGCACTGGCGAGATCACCCCCTCCGCGTACGACCACCAGGTTGTCTGAGCGGTCTCTCAGGCTCATCCCGCTTCTGCGGGAATGGACCTTCATCAGCTCCGAGACAGCAGAGACAGCTATTTCTTCGGGAGTCTGGGCACCGATGTCCAGGCCGAGAGGAGCATACAGCTGAGTGAGCGTGGAGATATCTATTCCAAGTTTATCTTTGAGTCTGTTGCGGAAGGTGTGTATCTTATTCCTGCTGCCGAGCATTCCAATATACCATGCAGGTGAATTCAGCACCTGTTCAAGGGCCTGCTGATCGAGCGAATGTGTCGCTATGATAAGGGCTGTCTCAGAGTCAATGGGAACCTGCCCCAGGGCCTCCTCGATCGTGTCACCTGTGTACAGGTGTCCGGCCTGGGGGAACCGCTCCAGTGAAGCATATTCGGCCCTGGTCTCAACCACTTCGACATGGAAGGAGCAGCTGGAAGCAAGATTGGCGATCTCAAGATTCACATGCCCTCCGCCGACAAGCACCAGACGTGGGCGTGACCCTATCACTTCAATGAACATCTCGAGCGCACCGCCGCAGTTGTGGCCATCCCCCACGTCAAGAGATTTCGAAAACGACTCACTCGTTCGTAATGGTATCAGCTCCTGAGCCCGCTTCACTGCCTCATACTCGCTCACTCCTCCCCCTACCGTTCCATAGGTTGTCCCGTCTGCAAGCACGATCATCCGGGCCTGAGAGCGGGGAGTTGATCCGCTGCTGTGTGTGATAGTCACCAGTGCGAAGGGAACATTAGTCTCTTCAAGTTCTGCCGCCTGTGCAAATATATTCATTTTACCCTCCATATATGTGGTACATACTGTTTTCGTGAACAGATCCGTATATAAGGTCTCCACCTTTGAGACCTTCATATCCATGCATCAACGATTCCAGGGTCAGTTCATCAAGGACGTCAACCTGGTTGATGAGCCCGATAGCATCCCCCCTGCGCGGAACGTTCTCTCTCATACAGTGCAGAAATGTTTCGATCGTGACGGTCTCGTCAAAAGCATCACTCCCCTGATACCGGTGAATCACCTCATTCGGGGGCTTTCCTATCGCCGAGGCGCCGAAGACCTGCAGCGTCACCGTTGTGAAAGGAAGCATCACCGGTTCATCCGGCCGGTGTAGTTTCAACGGCATTCGGTTGGCTCCATCGGCCTCGACGAGAATCAGGTCAAACAGAGGAACAGCCTCTTCGAGAAGGGAACAAGGAACTGGAGTCAGCTTGTCCCGGGTCGTGTACCCCCATAGCGTACAGCATCCCTGAGTCGACACGGAATCGGTATCGAGTGAGAACGTATCCACCCCGCGGTAGTGGTGGATCTGTGGATTCGCCATCTTTGTTGTCGTTGTAATAAGGACTTTCCTCTTCTCCGTGACAGCCTCTGCCGCAAGCAGTTCAATCAGAGAAGTCTTTCCCCCACTGCCTATGACGCTGACTACCGGGGTCTCAGACCGGGAGGAGGAGTGATCGATGATCCTATGATACAGGTATGATCCAAGAGAAGCAGCGCAAAGTCCCATAGCCGGTAATTCTATCACGCAGCCATTATACGGTCAATCATATAAAGGCAGAGTAAAAGCCGGCCGAGCCGGGGGATTGCCGCACCTGTGCTGCATCCTCGTGTGGCCCGTGTGGCCCCAGAATTTTTTCTCTCCATGTTTTTCGCACTTACCGTTATACTGTGCACTGGGAGTAGTCGTTATGAAGTATATATCCATCGATCCTCTGAACAGGAAGTTCTCCACCATCGCGCTGGGAACCACCTACTTCGGGACAGCTATTGAGGAGTCTGTCGCCTTCGACCTGCTTGATGCATTTGCCGACAACGGAGGTACGACCATTGATACGGCACGAGTCTACGGTCAGGAATCTGCCGGTCAGCGCAGCATCAGCGAGGAGATAGTCGGCAGGTGGCTGCAGGCACACGGTATGGCCGATACGATGACGGTGGTGACAAAAGGCGCTCATCCGCATCAGGGAAGTATGAGGTCACGGATATCCCGGGATGAGAAAGTCGCGGACATCGAAGCCACACAGAAGGCGCTCGGTCTTGACTCTCTTGACCTCTGGCTGCTGCATCGCGATGACCCGTCTCTCAGTATGGAGAGGATGACACGGATCATTGCCGAGGTATATGAGACTGTTGATGTGAAACATATCGGAGTGAGCAACTGGCCCCATACACGGATTGAGCAGGCCCGAGCGGCATGGCAGAGGCCGCCGACCGCAAGTGAGATACAGTACTCACTGGCTCCCACCACCCCGGAGCGCTACAATGATCCGACTCTTGTGTGTATGAACGATGAGGAGTTCACCTACTACCGCAGCACACAGCTGCCCGTGTTCGCCTTCTCCTCTCAGGCAAAGGGCTTTTTCTCGAAAGGAATCAGGGATGGAATCGATTCTCTTCCGCCCAAGGTTCGAACCCGTTTTGCTGATGAGAGGAACCTGATGATACTGGAGAGGGTCCGGGCCGTGTGTGAACAGACGGGATACTCACCTGCAGCCGTCTCTCTTGCCTCACTGCTCGACTCGCCGTTCCCCGTGGTCACCATCATCGGCTGCTCCTCTGTACCGCAGCTGCTTGATTCGATGAGCGCTGCAACGGTGACTCTCACGGAACATCAGAACCTACAGCTTCTGGGAGGTGTCTATGGAACAGCATGAAATCACATCAGGAGGTCCTCTTCATGACGCACAGGGACTGCTGAGAGAACCCGGATGGTCCCGCTATCCCTACCTGCAGTACGACAGGAAACGCACCAGGGCCCCGAAATTCCGTATCAAGGAATGGGATTACTACGCGGTCTACTCCTATGCCCACAATCTCTGGGTCACCACGACATTCAGTGACCTGGGGTACGCAGGACTCTTTGCGATCGCAGTCGTTGATGGAAAGACCGGCGCATGGGCACAGAGTGACGCACTTTCGGTACTTCCTCTCGGACGCCACGGTCTGAGCCCGGATTCGGGTGACTATCAAGTCGGCTGGGCGAACAACGTGCTTCGCATAGCCTACAGCAGACGGGGCGAGGTCCGAAGGATCGTCGCAGGAGCCCCGGAACTTTCTCTGAATGGCCGCGGCACGGGTATCGATCTGGACATCACCCTTATCCAGGTACCTCAGCAGGAGTCGATGAACATCGCGACAAGCTGGACAGAGAACCGGAAAGCCTTCTATTTCAACGAAAAAGTCAACCCCATGGGAGCCAGCGGCACGGTCAGGATAGGAGAGGAGACACTCGAACTCACCCCCGATACGGCTCAGGGGGTACTGGACTGGGGTCGTGGTGTCTGGACGTATCGCAACAGATGGTACTGGGCTTCAGCCTCCGGTTTCCAGGACGGGATACCCTACGGTTTCAACTTCGGCTACGGGTTTTCAGACCGGACGGTTGCCAGTGAAAATGCAATCATCTATGACGAACGACTCCACAAGCTCGGAGAAGTCTCGTTCGATATCAGCGAAGGAGACTACCAGGGAACGTGGAAGATCACCGATGACAGGGGACGGGTGGACCTCACCTTCCACCCGGTGGCGGACAGGACCTCCCTGACCAACCTGATTGCGGTACGGAGCGAACAGCATCAGGTGTTCGGGTTCTTTGACGGCACCCTCACCCTCGATGACGGGATCAGACTGCCGGTCTCCCGCCTCGCGGGCTTTGCAGAGGATGTCTATAACCGGTACTGAAAGTCCGACATCAGTCTCTCCCGTCTTCCGGTGACCGGATACAGGCCTCAAGAGAGGATACAGGGCACCTCAGCACACGGGCTATCCGCATCATACTCACTCCGGTGCACCAGAGAAACAATACTCTTTCGCGATCGGGATCGGGACCGGGATCGGGATTGGGACCGGGATCACCCGGGTGGGAATAACCGCTGCCTGCATGTCTCGATTGTCGATTCATTTCATGACCTCCTGACATCATGAAGAACCGGCTCAACACCAATTCTGCTTGCATGAAGGACCCGGGACACGCAGAGTGGATAATCAAAGGTGCTGTGCAGTACGGAGAACAGAACGCATATCTGAGCACACTGATATGGAATGCTTCATGAGCAGAGCTCTACCGTATTGCAAAGATCGGCACATTGAGATACAGTGGGGCCATTATATCAACGACACCCAGATGTTGTGATATATTCAGGAGTTACATGCAAATCACAGATACATTCGCCGCTCTCGGGCTATCAGAGAGAACACTGAAGGCTCTCGAGGCAAAGGGGTTTGTCACGCCCACAGCCGTTCAGGCTGCCTGCATTCCCCTGCTGCTGCAGGAAAAATGCGATGTTGTGGGCCGATCCCAGACAGGTACAGGCAAGACCGCCGCCTTCTCGCTGCCCATCCTTGAGACCATTGATGAATCAAGACATGCCGTACAGGCAATCGTCCTGTGCCCTACCAGAGAACTTGCGATGCAGGTGAGTTCGGAAATCGAATCGATGAAGGGGTCAAGGCATCTGCAGATCCTGCCTGTCTACGGAGGAGCCTCAATGGACCTCCAGATCAGACGCCTCAGGAAGGGTGTGCACATCGTGGTCGGAACACCGGGCAGGGTCATGGATCACATGAAACGGGGTACACTCTCGCTCGAGAACATCTCATTTGCCGTTCTCGATGAGGCCGATGAAATGCTGAACATGGGTTTTATTGAAGACATCGAGATGATCCTGGCTTCCACTCCGGAAGAGAAACGGATGCTTCTGTTCAGTGCCACTATGCCTCCCACGATACTCTCCCTTGCAAAACGTTTCATGAGACGTTTTGAGCTGGTGGAGATTGAACGGGAATCGAAAACACTATCCGCAACAAGTCAGTACTATTACGTGGTCAGGCCTTCAGACAAGAAGGAACTCCTTACCCGTATCATTGACATCTCCCCCAATTTTTACGGTCTTGTCTTCTGCCGGACGAAGATGGAAAGTGACGAACTGAGCAAGGAACTGATCGCGGGAGGGTACAACGCTGAAGCTATCCATGGAGACCTGGCCCAGCGCCAGCGTGAGCTGATCCTTCACAAGCTGAAGGAAAGAAGGATCACGATCCTCGTGGCAACTGATGTCGCCGCACGCGGCATCGATGTCCAGGATCTCACACATGTGATCAACTATTCGATCCCACAGAATCCCGAGACCTACATTCACAGGATAGGGAGAACAGGGAGGGCCGGCAAGAAAGGTTCCGCCATCACCTTTGTCACTCCCAGTGAAGCCCGCAGGTTCACCTATCTGAAACGGAACATCGGAGCCGATATCGAACAGGTGAGGATTCCCGACGCTGACAAGATCATAGCAATGAAGAAACAGCGCATTCTCGACACGATCGTGGAGGGCCTCAAAGCCACCCATGACCTGCCGTTTCAGGAGATGGCTCTGGAACTGCTCGAGCTCGATGAGCCTCACAAGGTAGTCACCACACTTCTGTCTCTGAACTATATCGGAGACCTCAACGCCCATTCCTACCAGCCGATCCATGACCCTCAGGCACCACGGGGTGATACCTATGGGAAAGATACCAGAAGACCGGGCAAAGCACAGCAGGATGAGGTACGCCTCTTCGTCGCCCGGGGCTACGCTCATGGAATGACAAAAAAACTCCTTGTGGAGTTTTTGAAGGAACATGCTCATGTGAGGGACCATGAGATCAACGATATCTCGGTCATGGAGGACTTCAGCTTCGTAAACGCAAAGGAAGGGGCTGCCCATGCTATCCTGAATGCCTTTAAAAAGATCTCCAAGGGGGAGAAACCCGTAGTCACGAGGGCGAGGACTGACAGTCCGAACGGAAAACATCTCGCACGTCACCAGAACTACGACCGTTTCAGCAGGAACAAACCGCACAAGAAGGAAAAGCGACGGTACAGATAACCCTCAGGGGATGCCGGGTTTTGGAGGATTCTGCGGGCCACACAGCCATGCAGAGACAGAGCTCTTGCTTCTAATCACCCGAAATCTTTCAGATGGAACTTGCACTATCACCTGATTCATAGATACAATCAGGTGATATGTATTCGAACGTTGAGAGCCTTATCAGGACAGTCCAGAACCATTCCCGTGCCACTGTAATACTCATCATAGCCGTTACCCTTGCCTTCGGCATCCTTGCATTCACCGGTCTCGAATTCAGCGCCGATTACTCTGATATGATACCTGCTTCGAACAACCTGTTCGGTATCGATGGGAAAAGTGAAGAGGACTTCCCCTCTGACTATATCGTAATGGTCACAAGCCCGGACCTTTTCAGTGTTACGGTGCTTGAACCTGTCCATGCAGCTCTTCAGGCAATGGCGGACCATCCTGATGTGGGAGACATCTCGTCAGTGTTCGATTATTCGACGATCGAGAAGAAGGGAGCCCGCCTGGTGACAGTCCCCCTCCTTCCCGAAACGAAGGACGACATATGGACACAGGAACGGGCAGACACCTTTAAGAAACGGGCCATGAATGACGATATCGTGTCCGGCTTGTTTGTCTCGGACGACAGGGAATCTCTGATCTTCTCCTTCAAGGTGCGCAATAACGAACCTGCTCTCCTTGCCGACTTCAACCGGATCTTCGAGCCTGTCAAAGCTGTCGCGGATATTTCCTCGATCGGGGAGATCACCATTACAAACCGGGTCATGGAGTACCTTTCCCATGACCTCATCACCCTCCTGAGTCTTTCGTTTGCTGTCATCCTGCTGATCTACTTCATCAGTTTCCGGGCAAAACGGGCATCGTTCATCCCCTTCAGTCTCTCTGTAGTGGGTATCATATGGACACTGGGGGTTATGGCGCTTCTCGGCTTCCGCCTCACTGTGGTCAATATCGTCACTCCGGTTCTCGTCCTCACAATCGGCTCCTCCTACAGCATACATGTCCTCACCGAGTATTTTCAGAGTTACCATGAGGGTGATCCCAACTATATACAGACTTCGGTAGCCAGGATCGGAAGAACCATCATGCTCGCATGCATCACCGATATCGTGGGATTCCTCTCCCTCCTCATGGCACGAACCGATGCCTTCAAGGAATTCGGTATCACGGTCTCGATAGGCATCACCTTCTGTGCCCTTCTTTCGGTCACCTATCTTCCTGCGGTACTGACAATCACCACAGCTCCGAGAACGCACCATATGAGGCATTTCCGTCACGGGTTCATCTCCCGTATCAGCAGAATACTGTCCCGGCGCGTTATGCAAAGGTGGCCGCTGTACCTTATCATCGCCCTCGGGGTTCTCATAGGGTTTCTGCTGACACGGAACTCTATCGGAATTCAGACCAACTATATGAACTACTTCCCCCGGAAGGAACAGCTGATCATCAACTCACTGGCTATCACAAGAGAGTTCAAAGGGATTCACAACCATTACATCACGTTACAGGCTCCTGAGGGGGAAGAAGGGTATTTTCTCAGACCGGAGGTCCTTGAACGGACCTACACGTTCGAACAGGCCCTGGCGGAAGAGACTGAGGACATCTCGAAGATCATGAGCTACGCACAGTACGTGGCTTTCATGAACAGAATCTATACAGGAGAGAGTGCGATCCCCTCTTCAACGGGACTGATACACCTTCTCAACCGGTTCATGATCATTCTCAGCCAGGACTCAAGCACTGAGGAGGCCTTCAGACTCCTGATCAATGAGGACGGTAATCAGATTACCATCACGCTAAGAGCGTGGGATTCAAGCGAGGGAGACCTTCAGACAGTGGCTTCAGCGAAGAGGTTGAATGAGATCATCCACTCCAAGGCGCCACTGCTGGGTGAGGGAGTCGAGATGACTCTCTGGGGGGACGGTACTGATGCCATCAGGTTCTCGGATTCGATCCAGGAGGACCAGAGACGTGCGACGACCGTATCCTTTATCCTCGTCTTCCTCATTTCCGTGTTCTCATTCCGTTCGGTTCTCTTCGGCATCTACAGCATCATACCCATCATGGTGGGAATCATGGCGAACTATGTGTTCATGTTCTTCACGCACATTCCATTCGACATCATCACCATCACCTTCACCAGTGTGATCATCGGAGTAGGAATCGATGATGCGATCCATTTCCTCATCCGTTACAAACAGAAGGTGGATGGATCCCCGTCAGGCCGTACGGCCCTCCATCTGCGCGCCACTATTCGTGAGACAGCGCGACCGATCCTTCTGACAACAGCGGCGATCGTACTGGGAATCTCGATGCTTGCGTTTGGTTCGTATGTGCCCATACGGTACTTCGGCATCCTCGTATCAGTAAGCCTCCTGACCACCATGGTCTCGACCCTGATCATTCTGCCGCCCATCATCCTCGCTGTCGAAAAGGTACGGAACCGTTTCAGGCGCCGATAGCACCGTAACGGCCGTACAGAGGGGAGCCGCACTTCGGACACCTCAGGTGGTGAGACGAGTCTGCCAACCCGTTGAGCGCATCCCGGGCTATCGTAGAGGAACATTCGGGACAGGTGAGAACACCTGCGCCCGGATACTCCATATTCCCGAGGTAGACATGACTGATGCCGGTCTTCTGAGCCTCCAGGAAGCACTGCAGCATAAGAGAACGCGAGGTGGGATCCCTGTCGGCCATCCGGAACGCAGGGAAAAACCGGGAAAGATGCCAGACCTGAACACCAATCTCCTTCAACAGAAGCCCGGTCTCCCGTACCCAGGAAGGTGTGTGAAACCCTTCGATCAGGAGAGTAGTCACTTCCACGATACTCTGTGTATGATTCACCCAGAAATCGATTGAATCCAGCACTGACTGATACGCGCCCTTCGCATGACAGACCTCCCGGTAGAACCGCTCATCACCCTTGAGATCGATATTCAGTGCATCGATGAGCGGGTGCAGGCTCTCCCGTGACTGGTGAGAGAAGGTTCCGTTGGTCACGAGCACATTGAGGAAACCTCTGTGGTGGAGTGCCTTGGCGAGGGGCAGTACAACATCCTGCCATACGATGGGTTCTGAATAGGTATAACTGACTATGTGTGTTGCACCTGCATCTATCGCTGCGAGCACCTCCGAAGAGGTCAGATTTTCACGTACCGGCAGCTCACCGCGAACAAGTGAGTGATTCTGGCAGAAATCACAGAACAGATTGCACCCTGTCATCCCTATCGAAAAGGTAAAGGATCCGGGGTGAACATGATACAGTGGTTTCTTTTCGATCGGATCAATGTGCAAGGCTGCAAAGCGTTGAGCATCTACCGCTCTGAACATTCCTCTCTCGTTGCGAATGACTCTGCATACTCCCACCTCACCGTCACCGAGCAAACAGGAGCGATAACAGTAGGGACAGTGACGTTGTTCAGCCACCGATTTGACCAGAGGCCCGGGAGGTGGTAAACGTATAGTAGCTTCCCTTGCCCGAACTGTAGAACGTCGGTGGAAGAGATGCCTTCAGGCACAGCTGACCGAGCAGGCGCTCAAGCGTCCATTTCTGCTCCACCGGGACCTCGGGGAGAAAGAGCGCATGATGACCCTGATACCGGAACATCACACCGTCGATGCCGAGTCGTATCCTTCTCACATCGTCTATTTCTCTCATCTCGGACAGGACCGACACCGAAAGGGTGAGGTGTTTCAACTCCTCTATCCTCAGGGGGCGGAAACGGGGGTCCTGAAAGGCCGCCTTCTTCGCCATCGTATAGATGCTTTCATACAGAGGAGTGTTCCCCTCCCCTGTACTCCCTATACACCCCCTGAGCTGTTTAGAAGGTTCCTGCTGCACACTCACGAACACCCCGGGGATTTCTGCAGTTCTACCGGAGGGCTCTGCCGGATAAGGGAATAGGTGAAGGGAGTGTATCCGATCAGTTCCTCGACAATCGCTTCATAAGCGATTGTGAGCATCAGAATCTCATGTTCATTCATGCCTACCTCCCGAACAGCACCGATGCGTAGGTGACGAATGAATCCCCACTGTCCGGACCCATATCCTTCGATGTGTAGTAGTCATGCAGTATTCCCCGCAGACCGATGAGACGTGCAAACCTCGAAAGAAGCGCGAACGCTCCGTAGCCGCACATCGTCGAGTGCTGAGGACGGGACACCGGATTCGAACCGGAGAGGAACGAATTGATCAGGGCAGCATCATCTTCCCGTACGCGGGAGAGAATCTCACTCTCGGATCTGTCACTGTAGGGAGTATTGACATACAGATTCCCCCAGTGCGTGATATCGCTCGAGGCGAGGATCAGCGTCTCTTCCAGAGGGATCCCTTTTCTTTTCAACGCTTCGGCGATGGAAGCAGCGGTTGTATCCGCTGCGGAAGGAGAACTGAAGGAGGAGGCAAGAAGCACCTCCACCCCTATTTCAGAGCCCTGCCTCTTCTGCTGGTAGGCAAGATGAAGCAGGGGCATCTCCACTGCATGTTCTATACTTATGAATGAATTATTTATCGTTACAGGATAGGTGATATCGAGAGGAGCATGCCTCAGATCACCAAGTGGGGTATGGTAGGTCGTATACGTATCACCCACTATGCGGTCAGAGAGTATGTGGTAGTGATGTGAAGGAGCAAGTATCAGTGCGAAGGAGACAGGGGTGGAGCGGTGAGCCAGAGCCTGGCTACTGCCCCGGTTGGAATAGGCAAGGCCTGCATGAGGAACCACAGCAGCATACACCTCGTCAAGCTGACAAGACTCACCTTTCTGCTGATCCACCATCATTGAGATCTCAGATTCCAATTGACTACCGACGCTGCTGTAAAATCTATTGCTGTATATACACGGTCGTACAGATCCTACTGTTCGACTCATTTCCTTCCTTTACTTCTTAATGTAAGTATACACCTTTTTACACCCTTGTCAAAATACTTACCGATAAAAATTATAATCATTCAGAACATGGAAAGAGTTTTTCTATCAGATACAGAACCGAAGAGCGGGGGTCTTCCTCAGAGCCCCTCTTTTCGCGTATACTCTCTCCATGAGCAGATCACGAATCAGCGGCAACTACCACACCCATTGCGGCCTGGACGACGGCCAGGGGACGATGGAAGACATTGTTCTCAGTGCTATATCGAAAGGTTTCACAGCCCTGGGTTTTTCCTGTCACACGCCCACAGACATTGAGGATGAGTGGCATATGAGACGAGAGGATTTCCCCTACTATCTGGGTGAACTGAAACGACTCAAGGAAGTCTACCGGGACAGAATTGAACTCTACGCAGGACTTGAGCTCGACTATCTCGAAGATACCGATACACTTGCAGGCAGTGAGTATACCGAACAGCTGGACTACACGATTGCCTCGGTTCATCTCATGAAACACAGTACAAGCGGAAGGTATCTTTCCATCGACGGCCCTATAGAGGAGTTCACGGCCCTTCTCGAGGATACCTTTCACGGAAGCATGGAGCAGTTCGCCCGACACTACTTCACGCTTCAGGAACGGATGATCTCCTCTCATGCATTCGATATACTCGGACACTGCGATCTTATAAAGAAACATAACAGGGATGAGCGTTTCTTCGATCCGTCTTCCCCCTGGTACAGAAAAGCCTGGACATCGTTCCTCCACCAGGCGGCGAAGCACACGGTCAGGATCGAAGTGAACACCGGAGGAGTCGCCCGGGGAGCGACGAGTGAAGTCTATCCCTCCCCCGAGATGATCCGTAAGTGCACTGAACTCTCAGTCCCTCTGATGCTCAACAGTGATGCGCACCGCAGTGACCACCTTGATTTCAGTTTCTCCGGAACAGAAGACCTTCTCATCCAGTCGGGTGTCCGTTCACTCGACATATTGGAGCATGGCTTCTGGACCACGGTTTCGATTATGTGAATCGGCGGGTTTCGATTCTGTGAACTGCAGCAGGGCCTCATGTTGACGAGACCACAGAGGAGTTATAGTATATTACTGTATGAAAAGGAATAAGATAACAATCTCCTGCATAGCAGAAGAGGCTGGAGTTGGTGTAGGCACTGTTTCCCGTGTGCTGAACAACTCTCCGAATGTAAAACCATCCACCCGGGAGAAAGTCCTGGATATCATCAAAGTAAAGGGATACACCCCGAATATCAACGCACGAGGTCTGGCGAGAAAGGATTCTCAGCGTATCACGATAGGGATTCTTCTACCTGACCTCACTAACCACTTCTTTCTCGAGATCTTTGAGAAGATGTTTCACCAGTTTCGAGGAAGAGGGTATGACGTTCTGCTGTTCAACTACGAGCGTCACGATCCAGACACCATCCAGAAAGTGCTGAACGCACAGATCTCCTACCTTTTCGTGTTCGCATTCTCCCTTGACGAGACTGAGACCGGAATTCTTTCCCGTTGTCACGTACCCCTCATATATGTCGGCATCAACGTACCCGGAGCATGCTGCGTCTTAAGTGATGGATATGCCGGTGGCGCTCTGGCAGCCGACTACCTTCTGGGAAAAGGTTCTGTTTCTCCCTGCTACATAGCTATCAAACCCGAGGGAGATCAGGACAGACAGAGATTCTTGGGGTTCATCGACCGCATGAAAGAGCGGGGAATGAGCGGGGAGATCGATATCTATCATTCACGCCTTACCGAGAACGACGGGTATCTCCTGGGCCTGAAGATCCTGAAAAAAGGTGTACATGACGGTATTTTCTGCTTTTGTGACGATATCGCAGTGGGAGTCGCACGAGCTGTACGGGAACAGGGTGCTTCGGTGAGAGTCATCGGATACGACGGCATCTCGCTTTCCCGCCATCTGAAGATCTCAACGATAAGCCAGAACCCTGCATTGCTGGGGCATGTAGCGGCAGAGAATATGATACGCCTCATCCTCAAGTCACAGTTGCCTGAGGAGAAGCATATAGTGGTGCATCCAACGCTTATTGACTTTGATTCGTAAAGGAAGGATACACTCTTACACGAACAGCTCCAGACATCGATCAAAGGAGAGCTCCGCGGTGGTTGACACATGGACATCACATTCAGAGGGATCAACAGCCTCTCCTATACCTGCAGCTCTCATTCCGCCGGAGCGTATGGCCTGAATGCCGGGAGGCGCATCCTCTATACCCAGGCACTCTTCCGGCAGCAGCGACAAAGCCTGAGAAGCACGCAGAAAGACCTCAGGATCGGGTTTGCCCCTAGTCACCTCTCCAGCGGGCACGATATAGTCAAACCAGGATTCAAGAGAAAGCCTGCTGATGATATACGAGGCATTCCTGCTGGCAGACGCGACGGCGGTGGCTATCCCCTGTTTCTTCAATTCTGCAAGGAATCTCAATATTCCGGGCAGTACATCATGTGAGCTGAGCCCTCCCAGAGATTCACGGTACCACCTGTTTTTCGTATCACTCATCTCAGAGATCTGGTCCTCACTCAGGTGTACGTTATTCACCTGTGCGATGATATTCAGAGAATCCGTACGACTCACTCCTCTGAGCCTGTCGTTTATCGAATGATCGAAGTGCCATCCCTGCTCGTCACACAGTCGTGCCCAGGCCCGGTAGTGGTACTCATCGGTGCTCGTGATCACTCCGTCAAGGTCGAAGACAACCGCCTTGAGAGCCGGCCGTGATGAGACCTCAATACCCTCAGCGTTCACCTGAAGCCTGTCACTGCGGTGATACAGGACAAGGTCGCCCTCATAGCTATACCGTGTCGTCTCCCCGGTGATCTCCACCCGGAGAGGTTTCCCTCTCAGCAGGAGGGTGAAACTGATCCTCTGTATACCCGCCGGAAGAACCGGTCTGAACCGGGGTATGCCGTCAATCCACCTCAGACCGGCCATTCCATAGACGATTGCCATCCAGGACCCGCCCATCGCTGCCGTATGCAGTCCATCCTGAGTGTTGCGGTGCAGATTCTGCCTGTCCATCAGTATCGTCTGCTGTGCATACGCATACCCGCCTGACTCGTCCAGACAGTCAAAGGCTACGATTCCCTCAATGCAGGCAGACAGCGATGAATCGCCTGTGGTGAGGGGGTGATAGTAATCATAGGAACGTTTCACATCATACGGAGCGAACCGGTCAGGGAGAAGGAACATGGAAAGAATCGTGTCAGCCTGTTTTATCACCTGATGGCGATAGATCACCATGGGATGATAATGCAGGAGCATCGGGTGGAGGATCTCTCCCCTCTTCTCAACATCCCATTTCTCGAGGGAAAGGAAACGCTCATCCTGTGCATATATTCCCAGCTCTCTGTCATACGGCAGGCGCATCTTCTGTGCGGCTTCCTTCCATACCTCCACTTCATCAGCATCGAGCGCGATAGCTTCGCACACCTGGGTGAGCATCGGTGATGAGCGCATGTCAAGCTCACTGTACAGTGCTGCAGCCCGTTTCATGTGATAGGCTGCCATTGCATTGGTATAGGTGTTGTTATCAACCAGAGCCGAATACTCATCCGGACCGGTCACCTGATGGATGCAGAACGCTCCCCCCTGTGCTTCATTGAAGAAGCCGAGGTCCGCATAGAGACGAGCCGTTTCGAACAGAAGTTCAAGGGCTCCCTCTTCGAGAATTGAATCATCTCCGGTGATATCGAGATAGCTGAATATGCTGTAGGCGATATCGGCATTGATATGATACTGCGCCGTCCCAGCCGGGAAATAGGAGGAGGCTTCCAGCCCGTTGATCGTCCTCCAGGGGAACAGTGCCCCTCTCTGGTTCATCTCGCGGGCTCGCTCGCGAGCCTTCTGGAGTATATGGATACGGTAGGAAATGAGAGCTCTGGCAGTGGGCGGACTGGTGAGTGTGAAGAACGGCATCCCGTAGATCTCCGTATCCCAGAAGTAATGACCTTCATACCCGCTACCGGTCAGGCCCTTGGCCGACAGGCTGCTTCTGCCGTCCGTCCCCACCGACTGGTGGAGTTGGAATATGTTGAGCATCATCGCTTCATTGAGGTCATCCGATCCTTCTATCTCCACCCTGTGGATATCCCAGAACGTACGGAAATGTTCTCTCTGTTCCTCAATCAGATCATCGAAGGAGAGGCTTCTGAGGAGATCCTCGTTTTTCTGCACGGTCTCTTCAGAAATTTCCCTGCCCTCTTCCTTTTCACTCATATAGGAGAACAGTGAGGAACACGTCACTTCACTCCCTTCAATCGTGTACACGATGTGAGGATAATCACGGGAATCCCGCTGGTGGGAGGAGATGACACGGTCGCTGTCAAACACATCCATAGTGGAAGCAATCACGGTAATCCTGCTGTGCTGTGTGGTGAAGCCCGTTCGAAAACCGAAAGATGCATGCCTGTCTGCCGTGAAGAACGAACTTGAGATCAATTCCAGAGGCTGCACATGGGCCGTCTGTTTTCTCGGATCCGAGCTCTCTTCACCAGCTGCAGTTTCATAGGCGAGTCCATGGTGGATCGTGATGCGCTCCCTGCTGTTGCAGCGTACAGATACCCTGACACCTCCGAGACTGGTACGGTGCATGGCAATCAGGGCTTCAACCTTCACGTCGGCTTCAAGCCCGGAACCATCCGCCCAGTGATACCGGTAGGAGAACAGACCGTTTGTGAAATCAAGCTCCCGATGATAGCTCCCGGGAACTGAAGTGTCGACAGAAACTCGTTGAGAACCGATGAATACGGTGAACTGCCGCACATCGGGCAGTTCCACCATCGTCTGATTCACCCGCGCAAGACCATAGGCATCCTCCGGATACCTGATGGCGCTTGTTTCATACAATCCATTCATGTATACGGCGGGATGATGGGCAACTGAGCGGTCAAGATGGTACCCTCTGGCACCGATATGACCGTTTCCTATTGCATAGAGGCTCTCATACCGACCAATATCTTCCAGAGCACGTGCATCGTCACTCATCAGGTATATCTGCTGGTTCATTGGTTATCCTTTGACGCTTCCCGCCATAAGTCCTTTCACGAAATATCTCTGCAAAGCAAAGAAGACCAGGAGAGGAATCACCATCGTGACAAAGGCTCCGGCCGTGAGCAGGTGCCAGTCCTGTCCGCGCGAGCCGACCATGGAAGCAAGTTTCTGGGTCAGCACAGCAACATCGTTGGTTCCTCCGAGGAATACCAGCGCTACAAGCAGATCATTCCAGACCCACAGGAACTGGAATATTGCCAATGAGGCGATGGCAGGCACCGAGAGGGGCAGCACAAGACGGGCGAATACCACCATCGGACGTGCTCCGTCAAGAAATGCCGACTCGAAAATATCTTTCGGAATGGTACTGATATAGTTATACAGCAGATAGATCGCCAGGGGAAGACCGAACCCCGTATGCGCCAGCCATATCCCGAGATAGGAACCGGTGAGACCGAGTGTCTGGTAATCCCTGAGAATCGGGATCAGCGCAATCTGCAGCGGCACGACGAGGATGGCGACGACAAGGGTGAAGAAGAACTTCCGTCCGGGAAACTCCAGCCACGCAAACCCGAAAGCTGCCGCGGCCGCGATAAGGATGGGAATGATCACCGAGGGTATCGTGACGGTAAGAGAGTTGATGAACGCCTGAGTAAGATTGTCTCCGGAGGCTCTCACTGTCTCACCGCTTGCATTGACAAAGGTCTGATCACTTCCGCCGAGAACCTGTCGGTAGTTGTCTAAGGTGAATCCACCCTCACTCTCCAATGCCCGCCACCATCCGGTCGATACTACTTCACTCCTGGGACGAACCGAGGAAACCAGCAGCCCGAAGATGGGAATACTCCATATGACGACGATACCCAGAAGGATAAGGACAAGCAGATAGGTCCACTTCGATTGTTTGTGTGTTCCAGCCATATCAGAAACCCTCCCTCTTCGAGAACTGCCTGAGGTTGTACCACATGACCGGAATGACAGCAATAACAAGGACTATCGCGATTGCCGAACCTCTTCCGTAATCATAAAACCTGAACATCTGCTTATACTGCATACTCGCAATGACCTCGGTCCCGTAGTTTCCGTTCGTCATCGTGAATACGATATCGAATATCTTCAGAGACAGGATAATGATCGTGGTCGATACAGTCACCAGCGTCCCCGCAATAAAGGGAATGATGATCGATCGAATGACTCTCATCTCACTTGCTCCGTCAATCCTCCCGGCCTCAATAATAGCCGAAGGCACTCCCTTGAGAGCAGCAGATATGATCACCATCGCATATCCGGTCTGCAGCCACACAAGAATCACGATGAGAAAGACATTGTTCAGTCCCCGAATTGTGAACCATGCCTGAGGTTCCCCGCCGAACAGGGTGACAAGCGCATTGAGAATACCGATCTGAGCCTCCCCCATGGGTTTATACGCATAGATGAAACGCCAGATGACTCCTGCACCTACAAAACTGATCGCCATGGGCATGAAGATCAGGCTCTTGAAGAATTTCTCCCCCCTGGCGCGGTCTGCCAGCAGTGCGATAATGAGACCGAAGCCCACTGCTCCTCCGGTACCGAGGACGATCCAGAGAAGATTGTTCCGGAAGGCTTCAAGCATACTGGAGTCCGTGAACGCATAGATGTAATTCTTCAGTCCGACGAAATTGGCAGACTGAGGACCGAAGAAACTGAGATACAGAGACCTCATGGTCGGTATGAACAGATACCATGCAAGAATAGCTATGGCCGGACCGACGAACACGAAGGGCTGTATTTTCTTCGCGACCGTAACCGGCATCCTGTTTACCACGTAATCGGTCACCCAGAACAGAAGTGCCACTCCCCCGACACCCCAGATGATCGCAACAAGAGCGATAATGGTCTGTGGAGCCTTGCTGTCCCTCAGAAAGATGAATCCGGCCCAGAGAACGGCGAATGCCACGATCGGAATGAATATGGATACCGCCAGACGTCCCAGAGATATGAGAAAGGAATTCCCGGACGCTGTGGAAGCCCCGGAATGCGTGCTGCTTTGCTTCATACGGTTTGCCTCTGTGTCTTCATATACGTATGCGGTTCTCAGAAGAACCGCATACGATCGAATAGGTTGTTACGCTCTACGGCCAGGATTTCTGGATGTCCGACAGAACAGTATCAAGATTCTTTCCTGTGAGCCAGTCAACGACTCCGCTCCAGAAGGTACCTGCTCCGACCTGACCGGGCATGAGGTCAGATGCATCGAACCTGAACACCTTGGCATTCACAAGAGCTTCTGCCAGTGAACGTTCAATCTCGTTGGGATACGCACTGAGATCCTGGTTCTTGTAGGGGAAGAGTGCTCCACCGCTCCGTGCCCAGAGTTCCCCGGATTCCCAGGTTGCGAGGAATTCCATGAACTGTCTGACCGCGGGGGTATCGTTGAACACGACAAACTGGTCTCCGCCGCCGAGTACGGGAATGCCGAACTCGGGATTGATTGATGGAAGCGGGAACACACCGACTTCTTCCTCAAGATTCGCCTGGATGTCATCCGGGAAGAACCCTGTAATGAAATTCCCCTGTCTGTGCATCATCGCCTTCGGCGGATCTGCGAACATCGGGGCAGGAGCATCGCCGAAACTGGTGGTGAGAATCGTATTTGCGCCACCATAGACATATGCAGGATTGAGCCAGATGTCACCGAGGATCTCAAAGGCATCCTTCACTGCAGGATCATTAAACGGAATTTCGTTGTTGACCCACTGGTCATACACATCGGGTCCTACTGTTCTCAGCATAATATCCTCGATCCAGTCGGTGCCGGCCCACCCGGTAGCTCCGCCGGACTCGATTCCGACAGCCCACGGTTTCACACCGTCAGCCACCATCTGGTCCATCAGTGCCTCAAGCTCCGCCCAGGTTGTAGGAACCTCATATCCAGCAGCGTCCCAGGCTTTCTTCGGATACCATACGAAACTCTTTGCATTGACACGGTGGAATACTCCATAGGGAGTCCCTTCAAACGAGCCGAGAGACTTCCATACGGAAGCGTAGTTGGAATCAACCGTATCCTCGAGTGAGGACCACATCGGTACAAGCACGCCCTTGGCTGCGAAGTTCTTCATCAGACCGGGCTGTGGTAGCGCCGCGATATCGGGAGGATTCCCACCTTCGACACGAACACTGATCAGCGTCTCGAATTCAGAGGAACCTTCATAGATCACATCAATCCCCGTCCGTTCCTCGAACGGCTTTATAGCCTCTTCGAATCTGCGAGCTTCTTCATCAACGAATGCACCGAATACCCGCACGACGTTGCTGTCTTCTTCTGCTGCTGCTTCCTGCGCCCCTCCGGCAAATACAGGCGATGCGAGAAGCATGATGATACACAGTGAAAGCATCATTCTTTTCATAGTACTCTCCTTTTGTGATAGCTTTTCAGATGGGAGACGGATTTTACCGGCTTCGCACACTATATGGAAGCGCTTCCACCCATCATGTGTATTCTTACATACCTTTGAAGTGTTGTCAAACAGTAATACCTCGGTCACAGGACCAGGAAACACTCCGGAAAGGAGCCGATGGACCCTGTTTTCAGAGAGGATACACTGCCTGCCGTTCACATGATATGTATCATAACGACAAGCAGAGTAAGGAACTATTTGGTGACATACAGAGCTGTAAGGGAACGAAAGGTGCCGCAACTGTATATGGCCACAAGCAGCGGGAACAGATCGGGGTTCCGGGAAAAACGATTCTTCCCGTGTCAGTCAGTGATCATCCACGAACCTGTCGCAGCGAGGAATCCCTCAAGAGAACGATAGGCTTCGAGCGATTCATCATTCAGAGACCCAGCGATGAGCGACCGGATGCCATACCGGTCCATCAGACTCTCAACAGTCCGGGTGCCGCCGAGAGAGGCGACAGGATAGAGAGAAACGGCACTGAGATGGTAGGAAGAGGCAATATCGCCATCGGTCAGTACCGGGAGTATCAGCACTCCCTTCGACTGAGCCAGCCTCACCATCTCAGGGTCGAACAGGGGGGAGAGGATGAACTGTGCCCCGGCATTAACAGCGAGCTCACATGCGTGTGCTGTCTTCACATTCCCCGCACCGCAGAGAACAGAGGGGAACCGTTTCACTGCTTCAGTCAGAACAGCCAATCCGTGGGGGCTCTGCTGCGAAATGTTCACTGCACGGTAGCCACGGTTCACGAGAGACCCGATAAGAGCGATCCCTTCACTCACATCGGTATCCCTGAGTGCAGGAACGATCTTGGCCTCGGCCAGTCTTTCAAGCATCTGATCCTCCTTGTCAATCCTAATAGGTCGGGGGAAACACAAGAGAGCGGGACTCGGTCCGTCCCACACTGTATCCCCAGATCGTGCAGTACTCTGCACGGTCCTCTCCGATACCTTCTATGTCCTTCAGATACTGAAGGATGGATTTAGATTCTATAATGATAACAGATTTCATGTCTTTCGTCACCGTCGAATGGGGCCGTGTGTTGTCAAATTCGAACTCGAGGATCCTTCTGCCATCCTCCGTGATTCCGATCGTACGGAACGTGTTGCTCTTTCCGAGACCCGGGAGATTCAGCATGTTCCTGTCGGTGGAAAGGAAGGGGATCTGGTCGTGTTCATAGATACCTTTCAGTGAATCCGCCATCATCTGCGGCTCGTTGATCATACCGGAAAGCTGACTGAAGTACCGGTAGTCGATTCTTCCGATTGATTTCTCCTCGATCTGCTCCTGCATAGAACGTGCAGTGTTGGCGAACAACGGACGATTCTCGAAAAACCCCTTCACGGTAAACGTATAATAGGGAAGCACTCCGATCGAATTGAGCACCTGGCGGAGGCGCGCACTGTGCCCCCTTCGACTCGCTGAGACAGTGAAGACTTCCTGGTTCGTGACAGCCCAACCGCTTCCAAGGATTCGTTCGATGGCATTGCGGGTGTCCTCAGTCACTTCCATGGCGCTAGAGATGTGAGTCTGCACCACCGTCTGGGTTATGCCGATCTCCTTAGCCCGTTTCGCCGTATCGGCAAGCACCTCAATGAGTGCATCCGTGACACGCTGAGGAAGATAGATGGGAATCTTGGTCCCCAGTCTGATTCTCTTCATCTCGGCAACCTTCTCATGATCACTGCGGATGGCGTTATCATCTATTTTCTGTTGGGCCATCGTGAGAACCGCATCAAGAATGATCTTCAATGAAGCGGGGGAACTCATGAACGCATCCCCGCCCGTGATCAGAATGTCCGAGAGGTATTCATCGGTCCTGAAGTAGATCATCGATTCATGAAGGACTTCTCGCCATCCTTTCTTCGGGCGGAGCTGATCGAGATTGAAGTTGAACCTTCCCCTCTGGAAATCATACATCCTCTGGCAGTAGGCGCACAGACCTCCGCAGGCCCGTCCCATCGTGTCTGGGATGAATATCGCGACATTGGGGTACCGCCTGTGAACATTATGATTGGGAAGCACCCATCCTGCGGCATTGGGCTCTCCGGGAACCACCAGGTCCTCCTTCTCCCATGCACTTATCTGACCGAACTCATCAACCAGGTCCTGCGTGTAGAACAGGTACTGCCTGAGTACACTGTCACTCATGGTGAAAGCAGGTGAATGCGCCCTCGAGGTGATGATCAGTGAGAGAAAGTAGGGCGTCGCGAAGATCGGGATCCCCTTTTCTTCCGCCTCTTTCATCACGGCAAGCTGCCGGTCGTCTATCTGAGAATCAAGGTATCGAAGAAGCTTGTCGCTGCTTCTCACTGCGAAACGAAGGTGGAACGTATCCTCCTTCCACCACTGCTCGACCTTTTTCCGCTTTTCTTCATTCGTGTCCTGGGGCTCGAAACTGTAGCGTCGGGAGGGTTTCACAGCCTGATCGATATCCTCGACAAGGAGATCGATGATACGCTGTCTGGACTGTTCTCTGAGTTCAATCACATCACGGTCGAGGCCGCTCGGATGACGTTCCATCCAGTCAAGAACCGTATCCCTTGAAGGAAGGTTCTGGGTATCGACCCCGTTCAACTGCCGCAGCAGGTGAAGCATATCATGGGCGACATCAAGGGTAAGCCCCTCGGTCTCTCCACGGAAGAGTTGTCTCAGCATCGAGATCGGACGGTTTATCAGCATCTGTCCATGGAGATTCCAGTCAACGAACTCCTCACCCTCATGATCGATGTAATCGAGAATTCTAATCAGGGCGAAGGCCTGCCAGGAAAGCGAATAGAAGGTCTCGAGCGAAACATCTTCTTTCCGGTAGTAGGCCACCCCGAGCGGGAACTCCTCTAGCAGACGCTCTTCATAGTGCCTGTGAAGCGTTGAAAGAAGCTCTTCCAATGAAAGAGTCTCATCGAGCATGAAGGCATGTATCCTAGGGTTCTCTTTGAGCAAAGCTGCCCGGATTGAGTCAAATTCATTCTGTATGGTATTCATGGACTTACTGTACTGCAGGAAATCAGTGTACGTCAAGTTTCCAATTTTGATGCCTTATACAAGGAAATTAACGATACATAATGTACAGGTAACCACGTTTCATACCGTCAAAAATACAATCAGGCAGAGCTGTAACGAAGCTCTGCCTGTACCTTGCTTATAGATCGGACTGTCAATATTTGACACTCCTGAGAATTCTGTCAGATCAGATTCCCGATCGCGCAGCGCTCTATCTCCAGACCCTGATGGTATCGTTTGAAGAACGTTTCAAATCCCTCAACATCTGCAGGCTCCGGTTTCACAGCATCATTCATGCTGCCGGCGAACACCTTCTCCAGGAAACGAGGGAAATCAACGTCGCTGTCCTCTCTCACCATGAAGGCCGATAGCAGTGCGATTCCCCAGGCACCCCCTTCTCCCGCTGTCTCGAGAATGGAGATCGGTGTATCTGTTGCAGCCGCCATGATCCGCTGGCCGACCTCGGAGGCCTTGAAGAAACCGCCATGGCCTCTGATCTCGTCGACTTCCACACCCTCCTTATCAAACAGGATGTTGAGACCTGTCCGCATAGCGCACAAGGCTGTGAAGAGATGGCTGCGCATAAAGTTCGCTAGAGTGAACCTGCTTTCCGGAGAACGTACGAACAACGGCCGCCCTTCGGTGAAACCGGTCATATGCTCTCCCGATACATACCCGATACTGAGCAGACCTCCGCAGTCGGGGTCTGCCTTGAGAGCCTGTTCCAGGAGTGTGTCATAGAGTTTCGGCTTTGACACTTCAAGGCCGAGGGCCTGAACGGCCTCTCCGAACAGATGCATCCATGCGTCATAGTCACTGCTGCAGTTATTGGAGTGAGCCATCGCCACGAGGTGACCATCAGGAGTCGTGACAAGGTCAAGTTCGGGATAGACCCGGGAAAGCTCCTTCTCAAGAACGATCATGGCAAATACGCTTGTACCTGCAGACACATTTCCCGTCCGCACTGCCACGGAATTCGTCGCGACCATACCGGTTCCCGCGTCTCCCTCGGGAGGACAGACAGGGACACCGGGTTGAAGAGCTCCGGTGGGATCGAGCAGACGGGCTCCGGAGGCAGTGAGTGTTCCAGCCACTTCCCCGGCCACATGAACCTGAGGCAGGATATCACGAAGTCGCCAGTCAAAGCCCTTGTCCTGCACCCTCTCATCGAAAGCATGACACATCTCGAGGTTGAAATCCTGTGTCTCAAGATCGATCGGGAACATCCCGGAGGCCTCACCTACTCCCATACGCTTCTCTCCGGTCAGCTGCCAGTGAACGTAACCGGCCAGAGTCGTCAGGTAATCGATATCTCTGACATGCTCCTCCCCATTGAGAATAGCCTGATACAGGTGAGCAACACTCCAGCGCTGGGGAATCGGATACTGAAACAGTTCCGCCAGCTTCTGTGAAGCCTCCCCGGTAATATTGTTTCTCCATGTTCTGAAAGGAACCAGCTGATTCCCTTCCCTGTCCGTGACGATATAGCCATGCATCATACCGCTGAAACCGAGAGCCTTAAGACGCGTAAGGTGGACACCGTAGGTCTCCTTCACTTTCGCAACGAGATCGGCATAACAGGATTGGAGTCCCTCCCAGACCTGCTCAAGAGGATATGTCCAGATACCGTCAATCTGGGAATTCTCCCAGCCGAAACCACCTGAGGCAAGAGGTGTATTCTCCTCTCCGATAAGGACCGCCTTGATCCTGGTCGAACCCATCTCGATACCGACAACAGCCTCACCGGCCTCTATCATTCGAGCAATCTGTGCATGTTCTTTCATAGCATTTCCTTATATATACTGAGTGTTGTCATTCATTGTAAGAGCCATCAGCAGTGCTGTCCAGCACAGGATGTTACGAAAAGTGCAAAAATCGTCTCACCGTGAACAGGCTCATTCCTTTCTCCAGTTGCTGTTTATGTAGACATAGTGCTCATGCCCCTCCCATATCCCACGGATCATGAGATAGTCAGGAGAATAGCCTTCAAACGTGAAACCGGCAGCAAGAGCCACATGAATGGAAGGCTGATTTCCCGGCATGATATTGGCCTCGAAGCGGTGCAGGTTACACACGGTACAGCCGTATTCGACAACAGCTCTGAGGGCTTCTTTCATATACCCGCGGTGAATATGGTAATGAGAAAGGGAGTACCCGACGAAGGTTGACAGAAAGGGGTATGGAACGATCTGGGAACAGCTCACCTTACCCAGGATATCATCGCTGAGCGGCCGGGTCAGGTAGAAGTGAAGGGCAGAGCAGGAATCCATCTGCCGGACCTGTTCACTCAAGAGACTCTGTACCGAAGGAAGGGTATAGTAGTCTTCACTGCGGACGGGCTCCCAGGGTTCATGGAAGGACCTGTTCGACTCAAGGTAGTGCAGCAGCTGTTCGGATCTGACCAGAGAGGGAGAGATGAGTCTCAACCGATCGGTTTCAATGACCGGCTGTGTTGCAGATTCCGACGTGTTCAATATTCGTCTCTCACACCGAACTCGGCATCTTCCACCCATGAATCGGGCCGACTGACCATCTGAACGATGGTATCCAGGGTGTCATAATGCCTTCTTTCCTCACCTATCACCTGCTTGACTATCTGCATATCAGAGGGATCGCTCAGGGAGTCCATCGCTTCGGTATAGAACTCGATACTCTTCAGTTCAATCTCCAGAGCCCGTTCATACAGTTCCTTCTGCTCCCGAGTTTCCATAAACTTCCGGGAATCGAGGGCACTGAGCAGTTCATCACTCTGATGCTCATGCAGGGGGACCTCATCACCATCGACTCCGTCGGCCATGGCACGGAAGATACGTTCATGCCGTCTCTCGTCATCAGCAAGAAGAGTGAAAAGCTTCTTCAACCCCTCATCCTGAGAATCTGCGGCAAGCCTGTCATAGAAAGAGGCTCCTTCCCGTTCCATTTCGATCGCTGTTTCCATGATATGCATACAAGACCTCCCTGAGAGCAGCTGCTCCTGTGTATGCTATCATCGTACCAGAAGAGACCATAGAACGCAAGAAATACCTCTCCATCGTACATACCGTGAGAATATCCGATATATAATAGTAATTTTTTAACTTTTTTCTTATATTTTTAACATTTTTTACTCATAAGTATATAATATTTAATTTGTCAAGGTTTTTTTATAATTACCTTGAACAGTGTGCGAGGTATGAGTATACTGAAGATATGAACGGCGGTGAATACGCCGGGGAGATACAGATGACAACACACACTACACTGGACATGAGAATGCTGCTTGCACACACGGGGAACGTGTTCTCAGAGAAGGATATCCCGCGACTGGAACAGCAGATCAGCACCCACACGTATCTGGTGAATCAGAACATCTCGTGGGTCATCACGAGAGAGGATGCCATCTTCTCGTGGCAGGAAAACGTGTTCAGTCCGGTCATGGAGGCTGCAAGCAGCTGGACGGTACGAAGGGCCTGCAGAAGCCTCTGCGAGGCAGAGCTCTTCTTCGCAGTGTCAGACCACTGGTACTTTCTGCTTGAGAAAGACAGCAGGGTCAGTGCATATGAGGCGGCGTCAGATTATGCGGCCACCTACGGAACGGGTCTGTTCAGGTTCGTTCACAGTACAGTGAACACAAGACGGGTACGGGCAGCGTGAAGCCGGGAAACGGTTCCGGCTCTCACGATCGCTCATCGAAGAACAGCGACATTCGGTACAGATCGGTCAGTGAGTCCACAGAGAGCTTCTCCATCAGACGGGTCTTATAGGTACTGACAGATTTCACTGAAATATCTAGTTCATAGGCAATCTCCTTGATGGTCATGCCTTTGGTAAGAAGCTTGAACACTTCGATCTCCCGTGCACTGAGATTCTCCAGGAAGCTCAGATCCTGGCTCTTCTCCTTGGACAGGAAGAACGTCCGTCCCTGTACGATCTCCTCCACTGCAGATTCCAGGATACTCAGGTCACTGTCCTTTGTCAGGTACCCGCGGGCACCGAGCGCCTTCACCTGATCAAGGTAGAACTGGTCCGGGTACATGCTCAGCACACAGACCGGAGGTATCTGAAGAGACCGGCCCCTGACCTCCTGAAGCACTTCCAGACCACTCTTCCAGGGCATGGAGATATCGAGGAAGACCAGATCACTCTGCTCCACACTTCCATCTTCCACTGCATTGAGGAACTCCTGTCCGTTCGCATACTCAGCCACCACCTGGATTCGCTGCTGCGATTCCAGTATAGAGATCAGCCCCTTTCTGAACAGAAGATGATCTTCTACCACTATAACCTTCACCATGTCCTACACCTCTCGCCTTTCACGTCCATCTATCTGATTGTTCACCATCCACATCCCCGGCCTGCACGCTCTGCCTGCACCTTGCATTCATCGCCCGCCACGACTCTGTTTCACCTATCTTCCCATATGCATATACGAAGACACCGTTCTCACAGAACGATATCCCGCTGATTCCGTATCCCGCCGACGCATCCTTCACAGGAACCATGGAGTCACCCTGCTGCTGAGACACTCTCATTCACCACCTCCATCGAACACCCGCTCCTCATCAGACACAGAAAGGGTAAGGACCGCACGTGTACCATCATCGAGGGCTATGATCTGCAGGGAGCCGCCCATCTTCTTCATGAACCTCGCCGAAGCATACACTCCGATACCGGGTCCCTTCTCACCGGCACTACCCATACAGGTCACTCCCCACATTCCATTCTGAAACGCTTCGAGCGCCTTCGGATCAATCGGTTCTCCCCTGTTTTCCACGCTCAGCTGAAGAACCCCGGCAGATGCGCGTGCATCAACGTGCACGGTGTGACCGGGTGGTGAATACTTCACCGCATTTTCAAACACATTCTGGAGTACCGCCTTCAACAGCGAAGGGTGTGCCGTAACCGCCGGAGCGTCTTCTACCTGACACACGAAATCGACCTGCTTACGAGACCTGAGCCTCCTCACAGCATCATGCAGCTGAGGCATAAGATCCGACAGCGCCACCGGTCGGAGCGGATAGGACTCCCAGTCATTGAAGGATTCACTGAGGGCAAGAAGATTCGCAATGAGGGAGTCAGCCCGGTCAATAAGAGCGTCAAGATCCTCACCGCCCCGGGTCCACAGTGCCGGGTTCTGCTGTACCACCCCCGAGGCCATCAGCTGTCGCAGACCCTTCATCAAAATCAGAGGGCTTCTCACATCATGACTGATCACATCTATCAGAAGTCCTTTGAGCCTGTTGTCTTCTCTGATCTTCTCATGCCGGTGCACCAGCTCCTTCTGCATGGTTCTCACGTCACTCACATCCCGTATCGTGAAGATAGAGGCAGACGAGCGGTGATAAAAATCCGTTGAATACGAACGCCTCACTTCATAGGCAGCGAGAGAGCCATCCGGTCTGCCGTGTTCGATCACCGTACCCGCCTGAAGGGTATCAGCAGTCTCCCGTGCATGAATCTTCTGAAGGAACGGGGATGTTTCACTCACCTTCTCGACGTGGAGCCCGACAGAGGCTTCGGTGATCTCGGGAAAGAACTCGCTCATCTTTCTATTCATATCAAGGATGATTCCACTGCGGTCTATGATGATGACCCCGTCGATCAGGGACTCCTTCAGCCTCGACAGCTCGACCGGCACTGAGCCGAACAGCCTCCCCCTGATCATGAGATACTTGGGAAACGCCGTGCCGAGGAAATAGAGGAAGGGAGAGTAGTAGAAGGTGATACTGTCCTTCATCGCGACATAGAAGAACAGGCCGACAAGGGGAACGAGCACCATCATCAGCATCAGCATACCCCGCTCTCTGAAGATCCCCTTCTCGCTGACACTCATGAAAAAACTGTAGTAGCAGTACAGGAGACCACCGAACAGTCCATAGATATTCAGCACATAGACGAACAGCCGGGGAGTGTAGACATTGGGACGGAAGACTCCTTCGGGAAACTGCAGGTCAGTGAGAAACAGTTCGTGCAGGGGAGAGGAGAGGATGATGATGCTGAGGACCAGCGAGATACTGAAGAAGAGGAGGTAGAACACACTCACATTGTGCAGGCGCAGGCTGAAATAGCGGTTCGAGAAGTGAAGAAGAACAAGGGGATACCATGCGAGCACGATATACTGGAGTGAGTCGTAGAACCGTTTCATCTCATACGTCTGAGCCATCGTCTCGAGCATGTATGCAACGTTATGAAGAGAGATTACCAGCAGGAACAGTGCAAGACCGACAGCTCCGTGTTCCTTCTTCTCTCTCAGCACGAACACTATGAAGATACCTTCGATGAGTATCATGAAAGAGATAACAACAGCCTCAGGTGTCAATGCGTACATCACTGCACACCTCCTACCGTTGAGCCGGAAACCGGGGGTGTACCGGCGAGGCCGCCCGCCAACCGTCTCATCCTGAGAACGGCCCTGGTCCCTCCGTTCTGACGCGGAAACAGCTGAAGCTCTCCCTCCAGATAGCGCATGAACCGCCTGGTAGCGAACAGACCTATTCCGGGACCGACTTCACCGGAGGTTCCCCGTTTCGTCATTCCCCACCGCTCCTGCTCGATCGCACTCAGAACATCACCGTCTATGGTAACCCCGTCGTTCTCGATCACCACGCTGACTTCCCTCTGCTCGATAAGAACACTGAGAGAGACTTCCGACCCACTATACGCGTACTTGATGGCATTCTCGAGAAGGTTGCGGACTGCCAGTGTAAGGAGTTTCTCATTCCCCTGTACAAGGATGCCCTCTTCAATCACGCACGAACATGCTAGATTCTTTCTGGAAGCGGCCAAAACCGCTTTCGGCTTGACAGCGTTCATCACCGCCAGAATATCGACCGCTGTGCAGGGATACGCATCCTCATCGTCGAACAGCATATTCAGTGCAAGCAGATTCGCGATGAGTATGTCCGCCTGATCAACCAGCCTGTCAAGCTCCTGACCTCCCTTCTCCCAGATTTCAGGGTTGTGCCCGATCTCCTGAGAGGTCACCAGCTGCCTCAGACTCTTCATCAGCTGGAGCGGAGATCTGAGATTATGACTCATCACATCAATGACCAGCCCTTTCAGTCTGTCAGCTTCGACGATCCTCTCGTAGGACTGATTCAGTTCCTCGGTCATCCTCTTGCGCTCACTGATATCCCTGAGAACTACGGTAAATACCTCCGGTGACTCCTGCGAACCCGGAACCTGGAACTTCCGGACTTCAAAATACCGCTTTGATCCGTCAGCTTTCGGTATACACACCTCATGACCGTATATCTGAGATTCACAGAAGGACCCGTCGGTGAGAAAGGCGAGCAAGGGGACCTCCCGGGAGACCTCGGAAAGGGTCTTTCCCAGATGGCGCTCCTGAAGGAAGGGGATAAACTCAGAGGCCTTCGTATTGAACTCGAGAACAACATCATCACCGTCCAGCACGAGGACCCCGTCCATCAGGGCATCGATCACATACCTGTTTTCAATCGGGACCGGTCCGAACAGGGAGTCATTCAGATACAGATACATGAAGATCGCTGTAGGTACCATCATGGCATACGGAAGGGGATCGATGCTGGCATGTCCGGCAATGAAAATGATATTGATAAGCACAGGTACGAAGACCGACAGACTCAGGAGAAAACCCCGTTTCCTGTAGGTCCTGTGCCCTCTAAGCATCATATAGAGACTGTAATAGATGAAGATGAAGGCTGTAATAACATGAAACAAGTTGTGCAGGAAGAAAAAGGGATAGGCATCCATCGTGATGGAGCTGAAACCGTTCACCACGGTATAGACTCTGTTCCCGTAGAACAGATTATGATAGGGATACGTGAACTGAAGGAGCATGAACAGCACCCCCAGTAAAAGGTAGATTCTGTAGTAGAGCCGCTCATGAGCGAGGCGGAGCTTATAGTAGGCAGTAATAAACCGTAACAGAACGTAGGGGAGGAAGGGCATCCCGAGGTACTGCACATGGATGCTCAGCTCACGAAGAAACAGCGTGCGTGATATATGTTCCATTCCCGCACCGAAGGAATAAAAGAACAGTGCTATCATCACCCATGAGAGCTCAACCGCACCACTCCTCTTCTTCCGGGTAAGGAGCATCACAGCAAATGATATCTGAACGAACGCTGTAAACAGTGCGATGATTCCGGGAATAGTCAATTCAAACATACCATCAATACCTGCCCATCCGTAGTACTTCTCTAGATACCTGTCAACAGAGCCGGCTCTGTAAGTTATTTCCTACAAGCCCCTTGCTTGCTCTCTCCGTTCCGATGTGATAGGGTCATGAGTGTGAGAGGCGAAACACAAGTTCGCACATCACCAGAGGAAAGAGAAGAATCCGTCAGTCACCCAGGTCCTGCTTACATCATCTTGCTTCAAGCTTATCACCTTCTTCTCTTTCCTTTTGCTGTGCCCCCCTTCTCACATGTTCATCGTACCGACAAAGCCCTCATGAGGCAAGTGCTTTTTATATTCACATTCACACCTGTGAGCCTTCAGCACAGTGTCGTATCCAGGACCTTTCCGATACCAGTTGGAAGAACATATGTTGACCCGGATCAGCTCATCCTTTAAGATACTTGTATTTACGTCATAAGACACACAGACTAAAAAAAACTGGTTTGTGTTTTTGTGCAATAATGTGGCAGGGGAGAGTCTGATGGAAAAACATATGACAAGGCGAGTGCAACAGAATCTGTTACTTATGGCGATCGATATCGCCCTTCTCCTATTCTCCATGTTCCTCGCTCTCTACGTCTCGAATGTTTCCCAGGCATTCGTTTCCGCGATGTGGCTCTACATTCTGCTGTTCATCGTCCTCCATATTGTCGTTCTCTACCTCGCAGGGTTCTACTCCATCCGGCTGGTCGACAGTTCCCTCGACCTCATCACACTCGGTGGTATCCCGATGGGAGTCATGTATGTGGTTACCATCGTCCTGCTTCTGATTGTAACCCGGAATTTCTCCTTCGTCCTCAAGACCTATATCCCATTCTCCACCTTCTCTCTTCTCCTCGTTCTGGGGTATCGTGTTCTCTATCGAATTGCGAAAACCTATCTGATCAGTCCCCGTCAGGGAAAAGAAAATCCCAAAGCCATCATATACGGTGCCGGAGAGATCGGGATGCAGCTGGCACGGCAGTACTACCGCAACAAACTTGGATTCAGCATCGCAGGATTCATTGATGACAACCCAGTGAAGATGTCGATGATAGTCGGAGGGATCCGCGTCCTCGGAAGTATCCAGACCCTGCCGGCAATCATCCGCAGTGTTGACGCCGATCTTCTGATCATAGCCATCACGGACCTGAAGAAGGAAAAGATCAGGGAGGCGATGGATATCGCGGGACGTTTCGGTGTAGAGGTGAAGATCATCCCGTCGATGTTCGAGATGGAGGAATCGAAGACCACAGTCTCCGATATCAGAGCGATACAGGTCGAAGACCTGATCGGCCGCTCTCCGGTCGTGCTCGATAAGGAACCGGTCAAGCATATGGTGAGCGGGAAGTCCGTCCTTGTGACCGGTGCGGGGGGCTCGATCGGCAGTGAGATCTGCCGGCAGCTTCTCGAATATGGAACTGACCGCCTCTACCTCCTCGATATTGATGAGACCGAGCTGCATGACCTGTCACTGAGACTCCACCGCTACAGGCAGGAGTTCAGCGAGAAGATCATTCCGATCGTCTGCGACGTGCGCGATTCGGGCAAGGTGGAAGCGCTGTTCAGGAAGCTTCCCATCGACATAGTGTTCCATGCTGCAGCCTACAAGCATGTGCCGATGATGGAATACTACCCGGAGGAAGCTATCAAGACCAATATTGTCGGCACCTACAACGTCCTTTCAAATGCCGTATCGACCGGTATTCAACGCTGTATCATCATCAGCACTGACAAGGCGGTCAATCCGACCAATGTGATGGGTGCAACCAAGCGTGTCGCCGAGCAGATCGCCAGCACTCTCAGCTGCGAGAACACACAGATCATCAGCGTCCGTTTCGGCAACGTACTCGGCTCACGGGGCTCGATGCTTCCCCTGTTCATGGAACAGTTGAAGAACGGCCTCCCCATCACAGTCACCGACCGGGGCATTATCCGCTACTTCATGACCATCCCCGAAGCAGTATCTCTGGTATTCCAGGCAGGTGCGCTTGGCAAAGGCGGCGAAGTGATGGTGCTTGAAATGGGAGACCCGGTCAATATCTATGAGTTCGCAAAGAAACTGGTCACCTATTTCGGTGACGGACGAAGCGATGTGGTCATCACGGGACTCCGCCCCGGTGAAAAACTGTATGAAGAGAAACTCAGTGACGCTGATACCACTATCCCGACCGATAACCCCAAAGTATACAAGGCGCTGGTCACTTCGAACCTGAACGAGGAAGCTATCAGGGATTTCATCGAAAGCTACGGAGCATTATCACAGGCAGCACTGGTGGAGGAGTTGAAGCGGATGGTTCCTGAATTCGTCCGTCCGGCAAACACCGTTGTAGGATCCTGAATGAAATCATACTGTCTCTACTGCAAAACCGGAGCCGAAGACAAGGTCGTACGCGGTCTTCAGAAGCGTATGGTGGAAGAGCTTCAGGAACATGTTGAGATCCTCTTCCCCAGCAGAATCATGAACCAGAAAAAGAGAGGCAGATGGAGCAGAGTACGCAAGCCGCTTCTTCCCGGTTACGTGTTCATCTACCTGAGCGACGAGACCCCGTTACCCACCTATCTCGTCCGTGAAGCAGGCGATGCCTATAAAATCCTGAAGAACCTCGACAACTCTCTCACCCTGAAAGGAGGTGATGAAGAGTATGCGATGTGGGTCTACCGTCATCACGGTCTGATCAGGCCGAGCAAGGTAAAATTCGAACAGGGGCGACTGGTCAAGGTGATCGACGGACCGCTGCTGGATCTTTCCGGGAAGATCACCAAAGTTGACCGCCATCACAAGCGGGTCTATGTCTCATTCCAGTTCGGCGGAAGAGAACAGATCATCAACATGAGTATAGATGACCTGAGCGACGGAGAACAGGGATAACACCCCTGTGAACACTCCCCGCCTCTGTGCTATACTCGACGGCAGGCAGGGAAACGATACGTTGGGCTCCCCCTTCGACCCCTGAGGTGTCGGGAGAGTATCTGCAGCACGAGGGCATATCATACAGTCCTTCCTTTTCCCCGCCCGGTGTACCCCGTTACACCGATATACACTCTGGAGGTACGTATGAACAATTTTTCCTATCACAATCCTGCCCGTATCATCTTCGGTCGAGACACGATTGCCGAGGTGGGTCACTATACAGCGCAATACGCGAAGAAGGTACTCCTTCACTACGGTTCCGGTTCCATCAGGAAGAACGGGATCTACGATACGGTAACGTCCTCGCTGAAACAGCACGGCATCGAATTCATCGAGCTGTCAGGAGTAGTCCCCAATCCACGACTCTCTCTGGTGAAGGAAGGGATAGAACTGTGCAGGAGGGAGGGCATTACGTTCATTCTTGCAGTTGGAGGCGGTTCAGTCATTGATTCAGCCAAAGCGATTGCGTTCGGTTCTCTTCTCAACGAGGACGAAGATATCTGGGATGACTACTACATGAACAAGAACTGTGTTGTCACCCGTTCGCTCGATGTCGGTGTGGTTCTCACCATCCCTGCGGCCGGTTCAGAGAGTTCCATCTCCACAGTGATCACCAATGATACGAACGATCTGAAGAGAGCCGTCAACCAGGAGGCACTGACCCCTCGCTTCGCCATCATGGACCCTCAGACAAACTACTCCCTTCCCGACTACCAGAGCGCCTGCGGGGCTGCAGATATCCTCGCCCATCTGATGGAACGGTACTTCACGAACTCCCGATACAACAACCTGTCGGATGCCTTTCTTGAGGCAGCGATGAGGAATGTGATCTCCTTCGCTCCCCTTGTACTGATCGAACCCAGCGAATACCGGTACCGGGCAGAACTGATGTGGACAGGAACGATTGCCCATAACGGCCTGCTCGACCGGGGAAGGGTCGGTGACTGGGCGTCTCATGCTATCGAACATGAACTGAGCGGGATATACGACATTGCTCACGGGGCAGGCCTCGCCATCGTCTTTCCCGCCTGGATGAAGTATGTCTATCACCACGATATCGACAGATTCGTCCAATGGGCTACACGTGTGTGGAACATCAGTGTGAGTCATGATGACAAGGAGACCGTCGTTCTTCTCGCAATCAGAGCTCTTGAAGAGTTCTTCCGCTCTCTCACCCTTCCCATCCGTCTCAGCGATGCGGGTATCGGTACCCAGGACATTCCCCGTATGGCGGCAAACCTGATGAAAGGCAGTGACGGTACAGGAAATTTCGTTCACCTCGGGCAGCACGACGTGGAGCAGATTCTCCGCCTTGCCCTCTGATGCTGCCTCCCGTACCTGCCGGGTCCGTAGGGGGCAGTCCTTTCACCTAGAGATTCTGTTGCGCCTGCTTCTCCACTCTTGACTGAAAGGTCTTCAGAATGGAAGCGAATTCTTGTTCACTTTCTATAAATGACTGCAAGACAAGAGGATGAAAATGACCGGGAGAGGTCCTGCCATCCCCGTTCGTGATAATGCGCACAGCCTCCTCATGCGTGAAGGCGCGCTTATAGGGCCGTACGGAGACAAGGGCATCATAGACGTCCACGAGAGCGACGATCGCACCGCTTATCGGTATCTCGCTGCCCTTCAGACCGTTCGGATAGCCTGTTCCGTCATACTTCTCGTGATGGCTGAGACAGATCTCATATGCCTTCTCCAGAAGTGCGTTGCTCCCGATCATCTCTATCGTATTCCTGATGGCTTCCGCTCCCTGAATCGTGTGCTGTTTCATAATATCCCACTCATCAGGTGTGAGAGGACCGGGTTTGGTGAGGATGGCATCAGGCACCGAGACTTTGCCGATGTCGTGGAGAGCTGCAGCCTGAGAAAGCAGGGGAACCTCCTCTGCAGACAGTACATGAGAGTGATGCTGTGCGATATAGGAAGCAAGCACGTAGGTGTACTGCTGTGTCTTGAAGATGTGTTCTCCCGTGGTCTTATCGCGCGACTCGGCAAGATAGGCAACCGCCTGTACCGTGGAGTCCCTTGTATGCTCAATCTCTCTGGTCCTCTGCCTGATCCTGGATTCCAGATGTCGTTGCTGTGTACTCAGGTCCAGATGAAGTGCGACACGTCTTTTCACGATATCGGCGTGGAACGGCTTGGTGATATAATCGACAGCTCCTGCGTTGAGCCCCCTGATCTGGTCCGCCACCTGATCCATACCCGTTGTGAATATCACAGGAATATGTTGTGTCTTCTCATTCGCCTGGAGGATCTGCAGAAATTCGAACCCGTCCATACCGGGAAGTATCGCATCAAGAAGAATGATATCCGGAAGCACTGATTCAAGGACACCGAAGGCCTTATCGGCATCAATGGCAACATGCAGAGCATAGGTGTCCTCGAGTGCGGCAACAAGAAAATCGATGTCAAACGGAGAGTCTTCGATAATAAGAACACTGTTCATGGTTTTTCTCCTGTAGAACCGAAGTGCTCAAGCAAAGAGAGAATTCGAGGTTCTACTTCTGTAAAGTTATATGATGATATCAGCGAGGTGATTTCGAGAAACAGGTCCGATGCCGTGCCTGTGAACGGGTATCCTGCGAGGGTATTGAAGGCCTGTCTCACCTCCAGCACGTCTGCTGCAAGACACGCCGTGCGGAGCGCGTTCAGCAGGGAGACCACCTCAGAGACCTCCACCTTCCTTCCGGTATCCGTCTCTGGCGCTTCCGTGACAAAGCAGGAGGCTTCCACTGCCTGAAGGGCCGCCTCAAGAGTAGCGAGGAACCTCTTTTCCGTGCGTGTCTCATCCTGTGTGATACCGCTGTTCAGCATCATCTCAAATGTCGAGGCACGATGTGTCAGCTCTTCAGCTCCGAGACTGGCGGCGATACTCTTCACCGAGTGAACGAAGCGTATCCGTTCCTTCCGGTTCTGTGCCGTGGCCCCATAGAGCGAAGAGAAGGAGGCATACATAGAGTAGAATTTCCGCATGAGAGAGAGGTAGACATCCCTGTTATTATGAAGCAGAGCAAGCCCTTTGCGTACATTGAAACCGGAAACCCTGATCTCATCAGAGACAGCGTGTCTACCCTGCTTTCGCACCGCATCGGGAATATAGGCACGCAGGATGTCGTACAGGGTCTCCTTGGCAATCGGTTTTTCGATGTATTCAGACATCCCCGCATTCATGCACCTGTCCCGCTCCGAGGGGGAGGAGTTCGCAGTAACGGCAATGATCGGCAGGTCCCTGTACGTTCCGTCATCAAGCGCATGTATCGCCCGGGCAGTCTCATACCCATCCATCCCAGGCATCCTGATATCAAGCAGGATGAGGTCTATCCGCTCATTTCTCACAGCATTGAGCGCCTCGTATCCGTCATTCACCACTGAATGTGAAGAGCCCACCTTATCGAGCATATAGGTGAGGACCTCCTGATTGATCTCCAGGTCTTCGACTATCAGTACATGAAGAGAGGAAAGTGATGCATACGAAATGTAGTCGAACGGTCTGTCCTGAGCCAGCGTCCCTCCATGGGTGTTTATCTGAGCTATCACCTTTCTGGCATCCAGAGGAATGGTGAAGGTGTTATCGAACAGAGCATATGAGTGATCGAGATCCGCAAAAGACTCGCTTCTGGAGGAAGTGAGGATCATCTGTTGATACGGATACTGTCCCATTTCCTTGCAGATACTGAGGATCTGAAGCATATCCTCATCCACCATAGAGATGTCGATGAAACAGATGGCATACGGATGTCCCTCCTCGGGGACTCTGAAGAGGAACCGGTTGAGCTCATCAGAGGATGTGATCACATCAGTGTTGAAACTCAGAGAGGAAAGGGTCCGGGCAGAGATGGAGGCAACTCGCTCATCAGGGTCGATGACGATTGCCCGGGCACCCCGCCAGGAGGGTTCAAGCGTATCGGAGCCGGTTGACTTCCGGACGATGGTGAGCGGCAGCGACACTGTGAACGTCGAGCCCTCACCTAACGCTGAACTCACACTGATGGCACCTCCCAGATTATCGATAATCGATTTGACGATCGGCAGGCCCAGCCCGCTGGAGTGCTGTATCCCGCTGGAATCTCGAGCGGTCGAATAGAATGGTGTGAAAACCTTCTGTACATGCTCCTGCGCTATTCCGACGCCCGTGTCACTCACAGACAGGTTCAGCTGAAACACCCGTCCATCGCTCTTTTCCGACGACGCACGGATCGTGATACCTCCATCATCGGTAAACTTGATGGCATTCCCTATAAGATTCTTGAGGATCTGTGTAATCTGCACCGAGTCTCCCGACACGAGAGAAGGCACCCGATTATCAATATCTGTGCTGAGATACAGCCCCTTACGCTGAATCTCCTGCAGATGCTCCTCACCTATCCGGCTGATGAGTTTCTTAAGGGAGAATTCCGTCTCGTGAGTATTGCCATCCACACGGGAATACGTGGAGAAATCCAGGAAATCCTTGACCAGATCGATCAGGAACGTACTGCCCGAGCGGATGATCTCGGTGTATCGTTTCTGATGATTGGTCATATTCGTCTCAAGAAGCATATCAGTCATACCGAGAATGGAGTGTATCGAGTTTCTGATCTCATGACTCAGTCGTGCAAGGAAGTCCGAAAGATCCCTGTGGGAGTGCTCCTTCTCGAGAGCATAGGACTCGGCTTCAATGCGAAGACGGACAAGCTCCCGGGTATAGGCATTGCGGGCAAGCACCTCAGAAAGGTTATTCGCAAAGTAACGCAGAAGCTGCCGTTCCTCGGTGCTCCACTCCATGTTGCTTCGAACGGCATCAAATCCCATGAACCCGAAACTCTTATCATGGACAAGGAGAGGAACGAACTGAATGGATTTCACCGACTGGGCCAGAAGTATCTCCCGTTCGGCAACATACTGAGGACCCATCTGTTCCACTTCTCTGAAGTATCTGTCCTTCCCCTCTTCAAGATCCTTCACAAGGTTGGGAAAGATGTGTTTCGGCAACTGCTGCAGGTTATCCTTTTCTCTGGTGATCCCGTCTGCGACCCACTCATGGGTATTGTCCATCGTCTCATCCTCACGATAGAGGAAGACGTATGAGCGGTCAGCCCCGGAGAATCTGCCGAGCAGTTCAAGTGCCCGGTCTATATCGGCATCAAGGGTTTCCTCGGTCGAGCGGAGTATCGACCCGGTAAGGTCGAACAGGAGATTCTCGAAGGAGATCTTCCGTTCAAGAATCCGCTGAGACTTTTCCAGTTCTCCTGTATTGTAAAGAGAAGTCACTTCCATCCCGCCCTCTGCATCTGCAGGGGAGGTGTAGCAGTGAACTTTCATACCCGTTTCATGCCTGGTATTGATGATACTTTCACACCCACCGTCATGACGGAACGTGGGGAGAATCGATGTGACGGGCCTGCCGGTCACCTCATGGGCACTCAGTCCCAGGGCATCGAGCAGGCCATCGGATAGCCTCTGGATGATACCTTCGGGTGTGTGAAAGATATGTCCCTGAAACAGGGTATCATGAAACGGCATCGATATGTTCGTATCGGTGGTGATGTTCCTGACAGCGAAGAGAAACTCCATCCTGTCCGTGCGACGGTACTCGCTGCAGGTGATCCGGTAGCGCCTCAGATCATCAGGTACAGGTGAATGGTAGGAAATCGAAGACGGACCATGCTGTGCTGCAACGGTATCCATGAGAGTCAGCAGCAGTTCGGACACCTCACTGCCGTACACCTCGCTCAGGGTCTTTCCCACAGAGGATTCCCCCTCTGCACGTACGATTCCCGTCCGGTCGGTGAGGATTTCAGTGATCACCCCCGAGGGATCCGCCACTCCGATGAAGTCGTACTCCGAGGCAACCAGTGCCCGGTGCAGCAGTTCACAGGAGTCCCGCTCCGTGATATCACGTATGCTGATCATCAGAGAAGTCGATTCAGGAACAGGAAGGATCTGGATGGAATAGGTATTGCCGGTACCTGGATCCCTGATTTCTGACCAGGAGGGGATCGAGACATCCGTGCAGGTCTCCAGAAGGTTCTTCAGAAGATCAGGCCGTGAAGAGGCTTCCGCCAGAGACCCGGAGGAGATGGGAAAGTCCCGGTTTTCCGGAAATGCGAAAAGCAATCGCGCTCCATCATTCACGTGGACGACGTCAATGGTTCCCCTGAGAGTATCTCGTGTGCATGTGATGAGTGCGATTTCCTGTTCTACAGACATAGAATCCCTGAGTGGGCCATTTAGTTCACATCTCCCTATGTCAAAAGTGATAAGTCACAACAAGTATAATTGAACCCTATTCATATTTCAAGGTCCATCTCCGACTAAACCAGTATAATATCCATGTTTATCTACAATGCCAGCAACTATTTACATATAAACATCTTACAAAACTTCTCACCTGATATTTCAGTATCTGATATTTTTTTTCACATGGTATCAGATATGACGGTACCGGAGGGAAAACTTCCCACTTTTTTGATTTAGGTCATATTTGAACAGATACCATTTTCACTTCACGATCAGCCCACAGGTTTCTCATTCCCCTCGAGATACACAGTCTGAGACGGGAAGGCGAAGGCTATCGAGCGTTCATTGAATTCCCTGAACACCCTGCGGTTCACTTCCTGCTGAACATCCAGAGCCGCCTTGTAGTCCCTAAGAGGGACGTAGTACACCGTCTCATAATTGAGAGAGAAGTCTCCGAATTCCTTGAAGTGGCACCTGTCGAACATGACCCCCTCCACTGCAGTGACCGATTCGATGATCTCCCTGATAAGTGTGGGGATCATCTCGACATGCTCCTGCGTCGTGTCGTAGGTGACACCAAGGGAGAACACGACCCGCCGGTGCTGCATCCGGTTGTAGTTTGAAAGACTCGTGTTCGACAAAGACGTATTGGAAACGATCATGAGTTCACCCTGAAGGCTCCTCAGATGCGTCGTTTTCAACCCGATCTTCTCGACCCATGCCAGCGAACCATCCACGGACACAAGATCGCCGATGACAAAGGGCTTGTCAAAGAGGATGACAAAATATCCGAACAGGTCACCCAGGATCCCCTGCGCGGCAATGGCGATCGCGATTCCTGATATCCCGAGGCCTGCAATGGCTGTGGTGATGTCGAACCCGAGGTTTCCCAGGATGAAGATGACCCCCAGGATCCAGATGATGATCTTGAATATGGATATGAGAGGTCTGATCGCCTTCGAGGCTTCGAGTCGGGACTCCTTGCGCGAGAAGCGGAGGAAGCTTATTTCTCCGGTGCTGACAGCTGCCCTGAGCACGATGATGAACAGAAGCGCGAAGAAGACCTTGCGCACCATGACATTCGCCTGTTCACTGTAGGAAAGGGAGAACACGGCGTACGCGAGGAAGGCCATGAAGACAAGCGGGAACAGAACCTGTCTCATCAGTCTCTTCTGAGTCTCCATCCGCATTCCGCTGAGTTTCGCGAAATGCATTCCCGACCAGGATGTGAAACGGTTGAGACCCGTTGCCTGTTCCTGACTGTTCTCACGGGCCTTTCTCTCAGCTCTGAGGAAGAGCTTCGAGAGAATGATCGATAGGAGTCTGATCAGGAGAATCCCAGCAAGCACAACAGCGGCTGAGTACAGGTAGTCACCTACAGTGTTATTGAAATAGACTCGGTGAAGGATCGAGGTATCCATGGTGTATTGCTCTCCTTGTTACTGGTAGTACTGATCGAAGAAGACACTGAAGATCAGGAACATCTCGTAGGAACTGATCTGATGCCCCGCCTGAGACACCCGGGAAAGCGCCTCTGTCTGAGTCAGTGAACTCTCTTCATATTTCATTCGTATCGTCACATCGATACCCTCTTTACTGATCGCTTCGATCGACGAGAATATGTCCATGTTGTTAAACATCCTGACGGTGTTCCGCATTTCATCAAGGTCTGAGATCAGCAGGGTGAAATACTGCGTGACAGGCTCTCCATCCTGAGACCCGTCATCTGTTACAGCACCCTCTCTGTGTTCCGACAGGCCTGAGAGATAGACCTGCTTCATCTTCCTCACATGGTCCGACAGCTGACCGGCCATGCTCTGCAGAGAAACCAGTGAGCCCCTGATATGCTCACGATTCTCATTGGAGTAGACCGATACATCCTTCAGAAGGGAATTGAGATCCTCGATCAATGGCTCCTCCTCAAGCGAGAGGATCCGGGAATCTCCCTGGGCAGCGCTCAACAGTCCCTCAAGACTGGTTTCAAAGGAGGAGTGTATCTTGTTGACAAGCTTCACGGCCTCCTCTTTCATGAACATATCCGCAGAGAAGAGTTTTTCGATCCTCCACTGCGGAGAGGTGGAAAGCAGCGCTTCAGGGTCACTGAGGTCAGGCTCCGCCTCCGCCTGTACAGATTTCCCGGCAGAATCAGTCTCCGTAGAGGTCTCAACGGTCACCTGCGGAAGGGCGTAGGTCTGTTCCGACACAGCAGATGGCTGTTCGGCGGAATCAGTCTCCGGATAGGTTTCAACGTCCACCTGTGGAAGGGTATAGGTCGGTTCCGACACACCAGATGGCTGTTCGGCGGCCAGTCTCTGCAGGTCCTGCTGTAGCTGTGCAAGTTCCTTCTCAAGGCCTGTGGCTGCAGTCAGGCCCTCCTGGCGAAGAACATTGACCAGAACTCTCTGCTCGTTGCCGAGAGCCTCTATGCCGCTCTCAAGCGAAGCCGCGGCCGCTGTGCCTGCCGCAAGGAGATCTGCAATTTCCTGTTCAAGAGCCGCATCGGCCTCTTCTGAGCTTCGCTCCAGCAGGGCGATCTTCTCTATCAGTTCGCCGGTGATACGCAGCCCTTCGCCGCTGAGAGCTGAGAGCCGCTCAGCAAGGTCTGCATCTGCAGCAGAACCCGCTCTCCTCAGCGCATCAAGTTCCTCTTCAAGGTCCTGTGATACGGTGATTCCCTCATCCCTGAGCTGATCGATCATTGCTTCAAGAGCGGCCAGTGCTTCAAGCCCTTCATTCCTGATACCGTCATACCGCTCGATCTCACTGATCTGATAGGCATTGAACTCTGAGCGCAGTCTCTGCTCGAGGGTGTAGGCCTCCTCAGCAGTTCTCCGTGCAAGCGCATCGAGTGAGAAGGTCCCGTGGTAGAGCTCCTCGGATGGCCACCAGGGAATATGGAGAGTGAACGGATTGATCCTGTACTCACCGCGATAGTCGGCAAAATCCTTTCTGAACGCGGTTACCGTAAGGGGTGCACCGTGGTACAGGGTCACAGCATGGTAGGCTCCGTCACCGCTCTGGTACAGGATCTCTCTGGGAAGGATCAGATGATACGCATTACCGAGCTTCGGGTGGTATTCGGTGGTGGAGTCCACAAGGGGATAGCCCTTCTCGTCACCGCCGAGGAACACACCATCAGCGACTCTGAGCTCTCCTTCCGATGCGAGAAGGCTCCTGGGATCGATACAGGCATAATGACCTGTTCCGGATCCGTAGTCGATGATCTGTCTGGTAATCAGGACCGATTCGATACCGTTCTTCTGCCGGATCCACAGATCTATGGTATCCTCTGTGCCTTTCTGGATGATGATATCATCAGCTGAAAGGCTCAGGTCCGTGAAGGACCTGACCTGGGAGGCGAAGAACAGGGCAGTCATAATGCTGACAAAGGCGATCAGGGTGAGGATGATATCCTTGAGTCCGATTCTCCGGTACCAGGGCAGAGTCACAGCGGCCACACTTCCCGGCTGCTCCTTCCGTTCAGGAGCAGCAGCGCGCGGGGTGTCAGGGAGATTGCGGGTTTGTTCAGGAGGAACAGAGGCTCTTCCCGACACATGTTCCGTCTCACTCAGGATTCGGGTGAGGATATCGAAGCGCTGCTTGAGAAATACCTCTTCAGAGGTAAGGGCACGTTCGAATTTACCGACATCAGTATCGAACGTCTCACTCTCCTTGCAGGCAGACACAGGGAGGGCTGCACCCTGTATATGGATAGTATCTATCAGGGGATACCCAGGCTTATCACTCAGATCGGTGGGGCGGTACCGTCTGAACAGAAGCCGGGCACGTGCAACGAGGATCGTGAGGTCAAGGATTCTGTGCAGCGGCATCTCCTCGGACTGGCGGGACCATTTATCACCTGTATGGCGCCAGATCTTGGCCGAGACTTCGCTGGAGTCCTCACTGTTCCACTGGGCAAGCCCGATCGAAAGACCCTTTGCTTCAGAGTTCCCCGCCTTGTGACCATCCGCCTGCTCATACTCCTCGAGAGCGAGGATGGGACGGTGCTTGAGATGGAGAGGAACAGAGAATGTGGCGGTCTCCGGTTCTTCATGTGTCTTCTTTGTATCGTTCATACTCTTTTCCTATCTGGTCGCTGCCGTTTTCGGCCCTGCCGCTCTAGTAGTATTCATTGAAGTAGAGTGCGTAGATCAGGAACACTGCGTGCTCACTCACTGCATATCCTTCCCGGTTCAGCATCGTGTACATCTCACTCTGCGTGATATCCTCATCTTTGTCTTTCAGGCTCACCGCCCGTTCGATCGCCTTTCTGTCCACGTGTCGGATGTTTCCGAAAATACCGGTGTTGTGGATCGTCAGAATGGCCTTTCTCAGATCATCAAGTTCCCCCTTGAGGAGCAGGATGTCCTGCTCCAGTGCATCCCTCTCACCCCGTGCAGCCGACAGGTCTCCTTTGAACTGAGCCGCATCCTGCTGGATCTGGGTCACGGCAGATGCAAGCTCTGCAGCCTCACGCTTCCTCTCCCCTCGGTCCTGAGTCACCACCTGGGACAGGATATCTATATCATTGCTGAGAATCTTCACCTCATAGTCGAGATCCTTTGCTGCATCCTCTTTGAGGGCATCCACCGCCTCATTGACGGTATCATTCAGTTCAGCCATCAGCTCCTGTTTCATCACGGCAAGCGATGCCTCATAGGAGGGAGGCAGGGAAGGCTCCGAGGGTTGGGAGGAAACCGGACTCTGTGGAGTCTGTTCAGGGAGCGTAACGACCTGAGGCATTTCCTGCTGTACAGACGGTGCGTCCTGTGCCTTACGTGACTCCTGGTTAATACCCATATAGAGGATCCCGAGAAGATCGATCTCCACTGCCTCATAGAGGGCTTTGAGAAGCCCCTGTTCATCCGTATACCCGCCGTTCAGTTTCGGGTTCACCGCAGCATTGACAAGCCTGATGTCGTAGATCAGGGAGTCATTCTCCTGAATGAAGGAAAGGCCGGAGCGGACATACGAAAGAAGGTCCACCCCGTTGTAGCTGATCCGTGTCGGGAGCACCATGAACGAGGTGTACTCGGTTTCTGCAATGATCGAGAGCGTGTCGAAGGAGATCGAGTCCCACTGATCGAAGGTGGTATAGGCGGAGAGGAGTAGAACAATCCTGGCCTCGGGGAGATCGGGAGAGAGGGAGATCTTCACATCCCTGCCCATCTCATCACTCATCGAGTAGACAGTATAGCTTCCACTCACCCGCTTCTGGATATCGTCGAATCCGAATTCAGAGAAGTCGAAGGCATAGAGTGAAACGAAGGACAAAGAGATAAGAAGAAGGCTGAGGTGGAGAATTCTCTTCAGCATCACCGCATCCCTCCTGTACACCTGAGGACCGGATTTCCAAGGATTTCGTGGGACAGGATCAGCAGGGTATGTGGTTTCTTAGTGCGTACGGCTCTGCCGGCATGGTACAGGAAGATCACTCTCTCATTCACTGTGTGCCTCCCTGTACCGGAGAAAGGAGTAACCTGCTCTGAGCTGAGGTGACCACTGATCATCGAACAGAAGGGTCAGACGCAGCTCTCCGCTGTTGCCCCGTGCCAGGGGATAGTTTCTGAAGGTGTAGCGCACGGTCGGACCGGCCTGGAACTCACTCAGGGTATAGGGCGGCTGTGAAGAAGAGGAGGAGGTATAGGTATAGCGTGAGAGTTCCCCGGTCAGTCCGAGGGTGAGGAACTGACGGTGAGCGGTCCTGATCACCGACAGGAGTGTCGATGAAAACTTCAGACCGGTTGCTTCGTACCCTTCCCTCTCCCCTGAGATATAGCCGGCATAGAGAAGCTCCGGTTCCACAGTCAGAGAAACGGGCATATAGGTATCCTGCTTGATCAGGGTGAAGGTGAAGGCCAGAGCCCCCTCGATGTTCACCGAACCATCACCGTCCCTGCGGTATGCCGCGCTCAGACCGTAATCGAGGAAGCCGTTCTCTGCCGTGATCACCTCAGCCGAGAGGGCGAAGGGAAAAGACTCAGAGTAGCTGTAGGAAACTGTAGCCGAGTACCCTTTCTGAGCGCGGTCAAGGGAAGAGACGGTTCCTGCGAAAAGGACACCCGAGAGAACAGGAAGGAGTGCGGTGATCAGAAGCAGTCTAGAGGAGTTCAATGAATTCACCTCCTCCCTGGAACAGGATCTCCTTTATGACCGGTCTCACCGTGAGAGTGACCTCTGCATCCTCTCCGTCTCTCAGGTCAAGTTCATAGGAGGAGAATTCCACCCTGTAGCCCTCGGGTACCGTTGACTCGAGAACCGAGATGCTGTAGGTCGACGGTTTCAGCCCGGTGAAGGTGAAGGAGCCATCCCTGTTCACCATCTTCCTCTGCTCCCCGTACACACTCTCCACACTCACGATGATCCCGCCCCCGCCTGTACCATCGTACGCACTCAGGTCTGAGGTTCCCCGCACCATGAGGGGACGGGTGATTGTGAGTGTCACCTGTTCGCTCTGTTCGTCAAGCTCGATGATCGTGCTCTCCTGATCCATGATCAGGAACTGATGACCTGTAGCACCCGGTGTGAGCGTCATCTGGTAGGTCCCCTTCGCAACAGCAGGGAAGAGGAACGCTCCGTCCTCGTCGCTGACGGCTGTGAGGTCTCCCACCGTGACGATGATATCACTGACGGAGTCGGTGGGAAGGAGGGGCACGATGCGCCCCGACAGCTCTGAGACATCGTTTCTTAACCCGATAGGCACATTGATGCTCGTTGAGTAGGAGAGGGTGAAACTGAGTGATTCTTCGGTGACGGCGACAGGCAGCCTTGCATAGCTGAGCCCGGCACTCATCCCTCCGAACCCCTTCTTTGAATACGAGAGCCTTCCCCCAGCGGTGAAACCGCTGAGTCCGGTGGATGAGGCATAGGTGTACCCCAGGTCCACACCCGCTGAGACATCGAGAGGAAATGAAGTGGAAAAGGATGCTTTGGCAGAGAGAAGGGAATCGGACAGACCGGGCTCGGTACTGCCGGTATCGATCGAGAGGGAACTCGTGAACCTTCCGAGATCGGGAAAACTCTTTGCTGCCGAAAGAGTCAGCAGCAGTGAAGGCAGAATGTACTCGCCTGAAACATGATTGACTCCGAGCTTCAGCTCGAGGCCGCCCAGGACCGTATTGAAGGCTCCCGAGTAGACATTGGAGCGTTCAGTTGATGGACTCTCATCGTCTGCAACATACTGAAGCAGCTGGGAGAAACTGCCTGAGAGGCTGGTCCTGGAGGTGAGGAGATACCCTGCCGAGAATGAGAAGGAGTGTCGGTTCCGGTATGAGGAGGTGACACGGTCCCGGTCACTGAAGGTGTAGGAGCCGCGAAAACTCACGGCCTCGCTGGGGAACAGCGAGCCTTCCACCGTGACAAGACTCTCCCCGGTCGACGTCTTCAGGTACTCGGCGCTCTTGTGTGATGCATAGAAGGAGTATCTGTAGGCACTCTCAAGAGCGCTGAGCTGCAGGTTGAACGCCCTCCTCTCCGGCTCATATAGTGAAACAGCTCCACTGTAGGATATGTTCGAGATATCATAGGGCCGCATGAACCCTGATACTCCCAGAAACATCTCCTGCACCGCCCTGTCATACGTCCACGAGAGAGCAATCGTATCTGTTTCTCGGTAGGTGATACTACTCTTCACACCGATTCCCCGTTCTTCTTGAGTACCGGTTGTCGAAAAGAGTTCAACACGGGAACCGTTCGTATATACGGCGAAAAGAAATCCCTGATCAGAAATACCGGGAACAAGCGAGGTCGGAGAAAAGGAGGTGTTCGGTTCCACTGAGAACACCGGGTTCCTGTAGGAGATGTTGAAGGTGCTCCAGGTCACATTGAGTGGATCAAACGACAGGCTCGGCATCGGAAGGGAGAAGGAGAGCTTGTGGAAATTGTCATCATCAAGAGCCCCGGAGCCTGAAAGGCCCGTCCCAAAAGTCGTGGTACCAGATTCGAAAAGTGAGGAGGCAAGAGAAGCAGAGGCAGAGAGCTTGAAGAAGCGGTACAGGGATGCACTCTGGATCGGAGGGATCCACCTGTGGACCACACCTACCTCTTTCACCACGGGATCCCGTGTATCAGTGGTGGCATGAATCGTCGTATGGACCTGGGTCTGCCGGTGATACCCTTCTTCGAGGGTCACCTCGTACCTGACCTCTCTACTCTCACCGACATCGAGGAGGAGCTCATCAGAGGTGAAAGCCCCCTTTTCCAGGTAGGTCGCCTTCCCTTCCAGGAAGACGGAGGTTCGGACATTACCGGTATTCTTCACCCTGACATCCACCGAGTACTCGCGTGTATTGAGGATGATCGACGGAGAGGCGAGTACACTAAGATCGATGTCGTACTCTGGTAGAACCGTGACCTCCTCGGAAACAATCGTTCCTGAAGCCGGGACTGTCAGTCCCACCTGATAGGACCCGGCGGCGGCAGAGGCGGGAATGACCATGGACAGGAAGACGATGTCACTCTGCCCCGGTTCCAGTGTCAGGGGGTAGAGAGGGAACTGAAGACGCCACCCCTGTGGTATCACAGGCAGGGCTTCCACCGTCAGAGACTCTCCCTCGTCGTTGATGAACTCGAACACAAGATTCAGCAGGTTTTCACCGGAACTTTCTGAGGGACCGGTGACAGAGATGACCTGCAGGCTGAACAGCCTCACCAGGGAAAATAAGAGGATCAATACTGTACAGTTCTGTCTCTGTCTGTGCGCCATCAGCTCAGAAGGTGGGAGAGACAAGAACTCCGAAGACCTTATCCTTTCCTATATCAGCGAGGAGCTGGACTCTGTAGGAACCGCTTTCCAGGTCAGGGAAGGAGACTGACCGCCGGATCGATGTTCCCGGAAGCGTGGAGACTCTCCTGGCATCATAGCGACCCAGGAAGGAACCGGTCTTCGAATAAACCAGTGCATACAGCTCACCCGATGCAAGCGTCTCTCCGGTATTATCGATGCTGAATGAGATAGACTTCTCCTCTTTCTCCCTGTCTATCTGGATATCTCTGAATGCCAGGGAAGGGGTCCCCGTCTCTCCGATCTGGGTAGCGATCGGCACGCCGTATCGGTAGTTGATGCTGAGCGCGGCAACCTCGTCCTCCTTGAGTTCCGGGTTGAGAAGACTGTCGGTGATCCCTTCGATGAAAACAATCGACCAGTAGATCCCGTTCAGGGAAGGCTCCGAAGGGACCCGTACCGTATAGGGTACTTTTATACTGGTATCGGGAGGGACGACGATCACATCTTTGTCGAACCGGATCCAGGGGGCATTTGACCGGGCGTCGGTTCCCGGTGCATGAAAGTAGTTATTCCCTGCATCATCATACAGGTAGTCGGCCTGAGATATCTGGACCCGTTCGTTCCTCGTTCCATTATTCACCACCTGAACGGTTCCTGTGTATGACTCTCCCGGAAGAGCTGTGGTCTTCACAAACAGGTCTCCCTGTACGGCGATGGAGGCACCTACCATGGAGACTACTGTGCATATCAGCAACAGTGACAGCTGTATACGTTTCATACATTCCTCTTCTTTGTCTGAGTTCTACTCTTCCATCAGGGAAAGAAAGATCTCGTTATTCCATAAACTCTGTTTGAACTGACTGACGCTCACACCATCCAGACGGTACTGTACGCCGATCAGTTCCCGGTCGCCTGTCCCGGAGGCCAGAAGCGTCGGGGATGAGGTGAGCGGGACGAAGGTCTCCTGTAACACCGTGAAGGTCTCCTGTTCGGGTGCCATCGCACGCGCAGAGAGGGTGACCGCATCAGGCCAGAGCAGGGGCTCTGATTCGATGTACAGGCTCCACGAAGTGTCACTCTCGACGGTGACAGCCTCTGTGTAGGGCGGGGAAAGGATTTCCTGTGCGTAATCACTGCCGGCCCCGTCTGACAGCATAGAAGCATCAGGAGTCAAGGTCCAACCATTCGTGAAAGAACTGTTCCAGGATAGAGTGGTCCCGGCAGACACAGCGGAAAAACACCCGAGCAGGATCAACAGAATGCAGAGAGGAACGACCTGTTTCATGCTACTCGCACCCATTCATCGCTCCCGCTGTGCGTTGTGTATCACACACATCCTATACCCCTTCCCTGTGTTTCGCCGGTACTCCCATCACAGGAAAGAACAGACCTGACACCTTCCTGTGCAGAGCCTGCAGAAACCGTGAGATATCCCGATTTCCCGTCATTCCCGACAACTGTACTGCCCAGATTGTCCGGTACAGTTAGCTTACTCCCTGCGTTTCCTGGAGGATCCACGAGTACCCGGAGTGTTCTGCCCCTGTATCCCGATGCGGGACAGTGCACGGGCATCGCATGATGTCTGCTGTTGCTTTCGAGGGTATAGGGAAGATACCCCCCTTCCTCTACCTCGATACCCAGGAAGCCCATGGGGAGCTCCTCTGCGAGTTCTCCTGCTTCGGAACCTATGGGAGAGCCACTATACGGGATATCACATCTCACCCCGGGACTCTCCACAGATACCCCGCCACATACCCGACGTGTTGAAATCGGAGCCATGACTTCTATCCGGTTCAGTTCGATGATCGGGATTGTTGCAGAGGATCTTTCATGTACCACGGCTTGAAGTATACACACCACCCCTGCAGAGACCCTGATACGCTGTTTCCCACCTTTCAGTTGTTCTCTGCCTTTCATTGCATGGATTCCTTCACCTGCCGTTTTCAATGATTTGATGTATTACGACATGATACACAGGAGGGGCTGTGAACATTCATAGCCCCTCCCAAATATGACTACTTCTAGTTAGTTTCCTTACGTTGACGATCCAATTATCGTGTAAGTCACTGTGATGGATTCCACACCCGGGGCGCCAGTAAATCCATACAAGATTTGAGCACCGGGAATATAAGACCCTGGTGCGGTACCAGTAGCAGTATTTGTTCCGGGTATACTTGAGATAAGCGTTCTTGTGGCTGAACCGAGTGTGTGCTTAGTAGTATCAAGATTTCCCGATTGAACCTCGCCCATTTTATCTGAACTAGTACCAGCTGTTGAATCACCGGCGGAATCAACAATGTCTACCACCTTGACGTAGAGTGTATCATTTACATAGGTTCCTTCGTCTCCATCGCTTTTTGCAGCTGAAGCGGTGATATACGCACCGGGTAAACCAGCGACGGTATACTGGAGGCTCCCGCCTGAACGTTCTCCCATGTCAGTAACATAGCTATAAGCTGTAGGACCGGTCGCTTCGGCACCAGCTGTAGTAACTGAGTATGCAGTATCGTGCGTGTCAGAGAAAACCACAGTGGGACTCTCCGTATACCCGGTATCTCCATCAGAACCATACACTCTGATCTTTGCTACTCCACCAGTGTTTATTGATAGCGAATACGTAACTACCTGAGTTGTAGTATCATCATCAGGTATTGAATTCTCATCCGCTGCGAGTGTCGCCATGGACAGTATCAGGAATATTGCTGACACTGCGACAATTGCTCTTGTTGTTTTTTTCATCTTGTTTCTCCTAAAAAAATAGTAAAATTCGTGCATTCATTGAATGCAAGGTTTCGAAACTCATTCCCGGGATATACTCCTGAGACCGCTGTTCAGACAGACACGGAGTTCCCTTCATCCGACTCATGAACCGAACAGGTGAAACCGATGGCGTACTCCATGGGTCCCTGAGCGGTGAGTCCAGAGACCGGCCACTATGGACTGAAGTGCACAGCCCTGATTCCCTGTGCGGAAATCACCATACAGATACTCAGACCTTGTCGCCTAGGCATCTGTTATAGACAGCAACACCTGAACCTGAATCCTTGATATCAACCGATACCATCTGAGTCGCTACCGAAAGCCCGGAAAGCATCATCACCAGATTCAGTACTGATGTGATGAAAGGCTTTCAAACTCCTGTTCAAGCATATCCTCCTTTCATTCTGCTATGTGCTTCAACCGGTGCGGTCAACGACCGCACTCTCATATCTCTATCGGAGAGCAAAACTCACCGAATGATTCCCTGTCCCCGTATCCTGTCCGACCAGGTCGTACAGTAGTTCATAGGTCGCATAGCTACTGTTCAGCGGCCCCAGGACGACCTCCTCCGTGTCGCTCAACAGGAACGGACCAAGCAGTTCCCCCTCACCGTCAATCAGTGACAGACGAAGCGGAAGGTCGGCCTTCACCATCAAAAAGACCTCAGAGCCTGTACCATCCACCGTATAGGAGACCTCTCCGGCAGGGATACTGGTGTTCAACACCTGAGATCCTGCCTGTTCTCCCGCAACCGTGGGGGCAAGGATGATCATCTGTGTCTGGTGAAACACCTCAGGCTCAGAAAGTGCCACTGCCAGGAGTGGTGTGGAGAAGTCCACACTCACACTGCTCTGCAGCACAGTTGAACCGGCAAGGGGAAGGAGCACTGCGAACAGGAGGACTGCTGAACTTATGACACTCTTACCTGTTTCTTTCATGGACACACCTTGTTTCCTGTCATCACGTTTTTATAGTAGCCTTCAGAAACGCTATCGTCTTGTAGGAAAACTCTTACAGAACCCCTTCACAATACCTCTACCAGACAGGATATCTCTTTCCCTTTTATGAATATATTCCTAAACAGCCCAGACACTGAATCTGAATATCAATTTGTAGGAAATTGCCTACAAATGATGTATATATAAGAAATTAGCATAATCTGCTAGATGATTCTGAGCTGTTTTTGCCTACGTATGACGTATCTGAAAGACCCGCGTTCAGCGGAGGGAACCGACGTTCCAGTGCTGTACAGGTGCGGAGTACAGGAACAGGAGGCGGGAGGCGGGACTGCCCGAGTGGAGCAGGAGAAGTCACTGAGGTCTCATGACAGAAAAGGCTACCCTCAGGGCATAGAAAAAGGGAAAGAGAAGTAGGTGTAAGGTATTATAACATGGTGACGTGTGATATACAGCTTTCAGGTGACTGACTGATGGGTTCTTCTCTTTCCCTTGTGAACGGGCTGAATACCATTCACGCTTACACGATACCACACCGCGGCACCGCACTCAATCAGCATGCGTGTAGGAAAGTACCTACGAAAGCGAATCAGAGCAATGAACAGGTGCATGGGAAATCGTGGGGAGGCCTGCCTGAAACCTCGAGAGACAAAACCCGAAACAGATAGAGGGCTCGGCCTCTATCTGCAGGACAGGAGCTTCTGCGGTACCGCAGTGAAGGAACTAGGAACGGTACTCGCTGAGAGCGACCCTCAGGCACTGAACCGCATGCCCCAGGTCTTCCGTGTTGAGCACGTACGCGACCCTCACCTGACTCCTTCCCATACCTTCGGTGACATAGAAGCCCTCTGCCGGAGCGAACATCACCGTCTGCCCCTCATAGCTGAAATCCTTCAGCAGGAACAGGCAGAAATCCTCTGCATCCTCCACCGGCAGCTCAGCAATGACGTAGAAGGCTCCCTTGGGAACAGAACAGCTCACACCCTCGATCGAGTTGAGCTCCTTCACAAGAAAATCGCGTCTGGCCTGGTACTCCTGCCTGACCTCCTGGATGTAGGAATCAGGGGTGGCGAGAGCGGCGAGAGCGGCGACCTGTTCTATCTCCGGCGGACACAGACGTGCCTGAGCGAGCTTCATGACGCCCTCGAGGATATCCTTCCGCTTTGTCACGAGGGCTCCGATACGGGCTCCGCACATGCTGTAGCGCTTGGAAAAGGAATCGACAACGACGATACGGTCATGATACTCGCTGAACGTCAGGGCGCTGATGAACGACTGACCGTCGTAACAGAACTCACGGTAGACCTCGTCGACGATCAGGAAAAGATCCTCCTGCCGTGCGAGTTCCAGGATATCGGCAAGCTCCTGCTGCGAGTAGACGTACCCGGTGGGATTGTTTGGTGAGCACAGGAGGATCGCCTTCGTCCTGTCGCTGATTCGTGACTTGAACTCCTCAAGAGGAGGAAGAGCGAAATCTTCCTCGAAACGGCTGGTGACAGCCTTCAGGACGACACCGGCACTCCGGGCAAAAGAACCGACGTTCGTATAATAGGGTTCGGGGATGATCACCTCATCACCCGGGTCACAGAGCGTCATCAGCACGAACTGAAGCGCTTCACTGCCGCCTGTGGTGACCATGATCTCATCTTCCGAGACCTCAACCGAGTAGGAAGCATAGTAGCGTGTCAGTTCCGAGCGGAGCTCAGCGTCTCCCTCACTCTCACCGTACGCGATCACGGGGTTGTCAAACGAGTGAATGGCATCGAGGACACCCTCAGGTGTCCTGATATCGGGCTGGCCGATATTGAGATGATAGACATGAATCCCTCTCCTCTTCGCTTCGGTCGCGAACGGGACAAGCCGTCTGATGGGGGATGACTGAAAACCTGATATTCTTCTGGATAGATCCATTGTTGACTCCTTGTGTGTGATGAGACGTCTGTTCCCGACACCTCTCCAATCAGGCACAGTTGCCGTCAATAGTATCGGCTGAAGGGAATCCGACAGGTACGGGGCCTTGTGACCAGCCGAGAAGGAAGAGAAAACCTAATAGGTCTCCTTGCTCCTCGGCAATGGAGCCTGAGGATTCGCCTGTGAAATATCGACAAGGCGGTGGATGAAGTGCCTGTTGTCAAGCAGCGGGCTGAGGGGACGACCATGGTGGAGACGACTGATGACCCGTGCGAACAGCTCGGTGACGTCCGCCTGAACAAACCATTCCTTCGACGTCAGATCCTTATCATGGAAGACGGCATTGGTACCTACGATACGGTAGAATACCCCTTCCTGATACGCCGCATCGAACTCTTCGCGTGCGTTTCCGTTGAAGAAGGGCAGTGACACGAGACAGATGATCTTCTTCGCTCCCATCTTCTTCAGTTCCCTCATGGCGATCAGGAGCGTCCCTCCCGTGCCGATCATATCATCGGCCATCAGGACCGTCTTGTCCTTCACATCACCGAGCAAACTGATCGAGCGGATATTCGAGCTCTTGGCATCCTTGCTGACCACGGAATAATCCCGCTCCTTGTAGAGCATGGCAAGGGGACGGTGCAGTGCCTCGGCGTAGAACTTGTTCCGAAGGACAGCTCCGGTATCAGGAGAGACTACGACCAGGTCGGGGTCGCTGAAGTCAATGATCTTGTGGAGCTTTATCAGTGCCTGATAGCTGGCGTGAAGGTTCTCAAGGTGAGTGTTGTTGAATGCGTTCTCGATCTCCCGTGAGTGGATATCGAGGGTGATGATCCTCTCGACTCCCATATCCTCACACATCCTGCCGAACACGGCGGCAGTGAGGGCCTCTCTCGAACCTTTCTTGTGCTGACGCGAGTAGGGATAGGTGGGAAGCACCAGTGTCACCGAATCGACTCCCGAGTTCTTAAGCGCGCTGATCGTCGTGAAGAGGAACATAAGATGGTCGTTTATCGTGAGCCTCGTCGTATCTTCCGTGCCACGCAATTTTATGGGGTAGCTGTTCGACACATCGTAGATCAGGAATATCCTGAGTCCCCGCACGGGAGCAAGGATCTCGGACTTCACCTCCCCGTTCACGAACTGAGTATACTTGACCGGTATGTCGAGGTCGGGACAGGTATAGGCCTTCGGCTTCTTCCCCCGGGGAATCCTCTTGCTCAGCAGGTCATCGTTGAGAGTCACGACATCAAGAAGCTCTTCCGGCGTCATGTCATGCCGCTTTACGAGCGATGCACTGAGCTTCTGATAGCGGTCGAGATAGAGTCTTCTAAGGTGTTTAACTACTTTACCTGCAAAGTATTCCGATCCCGGACCGGCGATAATACCCAATTTATGCGGCTTGACGATACTCATAGCAGCAACTGTACACAATAATCTGTGATAGTTCAACACTGGCGAAGATGAAAAATAGCGACGAAGAGAGACCCTCTTATCCCGGACTCACGAGGGATTCCCTTGGTGGATTTTACTATGAGTCTTTACAATACAAGTATGGTAACTTAATACATAACCGCTATCATGCCGATTACCGTTACATCACTTATTTGATCATTTTGTATCATTCAAGTCATAATTGGTGTTATACTTATGACAGACCGGCTCAACGCCATGTGTCGTAGAACGAAAAACAGGAGGAACGTATGAAAAGAGTAGTGATCATCTCTGTGATTATCCTGATCTGTGCAGGCGGATTCGTATCGGCCGGAGCGAACGATTCTCTCGCCATCGGAGGTCAGCTCGGCTTCCTGGCAAGCGGTGTCGTACTTGATGCACCACTCGGTCCGCTGGACATACAGGCAGGAGTGAACTACCCGCTCGGCTTCGAATATATCGCATGGGCCCTGGAGTCTGAGGGAGATTTCTTCTTCCCCTACTTCGTGGTGACAGCCGATGTGACCTATCCGATTCCACTCGGGGAAAGCTTCGACCTGAAGATCGGCGGTTCCATGATAGGGTTCACCGATTTCGAGACAGGCATCTTCGGGGCTGCGGGTGTAGCTCTCAAGGGTGAGTACTGGCTCCCCGAGAAGGACACCGGACTGTTCATCAATCTGAACGCGCCGATGGTCTTGTTCATCTCGACCGGAGATGGAGTCGAGGTCACCCCCCCGAACCCGCTCCTGCCGATTCTCGGTCTTGTATCCAGCACGTTCGGAGTCCTGTGGAGGCTGTAGCCGAACAGCCGGGCAGGCCTGTCCAGCCCGGTATCTCTGATCTGGTAACGTTCCGTATTCTATCCGTTCAGGACAGAGAAATCTGTGAGCCGAAGAGCGCCTGGTAGGATGCTGACAGCTGTTCTCTGAGTGCTTGACCCGCATCTCTCTCTTCGAGGAGTTCTGTTTGCAGCTCTTCGAGGAGGAGGTTCCCTGTGGTACCTTCACTGGTACGGGTCGAGAGGGTCTCCAGCGGATCATAGGTGGAGACACTGGCGAGGTCCATCCCCACTTCCCGATAGACATCCCGGAAGGATCTGCCCTCGGCAAGTCTTTTGAGTACCTCGTCGGTTGCATAGAGCTCGCCCGTACAGGCTCCTGTCAGTACGTCTTCGTGTACCGTGATACCTTTCATCATCTGGTCCATGATCTGGACCAGCAGTATGGTCGCATTCACTCCCTTGATGAACGGCTCCTTGGTATCCTGAAAATCTCTGTTATACCCGCTCGGCAGACTTCTGATGATTGATTTCACCTGAAGGGCATAGCCGCTGATCATCGAGGCACGGGAACGGGTCAGTTCCAGTCCGTCGGGATTCTTCTTCTGCGGCATGATCGAACTTCCTGTACAGAGTTTCGGATTGAGAGAGAAATAGCCGAACTCAGGAAGCGAGAAGAGGATCAGGTCCTGAGCAAGCTTGCTCAGGGTCAGTGCGATATAATCACATCCGTCGAGGATCATTCCTTCGAACAGTCCGCGGGAGTTGTTCGCATACAGTACGTTTCGCTGGACCTTTCGGAAGCCGAGAAGCTGTGCGGTATAGCTTCTGTCGATCGGAACAGGAGAGCCGTAACTGGCGGCAGAGCCGAGAGGACTCATGTCGATGCGATGGTAGAGACCGAGCAGGTGTCCCGAGAGGTCGAGCAGCTGCTCGCTGAACGAAGCCGCCCACAGACCGACGGAAGAGGGCATTGCTATCTGCATGTGAGTGCGCCCTGCCATAGGGACCATCTCATACCGCCGGGCGAACGAGTGGAGTGTCTGAGCGAGGTCGACGGTGTGCAGGTGAAGGGTGAGGAGCTTCTCCCTCATCCAGATCCTCAGAGCCGTCTGGACCTGATCGTTTCGTGACCTGCCCGTGTGTATCTTCTTGCCGGCTGTACCCACCATCTCGGTGAGGTATCCCTCAATGGCGGTATGACAGTCCTCATCCTCACGGCGGATGACAAAGGAGCCCTCCTGTGAACGTTCGAACAGCTGCCTGAGAGCTGTCAGCAGAGATGCAAGTTCCTCATCACTCAGCAGCCGGGCACGGTGGATACCCTGTGCATGAGCCATCGATCCGAGTATGTCACTCTTCACCAGTTCCTGATCATTCACATAGTCGCTCCCGACGGAAAACTCCTCCATGAGGGAATCGAGAGACGTCTCTTTCTGCCACAGTTTACCCATGCTAGCTCCTTTGTTCTGCGGGAAGTGTACTAGATTCAATCACGATAGGTCAATCAATTCTAAGGTTCACGCAGTAACAGAAGATATGAACAGAACGATCCTCACCGTACTTCTTTTCTGTCTGAACCTCTTCACTGCCTGTCCTGTCGCCCAGAGCGAGAGGGTCGAGAACTATTTCATCGGCAGAGACCGTCAGGCCCCTGTCCTCCTTTCACTCGACACAAGTGATGAGCGCACCGTCCGGGTCGAGTTCGATGAGCCCATCAGCTCCTGCGTTGCGAAGACGGTGGATGCAGACCCGCTGGAAGCGGCACTCGATGAGCGGAAGGTTCTGATCACGCTGCCTGAGGTACTTCCTCCGGGAGAGAACATCCATCTCTCCGTGAGAGTGGCGGACAGGGCAGGAAACACGACCACGCTGAGCAGGCAGGTAAGCGGCATCAATACCCGCCTTCCGAGGCTGCGTCTCAACGAGTTCACCTCCAAAGGGACGGCCACACAGCCCGACAGAATTGAACTCGCTGTTCTCAGCGACGGAAATATGGCCGGAGTGCATCTCTATGACGGTATGTACCTGAATCACACCAGCCTGTTCGTCTTCCCCTCGTATGAAGTGAACACAGGGGATTACGTGGTACTGCAGTATTCCGTGGAAGAGAACCTTCATGACCATCCCCATTTCTTCTATGCAGGAGAAGAGGGTCTGGGCGGAAACAACGGAGTTATATCAGTGTACCGGAACAGTACACCCGACATCATCGATGCACTTCCCTACTCCGACCGCAGCAATGACTCCGATACCGAGTACGGAGGATTCGGTACTGCCCAGGTGTTTCAGGAGGTGCAGGAACTGGAACAGTACCACCTGTGGGAGAGTGAGCCTATCACCCCCGAGAACTCGGTCAGGAGTGACCATACCACCTCAACGAGAAGTATCAACCGAAGAGAGGACGGGGAGACGGCGTTCAATGCAGAACAGTGGTATACCGTGCCGACCAGTTCTCTGAGCTTCTCACAGACAAACTGCATCGAACAGTACAGTCCCTGATAACACCACATACAAAGAAAAAGGGAAAACCAACCAGGCTCTCCCCTCTATCTCATACTCTGCTATGATTAGATAAACTCGCTTACCCATGCATCAAGAGCTGCCAGCGGCAATGCTCCGATCTTATGAGAAACGATCTTTCCACCCTTGAAGATGCCAAGTGTCGGGATACTGGAGATCTGGTACTTGTGAGCCAGCTCGAGCTCTTCATCTACGTTGAGCTTCCCGACCTTCAGTTTTCCGGCATATTTCTCTGCAAGTTTCTCAACCGAGGGAGCCACCATTCTGCAGGGACCGCACCAGACTGCCCAGAAATCTACGAGTACGGGGAGATCTGAAGAAATCACTTCAGTCTCGAAATTATCTTTTGTCAATACTACTTCACTCATCTATGTCCTCCGTAAGTGGTTTTCTATTCTTGTGGTGAATATACTCAAAGTCAATGGAAAAGGAAAGTGAGAGCTGCCGTGAGTTCGGTGATATTATTACAGACAGAGGAACGAGCTCCTGTTCAGAGCTCCGGGGCGGTCAGGAAGGAACTGCATACACGAAAAAAGCTCCTCCCCCCTCACCAACGGCACCGTGGGCGAAGGGGGAGAAATTGTATAACGAAAAAATCTGTTTTGGAGGAAGTCACCTTCCGACGGGCAGGCCGGAACGGTGAATCACCTCGTACCAATCAGAATGTGAAGCTCAGACCGGTCTGGATATAGTGTTCCGACTCGTCATCGCCGTCACCGAAGAACCCGTATTCAACGAAGGTGTTGATATCGGCGATGGTATAGGAAGCGCGGACCCATGAGGAGACCTCTGCATCATCCAGGTCCTCGAACCCGATACCCGCGGAAGTGCTGAGGGAATCCGTGATGGTATAGCTGCCGCCGAAGTACAGATTATCGACTTCCTGTTCGTTCGTGTATTCAGCGAAGACAGAGAAGGTATCGAGACCACCGGTCACTGCTGCGAAGTAGTTGTTCTGTGTATCATCATCGACAGCGAACCAGCCTGAAGCAGAGAGTGTCAGGTCGAAATCAAGACCTGCGAGAACTGCGATATCTGCAGCGGCACTGGTACTGATTCCCACACCGGAGACTCTGTAGAGGTCAAAGTCCGCTTCATCGACGATATTGAAGGCCACGGAGATACCATCGACGGGCTGTACGACGGTACTGAAGAACACCCCCTCATCTATGATATCAAAACCGGCCTTCACTGTGACGATATCTTCGTAGGAGACGCTCGCACCGAAGGGAAGGTTCACTCGCTGGATATCAGTTGAGAGGAACGCATAATCCCCTTCCGCACCGCTGGGGTCGGCATACACGGAAGAACCGGCAAACCTCTGATTCCCGACGAAGGCATTGATGCCGACCGGGAGAGTCACATCCACGGTATCAAGGATGGCGTTGATTTTCAGTGTGGCGGTCGCGTCCACATCACCGATCTTCGAGCCCGCATCTGTGACTGTGCGGATATCGAGATCCCAGGTATCATCTGAAACACCGAGGAACAGCTCTCCGGCGCGTGTATCCATGTCCGCTCCTTCTGCTGTTGCAGTTCCGTCCATAGTCATGAGGTAATCAATACTGAAGGACCCTGAGAAATTCGCTTCTGCGAAGACACTTCCAACAACCAGCGCCACAACGGCAATACAAACAATACGTTTTTTCATTCAGATCATCTCCATCAAGGTAGTTTATGTACCTGTATGATGGCACCTCCGTGTGTCATGCAGAAGGAGAGTATCTGTACAGCATGTGTATTTTCGTGTGGTTCAGGTGGAGAGAGTCTTCTGTGACGAAGGCCACCGTACGGTAAGAGTGACCAGAGTCCCGTCCTGTGCGAGTACAGCCTCCCCGCCATGTGCGTTCATGATCTGACGGATGATGGCAAGGCCCATCCCCGAACCCGGCTTCGAACGGGATTGATCAGCCCTGTACCACGGCTCGAAAAGCTGCAGAGGGTCTTCAGTGCCGAGGGAACCCGTGTGGGATACCTGAAGAACGTTCCACCCTTCCTGAATAGTGATGGACCATCTCAGCTTTCCACCTCCCTGCCTGTACTTGAACGCATTCTGCAGCGCTTCGCGGGCAACGAGCACGAGCAGTCTGCGGTCCCCGATAATGGTGTCCACTTCAACATTCAACACCGGAGGGTCCCCGTCCTCTCGTGATGAAAGCACCTCGTCGACGAAATCAAGGACATCGATCTGTTCCATTCTCAGGCGGAAATCGGGAGACTCCATCGAGGCAAGCGTAACCACGGATCTGACACGCTGTTCGAGCTCCAGGATTTCCCCTCGAAGCCGCTGTGTACCAGCCGTATCAAGAGGAATGAGTCCGTCACAGACTCTGTCGATAGAGAGCCTCAAAGCGGTGACCGGCGTATTGAGATCGTGAGCGATACTCTGCAGCCATTGCCGCCTGATCCGCTCGTGTGAGGCCAGCTGCCTCTTGAGGACATCTACTGAATCTCCTATCTGCCGCAGTTCGGCATAACTCGTGTGATAGGAAGGTTCGTCCAGTGTTCCATGAGCGACGGAACTCACTGCCCGTGAAATCTTCTCGGCTCGGTGAGAGACTCCACGGGCGATTCCATGTGCCCCGAGCAATGCTATCACAAGGGCGACAGGGATGGTGATGGTGAATCCCGTCAGCACCTTTCGAAGGAGACGGGCTTTCATGGCATACACGACCGGACTCAGTACCAGAACGTCCACCTGTCCGAGGATCTCTGCCTGAGCTGCATCGGTATACAGCACAATCGAGCCCACGACATCCTGCTGCGGTGAGAGAAGACTCGTGTCATCGTCAGAAGCCTGCAGGGATTCCAGAACCATCTCACCACTACCCGGAAACGTACTCTGCACGCTCTCCGGTTCGGCATGTTCAGGTCGGATGGCAGGAGTACCGGGGTTTTCGTCAACGATGATTCCCTGAGGGGTTTTTCCGAGCGCGAACACGGCTTTCTGCTGTGCATCCCGTAGAACCAGACCGAGAATCCTGTCATCAGCCGCACTCAGCACAAGTGGCCGGATCGTCTCTATCGTCCAGGTGCGATCGCTTGAGAGTTCGAGGACCGTGTTCAGACGCTGTTCATATGACGAGAACGCTTCTTCGGCGAATATCTTAGACTGGTTGCGGAGCATGATTACCATCACCACCATCTGTACAATGAGAATGATGACCGTCACCGCCATGATGGACAGGAACAGCCGCAGGAAGAGACTGTTCTTCCATCTTCCTTTTCCCCGTCGTTTCATCGTTTTCCTCGCAGGCATCTTTAGGCGCGCGTTCCCGCGAACTTGTATCCGTAGCCCCTCACGGTTTCCACCCATGCGCTGCCGGAGCTCCCGATCTTTGATCTGATATTCTTGATGTGGGTGTCTACGATCCTGTCGTATGATTCGAAGGTATACGAAAAGCATGATTCCAGTATCTGTGCACGCGATACAACGGAACCCGCATGAGCGATCAGGTGCGTAAGGATCCTCCATTCAGCCGCAGTGAGCTCTACCTCGTGCCCATCGAGCGAAACAGCATGCGCCACCTCATTGATCTTCAGTGAGGATCCTCCGAGAACCCACTCGGACTCACTCCTCTTCTCCTCGTTACCGCTTCCTTCCACCCTCCGGAAGATAGCCTCGACCCTGAGTATCAGTTCCTTCGGCGAGAACGGTTTCACGAGGTAATCATCACAACCCAGTTCGAAACCCATGATACGGTCACTCTCCGTATTTCGGGCTGTCACGAACACGATCGGGAAGGCATAACGGGTTCTCAACTGTTTCACGAAAGAGAATCCGTCTCCATCGCTCATCATCACATCCTGGATAAGAAGGTCGGGAGTAGTGTGTGCAAGAGCAGTCTGAGCCTCACTGATGAGGGGAAACAGAGAAACCGAGTATCCTGAGAGTTCAAGATACGAACCTATACTCTCTCGAATCGAAGTATGATCTTCAACGACAAAAATGTGTTTCATGTGTATCAATATGTCTGCTGTCAGGCAGTAAGACAACCGATCAGAGAGTGAGGTGTGAGAGAATTTACCAAAACTCCATAATCAACACACAGACAGGAAACACCAGCTTGCTGAAAGCTGGTGTGAAGAGCCCGAGAGAACATGATACCGTTCAGTCAGCAGCCGGTGAAAAATCAACATGTTCTGCGACGACAACGTACCGTTCCTTGTCCTCCCCCTCCTCATTCTTCCACCTGTTCTGCTTGAGCCGACCGACTACTCTCACTTTCTTCCCTTTAGAGAGATACGTCCCGCAGGTCTCCGCCAGATTCCCCCAGGATTCTACCGCAAGAAACAGGGTCTCCTGCACTACCTCCTTCTCCTTGTTCCTGTAGAACCTGTTGGTAGCTACCGAGAAATTGCAGACACTTGTCCCGTTCCCGGTTACGTTTACATCCGGGTCATGGGTGAGATTCCCTTCGACCAGAATCGAATTCAGATTATTCATCTCTGATATCCTCCTATACCTGAAGTACGAGATCGTGATGAGGCCTGCTTTGATTCGGAGACGGAAACCTGAAATGATACCTACTGTGCCTATCCAGACTATTCGAAATTAAGGCGACATGTAGCCCTACTTTCGATTCAATCTTTCATTTCTGCATAATTCAGAGTATAATACATCTGAAAGTAAGGCGACATGCAGCCCTACTTTCAGATGGAGTGAAATATGTTCATACAACGGAATTCATACATAGAACAGCTTGAAGAAAGCAGATTCAATGGCCAGGTGAAAGTTATCACAGGAATACGAAGGTGCGGAAAAAGCTTTCTCCTGTTTAACATCTACCATCAATATCTTCTAGAACAGGGGGTACAAGAAAATCATATCATCTCTGTTGCCCTCGACGACAGCGAATTTGAACACATCTGTGACCCTCATACACTCTCTGCCCATATCCATTCTCTGGTAAAAAATTCAACCCAGCAATATTATGTGTTCCTTGATGAAGTGCAATATGCAATTTCCCGTGAAGAAATCAGAAACCCTGACAAGCCAATTCGTCTCTACGGAGTTCTAAACGGACTTCTTCGTCTCGGCAATGTCGACATCTACGTTACCGGAAGCAACTCAAAATTTCTCTCAAAAGATGTGATGACAGGTTTTCGCGGCAGGGGTGAGGTGATTCATGTCTACCCACTCTCTTTCAGGGAATATTTTGATTATGTAGGTGGCGAGAAAGCCGAATCGTATGAACACTACGCAATGTACGGAGGGATGCCCCTTGTTCTCTCGAAGAAAACAGATGAGAAGAAAGCACAATACCTTTCGGAGCTTTTCACAGAAGTCTACTTCAGAGATATAGTCGAACGATATCAACTGGAGATGAAATACACATTAAGTCAACTTGCTGATACACTCAGTTCATCGATCGGATCTCTGACCAATGCCACAAGAATTGCCAACACATTAGTGAGCAACGGGGGAAGAAAGGTTTCTACAGAAACAGTCGCAGCATATATAGGCTACCTGACTGACTCTTTTCTTTTTAGTGAAGCAAAACGATTTGATGTGAAAGGGAACCACTATTTTCGTTTTCCCTATAAGTATTACTGTACTGATATCGGTCTGAGGAATGCCCGACTGAACTTCAGGCAGCAGGAAGAATCTCATATCATGGAGAATATCATATACAATGAATTGCTTTACAGAGGATTCAGTGTTGATGTAGGCGTGATAGAGATCACAGAGTCGGGGGATGATAAAAAGCGGCACAAGAAACAGTTGGAGATAGATTTTATAGCGACAAAAGGACCAATGCGCCTGTATATCCAGTCAGTACTTGCCATGAATACAGAAGAAAAAATGAAACAGGAACTCCGTTCTCTGGAGAGAATCAACGACTCTTTCAAAAAGATTGTCGTGACGAAAAGCTATGCAAAACCCTGGACCGATAAGAATGGGATTCTTCATATCGGACTCTATGACTTTCTCCTTGATCCCGATGTCATCCGTTATTGAACCCTTATCTTAGCGGGTATTCTCACTCTCTTATAGGAGAATCACTCACGGCGACACAGGAAAAAGCTCCCTGCTCATGAGTACACGGTTCTTATACTATCGAGTAGATTACATGTGCGCGATATGAGGAATTTGCAAGCGCACAAGAATATCCGGACTGTCATGTACTCATGCAAAACATCTTAATTCATATATAATATAGAATAATATTACGTTAAAAGGTTTGGCCACAGGTGCTGCAATGTAGCCACCGGCAAAATCTTCACACTATCTGATGGAGAATCCGGGCTTGTTACGTCCGCCCGTTTCGAATTCAGATTATTCATCTCTGATATCCTCCTATACAAGAAATACGAAGGCATGACGGATATCACTTCGTATAACATCCAGTGGTGAAAAATGTATCTGAGCGTTGCCTGAAGCGATAGAGTGATAAACTATCCTCGAGATGCACTACCTTGTCTTCATGACAGTGGATGATATTGAAGTGCAGCAGAGATTGTATATATCATATACACAGGGAGGTTTTGATGTTAGGGAGAATACCGATCGTTTGAACGAACAATACCTATACCTGTAATAACCATGAGTAGGCTGGAACAATATGGATAATCCTTCCCGTCTTCTCGTCTTTGAACTCCTCTTCTTCATACGCAGTAATAATCCACGATTCCTGTAGATCCAGTTCCTCCATTCCATCAAGAAGAGGTAAGAGTTCTCGTTCCCTTGTTCGATGATCTTTGTCCATGCTCCAGCTGACCTGTATAAGCTGAATATCTGAGTCAGGACCAACCGCAAAATCGATCTCATCTCCTCGCGAGGTTTTGTAATAGAATATGAGTTCTGAGGAACGTCTGAGAGCCATATATACCATATTCTCTAATACCAATCCGCTATTCTCTGAAGGTGAACGGGAAAAAGCCTGAACCAGTGCATGATCAACACAATACACTTTCTTTGGATTAACAGACTGGACAACACTATTATACGATCGGATGGGAACAGTGAAGATCAGGTAACAGTCTATAAGCTTTTCGATATAGTCGCTTATCAGTTCAGGTGAAAGTTTGTTCCGCTCCCCCGCAAGCCGTTGTTTCAGCTTGTTAACGGTAATGAGTCTGGAATAACTGTTCATCAATATGTGCACAAGCCGTTTTAGTTGGACAGGATGCTTAACATTATACCTGAGAAGGATATCACGACTGATCACATCATGTACCAGATTCTGAAAATAGATCGGCGCCATGGAATCCTTCGGAAGAACCATTCGCTCAGGCATACCTCCCGTCTCTATGTAAGCATTAAATCCGCTGAGAATCGCATCTCTGCTCGCAATATCAGTTATTGCCTGAGGCTTCCCATATGCGCGCAGATATTCACTGAATGAGAACGGGAACATTTCCCACGTAAATGTCCGGCCTCCCAGCTCTGTAGCAATCTCCTTCGATAGCAGTTTAGCTGAAGATCCGGTTATATACACTTCGCATGATTCGGTCGTCTGTATCCTGTTGATGAATTGTGCCCACCGGTTTACATACTGCAATTCATCGAAAAAGAAATAGACTCTCTGCCCATGGTTCTGGGGATACATCCCATAGTAGGTATCCGCAATCACAGCCGGATCGGAGTCTTCAAGTCGGAGAAAATCAAGACGGTCATCTGAGAAATCGAGGTAACAGATATGTTCTACCGTCACTCCGTCATCAAGAAGTGACCCCATCTTCTCATGCTGCCAGGTAGATTTGCCACTTCGTCTGATGCCGATAATCACCGTTGCCTTTCGGGGAACCGGAAGTATCTCTGTATCTCTGTGGATAATGGGGAACTGACTTCTGAGATGTTTCTGTTGTTGAGCGATAATAAGACGCAACATATCATTCATAGCTGTATGATAGTCTCAAACATTCTTTAAGTCAAATAGTTTCTAATATTTTGTAAACTATTTTATATTAGCTCTCAATATTTTAAAAACCAATATATCCCAAATAAGACAGAGCCACTGTTTCATGAGTTTTCTCCCATGTTACTGCCATATCTGGGAGATTATCCTTTCTTGTAGGAGATTACGTAAAAAAATGGATACCCCTCTCAATACGGTAAAAGGTTCGGCCACAGGCACTTCACTGTAGCCACAGGCACAATGTTCACACGATATGATGGAGAATCCGGGCTCGTTACGTCCGCCAGTTTCTCCTACTGATGATTCATCTCTGATGTCCTCCTATGCATGAAGTACGGAGGAGAGAGGAATATCGCTCCGTTGAAAGGCAGGAGGAGAGATATCCTTCCCCGGAAGTATTCCCGGTACACAAGGGAAAGATGAGCTGATCCCCTCGAAGATCATGGCACGGGGACCGGACAAGGTGGCACGCTGCCTGATGACCGGTGTGTCGTGCAGCGATCAAGATTCTGCGTACTGCATCCTTCCTGGCCTCCAGAAGACAGCGTGGCAGCAGAAAGACAATAGCAACTTCACCTGTCGTAAGGCAGGTTCGCCTTCTGATTTCCGATCGACACTGGATGTGGAGTGATTACTCGTATGAAGCAATCGACTGCGGGACATCTCAGCCCTCACCATCATCGTCAACAGGATCGTTACATGGATGCAGATTCATGACGACCGCTCATGTTGCAGAGGCTCTCTCATACAGCAATATTGTCACATGAGCCTTTGTATATCGTTGACAAACGGATAAATCCGTTGGACTATTAGGCAGAGGTAAAAGAAATATATTAACAATGATGTTCTTGACATGTGACGATTTCTCACCTTCTCTGCATGACTTTTTCGTGAATTCGTATGCCTGCCAGAGCAGGTTCATCCCACTGCAAAGAAATCGAATCTTCCTTCATGTCTCTAAAACAACCATATGAGGGATTCCCGAACATTATTCTGTCCTGTATTTCCACCTGTAGTTTCGTGATGTGTATCAGAGTAAAAAAACCTGTGAATGGAGTTTTTTTATTGAGGCTAAGGAGGTTTTTATGAAACGAAGAAGACTGTCAGCACTTGTGCTCTGCCTGCTCCTGGTTTTCGCTCTTGTCAATCCGCTTGCTGCGAAGATAAGCAGGACAAGCAGCCGGGTAATACAGGAACCGGGTGATCTGATCACTACAAGAAAGGCAAATTTCAAACTGGGCGATATACTCGGGGTTCCTCTGGTGTCTATGACGATTACCAATAATGAAGAAACAGGATACCTGCTGCTGAAACTCGAACTGACAATAGATGATTCTTCCGGTTCATTAACTACTGACGATAAACTTGTTGCTGTCATTGTCCGAAAATTTGAGAGCAATGAGGTTTTCAGGTTCACCAACGAAGATCTACTGGATTACATTGGCGATATCCGCCGAGATGATACAAGCATAGACCAGGATATGCTCGATGCTCTTGGGATGAGTTCACTGAGTATGGACTCTCTCGAGTCCTACCTGAAAGTGGGAGAAAAACTCCCTGAAGGTGTCTATACCATGACTCTGACCGCTTCGGATATCACACCTGACGACCCTGATAATCTGACCACGACAACCTATACGACAGGGACCACCTATACCTCGGATTCAGTTGAATTCAAAGTGGTCACTATCGGCTCACTTGATGTCATCCAAATACCTTCAGTTGATGAAAGGACCTTGGTCATCGAAGTCCCTCAGATCCCGTATTACAGTGATATCTCAATACCGACAGAATCCACAACACGTCTGACCATCACAGGGCCTGGCATCTACAGGCCCGTTACCCTTACCCGTGACCATACAAGAGTCACATCTTCAGCAGGCTCCACCCTCAAAGGATATCCCGGAGACCTGGAAGACGGGATTGATACCTTCGATCTCTCCGGTGTGAACTTCAGGTCGGGAGAGAGGTATGACTTCGAGATAGATTTTATCGATTCCTCAGGATACTCCATTGCAGACCTGACCACTGAGATAGCCTTTCCCGAACCCCGTTTTTCAGCAGAGGTTGACCTTACACGTCCCTTCGAACCTGAATTCAGCTGGGGTTTCAATGATGATTACGCAAGCTGGGTAAAAGAGTACCGGGTATACTTGAATGGTAGATATGTCGGCTTCACATCAGGAAATACCTATACAGTTTCTTCATCCTTGAATCCCAGCACCTACTACAGCTGGCACGTGATGCCTGTGAACAGGGATGGCAGTGCATTCTTCGAAGAAGCTCCACGATCAGCCGGGGGAAGCTTCACGACACAAGCCCATACTTCGCTGGAGATTGAGATATCCTCGCCTTCAGACAACGCGACCCTCATAGCAGGGAATACGTATGAGTTCTCCGCAATACCCACCCTGAGCGACGATGCGAACCTGGAAAAAGTGACATGGGGGCTTCCTGAAGGACTTCAGCTCGGTACTGATATTTCCTATACGCCGACCAGACGATTTCCTGAAGGCAGTCTGAGAATCTACACTATCGCTGAAGACAGTTTTCACCTCAAGAAGATTTCGACACGAGTACACCTTACTGTTCTTGACCCGGCTATAGCGATATCAGGTCTGAACACGATTCCAGCAGAAATCCCTGTCACGTTTACCCTTGATCCGGCAGCGACTCGTGATCTGGACAGTGTTGAATGGTTCAAAGGAACGTCTTCAATAGGAACTGGAGATTCTCTTACCTACACGTTCAAGGAGAGTGGCACATACTCCATTACTGCAAGAGGTACCACGAGACCTGATATGGATGGCGTTACACAGACCGTCACATCAGCGGCTCATACAGTTGAGGTGACAGACACAACCGATGATATTCTTGTTATTGTTGGTGATGATGAGAGAGAGGTCTTACGTGGATCTTCGGTCATATTTTCCCTTGCTGCAAGCGAATCGTATGATCCGTCCACTGTTGAATGGTTCGCAGGTGGTAGACGCATAGGAACCGGCGCCTCCATCCTGTACAAGTTTATGGACAGTGGTACATACTCTGTTACTGCGAAAGGTACTACAGCTTCCGGCAAGAGTGTTACCTCACGTCCTCATATCATCACGGTTATATCCCATCCCGATGCGCTCATCATCTCAGGTGGAGCCTTGAGAGAGGTCACAAAAGGAGAGGCTGTTACGTTTGCCCTTGACCCGACCGGAACTCATGCCCTGGACCGTGTTGAATGGTTCGCGAATGGTACACTCATAGGAACCGACAAGACTATCTCGTACGCCTTCAAGGAGCTCGGTACCTACTCTGTGACTGCGGTCATTACAGCAGCAACCGGCAGCACTGTTATCTCACAGCATCAGGTCGTCACGGTAATAGACTCGGATACTGTTCTCACCATCTCCGGTGGAGCCTCGAGCGATATTCTGCAAGGAGAAACCCTTACGTTTAGTATCGAGCCATCATCAGCCTATGTTCTATCTGCGAAAAGTATTACATGGTACGTAGATGGCACTCTGGCTGGAGCAGGCACCATCTTCTTCCGTCACACATTTGATGGGGATGTCGGAACATACTCCATTACTGCAAAAGGTACGACGATGCCTGATAGAAACGGCAGTGCAAGGACTCTTAACTCACGTCCTCTGGTAGTCACTGTTGTAGACCCGGATATTGTTCTCACCATCGCCGGCGGAGAGTCGATAGATGTGGAAAGAGGAGATTCGGTCACGTTTCATCTTGAGTCATCAGCACTACCTGATCTGACCGGGTATAGCTTTACTTGGTATGAAAATACTAATCCGATAGGATCCAGCAGCTCCACTACCTTCTCGTATACATTCAATGAGGGTGGCACATATACCATATCTGCAAAGGGTTCAAGAGGTAGGGGACCGACTGTCACCTCACGGCCTCAGACAGTCACTGTCACAGACCTGCAGAATGGTCCTGAACAGGCAGGACCGGTAGACCTGTTCAGTGTGGGGGAATCGATTACTCCTGAAATACCTCCAATATACCCACCCGATTTCGGCATGGATGGGGAGCTGCCTGATCCCGTTGTTACAGAAGCAATGAGTAGGTTTCGTATCGGCCCCCATGGGACTATAATAATTTATTAGACTGAAGCAGGCCCAGGCACAAAGGGCTGGAGGTAATACATGAAACACCTATGTACATATATCATCATACTCATTACTGTTCTGGTATCTCCCCTGTCTGCCATGCAGGTTGATATCCCCAATGAATTGCCGGCATATGAGAATCTTGCTGTTACCCTTACTCCCTCCCAGAGTGAGGGACCTGTGATGGCTGCTCGGCTCTACTTTTATCAGGAAGGGAAGAGAGACCCGCTCTATGCAGAGTTCATGCAAGAGAACGGGGAGTGGGTTGCGACCCTGCCGTATTCATATCTGCAGGGTGAAGAACTTGAGTATTACACGGTCATACAGAACACGAGCGGCACCTTCTTCCGTGAACCGGGGATCGGAACAGCAAAGGCTCGCCTGCTGCAGGATGAAACCCCTCCGGAGCTGAAACTGCTCTTTCCGGAAACCTTTGAGCTTCCTCTGGCTAAGGAGCAGCTGGTCGTGTTTCAGATTCTTGATGAGAGCAGCCTCAATGATTTCACCCTGACTCTCAATGGAGAACCTCTCACGAGGTCAGGCGTATTCAGCGAGTATCTCTCCTTTCTCATCGAACCCACAGATGCCAGTGATGTACACATTGCGGTGACGATGAAAGACCGGTACGGCAACGAGTCAATGGAAGAGTTCACCTTCACGGTGACTGAAGAGAACGTCCCGGCCTTCGCTGCCTCTGTAGATTTTGATGCCAGGCTTGATGCCGAGTATCTGATGAGCATGGGGGAGACTCAGAACTCGACAGATATCGGTGAGGTTTTCGGCGACTCCACTCATGCGGTGAATCTCTCCTGGGACCTGTATGGGGAAACCTTCCTGAAAGCGGGACCTGTTTCCATAGAGATGTATCTTGGACTCAAGGATACGGTAGCTGCACAGGATATTCTGGATAGCTATCCCAACACGCTGATCGCTGACATGCAGAATTTCCTCAACCTCTATAACCCGATCGACCTGACACGTGACTTTGACTACACCGGTGACGAGGCAAGAATATACGGGAACGACAACACCGCCTACGTGAGACTGTTCCTGTTCGATCCTGCAATTTCCTATACGTTCGGTGACCAGAACGTGTACTACCAGAACGAAACCATCAAGAATATGCCCATGCGGGGGAGTTCTCTATCCATAGATCTTCCTTTCCTGGAACTCAATGTAAGCAAAGGACTGACTGACACCGGTCTGTATCAGGTAGCATGGCCGGAGAACTTCCTGGGCTTCAGGTTCGCTGTCAAGGCGAAAGAGGACTGGTATCTGCAGACGAACCTCTCCCTCATAAGCAGTGCTCAGGGGACGTACGACACGCTGAAGGTCTCGGGTGCAGTATCACCGATAGGAACCCTGTATGATCTGGGTTCAGTGAATCCAGAACAGAATATGGTCTTTGGAATGAGCACCGGTTCACATAACAATCTATTCGATCTCGATGCCTCCTTCTCATTCAGTTTGTATAACGATGACGCAAGTTCGGTTATAGATGTGAACAACCTCGCCGATGAGCTCGCTTCATTCTATGACGTTACTTCCTACGCGGGCTATCTCGACACGATTCAGGAGACCTTTCCGATTCTCAATTTCTTCCTTCCCACGACCGGGCTTGTCTCCAGGGCGATCAGCCGGGACCTGTGGGGAATCACGTACGGAGTCGATCTCTCGATCCCTTCTGTCGGGCTGGAGGGTTGGATACGAAAGACCGACTCCACCTACAGAAGTCTGGGAGCCTCGGTTCCTACCGATGAATTCACCTATGGCGGTGCGTTCGAGAAATGGATCGGAGGATTGTCCCTCAGTGCAGGGTATACTTACACGCAAGATACTATCCTCGACATTTTGATTCATGAAATTATTCCTCTGGTCAGGCCGAGCTTTGCGGTCTCACCTACCATCACCGAGGACAGTATAGCCAATCAGGTTCACACGGCTACAGCAGGGATAACCACTCCCCGGTCCAGGATACTCGGTGGCCTTGGTATCGATTACTCCTTTGAGTTTGCCACCACGAATTCAGACTCGCTGCTAGCACAGACCAGCGACAGCGAGGTGCAGACAGCCATCGAGAACTCAGCAGCCAACAATACCACCACCACACATACCGCAGAGGCGAGGTGGAGAAGCGGCAGGTACAGGTTTGGTGACTTCGGTCTCTCGTTCAATGCCAAGACGAAAGATTCCTACATCCTGAAATCAAGGATCGAGGGTGTGAGTTCGAATACCACGTTCTGGGAATATGCGTATTCGTTATCGAGTCTGTTTACGTTCAAGTCATATGTACTCACCCTGGGCTTTGACACAGAGTGGAGCACGGAGGAGGGAAGCGCCACAGAGTATGGCTATGACGCCAGGTTCTCTATAGCAGATACCTTCTTTGATTCAATCAGTATCTCAGGATCACTCGATCAGGCGTTTGAGGCCTCGCTCGATGCGTATGAGATATCCGGTTCACTGACACTGGAAAAACGGTTCAGCGTGATCAATACCTCGGCAGTCATGGATATACGTTTCTTTAACTCTTTAAGCGATGACACTACCGACTCGCTGACAACTGCCCTGACGGTACAAGCGACCGTTTCCAGGTGAGTGTACCGCTCCGTATCCTGCCAACAGAGACATCGTATGGTGTCCCTGTTGGAATGCTGTCATCACAAGAAGGTGTGGAACGTTCAGACCGGAGAAGTCAGCGAAGTAGATCAGGATCAGGCGATTTCCCGTTGCATCACCTTTTTCTCCCATATATCCAATGTTGAACGGGAGATCACAGGGTACCATAGGTTCTCACATACGAGGGAAGCCTGATCCCCGATTCCCTGTCTTCTTCCAGGTCCCGCTATACAGGTGAACCGCACTGATGTGGGCAGCTCCGTTTCGAAGGTCGAACAGACAGAACAATAGACACGAGTGCACGTCTCTGCCTCTGTAACCAATGCCGTTCGGCACAGTACCGTGTATACCACTGAACCCTGCCGGAAACCCCGTATCGGTTCACCTGCGTCAGATAATGAACAGAGGTGCCGTCCCCTCCAGTTGATACGCCGTTTATATTACCGATATACTGTGCCGAACATCTGATGGCCAGCCATCAGAAAAAGACAGGTAGGCAGGAGCTCTCTCATGGCGATTCTGAACAGAAACCGCACAACAGTACAGAAGGACAAAGATTCACTCATCTTTCTCGACACAAAGATATTCTTTGATGAAATGAAGAAGACCCGCCTGCATGCAGATGCTGAGGTCCTCAGTGGTGACATAGTCACCGCATTGAAGGAACTGTGCAGCCGGTTCACCCTGGTGCTCGTGGAAGAGTCCGGGAATCAGGACGCTGCCGCCGAAACCCGGGTGAACTCCATGATCTCACAGTCGGGGATAGATATCGCCTCCACCGTGAAGGGAGTGGAGGAGGTCAGAGAACTGCACCGGGCTGGGACGGCACCTCCCGCCGTGGTCGAGCTTCTCTCCCCGGGTTCATCCATGTCTCCCGAACAGATATACCTCATCCACGCAGGTCTTACCGTGACCTTCTTCTGTGATGAAGAAGGCCGGAAGGATACAGAATCGTGTCTTCCCGACACCCTGACCCTCAGCTTTCACACGTTTAGTGATATAGCCTCCTGGATACTCTCTCATCCCCGGCCGTACCGGAATCTGCGAAAGGCGCTGCAGCAGGGGGGAGACCTCCTGGCACACGGAGGACTGGTCGCATTCCCGACGGAAACAGTATATGGACTCGGTGCGGATGCGACAGACCCGAACGCCGTAAAGAAGATTTTTTCAGCGAAGAAACGCCCCTTCTTTGACCCCCTGATCGTACATGTGTCGGATAGCGCCCAGATGCTGCCCCTCGTTACCGAACTGCCCGAAAAGGCCTCACTCCTGATCTCCCGTTTCTGGCCCGGACCGTTGACCGTCGTCCTTCCCAAATCAGACCTAATACCAGAGATCGTGACCGCCGGCTTTCCCTCAGTCGCCATACGGATGCCCAGCAACCCGCTGGCCCTTGAATTGATCCGTCTTTCGGGAAAACCCATCGCTGCGCCCAGTGCGAATCTGTTCGGGTATACCAGTCCGACTACAGCACGACATGTACAAGAGCAGCTGGAAGACTCGTGCGATGCGATAATCGACGGCGGTGGGTGTACCGTGGGAATCGAGTCGACAGTGATTTCCTTTATCGGGGACATCCCCAGAATACTCAGGCCTGGCGGCATAGACCAGTCGGCAATTGAAGCATGTATCGGGAACGTCCTCTCGGGAGAGCAGCAGTCCGAGAAAGAGATATCAGAAAGTCCCGGCATGCTGCCAAGCCATTATGCCACTGAAACACCGCTTCGAATCGTTGAAGACCTGACCGACTATGCTTCACGAAAGGATGTAGGAGTACTGCTGTACGGGATGAGCTCTCAGGTGTTTTCCGGTCCGGTAGAATATCTGAGCCCCTCAGGTGATCCCGCTGAAGCAGCCATGCGATTGTATCAGGCGATGAGGAGACTCGACAGCCTCTCATTATCATTGATCGTGGTGAAACTGTTACCGGAGGAGGGTATCGGTCTGGCAGTCAACAACCGCCTCCAGAAGGCTGCTGCCGACCTGCAGTGAGAACAGTGTCAAGGCATTCTGCACAACCCTTCACCATGCCCCGTCCTCGTTGAGTACCGCCCGGTGTCATCATGAAATCCAGGCCTCAATGTATCTGCGATTCTCACGGATATACAGACACGTTTTGAACATATCGTAAGCCTGTATCCTTCATCCTGATATCCTTCCGGTGTGTTGGGGGGTGACTAGATCGTCATACACCATGTGGAAGGACGTGGTTTTTCGTTTTTATAGGATACAGGGTTATCTTCAATCTTGCGGCCCACATGGGAATACATTACTCTTGTAGTATAGGAACAATCCGGATGGTGGCTTGTGATTGGCTGATGTATCAGAAAGAGAAATACTATGAAAAAAATCATTGTGGTTGATGATGAGAAAAGTATCAGATTCACCTTCAGAACATTTCTCCAGAATGATGGGTACCTCGTAAGAGAAGCTGAAGATGCGGACTGTGCTCTAGAACAGATACGGGAAGATCCACCTGATATTGTTATCTCTGACATCATTCTCCCCAGGATCAACGGAGTTGAACTACTCAAATCAATTCATTCCATTTCAAAAGACATCAAAGTGATTATGGTCACCGGACAACCGACTCTTGAGTCTGCAACTGATGCTGTCAGAAACGGGGCCTGTGACTATCTCTTCAAACCGGTCAGCAAGATAAACCTCCTCAGGGCAGTTGCCACTGCCATAAAGATTAAGGATCTGGAAGATGAGAACCGGACCTATCAGGAAAATCTTGAGAAGATGGTCGAAGAGCGAACCCTTCAGCTGAAGAACGCACTGGAGAGTGTACGGCAGGCTTCTTTTGACACCGTTCTCACACTCGCGCGGGCAGCGGAATTCAAAGACGAGAATACGTTCAATCATCTCATACGTATGAGCGAGTACACGACCTTGTTAGCTGAGAACACCGGGTGCTGTACGGAACATCCGGAGACTATCAAATTTGCGGCGCTTCTACATGATATCGGCAAGATCGGTATTCCGGATCATATCCTGCTGAAACCCGGGAAACTGGATGCAGAGGAATGGGAAATCATGAAAAAGCATGCAGAGTACGGAGGTCGTATCCTGGAACATGCCCACAGTGATGTTCTGAGAATCGGAAGAGACATTGCAGTCTCCCACCATGAAAAATGGGATGGGACCGGGTATCCCGAAGGCCTGGCCGGGGAAGATATTCCGATAGTCGGAAGAATGGCCGCTATAGCTGACGTCTTCGATGCCCTCTCTACGAAACGAGTATATAAGGATGCATTCGATATTGAGCAGTCATTCACCATTATTGAAGAAGGACGAGGAAAACATTTCGACCCGAAACTTGTCGATGAATTCTTGTCACATCGGGAACAGATTATCAGCATATGGGAGACAAACCGGGATTGATTACACGTAACAGCTACAGCCTATAGAGTTGCGTGGGTGACAGAACCTGCCGAGTACGCGCTCGAACAAGGAGGACGGTACGATGAAAGGATATGATTGCTGCAGAATCGGAAACAAGGAAGCGGGTCTACACAATTCAAAGTCGCGATTGTTCAGGTTAGGTCTCCTTGTGTTCACGTTACTTCTGATAGCAGGCTTGTTCTCCGGCTGCAGGAAGGAGGAACCAGTCAGAATCGGGGTGATAATTTCACAAAGCGGTCCCGGCGGATACCTTTCAGCTACCCTTGATGCTATTCAACTCGCAGTGAATGAAGTCAATGAACATGGCGGCATCCAGAATAGAATCATTGAATTGTACAGTACAGATAATGAAACCGATAGAGATATCGCGATCAGACAATTCCGGGAAATGGAAAAGGAAGTCTCTCCTGACCTGTATATCACTGCCCTGAGTGCAATATCTTCACAGCTCCTTCCCCTTGCGGAGAAGGCTGAAGTACCCATTCTCTGTATTGTCACTTCAATGGAAGACCTTACAGAAAACGCAGAATGGGCGTTTCGCTTCTACTCAATGGCAAGCGAAGAAGTATCTCCTATCATGACGTCTTTAGTGAAACACACCATAAAAAGTGTAGGAATCCTGCACTCCGATGATGAATACGGCATGTCAGTATTCAACCAACTGAGGATAGAGGCATTAAAAAAGGGGATATCCGTATCGGATGAGTCGTTTACAAATGGAGATGCTGATCTTACTGAACAGGTCAGGAAACTCTCTGGAAATGAAGGGATCTATGTTGTTGGCCTTGTTTCGGCTATACCGGTTGCGATTTCTGCATTCAGCGAAACGGGGTATAAGGGATATCGTCTGGCACCGAGTGGCGCCTGTAACCCGGACATCCTCTCGATGCCGGATGCTGAGGGAATGCTGATCGCAGCCCCCATCCTGTACAAGCCCAATTTTTTTCTTGCCGAACGATTGACATCAACCTTTATGGAAAGGTACGGGATTACACCTAATCACCAGGCTGCTTCCGGCTACGAAGCCATTAAAATCCTTGCAGGCCTTCTCCAGGATGGAGAAATCACCCGCTCTGCGATACGCGAGAAGATGTCATCAGGATTCGTGTATACAGGAACGCTCGGCAATATTTCTGTACCGAAAGGAGAACATGATTATACCTTCCCCCTCTACCCTGCACGGATAGAAAAAGGAGGTATCGTGTATGAATAAGAAACACTCCTGGTCTATCGGGACACGGCTTTTCACAGGTTTTTTCCTTTTCTGCATCCTTCTAGCAGGTATAGGGTACTATACGACACAATCATCAATGGCCACTCTAGCAGAACATACAAAGGAGCACACCCTGTACGTTGCCGAGAAAATGCGTTCGGACTTTGAAATTGAGATTGATCGAAAACGCAGGATGTTATTTCTCTATACAATAGGGTCAAGAATATGGGAATCTACGAATCCCGCACAGAGATTGCAGGAAGACCTGATAGAGGGAATTGAAAAAGAGTATGGTCTGCGGATTTTCAACAGAGCAATTCTTACAGACAGTGAGGGGAACTGCATTGCCGACACGAGAAACCTAGCGACCGGGAATCTGGCTGATCAGACCTGGTGGATCAAAACCAAAGAACTCGGATACTACGCAGACAGCATTCGGGAGAATTCCGACTCTGAAGAGATGAATGTGTATTTCCCTCTATCTGTACAGATACTCGACGAAGAGAATCGTTTTGCGGGCATTCTGTCAGTAGATATAAATTTGAGTGTGTTTACCCAACAGATGGCGACTTCAGCTCTTCCACATAGAACAAGTCAGGTCAGAATACTCAGCTCATCCGGTAGACTCCTGTTCTCAACTCAGCCATATATCCCGCACAGTGATATTACCGGAAAAAGTTTCTGGAATATGTTGAAGGACAAGGATACGGGCTTTTTTATTGATGATGAATCAGGGTTTCAAAAATCTTTCGGCTTTTCCAAACTTGAAAACTCACATAGGGCTTCTCCCTGGTATTTCCTGGTTGACAGTCACATGGATGAAGTGTTTAGATCGGCTCTGGATTTACAGCGAACGAATTATATTATTCTAGGATTTGTCATACTACTCGGTATGACACTTGCGTATTTCATTTCAAGGACAATAACCAAACCGCTGTTCGCACTGAAAACAGTTGTGGAGCAGGTAGGTCCTGAAAATCTGACCCTGCGGACCAATATATCAAGCAGTGATGAAGTTGGCCGGATCGCCAGCTCTTTCGATACCATGATGGATCTTCTGCAAAATCAGGCAGAATCTCTCACACAACAGAACTGGATTGAAACAGGACAGAATACCATAGGCAAAACAATGCGGAAGGCGAAGGGGATACCCCAGCTCTGCACGAAAGTCCTGACCGATGTAGCCCATTATATGAATGCATCCATTGGTGCATGCTATGTTGAGGAGAATGGAATTCTCCACAGAAAAGGCTCGTATGCATTTCTGAAGGGTAAGAACACACCCGACTCATATGCACTCAATGAAGGCCTCGTCGGACAGACTGCAGCTGAGGGGGTCATGAGAGTTATTGAACAGTTCCCCGATGACTACCTGTTTATAGGCTCTTCCATCGGTTCCGGATCTCCGAGGACTCTGGTAGAGGTCCCTGTTATCCTTAACGAGAAGGTAAAAGGTGTCATCGAACTCGGTTTCATCACCGACCCTCCGCCCTTCTGGAAGGAGCTTATCACTGCAGTGGCCAGGGATTTTGCAGTTTCACTTGATTCACTCCAAAAAGCTGAAATGGAACGAAGACTGCTTCGAACAACAGAAGAGCAAAAACAGGAACTGCAGAGTCAGCAGGAAGAGCTGCGAGTGACCAATGAAGAACTTGAGGAACAGACGGAACGCCTGAGACTATCAGAGGATCATCTAAAACAGCAACAGGCGGAACTTGAGAATACCAATGCAGAGCTGGAAGAGAAGAACGTTGCTCTGAAAGAGAAACAGGAGACTATAGAGCGATCTCGCAGGGACCTGATTGCCAAGGCGGAAGAATTGAACAGAGAAAGCCGATACAAGTCCGATTTCCTTTCGAATATGTCTCATGAGTTGAGGACCCCTCTGAACAGTCTGCTTCTCCTCTCCCAGGATCTTATGAATAACGAGCCCAACAATTTGAATGAAGAACAGATAGAATCGGCTCAGATTATATACAATGGAGGGAAGGATCTTCTTGCTCTCATTAACCAGATTCTTGATATGTCTAAGATTGAGGCAGGCAAGATGGAGCTGCACCCGGAGACCTTCCGTGTTGAAAATTTCAGGAACATTCTTGAACATACGTTCTCACGTATGGCAGAAGAAAAGGGAATTGAGTTCACTATAGAGATGGATCCGAAAGCACCGAAACAGATCGTTACAGATGTGATGCGAGTCGAACAGATCCTCAGGAACCTTGTGAGCAACGCCATAAAATTTACTGAGAAGGGCTCTGTGCATGTGCATTTTTCGCGTGAAATACAGGGTCACAATCAGATGCTCGGCATCAGGGTGATTGACACGGGAATCGGCATACCACAGGAACAGCAGAAGGATATATTCTCCGCCTTCCATCAGGGGGAAAGTGGCACTTCACGACGTTTCGGAGGAACAGGCCTCGGTCTCACAATAACCAGGGAGCTTACCGGACTTCTCGGCGGTACCCTTTCTCTCGAAAGCGTAAAAGGTGAAGGGACCGCCTTCACCGTACTGCTTCCTCTCTCCATGACAACTCAGACACAACCATCTCCCGATTCAAGCAGACAATCGGAGCCTGATCAGCTCTCGGCAGGGCAGAGCGGGGAGTTTCTGCCCCATTCAATACCGACAGAAAACGTACAGGAAGAGTACACTCCTCCGGTGAAGGATGACAGAGCAAAACTGAAAGATGGTGTAAAAACCATTCTTGTTATCGAAGATGATATCCGATTCCTCTCCACCGTGATGAAACAATGCAAGGCGAGAGGGTTCAACTGTATTAGTGAATCTTCCGGAAAGAGAGGCTTGAAAAGTGCCAGAACGTACCATCCTGACGGAATAATACTTGACCTGCACCTGCCTGAAATGGATGGCTATCAAGTCCTTGAGCAGTTAAAGAATGATACGGACATCCGTCATATTCCCGTACATATCATATCTGTGGAGGATCCTTCACTTAACGTCTATAAACAGGGTGTGATAGGATTTCTCACAAAACCAGTGAGCAGACAGAGTCTTGATACTGCCCTGAACAAGCTCACTTCGTTCAGTGATGCAACAATGAAAAGAATTCTTATTGTTGAAGATGACACGTCTACCCGTGAGAATCTCACGAAATTACTGAAGGATCCTCATATCGAAATCGACAGCACTGGTGAAGGGAAGACAGCCCTCGCCCTGATACAGGAACATACCTATCAATGCATCGTGCTTGATTTAGAGCTCGCGGATATGAGCGGCTATCAGGTCATAGAAAAACTACAGGAGATGAGGGGAGAAAAAGAGATTCCTCCCGTGATCATCTACACCGGTCAGGATGTACGGGAACAGGATATTCTTAAGCTCAGGGAATCACCTCAATCCATCATTCTGAAAGATGTGAATTCTGAGGAACGGTTGCTCGATGAAGTAACCCTGTTTCTCCATCAGGTTGTCAACTCCCTTGATGAGAAAAAACGCCAGGTGCTTACACACCTGCACAACCCGGATACTGCCATAGCTGGACACAGAGTTCTCGTTGTCGATGATGATATGAGAACGTTGTTCGCAGTTGCAAAAACGTTGAGCAGGCACGGATTGCAGGTAGTTAAGGCGGAGTCGGGTACAAAGGCACTTTCCCTGATAGAATCCGACCTGCATTTCGATCTGGTCCTTATGGATATCATGATGCCCGAGATGGACGGATTCGAGACTATTGAGAAACTGAGAATGTTGCCCCAGGGCACTTCCCTTCCAATCATTGCATTGACAGCAAAAGCAATGAAGGGAGATAGAGAAAAGTGTATCAGAGCCGGTGCGAATGACTACCTGTCAAAACCGATTGATGTTGACAAACTGCTGTCTCTGATTCGCGTGTGGCTGTATACATAGGCGGGGACCTGTATGAACGATCATAGAGTCGAGGAAATGGAACTTGATATCCTGATACAGGCAGTGTATACACGATATGGGTATGATTTCAGGTCGTACACCAGATCGTCATTCAGACGACGCGTTAAAATATTCATGCAGGAACGGAATCTCCAGCAGATATCAGAGATAATACCTCTCCTTCTTAAAAATGAGGAGGCTTTCTCAGAATTTGTTCAGCAGATTTCTGTCCCTGTCTCAGACATGTTCCGTGACCCTGAAGTATATCACTCCTTGAGAAATACGGTCTTCCCGGTGCTAAAAACGTACCCATTCGTAAAGATCTGGTCAGCTGGCTGTGCAACTGGTGAAGAAGCCTACTCTCTTGCAATTCTCGCTCTAGAATCCGGTCTGAACGGACACACCAGAATCTATGCTACTGATTATAATGATAGAGCAATCAATACCGGGAAACGTGGAATATATGATATAGCACGGATGAAGGACTTCACCAGGAATTATCAGGCTTCAGGGGGAAAGGAAGAATTTTCCAGCTATTACACTACTGCATACAATAAGGCGATACTGAAAGATCCGGTCAGGAAGATGGTCACCTTCTCGAATCATAATCTCACACAGGACGGCGTATTTGGAGAGATGCACCTTATCCTCTGCAGAAATGTCCTCATCTACTTCGATCGATCCCTGCAGGAACATGTGTTATCGCTGGTTACAGACAGTCTCAGCCAGAGAGGATTCCTGTGCCTCGGGTTCCATGAGAACCTGCGGTTCAGTGAAGTCAAAACCTACTATTCAGCTCTGGACGAGAAATTGCGGATCTATCGGAAAGAAGCCTATGGAGGAGGTTGCTGAATGAAGATCGTGGTCATGGGAGCGTCCTTCGGCGGACTGCATGCAATAACGACCATCCTCTCAGGTCTACCGGCACAGTTCTCCCTTCCCATTCTTGTCGTACAGCACATCGGAGTACCGGAGGGGCTCTCCCTTGCGAACAATTTGAAAAAACGACTGAACAAGCCGATTTATCAGGGAGAACCTTTCATGGAGGTTACGAAAGGTCACATCTATATAGCTCCTGCAGAATACCATATGATGGTTGAAAAGGACCTCACGCTATCTCTGTCAGTCGATGAGAAAGTGAACTACGCCAGACCCTCCATCGATGTTCTTTTTGAAAGTGCAGCCTACTCGTTTCCGGGGGAAACCATCGGCATTCTTCTCACTGGAGCGAACAATGACGGAGCTCGGGGATTACACATGATCAAGGAAAGCGGCGGTATCACAATCGTTGAATCGCCGGAAACCGCCTTCAGCCCCACTATGCCTGCCAGTGCTATTTCCCTGTTCACCCCCGACTATATACTGTCACTTCCGTTAATCGCACCGGAGTTATGTTCACTTACAGGAGACATTGATGAACTACACACAAAATATTCTTATAGTTGATGACACTCCGGAAAATCTGTTTATACTCGAACGTGTGCTACGCAGGTTGCCTGCACATATTATCCGGGCGTCGAGCGGTCAGGAGGCACTGATCGCTGCTCTCAATAATAACCTGGCACTCGCAATTCTGGATGTTCAGATGCCTGAGATGGATGGATATGAACTTGCTTCCCTTCTAAGAGAACATGATGATTTTCGCACACTTCCGATAATTTTTGTATCAGCAGTCTACTCTGATGAACACCATGTGTTCAAAGGCTACGAAGCAGGTGCTGTTGATTTTATCGTCAAACCCTTCGATGCTTCCCAGTTGCTCTCAAAAGTGAAGGTATTCCTTGCTCTCCAAAAGACTCATCTCGAACTGCAACAGAAAGTCGAGGAACTCGCTCTTTCAGAAAGCCGATTTCAGACCCTTGTAAAAACAATTCCCGACATAGTTTTCCGCATTGATGTACAGGGAACGTTCGTATTCATCAACAACGCGGTCCGAATCCTCGGATATACACCTGAAGAGCTGCTCCACAAGCAGTATGAAATACTCATCCACCCTGAAGACATACAAAACAATTCCTATCTCTGCAATACAAAGAGGGAGGGCTCAAAGAAGATTATCAGCAGGGAGCAACTGGCTGATACAAAGAGGGTAGAAAAAATCGAGCTGAGACTCCTTTCAAAACCTGATATCAATGAGGCCACTAAAGAAACTCACGATGAGTTCACATATCATGGGCATCATATTCTTTACACCGAAGCCTCCTGTTCTGACATATATCATGTGCTGCCTTCCGGGGAGGGATATCAATTTCTTGGAACTGTTGGTGTTCTCCGTGATATCACTGACAGGAAAAAGACAGAGAAGGAACTGATCCTCTATAGAGAACATCTTGAAAATCTTGTTGAAGAGAGAACGAAGAAGCTGAAAGAGGAGATCGATGAGAGGCAGAAATCCGAGCAGAAGAGACGACAGCTTGAATCAATGCTCATGCAGCAACAACGCCTTGAATCAATAGGGACGTTAGCCGGAGGTGTTGCTCATGAAATCAATAATCCGATAAACGGAATCATGAATTATGCCCAGCTGATTGTTGATGCTGGAGCGGAAGGAGCAACCTCTGATTTTGCTGAAGCCATCATAGAGGAGACCACCCGTGTATCAAAAATAGTGAGAAACCTTCTTCAGTTTGCAAGAGCGGACAAGGGGATGGGAATGGAGGAGGCCTCTCCTCAAGACATGATTGAATATGTGGTTTCGTTAGTAAAAACGATCATGCGACACGACCAGATTGCATTGCTACTGGAGGAACCGGTACAGCCGATACCATCGGTTACCTGCAGGAAAAACGAAATAGAACAAGTGATAATGAATCTGCTGACGAATGCCTGCGACGCTCTGAACACCCGGTATACCGGGTATGATGAGAATAAAACAGTGAAGATATCCATCTCTACAGGCTCTCTCGACGGGAAACCTTCAGTGCTCTGGACTGTAGAGGACCATGGAACCGGCATCCCTGAAGATGTCCTTCCTTTTATCTTTGATCCATTCTTCACGACCAAGGACCGCACAAAAGGAACAGGACTCGGTCTTTCGATCAGTCATGGGATTGTAATGGATCATAATGGAGACCTGAGGGTAGAATCAAACCCGGGAGAATACACACGATTCACGTTAGAATTACCGACCGAACAGTCATGAAAGAAACAGGTTGAATCGAAGAATTCAATGTACTCAACCGAGAGAATCGCTTAATTCCACAGGAAGGCACCAGATGTAGAAAGGTGTGTATGTGAAAGTCAATGTCTTCACCCCCGTGCCTGCAAACTCATCATACCGCGCACACTCAGATCCTGTAAGGTATACCTGTCACCAAGGAGATACTCATCCATCCTTCGCCTGATGGTCATCTCGAGGATGGTGCTCAGGAATACCAGGAAGATCTTGTATCCAAGAGGCTCCTGCATATGTATGTATATTGACAATTTGCATATTAGAATTTATAATTCCAATATGCAAAAAATAGTTGAAAGAAATATAGAAAGTACACTCATTCAACGGCTGTCACATAATCCAGCAGTAGCGTTGCTGGGAGCTCGTCAGGTGGGCAAGTCTACCCTTGCAAAAAAACTGATTAGCACGGTACCCGGTGCCTTATACCTTGATCTGGAGAAAAGTTCCGACCGGATGAAACTGTCTGCAGAGCCTGAGTTATTTCTCAATCTGAATAGAGGAAAGCTCATCTGCTTAGACGAAATTCAAATGCTGCCCGAGATTTTCAGCACTCTGCGCGCTTTCATTGACAGCGAGAACAGGAACAAGCAATTCCTTATTCTGGGTTCTGCATCACGAGATCTGATCAGACAAAGTAGTGAAACTCTTGCTGGTAGAATTTCATATATTGAAATCACTCCATTTTCCCGTTCAGAGATTCCTGCTTACATACATCAGGAGGACCACTGGGTAAAAGGCGGATATCCACGAGCAATCCTTCAGAAAGATGATGATGAGTCTTTTGCCTGGCGCTGGAATTATATAAAAACGTTCTTGGAACGTGATATTCCCCAACTTGGGTTTTCTATTCCCGCACGGTCACTGGAACGGCTCTGGATGATGCTTGCTCATTCACACGGTCAAATAATTAATTATTCAAATATCGGCAGGTCACTTGGCGTATCGCACCATACCGTGAAGTCATATATAGATATTCTTGAACAGACATATATTATCCGAACCCTCATGCCTTTCTCCACAAATTTTGGAAAACGGTTAATAAAATCTCCTAAAGTATATATTCGGGATACTGGACTCCTGCATACCTTGCTTGGAATAGAAAACATGAATGATTTACTGGGACATCCTGTATCCGGGAGTTCTTTTGAATCCTATGTGATAGAAAACATCACCACTGAGTTGTCGGGATGGAAGGCTTCATTTTATCGCGATTCTACAGCGAATGAGGTTGATCTAGTTCTGGAACGACACAATCGAAGGATTGCTGTGGAAATAAAGAGTTCAATGGCTCCAAAACCAGAGAAAGGATTCTGGAATGCCGTAAAATTCCTCAATCCTGATGAGTTGTGGATAATTGGACAGGTCGATTCAACGTACCCCGGTCCCCACAACAGTACAATTACCAATCTGAATAATTTCCTTTCCATGTTCAGGAACACATAGAAATCGAGTATAGTCACCTGTACAGAACACACATTCGGATGAAAATGGTCGAACTATTTCACAGGATGAAGGTTTGTGGAAAGCAGGTACCTGATAGAGAATCGAAGATGGAGGTCTTCAGCAATCCACTCAGGAACCGGGGTGCAACGGTGATCGAAGCGCACAAACACCCCAGCACCGCCGGTATACACGTCCTGAATTTCCCGATTTTCGTACATCGAGATCCTGAGGCTCACTTTCCGCTTGAACAGTTTCTGCTCAACCAGCTTCGGAATGTCGTCTCTGAGTTCGGTTTCCTTAGCCACTTTGAAGATGCAGAAGAGTTTCTACGTTTCGATCGGCAGGTCACACCAGTGCCCCTTGTCGAAGGTCTTGCCAGCGGGTTTGCGCCACTTGTCATTGAAGATCTCATCTCTCAGATCCTGTAAGGTATACCTGTCACCAAGGAGATACTCATCCATCCTTCTCCCTGAATCGGTCAGTTCCCTCTTGCATGGAGAAACTTCCTGGCACCTGCAGCTTTCACCGACATGCACATACGTACGTTTCAATATTGTAACACGTACGTATATAGTCTAGTATAGAGGAAGGGAGGATGCCATGACCTATACAGCAACAGCATTAAGGAAATCCATATATTCGGTTCTTGATGAAATCCTGGAAACGGGGATTCCGGTCATTATTGAGCGTCATGGAAAAAAACTGAAAATCGTCCCGGAGAAACCAGTTAGTAAGCTGGACCGGCTTATTACTCGCAACTGTGTTATAGGAGATTCGGATGATCTTCCGGATATTCACTGGGATGATCTGTGGTCAAGGGAACCTGAAATCTGATGCTTTTTCTTGATACACATGCAATCATATGGCTATACAATAATGAGCTGGATAAATTCAGCAGTGCCGGAAAAGCACTGATTGAAGAAGAGAACCTTGTGTATTCGCCGATGGCAGCCTTTGAATTGCAGTACCTGTTTGAAATACACCGGATAACCATACCGGCCGAAGATCTCCTGAAAGAGCTTTCCGATCTGATAGGTCTGGAACCTGATCCGCTGTCATTTCTTCCCATTATTGAAACCGCAAGCGCTGCTTCCTGGACCCGTGATCCCTTTGACCGAATTATTGCAGCTCATGCGAACTACCGGGAAGCTCATCTGCTGTCGAGGGATAGGTCTGTACTGGAAAACTGCAGGTACGCCCTCTGGTAGTGGTTTACTGTACTACAGAGATTCTTCCAAGGAACGTGTATCGTCGACAGAAACATCCTTCACACGGCAGGGTACGGGCTCGTGCCGGACACCCTCTCACCGAGATTTCTATTCGCCGGACAGTTCCGTGTTCTCCGCCATCTGCGTCAGCTTCCTGATCTGTTCGTCCTTTCCGAGAACGAGCACACTGCATCCCACTGTCAGAACTTCCTTTGGTCCGGGATTAAACCGCAGTTTTCCCCGGGCCTTGCGCATGGCGATGATGATGAGACCGGTCTTCTCGGGCAGACGTGCGTCCATAAGCGTGGTATCGGCCAGGGCGGAGCCAGATTGCACGGTGACCTCTCCGAGGTCCAGCACCTCGTCATCAAAACGGGTGATGGCATCAAGGAATGACACAACGTGCGGTCTCAGCATCAAGTAGGCCATACGTGTACCGCCTAGTTCATTCACCGAGATCGTCTTGTCGGCCCCTGCCCTCTTAAGCTTCCGGGAGGTTCCTTTCTCTATTGCCCGTGCGACGATCTGCAGCTTCGGGTTCATACCTCTCGCGGTGAGCACCGTGTAGACGGTATCGGCATCTGATGCAAGACAGCAGACCACACCCCGGGCTCTCGCGATTCCGGCCTCTTCCAGCACATCCTCATTCGTTGCATCTCCATGAATGACAAGAAGATTGCAGTCGTTCAGCTCCAGGATTCTCTCTGCATCGGATTCGATGACGACGCACTCAGTCTCTGCAAGCTTGAACTGCTCAAGCACACTCGCTCCAGTCTGTCCTGCCCCGCATACGATGATATGATCCTTCAACTCAGCTATACGCTTGTTCATGGCTCTCCTCCTGATGATCTGCCGCATTCCCCCGTCTACAAAAAACGCAGCGAACTCCACCAGTGCATAGGAGATGATGCTGAGTCCGCCGAAGATGATGATGATAGTGAAGACTTTTCCTGCAGCGTCAAGTTCTCCCACCTCCCGAAAGCCTACCGTGGAGACGGTGATGATCGTCATATACAGGGCATCTATGAACGAAAGTCCGGCAATCAGCATATACCCTGCCGTTCCACCGGTGAGGAGGATAATCACGAGAATAGAGATAATGAGTCCCCTCGAAACGGCGGAGCCTCTCTTTACGTCCACACAATGCTCCTTTGCGTGCAGTATACCACGAGAGGAACCACAGGTGGCAGGAAAACAGCATTTCTGCATCCACAGCAGGCTCTATCCAGTTTTGCTGTCAGAGACATTTCTCTGTTTTTTTTGATTGCTTGATAGCAGTTTTGATAACAATAATGCAATGTACAAGGACTGGATTTGTGTCATTTTTTTCTCTGGACACGAAGTGGTTTCATGCTTTGACCGGGAGCAAAAGTCAAGCCGAAGGCAAAGGATTACCTCCAATATTTGAATATATGTATGGGATTTTCCTGTGGGGGTTACCGTCCAAAGTCAGGCGTATGTACACCATGCGGGAAATTCAGGGTACAGGATATCTCTATCCGCGAAAGGAAACCGGTGCTTCTCACACAGGTATCACCAGGATATCGCCTTCCGTGTGTACCACCCGCACCTCGACCCCGTACACTTCGCGGATCAGTTCAGGGGTGATGATGCCTCGGTCTCCGAGTGCACTGACATGGCCGTCACAGAGGAAGAGAAACTTGTCACTGTAGCGGAGGGCGAGATTGATATCGTGCATCACCATTACGGCAGCGCGTGAACTGTTGTGTACCACATCCTGCAGCTTCTTCATCAGTCTGTGCTGGTTGAGGATGTCCAGAGAGCTCGTCGGTTCATCGAGCAGGATGATTCCGGGGTTCTGGGCAAGCGCCCGCACAATCTGCACGAGCTGGAACTCTCCCCCGCTCAGTTCATCCACATACCGCATCGCGATATCTTCGATCCCCATGAACCCGATTGCCTGTTCCACTGCACGGAAGTCAGCGGCAGCAGGTTCCCACCGGAAGTGAGGTTTGCGGCCGAGAAGGATCACATCGTAGACTTTTATCCTGGAGAGCTCTCCCCTCTGAGGTACCCAGCCGATCCTCCGTGCGATCTCTGCCGGTCTCATCCGAGCCAGATCCCGTCCGTCCAGTTCCACCGTTCCTCCCTGAGGATGCAGCACCCGGTTGAGACACTTCAGCAGTGTCGTCTTCCCCGCGCCGTTTCTCCCGAGGATGGCGAGGATCTCACCGTCAGTGACTTCGAAGGAGGTATCATGGATAATGCCCGTGCTGCGGTAGCTGAACTGCAGACCGTTGATCGTGAACATCATCGCCGGGCTCCCCGTGTCGCTATGAGAAGGTAGATGAACAGAGGACCACCGAGCAGACTGGTGAGGATACCCACCGGCAGCACCATAGGACTGAGAAGAGTCCTCGCAGCGGTATCGGCAAGGAGAAGGACAGTTGCACCGATCAGAGGGGAACCTGCCAGTAGAAAACGGTGATCGCCGCCGAGTATCCTTCGCGCGATATGAGGACCGAGCAGACCGATGAAGGCGATGGTGCCGAAGAAGGAGACTACGATCGCCGAGAGGACAGATGCGCTGAGCATTCCGAGGACCCTGACTGAGCCTGTTCTGATACCGAGTCCCCGTGCCGTCTCCTCACCGGTATCCATGGCATTGAAATCCCATCGGTACCAGAAACTCAAGGCGGCAATCGGCAGCAGTACGACTGAAGTGATGAAAAGAACCTGCCAGTTCGCCCGTCCAAGGTCACCGAAGGTCCAGGAGATGATACTCGCAAGCTGAATACTGTTTGCAAGGTACTGCATCAACGTCAACCCCGCTGAGAATATCGACCCGATCGCGATCCCTGCAAGGACCATCGACTCGGCCGTGATTCTTGTGAGAAGTGTGAGAAGGAGGATCGTCAGGGTCGAGAGGATCGAGAAGATGAACGCGGAGGCCGCTACCGTGAAGGTATCGCTGATCAGGATCGTCGATGTGGTGCCCACACCGGCGTTCAGAAAGACGATGGCGAAAGAGGCTCCGAAGGCTGCCGCACTGGAAAGTCCGAGCGTATAGGGAGAGGCAAGAGGATTTCGCAGGACCGACTGCATCATCGTCCCCGAGAGGCTCAGACCCGCTCCCACGAGCAGAGCCGCGAGGATTCTGGGCATACGTACATCCCACACGATCCTGCCTGCCCCGCTGTGGTCGAACGTCAGGAGGCTGATCAGGACATCTGATACGGCTATCGGAATGGAACCTGCTGTTGCAGAAAAGAGAGCCAGGACGATCAGCAGCAGCGTACCTGCAGCGAGGAACAGGAGCTTCCTGTTGAGATATCCCCTGTACAGCACGTGCAGGGGAGCGAAAGAGGGATTCTCTGCCTGTGAGGTATCCTTAGTGCCCTCTCTCATCTACTCGAACCAGTCGACACGTTTCACTCCGGCGCCCTGTACACGTACGACCGTCTCATGATCGAGGTCGGTCCCGGCTCTGGAAGTGAAGAAGAGATGCCAGATCTCATCTGCCTTCTCCTCGATGGAGATGTCTGCAAACACCTCGGGATACAGTATCTTGCCCACGGCGTATACATTGATCAGCTGGTTCTCCCAGTTCGTACCGTAGTATTTGTAGACGAAGGTCGTGTACACCTGCCGGTCTCTGAATGCAGGGACAAGGTCTTCAAGCACCTCCCTGTTGTCAGAGAAGCCGGACCGGGAGAGCTTCACATTGGCGGCATCGATGAACACGTACTGCGGTGCGGATGCAATCAGGTCCTCTACAGAGGTCATGTAGGGTTGACGGTTCCCTGTGGGGTTGGTCGGCATCACATTCAGAGTGCCGGTCAGGTCGAAGGGAAGATAGTCTCCTGTCGTTCTCAGCAGATCCGCCGGACCGTAGTACATCATCCCCCCCGCATAGGCCTTCGCAGGCTCCAAAACGTTCTGAGAGCGTACGGCAAGGTCCTGCAGTGCTTCTTCAATACCGGAAATAAGCTCATCAGAGCGCTTCGAGCGGTCAAGAATGGTCCCCAGGGTATCAAGCTGCCGGAAGAACAGATCTGTATCATAGAATTCCAGGTCCACATCCACGGCGAATACAGGAATTCCCGTCACCTCCTGAAGATGGTCGAGCTGGCCGATATCCCTCTGCGAGGAGATGATGAGATCAGGGTCGGCTGCGATAAGTCCTTCAACGTTCTCACTGCTGCCGATCGAAGGCAGTTCTCTCAGTTCAGGTCGTGCCAGACGGTAGGTCGCGAGCTGGAAGAACCCGTAGTCACTCTTCTCCCTTCCGTGTCCGGAGTCCTCCACGGCGATGACCTTGTCGGTCGCATCAAGGTACGAGACCAGACGGAGAGAGCCTGCCTCAAGAGCGATGAGAGAATCGACACTCCGCGGTACGCTCACAGTTCTGCCTCGCATATCGGTAACTGTCACACTACTCTCGAGAGCCTCTGTTTCTTCCTCCGCCTGTGCTGCCCCCGACAGCCCCGCGGTGCACACGGCAAGAAACAGAGTGAGCAGAATCACCATACACGGCGTTCTCAGAACTCGTGAACGTACTACCATAAACTTCATAGCGTATCTCCTTGTTTCGGGAATCGCATCCTCACGAGCACGTACCCGTCATATGGTCGGCAAAGGCGTCCAATAGTAGCACCTTTTTCCCATTTCGTGTTACTGAGTGAAACCTAGCCGGTTTTTCACCTTCCCGTCAATACCCCACGTACCATACGGAGCTCACAAAACAGCGGTACGTGGTTCCCTCCGGGGCTCAACACGAGATAGCTCCATCGGATATACTCATGGGTATGGAGAAGACGAATGCAGTGAGAGTGCTCGATCAGGCACATATTCCCTATACCTTGAGTACATACGAGGTTGATGAGAAGGACCTCAGCGCACCGGCAGTGGCGGCAAAGGCAGGACTCGATATCGAACGGGTATTCAAGACTCTTGTGCTCAGAGGCTCTTCAGGTGCAGTCATCGTCTGTATCATCCCCGGGGGCTATGAACTCGATCTCAGGAAAGCGGCGAATGCAGCGGGGGAGAAGAAGGTCCAGATGGTGGCAGTCAGGGAAATACTGGCCCTCACCGGCTATATCCGCGGCGGGTGCTCACCCATAGGAATGAAACGGAGCTATGAGACCTATATTGACGAATCCTGTCAGCTGTACGGGAGCATATACGTCAGCGCAGGTATCCGCGGACTCCAGATCGCTCTTGACCCTGAAGACCTGTGTACACTGACCCACGCCCATATCGCGGACCTGGTATGATGGCTGGGAATGGAATACCTACCGGCTGACCCTTCACCTAGTGACAGATACTCCATTTTTCACTAGAGTGACTGAGGAGGGTCACCATGGACAATGTCACCGTATTATCAGTTGGAGGATCGATCATCTCACCGGAAGGAGTCGATACCGTATTCATCGGACAGTTCCGCAAGGCGATCATGGGATACCTTGAGGAGAACCAGGAAGCACGCCTTATCCTCGTGACCGGAGGCGGGTACCCCGCACGGCTGTATCAGAACGGCTACAAGGCAGTATGCTCCCTGGTCAGCGATCATGAACTCGACATGATCGGTATCGCGGCAACACGGCTCAACGGTGCTCTGATGAAAGCAGTCTTCGCCGATGTGTGCTTTGATGAGGTCGTAACCGACCCGAGTGCGGACATCGCCTTCAGCGGACGGATTCTGATAGCCGCAGGGTGGAAGCCGGGATTCAGCAGCGACACTGATGCCGTGTTCCTGGCCAGACGGTTCGGTGCGAAACAGGTGATCAACCTCTCGAACATCAAAAAGGTGTATACTGCAGACCCTGCAGTGGACCCGGATGCCACCGCGCTGGATGCGGTCTCGTGGGATGATTTCCGCTCCATGGTGGGTGATACCTGGACACCGGGGAAGAACCTCCCGTTTGACCCTATCGCTTCCAGAGAGGCACAGGAGGGGAACCTGAACGTCATCTGCGCTGATGGAAGGAATATCGATAACACCCTCAACATTCTCAACTCGAAGGAGTTCATAGGCACCCTGATCTCCTAGCGTCAGGCAACGGGAGAGCACAGGCGGAATCAGCGTCTCCTACAGCTCTCCCCGATGGCGGATGAACGACTCGAGAGGAACGGCGAAGCCCTCCGGGAAAGGATTTTTTCTGGTGAAATCGGGTATCCAGTCGATGGAGTCTTCCAATTCCTGAACAAACCCCTCCTCAATCCCGAACTCATCAAGATAGCCCAGAAGAGTTTCGTATTCCTTCTCACTCACCGGATCAAACCGTTCACTGCCGAACGGGTCGGAGAACTGCACCATAAGGGACAGATGTGCATGTGCCTTCAACTCCCGAGAGAACCAGGACAGGACATCCCGGGTACTGGCCATCTCTCCGGGATAGACAAGGTGCCTCACGAGGATACCGGACAGTCTTCCCTCGGTATCATACGAAGTGACCCGATGTTTTCCTGTCAGGTACTCCATGACCGAGGCAATACTGTCAGTATAGCTTCCGTAGCCACAGAACCGTTCAGCGACCGTCCTGTCACGCGTCTTGATGTCGATCAGGTAGAGATCGATCAGGTCATCGATGAGCTCAAGAGCCTCGGGACGTTCAAACCCTGAAGTGTTCCACACGACAGGAAGGGTAAGACCCTCCTCCCTGGCCATCAGCAGAGAATCCCTGATCGAAGGGATGAAGTGGGTGCCGGTAATGAGATTGATGCTCGCCGCTCCCATGTGGGCGAGTTCAAGCATGTAGCGACTGAGTTCATAGGGGGTGACCGGGGTGTACAGCGGGGTGTCCCGTCGGCTTATCTGATGGTTCTGGCAGTACGGACAGTGAAGAGTGCACCCGGAGAAGAAGATCGTCCCCGATCCGTGTGCTCCGCTGACAGGAGGCTCTTCCCCCGTATGAAGACCGATCCAGGCAATGTTCATCACATCGCTCTGATTGCAGACACCCCGTTCTCCCTTTGTGCGGTCCACCCTGCATCGATGCGGACAGAGCTCACACCTCATGTACTGATCCATACCATCCCCTTTGTTCACACCTCAGCTTGACCCTGCCGGTAAAATATACCATGGTAGGGAGCATGGGACTGTTTGAGTATCTCAGAAAGAGAAGACAGAGTGAAGAGGTCATACGAAAGGAGCGGTTTATCCTCACCATAGACGGGGGTGGAAGCCGGGGGATCATTCCCGCAACCGTCCTGTCACGTATCGAGGAACTCCTTCCTACCCTCGGTCTCTCTACCCGCATCACCGACCATTTCGACCTGATCGCAGGAACCAGTACCGGAGGTCTGATAGCACTGGCGCTCACTGTCCCCGACCCGTCCTACTTCTCCATGCCGTACGGAAGGGCCGGCCGTGCACACAGGATCGCATCGCTCTACCGCGAGGAGAGTTCGACGATCTTTCCCAAACCGAATCCGTTCCTCCCTACGCAGTTCATCAATCAGCTGTTCACAAGCAAGTACGAGGACGATTCCTTCAACGACCTGCTCAGCACTGTCTTCAACAGGACACTGATGGAGGACGCGCTGAAACCGGTGATGGTCGTCACCTATGATTACCTGAACGACCACCCTCACCTTCTCACCAGCTACGGCAGCGGGAAGGTATCCATGCGGAAGGCGGCCCGCGCGACCTGCGCCGCGCCCACGTACTTCTCTCCTGTTGTCCTTGATTCCCACCTCCACCTGATCGATGGCGGTATCGTTGCGAACAACCCGGTACTGTACGCCTATCGGGAGGCGAAACAGCTCTTTCCCGATACGGACACCTTCCATATCCTCTCCCTCTCCACCGGGAATGCGGGGCCGACCCTTGAGTACACTCGTGCAAACAGGGGCGTTCTCTCCTGGATGGACCCGACCAAGGGAACACCGCTGTACCGGCTGTATGCCTCCTCACAGATGCAGACAGCTGACCTCATCGCTCAGTCACTTGAGGCAGTCCGGTACCTGAGAATACACAACACGAAATCGCGCTACATCCGACTTGACGAGACCGATGAGGAAGTCCTGGCCGAGATGACAGCGTACGGTCATGACCTCTACGAGGAGTTTGAACAGGATATCATCAGGTTCTTTTCTCCTCTGAGAGCCGCAAAGGAGTAGCTTCGTGTCATTTTCCGATCCACGGCAGGTAGAGCTCGAAACACGGATGAGAGAGCTGCTCGATCTGCTTGATGACCATCTGGAACAGACCTATGACGGAGCCTTCCGGCTCCATCCCAACCGCCCCCCGAGGGGAAGGGCGGCCCGTGTCGCCTACGACGGTCTGTTCAGTACGGGAGTGAAGTTCACCCTCGGATACGGATCCGAAGCAGGAAAAGGATACCTTGTCGATGTCGAGATATCGACTCTGGACAGGGTGAACCCTGAACAGCGCGCCCAAATAGAAGACGATGCTGTCAGGTTCCTCTCAGCTCATCTGAAGGAGTTCTTTCCCGAAAGGGAACTGAGGATCGTCAAGGACGGGAAGGTCTACAAGATCGTGGGAGACTTCTCCCTCGGAACGCTCTAGAGGTATCAAAGCTGTTCTCAGAAGGCAGCCGGAAACTCAGGAAAGAGCGAGCAGTTCCCGGGTGATGCGTTCGACTGAAACCCCGTGCGAGACAGGAACGTTCTGTGCATAAGACACCTCGATCGCCCGTTTCACCAGCTGCGCACTGTGTGACACTGCCGTAAAGAAGTCAGAGCCTGTCAGGAGCTTTCCGGTCAGGATACTGGCAAACAGATCTCCGCACCCGGGATAGGTCACCGGAAGCTGATCCTGTCTGAAGATCTGTTCCGTACCGCTCAGAGCGTCATAGGATACCACGCAGGTCTCGTTTCCCCGGAGGACACTTGTGATGGCCACACGCTTCGCTCCCATACGTGACAGTTCCTTCGCCCACCGCAGAGCCTCATCCCCTGACATATCCTGACGGTAGCTGTGGTCGAGGAGAATAGCAGCCTCGGTCAGATTCGGAGTTATCACATCAGCATCGCGGATCAGGGAACGCATTCCATCGACCATCGAGGTCGACATCGGTCCATAGAACTCCCCGTTATCACCCATGACAGGATCTACCACGACAAGGGGAGCGTGTTTCTTCTGCCAGCCGATGACCTCCCTCACGAACTCGATCGAAGCCGCGGAACCGAGGAAACCCGAGTATACAGCATCAAAGGAGAGCTCGAGTCTCTTCCAGTGGGAAAACACTGCGTAGAGATCCTCGGTGAGGTCACGATAATGATACCCGCTGAACCCGTCACTCTGGGTGGACAGAAGAGCGGTCGGCAGGGGGGACACCTCGATCCCCATCATGCTTAATGCCGGTATGACGACAGTGAGCGAGGATTTGGCATAGCAGGACAGATCGTGGATGGCAGCTACGGTATTCATGCGCTCCATACTATATCTCTTGAGATAACGATACAAGAGGGATATACTTTCTTCACGAAACGGGAGAGTACATGAATTACCAGGACAGTATTCAGAGACTGCGATCTCTGTCAGCCGATCATGACAGAGAAGCACTTATGCAGGCCTATCGTGAGATGATCATCAGCGCTTCAGGATGGCGCAGGATCTTCTCTGAGACCGGAGATGAACAGGAGAGGAATCCTCTCATACCTGATGCCGATATGCTGCTGGTGGCCCTGGTCGCATTGACGATGGATGAGTACCTCGGCCATTCGGATACACCGCTGGTCATCGCCCGCGACGCACGTATCAACGGGGAGACGATCGCCTCTGTGATCCTGTCGATCCTCGCCACGGAAGACCGCGATGTCCGCTATCTCTCTGTCGCCAGCGCACCCGAATGCTTTGCCTACAGTTCGGCACTTCCCGGTTCAGTGTTCCTCTACATCAGTGCGAGTCACAACCCGATCGCTCACAACGGCTTCAAGTTCGGTCAGCAGGGAGGGGTGTTCAGCCAGGAAGTATCTGACCTGCTGATACAGAAGTACCGCACGGTAGTGGAGGAGCCCTCCTCGATACAGAAGATCCGCAAACGGCTGGAGAGTGTCAGCATGGATCGCATCGCGAATATCCTTGAAGACTCCGACAGGTGTAAACGTGAAGCGCTTGATGCCTACTACGCTCTGATCCTTGCAACCCACGGAATTGAAGACGAAGAGCATCCGCTGAGGCGGAGTATCAGAGCCGGCAGGATCGGAATCGTGGGAGAGCTCAACGGATCGGCACGGTCAGTATCCATCGACCACCGGCTGTTCACCTCCCTCTCCATCCCCTTCACAGCGTTCAACGACACCCCGGGAGATGTAGTACATGAGATCGTCCCGGAGGGGGAGAACCTTGATCTCTGCCGCTCACTCCTCGAACAGGAACACAGCAGAGACCCTGCGTTCATCCTCGGCTACGTTCCCGACAATGATGGAGACAGGGGAAACATCGTCTACTATGATGAACTTGCGAAGAAAGTACGGATCCTCACTGCTCAGGAACTGTTCGCTCTCATCACCTCCATCGAGGTGGCTCTTGCCAGACGCACCCATGAGAAGGTCGCGGTCGCGGTAAACGGGCCGACCAGCCTCATGATAGACCATATCGGGGAACACTACGGGATCAGAGTCATGAGAACTGAAGTGGGCGAAGCCCACGTCGTGCAGGCAGGGCAGATGCTTCGATCACGTGGCTATACCGTCCCCCTGGTGGGAGAAGGTTCAAACGGGGGAATCATCCTGCACCCGTTCAGGGTCAGAGACCCGGCGAACACACTCCTTTCCCTGATCAAGCTTCTCACTGACCGGGACCTGTTCTCTCAGGTGACCCGCCTTCGCGCACCGAGAACCTCTCTGGCACTTGCCGTCCGGAGTCTCGAAAAACGGACCATCACCGGGAGCTTTTCAAAGGATGCAAAGCTGAAGATCTCCTGCAGGGACCACTGCAGGCTGAAAAGTACCTATGAACGGCTGTTCGAGAAGAGTTTCGAGAAGAGAAAAGAAGATCTGGCCCGCACCTACGGAATTGTCAGCTACTCCTATGAGCAGACAGAGGGAGTGACCTGCACCCCTCACGGAGGAGCAGAGCACAGACATACTCCCTGCACAGGCGGACTCAAGATCCTTCTGCACGACAGGGAGGGAAACGTGAGTGATTTTCTCTGGATGAGAGGAAGCGGTACGGAACCGGTCTTCAGGATCATGGTTGACGCACAGGGTGACGATACGGCACGCCACAATGAACTTCTCTCGTGGCATGCAGACCTTGTACGTGCAGCCGATAAAGAGGCATCAAGAACCTGAGAACCGTCCGTTACACGAGCGGCGCTATCGCGGCACCGAGGATGGGCGCATTGTCAAGGTGCACCATCTTCACATAGCGTCGCTTCTTTCCCCTGAGGAACGAATCGAGATAGAACCTCGTATAGAATTCCAGATTCTCTGTCTTGTAGAACGTCGTTCCGTCAGCATTTATCAATACAGGACGCCTCGGGTGTGTCCCCTCTTCACTGAGAAGTACCGCGGCACTGAGATTGACCGCCGTCAGTTTAGCCGCCCGCCGGATGATCGCATCCAGAATCAGGTGCAGTGCCAGCGCATCATCCTCATTGTGAATGCAGCGTACCAGATCATACTCAGTATTGAGCGGCATCTCCAGATAGTGGGACATCCTCATCGTATTGATCGGTTCAATGCTCCGGTACGCTGTTTCGAAAGCTGATGACAGAATCCCCTCCTCGATCGCCTGCTCAAGAACGACGCGACTGAAGGCACCAAGGTACGCACCGCTTATCATTTTCTCGAAGTGGTAGATCGAGGGATCCTTCGTCATATCGAAGAACTTCCGGTCGAGAGGAGAAATAGTCAGGTCGTAGTTACCGCTCTCGACATTGATGATCATATGGGAAGAATTGAAGGAAGAGACTCCTGAGATCTTTCCTGACGATTCCATATACGCTGTGTTGGTCCCCGTACCGAGGATGAACCCGATATAGGAACTGTATTCATCCCCCTTCGCGATCGACCTGCCCGCAAGGAGCGTCGCCACCGTGTCATTCAGAACGGCTATGTTCTTGCGCTTCACGTCAAAGCCGCGCCTTGCCAGCTCTTCAAGGAGACTCCTGCCGATCGGTTTACCGATCACCTGTGGAGCCTTTATCTCTTTCGAGAACACGATGGGGATTCCATCCCTGTCAGGGGTGATCTCCGCCGCATAGGAAAAACAGAACCCGATGTTATCAGACAGATCTATGACCTTCTCAACCTGATCTGCCACCGCAGCATAAAATTCATCAAAGGAAACCTCATGAGAGACTCCCGGCATCCCTGTCTTGTGAAAATGGGAGATCTCTGGGGTCAGATCATCACGAAAGGTCACCAGAGCAACCCTGAAGTTCGTACCTCCCATATCAAGGACAACAACCGTATCTCCTGCTCTGATTGTTCCCTCAGCAGACGTATAGGTCGGGATCATCTTCAGTGAAGACACCTCACCTGCAAGACCTGAAGACATCTCCTGCATGAACAGCTCACAGCTCCTATCCATGTCGACTGCCTGCTCATGAAGAGAATAGGTCGTAAGAAATGCCTCGGTTCTTCTGTATACATCGTTCATGTGAAATCCCCTCTCTGTTTCGATGATACATCAGTGTATGAAAGGAGGCCCTGTATGTCTAGCACGGTGCAGTACGTCACCGGCAAACCGGATAAGTTTTTCCGGCCTCCCTGATTGTTCGGCCACCTAGTTCAGATTCACCCGGAATATCCTCCGTGCCTCACCAATAAAATCCTTACCGTCAGCAAACACCCGAAGAGGTATGATACTGCCCATTGAGCTTCCCTCAAGAGGAATCATGAAGGAGAATTCAAGAACGAAGGACTCACTGACCCTGGTTCCTCCCACCTCGAACTCACCGGAACCTTCATACCGGAACGGAACATCCCCCCTGCGCTGAGCGACCATCTCACCGCTCAACACGATGTCACCGGGAAGCAGGTGCTGTCGTTCAAGATAGTCACGGATCATGAAATAGTCGGGAAAGAGTGAGTTGACGCTCTGAAGAAGCATCTCGAAGAATCCCATCGGTCTCGCTTCAGGGGGATCGGCACGTAAAAAAGCCTCCCGCATCAAGCCGATATCAGCACTGTCAACCTCAAGCCTGAAGGAGCTCCCCGTCCCGTCCTGTTCAAAGGATGCTTCCTCGAACTCAAGAACCGGCCACACCAGAGACCCTCCCCTGACCACTGCTGTCGATATCACGACAGACTTCATGGCAAGTGATACATCCTGCGTCGTGACGGCATGAATATTCATAATCTGCATCACGAGGAAAAGATATACTGCAAGTATTCGTAATCTGTACGAGAGTGCCAATACAACTCCTTGTAGTTCGCCCACCGGTTATCACCGTGATCCGTATGTATCTTGTATCACTAGATAACCATCCGGAACGCTGTTTTGTTACAGGTCCGCGGAATCGTTCCGATATCTATCATACGAGCAAGAGTTGGTAGCATGCAAGGAGAGTCTGTAGGTTAGGGGGCAGTGACCTGGAAGAGGTAGGAATCAGATGTCTGCTCGACCACTGCGAGCTCGGTGCCGATACTGTTGCTCGAGAGAACGGGAAATCCGTTGGCATCGAAGCTGACCGTGGTCCTCTGGGGGATGCTGCCGTAGATCGTCAGAGTCTTCGAAGCGACCACCCGTGCACTGAGCGCTGTACATGCGAGAAGGAGGATCATGATCATGATGATTGTTCTGAACAGCTTTGACGTTTTCATGGTTCTTCCTCCCCTGGTGGTATGAGTGATCTTCCTGATCACGGTGACCGGAGAGATCATCAGATCTTCCTGATCACATAGGTAGGATACGACGGGAGAACCTGAACAGTCAATGAGCTAAATCGTTACAATAAAATGGCTTATATTGTGACAGATGTAATAAATGCAATGAATTTTTCCCCCTGTAAGGACGAATTGAGACACAGGGGTTCCGGGGAGTGCAAGGCATGTTATGACACTCAGAAACCCATTTAAAAGAGCCTATTCACAGTTCTTTGATCAAACTTCTGCCCTAAAGATGGTGGAAGTGACACAAGACATCTACCGCTAATATGTGAGAAGTGGGAGAAGTTATAACGGAAGGAAACAGGGAACTTTGATCACACTTGTATCGTACAAAAGGTCAAAGTTTTTTCAACTATTTTTTCATCTCGTTACAATACAACACTCTACAGGGAAAAGTTTTTCTGCATTCCGGTGCTGAAGCAGGGGAAACGGCTCTGATCAGGTGGTATGAGAGAGCACATAGGCAGGCAGAGGGGCATCAAATGGACGGGGAAGGAACCGGGAGAAACGTGCGGCCGCACACTCTGGATTGCATGTATTGCGAACAATCTGCAAAGCGGCGAACTGCCTCAGATAGCGGGTGCACTCTTGTACGGACCGTCGATGCAGTCACCCTGCAGAGCTCCAGGGACACACACCCTGAGTTTTCACCTGCTGAGGGAACACACAGCACAAGAACATTGTATGGTATCAGGTTATGCCAGCAGCTTCGAACACTCTATACGGGTGAGAGCTGTTTGGTTCTACGGTTCCGCTCACATATTCGGTATCGCGTAACGGCTAGAGAATGTTCGTGCGGGACCAATCGCTATCGCACCATGCAGACTCTACGATACAGAACCACTGTGCTGTCTCTTAGATCCTCCTGCTGAGTTCGATCAGCTGCCCTCATGACAGGGATACGGAGATCTGTCCGTGAATCAGATTCAGAGTCCGAACGTCTTAGGGCCATCTCAAGAAAATACAACGGATGAAAGCATGAACCTGTACGGATGTATATATGGCAAAAGGTCGAGGGAGATAGCAGCATACAAGGAGAGTCTGTAGGTTAGGGGGCAGTGACCTGGAAGAGGTAGGAATCAGATGTCTGCTCGACCACTGCGAGCTCGGTGCCGATACTGTTGCTCGAGAGAACGGGAAATCCGTTGGCATCGAAGCTGACCGTGGTCCTCTGGGGGATGCTGCCGTAGATCGTCAGAGTCTTCGAAGCGACCACCCGTGCACTGAGCGCTGTACATGCGAGAAGGAGGATCATGATCATGATGATTGTTCTGAACAGCTTTGACGTTTTCATGGTTCTTCCTCCCCTGGTGGTATACGTGATCTTCCTGATCACGGTGACCGGAGAGATCATCAGATCTTCCTGATCACATAGGTAGGATACGACGGGAGAACCTGAACAGTCAATGAGCTAAATCGTTACAATAAAATGGCTTATATTGTGACAGATGTAATAAATGCAATGAATTTTTCCCCCTGTAAGGACGAATTGAGACACAGGGGTTCCGGGGAGTGCAAGGCATGTTATGACACTCAGAAACCCATTTAAAAGAGCCTATTCACAGTTCTTTGATCAAACTTCTGCCCTAAAGATGGTGGAAGTGACACAAGACATCTACCGCTAATATGTGAGAAGTGGGAGAAGTTATAACGGAAGGAAACAGGGAACTTTGATCACACTTGTATCGTACAAAAGGTCAAAGTTTTTTCAACTATTTTTTCATCTCGTTACAATACAACACTCTACAGGGAAAAGTTTTTCTGCATTCCGGTGCTGAAGCAGGGGAAACGGCTCTGATCAGGTGGTATGAGAGAGCACATCGGCAGGTAGATGGGCATCGAATGGACGGGGAATACGTATCTTCTCACTGTCAAAAATGCAGCACCTGTGCTACAGTGTGCTATGGTTCAAACACCCTCATTCCTGTTCTATGATCTAGAAACGTTCGGCCTTGACCCCCGCTATGACCGGGTAGCCCAGTTTGCCGCCATACGGACCGATGAGCACTGCAACATCATAGATGAACCGATTGTTCTCTACTGCCGGCTCAGTGATGACTATCTTCCCGATCCTCTCGCCATCCTGGTGACTCACATCACCCCCGATGAAGTGCAGGAAAAGGGGTTGAACGAACGGGACTTCTTCAAAGAGATTGAAAAACACTTCAGCGTACCGGGCACCTGCGTTCTCGGATACAACAATCTCAGATTCGACGACGAGTTCATTCGTTTCGGATTCTTCAGGAACTTCATCAGCCCGTATGAACGGGAATATGCGAATGGGAACAGCCGCTTCGATGTACTCGATCTCGTGAGAAGTACCCATGACTTTCGTCCTGAAGGGATCAACTGGCCAATCAATCCCTCCTCGGGCTATCCTTCGTTTAAGCTCACCAGTCTTACCGAAGCAAACGGTATCCCTCATGAGGATGCTCACGATGCGCTCAGTGACGTAAAGGCAACCATCTCGGTCACGCAACGTATTCAGGAAAAGCAGCCGAAACTGTTCAGCTACTTTCTTCAAATGAGAAGCAAGCAGTACGTCCGCTCACTTCTTCCCACACCCCTCGGCCCCCCCCTTGCACTGACCAGTCGCGAGTTCATCAGTGCCGACGGTGCTACTCGCATCATCACCCCCATCACGGCTCTTACCAGTCAGCCGAATACGATCATCGCCTTTGATCTGAGTGTCGACCCGAGTGAGCTCATCGACAGCATCGCCACGCACGACAGTCTGTTCAGGGCTGTCAGTCAGCGCGATGAAATCCAGAAGGCCATGCAGGACATCGAACGCTCACGCAGCGGAGAAGTTCCGGTGGAACAGGCACTTGAGACTGCCCGGAAGGCACTTTCGCATGCTCTCGAGGCGATCGAATCTCTCCCGGAAAAACTCGTGCAGTCATCAGCTCTGCTGCATGCAAAAGGAGTGTTCCGGCTTCAGGTGAACAAGATCCCCTTCCTCTCGCCGCTGTCGCTGCTCACCAGCGACCGTCGGATTGCGAAACGTCTCGGTATCGATGTAGAGCAGTCACTTCAGCACTATGAGATGCTCAAAGAGTGTGAGAACCTGACTCTCCATCTGCTGCGGGCGGGGAATAATCAGAGTTTCACTGCGATAGATGATGTAGATCAGTCACTGTACAGCGGCCCCTTCCTGAACGACAGGGACCGAGAACGCTCACAGCTGATCTGTGAGATGAGCCCGGAAGAACTGCTCGACGGCAGTTTTTCCTTTGATGATGCCCGGCTCCATGAACTGTTGTGGCGGTACATCAGACGGAACCACAGTGACCTTCTCGATACCCGGGAAACAGAGAAGTGGCATGAGTTCTGCGCCCAGCGGGTCATGAATCCTGTCGGACGCCATGCGATTGACACCTCGTTCTTCACCCGTAAGATCGATGAACATCTTGCGGCTCCGGAAGCTGATGAAGAAGACAGAAGAGTATTGATGTCTCTCAGGGAATACGGGATGAGACTGTTTGAGAGAATAGGACTGACATAGATTATGAAGGGGACCTCATGAAACAGAAGAAGGATATCGGATTACTGACAATGGCATCCTACGGGATGGGTAAATATCTTGCAGAATTCCTCACCGGCGCCTTCGGTGCGGTGGTATACAAGTTCTACGAGACAGAAATCGGTCTTGCCCCTCTCTATGCAGCTGTTGCAACCATCATCTATTCTGTCTGGAATGCAGTGAACGACCCCCTTATCGGTTACTTCACGAACAAGGGAGCCCCTTTTTCAGCACGTCTGGGGCGGCGCTTCCCGTGGATCATACTCGGTCTGGTCATCACCGGTTTCACTTTCATCATGATCTTCTTCGTTCCGCAGGCCCTCATCGATCAGGTCTCTTCCCGGCCCCTGCCGGTCTTCCTCTGGATGGTCATCTCCATCTGCATCTTCGACACCTCCTACTCACTGTGGGAGCTCAACTATCAATCGATCTTCCCCGACAAGTTCCGCACTCAGGACGTGAGGGCGAAGTCGGCCGGGATCAGCACGGCAGTCGGTGTTCTCGGTATCGCCAGCGGATTCATCATCCCCCCTCTCTTCTTCAGCTACGGTGTCATCGACAGTTACAGAACCTCTGCACTCGTCGTTGGTGCCATTACGCTGTCCGGTATCCTTCTGCTCATACAAGGGATCACAGAGAATGAAGGAATGATCGAGCGGTTCAAGGCCCACAGGGAGGAGCATACGGCAGCCGGAGGAGGATTCATCACCCTCCTGAAGAGATCACTCAGGCACCGCGACCTCACGGCCTTCCTGATTCTCCTGTTCCTCTATCAGTCAGCGACGATGTGTATGACAAGCAGCATCCACTACGTCGCAGACTATATCCTTGAAGTTGACAGCAGCGGAACAACGATGATTTTTGCGGGAATGCTGATCGGCACACTTGTATCCATTCCCATCTGGCTCACCTTCTCGAAGAGGGGACTGAACAATCAGAACATGCTCTCTATTACCGCGGTGGTCATGGCGATGTTCGCCTTCCCGATGACCTTCATCACCACCATCAACGGTTTCATGATCGCCATGGCCCTGTGGGGAATCGGTTTCGGAGGTTTCTGGACCTTCATGGGACCGGCGATGGCTGATATCGTTGATGAGATCGTCGTTCTGGAGGGACGGAGGGATGACGGAGTATTGATGGGGATCAGGGCTTTCTTCATGCGGTTCTCATATGCCACACAGGCACTGGTCTTCTACCTTGTACATGAAGCCACCGGGTTCGATCCCTCGGCGGTCACACCTCTGGCTCGCATGGGAATCAGTCTTCACATGGCGACGATCCCTGCCTTCTTCCTCCTTCTCGGAGCGCTGATATTCGCCCGGATGAATACGCTCGATGAGAAAAGAATTGCCGCGAACAAGGAGAAACTGGCAACTCTGGACATCTGAAGGTATTCATCGCTATACTGAGATCCCCTGATGAAGGTGAACAAGGAGTCCCTATGATCGAAGTACTTGAACCCTACAAGAGACAGCTTGAACGGGTTGATGAAAAGCTTTCCGACCCTGCTATCATGAGCGATATCTCACTCTACAAGGATCTCATGCGTGAACGGTCTCATCTCGAACCCATTGTCAATGCATACAATGAAATGGAGAGTCTTTCACAGCAGATACGTGACGCTGAGCAGATGCTTGAGGAGGAGAGTGACAGTGAACTCATAGCGCTCACCCGGGAGGAACTGAAAGATCTCAGGGAACAGAAGGAAGATCTGGAACAGAAAAGCCGTATCCTTCTCATCCCGCCCGACCCGATGGAAGGAAAAAACATCATCATGGAAATCCGTGCCGGCACCGGCGGTGACGAGGCTGCTCTTTTTGCTGCAGACCTGTTCAAGATGTACTCCCATTTTGCAGAACAGCACCGTTGGAAAGTCGAGATCATCAGTGCCAATGAAACCGGTATAGGAGGGTTCAAGGAGATCATCTACAGCATCTCGGGAACCAATGTCTACGGGAACCTGAAATATGAAAGCGGTGTACACCGGGTCCAGAGAGTGCCGGAGACCGAGAGCGGGGGAAGGATCCACACCTCCGCTGTCACTGTAGCTGTGCTTCCGGAAGCCGAGGAGACCGACATCGAGATCAAGCAGGAAGAACTCAAGGTCGATGTGATGAGGGCCGGAGGTCCGGGAGGACAGTCAGTCAATACCACCGACTCTGCCGTCCGTCTGACTCACCTGCCGACCGGACTGGTGGTCATCTGCCAGGATGAGAAGTCGCAGATCAAGAACAAGGCGAAAGCACTTCGCGTCCTTCGCTCCCGCCTCTACGACCTCGAAGAGGAACGGAAGGCAAAGGAACGCAGTGACAACAGGAAGAGTCAGGTAGGCACAGGAGACCGCTCGGAACGCATCAGAACCTATAACTTCCCCCAGAACCGGATAACCGATCACCGGATCAATCTGACTCTATATAAACTTGAACTGGCCCTTGCCGGAGACATCGGAGAGGTCATAGAACAGCTGAAGATCTCTGAAGCGGAACAGGCTCTTCAGGACCTCAATATATGACAGTGGAGGAGGCTCTGCGATGGGGAACCCGGGAGATTCATACCTCACAGGTAAGTGACACACCCCTGCTCGATGCCTCCCTGATCCTCTGCCATATCGCTGACATCACCCGTGTCGAACTCTACACAAAAGGGAATTCTGCACTCACAGGGGCTCAGGAACAGGACTACCGGGCTTCTATCACCATGAGAACAGCTCACCACCCTGTGGCCTATCTTGTAGGAAAGAAGGAGTTCTTCGGGAGAGAGTTCTCGGTGAATCCTGCAGTACTGATACCCCGAAGTGACACCGAAACAGCAGTCGAGAAGGTGCTCGCTCTTCTCGGTGAAGAACGGGACTCTCCCAGAGTGCTTGATCTCTGCTGCGGCAGCGGCTGCATCGGTATCACCATCGCACTCGAACATCCCTCAGGCAGAGTGACCCTCAGCGATATCAGCGAGGAAGCTCTTGAAGTCACCAGGGAGAATGCAGTGAGGTACGGCACGGAAGTCGAGATCGTTCACAGCGACCTGTTCGCAAACATACAGGAGAGAAATTTCACCTGTATCGTGACGAATCCACCCTATGTCACTCCCCTCTGGTATGAATCGTGTTCCACCGAGGTTCACCGGGAACCGAAAGGCGCCATAGTAGATGAAAGTGAAAACGGACTGTCGATCATAGAAAATATCATCCGGGTTTCTCCTTCCTATCTACACAAGGACGGGTATCTTGTGATTGAATGTGACTATAGACAAATCGATGCGGTACAGGAACTCATGTCGGAGACAGGGTTCACGGAAATAAATGTCACGCCTGACATGGCAGGCAGAGACCGGGTGGTCTCGGGGAGAATGACGTGTACGAGGATCTGACCAACAGATTCATACAGAAAGCCCATACCTACACCCCTCAGGAACAGGAACGGATTGCCGGGGCGGCCCGGTTTGCGTGCAGGGCGCACGAAGGTCAGAAACGGCGGAGCGGCGAGCCCTATATCATCCATCCCTATGCAGTAGCCGAGATCCTCATCTCCATGAACATGGACGTGGATACCGTTATCGCGGGTCTTCTTCACGATACCATGGAAGACACCGACACGACCTATGAGACCCTTGCCGAGGAATTCGGGAAGACCGTAGCGGACCTGGTGGAGGGAGAGACGAAGATCTCCACCCTCAAGGCGAAGAATAAGAGTCAGCAGGAAGCGGAGACGATACGCAAGATGTTCTTCGCGATGAGCAAGGATGTCAGAGTGATCATCATCAAGCTCGCTGACAAACTTCATAACATGAAAACTCTCCAGCACCTCAACGAGAACAGAGCCAAGGAGATTGCGAACGAAACGCTCGATATCTTCGCACCTCTCGCCGACCGGCTCGGCATGGCGGAACTCAAAGGAGAACTGGAAGACCTCTCTCTCAAGGTGCTTCGCCCCTCAACCTATCAGTACATCGAAGAATACCTTCTCTCACGAAAAAGTGAAAGAACAGCATATCTCAACAGAATCGAGAAGGTTATCTACAGGACCTGTGCGGAACAGGGCATCAGCAATATCCAGATACAGTCCAGAACGAAACACTCCTACGGGGTGTATATGAAGATGAAAAAGAGGAAGATCCCCCTCGAAGAGATGGGAGATATCCTCGGAGTCAGAATCATCTGCGATTCGGTCAATGAATGTTACACCCTCCTCGGCATCGTCCATAAGCAGTGGCCACCTATCGCCGGGCGTTTCAAGGACTACATCGCCATGCCGAAGGCAAACAACTATCAGTCGCTGCACACAACGGTGATGGCCTCGGAGGGGAAACTCCTCGAAGTACAGATCAGAACCCGTGAGATGCACGGGACCGCGGAGTACGGTGTTGCCGCACACTGGATGTACAAATCGGAAACAGGGGTGTCAGAGTCGGGATGGATGGGCTCACAGAGCGAACAGTTCTCGAAGATCCTACAGCGCCTGAAGAGCTGGTCAAACGAGATAGAAGAGAGTGAGACCTTCCTTGAGGATATCAAGGGAGAACTGCTCAAGGACACAATCTACGTATTCACGCCCCAGGGACATATCGTCGAGCTGGCCGCTCATGCGACCGCGCTGGATTTTGCCTATCATATCCATACGGAAATCGGCAATCACACAACCGGAGCTAAGGCGGACGGCTCCATCATACCGCTCAGTCAGCCGTTGAAGAACACACAGGTCATAGAGATCCTTACCAGCCCCAACGCTCACCCGAACGTGAACTGGCTTCGTCTGGCACAGACGACGAACGCCCGAAAGAAGATCCGCTCATGGCTCAACAAGAATGATGACTCGCTCATCATCGACAAGGATATCATTGCAAAGAAAAAGGTGGAGATAAAACCCGCCGTCGAAGCAGAGACTCCCCCGGAACAGATCGACTCGGACGGCATAGTACGCTCGATTGTCGACAACAGCAGGATGACCTTCAAGGTCGGCAACGAGAAGAATATCATGATCTCCCTCGCCTCCTGCTGCAATCCCAGACGGGGAGACAAGATCATCGGATACGTCTCCCGCGGGAGGGGGATCATCGTTCACCGCACCGACTGCAGGAACCTGAAGCATATGAGTGAGATCAGCGAGAGGAGTATAGAGGTTGAATGGGAGACCGAAAAACCTCGTCTGACCCGCCGTTTCCGCGTCATATCGAAGGTAACCCAGGATCTTTTTGCCGAGATAGAGGGAGCTATCCGCAAATACAGCGGACACCTGATCGAGGGACGCCTCGAAGATGGAGACCCGGGAAAGCTGATAGGCTCTTTCACGATGGAGGTGGCCAACGAGGATGACTTCAAGAAGGTCGTCAAAAGCATCAAGGCCGTACCCTCCATCATCAGCATCTCACCAATCCACTAGTCACGTTCCTCAAGGACTCTGACAATCTCCGGAAGTACCTGCTTCTTCCTTGACAGGACCCCGTCCAGCAGATACATATGCTCTGAGGCCAGGGGGTAGGAGAAGGCTTTCTCATCAGAGAGAAATTCAGTGGTGAGAAGCACGCTGTTTCCCCGTTTCACATCCGTGATGAGCAGCAGCGTCCAGTCCAGATGATGTGTATTCCGCACCGTCTCCAGTTCACTCAGGTACCGCTGCTTCACCTCGTCCACATCAGAGAGTCTCAGCACCTCCACCTGGCCGATACCGAAGGCTACATCCCCTTCCCGGTACATCTTGAAATCTGCTTCGATCACCTTTCCCGGATCTGATTCCGAAAGCACGACCGAATTGCTGAAGATTTCGGTAGCGAATGCTTCAAGATCGTCAACACCCGCAAGGGCTGCAAGAGTCTCTGCTGCACGGACATCCTGAGAGGTGGTAGTGGGACTCTTGAGATTGATCGTATCACTGACGATTCCCGTCAGGAGGAGGAACGCATGCTCCCTACTCACCGGCACCGCCCAGCGGAGATACTGATGATAAACGATGGTACAGCTGGATCCTACCGGCTCACTCGCTATGAATATGGGGCTTCTTGTCCGCTCTGCATCGAACCGGTGGTGGTCTATGATCTCCATCACATCCCCCTCTTCCAGTCCTGAGACACTCTGATTCAATTCATTGTGATCGACCATGATAACCTTCGGTCTCGGTTTCTCGAGGAAACAGCGGCGTGTCACGAAACCGGCAAACCGATCTTCTTCGAATACCGGAAGACCACGGAACGTACTGTTGACCAGTATCTTCTTCGCATCATCGAACAGGGTATCGCGGTCAACACGGGGAGGGATGTCGCTCACCAGATCAGCTACCGGGAGAGAGAGCCTGAGAAGGCGGATCGTCTCAGCAGTGTCATGGTCACTCTGATAGACGACGCCTCTGAAGGAGGAGAAATCCACATCCACCGTTTCCCCCTCTGTGATACCGGTGAGGATGATAGCAGGAAACTGCTGCTCAACAGCATACTGTATATGTTCACTCCTGTTTCCGACCACCAGAAGAGGAAGATCGGGAAGCATGGCCTTCAGCCGGTCACGGTAGACCTCGAACTCCATCGCTCCGGTCATGATATAGGCATTGAACGCGGCGGAAGAAGAACCCTGAAGGAGTCTTCCCTGGATCACCTGGGAAAAGTTCGCCACATGGAAATGATACTGGGGACGCGTCTTAGAGTTCTCTCTGAGAAAGTACATCGTGATCTCATCGAGGGAAAGAAGTCCGTGATAGGTATCACCATCGAGGAGGGGGACTACGGAGGCATGGTTCTTTTTGAGGTACCTGATCAGAGAATAGACCGGGTCTTCCGGGTTCAGCGCCCAGTAGTCACGCTGCATGACCTGATGCACCCTCGGCTTCACATCCTTGAGAAACACCGGTGCCGTGACTCCGGCAGACTCGAACTGTCTCTTCGTTCCCTCGTTGAGATGACCGAGACGGATCGGAATATAGGTATTGGATTCATCAACGATATTCTTCAACGCCGCATAACAGTATGCGGCACAGACGCTGTCAGCATCAGGATTGCGGTGCCCGGTCACATATACAGTAGCCATGAGGTTCTCTCCTTGACCCTACTGTACCACAGTTTCTCCTGATCCTGATCCCCTTCATATGACAAATATGCGCAGAAGGACGAAAAACCCGAACTCCACCAGGACAACGAAGGCGGGCATGATGCTGTGCGCTCTGATCTTCAGCAGCTGATACACTGCACTGAAGACGAGACTGATGGCAAACCAGGCGATATAGTTCTGAAGCGGAATCACACCTCCCTGCCATGTCCAGTAGTCATAGGTGATGGCGACCGGTTCGAGAACCCAGTCGAACACGACGGTGGAGGCCGCAGCAAGCAGGACCACCCCACTCTTCGAGGGGACGTACTTCTCGTACAGGATGTTGAAGCCGAAGATGATCAGAGTCCAGTTCAGCCCGATCAGGAGAGGGACAGCGAACAGGGAGAAGCCCAGCGTCGGACCATACCGGTACGAGCCGAACACAGCCCCGGTGGCGACTCCGACCGCTTCGAGGGTGAAGGTGATGAGAAAGGTGATGAGAGCCCAGATAAGGAGTCGGGTTGAGAGGTTCCGCAACTCAGCGTAGAAACCTATGATAGTCGTTATCAGGATCGTATAGGGGGTGATGAGCAGCATATACGGCAGGGTGAACTCAAGTGCGTGCCAGAGCACACCCATGGCATAGAAGACCGGGAGAAGGATGAATACCAGATGCTTTTTCAATTCGATGTACTGTGACACGGTACTGCGACTCCTATGGCACGTGCGAAACCCTTCCTGAGGATTCGTCTTTTGGACGGTTTCACCTTCCGTTCGAATACGATGAACGGATCCCGGTAGATGACACTGCTGGTCCAGCAGTACATATCCGCTGCAGTCATGATCGGGATCCTGAGTCTTCTCGGTATCCAGGAGTAGCCCTTCGCTGCTTCCTTCTGCCATCTGTGATACCGTGATATCTCACGACGCACAAAAGCCTTGAAGGCTTCCGGATGTGTATGGGCCTCCTGCTCTGTGAGGGAGGTGAGCGGGGTGTCCACCAGCGGGATATAGCGCCGTTTCAGCCCGTTGTCCTCATCGATATCCCGAATGAAGTTGATATACTGCATTGCCCTGCCGAGCATCTTCGCAGCTTCATACGACCGTGTGTCCAGGTCCATGATCTTCGCCATGAACAGACCGATGACCTCCGCCGAACCATAGATATAGCGGAGCGAATCATCCAGCGTGGTACACACCTCATCTGTGGTATCATACTCCATCGAATCCAGAAACGCATCGACCCAGGCGGGATCGAAATCCTTACGGTGCATCAGGTCTATGAACAGATCTATGACAGAATCCCCTGACCGCTTTCCACTACCGAGAGCGTCACGGTACCGTCTTCTGAACTCAAAGAATCCTTCGGGAGAGCCATCCTGTGTATCGACGAGATTATCGGCAACACGCACAAAGGCATAGAGGATGTACACATCCCGCTTGACCGCTTTGGGAAAGAAGAAGGAGGAGAAATAGTAGGTCTTGCTCCCCTTCCTGAATATCGCATCGTGCAGTTTACTCGCCATACAGATCCCGTATCTTCTGAGCAGCGATCTGAGATGCGATGAGTACCATCGGCACACCGACTCCCGGGTGAGTGTACTGACCGGCATAGAAGAGGTTCTGCACCTTCTTCGACTGATTGGCAGGGCGGAAGATCGCTGTCTGCATGAGATTGTGCGACAGTCCGAGGGCTGTGCCCTTGAACGCATGATAGTCCTGGATGAAGTCTCTCTGGGTATAGACTCTCCGTACTGCAACATCCTTGGTGAGATCTTCGCCGGTAATATCCTTGACATGGGAGAGCACATGATCCAGGTACGCATCCCGCTTCTCATCATCATCGGCCAGCCCCGGTGCCGTGGGTACGAGGAGAAATACATTTTCGCCCCCTTGTGGAGCACTGGTGGGGTCGGTCTTGCTGATACAGCTCAGATAGAAGCACGGTTTCTCCGGCCATGACGGGGTGTCGAAAATCGTGGAAAAATGATCATTCCAGTCAGGAGCAAAGTAGAGGTTATGATGTTCCAGGTTCGTCAGCTTGCGATTCATTCCGAGGTAGACGATGAACATCGAGGGAGCAACGACACGTTTCTGCCAGTACCGGTCGGAGTAGGAGGCTCTGGTAGATTCGATGAGGTTCTTCTCGGTGTGATGATAATCGGCACAGGAGAGGACGACATCCGCCGGGTAGGTCTGACCGGTCGTTTCGACGGCAACTGCCCGGCTATGCTCCGTGACGATCTTCGTCACTTCCTCACCGGTGACGATCTTGACACCCATCTCCTCGGCAAGTCTGGCCATTCCCTGTGCGACACCTGCCATTCCCTTCTCGGGAAAGAACACTCCGAGCCGCAGGTCGACATGGCTCATGATGGAGTAGATCGCGGGAGCCTTTACGGGATGGGTACCGAGAAATACCATCGCATACTCCAGAATCTGTTTCGCCCGTCGATCGGTGAAATAGCGGCTGACAAAATCATCAAGCTTCTTGAAGATACCGAGGCGGAGGCCTTCTGTCATGATCTTCCTGTTGAAGAACTGACCGAGGTGTTTGTAGTCCTTGTAGAGGAACTCGTCCATAGCCACCTTGTATTTGTACGTGGCGCTGTCGACGTAGTCATTGAACCGCTGCTTTCCCCCGACTGCGAACGATTCAAACAGATCGCCGTTCTTCTCATGGTCTGCACTCAGGAGTGCTGTCTCCTCGTTGGAGAAGAACACCTTATAGTAGGGGTCAAGAGGTTTGAGGGTGTAATAGTCCTCACGCTTCTTTCCGAAAAGAGAAAAGTAGTGTTCAAATACTTCAGGCATCAGGTACCAGGAAGGTCCGAGATCAAAGGTGAAACCCTCTGTCTTCCAGTGTCTGGCTCTCCCTCCCACCGTATCGAGTTTTTCTACGAGAGTTACGTCGAACCCTTCCTTAGCAAGGAGTGCTGCGCTGCTCAAACCTGCGTAGCCTGCACCAATTACAACAACCTTTTTCATATCATTTTGTCTCCGTTCTTCGTCATTCTACTTCATTATTAAAATCATTTCAACTTTAACCTGTTTGATGATATACTGAAAACCATGTATACGTACCTACTGATTACCGTGGCTGTCATCATACCACCTTTATTCCTCTCATTCGACAAAAAAGTACATTTCCATACCCATTGGAGCTACCTGTTCATCTCACTGCTGCCGGTTTCGGCGCTCTATATCATCTGGGATGTACTGGTGACGATCAGGGGACACTGGCGGTTCAATCCTGAATACAGCGGAATCATCACGCTGTTCCACCTGCCCCTCGGCGAGTGGCTGTTCTTCCTTGTCGTTCCCTATGCGACGGTATTCATCTACGAGGTACTGCAGGGGTACTTCCCGGTACGTACGGTCATCTCACCGAGGAATATCACGATCCTCATGATCACCCTTGCCGTCCTCAGCGGAGCTCTCGCCCTGATGCTGCCCCTGCCTGAGTATACCACGCTTGCTCTGATCAGTTTCGCTCTCATGCTCCTTACCGGCACCGTCAGCCAGAGAGAACGCTTCGGGGAAAATCACACGCTGGGCTTCTTTGCTCTCTCGTTCGTCGCGTTCTTCATCGTCAACGGAATACTCACCGGTCTTCCCGTGGTGCTCTATTCACCCGAGCACATACTCGGCTCCCGGGTCCTCTCAATCCCGGTGGAGGACTTCCTGTACAACCTCAGCATGCTCGGTTTCTATCTCATCAGTTACCTGACGTTCAAAGATTTCTTTCACAGGAGGAGGGCCGCATGAACCGGGATACTCATATCGTCATCGGGGGAGGTCTGGGAGGTCTCAGCGCCGCCCTGAGTCTGCTGTCGGCTGACCGGAATGTCATCCTGTTCGAGAAGAATGAAGATGTGGGGGGAAAGGCTTCCCAGAGATATCTGGGAGCCTACCGGTTCGACACCGGACCGTCTCTCGTGACTCTCAAAGCAGTCTTTGAACGCCTGTTCAGCCTCAGCGGAGCGGCTCTTGATCAGTACATCCCGTTCAAGGAACTGCACCCGATCACCAGCTACTTCTTCTCTGACGGTACCCGTTTCTGCAGTGACAGCGGGGAGGCGATGGTGCAGGCTGTCACCGACTCGCTCGCGGTTACGGAACAGGAAATGAAACGGTATGGAGCATATACCCGTGAGATCTATGAATTGACTCACCGCATCTTCCTCGAAAAGAGTCTGCACCGCAAGGAAACCTACCTGAACCGTGATACGCTGCACTCCCTGCTGCGCTTTTCCCGTGTCGATACTCTGAGGACGATGGATACGGCGAACAGAGCGTTTTTCAGAGATGAGAGAATGATACAGCTGGCAGACCGTGCTGCCACCTACAACGGTTCCAGCCCCTATCAGACGCCTGCCACGTTTAACAATATCTTTCACGTCGAACACGGGCTAGGAGGCTATGCGGTGACAAACGGTATCTACGGAATCGTGGAAGGTCTCAGGCGCAGGATAGAGGAACTGGGAGGAGAGATTCACACATCCAGCCCTGTTGAGCAGATCCTGTACGACAGAAATCGCAGGATTACGGGAGTACAGGTGGACAGCCGGAAGTATTCCTCAGACACGGTGTTCAGTGATGTCGACACCATCCATCTCTACCGTGACCTGCTGAAGGATACAGACAGCCCCCTCTATCGCAGATACCTGCACCTTGAACCCTCCTCCAGCGCCATCGTCTTCTACTGGGGGATTGCCGGCACCTTCACAGAGCTGTCCCTGCACAATATCTTCTTCAGCAGTGACTACCGCAGAGAGTTTCATGAGATACATTCGCTTCACAGGCTTCCGAGTGAGCCGACGATCTATATCAATATCACGAGCAAGGTCACACCCTCCGATGCACCTGAAGGGAAGGAGAACTGGTTCGTCCTGATCAACGCTCCTCACAGCGGACACAGGAGCGACCCGCATGACATAGAAAGACTGAAGGAAACGGTACTCGCACGGCTGAAGCAGGAGCTGAAGGTCGATGTGGGGACGATGATCGAAGAAGAGGAGGTCCTTACTCCGTACGATATCTGGAACGAGACAGGTTCCCACCGGGGAAGCCTCTACGGGATATCTTCCAACACACGCCTCTCGGCCTTCCTCCGGCACAGGAACAGATCAGACCGGTACAAGGGACTGTATCACACAGGAGGGACGGTCCATCCGGGAGGGGGAATGCCTCTGGCACTGCTCAGCGGCATGATCAGTGTCGAAGAATATCTGCACCACAATGGAGGTTCATCTCTATGGGAATCCTAGTCTCTTCAACCGTCATCCTTCTCTGGAGTGCTCACCTGCTGTACTCCCTGTTCGCCGTTCAGGTGGAGGCTGACTCACCCATGCTGTATCTGCACATCCTGCTGCAGGCATACCTGTACACGGGACTGTTCATCACCAGTCACGACAGCATGCACGGGGCAATCAGCCGCAACAGAACCGTCAATGATGCCTTCGGCCAGATTGCACTGTGGCTCTTTGCCGCCTTTCCCTACAGGAAGATGTTCAGCAAGCATATGCAGCACCACCATCACCCCGCCACGGCAGAGGACCCCGACTTCTGTGTACAGAGTCAGAACTACTTCCGCTGGTTCTTTCACTTCTTCTTTTCCTATGTCACGGTCGTTCAGATCATCACCATGGCACTGCTGTTCAATGCTCTGGTCTACCTCGCTCAGGCACCACTTTCACATGTCATCCTCTTCTGGGTGATCCCGCCGTTCCTCGCGACCTTCCAGCTGTTCACCTTCGGAACCTTTCTCCCCCACAGACTTCCTCACACACAGGAGATGGGTATCCACCGATCAAGGACTCAGCGAAAGAATCATCTGCTTGCGATGCTCTCCTGCTGGTTCTTCGGCTACCATCTCGAACATCACCTGTACCCCACTACCCCCTGGTACCGTCTCTATCAGAAGAAATGACGGGCCCGCCTCGGCTGAACCGGATATCCTTTCTCCTCTGATACGATACCGTCTGTTGGCCCGAAACAGCGGTGCAGGTACTTGCAATTGCCTCCCTGATGCATACAATAGAAACAAACAACCTCACCAGCCGGAGAAAAGAAATGAGTAAAGTAGTGATTGCGAATGACCATGGTGCTGTGGAGATCACACAGCGGATCATCACCCATCTTGAGAAGTACGGGTACGAAGTGAATTACCTCGGTGTAAGCTCAGAGGACTCAGTGGACTACCCTGACATGGCCTCGAAGGCCTGCGGTGAATACCTTGCAGGAGGGTATGAATTCGGCATCGTGTGCTGCGGTACCGGTATCGGTATCTCGATCTCGGCGAACAAGATCAACGGAATCAGGTGCGCCCTTCCCCAGAATACCTTCGCCGCCCGGATGGCGAAGCAGCACAACAACGCAAACTTCATCGCCTTCGGTGGAAGAATCGACTATCAGGATGACGTACTGGATATGGTCGATGCCTTCATCGATGAATCGTTCGAAGGCGGACGTCATGAACGGAGAGTCGACAAGATCATGGCTCTGGAAGGGGGCGTCTGCTAGGACTGTTCCAGTTTGAACGGGACCGGCAGAAGATCTCTGAACTGATACCGTGTGATGTGGTCTTCCTCATCACACAGGTACACGGGAACGTCGGGTCCCGAAAATTCACTGAGCACCTGCAGACATACCGCACAGGGAGGGGATGGAGGATTGTCCTTCGTGACCACCACGAGCATTTCGATATCAAGCCGCCCCTCTTCGCTGACACCCTTCATGACGGCACCCCGCTCTGCGCAGATCGTCGCCCCGTAGCTTGCATTCTCCACATTACACCCGCTGTACATTCTTCCGCTCTCTGAGCTGACGATCGTGGCCCCTACCGGATAGGAGGAGTACGGAGTATATGCATGTGAACGTGCTTCAAAAGCCTCTTCCCGGCTGACGAACATCCGTATCAGTTCATTGAACTCCTCGATCGATGAAAAGGAGGGGAACGAGCCGAGTCCTTCGAACACAAAATCAGCGCCCTTCTCTCTCAGCTGGGAGCGTGTAAAGCTCGAAGTGATACCACCGCACAACGCTCCGGCCCTCTTCGCAGCTTCGACCCCGTTCGTGGCATCCTCGAACACGATACACTCCTCTATCGATACACCGATACGTTCAGCGGCCATCAGGTAGATATCGGGATACGGTTTTTTCCTTTCCACGTCCTTGCCGTGAATGAGTGCGTCGAACCAGGCTCGGTCAAGGTCCATCACATCAATATTGATCTCCATCTTCGTCGGATCGGCACTCGTTGCGACGGCCATCTGCAGGTTTGCCGCGTGGCAGGTCTCAACGAAGGAGTGAACACCCGGAAGGGCCTCTTCGTTTCCCTCTATCAGACGCTTGTAGATCTCATAGGTATCGAGTTTCGCCTGCTCGATGTCAAGCTCATATCCGTACTTCTCGGCCACACCCCCGATATAGCGGTTCTCACCGGCGCCCACGAAGGGAAGGAAGTCCTCGGGAGTCACCGCGACTCCATGCTCATGGAAATACTCCACCGCGGCATCTCTGATATACGCTTCAGAATCGATAAGAACTCCATCCATATCGAACAGGATTGCTTTCACCATGGGACTTTCTCCTTTGTGTACTTCAGTTCAGGGGTTCTACTGCAAGATGCAGAAGTGAGATCAGGGGCTGGTAATCACCGTCAAGCGCTGCAATATCAGCTTCCAGGAGTCTGGCCTCGTCCTGTGAAGGGTTGATATGCCACCCTGCACGATGAGAGAGCTGCTGGAAGAAGACCCTCAACACCCGCGTGTTTCCTTCGAGGAAGGGATGCAGTGCATGCACCTCCGCCATGAAATAGGCGAGGTTGTCGACAAACGTGCCAAAATCCTGTTTCCTGAGATAGCGTTCCTGCCTCAATCTGGAAAAGATCTCTTCCGCTGTGGAGTCAATGAACTGAGGAAGACAGAATACGGTCTTCTGGGTCACTGCCGTCTCGCGTAGCGATCCGCTGAACGGATAGATGTCACTGAACAGTCTATGGTGGATTTCACACAGATATTCAAAGTCAAAGGCTCCCTCATGCTCACTGCTCAGAAGCTCAGCCATCCGTACCGAGACAATCAGAGTCTCTATAGTATCGAGGAACTCCTGGTCGGTGATACCGAAGAGGTTGATCAGGATATCAGTGCCCGGATAGAGGTGGTCCTCCGTATCCGTCATATGTTCATCACCGGTCAGTCCGTAGGAGTCGAGTATGCGTGATACCGCCTCATCGGGTTCGACCTTGCCGTCAAGCACGTCGTGCACGAGTTCTTCGGCCTCTTCGCTCATGTGGTATTCTTCGGTTTCCTGAATAAAATAGATATAATCAAGAAGACGTCGTATACTGCGTTCTTTCATCTCCACTACCTTTAGAATCGATATGTCACGCCAAGGCGCACAATCCCGGAAAGTTCGTAGGGGGTAAAGAGGTCACTCATGAGGAAACGTGTCTCCGCCATGGCGGCGAACGAGAAGACCTCACTGATATCATACCGTCCGATAAGGCCGACATATGGCCCGTAGAACACTTTCGGCTGTGTACCACCGCTGAGATCCTTGTCCGTGAACATCACAGAGAGACCAAGAGCGGCATCAGCACTCCACCTGTCAGAGAAGCGGCGGGTGTACGAGACACCTGCCCTGACATCGGGGGCAATGACCGAGTCTCCGCCTACACTCTCTTCATAGAGAGTAAAGCCGATTCCTGCACGCATCGATAGATAGGCGTCGGGACCGAAGGTTGCGATACCGGGATAGACAAATTCAAAGGTGAACGAAGGAAGAATCCTCGTCCTCAGATCCGTGTACACGTCATCGGGGTCAAAGAAGTCAGTAAGGAATAGGTTATCTCCCTTTCCCCCGGTACCGATGAAGAGTTCAACAGCCATTGCCGGGTTTGAGTCAAGGGCCTCTATCAGCTCCTCCTCACTCGGAGGAGAAAGAGGCGTGACACCGGCGGGTTCGGTGACCGGCTCGAGTGCCGCCACCGGCTCAGCAGAGACCTCAGCCTGCGGGAAAACTGTCTCACCTGCATCAGAAACCGGGATAAGCTCCTCTTCCACCACTGCAGGTTCACTGATAACTGCAACCTCTTCAACAGGCTCTGATATCACCATCGGGGCCGAGTCCATCACCTCGGGAGGGGAATCTACGATCAGGGGTTGTGAGGTGATCACTTCAGGGGCAGTGTCAATCACTACCGGAGCCGAACTGATCACTTCAGGAGAAGCACCAATGACTTCCGGGGGAGTCTCTATCACTTCGGCAGAAGCGACGGCCTGCGCGGCCTCCTTCTTACCGGGATACTCATAGCTCGAAGAAGTCGAAAAATTCTCTCCATCATAGGACTGCTGAATCTCGAACCGGTGTACAAGCTCTTCATCCACACCCTCCAGAATATAGCTGGTGACCGAAGAATCGACACGCTCCCAATCCTGATCGTTCAGGCGGTATCTGAACACAGAGACTTCGTCATCTGCCGCACGCCAGGACCATTCTATCGTGACAAGGCCTGCATGAAGCGAGAATGCAAAGAAAACAAGAGCTGTCAGTACACAAAAACGTCTACCACTGGAAATTCTAGTCATATGCCCTCCGGATTGCTTCTTCACCTGAGTATACCACAACATGTATGAATAATTAAGATACTCCCTCCACCGTGAAAGGTACATATTTATTAGGGGAAATTATGTAATATCTTTCCGATTCATACTATACTCATCACCATGAACGCAGCAAAGAACCTACGAAACAGAATCATGATCATTCTCGGCAGTGCTGTGATAGCTCTCGGTCTGATCCTCTTCATCACTCCGGCCCAGCTGGCAAGCGGGGGCGTAAGCGGTATAGCGGTCATCCTGTTCCACCTGTTCAACATCGATGTCGGTATATCCATTTTTGTCGTATCGGTACCGATTTTTATAGCAGGCATCAAGATATTCGGAAGCAGATTCTTTGTCATCTCGCTTATAGGAACCTTTCTTCTCAGCGGATGGACCAGCCTGTTCGGACTTCTGTTCGGATTTGAAGGGATCCTCGACTACAGCGATTCAATCAATGTCCTGCTCTCCGCGATCTTCGGGGGTTTTCTCATCGGTTTTGGTACCGGAATAGTACTCAAAGGGGGAGCGAACACCGGAGGGATCGATATTCTGGCACAGATCATCAGCCGCTTCACACCGCTCTCCCTCGGCACATCCTTCTTCATAGTCGACGGTATTGTCCTGCTGCTCGGTGCGACGGTATTCGGCATCGAACGGGCTCTGTTCGCGGCTATCGCTCTGTACGTCTCGAGTATATCCATCAACTATGTCGTGCTCAACATAGGAACCCGCTATGCAAAGACCGCACTGATCATCACTGACAAGCAGGAGCTCATCGCGCGGAGGATCAATGACGAACTCGGACACGGGGCCACGTTCTTTGACGGCAGGGGTTCCTACACGCAGAAAGAGAGACCGGTCATCATGACGGTGATACCGAACCAGAAGGTGAGCACTCTGATAGCTATCGTCAAGGAATGCGACCCCTCGGCTTTCATGATTCTCGAGGAGGCGCACGAGGTTATGGGAGAGGGCTTCACGAATCTGTCAAGCCGCTACTGATCCTCACGTCCACAGTTTCTTCGGGTAAAGCCCCCGGTCGATCATGGAAGCGATCTCCTGTTTCACGTTATCTCTGTCTTCCTGATAGGTCATTCCGAACCACTTCTCCTGCGTGGTGTAGAACCGCATCTTCGCAAAGCCGGTCTGGATCATCTCGCTCGATGCTTCAGGCAGATAGCACTCTTCCTTCGCCGTGGAGACATTCTCCCGTATGAACCGGTCGAAGTAGTCATTCAGGAAATCAAGGGCCTTGAGGGTGTAGCCGAAATAGTTCATCGAAACCCACTCATCTCCACTGAGAAGGCGCTTCTCCCCGTCGATATCGCTGTAGATCTTCTCACCTTCATGATAGATCTTCTTGTTCTCTCTCATGGAGTCAAGATACCCGTCCTTTACGCGGCAAATCGCACGTGATACCGAACCGCTGAGGCTTGTGGTGTTCTTGAGCACATACCCTACCATTGCCTGTTCCACAGAATCTGCATCAACCTCCGACAGGTGCCGTGCCATGGTCTTGAACGGGTCTATACCGTAGTAGTCATCACTGTTGATGACACAGAACGGTGCGTCCAGTTCCTCCTTCGCGCTGAGAACAGCATGAACAGTACCCCAGGGCTTTGTCCTGTCCTTCGACAGATCTACCTGCTGCGGTGTAAGGAGTGTACTCATCTCCTGGAACACGTACGAAGCATCGCAGTGCCGGCTGACTCTGTCAAAGATCCGCTCCCGGAAATCCTTCTCGATATCCTTGCGGATGATGTATACCACCTTTCCGAAACCGCTTCTCAGCGCATCATAGGTAGAATAGTCGAGAAGTGCTTCATTATCCAGGCCTACGCCATCTATCTGTTTCACTCCACCATAGCGGCTTCCCATTCCCGCCGCCATCACGAGTAGAATTGGTTTCATACCAACCTCCTTGGGTACTCATATCTTTTGCCGAGTATAGCATATCGAGAGGAGAAACTCTATAACAGGGGGACAGGATACACACGGAGAAAACAGAACCCGAAAGAGTCCTGTCTAGTCTGCCAGCACCTCAACCAGGATTGACGCCTCATACAGTCCGGAGGAGAATTCCTCAATGTTGAAGCCTTCTGAGCGGGAAGGGAAGGCAACGCTTATACTCCCGATCTCCGTGTACTGAGAACCTTCAAGAACACCAACCTTCTTCTGCAGCGGCTGATTACCCGCCGAGTACACAGTCTCTTCGTCAGTGAAGTTCCTCACCCTGAGGAAGAACGGGATCGGCTGCCCTCCGGCATCCTCTCCATCTTCCGTAATATTCCTGAAAGCGAATATATCAGATACGCTGGAGGATCCTAATCCGGGTGAAAGCTTCATCTGGTACTGAATGAACGGCGAGTTGCTTGAAAACTGATAGGTGGCGATCTGGTACTCGTTACCTGCGACCTCCTGCGAGAAGAGAAACCCCGAAGAGAAGGTCACATCCACGGAGAAGGACTCCTGCAGAGGTATACTTCCGTTCAGCGGAATAGTCCCTACAAAGAGGGTCCTCTGGCCGAACAGCACAGAGGTGAGGAAGAGCATCAGCAGTACAGGGATTACTCCTTTTTTCAACACCATTCCTCCGTCAACACCTATATACCGATAGAGTACTTCACCGGTTCACTCCTGTCAACACTAACACCTGAATAAACACTTCTCATAACATTTTTATATCTATTTCATATCTTTAATGCCTTTATAGGAATTCAGATATGACAGACGATAGTACTCCAACGGCAGACAGGAAACCGGATGCGAGAAAGCAGACATCGGGAGAAGTGTCTGTGGAGATATTTACCTTCATCGGGTTTTCCTGTAGAATCAATCACGCTTACACCGTTTCACGGTATATGGCCTGGATGCGTAGCTCAGCTGGATAGAGCGCTGCCCTCCGGAGGCAGAGGTCGTGGGTTCGAATCCCGCCGCATTCATACTCCCTTCATCACCATCTCACCCTCTCCAGATCCTCACACCTGGCGCGTTTCGGCAGCGGGTGGCAAATCACTTGACAATCAAACTATACACAGGTATCTTGATTATCAAGGTATGTATGATGATTGAACACTATTCACAGATTCTGGTGGAATTCTTTGAGCGGATGAATTCCTGGGAACAGGGCGTTGTGGCTGACAGGGAGATCTCCCTCCCCCAGATGCATCTTATCGAAGTGGTCGGCAACCATGACCGGATCAGGATGAAGGATCTCGCTGCCAGACTCGGGGTAACCACAGGGACCCTCACGGTCATGGTTCACCGCCTGGTGACCAGGGGGTACCTCATAAAGGAGAAGGATCCCGAAGATAACCGCTCGTCCTTCGTGAGCATGAGCGAAAAAGGACGAAGAGAGTATCAGAACCATCATCACCTTCACGGACATCTCATAGAGGAGATGATCTCATACCTGGGAGATGAACGCGCAGCGTCATTCTTTAACGACCTGGAAGAGCTCCGGGAACTGATGTAGAGGTACCGATGCACAGACGCATATGCAATCAGCAGCATACTGAGATATCACACACGGACACCATGAAACGTACCGGCATCGTGGTTCTCATCACCCTCACCACCATGCTTGTGGAGATACTGTATGGTCTGATAACGTCCTCCATGGCGCTTCTTGCAGACGGTATTCATATGGGGACGCATACCTTCGCCCTGATCGTCACCCTGATAGCATACCGCATCGCACATACACAGAAGGACAACCCGAAATTCGCCTTCTCCTCAGGAAAGGTCGGGATCCTCGGGGGCTACACCAATGCGATCCTGCTTGGAGTCACTGCCCTGTACATGATGAAGGAAGCTGTCGAACGGCTCATCACTCCTCAGTCCATCGGCTTCGCTCAGGCCCTGACAGTCGCAATCATCGGACTGCTGGTGAATCTGGCCAGTGCACTCCTCCTTTCCGGAGGAGGGCACCTTCACAGCCATACAGATGGGCACCACATGGATCATAACCTTCGCTCTGCCTACGTCCACGTCCTCACCGATGCACTCACCTCGGTGCTTGCCATAGCCGCCCTCCTTTCGGGGCTCTTCTTCGATCAGACCTGGCCGGATGCCCTCGTGGCGATCCTCGGTGCTCTGGTGATTCTCAGGTGGGCATGGGGACTCCTGAAATCAAGCGGGAAGCTGCTGGTCGATTACCATGAAACGGATGAGGAATCTATTCAGGTATCAAAGATCGCCGCATCGACAGGTGCGAAGATTGTAGACCTTCACATCTGGAACACGTCAGAAGACCGGAAGGCCATGATCATAGAACTTGAGGAAGGACCGGCCTTCGACAGCGGGGTGTTCAGGGAACAGGTGCAGGCCCTGTGCGCTGTCGATCATCTCACCGTAACGTACCGGAAAGTCTGAAACACTGACCTCCTTTTCACCTACCCTCCTTCTCTCCGTACAATCAGGTCTGAGGGAAAGCCA
>CAXXJA010000001.1:0-487377 GCA_963678555.2 Sphaerochaetaceae bacterium
AAATGACGATCTGTGAATACTGATAGATGGACACCTCGCCTGCAGGTGCGAACCTGTAGGATGCGGTGAGCAGTATCTGTCCACCCGCGGCCATTGAGCCTGCGAGAATGAGAAAGATCAGCTGTGTGAAAGTCGGTATGACCGGATCAAAGAAGAGAAACGGCAGGCAGATGATCGTAGAAACGAGCGAAAAAAAGAAGACGATGGTATAGCTGTTCTCTTTGCCACCAAGGTAACTGATGATCGTGTAGGTTATGCCGGCCATGAAGGCGGCAGTGAGCCCTGCGATTGCAGGGGCAAGTGAGGTAAAGTTGAAGCCCGGTTTGATGATCAGCACTGCACCTGCCATGGCGAATACAAGAGAGAGGAGGTGGAAGGGTCTGATCGGATTCTTCAGAAATATCGCGGCAAAGAGGAGAACGAAAAAGGGACTCAGTTTGTTGAGCATTGCAGAGTCTGCGAGGATCAGGTGGTCGATACTGTAGAAATAGAGGATGATTGCAACGCCTCCGAACATACTTCGCAGGAGGAGGAATTTCCTGTTCGCCCGACTTCCCCACAGACTCTGCCTGCGGTATCTGAGAATCGAAAAGGCGATGATAAGACTCACGAGGTTGCGGAACACAGCCTTTTCCATAGAAGGGATGTCGCCCGAAAGTTTGATGAACATCGACATGAACGAGAAGAATGCCGCAGAGAGAAGCATGAGAAATATCGCTCTTGTCTTATGGGTCTGATGGTCCTGCACGGATGGCTCCTGTGATATGATATGTCAAGCATAGACTATTTCCGTTGTGGTGAGAACCACATCACAGTGTGAAACTCTCCGCCGGAGGACACCGGCGGGGAGTTTGCGATACCGACAGAACCTGACACCGGAAGAACTGCCGGAACAGAGGGCTGCCGAATAGGTGGAAAAGATTACCATACAATGAAAACGCAGTGCTGACCTGATACACATAGGGGTGTACTGCTGACCGATTTCAGGTCAGCCTGCTGAAGCGGAAGAAGGGCAGACGGGGTTTCCGGTGTGTGGTTTCTCTGCTATGTTTTCCCGTATTCCGCATCAGGTGGCGGTGAGTGGCGAGGCGTGATGTGTTCGTGAGTGCCGCCGTTCACACAGCCCCGCCCTGTGCGGGGATCAAAAGGGGTTGACGTATCATAAAACGGACAGTTAAGACAACTCGAAAGTCGGTTCTTGATATCCACCCGGTGGTATTCTATACATCGGCTTCCCTGATTATCGGGTTCGTGATCATTTCGGTATTCTTCAATGAGGTCCTCGGGAATGTGTTCAATCGTCTTCTCAACGGTATATCCACTAGCGCAGGATGGTTTTTCACTATGACAGTGATTGTCATTCTCCTGTTCACTGTCTACCTGATGTTCAGCCAGTAAGGGAATATCCGGTTTGGTGGGGATGACGCGGAGCCGGAATTCAGTACTCTCAGCTGGTTTGCGATGCTGTTCTCAGCAGGTATGGGGATCGGACTCCTGTTCTATGGTGTCGCCGGACCGATGTTCCATTTCCAGTCACCACCTCTTGAGGCTGCCTGAGTAGCGGAAACAGCGAAACATGCGATGAGGTTTACCTTTCTTCACAGGGGACTCCATCCCTGGGCAGTGTACGCTCTGGCAGTACAGAGAGCGTTGATCAGTTCGAAACTGGTTATGCAAGAGAACATACACCTCTTCCTGTTCGATACGGCGATCCATTCAGGAAAGGCAGGAGGATCCCTCATCAACACGGATGACGGACGCGTAATAGGAATTGTCATAGGACGTTTCCTTCCTGCTGAAGAGGGAGGTGACTTCGTCCGGGGTGATCATCCTGACCATGAGACAAGTTTCTCGTATGCCGTGTCTATCGAGTATGGAAAGAAGATGCTTGAAGAGATCGGTCTAGAAGTGCTCTAGAGTGATTGGACGGCTGTAGAGATGGTTGGTTTCCTGATTACATATACACACAGCCACCGCTCTTCAGGCCGGTGGCTGTGATGAAACAGGGGAAAAGAACTCCCCGGTCATGGAATCAATCAGCGGGTTACTGAGGTGAGCACGCCTGATATCTTCAGGATATCATTGTTCAGGCTAACCTTGAGGTCTCCATCCCAGAAGTACATGGATGCCGGATCAGGTCCTTCCTTCTTTGTATCTGCAGAGAAGACTTTGTCGAAATCAACTCCTGCCGTTGTACCGTCACTGCTGTAAGCAGGTTCGATCTCATTGGCAGTGGTTCCTATCTTGCGGGTCAGTGACGTGGTTTCAGGAAGGGACAGCACCCCATTCTTGTCTGTCACGAAGCGATACGCTGTACCTCTGTGCACATACTGAATCGTAATGGATCCATCCGAGTTCTTCTTCGCATGAAGGTTGTCTGAAGCTACCTGATCAGCACCATTGACTCCGAACAGGAACAGACCGCGGAGGCCGGAACTCATCGTCACCTTACCTTCCACATCATACAGTGCCATCATGAACAGATGGGTCGATCCTGCAACAGATGCTCCGGAGGCTGAATCGAACGAATCTTCAGCAGCCATGTATCGGACGTTTGTCTTCCAGGTGAAGTAGTTGTCTGCATCATTACCTGCGAGGTTCACCTCGAAGTCGATCAGCAGGTCCTCAGAACCGTCGGAAACATTCGCGCCGGAAGCTTCTTCCTTACCGCCGCCGCACGAAACCAGACCGATTACTGCAACTATAACAATCAGTAGTGTGAGCCATGTGTTTTTCATTTCTTTTCTCCTTGGTTTTCTATATATAATTTTTTATCGAATAATACAAGATATTTTAGAGAAAAAATACAACTTTTTTAGTAGTGTATTTAACGGAACTGTGTAAAACTATATATTGTATAGACTAATTATACATACTATCCAAGTGTCCATCGTCTGATGGGTATGGTATCCTCCCGCGCAGGAAGGCAGCGCTTCTCAGGCTTTTTCTTGCTATCAGGTGCAACTTCTCATATACTTTACCTGTACAGGATGCACAATAAGAGTAGCCACCGGGATTGTTCCATTCCATCGTATGCTGATATTGTGATTCCTCCTTTCTGTATTCTACTTCAGAGGTGCTCCTCTCCAACCTGCACAAGGGAGGGTTCCTATGAATTTTCAATCCTATCGATATACCTCTGTATGCCTTGTGTTACTGCTTGTGATCGTGACAGGCAATCTCATCGGGGCACAGCTGATCTGGGATGAATCTTTTTCTGACAATTCTCATGGCTGGTTCGAGGACGGCTCCCGCATGCGTGTCACCACCGGCCGGTATGAATTCTACAGTGAAGGCAACGATGCCTACTCATGGCGGTCCACTGCATTCGATGACGGGGTAATAGAAGTGGATACTCAGTGGGTGAAGGACCGGGATACTCATGGATATGGACTGATATTCCGACTTCAGGATTCCGGACATTTCTATTTCTTCTGGCTTGCAGCACAGGGATACTATGTTGTCGGCAGGGCCGATAACGGGCAGGTCTCTCTGCTTCAGAAATGGACATACTCTCCTCTCATTGTTCCATACGGTAAGAACAGGATCAGGGTGGTGATGAGAGGAGAGGTGTTTACCGGCTACGTGAACGGAACCGAGCTGTTCTCCGTGATGGATGATACCTATCCTGAAGGTGGTTTTGGTTTCTATGCCCAGCAGAAAGTGCATGCAGCCTTCGATAATCTTAAAGTATGGGAGACTGCCTCAGAGACGCCTCAACAGAGCATTCCCGACAAAGGACTGATCGGTCACTGGTCAGGAAGAGAAGATCTGATAGGAGGAAACGATATCAATCTCGCGCACGGTGCCGAGGGGGATGATGAAACCTTCTCCCTGAGGGCGGACCGCCGGCAGTGGGCTCTCCTTGACCCGTCTGGCTATCATCTTGAAAGCCGGTATACGATCAGTTTCGATGTGCGTTTCAGATCCTGGGCCAACGACGGTTCCCATGCAGATAACCAGTACCTGCTTGAGTGGACCAATGATGTTCCGTATGATCTGCGTTCCTATATCATGCGCCTTCAGGTAGTAGGGGATTATGCGTATGACTCATCCCCGCATGAGCTGGCAGCCGGAGTAGGGCGTGCATCACAGTATTTCCGTACTGGAGTCACTCCATCTCTCGATACCTGGTACCGGCTCACCCTCACTCTGGATGAAGACCGCCTGTGTCTGTATCTTGACGAGGATAAGATCCTTGACAGGCCGTACAGCGGAGGTGTCCCTTCCTCTTCCAAAGACATCGTGATAGGACGGCATATGCATCCCTCTTCTTCGATCGGATACCACAGTGATATCGACATCGGTGAGATCCATCTGTATGACAGACCTCTCACAGAGGCCGAGGTCATCTCTCTGGTGAGGGCATCACAGGAAGTGGCAGCAGCAGAGCCGCAGACCCCGCCGGATCCTGCTCCCCAGCCCTCTGATGAGGTCTCTCCTGACCAGACGATCTGTGACCCCTTCACGGTCTTCGGTACATACAATGCGCGGGGCAGCTTCGGGGGCAGCGTTTACCTGAAGGATATTTTCAACAAGGATGCCTACCCGGCCTATCTTGCCTTCTTCCCGCTGAAACGGATCCGGGGGGAAACCGGCTCGAAGGATCTGGACGATTATGAGGTGACAGGATCGAGCGTGTACTATACAGCAACGGATACGAACGGATTCTATCGGATCGATCTTCCGGAGGGAGAGTACCGGGGAATCGTCTATGACGGGGATGGATACCACTGGGATCTCGTCACCGGAGAGACAGTTGTCAGGGTGAGCCGGACACTCAAGGTCCATCACTTCAAGATCGATAATACTCGCAAGGTATCTGAAAACCGTCAGGTTCCCACCATCACGGTACAGGGTTCGGTCAGGGACGGAACTCAGCCGGTTGCAGGTATTCCCGTGAAAGCCTATACCGTCAGTTCCATGGATGATCAGGTGGTGGTGTTCACGGATGAGACTGTCAGTGACTATCGGGGAGCTTTCACCTTCACTCTGCTTCCCGGTGAGGTGTATCTGCTGAAGGCCGGAGTAAGCGAACAGGAGTGGCTCAACGGACAAGGTCGACACGGAGGTACGATCCTTGATCTCGCTCTTCCTCCTGAGCAGGAAGTGACGATCCTGCTCGAGCAGCAGTAAGGAGGTGGGCTATGAACCTGAGAATGACGTATCTATCTGCGATGAAGAAAAAGAGAATCCTTCTGTTGATCGGTATCCTGAGTATCTGTCTGCTGCCTGTGAGTGCCATCACCCAAAGTGAACTCGATATGTTCAAGACTCTTGAGGGCAAATGGAAGCAGAGCGCGGAGAGTCTGTATGCACAGCGGAGTGCCGTCTCAGCAGAGGACCCGCGGTACACTGAACTGACCAAACAGATCATACAGGCTGAGTATAAAGTGAACTACTACAAGGAGGGTCAGATAGACCGCTCGAGCATGTGGGTGATTTTCAAGAACACCGTCATGTGGTCTGCAGCCGACCTTGCGGAAACCGCATCTATCATGTGGGACACCAGTGAAAACCTTATGGAAAAGATCTATACGGCAAACTGGAGTGATCTTCTCAAAGACACTGCCGATGCTCTTATGAGACAGAAGGTGCGCGCTATAATCCGTGAGAAATTCTCTCAGGAGAACCGGGCGATCGAAGATCATATCATCAGCAGCTTCATATCACCGAAGCTCGATACGTCAAAGACGCAGGAGTATGCCGAGAAAGCCTTCTCCAAGGTGAAGGATGGGCTGAAGGATGCCTATGTGGAGGAGGCGAAGCGGCAGGCGGTTACGAAGACGGCCGGAGAGTTGAAGGCGTACGGCGAAAAGATCGCTGAGCGGGTCGGTGGTGCCGTGGATGCCGCGGAGTTCACCATAGACATGGTACAGAAGTATGTCATGTGGGATGATGCACAGGCGGCGATCAGCAGCATGCTCTCTGCCATACAGACGATACAGAAACGGGAAGAGTGCAGTATAGTCAAGGCTTTCAATATCTATCTCGGGAAGGAGAAGATGACGAAGCCGGAAATATCTGCAACGGAGACAGCGCAGGTGCAGCCTGCCACACCTGCGGGTTCTCCGGTCGCAGAAACCGCAGCTGAAATCGAGACGAAACCCCAGGAGGAGGATGAGGTGCTGTGGAAGGAAGCGAGTGAAGCACGGTTCGCTTCACGCACGGGCGAACAGGTCATAGCCGAGTTGATTGAACCGGACTGGGACGTTAAGCACACCTTCGCAGGAGATATATACTATGACCAGAAAGGTTCACCTCGCTATCAGGTGAACCGGTGGTCGGAATCCTCCGAGTTTGCAGGACAGGTGGTGCATATTCAGGGTCTCAATGCTCCCAAACACTTCTATTTCTACTACGAAGATAACGGCAAGGCGCGACCCGCTCCAGACAATATGATGCTAAGAGAGGTGATCGGTGAAAACTACAGCAACTATCTTTCCCGCTCGTGGTACCTCAATGGTCAGATCAAAGAGTATAAGGAGTACAAGTACTTCTCCTGCATCGAACACATCACATGGGATGAGGATGGTGTAGTCACCTACCACGAGAAGAAGTAGAGGAAGACACTCTCCGGCGATGATGACACCTGGGGCTAGCGGCTTCCACGGTACCAGGTGCCGGGCTTGACAGTCCTCTTCGAGTGCTTTACTATATGCAAGTTGAGTATATGCAAATAGAATATAGTAAAGGGAGGAGAGCACCTATGAACGGTCACTGCCATGGAAGGGCCCAGTCGATGGAACGTTTTCTTGAGATCTCACTGCTTATCCTTCTGTATGATACGAAGGGGTATGGGTATCTGCTCATGGAGAAGCTCGAGGATTTCGGGTTTTCTGCTGAAGTGATGAATATCGGTTCTCTGTACCGGGTTCTCAGAAAGATGGAGAGTGATGCCCTGGTTGATTCCGCATGGGAACAGGGGGCTCAGGGGCCGAAGAGGCGTGTGTACCAGATCACTGATGAGGGGAAACGGATGCTGGACATCTGGATTCAGCATGTACGGAGAAGGAAGGAAACGATCGAATTCCTTCTCGGGTCGTACGAGAAGACAACACAGAGCAGCCAGAACTAGGAGGGGTCCATGACCACATTGATTATCATATACGGCCTGACGGGGGTAGCCTTCACTGCTTCTCTCATACAGAGCCGACAGAAAACGAGGCGAGCACTTACCGTGGCCTTGATGTCCTTCGGGAAAACAGGTGCGAGTCTGCTGACCGTTCTGGGGATAGTAGGACTCACCCTCGGGATCCTCACTCCAGAGAAGATTTCCGCGCTTGTCGGTGCAGATGCAGGCTTTCTGGCAACAGTCGGAGCTGCTGTTGCCGGGGCAGTGACCCTGATCCCTTCTCTGGTGGCCTTCCCTCTTGCCGGATCCCTCCTGAGAGCCGGAGCACGTGTCATGACAGTCAGTGCCTTCATCACTACCCTTGTGATGGTGGGTTTTGCAACCTTCCCCATGGAGATGAAGGTGCTGGGAAGGAAGTTCGCTCTCCTTCGTAACGCGTTCGGATTCCTGTCAGCTCTGGCAATAGCGGCACTCATGGAGGTGATTCTATGAAACAGGTTCTCAGGCAGTACCGTATCCCGCTTGTTCTTGTCCTTGTCTATCTCACTCTTTCGGTCTTTGCGCCACAGACCGCAGTCAGATCCTCCCAAAAGGTGCTTGAGTATACACTGGAAATGATTCTTATCATACCGCCGGTGTTTATCCTGATGGGGCTCATGGAGGTGTGGCTGCCCAAGGATAAAGTGCAGAAATGGATGGGCCTCGGTTCAGGGCCAAAGGGTACACTGCTTGCCCTTGCTCTGGGAACCCTGCCCACCGGTCCGCTCTACGTGGCTTTCCCCATGGCCGCAGCTCTCCTTCGAAAAGGGGCGAGCGTTCACAATATGGTGATCTTCCTCGGTTCCTGGGCTGCTCTCAAGATACCTCAGCTGCTCGTGGAGACGAAGTTTCTCGGTCTATCCTTCACTGTGGCGAGATTCACACTGACCCTGCTTACTCTCCTTGTGACCGGATATATCATGCAGGCTATGCTCGGCAAGGAGGGAGAGAAGCATTGGCTCCCCGATCCTGATGATCAGATGATGAATACTATGAAGCACATGCGTATGGGCAGGAAAGAACAGGTCTGATCAGGCAGGCGATATATGCTCAGCTGAAGAAAGAAATCTTCCCGGCTCGACTTGGGTATCAAAGACTCTGATACATGTCCTGGAGAGTCCTTCTCAGCTCAGCGAAGTTCCCGGTTACCACTATGGACGAGTCAGGATGGTTCTGTCGGTAGGTGATAGCTGCTTGTCCACCTGCGACGATGGTTGTTGATGTAGGCATCATATATCTCAGGTTCTGCAGCTCCTGTTCAAGGGTCTCGGTTCTGAACGGGTAGGTGATGCTGAGAATAAGAACCTTCGCATCAAGAGCCTGAACGACTGAGGCGATCTCCTCCGCAGGGAGCATCTCTCCGAGAAACTGCGTACGGTACCCTGAGGAACAGGCCGACACTGTCGCAGCCAGAGTGCCGAGAGTGTGGCGCTGACCTTCCAGAACCGCAGACACTGCCGATGGGGCATGCTCAGGGAGCGTCCGTGTTATAGAATCGATGAGTGTGACAAGAAAGGCCTCCAGTCGGTAGGTTGCAAGGTGCTCATGGCTGATTCTCATCCTGCCGTCCTGCCATGCGTGGCCGATGTCCTTCATGATTAGGGGGATGAGCTGATCAACCACCTCATACCTGCCAAGCTGACGCAGGCTGTTCTGAAGAACCCCGTCCATCTTGTCTGCCTGATACTGTTCGAGATGTATCAGAAACCGCTCTGCAGACTTTTTCACCTCTTCAGAGGGGTCTGAGAGAGCATCCTTCCCTGGCGCCGGCGCGCTGGTACTGGCATCGAACCCTGCTTGGTGAACCATTTTTTCTGATGGTGCAGCGTTCCCATCCTGCTCGATGTACTGCAGGAGGATTTCATCCGGGACCGTCGCCAGCTGACTGATCGTCCTGCCGGTGCGAAGTGCACGGGCAAGAAGTGTCAGACGGGCAATGTCCTTCTCCGAATAGAGACGACGTCCGTTTCCGTTTCTTGCGGGTTCTACCAGGGAATACCGGTCTTCCCATTTCCTCAGCACATGCGCTGATATCCCTGTGCGCCTCTGTACTACCGCTATCGGATGTATCTTTTCCTCATCAGTACTCATGCTGAAACTATCGCATAGGATCTCTATGCAGTCAACATGTCTTTGCTTTGTCAATCTATTGTCTAATATAAGTCGTAATAATTTTAGAATAATTGTAAAAATATATTGACGATAGTTAGACACTTTCGTATGTTCGGTACAGATGATATACAGCAGATGCTGGATATTTGAATGGAATCAGTGCTGGGGAACAGTACTGATGAGAGCAGGATCAGGAACAGAGTGATGGATAGGCATCACAGGACATGCTGGGTACAGATACAAACATTGTTCTGATGAACAGAGAAAGGAGAGAAACGATGAAAAAGTTTGGTATGATGGTACTGATGAGCGTTCTGGCACTTTCTGCAGTGATGGGTGCAGGCGTGCGGGAATCTGACGCGATGGCTGAACCGACTATTGTTGATATAGCTGCCTCAGATGGACGTTTTACGACACTGGTAGCTGCCCTTCAGGCTGCAGACCTTGTAGGGACGCTGCAGGGTGAGGGACCTTTTACCGTGTTCGCACCGACCGATGATGCGTTTGCGAAACTGCCTGCAGGTGCGGTGGAGGCCCTTCTCGCAGATATTCCTTCACTGACTGATATTCTTCTGTACCATGTGGTCGCAGGTGAGGTGATGGCTTCTGATGTCGTGGGGCTTTCGTCGGCAGAAGCAGCGAACGGAAAGAGTATTGATATCAGGGTTGAAAACAGCAGTGTGATGCTCAATGATGCAAAGGTGATTATCACTGATATTAAGGCACGCAACGGAGTCATCCATGTGATTGACACAGTACTGCTCCCTCCCGCTGATATGCCGAGCATTGCACAGATAGCTGCGGGTGACGGAAGATTCACAACCCTGGTGGCGGCTCTTGGTGCAGCAGGTCTGGTAGATACTCTGGATTCTGAGGGACCGTTTACGGTACTTGCTCCCACAGATGATGCATTCGCGAAGCTTCCCGCAGGAACAGTGGAAGCTCTTCTGGCAGATATTCCGACACTCACAGATATTCTTCTGTATCATGTGATTCCGGGAAAGATCATGGCATCAGACGTGATGGCTTTCGCTTCACAGGGCACAGCCAACGGAGATGATGTAATACTGACGATGACAGGTGGCAGTGTGAAGATAAACGGAGCACAAGTGATCATGGCAGATATTGAAGCTGAAAATGGAGTGATTCATGTCATTGACACTGTTATACTTCCTCCCCAGTGACGGATGAACATGAATGATTGAGTGATGTGTGTATAGCAACTTGAGCCGGTCGTGCAGTCGACCGGCTCTTCTTGTCAGCCTAAGGGACTGATGAAAGGGAGATGGAGAATGATAACAATCCATCACTCGCAGGAGCCTTGCACATCAACACAATTACCGGCCAGAGGCTGACTGTCCGGTAATCTGATTTCTTGTATCACCCCATCTCCATCCTGACCTGTCAGGGTATGGTAATGTTGTCACTATGAAGGTGGTGAAAAGCATTATGAAAATGAGGGGCGTTCTGATACAAGCCAGGAACCGTTATTGCTGAAGTTATTAGACACTGTAACATTGGTCACATCCCAACCAGATAGATCTTGCCGGAACACCTCTGCTTCAAAAAACATGGTACCCATGTTCGTCACAGACGAGGTATCCCATCCAGAGATGTCTTGATTGAACGTGTCTGTATCTTGGAACATTGACTGCATATCCGTCACGCTGCTCGTATCCCAGGAGCCGATATCCTGATTGAAAGCAGATGCATGGATGAACATATCACTCATATCAGTCACGTTGCTGACATTCCAGTCTGAGATATCCCCATTGAACGCCTGCGCATTATTGAACATGCCGTTCATATCCACGACACTGCTGACATCCCATGAGTTAAGATTCTGATTGAACGCTCCTGCACTATCGAACATCCCTATCATGTTCGTCACACTGTTCGTATCCCAGGAGCCGATATCCTGATCGAATGATTGCGCACTGTTGAACATCCCTCTCATGCTTGTCACATTACCGGTGTCCCAATCGGTGATATTACCATTGAAGTCAAATGCATTATTAAACAGCCAAGACATATCAGTTACGTTACTGGTATCCCAATCATTCAAATCCTGATCGAATGATTGTGCGTTATTGAACATCTGATTCATATCCGTAACGTTGCCGGTATCCCAGGAGCCGATATCCTGATTGAAACTACGTGCCTCTTCGAACATGTGAGACATGTCCGTCACACTGCTGGTATCCCAGCCAGAAATATCCTGATTGAAATCAGGGTTCCCATTGAATACGTAGCTCATATCAGAAATCTGTGAGGTGTTTACATCCGTTACATCCTCATCAGCATTTATCATTGCAATGAGTTGAGCGCGGGTAAGAGGAGGTTCCCCTTCCTCAGGTGATACGGAACAGCTGCCAAGTAACAGGATGATTGCAGTGAAACTACAGATGCTTACAATAATCTTCGACCGGTTCATAACATTTCTTCTCCTTCCTGTAATGCCTTAATGTCAACATGTACTATCCCTGCCCTCAACTACAAATCCAGAGTAAAGATATGATCGTTTTTCCTGTAGACAGGCAAATTCTGTCACCCTGAAAAGGGGATGTTTTCGCTCGTTCAATGACCCGATACTAAGCAGGTGGTAACGGAAAGTGAGAAGTTTTCTGCTGTCCAGATACCTCACCCTGTGCATCGATTAAGAGAGTCTGATGCATGAGGTGATTCTACACTCCGGAACAGGGCACACTGTGTGTTACGATGCCTCGACTCGGTTTCTGCCGGCACTCCTGGCGAGGTAGAGGTGGTCATCCGCTCTCTCATACAGGAAGTAAGCATGTGAGCTTACTTGAGGAATTTTCATATACGGGTTAGTTACAGCGTGTGTGTAAATATGTAAGTGTGTAGCCCGTAAATGATTTTTTCCTCCTACCTACAACAGTCTCTCCAGAGCATTGCGTGTTCTGACTGGCTGTTTCTCCCAAGCTCGAACTACGTTTGTTGAAGCGTATTCGAGCTCGTATCTCAGGTTCTCCAAGAGAAGATCATACTCCTCTCTGGAGAAAACCTGGTCTTCACATAGCCTATCGAAATCAACAGGTTTCCACTTGTTTCTCATAACTCACCTCAGAGTAATCCGGAAGTAAGGGCGGGGCAGAGCCCTGCCCATCACCCGCATCCCATTGTCTCCATCCACCAATTCCTGATGAGCTGGTCTCGCTGGTCCCGGTAATCGGCAAGACACCCATCCCACACGGAGTCCGGCAGGGCCCGCAGGTGTCCACTGTGGTCTGTGATGTAGCGTCGCACCCAGGAGGAGATGATGTCTCCATCACTATCTGCCACAATCTCCTGCAGGTTCCTCACCAGCCAATCCTGCTGGTCGACCATAAGAGAGAACAGAAAGGCCAGATCACGGTTTTCCTTCGCCGTGAGTCCCGGTGGTTTTGGTACTGTCTTGGTCTTCCTCATGATAGGTATTCCTCCTTTTTATTGGCGATGTGGGTCTGCAGGACTCGTGGAGTGAGGTAACTTGATCTCCATGGATGATCTACAGCAGGTTTTACCTGCGGCCTCGGTCTTGGGGTCGGCTCAGGATCGAATTCTTTGCTGTGGGAGCTTCTTTTCGGTATCTCCTTGAGGATGTAGAGCTCTTCTTTTATGCTTGCCAGCAGCCTGTCATCGAAGGTTCTGATGACAAAGACCTTCGTTCCCTTGGGGAAGAGTCTGGGGTGTTTGGCAGGAAGATCCAGTGACCAGGGCTGGTAGTAGGCGTTATGGTATTTGATGCTGTTCCCTGCATCGACTGTACGTTGAGAGATGACTGCCAGGATGGTGTTGAGCTCCTCTTCTGAAGGAGCTTTCAGGAAGGTGCTGGTCTGTTCATCTCTTTCATCTTTCAGGGAGAACTGTCCATTGAAGGTGTTCAGATAGTCCCACAGGAATGCGTTCGCGTCCTCGATGCTCGTGATGCCGTGACGAGTGAGTTCCACCGGGATTCTACCCTGGAGCGTTTTGTTCATGCGTTCAACCCTTGCTTTGTGTTGAGGTATTGAGCTTGTCTGAATGTCTATTCCCAGTACTCTGCAGGCTGCAGCGAACTGGGTGAAGGTGTCTTTCTCCTCATCAGGCTTAGCCCTCTGGCTGTACTCGAAGACTGTCCTCCGGTCGGTTTTGAAGCGGGAGGGGATGCCGTAGCGCGTGAGGATCATGAACAGCACATGGTAGTAGCCGTTCAATGTCTCCTGGGTGTCAAACCATGCACCGACAACCTCGCTGGTCGCGTCGTCAACAGCAACATGCAGGTGCCACTTACGTTTCCCCTTTACCCAGACAAGCTCACTTGCATCCATCTGGATGAGTTCACCGAAATACTTACTGCGAGGTCTGCGAGGATGGGCATCGGCGCCATCAATCATTCCAAAAGCAGCATTGACTCTCTCACTTTCCGCTTTACTCAGATGCTCCTTTCTGGCTGTCATCCTGAGTTGTTTCTCCATCTTTCTCCTGGTAGCTTTCTTGGAGCAGGGAGAGACGAAACAGGCCTGTTTCAGGATTGCATGCACCGTTCCGTCGGAGAGGCTGATGCCATGATCCTCTTTGAGGATCTCCATGAAATGGGTGAAACTCGCATTACTGTACTTCTCCCTGTACAACCTCTCAACTGTCTTCCTCGTCTCCTGCGGTACTTTTGTCGCAGGCTGGCGCCCTTTGTTGCGGTGACTGAACAGCGACACATCACCGCTTTCATACCACTTCGTGTACTTCACGAGTGTCTTTCGGGTACATCCGAGCTTCGTTCGGCCCCGTCGTATGGCCGTGTCGGTACAGCCCAGGTCAACAACTTCCCTGGCTGTGCTGTACTTTTCCAGTTCATGGGGTCTCAGTTCCTTCAGTTCCATCTTCTCCTAACCTCCCGGGAGTGGTATGCACCCCCTCTCATCGGTCTCTGTACTCCCATTTCTATGGGTTCTGCACAGATTCCCGCACTCTGAGATGATGGTAATGGTCAGGAGATCAAAGAACATGCAAAGGTTGTTAATACCGGCAGAAAATAGATCAAGAATATATCTCAGCCATTCGCCAGCGAGTTTTTCGAGGAATGACTGCAAAGCGGAAAAGATGGTCTCCTGTGAAATAATATGGTTGACGACCTGCCAGAGATAGTCCACTACGGCCTCAAACATGTTTTTGAACCAGGACTTCCAGTAGTACATCGTCCGTTCGCTCGCCAGGGAATAGTCATTCCTACCATCAAGCACGGATTGAATTTCACTGAGGCTGTAATGCTTATTACGCACAACGTCGTGGGGATAGATCGTCTTGTACCGGCCTTCTCTCGAACAACGGCCGACGGTGACGCTTGTCGTTTCCTCCGCCGGGCCTTCTTCACTCGTGTACTTTCTGATCCTCGCCCGCCTGAATCGATACTCAAGTGGACCAAGGCATCTTCCGCATGCGAGTCCGCCGTTGTCCGTATTCAAGGATGGATGGTTGGTCTCTTGAATTGAATCCGCTTCGATGGTACTGTTGCTATACTGTTTTTGGTGGAGAGGGAGTTTTTGCCGGGTCCAACCAACAAAGGGACTTCCTCTTCACTTCTCCTTTAGGGAAAGAGCCTTCACCTCAGAACCTCTCACTCCCTTTTACTTATCTATTCATTAAACCACACTTCTTTCTCCTACAGGAAATAATCATTTGAGATAAGATTGGGATTTTTCTTATTCGGTTTAGTTACAGCGTGTGTGTAAATATGTAAGTGTTTACAATATGTGTGTTGAACACTATACTCGTTACTATGAAACCGACAATACATGATGTAGCCCGGCTCTCTGGCGTCTCAACCGGGACGGTGAGCAGGGTGTTAAACAATAAACCTTCTGTAAACCCGATTACGAGAGAACGGGTGAAGTCCGTCGTGAAACAGTTGGGGTACGTTCCGGAGTCTGCAGCCAGAGACCTTTCAACAGGTAATCGTCTGACTATAGGCATTCACCTTGCCGAGGGTACTCATCGGCTGACCCCATTCTCACTTCTGTTTTTCCAGGCAGTCATGAGAAAGACTCTGGGGATCGAATCAAGAGTAGTGGATCTTCCTTCGAAGTCAGATGGACTGCCGGTAACCAATGTTGACGGGATGATCCTGCTTGGGGCTCATAAGGGTGACCCTCGGATAGAATATCTTGAATCTCAACAGATTCCCTATGTTCTGGTGGGACACGATATAGGAAGGTGCTGGGTTGCCCCGGATGATTATGACGGTGGACGTCAAGTGGCAAAGTACCTTACCGATTGCGGACACAAGCATATTCTGTTTGTCTCTTTCAGGCTTGACTTTCAGAATATCATGGATCGTCTCAGGGGGTTTTCCGATATGCTGGAAAGTGTCGGGTGCACGTTATCCGATTCCCAGATTATCAGTGAGGTGGATACACCTCTGGATGCTTACAGAAAATTTTCGATATTTATCAGGGAGCATCCCGAAGAGATGGAGCGGACTACAGCAGTGTTTGCCTGTTCTGATGAGATTGCGGTTGGTGTAAAGGCAGCCTTGCAGGATAACGGGTACAGTATTCCCAGGGATGTCTCCCTTGTCGGTTTTGATGACATGCCTGAACTTTCAGACGGTCTCACGACAGTCCATCAGGATATTCCCACAATCGCATCCATTGCGATTGAACTGCTTCATGATCAGATTTTGGGAAAGGCCCCCGGGACAAGAATTCTGCCAGTACAACTTGTTGTCAGACGGAGTACAGGTATAAATCTACATAGTAAATAGGGTTCATATATTTTCTATTTGACAAACATGAGTTTCAATGCAAGAATGTAAGCGGTAACAAATTTACAGGAGGTTTTCATGAAGAGAATAATGTTTCTTTTGATACTGGTAGTGGGCGTGGCATCATTGCTTATTGCCTCGGGTTCTCAGGAGGTTGAGGACAACGGGTTGGTTGAACTGGTGATCCCGCATTACAAAGCCGGTCAGAATGTCGGAGGGAAATTCTTCCTCCCTCAGGTAGAACGGTTCAATGCCTTGTATGAAGGCACGTATCGGATCGTGATAGAGGAACTGCCGCAGGACGGGTATCAGGACAAGATGAAACTGCTTGCACAGATGAACAAGTTGCCGGCTCTCATCGAAGGAGTGGGAGATACCGTCTGGTTCGAAGAGTATATGCTTGCCAATGACAGGGTTCAGGATCTCAAGCCGTGGCTGGATGCTCATCCGCAGGTGAAGGAACTGTTGCTAGACGATGCGTTGTCGTACAATACCCGTGATGGAAAAGTAGTATCTCTGCCTCTTGCCTTGGCTAGGCCTATCGGGCTGTTCTATAACAATACGATGATTCACCCATCAAGACCGATAGGTGAAATGACTCACGAAGAATTCCTGGATATGCTCAAAGATGAAAAGATCGCATTTATGACAAGCGAGAACGCGTGGACAACCAATCTTTTCTATACCTCACTCATCGCTGCCGAACCAGGTGGGGTTGAGATGCTTCAGAACGGGGTAGAGAACAAGATCTATGACTTTACCGGACCTATCTGGATAGACGCAACGACTAATCTGCAGTATGTTCTTCAGAACTATGCAAGCAGTAACACTCTCGGTGCCGCCTATGCGGATGCGGCGAACTCGTTCATGAGCAGGAACTCAGCAGTGATTCCCAATGGACCGTGGATGGTTGGTGATTTTGCTGCCGGTTCAGAGGATAAGTGGTCGAATGGGTTCTCCGGAGATCAGGTGTCGGGTGATGTCTATCCGGGTAATTTCGCCATTGCAAATGTCCGCGGCTATAACTGGTGGATTCCTAATGGCCTTCCAGAAAAAGAATTGGAAGCAGCGCTGGCCTTCCTCGAGTTCATGATGAGCCCTGCTGAACTGGAGGCTTTCATGCTGGTGGAAGGGGGAGTCGTGCCCAAACTGACTCCTTCTGAAGATTTCCTTGTCAGACAGAAGGAAAATCCAATTCTCGTTGATCTCGCTACGACGATCAATGAGGAAACTCGCTTAGCACCACTGTTCGGTGACGTAGTCCCAGGCTCTATCGCGAATATGGAATTCGGGAAACTGCTGCCGAAACTCATTGATGGTACATTCACCCCCCAACAGTTCTGTGAAGAGCTTACTCGTAAAGCTGCAGAGACACGACTGTAGGACGCATCTACAGAATTATGCTCTGTGTGTATTGCACAGAGCATTTCTATAAATTGCAAGGAGAAAACAAATTGACCATCAATAGAATCGAACGGAAGTATGTGCCCTTTGCCTATGCCTTTCTGATCCCTACTATCGCTGTGTTTCTTCTTTTCTATCTTATCCCCATCGTGACGGTAGTGCTTACAAGTTTCACGAGGTGGGACGGATTCAATACTCCGGTCTTCAACGGTCTAACGAACTATCTGAGATTCTTCAGTCAGAGCAGTTTCCTGATCTCTTTGCGTAATCTGCTGTTATGGTCACTGATTGCAGCTACGCTCCATGTCGGTTTCGGTGTTCTTGTCGCCTTTATCCTGTTTCAGAAACCAAAGGGATGGAAAGCTGTCCGCGGTGTATACATGATTCCGAATATTGTGTCTTCAGCTGCTATGGCGATGATCTTCCGTTTCATGTTCAACAACGATTTCGGCTTTTTAAACAGTATGATACGGCTGGTGAGCCCCTCTTTTCAGGTCAACTGGTTCTTCGAATCCCCATGGGCGTTCATCGCAATCACCCTGACCTGGCTGTTCTATGGTGCGATCATCACGCTCATTGTGCTTGGTGACCTTATGAGCATACCCTCTGATCTTCATGATGCAGCTAGGATAGATGGGGCTACAGGGTTTCAGGCGGTTCTTCATATTCAGCTGCCTCTGTGCCGGTATGCCATCGGAACGAGTATCATACTCTCCATCACGTCCCGTATCGCCATGTATGAGGCAATAGCGTTGACGACAAGGGGTGGTCCGGGTGATGACACGATGAACATACCGATCATCCTGGTCAAGGCGATAACCGACTTTAACTATGGGCTGGCAAATGCCGCAGCAGTGTTCATGTTCCTGATGGGCATATTCACGCTGTGGATCGTAAACAGACTTTTCAGGATGAATAATCCAATTTACTAGGAGCCAGGCTCATGTCAGATACTTCACACATCAGATACACGCTTAAAAAATCTGGAACAACGCTGTTCCTCTACATAATCATGCTGTTTGTCTTCCTGATATCAGTGTTTCCAGTTCTCTGGGTGGTTATGTCCTCTTTCAAGGACAACTCGGCAATTCTCTCAAGTCCCTTCTCCCTGCCTGAACGGTTCGACTTCACTCCGTTTGTTCAGGTCTTTACCCAATACAATTTCGGGATGTATACGATCAACTCACTTGTGATCGCATCGGTTGCGACGATTGTGTCCCTTATGATCTATTCAATGGGTGCATATTCGATAGCGAAGTTCAGATTTCCGGGGAAAAACCTATTCTATCTGCTGTTCACACTGACACTTCTGGTGCCGCCTCATACGAAGGCGCAGCCGATATTCTCCTTGATAACATCACTGGGGCTGTCGGATACAAGGTTCGCTCTGATATTTGTCTATATCTCGTTCGGTATGGCAATCAGTATGTTCGTGATGAGAGTCTCTTTCATGTCCATCCCTGACTCATTAAACGAAGCCGCCTTCATCGAGGGTGCGAGTTTCTGGCGGGTCTATTGGTCAATCGATCTGCCTCTGGCAAAGACGGGTCTTGCCACCTCAGGGATCATGATGTTCTTGGGCAACTGGAACGAATATTTCTATGCTATGCTCCTGACAAGTTCCCCTCAGGTCCGCACGCTGCCACTTGCGCTTGCCTTCTTCACGGAAGCTTTCTCCTATGACTATACGCAAATGTTCGCTGCGCTGACGATCGTGATACTACCGGGCATCATTATGTATATCATTACACAGGAACAGGTTCAGGCCAGCGTGGCCTCAACAGGTGTGAAGGGGTAGTCATGAGCATGCTTGTACATCGCCGAGAGGACCAGGTTTACCATGCCTACTACAGTTCAGAAACAGGGCTGGTTGACTGGATATCGCGGAATTACCCGTGTAAGAATGAGATTCAGGTTGCATCAGCGTATCAGAATTACGGTCTGCTGATTATGTTCTCCTCGGAGGGCTCAGTACGGATCCTTCCTTCACAAAGGAAAGAAAGGTATCGGGAGAGTAAAGAGTTCCTTCCCGGCAGGCGGGTTCGTCATACAGTTTCGGGCTCGTATGATATTCATTGCGCTTCCGGGACGAGACTGTCGATGGATGAGATATTTCTTGAATCTATACGAAGGATCAGAGTATTCCAGGAGGCAGGCAGGGAAACCTATCTGGAAGGCCTGCAGGATCATGAAACCGTATCCATTGTATCGTATGAACTCAGTTCAGAAGGAATATCCTGGGTAATAGAGCGGAACGTGAATGATCTGTTTGCCTATCGTGTGGAGATGTTCATCGGTGGAGCAGCTGTTCCTGAGTCGGAAACGACTTTTTCTATTGCTGCGGGTACCTATGCTATTACGCTCTCATTGCAGCTGGTCGGAACGTTTATCGATGAGGACTATGCCCCTTTGACTTCTCATCCTACGGAACTGCTTACCTTGCAGGCTCAATTGAAGCTTGCACACCTGAAGCCCTTTTACCGCGATCTGGCTACCACCCAGCTCGAAGGTCTGAGTCTGCTGGCACGCAAGGGTAAGCTCCTCGCAGGAGGACCAAGGTTTTTTACCTACTTTGGCAGGGATACACTCATTTCCATTGCATTGCTCACAGGCAGTGTGGCGTCAGATATCGCTCTGCATGCATTCCGTTCAGTTCTTGAACGACTCTCGGTAAGAGGCGAGGTTGCCCATGAAGAGGTCCTCGGCGAGTATGCGGCATGTTTTTTAGGGCAGCGAACACCTCACACAGTACCGACACGGACAGCTATGAATGATTCATACGGGTCAGACGGTCTGCTGGACTATCATATGGTGGATGATGACTTCCTGTTTCCTGCGGTCATGGCTCACTGGAATGAGGTGGAAGGCACTCAAGATACCAAGAGGCTGCTCAGTGGCAGGTTTCAAAGTTCTACTGGAGAGATGCGAAGCGGATATGAGCTGCTGGGCAGGACGATAACCTACTGTTACAGTCGCATCAAGGAAGGGATAATACCGTACCATACCGCTGTGGAGGTTGGAGACTGGAGAGACAGCCTTTCACATCAGGGAATCCGATACAGCTATGAAGTGAATGTCGGTCTGGGATTGAATTTTGTATCTGTGGCAAGGAACCTGGCCGAACAGCTCAGGGAACTTAAGCCCTTCCTTCCGGAGCAGATCTTCAATAGAGACGGAGAAGCTTCTTCTGTCGCCTTCAAAAAAGAAACCGAACGGTTTATCGTGCACATACAACCCGGTGAGATCCGTGAACGGGTCAGGAGCTGGCTCGAATATGCAGGATTCAGCAATAATGAGCTCACTTCATTGCATCATAGACTCGATAGAATTCATATTCCACCTGAGGGATACTCGTTCACAGCATTCGGTCTTGACCGGGAAAAGCTGCCTATAGAGGTACAGCATAATGATGTTGCTTTCACTCTTCTGTTCGGACAACCGTGTCTGGAGGAGCTCGATACCATCCTTCGTCCTCTTGAAACTCCCTTTCCCCTCGGACTGAAGACCGATGTAGGTATCCTTGTATCAAACCCGGTTTTCGCCTCTGATCCACAGGTTTCAAGAGAGCTGAACCGCAGTCATTATCATGGTCTTGTTGTCTGGCCACTGATGAACAGTATTCTGTTTCACGGAATTCAGAACCAGTTGGAACGGCTAGATACCATGTACGCTTCGTCTCACCGTGAGCACATTATTGATTACCGGAATCGTCTAGAGAAGCTCAAGGCGTACCTGATAGCACTGCACGAAAAAGTCAGTGAATTCAACTCAAGTGAGCTATGGACGTTCTCTCCGACTGAAACCGGGGATATACCGCTTGCGTTCGGTAAGGAGACAGGAAGCTCCACTGAATCAAACCCTATTCAGCTGTGGAGTTGTCTGGGATTTACCACACTTTTTCAGTAGATTGTCCTGAACTCATTTCATGGTTTCCCGTAGAGAACACGGAACGTGAGAGGTCATCTGCACTCCAGATACCTCTCCCTGTGCATCGTATGAGAGTCTGATGCGTGTGCCGGTCCTGATCTCTTCTGTTTCTCCATCAGGGAAGTACTGCGTGTTACGATGCCTCGACCCTGTTTCTGCCGGTACGCTTGGCAAGGTAGAGGTTGTCATCTGCTCGCTTGAACAGTGAATCCGGTGTGTCGTCGTTCTGCAATTCCGCGACCCCTATGCTTATGGTTATATGGTTGTCGTCATTCACAGTAACCTCTTGCATCACTTTCCTGCGTAGCTGTTCCGCAGCGTGCTTTGCTCCCTCAAGATCTGTTCCGGTCAAGTAAACAGCGAATTCCTCGCCACCGATTCTGTAGATATAATCCGTCGCCCGCTTATTGGAGGTTGCCACTGCCGATAGAGAGACAAGTACATCATCCCCTGTTTTGTGTCCATACGTATCATTTACTGATTTGAAATGATCGATGTCAAACACAAGAAGAGAGAATGAGATTCCACTCCTTTTATGCTGTGCAAAGCACTCTTCAGTCTTGATGTTGAACGCCTGTCTGTTTCCGAGTTTTGTCAATACATCGCTGAGTGCCTGTTGTTCGAGGATCTTCATCATTTCATGCTGTTTCGTATTATCTTCAACAGTAAGGATGAATTGTCTGCCATCCGGGAAAAGTGCCACTGAGCATACCAGCCTCTTTTTCACATCGTTACCGGTGATCACGTCCTGCTCGATCAGTTCAGTGTTCCCGGTTTCTCTGACACGATCGAACACTGAAGTGTTGTGTGTGGCGAATTCTGATTGTGTATGAGCGGAGAACGGTTCTACAGGATGCTCCTCAGCCGGTATCCCGAGAATCTTCCTGTACTGGTGGTTCGTGTAGGTGTACTGCAGATCGAAATTGAGAAGAGCTATCCCGACAACGGCTGAGTTGAATATTGTGATGAGTTTCTGGTGTTCCACGCGGATACGGTCTTCCTCTTCCTTTTTCTCGGTGATATCCATATGGGTACCTATCATTCTCAGAGGTCTGCCGTCCGCATCCCGTTCAACAGCCAGGCCCCTGTCCAAGATCCATTTATAGCTGCCGTCTCTGCACAGGACTCTGTGCTCGTTGATATACTGCTCTGTGTCGCCTTCGAAATACCGTCTCAGGTCTTCCTGCACCTGAGGCATATCTTCAGGGTGGACCCGTTTCTCCCACTCCTCAAGAGAGTCCTGTATCTCATCTTCTGCAAATCCGAGCATTTCCTTCCATCGTGGAGAGAAAAACACTTTCGAGCGTCGCACATCCCAGTCCCAAAGCCCTTCCTGACCGAACTCGATGGCGAACTTCCATCTGAAATCACTCTCCTTGAGTGCCTTTTCCTGTGCTTTCTGTTCAGTGATATCACGTACGATAGCGACAGCCTGCCAGGTATCATGTTTCTGTATCGAGCTAAATGAGAGTGAAATCACAAATTCCTGTCCGTCCTTATGCAGTCCATACAGTTCTATTGTCCTGCCGATTGCATTCCCGGTTCCTGTTTTCAGGAAATTCTGGAACGACGTGCGAAATTCCGCATGATACCTCTCAGGTGCAAGGAGGGCATGCAGGTTTTTCCCGAGGGCTTCCTGCTCAGAATAGCCGAATATCGTTTCGGCAGCTGGATTCCAGAAGCGGATCAGACCTTTCTCGTCCATGGTGATGATGGCATCGAGACTCGTATCGGTGATCGTCCGTAATCTCTCTTCGTTCTCCACATGTTCGGTGATATCCTGAACTGTGCCCAGGATACCGATTATGTTCCCCTGCTCATCAGGCATAGGATGTATAAAACTGCGTACCTGGGCAGGTTCTCCGTCTCCCCTGCGAATACGGTGACGAAGGGTATGGCCTGAATTTCTCTCTATTGTATCAGCATATATTGCCATGAATGTTTTTCGATCTTCCGGATGGATATACTGGGTGATGCTCTCAAACGTTCCGTCAAACTGTACCCGGTCTATACGAAGAATCCGGTACATCTCATCACTTATCCTGAGCGTGCCCGTTTCAGTATCACGTACCCAGTACCCCAGTTGAGTGACTTTCTGGGCGTATTCCAGGATCTTGTTCTTTTGAACGAGCTCCTTCTCATTCGCCTTTATCTGAGTGATATCCCTCACCGAAGAATAGATGATCTGTTCATCACCAATGGTTATACGTGCGGTCATGACTGATGCTGTATAGGTTGATCCATCTTTTCGAGTGTGCTCTCTCTCGAGTTCAACAGCGTCCTCATTGATAGCTGCAATGATATCCTTGTACGCGGAGAGGTCCTGTATGTGCTTGTCCCAATCCATGATGAACAGGTCTGACATTTCTTCATCTTCGTATCCGAGAAGAGTCTTCGCCCGCCTGTTATATTCAAGCAGTTTGCCATCAGTGGTTCGGAGGATGAAGATTGCATCAGTTGCCAGTTCCATTATGGTCTGATACCGTCTCTTCTCTGCTTCGAGCCGGTCATGCAGTTCTCTGAACTCACCTGCATGTTCAGCCTGGCAATCGATCATCCGACGGTACAGGCCGGCGAGTTTTCCGAACTCATCATGTCTGTTCTGTTCCATCTGCTCCAGTGAATCCTCTTCCGTTCTCTCTATTGCCGTGATCAGCCTGGAAAGCGGACGAATCTGGGTTCTTGCAAAGATCTGAGCAAGAAGAAAAACGATGAGGACCAGGGCAAGAAGAGGAAGAGCGAGGATACCGGGGCTGATCTGCCGGCCGCTCATTATTGCGAGAGAACCAAGCATGGCAAAGATCAGTACTATGATAAGGATATTGAACTTTTTGTTCAGCTTCATGGCAATACCTCATGGGATACACTGGTATAGATCTGGATGATCGTTCCGTGTTGCCTTTCAGAATATCATAACTCCGTATTGATTTATATGCGGGCAAGGCTGAATACTGCAGGATTTTCCCTGAGGATCCCAGTGAACTGAACTGTTACCCCGGTATGACCCTGATACCTGCTGAGGACGTTCCTGTTCCTTCAGCAGAGAGGAAACCCGATAGCACGTGGTGCAGATCAGGGCAGCCGGGTCTCTTCTTTTCTGGAGTGAGTATCGTTTCCCCCGGCTGTTTCCCTGTGTGAAACGTATCGACCTGACGCCATGGCTCAGACCCTGCAGTTCAGTATGGGTGCAGCGGGTCAAGAGCGTCGTTTCAGCATGACATTCCGTAGAGGAATGTGATATATATCATCTCCGGAGCATGACAATTATCTGCATGAATACGTGACATTTGATATCTTTCGCGCGCTTGTGAACCCTCGTATCCTGAAACCGTCCTGAGTAGAAGGCTCAGGAGTGTGTACTGATTGAACACCTGTCGGGTGAAGGGGTTAACCATGCATCACAAGAATGAGACGCAGTATGAATACATTCTGGACTGTCATGATATAACTAAGACCTTCGGAGGAACAAAGGCTCTCAAGGGGGTTCAGTTCCGCCTGAAGAAGGGACAGGTCCATGCTCTTATCGGAGAGAATGGCGCAGGAAAGTCTACTCTGATGAATATCATCTGCGGACTGCTCCAGCCGAATTCCGGTTCAATCGAGTTCGAGGGAAAACCCTACAGTGTCTCCACTCCCGTCGATGCGATCAATGCAGGTATCGCAATGATCCATCAGGAGCTTAATCCTCAACCCTACCTTTCGATTGCTGAAAATATCTTCCTGAATCGCGAGGACTCGTACAGGGGCACCGGTCTTCTCGATAAGAGGGCAACCAATCGAAAGGCCCAGGACATTCTTGACAAGTTCGATGTAAGACTCAACCCGAAAACCCATATGGAACATCTTACGATAGCCCAGATGCAGATGATCGAGATTATTAAAGCTGTCTCCACGAATGCCAGGCTGGTCCTGATGGATGAGCCGACCTCGTCTCTGGACAGTGAGGAGTCAAAACGGCTGTTCCGTACGATACGGGAACTGCAGGGCAAGGGTGTAACCGTAGTTTACATATCTCACCGTATGGATGAGATCTTTGAAATCTGTGATTCCTACTCGGTTTTTCGTGATGGGATGTTCATCGATTCAGGCAATATTGCTGATGTCACGAAGGATGAGATTATCTCGCTTATGGTAGGAAGAGATGTCGAGAGTGTCTTTCCGAAGACAGAATGCACGATCGGTGATGTTGTTTTCAAGGCCGAAAAACTCACAGGAAAAGGTTTCAAGGATATCAGTTTTGAGGTGAGAGCCGGTGAAATTCTTGGTATAGCCGGGCTGGTAGGGTCAGGCAGAAGCGAGACGATGAGGGCGATCTTCGGACTTGATCAGCTGGAAAGCGGTGACCTCTTTCTTGATGGAGAGAAGATCTGCATCAACAGACCCCGTGATGCTATCGATACAGGCATTGCCATGATCAATGAGGATAGAAAAGAGTATGGACTGTGCCTGTTCCGCTCTATAAAGGAGAATATCTCCCTTCCCGGGCTGAAGACGATGCATAAGGGGCTTTTCGTGCAGCAGGCCAAGGAACGAAAGGATTGCAATGACATTTCATCCAGACTCAGGATCAAAATGGCAGGGATAAACTCTGAAGCATTTTCGTTGAGCGGAGGGAATCAGCAGAAGGTTGTTGTCGCTAAATGGCTGCTCAACAAGCCGAAAGTCCTCATTCTCGACGAGCCGACCAGAGGGGTTGATGTGGGGGCTAAGGCTGAGATTCATGAGCTTATGGGAACATTTGCAGCCGAAGGAATGGCGATACTTATGGTCTCTTCGGAACTGCCGGAAGTCATGGGTATGAGTGATCGGATATTGATCTATCACGAAGGGTCGCTCAACGGTGAGGTAAGCAGGGAGGACATTCTCTCTGGCAAAGAGGATCAGGAATCAATCCTGAGGAAGGAATTCGGCAGGAGGTAAGGATAATGGAGATAAAGAGGAAGCCCTTGGCACAGAGAACAGGGAAGGCACTGTTCCGTCTGCATGATGTGGATCAGCAGGATCTCAGCTTGTTCATGAAACGGTACGGTATAGGGTTCGTGATGCTCGGCATGTTCCTGGTATTATCCATCGCCTCACCGAAGTTCCTGACGGTTACCAATATCTCGAATATACTGACAACCGTCTCTCTCAATGGACTTCTGGCTATGGGAATGGTGTTCGTGATCACTGCCGGAGGGATTGACCTCTCCATCGGGTCCATGCTCGCACTTGGCAGTGTCACGATCGGACTGGTTCTCAATGCTACCGGCAGTATCCTGCTGGCATCTGTCGCTGCAATCGCCGCCTGTGCCTTGTTCGGACTTATCAACGGGTTCATTGTTGCCAAATTCGATATGTTTCCCTTTGTCGTGACTCTTGCGAGCATGCTGGTGATACGTGGAGTGGCTTACGTTCTCTCAGGAGGGTACTCGTTTGCTCTGGTCAAACCTGAATTCGCACAGATCGGTCTGGGAAAACTGTTCGGAGTGATTCCCTTCCCTGCGCTGATCTTTCTAACCGTGTCCATCATTGCTTTCGTCCTTCTTCAGCTCTCGAAGTACGGCAGGTACGTCTACGCAGTCGGAGGTAACATCAAGTCAGCGACAGCCTCCGGTGTGAATGTGCTCTGGACACGGATCGGGACCTTTGTGATCAGCGGGGTCGCTGCCGGTACTGCCTCTATCATCATGACAGCACGGATCAATGCGGCACAACCAAATATCGGAGTAGGGTATGAAGTCGATGCCATTGCTGCGTGCGTAATCGGCGGGACTTCCTTCTCCGGTGGGGTCTCCACCATACCCGGCACCTTCATCGGCATCATGATCATAGGACTGATCTTCAATGGTATGAACCTGCTTGGAATCAACTCGTACTGGCAGATCATCATGAAAGGTGTCCTTATCATCGCCGCTGTACTGATGGATAAATTGATTAACCGGAAACGATAGTGCACTCAGAGCTCCGCGTATGCGGGGTAGGAGAAATAGTAAGAATCCCCGAACGGGGAAAGAAAGGAGAATTCTATGAAAAGGATTGTTGGTGTGGTCTTGTTACTGAGTCTGGTTGCAGGTTTTGCTTTTGCGAATGGAAATGCCGAAAGTGCCGATGAATTCAAGGTCGCCTACATTGCAAAGAATACCGTGGATGCATTTCATGCAACCCTCAACGGGGCTGCAAAAGATGCCCTGAATGAACTGAAAGCCGAGGGAGTGATCGACAGCTGGCAGCTCTATGACGGTCTTACCGACCCCATCACCCAGGTGAATCTGCTCGAAGATGCACTTGCATCAGGTGCCGACCTTGTCGTTCTGCTCCCGGCAGAGAGTGAAGGGAGTGCCCCGATCGTATCCCGCAGTGCACAGGAAGGAATTCCCGTGATCGTGGTCAATTCAACCACGAACAACACCGAAGAACTTGCAACTGCGTTTGTCGGTTCAAACGACGTTGATGCCGGTGAGATGATGGCAAATTTTGTGAAGGCTCAGGTTCCCGGCGGCGGGAAGTATGCTCACATGATGGGAGTCGTCGGGAACTCTGCCCAGATTGCACGTGGCAAGGGGATTCTCAACGTCCTCGGTAACGATCCGGCCTGGGAATCTGTTGGTGACTATGCTGCAGACTGGTCTGCTGATAAGGCTGTCAGTTTCGCAAGCGATGTCATCACGGAATACGGTGATGAGATCAAGGCCATTATCTGTGACAATGATGACATGTCGTCAGCTGTACAGAACTATGTGAACTCCATCGGACGGGGTGATATCGTGGCTATCGGTGTTGATGGAAATGCAGGCCCTCTGGGTATGGTGAAAGCCGGTACTCTGAGGTCGACAGTGCTCCAGGACGGAGCGGCCCAGGTCTCCACTGCTATCTCCCTCATTCCGGATATCATTGCAGGGAAACAGGTTCCCAAGACAACGATGGTACCGTTCACCCTCGTCACATCTGAGAATGTGGATGCCTATCTCAAATAGCAGAAACCGCTGATGTATACAAAGGCTCTGACAGTTCTGGAAAGGATGTCAGAGCCTGTTCCCTTCTGTCGATGGACCATAGCCACTACAGACGTTCCTGCAAAGACTATGATTATCGCAAGAATAGGGCTATACTTCCTGCAAAGACATCGAGGCTGTGTATGAAGGTTAGAATACCACTCATAGTATTGATACTCCTCCTCTGTTCGGTACTCCCGCTGAGCGGGCAGGGACGTACTGATGAGTCTTCGTATCTGTTCGGTGCAACGTATATGACAATGAACAACCCCTTCTTTGTAGCCCTCAATGACGGTATCATGGAGGTTCTGGAATCGCGGGGTGATAAGCTGATTACGCTCGATCCTGCACTGGACATGGAAAAACAGATCAGGCAGATCAATGATCTCATCGACCAGGGGGTAGACCTGATCTTTCTCAACCCGGTCGACTGGCAGGAAGTGAAGCCTGCTCTTGCCGCCGCTGAAGCTGCAGGAATTCCCGTCATCAATGTCGATTCCCCGGTGTTTGATGATGAAATGGTTGCTTCTGTTGTTACCTCTGATAATTACAGAGCCGGAGAGCTTATTGCACATGATGTGCACGAACGGGTCGGGCCTGAGGCCAGAATCATCATCCTTGAGCATCCGGAAACAAAATCCGGTATTGATCGTACCCGTGCCTTCGTTGATACCGTTTCACACTATCCAGGCCTTGAAATCGTAGCCCGGTATGATGCGTTTGGTCAGCTGGAGTCAACTATGCCGGTCATGGAAACTATCCTACGGCAGGGAATCGATTTTAATGTCGTGATGTGCACAAATGATCCTTCCGCGATCGGAGCAATTGCAGCATTGCTGGCGGCCAAGCAGGAGAGTGGGATATTCGTCTATGGAGTGGACGGATCGCCTAACGGGAAAAAAATGGTGAAGGAAGGGAAACTGACTGCCACTGTCGCCCAGTCTCCGATGAGCATCGGGCGGACAGCAGCGGAAAAGGCGTATGAACTCCTGGAGGGTAAGCCCGTCACGCATGAGATCCTTGTTCCCGTCGAGTTGATCGATTCTACGAATGTAGACCTGTTCGGTCTCGATGGATGGCAGTAAAGCCTATGAAGGCATCTGTCATGGCCACAGGTCCCCGAAGGTGGGGTTCGTTCATCTCCTCCCTCTTACGTGGACCCAGCCCTGATGACCGGCTGAACGCCATTCGAAATTCGTTACTTCTGATGAATTATGCCATTATCCTGTTCACGACGATTCTGATTGCTGTGACAACCAGAAAGGTGTGTTCGGATTTTTCAGCCTATCAGCTGCTGCGCAGTTTTTCCAATGTCCCTATACCTCCCCGCCAGCTGATTACGATGAGTCAGCTCCTCTTTTTTCTTGAACTATTCCTGATTTTCTTTAGAAACAAAGCCACATCGATCTCCCCCACGATGAATCTGTTCCTCGTGTTTTCCGATATTGCCATCGGGCTTCTGATTCTCTATTTCATGAACATCAGCAACAAGGTCATTCTTCTGCTGATCATTACCAATATCATGCTGTATGTGAAGAATACTGTGAACAAATATAGACTGCTGTTCCTGATCATTCTCCTGTACATCTTCATCGATTTTGATATCCTTTCCGCCCGGCTGAACCTCTACTCTTTCTGGGGATATCTCGATTATTATGATGCGGCAACGCGCAGTCTTCTGTACTGGATTCAGAATATCATGGATTCTCTTGCTCTCGTTCTCTTTATCCTCTTCATGATATTCGAGGTTCAGCTGTATCTCGAAGAGTCCACCCGAGTCAAGGAACTGAACAAGGCGCTGTACGAGTCTACGCAAAAACTCCGTCTGTCGAACATACAGCTTGCGGAGTATTCCAAGCGGAACGAGGAGATGGCGAAACTGAAGGAGCGGAACCGGCTTGCCCGGGAGATCCATGATACGATCGGTCATTATCTGACAGCGATCAATATGGGAGTGAAATCCTGCCTGAAGGCAATTGATCATGATCCCGATCTGCTGAAAAGCCAGCTCTCCAGTGTTGAAGAGATTACCAGTAAATCCCTCATCGATGTAAGACGTTCCATCAAGGAGCTTCGTCCCGATGCCCTGGACCGGTACTCCCTTCACTCCGCGATCCGCAATCTGGTGCACGAGATTTCCCTTTTTTCCGATACCGAGGTTTCTTTTTCGATAGAGGGGGAAACGTATCTGCTGAATACGCAGATAGAGGAATTCATGTATCGGGTAGCTCAGGAAAGCATCTCCAATGCCGTCAGGCACAGCAATCCGAAGCATATTGATCTGAAACTTTTTTATCTGGATGATGGATTGAAATTCTCGGTCGCGAATGATGGTCTGCAGGACAGGAATGTGACCCCGGGTTTCGGCCTGACTCATATGAAAGGCAAGGTGGAGGAATTCTCCGGTGTATTCAGTGTATCGGTCACTCCGGACCTTGTGTTTCATCTTGTTGTCACTATTCCCTCTGCGAGACGGACGGATACTCGGGAGTTTCACCTTGGAAAGGAATGAAGGATCCATGCTTCAGGATGAGAGGGGCAGTCTGATGTACACGTGCACGTGCATCCGGCACGGAAAAGAGGATCCCTCGGATTCAGCCATGATCAGGACACTTGTGTTTCGGGGCGGTTTTCTGAAGCCGGAGCGGGAGACAGCGTTGATTCCGTACCGGACATGGGTTGATATAGAGTGAGTTGCTGCAGAAGGGAGGAGTCTTCAAGAGCCTCTGAGGCTGCTTCCCGGCATGGGAGGACAGCACCATACTGTCGGTTGGATTCGGATAAAAATGTTATACAGGAGCAGGAGAACAGCATGATACGAGTATTGATAGCCGATGATCAGGAGTTAATTCGTGACAGTCTATCCTATATGCTCAGCACCTATGATACTCTCGAGGTGGTGGGGACAGCAGTGAATGGCAGGGACGCGGTGGATAAAGCTGCGGCTCTGAAGCCGGATGTGATTCTTATGGATGTTAGGATGCCCGTCATGGACGGCATAAGCGCTATCGATGAGATCAAGGAGAAACTGCCTGATACCAAGGTCATTGTCCTGACTACCTTTGATGAGGATGAGTATATCTATAAATCCATTATGAAGGGGGCGCTAGGCTATCTGCTGAAAAGCTGCTCTACTGATGAACTGTTTCATGCCATCAACGTGGTGCACAGCGGGAAGGCACTGCTGAACCCTGATGTCACGAAGAAAGTGATGGATCTCTTTTCTGATTTGGCAAAGTCCAATTTTACACCGAAACATAAGGAGGAGCTTCTCGGGTCGATGTCGAAGAATGAGCTGCGAATCATCAAACTGATCGGCATGGGGTATTCAAACAAAGAGATAACATATGAACTTCATTTCAGCGAAGGGACTGTGAGGAACTACATCAGCAGTATCCTGCAGAAGCTTGAGCTCAGAGACCGTACACAGATTGCGATCTTCGCTGTTCAGAACGGCCTTACCGTGGTGTCAGAATGAGGAACCCGATACGACCAGTCATAGCTATGGTGCTGGCAAGCCTCCTGCTTTTCAGCGGATGTCATGAGAGGGAACAGCACCTTGAGATAGGCCTGTTTTCGGGAAGTGTATGGGACGTACCCTATTGGCAGAGTTATACGTTTTTTGACCAGGCGATTGAGAAGTATACTGAACTGCACCCACATGTGACAATTTCGTATAGAAGCGGCACAATGAAAGAGAGCTATTCCGAATGGATGAGTCAGGAGATTCTCAATGGGAGAGAGCCTGACCTGTTTCTGGTTCGCCCGGAGGCATTCACTCTCTTTGCCAAACTGGGAATTCTTCATGATCTGAGTGGATACATGGAAAAGGACTTTGATTCCAGGCTGTATTACAGAAATGCTGTAGAGGCCGGACAATTTGAAAAAGGGCAGTACGGGTTCCCGCTGGAAGTGGTTCCGACCCTGATGTTTGTGAATCAGACCATCCTCTCGGAAAATGCCATTCCTCTTCCCGAAAATGACTGGACCTGGGAGGAGTTCTACGATATCTGTTACACCCTGAAGGATAATTCTTCGGTGAAAGCTGTTGAGGGGTTCGACTGGAGGCTGGCGGCTTTCACAAACGGACAGCAATTGTTCAGCGACAACGGAACTCAGTCATACCTTACGGAAGAGGGAGTGCTCGAGGCCGTTTCCTTCATAGGAAAGCTCAATGCCATCTCACCTCCTGATGATTCGTATCATTTTGAGGATGGGAATGTTGCTTTTGCGCCGCTTCCTTTTTCTGAGTACCGGGCCTATGCCTATTATCCGTACAGTATTCAGAAGTATAAGAATTTCGACTGGGAGGCACTGTTGTTACCGAGAGGTCCTGATGGCCAGAACGGTGCAGAATTACAATCCCTTCTCGTTTCAATCAGTTCCCGTTCACGGAAGAAGGATCTTGCGTGGGACTTCCTCCAGTTCCTGATCACGGATCCGGAGATTCAGAAAAGCGTTTTCACCTATTCCCATGGCGTTCCGATTCTTAAGAATATTCTTGAACTCAATGAAACCAGAATCTTCCTGAGCAGAGGAAAAGATACCGAAGCCCCGCTTCTCAGCCCTGAACAGATTACTCAGGCAATCGAAAATTCATTGGTCTTTCCACGGTTCGAGAAGTACGAGGAGGCGGTGTCACTCATCGAACGGTCTCTGGTCGATATAGGACAGAATGAAAGTCGTCTCAAACATCAGCTTTCCATTATCAATCTCAGACTGAATGACTTTCTTGCCCATTGAGTACTGCAGAAATCTTGCCCCGGTAGCATCAGAGTGTCTGGCTTCCTGTCCGCGCTCCTGTGCCTGCAATTCATCATACCGATGTATTCACAAAGATCACATCATATCAGTGCAGAAGCATGTAGGCGCGGGGTGTCATTCCTTCCACTTCCTTGAAAAGGGTATAGAAGGCCGATGGGGAACGGAATCCGCACTCCAGAGCCACGGCAAGAATAGTATAGTCGGGGTATCGGTTCTTCTGAACCGCTTCCTTGAACTCCTCCAGACGATACGTGTTTATGAAGCGATAAAACTTGACTCCCGATTCGCGATTAATCGACTCCGAGAGACGGTGACGGGTTTCGCCCAGAGTCGCAGCAAGTTCCTCCAGGGTTAGATCCGGGTCAAGAAAGGGCTTCTCCCGGGACATATATCTCGTAAGCTGATTGAAAAGAGCCGTACTCTCCTCCTCTCCCAATCCGGATTTCTTATACTTTCCCTCTCCCCTGGACCGTTTTGGCCCTTGCCGGTTCTCATCGGCCAGAGGCTCTTCGGTTCCTTCCGTTTTCGGAAGTTCCGGCTCGGGAATCCGTACCTGAGGGGCCCCGGAAAACAGAGAAAAAAGGAAGACAAAAAGAACTGGAGGGAGCACCCTTCCCACGGCCATGGAAATTTGAAAAACATCGGATGCTTCCGGTATGAACCTGGGTACAACCACATTGAATAGGGATATCCCCGCATAGAGAAAAAGAAGGTTTCTAAACCAGGACAGGGTGGTGTATGTATCCAGTGTGGAGTAGAAATCGGGCACCCGCTTCCTGTGGCGATGAATCAGATAGAGCACAACCGGCACATAGATAAGAAGGGATACGTTTTTCCAGAGATCCCAATGCAGATTACAGGGAGGCATCCTCCTGGGGATCGATTGGGCCAGAACAGTACTATTCCCGGCAAAGATACTGTCCGGGTGCAGGGAGGAAGGATACACATATGCATAGACAAGCCAGATACAATACGGGAGGAAGTGTACAAACATGCCGTATGTGAAAAGGCCTTTTTCCCGTAGCAGCGCCCGCACATATATAAGCAGGGCCGGTCCCACAAGTAGATAACTTGGACGGCTGATGTGATATATCATTTCCGCTGCATCCCTTCCCACGAATTCGGGGCGGATAAGATTGTCAAGGATGGCAATCAAAAAAACGGCGAAAACGAAGAGTCCCGCGGCTTTCTCCGGATTATTGTTTCTCTTTCGTATCATGAGATTGCCTGCCCCGGATACGGTCCAGGCGGCTCCCATTATCAAGAACGTATAAAAAAGCGTATCCCACATGGGTTCATATTACACTGTTTTTCCTTCCCGGTCGGCGGGAAAGAAAAAAAAACGATACTCATATGTACTTATCCCATTCGAGATGTTCCCCCTGTGTGAGGGGAATTCAAAATTCAGAAACGACAAAGGAAACAAGATTATGAAACGAACAGTACTGATTAGCTTGATTCTGTTATGTACAGCGGCTGTATCTGCCGGGGGAAACAAAGACGCTGTGGAACAGCCCGCCGTTCAGGTCTCCTTCACAATAGAAGATGCAGCTGCGGACCTGGGCGTTACCTCGAACGAATTGAAAGCTGCCCTGGGCGATCCCAATGCGGGTCCTCCCGATATAGCCGGCGCCGCCGTTACACTGGGTATAGAAGAAACCATACTCCAGGCCGTCTTCAATAAAATGACCCCTCTGGAAGCGGAACATGTAGAAGTGGAGCAGTACACTCTGGTCCTGAACGGCATCGAAATTGACACCACCTATCCTACCTGGGGCTGGGAAGATCTCCCCTCCGATGTGCAGGTCACCCGTAATCCCGTCAAGGTCTACACCGATGAAGAGGGAACAACCCACTACTATGAATCCATCTTTGTAGGAAGCGGCAACCTCAACTGGTACCAGGCAGCTGCCCTGGCGGAAGACGCAGGCGGTTACCTTGCCTGTCTGGAAAGCGCGGGTGAGAACGATTTCGTATTTTCCCTGATTAACGACGATATGTATTTCTGGCACTTCGAAGAGAACGGTGAGCACTACGGCATCAGCATCGGGCCCTTCCTGGGCGGTTATCAGCCCGAAGGATCTCCTGAACCGGACGGAGGGTGGATCTGGCTCTCCGGTAATGAATGGGATTATACCAACTGGGCTCAGGACCTGAACGATGGGGTAACCGATAAGGACCCCCGGAATAACACCCAGCCCAACAACTCCGGTACAGGTCAGCCCATCATGGGCTTTGGTGAAATGAATATTCCCGTCCCCACCTGGGGCGATTACATGGAAGCGGTAGGAGCCTACGGTCTTACCCGGTCTCCCGGTAAAAATTACGGATTCATTATCGAATACGAACATGATCCCCGGTAAAACCCACATTCCGCACTTGTTCTAAAGAGACCCATTCGAGTGTTCAGGAGTAGTTCGAAGAGTTCTCCTATCAGGAAACATCAATAGGTATGCATTGTTGATGATTCATTCAAAGGATGTATGGGAGACTTTTGGGGTGCAGAACATGATGAGATCGGCGCCCGTAGGACTGGTTCTTGTTGCCGATCTATCACGAATGAGTTCCCCATTATGGAAAAGTCAGGAGGAAAAACGGTTCTGTGCATGGGTAGATGCCGCAATCAGTCAGAATATCTATCTCTATTGTGCGGTCTCAAACCTGGGACCTTCTGTCTTAGCTTTAGTGGATAGAGAAACCTTGCACACAGCAATGCATGTGCAGGATCATGAGAACATCGTAGTGAAGCAGGTTGTGGTTCATTCAATCGAATAGAATTCTCCTGGTATGGGGTAGAAGCATGATGCATATGTACGGTTGAGTTGACTCTTCCTGCCCTTTGATACTCATGTAATACGCATCTCAGGCTCTCCGGCGTGTACCATAGTATTGCGGTCGGATAGGTAAGCTGGAAACACCAGGGGATGAATATTGTACAGGAAGGCTGTACTCACGTCTTCCTCATCTGAACGTTCTCACAGATATCTGCTTCTGTTTACATCCAATCAGTCTGCAGTGAACACAGCATAGATTGTTGATGAGTAGGACGCGGCAGGGAAACTGGTAGCCGTGATTCCGGGATGTACTATGAGTCGAATATCTCCAGTCAATACGTGATCGACGCTCTGCTGTCCATCGACAGGAGAGTACACCGTTCGATAATCCGTCGTGAACGTATTATTCATAGACGAGACCAGCACAGGAGAGATGGTGTTCCCACAGATGATAGGATCAAATAGGACAAAATAGGGAATTGAGACCGGCACTCCTGAGACCGTCGAAGTAAAGGTGAAATCTGTTGACGTGCCGCTCGAGTCGGCATAGAAGCCGACACTTCCCGATGTTTCAGAAGAATTATACGAGACATGCCCTGCAAGATAGCTGTTTGTAAGGGTGCTTTTCCCCATGAGGTCGGTAAAAGGGATCATTTCAGGGGCGATACGTTGCATACCGAAAGAATACGTATCCGGGTTCATTGTGTTGCTGCCCGTCCTCACGTATCCTTCAATGACCAGATTCTTATCGATCCCATTCCCGACAATATGTACTGAGGAGTCATAGTATCCTCGGACTCTCCTTCTTGAGATGTTGTATTCTTGTGTGGTCCTCAGAACAGTTACATCAATCCATAGATATGCGTACGGGTATCTATAGAAGAAGCCATTGCTTCCATCGAAGATCCCGGCATTACCCTGTGCATCATATCCTGCCTCTCCTGTTTGAACAGTTTCATCGCCTGCACCAACTGGAATATGTATCTGTTCTCCCGGACTTTCAATAATGATGTTTGCTCCGGTGAAATCGCTGGTTCCTCCCGTATGCAACTGTCCCTTTATTCTGAAGAGTAATACATATTCTTTCCATGAATTGAGATCATTTGTACCCGAGGAATTGATATGGAAGTAATAAAATCTTCCATTATTCCAGGTGCTGGGTGAAGGATGAAGAGTTGTCACAGTGAGGTCGATGGGATCGCCGCGATAGACATAGCGTCCCAGGAATCCATCGGTCGACCAGTATTCCCCGTATGTATAGTTCTGGATCTGGTAGGGGTTCACTTCAGGGTTGCTTGAAGAATGATTTGCATCAAGCTCTAATCCGGTCAGAGATCCTGTTACGATCTCAAATAGGAGGGAATTTGCTAGTATTGCCGTAATACTCCATACAGTGAAGAGCAACAATGCTATGACACGATGATTTCTCATAGCCATACCATCCTATTCAGATTTCGTTGAGATCATATTTTGAATTACGTATTCACATGTCATATGTAATAGTAATATATGGATGCAAAAATATCAATATCTGGATAGTGTTTAAGAAAATGTTCTTCGATATGACATATGATTGTCTCTGGTTTATCCTGACCTCTCTTGGAATGATATCTGATGGTTTCATGTTCCTGTTCGGGGTGTGCCTCAGGTGTATCGGTTCCTCAGGAGGAGTATTCGATGTGAGAGTGGGTGTGGTCCTGTGAAGGGTAAGTCTCCACGGTGATGACGGGGCTTGGCTGAGACACGTTTCCTGGTGTGCTGTGCACAGGACCAGGATGTGAGTGATGGGTGTGCGAGGTGAAGCTGCGTTGGAATCGGCAACTCCCGGGTATTCAGTGTTTACCTCAATCGATATCCCGGTGTCGTTTCTTCATGAACTTCCCCGGTTGCTGTAAGCTGGTGTATTACAGGGGCTCTCACCAACCGGGGATCTGGAACACATCGGTTTTGACACCACAACCGGGGAACGGGAAACAGTTGTTCACACCAACGATTATCTTCTCATGTTCCAATACCTAAGGGATGTTGTATTCTCTCGAGGGGCAGACGGACCGTTACGTTGGTCGTCTACACTGTTTCCTGCTTTTCTGCTATCCGCTTCTTCTGTGTCTTCTCGATGGCATCCACTATCTTTTCGTACCCTGTGCATCGGCAGAGGTTCCCAGATATCTGCCTTCTGATCTCCTCTCTGGTGGAGGGGTTATCCTTATTGATGATGGGTATCGAGGACATGATGAAGCCGGGAGTGCAGAATCCGCACTGGATTGCTCCTTCATCGATGAAGGCCTGTTGGATGTCGCTTATGGTTCCCTTCACATCGCTGAGTCCTTCCAGGGTCATGACGTCTTTTCCATCGGCCCAGATGGCAAGATAAATGCAGGAGTTGAACGGCAGTCCGTTGATGAGTACGGTGCAGGCTCCGCATTCACCGACATCGCAGCCATGTTTCACGCTGTCGAGTCCTGCATTTCCTCGGAGCATGTCGAGCAGCGATTCGCGTACATCGATGAAGTATTCCCGTTTCTTTCCGTTCACTGTGCAGGTGATAGCTTTCTTAGCCATGTATTGTTCCTCCCGCTTTTTCAATCGATGCGACGGTTGCCCTACGGGCAAGCTCTTTCACCAGATGGAGCCGGAACTCCTTGGAAGCCCTCCAGCTGGTTCGTGGTCTCACATCCGCTTCCACGTTCGCCGTGATGATGTCCAGTAGATGTGCATCCACTGCATGGCCATTGGCGGCCTTCTCTGCGGTGACTGCACGTATCGGAGTGGGGGCAGCGACTCCAAATGCGATTCGTATTCGTTCGATGTGTTTCTTGTCCCCGGTGAGTTTCACATTCACCGAACACCCCAGGGTGGCGATATCCATCGCTTTTCTCTTCGCATATTTTATGTAATGTCCGTAGGTCTGATCCCAGCTTTCTTTCGGGATGCGTATCGCGGTGAGGATCTCTTCCGGTTTCAGGTCGACTTTTCCCGGTCCCACGTTGAATTCGGCGTAGGGAAGGTTCCTTACTCCATCGGCACTTGAGAGTTCGAGGATCGCATCGTAGGCTTTGAGTGTGGTTGCCGAATCGGCACTGGTCACTCCATTGCAGATGTTTCCACCAATGGTCCCGATATTCCGTATCTGAGGTCCTCCTATCTGATCCACAGCATCACCAAGAACCGGGACATGTTGTTTGATCAGTGGATGCATGGTGATGCCGGTGAAGCTTGTGAGGGGACGGATGAGCAATTCCCCATTGTCCTGGATATAGACTCCCCGTAGGTCATCCAGCATATAGATGCTGATGAGGTCGCATCCGGCGAGTTTGCCTTCGCGCAACTTGATGAGAATATCGCTTCCTCCTGCAAGCAGCAATGCTTCGGGGTGGGCTTTCTTCAAGGTCAGGGCTTCTTCCACGGTTTTCGGTTCGTAGAGTGTATTGAAATCGTACATCTTGATCTCCCTTTAATTATATGAGTCCCGCTTGTTCGAATGCGAAGAATAGTTTCTCGGGATGCAATGGGATCGAATCGACCGCCACACCGGTCGCGTTGAGCAATGCATTTCTGAGTGCCGGGGCTACAGGTATGGTCGGTGGTTCTCCCAGGGACTTGTTTCCGTACGGTCCTGTGGGATCGTTGGTTTCCACGAATTGTGCGTGAAGTTCCGGAGTGTCGATCGCAGTCATCAACTTGTAATCGAGCAGGTTCCCGTTCAACATCCTTCCAGTCTTCGGGTCGAACAGCAGGTATTCGGTGAGTCCATAGCCAAGTCCCATGCTCATTCCTCCATGTACCTGGCCTTCCGCTGTCTGGTGGTTGATGATGGTTCCCGAGTCGTGGACATTGATGATGTCGAGAACTTTGATCTGGCACATCGGGATATCGACTTCGATTTCCGTAAAGCAGACTCCGAAGGAATAGGTGTTGTCGGAACAGTGGTGAGTCTCCTCGGCTGCGATGTGGTTGGAGTGGGTGAGGCTGTAACATGCTTCCAGAGCGACATCGGCGACCGATAACAACGGTTCGTTCTTGTGTATGTGGGTGATCTGGTTCTCCTTGATATCGAGGTCCCATGCATCCTTGTCGAGCATGGTGGCTGCGAATTCGAGGATTTTCCTTTTCAGTGATTCTGCGGTTTTCTTTACCGCAAGTCCAGAGACATAGGTTTGTCGTGAAGCATACGCTCCGGTATCGTAAGGGGTCACATCGGTGTCTTGTTTGCTGATGATATGGATTTTATCGGTAGTGAACCCCGTGGTTTCGGCTGCCATCATGGTGAATACGGTGTCGGCCCCCTGGCCGATTTCGGTGGCGCCCATCTGAAGCTGGGCCGATCCGTCCTGATTCAGTACCATCCTGCAAGCCGCGGTTTCGAGGCTGATGGGGTAGACTCCGGTTTTGTAACTGAAGATCGCCATTCCGACACCTTTCCTTACAGGTCCACTCTGGTTGGCATACGCTAGTCTCTTTCTGCTGTAGTCGAGATAGGCGTCTCCTTTGTCGATGCATTCTTCCAGTCCAGTGGAATGGCAGGTGATGGTGGTCACCGGATCGACGAAGCCGAGCTTCATCATGTTTCTCTTTCTGAACTCTATAGGGTCGAATCCGGTATTCGCGATGATGTCGTCGACATGTGATTCGAGTGCGAAGCCGATTTGAGGTATGCCGTAGGCTCTCATCGCGCCCGCTGTGGGTAGATTTGTATAGACGGTATAGGCGTTGCCCTTGATGGCTCCCACCGGGTACATCATGCGAAATCCGTTGACTGCGTTGGCAACCAGTGCATGGGCATGGGAGGCGTAGGCTCCCTGGTTGGAATAGGCGTCTATGGAACGGGCTACGAAATTTCCTTCCTTGTCCACGTAGGAGACGATATGAAATTTCATCGCATGACGTGTCCTCGTGCAGTTGAAAGTCTCTTCCCTGGTATATTCGAGTTTGACTGTGCGGCCACCTACGCGAGTGGTCAAAAAGGCGTTCAAAGGTTCAGTGAGGGCATCCTGTTTGTTTCCGAATCCTCCACCGATGTAGGGTTTGATGATCCGTATGTCGCCGAATCCGGTTCCAAGCGCCTGGGAACATACCCGCCTTACGATATGGGGGATCTGAGTTGAACTGACCACGACGATCTTGCCAGCCTCCATATAGGCGAAGCTTATGGCATTCTCAATGTGGCAATGGGAGACTATCGGGGTTTCGTAGTCCCCTTCTGTCTTGATGAGGTCGGGCCTCTGGCTTGCTTCATCGAATGAACCGATTTCATAGGTGGAGTGAACCAACACATTGTCGGGCCGTTCCTCGTGGATTGCCATGGCACCCGGTTCCATCGCCGATTCGACTGAGAGAATGGGCATGTATTCTTCATAGGTCACTTTGATCTTTCGGAGCGCCTCCGCGGCCGACAGTTCGTCTTCCGCAATGACTGCGGCGATGTCGTCTCCATAAAAACGTACTCGTGTGTTGAGGAGCTTTCTGTCGGCGATGTCCTGATGTTTCTTCTCCGTCGACCACGGGTGTCCTGCGGTAGGGAATTGGATGTCGGGTACATCGAAGCAGGTGACTATGTCGATTACTCCGGCAACCTTCCAGGCTTCACTGAGGTCGAAGGATTGCACCAGACCATTGGCGATGGTGCTGTGCAGGACCTTCGCCACCAGGGTGTTGGGTCCCAACAGGTCCTCGGTATATTTCGCCTTACCGGTGACCTTCTCTTTGGCATCAACTCTTTCTAAGGGTGTTCCGACTATCCGCATAGCCCCTCCTTGTATTTAGTTCGGTCAGTGATTCCTTCTATGGTACCCATATTCCCTTCCGGTGACAATATCTGTGGGAAGTGCTGCTGAGTAGGTACTTCATGCAGGGTCTGCGGATGTGTTTTCACAGGCCCTCATCCGCACATTTCATATTACAACAAAATGCAACAAATTCAAGGATTTTTCTTGGCTATCATTATGAAAAAGGCGTTAACCAATCCTAGGGACTTTCATCGGTGAGCAAGATGGTCCACCCATCATCCAAAGGATGCCATGATCTGACCGGCATGGTATCGTCCTCGTCGTAGGTGATGACCAACTGTGGTTCCCCGGTACTGCCATGAACCCCCGCTACCTTCATAGAATCTGTCCACTCACTCAGGGAATTCTACCAGCTGGATGAGAGCACCGTGGTGGCAGACCGGGGAAGTAGAAAACTATAGAGGTCCCGGTGAGAGTTCACCTGACCTGGTCTCGCACACGTGGTCTCAAGGATGCTGATGACCGCCAGAGGATTCTTGATCGTCTTGAGAAACAGCGTGCTAAGGAACTGTTAAAAAATAATTCACGAAAAATATTCAGAAGGAGAAATGAAATAATTCCATTCACCATGAAATGTATTCTTGGTAATATTCAGCTCTGCCAGTTGGTCATCTGTAACTTTTAGCCCCTTCTCATAGGCTCTTTTATCAACTCCGCATTGCACATACAAACCATTTCTTGTAGTCGTGCTGCTGATCAGTTGAATTATGACTGCCAGAGAAATCAACGGTTTTCCTGGCCAGTTCTTGCTGATATGACTGAACAGCCGATGCTCAATCTTGTTCCACTTTGAAGTTCCAGGAGGTACGTGGGACACGTGTATTTCCAGACCTGTTTCATGAGCAAGTTCCTGGAGTGATGTTTTCCACATCCGATTTCGACTCCCGTTACTTCCCCCGCCATCAGCGGTTATATAAAGCTTTGTTGCTCCTAAATATTTCTGACAGCCCATTTCATTCCACCAGGAACGGATACTCTGTGCTACAAACTTTGCCGTGTTAGCACAGATGCCAACACTGATATATCCTTCATCGCTCCCCACATCATAGATGCTATGGGGTACCGTTTTCCCTCGTTCAGGCAGGGGAAAATCGTGATCAAGAACTTCAAGTGGATCGCCTTTCTTTCTATACTCAATTCCCTGGTTCTTGAAGTTTCCAACAAACTCTTTTTTCTTCGCATCCACCGAGATAACCGGCTGTCCAGCTGCTAAAAACTCAGTTGACATCGCATTTATATGCTTAAACTGTGCATCTCTATCTATGTTAGGGGCACCCACCTGCAGACTTTTCTTGTTCATCTGCAGACTGTAGCCTAACTGTTCAAGCAGTTGCCCTACTTTTACATGACTGATTGCAAAACCTTGCTCGTTCAGTTCATCCTGCAGGTTTCTTAATGATTTTGTGGTCCACTTCAGCGGATTCTCCGGATTTCCAACTGTCGTATCAGTAACCAGATTTTCTAATGCCTTCAGCAGTTCCGGATTGTGGGATGTGAGACTTCTTCTCCCCCCTCCGGCATTTCTAATCCTTACTCCATTTTCTCTAATAGGACGGGATGCAGGATCTGATACGAGTCCTTCAGACTCCTTTATACCCAAGGTGATAGTGGCTCGAGAGGCACCAGTAAATCTGCTGATTTCAGAGATTCCTCCCCGACCCAGACTCATAGCTTCTAAGCCAAGATACTTGCGTCTTTGGCTTTCGGTTAACAGTGGGAGCATTTTGGAAAGTCTCATCTTTACTGATTCATCTATCATAGATGAATCGTATCATATCACACCTTCGCTAATCAATATATGTATAAGTTATTAATTAACAAAACCTTGGCGGGTTTGACGAGAGGGGGCTTCGTAAAAGGGTGTTTTTCGAGGTGCCTTTAAGAAATAATTAACAATTTGTGCAGTGAAATAATCCTTGACTAATAAGAAAGATAGTAATTTAATGAAACTATAACTTTATTTCTGGAGGTTACCACATGACTACTATTATTGTTGTCTTAGGTATTGCAGTATACGTGCTGTTGTATATTATCTATGGCAAAAAGCTTGAACGTGACGTGGTTAAAGCATCAGATGAAAATGATGCCCCATCAAAAACCATGTACGATGGGGTCGACTATGTTCCCGCCAAAGCCCCGATACTGTTCGGACATCACTTTGCTTCCATTGCTGGTGCTGCACCGATCGTAGGACCGGTTCTGGCAATGGCCTGGGGGTGGGTGCCCGCCCTGGCGTGGGTCTGGTTCGGTAATATATTCATCGGCGCCGTTCATGACTATCTCTCCCTTATGGCTTCCGTTCGCTATGATGGACGATCAGTACAGTTTGTTGCCTCCGATGTAATTACCAAACGTACAGGAACCACCTTTTACTGGCTTGTGTTCTTCCTGCTGATTCTGATTATCGGGGCCTTCGGGGCCGTCCTCAAAGGAATGTTCGTTGGAGACGGAGCTGTGCCGACCGCATATCTCCTGAAGCTGGTTGCTGCCCTGATTCTAGGGGTGCTGATGTACAGGGTCAAAATGAACTTTGTGCTGGCTACCATTATCGGGATAATCATGCTGGTGGGAGCAATTATCGGCGGGTATCTGTTCCCGATTACTGCATCCGGAAATGTATGGTTGATTGTCATGTTCTTCTATATCATCATTGCATCAGCCATTCCTGTGAATGTATTGCTGCAACCCCGTGATTATCTTAATTCCTGGCTTCTCTACATCGGACTGATTATAGGCGCGATTGCCGCTGTCTTCAGCTTCGGCGGGTTTACCGCACCAGCGTTCACATCGTTTGCACCGATTGTCTCCGGCGGCAAGCCTTCGCCGTTCTGGCCGGTTATTCCGCTGATCATTGCATGCGGATCTCTTTCAGGGTTTCATGCTCTCGTCGGTTCGGGTACTTCTTCCAAACAGCTTGAAAAGGAGTCCCACGGGCTGATCATCGGGTACGGTTCGATGTTGACAGAGGGTTTTCTGTCGACCATCGTGATTATTTCGGTAGCTGGTTACGGGATGGCCCTTATTCAGGGTGCAGGCAAGGACCTTACCGCTGCGAACTGGGGCGCTGTGTACGCAGGAGCCATGAACAGCAGTCTGGGCGCCGCAGGCACCTTCACCAATTCCTATGCTGCGATGGTTGCCGATACCTGGCTGAAATTCCTGCCGACCGAGATTGTAAAGGTTATCGCGGGTATGTGGGTTGCCTCGTTTGCAATGACCACTCTCGATACTACCAATCGTCTGGGGCGCTATACAATCGCCGAACTGTGTCTGCCCTTTAAAGATACGAATGCGGGGGCCTATACATTCCTGACCAACCGCTGGATAGCCTCAACGATACCGGCTATAATCGGTATTGCTCTGGCATGGAGCGGAAGCTTCAGCATCCTGTGGCCGTCTTTCGGTTCCGCCAACCAGCTGATCGCTTCGATTTCGCTGCTGACGGGAGCCGCATGGGTAACGAAACGCCTTAAAACGAAGGCCAATATGGTACTAATACCGGCTTACATTCTGTGGATTACGGTTACGGCCGCTATTATCTGGTTCTCCGCAGTTGTCTTGCCCGGCACCATCAAGTCCAGTCCTGTAACGGGAATAACGGTACTCGTGATTGAAATAATAATGCTGATTATGAATTTCATTTTCATAATCGACTTCTTCAAAACGAAGGATACCCCCCTGGAGTCATAGGACTATGAACGGAAAAGGATGTCGGAATGGTAAATAGATTATTTAACCGCGTACGGTTTTTCTTTTCCGTCATGGATCAGTCCCATCGGGACAAGGTAACGGAGATGACCGCCTTTGAACAGAAGGAACTGGAAAATCTCTTTATGCTTCTCCTGATGGGCTCCTTCACAGGAGTCCCGTCGCCGCCGTCTTTTATTGCGGCGGAGCTCCTTCCTCATTTAGAATATGAGATGAAAGTGCTGAATGAGAGGGCAAAAAACGGCTTCGACTCTCTGGCAGATTTGACCAGCATCCTTGATATTGACTGAATACATGCGAGATGGAGATGCTTGCCCATGAAAACTATTTTCTTCACTGGGAAGGGGGGTGTAGGTAAATCCACTCTTTCATCTGCTGTTGCCTGGCAACTGGCGGAGACTGGCCTCCGGGTACTGGCTGTCTCTTTCGACCCTGCCCATAACCTCGGTGATATTTTTCACGTTAAACTGGGACACAGAAAAAAACAGTTCGGAAAGACGAATTTATATCTTCAGGAGATGGATCTGGAGAAATCGGCTGCTGAATATATGAAGGCCAATATGTCCATCCTTCAGGAAGTATACAGCTACCTTACCGCTTTCAATATGGACAGTTATTTCGATATCCTGAAATATTCTCCTGGTGTCGAGGAGTTCGCTGCGCTGACCTCGATGCAGAAAATTCTCGAAGAGGAAAAACATAATTTTGATTTCATTGTTTTCGATACGCCTCCTACCGGTCTGACTCTCCGGATCCTGGCTCTGCCGCGGATTACGGTTGCATGGATTGACCGTCTTATACGGATTCGCAGAGAGATTCTTGAAAAGCGCTATACCATACACAAGCTGAAGGGAAAGTACTCCGAGGAAGGGCATAAACTGGCCTATAACGAATCGGATGACAATGTGATAAAAAAACTCTACGTGATGCGTGATCGTTATAAAGGAGTGGAAACTCATATTCAGGGAGAAGATAACAGGATCTGCGTAGTGTTCAATCCTGATTACCTTTCTCTGCGTGAGTCGGAGCGGTTGCTAGACGGGATTCATGAGCTTCAGCTGCCGATTGATACCATTTTTCACAACAAACTTGCGGACCCCGAAAGCGACGCAGCCCGCAGAGTGGAAGACGCTATGCTGAAGAAGTATCCCGGTCTCCGGATTGAGAGGGTTCCACTGATAGATCATACCAAACCGGCATGTTATATTATGGATAAGGACTTAACAGGCGTATTCACAAGGAGTAAGACGCATGGCGAATGAAATTGTAACTCAACAGCCCATTTTTTATCTTTTTATAGCTTTTACAATATTATTGACTTTGGGATACAGCTGGGGACGGAGAGCGAATAAGCGGATTCATTTGTCGGCTTTTCATGCCCTCATCGACACGGTAAAACCGAAAGATCAGAACTTCACCACCATCGGTGGCCAGACGGGATATCATGCAAACCTCGTTCCGAAAAAGAACCTTCTGGTGAGGCGCGTCGATGCCACCATCACGCTTTTGCCCAGACAGTCGCTTCTTTACCTGCCCATCTCTCTACTGACATTCCGTTTCGACAGGTTTTTCCTGGTTATGTTTTTCGGTAAGAAGGCTATGGGACTTGTAAGCGAGGGGCATCTCATTGAGAAAAACTACTCAAAGTTCCGGGGGCCTAAAATCACCAATGAGGACAAACTGCAACTGGAAGAAATGCGCTGGGGAGATAAGGAATTCCTGCTTTACTATGAAGATGAGGACATCAAACAGGATTTGCTCAACCTGAAAAACCAGCTGACCGCGCCCGGATATCTGAGGCATGTCGCCGTTGTTCCTGAAAAGGATCAGGCATATCTTTTCATGATTCCCAAACGGGGGTATGTCGGAGAAGTCTTCCCCGTCATCTACACCTGGCTTAACAAGCTGCTGGAAAGGAAGAGCGTGCACAAACAACAGGGCTGAAATATTGGGTAAGGCTCTTTTTGTGTAGTCTAGTTCCTGACTTTCTGACTTTTACACGACGTTCCGGACTCAGATCCTGACCCAGAAGCTTAGCACATAGGTTTCTGGGTTTTTCTTTGTCATTGTTTTGTCCGCTTATGCCCACGTATTCTGCTGCTGTATCACCAGTGCCATGACAGAATCCTGGTAAGGGGTAGGCATGTGCATCACAGTCTCAGGCAAGGGACAATCCAAGGTCGTTCAGGTCAAAGAAGATACACGTAGCCCCGGGACTTCTGAAAAGAAAAGCACGGTTCTCAGAACTCTGGGCAAGTACTCTGACATGCTCGCAGACGACCCTGACTTCCTCGTCAGACTCAAAGCTGAGATGAAACAGAAGACGCTCGAACAGAACGCTTCACCTACTCCCCTCACCGTCCAGCTTGCCAGTGATCCGGTCCTCTCGGATACAGATGTCACTGCCTCCTACACCTTCTCATGCCATCGTCAGGAGACTCTCGTCTTGAAGTGAAGGTCTTGCTTACTGAGGAAGAGCAGCCTCAGACTCAGCGCAAGCGTGGCAGAATTCCAGAAGAAATATGCTGGATACTGGTGCCTGTTTGCAAACAGGAAGAAGCCGAAGGAAGAGATCTACAGGGCATACCAGCAGCGCAATACTGCTGAATGGGGATGTACTTTCTTATCCTGCTTCATTCACCATCGTGCATCAACGGGTCATACCCTCGATTTCTCAGAGTTGAATGGCGTTTTCCCTGAACCGGATACAAGAAACTGTGGTAGAGTAGGGTGGTGAGGGAGTTTCGAGCTTTTTTATTTGATTGGAGATGGCACGATGAAAGCAAAGAAGGAGCACCGGGTCGATTATCAACTCAGGTTGATGAGCGCAGGCGAGAAGGAAGAGTGTCTTGCCTATTTCTCCCACGAGTATGAACAGGCATTCTTCGACTGGTGCAGAGAGCAAAATATTATCAGGGATGCAAAAATCGTAGTTGAGAAGAGGATTGCCCAGCTCTGGGAATCATACGTCGAATTCTATGAGAGTCTCGACTCAGACGAGTTGGAAGAATCTTTCTATGAGGGTTCATCGTACTGCAGCGATGACAGTCCTCTCATTGATGAAGTCTATGAGATGGTAGATGAACTCGCCGAAGCTTTTGGTTCTGAAGATGTCTCCGAAGAATGCAGGCTTCGCTATCTGGCGATCGTGCTCAACGAAGCTCCTTCCGGGTGTCTTGATGATTACGAAATAGGACTCGAAGACCTGCTCCTTGCCATCCCGGGTACCGACAGAGCTGTGATCGAGCGATGTATACCCCTCCTCGAGAGTCATGGTAAGACCCGGGTGATTCAGTCGCTTTTTCTGAAGGTTCTAGGGGATAGTGAAGGGTACCGGACATACAAGGAGGATCATCTTTCCTCCCCTCAGGCCTACTATGAGCTGATCAGGCATTATCGTGATAGAGAAGAGCCTGCCAACGCTGAGAGGTTCTGCTGGAAAGCGATTTTAGCAGAATGTTCGAACGGTGAGATCGTACATCTTCTCTATGATTCACTTGTGAAGAGAAAGGACACTGAGGGCATTATCCGTCTCGTTGATACCCTCGGCTGGCAGTACTTCGTTCAGGGTCACAGCCATTCCTATGACGAGCTCTGGATTCACCTGCAACACAACAGCCCCTCCGATGCCTTACATCTTCTTTCCTTCTGGTTTTTTTCTCGCAGGACACCGAAATACCCCTACTTCAACGAACAGGATTCGGATGTCGTAGAACTTGATGGCAACCGTTTTTACGACCGCTACGCCGATCTAGCCCGCCTCTCAGCAGTCTGCGGCGTCAATGGAATAGAGGAGAAGGCACTGCAGTATGCAAAAAAAACCTCCTCTCTCGATTGGCTGTGGATCCTGTTCACTCTCGACAGGAGAGCAGAGGCAGCCGAATTTCTTTCAAAACACTGGGATGGTGTCAGACTGAAGGGGCAATGGGCAGGTTTCATTATCGCTCTGGCAGATTCTTTCCCGGAACTTGCCAATTCCTGTATGAAGGATATCATCAATTATGCCATTACCGTTGAGAAGTCTTACGATTACGTAGCTTTTGACCTCCTTCCGAAGTACAAATCGATGGTGCTCAGTCCATTGAAGGCTGTACAGGATTGGAGTAGCTACAGCGAGGAATTCAGAAAGGCTTATACCCGCAGGCGTACTTTGATGCCGATGCTCGGTCACGTGTTAGACTGATACTGATGTAACTGAAGTGGGGTTGAACGTGTCGCTTCCATCAAGCAGTAGAAACAGAACGTGTCATCTTTTTCACAGCAGATCACCTTCCGTCAGAAGGTGATTCCGATACATTGCATGGGATCAGGAAGAGAGGCGTGGTTGAGATGTGTTGTTTACAAGAATAGCGGGGAGAGCTCAGTACTTCTGGCTGTATGTTGATAGAGGAAACGGGGAGCAACGGAAAACACAAACTGTCATCTAAAGCTCTAAGGGTATCCTTCTACTCGATATTCAAACATGAACCAATAAATAACAAATTGTTTTACAACAAGTATTAGTGCGTTATTTCATTGTTCATGCTATACAATGCGAGAGAATTCTGGTTCGAAACACTGAACCAGTCCCTGTAATTCAAACTTGTTCAGAGAGTCCAATGCTAGAAATTCTTCAAGCTGCGAAAGAGTTTTCCTGTAATTCTGAAATCGCTGAATCCATCTCACACCCTGTTCCATACGTTCCTGTCTAGAATATTATGCAGGAATAACCGAAGTCCAGAAAGTCCTCTTCCGATTACATCTCGTAGATGAATGAATAGATCGTAAAAACAAGAAAACCTTCCAATCTGAATGATTGAAAGGTTTCTGGTTGCGGCCGAGAGGACTTGAACCTCCACGGACTAATGTCCACTAGCCACTCGAATCATGATTCGAGCTTATGCGTTATCTGATCAATATATTGCTTCTGGATGTATGTGAAAAAGAGGCCAGTTACCTTGTGTAGTGCTCTGTGTATGTATCCAGCACTTTACGGATCAGCTGCTGATAGGAAATATGATTTTCTTGAGCTGCACTTTTGAAAAAATCCACACTACGCTTGGAAAGTGAGATTGTTATTTTCCGGGTCTCTTCCTTTGCAATAAGCTGTTCAGGTGGAGGAAGAAAGTCCTTAATTTCCTTTGCACTGAGAAGAGCCTCTTGAATCTCCCCAGGAGCTTCTGTATATCTATCCGTTTTGTTCATACAATTTCCTCCCTATTCTCCAGAATCCTGCACCGAATATCCGGATATTACCCTTTCTCATTGTAAATCGAACGGTAACAATATCATCCTCAATTTGCCCAATACAAAAATACCGTTCTTCATCCTGGCTATGCTTTTCATCCTTCAGAATAATACGATGCTTATCAAAGAAGGCATATTGAGCTTCATTGAATGAGACATTATGCTTTTCTCTGTTTTCCTGATTTTTATTCTCATCCCATTCAAATGTCATGCATATATTTTACCATATTTTTGCCCATACGGCAATTTACTATATATTTGCAAAAATCTTGATTCAATGATAAATTTTGTGGGATTCTGTGAGTGACAAGGTTCCTGACGTAGGCCTTCCTGCTAACGCCAAAGAGCTTAGAGAGACTCTTTGATCACGGTCTCCCTTCGCTTCCTCTTAACCGAGGATTCCTTTCTCTTTCAGCTTATAGGGAACTTTCTTGACCGCGGAGAACGGATCTCTGTCGATATCTCCTTTGAGAACAGCGAAATTGATTGCTGTACGAATGGAAGTGAGTATGGCATTGACTCTTCTTACACCGCACCCATTCTCCATAGCCCAAAGCTTTCAGTCCCTGGTTTAAGGTCCTTCAGACGCTTCGTACACAAAGAAAACGGAGCCCGTGCCATTGCTTCCTCCTCGACACAAAAGTGTGACTTTTGTGTGACTTTTGGATATACAATGAAACGCCTCCGTTTTTCGGTCGGCAGTTCATATGAACAAACCATTATATAGTAAAGAACTGATTGGTTGCGGCCGAGAGGACTTGAACCTCCACGGACTAATGTCCACTAGCCCCTCAAGCTAGCGTGTCTACCAATTCCACCACGACCGCGTGACCTGTGAAAAATTACAGGAAAAAGCAAAGTTCGTCAATACTCTTGACTGATAATTCTCACACTTTCAGTGCATTGAACTGCTCAAGGAGATCCTTGAATTTCCTGAGAGCTGATGCTACAGGAGCGGGTGTGCTCATATCCACTCCGGCTTTCCTGAGGGAATCGATCGGGTAGGTGGATCCTCCGCTTTTCAGAAATGACAGGTAATCTTCTTTCTCCGTCTCTCCGCCATGCAGGACTTTCTCACTGAGTGCCATGGCCGCGCTGATGCCTGTAGCATATTTATAGACATAGAAGGAACGGTAGAAGTGGGGTATCCTGAGTCCCTCCAGGTCGCTGAGTTCATGCAAAGCCACCTCAGTTCCGAAATAGAGTTCCAGCAGTTTTCTGTATTCGCTTCTCAGCAGGTCAATTGTGATCGGTTCTCCGGTTTCCGCAAGTTCGTGAATGATATGTTCATATTCCGCGAACATCGTCTGCCGGTACAGGGTAGCCACAGTATCATCGAGCTGTTTCCCGATGATGTATTTCTTGAGTTTCACATCATCCGTGGTCCTCACGAGATAATGCGCAAGAAGCTGTTCATTGAACGTGCTGGCGACCTCAGCTTCGAAGATCGTATAATCGTAGGAACTGAAGGGGTTGTTTGCAGCGGAGTAGTGGGAGTGCATGCTGTGTCCCCCTTCATGGGCAAGTGTGAACACATCACGCAGGACATCCTCATGATAATTCATCAGGATGTAGGGGGGGGCCTTATAGGACCCGCTTGAGAACGCCCCGGAGCGTTTTCCCCTGTTCTCATACCTGTCTACCCAGCGGTCCTCAAGCAGTCCTCGTTTCAGCGTGTTCACATACTCGCTTCCGAGGGGTTCAAGAGCGCGCGTGATCACTTCGACAGCCTCTTCATAGGTATGTTTCACCTTGAGGTCCTGAACGACCGGAGTATAGACGTCCCAGTGATGCAGTTTTTTCACACCCAGTTGCTTTTTCCTCATGGCATAATAGTCATGAAGGGCAGGCAGGGCATCATGTACCGAGCTGATCAGTGAGTCGTATACCAGGGGGTCCACGTTGTCGGGAAAGAGAGCCCGTTCACGTGAGCTTGAGTACTTCCTCACCTTTGAACTGAACATGTCCTGTTTGATGCTTGTCTCATACAGGGACGCAAGGGTATAACGGTGAGCTTCGAAGGTGGTATAGAACTGCAGGTAGGCTTTCTTTCTGATCGAAGGCTTCGGGTTCTGCAGCAGGAGTCCGTAGGTGCTCTGGGTAAGAGGAACTGCTCCCTCCTCTGTTTTGATATGGCCGAAGTCGAGGTCCACGTTCGTAAGTGCCGAGAAGGTCGCCTGAGCCTTTCCTCCCACCTCACTCTGCAGTGCAAGCACTTCTTCAAGTTCGGCAGAGAGGATATGGTCCTTGAACCTTCTCATCTTCTGCACTGATACGCGGTACGGGTCGAACTCCTTCTCCTCGAGCCACGCATCCAGAACCTGGTCATCAATGGAAAGTATCTCCGGTTCTATAAAGCTCATGGCAGCTGATAGGCCGGTGAGTGTATACATCGCTTTACCTTTCAGCTTCTCATTCTCATTGTCCGAGCCGTCACCGGCATGGCGGAGAAACGCATACTGGCCGACTGACTCGCTGAGCATTCCCACTTCATCAAGGAAGCCGAGAAGAGAACGCAGCTGTTCCCTGCTCTCAGCTATCCTGCCCTTGAATTCCTGAGCCTTTTCACTGAGTGCCTCAAGTCTCTTCAGGTCCTCTTCCCACGCTTCTACGTTCGGATATAACTGGTTCAGATCCCAGGTGTCTGAGGGATGTACCTGCGATCGTGCGGGTATGGTCTGCGGTGTATTCATCATTTATCTCCTCGTTCAAGGTACATGAGCATTTCTTTCAGGGCGGCAGCGGCTTTTCCGCGGTGACTGATGGCATTCTTCTCATCGGCTGTCAGGTGTGCCAGATTGCATCCTCTATCGGGCAGGTAGAATACCGGGTCGTACCCGAATCCTTCCGAACCCTCCACCTGCACCGCAATTTCTCCTTCGAGTGACTCCTGAAAGACATAGATCCTCTCGGAGGAGAGTACCAGAGCAACGGCACAGACGAAGGACGCCTTTCGGTCCGTTCCTTCTACATGCTTCATGGCATCAAGCAGGAGCTCGTTACGCTCTTCGCTGGTGAGCAGTCTTCCTGCCGCCTGCTCGCCGTATCGTGCTGTCCTGACTCCCGGTTCACCTGCCAGAGAATCGACAAAGAGCCCGGTATCATCGGCAACCGAAGGTCTTCCTGTAAGAGAATAGAGATGGAGCGCTTTGCCCAGAGCATTGGCGATCAGCGTGTCACCTGTCTCATCGAACTCGTACTCTATCCCGATATCGTCAGGCAGGGTAAGCTGGTGGGGTGAAAGGAGTGCTGAAAGTTCTTCCATCTTATGTCGGTTCTGAGAAGCGAATAATAGGTTCATACCGTGTAATGTATCTGATTTATGCGCTATCGTCCACTCGCTCATTCAGGTACCTGTATAGTGTCTGAAGCCCTGAATCAACCGTTCCCTTTGGCGTACCGGTGACGATACCGGCAACTGCGTGTGTGATATTCGAAGGACGTCGTGCCACCTGGTCTCTCAGTGTCTCCCAGTAGTGTGTGCGGGTCTGGAGTCTCCTTTCCGCTTCTCTGACGCTCATACTGGGGGCATCCATCTCGTTGAGAAAAGCATATTCTCTTTCCAGGTACTGTTTCTCACTGAAATGGGTATCCCTGATCCGTTTTTTTCTCTCACTCACCGCTATGCGTTTTTCACTGAGGCGAATCGCCTCAGTGACCATATGTGCAAGGGCAAGTTCTTCCATTGCAAGGAATCGTGCCAGGAATGAGATGTGAGGTGCTCTGAGGAATTCTCCGCAGAGAAGAATCAGGTGAAGGATCCTTGTGCGGAAGGGCCCCGGGTTCCTGACTTTCTCGCGGATCTCCCTGGCAAGGGGAGTATCGGCTTCCCAGGTGAGTTCATCGCTGATATCCCTGATGCTGTTCCCCTGCTGCAGGGTATGCGAGAGGTACTCGATATCGTCCAGTGAGATCGTGTCACACACAAATCTCCTTCGTTCCTTTCGTGCCGACTTCTGAAAACTGACCGCCTGAAGATAGCTGATCCGTCTCATATAAATTTCGAATGGTATCCCCTGGTCAGTGAAGGTGTACAACAGGTTTTCGATTCTTGGATAGACCGAGATCAGCAGCTCGGCAGCCTCCTCCTTTTTCAGAAGATGAATCCGGACAGGGTAGGTGTAGATGGTTATTTCGCAGAATTCAACCAGTTCTCTGCGCAGCTGATGAGATTCGGGATGTGCCTGCAGGTAGAGGACTTTCCGGGTAAGATTTTGGTCAGTATACATAGTGAAGCCTCCTATCAGTGTGATAGAAGGCTCTATGGCAGAAGATGTGCCAGCTTACAAATGTAGGACATGATAACTGTCAGCGATGCAGAGAATTAAGAAACTAGTTAGTGGGACTCTGCCTCTGTTCCTCGATCCGGGACAGCAGCATGGCGAGCAGTGGCTTGAAGTTCATCGCGACAGTTGCGCCGGCTGCCTTTCTGTGTCCGCCGCCGCCGAGCGAGCCTGCTATCAGGCCGACATTGATAGGGGATGAGTGAGAGGCACGGAAGCCGATCTCCCATCTGTCATCTTCTCCCTGTTTGAAATAGAGGACTGCCTGGACACCTTCAACAGCGAGCAGTTGCGCATAGAGGGTGTCGGTCGGGCGGTCTTCGGTTCTGAATTCACTGAATGCGTCCCTCTCTTCCTTGACAACAAGTACGACGCCGTCTAGAGCCTCAAAAACGGTTTCTATCAGACGGGCAAGGTACTTTCTGCTCTCAAGAGAGTGCGTTCCCTCCATCATGTTGCTTACTTCGTTCGGGCTTACCCCTGCTTCAACGAGATCAGCCACGAGTGAGAAGGTCTCCCCCCGGTAGGGTCCGATAAAGCGCATGTACCCGGTGTCCGTGGCAAACCCGTAAAAGATGTGCTCGGCTATCTCATGGGTGAGAGGGATGTCAAGAGCCTTATACAGCTGCATGATGCATAAGGTGGTGCTGAACGATTTGGTGACGATGTAGGAGGAATCACCGAAGGGTTCTCCACTTGCGTGGTGGTCAATGACGAGGGTGCTGAGTCCTTCGATCTCATCGGCCAGATACCCGATTCTGTCTATGGTAGAGCAGTCCACAACTACCACCAGCGGATTCTTAGCCTTCAGGCTGCTGTCGATATGATCCGCGAACAGTGGTTCCCACTTTTTTATCTCTTTGCGGGTGAAGGGACCTGCATTGACCAGATGTACATCCACAGAGAGAGCAGTGAGCAGTTTGCCCATCGCTATCTGCGAATGTATGCAGTCCCCGTCAGGACTTACATGGCCGATGACAACAGCACAGGAAGCCTTGTGCATCAGCTCAAGAACTGCCGGCTCTACCTCAGGATATGTGAACATGACACCGATTCCTTATTCATGCCGTCTCATGATCTTCAAGAAGAGGGAGGGGCAGGCGCATCTGCTCAACAGCTTCGCGGTCTATCACCACCTCTGTGATCTCCTTGCGGGAAGGGATATCATACATCACTTCAATCATCATATTCTCAACGATGCTGCGCAGCCCTCTTGCTCCCGTCTTCTGTTCAATTGACTTTTCTGCTATCGCTTCTATAGCATCAGGGAGAAAGGTGAGTTCCACATCATCAAGTTTCAGTGAGGCTGTATACTGCTTCACAATCGAATTCTTCGGCTCGGTGATGATCTGCATCAGGTCTTCCTTCTTCAAGTCATTCAGTGCGACATGAATGGGAAGACGGCCGATGAACTCGGGTATCAGGCCGAACTTGATCAGGTCGTCCGGATGCATCTGGGTAAAGAGCTTTGAATTGGTCTCCTCCTGTCCACCGATGAGATGTGCTCCGAACCCCATCTGGTGGGCACTGACACGTTTCTCAATCACCTTGTCGAGTCCGACGAACGCTCCTCCTACTATGAACAGGATGTTCTTCGTGTTGATCTTCAGCATCTCCTGGTTGGGATGTTTTCTTCCACCCTGCGGAGGAACTGAGGCCTCGGTTCCTTCAATGATCTTCAGCAGCGCCTGCTGGACACCTTCCCCCGACACATCACGTGTGATGGACACGTTCTCACCCTTCTTGGCGATCTTGTCAATCTCATCGATGAATATGATTCCCTGCTCCGCCTTCTTGATATCATTGTTGGCAGACTGGATAAGTTTCAAGAGGATGTTTTCAACATCCTCTCCGACGTATCCGGCTTCGGTCAGTGTCGTTGCATCGGCTATCGCAAAAGGCACCTGCAGTTTCTGTGCGAGGGTTCGGGCAAGCAGCGTCTTTCCCGTTCCTGTCGGTCCTATCATCAGGATGTTGGACTTATCCATCTCAAGTCCGTCCCGTTTGAACTGGGAATCGTACTTCACCCGCTTGTAATGATTATATACAGCAACTGAGAGAACTTTCTTCGCCGCATCCTGCCCGATGACATAGTCATCCAGATACTCATGAATCTCCCGTGGAGTGGGGATCTCACTGAGGCCATCCATGTCATTCTCATCTGAAAGAAGGGTCGGATCGTTGAGCATCATGTCATTGCAGTTATCAACACAGTAGTTGCAGATAGCTACTCCGGGGCCGTAGAAGAGTGTCTTCACTTCCTGGACACCACGTCCGCAGAAGGAACATACCTTCGCATTTCGTGCCATAGTCAGCTCCTTGCCATGATACGGTCGGCAAGACCGTATTCTACTGATTCAGCTGCGGTGAAGAAGTAGTCTCTCTCCAGGTCCGCAGCGATAGTATCCCGGTCTTTCCCGGTGTGTTTCGCGAAGTATTCGATACTGAGCTGCTTGATTCTGAGCAACTCCTTCGCGTGTATCTTGATATCACTGACACGGCCGCCCACACCGCCGAACGGCTGGTGGATCATGACTCTGGAGGAGGGAAGGACATACCGTTTCCCCGGGGCTCCGGCTGCCAGCAGGAGTGCTCCCATGCTTGCAGCCTGACCGAGACAGATCGTCTGCACGTCACATGTAATGTACTGCATGGTGTCATAGATTGCCAGCCCGGCAGTGACTGAACCGCCGGGGGAGTTGATGTACAGGGAGATATCCTTGGTGGGATCTTCTGATTCAAGGAAGATCAGCTGTGCCACGACGAGGTTCGCCGTGACATTGTTCACTTCCTCTCCCAGTATGATAATCCTGTCTCTCAGGAGTCGGGAATAGATATCGAACGAACGCTCTCCAATACCGGAGTGTTCTATCACCATAGGTACCAGTGATTGTGTCGGTGTCTGATGTATATCCTGCATGCCTTCTCCTGTTCTGACTCTGTGTAGGGAACTCATCAATGCTGATGATGACTCATGAAATCGTCGTAACTCACCTCTTCACTTTCATTGAAGATATTCTTCTCAAGAAGGAATTCGGTTGTTTTACGGGTCTTGAGATCATCTTTGATCATCTCTGTATAGTAGTTCTTCATGTTCTCGTCGGTGATGTCCTTGAGCTGAGCTTCCACTTCCGCGTTCAGCTCCTCGTCACTCACTTCGAAGTTCTCTTTCTCTTTGATCTTCTCCATGACCAGCTGCACCCTCAGGCTTTCTTCAGCGGTGGGAGCCCAGTTCGCGGTGAAGCTCGCTTTGTCCTGACCGCTCATCTGCAGGTACTGCATCAGCTGTTCTTCGGGCATGCCGGAGGAGCTGACAAAGCGTCTCCAGGAGTTCTCAATTTCAGCTTCAATCATGGTCTGAGGAACACTGAACTCACAGTTCTTCACCAGGTGGTCAAACAGCGCATTAAGCTTCTCTTCCTTGAGGTGACTCTCTGCGGAGTTCTCCAGTTTTTCCTTTGTGCCTTTCTTCAGGTCATCGACGGTCTTGTACGCCTCTGAGACATCCTGGGCGAATTCATCGTCGAGAGCAGGTACGTCACGCACCTTTACGACCTTGACTGCCACTTTCAGACTGATTGTCTTTCCAGCATATTCAGCTGACTCATAATCTTCCGCGTAGGTTTTCTCGATGATCTTCTCATCACCCTTGGCAAGTCCAATGACATCCTCATCGATCTTGTAGAAGTTGGTGCCGGACCCGACGGTGAAGACAAAATCCTTGCGGCTTGTTCCGGCGACTTCCTCGCCACTCTCGTCAAGTTCGACATAGTCGACAGTGATAATATCACCATCTTCGATCTTCTTATCCTTCTCGATGACCAGTGCATCCTGCTCACGGAGTTTCTCTATTTCTGCATCGACCGTCTCATCTGAGACGATGACCTTCTTCACGTCAACAGTCTGTTCGGTGTAGGCGGGCAGTTCAAACGAGGGGAGTATGTCATAGACCACAGAGAAGGTGAGATCCTCGTCGATCCGTTTTGAGATGTTCTCTTCATCCTTGAGCGCAGGCGTGGCGTAGGCTAAAGGTTTCTTTGCCTCTTCCACTTCTTCTATCGCTTTCTGGACTGCTTCATCGATGACTGTATAGACACTCTCTTCCTGCATTCCTTCGCCGATCTTGTTCTCGAGAACGCTCCTGGGCACCTTCCCTTTTCTGAAGCCGGGCAGCTGAACCGTCTTGAGGTATTTCGCTACGATCTTGTCATACGCTTCCTGCAGAGCCTTCTGCTCAACGGTGATAGACAACTCTACTTGGGACTTTTCAAGGTCCTTTACTTCCTGTTTCACAATCATCTTAATATAATCCTTCTCCTAGTCAGATGGTTCTATAGTAAACATGCCGCCGGAAAACGGCAAGTGGTTCACCGTGAGGGGGTTCATGAAAAAAGCGACCCGGAAGCTCGGGTCGCTGAGCAAGCGAGAGACGGGATTTGAACCCGCGACATCCACCTTGGCAAGGTGGAGCTCTACCGCTGAGCTACTCTCGCGAATAGATTCTGCATAGTACCGAAAAATGGGTGTGCTGGTCAAGTATATCAGGGGCGGGAAGACCTCATCTGTAACCCGTTGAACGATATGAAGCGACCGGCGGGGTAGCCTGTGATGATACGGTCTGCGTGGTGGAATCACTGCATGTGAACGCGGGTCTAAGGGCCCACAGGTTCCCTCTGCACTGATTCACAAAAGTGATGATCGTCAGGAATCTGTTTTTTCTGGGAATATTGACCGCTGTGTTCTACACTGTACCCATACTGTTACACTGAGGAGCACATGATGAACATACTTGGATTCGGCTGCATGCGGCTGCCCCTGCTCGATCCGGAGGATCAGAGTACGATCGATTACGATACCTTCAGCGCCATGGTAGACCTGTTTCTTGAACAGGGAGGGACCTACTTCGATACTGCCTACATGTACCACTCACATCGCAGCGAGATTGCCGTGAGGGAGTGCCTGGTGAAGCGTCATCCCCGGCATTCGTTCACAGTCGCCTCGAAACTTCCCACAATGTACCTGAAGGAACAGGGAGATCAGGAGAGGATATTCGCAGAACAGCTTGAGAAGGTCGGGGTGGAGTACTTTGACTATTATCTGCTGCACAACCTGACAGTCAGTACCTACAGGAACGTGGTAGAGTATGATTCCTTTGCCTTCATACAGCGTATGAAAGAGGATGGGAAAATCGGGCAGATCGGTTTTTCGTTCCATGATAGTGCCGATCTGCTCGATCAGATTCTCGGCGAACACCCCGAGGTTGATTTTGTTCAGCTGCAGATAAATTATATCGACTGGGACAATGCAGGAATTCAGTCCCGAAAGTGCTATGAGGTGGCCCGAAAGCATCAGGTACCTATCGTTGTCATGGAGCCGGTGAAGGGAGGTATGCTTGCACATCTTCCTGTCCGTGCAGCGGAGCTGCTGTACCGGTTTGATCAGAGTGCATCTCAGGCTTCGTGGGCAGTACGGTATGCGGCAGGACTTGAAGGCGTCATGATGGTACTCAGCGGTATGTCCGACATGGAGCAGCTGACCGACAATCTCAGCTACATGGTTGATTTCAAACCGCTGAGCATGAATGAGCAGCGGATCATAGGAGATGTCGTGTCGATCCTGAACGAACAGATTGCAGTTGCCTGTACGGCCTGCCGCTACTGTGTGGATGAATGTCCCGAACATATTGCGATACCCGAGTATTTTGCGCTGCTGAATTCGAAGCTGTTATCAGAACCTGAGAAGTTCTCCATCCACAACGTCTACTATGCGAATCTTGTCGACTCGGGGAAGGGGAAAGCCTCAGCCTGTATCACCTGCGGTGCCTGTGAGGCTGCCTGTCCGCAGCACCTTGCTATCATCGATCACCTGAAAGAGGTCACCTCAGTACTGGAGAATATGCCGGGGTGATGCTCTAAATCAGAATGAAGCGGTGCTCCTGTTCGTCGTAGTTGAACACCTCACCCGTTCCTATCTGGTAGTACCACCCGTAGAGGTTCAGCTTCCCTTCGTTCACCCGCTGTGCGATATACGGGTAGGTGAGCAGGTGCTTTCGCTGTTCCACGATGTTCAGCTGTTCGGTGACCCACTCGCGTTTCACGATATCTTCGAGGAGCGCAGGGTCCCTTTCAACCATGTCCTTCACCGGTCTGGCAAGTTCAAGCCACTTTCTTGTGTGAGGGACCCGCTCGAGCTGTTCTTCAGAGGCATATAAGGCGTTACACCCTCCGCAGTTAGAATGCCCGCAGACGATGATGTTCTCGACATTGAGTACCTGAACGGCATATTCTATTGCCGAGGTGGTGGCGAGAAACTCATCGCTGTCATGGTAGTACGGGACGAGGTTCGCGACGTTGCGGATGATGAACAGCTCCCCCGGAAGGGTTTTGGTTATCATAGCAGGTACGATACGGGAATCGGAACAGGTGATGAACAGTGAATGGGGTTGCTGCTGTTTCTCCAGTGTGGAGAACAGCTCCTTGAACTGAAGAAAATCGTGACTGGTGAAATCTCTCACCCCTTCTAACAGGTATTCCATTGCCCCTTCACCTCCCGGATCCATAATCGTGGAGATACCATAGCATGATAGGGGTGATACGCCAATACGCAGCAAAGATCATGGCGTATATCCGGGATGGCATCAATCAGTGTGGTCGCATACCCGTAGATCCTAGGACATACGCGCTACACGTTTGTGTACAGGATGCTATGGGTATCAACGGGAAAAGACAGGGATGCGTTCATCTATCCGGTACTGCCGAACCAGCGATGTGCTTACTTCTCATGGTGTTCCTTCAAAAGGTGTAGTATCGCTTCTTTTTTTCTGTCACTTTCTTCCTGCTCCCTGACTGATAATACCTGTATGAGATATACCGTGATGCTTCCTCCCCAGAGAGCAACCCCCATTTCGAAAAGAGTATCAGTCAGTACCTCCACCCATAGTGTTGAGACGAAATAGTGAAAAATGGGATAGGCCAGCTTCGAGAGGATGACAGACACCAACCCCATGAAGAAGACCGAGAGAAGATACCGGTACCTCACCGTCTCGGGGTGTGCGATCTTTTCAATTTCCTCTGGATTGTTCTTATAGAACTCAAGCTCTTTCAAAGAAATTTTCAGAGGCATATTCCTTTTTTCGGGAATGAAGTAGAGGAAAGAGACAAATCCGATATACAAAAGGGGTTCATAGGAGAGTCCCCTGATATGGTTGATCATGTTCGGAAAAGCGAGAAATGCCAGGAAGCCCAGCCACCACTTTTTCTGCATTCTATATGTTTCGCGGATTGTACGTTTCACCGAGCCTACCTCCTCTCAGGGATCAGAAAGGAAAACATGAGAAACCAGGATAACCCGATTAGTCCCATAGCCGGTGCTTCTCCCTTGATACACTGCAGCAGAGTTACGAGATGAGGAATCCCGAGGAGACCGAACAATCCAAGCCACCAACCGTTTTTCATGACGAGCCCGGTCCGTCCAGTATGCTCAGTGTGCCTGAGACGCATATGAATCCAGGTCGTTTCATGCAGTATGAGACTTGAAAGTCTGCTTTTTTTCTCTCTTTGCACTTCGAATCCAATTCGTTCATAGAGTGACCGGGCTAAGGTATTGGAAGAGGCAACATACAACGATGTTGTGGTCAGACCAAGTGGTTCTTTCGTATACTGCAGACTGTACTGCAGAAGTCGGGAGCCTATGCCGTGACCTCGCGCTGTTTCTGCTACAGCAATGTGTTCGATATAGCACTCACCCTTCGCGGGATCCTCCTTCAGCAACAGTGCAAGGATCACTATCTGAATCACAGACCCGAATCCGTATTCCTTGATCAACCGGAAAGCCGATGCGCGATGATGAGGTGTCCCCCTTTCCTGATCGCGCCACTTCAGCAGCATGACACCGACAACCTCCCCCTGTAATTCTGCTACAAGGTAGCCCTCAAACGCATGATCATCTATGAAAGAAGCATCGATGAGGAATTGAATCTGTTTCTCCTTAGAGAACTGTTCCATGCGGGGGAACTTGCTGTGGAAAGAATCGAGCAGTATTCCTGCTACGTGATACACATCCTTTTCACGAAAATTCCGCACGGTAATTTCCTGATTGCTGCTCATACCCTATACCCCCTGCGCCCTGTTTTACTATCTGAGATGAACTATAGAGAGGTGTGAGGAGAAAGTCGTCCGTCCTTATAGGGTTGTACACATTGAGAACATGATGATTGCGAAAAAACGTGCATGTCTGGTCCCCGAAGTACGTGGATACTGGAAAAATGCTAATCCCTAAAGGGTGTAATGGTGCGAAAGTACTGTGAAGGAGTTGTGCCGGTATTCTCTTTGAACACTTTGTTGAATGTTGATTTTGAGCTGAAGCCTGCATTCAATGCAACCGCAAAGAGCGTGAGTTTTCGCTGGGCAGGATCATGCATCAGACGCTTTGCTTCCTCAACCCGATACTGATTGATGAAATCATAAAAATTCACTTTGAGGTCCTGATTGAGTACCTGTGATACCGTGTTCGTTGAGGTCGAAAGACGCTGAGCGATATGTTCAAGTTTGATACCATTGGTCAGATAGAGCTTCTCTTCCTCCATGAACTTCATAAGCTCTACAGCAATCGCCTCAGCTTTTTTGTTGTCGAGAGGATTTTTCCGATATTTTCCGGTGTTTTTCCTCGTTGTACGGGAACTTTGTTCAATAGTTGCCCGAATGAACACTGGAGGGTCGCTGAGAGTCCAGTAGCTGATCATGTAGAAGGTCACAGCCATGAGAGAATACAGTATGGTGAAGGCGGTGGCGATAGAGCTGATGCCTGCTGTGAAGAGAAGCAGGAATATTCCCTGCAGCATAAAAAAGAGTAGGGCAAGACGTAAGAAAATACGGAGCCCTCTCAGGCTGAATTTTCCGACATCGGTCACATAGTCCTTAAGATTTCGGGCGTACCGTTGTAACACAGCAGCAGCTGCAATTGTCATTCCCGCATTGTAGGTGAGTTCCAGAGCCCAGAAGATAGCGAAATCTGTGGCATGAGGTCCTCCTGTTGTCAGACTGTGTATGATCTGTACGTTCTCGTGAGGTATTCCGGCTGATGCTATGAAGAAAACTGTTTCGATGCCAAAAGGGATGAAGAACAGCAGATACATGGGCTTGAAGACAAACTTTTCAGACAGTAGAGCCTGTACGAAAAGATAGAGCAGGCAGCCGGACAGCGTGTATAAAGGGTCAGATATGAAAAGTAGGGGTGGATAGTGTTCGAGCAGCCCCGATAGATTCATATAGGTTACAACCATATCCATCGAAACCGAAAGGATGAGGATACTTAACAGTCTGTAGGGAACAGGATTCTTACTGCCTGAGCGGATCAGCAGCACAACCGTAAGGACAAATCCCTGAATTCCCCCGATCAGGATGAGAATATGCCATGGATTAGTGCTGTACATCATGGTGTGTATCACTCAGGGAGGAATTGCGTGTCTGAGGCATCAAAGACTCTCTTTTCATATGGATGTATACCATACAAGGGGGGGCATCTCAAGGGGAAAGATGGTTCCTGTCCCGAGTTCACACGGTAAAAAGGTTGTACGGATGTACACATTCACGCTTTCATCGGGTTTCCTTCCGGGTGAAGAATTCCCTCATCTTCACCGGTTCGTTCGTGAATATACCGTCAACACCGGCTTTTTGGGCTGTATGTGCATCCTTCAGGGAATCAACGGTGTAGGTGTTCACGTGAATTCCCCGTCTGTGGAACGAATCGACAAGTTCCTCTGTCACGATCGAGATGTCGGGGTGGAAGTACTCGAATCCGAAGGCTGAGCAGAGGTGGTCGAAGCCGCTGAAACCGTATTGTTCGACGAGGAATGCGAGTTTCAGGTGAGGGGCATACTCCCGCGTCCTGAGGAGGGATAGTGGATTGAAGGAGGAGATGATGATACGTTCATCCACGCGGTACTGGCGGATCAGAGATGCGACTTTTTCCTCCAGACCGGGGTAGTAGACCGCAGCGGACTTAATCTCTATGTTCGTGATGATATCCTTTGTGCGCACCCAGGCAAGGTATTCACTCAACAGAGGTATCGGGTGGTTTCCCTCTGTTGTGCGAGGAAGACTATCATAGCTGATATCCTTGATAAGTCCCTTTGTTCCCGTGACCCGTTCAAGGTATTCATCATGGAAGATGACTACCGATCCGTCGCTGGTCATCTGAACATCAAGCTCTATTCCGTTGCTTCCAACCCGATGGGCTTCTTCGAAGGCGAGCATCGTGTTTTCCGGGTATTTACCGCTGTAACCTCTATGAGAATAAATAAGCATCACTATACCTCTTCACTCAGAGTGTAGTGATGCCCCGCTCTCGTGTCAAATGAGGAGTCTATGGGTGCACACGTTTTCACACATCTTTCACACGGTTCTCAGGATACGAGGTTGACAGGAGAGCCCGCCATGAACTGCTTCAGGTTGTCCACCGCGATACCCATCAGGCGACTCCTGCTCTCTTTCGGAGCCCAGCTGATATGGGGAGTGATCAGGCAGTTCTTCGCACTGAGCAGCGGATTGTCCTCTGTGATCGGTTCACTGGAAGCCACATCGAGTCCCGCAGCATAGACCTTCCCGCTGTTGAGGGCGTCGGCAAGATCCTGCTCCACGATCAGAGGTCCCCGTGAGTTGTTGATGATGATCACTCCGTCCTTCATCTTCGCGATGTTCTCTCTGTTGATGATACCTTCGGTCTCTGCGAACAGTGGTGCGTGCAGTGCGATCACATCAGAGGAGGCGAACAGCGTGTCAAGGTCGACATACTGACAGGTCTCGCTTTCCATGGCAGGATTACGGTAGGTGTCATAGGCAAGGACCTTCATCCCCAGGGCCTGGGCGATCCGTCCGGTTGCCTGACCGATCCTGCCGTACCCGATGATACCCATGTTCTTGCCGGCAAGCTCAATCAGGGGGTAGTCCCAGAAGCACCACTGACCGCTGCTCTGCCAGCGGCCCTGATGGACAGCCGTATCATGGTGACCCACGTGGTGGCAGATCTCAAGCAGCAGGGCGATAGCGAACTGTCCCACCGCATCGGTCCCGTAGGTGGGGATGTTTGTCACCGCCACGTCCGCTTCCGCCGCCGCCTTCACATCCACCACGTTGTAGCCGGTGGCAAGCACGCCGATGAACTTCAGCTGTGGGCACGCTTCGATGACCCCCGCATTGAGGGGAGTCTTGTTGGTGAATACGTAGGAAGCATCTCCGATTCTTTCTATGATGGCTTGATCCTCATGAGGGCTCTGGTCATAGACCGTCAGTTCCCCAAGCTCTTCCATTGCTTCCCAGGTGAGGTCTCCCGGGTTCAGTATGTATCCGTCGAGTACTACAATCTTCATTCCTGTTTCTCCTTACCCCTGCATGCCGTGCTTTTCCACGGCTTATTACGAGTATTTCGCATGATGTTACTGAGGCGGTCTGATATCTGTCGGCTGGGGTCACTGTACCATGAAGGGTGGCTCTGCTCAAGAAGAAGAATGAAAAATATTTCAAAAAGTATAAAAAATTTCTGAAAAACAGTGTATGCTATAACATGCAAAGGAGATCAGACACATGAAGCATACCCTCATCAGCATCACGAGAATCAACCATCATTATCATCTGTTGAGCACTACCGAGAAGCGAATAGCAGATTATATAGTAGAGAACCATGCGGATATGGGTGATCTCACTTCTCAGCAGCTTGCAGAGGTGACCGGAACGAGTGCCGCGACTGTAGTACGGTTCTGCCGTTCTATCGGGTACAAGAGTTTCGTTGAGTTCCGGATGCATCTCAAACAGGAACTCATCAGTCCCACAGCAAACTGGTATGAACTGAAAAGTGATGAGTCGATTGCAATGATCAAACAGAAGTCATTCAACTTCAACAAGAACAGTATGGATGAGACTCTCGCGGTACTTGATGATGAGGCTCTCGAGAAGGCGATAAACTATATCAACGATTCCTCCGCCGTCATCATCATCGGGGAAGGGGGGTCAGGCTCCTCTGCACGAGCCGCTTACGACTCGTTCCTTCAGATCGGGATTCCCGCCCGCCTTATCGAGGACCCCTTTTTCCAGATCCTTGCTATCTCAAAGCTCAACAGAGAGGACAATGCGGTGATCTGCGGATTCAGCCACAGCGGTATGAGCAGGAATGTGTATGAAAGTATCAAACTGGCTCATGAAAGGCACCTGACCACCATCGGTTTCGTCGGCATCACCGGCGCTCCCCTTACACGCTACCTCGATATCACGCTGCACACAGGCGTCTCCAACCATCCCTACTTCTCCGATACCCTTTCAGCGCGGATCTGTGAACTCAATGTCGTCTCTGCGATCCATGCCGCCCTGTCGATCAAACGGAGGGAGGAACTTGGTGATTATCGGGAAGAGATCGCAAAACTGCTCAGCATCAAGAGAGTGAGAAAGTAAGAAATCTTTTTCAAATTAATACAATTCTCATGAAACACCTTTCCAGTTATCACATCTCTTTGTTCACATAAAAACCTGCTTATGTACGTTTATATCGCTATTTACTGCCTTTTACAGAAAATCAGATGAAATCCATTTCAAATAAAATGTTAAAAATATGAAAAATTTTTCTTGACAGATGGAGTTTCACCCCGTACAGTGAGTGTAGATTCGCTGCCACAGAGGTGGTTGAGATGAATCGGTCGGCAAGTATCAAGCAAGAGGTAACGGTAAGTGGAACGGGAAGAATTAGTGCAGTTCCTGAAAGGGAAGGCAAAAGAATTACGTAAAACAGCCCTGACGATGATCTATACAGCTCAGTCAGGACATCCGGGTGGGTCTTTCTCCGCAGCGGAGATCATGGCAGCTCTCTATTTCTCAGAGCTGAATGTAGATCCAAAGGATCCAGCCAAGGCAGACAGGGACAGATTTGTTCTCTCCAAGGGACATGTGTGTCCGATTCTCTACTCTTCCCTGATCCTGAAAGGATATATGGACACGAGTGAGATCTATAATCTGAGAAAGTACGGTTCCATTCTGCAGGGTCATCCCGATATGAAGAAGACTCCCGGAGTAGACATCTCCACCGGTTCTCTCGGTCAGGGGATATCAACTGCAGTAGGTATGGCGATCGGACTCAAGAGAGATGGCTCGAAGGCCAGGGTGTTCACCCTTGTCGGTGACGGTGAGAGCCAGGAAGGGCAGGTATGGGAAGCGGTCGAAACTGCCGCGAAGTATGAACTGACCAACCTCGTCATCATCCTTGACAAGAACAGGATCCAGAATGACGGTTTCTGTGACGAGATCATGCCGGTTCAGGATATAGAAGCGAAGTTCAAGGCTTTCGGTTGTGATACACACAACATAAACGGTCACAGCATCCCTGAGATCCTCGATGCACTCGATGCTATCAGGAGCACAACGTCCTGTAAGCCTCAGGTTATCGTGGCCAACACGACCAAGGGCAAGGGCGTCTCCTACATGGAGGATGTTCCCTCCTGGCACGGAATGGCTCCGAATGAAGAGCTGTTCGAACAGGCTATGAAGGAAATCGAAGAGGGGGAGATCGCATGAAGGCTCTGAGAGAATCGTTTGGTGATGAGATACTTGAACTCGTCAAGGAGTTCCCTGAACTGTACGTTATCGATGCTGACATCGGTAAATCCTGTAAGACTGTTCCGTTCAAGGAACAGTATCCGCTGAATCATGTGAACGTCGGTATAGCCGAGCAGAACGCAGCCGGAGTGGCTGCAGGTCTGGCAACACTCGGTAAGATTCCGATCGTGTCGACCTATGCGGTGTTCGGGTCTCTGAGGATGATCGAGCAGATCAGGCAGGAAGCCTGCTATCCCAATCTCAATGTGAAAGTGATGTGTTCCCACGGAGGATTCACTCCGGCGAACGATGGTGCCTCCCACCAGTCTATCGAGGACCTTGGAGTGATGCGGACTCTTCCGAATATGACCGTGATTGCTCCTGCCGACTACCACTCGGCACGCTGCCTGATCCGCGAAGCGGTGAAGATGCACGGCCCTGTGTACATGAGATTCACCCGGGATCCGATCCCCTTCGTGTACGATGAGAGTGTCTCACTTACCATCGGTAAGGCTCACACGATCGTGGAAGGCGATGATATTGCGGTCCTTGCAACAGGGGATATCATGAGCTTCGCACTCGAGGCAGTGAAACAGTTGCACGCACAGGGGATCAAAGCACGTCTTGTCGATGTCCATACGATCAAGCCCCTTGATGAGGCTGCTGTAAGGGATGCGATCGATGCCTGCACTCAGATCATCACGGTCGAAGACCACAGTATCATCAACGGGCTGGGCAGTGCCGTGGCCGAGGTGGTAGCAGAGTATGGAAGGGGCCGACTGTTCAGAATGGGAGTAAGAGACCGGTTCGGTGAATCGGGCCCCTATGAAGAACTGCTCAAGGCTAACGGAGTGAGTGTCGCTCACATCGTCGAACAGGCAAAAACCATGCTGGAGGATAGATAATGAATTTCGAGAACAGAGTTGTCATCGTAACAGGTGCCGGTAGCGAGCGGGGTATCGGACGGGAAACGGCAAACTATCTTGCATCACTCAACGCTACCGTAGTGATCGCTGATATGAACCTGGAAGGCGCTGAAGCAGCTGCTAAGGCTATTGAGGCAGATGGAGGGAAGGCTTTTGCCGTCTCACTTAACGTCACTGACCCCGAATCGGTTAAGAGTATGGTCGAGACTGTCGTGCAGAAGTACGGAAGGATCGATGTGCTGGTGAACAATGCCGGTATCACCCAGCCGATCACCACTGCAGATATGAGCCTCGAAGACTTCAACCGGATCATCGCGGTCAACCTGACAGGGACGTTCCTCTGCTCCCAGGCAGTCATCCCCGTGATGGCAAAAAACAACTACGGACGTATCGTCAACCTTTCTTCTGTATCAGGAAAGCGCGGGGGCGGAGTGTATGGCGGTTCCCACTACTCGGCAGCGAAGGCCGGGATCCTGGGCTTCAGCAAGGCTCTTGCACGTGAGGTTGTCGAGCAGGGGATCACAGTCAATTCAGTCTGTCCCGGCCTCATCGCTACCGATATCCGCAAAGGTCTTTCGGATGAGAGAGAGCGGGCTATCTGGGCGACGATTCCCATGAAGCGTCCGGGAACGACAAGAGAGATTGCGTTCACAGTCGCATTCCTTGCTGCCGAGGAGGCAGCCTACATCACCGGTGAGGATATCGATATCAACGGTGGTTCTCATATGGATTAAGACAGTGGAATTCCACTGTTGTTAATAGTTATCACAAAGGAGGGTTCTAAAATGAAAAGAACTGTATCACTGATACTCATCGTATCACTGCTTCTGGTCTCAGCGACCAGTGTATTTGCCCAGGGTGAAAGCGAAGAAGCCGGCCCTGTCACCTATCGTCTCGGTTATGGCAGCCCCACTACCAATCCCCGTCACCTTGCTGCGGAGAAGTTTGCAGAGTATGTGGAAGCTGAGAGCAACGGTATGGTCAAGATCGAGCTGTTCCCCGCAGAGATGCTCGGAACCGATCCCGAAATGGCAGAGATGACCTCAATGGGTTCACTCGACATGACTATCAATGCAGTCGGTGTCGTTGCCAAGTACGAACCGAAGGTTGCTGTGTTCGAACTGCCGTTCCTGTTCAGTTCCTACGAGAAAGTCGACCAGGTTCTTGACAGTGAAATCGGCATGGAAGTACTCAGCTCGCTGCCCGCACAGGGTCTCAGACCTCTGGCATACTGGGAGAATGGATTCCGTCACGTCACCAATAGCGTCCGCCCCATCGAAAAGCCTGCTGACCTTCAGGGCATCAAACTCAGGACTCCTGAGAACGATATGACCCTTGCGATCTTCAGAGCTCTTGGTGCGAAGCCCGCTCCGTTTGCGTTCTCTGAACTTTATCTCGCACTTTCACAGGGTGCCTTCGACGGTCAGGAAAACCCGATCGCAAACATCCACGCTGCGAAGTTCGACGAAGTTCAGGACTACATCTCTCTTACCGGCCACAAGTACGAAGCTCTCGTTTTCATGGTCAGTGAGGATGTGTGGAACGACATGTCTGCTGAAAATCAGGAACTGATCGCTTCAGCTGCCAGAAAGTTCGGTGTAGAACATAGAGATATGGTTCGTTCAGCCGAAGACTCGATGCTCGCTGAACTCGAGGCCAACGGCATGAAGGTCTCTCGACCTGACACCAAACCATTTGTCGATGCGACGGCCTCCGTGTACAAGCAGTTTGAGCCGAAATTCGGTAAAGACCTGATGGATAAGGTTATAGCTGCTGCGCAGTAAATGTTTCTGTTGTATAGTAGGATGAAGGACTCGCTTCGGGTCCTTCATCGCACATAAGGGGGAATTAGATGAAATTTCTGGAACGGCTGAGCCGTATTCTCGATGATGTGACCAGCACGATCTCAGGGATTCTGATGAGTGTGCTTTCCATCCTGACACTCATTGGAGTCTTCTTCCGGTACGTCCTTGGAAGCCCTCTCGAATGGAGTTACGAGCTTTCGATCGTATCGTTTGCCTGGATGATCTTTCTGGGTACGGCGATGGCATTCAAGAACCATGAACATATCTCGATCAACATAGTGGTAGATCATCTGTCACCGAAAGTGGGGTACTACTGGAAGCAGGTGATCAATAGTATCATCATGATATTCCTGGTGCTTGTCGTGTATCATGGTATGCAGGTGGCTATGAAGACGATGGGGCAGAAGTATAATACGATCCCTCTCTCAAAGGGTGTATTCTATCTCTCGTTCCCGATCGCTGCACTGCCGGCCTTTGTACACGTGCTTCACCGCACCTTCAAGATGAGAAACGATTACAAAGGAGGTGCGAAATGAGTGTTGGTCTGGTTCTCATAATCCTGTTCGCTCTGTTTATGATCGGAGGGGTTCCCATCGCGGTCTCACTCTCGTTCTCGGCAATCATGACCGTCTTCCTGACCGATACATTCTCGATCACGGCAATCATTCACCGGATGATCGGTTCAGCGAACTCATATACCCTTCTCGCCATTCCCTTCTTCATTCTGGCTGCCAAGCTGATGAACACAGGGAGTATCACACGAAGGATTTTCCGTGCCGCTTCAGCGTGGGTCTCATCGATTCCCGGCGGGCTTGGTCATGCGAACGTCGTCGCCTCGATTATCTTCAGTGGAATGAGCGGCTCTGCCGTTGCAGACGCAGGAGGCCTGGGGCAGGTCGAGATGCAGGCTATGGATGAAGAGGGGTTCGATCCTGACTTCTCCGCAGCCGTCACGGTCGCCTCTGCCACCGTCGGACCTATCATTCCTCCGAGCGTGCCAATGGTTGTCTATGGTATGATGGCCGAGGTCTCTGTCGGTGCGCTGTTCATGGGAGGCTTTCTCCCCGGACTTCTTCTGGGGTTCACCACGATGGTGCTGATTTTCATCATGAGTGAGAAGCGCGGGTACCCGAAGAGAAAGTTCAGCATCAAAGAGGTGCTTGTTTCGACGAAGGAAGCGGCACTCAGCCTCCTTACTCCGGTCATTATCATAGGCGGTATCTGGGGAGGTATCTTCTCTCCCACCGAAGCAGCTGTCGTTGCAGTGGGATATGCATTCGTCCTCAGCGTTATTGTCTACCGTGAACTTGGCCTGAAGGCTGTCTGGAGGGAACTGAAATCAGCGGCTATCGACTCGGCGACGATTCTGTTCATCATCACCGGAGCGGCAAGTTTCAGCTGGCTCGTAGCCATGCTCGGGGTAACCAATGCGATAGCAGGGTTCCTTACCAGTGTGACTGACAACCCCTACCTGATTCTGCTGATTATCAATATAGCTTTTCTGCTTCTGGGAATGTTCATGGAGGCTCTCAGCGTTCTGACCATCACCGTACCGTTCCTCGTGCCCCTGATGAGTGCCTACAACATAGACCCGGTTCATCTCGGTGTCGTAATCGTACTGAACCTGATGATAGGTCTGGCCACTCCTCCGGTCGGCACCTCACTGTTTATCTGCTCGAGAATGGCCGGCATATCGATCGAGAAGATGTACAAGGCGATCCTTCCCTTCCTGATACCTCTCCTTATCGTCCTGTTCGCCATCACCTACTTCCCGCAGCTGGTCCTCTGGCTCCCTTCTATGATGATGTAGATTACCCCCTTTCCCCCTTCTGCCCGCTCAGGGAATTACTCCCCTCATCGGTGTCGAAGGGGGAACCTCTATCTTCACATTTCACGCTATGCCCGGTCTGGGAGCGAATTACACAGCAGGCTTCAGATCTCAACACAAATAAAAACGGGGCAGGGCCCCGTTGAAAAATCTGTACTGCGTTTCATTCACTCCAGGTCTTCTTCATCCACTCAAGACCGATACGTGCACCTTCGGGCCCGTTAGGATACGGAAGGGTCTCGAGAGAGACCGGATTGCTGTAGCCGATCTCCTTCAGCACGTCTCCCACTGCCGTATAGTCCACATTCCCGCACCCGGGATACTTTCTGTTGCTGTCCGAAATATGAAGGTGTCCGATCTTACCTGCGGCGTCTCGGAATGACTGGATGTAATCGGCATCTTCGATGAACATGTGATGGGTGTCCAGAAGGAGCTGCATCTGCTCCAGACCGGGCCTCTCAAGGAATTCAAGGGTCTCGTGCGTAGTGTTGAGAAGGGTCGTCAGGTAGAAGACGATGGGTTCAAGGACCAGGAGGACACCGAGTTTCTGAGCATGTTCGCAGAGAGGGAGGAACTGCCGGTACAGGAGATCCAGGTATTCCTTTCTGGTGGAAAACCGGGGGCTCGTGCCGCGGCAGAGTCCGAGAAACACGGCCGCATCGAACTTCGATGCAACCGTGATATATTCGAGGAAACGTTCCTGAGCCTGCTTGCGGACTGATTCGTCTCTGGACGTGAACGATAGGCCGTTCACACCATACTCGAGACCTGTTCCGAAGGCAGTGACTTTGAGGTCCAGTTCCCGTGTCTGTTCAGCTATCCGTTCCCACACATAGTTTGACGGGGTATGCACCTGAATCTCGATACCTTCGAAGCCCAGATGTGAAGCGAGCTCGAGATTTGTCTTTAGACCCTCCTCCTGGAGGGTTATCGGGGATGAGTCTCCGTAAAACCGGTCGGAGACGCTCACGGTAAATAGGGGTCTGTTCATAGTATCCTTCACCATCACAGGGTGTACAGTTTCTGCCAGGCCTGGTCGAACCCTTCGAGAGTCATGACGGTCGCACCGAAATCATCAAACTCATCAATTGAAAGTCCATCAATATCCCAGGCCTTTCTGAATTCGGGCAGGGCTTCCAGCACCCGTGCAACTGCTTCCTCGTCGATAGGGTTGTTTACCTGCTCTACTCGGTCGATTCCTTTCTCTGCGTCAAGATCATTGATCATCTTCTGGACCTTCGGATGGATTGTCATCTCTACCCGTGCTCCCGAGAGTTCGGTTACCTGGCGGGCACAACGGAACGCTGCGGGCATGAGAATCTGGTGATATCCTCGCTCTTCCATCGTGCGGTAGAGTTTCTTTGTCGTTGCAATCATGGCATTCTCGAGGTCTTCAACAGAGACCCCTGCGCTGTGTTTCTCATTGAGAGCTGCCAGATAATCCTGTAGCCGTCCCATGACGAAGGCAGCTGTTGATTCGGCAGGTGCAATACCGGCCTCAATAGCCCGTTTCCTTCCCCTCTCATTTGCCTCCGCCGTTGCGAGAATCTGAGAGATTGATACACAGACAGTTGGATTCGTGGGGATACCGAGGGCGGCAAGTTCTTCCAGTACCCATATGCCGGCTTTCGTGCCGGGGATCTTCACTTTCACATTCTCGGCATAGGATGCGAAGGTCTTGCCGACTGCGAGCATCTTCTCTGCGTTGTCTCCGTCGAGTGGTTTTACCTGAGCACGGACATACCCCTGAAGGCCGCCGGTTGCTGCATGCATGTCGGAAAGTCGTGAGGCTATCCTTTTCACGACGATCTCGATCAGAGCTACGACCCGGTCATCTCCCGTGAGTGACGGATCAATTCTGTCGATTTCCTCTTTGTAGAGTTCGGGATATTCGGTGAGTACGGAGTAGGTGAGGGGGGGATTGCTGGTGACCCCTACTGCTCCGGAAGCGAGTGCATCCTCGATATCGTTATGATCGGTCGAATCATTGTTCCACTGACTCTTTGTGTGTGAAGCCATCCATAAAAGGTAGTCGGTTTTCATATGTATATTCTCCTATTGCTGATTGTTCTTAAAAATACATTCCGCCATTCACATCGAGCACGACACCCGTGATCGAGCGGGCCAGGTCACTTGCGAGGAAGGCCACTGCGGCAGCGATCTCCTCGGGCTGTGTAAGTCTTCCCATCGGAATATTCTGAAGCAGTGAGGCCATCTGTTCATCACTGAAGCCCTGAACCATATCGGTGGCGGCCGTCCCCGGTGCCACGGAGTTGACTGTGATGCCATACTCGGCAGCGAACCGTGCAGTGCGTTTTGTGAGCCCTATCACAGCAGCTTTTGAGACCGAATAGGCGGTACCCGTCTTGAGTCCGCCGTTCCTTCCTGCCAGTGACGAGATGTTGATGATTCGTCCTTTCCTTGCAGCCCTCATGTATTTCAGCACGTTCTGGGTCATGAATGCAGGACCCTTGACGTTGATATCCATGACCCGGTTCCACTCATTCTCATCAATCTCGAGAATGTTCGCCGTACTCAGAATCCCTGCGTTGTTCACGAGGATATCGATTGATCCGTGTGTTTCAAACACAGCTTCAACAGCCTTGCTGATCTCTTTTGGCATGCTGATATCGACCACGTACCACTCTGCCGAGTATCCCAGGGAGCCCAGCTCCCGGGATGCGGCGATAAGAGCCTGTTCATCGATGTCGAACAGAACGGTATGGATTCCTTCTCCGGCGAGTCTCATTGCGATGGCTTTGCCGATACCTCTGGCACCACCGGTTATGATGGCGACGGGGCGATTGTGTTGATATGTTGCTGACATGATGTATCCTTGTTTGTTTTTCGTATACCGTATATGATACACTATATAATGAAAGTGTCAAGCGATTATAAATATCGTATTGTATCTTGATTGCATCGTTGTTTCGGTGTACCGTATATTTTGTTATTCCGTGCAGGAAACAAGATACCTATCCAGAATCCACAGGAGACGGCGAATGAGTAAACTGATCATCCAGGCTAATCTGAAGGAACAGATTCATGATGTGTTGAAGCAGAACATCATCAGCGGACAGTATCTTCCCGGTACCCGGTTGGTGATAGACACACTGGCGGAAGAGTTCAATGTGAGCAGGACACCCATCAGGGATGTACTGCACTCTCTCATCTCGCGGGGTCTGATAAGTCAGCAGGGAAAGGGCTATATCGTGTTCAAACCAACCCGTGATGAGGTGAAGGATATCTCTTCTCTCCGTCTTGAACTCGAGAAGATGGCAGTCGAACAGTGTACCCTGCGGAGCACCGATGAGGAGCTCACCTTCTTCAACAGATTCAAGAACATGGATGCCGGCAGTCTGAACAACACTCCGCTGGAAGAGTATGATATCGCCTTTCACGAAGGGATCCTGTCCTATGCGAAAAACAAGCACCTGAAATTTCACCTCGACATGATACGTGACCTGTGGTGGCTCATCAGGAGATGGTCGCACGTTGAGTCCTCACAGGAAATCAAACAGCGATCGATGCACCAGCATGACCAGATCATTGATATGATCCAGGCACGAAACCCCGAAGAGGCAAAGCGTCTGATGGAAGAACACCACAATACCGGTCTCAGGGATATTCTGGAATCCGATATATTCGAATAGAGAGTACTCCCTTCGGGGACAGAGTATATCCCCTGCCGGAGGGGTCTCCGGAATCAGGGGATATACAGGGAGAGTATCTGGAAGGTGACCGACTGTCGTGCCTTGGGTGTGGGGGTCAATTCACTGGCGGCCGGTACGTTCCTTCTCCATTACAGGGTAAGGTTTCCCTCGTCATCGAACTCGATCTCCTTGAACGGTTCGAGCAGTTCCATGGCCGGATGTCTGGCCACTTCCTCCTGCAGAGCCTCTGACACCATGATCGTATCGATATGGGAGGTGTTGGCTATTCTGACGATTCGGGGATGTTTCTTGTCGATTCCGACACAGGTATAGATGGCGGCCTTGAAGGCCATTTCGTCACTTTTCATGATGACCGGTACCCGGGCTCCGAGAAGGACGGTGCAGGTGAGAGCGTTCGGGTAGGCGGCATCGAAATCGATCTTCTCGAAGAGCCGTTTTGTCGCAAAGTCAGCCATTCCCGCTCCGATCGCATTCCCGTGCGTCTCATCACTCAGGTCAAGAACGACATAGCGTTGGACTGTGGGTCCTCCGGAAGCGTACGGGGTGTTGTAGGTTGCCGTGATATTCGGGTCCATACCGTCTCCGCTGAAGTTTTTGCCGATCTTGTCGACAATCAGGATATCGATGTCCCCGATACCGATAGAGGGCATCAGAGAGCGGGCCGTCTCCAGCAGTTCAGGCTCCCGTTCTGTTATACGGTCCTTCTCTATAGCTTCAACGATAGCGGTGTCATCGAAGGCATTCTCGATGATCGCAAACCCGAAGAGGATCGGCGCGTTCTTGAGAATCGTTTCTCCGTAGGTCACGACATTGTAGGCCATACGGCCGAATCCCTCGGCGTGGCACTCCTCTGCTCCCTTCTGCTTGCCCAGTCCGATAGCCATCATCTTGTAGATGCCGCTTTCATAGGTGCCGCGGAATGAGGTGTGAGGCTTCACCCTGCCTGCGACGATGATACCGTCTGAGGCCGCGGCGATCTTATCCATGAAGACCGGTTTGCCGTCCTTCGTGTCACCGATGTGGACAGTCTCCATAGAGGAGCGGATAGGTGCACCTACATACTCTTCTGTTACTCCCAGTCCCTCGAGCATCTCTTTCTGACCGGCAGCAGTGGCCCCCCCGTGACTTCCCATAGCAGGAACGATGAAGGGCTTCCCGCCGTAGCGTTTTACATTGGCTACCAGGCTCCGTATGATCTGGGGGATATTCGCCACACCTCTGCTTCCTGCAGTGATCGCGATCTCAGCACCGGGTAGAATGGTCCCGCTGATCTCGGGTCGTTCACATTCCCTGGCGACGGCAGCGGGTATGTCTTCAATGCGGTCGCTGTTGAATTTCTGACGGACCCTGGCCATCTTCGGAAGCTGAATTGGTGAAAGCATTCCCTCAAGGACACCGTCCCGATCCCACTGCCTTTTATCGTTTGCTGGATTCATAGCTGTTCTCCTCTATTCTGACGGCACTCAGTCTCTCAGTGTCCCGCCGTTGACCATCATGGTCTCAGCTGTGACGAAGGATGCTTCACGGCTCGCAAGATAGCCTACAGCGTAGGCGATGTCTTCGGGTGTTCCCAATGATTTGGTGATGCTGTTGTCGATGAACTTCTGATTCTCTTCAGGGCTCACCGCTGAGGACATCGCTGTCATGATCCGACCCGGTGCTATCGCGTTGACCGTTATCCCGTCAGCACCGACCTGTTGAGCAAGATTTCTCACAAAGGCAAGTACAGCACCCTTGGATGCGGCATAGTGGAGCGCGGCCACGGTTCCCCCATTCTTTCCTGCCTCGCTGGAAATGTTGATGATTCTGCCGAATTTTCTTTCTCTCATGGCAGGCAGGACCGCCTTGCAGAAATAAAAGGAGGCCTTTACGTTCACGGCGAAGACAAGGTCCCACTCATCTCCTTCGATCTCTTCAATGGGTTTGAGAGGATGGATACCCGCGTTGTTGACCAGAATATCGATATTACCGAAGGTGGAGAGGACCTCTCTGACAAACTCCTTGACAGCTTCTTCCTGTGTAATATCGAGAGCCTGTGCAATGACCTGTTGTCCTGTTTTCAGGCGAATCTCTTCAGCGGTCTTTTCAAGGGTATCTTCCTTCAGATCACAGATAGCAATATCGACACCACGTGATGCCAGGTACAGGGCAATGCCTTTTCCCATACCTTGTGCCGCCCCGGTAATGATGGCTCTCATACCTTTCAAACTTTCCATACGTTGTTCCTTATATGTTGATTGTGACATGTTCAGCCGCATGGCGGCAGATGCCTTCCCGACCCCGGCTTCAGGGATCAGGAAGTGTCTCGTGTTCCCCGTTTCTATCCCAGTGTGAGCATCGGGATCCACAGGACGATCTGCGGCACCAGGGTTGTGAGGATCAGTACAGTGATCATCGACAGGTACAGCGGCAGGGCTGATCTGATGAGTTGCCCCATTTCCATTCGTGCGACATTACAGGTGCTGAACAGACAGACGCCGAACGGGGGAGTGACCATGCCGATGGCGAGGTTCAGGACGAACACAACTGCGAAGTGGATCGGGTGGATTCCCACTGCGGTGGCAACGGGGAAGAGAATCGGTGCCATGACGATGATCGCAACTCCTGCATCGAGGAACATTCCCATGAAAAGAAGGAAGAGGTTGATGATGAAGAAGATCGCCAGCTGATTCGTCGTAAACCCGAGGAGGAAATCAGCAACGATCTGCGGCAATCCTTCGAAGGTGAGGATAAAGGTGAAGATCGATGAGGAGCCGATGATTGCGACCACAGCCGCGGTGAGCCGTGCAGCGGACACAAAGGAATCGTACAGGATCTTCCCGGAAATGGTCTTGTAGAAGAATGTGGCTATCACGAGTGTGTAGATGACAGCGAGTCCACCTGACTCGGTCGGGGTCACGATACCTGACATGATACCCAGCATGATGATGATCGGGGCACCGAGTGCCCAGATTCCCGTTCTGAAGGTTTCCCACAGATTTCTGAAACTGAATTTTCTCACTGAACCGTAGTTGTTCTTTCTACAGATGATATAGTTCTGAATCATCATGGTCGAGGTGAGGAGAATTCCCGGTCCGAGACCGCCGATGAGGAGCCAGGAGACCGAGAGTTCACTGACAGCCCCGATGATGACCATCAGGATACTGGGGGGGACGATGACCGCAAGGGTCGAAGAAAGGGCCGTTATCGCGGCTGAGTATCCCTTATCATATCCGTCTGCTTCCATCTCGGGGATCAGGATCGTTCCAAGGGCGACCGTGTCTGCCACTGAAGAGCCTGACATGCCGCCGAAGATGAAGCTGGCAACGACATTGGATCCGCCTAGTCCGCCGCGGGCCCAGCCGACACCGGCTTTCGCGAAGTCGATAAGGCGTTTTGCTACTCCGGTGGATTCCATGAGAACCCCTGAGAGGACAAAAAGGGGAATTGCGACAAGGACGTATGATTCTATCCCCGAGAACATCAGCTGAGGTATGGAGATGAGGGGGACCGGATTGTGGATGAGGATCGTGGCTATGCTGGCCAGTCCGATCGACACGAATACGGGGGCTCCCGTAAGAAGGAGGAAGAAGGCAAGGCCGAAGACCGTCAAGCTCATTACTGGTACCATGTTATTTATCCTCCTGTGCAGGTGCTGTTTCTGTTATAAGACCTTCCTTGAGAAGTTCTTCGATACTGAGATCGGCAAGTCCTTCAGGGATATCGTATTTGAATTCCGGGTCAGTATCTTTCACGATCATCACGATCCGTTCTCCCAGACGATATAACGATATAACCGCTCCGATAACAATCGGGGACCTCATAAGCCATGTGGCTGCATGGAGAGCCGGAGTAGACTGACCACGCCTTGCATAACTGAGAAGAGCAAGCATTCCCAGATATCCGAAGAAGAGCAGCATGATGCCGAACAGGCACATGTGGATGATCTTCAGCCCCTTCCGGGCTTTCTTCGGGAACTTGTGATAGATACTCTTGATTCCGACATGGGAATCATCGTGGATGGCAAGTGCAATTCCGATCCAGATCAGGGCGCCGAACAGATACGTGATCAGTTCAAGCGTCCAGGGAGCTTTGATTCCCGGGAATAATCTGTTCAGAACCTGCATGAGAGAAGCAAGAAGAATCACCACGAGTATCACGATTGATAGCAGATACTCCGGATTCTTCAGGAAGAACAGTACATCTTTTCTTTTGTTTTTCATAATCCCACACCTGTAATTATATTTAATGGAAGGGATGCTCCATACAGACGGAGCATCCCTGAGTTCAATGCACGTTGATCTTCAGATACGATTAGCGTGTCGCATCAGCGATTCTGACCAGTTCATTCCATGCATCAGTGCCGATGGTCTTTTCAATTGCTTTGTATGCAGGACCCATCAGAGCTCTCCAGGGTTCCTTCATTTCAGCAGTGAATTCGGTGAATTCGATACCGGCTTCTTCCATGGTCTTCCGTCCTGCGACTTCTCGTGCGATGGTTGCTTCGAGAACGACCTCGGTGGAGGCTGCGCCCACTTCAAGGAGACTCTTCTGCATGTCCGCGGAAAGACCTTCAAACCATTCCTTGTTCACGACCACAAGCACTCCGTCACCCATGTAGTTCCATACGTTGAAGTATTTGCCCTGTTCATAGGTTCGTGTTGACTGGACGGTCGAGATGGCGTTGTCTTCACCGGAAACAGTGCCCATCTGCATGGCAGTGTAGATTTCACCGGAGGGGAGGGGGACAGGGTTTGCACCCATTGCCTGGAAGGTTGTGACGAACAGATCCATGGCGGGCACTCTGAATACCAGACCCTTGATGTCTGCAGGTGTGATGATGGGGCGCTGTGAGTTGAGAAGCTGACGGGGAGCCCGTGGCCAGTAGGCGATAACCTTCAGGTTCTTGTCCTCAAGTTTTGCAAACCAGTTGTCGACAAAAGCAGGCTTCTGATCCATGAAACGAAGGACGTGTTCCATATCCTCGAACATGAATGGTGTGCTGAGTGCGAAGAGTTCAGGCACGAGGGACGCAAGTGTCACCTGAGATTCACATGCCATCTGCACAACGTTTTCCTGAGTCTGTTCGAATATCGTTGCCCAGTTGTTGTTTGCCAGCTGTCCATTAGGATAGATGGTGGACTGGATCTGATCCGGATACCTCTTCTGCATCTCGGACTTGATGAACTCAAAACCTGTCTGCCAGGTTTCTGTCTTCGGCAGGTTGTGCTGGATGTTCATCTGAACAGATTCTGCTGCACCGTCACTCTCTCCCTGTGCGAAAGCCATCGTAACCACGAGGCTTACCATTACAGCTAAAACTACTAGTTTTTTCATACTGTACTGTCTCCTTTGTTTGAAAATCGTATTATGTATACGGTATACTATCATGAATCAGCGTTCTGTCAAACCTTTTTTTGCACTTCTTTTTTGCCTGTGTTCGTAAGATGCATGCGTTCTCTGTCCTGACGCATACGAATCTGCTATGGAAGAACACAGTCTGTACCACAGATAATCCATGGGTACGTCAATGTGTAGGCATGCCGACGGGGCCGGGAGCAGCGGCAGTGAATGCGTCAGGATAGAGAGGATGAGTTTCAATTACGTCCGATCCATATGAGGGAGGTGGCAGAACCCGTGGAAACAATCATGTAGCAGGTGTCGAAAGCACCTTCGGTCACCTGTATTCCGTATTCACTTGTTCGGGATACAGATGACCATTTCGAATTGTGTTGTTTAGAAGCGCTACCCGCCGATTTTGGTACCGCTGACCTTCTGGTAGTACTGGGCAAGACCGCTGTGGTCATCCTGGCCCTTCCCGTCTGCCCTGAGAGTTTCCATCATCTCCCTGACAAGAGCCGTGAACGGAAGGGGAGAGCCCACGCCGTGACCGGTGTCCAGGGCATTGGCAAGGTCCTTGATGTGCAGGTCGATCTTGAATCCGGGCTTGTAGCTGTCTGCGATCATCATGGGGACCTTGGCTTCCATCACCGTAGAACCGGCAAGTCCGCCTCTGATGGCTTCGAAGACCAGGGTCGGATCCACCCCTGCCTTCTTCACCAGAGTAAAGGCCTCGGCAGCTGCCGCGATATTGACTCCCACCACGATCTGGTTGGCAAGCTTGGTAGTGTTTCCCGCTCCGATCGCTCCGCAGTGGACCGCAGAAGCTCCCATCACCAGCAGCATATCCTTGAGCTCTTCGAACAGCTCCTTCTCGCCTCCCACCATGATGGCAAGGGTGCCGTCGATGGCCTTGGGTTCCCCGCCGGAGACCGGTGCATCAAGCATCCTCACTCCCTTCGCTGCGCATGCCTTTTCCACTTCCTGAGAAGCAAGGGGTGCAATGGATGACATATCAACAAGCTTGAGGCCCTTCTTCGCCCCTTCAAGGACACCGTTTTCACCCATGACAACTGCTTTCACGTGGGGTGAGTTGGGCAGCATCGTGATAACAATATCCACCATCGAAGCAACATCTGCAGCAGACGTACCTGCCTGTGCACCAGCTGCAACAACATCAGCGACATTCGCTTCGGCGATGTCGAAAACAGTCAGGTCGTGACCTGCCTTGATCAGGTTCTTTGCCATGGGCTTGCCCATGATCCCGAGTCCTACGAATCCAATGTTCATTCTGTGTTCTCCTCTGGGCATATACGTTGAGCAACGTCCTGATGGATGCTCAACCACCCTGTCTAATTGTATACCGTATACGATGAATAGGTTCAAGAGAGTGGCCTCCGGTTCCTGCAAGAATGATGGAAACCGGAAGTGCTCAGGGAGAGAGCGGAGGCTTTTCGGCTTATTCGGTCAGGTTCTTCTCTCTCCGTACCTGATAGAGGGTGAAAGAGTTGTAGATGTGAGATTCAAGGAGACGCACCGCCTCCGAACTGTCTCCGGCCCTGATCATATCGATGACGGCATAGTGCTGTAGAATGTCACGTATAAACGTCTCTTCATTCACATTCATGTTCAGCCTGACCAGCTGGATCCTTGTATCCAGGAGGTTATAGGCTTCCTGAAGGTAGCTGTTCCGGCTTGCAAAAATGATAAGGTGATGGAATTCCGTGTCCTTCTCGAACGCCTTCTGCCAGTCACGTTCATCTTTCACGGCGCGAATGCTTTCATCACAAGCTTCTTTCAGGCGGGAAAGAAGTTTCTCGTCATTCGTGTGCTTCTCGAACACAAGATTGAGGGCAAAGGTCTCCAGGGCTGTTCGCAGTTCCCCGACGGCTGTCGCCTGATGAGGGCGTATCTGGGTGACTACAGAAAAACTTCTCGGTATCATGTCGACGAGTCCGTATTCACTGAGTTTTCTGACCGCTTCCCGGACCGGAGTTCTGCTCACATGCAGAAGGGCGGCTACCTCTCCTTCAGGAATTCTTTCTCCCGGAGCAAGTTCTCTCGATAGGATCATATGTTTCAGATGCTGGAACACCTGTTCTCCGTACCCCTGCGGAACACTTTTCTGTTTTCCCATGGCTAAGAACTATAATCTGTTTTTGTCAGACGGTCAAACGTATACTTTGCTACAGCGGCAGGTTCATCAAGGCGTCAGGTAGCTGTGGACGATGTGCTCACGCATCAGTTCAGCGCTGTGCTCCAGGTCTCCCCTCTTGAGAGCGTCGATGATGGAAGGGTGTTGAGCGATGATTCTCGGCAGATCATCGTTGTTGAGATTCTGAGCAATTCTGAGGAGCTGAACCTTGGCATCAAGGCGCTCGTACACATCATACAGGGCGCTGTTGCCTGTACAGCGAACGAGTTCAAGATGGAATTCACTGTCCTTGACGAAGACCTCTGCCCTGTTGCCGACACTCATATAGTACTGACAGTCGGCCGCAAGACGGCTGAGGTTCTCAATATCGCGCTCCACCGCAACAGGAGTCAGGGAACGGACAGTCAGTTCCTCAAGGGCCAGCCGCACCCGTGCGATGTCCTGCACTTCCTTGTCATCCACCTCATACACCATCGCATAGCTGCGGGGTTTGATGATCACAAGACCATACTCACTGAGACGACGGATAGCTTCACGGATCGGGGTCCTCGATACACCGAACTGAGCGGCGAGGTGTTCTTCACTGATGAGCATGCCCCCCGCCAGTTCTCCGCTGAGGATCTGTCGTTTTACGGTGGCGTACACCCGGTCACTCAGACTCTCTTTTCTGATTGGGTTCGGCATCCGTTTCTCCTTTCTGAAGCTGTATATATCAGACACATGCTCGTATTGTATACAAAAAACGCTCTTCTGAACATACGGATGACAGTGCATAAGGGCAATAATATGTCAATTCCTCCAAAAGTGTCGGAAAAAGAGGGTATATATTGTATACAATCATTTCCGCATGGTTTCTGTTCTCCTGAGCACCGGTACATGGCTCCTTTGCAGCCTTTGCGTGTGGTCTCATACGAACCGGAGCGATGAGACCGTTTGGCAGTCGTATCCCGTCTTTCATACGATATTCAGGCATTGCCTGCTCCGGTGTTCTGTTCTCTGATCCTAACTGGATGAAATGCATTTTTTTATTGGAGTCATTCCTGTTTTTTGAGGATCATTTCGGGTTCTTCCGATATAAGTTTCCGCATGTGCATGATTAATGTCCCGAAGAAGAAAACTGTTATCACATATATTATATACTTGACATCTGTGGATGCCGTGTTACAATTCCATGTATCAAGTTCATTTTCCAGAAAGGAGGAAACAATGAAAAAGACAATTGTGATGCTCATGATTGCAGTGATGCTCGTTGGTATGGGCACAGTGTTTGCACAGGGTGCAGAAGAAGCGGGTGGTAGTGTTGAACTGACTCTTGCTCATATCTATGATCCTTCACACGCCTGGCACAAGGGTGCTCTAAAGGCAGCTGAAGTTGCTAAGGAAATGTCTGATGGTCGAATCAATATCACCATCTATCCTGCAGGACAGCAGGGAACAGAGCCTGAGATTCTTGAGCAGGCCATCCTCGGTTCTCTCGATATCGTAGCAGCAGGTGCAGGTCAGGTCGGTTCTATCTATTCTCCGATCAACGTTCTGGAAATGCCCTATACGTTCAGAGACAACCAGCACGTTCTCGCCTTTGGTCAGAGCGAAGTAGGTAAGGAACTCTTTGAAGGATTCAGAAAGGCTCACGGTGCCCGAATCATCGGACCGAGTTCCTACGGTATCCGCCAGATGACGTCCAACAAGCCCATCTACTCTCCTGCTGACCTTGACGGTTTCAAACTCAGAGTTCCTGAGCAGACTGTGACTGTCGCCTACGGTAAGGCAATGGGTGCAAACCCCACTCCTATCGCATACGCAGAAGCCTACATGGCACTTCAGCAGGGTGTTGCAGACGGCCTTGAGAACCCCCTCTCAGCTATCTCATCCATGAAGTTCTATGAAGTGCAGGATTACATCATTCTCACCAGTCACGTCACCAATGCATGTTTCTACGTGATGAACGATGCCAAGTACAACAGCCTCAGTGCAGAAGATCAGAAGATTCTGACAGATGCATTCTGGGAAGGTTCGAAAGAGATCGTCAGACTGCTCGACAAGGATGACAGAGAGCTGATCAGCTTCTTCGAGGACCAGGGCCTTGAGATCATCACTCCCGATATCGATGCATTCATGGAAGCAACTGCTTCAATGCCTCAGGACTTTGCCTACTGGTGGGAAGATGAGTTCGGCTCAGACCTGCACACCAGGATCCAGAACATCAAGTAGCTGTTCCTGAACAGACTGACTAGGTAAAAGACTAACGGATGAATGACCAGCTATCATTGCTGGTCATTCTCTTAGAGACATGTCAGAAAGGGTGTGGTGTCATGACCGATGGAGACAGAATACAGCACAGACAGAGGCAGTACGATGCCCCGATCAGAATCGTTCAGTTCGGTGAGGGGAACTTCCTTCGTGCCTTCTGGGGCAAGGCTATACATGAACTCAATGTGAGCGGCACGTACCGGGGGCAGATCGCTGTGGTGCAGCCGATCGAGCATGGAAAAACGGATCTGCTCACCAGGCAGAACTGCCTCTACACCTGTGCACTGGAAAGCGAGGATACCTCTGAGGTGGTCCTCATTGAATCAGTGAAGGAAGCCCTGAACCCATATCAATCCTATGACAGATTCCTTGCCCTGGCACGGGAGGAGGAACTCCAGGTCATCATAAGCAATACCACCGAAGCCGGTATTGTCCTGGACCCATCAGATAAAGTCGATGCGAGACCTCCTTCTTCGTTTCCAGGAAAACTGCTGGCGTTTCTCTATGAACGGTACAGGTATTTCGGGGGGGAAGCAGAGAAAGGGCTCCTGCTGTTTCCCTGTGAGCTGATCGAAGATAACGGAGAGAAGCTGAAGGAAGTCCTTGTCGCTCTCGCTCAGGCCAATGACCTTGAACAGGATTTCATACCCTGGTTGCTTGAGGCGAACACGTTCTACAGTACGCTCGTGGATTCGATCGTCACCGGTTTCCCGCAGAGTGAGATCGATGAGTACACCGGGCGTCTCGGGTACCGTGATGACCTGCTGGTCAAGGCGGAACCCTACAGACTGCTCATGGTGCAGGGGGATCAGCAGAAGGCATCCGGTTTTCCTATAGGAGAATCTTCTCTGGATGTGGTGTGGAGTGATGACCTGAACCGATACCGGCAGATCAAGGTGAGACTGATGAACGGGTTCCAGACGATCCTCTCCCATTACGGGTTTTTCTGTTCCATCCTGACGGAGCGGGAGGCGATCCTGAACCCTGTTGTCGGGAAGACAATGGTGGATGCGCTGAATAGACTTCTTCTGCCGACGGTCTCGGACCGCAGGGGAGGAGAGGAGTTCATTCAGCTGATGCTCACCAGGCTGAAAAACCCCAGGATCGAACATGTGCTCACAGACATCAATCTGAACAGTTTCACCAAGTTCCAGACACGGGTGGTTCCTTCTCTTCTGTATCACAGGGACAGAGAACGGCTGCCGGAGTTCTTTCTCTTCGCACTGGCTCTCGTTCTCAGCTACTACACAGTGGTGGAGAAGGGTGTCAGCGGGCAGTGGTATGGAGTGTTTCAGGGCAGGCGCTATCAGGTCTTTGATGATACGAAGATCCTTGAGCAGTTGTATCGTCTATCCTGTGAGCGCCGTGGACGTGATTATGTGAAACAGGTAATGGAGAGTCCTGATCTGTGGCGTCAGCCCTTGACGGTGTCAGATGAAGAGGTGGATACCATCGCCGGCTATATGGATGTGGTTCGTCGCGGAGACGCTATACACGTTGACCTTTCACAGGGTGCTGATACAATGGAGTCATAATGGTCTGCCCGCAACAGGTTTCTGACAACGACAAAGGAGTTGAATAATCGTGAAAAAGGTATATGCATTCATAGAACAATACCTGCCGTATGCAGTGTTCCTGCTTATCAGCGTGGTCATGCTGGTGCAGGTGTTCATGAGGAGTCTCTTCGGGATCTCCTTCTCATGGTCCATCGAGCTTTCACAGTATCTCAATGTGTGGCTGACCTTCATCGGGATAGCCTATCTGAGAAAGATCGATGCACACATCAAGATCGAGATGTTCTCCGCACTCATCGAGAAACATCTGCCGGGCAGGTCCTCAGAGGTGTATCTGTTCATCAAGAAGGGACTGAACATCATCTTCATGCTGATGCTTCTGTACTTCGGATTCGAGATGTCGAGGCGTTCCTGGAACCTTCGCAGTCCGGCCATGCAGCTGAGGCAGACATTCCTGTACATGTGTGTCCCCATCGGAGCACTCGGGTACCTGATCAGAGATGTGCTCGATATCATCGATATAGCGAAGAAAGAGCGTGAAGTTAAGAGGGAGAGTAAGTAGATGGTTGTTGTAATGTTCATTCTGTTGTTTGTGTTCCTGGCCATGGGAATGCCCGTCGCGATCTCGGTCGGTCTTCCGTCACTTCTGTACGTGATTTTCGAGCGGACGATTCCCGATTTCGTGTCCGTACAGCGGATGATCGCCGGGATCAATACATACAGTCTGCTGGCGATTCCGTTCTTCATCTTTGCCGCAAACCTGATGAACAGCGGAGGGATCACCAACAGGATATTTAAATCCTGTGAAGTAGGCATGGGTCGTGTGAGGGGTGGTCTTGCGTATGTGAATATCATCGCATCGGTTATCTTTGCCGGAATGTCGGGAGCCGCGATCGCGGATGCCGGCGGACTGGGATCCATCGAGATCAAGGCGATGAGAGAGGCCAAGTACGACGAGAGGATTACCCTCGGTATCACGGCGGCATCGAGTCTTATCGGACCGATCATTCCTCCGAGTATGCCGGTCATTGTCTACGGTGTCATCGCATCGGCCTCGATCGGACGGCTGTTCGCTGCCGGTGTCATACCGGGCCTGATCATGGCCCTCATCCTGGCTTCCATGATATTCGGGCTTGATCATATCTGGAAGCTTCCCCGCGGTCAGAAGTCCACATTCAAGGAGAAGCTCCTTGCCAGCAAGAGAGCCTTCCTCAGCCTTCTCACCCCGGTCATCATCCTCGGCGGTATCTTCACCGGATTCTTTACTCCGACCGAAGCAGCTGCAATAGCATGTCTGTATGCCCTTGGCCTCTCGATTCTCTACAAGGATCTCAACTGGGAGAGTTTTCTCGCGACGGTGAAGGATTCGATGGTCACGACCGTTCAGGTACTCATCATCGTTGCCGCTGCAGCGCTCTTCTCCTGGATTATCGCCCGTGAACAGATTCCTCAGATGTTCGTCGCCATGGTGTCAAACTCAGGTCTCTCCCCGTGGGTGATTATCCTGCTGGCAAACATCCTTCTGCTGTTCGTCGGCCTGTTCATGGAGACTGTCGCCTCGATTAACCTGCTTGTTCCGGTTCTCTTACCTGTCATGATAGAGATGGGTATGGATCCTGTGCAGTTCGGTGTCGTGATGATCCTCAACCTCGTCATTGGAACGATGACTCCTCCCTTCGGTACCGTTCTGTTCGTGCTCAGCAGTGTTGCGAACGTCTCTGTAGAGAAGGTCGCACGGTCAGTGGTCATCTTCTTCCCGCCTCTGCTCGTCGTGCTCGCCCTGATTAACATCTATCCGCAGCTGACGCTCTGGCTCCCGAACCTGCTGTTCGGCTGATAGTTCGTTTTCCGGGATATAAAGGAGGGGATGGTGAGGACTGCAGGTACTCTCCTCCCTCCTTTTTTCGTCATGATGTGCGCATTCATGCACAGAGAGTGGAAAGCATGTTTGACAGATTATGTTATATAGTATATTGTATACAATAAACAAGGTAAGCACAAGAGTCCTGCACTCTGCACCGAAGACGTGAATTATACGTCCCACACAAGAAGCGGGATACTCTGCGATCAAGGGAGTGATATATGAATCTGGGATTGAAAGGAAAAGTCGTGATCATCACCGGAGGGGCAGCCGGTATCGGGCTTGCCAGTGTACGTATGCTGGCAGAGGAAGGGGCGAAGGTCGTGATGGCCGATCTCAGTGAAGATCGTGTTGCCGCTGAATCCGCTTCTCTGAGAAAGCAGGGGTATGAGGTGCTTCCTGTCGTCGTGGATGTCAGTGATGAGACCTCGGTAGATCAGATGGTTACCTCTGTCCTCTCTTCGTATGGGACCGTCGACATCCTGGTGAATAACGCCGGAATCGGAGTGTTCAAAGGCCTTGAGGAAGAGACTTTCGAAGAATGGAAGCGAGTACTTGATGTCAATCTCACCGGTGTCCACCTGTGTACCAGGAAGGTTTTCGATATCATGAAGGAGAAGAAAACGGGTAAGATCATCTCGATGGGTTCACTCGGAGGTCAGGTGGGAGGCATGAAGGTAACTCCCGGCTACGTTGCCAGCAAGGCGGGCGTGATGGGAGTGACCAAGAGTTATGCCCGCCACGGTGCGAAGTACGGTATCACAGCGAACGCGATAGCTCCGGGGCCTGTGGAGACCGACATGGCCCGCGGCATCTACTCACCCGATGTTACCCTGCTCGGTCGTCTCGCTGTCGCCGAAGATATCGCGAAGATCGTAGTATTTCTTGCCTCTTCCCTTTCGGACTATCTCACCGGTGCCACTATAGATGTCAACGGTGGGGCGTTGCTGAGGTAGGTCGCCATGGCATATACTCACCCACCAATACATCAGAGGATACTCACACACATCGCAGACGAGAAGAGACGGGTCGCAGAATTGAGCGCAGAAGACCTGGTTTCCCGCATAGTGCAGGGTCAAGGTGACAGAGTATCGGGGTATCTGATGTTCGTCGCACCTCCATCCCTTCTCGCTCCCGTTGTCACCTTGACGACGGATATCCTGAAGAAGGACGGCTGTGATACCCTTGTCATCCGGTTTCTGATACACCTGTCCATACTCCTTGACACCGTTCCCTCCAGGTACCGGATACGTACCGTGCTGGACGAGAGGACTGTCACCTCCCTGGTCGAGAACATCGACCAGGCTCTCGAAGAATTCACCGAGCCCGCAGTGAAGGAGCAGATCCTTGATGAGCTGGCTGCCTACCACAGTGAGCGCTGCCGTGTGGAGGAGAGAGAACCCCGAATGACCTGCGGACAACTGAGAACGCTCTATGGCTCAACCCTGAACGGGTATACCGAATGGATGAAGGGTGAAGTGAACTCCTCGCCTCTTGCCCGTACTACCGGCAGAGCGATTGAGAGCTCACAGAGTGTCAATGAAGTGCTCGATACGATGTGGGGCAACGATTACGGGGCGTTTCTCGATGTGGCCTTCTACACCGGAGCGATGTTCCAGACCACCAATCCTCCCCTGATCAAAGCCGCATGGGACCTTTCCGTCGAAGCCTATACCCGCGCTCTTGGGAACCGATACCGGAACACGCGTTTCAGTGATTTCCCCTCAGGGTCTCTGACGGAGCAGGAGATGGCGGCTTCAATCCTGCCGGCAACAGTCGTAGCCTCTCACATGGAACTGCTCAGAGGGTTCTATCTCTATACGGAAGGGAGAAGCGGTTTCGTCTGTTATCAGGTGAACCCTGAATATCACAACAACAGTAAGAAAATGCACGATGAAATTCTCTTCGTCCATGCTCTTCTTTCCGACATCTTTGAAGGAGAACCCAACGTCTCGTTCAAGCTGCCGGGGACCCGCAGCGGTCTCGAGTGTGCGGGGACACTGCAGCAGGAGGGCATTTCCATCACGGTTACGCTCTCCTTCGGCCTGTTTCAGGCAGATGCCTTTGCCCGTGTCCTTGCCGACAGCACGGCTGTCTCAAGTTTCATCGTTGTCATGAACGGACGCCTTGCCTTCCCTGTCCGCGATCAGCTAATCGCCATGAAAGGGGATGAGGAAGGGAACGGCACCTATGTAAAAGCTTCCCGGCGGGTCGGTGTGGAGGTGACCAGAAAACTGTTCAGGCGACTGTACAGCCCACGGACCTCCGGCGGTCATGCACTCGATAGGCGTCGGGTGGGTATCATGAACGCATCACTGAGAATCTACGGTGACAGTATACCCGATATCACGGATATCTGGGGCTCGCCTGCCATCACGATCTTCCCCAATGCACGACATGCTCTTGACCGCATGGAACGCATATTTGACCCGCAGGCAGTTGCTGCTGGAGAGGATACCTCCGCTGTTGCGCTGCTGAGAGAGAGTGAGATCTTCCGCCAGGCCTACTATCTACCCGGCGATGAGACCGGCAGACCTGACAGGGAACTGTCACTGACCGAAGGCGAGGAGCGCGCTGTCGAGCTGTGGGAACCGATCAGTCAGACACTGACGCAGTTTCTCGCCTCCCATGCTCTGATACGAGAACAGGCCCTTGAGGTCTATGAAGGAGAAACCACATGAGTACGATACGCTATGGTGCATTGTCCATCGACCCGGCACATAACCCGGCTGTACTGAACACGGGAACGTGGGATATCGCAGAGGCCCGCAGGCGGTGTGAAACACTGGACGCATCCTTCTGCGCCGAGATCAAGCGCCTGTCCAGAGCCTCAGGCAGTCTGCCGGATGTGAAACGGGGAGGAATGACTGCCTACGGTGGAAGCATCGCGGTCCATTTCAACTCAGTCTACGCCCTCGTCTCGCTCGAAGATGCACAGACAGTCTTCATCCGCATCAGTGAGCAGGGTGGAACACACGTACTCACCGGAGCTCTTGGAGACCGTTCTGTCACTGAAGCCGTTCATGTGAGCGTGTATCCAGCGACGGACGAGAACATTCACACCTACACGAGCGTCATTCACCCGAAGAAAGGGACACGCGCCCTCGGTCCGATTCCCCGTCTGGGTATCGGGGTGCGCCATACCACTGCCGTATGGCCCGGTATCTTCAAGGGTCTGTACCGTGCCGATGTGTCGGCCAATGCGATCCAGAACTCGGTGAGGGAGCTGCACCTGCTGAAGACCCTGTATGACGGGACGCCGAGCAGGAAGAACCACCTGTTCAGTTTCGGGGCGATGGATGAAGGGCATACCGGAAGTACGTTTGAGGGGCTGTGGACCGAAGGTGTGATCTCTCATCTGAAAACCCCCTTCGATGTGCGTATCGGGGCAGACGCGGACCATCTGCAGGTCAAGAGGGGAAGCGAGGGAACAGAGCGGACCAAGCTGTTTATCGACGCATCGAAATACTATTCGTTCTACACCTTCGATGTCTCGGATATCCTTAATTATGATGCACTGAACACCTTCAGTGCATCACAGTCGGCTGCGTACCTTGAGGAACTTATTCCGGACAGGGCTCTCAGGGAGGATATCCTGTGGTACCACCGCAGAACGAAGTCACTGGCAAAACAGTATGCACAGTTCGATGAGGCGACGATCGGACGACTGATCGGAAAGTACTGGAAGGCCCTTGAGGCCATGGAGGACCTTACCGCCTATCTTGATTCGATCAAGAAGGGAGAGAAGTATGATCTGGAACTCAGTATTGACGAAAACCCCCCATCCATCGCCACCTTCGATTCGATCACGAGCCCGCAGGAGCTGTTGTTCCTGGTGGATGAGATCGAAAGGAGAGGACTGCCGGTGACCCATCTGGCTCCGAATTTCGGTGTGGAAAAAGGGACGGACTATCGGGGATACGACGGTATCGAGCTGTTTGAGAAGAGAATCGGTATCCTGAACAGGATCGCTGTCGAGAAAAATATGATCCTGGATTGTCACAGTGGAGATGATCTGTCCCGCGAAACTAGAAGAGTGTTCCGCAGGGCTACCAGGGGTAACATTCATTTCAAGGTATCTCCTTCGCTACAGGCTATCTACGGGAAAGTGCTCAGCGGCTATGACCCTGAATTCTTCTCCTTCTGGTGGAACGAGACGCTGAAGTACGCTCAGGCTGGTGCCGACAACGGGTCCGTCTTCGCACGTCATGCCCTTGCTGAGCTGAGCAGGGATGAGAACGGACTGATCGTTCCCAGTGCCGATCACCTGTTCTTCAAGGAACTGTGCTTCGATTCGGTCGGTAAGCGTGATGCAAACGGTGATTACATCAACCGTGAGCGGTTCTACAATCTGGGGAGCGATTTCTACGATGAGATGGAACGGAGTATCGAACAGCGGGTTATGGAACTGTCAGAAGATCTGTTCGATGTGTAAAGGGTTGTAGATGCAGAAACGACATGAAAGAGCTGAACGCACGACACGTTCAGCTCTTTCATTGTATGACGGGCGTGTCATTTCACCTGCCAGCTGCCTTCTTTGCCATCGGTGGAAAACGCCTTGTATATGTGGCTGTCCATCAGCCGTGTAGCTTCCGCTTCGTTCTTTCGACGAATCATATCGATGATCTCATAGTGCTGACGGATATACCCGGTGAACGTCTCGGTGGAGGCCTTCATATTGAGCCTCACCAGCTGAATGCGTGCATCCAGCCTCTCATAAGCCTCATACAGGTATTCGTTGCCTGTCGCCTCAATCAGCCGGTGATGGAACTCGGTGTCCTGCTCAAAGGCAGCCGCTCTCTGTCCCTCATCGGCCATCAGCTTGATGCACTCGTCACTGATGTTCTCAAGGTCCTTCAGGAAGCTTTCATCTGCAAGGTCCCTGCTGATAATCAGATGCAGAGCGAAATTCTCCAGTGCCGTTCTCAGTTCTCCGATGCTGCGTGCCTGTTCAGCCGTGATATCGGTGACTATGGAATAACTTCTCGGAAAGGTCTCTACCAGTCCGTATTCGTTGAGTTTCTTTATCGCTTCGCGTATAGGGGTTCTGCTGACGTTGAACATCGAAGCGATCCTCCCCTCGGGGATCTTCTCACCGGGAGCAAGCTCACCTGAAAGAATCATCTCCTTAAGATGATAGTATACCTGTTCACCGAATCCGATCTGTACAATTTTGGGTGCATCCATAGTGGAATGGATTATACCTGTTTTTATCTGGATGGTCAAATCAATCTCTGGAGGGGGCTGTCCCTGTCCCCGGCAGTGAAATATAGGTACGTCATTCCCCGCTACTATTCATGATCGAAGCTACCGATGCCGTGAGTGAAGAACTTCCGGTTTCGCAATGCTTCAATACGGTTGACAACGTACGAAACTGTGATATCATATTACATATATTATTTACATTGATACGAGGAACAGTTCCTCAAGAGGATGAAGAGTATGAAAGCGCTGAGAAAGTTTGAACGGGGGGTGAAGAAATTCCGCCTCGAAGACGTATCTCTACCTGACCCGCTTGATCATGAAGTGCAGGTAAGAGTGGAATTTGCGGGGATCTGCGGTACCGATATCCATATCTATCATGATACCTATGCGGATGAGCCTCCGATGACCATCGGGCATGAGTTCAGCGGGGTAATCACCAAGGTCGGCAGGGATGTGAAGAACTTCAAGGTGGGTGACCGGATCGTAAGTGAGACAAATGCTGAGTACTGCGGAGAGTGTGTACTGTGCAAGAAGGGCCGTTTCTGCCTCTGTGACGATCGGAAGGCGTTCGGTCAGAAGACAGACGGTGTGTTCGCCGAGTACGCGAACCTGAGGGCAAGCAACCTCCATCTCCTTCCGGAGCGTGTCTCAATGAAGGAAGCCGCCCTGGCCGAACCGCTGAGCTGTGTGGTTCATGCCGTCATGGAACGATCCACCATCCTGGCCGGTGATACGGTGCTCGTAAGCGGTCCCGGTCCGATCGGGCTCATGGCTCTCATGATTGCCAAACTCTATGGAGCCTACGTCATTCTCAGCGGAACCTCCATGGACGCTTCACGCCTTGCCCTGGGCAGAGAGCTCGGGGCTGATGTGATCGTGGATGTACTCAAGGAAGACCTCTCCCAGGTTGTAACCGAATTCACCAGAGGACGGGGGATAGATGTTGTTCTTGAATGTTCCGGTTCAGGTGCGGCGGTCAACGCAGGCCTTTCCGTGCTGCGGAAGCTGGGAACCTTCACACAGATCGGTCTATTTGCCTCTGCAGTGAACGTGAATATCAATGATATCTGCTACAAGGAGATAAACTATCAGGGATGTCTGTCTAAGACGAACTGGTCCTGGAGACGTACCGTTGAGCTGCTCGAGAGTGGAGAACTTCCGCTCGGAAAACTCATCTCTCACGTGTTCACCCTCGACGAGTGGGAGGAGGCTTTCTCGGTCGCCGAGCAGAAGCAGGGAAACAAGATACTGTTCGATACCAACGCAGAGAGGGGGGATGCATGAGCAGACAGAGAGCAGAAGTTGCAGAACTGAAACAGATCGCTGCCGATATACGGCGTCTGATCCTCACGACCACCCATCATGCCGGGGTGGGACATACCGGAGGTTCTCTCAGTGAGGCCGATATCATGGCCGCCCTGTTTTTCCGAGTGATGAATATTGACCCGGAAAACCCTGAAATGAAGGAGCGTGACCGCTTCATTCTTTCCAAGGGCCACGCCACTCCCGGCTACTATTCGACTCTTGCCCGACGGGGCTTCTTCCCTGTCAGCGTGCTTGATTCGTTCGATCAGCTGGGTACCATCCTTCAGGGTCATCCTGATATGCACAAAGTCCCGGGAGTAGATATGTCCAGCGGTTCTCTCGGTCAGGGATTGAGTTGCGCCCTCGGAATGGCCATGGCCGGGACAGACCTGGGACTGGACTTCACGACCTTTGTTCTGATGGGTGACGGAGAGAGCACGGAAGGACAGATCTGGGAAGCCGTTCTCTATGCAGGAGCAGAGAATGTACGGGTGAGGAATATCGTCGCTATCGTCGACTATAACAAGGTCCAGCTCGCTTCTCTCACCAAAGATGCTGTCGACCTCGGAGATCTCGCAGCGAAGTACCGGGTCTTCGGATGGTATACGATTGAGGTTGATGGGCATGACATGGAGCAGCTCGTTCGAGCCCTTGAGGAGGCAAAGGCGGCAGCCAAGGAAGGTCCAGTGGCCCTGATAGCACATACGGTGAAGGGTAAAGGTGTATCCTTTATGGAAAACCAATGCGCCTGGCACGGGAAAGCACCGAATGCGAGTGAGTATGAGAAGGCTATGGCTGAGATCGATCAGGAGGAAGCACGATGATGAACATGCCACAGAAGAATGAGCTGATAGCCCCCCGGGTTTCCTTTGGAGAGGCCCTCGTTGAATTGGCTGAGCAGTACCCGTCTCTTCGGGTGTTTGACGCGGATGTATGTGCCTCTACCCAGACAGGCCTGTTCAGAGAGGCGTATCCTGACCGCTTTTACCAGATGGGTATAGCAGAGGCCAACATGGTCGGTGCGGCCGCAGGAATGGCTACGCTCGGCCTCACACCCTTCGTCTCAACCTTCGCTGTGTTCCTTGCAAAGCGTGCACTCGACCAGATCAGAGTGTCTATAGCCTACCCGAAGCTTGATGTGAAACTCAACGGTGCCTACGGTGGACTGCCCACAGGACAGGCGGGCGCCACACACTCCTCGGTGGAAGATATAGCCGTGATGCGCTGCATGCCGAATATGAAGGTTATTGTCCCTGCAGATCCTGTAGAGACGAAACTTGCCGTTGCCCTTGCCCTTGAGACCCCGGGACCTGTCTATCTCAGGACAGTGCGCTGTCCTGTACCTGTAATCTTCGATGCCGGTCACTCGATAGAGCTGGGAAAGGGGAAGATTCTGCATGAAGGTAAGGATGCCGCACTGATTTCCACCGGTATGATGACACCGCGGACACTGGCCGCAGCTGAAGCGCTTGCAAAAGAGGGACTTCATGTCCGGCATATCCATCTTGCCACGATAAAGCCGATTGATGAGCAGATCCTGATCGATGCAGCCCGAACCTGCGGAACGCTCATCACCGTGGAAAACCATGGAGTGCTTGGAGGGCTCGGAGGCGCGGTCGCCGAGGTGATAACGGAGAATTCGCCCTGCACTCTGAAACGTCTCGGGTTCACTGATACGTTTCTTGAGTCGGGAGATGATGAGAAGATCTTTGACAGGTTCGACCTCTCTCAGGAGGGTATCATGAGAACCGTACGATCAATACTGAGCACACGATAACCAGAGGTGAGGAGAAGAAAGATGGCTACATATATCGAAGGATTGCTTGAAAAGGCACGTACCGCCCAGGCACTGTTCGCACATGCCGACCAGGAAACGGTAGACAGGGCGGCAGAGCTGATCTGCTACCGGGCTGTGAATCCCGAATTCGCACGAAAGCTCAGTGAGCTTGCGGTTGCTGAATCGCGGATGGGAGATGTTGAGAGCAAGTACGCAAAGATGATGAACAAGGTGCGTGGAGCCTGGCTCGAGATGAAAGGCGGGAAGTCGGTCGGAATCATCGAGGAGAATGCATCCATGGGACTTGTGAAGATCGCCAAACCGGTGGGAGTCGTGGGAGCCCTTATCCCCTGCACAAACTGTGAAGCGACCCCCGTTCTGAAGGCAGCATGGGCTGTCAAGACACGCAATGCCGTGATCCTGGCACCCCATCCGAGAACCAGGGAGACCAATGAATACGTTGTCGATATGATGAGAGCTGTCCTGAAAGAGCTTGACCTGCCGCAGGACCTCATCCAGAATGTGTCTGAGGTCTCGGTTGCGAACTCGCAGGAGTTGATGGCTTCCTGTGACCTGATCCTTGCAACAGGAGGTGGTGCGATGGTGAAGGCCGCCTATTCAAGCGGCACGCCCGCGTACGGCGTCGGAGCGGGTAATGCGGTCACGATCGTGGATTCTACGCAGGACCTGGATGCTGTTGCGAATAAAATCATGCGCGGCAAGACCTTCGACCAGGCGACGAGCTGCTCTTCAGAGAACTCCGTGCTTGTGGAGAAATCGGTCCATGATGCGTTCCTTGAAGCGATGAGAGCACAGGGAGGCTACCTGTGCTCTGCTGAACAGAAGGATGCTCTTGAAAAGGCGATGTGGCCCGACGGACATACGCTGAACCGCAATATTATTGCTCAGAAGGCCCAGGTGATCGCTCACGAAGCAGGATTCGCTGTCGATGAGGATATCAGTTTCCTGATGGTCGAAGAGAGCGGGACAGGAGAGGGGTACCCCTTCAGTGCCGAGAAGCTCTCGGTCGTCCTGACGGTCTATACCTGGAGTGACTTCGAGGAGGCGGTCGAAATGGTGAACCGCATCACAGCCTTCAACGGCACCGGCCATTCCTGCGGAATCCACAGCAGTGACAGAGAAAAGGTGCTGAGGCTCTCGGAGTCTGTCAATGTATCCCGTGTCATGGTGAACCAGCCTCAGTCACTGGCTAACAGCGGTGCGTGGACGAACGGGATGCCCATCACACTCACCCTCGGCTGCGGCTCATGGGGCGGGAATATCTCGAGCGAGAACATCACCTGGAAACATCTGCTGAACACCACCTGGGTGGCATGGCCCATCGAAAGCCGGCAGGTTCCGGACGAGCAGCTGTTCAGTGCGGAAGTGCGTAGCAGATAAGGAGCTGAAGATGAATGCAGATGAACAGGACAGGCTTCTTCAGACGATGAAATCCAGTGCGGAAGCCGGAGGCGGCCCGCAGCGGATGGAGCGTCAGAAGGAGAAAGGGAAGATGAGTGCACGCGAGCGTATTGCTGCCCTCAGTGATGCAGACAGTTTTCTTGAATCCCAGAAGTATGTCACCTGCAGATCAACTTCGTTCGGTATGGATGCACACCGTATCCCGGGCGATGGAGTCGTGACCGGCAGTGCGAGGATCGACGGAAGAGAAGTCTGGCTCAGCAGTCAGGACTTCACCGTTCTCGGTGGTTCGCTCGGAGAGATGCATGCGATGCGTATCGCCCAGGCACAGGAGAGTGCTCTGAAGATGCGCAGACCGTTCATTCAGATCAATGACTCAGGCGGTGCCAGGATTCAGGAGGGAATCTACTCCCTTGATGGATACGGGAAGATATTCCGTAACAACATCCTCAGTTCCGGTGTTATACCGCAGATCTCTCTTATCTTCGGCCCCTGTGCAGGAGGGGCTGCCTACTCGCCTGCTCTTACCGATTTCGTGTTTATGGTGGAAGGAATAAGTCAGATGTACATCACCGGTCCTGATGTGATCAGGACGGTGACCGGAGAACAGGTGACGCACGACCAGCTTGGAGGCGCCTCCACACATGCGTCCAGGAGCGGAAACATCCACTTCTCCTGTAAAAGTGAAAGAGAATGCATCGAAAAAGTGAAGCAGCTGCTCAGCTACCTGCCCTCGAACAGCAGTGAACGTCCTCCTCTCAATCGCGAGGGGAAGGACTGGAAGCCTCGGAAAAGCGGAAAAATCGCTTCGATCATACCCGAGAGGATCACAAAACCCTACAATATGGTAGACATCATTCAGGATGTCGTGGATGCCTCGAGTTTCCTTGAAGTGCAGAGTGAGTGGGCGAAAAGTATCGTCACCGGCTTTGCCCGTATCGGAGGCAGAAGTGTCGGGATCGTGGCGAATCAACCGAATCACATGTCAGGCACCCTCGATATCAACTCAAGTGACAAGGGGGCCCGATTCATCCGCACCTGTGATGCCTTCAATGTTCCGATCCTCACCTTCGTGGATATCCCGGGATATATGCCGGGTACCCTGCAGGAGTACGGCGGGATCATACGCCACGGTGCAAAGATGCTCTACGCTATAGGAGACGCCACAGTGCCGAAGGTCTCTGTTATCGTGAGAAAAGCGTACGGTGGCGCCTATATCGCCATGGCCTCAAGGAGTCTCGGCTATGACAGGGTCGTTGCGCTCAGCGGGGCATCCATTGCCGTGATGGGAGCCGATGGAGCTGCCGAGATCATCTACCGCAAAGAGATTGCTTCCGCGGTGGACCCGACAAAGCTGAAACGGGAGAAGATCGAAGCGTTCCAGCGCGAGGAGATGAATCCCTTCACTGCGGCAGCAACGGGCCTTGTGGATGATGTCATCGACCCTTCCCAGCTGAGAAACTCCCTGGTGCGTACATTCGAGAGTCTAGAAGGGAAGAGTGAAAAGCGACCTGAGCGGAGACACGGGAACATCCCACTGTAGATGCCCGGGCATCAGCATGCCGGCGGGGGGTGCGGGAACAACAGCTCTCCTGTATCCTTCCGCGGTGGTGAGGGGATCTGTACTGCGCGTTCCTGCGCGTGCCTATGATAGGCTTCTCAGGCCGGGTTTTCTTTTGAGGAGGACAGTGAAGAGAGTATGTATTCACGGGTTTCGTTCAGGTCGGACTGGAAGTTCTCAACAAGTGTATCGATCTTCTTGTCCCGATACGCTTCGAACATATTCACGTGTACAGTGAAATCGGTAAAGATCCTGGCTCCAGGTGAGTGGATCCCGAAGTAGGGGGCGAGGCGGAGCCAGAGATTGTTCACGATGTCGAGAGTTATCTGTCTGTTCGCATTGTTGTACATCGCGTAGTGGAAATCCTTGTTGTACCGCAGGAAGGCCTTCGTGTTCTCGTTGGACCCCTGCATCTTCTTCAGTGCACTCTCAAGCTTGTCGAGTGTCTTCTTGTTCCAGTTACGACAGCTCTCAGTGACCAGAATCGATTCATGATAGAGTCTCAGGTCGAAGATCTCGTCGATCTCTTTCGCCGTGAGCGTGTTGATACTCATCTTCTTGTTGCTTTCGATGATGAAGACCTTTTCGGTCTCGAACTGCCACAGTGCTTCCCTGACAGGCATGATCGAAACTCCGAGTTTGTCCGCAAGGGTCCTGAGCGAGAATGTTTCCCCGGGTTCCATCTCCGCCGACATGATTGAATCACGTATCTGGTCATATACTTTCTGGCGGAGTGTCTTGGTTTCTATTTTGCTGATGGGCATGTTCGGTACCTGTTCCTGTGTAGTATCTATAGATAAAACTATACTATTCATTCAGCTGTTAGTAAAGCGGTATTGTGTGATGTGTTATTACTCGAACTGTTATCACATATAATAAATACATTGACGTGAAAGGGTGTTGGAAGTACACTGTTCTGTATCGATAAGGAGGATACACGATGAAGGATACCACATCACCATTAGCTGTCATGGCATCATCCACACCCACTGACTTCTGGAATGACTCATGCTCGTTCAGCGAGTTGGAATATGCTATCGGACATGGCGCCGTAGGTGCTACAACCAATCCCGTCATAGTGGGGAATGTACTGAAGAAAGAGCTGCATCTCTGGCAGGATACCATCAGTACACTCATAGATGAGAATCCTGAAGCTTCGTATGAAGATATCGCATGGCTGCTGAACGAGAGAATGGCGGTGGAAGCAGGCAAACTGCTCCTTCCCGTGTTTCGAAAGACCCGGGGTAAGAAGGGACGGATCTCGATTCAGACAAACGCCAAGTACTATAGATCCTGGGAAAAGATGAGTGATCAGGCGATTCATTTCAACTCGCTGTGTGAGAATATTCAGGTGAAGATCCCGGCAACAAAAGCCGGTATCCGTGCGATAGAGGAGGCGACTGTCGCGGGTGTCAGTATCAATGCGACGGTGAGTTTTACGGTTTCTCAGGCTCTAGCTGTGGCCCAGGCCGTTGAGCGTGGCCTCGAACGGAGGATCGCCAATGGAGAGGACATCAGCACGATGAGTCCCGTCTGCACCATCATGGTCGGACGTCTTGATGACTGGGTGAAGATCAGCGGTGAGAAGGCCGGTACTGTCACAACCCCCGGGTATCTCGACTGGGCCGGAGTAGCCGCCTTCAAGCGTGCCTACGCGCTGTTCAACGAGAGGGGATACCGGACCCGCCTTCTTTCGGCAGCCTACCGCAACCACCTGCACTGGTCGCAGCTTATCGGAGGGGAAGTATCGATGACGATACCCTTCGAATGGCAGGTGAAGTTCAATGCTTCAGGTATTCCTGTCGAAGATACTCTTGACAATCCGGTTGATCCCGTGATCATAGAGGAGTTGAGCAGCAAGTATCCCGAGTTTGTCAGGGGATACGAGCCGGATGGACTCAGTATAGATGAGTTCGACGGGTACGGAGCTGTCGTGAGGACACTGAGGTCCTTCATTCACGGGTACGAACAGATGCTTGGGATGGTGCGTGAGTTCATGCTGCCCGATGTTGACGCCTAAGGAGAAGCTATGAAAGGGTTTCAGATAACACAGATCGGCGAGAGCCGGATAACAGATTCACTTGAGAAGCCGGTTCCTTCGAACGGTGAAGTACTCGTCCGTTTGAAGCGGGTAGGGTTCTGCGGCAGTGATCTCAACACGTACAGAGGCAGAAATCCTCTGGTCCGTTTCCCGTTAGTCCCCGGTCATGAGATTGCCGGGGTTATCGAAGAGAAGGGCAGCGGCGTTCCCGATTCCTTTGAGGTGGGAGATAAGGTCTCAGTTCTCCCCTACACGACCTGCGGAGTCTGTGCATCCTGTCTCAACGGTCGACCGAACGCATGCAGGAACAATCAGACACTGGGTGTTCAGCGCGACGGGGCAATGGTTGAGTATATCACGGTACCGTTTGAAAAACTCATCACCGGTCTCAATGAGCTCAGCTATGAGGCTATAGCTCTTGTTGAGCCGCTCGCTGTCGGCTTTCATGCCGCCAGGCGGATCTATCCTGCACCGGGAGACCTTATCCTTGTGTTCGGCTGCGGTCTCGTCGGGCTCGGAGCGATCACCAACCTGGCTATTCTCGGTGCACAGGTCATTGCTGTCGATATCGATGATGAGAAACTCAGGACTTCCCGTGACTGCGGAGCCGTACACACCATCAACTCTCTTACAGGAGATCTGAACAAAGAAGTGGCTGCTATCACCGGCGGACATGGCCCGAGAGGTGTGATAGAGGCGATCGGTCTTCCTCAGACCTATACCGCTGCTGTCGACCTTGTCTCCTATGCCGGAAGGGTGGTGTATGTCGGGTATGCGTCTCAGCCTGTGGAGTTCGTCACGAAACAGTTTGTCCTCAAGGAGATCGAGATCCGCGGTTCCCGCAACGCTCTGAAGGAGGACTTCAGCGACGTGCTGGAAGCCATGAAACAGGGCAAAGTACCGGTCGAGACCCTCGTGAGCAAAGTCGTACCGCTGGACCGGGCCGGAGCAGCTCTTCACAGCTGGAGCGAACATCCCGGGGAGATCACCAAGATCCTCGTGTCGTTCCCCTGAGGGTTCTCCCGTATCTCTGCATGAAAAACGGTCCGTGTGTGCTGATGCCACCGGACCGTTTCCCTATGCATTTTCTCTGTTACTGATGTTTGATCAGAATCTTGAGTCCTTCCTTCTTCTCAAACTTCTCGAAGGCTGTTTCCCACTCATCCAGGGTGAATGTATCCTTCGCGAGAACCTTCAGGTTGACCTTCCCCCGTTCCAGAAGACTGATAGATTTCTTCCATGAGCTCCAGAAGGAGCCCAGAGACCCGGTGACCTTGATCTCCTTGTAGCAGACCAGATCGAAGGGGAGGGTGATCGGCCGGCCGGCAAGTCCGATCTGCACGAACTGACCCTGTTTCTTGACTGCCTGCAGTCCGCTTTCGGAGCCTTTCTCACTTCCCGAACACTCCAGAACGACATCCACACCGATTCCACCGGTCTCACGCGCGACGATCTGCTGAAGGTCTTCCTTCAGAACATCCACCGTCACATCCGCTCCGAGTTCCCGTGCGAGAGCCAGACGGGGCTCGTCGACACTTGTTCCCGATACGATCACTTTCGCCCCCTGACTCTTTGCAACCTGGAGGGCGATCAGACCGATCGCGCCAGGACCGGTGACGAGCACCGTGTCGGTTGAATCGATGGAAGCGAGATTCATGGCTGCATGGGTCACGCATGCCATCGGCTCTATCATGGCGCCTTCCTCGAACGAGATGGTATCGGGGAGGATATGGATATTACGGCTCGGTACCATCGTATAAGGAGCGAAGGCACCGTTGTACCAGTAGCCGAGCACCTTCCGGTCATTACAGAGATTGTAGCGTCCGCTCTTGCAGTTATAGCATTCACCGCAGTATGAGTAGGCTGTTTCACTGGTCACCCGGTCACCAACCTTGCAGTTCGTGACCTGTTCTCCGACCTCGGTAACGACACCGCTGAATTCATGACCGGTGATGACCGGCGGATTCACGGGAATCGCGATGTCACTTGCTCTGATATGGAGATCGGAACCGCAGATGCCGGTATACTTCACCCGTATCTTGACACTGTCAGGCCCACAAACCGGTTCAGGCATATCCATCACTTTCATGTTGCCCGGTCCCTTCTCATACTTCACTAATCCCTTCATCGTATAAGCTCCTTTCGCTTCAGATCCTGTTATAACAGTAGATTGTATACTATATACTACCAGAATGCCCTGTAAAGTCAATCGCTTCAGACAGGATTGTGAGGATGAACCGTGCGTTATTACAATTGTATACAATCAGTCGGATGGGAACGGGAAACAGCAGTACAGGCTGAGAGATGATTAGCTCTAAGATCGGATGAATACGGAAAGAAACCAAGGAAATTTGTATAATTACGAATAGTATTGGATTGTGTACTTGAAACCCGGATCCATATTGAATATAGTATACAATAACACTATCTTTCGTGGAAAACAAGGAGAATACGGTGAATCCTACATTACAGTCTCGTATCGAGAACAAACCATTCACACCGCTTGATGCCACACAGCTCTCAGCCCTCGCTGCAAACCTGCGGCTTGAGATGTTTGATGTGCTGCACAGCAGACAGACAGGCCATTGGGGAGGTGCATCCTCAGCTGCGGAGCTGACCACTGCACTCTATTTCAACCGGATGAACGTCAACCCTGAGAATCCTCGTGATGAGGACAGGGACCGGTTCATTCTCAGTAAGGGACATGCTTCAATGAACCTGTACACTGTTCTGGCTCACCGGGGCTTCTTTCCCGTCTCGGATCTGGCCGGCTTCAGGACACTCGGGTCTCACCTTCAGGGTCACCCTTCGATGAACAAGACCCCGGGAGTGGATATGTCCACAGGTGCCCTCGGCCATGGTCTGTCCATCGGTATCGGGATGGCACTTGCCTCGAAAGTGAATAGCAGGGACTATTTTACGTATGTACTCAGCGGTGAGGGATGTCTTGATGAGGGGCAGACCTGGGAAGCCATGCTCAGTGCATCCAAGTTCAAGGCGAACAAGCTGGTCTACATGATCGACTACAACGGTGTGCAGCTTGACGGGACCAGCAGCGATATCATGCCGCTCGACCCTCTTGCGGACAAGTTCCGTTCATTCGGCTGGAACGTCGCTCCCGGCGAGTTCGACGGACATGATATGAACAGCATCCTTGACTCGTTCGCCTGGATCGACAGTGACGATGTCTGGCCGAAAGCGGTCATCTACAAAACAGTCAAGGGAAAGGGAGTCTCCTTCATGGAAGGAAAGAATACCTGGCACGGTGCTCCCATCGACGATGACAGTTACAGCAAGGGACGGGTTGAGCTTCTTGCAGATATCGAAAAGAAGGAGGCACTCCTGTGAGCGTAGCTATGAGAGAAGCGTTCGGCAAGAAGGTTGCCGAACTCGGAAAGACCAATGACAGGATCGTCGTTCTGGATGCCGATGTATCCTCTTCCACCAAGTCAGGACTCTTCGGGAATGAGTTCCCGGACCGGTTCTTCAACGTAGGTGTTGCAGAAGCCAATATGGTCGGTGTCGCGGCAGGCCTTGCCACCGCCGGACTTCACCCGATCGTGAATGCATTCAGCATTTTCCTTGCCCTCAAGGCAACCGATCAGATCAGGAACGTGTTCTGCTATAACAAACTGCCTCTGGTCATAGCAGGTGCCTACGGCGGTCTCAGTGATTCGTATGACGGTGCAAGCCACCAGAGTATTACGGACATTGCCATCATGAGAGCACTGCCGGAGATGGAAGTGATCGTTCCCTGTGATGCTCAGATGGCCGAAAGTGCTCTTGAGTATGCGCTGACGCAGAAAAAACCGGTCTATATCAGGCTCAACAGAAATGCCGTTCCCGATGTCGGCCTTCCCTTCGATGCCGCACAGAAGAAGGGGGTCGTTGTCACAGAGGGCTCGGACGTGACCCTCGCCGCCAACGGTATCACCCTGAGCGCGACGCTTGAGGCAGCCCGGATCCTCGAAGGCAAAGGTATCAAGGCGGAAGTGCTGGCAATGCCGTTCGTCAAACCATTCGATGGTGAGACTCTGAAGGCCTCGGTTGAGAAGACCGGAAGACTTGTCAGCATCGAGGAACACACTGTGGTCGGAGGCTTCGGCTCTGCCTGTCTTGAAGCTCTCAGCGGGGAGGCTTTCAACTATGCCTACCGCGCTGTAGGCGTTGAAGACCGCTTCACCGAGACCGGCGGGTATGATGAACTTCTGGTCAAATACGGTATCAGCGGAGCGAATATTGCTGCGAAAGCAGAAGAACTCGTATAATCAAACCTAGGAGGACCTATATGAACAGTAGAGAAAAAGCATATCAGCTTCTGAAGGAGTGGAAGAAGGACGGCTACATCTTCGGCATTGACGTGCTCGATCAGGTAGGCGCAGCCGCGGCACAGTTCGGAAGCAAGACGCTTCTTGTGTCCAACATGACCTACCTCAAACCTGTTGCAGACCAGGTGATCGCATCACTGAAAGCCAGCGGTGTGGAACTTGCAGGAGATCTTGTAGCTCCCGATGCAAAGCCCAATGCTCCACGGGAGGATGTGTACCGTCTTACGACATACATCCTTCAGCACGACCCTGACAGTATCGTCGTTATCGGCGGCGGCAGTTCGATTGATGCCGTGAAGGCTGCCAATGCCCTCGCGACTCTCGGTGCTGATCACAGCTGTGAGATCGATACCTATTTCGGCACCTCTCAGGTCACCGAAGCTCTTGCAAAGACCGGTAGAACCCTCAAGCCTGTCATTGCTGTAGAGACCAGTGCATCCAGCGGCGCCCACCTCACCAAGTACTCGAACATCACCGACCCCGTTGTCGGTCAGAAGAAACTCATCGTAGACATGGCAGTTGTCCCTTCCGTTGCGGTCTTTGACTACAAGACGACTGTCAGCATGCCCCTCAGTGTCACTATCGACGGCGCGCTCGATGCTATCGCGCACACCTTCGAAGTTTTCTGCGGAGCAAACGATGAGAACTTCGAACTCATCAGTGACATCACGAGCACAGCAATCGACCTCGTTGCATCTCACGCATCTACGCTGATTGATGAGCCGTCGAACGTTGAAGCACGTGAAGCCATCGGTCTTGCGACCGACCTCGGCGGCTATGCTATCATGGTCGGCGGTACCAGCGGCGCTCACCTCACCAGTTTCTCTCTTGTCGATGTGGTCGCACACGGCACTGCCTGCGGTATCATGAACCCCTACTATGCAGTCTTCTACGGTAAGGCCATCCAGAAGCAGCTCAAGGTTCTCGGGGAGATCTTCAAGAAGCATGGGTACATAGCTTCCGATGTGGCTTCACTGGAAGGCCGTGAGCTTGCAACGGCAGTCGCGCAGGGTATGATCGACTTCTCGAAGTCCATCAATGCTCCCACGAAACTCTCTGACCTCAAGGGATTTACCGATGCCCACATCGAACGTGCACTCAATGCAGCTCAGGATCCTCAGCTCAAGATGAAGCTGCAGAACATGCCTGTCCCGATGACCGCGGAGGATGTCATGGTCTACATGAAACCGATCCTCGAAGCGGCCAAGAGCGGAGACATGTCCATCATCAAAGAGAAATAAGGATTAGTTCAGATGACAATACATCACCCGTTTGCCGACACGTATTCACCAATCTCGCTTCCTGATCACACACATGTGGTCAGGATGTCTGAACCGGAACCTGTTTCCTCCGTTGCACAGAAGATCAGGGAGTCACTCGAGCATCCTATTGACAGCGAATCTCTCAGGGAGATCGCGCTTCGTGCGAGGCAGCAGCGGAAGGCGAAGGATGGACGGAATGCGCAAGCGGTGATCGTTGTCTCTGACAAGACACGTCCTGTCCCGTACAGGGGGGAGGAGGGGATCCTCCTTCCGATTATCGAGGTGCTGACTGAATCAGGCTATGCGGTAGAGGATATCCTGATTCTCATCGCTACCGGGACTCATCTTCCGATGAAAGAGGATGAGATCTGGAAGATGATCGATACCCGAATCCGGGACATGGGGGTCAAAGTCGTCAATCATGACTGCACCGATGGATCGAACCTCACGTTTCTCGGCAAGACGAGCCGGGGAACGGACATGTATCTCAACTCCCTCTATGTCGATGCGGACCTCAAGATAGCAACAGGTCTCGTGGAGAGTCATTTCATGGCGGGAGCCAGCGGAGGGCGTAAGGCGATCTGTCCCGGTATCATCGGGGAAGAGAGTACCTATGTCTTCCATGGTGTGCCCTTCATGGCAGATCCGGGGTCCCGTGACCTTAACCTGAAGGATAACCTCGTACATGAGGAGGCACTCGAAGTCGCCGGCACCGTAGGTATTGACTTCCTTGTCAATGTCACGCTCAACGGCACGTTCCACATCACCGGCATCTTCAGCGGCAACTATATCACCGCTCATCTCAAAGCGGTTGGAAGCATAGTTGAACATGTCAGAGTCCCTTCTCCCCCCGCCGATATCGTGGTTACCCACGGCGGCTTTGTCGGTATCAACCACTACCAGCTGGCAAAGTGTGCTGTCGCCTCCCTCGGGGTTCTGAAGGAGAACGGGTATCTTGTTATCATGGCTGACACGAACGACCCGACTCACCCGGTAGGCGGAATCAACTACCTGACCACACTCGCACTCATGACCCGTATCGGGGCGAAGAATTTTACGAAACTCATTGCAAGTGAGGACTGGACCTTCATTCCCGAACAGTGGCAGGTGCAGATGTGGTGCAAGGTATTCGACAGGATACCGATGGACCATCTGTATCTCTACTCCCCCAGCATGGACAGGAACTTCGTTCCGCTCTTGCCAGGGCAGGACGGCAGCGTGTACATTGAAGAGGGGACTCCACAGAATGAGACCTTCTCCCGCTTTATCTCCAATGTGCTGAAGGATATCAGTGAGAGGGAAGGAAAGGACACGCAAGACATGCAGGTCAGCTGGATTGAAGACGGTCCCTATGTCGTTCCTGCAATGCGGCAGGACTGATCGCTCGTCCGTCTCACTCTGAGAATAAAAGGAAGAGGGTATGACGAAGATCCTGATCATCGTTCCGTACAGGGAACTGTTCACTCTCATTGAAGAAGAACTCAGACAGTACGATACTACCGGTTTCTCCATTGAACTGACCCACATCTACGGAACAGACAGGGATACGCTGCAGGACATTGATGCTGATATCATCGTTGCCCGCGGTATCACCTACCTCGCCCTTGCTGAACTCAAGAAGGATACTCACCTCGTCCCCTTTCTCTCCGGGCCTAACGATCTTATCGAGGCTTTCTATGCTGCAGGGAGGAAGAGTGACGGTGCGTTCGGACTGCTCACGGGAAGCGAGGATGTGTGCGATACACGACACGTGTCGGACCTTATCGGTCGCAGTGTGATGATGTACGTTGCCAACGATCAGGAGGAGATCCACCGCGGAGTAGAATATCTCAGGGAACAGGGCTGCACGATCTTCCTCGGTGGACTTACCAGCTGCCGCTACTGCGAGAGCAAGGGGTATCCCTATATCCACATTAAAAGCGGTCGCCATTCAATCAACCGGGCAATTGCAGAAGCCATCGGAGCTGCACGTTCGCTCGAACGTGCCAAGGTGAGGATGAATATCCTCACAACTCTCATCAACAATGACAAGGATGCCATGATCGCTCTCAACAGCAGAGGTATCGTTGTTGTAGCCAACTCTATGGCTGAGCAGCTTCTCGGAAAGGGGATGGTGAACCATCCTGTCACCCGGTTCTACGAAGGCAGCATCTGGTCGAAGACCCTCTCCAGTGGTGTAGGGGAAGAGGTCATCAAGAAGATCAACGGCCTGCAGATCCTCGTCTCCTCGATGCCGATCATGACCGGAAGTGAGGGGCTCGGCGTTCTCATGACATTCCAGAATATTGAGACTATCAGGTCAGTCGAACGGAAGATCAGAAAAGAACTGAGCAAGAAGGGGCTCGTCGCCCGCTATACCTTCCGGGACATCATAACGGCCAATGAGGATCTGGAGCAACTCATTGAGAAGAGTCGACGCTACAGTAAGGTGGATGGGGCTATCCTTCTCATAGGCGAGACCGGTACCGGTAAAGAACTATTTGCCCAGTCGATACACAATGCATCAAAGAGGAGGGGAGAGCCGTTTGTTGCTGTCAACTGTGCTGCTCTGCCTGAGAATCTCCTCGAATCAGAGCTCTTCGGCTATTCCGAAGGAGCCTTCAGCGGTGCCGCGAAGGGGGGAAAGCAGGGTTTATTCGAACTTGCTCACAGGGGAACGATATTTCTCGATGAGATAGGGGAGATGCCTCTGAAACTTCAGGCGAAGATGCTTCGAGTGCTTCAGGAAAAGGAGATACGGAGGGTCGGTGGTGACACCGTCGTCCCGGTTGATGTCAGAGTCATAAGCGCCACGAACGTGGATATCCCGGAGAAAGTGAAGAGCGGAGAGTTCCGTCTCGATCTGTTCTATCGGATAAGTCTTCTCAACCTCCGCCTCATCGCACTCAGGGAGAGGCCCGATGACATCCCGCTGATTTTTTCCCACTTCGTCAAATCAACCTGCAAAGAACAGAACATATCCGTACCTGAGATCACTCAGGAGGCTCTGGATCTTCTCAAGCGCTATCCCTGGCAGGGAAACGTGAGAGAACTGAGAAATGCTGCAGAGCGCCTTGTAATCCTTCTTGTCGGAGACACCGTCACGGAAAGAGAGATTATCGAGCTGGATATCGGGGCGACATCTCTATCGGATATTTCATTGCGGGAATCCGTTCCTGGGCCACCTGAGGAGAGGAAGAAGGCTTCCCGGACAGGAAGTGAAGAGCTGTACAGGCAATTCCTTGCAAGCGGTCTCTCGAGGGAGGATTTTGCCAGAAAAGTCGGGATGAGCAGAACAACGCTCTGGAGGAAGCTGGCTCAGTTCAGTTGAATTGGACAATGGCTGAACGGTGCCTGTTCCTGTTGCCTGAAAGGTCTCACGTACCGACAGGGTTTCCCCTGCTATACAGCAGAAAGCCATGTGAGAACTTCCGTCATTACAAGGCACAGTATCCCAGGAACACAGATGCCGTTACATTCTGTTTTGCTCGGGGATGATAGATTTCTTTGAAGGTTTCTACAGTGAATGAGAATCTCCTGACTGGCGTGAGGATGGTGCGTTCAGAATATCCAGTGATGTTTCAATAATGTTGCAACATGCACTGCAGGAGTGAAACACCCGGTCCGGGAGAGACCGGATATGGGAAGAGTGCCAACTCCCTGTTTGTGGTTTGGTAATTTGTTATTAAGTAACCAATAGTAAATTAATTATGCATGTGCTGCATTACTTGGCACGCCCTCTGCTTAACCGTATATGAACACAACACAGTAGACAGGTGGAATTATGAATAATAAACCAGTGCTGGGCATGCTTTTGGGCGACCCGGCAGGAGTTGGATCGGAGATCATAGCGAAACTCGCCTCGGGAGACTTTTTCACACAGTATTGTCGTCCCGTCATCATCGGTGACATGAGAGTGATGAAGCGGGGGATGAAAGCAGCAGGAGTGGATGTTGAATTTCAGGTTGTTTCATCGGTGGATGAGATCGACTGGTCACTCACGGAAATTCCCTTTCTCGACAGAAAGAACTGTGACCCTGCGGAGGTTCCCTTCGGGAAGATCTCGGTGAGTGGCGGAGCTGTCTGCCTCGATATGCTCGAACTCGGAGTCAACCTGTATAAAGAAGGGAAGATAGAAGGTTTCTGCTTTACGCCTCTGAACAAGGCTGCAATGAAGGATGCGGGATGTACCGTGGAGAGTGAGCACCATTTCATGGCGGCTCTTTTCAACCATTCAGGACCCTTCGGTGAGATCAATGTTCTCGGAGACCTTTGGACTACCCGTACCACATCACATATTCCCATCAAGGAAGTCTCCGATGCTCTCTCGGTAGAATCGATCATGAGAGCGATGAGACTGGCCGATTTTTCTCTTCGCAAGAGTGGTAAAGCCCATCCCCACCTCGGACTGTGTGCTCTGAACCCTCACGCCGGTGAAGAAGGCCGCTGTGGAAGAGAAGAGATCGACGTGATAGCGCCGGCAATAGCGGAAGCGAAGAAAGCAGGTATCAACGCGAGCGGTCCATACCCTTCCGATATTGCATTTATCCGTGCCTTCGAAGGACAGTTCGATGGTGTTGTGACCATGTACCATGACCAGGGTCAGATTGCTCTTAAGCTCAAAGGATTCGATCAGGGAATCACCATAGCCGGTGGACTTCCTGCTCCGATAGCAACCTGTGCCCATGGTACTGCGTATGATATCGCAGGAACGGGTGTCGTGAAAACAAGTGCATTCGAAAATGCTGTGAAGATGGTCGCGAAGATGGCCCTGCACGCAGCACAATAGGGGTAATCATGGATATGAAGAAATCTTTTGGTGTGAGAACGCTGATTCCGATCCTCACAGCAGTGGTCGGTATTGTCTTTCTCCTCCTCGGATTGACACAGTACGGTTTCTGGCATGAACTCAGAGGCCCTCTGCCGGGGTTTTTCCCGACACTTGTCGGAATCGTTCTTGTCATCATCAGCGCTCTAGCTCTCTTCCAGTCGTTCAAGGACCCTGCGCGGCCTGTACCGATAGAGAACTGGCTGCCAGCCGTCGGTGCCCTCGGGATCATTCTGGGAACCCTTGTCTTCGGGATGCTGTTCTCGATCATCGCCTTCCTCATCATCTGGATACGGTACTACGAGAAGTACAGCTGGAAGACAACTATCACCACCACACTGATACTTGTCGCAATTGTCGTCGGTGTCTTCATGTTCTGGCTTCAGGTCCCCTTCCCGAAGGGCCTGATCCTCGACGCGTTCGCATACTAAGGAGGGAGAGATGGAAAACCTGCTTTTATTACTTGACGGCTTCCAGGTCGTCTTCACTCTCCAGAATGTCCTGGTGACACTCCTTGGAGCGGTTCTCGGACTCATCGTAGGTGCGATGCCCGGAGTCGGGTCGTTAGCCGGTGTGGCACTTCTTCTTCCGCTGACATACCGTTTCAACCCGACTACGGCTATCATCATGCTTGGTGCACTCTACTATTCAAACATGTACGGTGGATCGTTCAGTGCGATTCTGCTCAACATCCCCGGTGATACTCCGGCAGTGATGACTGCCCTTGACGGATATCCCATGGCGATGAAGCGGAAACGGCCTGGACAGGCACTGTTCACCAGTAACATCTCCTCCTTCGTCGGTGGTCTGATCGGTATGCTGATCCTCACTTTCATGGGGCCTGCACTTGCAGATCTCGGACTGAAGTTCGGTCCTGCGGAGATGACAGCCCTGCTGCTTGTCGCGATGACGAGTATCGGGTGGCTGGTGGGAAAGAATCCTACCAAGGGAGTCGTCCTGACACTCGTGGGTATCCTGATCGCCACCATGGGAATGGATACACTGACCGGATCCCCCCGCTATAACTTCGGCAATATGTACCTGCTCGGCGGTATTCCCTTTACTCCGTTTGTCATAGGCTCGGTCGGTTTCGCTCAGGTGCTGAAACTGGTCAGCGAAAAGAACAATACAGTGGAACCGCACCTTGAGGAGAAACTGACGATCAAGGGCTCGCTCCTGACCCGACATGAACTGCGGAGACTTCTTCCTCCGGCACTGAGAAGCGGTTTTCTCGGTACTTTCGTCGGGGTCCTTCCCGGAGCCGGTGCTACAACCGGGTCCTTCCTGGGCTACGCTCTTCAGAAATCCTTCAAGAGTGAAGAGGAACTGGGAACCGGTGCGATTGAGGGTGTGGCAGCCTGTGAAGCAGCAAACAACGCTGCAGCTGCGGGGTCTTTCGCACCGTTGCTTGCCCTCGGTATACCAGGCAGCGGTACCGGTGCCGTCCTTCTCGGTGGCCTGATGATGTGGGGACTCAACCCGGGACCACTGCTGTTCTCGACACAGCCTGATTTCTGCTGGGGGCTTATCTCTTCACTGTTCCTGGCGAACCTGCTGACGCTGATGATAGCACTGCTGATCATACCGTTTCTGATCAAGATCCTGACAGTTCCCATCAAACTGATGATACCTGCCATCACGGTCATCTGTATTGTCGGCGCCTACAGCACAAGCAATTCGATGTACGGAGTGCTCGTGATGTTCGTCTCCGGTGTGCTTGGCTTCGTTCTTGACCGTAACGGTTACTCGACTGCACCGATGCTGCTCTCCTTCGTTCTTGCCCCGCTGCTTGAATCGAATATGAGAAAGGCATTCATCATCTCCCGAGGTTCGATCGGTATTTTCTTTGAAAAACCGATTTCCCTGGTTCTGATGCTGATTCTGTTTGCGATCATTCTGACCCCGATCGTCAGAGGTGTGGTCACCAAAATACAAGGTTCCAGAGGGTGAATTGCCCTAGAAACATAGAAAGATTTTCGATAAAGGAGAAATCGTATGAAAAAGACAATGCTTTTCATTGCACTCGTCATGATGGTTCTGCCCCTGTTCGCTCAGGGAGAAGCAGAACAGGCCGCTTCAGGGGAATTCGTTCCTACCAAGACCATCGAATGGTACTGCACCTCGTCACCCGGTGGTGGTTCTGATATCTTCACACGGACGATCATCGACATCATAAAGGCTGAAGGCCTCGCCAACGGTCAGGATATCGTCATCCAGTACAAGACCGACGGTGCCGGTGAAGTTGGAAGAAATCTCGTGTCCAACACCAAGGCAGGTAAGGCTGACTACACGCTGCTCACGTTCAACAGCGGAGACCTCATGCCGATGGTCAAGAACACTCCCAACAGGATCGAGGACTTCACTCCGCTGTCACACATGGCTGTAGACAAGCACCTGATCTTCGCAAGTCCCGACTCAAAGTACCAGAGCGCTGAAGAGATCATCAATGCACTCAAGGCCGGTGAATCCATGGTGCTCGGCGGTTCAAAGGGTGATGACATCGCCTGTCATGCGGCTCTTTCCGAAGAACTCGGTGTGGATCAGGATACCTTCAGCTACATCGCACACGACTCGACCGGTGCTGCTATCACAACATTCCTCGGCGGTCACGTGGATCTGCTGATCAGCAAGCCTGCCGCTGCCAGTGAATATGTCACTGCAGGCAAGATCATTCCCGTTCTCGCTCTCTCCACCAGCCGGTTCCCCGGTAACCTTTCAGGCGCTCCAACTCTCAGCGAGCTCGGCTATAACGATGTCGAAGTTCCCAACTGGAGAAGTGTCGTGGGTGGCGCTAACATGAGTGATGCAGCCAAGGAATTCTGGTCAGACGTGTTCGGCAAGGTTTCACAGACCGATGCATGGAACAACGATTACATCGACAAGAAGAAGCTTGTTCCCGATTACATGGACTGGAAGGAATACAAGGCATATGCCGATACATTCCAGGCTAATTATCTTAAGACTCTCTAAGAGTAACAGATTCTTCACATCGATTCCGGTTGACGCCGGAATCGATGTCTATCAGGAGAGACCTTATATGAGACGGGTAGCAATCATCTATACGGTACGGCCGGTACTCGACACGTTTTCACAGCAGCTGTCTGCTCTCTTACCGTTCGAGGTGAGGTATCATCATCTGTATGATGATTTCCTGGCCAGCGACCCTCAGGAGAAGGGGAAGTTCACTCCACAGAACCTCAACCGACTGTTCAATGATCTGAAAAACTGCGAACTGACCGGTGCAGAGCTGATCATCACCACCTGTTCGACCCTCACTCCCGCCATTCAGAGTCTGAGACCGTTTTTTTCAACCCCCATAGTCGCAATCGATGACGCGATGTGTATGGAAGCTGTGAAAAGAGGTCCCGCAGTCACGGTTCTGGCAACGGCGCGGTCCACCATCAAGCCGACGGTCTCCCATATACAGGAGTATGCCGCTGTAGCGGGTGTCCCGGTTACACTCACCAGCAGTGACGATGAGATCGCTTATGAGGCGATGAAGAGGGGCGATCTTGCAACCCATGATCAGAGGGTGCTGGAACGGGTGCGGAACATAGAGGGATCGGATGTCATAGTGCTCGCTCAGGCGTCTATGGCTCACCTTGCTGTGCAATGCGAGGAGATAGCCGGTATACCGGTTCTCGCAAGTACGCCCTTGTGCCTTGCCTCAGTTGCCGCTATGCTCAGGGAAACACCATGAAACATATCATTGCGATCCATACGGTAAAGAGTGTCTATGAAACCTTCCCCGAAGCACTGAAGAGTGCTCTCAGCGATGATGTGCTCATCGACAATATCGTCGATGAGGTGCTTGCCAATGATCCGGCAAGACGGTCCGGACATGTTACGAAGACGAACAGGAAGAGACTCTATTCTCTCATGATGAGCGCCGAACTGGCCGAGCCCGATCTCATCGTGGTGACCTGTTCCACCCTCTCTCCGTATATAGAGAGTATCCGGGAGTTCATCGGTGTTCCGGTCATGGCCATTGACGATGCAATGTGCTATGAGGCAGTTCACAGCGGAAGCCGTATCTGTGTTCTCGCAACGGCTCAGTCAGCTCTTTCACCCGCAGTGAACAAGATAGAACACCTTGCTGACAGGGAAAAGCTGTCTGTCCGCGTAGAGGGGTTCTGTGATCCCGAGGCGATAGCTGCTCTCAAAGCTGGAGATCGGGAACGTCATGACCGTCTGCTTCTGGCCCTGTCGGAACAGGGGAAGGGGTTTGATGTTGTTGTTCTCGCACAGGCATCGATGGCACTGATGAGAGGGGCTGTGGAAAAGGCGACCGGGATCAGGACACTCAGTTCTCCTGAGACCTGTGTTGCTGCAGTGAAGAAGATGCTGGAGGGGTAGATGAAAGAGTCGATTCATGATTACTGCAGAATCGGGATAGTCCATTCCATGGCCTTCCCCATGAGTCAGAAGAGCGAGGAGCTGTACATCTCAACATTGAAGCAGATCCTGTTTGATGATTACTTCGAGGTCGTTGAGATCGGGAGGATCCCGTTTCCCTCACTTGAAGCCCTCGTACCCTCTCTGATCCGCTCTGCACATGCCGAGCTCACCTATAGCGGGCACTCTCTGCTCTTTGCGGCGCAGGCGAATATCAACTCAAGGGATGAACAGGAGAGAAAACGGGCCGTACGGCTTCTCAAAGAGGGAATTGATGAAGCCTATGCGTTCGGGGCCCTCGATTTTCAGTTCCTCTCACGCTCCTTTGATCCTGAAAGGGTTGAGGAGCACCTTGATGCGCTGGTACTCAGCACGGTAGAGCTGTGCACATATGCGGCAGAAAAGGGTGACATGCCGGTCTGTCACGAGATCTTCGACTATGATATAGACAAGAAGTCTCTTGTCGGTCCCGCACCACGTGCCCGTGAATATGCAATGCGGGTGTGTGAACATGTCGATAACTTCGGTCTGATGGTCGACTGTTCCCATATCCCGATGCTCAGAGAGAGTCTCGATGAAGCACTTGACCCCATCAGTGAGTTCATCGTTCATGCCCACATGGGCAACACGCTGATTGGGGATCCTTCTCACCCCTCCTATGGGGATACCCACCCTGCCTTCGGGTATCCCGGCAGTGAGAACGATACAGGGTACCTCACTGAGTATCTGAGGAAGTTGCTTGACCTGGGGTACCTGAACACTGAGACACGACCGATCCTCTCCTTCGAAGTGAAACCGCAGGGAGATGAGGATTCGAACATAATCGTAGCAAATGCGAAACGGACGCTCCGCGATGCATGGAGAGCCGTCTGACAGGAGACTGACATGAAATTATCTGTAGCTGTAGCCGGAAAGGAGGCAATGCCCAATGCCTTCGTCGTATTCAGAGGACTCGAAGAGTCGATTAAGAAGGCGAGTGATCTCGGGTATGACGGGGTAGAACTTGCCCTTAAACGTCCTGATGAGATATCGCGTGAGGATCTGAAGGCCCTTCTTAAGAAGAACCGGATGGATGTGTCGGCGATAAGCAGCGGTCAGGTATGGGGAGCCCGGCAGCTTGCGTTCACTGAAGCTGACAGGGAAAGACGGGCTGAACTGAGGAAGACTTTCAGCGGCTTCATAGATCTCGCAAGCGATTTCGGACAGCTGGTGAACCTTGGCAGAACGCGCGGTTCTCTGGGTACTGAGGACCCTGCAGGAGCAAAGGAACGATTCATGGACATGGCTCAGGAGATGGCCGATTATGCTCAAAAGAGGGGGGTAACCCTGATCCTGGAACCGGTGAACCGGTATGAGATAGATTTCATCAACAGTGTGGATGAAGCTTCCGCACTTCTGGATGAGATCAACCATCCTGCTTTTGCCTCTATGCCTGACGTGTTTCACATGAATATCGAGGATGACAATATCGGTCAGTCTCTTATCCGGAACAAACGGTACGTCAAATACATTCACTTCGCTTCATCACACCGACATGCTCCCGGGGATGGTCACCTGAACTGGGATGAAATATTCCAGGCGTTGATGATTATGGGGTATGACGGGTGGACATCGGTAGAGATTCTGCCGTACCCTGATCCTGATACCGCAGCGAAGAGAAGCGTAGACTTCCTGAGAAGCAATTACGGATCATATTACAAGTAGGAGCAGGTGGTGTTCACACTCCAATTCTTCATAGCTATTACCTGTGGCGCAGCGGGAGGTTTTCTCCTGATGCGCCTCAAGTTTCCTGCTGGTCTGCTCGTCGGTGCCATTGTCGCAGCATCGGCATTCAGTGTGTATAGCGGGGGAATCCAGGTTCCTTCGTTCTTCTCTGTGCTCCTTCAGATCATCAGCGGGACGCTCATCGGATCCTCTTTCTCCAGGAAGGATCTGAAGGCGGTCGGAAAGCTGCTCGTACCTTCGTCCCTGTTCATCATCGGCATGGTGCTGACGAACCTCCTGATGGGGACTCTGATCTCTCTCCTGTCGCCGCTCGATCTTATCACAGCTCTGGCAGGAACCATACCCGGAGGGATGACGACGAGTTTCATTATGGCGGATCAACTGGGAGCGGATGTGCCGACAGTGGCTGTTATGCATATGAGCCGTCTACTGTTCTCACTGATGCTGTTTCCTTCCCTGATAACCTTTCTTCTGAGAAACGATGAAGCCTACCGTGAGGAAAGCTCTGAGGCCGCAGGTGCGAGCGGCAGAAGGATGCCTGCGGGTCTTCAGGTGCTCTACACGCTCTCGGTCGGGACACTGGCGGGGTGGGCCGGTTCCTTCATACCCTTCATACCTGTTCCTGCGATGCTTGTTTCCATGATAGCCGTCTCTTTTTTCAATGTGAGCATACACCCGACCTCCTTTCCTACACCCCTGCGAAAAGCCGCCCAGATCCTTGCCGGAGTCCTTGTGGGCTCAAAGGTGACGATGGATACGGTTCTCGGCCTTGGTCAGCTCATCATCCCGGTCGCCCTGATGCTGGCCGGTTATCTGGTCTTCCATACCCTTATCGGATATGCGGTATCAAGAATCACCGGCATGAACAAAGGAATCAGCCTGTTCTGCACCATTCCTGCAGGAGCCAGTGATATCGCACTGATAGCTGATGATATGGCCTATTCCTCCCCGGTCATTCCACTGATACAGATGACCCGCCTTATCGCCTCCATCACGGTCTTCCCGATCATCATAAAACTGTTTGCCCTGTTTGTGGGTTGACCGTGCATCGAATGTGATGCCTCCCATTGACCCGCTGTTCATACCTTCGTACAATACCGCAGATTCCCTCAAGGAGCACCCATGAAATCAATCTACGCTGATCTTTCCATACTGCTCACAGCCGTTCTGTGGGGGACCGGTTTCCCCGGTATGTACTATGCGCTCCAGAGCGGTCTCAGTCCCACGTTCATCCTTCTGATCCGTTTCTCAGTGGCTTCTGTCATCCTGTTCCTTCTTCTATACCGAAGGATCCTTCTGATGAAGCGTCGGGATCTGATACGGGGAATCATCACCGGGGTGTTTCTGTTCATCGCGTTCTACGCCCAGACGATAGGCCTTCAGTCCACGACTCCCAGCAATAATGCCTTCATCACAGCGACATACGTCATCCAGGTTCCGTTCATGTCCTGGATCCTGTTCAGGAAACGCCCTCACAGGAAATTCTTCATCCTTCCGTTTCTCACGTTCATCGGAGTCGTTGTTCTTACCTATACTCCCGGCACCGGGTTCTCCTTCTCTCTCGGTGATACCTTCACCCTGGTCTGTTCTGTTTTCTTTGCACTTCACCTTGCCTATCTGGACAGAGTTTCCAAGATCTCTGACGTTCTCATCCTCACCTTTGTGCAGCTGGCGACTGCCGCTGTGCTGTGTCTATTCGTCTTTCTTGCCATAGACGGGTCGGTACCGGGAACACTGATCCTCTGGCCGCAGGCGCTCGGGTGGACGATCTATCTCGCGTTGTTCTGCACCCTGATCGCCTATTTCCTGCAGACGCAGGCACAGAAGTACACAACCAGCACGAAGGCCGCGATCTTCCTTTCAAGCGAAAGTCTGTTCGGAGCTCTGTTCTCGGTGGTAGCGGGTATCGAGCCCTTCACGGTCTTTCTTGTTCTCGGTGGCGGACTCATCCTGACATCGATCATTCTCAGCGAGGTGAGAATCACGTTCAGAGGGAGACCCTCACAGCCACAGCAACCCGTTTCTCCTCATCAGGTCACATCCTACACCGGGGAACAACCGGTGTAGGATACGGGCGGAACTTTTCATGTTTCCTTCAGAAAAGGGTGATACCCACGTGACTGTTTTCTGAGTTTCCTGATGATCATTGAGGTGAAGGAACTCGTGATACCAATCCGTGACAACCTCTGTTTCACATGCAAGTTGCATAAAGTGTGATGTTTTTTCACATAAATAGCGCTTATTATGTGATTTTCATTGTCATCTACCCTGAGCCTTTCTATACCACGATTAAGCTCAGGGAGGCTTTGCATGGAACGAAACGCAATGCAGTCTTTGATCGACTGGAAGCAATCCCCGTATCGTAAGCCGCTCATTCTCCAGGGGATTCGACAGGTCGGCAAGACCTGGCTGCTTAAGGAGTTTGGTCGCAGATACTACAAAAAGAGTCGCCTGTTTCAATTTCGATGAACATCCTGAATACCTGTAATTCTTCGAATCGACCAAGGACGTGAGAAGGATTCTGGACAATCTTCAGTTCATTATCGGATTTCCTGTAACCGAAGGGACCTCCCTGATTATGTTCGATGAGATCCAGGATGCTCCCAACGTACTGAATGCATTGAAATGTTTCCATGAACATGGAAGGGGATATCATGTTGCCAAAGCTGACTTCGATCAGATACCAGAGGCATTTTTTACTCCGTTGGTTGAGCACCTGAAGAGATATTTCCTCATGGGAGGCCTGCCGAAGCCATTTCGCGCCGGGTGGGCGAACAGGATAGTGGCCAGATAGATTCTGTTCTCTATGCGATCATCCAGGCGTATGAGCATGATTTCGCGAAACATCCGGAGGTGAGGGCATATCCAAAACTGATTCAGATCTGGCGTTCACTTCCCTCCCGGCTTGCAAAAGAGAATAAGAGATTTTTCTATCAACTCGTTCGTGAGGGAGCAAGAGCCAGGGAATACGAGGATGCTCTTCAATGGCTGCTTCACACCAGATGATGGTGCGCAGGACCAGTAAGATCGTTACACAGACTCAGGAATTACGTGTACGCATTGTGAGGTTTTGCTGACAGGATGCCGGCTGGCCTTTCAGGCAAGCTGTATCCTGAGATTCCATTCAAACGGTGTTGCCCGTACCTGGTAGGCATCCCGGACTAGAGGTCCGCAGGAAGCCGATCCAAGCCCTGAGACGGCATAGTCGAGGTTAACAGTGAGAGGACCCTTTTTTTCAAGGTCGCAGGTATGAAGAGCCCCGTCTATCTGTTCTTTCGTATATGGCCAGACTGAGAAGTTGAACGGGACATCACTGAGCACTGTGAGTTCTTCCTCTCCCTTCATGGTCAGTTCTCTCACTTCGCTCCTGTTCCCGTTATCCTGAGGAAAAATGTAGGGAGTCCAGAGGTCCTGTACCGGTAGTGAGTACCTGCCTATCATCTGGGAAGATTTGCTGTCGGGATACGATTCTGAAGGGCCTCTCCCATACCATGACACCTGGGAGAAATCTGAGCTCACCTGCATAGTCAGGCCGATTCTCGGTAGAAAGAAGGGGATGGTGCCAAAAGGGATTCCCGCGAGAGAAATACACAGTTCCTCACCACTCACCTGATAGGTGTAGGTGACTGAGAAGCCGTAATTGTATACCGCCGGTGCAACAATCGTACGTGTGATACAGGTATAGATGGAGTCTGTGATCTGTTCCTCACAGTCAATGACACTCTCCTGTAGATGATCAAGGAGAAAAGGTTTCCAGTGTTCTTCATGATATTTCCTGTGGTTATCGATGACAGGTTTGAAAAAATCTATGTGCGGGGAGGATTCCAGCAGTTTCCTTCCATGCTTTTTCAGTGATATCAGTGAACCTGTAACCCGGTCGAAGGTGAGTGAAGCGCTGCTCAGTCCGACAGTGGTGGTGAAGGTGCTGAGTGAACTCGTAATTCTCGATCGGGAAACGTTCAGGGCGCGGGGTTTCGGGGTGTCAAGGAGGAATTGAAAAGCGCTCACATGCCGTTTGTTCCCTGATCGGCTGAACTCGGTTACACTGAAGGTGATGAAGGACTCTCCCGTGGTAAGGAGTTCAGGAAGGTCTAATGACAAGATGCATGATGCGCCGGCCGGGGTCTCCTGATAGCCGGTAAGGGCACCTGCTTTCACCGGTTCTCCGTCAACCTCGATCCGGTAGGAGATTTCAATCGAGTCGAGAAGTGAGAAGAAAAACCTGTTTTCGATCTCGAAGCGGTTTTCTCCTGCCTGTCTGATACGCACAGGAGCGATTACCTGTGCATATTCGATCAGTGCTGGCGATGGCTTGAGATCAGGAAATACGAGCCCGTCTATACAGAAGTTCCCGTTATTAGGGTAATCGTTGAAATCTCCGCCGTAGGCGTAGTAGATCGTATCGTTCCCGTCCTTCATTTCTATCCCGTGATCGCTGAATTCCCAGACGAAGTGACCCTGGATGGAAGGATACCGGTCGATAACGTTCTGATAATCCAAGAGCCCGCCCGGTCCGTTTCCCATCGCGTGGGCGTACTCGCAGAGAATCCTCGGTTTCCCTATCGGGGTCTTCCCCAGCTCCTCCATCGTCTCGACATCGGTGTACATAGTCGAAACAACATCCATGACTTTCGCTCCTCGATCCTCCTCATAATGGACGGGTCGTGTCGGGTCAAGGCTTCTGGCGGCTTCATACCCTTTTTCGAAACAGATACCCATCCCTGATTCATTGCCCAGCGACCACATGAGAATACTGGGATGATTGATCTGTGCTTTTACATGTCGGGTTATCCTGTCGACACAGGCGGGGATCACCTGTTCATCCTCTGCCGCACCATGCTGATCACCGATGAGCATAAAGCCATGAGCTTCCAGGTCAGTCTCGGCGATCACCATCAGGCCGAGCATATCGGTCAGTTCATACAGACGCGGATCGTTCGGGTAGTGACTGGTTCTCACAGCGTTGATATTGTACTGCTTCATCAGCCTCAGTTCCTGCTCGACACGTTCCATTGTCACAGCCCTTCCCCGTTTCGGGTCATGGTCGTGTCTGTTGACACCGTGCATCGTGAAGTATGAACCATTCAGGTACATCAGTCCCTTCTCGATGGTGAGTTCCCGGAAGCCGAACCTGACCGGTGAGTAACTTCGTTTGCCGCTGTGAACAATCAGCGTATACAGTGCAGGGTGTTCAGGGTTCCACTCTTCAATCCCTTCTACGAATCGGGAGAAAGGGGCTGCTGGATGATGTTCCTGTTCGAATATAAGATTACCCTTCCTGTCGTAAACAGAGAGCGTGAGAGGCTCCTGAGATTCTTCTACGACTATATCAGCGGTAAGATAGTAGGCTGAACCTGTGACCCGTTCTGTGCGCAAAACGATATCACGTGGATCCTGGTGTCCCTTTTCATAGATGTAGAGATCCCTGATGATGCCGCTGGTCCACCACATATCCTGGTCCTCAAGGTAGGTTGAGTCGGCCCATTTGAGCACAACAAGTGCTATCTCATTCGTTCCGTCCCTGAGCATGCGGGTGATGTCGAACTCGGCACAGAGGCGTGATCCTTTCGAGAAGCCGGCGTACATTCCGTTCACATAGAGCTTATATGCTGTTTCCACCCCATCCGTCCTGAATATATATGATCTGCCGGTTTTCAGGGAAAGCGTGAACTCCCTGACAAAGATGCTTGTCGGGTTCTCAGAGGGGACCCGATAGGGAAGTAGGGGGAACGGATACCCTTCGTCGGTATAATGGAGTCTGCTGTATCCGTTCAGCTCGATAACCGAGGGCGTTTCCATCGTATCCCAGGAACTGCGGTCTATCCCTTCAGTGATGAGATCTTCAGTGAAGTATCGGGGACTCGACAGGTATCGATAGTACCATGTCCCGCTGAGAAGGAGGAATCCTTGAGATTTCGTCCTGTCGAGGCTCAGTGCGTCTGAAACATTATCATAGGTGAAGAAATAGGCATGAGGAGAAAGAAGGTTTTCATGAACTCGGCAGATGTCCATATACCAGGGATTGTCATGATTCATCCGATTCGACCTCCGTATGATAGTGTTCCACAAGATAGAGGAAAACACTGCTGGTCCACGTGTACGCAGGGTCAACGAGCCCTTCTCCGCTGAGAGGGTCGAAATTCTCCGCCATACCTCCGATCGTGCAGGTTCCGATGAATCTCTCTGCGACATCCTTGGCTGTGACCGACAGCCCTGCACGGTGGAGTCCGTCGATCAGCAGCAGGGTCACCGGCGCCCAGACAGGTCCACGCCAGTATCCGTCATACTCATACAAAGGGCTATGGATAGCTTCTGTCGCGATACCGTACTCGGTGAGAAAACCATCATCCACAAGATGGCTCACCATCAATGACGTGATCTGTTCAGGGAGCTCGTCGGCAATAACAAGAGGCATCAGATTGATCAGTGAATGACTGTCAACCGTGTATTCCCCTGTACTGTGGATGTACGAGACGAATGAATCCTCTCTCCACAGGTTTGCAAGGAGTGAGGTCTTCATTGCATCTCGCCTCTGGTTCCAGAGAGCCTCCTCTTCAGAGAGTCCCATCAGAGCAGCTATACGGGCAAGAGCGCGGTACAGCAGTATCAGGTAGGAAGGAAGATCGGGTGAGCTGACAGGACACCCTGCGGCAAAGACGGTAGCATTATCCCATCCACTGTCATTCCCGTGAGAATAGTAGGGAAGGGGAAAGGCCGACGAGACACGGTGGTGTGTCCAGAAGTGCTCAACCTTTTTCAGAATAGGGTAGATCCGTTCTATCTGGGTTCTCTCAGAAAAATAGCTGTTATGCTCCATCATCGTATGATATGCCCAGCCGTAAAGGGGTGGTTTCGTACAGTCGTAGGAACAGGTAAGGTTATTCATGTAGTCTGGCAGCATACCGCTCTCATCCTGATACGGTTCGAACATCAACAACTGCTGCATCGCAAGTTCGGGTTGTCTCGCACTGAGTGCAAGAGCGTTGAAACAGTTGTCCCAGCTCCAGGTATTCGTCATCCAGTTGTTGGACATATACATCGCAGGATATTGAAGCATCCCCTCCGCAGGGACGACACACGAGTAGGTGATATACCGGGCAAGATCGATTGATCTGTGTAGCGGATGCCTCTCAGGATCAAAGGAAACCTTTTTCCATGCTTTAAAACGATTGTCGGCCATTGCCAGTGCTGTTGTGAACGGGATGGCCTCCATTGCCGGAATCACCGTTCTGTAACGTATGCATCTCCACTGGACAGAAGGACCGTGAAGACGGATTCTGCCGCTTCTGGTGCGAATCGTGTCCCATTCGAGTTCGTCTGAAGCTGTTCCTTCTGTTGCTTCCACCAGCAGTCTCATATGGTGAGTATAGCTGGTCAGTTCCCAGGTGTTCGCTTTGACCAGATTAATATGGTCATACCCGGTTAGGAAAAAATCAAGTTCCACAGTACAGTTCTCTTGAGAGAACTGTACACACCTGCCTTCTGGAAAACATACATCAACGCGACCTTCACCCGCTTCTTCTCTGAGGGAAAGATGAGTCTCATCACAGGTGTAGGAGTAGGGTGCCTGTTCTGCCTGTTCGTTGATGATGTTCAGTGCGAACAGATACCCGGGATCTTCATCTCCAGAAGAGAGATCCCTCAGGTAGAGTGTGTGGTTCGGTTTCGGGTCTTTCAGTATGCCCTGCGAGATGGCCAGAAAGGAAGAGTATGTTGAAAATGGTGTTTTTCTCAGATCTAAGTTCATCATTTGATACCTGTCATCGATATACCTTCTATGAATCGTCTCTGGAAGATCCAGTAGACGATGAGTATCGGCACAATTGTAAGTAGAGTAGCTACGAACAGTCCTCCGTAGTTTGTGTTGTTCTGTCCGTTCAGCATGGAAAGAGCTACCGAAAGCGGGTACTTCCTTTGGGTATTGAGAACAAGGTACGGCCACAGAAAGTCGTTCCATGCTCCGATGAACACGTATATCGAAAGTGCGCTTATCATATTTACCGAAAGAGGGACAACGATCCTGTGGAAAATGAAAAACTGCCCGGCTCCATCGATCTGTGCCGCTTCAAGCAGAGCTGTCGGAACTGCCTTGGTGATATAGAGTCGCATCATGAAGATCCCGAAGGAAAGGACGACAGTGGGTAGAATGATTGCCCACCAGGAGTCGATGAGATTGACCGAATTTGCCATGTTGTATGTGGGAATCATCGTGACCAGCGCCGGGACTGTCATGGTGAACACGATCATGGAATACAGTGCCTTTTTTCCGAAGAAAGAGAATTTCGCAAACATATATCCGATGTACAGACTGGTGTAGACACCCACAGTCGTCTTGACCACAGCAAGGAAGAGTGAATTGAAGAAATAGGAAAGAATGTTAAACCGACCGAGAATGTACCGGTAGTGTTCACCGGTGACCTTCTTCGGAAAGAACGTTCCCGGAACCCCTACGATCTCGTAATTGCTCTTGAATGTACTTGCGATAAGCCAGATGAACGGGACAAGAGTAATACAGGCCATGAGTATCAGTGCGGCATAGGTGAAAAACATAATGATCGCATCCTGTCGGTTCGTATGTTTCATTCTTCGTTTCCTTTTCTCAGAACAGCCAGCTGGATGATGGTTATCAAAGTGATCAGCGTGAAGAGAACGACACTGATCGCAGAAGCATACCCGAAGTTGAACCCTTTGAAGGCCTCCTTGAAGATCAGGTAGCTGATTACGTATGTCGAAGTTCCCGGTCCGCCTCCGGTCATAATGAATATCTCCACAAACGACTGAAAATAACCGATCATGGCAGTGATGAGGACGAAGGTGAAGGTCGGCATGATTGAGGGCAGGGTGACAGAGAAGAATACCTGATACCTTCTGGCACCATCGATCCATGCAGCCTCTTTGAGTTCCCTCGGTACACCAAGCAGTCCTGCCGTGAAAATGATGATGGAATAGCCGACATCCTTCCACACGACCATGGCTATCACCGAAGGAAGTGCCTGAGCAGGGGACTTCAGAAACAGCTGTTTGCCGATACCGAAGGCCTGGAGGAACATGTTCAGAAGCCCGCTGTTCGGGTGGTATACCCAAACCCAGATGATGCTTGTCGCGACAATCGGCATGATCACGGGAAGAAAGTAGGTGCTTCTGAGTATATCACGTCCCTTTGTAACTGAAACCAGGGCGAGGGCAATCAGAAGGGAGAGGAGAACTCTGCCTGTGACGGCAAAGAATGTGTAGAATATCGTGTTTTTCAGGGACAGGAGAAACAGCGGGCTCTGGAAGAGATTCGAATAATTCTCGAGACCGGTGTAGGTCAGGGAGCCTTTAAGGGGATTCCAGTCGTAGAAACTTCGGATGACCGCAATGGCCAGCGGGTAGACGAACAGGATGGCGTAGTAGAGGAGGATAAGAGCCATCCCGACACCGAAAAAGAGATTCCTGTTCTTTCTGTTCTCGAGAGTCAGAACCCTCTTGCGTCGCCCGATGATTTCCTTCACTTCCTCTACTCCTGTCGGGCATACAGTCCCCGCGGGGACTGTATGCTTTCCTGCATCACTCAAAGGGTGTTTCTGAACACATCTTCCTGTGCGGCAAGCCCGCTCAAGTCGAGTGCAGCTGCCGCGGTATTGGCATCTTTGACCACCTGAGTCAGGCTCTTGGTCCCGCCGATTCCTTCCCAGTCGCCGATAAGTCCCTTGATCACATCCTCGAATACAGCCGGCGGAGTAAGGAGAAGAGCATTACCGGTTTGCATATTCGCATATCCTGCAGTGCCGGGTTCGTAATCGATCTCCAATCCCTTCAGGTTCGGTGTTCCGCTTGAGCCTTTCACGATACTGGCATTGACTTTCTTATCCATCAGCATATACTTCACGAATCCCTGAAGCATCTCAAACCTCTCCTGAGAGACATTCTTATTGATTCCGAACGAGAGTTCAAGCGCTTTTGTCGTGGTTCCGCCGGGAACGGGGAAGGCCTCTATCGAATCCTTGACTTCGGGTGATGCCCAGAATTCCATCCAGGGTTCTCCATAGACAACAGCCGCTGTAGCGTTGTTGAGCTCTGTATCGGCTCCTTCGCGTTCGAGATAGCTTGTGATACCCAGATCATCGAATCTCTTGAGGACATCAAGTCCAGTCGCATCAAGGGTCGGGTTGCCATCTGCATCGGTGAAGGTCTTTCCCTGAGCATATCTGAGGTCATACAGTGTCTGGAATTCATACTGGAAGGGAATGATTCCTTCAGGAAGGGCATCGGGAGACCCGGATCCGGGAACGAGTTTTTTCAGTTCGCTGATGAATCCATCCCAGGTGCCTGCCTTTTCTACATCGAAGTTAGGCGCAAGATCCCTGTTGACATACATCACTTTGCTTACGAATACAGTCGGGATATAGACGGGTTCGCCGTTGGGACCGGGATAGAGGTCGACAACATCGAACAGTGCCTTCTCGGCCGGAGTGAGACTCAGTTCTTTGGAGATGCCTCGAAGGTTGACGTCGTATGCCCAGTGAGTAAGGAAGAGGTCAGGTCCCCTCTTGTTGTTCACCTCGAGGGGAAGCTTTACCCAGTAATCGCTCCAGGGCTGTTGTTCTATCACATAGTCGAAGGTCTTTCCTTCGCTTTCCATCTTCGCGTGATAGCTTGAGAGAGCATCAAAGTAGAATCCATATTCAACCTCGTCTCCGGGAATCCATACCGTGACTACATCTTCCTTCTGACCAGCTGCGAACAGTGGAAAGGCGAGCAGTGTGATAAGAAAAACTAGAAAAATAGTGTGTTTCCTTTTCATGTTATACCTCCGTGTGTATTGAAGAATTCCTCATTCTTCTCTTTTCTATAAGGATATACGGAAAGAGATTATTTTGTAAAGAAAAATTTTACTAAATTTGCGTAAAACAAGAAAAATACTCGATTGACAGATATGCTCGGAACTCTTTACAATGATGATAAGGAAAAAACCATATGGCACGTTTAAAGGATATTGCAGCGAAAGCACATGTCTCCATCTCGACTGTTTCAAGAGTCTTGAACCATGATCCATCGTTCTCCATATCCCTGGAAAACCGTCAGAAGATCCTTCAGATCGCAGAGGAGCTTGATTATCCTGTGAACACACCGTCAGTGGTGAAGGAAGATCTGCATCTAGCCGGTAAGGTGTATCTTGTCCTTCTTTATGATGAGATTGAAGAAGTCGAGGATCCCTACTACCTTTCCATCCGTACTCACTGCAGGAAGGAATGCCGTGCGCTGGGACTTGAGGTGGAGGAGATCTATTATCCTTCATATACTACTACATTTCCGCAACAGGGAAATTCACAGTATGTTCTTATAGGCAGCGGTTCGGAATGGACGCCCTTCCTTGCAGAACAAGTTAAAAAAATGAAGTCTGCGCCGATTCTCGTCGATTTTATGCTGAGACATCAGGAACTGGAAATGGATTCGATCGGAATCGACATGAAGGATGTTGTCGATAAGGTCCTTCATTACCTGCAGTCGCTTGGATACAGCAGAATCGGCTATATCGGCTCACGCAATTTCAGCCCGTCAACCGGTGACTATGTGGCCGATGAGCGTGAAGTCTACTTCCATGATGCGTTGAAACATTCAGGAATACTTGAGGAAGGATTGTTCTATATAACCGATGAGACATCCCTCAACTCGGGATATACGCTCGCTCAGGAAGCTTTGAAGAACAATCTGCCTGAGGTGTTTTTTGTCGAGACCGACTCCATGGCTATCGGAGTGGCGAAGGCCTTCAAGGAGAGGGGGCTTGCCATCCCCGATGATATCGGCCTGATAAGCTGCAACGATATCCCGGAGGCTCAATACCTTACCCCTGCACTGACCACAGTGAAACTGCACACACATTTAATGGGGGTCATGGCTGCTCGTCTGGCGGCAGAGAGACTGCTGTTTAGCAGGACCCGGGGGGTGAGGATAGTCATTCCCTGCGAACTGATCGTCCGTGAGAGTTGTCGGAACGTGTCATCATGAAACCGGTCTATGCTGATCTGTCACTGCTCATCACAGCGGTGATATGGGGGACCGGATTCCCTGCAACCTTCTATGCACTTCAGAGCGGGTTCTCGACCTCTTTCATCCTGCTGATACGATTCAGTGTGGCTGCCGCAATTCTGGCTATAGGATTACACCGCAGGATCATGGCAATGTCCCGCCCTGATTTTATCAGGGGCCTCATTACCGGCATCTTCCTCTTCCTCGCGTTTTATACCCAGACGTTTGCCCTCCGGTTCACAACACCGAGCAACAATGCGTTTATAACGGCAACGAATGTCATCATGGTTCCCTTTATGACCTGGCTGTTGTTCAGGAAGCGACCCCACAGGAAGTTCTTCATTCTCCCGTTTGTCACCTTCATCGGTGTGGCTATTCTTACCTACAGACCGGGTGTCGGGTTTCACTTCTCCACAGGTGACACATTCACTCTTCTGTGCGCGTTCTTCTTTGCCCTGCATATCTCGTATCTTGATACCGTAACGAAACAAAGCGATCCGGCACTGCTTACTTTCCTGCAGATGGCAACAGCTTCTGTTCTTTCCCTGCTCTATTTCATCACAATAGATTACGGTGTCGTGGGAACAGATATACTCTGGTCCAAGGGGCTTCTCTGGTCATTGTACCTCGGGCTGTTCAGTACTCTGATAGCCTTCTTTCTGCAGACTTCTGCTCAGAAATACACCACCAGTACGAAGACAGCCATTTTCCTTTCAAGTGAGAGCCTGTTCGGTTCACTGTTCTCCGTTATGCTTGCTATTGAACCCTACTCGGTGTTCATGGTGTCCGGTGGAGCTGTTATCCTGGGCTCGATCATCCTCAGTGAGGTGAATATCCGGTTCCCGAAACCTGCTGAAAGACACAAGCACACCGTATAGGTGTGCTGTGTACTGTGTGGAGCGTGTTGGTTGTTTCAGGTTGAACAGTATTATTTCTTTCTCTTGTCGAACGCACTGGAGGCAACGCTCCCTGCCACGTTCAGAGCATCCCAGGTCTTTGCGAAGGGCGGAGCATAACAGAAGTCAGCAAGAGAAAGGTCCTCGACTGTACCCCCGAGCTGGATTGCCATGGCGATAGGGTTGATCCTCAGGACGGCACCATTCTTTCCAGCAGTCTGGGCACCTGTGATCTTTCCGGTTTCCGTGGAGAAGAAGAGTTTGATATAGATATCCTCCTGCCCGGGATAGTAGGCGGTCTGGTTCTTGTCCCTGATGAACACCGAGCTCATCGACTCTCCTTCCTCGCTCACACCGGTGCGGGCGATCTCCAGATCGAAGACCTTGACGCAGGCGGTGGACAACGTACCCGGATAGACCTTGTCGCTTCCCCCGATTCTGTCTCCGATGATACGGCCGAGCTTGTTTGCAGAGGTTGCCAGAGGGCTGAACACATGACGGTCTCCGTGCATCGAAGGAACAGCCGCACAGTCCCCGGCAGCATAGATATGGTCGATTGAGCTTTCTCCCTTGTTGTTGACGATGATCGCGCCGTTCGGCAGCATATCGATCCCTGAGGATGCAAGGAACTGCGTCTGTACCTTGACTCCCACTGACAGGATGACCAGATCAGCGGGGTAGGTTCCTTTGGACGTGACAACGCTCTGGACTGATCCTTCTCCCCTGAAGGCTTCCACTTTCTCTTCAAGGGAGAGCTCAACACCGTGGGACTCAATCTCCTGGTGGGCAAGGTCCGATATCTCAGGAGAGACGGCAGTCTTCAGCACACGGTCCATCAGTTCGATGATCCTGACTTTCTTGCCGGCCCTGTGAAGCGCTTCGGCGATCTCGAGGCCGATGAAACCACCCCCGACAACGACCGCATGTTCCCCTGTCGAGGAAATCGCCTTCTTTATCATCTCCCCGTCATCGAGAACTCTGAGGGGGTAGATATGCTTCAGGCCGACACCTTCTATCGGTGGTGTGATACTGTCTGCTCCGCTGGTTACAATGAGGTTATCATAGGTGATTGAGAACTGTTCTCCATGTTCATCGAGTCCAATCACTTCCCGTTTTACCGGGTCCACCCGGGTCACAGTATGATTCAGACGCAGATCCACACCATCTTCCCTGAACCGTTCGGGAGACCTGTGAAGCAGAAACCGCTTGTCACTGAAAAAGTCTCCGACATAGTAGGGCAGACCGCACCCCCCGAACGAGACGATCGAACTCTTTTCCAGTACCGTGAGCGTATCGTCCGGTGCTGTTCTCCGTATCTTCGCCGCTGCACTCATTCCAGCAGCATTTCCTCCGATTACAACATGATGCATGATTGACTCCTTTTCCCCTCGAATGTGTATCGATGGCACGTCCTATAAGATACCTACAAGAGGAGGGAGTCGTCTACAGCCCGGGAAGACTGCCTGCACCAGGTGATTCCCGCTCATCCATCAGAGCAGAGTGGGGAGACGGGGCGGGAGGGACGCGGTAAGAATCACATTGATTCTAACGGGTTTCTGCTTTACTCTGTTGATGATGAATACACAGGGATACGTACCTGTACGACATCCTGCGAAGATCAGTGGAGGCACAAGCTATGAGAAAGGTTGGGATTTATTATGCGTTCTGGACCCATGAGTGGGATGTGGATTTTGTCCCCTTCATCAAAAAAGTGAAGAAACTCGGTTTTGATCAGCTGGAACTGAACGGAGGAACCATCGCTGCAATGAGCAGCACAGAGCAGAAGGCATTAAAGCAGATGGCAGATGATGAGGACCTCCTCCTCTCCTACGGGATCGGGCTTCAGAAGCAGTATGATGTGTCTTCACTTGATGTACAGGTACGCACCAACGGGATCGAATTCATGAAGCGTATGATAGACTCTGTGGCCAATATGGGAGGAGGCATGATCGGAGGGACCGTTCACAGCTACTGGCCCGGTGTGATGCCTCAGGACCTCACTACCAAGCAGCCGATCTGGGATCAGTCTCTTGAGAGCATGAGTATTCTTGCCCCCTATGCCGCAGAGCGCAGCGTGCATCTGAATGTGGAGGTGCTGAACCGCTTCGAACAGTTCCTGATCAATGACAGCCATGAAGCGGTCGCGTTCATGCAGCAGCTGAACCAGCCTGCGGTCGGCATCCTCCTTGACACCTTCCACATGAACATCGAAGAGGATTCCTTCGGGGACGCGATCAGACGGGTCGGGTCCTATCTCTCGGCCTTCCACCTTGGAGAGGCGAACAGGAAGATGCCCGGAACAGGGCGTATGCCGTGGGCTGAGATCAAGGAAGCCCTTGATGATGTCAGCTTCGACGGACCGATGGTAATGGAACCTTTCGTGATGCCCGGAGGACAGGTCGGCCGTGACATCGGAGTATGGCGTGACATGGTAAAGGACCCTGATCTTGATGCGATGGCATCAACCTCTGCAGCCTGGGTGCGCAAAAACCTGTTCTGAGGAGATTCTGTCTCATCAGGACGGCGCTGTGCCGTGTGCTGTCCTGCGCGTATTTCCACAGAGGCAGGTGAGGCTAAGGAATGAATTCGGAAGGAGGATCATATGCTGAAATCACTGGCAGAGCTTACAGATCTCCAAGACTCGAACCGTCGGGTGAGAGTTGCGGTAGCCTATCCGTACGAAGAGCATGTCATGCAGGCACTGTGCAGAGCCGTAGATGAGATCGGTATTGAGGTGCTTCTCTACGGGAGAGGGGAGGGCGCATCTCCCTTCTCTTCTCTGACGGCCTGCCGGCAGGGAAGCTTCACGGCGATCGAATGCTCTGATGAGAGGGACGCCTGTGAATCGGCTGTGAAAGCGGTTCGTGAAGGGCAGGCAGATGTCCTGATGAAGGGTTCCGTTCCCACCGCAACCATCATGAAAGCCGTTCTCAACAGAGAGTGGGGACTTGTCCAGGATTCTCTTCTCTCGCATGCCGCACTGATGCAGACCCCCTACTACCATAAACTGGTCGTCGTCACCGATGGAGCGATCAATATAGCACCCCCTCTCGCCCAGAAAGCCCGGATACTTGAGAACAGTGTACGGTTCCTGCACGCTCTGGGCGTGGCTCAGCCAAAGGTTGCCGTGCTCGCCGCTCTTGAGAAGGTCAATGAGAAGATGGCGGCTACTGTTGAAGCTGACCAGCTCAGGAAGATGGGAGAGCAGGGCGCCTTCCCGCTCTGTTCGGTCTACGGGCCCCTCGCTCTTGATAATGCCGTCTCACGATCGGCTGCGGAGCACAAGGGCATCGTCAGTGAGGTGGCAGGGGATGCCGATATCCTGCTGGCACCCACACTCGAGTGCGGCAATATCCTGTACAAGTCACTGAACTTCATGGGAGGAGCCAGCTCAGCGGCTATTGTTCTCGGTGCACTCAGGCCGGTCGTTCTCAGCAGCAGGGCTGACAGTGAGGAGAGCAGATACTATTCGATCCTGCTCGCTGCTGCCGTGGCCGGGAGATCATAATGGGGCATCCGCTCATTCTTGCCATTGATCCCGGTTCCACCAGCACGAAGATAGGAATATTCCGTGACCTTGAGATGATCTTCGAGGTCACCATCAGGCACCCTGTCGAGTCGCTGCGGCGCTTTGCCCATATAGCGGATCAGTTCGAGTACCGCAAGGAACACATTCTGTATGCACTGCGCGAGCAGGCTGTGAACCCCCGCCTTATCGCAGCTGTCGTAGGAAGAGGAGGTCTTGTCAGGCCCCTTCACTCGGGAGTCTATGAGATGAACGAGTCCCTCAGTGAGGATCTGAAGCGCGGGGTCATGGGAGAGCATGCAAGCAATCTTGGAGGCCTCATCGCCCAGGATATCGCCTATCAGATCCCGACAGCGAGAGCGTTCATTGCAGATCCTGTAGTGGTCGATGAACTGGATGATGTAGCCCGTATCGCAGGTCACCCACTCTTTTCCCGTCAGTCGATCTTTCATGCGCTCAATCAGAAGGCCATAGCACGGAAGCACGCAGAGAAGGCAGGCAGGCGGTATGAGGGCATGAACCTCATCGTCGCCCACCTGGGGGGAGGTATCACGGTAGGAGCTCACCGAAAGGGACGCGTGGTTGATGTGAACCAGGGACTCAACGGGGAGGGACCGTTTTCACCCGAGCGCAGCGGAACGCTGCCGACCGGGCAGCTTGTCGACCTCTGTTTTTCGGGAGACTACTCGAAGAAGGACATCAGAGAGATGCTCGCGGGGAAGGGCGGGTACGTCGCCTATCTGGGGACGAACAATGCCGAAGAGGTGGAAGAGGCGGCACAGAAGGGAGACGGAATGAGCCGTGTGATCCGCGATGCTCTTGTCTATCAGGTGGCGAAGGAGATCGGGGCCCTCTCGACCGTGCTTGAAGGAGAGGTCGACGCAATCCTCCTGACCGGAGGCCTTTCGTACAGCCTGAGTCTCACAGCTGATATCACACGGCGGGTGAAGCACCTCGGTGAGGTGTTCGTGTATCCGGGAGAAGATGAGCTCAGGGCTCTGGCATGGCACGGATGGGCTGCGCTGACAGGACGGGAGGAGATCAGGAGGTATCCAGCGGAGAGCACTCCGGCGGAGAGTACACCGGCGGAGAGCACTCCGGCGGATAGTACTCCGGCGGATAGTACTCCGGCGGATAGTGCTCTCCAATAGCCCTTATTCTATTCCTTCTTCTATATTCCGATATCGTTTCTCCAGAACAGGATGTCACTGCTGATCCTTTTTACATCACGATAACAGGCCTCGCGAGCCTGTTCCATCGTCGGTGCTGATGCGGTGACGAGGACCACCCGTCCCCCGTCATTGATATACTGGTCACCGTCCCGCCTGAGAGCCATGGAGTAGCAGCCGGTTTCCTTCGGAATGTCGATCCGGTGTCCCTTCTGATAGCCCTGGGGATACCCTGCCGAAGCCAGGCAGACCCCCAGGGTGGTTCCCTCTCTCCAGGTGAGGGGATATGCACGCTTTTCAAAGGTCGCAGTGATCGCGTCGATGAGGTCATTGTTCATCGCTTCAAGGAGTACTTCCGCTTCAGGGTCACCGAAGCGGGTGTTGTACTCGATCACCCGTATTCCGTCGTCGCTCTTCATCAGGCCGAAATAGATGATTCCCGTGAAATCGATCCCGTCATGTATCAGGCCGTTGACTGTGGGCAGGACGATATGCTCCTCGACGTTGCGCATATCCTCTTCACTGACATATTCCACGGGGGTATAGGCCCCCATACCTCCGGTGTTGAGTCCCTTATCCCCCTCATAGGCTCTCTTGTAGTCGCGTGCAGGTGCCATGAGATTGTAGTATTCCTGATTGACGAAGGCCAGCAGGGAGAATTCCCTGCCTGAGAGGAACTGTTCGAATACGACCTTTCCCTCACCGGTAAAACTCTCCTTCAGGAAGGCATCGGCTTCTTTCCTGTCATCGGTGACGAGCACCCCTTTGCCGAGGGCAAGCCCATCCTGTTTGATAACCAGGTTCCCCTGTGTACCTGCCATATGCTTTGCTGCCGATTCATAGGTCGTGAATGTGGTGAAATCAGCTGTCGGGACAGCGTGGCGGGCCATGAACTGCTTTGCATAGTCCTTGCTCGTCTCAAGCCGAGCTGCTTTCTGCGAGGGACCGAAGACCCTGACGGTGGAATCCCTGAAATAGTCTGCGACTCCTCTCTCCAGGTACGCCTCATTTCCCACGATAAGGAGAGAGATCCCGTTTTCGCTGAGATACCGCTCAAGAGCGGGAAAGGTGCCGTCCCATTCGGGTTGTATCGTGAGCCCATCGGTTCTCAGCATTCCGGTATTCCCCGGGATCACATGAACATCCCGGACCTGCGCTGATCTGAGCGATTTCACTGCAAGGGCATGTTCCCTTCCACCGGTTCCGAGTATCGCTACATTCATGTCGTTTCCCCCTGATCGATCAGATGCTGTATCACCCTCGGATAGAGCTCCCACTCCGCTGCATGTATCATGCTCTCCAGTTCCCCGATGTCTTCTCCATCATAGCTCACCTGCCCCTGTTCGATGATCCGTCCCTCGTCCATTCCCTCATTGACATAGTGGACGGTGACACCGTAGATCTTCCTTCCGTCCTCGAACGCCTGCTGTATCGCATCCTTTCCCTTGTACAGGGGAAGCAGGGAGGGATGAATGTTGATGATCCTGTTCTCATAGGATGTGACGAAGGTTGGAGAGAGAAGTCTCATGTACCCGGCAAGAACGATGAGGTCGATCCGGTATTCCTCCAGGACCCGGATGATCGCATCTTCCATTGCCGCTCTCGTTTCGAAGTTTTTCCTCACGAAGGTCTTCGCCGGTATCGAGTGTCTCTGTGCGACAGACAGAGCATTGCAGAGAGTGTCGGTGATAAGCAGTGATATCTGTGCACCTCTGATACCGCGAGTTGCGATCCGCTCGAAATTCGTGCCCCTGCCCGAGGCGAATACTGCGATATTCTTCATCTGACGGTTATCCCCCCGCCATCTGTCACCTCACCGATGATACAGGTTCCGGGTGCGGTTGTCCTCAGCAGGGTGAGGGCTTCTTTCACATCCTCTGGAGCGACGACAACGACGAATCCGATACCCATGTTGAATATGTGGTACATTTCATCCCGAGTGAGGTTCCCCTGTTCCATCAGAAACAGGAAAATCTCGGGAACAGCGACCTCCGTGAGGTCTAGAGTGATACCGAGTGAGGAGTCACTGATCATGCGAGGGAGATTTTCGTAGTATCCTCCTCCAGTGACGTGGCTCATCGCATGGACGGAAATCCTTTCTCTGAGTCGAGTGATCTCATCAACGTAGATCCGTGTCGGCACAAGCAGGGCATCAAGGAGCGTGGAGGAGGCGAAGGGCTGTGAAAGATCGGCACTGGTATCGTTCAGTATCTTGCGCACGAGGGAGTACCCGTTCGAGTGGATCCCTGAACTCGGTATGCCGATGATGGCATCGCCCGCCTGTATGGCGGAGCCGTCGATCTTCTCGCTCTTCTCAACGACACCGACAGCGAAACCGGCAAGGTCAAAGTGTCCCTCACTGTACATATCGGGCATCTCCGCTGTCTCTCCTCCGATCAGGGACAGCGAGGCCTTGCGACAGCCGCCTGCGATACCGGCGACTATCTTCTCGATCTCGCCGGGGTTGTTCTTTCCTACCGCGATATAGTCGAGGAAGAAGAGCGGGGAGGCTCCGACCGTGAGGATATCATTGACGCACATCGCGACCAGATCCTCACCGACCGTATCGATCTTCCCGCTCTGGATGGCAAGAAGGAGTTTCGTACCGACTCCATCGGTACCGGAGACGAGAACTGGTTCCCTGTAGCGGTATTTGTACAGGTCGAACAGACCGCCGAATCCTCCGATATCTCCATTGAAACCGAGGGAGGCCGTGGTTCTGATGTGAGTGCGTATACGTTCGATACTCTCGTATCCGTTTTCCAGGCTGACGCCTGCTTCACTGTATTTCTGGCTCATCGTGTCGCTTACCTCGCTTCCTTATCGGTCTCGTCCGGCTTCTTCGAGCCGGTTGAAGGTTTCGGTGATGTACTCGCCGTTGAAACAGCCGGTACACAGTTTCATATCGGGAGAACACTCCCGGATCGATTCAAGGGACATGAACTCGAGGGACTGAACCCCGTAATAATTCATCAGGTCTTCACGGGTGGTGCGGGCCATAACGAGTTCGGAGAAGTTTGAGATGTCGACTCCGTAGAAGCAGGGGTGGGTGATCGCCGGTGATGCGATACGTATATGAATCTCTTCCGCTCCCGCAGCCTTGAGAAGCTGCGTGATGTGTTTCAGTGTCGTTCCCCTCACGATCGAGTCATCGATGAGAACGAGTCTTTTTCCTGTAATCACCCGCCTGATGGCTGCGAGCTTCAGCAGCACCGCCCGGTCTCTCAGGTGTTTCGAGGGTTCAATGAAGGTCCTTCCGATGTACTTGTTCTTGATCAGTCCCTTCTCGTAGGGGATGCCTGACTGCTCTGCATACCCGATAGCGGCACTGAGTGAGGAATCAGGGATGCCGATGACGATATCAGCCTCTGCCGGGTGTTCGATGGCAAGCCGTTTTCCGCTCTCCTTCCTGAACTCATGCGTATTGATCCCCCTGATGTCACTGTCGGGCCTGGCGAAGTAGATATACTCCATCGTGCACAGATGCTCATCGGTCTCCTGGGTATAGAAATGACTCGAGATGCCGTACGGCTTAACCTCGACGATCTCGCCGGGAAGTACATCACGGACGAATTCAGCTCCTACTGCATCAAGTGCGCAGGTCTCTGAGGCGATCACATAGGCATCATCGATCTTCCCGATGGAGAGGGGGCGGAGACCGTTCCTGTCTCTCACCGCATAGAGGCGATCATTGATCAGGAAGATGAAGGCAAAGGCTCCAATCAGTCGTGGAAGGGCCTGTTTGAGTGCCTTGACCGGGTCGGCGTACATCTGGCGGTGTATCATATGGGCAATCAGTTCGGAGTCGGAAACCGAATGGAAGATCGACCCTGCATCCTCGAGTTCTTTCTTCAGTTCCCTGTAGTTCACCAGGTTGCCGTTGTGGCACAGCCCGAAGGTCCTGTCCTGATAGTTGAAGATGAACGGCTGGATGTTATGGGAGTGCGTCCCTCCGGTCACCGAATACCGTACATGTCCGATTGCAGTCGATCCGCTGAGCCTCTGCAGGATATCATCGGTGAAGACCTGGTGAACCAGACCCGAACCCTTGTAGATATCATATTCACCCCGCTCTCCCGCCATGATTCCACAGGCCTCCTGGCCGCGGTGCTGGAGAGAGTGAAGTCCGTAGAAGGCCATGTTCGCTGCATCCTCGTGGTTGTAGACTCCGAAGACTCCGCATTCTTCTTTCATGCCTGTTCTGTACATCTCACTCGGTTTCCTTCAGTGCTCGGTAGATCGCCTGATACCCGCTGATGAGATCACCAGAATCCTCACGGAAGCGGTCCTTGTCGAAACTCACCTCATCCTGGTCCCAAAGCCTCATGTTGTCGGGGCTCAGTTCATCGACTAGGTAGATCGTTCCGTCCGAGGCCTTCCCGTATTCGAGTTTGAAGTCAACGAGGGTAATTCCTATCTCAGCGAAACGGGCTTTGAGAAGGTCATTCACTCTCAGGGCTGCTTCTCTGATGTAGGCAAGTTCCTCCCGAGTGGCTATGTTGAGGGCAACAGCATGGTCGTCATTAAGCAGCGGGTCTCCGAGTTCATCCTTCTTGTAGCTGTATTCAACCGTCGGTTGTACGAAGAGGGCTCCGCGAACGAAGCCCAGATTCCTCACCATGGAGCCGGCCGCCCTGTTGCGCACTATGACCTCAAGGGGAAATATCGTCACCTTCCGGCATCGGATATCACGCTCATTGAGCGTCTCCAGGAGGTGAGTGGCTACACCGCTCTGTTCAAGGTAGGTGAACAGGAGGGTGGAGATCTGACGGTTCAGTACACCTTTGCCCGCTATGGAGGCTTTCTTTGCACCGTTTCCTGCTGTCGCATCGTCCTTGAAGTGAATGATCACCTCATCGGCACCTGATCCCTGATAGACGATCTTCGCCTTTCCTTCGTACAGCTGTTTCATCGTGTTCCTCCCTGGGTACGGGTACGTCCTCCCTGTGAAAAGTATCGTACTCCGCTCATAAATATATCCTGTCGTCGGTTCCCTTCGACATTGACGAACAGTTCGTCCCGTATCCGTTCATTATGTGCCATCTTGCCGAGGATATTCCCGTCAGGAGACACGATCCCTTCTATGTTATTCGCAGAGCCGTTCGGGTTGTCGATGTAGGTGGTTGCAATCAGGTCGTTCCTGATCAGGTAGTCCAGCTGATCGTCGTCGGCGACGAACTTGCCTTCCGAATGCGATACCGGAAGCGTATACTCACGATCAGGATCGAGTTCCTGAAGCCAGGGGGAGCGTGTACTGCGGATCCTGGTCCTGCTCAGTCGCGCCACGTGATGGTAACAGTCATTGAAGAAGAGTGTGGGATCCCCTTCGCATGTCTCCCTGATGGTTCCGAAAGGAAGGAGTCCTGATTTGATAAGTCCCTGAAATCCGTTACAGATGCCGAGGATAAGATGGTCTTTCGCGAGGAATCGCTCCAGTGCATCCTTGATGACGGGGTGTTTCAGGAAGGTAGCTATGAACTTTCCCGATCCGTCCGGCTCGTCCGAGAAGCTGAAGCCGCCGGGTATGACGAGAATGTGAGATTCGTCAATCAGGGTAGCACAGCGCTGTACGCTCTCAGCGAACACCTCGTGTGAAGTGTCGTTTACAACAAATACCCTCGTATCGGCCCCTGCTTCCCGGAAGTTCATGTCCATATCGAGTTCGGAGTTCGTCCCGCTGAAGGTGAGTATCAGGGTGCGGGGATGTTCGACCCGTGTGTGGTAATAGCGTTTTCCCTGGTTCTTCACAGGAGGAAGAGAGCCTGAGACGGTATCGGGACCGCGGTGAACGGTGTAGGGAAACAGCTTCGTCAGACCGCTCATGTGCCGAGCCTTGAAGGCGGCATCTCCCTGCCGTGTCGTTCTGCCGACCGGTGTGATACCGTCCAGAATCTCGGGGGAGGTGAACAGGAATCCGCCAGGATTCTTCCCGGTCTCGCGGGCAGAACAGGTGTAACCGATCTCGTTTCCGATACTCATCATCTCCAGGGTGTGGCCGAGTCCCTCATCGAGGGTGCTGATGGCCGTGATACTGTCCCTGTGATGTTCCAGCACTTCGATGTTGGCTCTGAACGAGCTGATATCAGGAATCCCTCTCTCGTCTGCCTGAGGCTGGGCGAGCATATACAGATACTCATCGGGAGCTTTGAAGGCTCTCGAGATCAGCCTCCCGATCTCCACCTGTGAGAAGGCGAAACTGACGAGGGTCGGGATAACATCGAGTTCTTCATAGGTTCCGGACATCGAGTCTTTGCCGCCGATGGCGGCGAGGCCGAGGTCATTGCAGACCTCGAAGGCTCCCAGAAGAGCCTGCAGGGGAAGACCCCACCTGTCGGGGTCGTTTCCCGGTTTCGGGAAGTATTCCTGGAAACTGAGATGGATATCCTCTAGACGGGAACCGGTGGCTATCTGCCTGGCCACCGAGGAGAGGATCGAGTTCATGCCCATGATATACGGGGAGATTTCGCTGTAGACGGGGTCGAATCCGTAGGAAACAGCCGAAGCCTTCGTCGTCGTGGAGTGTAGCGGAAAGCGCTGCACCGAAGAGAGTTCAGGGGTTGACTGCGTCACTCCCCCATAGGGTGAAAAGAGCGTCGAATTGCCCACTGAGGAGTCGAATATCTCACCGAGTCCCTTCTGAGAGTACCCGTTGAGCCTCTCATAGTGCTCTCGGTCGTACTCCGGGCACTGGTACTCTGAAACAGAGACAGTCTGTGACGGAATTGGCCCGTTCGTATCAAGGAACTCTCTTGAGATATTGACTACGCACCTGCCTCCGTGATGCATGACAAGCCGGTTGTTCCCCGTGACTTCGGCCACCACTGAGGCCTCGACATTCTCACCTGCGGCGCAGGAACGGAGAAGGGCAAGGTCAGAGGGGTCTATGACAACGGCCATCCGTTCCTGTGATTCACTGATCGCGATCTCGGTAGCGTTCATTCCCTTCGTCTTGAGCGGAACTGCATCCAGGTCGATGATCAGAGACCCGGCAAGCTCCCCTATGGCGACGCTCACTCCTCCGGCACCGAAGTCGTTTGAGCGTTTGATCATGCGTTTTACCTCGGGAATTCTGAACAGGCGCTGGAGTTTCCTCTCTTCCAGAGGGTTCCCCTTCTGTATCTGAGCGTAGGAGGTGTCCAGAGACTCTGAGGTGTGAGAAACCGAGGAACCGCTTGCTCCCCCGATTCCGTCCTTTCCGGTTCTTCCTCCGAGAAGTACGACCAGGTCTCCTTCACAGGGGCATGCTCTCACCACATCCTCAAGAGCTGTGATGCCGACCACGGCTCCCAGTTCCAGATGTTTGGCAACATAGCTCGGGTGGTAGATCTCCCTGACCATCGTGGTGGCCATGCCGATCTGATTCCCGTATGAACTGAACCCTCGGGCTGACTCCTTCACGATTGTCGACTGGGGGAGCTTATTCGCCATCGTATCTGTGACGTCCCCCGTCGGGTCGGCAGCTCCACTGATCCTGATTCCCTGGTAGACGAAACTTCTTCCGCTGAGAGGATCCCGTATCGCCCCTCCCAGACAGGTCTGTGCTCCACCGAAGGGTTCGATCTCCGTGGGATGATTGTGTGTCTCGTTCTTGAACATCAGCAGATACTCATCATGCTCATCGCTCACATGTACACTGCAGGCATTGATCTCCTGTGATTCTTCCACGCCGGTCAGCTTTCCCTTTGCCTTCAGGTACCGTGCTGAATGGGTGGCGAGGTCCATGAGTGTGATGTCTCCACTCCGTCCGATCTCCCTGCGCTGAGCCAGATACGTGTTGAAGCTCGCTTCGATGTGGTCCCTGCAGGGGCCCGAGAAGGAGATATCCCGAAGGGGAGTGAGAAAGGTGGTATGACGGCAGTGATCGGACCAGTAGGTATCCAACAGGAAGAGCTCGGTCTCTGTTGCATCCCTGTTCTCGCTCCTGAAGTACTGCTGTACGTAGATGAGGGTGGCGAGGTCCATGGTGAGACCGAGTTCTTCCCTGAGTTTTTTCAGCTCATCGGCGTTCCTCGATGAGAAGCCGGAGAGGTCAGCCATCTCCTTGGTCTGTACCTGCGGAGCGCTCTCGAATGAAAGGGTGCGCTCACGGGCATCGACGGGGTTGATCAGGAACTCCCGTATCCTCTGCATCACCGATTCCTCCACCGGATCCTCGAACAGAAGAACGGTCGAGGACCGTACGGCGAAATCATCACTGTGATCAAGTACCATCCGACCCGCCTGGAGTGCATAGTAGGCCCTCTGGTCGAAGTGGCCTGCCAGGAAGGTATAGGCGAGGGTCTGCCTGTCTTCCACTGTGATCGAGTTTGAGATGATGTCGGTAACCTTGTCACCGAGAACCTCGTTCTGGAAATACCTCAGAGCTTCTGCTGAAAGGCCTTCGACCTCATACAGTGCATACACGGTCGCCCTGACAGGGATGTGCAGAGCCTGTCCGATCTTCCCGCACAGAGCACTGCTCACTGTGTCGAATTCCTCTCGCTTACGTATGAATACCTGCTGTCTCATCAGTATCGTGCCTCTCTGAGTGTTTCTTTCAGGTGGATTGGCCCGTTTATATGGCCGACTTTCCTGTTATGCTGTGTGCTGTTCTTTCCGTAATCGTAAAAATAGCCGGGTAATTCGCTGTTCCTGATATTCTCGTAATGCTGTCCGAGAATGTTGACCATGCACCATGAGCGGTCCACCGTGACAGGGGGGAAATCAAGGTCGAACAGTGCATGCAGGTGGAGTGTGAACTGACTTACCGAGGCCCCGTCCAGCGTGATGTGGCCACTGTTGTGAACGCGTGGTGCGACCTCATTGACATAGAGAACGCCGTCACTGCAGAAGAATTCGACGGTCAGGACACCGCAGTACTGCAGGGCCTCAGCGATGGCAATGCCCGTTTCGAGCATCCTCTGTTCCGTGTCAGCATCGACCTGGGCGAATTCGCTTGTATCGAGGATCTGGTTGATATGGACGTTCCTGATAGGAGGGTAGTGTGTGACCCTTCCGCTTACACTGCGTGCCAGGATCAGTGAATATTCTGTGAGATCCTCAAGGTACGTTTCTGCCACCATTCCCGGTTTCACCAGAGAAAGGTCTCCCTCACTGCGTATCAGCGCCTGTCCCTTCCCGTCGTAGCCCAGGGTACGTGTCTTCACGATATACGGAAACGGGAAGGCAAAATTGCTGTCGCTGACCAGAGCATAGGGGACACAGGGGATGGTGCCGAGGGAGGTGATAAAGGCTTTCTCCTCGGCTCTATTCTGGAGTATTCTCAGAGCCTCGGATCCCTGAACCGCATTGTCGAGGGTTTTAACGACTTCAGGCGAAATGTTTTCGAATTCGTAGGTCACGATATCCAGACCATCGGCGAACTGTTTCACCGAGGAGCTGTCATCAAACGCACCGCAGATGAATCTGTCTGCCGCGATGCGGGCACATGCCTGAGGGGATGCATCATAGACAGAGACACTGACAGGGAACGGCAGAGCGTGGGCTGCTTCACCAATCATCTTACCCAGCTGCCCGCCTCCGATGATTCCGAGATGTTTCATACCTCTTCCCCGAGACCGGTGAGACCGGTACTGATCACATCCTCGGCAGTAGCAAGCCTCTCCTTCTCAAGGGTCTCTGCAAGTGCGGGGTGTGAGAGCGAGAGGATCCGCAGTGCATAGAGTGCGGCATTTCTAGCTCCGGCAGTCCCGATGCTCATCGTACCCACAGGAACCCCGGCGGGCATCTGCACGATCGAAAGGAGGGAGTCAACCCCGTTGAGAACGCTGCTTTTCATCGGGACTCCGATAACCGGCAGAGTCGTGAGGGAAGCGACCATACCCGGCAGGTGAGCCGCACCTCCGGCCGCCGCGATGATGAGATCGAACCCGTTCTCCCTGGCAGTGGTCGCGAAGGATACCATGTACTCGGGAGTCCGATGGGCTGAGACCACCTTCACCTCGACCTCGATACCGTGCTCCCTGAGTATCGTCACGGCCTCCTTCATCTGCGGATAGTCGGACCTGCTTCCCATGATGATCGCTGCTTTCATATCTGCTCCTTTCTAGAAACTCTGTTCCTTGAGGATCACGTCGTGTGCCGAGCCTTCATTGAGTGACATCTGGGACACGACGGTCAGTGTCGCCCTTTCCCGGAATTCTCCGATACTCATGCATCCGCTGTTCACCATGGTCGACTTGATCTTCGCCAGGGTGATGGAGAGGTTGTCTTTCAGGGGACCGGCATACGGAACATACGAGTCGACTCCCTCTTCGAAGGTCATCTGGCGCGTGTCGTGCCTGTCATACCGTGCCCAGTTCCTGGCGCGGTTGCTTCCCTCTCCCCAGTACTCTTTCACGAAGTTGCCGTTGACCCGGTAGCGTCTGCCGGGAGCTTCCTCGAAGCGTGCGAAATAGCGGCCAAGCATCACGAAATCAGCTCCCATGGCGAGGGCGAGGGTGACATGATAGTCCTGGACGATACCCCCGTCACTGGCGATCGGTACATAGATACCGGTTTCTTCGTAGTACTGATCCCTGGCCTTCGCAACTTCAAGAATCGCTGTCGCCTGGCCCCGTCCAATGCCCTTCTGTTCGCGGGTGATGCAGATCGAACCGCCGCCGACACCGATCTTGATGAAGTCGGCTCCGGCATCGGCCAGATAGCGGAACGCATATCCATCAACCACGTTCCCCGCTCCGATTTTCACCGTATCCCCGTAGGAATCACGGACGAAGCTGATGACATCCTTCTGATACTCACTGTATCCGTCGGAGGAATCGATACACAGTACATCGGCACCGCTTTCTACAAGCACGGGAATACGTTTTCGGTAATCATGTGTGTTGACTCCAGCTCCAACCATGTATGATTTCCTCTCATCCATCAGGGCTGAAGGGTTCTGTTCATCCGAGTCGTAGTCTTTGCGGAATACGAGAGCGGTGAGGATCTGCCCGTTGATGATGGGAAGGACACTCAGCTTGTGTTCCCACAGTCTGTCATAGGCCTCATTAAGGGTTATACCGTCCTCACCGCAGATCAGGGACTCAAAGGGGGTCATGAAGTCGACGACCGGGGTGCTGAGGTCCATCTGGGGGACACGCCAGTCGCGGCTGGTGATGATTCCCTCGAGCTTTCCATGGGGAGAACCGTCGCTGGTGATGGTGATCGTCGAGTGATCAGTCTTCTCCTTGATCCTGACCACGTCACTGAGAGTTGCATCCTTCGTGAGATTGTACCGGCTCTCAACGAAACCGAGTTTGAACCGTTTCACCTTCTGAACCATTGCCGCCTGATCCTTGATCGACTGGGATGAGTAGATGAAGGAGAGTCCTCCCTGAAGGGCGAGTGCGATTGCCAGCCGATCGTCACTCACTGCCTGCATGATGGCGGAGGTAAAAGGGATGTTGAGTTCGATGTCGGGCTGTTCACCCCGTCTGAAACGGGTGATCGGGGTCTTCAGAGAGACTTCGTCGGGAAGGTGCGTCTTCTTCGTGAGTCTGGGAATCAGGAGGTATTCGTTGAATGTCCTCGAGACTTCTTCGTATATCGTTGCCATGGCTTTCTCCTCTCGCATACAAAAAAAGGTAGACTCTCTGACAAGTCTACCTGACAACGACTCCAGGGACATCCCGATGGATGTCTCTCCTGTGCCGTTGTATCATAGTCCCCGAAGATACGGACGGGGGTAGAAACTTGCTAACCTTCTTATAGCGATTATATGATACGTTCTCTACTGTACAAAAACCTGAGGAACGGCGTATATAGCCGTCACCGGAAAACAAAAAACGGCAACCGGTCTACGCAGCGTCAGGCCAGTTGCCGTTTTCGTGGAGCCGCACCCGGCCCACGTCCATATATCGAATCAGCATCGTATTCAGACATGGGAAGCACCCCTCCAAAGAAAAGATGCCCTACCATAGTATGAGCGCCTGTTCTTGTCAACCACCCGTGCCTGAGAAGTCTACAGATTACTGCACCGGGGTTTGCAGATTACTGCAACGGGGGGTGACTATCCCGGTACTCTTTGCTACCATATTACTCAAGGAGTGTACGATCATGAAACGTATGGTTTTTCACCTGTTCTGTACAGCACTCATTCTGATTGCTTCCCTTTCTCCCCTTGCGGCAGAGGTCACTGATACCGACTTTGAATACTTTTCTCAGAAAAAGGAGATGCTTCTTCTGTACGAAAAGATACTGGCGATGGGAGAGCATGTGTATCCCTTCGACCTGTACGCGGACATTCACTGGTATGCAGCCGAGGAGGACCCCTATGCATCGTTCGGGGCAGGCCTTCTCTTCAGGCCTTTTGCGGCAAAACCGTATCAGCATAAGCAGATTCAGCGTTTTCATCAGCTGTATGAAGAGACGAAGTTCCAGACGGGGCTTTCTCTTTCCCCTCAGGCTGAACAGAGGATGCAGGATATTGTTCTGGATGCACGCAGCTGGGAACAGCGTAAACCCTGGCGTCGAGTCGTCCTGCAGGCCGGGAGGAACATTCCCTTCACACTGCCCGATCTTGCCTACACCGAAGGGCACTGGTATGCGGGTCTCGGTTATGAGCTCTGGGATGACGGGGTGGTTTCGGTAGGATTATCACTGGAGCAGAGTCCTGCTGTGACAATCTCCTTCTCCTATACATTCCTTTCTGACCTCTATGCGGGGATAGCCCATGCGATGGACCGTACCGAGAACATGTTCACGATGCAGAGAGTCTATCATAATGAATCCTCCTACGAGAGTCGGCCTTGACTGTTTTTCCGGTTTCGTCTCATTTCAGAGGAGAAGGAGATGGGGATTTCCCCGAGGAGGGTTCGTGAATCTGTTCGTTATCATCAGTGCATCCCTCGGGTATGCCACCGAAAGCATTTTCGGCTTCGGGGGATCCATCGTGACCTTCCTTCTTCTGACCCAGAGTATCGCGGCCAAAGAGGCTGTAAGCATGCTCCCCCTGTTTGCCATAGCGGGAAGTCTGTTCATCCTTCTCAGTGATTACAGGTCGGTCAAGTGGGCGGTGGTCGGAAAAATCCTGCTGTTCGCACTTCCGGGTCTTGTCCTTGGCAGTCTGTTCATGAGGTTTGTACCTGAGACGGTTTTCCGGCTCTTCGTCCTGGCTATCATTCTTCTGTACGGGTTCAACCTGATCCTCGGAAAGGACCCGTCAGTTCCGCTTGTGTGGAGAAAACCTTTGTACGTGCTCGGAGGATTCATCATCGGTGCAACGAGTCTCGGTGTGTTCCTGATTCCCGTGGCAGGCCCTGAGTTTGGTCGACAGAGGGCCTACCGGGCATCCTTCGCTCTCCTGTGGCTCGCGACTGCAGCAGGGCGGATCCCGATGTATATGCTCAATGGTGTCCTTACCAGAGAAGGATTCAGGAGTGCCGCATCCGCAGTGCCCTTTATTCTTGTGGCTATCCTCATCGGCTATTACATTCATCGTCTGATACCTGAAACACATTACAAACGGTATGTCGGGATCGTTATAGTTCTCGTTGCCGTGGTGAATCTTTTCACGATGTTCTTCTGAGGGCTTTCAGGTATCGATACGATTCATGTTCTTCTCAGTGATGACTCTGTTCCTGTACAGCAGATCTTCCCGCAGAGGGAACCCCATAGAATCCCAGAACGAATTGCCCGTCTTGTTGTGAGAGAAGACGACACAGGCGACCTTCGTGATACCCTCATGGCGCAGGGACTCTATCACCCTGGTGACAAGCGACGAACCGAGTCCCTTTCGTCTCTGATCGGGGTGGACGGAAAGATGATAGATGTAACCGCGTCTTCCATCGTGCCCGCAGAGGATGACTCCGACAACCAACCCGTTCTCGATTGCGACGAAAGAGGTTGACGGGTTCCTCATCAGGAACCTGCTGATGCCGTCCTCGGAATCATCAATCGTATTGAGTCCCATCCCGGGTGTGTTCATCCAGAGGTCATAGACGGCGCGGTAGTACGACATATCCATGGTATGTATGTTCATGCATCACCTCCTTTGGAATCGTGCCGGCGGATACCGCCACAGTGAGGTCTCCCGAGCTGGAAACGGTGTACAGGCAGGCACCCCCTGTGGGGTGCCTGTGGTTGTAGGGAACGTGCCGGTACTGAGTGCGCGGTACTATTACAGTGTTTTCACCATCTTCTGCATCTCATCGAACTGATCGATCGTCTTGCCTTCGGGCGCTCTGGTGAAAAGGCTCACCGCCACTACCGCTATAGCAGAGAGAATGAAACCGGGCAGCAGTTCATAGAAGTACTCGCCCTCGATCGAGATATAGTTCTTCACGATGAAGATAGTCACTGCACCTACGATGATGCCTGCAAGGGCTCCCCACTTCGTGGTCCGGCGCCACACGAGAGAGAGGATCATGAGAGGTCCGAAGGCGGCTCCGAAACCACCCCAGGCGTATCCCACCATGTTGAGGATCGTTCCCGAGTCATTCGAGGCAATGATGAATGCGATGAGTGCAAAGCCGATGATACCTCCTCTGCTGATCCACTCCCGTCTCTTCTCGCTCATTCTGGCGATAACGGGAATGTCTTCGGTGAGGGAGGATGAGAGGACAAGCAGCTGTGAGTCGGCCGTGGACATGACTGCGGCAAGGACGGCGGCAAGAACGAGACCTGCAAAGAACGGGTGGAAGAGAGTTGTGGTGAGTGCAAGGAATATCCGTTCACTGTTTCCACCCTCGCCGGTGAGTCCTTCCAGGGGATGGATCGCGTTGAAACCGATGCCGATAAGACCGATGGCGGATGCGAGTATCAGAGAGATCACCATCCAGGTGATACCGATCCTGCGTGCAGGCTTCACTGACTGTGCATCCTTGATACCGATGAAACGGGCAAGGATATGTGGCTGGCCGAAGTACCCGAAACCCCAGGCCATAAGGCTCACTGCAGTGATCCATCCGGTTGAGAAATCGAAGGCTTTCGGGTTTGCAGCGACGATGTCAGAACCGGAGCCGTTGATGGCAAAGAACCCGAGAAGAGCCACGAACACAAGAGCGGTGACCATCAGAAGACCTTGGATCAGGTCGGTCCAGCATACGGCCAGGTACCCTCCGAGGAAGGTATATCCGACGACGACGAGGGTTGTGATGATGAGGGCTGAAGTCTCGGATGCACCGAAGGTATGGGCAAACAGAAGTGTTCCCCCCTTCAGGCCGCTGGCCACATAGAGGGTGAAGAAGAAGAGGATGACGAGGGTCGCCACGACTTTGAGAATGTGGGTCGTATCATCGAACCGTTTCGCAAGGAACGAGGGCAGGGTGACTGCCGAGTAGCTTTCGGAAAGGGTTCGGAGTCTTCCCGCGACGATGAGCCAGTTGAGATAGGCTCCTATCGAGAGACCGATAGAGATCCATACTCCCTCGACCAGACCGCTGGCGAACACGGCACCCGGAAGTCCGAGGAGCAGCCAGCCTGACATATCCGATGCCCCCGCGGAAATCGCCGTGGTGAAAGGACCGAGTGTCCTTCCTCCTATGATGAAGTCGGTATTGCTGTTGGTCCTCCGCATTGAATAGACCCCGATACCGAGCATAAGAACAAGATAGAGCCCAAACTGAACATACAATAAACCCATGAAGTCACTCCTTGATATGCATTTTTCTGTGAACTGATTATCCGTAGTATTATGCCATGCTATCAGTAAATAGGAAAAAAAGCAAATGTTATGATGAATATATATGCAAAACATATCCAGTCGATGGGTGGGTGCCTCATGTACCGAGCTCTTGGTCTTTTTTTCCGCATGTGTCTACGCTTAGAGGGTTTACATTGAAAAGAGATGGTCCTGCCGGCCGTCTGATCAGACCTGTGCACCAGGTCTGTGATGCCTTCTTTTTTGTTGTACTGGCGTGCAACCTATTGTAGTCTTTTCCATATGAGAACTCTTCTGTTTACCATGACTCTGCTCTCCGCGATGGCCCTGCAGGCTCACTCTCTCACGGTCCTGTACATGGCTCAGGCAGGGTATGATCCGCTGGAGGTGGAACGCAGGGGAGACGAGTTCACCCGTGAGACGGGAATAGAGGTCGAGTTCCGTTTTGAAGAGTATGATGACATCTACGGAATAGTGACCGGGGAAGAGGGGATCAGCGGTGCCTTCGATATCGTTCTCCTGGATAACATCTGGACTGCCGATTTCGCAGCCCGCGAGATTCTGGAACCTGTGCCTGCCGACGTGCAGGAGTACATACGGAACGGTACGATCCGGGAGATCTACAGTGCGAATGTGTTCGAACAGACGATGTGGGGTGTCCCGTTCCTTGCGAATTTCCAACTCCTGTTCACGAATATGGAGATACTCCGCGCTGCAGGGTACGTTCATCCTCCCGGTACCCTTGATGAATTGCGGGAGATGGCGTTGAGCGCAAAACGTATGGGACTGATCGAGTACCCGGTCTTTGATTCTCTCAGGGCCGAGGAAATTCTGATGTGCGAGCTTGTCTGGCTATCAGGGGCCTACGGCAATGCGTGGGACTCACGTGACGAACCCTTTCCCTTCGACACGCCTGAGAACAGGAAGGCCCTCTCGTTTCTCCATGAGCTCCTGGAGGAGGGACTGCTCAATCCCTACTCGCTGTACTCCGGTGAGGTCTTTGCGGCCGAGGTCTTCGAGTACGGTGATGCTCTGTTCACGACGAACTGGACCTTTCTTATCGGACGGCTCAGGAACAGGAACCGCAGCGAACCGTTCGATTTCGAGGTCAGTGTAATTCCGACCGAGTATGAGGGGCAGAGCAGTTCGACGGTCAGCGGCTATCAGGGCCTTGCGGTCATGAAGAACTCAGAGCACAAGGAGGACGCCTGGTCTTTCATCCTCTACCTTTCCTCCCCTGAGTTTCAGAAGAGATACCTTGATGAGTTCCCCGTCTGGAAGGAGATCTGGTCAGAGCCGTCACTCACTCACTCGGATCCCTTCTTCGAGATAAAAAGGGAACAGGTGTCGGGCGCGAAGGTGCGGTACATGCATCCGCAGTATCAGCAGATCTCACAGACCATCGTGAACGCCGTGCATGATTCACTCTCAAAAAGGATACCGATGGACAGTACCTTCGAAACCATTGATGAGACCCTCAGGGAGATTCTGTAGTGGACACAGCAGCTAGAACAACATACAGGAGACGCCACAGGATAAGTATCTCCACTCAGGTGATTATCTTCTTCATTGTGGTCGTCCTGGTGCAGAGCGTTCTCACACAGATCGGCATGTACATGCTGATCTATCAGAGCAATATCGACAGTTATGAGGATCAGCTTGAGACCAAGATGGCAGGGGTCGCCAGCTATATCGAACAGTCTCAGGAGGATCTTGACAATACTGTCTCTCTCCTTGCGGGGCAGAAGAACATCATTGAATATACTGACTACCGGTTGAACAATCTCCTTGCCAGAGAACTCTCTCTGTTCAATCAGGCTCTCGGTCTGAGCGGAGTCTTCGTGTTCTCGGAAAACGGCAGCCTCCTCGCGACCGATGACGCTGGCAACAGTCTGAAAGGGTCTGTCCTGTTCAGACATATTGCCGATGCCTATTCCAGCGGTTCGCAGAGCTTTCTCTATTGGGACGGCGATGCTGCGTACATCTGGTCGCTCACCCTGATAGTCCGAGAGGATGACATCATTGGCATGCTCGGAGCCCGTATCAAAGTGGACGGGGAGTATGTGAGACGGCTTGAGAACAGTATCAATGCCGCCGTTCTGATCCGTCTTGCGCACCATACGATCTATTCCGAGGCACTCTCCGATGAGGTGAAAAATGATCTGCTGAGAGTCATGAATGACCTGAACGAGCGAGAGACACAGCTTTCCGATGATCATCTGGTTGGTCTCGTCTCCGTTCCCGGTATCGAGATCAGTGAGGGCCGGATGCTGTGTGTTCTCGATATGAAAGAAGCCAGAGCTTCACTTACCGCATACAACCGTTTCTCCGTGACTCTCACCATCCTGGTACTGCTCGCCGCCCTGCTGATCAGTATTCTCTTTTACCGGAGGGTCTTTCTCCGCCCGTTCAATCTTCTTCATGAGGGTGTGACGAGGATCGGACGGGGAGACTTCTCCTCGCCCATACAGCGTACAGGACGCGATGAGTTCGGAGATCTCGCGGAATCGGTCAACCGGATGAGGATTAACCTTCTCAACCGTGATGAGGAGCTGCGGTCCCTTGCCACCTACAACGAACTCATCCTCAACAACGTCCGCTCGGGGATCATCACGGTCGGACACGACGGGATGATCAATACTGTCAACGCCGTTGCCCGTTCGATGGTCCATCTGGTTGGAGAAAACGACCTTCCGCTTTCCCTTGAATCGGCGGGGTTCCCGGTGGAGGTGAAGGACCTGATCTTCAAGGGGCTGAGGGAGGATATACACGTCAACCTACAGGAGTGCCGTTTCGTGTATGAGGGACGTGAGGAGATCCTGTCGGTCTCGACCTCTCCCTTTTATGACGGTACAGGTGAGACGATGGGTATCATTGCCGTCATCAGTGATGTGACGAAGGTGAGGGCATTGGAAGAGCAGCTGGAGACCTCCCGTCGGCTCGCCGCGATAGGGGAGATGGTTGCGGGTGTCTCCCACCAGCTGAGAAATCCTCTGGGCATCATGAAGGTTTCCGCAGAGATCCTGAGGGACAGTTTCCCCTCGCACGCCGAGAGAAACGATACCGGTTCCGATACCGATACCCAGTTCCGGCAGCTTACCGGGATGCTTGTGTCCGAGATAGACGGTCTGAGTTACATCATCCAGAACTTCCTCGACTTTGCGCGTCCGATACAGATTCATCCTGTCCCCTGCGATATCAGACAGCTGATCGAAGAATCTCTCTCTCTGGTCCCCATTGACCAGTTTCCCGACACGTCACTCAGCGTCTCCATTCCCGACAACCTCCCGGCCTGCACTCTTGACAGGAATCTCATAGAGCAGGTCGTGAGAAACCTTGTACAGAATGCTCTGGAGGCTACTGATCACGGTCACGTCTATCTTTCAGTGCAGGAGATGGAAGGTAAGGTGCGGATTATCGTCCGGGATGAGGGGACCGGTATGAATGAGGAGACATTGAAGAATATGTTTAATCCCTTTTATTCACTGAAGGACAACGGCACCGGACTCGGCCTGTCGATCGCCCACCGGATCATTCAGGAACATGGGGGGACGATCCAGGTGGAATCAACCGAGGGTGAAGGTTCGACCTTCACGATCACGGTATAGGGCAGAGACGATGAAGCGAATACTGATTGTTGATGATGAACTGAACATGCAGACGGTACTGAAGATTCTGTTCGAATCGAAGGGATATGCAGTATCATCGGCCTCAAACGGTCGCGAAGCACTTGATATCCTCTCATCCCGCACCGATATTTCCCTCGTGATCAGTGACCTCAAGATGCCGGTCATGGACGGGATAGCCCTGCTTGAGGAGATCAACAGACGGTATGAGGGGCTTCCTTTCATTCTCATCAGCGCGTACGGGACGATCGAACGGGCTGTGGAGGCGATGAAACTCGGAGCGGTCGACTTCATCACCAAACCGTTCAACAAGGAACTGATTATACACACCGTTGAACGCCTGTTCCAGATGGACTCTCTCAGGAAGGAGAACCTCGCACTCAGAGAGCATCTGAAGGAACACGACCTGATCTTCCGTTCGAGCAGTATGAGGGAGATCTATGAGAAGCTGCAGAGGATCGCGAAGAAGGCCTCTTCGATTCTCCTGACCGGTGAGAGCGGTAGCGGAAAGGAAGTCTTTGCCCGAACTCTGCATGGACTGTTTCAGAAGGAGAAGGTCCTTCCCTTTGTCAGTGTGAACTGTTCGGCGATCCCCGAGAGTCTGTTCGAATCGGAACTGTTCGGGTACCGCAAGGGCGCCTTCACCGGAGCCGATACCGATTTTCAGGGAAAGGTCCGTCTTGCCGAAGGCGGTACCCTGTTTCTTGATGAGATCGGAGACCTGCCGCTGCAGGTCCAGCCGAAGCTTCTCCGACTGATCGAGAACAGGACCATCGAGCCGCTCGGGACAGGCATGCAGGTCGATGTGCAGGCGAAGATCATCTGTGCCACGAACAAGAACCTTGAGGAGCTGGTCGCACGGGGGGAGTTCCGTCAGGACCTCCTGTACCGGATCAACACCTTCCACATCGAGCTGCCTCCATTGCGGGAACGTCGCAGTGATATCGAACCGCTGGCCCAGTATTTCCTTGATTCGTTTGCAGTCGATCTGGGAACCGGAGAGAAGAACTTCAGTGAGGAGGCCCTCTCTCTTCTCGAATCCTATTCATGGCCCGGAAATGTACGGGAGCTGAGGAATGTCATCGAGAGGATGGTCGTTCTGTCCGACAGCAGCACGCTCAATATCAGTGATCTTCCCGAGGTGATCAGAAACTCCCCTCTTCACCTTCACCCGGTTCATTCGTGCAGTGCAGTGGATATCGTGAGTGAGCGGGAGAGCTTCTCCACCCTCAATGAGATGGAACGACGAGTCCTCGTCGATGCCCTGGATTCCTGCGACGGAAATATCAGTGCAGCGGCGCGGAAACTCGGGATCACCCGGAACACGATGCGCTACCGGTTGAAGAAGTACCAGCTTGAAGGTGGTTGATATCCACCGGAAGGTGATGCATATGCACCATAACCACCATCATTGTGCCGGGGGAGGTTTCGTAATTCTTATCTGATGCGCTTCATAATTATATACCAGTGAGTGGATTGTGTTTTTTCTTGCTGAACCTGTGTTTCTGGCACGAGTGTTGCATGTAAGAGGGTATAACCTAAAAGGAGGCTCTCATGAAAAGAGTAGTATTAGCAGCGCTTATTATAGCGATCATGTTCGCCGTTTCGGCACCTGTGTTCGCTGCAGGACAATCAGAAAGTGAATCGAAACTGGCAGTCGGTATCGTACTTCCCACCAAGGATGAACCCCGATGGCTCCAGGATGAGGCCCGTTTCCGGGAAGCTCTTGAAAGTGCAGGGTATTCAGTCGAGATCCTGTTCAGCCAGGGCGATCCTGCACGTGAACGCAGCAATGTCGAGGCTCTTCTTTCCAAGGGTATCGAAGTTCTGATCATCTGTCCGCACGATGGTGCAGCAGCAGCATCAGCGGCTGACGAAGCGGCACGTTCAGGGGTCAATGTGATTTCCTACGACAGACTTATCACCGGGACAGAGAACGTCGACTATTATGTGACCTTCGACAGCGTTACAGTCGGTATGAACTTCGGACAGTATCTTGTTGACAATGCAACCGGCAGCGGCAACAATCTGTACCTCTATGCCGGAGCCGCAACAGACAACAATGCATTCCTCTTCTTTGAAGGTGCATGGAAAGTCCTTCAGCCCAAAATCGCAGACGGTACCTTCGTAATCCGCAACTCTTCCGAAGCTGTTGCTCTGAAAGGTAAGAGAGACCTTACCCGCTCGGAACTCGGAAAGATCATCGGTCAGGTAAGTACCAACTGGGACTTCAACGTAGCGAAGAACCTCGCAGAGGCTAACCTCACTTCAGCTCCGGCGTCAGCCAAGGGCGTGGCGTACATTGCTGCACCGAATGACGGAACTGCCCGTGCGATCGCCGATGTGTTCGCTTCGGATCCTGATGTCACTTCCTACTACATCTCCGGTCAGGATGCTGAAAAGGCTTCAATCCAGTACATCATCGACGGAAAGCAGTCAATGACAGTGTTCAAGGATGTGAGAACGCTCGTCAAGGATGCAATCTCTGCAGCAGTGTCACTTCTTGAAGGGAAGAAGCCTGCCGCATCAGGTTCCTACGACAACGGTGCGACCGATGTTCCGGCTATCCAGTCTGAGGTCATCACAGTCACCAAAGACAACCTGAAATCAGTACTGATAGACACCGGCTACTATGCTGCCAGTGACTTTACGGGACTGTAGGGTTTACCAACAAGCATACACTCATGAGACGGCGGAAAGCACTGCCGTCTCATGAAGTATCGTTCGCCGGTGATACACCGGCGAGATTCACAGGCGTTAGGAGGTGAATTGATGAGTGATACCTATATACTCGAGATGAAGAACATCACGAAGGAGTTTCCCGGTGTGAAGGCACTTGACCGGGTGACCTTTTCGGTGACACGGGGAGAGATTCACTGTCTTGTAGGCGAGAACGGTGCAGGTAAATCAACCCTCATGAAGGTCTTGAGCGGTGTGTACCCCTATGGAACCTATACAGGAGATATCCATTTCAACGGGGAGGTGCAGCAGTACAGGACCATCAGTGATTCCGAGAAAGCCGGTATAGCCATCATCTATCAGGAGCTTGCGCTCGTGCCCGAGATGTCGGTATATGAGAATATCTTCCTCGGTCACGAGATCGTGAAGAACGGTACCATTGACTGGAACGAGACGATACAGCGCTCCACGGAACTCCTGAAGCGTGTCGGTCTGAAAATCAACCCGGGGACACTGGTCAAGGAACTCGGAGTCGGAAAGCAGCAGCTTGTCGAAATCGCCAAGGCCCTGAGCCGGGATGTCAAGGTCCTGATCCTCGATGAACCCACTGCAGCACTCAACGAGGATGACTGTGATAACCTGCTGCAGCTCATTCAGAACCTGAAACACGAGCAGGGTGTGACCAGTATCATGATCTCTCATAAGCTTAAAGAAGTCATCCGGATAGCTGACACGGTCACCGTTCTGCGTGACGGGCAGACTATCTGCACCCTCGATGCCGCCTCCGGAGAGGTGAGTGAGAACATACTGATCAAGCACATGGTGGGTCGTGAGATCAACAATGTGTTTCCTCCCAGGGATCATGAAATCTCGGACGAGGTTGTTCTTGAAGTCAGGGACTGGAGTGCGTTCAATGTCCAGAAGGGCAGGAATGATCTTACCGGTGTTTCTTTCAATGTGAAAAAGGGAGAGATCATCGGTTTCGCGGGTCTGATGGGCTCCGGGAGAACGGAACTGGCACGAAGTATCTTCGGCAATCCCGATAAGTACCGGATCACCGGTCAAATGCTGATCAACAAGGAGGTGAAGCGGTTCAACCATCCGGGAAAGGCTATCGAAGCAGGTGTCGCCTACGTTTCTGAAGACCGTAAAAAGAACGGGCTGATTCTCATACAGGATATCAAGCAGAACATTACCGTAGCGAATCTGAGGGAGATTTCCCACCGTTCGATCGTCGATGATAATTCCGAGGTGAAAGTCGCTACCGAATACCGGGAGGCGATCAACATCAAAACGCCATCGCTCGAACAGCAGGTCCTGAAACTGTCGGGAGGAAATCAGCAGAAGGTGCAGATCGCAAAATGGCTTTTTGCAAAGCCGCACGTGCTTATCCTGGATGAGCCGACCCGCGGAATAGATGTCGGTGCGAAGTACGAGATCTACACCATCATGAACAAGCTCGTTGAAGAGGGGATGAGTATCATCATGATCTCATCAGAGCTCCCTGAGGTCCTGGGAATGAGCGACAGGGTCTATGTCGTGTCGGAAGGACGAATCACCGGTGAGCTGCCGATTGAAGAGGCGACTCAGGAAAAGATCATGCAGCTGGCAACGAACTGAGAGAAGGAAGGTATAAGAGATGATATTCAATGAATTGAAAACTGAACTGAGAAAGCATATTCGTGACTACGGGATGTATATCGCATTGTTTGTGATATTCATCATATTCGGGATTATGACCGACGGAGTATTTCTCTCTCCCCGGAACATATCCAACCTTCTGAATCAGACCGGGTACCTCGCTGTCCTGGCTATCGGAGTCACTCTGGTCATCGTTATCAGGCACATAGACCTTTCCATCGGGTTTCTCTCGGGGTTTCTCGGAGCGATCTCGGCGATTCTGATGGTCTTCGCGAATATCCCCGTATTCGTTGTGATACCTGTGGTCCTCTTCCTTGGCGTGCTTGCCGGACTGCTTACCGCCTATCCGGTAGCAAAACTCGGTATTCCTGCCTTCGTAGCATCGCTGGCAGGCTGGCTGATATATCGTGGTGCGCTTCTTCTCTCCACGCTGAAGACCGGAACCATCATTATTCCGAACAAGACCTTCAATGCTCTGGGAAACGGTTTTATTCCCGATCTGTTTGCCTCGGAGAGTTTCCTTCCCGGAATTCATAAGCTTACTCTCCTGATAGGTATCATAGCTATTGTTCTGTTCATCATGATGAGGACAAAGGCGCGCCGGATGAAGGTAGCCTACGGCTTTGAAGTGGTCTCCCAGTCTCTCTATACCCTCCAGATGGCATTCTTTGCCCTTATGATAGCGGTAGTGACATGGATACTCGCAGGGTACAACGGAATTTCCTGGACACTTGTCATTGTTCTCATCGTTGTTGCGATCTACAGCTTCGTGACGAAGAAGACCGTCCTCGGCCGTCATATCTATGCAGTTGGAGGGAATCCTGAAGCAGCTGAACTCTCCGGAATCAATGTTGAGAAAATCACCTTCATCGTCTTTGGTTCGATGGGTATGCTCAGTGCGCTGTCGGGCATGCTGTTTGCCAGTCGTCTTCAGTCGGCAACAACCACGGCCGGAACGCTGTTCGAACTTGATGCGATCGCTGCCGCCTATATCGGTGGTGTATCCGCCGCCGGAGGTGTCGGTTCTGTTGTGAGCTCGCTTATCGGAGCCATTGTGTACACCTCTCTGACCTCAGGCATGAACCTGATGGGAATCGATATCTCTTCCCAGTATATCGTGCGCGGTATCGTCCTTGCCCTGGCGGTTATCTTCGATGTGACCACACGGAAGATCGGCACCAAATAAGACTCAGCCTTGATGCGTTCAGGAGGCGGCCGGTGACGGCCGCTTCTTCTATCAGGAGAGGCGGTCAGATCATCATGTTCCTGTTCTCACGGGTGAACAGCTGTTCGAGTTTCTCTTCCCTGACCAGCTGCGCAAGATCCTCATCCGAGTAGATCGCATGAGCTGCCGCCGCCTTAAGCACCAGGGGGAGGAGTGTTGTGTCACCCACGGTGTTGAGAAAGATACCGGGATGAGCGAGCACCCATGACACACTCATCGCAATAGCTTCCTCCCTCTCCAGCGGGGCATACCAGGTGTTGTACGAGGTATCCAGCGGGGTCCTTACCCTTCTTGCCAGGCTCTTGATCGTCTGTACCGCAACGTTTCTCTGTTCACACACAGTGAGCAGTTCCTTCACATCCGCAGCATAGACGGGATCCTGCATCATCATGTAGTTGTAGGGAAGGAGAACAGAGTCAAAGGGGAATCGTTGCAGGCTTCTGATGTGCATCCGGGCAGTCTGAATACCATGTCCGGTTACACCGATGTGGGAGATCATTCCCTGCTCCTTCGCTTCAACGGCTGCTTCGAGAACTCCGTTCGGTCCCATAGCGGTCTGCCACTCATCCTCCTCGACCAGACAGTGCATCTGCCAGAGGTCGATATGGTCACTCTGGAGGCGTTCAAGTGATTCGTTGAGTTCTCTCCAGGCTCCTTCACGGGTGCGTTCGCCGGTTTTGGATGCCAGAAAATAGCTGTCACGTGCATGCTGCATCCACGGACCGAGACGGACCTCGGCTTCGCCGTAGCTCCGTGCAGTGTCAATATGGTTTATCCCGTATTCATTGATCAGTTCCATGGTACGGTCTGCTTCATCCTGACTGACTGAAGCGAGTGAGGCCGCACCGAAAATCGTACGGGTACTGAGGTGACCGGTGTTGCCGAACAGCATCTTCGGTATGTTCTTGTTTTCGTGTTCCATGAGAGTATCGTACCACAGGAGAGCCGGCTGTTAAAGAAGTACTTCTCAGCCGGGTGGTCTCAGACGCCAGCCAGCCTGTCCTGTGACCACTGATAGAGGTTCCGATACTCCTGTGCTGAGCCTTCCCATGAGAAGCGGCGGCTCATCGCCTCCACCCTCATCTTCTGGATATGGTCGGGCCTGTCAAACCACGTGCTCACTGCCCAGCCGACCGTGTAGTAGATACTATCCGGTGTCAGGTCATCAAACAGGAAGCCGGTGCCGCTGCCGGTTTGTTCGTTGTACTGCTCCACCGTGTCTGCAAGCCCTCCGGTCCGCCTCACGATCGGGAGGGTGCCGTAGCGCAGCGAGTAGAGCTGATTGAGACCGCAGGGTTCGTACCTGCTCGGCATCAGGAAGAAATCGGAGGCTCCCTCGATGAGGTGTGCAAGACGGTTCGAGTAGGTGATGTAGCTCTTTAAATTTGAACAGGAACGCTCAAGATTGAGCAGTTCATCCTCGCACCACCGTTCTCCGGTACCGAGGATGATGAACTGAACAACCATATCATTGAGGATATCATAGAGTCTTCCAAATGCCGGACCGCACAGTTCTCCGAAACCCTTCTGGTCTACCAGCCGGCTCACAATACCGACGAGGGGAATGTCCGGGTTCACCTCGAGACCTGCTTCCTCCTGCACTCTCATCTTCAGTGCTGTTTTGGTTTTCAGCGTGTCTGATGAGTAGTTGGACGGCGCGAGGAAGGGGTCCCTCTCGGGGTTCCATTCATCGTAGTCCATACCGTTTATGATCCCGAACAGGTCGTGTTCACGGTATCTGAGAGATCCGTCAAGGGAGTACCCGAAAGCGGGAGTCTTGATCTCCCCGGCATAGGTGGGGGAGACGGTGGAGACGATGTGGGCATTCTCGATTCCCATTTTCAGGTAGTTGATATCACCCATATGCGTACCGTGATGTTCAGCTATCTCATCAAGAGAGAGTGGGAGCGCCTGCGCCATCTCAGTGCCGTAGTTCCCCTGATACCCGAGGTTGTGGATCGTCATGATGCTGCTTGTCCTGTGAAACCGGTCATAACGCTCTCTTACTTTGAGAAGCAGTGGAACAGGACCGCTCGGCCAGTCATGACAGTGCAGCACATCAGGAATCCAGTCAAGTTTCCTGCAGAGTTCGAAACTTGCGACAGAGAGAAACGCGAACCGTTGAGGGTTGTCATCAAATGAAGTGTCCGGACTCGGCCCGTATATACCGCTCCTTCCGTAATAGTGTTCATGATCGATGAAATAGACAGGGACCTCAGAGTTCGGGATCGTCGTCCTCACTATTCTGCACCACTGCTCTCCGAAGCCCATGTGGACACACATTGATCCCAGGTCTTCCATTCCCTCGGTCGGTATCGAGTAGTAGCGGGGCATGACAATCCTGACATCGTCGCCCTGATTTTTTAATTCCACGCTCAGAGCGCCGACCACATCTGCGAGCCCGCCGGATTTGGCGAACGGGACCGACTCACTGGTCACCATAAGGATTCTGCGTGTTCTCACCTCTGTTCTCCTTGCTGCTGTCATTCTATGAGTGTTCACGGGAAAACTCAACAGTATCTTCACGGTTATTTCTTTCCCTAAACGGGAACCTTGAGTATATTGGTGGGACAATACCATACGATAAGGAGTACATGACAATGGAAACAACAGAAGCAATTCTTGCAGCCATGAGAGAAGCCGGAGAGCCGATGAGCGCCGGACAGATTGCCGATGCTACCGGAATAGACCGCAAGGAGATAGACAAGGCCATGAAGACGATGAAAAAGGATGAATCAATCGTATCTCCGAAGCGATGTTACTGGCAGCCGAAATAGGGATATGGTGCACTGAAAGCACAAATGTGCGATCAGTGCAAGATTTCTTTCTTTTTTTCTCAGTTCTGCTAGGCGATGGGGTACCTTCGTGCTAGCATGGAACCATGCCGGATACGGGAAAAACAACAAGCTCTTTACCTCTTGTACTTTCATTCCTTACGCTTCTTCTCGTTCTCTTTCTCAGCACGATCTCGGTTCCGCAGGTGAAGTCCGAGATATCGGTGCAGGAGGGGAGGGCTACCCTTGCCACGCTGTCCGAGGAACCGTACTTCCTTGCTCTCAACGGAGATTGGGAACTGATACGGGACGGGGTGCGAACCCTGCAGAAGGTGCCCTCGGTCGCATGGGAGAACGGAACGGGCACCTATCGGCTTCTCCTCGATGTCTCACCTGCTGATGCGGGTATTCCACTTCAACTCTATACGAAAAATACGGGTACAAGCAGTGAACTTCATGTGAACGGGAAGCTGATCGGTTCACAGGGAGTCTACGCTGAGGACCCCGAGAAGGCACTTCCTTCAGCCCGCCCTGAGGTATATACGTTTTCACTCAAGGCTGGTGAGAATCTCATCGAGTTCAAGGTGAGCAACTTCACCCATCCGCGGGCAGGGCTCTGGGAACGGGTGCTTATTGCACGGGCTCCGGTCCTCACCAACCGGCTGAATCTGAACCTTGCCATCGAGTTCATTCTCATCGGGGTCCTGACGTTCATCGTCGTGTTTATGAGCATTCTTGCTGTTCAGCTGAGGGAGTACCATCTCTTTTATTTCGCATCAGCCGCCGTTTCGGTCGTTTTCGGTACCTTCCTGTACAATTCCTACCCGATTTACCAGATTTTTCCGCAGATCGACTTCATTCTTGTCAAAAAGGGCACGTTTTTCTTCTTCTACCTCAGCAACGCCTTCATCTTCAACTCTATCATTCACGATATCAGGCCGTATGAGAAGAACCGGTTCATTCAGGCCTTCCATTATCTGTTCCTGCTGCTTGCCGTCCTGGCAGTGGCTCTTCCCTATAAGATGGTATACCAGCTCAGCGTGGCAGCCACACCCCTTTCCGTATTCGTGTTCACCTATTTCCTCTATCTTCAGTACTCTGCGCTGTTCTCCTATCCCTCCCAGCGGTCTTTCTTCTGGAATGTGCCGCGTATCCTCATCCTTTCAGTGGTACTGTACGGGCTGATTCATGATCTCGTATTCTATCTCAGCGGGCAGTATGAGGAGACGGTGCTTCAGCTGCTATCCAGTATCTATTCGATCGGCTACTCACTGCTGATTGTCAGAAATCTTCTGGAGAACAGAAACCGGCTCGAAGAGGCAAAGAGTCTGATCATCAGCACGGCGGATGATACGAGGAATAAGATACGCGACAATCTCCACGACGGACTCGGTCAGCTCACGCACGGTATGGCGTATCTTATCGAGTCTCTGGGAAGCGGACACCTGCAGGACGGGAAGACCCTGGCACTGCTGCAGGAGACCTCGGAACGGATCAATGAGGAACTGCGGCATGTGATCGATAACCTGGGGCCTTCACGTCTCAACAGACTCGGGCTGCAGGGTGCGATTGAGCAGATGGCTCATCGAAATCAGGAGATTTACGGGATTATGATTCTGTGCGATGTCAAGGTTGGAACGGTTCAGGGATGGAACCCTGTCACCGAACAGATCTACCTGATCGTCAACGAAGCCCTTACGAATGCGATCAAGCATGCTTCTCCAGATTTCATCCGGATCGAACTCTCAAAGAGGTCCGGACGGTTCTTCCTGAAGATCAGTAACAACGGGGTTAAAGCTTCGGGAGCTGTCTTTGACAAAGCGAAAGGTCACGGGATCGACATCATGCGGTACAGAGTTGAGAATCTCGGAGGTGTCTTCGATGCCGGCAGCCGTTCAGGCGGTCTGTTCACCATAACTGCCGAGATTCCTGAAGCGCGTACCTGAACAGCACCATCCTGGAGTCTTTTCTCGAGCTGATATCCCTTCTCTCGCGGCCTAGCTGTCACCGGCGCAGGATATTTCTTTCACGGTGATATTCCCTTGAGAGGCGAAAAACGCAGAACTGCAGGGAGGATCGGGACTGCTACCAGTACAGTTCGCGTTTCCGGAACTCAGCCCCGTATATTCCAGAAGGCGAGACGGCTGTGACTGGTAATGTCGACTCCCAGCTGGTGGAGGACCTCTTCCTCCTTGCCGGCGATTTCACTCACAGCAGGTTGTTCGTTTCCCCAATGGACAAGGGATACGTTCCGCACGATACCGATGATATCCTGCGGGAGGAAGGTGTCTGAGAGATGTCTTGTCTCCAGCGCCCTGATCAGTGATGAGAACAGGAGAAGACTGATATGGTTCAGAAAGCTCCAGGCGGCCATCTCCTCGTGTGTCTGCTGATAGCAGACACCCAGCTGTACCGTGTTGCTCAGGTAGGCATATGCGTGCTCTATCTTCTCTTTGACACGATAGGAGTGATAGATCTCTTCCGGTGTCGTATCGATGCTGCTGAACAGACTGAACATCCCGTCTCTGGTACGTGCTTCAAAAGCCTTTCGTGAATGTCCTCCGTAGTCGTGAGCGAGTCGCTGCAGGTAGAGCTTCTCCTTCTGCCGCTTCTTCGCTTCATCCTGGTAGATATAGATGCAGTGTCCTGCATCATCGCGTTTCTTCGAGTACCAGATGATCCGCTCATTGTGCAGGAAATACCCGTCAAACTTCTCGGTTCCCGGATGCTTGGCAAACTGTTCGTCTATCAGCGGTGTGAGATGATTCAGGGGAAGGATGTAGGAGATGCCGTTCTCATCGAGATGGTGCGTATTCTTCATTGAGTAGAACCCGGGATTCCCGAGAATCGTGATCTCATCCACCTGTGAGGTCCTGCATGCCCGTACCCATGAGTCCCTGTCGGGAACCTTTTTCGGTAGAATATGGTAGGAGAGGGGTGTGTAGCCTGCTCCTGAAAAGAGGTAGAGGGTCGGGATGCTGGTGGACTGTACGCTGCACTGCCCCTTCGCCCGGGGACCCGAGGCAGAAGAACCTGAAGAGAAGAGGGACGAGCCCTCGAACAGGTAGGCTCTCCCGGTTACCCCGGTTGCGCACTGAGAGCGTATGTAGGCATCAATCCTGTGACCCTGAGAACCGAGAGTCTTCATAAAGGAGCGGAACCCGCGCTGACCGAGGGTCAGGCTGGGGTAGAGCTGCTTGAAGATCGATCGTTCGAACATCCTCTTTGCATCTCCTGACCGGCAGTGGTGTGCGAGTCTCAGCATCGAAAGGGTATAGATCGTCCGGTAATGGTCGGGAAACTGCTGCTGCAGTGACGAGAGAACCACCCCGCGGTCAAGCTGGGCGAACAGTTCGTATATACCGTACTCGGTGAGACGGGGAGACTGCTGCGTGTTCATGATGCTTTTCCCGTAGGTGTTGGGTATAAAGCCCTGTTCGGCAGTGATCTTTCCGATTGCCCGACCGGTCTTCTTACGCGCTCCTTTCCTGTCCGCATCGTATACCGAGTAGGTGCGGTACACGTAATAATAACGACCGCCTTTCACCGCGTGTATCTCACACGAGCCGAAACCTGTCGGTTTGAACTTCCGTATATGAGGGGGGACTGCCATGCCTGACTCCTTTTCTGTATCACCGTAATATAACGGTGATATGATAACAGGATAGGCTCCTGTCGGCAAGAACTGTTTTTCCTCTGTCCTTCTCATAGTGTACTCATATGAGTAAATAGGACTGTTAGAGAGGTCTCAGAACAGTTTCTCTCCTCTCCGGTTCTAGTTGCTATATACCCGTAAATATTCTTGTTTCATTATATTGTGTAAGGAGTTATATTCGAAAAAAAACTGAAAAACAATCAAAATTCGTTGACAGCTGGATTCCGCCGTTCTACGATGATGACACGTTTCCTGTGCAGGGAGCTTCTCCATCATTCAGGACAGGGCAACAGGGCAACAGGGCAACAGGGCAACAGGGCACAGCCGCAGAGAACCTATCCCGATGGGCAGGATGCCGGAAAGCCTGAACATGAGGTGCGTCCTGAAAGAAGATCCTGCCGGATTGAACGACAGCTGCTTCGGGGAAAGAACACAAAAAAGGCACTTGTGAGCCGGATCTCGGGGGGCGGGTGCGGAGGAAGTATATGAGAAACTTGGTAATTGCGGTGATCCTGCTGCTCGGTACATGGCTGCTTCTGAGCGCTGATGTACTGATGAGCACCACCTCACGGGCGGTTGTGATCGCATCAGGTGGCGTGATATCGGTCCTGGTCGCTCTGCTGTTCGCACAGAAACGGAAGGTGTTTGACGGTCTCAGGCTGACGCCGAAGGCGCTCCTGTATCTGCTCATCTACCCCCTTGTCTTCCTGAAGGCTCTGATCGTGGCGAATCTGGATGTCGCCCGAAGGGTGCTCTCTCCTTCCCTTCCGATCAACCCTGCCATCGTCAAGGTGAAAACGAAACTCACCAGCCCGCTCGGACGCCTGGTACTGGCCAACTCTATAACGCTGACCCCCGGTACCCTCACGGTCGACATGGAGGGAGACTCTCTGTATATCCACTGGATCGATGCGGTAAGCACTGACGTGCAGCAGGCTACCGCGAAGATCGTCAGAGGCTTCGAGAAATATCTGGAGGTGATCTATGGGTAATGTGCTGTTTCTCGTATCGGCCGTCATTGCGCTGGCGGCGCTCGGTGTCAGTGCCATCAGGTTCTTCAGAGGGCCTGACACACTGGACCGTGTAGTCGCCTTCGATGTGATCACCATCGTGTCGATATCGCTGATTGCCATCATCGGCTACATCATGCATCGCTCAGTGCTCATCGATGTCGCTCTCGTGTACGGTCTGCTGAGTTTCCTCGGCGTCATCATCATCGCGAAATTTGTGGAAAGGGGGCTGTAGGTATGGAAATCTCTGTGATAGTCGGTGGGGCCATCTCCGTTCTCGGATCGCTCTTTCTGCTGCTCGGTGCCCTCGGCGTAGTGAGAATGCCCGATCTGTTCAACCGGATACAGGCGGGAACGAAGGCAACCACGCTCGGTACGATACTCTTTCTGGCAGGAATAGGCGTTGCGGAACCCACCTGGATCCCGAAACTGCTCCTTCTTGTCCTCTTCATCATCTTCACAAATCCCGTCTCCTCTCACGTCCTTGCCCGCTCGGCACACCACGTCGGAGTGCCGATGAGCGTAAAGACGGTCACTGACCACCTTGCCGACAGCAATCGGGACCTCGGTGGAGATCTGCAGACGGAAGGAGGTGAGCGATGATCGAGTCGATCCTGTTTATCGTGCTTGCTCTGTTTGCAATCGTATCTGCCGTGACAGCGGTTCTTTCGAAAAATCTGGTCACTTCCATTATATCTGCAGGTCTTGTGTCGCTGCTTGCCTCACTGCTGTATCTGCTGATGTCGGCTCCGGACGTTGCCATGACTGAAGCCGCCATAGGCAGTTCTCTGGCAACGATCATATTCTTCTACGTGCTCAACAGGATCCGGACAAAGGAGGACTCCCGTGATTAGAACACTCGGTATCATACTCACTCTTATCGCGATGGCCTTCCTCTTCCTCTCTCTGTATCAGGGGTATGAGACTCCGTCCGAGCTCAATGAGAGTGCAGCCTACTATGCCGCCAATACGGCAGAGGAAACAGGCTCGGCAAACCTGGTGTCGGCAATCGTGGTGACCTACCGCGGTCTCGACACCCTCGGTGAAGTGACAATTCTCTTCCTCACCTCATCGATTATCTCGTATGTTCTTGCATCAGGGAAGAAACAGCCCGGTCGAGAGTTCAGGCAGTCAAGTGAACTTCTCCGGACTGCCAGTGCTCTGCTCGTTCCCTTCATCATCATCTTCGGGGTGTTCATATTCATCCACGGACACCTGTCCCCCGGAGGCGGTTTCCAGGGAGGAGCCGTACTGGCTTCGGCACTCGTTCTCCTGCTTGTCACCGACCCCCTGTATGCGGTCCAGAGCCGTCTCTTTTCACTGATTGAATCCTCTTCAGGCTTTCTCTATGTTCTGCTCGGACTCAGCGGTCTGCTGTTTGCCGGGGGCTTCCTCGACAACCAGGTTCTGCCGACTGGTCGGGTAGGTGAACTGTTCAGCGCCGGGCTCATCCCCCTGATTTACATCCTTATCGGACTGAAGGTGGGCACCGAGCTTTCGAATCTGCTGTCGATGTTCCACAGTGTGCAGGAAGAGGATCTGCGGGAAGGAAAAGGAGGTACACGGTGAATATCGGAAGTATCGCGATGGGCAGCGGTTTCCTGCTCATTCTCATCGGTCTGTGGGGTATCCTTACACGGACCAATATCATACAGATTATCGTCTCGTTCAGTGTGATCGACACTGGTGTTCATCTCCTCATGGTGGCCTCAGGGTATCTGCACCTGAGGACAGCACCCATCCTCAGTGAGGGATTGAGTGCATCAGAGGCCCCTTTACTGGTCGTCGATCCGCTGCCGCAGGCTCTGGTGCTGACCGCAATCGTCATCGGTCTGGGAGTTACGGCTCTGATGCTCGCATTCGCACTGAGAATTCATGAGAAGAACGGTACGCTCGAAATCAAGAACATTGAGAGGTTGAGATGGTAGCGATGTTTAACCCGATCTATTTCGTAGCAGCAGGTCTTGCTGCTGCCTTCCTTGTCACTCTTTTCCACTCCAGGGAACGACTGACATCGTTCATCATGACAGGTGGCCTGTCACTGATGCTGCTGATCTCTCTGGTCCATCTGGGCTCGTTCCTGAACGGCACAGGAGAAACCATGCAGGTCTTCACTGCAGGCGCTGCTCCTCCCTTCTCGATCAGCTTCCGGATGGGACCGGCAGAGGCTCTGCTCACCGCCATCGTCTCATTCATCGGTCTGCTCGGCGGAATCTCGCTGTCAGAACAGTTCAGGAAGACCGGGGCCTATGCACGGGCAGTGTACGTCATCCTGGTGATGGGCATGAATGCGATGATCCTGACTCGGGATCTGTTCAACCTCTTCGTGTTTCTGGAGATCGTTTCCATTGCGACCGTCGGTATCCTGTTTCTCAGTCGCGGCCGTTCCAGCAGCAGCGTGAACACCGGTTTCACCTATATGGTGGCAAGCGGGCTGATCTCGGTGGTGCTGCTCATCGGTATCGTATTCGCTTATATGAACGGCGGGTCTCTCAATATCGACACCCTTTCCGAGTCGGCACTGATGGCCGGCAGGGGAGGAACACTCGCTCTGCTTTTGATAGTTCTGGCTTTCCTGCTTGAACTGAAGCCGTTTCCTGCAAACGGGTGGGGGGTTGATCTGTATTCGAGTGCTCCCGGTGCATTGAGCGCACTCCTGTCGGCAGGAGGCATGAGTGCGACCTATTTCGCACTTGCGAAGATCCTTCCTGTCGGTCAGTTCTCACATGCACCGCTTGTCACGGCTGTGGGAGGACTTACCTTTATCGCCTCACAGATCATTGCCCTGAAACAGGACAGAAGCCGGCGGCTTCTCGGTTACTCCTCTATCGGTCAGATGGGACTCCTTCTGGTGGTGCTGGGTCTCTCCGAGGTCCTCGGCGACAAAAGAGATTTCATCGCTGCAGGGCTCCTGATCACCCATGCCTTGAGCAAGGGAATCCTGTTCTTCCTCAGCGATCTGGTGGAGGATGAGTCGCTCAAGGGGTGGTCCGCACTGCGAAAGGCGCCCGTGCTGCTTGTGCTGTTCGCTGTTGTAGCCTTCGCCCTCATCGGCTTTCCTCCCTTCCCCTCATTCTTCGCCAAGTGGGACCTGATCCTTCTTCTCAATGCGGGAACACAGGGACACTATGCTCTCAGCGCCATGATCCTTGCAGGTTCGCTGATAGAGGCGGTCTACCTGTTCCGCTGGTTCTCATATGCCCTGAAGCTTCCCCTGGATGATCAGGTGAAGCTCAGCTACTCTTCAGGCTCTCTCATCGCACCTGTTGGTGCAGGCCTCGCCCTTGCCGGTGTCTCCTGGTATGTGACGACCCTCGCAGAGGGATTCTCTCCCTCGTTCCTGATACCCCTCGCCTTCATCCTGTTCCTTGCGGCCATCGACCGTCTGCCTGCCTGGGTGAAGAATATCATCTCGATCGGGGGAGTCAGTATCTACACCATAGATCTCTATCCGAGGATAGCCGGGGACCTTCTGACGATGATTTTTGCCGGTATCTTCCTGTTGGGTGCAGTATTGACCCTCCTGTCCGGTTTCTACTACCGGGGGCGCAGGGCGGGCTTCTATCCGATGGCTCTGACGATGTTCGCAGGGCTTGCCGCCCTGATAGAGGCTTCGACCCTCCTGGAATTCTTCTGGGGGTGGGAGCTGATGGCCATCGGATCGTACTTCCTCCTGATCAGGGGTAAGAAGTCGATGCCGCACGGACTGAGCTACCTGCTGTTCAGCATAGGAGGCTCCTACTCGATACTCTACGGATTCTCTCTGGCAGCTGCCAGCGCAGGCGGAGCGGTAGCTATGAGTTCCCTGACAGGTATCACGGTGATGCCGGCTCTTGCCTATTCACTGATGCTGCTGGGATTCCTAACCAAGACAGCTTCGATCGGAGTGCATATCTGGCTGCCGGGAGCGCACGGAGAGGCCGTTGCCGATATCCACTTCATGGCCTCGGCAATTCTCCTCAAAGCGGGAGTATTCGGTCTTATCACAGTACTCCTGGGTATGGGCAGTGAGGCAGAGTATACCAGGTGGATACTTCTCGCTCTGGGATGGATCGGTGTCCTGTCAGCCCTCCTGGGGAATATCTCTGCAGCGTTTCAGGAGAGTGCGAAGCGGCTCCTTGCCTGGTCGTCAATCGGGCAGCTGGGCTATATCGTGTGGGGCCTTGCGAGCATGTCACACCTCGGGTGGCTGATAGCACTGGGCTATTCGGTCACTCACTTCCTGTACAAAGGCATCCTGTTCCTCGCTATCGGGGGTATCGCACTGAAGATAGGAACTCCCTACATGTATAACATGGGTGGACTGATCAAACGGATGCCCTATTCGTTCTTCGCCGTACTGATAGCGATCATCACCCTCTCGGGAGTACCTCCCCTTGTCGGGTTCAGCGCCAAGTGGATTACCTACAATCTGATCATCAGTGAACAGCTGTACTATCAGGGATTCGTCATCCTTATTGCAGGTATCATCGCCTTCCTTTATCTGTTCAGGATGATCTATACCATCTTCCTCGGACAGCTGAAAGACAATCTGAGAAGTGTGGGAGAGATCAGTATCTGGTTCCGTATTCCCATGTACCTCCTTCTCATTGTCATTCTGGTTCTCTCCCTTTTGCCCAATACGCTGCTGCGCCCGATCGGTGACATGCTCAGCGGGATTTTCCCTGAAGGGGCTATCGTCTGGACAGGGGCGCGCGGGGTGACAACCCTGGGGTACTTTGACGGAGCAATGATCATGTATGTGATCTCCGGGGTCTTCGTCATTCTGACGGTTCTGTTCCTCCTGCTCAGGAAACAGACACAGAAGGTGAAGCAGTTCAACATCTTCTATTCGGGAGAGGCTCCCAGCCGTCCCGAACTCTCCCACTTCTCCTACAACTTCTTCGCTCACTACCGCAAAGCTGTCGGAGCGCTTGCGCTGCCGCTGGTCACCGGATTCTGGGCCTGGGTGACCGAGATCATTCATGCGGTAAGCGATTCCATCAGACGCATCTACACCGGTAACGGACAGACATATCTGTTCCATATCGTCCTGTATGTCGTTGTGGTGTTCCTCGTACAATCAGGAGGTTATCGATGAGCTGGACTCTCCGCATACTCTATGCACTGCTGACTCTCTTCATCATCATGAATGTCGGGCTGCTGCTGAACGGTATCACCCGCAAGATCTACGCCCGGGTGAACAGACGGGTGGGAATCCGCTTCTATCAGCCGTACATCGATCTGGTCAAGAACTACTCGCTGACGAATCTGGTAACGCACGGGGTGATGTTCTACCTCGGTCCTCTCTTCCGTCTGACAAGCGGAGTGGGACTGATCCTGTTCATTCCCCTGATCTACGGGTCTGAAGGGTTCAGCAACTTCTCCTTCTCGGGAGACGCGGTGCTGATCCTCTACTTCCTGTTCTTCGGAACCCTCGGCATGGCCCTTGGAAGCGGCGAGTCGGGACAGCCCCACTCGGCTATCGGAGTTGCACGCGGTCTTGCACAGGTAACGGCTGCAGAGATTCCTCTGGTGCTCAGCTTCCTTTCCGTGTTTATCCAGTACCAGAGTCTCTCGATCACCGAGATCGTTGCAGGACAGCAGGGCGGTATTCTGCAGTGGACCTTCTTCACGAATCCCGTAGCGGGAGTCACTGCACTTCTTGCATTCCTCGGCTCGATGATGAGAAGTCCCTTCGATGTCGTTCTGGCACCCCAGGAGATACCTATCGGTCCCCCGACCGAATACCACGGGGCGTTCCTCGGGGTTCTGCAGACCAATCGGGCCATCTTCCCGGTCGCGAAGACGATCCTCTATGTGAATCTTTTCTTCGGCGGTGCGACAAACTGGTTTGCGCTGATAGTGAAGGCCTTCCTTCTCTACATGTGGTCCGTGATAGTGGGGACCGTCTTTCCCCGCTACCGTGTCGATCAGTCGATCAGATGGTTCCTCAAGGTGCCGCTTGCACTCGGTCTCCTTTCGATCGTCTGCATCCAATTCTGTTAAGGTGATAGTGATATGAGAAGCAATGATGATTTTCTGAGCAAGAAGATAGTGTACGGGCCGGACGGGGAGAAGATCGAAGTGGATCCGATCAGGGATTACTACTGCGATGCGGTTCCTCAGGTTTCAAAGGAATACAAACGGGCCTACCCCGGGATCATCGACCGGTTCAAGAACTGGGCAAGGAGCGAATCCATCTGGATCCTGGCCTACGGTTCCGGCTGCGGAGCCATCGAGATGAGGCCACTGATGACCCCCAAGTATGATGCCTATCAGTACGGTATCCAGTGGCGACCCACACCCCGTCAGGCAAATCTTCTGATGGTATCAGGGTACCTCTCTCTCAAGACGCTGAGGATCGTGATCCGTGCCTACGAGCAGATGCCGAGTCCGAAGTATGTGATGGGTCTGGGAAGCTGCACGATTAACGGCGGAATGTACTACGACAGTTACAACACCATCAACCGGCTTGACTACTATCTGCCGGTCGATGTCTACGTGGCAGGCTGTATGCCTCGTCCCGAATCGCTGTTGGACGGGCTTGAACTCCTCAAGAAACTGATCAGGGAAGGGAAGGGACAGGGTGCCGATCTCTATGCAGAGAAGTTCGAATGGTACAAGGCGAATCAGAAGAAGATCCTGAAGAGCTGGAATATGCCCGATTACAGCTGGTAGGAGGAAACGATGCAGCAGATACTCGATGCTCTGAAACAGAGCGTGATGATAGAAGAAGTGAGAGAACAGAGATCTGATCTGGTGTTCATCACGGTCAGTGAGGCACAGGCCGTCTCTGCGGTCACGCAGCTGCGTGACAGAGAGGGCTTCACGCATCTGGTCATTCTTACCGCAGTCGACTGGCTCGAGGATGGTCTTTTTCAGCTCACCTATCTTCTCAACAACCCTCAGAAGAAGATGGATATCGGTGTGAGGGTGATGATTGACCGTGAGAAGGCGCAGATGGAGAGCATCCATCACCTCTGGCCTGCAGCGGCGACCTACCAGAGGGAACTGAGGGAGATGTTCGGCATCTCGTTCCCCGGTTCACCCCGGCTGAACGAGACGTTCATCCTCGACGAAGGCTGGGATGGACCTCCCCCGTACCGGCGCGATTTCGATACCCTGAAGTACTCACAGGAGACCTACTTCCCCCGACCGGGACGCAGTACCAACGATCCGGCCGAATACATGAAGAGCATGCTCTACCCGGAGGTGGATAATGATTAGTCTCACACAGGATCGAAGCAAGTTCCCCGTGAAGGGAGATGACGGACAGCTCATCATCGACCGGGAGAGCGGGCAGTTCTCTGAGCTGTTTCTCGGGCCTGTCCATCCGGGTATGACCGGGAACATGGCGCTCGAGATGCTCATTCAGGGTGATGAGATTATGAAGGCGAAGACCCATGTCGGCTACCTGCACAGAGGTTTCGAGAAGCTGATGGAACGCAGACGGTTCATTCAGTGCTTCCCCATCTGTGTGAGGATCGCGGTTCCCGAACCCGATTTCAATGAGTACCTCCTTGCTGCCACTATCGAAGAACTGGCCGGCATCGAGGTGCCGGATGCGGCTCAGTGGATGAGGACCCTCCTGCTCGAGATGTCCCGTCTCCAGTCGTATCTCGCCTGGATCGGCGGTCAGGGGAGCTCGTTCGGGCTCGGGCTCATCGGGCAGTGGACTATCTGGGCGAGAGACCTTGTCCTGGACCGTTTCGAAGAGATCACCGGAGGCAGGATCTACCACATGCACATGCCACCCGGAGGGGTACGATCACTTCTTCCCGACGGGTTCAGAGGAAGAATGAGGGAGACCCTCGATACGATAGAACAGGTGATGAAGGATGTCGACAAGGCTCTGTTCCAGAATGCAGTGTACAAGACCCGTTCAGTTGGTCTCGGCTACATCGATCCTGCCATGGTCGACAGGTGGGGGATCACCGGTCCCAATGCCCGCGGTGCCGGGGTGGCGAAGGATGTCCGCAAGGACCATCCCTATCTGAAGTACCCGGAACTCGACTTCGAGGTCGCTGTAGGAAAGGATTCCGATGCCTATACCCGTGCGGATGTGAGGAGAAGGGATCTTCTTACCACGGTCGACCTTATCCGGCAGATTCTCGAACGTATCCCCGATTCGGGTGAATTCATGGCAAAGGTTCCCAATGTCCTGCACTGGAGAATTCCACGCGGCGAGACCTACAGGAGAGCCGAGTGCACACGCGGAGAGTATGGATACTATACTGTCACGGATGGAAGCGGGTATCCGAGAAGGATCAATGTACGAGGACCTTCTTACACCCATGCAGTGACCCTCCTCGAAAAGATGATCGTGAATGTGAACCTTGCCGATGCGGCAGGGCTTATGTCCTCACTTCATACCTATCCGCCTGAAATCGAGCGGTAGGGGTATTGGATGAAGCGTGCAAGGAGATAAAGCGATGAGTTTCAAAGATGTACTGATGCCGTTCACGGCCTGGAAATATGCGGTGGAAAAGCCGGTCACGGTGCGTGACCCGAAGGCTGTGGAGGGTGCCCCGCGGTACCGGGGTTTTCATGACAATGATATCAATACCTGTATCGGCTGCGGAACCTGTGAGGATGTCTGTCAGAACGGTGCGATTGACCTGATCCCGGTGAAGGATATCACGACGAGGGACGGGGATTCAGGACTGCGCCCCACCATCGACTACGGCAGATGTTGCTGGTGTGCACTCTGTGTTGATGTGTGTACCACCCAGTCACTTTCACTGACAAACTATTTCCGCTGGGTCTCAACCGATCCTGAGGACTTCAGGTTTGTCCCGGGGGTTGACGAGAAACCGTGGAAGGGTATCGAGCAGGGTTACCGTAAGCTTGACGGGTATGACCTGTATGCCACAGAGCGGATCCCGATGGAGGAACTTCCTCCTTCACAGCGGGAGAACTCGTTCGTCGAGATGGTCAAAGGGTTCAGTCGTGAACAGGCGATCAAAGAAGCTGACCGGTGTATCGCCTGCGGAATCTGTACGGCGACCTGTCCTGCACACATGGGCATCCCAGCCTACATCGAGGCGGTACGCAACGATGACATGGAGCAGGGCCTGAGAGTCCTGTATGAGACCAACCCTCTTCCGGAGATCTGCGGGAGAATCTGTACCCATAAGTGTGAGACGGTGTGTTCGCTCAACCATAAGGGTGATCCTCTGAGTATCAGGTGGCTGAAGCGTTATATAGCCGACCAGGTGCCTCAGGAGCGGTACAAGGAGATTCTCGGTACCGACAACATCCAGAGAAACGGAAAGAAGGTGGCCATCATCGGAGCAGGTCCCGCGGGTCTCTCTGCGGCTCACTACCTCTCGCTTCTTGGCTATGCGGTGACAATCTATGAGGCCCTCTCCGCCCCCGGCGGTATGACCCGCTACGGTATTCCCGAGTATCGTCTGCCGTACGACCAGATCGACAAGGATATCGACTATATCGCCTCGCTCGGTGTTGAGTTCATCTTCAATACCAGGGTAGGAGCCGACGTACAGCTCGAGGAACTCCATTCAGGATATGATGCCGTCTTCGCCGCAAGCGGACTCCATCTTGGACGTTCCACCAGGATCCCCGGCAGTGACCATAAGCGGGTCTATCAGGCGATTGAACTGCTCAGGGATGTCGCTGACGGTAAGGAGATCGACGTAGCTGAGAAGGTGGTGGTGATCGGCGGCGGTAACGTGGCGATGGATATCACCCGGACGATAGCACGTCTGCAGAATCAGAAGTATGGGAAAGTTGATGTGCTGGCGACCTGTCTGGAAGGCGCCGACATTATGCCGGCCGATGATGAAGAGGTTGAAGAAGCCCGTGAGGAGAAGGCTGTGATTGATCCCGGCTGGGGACCTCAATCCATCGAGATCGTGGACGGTGAGATCAGAGGGCTGCACGTGAGCAAGTGTCTCAGCGTCTTTGACGCTGAGGGGCGGTTCAATCCTTCGTTCGATATGGAGCAGAAGAAGTTCTTCGAAGCTGACATGGTGATCGAGTCGATCGGACAGGGAATGGATTTCAGCTACACGAAGGAGCTTCAGGATCAGATAAAGATGGCCCCGCGCGGTAAGGTCGGGCGTGACGCTCACGGTCAGAGCTCGCTGCCCTGGCTGTTTGTCGGCGGCGACATTGCTGAAGGACCTGACGTAATCCATGCGATAGCAGACGGTCATGCCGCGGCACGTGGAATCGATGATTTCCTGAAGGGGGAAGATGGTGAATAGCGTAGACAGGAGGTCAGTATGAAAGAGTTCAGCGTACAGGAGATTCTGGAATTCTCCAGATCCATTGAGATGGAGTCCTACACGTATTACACCCATGTAGGGGAGATTGCCACCGAGAGCGGGCTCAGGGAACTTGCCTCGGAACTGGCTGCAGAGGAACTGAAACACTATAACAGGATGAATGAGTTTCTTGAAAAGAACCGTCTGACCAGAGCGGAACTCGATGAGCGTGTGCGTGTGGCCAAGAGCGACCATGCCATGCTTATCGAGACCCGGAATATCCCCGAACATCCTACAAGCCTTGCGATTCTTGAGCGGGCCCATGAGAGGGAAGTCCACACGGGCAATATGTATCGAACGCTCCTTGCCTACACAAACCTCTCGGCTGATCTGGTCGAGACCTTCGAGGATCTAGTCGATCAGGAGGAGGGACATGCGCGGCGCATCGGAATGATGATCAGGAAGATCAGTCCCTAACTCTCAATTCCCGGGTCTCTCATGGCTCTGATCGTGGTACACTCTCAGAAGAACAGTATCAGGGGATGTGGATAATGCGGATACGCACGGAAGAGGTGATGATCGGACAGATGAAGGAGTCCTCCCTTCACAGGGAGCTGAAGCTGCTGTATCAGCAGCGGGTGGGGGGAGAGACAGAATGTCCCGTGGACGGGTACGTTGTCGACCTGAGAAGCGGTGATCTGATCTACGAGATACAGACTGGCAGCTTCTCCCACCTGCGCAGGAAACTGACGAACCTGCTGCCCGAGTATCCGGTGCGTGTCGTCTATCCTCTGGTACGGGAGAAACAGGTTACCCTGTGTGATGAACAGGGGAGCGTCATCCGCAGCCGGCGATCTCCTGCCCACCGGCAGGAGGCCTTTGCAGCAGGGGAGCTCATCAGGATACCCGACCTCGTGATGCATCCCAATTTTTCTCTCGACCTTATCAGCGTTTCAATCGAAGAGATCAGAGTGGCTGACGGAAAGGGAAGCTGGCGGCGAAAAGGGGTGAGCATCAGTGACAGGAGACTTTTATCTGCCGGTGAGGTGCTGACCTTCACCTCTCCTCATCATTACCTGAGCTTCCTGCCGTCCTCACTTTCCGCTGAATTCACCAATCGTGATATCTCGCAGAACAGTTCCCTGACACTCCCTCAGGCAGCGAAACTCTCCTATTTTCTCAGAAAGATCTCAGTGGTCGAGACAGTCGGTAGAGATGGGAGAAATCTCCTCTTTACCCGTGTCCGGTAATCGGTGATCGATGCCCTGATCGGTGAGAAGGTGCGAATCAGCGCGAGTGATACCCGACTTGTTCAGGTCCTGGAGTACCGTGACGGTATTGCGGTCATCAAGGATATCTATCACCTCGATAGACAGCGTGTTGAACGCGGGAAGCGGGGAGACCGCCTGCACCCTACCTTCTTTCTCTGAGTATATCTTGTATCCGGTAGTCCATCAGCTCCATCTGGTAGTGTGCCGTGATCAGATGCTGATACGACTCTCGATGTGGCCGGCGGTTCAGGTTACCGGATAGAGACAGGCGAGGTGTAGGCGACGTCGCGGTTACTCTGGAACAGTCTGGCATAGAGATGATCTCCCGGTGACAGCAGAACCTGTTCATGCAGCTGTGCAGTACACTGCTCCGGGGTGACAGAACGTTCGAAGTGGATCACCGGAGAGACGAAGCCGTCCATGTGAAAGCTGACGCTGTCGGTCTCGAGATCTGCAGGAGCCAGAGAGAATTCCCTGTGTACTTCAGACGTACCTATCCTCGCACGGGCACTGAGACGTATCGTGCCCGTTTCTGTGTCGGTCACCTCAAGTACGAACCCCTGGGTTGCATCATCATGGACCGAGGGATTTCCCGTGGTCATGGTTCTCAGGTGCACACCGGGACCTGTCCGGGTGAGCTCACTGCTGCTCTCATCATTCACTGTATCAAGCGGGTCTACCACATCCACACCTCTCAGCCGTGGAAAGACATCCCGCAGCACACATCCTTCAACATCCAGATGGACATCCCATTCGCACTTCACTGACTTCTCACCCCAGCCGAACGAGAGTGCGATAAAGCGGGTGGAACTGCCGGAGGGGACAAGAGCCTCCTCTGAGGGATGGATGCGGCGGATAACCCGTGAATTGTGAATCAGCTCGATCCTGTCAATCTCCTCGTAGGATGCCGCATAGAGATCAACCGTGCACAGTTTCGGACGTTCAAGGGGAACGATACTGCCCATAGGTCTGTCATCGACGAAGAGTACGAACTGCGCAGCATCTCCGCTGAGAGCGCTTGTCGTTCTCTCCTTCAGGGCGTTCCATATTCCCTCTCTGGTGAAGGACCGTGTCCAGAGCCCGGTTCTTCCGCTCTGATAGCTTCCCGGTGAGGCGTTATGATGGTCGGTGCTTCCGATGACACCGAAGTGGTGCGATTGTTCCAGTCCCCCCTGCATCGTCTGGGAGCGTTCGAGAGGTCCCATGGTGTGAAGGTAGGGGAAGGGACTGTTCCTGCTCTCCGCACAGCCGTGGAGGCTGATAATCTCCACCACCGGAGAGATCTCTTCGTTGAAGGTGTCCCAGTTGATACCCCGATAGCCTTTTGAGTACCCGATATGATGTGGGAACAGGATCTCCCTGTCATCAGATTTCCCCCGGAGCCTGTTCATGAGAGCATCCTCGGCCTCAGGAATCGGAGGGAGGTCCATGCCGGTATCCCTGAGCACAACCGTATAGTCCCCGTTTGACAGCCCGTGGTACTCATAGGAGTAGAAGGGGATCAGGGAATCGCTTTCGGACCTGTCCATCTTCTCGCGGTAGATATCCCAGTTCTTCTGCAGTTTCCTGAACCCTTCCATATGGTAGTGTGCGACCTGATCGCCTATCGGAATATCCTGATTGCTGGCGATATCGGGCCATGCGAAGTGTCCTGTGACACTGAAGAAGTCGAGCTGCTGCGAAGCGAAATCGATCGCCCTGTCGAGGGAACCGTGTCCGTAGCTGATGTTGCAGTGGTTATGCAGGTCTCCGATAAGAAAGGTGTGACCGATGAAGAATCCGAGCTGTTTCTCCCGTATCTTCAGAGCGTCTTCGAAACGCTCGAGGATGATGTTTCTCATATCTGTTATCCTTTGACGGCACCTTCGGTGATGCCCCTGATGAGGTGTTTCTGAAGTGACAGGAAGAAAAGGACGATCGGGAGGATCGAGAGAACGAGGGTCGGCAATGCCTTGTCCCACTGGTTCTTGTACTGACCGAAAAAGCGGTTGATACTCAACGGTATCGTGTGCAGATCCTTGTCATACAGGATCAGCGAGGGAAGCAGGAAATCGTTCCAGACCCAGAGCGTCTGGAGAATGATGACCGTGACTGTGATAGTCTTAAGGAGAGGGAACACCACAGAGGTGAAGATCTGCCGGTCACTGCACCCTTCAATCATTGCGCTCTCCTCCAGTTCCTTGGGGACACCCTTGATGAACCCGTGATAGAGGAAGACGGTGAACGGTTGTCCGAAACCGAGGTAGATGATGATGAGACCCGGAATCGAATCGAGCAGATAGGTCATGGATGCGACCTTGACAAGCGGGATCATCACCGACTGGAAGGGGATCACCATCGCGGCAGTGTACAGGAAGAAGATGAAGGCACTGATGCGTGAGGGGACCCGTACGAGTTTCCAGGCCGCAGTGGAGCCGAGAAGCACCATGCCTGAGATACTGAACATCGTGATAAGGAGACTGTTCATGAACACCCGGGGAAACTTCACCTGATCGATCGCTCTCTGATAGTTCTCGAGCCTCATAACCTCGGGTAGCTGCCCCGGATCCTTCATGATCTCACTGAACGATTTAAAAGAATTGACCGTGATGTAGTAGAAGGGAAGAAGGAACATCAGAGCGACGAGGGTGAGGACGAGGATGAGGATGATCTGGTTGGCAGGTATGCTCTTTCTGCTCACAGTGACACCTCCCGTCTCTTAGTGAACCGCACCTGCAGTACCGTGATGACAGCCACTATGAGGAAGAACAGGACCGCCTTGGCCGAAGCATATCCGTAGTTGTTATACAGGAACGCCTCATTGTAGATATTCAGGGCGAATATCTCAGTCGAACGGAACGGTCCACCTCCCGTCAGACTGAAGACCACGTCAAAGAGCTTGAACGACCAGCTGAGCATGAGAAACAGACAGATCGTGATAGCAGGCATGATCAGTGGAAAACGGATCGCCTTCAGCATCTTCCAGTAGGAAGCACCGTCGATGACCGCACTCTCGATGATCGCCGAATCGATTGAGTAGAGGCTTGCTATGTAGATGACCATCAGGTATCCTGCGGTCTTCCAGACATACACAATCACCAGTCCCCAGAAACCGGTTACCGGGTCTCCCAGCCACGGAGAGTTCAGAAACGGGAGAGACAGTGCCTCGGACAGGGAGGGCAAGCCGTTGATCAGGATGAAGCGCCAGATAAACCCGAGAATCAGTCCTCCGATCACATTGGGGAGAAAGAAGATGACCCGGTAGAGTCCGCCGCCTTTCACCAGTGCCGTGATGGCGAGAGCGAGCGTAATGCCGACCAGGTTCGAGACGATCACGACCGTGATGGTGAATCGGAAGGTAAAGAAGAGTGAACTCAGTGAGGGGATATCACGGGTGAACAGTTTCTGATAGTTCTCAATACCGATGAACGGCAGTGAACTGCTCACCCCGTTCCACTCGGTAAAGCTCAGTATGACCCCGATAAAGAAGGGGATCAGTACGATCGAGAAGAAAAAGAAGAATCCCGGGAGGCTGAACAGCAGATAGTTCCTGTCTATCCTGTTGACTCTGTTTCTCTGTATCTGTTTCATGATTCCTCCCGGTATTTCTTCGTAGTCTGCAGCTGGTACTACTTCAGTCTGTCCCATGCTTCCTGAAGGTTATTCAGGTAGGCAGAGAACGAATCCTGTCCTGCTACATAGCGCTGTGCGATGTCGCTGAACTCGTTGACTGCTCCGTCCGGCCAGTAACTGAACATCCAGGGGATCGTCTTTCCTTCAGTGGCGAAGGCAAGAATGTCCTTCGAGACGCCGCCCATGGAATCAGAGGCTTCGATCGAATCGAATGAAGGAATCACCTGGAATTCTTCTGCCAGATAGCGGTTTCCCTCTTCGCTGGTGAGCATCCAGTTGATGAAGTCCTTTGCAGCTTCCTTTTCCGCTTCGGGAGACTGTGAGTTGATCACGAACATGAACGGGATGCCGACAGGAATCCTGTTCGCTTTCTCGCTGTCGTCGCTGGTGAAGATCGGCAGCAGTCCCATGTCAATATCGGGATTGGTCTCAAGGATGGGAGCCTGCTTCCAGTTTCCCTGCTGAATCATCGCCACTTCCTCATTGGCGAACATTGTCACCTGAGCGTGGTGGTCAGTGGTCAGGGGACTGGCTTCCGAGTTAGCGAGTACGAGGTCGAATGCATCCTCGAAGTTCCTGAACTCCTCATTGTCCGCGATCCTGGCGGTTCCATCATTCAGAGCGTTGATGAATCCCATGGGATCCTTCTGCTGAGCAAAGGGGATATTCGTGAAGTGGTTCGAGATGACCCACCAGGTGCCGAAACCGCTTGAGAAGGGGGTGATCCCTGCAGCTTTCAGCTTCCGTGCAGTCTGGCGCATCTCAGAGAGATTCGTCGGGAGTACGGTGATCCCCGCCTTTTTGAAGAGGTCCTTGTTGTAGATATAGCCGTACCCTTCGATGGTCACGGGAATACCGATGACCTTCCCATCCTGCCGTGCCGCCTGCTCCGCGATGGGAAGCATGTTCTCCACCCAGGGCTGATCATCGAGTACTTCGATGTACTCCTTCCACAGCTGATAGTCACTGTACCCTTCGATGATGAAGATGTCGGGAGCCTTACCCGCAGCGAAACGGGTCTTGAGAAGGGTTCTCCAGTCACTTGCACCGCCGACCACTTCGTTCTCGATGCTGACATTTCCCGTCATCGCCTCATACTCTTCACTCATCTGTTCCCAGGCATCGATCCAGGGAATCTTGTGGTGATAGATCTCAAGGGTGACCTCATCGGTTTCCTGAGTCCCAGCACTGAAGACCGGTGTCATGAGGGTGATGAGCACCATCAGAACTGTCAGGGCTTTCATTACATGTTTCATACCTTTTCCTCCTTTCCGTAAGGTATATATACCAGCACTTACCGCCTCTGGACTCTCGTCGACTGACGTTCGACCCATGTCGGCAGCAGATGTACTTTCTCTATTGCATCGCTCTTGTGGAATACCATCCTCTCGATGATCTGCGCCGCATGATGTGCGACGGCACTGCGGGGCTGATGTATCGTCGAGAGAGACGGACGTGAGTAGGAGCACCACTCGATATCGTCATAGCCGACCAGAGAACAGGTTTCGGGAATCTGAACGGACAGGTCGAGCAGTGCGTTCATGACTCCCATGGCCATCACATCACTGGTGACGAAGATTCCCTCGTGGCCGATGATGAACTCACTGTGTTCCATCGTCGATCGGTAGGCGCTCTGGTACGATTCATCATCGATATAGAAACGGTCCACTCTGGAAGGATCGCTGTCCACGAAGCCTGTCACTCTTGCCTCGAACTGCGGTGTTCTGCTGCTTACCACGAGGAGTTTTCCCTCAGTCGTCGCAGCCAGATGTTCATAGGCAAGCGCTCCTCCCTGAATATTATCTATGGTGATCGCCGGGGAAGCGGAGAGCTCATCTTTCGGGTCGGGGTTCACCAGAAGATAGCTGCTGGTGTACCGGGTGATCTCCTCGATCACCTGTGCGGTGACCTCATACCCGAGGATGATCAGGGCATCAACCTTCTTCTCTCTCAGAAGGCGTGGGATCTCGCTCATCCTCTCACCGATCGTATCATATCCGTTGACAATCGCATCGAGGTTCTTCTCCCTCAATGCATTACGCATCGATTCAATCACCTCTGAGGTATGCTGGCTTCCTATCCGTCTGAGGTTCGAGTAGGGGTAGAGGATACCGACCGTGTTTCTGATGCCGGTGGCGAGAGAACGGGCACTTGCATCGATGACATACCCGAGTTCTTCGGCACGGGCCTGGATTACCTGTTTCGTCTTCTCGCTGATCAGAGGACTTCCGTTCAGTGCCCGTGACACAGTCGTGTGCGAGAAGCCGGTCTGTTTCGCGATGTCCCGTATGTTCACAGAGCTATCCTCCGACCCTCTTCCTCTATCGAATCGACTGTTGCATGGATCATTCTCAGCGATTCAAGACCGTCCGAGGAATCTGCCACCGGATTGCGGTGAGAGAGGGTATGGAAGCTGCTGTGGATCTCCTTGAGAAGCTGGATATCAGCTCCGTAGTGGCTGCTGGAGAAGTACTCTCCCTGCACTTCAAGGGTGTAGGATTCCTCCTTCTGATACCCGTCGAGTATTCTCATCACTCTCACCTGACCGGTCTCGCGTTCCACCATGATTCTTCCTCTCGAGCCCACGAGCTCGAGGGTTTCCTGATCGTGGGCATGGGGACCGTAGATGGCCCAGAAGAGGGAGGCCTTCACTCCGTTGTCATACTGATAGGTGGCGATCGCATGGTCGATGATGTCGGCACCGGGGTAGTAGACGCAGGTGTCCGCTGAATCGCGTATCGTCACGGCGTGTTTCCAGCTTTCCCTGCCGAGGACGTGTGTGCCCTCCTTGTCATCGTCTATCTGACACTTTCTGCGGTACGGGCAGGAGGCATCATCGCATTCGCTGCATCTGAAGGGTGCGTCCGTTCTCTGCGTGATGAATGAACTGCGTCCGCCCATGGCGACGACCGACTCGCACCGGCCGGGTTCATTCATCCAGTTGAACACGTCAACGAGGTGAGAGACCTTGTCATTCAGTGCACCCCCCGAGAATGCCGACACCCGGTGCCACATCTGATAGTAGCGCATATAGGGGATGACCGAGTGGATCTGCATCATCTGGAGCTCGCCGATCTCACCGGAGCTCAGCAGTTCATGAGCCTTTTTCCAGGAACCTTCATACCGTCTGGTGAACCCCATGATCAGCGTATTGCCGGTTTCCTTCTCCTGAGCCAGTATTCTGTGTGCATCATCGAGGGTGACCGATATCGGTTTGTCAAGGTAGACGAACTTTCCCGAGGCAAGGGCATAGAGGGTCGGCTCCAGGTGGTTGTCGGTGTGTGTGGTGATAAGGACTGCATTGACCTGAGGATTATCTATGAGCGTACGATAGTCGGTGGTTCCGATGATCTCGTGTTCCCAGTCGAGCTGATGAACTTTCGCCTGAGAGGTCAGGTAATCAACAGCGTCTGTGATGCGCTGACTGTTGATATCACACACTGCAGAGATCTGCAGGTCGAGCTCCTGAGCCATTTCGATAATACGGGACCCCAGGACATAGCAGCCCCTCTCTCCGGCGCCCACGATACCTATCCGAATTGTTTCCATCTGTGCTCCCCTCTGTTATGCAACCGGTAACATTATTTTACCATAAAAACAGCTGATCAGAGACGTACCCTAATGCAACCGGTAACATCAGCATAGCACAGAAACCGGAGTTGTCAAGGGTAAAAAGATCAGGCCTCAGTTAGATCACTAAACCGAATAAGAAAAATCCCAATCTTATCTCAAATGATTATTTCCTGTAGGAGAAAGAAGTGTGGTTTAATGAATAGATAAGTAAAAGGGAGTGAGAGGTTCTGAGGTGAAGGCTCTTTCCCTAAAGGAGAAGTGAAGAGGAAGTCCCTTTGTTGGTTGGACCCGGCAAAAACTCCCTCTCCACCAAAAACAGTATAGCAACAGTACCATCGAAGCGGATTCAATTCAAGAGACCAACCATCCATCCTTGAATACGGACAACGGCGGACTCGCATGCGGAAGATGCCTTGGTCCACTTGAGTATCGATTCAGGCGGGCGAGGATCAGAAAGTACACGAGTGAAGAAGGCCCGGCGGAGGAAACGACAAGCGTCACCGTCGGCCGTTGTTCGAGAGAAGGCCGGTACAAGACGATCTATCCCCACGACGTTGTGCGTAATAAGCATTACAGCCTCAGTGAAATTCAATCCGTGCTTGATGGTAGGAATGACTATTCCCTGGCGAGCGAACGGACGATGTACTACTGGAAGTCCTGGTTCAAAAACATGTTTGAGGCCGTAGTGGACTATCTCTGGCAGGTCGTCAACCATATTATTTCACAGGAGACCATCTTTTCCGCTTTGCAGTCATTCCTCGAAAAACTCGATGGCGAATGGCTGAGATATATTCTTGATCTATTTTCTGCCGGTATTAACAACCTTTGCATGTTCTTTGATCTCCTGACCATTACCATCATCTCAGAGTGCGGGAATCTGTGCAGAACCCATAGAAATGGGAGTACAGAGACTGATGAGAGGGGGTGCATACCACTCCCGGGAGGTTAGGAGAAGATGGAACTGAAGGAACTGAGACCCCATGAACTGGAAAAGTACAGCACAGCCAGGGAAGTTGTTGACCTGGGCTGTACCGACACGGCCATACGACGGGGCCGAACGAAGCTCGGATGTACCCGAAAGACACTCGTGAAGTACACGAAGTGGTATGAAAGCGGTGATGTGTCGCTGTTCAGTCACCGCAACAAAGGGCGCCAGCCTGCGACAAAAGTACCGCAGGAGACGAGGAAGACAGTTGAGAGGTTGTACAGGGAGAAGTACAGTAATGCGAGTTTCACCCATTTCATGGAGATCCTCAAAGAGGATCATGGCATCAGCCTCTCCGACGGAACGGTGCATGCAATCCTGAAACAGGCCTGTTTCGTCTCTCCCTGCTCCAAGAAAGCTACCAGGAGAAAGATGGAGAAACAACTCAGGATGACAGCCAGAAAGGAGCATCTGAGTAAAGCGGAAAGTGAGAGAGTCAATGCTGCTTTTGGAATGATTGATGGCGCCGATGCCCATCCTCGCAGACCTCGCAGTAAGTATTTCGGTGAACTCATCCAGATGGATGCAAGTGAGCTTGTCTGGGTAAAGGGGAAACGTAAGTGGCACCTGCATGTTGCTGTTGACGACGCGACCAGCGAGGTTGTCGGTGCATGGTTTGACACCCAGGAGACATTGAACGGCTACTACCATGTGCTGTTCATGATCCTCACGCGCTACGGCATCCCCTCCCGCTTCAAAACCGACCGGAGGACAGTCTTCGAGTACAGCCAGAGGGCTAAGCCTGATGAGGAGAAAGACACCTTCACCCAGTTCGCTGCAGCCTGCAGAGTACTGGGAATAGACATTCAGACAAGCTCAATACCTCAACACAAAGCAAGGGTTGAACGCATGAACAAAACGCTCCAGGGTAGAATCCCGGTGGAACTCACTCGTCACGGCATCACGAGCATCGAGGACGCGAACGCATTCCTGTGGGACTATCTGAACACCTTCAATGGACAGTTCTCCCTGAAAGATGAAAGAGATGAACAGACCAGCACCTTCCTGAAAGCTCCTTCAGAAGAGGAGCTCAACACCATCCTGGCAGTCATCTCTCAACGTACAGTCGATGCAGGGAACAGCATCAAATACCATAACGCCTACTACCAGCCCTGGTCACTGGATCTTCCTGCCAAACACCCCAGACTCTTCCCCAAGGGAACGAAGGTCTTTGTCATCAGAACCTTCGATGACAGGCTGCTGGCAAGCATAAAAGAAGAGCTCTACATCCTCAAGGAGATACCGAAAAGAAGCTCCCACAGCAAAGAATTCGATCCTGAGCCGACCCCAAGACCGAGGCCGCAGGTAAAACCTGCTGTAGATCATCCATGGAGATCAAGTTACCTCACTCCACGAGTCCTGCAGACCCACATCGCCAATAAAAAGGAGGAATACCTATCATGAGGAAGACCAAGACAGTACCAAAACCACCGGGACTCACGGCGAAGGAAAACCGTGATCTGGCCTTTCTGTTCTCTCTTATGGTCGACCAGCAGGATTGGCTGGTGAGGAACCTGCAGGAGATTGTGGCAGATAGTGATGGAGACATCATCTCCTCCTGGGTGCGACGCTACATCACAGACCACAGTGGACACCTGCGGGCCCTGCCGGACTCCGTGTGGGATGGGTGTCTTGCCGATTACCGGGACCAGCGAGACCAGCTCATCAGGAATTGGTGGATGGAGACAATGGGATGCGGGTGATGGGCAGGGCTCTGCCCCGCCCTTACTTCCGGATTACTCTGAGGTGAGTTATGAGAAACAAGTGGAAACCTGTTGATTTCGATAGGCTATGTGAAGACCAGGTTTTCTCCAGAGAGGAGTATGATCTTCTCTTGGAGAACCTGAGATACGAGCTCGAATACGCTTCAACAAACGTAGTTCGAGCTTGGGAGAAACAGCCAGTCAGAACACGCAATGCTCTGGAGAGACTGTTGTAGGTAGGAGGAAAAAATCATTTACGGGCTACAGGGTAAAAAGATCAGGCCTCAGTTAGATCACATCCGGTTCGTGCAAGGGTATGGATGAACATGGAAATGAATGATCTCAGAATGGGAGCAGGGAAGGTCAGTGGGGCCGTGCTCTCTTCTGATGATTGCAACTCATTATATGGAATCAGTACAGAAACTAGCTAGCCGGTTGAAAAAGATTTTACTATATTGGGAGTACTTATTCATAATACCAGGAGATACCAGCATGAAACGTTTTGTAACCCTAATCACGGCAGGACTGATTCTTCTTTCCTCTGTTCAGGCTTTTTCATTTGAACCGTTTTTTGAGTATGAGGCAGGAGCCATCTCCATTCTCTCTCACACCTATCAGAACGGAGTGAGTGCCTCCGATCCGGGCACGCTGTTCGACTTCAGGAACGAAGGTGGCCAGGATGTCCTGTATCCCTTCGAACGGTTTCAGATCGGAGCCCGCATAGATGACAGACACCGTCTCTGGTTCTCCTATCAGCCCCTTGAGCTGGTAACCAACGTGACCTTCAGGGAACCTGTGGAGGTGGGAGCGTATACCTTTGATGCAGACACTCCGATGAAGCTCACCTACTCGTTCCCCTTCTACCGGCTCAGCTACACCTATGACCTCCTGGGAGAGTATGAGAACGCCTACCTCGGGCCGGGTCTTGTGTTGCAGATCCGAAACGCATCAATCCGTTTCGAATCGCTCACGGCAGGAGCAGATTCCCTATATGTCACACAGAACGTAGGCCTTGTACCCGCTCTGGCTCTCTACTCCGAGTACCGTTTTCCCTTCGGTCTGATCCTCAGTGCGGACATTGCAGGCTCGTACGCTAATTCTGCCTTCTTCAACGGAGCTGACTATGAGTTCAGCGGGTCAATCCTTGATGCTTCCCTCCGCATGGCCTATCAGACCAGCGACAGGATGATGCTGTTCGGTAACCTGCGCTATTTCGGCGGGACAAGCGATGGAACCAGTGACGGGGATGATTCCTGGTCGGTGAGTGAGACCAACTACTCGCAGAACAACATTGCCTCGATCACCGCATCGGTCGGAGCTCAGGTTACTTTCTAAAGCATTGCTGTATCGGAGCGTTCTGCAATGATGGAGTGCACGTATTCTGACGTCCCCTTCGTGTCTCTGTGCAGGCGGAACATCAACCATCAAGCAGCCGTATCTGTATCTCGGTAATGAACCGGGAACTGTCGCGTTCGACGAACTGATCGAGGATATTGAAGTTCAATTCCCAGGGTGCGAGGTTACTACCTTCCGCTTCCCGGCGGATTCTCTCTATGGACGTGTGTATCGTCTCATAGGAACCCTCATGATACCCGCAGAGAAACGATCCTGACGGAATGACTGACACCTCCTGAAGCGGCGGTTCTCCGGCGGCTGAGGGGTCGTACTCGAACAGATAGGCACCGAACCGTTTCCCACCTCCCTCATAGAAGACGAGGGTGGGATGGAAGTAGAAGGCATCAGACATGTACAGCGTCTCTTCCGTGCCGATGTGGATGTAGTAGCGGTCGGGGAAGGTCTTTACTGAGGTGAGCTGAAGGCCGTTGACGGGAAGCTGCCTGTTGATGAACTCGAGCTTTCTCTGAATTGCAGAGTCGATGTCAATCAGTTCCTGCCATCTCTGACGAAGGAGTACCGACTGTGACGTGAGCTGCTGCATTGTGTGAGTGAGTGTCCTGCTGTCCAGGTATTCCCGAATCTGTTTCAGCGAGTAGCCCAGTCGTTTCAGGTAGAGAATAGAAGCAAGATGGTAGATCTGATCGAACCGGTACAGGCGGTAGCCGGTCTTCCTGTCACGGTTTGAAGGAGTCAGGAGTCCGATTGAATCGTAGTACCTGAGTGTCTGCACATTGATCGCGAACAGCTGTGCGAGATCTCCTACGGTGAAGAATGCTTTCATGAATCAAGATTATCGCTTGTTCCGCTCGTAGGGAAGCCCAAGGGCGGCAGGATCGGTGTTCTTTGAGAAGGAAAAGAGGAGTACCAGGATCGTCACCACGTAGGGAAGCATGCTGAACGCCTGTGAGGGAATGGCTGAGCCGAGCGTCTGCAGACGTATCTGAAGCGCCTCAGCTGAACCGATCACGAGAGAGGCGAGAACCACCCCGAACGGATTCCTTCTTCCGAGAATAACGACCACCAGGGCTATATACCCCTTACCGAAGGTGAGGTTCTCCTGAAAGAAACCGAGTTTGACCATGGAAAGATATGCGCCTCCCAGTCCCCCCAGAGCACCGTTCGCGATAGCTGCGATGTACCGTGTAGCGTACACTCTGATGCCTGCTGTATCAGCGGCTCCCGGGTTCTCACCGACAGCATGGAGGATGACTCCCCACTCGGTGCGGTAGAATATCACCATCAGAACAGTTGCCGTAATGATCAGTACATAGACGAACGGGTCCTGATTGAACAGCGCCTCACCGAGAACGGGGATCCTTGAGAGAACGGGGATTCTGAGTCGCGGGATAACCGCGATCGAGGGAATCGTCGTGATTTTGCCGAACTGCATGAGAAACAGAAAACTCGTCAGTCCGAGAAACAGAAAATTCAGTGCCAGGCCGGCTATTGTCTGGTCTGCTTTGCACCGGATACTCAGCAGGGCATGGATCGAACTCGCCGCTATTCCTCCGCCCATCCCTGCGAGTACCCCGAGGGGGATGCTGCCGCTCTGGAACACTGCCCAGAAACTGAAATAGGCGCCGCTGAGCATGATAGCTTCGAGTCCTATGTTGCTGATCCCGGCCCGCTCGCTTATCGATTCGCCCAGACCGGCCAGAGCGATCGGGGTCGCCATGCGCACGGTCGCAGCGAGAAACGTTGTTATAAGAATCATCAGGTGTGTATCCATTCCTACCGTTCCTTTCCCGACAGTTCACGCCGGGCCAGTATCATGATCACCAGCAGTCCCATGATGATATACGCGATGGAGGTGGGCACTCCGCTTGCGCGCTGCATCGCCATTGATCCCACCTGCAGAGCTGCGATGCCGATTGCAGAGAGGACAATACCCATCGGGTGGTTCTTTCCAAGAAGGGAGACGACAATGGCAAGGTATCCGTAGGAGGGACTGATGCCTTCAAGGAGGCGGTGGTGAAGGCCGGCGATCTCTGAAACTCCGGCGATGCCTGAAAGGCCGCCGCTGATGAGTGCACTGAGGATGAGATGGGAAAAGACGGAAATTCCGCTGCACCTGCTTGCCCTCGGGTTCATCCCGACAGCCCGCATGCAGAACCCTGCGGGTGTCCTGAACATGAGGATATAGACTGCCAGAGCGGCGACAAGTGCCAGGATGAACCCTGCATGGAGCCGGGTGGGTGCCATCAGCATGGAAAGGAAGGTGGAGGAGGGCAGGGTCGGAGACATGGGGTAGGGGTAGGAGGGGTCTCTCAGTACCGTCCGGACCAGGATGCCCACCAGGTTGATCGCGATATAGTTGAGCATGATCGTGTTGATGATCTCGGAGAGACCGAACTTCGCTTTGAGAAGTCCGGGAAGAAGTGCCCAGAGGCCTCCGGCAATGAACCCTGCGAGCATGGCCAGCAGGATCATGAAGGGTGCTGGAATGGAAGGTGCGTACATCCCCAGTGCGGTGACCGCTATCGCTCCCAGATAGATCTGTCCCTCTGCTCCGATATTGATAAAGCCTGTCCTGAACCCGACAGAGACTCCGAGTGCCGCCAGGATCAGTGGTGTGGCCCTGACAAGGACCTCGCTGAAGGCATAGGAGGAACCGAGTATGCCGTTGAAGAAACTGGTCAGTGCCCGGGGAATGCTGCTGCCTACCATGGCGATGAGAAGGAGAGAAACGCCACCGACGGTGAGCGCCACGAACAGGAATGAAAGGGATGTTCTGAGCGTGCTTCTCATGCCTGTATCCTCCTTGTATCGGACCCTGCCATGAGCAGCCCCATATAGGTCAGGTCGACATCTTTGTTATCCAGAATGTCGACTATGGTACCGTTGTACATGACCGCGATCCTGTCTCCGAGTTTGAGAATCTCTTCCAGATCACTGGAGATGAGAAGGACGGAGCAGCCCTGATCCCGGAGGTTTTTCAGTACGGTGTGCACCTCCTCGCTCGAGCCTATATCGAGTCCCCGTGTACTCTGGCTGGCGATCACGAGACGCGGATTCCCCTCGAGTTCTCGAGCGAGGATCAGTTTCTGCTGATTCCCTCCCGACAGATACCGTACTGCCGTGTCCAGTGATGCAGTCTTGATGCCATACTCTCTGACCGCTTTCTGAGCCTCTGCTTCGAGGGCTTTGCGGTCGAGGAGATGGTGATGCCGATAGTTCCTGTTGCGGTAAAGATTCAGCAGCAGATTCTCCTTCAGATCCATATCGAGAACCAGAGAGTCTCTGAGGCGGTCATCGGATATGTACCCGACACCGAGGTCTTTTCTCTGCCTGACCGAGAGTCTGTTCAGTACTTTTCCGTCGAGTGTTATCGTTCCCGCGGAAGGTCTTGTCATTCCGAGTATCATCTCGGCAAGTTCCTTCTGTCCGTTTCCGTCGACTCCCGCCACGGCGATGATCGACCCGGAGGGGACCGTGAGGGACAGAGGACCAAGGCGACCGTTTTCGCCTGTTATGCCGTCAAGGACAAGTGCTCTGCCGGTATCGGTGAGGGATGCCCGCCAGGGCATGTCATGCCGCAGAGGACGACCTATCATGAGTGAAGAGAGTTCCTCCTCAGAGGTCCGGGAGGTCTCCACCTCTCCTGCGTTGCACCCGTTTCTCAGGACGGTGATTCTGTCAGTGAGACTGAGGACTTCACTGATATGATGGGTGATGATGATGACAGAGTGGCCTTCCGACCTGAGAGTCCTCAGCACCTCGAACAGGCTCTCAACCTCCCCTGGGGTGAGGACAGCAGTTGGTTCGTCCAGAATGAGCAGGTTCGCCCTGCGGTACAGAACCTTGATGATCTCCACGCGCTGCTGCTGTCCCACCGAGAGATCCTTCACCAGAGCGCAGGGGTCCACTTCCAGATGGTACCGTTCACTGAGGGAGCGGATCTCACGGTTCAGCTGTCTTCTCCTGACAAACGGATGACCGGGATTGCGGAGTCCCAGGGTGATATTCTCACTGACACTCAGAGTCGGCACGAGATGAAAGTGCTGATGGACCATCCCGATGCGGTTATCGATCGCATCCTTCGGGTTCCTGATAGACACTTCCCTTCCCGACAGTTCGATAGAACCGCTGTCACTCTGATACAGACCGTACAGGATGTTCATCAGGGTCGTTTTCCCCGCCCCGTTCTCACCGAGAAGAGCATGAATCTCTCCCTGCTCTACACTCAGGTTCACCTTTGAGTTAGCTGGTTTGCCAAAGAACTGCTTGTCGATATCGGTCATTTTCAGTAGGGGCATCGGTTCTCCTCATACAGAATCTGCCCGGGATCCTCCCGGGCAGACGTGTCCTGTATCAGCGTGTGGGGGTCTCAATCAGAGGGACAGTGAACGAGCCGTTCAGGATCTTCGCCCGTGTGTCGGCGATCAGCGTTTTCACCTCGGAAGGGATCTTGTCCTCGAACGCATTGTATCCTGAGATATCGACGACACCGTCACTCATGCCGAGGTTGAATACACCACCTTCGTAGGTGTCAGTGTTGACCTTCTCTACGGCTGTCAGCACGAGGGCTGGTACACTGTACAGGGTCGATGCCATGACCGAGGTGGGCGCGATGGAACTCTGGTCATACGAGTCACCGGTCGAGAGAAGTCCTCGCTCCTCTGCTGCCTTGATAACACCTGTACCCGCCTGATTTGCGCAGTGGGAGAGTACGTCAGCTCCCTGATCGGCCATGGAAAGGGCTGCTTCCTTTCCGAGGGCAACATCAGTGAAACTGCTCACATAGGCATCGAGAACCTTGATCGAAGGATTAACGGCCTTTGCTCCGAGCTTGTACGCTTCCAGTACCTTGACGATGGAGGGCTGTTCAAAGCCGCCGACGATACCGATGGTACCGGTTTCGGACATCGATGCCGACAGCATACCCATCAGGTAGCCTGCCTGCTCACAAGCCATCACATAGGAAGCGACATTGTCACTGGAGGTGTTTGACTCGATAGCCATGAATTTCGTATCGGGGAACTGAGAGGAGATTCTCACCGCAGGTTCTCCGAACTGGAATCCATGACCGATAACCAGATCATAGCCCTGAGCGGCATAGTCCCTGAAGGATGCTTCACCGTCAGAGATGCCGACGTTCTCGGAGTAGGCTGTCTCAAGATTGTACTTCTGTTCAGCCTCCTTGAGTCCTGCAAAGGCCACGGCATTCCAGCCCTGATCGTTTGCGGGACCGGACAGAAGGAGTGCCACCTTCATCTTCCCGTCCGAGCTGTCTTCCGCCTGTCCTGCGGCCATCAAAGCTACGGACCCGAGCACCAGTACCAAACATGCAACGAGCAATGTTCTCTTCATCTTCTTACTCCTCCTCAGGGATATCATCCCTGCAAAATTCTACCTGAAGGTCGACGGAAACAGGTTCCTCACTCGCTGAGTACAGACTTCATCTGCCTTTTCAGCAAGCTCCTTCTCATCGATACCGGGAAATTCCCCATCCTTCCAGACAACCTTACCCCCGACCATGGTGAGGGCTGTCTCTCCGGTAAACCCGCATCGTCCAAGGAAATTCATCGGGTCATGAGTCGTTCCAGCCATCTCGAGCTTCGAGATGTCAACAGCGAACAGGTCGGCAGCCTTTCCGGTTTCCAGAGAACCGATATCAGTACGACCAAGGGTCTTCGCTCCATTGACCGTAGCGATCTTGAGCATGTCGTAGGCGGAGGGAGCTCCTCCACGCCGTTTGCTGAAGTAGGACTGAGCCAGATAGGACATGCGAAGGGAATCAAGGAGGTTGGAACTGTCATTGGTAGCCGACCCGTCACACCCGAGGGAGACGGTGACTCCCGCGCTCTTGAGAGACGGAATGTCGATGATGGGGAAGCCGCCGAGCACGGCAGGTGCCGGACAGTGGGACAAACCTGTACCTGTCTGCCCCATCAGCCGGTATTCCTGTTCGTTCAATTCCCAGCCATGGGCAAGCCATACATCTGCGCCTGTGAAGCCGATATCCTGTGCCCATTCCAGGGTTCGCTTTCCGTACCGTTCGAGCATGATCGGGTTCTCGCCTTCTCCGAGGTGAGTGTGAAGACGGACACCCTTCTGCCGTGCAAGCTGAACTGACTCCTCAAAGGTTTCCTGATAGCTGTTTATCGGCTGGCAGGGAGCGACCACGATCTGACTCATACTGTTCGGTGCAGGGTCATGATAGAGATCTATCAGGCGTTCACAGTCTCTGAGGAACTCATCGGTGCTCTCCACCATCTCAGGCGGGATCGTGCTTCCCTTTTCTTTCTCTAGGGTGTTGCAGCCTCGCCCTGCATGATAGCGTATCCCGAGGAGTGATGATGCCTCCATCTGCCTGTCGACTGCACTCTTGCCGGTCTTGCGTGTATAGCAGTACTGATGATCGAAGGCTGTCGTGCACCCGTGCTTGAGGAGGTCTGCCATCGCGACGAGGGAGGAGTGGTAGATCACATCGCTGTCGAGCTGGGCGAAGATCGGGTAGATCTTGTCGAGCCAGTCAACGACAAGCAGGTTCGGGTAGTCGATGCTCACGAGGTTTCTCACGAATGTCTGGAAGAAGTGGTGGTGTGTGTTCACCAGGCCCGGATAGATGGCGTAGCTGCTGCCGTCCATGAGCGCTGCACCCTCTGAGGGCAGGTCCTTGCCTATCGCAGCAATCTGATACCCGTCGATCAATATATCCGAATCACGGTAGACCGTGTCCTGTTCATCACAGCTCACGATTGCGCGGACGTTTTTCAGCAGTGTTCTCTGTGCCATCTGAATCCACCTCAGTACCTTGATGGGAGAACGATAAACCCTATAGTAACTATAGGGTCAAGAGATTTCGATATATTTTTCTTTTATTATGTACTGAAGTCTCAGCACACAAGCTAGACAGCTCACCATCACGATTTCAACTGAAGCATTGCCGCTGTGACGTAACTTCACAAAAAAAAGCATGAATTTGTTGGAGGGACACTATACGTCACACTTCCCACTATAGAATGCCAATACGCACAGGAACAAACGGATTGTGTTCCAATACGGGAGTGGGCAGTGGTGCAATTTTTAAGGGGTTGACGAGTGTAGAGGAAGAACATGTGGATTAAACATCAAGCATGAAAAGTCTGAGGTGATGAAGAGAGTCTTCTCGCTTCATAAATCGTGAATGCTGGACTAACTCTGGCACGGGTTGACACTCTGACATACTTCATGAAGAGAAAGGAACTACTGGCAGACGAGGAAAGTGAGAACATGTGAGCGGATCGTTAAGAGGGGCAGACGTAACTATGTTACACCTTTTATTGTTGCTTACTTTTAAAGAGAGTATAATTCATATTTCCTTTATAAAGGTTTAAAACTATGAATGATTCGATGCTATACTATGATAGATTAATTCATAAAACTCCGGATTGATACAAGGTATGAGAGAATTCTAAAAGAGAGGAAAAACCTGTTACCATGGAACCATTGTCAGACTTGAAAGCAGTATTGCATTCTAAAAGAGCGAATATTTTCTATCTGGAAAAATGTCGGGTCATGATGAAAGACGGCAGAGTTGTATATTTGACGGAAAAGTCAGAAGAGTCTCAGTATTGGAATATTCCCATAGCAAATACAAGTGTCATACTTCTCGGGACAGGAACCTCAATCACACAGGCGGCAGTACGTATGTTGTCTTCGGCAGGTGTCCCCTTCGGATTTTCCGGAGGTGGTGGAACGCCCTTATTTGCAGGAACAGAAGTCCAATGGATAACCCCTCAAAGCGAGTATCGACCAACAGAATATGTGCAGCAATGGATGAAATTTTGGTTTGATTCAGAAAAGAGACTCCTTCGGGCTAAGTTTTTTCAAGAAAGCCGACTGGATTTTCTTATGAAGACCTGGGAAGATGATAGGGATATTAAAGAGGCAAATATCCATGTCGATGATTATGAAATGCAACACATCCTGAACATATACCGGAATAAAATTTCCACTACTGATAATGTTGGAGACCTGTTGGCAACTGAGGCTCTCATGACGAAGGAGTTGTATAAGTATGTGGCAAAAAAAGTTGGATTAACGGATTTTAGAAGGGATCGGGATCAGCCGATTGATAAAGCAAACATGTTTCTGAATCATGGGAACTATCTGGCCTATGGTTTAGCGGCAACAACTCTATGGGTGTTGGGGATTCCGCATGGGTTCGCAGTGATGCATGGAAAAACCAGGAGAGGAGCTCTTGTTTTCGATGTTGCTGACCTTATTAAAGATGCGATAGTGCTCCCTCTGGCTTTTATAAGTGCATTCGCACAACATTCTGATAAAGAATTCAGAGATGCGTGCCTTCAAGCATTTGCTACACACGGAGCTCTGGATTTTATGTTTGACAAGGTAAAAGAGGCTGCGATTACCCAAGTATCCGGAGCGTTGCTGTGATTGTCCTCTTTATCTCTCAGTGTGAGAAAAAATCGATAAAACGAACCAATAGAATCCTTGATTCCTTTGCCAATCGGATTGGTGATAGAACCTGGAAAACAGTAATAACACAAAACGGACTCGACTCTGTAAGGAAATTGTTGAAAAAGACCGCAAGCAAGAATACTGCAGTTGCATGCCATGTTATTCATGGCAGTAACAGTTCCAGGTTGCTTTGGATCGTTGGAAAACGAAGTAGATTCAGCGATGATGGAATTGTCCCTGTTGGATTCACCTCCAGAAAGATTGTCAACAGCCAATGGGAAAATACTTGGGATTTTCACGGTCTAATGACCTCCATTACCGCTTTGGCCGCTTTGTTTCATGATATAGGGAAGTCAAACAAAGCTTTTCAGGATAAACTGAGGAAACCGGGGACAGTCATACAAGATCCACTTAGGCACGAATGGATATCAGCATTATGTATTAGTGCAATAACCGGGATAGCGGCAAAGCAGAATAAGGGTTTCTTCTCATATCTTATAGAGGGGGATTATCAGGAAAACCAGATTATTGAAGAGCTCGTCAGGTTGAACGATTTTCAAGAACCTTTTTCCGAGCTTGATGATTTCGCTTTCAGTATCGTCTGGCTCATCCTTTCTCATCATAAAATCCCCGGACCTGATACACCAAATCAGTACCTGGGCTATGAGAGCAGAAATATTAACACTTTGAGACAGTTGATCCAGAAGGACTGGGGATATGCTAATGGTGAAAAAGCACATGCTTGTTTCACGTTCCCGAGAGGGCTACCCATACATTCCCAAGCATGGAAAAAACAAGTTGTTAAATGGGCTAAAAAAGCTCTTAAATATTCAGGCCTGTACACAAAAGTTCAAAAAGAAGGCTATCTCAGACTGATACTTTACTATTCAAGACTAAATTTGATGTTTGCAGACTATCTTTATTCTTCATACAGATCAACAAAGAAAAACGAATCTACCACTGGTATTCTGTATGCGAATACAGATTCTGATAAACATCTTAACCAGACGCTTGAAGAACATCTGCTGGGAGTATTACATGAATCTCTTTCAATGGCGCATCTGCTGCCAAGATTTGAAACTGATTTAGACACCGCCCGTGATGTGAGATCGCTGGCCCGTAAGGCACCTGCCGGAAGTCCCTTTCACTGGCAGGATGTGGCAACTGCGAAACTGAACGAATTCAGGAAACTATCAGAAACACAAGAACATGCATTTTTAGACGGGATGTTTATTGTTAATCTTGCAAGCACAGGGTGCGGAAAAACCTTTGCGAATGCAAAAATTATGCAGGCTTTGAATCCCGTTTACGGAGAACTTCGATTTACTTTAGCACTCGGGCTAAGGACACTGACTCTCCAGACAGGGAATGAATATCGATCGAGAGTAGGGCTAGATGAATCAGAACTTGCTGTTGTTATTGGGTCAGATGCCATTGCAGATATGTGGGATCCTTCATTTTCTGCGGGCTATTCAGACTCCCATGAAAGTCTCATGGACGAAGAAATCGAGTATCAGTCGTCAATTCCTGAATCTCGTGTAAGTGCGATCCTCAAAGATGAAAAATCGAGAAAACTTCTCTACTCACCTGTACTTGCCTGTACAGTAGATTATATGGTTCGGGCAACAGAAACAATAAGAGGAGGTAAGTGGATGCTACCTTTTCTGCGTATTATGTCCTCCGACCTGGTGATTGATGAGATTGATGATTTCACACAGAAGGACCTCATCGTTATTGGGCGGCTTGTTCACCTTGCAGGCATGTTAGGTCGAAAAGTACTCATTTCTTCAGCTACGATACCAGCGTTCATGGCTGAAGGTTTTTTCAGGGTCTATCGTGATGGCTGGAATATCTATTCGGCAGCAAGGAGAAGATCTCCTCAAATCGGATGTGTATGGGTAGATGAGTTTTCTACTTCAATTCATCCAATAGCAGGGCCTTCTGCCCAAGCGTGTTGTGATGCCTTTAAAGCACAGCACCAAGCTTTTATATTGGGCAGAGTCGCTCATATACGAAAAAATGAAAAGCTCCATGGAATCAGAAGAAAGGCACGACTGATTCCACTTGAGAAACCTGTACTACAAAATTCAAAGGAGACTGTTCAGGAACAGTATTTTGAAACAATCAGAAATGAAATTCTTCATGAGCATACCATACACGCGTGTAAAGATCCTTATTCGGAAAAGTTGGTATCATTCGGCCTCGTTAGACTGGCTCATATAGATACATGCATAGATTTGACTACAAGTCTTATCGGACAGGTCTATCCTGAGGACATAGCTTTGCGTGTCATGCCGTATCATAGTCGTCAGGTGCTTGCAATCCGGAGTTTTCAGGAACATCATCTTGATTTTGTACTCACCTGTAAAAATGATACAAGGACACAGGCTTTTACTGACCCTATCATTCGTTCTCATATCGATGAATCGAAATCAGATAATATCATTTTTGTTGTTGTTGCAACACCTATTGAAGAGATAGGAAGAGATCATGATTTTGATTGGGCTATTGTAGAGCCGTCATCATTCAGATCAATTATTCAGCTTGCAGGCAGAGTGAGAAGGCATCGAAATAACCCAACTAATAATCCCAATATTGGTGTACTGCAGTATAGTATCAATGGATTAATAAAACCACTCGAGACACCGGTTTTCTGTTCTCCCGGCTATGAATCAAAACGCAATATGCTTGTATCACATAATCTCTCAGAGATTTTGGATATGCGAGAGATTGAGACTAGCGTGAACTCCATACAGAGAATTCTCATGAAAGAAAACCTGCAGCAGCATCAGAAGCTCATTGATTTGGAGTTGTTTGCAATTAGGGAACTTCTTAGAGCTTATACTGATAAGGGCCCGGAGATGATGGAAGGATGGCTGAGTCCAAGTATTTGGTGGTACACGTCGCTTCCACAGAAACTTTCGCTTTTTAGATCCTCCTCACCTACTGACCGAATAATCTATTATTACGATGGTGATGATGACCCGGTATTTGGTATATATCAGAATGGTTTTATCCCGAAAGAATCCATTTTAAATATCAAGAGACGGTTCATCAGCGATTCTGACAGAAATAATTTGTGGATGAACCATGATTACATATCAGCTCTTGCATATATAAAAGATAAAAGAGGAGGGACGTATGGCTACTTGTCGAGGAATTACGGAGAAATACGTATTCCATCACACGCTCACGGGTTTGAATACTCCGATCTGCTTGGAATGCGGAAAACAAGGTAAAGGAGGTTCCAATTGGATAAGAACCTGAAACAGTATTTTGAGGAAAAGAATATTGATTTCACTTGTAATGAAGTTCTAGAGAACTGGATCATTGATAAAGCAAAAAAAGCAGGTCAACTCAAATTGATAACCCACAATGGGAAATATACGCATACTGGTGTCAAGAAGAATGTAGGATACCTTGTTCGCGAAATCCCGAGGGCTGATGATGGATACCTTAGAACAGGAAACTGCGAGTTTATTCAGCGTGGGAATCTAAACCAGATGGACTGCTTTGGTAATGCCGCAGCTCTTCCAGTCTATGGATTTATTTCGCTCATCCTTGAGGATGGAAGGTCTGTCATTGATCATGTGGAGGAACAATCCATCTATCTGAAAGACTCACTGGGTTTAGAAGATTCTCTTTATCAGGCAGTCTGTGAAGAATTTCTTAAGATCTTTCCAGAAGAAAAGGAAGTTCATACAAGTAAACTCGTTAAGCAGGTATATTTCCCAATTAAAGATGATTCGTATCATCTGCTTTCCATTCTGACACCTTCATCTATCGTCTCAGAGTTAAAAGATCGACTTGATTCAATGTGGAGGTTTTCTACGGAACGTAAGGAGGGTAAGGAGGCTAGACGAAAAGGAGTTTTCCACAATGGGTACGCTGATTTTTATGACATCACTGAAGTTAGATACGGAGGAACTAAGGCGCAGAATGTAGGAATCCTGAATAGTATGCATAGGGGGACATCCTACTTTCTTGCATCTCTTCCTCCTTCAATTGAAGAGAGAAGTATTAGGCTCCCGAGGTATGATTTTTTTAGAAACAGCCTCCCCCGATATTACTTTGAATCACTTTATCACTCCCTTTATAAGATTTTCTCTACTTCCTACAATTCTAAGATGATACGAGATTCACGTGATTCTTTATACGATGAAATCTTCAATCGGGTTGTAGGTTTTTCCTGGAGAATTCGAGGGGAAACGAGTGGCTGGTCTGATAGAGTACAGTACTCTCATCTCCCGATGCACCAGAAAATCTGGCTTGATGACGCTTACAAGGAAGAACGTTTTCAATCAAATGCATGGATAACGCCTATTGTTGAAGAAATTTCCAGATGGATGATCTTGTATACACCTAGAGGAAGGAATCGGAAAGAAAATCCTTTGGGGGAAGATGAATACATCCATGTCAGAGACCTGATTGAACAGGTTAAGGAGGCTCTTTTGTGAAGAAAGTCATTGTATTGCCGAATATCAGCATTCAACATGCAAATGCTTTTTCCAGTCCCTACACTATAGGGTTTCCCGCTATGACAGCCTGGCTTGGTGCCGTCCATGCACTTCAGAGATTGGTATTAGAAGAAGATCAACTGTCAGAAATTAAGTTTACCCGGACAGGGATTGTTTCTCATCAATTCCACATGGATGTTTATAGAAATTCGGCCATGGATCTAAATTCTATCGTTGGTATGGCTGTTCCTCTGGAGTCTGATGGGAACCGTGCGGCATTTATTGAAGAGGCGCGTTGCTCGTTAAAGGTTTCCCTTATTCTCGAAGTGGACGGAATGACACCCATTATTCCAAGTCCGTTAAAAACCATCCTAAAGCACCTTCTTTTTTCTAAGATTAAGTTGGCGGGTGGTGATATTCTTCGAATGGAAGAGCCTGAAATTTTTGATATGAAGGATGAAACAGAATTCTCTCGTTTTAAAAGATTCATAATGCCTGGCTATGTGCTTGTTGAAAAACGGTCTTTAGTAAAAAACCTGATGGAGAAGAAGAATATTGATGCTATGGAAGCAATTATGGAACTGGTACAGGTCTGGAATTCTCCAATCGATGAATCAGGTAAAGAATGGAAGGCAGAAAAGATCTCTCCAGGCTGGCTAATACCAATCGCCTGTGGCTATCAGGGGATATCACCCTTCACACGTTCTGCTTTCGAGAGAGATGAGGAGACACCCCATAGATTTGCCGAGAGCATTGTAACCATGGGAGAATTCTTAATGCCGTACAGACTTAAGACGTTCGATGATGCCCTCTGGGCGTATGACTATGACCAAGAAAAATCACTATATATCTGTTCAAATGAACCAATAGGAGAATAATTATGAAGAAGATCACAGCCTCTGTCCTTGCCTTTGAGAAAAAACTTGTTCCCTCATCAGGTTATCTGTATGGAACGAACTGGGAAAATCGGTTCGAGAAAGCATTACCACTTGCACTGAATGAAAAATCAGTCCGCGGCACGATTTCAAACAGGTTGAAAAAGGATACTATGAACGACCCTGCAAAACTGGACGCAGCGGTTGAGAAAGCAAACCTTCAAGTCGTTGATAGTTGTTCCTTAGGGATAACAGAGGATACTCTTAATATGACGTTTACCCTCAGAATTCTTGGTAATGTTGGGGTGCCTTCGGCTTGTAATAACTCGGAAATGCAAACCGCTTTAACAAGAATGATGAAAGGTTATGCTTCACATAGTAACTATGAGGAGTTGGGAATAAGATACGCAACAAACCTGGCCAATGGTCGGTTCTTCTGGCGAAACCGGGTAGGTGCGGAACAGGTGGAGATTCTCATAAGAGCTCCATACCTCGGAAAAACATGGACTTTCAATGCATACGATTACTCTCTTAACTCTTTCGATACACGTGATGAGCAACTGCTTGACCTTGCTAAGGACATCTCTTCCACCTTCTCAGACATAGATTCTTACCTGTTTCTTGAAATCAGTGCATTTGCCCAGATAGGATTTGGACAAGAGGTCTACCCAAGTGAAGAGCTGGTTCTCGGTAAACAGAAGAACGATAAGAGCAAGATACTATTCCATGTGGACAATCAAGCTGCTCTTCACTCGCAGAAGATCGGAAATGCTCTCCGCACAATCGATACATGGTATCCAGAAGACGAACATATGAATATTGGACCAATTGCGGCTGAGCCGTATGGTGCGGTGACAAATCTAGGAAAAGCCTTCAGAAATCCATCAAATAAGAAAGACTTTTTTTCACTTTTTGATCGCATGGTCACCGAGCAATCACTCCCTGACTCGGATGATGAACATTACGTAGTGAGTGTTCTCATACGCGGTGGAGTATTTGGCGAAAAAGAGAAGTAGGAGGCCCCATGCAGTATATTGAATTTACCATGATCCCTTCCTCAGAGATTCCAGCCGAATATATCTGGAGTAAGGTCTTTCACAGGATCCATACCCTCTTCGTAACTATCAATGACAAAACAGGAGATGTCCCTTTAGGGTTTGGCTTTCCTGACTATTCAATGGATCCTCCCTCAATGGGGGTTAAGCTCCGGCTGTTTGCTGAGGATCCTGATCTATTAAGACAACTCGAAATACAATCCGTGCTGAGACCTTTTTCAGATTATTGTCATATAAGTAATATTCGCGATGTTCCTCGTCAGGTAAAAGGGTACGTAGAGTATAAAAGGTATCAACCTAAAACTTCATTTGATCGAATGGTAAGGCGAAAGGCTAAACGAAACAATCTTTCACTGGAAGAGGCCGAAATCTTGTTCCAGGGTTTTCAGGAGGAAGTATGCTTGTTACCTTATATCAAACTAAGAAGTCATAGTTCTAACCAATCATTTTCTTTGTTTATCAAGAAAAATGAAACTAGTCAGATAACTGGTTTTAGCTTCAGTACTTATGGTCTTAGCAAAAAAGGAGCTGTTCCTGATTTCTAATACATTGGTAATCTGACAATATTGAATCTATTTATTTTAAGCAGAAGGAGTAAATAGAATATATTTACCGTTATCTGCCGCATAGGCAGCTTAGAAAAGACGGTCTCCTGATCTATCTCAACGGTCTCGGTTATCTGCCGCATAGGCAGCTTAGAAATCTTTTCGCTGTTGTGCCATTTCCCCTACATCGTTATCTGCCGCATAGGCAGCTTAGAAATTGTCGATGCGCCAACATCACAGGGGCTTTCTGTTATCTGCCGCATAGGCAGCTTAGAAATCGATGCGCCAACATCACAAGGGCATCTTTTTGTTATCTGCCGCATAGGCAGCTTAGAAATAAAATTATGTAATAAAAGGATATAGGATTTTGTTATCTGCCGCATAGGCAGCTTAGAAATCTGGAATCCCCCGGAAACCTACGTTTTTTGAGTTATCTGCCGCATAGGCAGCTTAGAAATTCAATCCATAAAATCACAAGGCATCCCTTCCGTTATCTGCCGCATAGGCAGCTTAGAAAAGAATGGCTTCTTTTCTCTGTTCTGCCATTTCGTTATCTGCCGCATAGGCAGCTTAGAAATACCCACCTACCTATACCTGCATACCTGATCCGTTATCTGCCGCATAGGCAGCTTAGAAAAGGTATGATGCAGAGCATGATGCGGCAGAAGTAGTTATCTGCCGCATAGGCAGCTTAGAAATTTCCTTTTTCGATAGTGGCTGTTTTTTGTATGTTATCTGCCGCATAGGCAGCTTAGAAATTTCCCCCATTATTGCACCCTTTTTGAAATTCGTTATCTGCCGCATAGGCAGCTTAGAAACATTCATGTTGATAAACGAGCCTTTCCCCCATGTTATCTGCCGCATAGGCAGCTTAGAAATCCGGCTCTGTAAAGTTCCATCACTTTTTTATGTTATCTGCCGCATAGGCAGCTTAGAAACAAGTCAACGCTTTATCGCTATAAGCTATATCGTTATCTGCCGCATAGGCAGCTTAGAAACATCTATTTGATACGCTACAACGTGTATCTTAGTTATCTGCCGCATAGGCAGCTTAGAAAGTATCTCATGTATGGTACGGATAGCCTGATCGGTTATCTGCCGCATAGGCAGCTTAGAAATCTCCTCCCGTGGAGCTGCCGACGGGATCGCCGTTATCTGCCGCATAGGCAGCTTAGAAAGAGCGCATGGAGTCCAAAACGTGCGGCGAGATGTTATCTGCCGCATAGGCAGCTTAGAAAGCATCGATCAGCCGCGCGACTTCAGTTGCATCGTTATCTGCCGCATAGGCAGCTTAGAAAGATATCGACCCGGCAGCATACACGGAGCTGCTGTTATCTGCCGCATAGGCAGCTTAGAAAAGCTGCAGCACTTGCTTAGATACGAGCATACTGTTATCTGCCGCATAGGCAGCTTAGAAATATACACCGAGCAGGATATCAGGGATACATACGTTATCTGCCGCATAGGCAGCTTAGAAATTCCTGATATACACAAGATGTGTCTCGATTTCGTTATCTGCCGCATAGGCAGCTTAGAAAAGATCCCGCCTGCTGGTTGCTGCCCGGTGTTATGTTATCTGCCGCATAGGCAGCTTAGAAAACCAGCTGCATCATGCGTGTTCCGTACGTTTCGTTATCTGCCGCATAGGCAGCTTAGAAAACTATCGAAAAAGGAAAAGTAAAGGTTAACAAGTTATCTGCCGCATAGGCAGCTTAGAAATGCGGACAGAGATAAACAGTTCGTCCGGATGCGTTATCTGCCGCATAGGCAGCTTAGAAATATTGCTTCCAGAATTGCCTCTTTTCGCTGTTGTTATCTGCCGCATAGGCAGCTTAGAAAAATAGTGGTGTATCGTATGTCATAATTGATGGGTTATCTGCCGCATAGGCAGCTTAGAAATCAGTTGCTTTTTAGTGACTGCCCACCAATTGGTTATCTGCCGCATAGGCAGCTTAGAAAGATACAGATAGCAATGTCGCAAAACACCTCAGGAGCCTGTGTCCAGACATATTTGCAACTTCTTTTCAAATTGCAAACTCAAGTATACGTGATCCCTCAGGACAGATCACAACGTTGGAGGGATATGTAAAACAATGATGTATTGCATGAAATTCCCCTCCTCCAGTGTAAAACAGGACACCGCAAGAAACGGTGCCCTGTAGTGAATCGAGGTGTACGTATGGTCTACCTCTCGACGCTGATCGATATTCCGGAGAACTGCTCTCTCCTGTTGTAGAAGTTATTCATGATCGACCTTCCGTCGTACTGGTTCATCGCAACTCTCAGTTTCACCCCTTCAACTGGGCCTTTCACCTCCAGACCGTATTCCACTGAATAACTCGGCATCCAGGCGAGCTCTTCCCAGTAGCTCACATGTGCTGCCCCGAACAGCCGCAACCCGAAGAGTTCCGGTGTCTTCACCTCTGCACCGATTGCAAACCAGGAGATTGCATCGCGTACAGGTTTTATCTGCCGTGAACCCAGCGGGTCTTCTCCGGGCCAGAAGAAGTAGTAGTCACCATAGAGCAGCAGGGTATCGTCCAGCCAGGTGGTTTCGAACAGGTTGAACGGTTTGAAGGCCAGAGAGACCCCGAAATCGTCCCTGACATAGGCTGAGGAAAGGAGGTTGGCGGTAGGATCGTAGTCGATGGATACATCTCCGTCACCATGCGTATCGATCTCGTCTCCTGCATGGGTGCAGATATGATGCCGGGAGATTCTCGCACTGAGCCAGTCGACGGGTGCCAGCACCAGTCCTACCGAGTAGATTCCGTCCATCCCGAGGAAATCATTGCTGCTGCCTTCCATGAACATGGGAATGGTCAGCCAGAGGTCAAGTTGAACACCAATGTCGGGATTATCACTTTTCCTGAAAGAAAAGAGGGAAAAGCGGGTTCCTGCCGTGATATCAAGTCTCTCGTCAGAGTCAAGAGCGACTTCATTGATGCTCAGACTCCTTGCATCAGCAGAAAAGCGGGGGGAGAAGGGATCTGCAATATAATTGGGATAGAAGAACATATCATCAATCAGGTGGAATTCCCACCCTGTGTTGAAGATGTCGACAGCTGCAAGAGGAGCAGTGACCATTACGGCTAACACAATCAGTACACACACGATTACTTGTTTTTTCATAGTGATGCCTCCACCTCAGCTGTATATACATCGTTTTCAGGACCCGAATAGGACCATCCTCCCAGTACCCAGATCTTCTCACCCGAGCCATCGTCAAACAGTTCAGCTGTATACCCTCTTCTCGGCCCGAATCCTGAGTCGTCGGAATCCAGAACCCATGCATCTGAGGTATGCTGATAGGTCCATGTCGAGTAGACCTCCCGGTGATCCATATCATACTCTCTGCGTATTTCCACACCACTGAACAGAAACAGTTTTCCCTGATACGGAACCATCTTCATCAGAGCCCGATTATTATACGGATATCCCGGGCGGTTGGTTTTTTCAACAACCCCTGTTGACGTGTCGAATACCCTCATCTTCTCCCAGTCATCCTTGTCGACCTGAGCAATCTCATAATCGGGAGTATACCCACCCTGGATATAGATATCGGACCCGACTTTCGTCACAGCCATGCCAGAGCGTCTGCCCAGGATTTCTCTGCTCTCTTCGGACAATGAGACCTCACTCCAGTTTTCACCGTCGGTTGATTTCCAGATATCATCATAGTAGTAGGTTCCGTATTTCATACCGCCGATGACAAAAATGGTATCGACTCCTCCTACCTCGACAACAACCGCACTATGGTAGGCTCTCTTCCCGAAAGGAGCATCCGTGAGCTTTGTCCAGGTTTCGCCGTCAGCAGACTGCCAGACATCATTCATATAATGGTCGGTATCGTGCGTATTGGATGCCTCCTCATCAACTGCATAGCCGCCTATCAGGATCATCTTGTCCCCAAGGACGACCACCGCGTGGCCGGTCCTTCCGTGCCAGGGAGCATCCATGGTTGCCATTTCCCACGTCTGTCCATCAGAGGAATACCACACATCCTCCAGGTAACTGTCCTTCTGGATTCCCTGATACCCGTAGCCCCCGAGGATCCACAGAGCATCGTTGAAGACCACTGATGCATGCTTATACCGGCTGACCCAGTCGTTCGAGGAAGAAACCTCAGTCCAGGTCAGCTCACCATCGTACTCTGTACTACCGTATTTGTTGTCAGGCGGATAGGTAGACCATGAGTCACAACCTGTAAACACGACCAACAGGATAAGCGTAAGACCAAGCAATACTACCCGTTTTTTTTTCACACAAAACCTCCGCTATATAAAAACGTTTTTTTCACATGCAAGGATATCTGCACCATCTGATCGTTACTCCCTGTTGCCGGGAAGACACAAGATGGAATCGATAAAGATATGGACCTCGTATATGTGGATAAAGCCTACCATACTTACTGCCTGAAGGAAACTCTCCAAGTGAATATACTTCGTATGCTGCGAGGGTTGAACGGGAGTGCGGGTATGCTCGGTGACCGAAGGGGGACGGAGCAACCGGGTTGCGATTCTCACTGTTCTCAGGATGTATACCTGCGAGTAGTATACTCCTGAGTATATTAAATGCCAGTTTTTTCGAGTGTGAAGAGATCTGCGAGATTCACAAGCTGAACACCTTCCTTCTGTGCTCTTTTCTCAACCTGTGCTGTGAATCCCGACTTACTGAACAGGAAATAGTAGCGCTGCGTGTATCTCGTAAAGATCTCTGTAGCCTGGAAAAAATCGCGATACTCATCCATGCCGAACGGTCTGTTACGATATTTGCATTCACAGAATAATGCTGAATCACCTGTTGTATCAATGGCAAGAATATCGATATCATCCTGTTTTCGGGTTTTTGGGTTTGTTCCCCACCACCGCCCGATCTGAGCAGGGACAAAGGGTAAGGTGCGATTCTTTGCTCTGCGTTTCAGATATTCCATACATATCTGCTCAAATACATATCCCATGTAAACGGGAAGAGCAGTGACTATCTCCTGTGCCGATTCATCTTCACCGAGCAGTTCATAATAGGTCGCGTTCGAGAAGACGAAGTGATACCAGAAGAGGAAGAAATTATCAGTGATCTGATACAGAGAACGTCGACTCGAAGGTTTTTCGCCACTTGGTGTGCGTTTTTCGATGAGCCTCATACGTTTGAGTATCTGTATATACTTGGAGCATTTTGTTGTTTCTTCATGGATACTTTGTGCAATTTCATTCAGGCGACTCGCACCGGATGCGATTGCTTCAAAGATACTGTTGTATACTCCAGGTTCACGTAGTTCCATCTTCAGCAGATTCTGTGTTTCATCTTTCAGGAAAGAACCGGTACGGAGAATGTGAAGTGAGATATTCCGTGCGATGCTCGAGGTATCTTTGAACCGCTCCAGATAGCAGGGAATTCCTCCAAGGATTCCGTATGCGAGGAGTTTTTCTTCATAGGAGTAATCAGGAAAGAACAAAGAACTCGTCAGATAGTCGAATCCACGCAGTTCAAGATTGCTCGTTGCACGTCCATATAATGGACTCTTTGATCCCATCACCTTCGATTCCATGAAATGTACGCTGGAGCCACAGAGAATCACAAAAATATTCTTCTCCTTCCATGCATGATCTATCACATGCTGCAGGCGTGACATGATAGATTCATTAGCCTCTGCTATATAGGGGAATTCGTCTATTATGAGTGTTATCCTTTCATCAGATAGTTGAGAAGTGATAAAATCAAAGGCCGATTTCCAATCTGAGAAGGACCCGAATGCATTACCTGTGAAGTACCTCTGGACAGTATGTGAGAAATCAGAGAGGTTCATGCTGTCATTCTTGATTTGTGCTGAATAGAATAGTACAGGATGGGTCTTCGCAAATTCCTTAAGGAGAGTAGTTTTCCCCGTCCGCCTTCTGCCGTACAGCACAAGGAACTCAAAAGAATCTGATGCATGTAAAGTATTTAGAAGAAGGAGCTCTTTTTCTCTTCCTATCATCTCCGTCTCCTTTTTTGACTAATTTATATACTTACGAGTATTATACTCGTAATTCCCTTAATTGTCAAATGCGTTTTGTCATGATGGAGCACCAGAACTGAGCCGAACAGGAAAGGTCCCGATCATGTCTCGCATACATAATTCCGATAGCGGAGAGATCGGGTGTGCTGGGAGTGACCGCTCCATTCACGTCAACAGAAGGAAACAGACCAGACGGGACTTCACCGAGTACTCAGCATCATCGTTGATGAAGTCGGATACGGGTAGCATTGTGCACATCATCAGCAAAGCTCTTTCTCATTATCCTGAATTGTGTGATAGAGATGATGCCTTGGAATGCACCATAAGCTGACTTTGCCGTTATCCTCTTACCCTCAACTACCTGCCGAACCGTAACAGACCAGGTCTCTTCGGGCATCCTTGTCCCCATCCGCCAGAGAATCACGCCGGCTCTCCAATCACTTGTTATATTGAACGCAGTTACTTCACGCCGAGTTATCGAACTCGGTCCTGAACAGTAGTATCGTGTGTACTGATTCATATGGACCGTGTTGTGTGTCTCACAGGTCATGATACCGTTCTTTCAGGAGAATCTTGATGTTTTCCCGTGCCGGCACTTCCCAGATGGTGTGAATGGGAGGGTAAAGAAACAGGGTTGTCCTGTTCAAAAGATTCTGGAGAAATTGTTTCCGTCGGAGTCGATTTTTTTCAGGGTGAGGAGCTCCAAGAGAAGTATATTCAGCAAGTATCGCACTGTCATAGGCGAAAAACAGAGTAACCGGAGATGCGAAGATGGCGAAATCAAGGTCATGGAAAATATCATGGTCCTTCCCCGTACCTGCCTGTGTATGACCGGCAGAGTCCCTGGTTCCTACCATGCTTGCAGACGTTCCCATGTAATCGGTCGAACGAATGATTGCAGACGCTGTGCTGATACACGAGTCCTCCATGAGCGACCTGGAAAGGAGTGACTCTGCCAGGTATGCACTGTTCTCCTCATTATCTGTTCTCCCCGGTGTGTAAAGTGCATCATGAAACCAGATGGCAGCCTCGAAGGCAAGCGGATCGTCTACATGAGCCTTCCACGTTTCGAAAACGGTCAGCAGAGAGTGGATATGTGTCCAGTTATGATATTTCCTGTGAGGTTCCCCATAGAGAGTATCGAGAAGTGAGAAAACATGAGAAGCCTCCTCATAGGAGAATCGGCAAGTATGTGCAAATCTGTTCCATCTCGATTTCATACGAGTGTCATTCATTCCTGCATACTATCAATGCGGATTCTGAATTTCCATGGAACATGCAGGATTTCACTGATCTTTCATAGTTTTTACATATCCTGCTCAATGAGCATATCTACACTCTCCACCATGGATACGCTATTCACTGTCGGAAGGCTTCTTGTTCGTCTTATTGCCACGATACTTCTTATAAGCACCATTGTGTTTATTCTTCTGCGCCTTCTGCCCGGAGATCCTGCAGAGGTTATCGCTGGATTTGATGCAAGGTATGAAGACGTCGAAATGATCCGTGCCCGACTCGGAGTGGAAGGTCCGCTGGTGGTTCAGTACCTGAGATGGATGGCTGATATCCTGCGTTTTGATTTCGGATACTCTTACTTCAGTGGTCGCTCAGTGAGCAGCCTGATTCTCGAAAGACTCCCCGTTACTGCAAACCTTGCCCTTCTTTCGATGTTGTTCACTCTCGTTACAGCTATCCCCCTTGGGGTTCTCTCTGCAGTGAAACGCTGGTCGTTCTGGGATGGGTTCGGACTTTTTTATTCGCAGCTTGGCATGGCACTCCCGAGCTTCTGGATGGGAATACTGCTCCTTCTGATCTTTTCAGTCCGCCTCGGCTGGTTCCCCCTTTTCGGAGCTGAAGGGTTGAGCTCGCTGATACTGCCTGCTATCTCTCTCGGGCTTTCAAAATCTGCCGTCCTTGTCCGAATCACCCGGATCTCCATGATAGAAGAACTCGGAAAAGAGTATGTGGAAGCAGCACGTGCAAAGGGGCTGTCGGAAAGAAGGATTGAATATGGGCATGCACTGAAGAATGCTCTTCTCCCTGTACTGACCGTCTCAGGACTTCAACTCGGCGGTCTTCTTGGTGGAGCAATCATCATCGAACAGATTTTCTCACTTCCCGGACTCGGTAGATTGTTTCTTTCAGGAATCTATCAGCGGGATTTTGCAGTGATTCAGGGGAGCGTAATGTTCATGGCGTTCCTGTTTTCTCTGATAAATTTCCTGGTAGATCTTCTGTATACACGTATCAATCCCAAAGCGAGGATCTCGTGAAACACTCTGAGACTGTGCTGACCATAGATGATCTTACCCTTCGGTTCCACACCACACGAAACGTGGTCACAGCTGTAGAGCACTTTTCGCTTTCCCTGACCAGAGGGAGGATCCATGCTCTGGTCGGAGAGTCCGGATCGGGGAAATCAGTCACGCTGAAAAGCATCCTTCGGTTGAATCCCCCGGGTGTCACCGAATATCAGACAGGATCGATCATCTATCATCCTGCAGTGCCTGAAACGAATGATAAGGTGAATGGCGGCGGTACAGACTCTAACGGTACACAGGGCGATCGACTTCACTCAATGGACCTCCTCGAAGTTTCAGAGTCGGTGTTGAAATCAGTGAGGGGAAACCGTATCGCCATGATTTTTCAGGAGCCAGGGAGGTATCTCAACCCCGTCTTCCGAGTGAGACAGCTCCTTATTGAAACTATTATGACCCATACGGGGACGACTCAGAGAAAAGCCCTTGAGCAGGCTCACAGTATACTACACCGTGTCGAGCTTTTCGATAGTGAACGAGTGCTTGAAAGCTATCCTCATGAACTGTCTGGAGGAATGAAACAACGAGTGATGATCGCTATTGCGCTGAGCTGTTTACCCGATATCATCCTTGCTGATGAGCCGACCACCGCCCTTGATGTGACCGTTCAGGCAAAGATACTGACCCTGTTGAAAAAGGTATCGACAGAACTCGGGATCGCTATTCTTTTTGTAACCCATGACCTTGCAGTCGTCCGCAGTATTGCAGATGAAGTAACGGTAATGTATGGCGGACACCTGATGGAGACAGCTGAGGCGGATTCACTGTTCACTGCTCCACTTCATCCCTATACGAAATCCCTTCTCGGGGCAGTGCCCGATATCTCAAGACGAGGTAAACCGCTGCTTGCGATTCCCGGAAACATCCCCGATGGTGTCATTCGTCCCGAAGGTTGCATCTTTCATCCACGCTGCCCACAGGCTGTAGTTGAGTGCCGCCACACAGTCCCTGAATTTGTTCATGTCAGAACCAAAGTACCGGACAGCCGACATGGTGTGGCCTGTATCCGGGTTCCGCGGGAGGCTGTCCATGTTTGAAATCAACGGTCTGTCAAAGACTTTCACGAAGAGGAAAGGGAGAATTTACAGAGTGCAGGCTGTCCGGGATGTTTCGCTCACGATTCCCTCTGACAGTATTGTCGGACTTGTCGGTGAGTCAGGTTGCGGAAAATCGACTGTTTCCAGGATCCTTGTGGGGCTCGAGAGCTCTGACAGCGGAACAATACGTTATCGGGGAAATGTGTTGGATTACAGGCGGGCTCGTGACCTCACGTTGCTTCGAAGCAGTGTTCAGATCGTCTTTCAGGACCCCAACACGACATTCAATCCACGTCGGTCTCTGATCGACAGTCTGCAGGAAGGGCTTGTGAATAAAGGAATGAGACGTCAGGAGAGGCTGGAGAAGATCAGGAAGCTTACCGATGTGATCGGCATCTCTTTTTCCAATCTGGAGAAGTATCCTCATCAGTTTTCGGGAGGTCAGAAACAGCGTCTGTCCATTGCACGTGCACTGTTGATGGAACCCGAGCTCCTTATTCTCGATGAACCGGTCTCAAGTCTTGATGTTTCTGTTCAGGCTCAGATTATCAATCTCCTGATGGATATCAGGAGAGATTTTCATCTGACCTATCTGTTTATATCTCATGACCTCCATCTGGTGGGGTACATGAGTACTATAATCGCTGTCATGAAAGATGGTCAGATTATTGAACAGGGTGATGCAGAGCAGATTCTTCTATACCCGGAACATTCATATACCAGGGATTTGTTTGCTTCTTCACCAATTATTAACTGACTGTACATACCTGTTTCGCTATTTTGAGATAGATTTTTTGAGTGATACTGCCCATGACGAAGATATTTCCTCAAGGGATGAATTCATACGTATATAGGAGAAATATATGAAAAAACTGGGAATCATATTGTTCGTGTTCACTACCTTGATGTTGCTTCCGGTAGTGGCTCAGGGAATACAGGAAGAGCCTGTGAGGCTCCAGGTTGCTATCGGGGGGAATCCTGATACTCTCGATCCTCACAAGACTGCAGGCACTCTGACATTTCAGACTGTCAGAAGCATCTACGATACACTCGTTGAACCTGACCGGAACGGAAAGATCGTTCCCGCACTTGCGCAAAGCTGGGAGGTGTCGGATGACAACCTTGTGTGGACCTTCGATCTGAGAGATGACGTTACTTTTCATAACGGCGATGAATTCACTTCCCGGGATGTGAAGCGCACGTTGGAAAGGGTGATGGATCCCGATACAGCCTCTTCGAAAGCCTCGGAGTTCGGTTCCATTGAATCAATAGAAACTCCCGATTCTCACACTGTTGTTATCAGACTTACCACTCCTTCTGCACCCCTTCTTTCCACCCTTGCATCCGGTTGGGGGGCAATTCTGCCGGCTACCCTTATCGATTCGAATCACGACTTCGCTCAGAATCCGGTAGGCACAGGTCCGTTCTCGCTCAAGCAGTGGATCCCTGACAATTCAATCATTCTGGAGAAGAATCATACGTACTGGATGGAAGGGAAACCGCACGTTGACGAAGTCAAACTGAACATCATAACCGAGGCATCGGTGCAGGTTCAGGGGCTCATCTCAGGTCAACTTGATGTCCTTGCGGGGTACAGTCCGTCTTCTCAGGAGCTTGCATTGCTGAAAGCGAATGAGGCGATCGATGTGACAGAAAGCCTTACCGCCATGGTCATGGTGATGGCTATCAACACCTCCAGAGATTACATCGATTCAGTCAAACTGCGTCAGGCGATTGCAATGAGTATCGATAAGCAGAAGGTCCTGGACATCGCCTATGGCGGAGGGAAGCCTGTAGGGACGTTCATGGATATCACAGACCCCTACTATGAGGATTACACTGACCTGTATCCCTATGACCCTGATGCGGCAGCCGTAATCGTTCAGTCACTGAATATACCGAAGGACAAGATCTTCACCATGGCCTTACCGCAGAATTACGAGGCACATGTAAAAGCAGGACAGCTTTATCAGGAGATGCTCGAAAAGGTGGGACTCAACGTACAGATCAGGCTTGTAGACTGGTCCACCTGGCTCAGTGATGTCTATCGTGGCGGCAACTATGACTTTACCGTTATCGGGCATACCGGAAAACTAGATCCGAGCGGGCGACTCGGCGGTTACGGAGTGGGAGATAAGAACTATGTGAAGTGGGTCAATGCAGAAGCTGCGCAGAAGATTGATAAGGCGTCACAGGTCGTTGACTTCGAGCAGAGGAAGGCTTTATACGGTCGGTCTCTTGAACTGATGGCCCAGCAGGTCCCGCATGTGTATGTCGGTACGAGCTCCCGTTATGTGTTCACAGGAAGGAATATCAAAGGGTTCCACATAGACACGAAACTTGATACCTTCGATTTCAGATACGTAACGGTTGAAAATGAATAGACGAAATAGTACACACAAGCATATTCTCCCTTCATTGGGTATCGTGTTTATCGTGCTGCTGGGGCTTAGTGCCCTGGCAGCACCGGTTATATCAGGTTTTGATCCCACAGATCAGAATCTTGATGAAATCCTTGTTCCTCCCGGAGTAAAGGGGCATCTTCTCGGTACTGATGATCTCGGTCGTGACGTCTTTTCGAGGATCCTGTACGGATCTCGTTCAGCTCTTCTCGTAGGGTCTATTACTGTGACGGTCGCTGTTTTTCTTGGTCTTCTGTTCGGTCTGACTGCCGGTCTCGGAGGACATCGTGTGGACGGCCTCATCATGGTGATAAATGATAGCCTCCTATCCTTTCCTACCATTCTTCTGGCACTGACGATCGTGACCTTTATGGGATATGGTCTGGTTCAGGTGATGATTGCCATGGGAGTCATCTTTTCCCCGGTGTTCACCCGGATTGTGCGGGCAGAAGCTCTGGTCCTGAGACATTCCGAATTCGTTGAGGCCGCCGAGGTGATGGGGACGGGGAGGACAAAGATCATATTCATCCACATCATTCCGAATATGCTGGGTAAGCTGATTGTTCAGAGTGCGGTCATATTCGCTTCCTCCATTGTTATAGAATCTTCCCTGTCATATCTCGGGCTCGGCATCCAGCCTCCCGATCCCAGTTGGGGGCTTATGCTGAAAGATGCGAGAAACTATATGCTCACCGCGCCTCGTCTTGCTTTATACCCCGGACTCTTCATTGCAATGACTGTTCTCAGTTTCAACAGTATCGGTGATGCTTTGTCAGAGTATCTGAACCCGCAGTTACGCTGAACCTGCTCGATCATCCGTTCTCTAGATCTGAAGGTATTCTGTTGCCTCAACCACGTCTCATCGGGGATAGAGCGAATCGATGAGGGGACCGAGGGGAAGGGGATCACTGTATAACAGTGGATTTTCACGCCAGAGGAATCCTGTGTTCAGATCCAGATTCCCGACATCTCTACCGACCTGCAGAGCACTTCGTGACCGCAGGACTGTCCTTAAAAGTTCAGATGCTTCAGCAATCGCTTCTTCGAACAGATCAGGAAACGTTGCATTGGAAGTAATAGTGTCATCCATCGGGTGGCGCCATGTTTTCTTGCCCAGATTAAGAAAATCGAGGTCCGGGAAAGGTTCGGGTCTGAGAAGGGCCAGTAATCGAGTCCGGTTGTATCGGACTTCTGTCCTCATGAGCTGCCTTACCGAGGTATCATTCCACCGGTTGGTGAGTTTCAGGATTTGAAGGGTTTCTCGGTACGAATTATCGATCATGTGCTCAGTCTCTATCCCGCCTTCACCAATTCCGTGAATCGCTGAAGAAAGGAGACCCTTCAGTTCATCGGGGATGGAGTTTCCCAGATCCATGGTCGAGACGATTTCCCCGTAATCGGTGTATTCGAGGAGTTTCAGAGCCCAACCATCAATGAGTCGCTCCAGAAATGGATGGCACATGTGATACTCTTCGCCCCAGCCGGATAGATAGTTGATGTAAGGATGTGTCTTCCTGTCGAGGACACCGTGTGTGATATATCCGAGGATGAAGGAACTCAGGTTGTCGGACCATGCATGCTGGATAGATTGCGAGGCTCGTGTGAGTTCTTCTACAAACCGTCCGAAGAGGGAGCAGTGGATTTTTCTTCCGAGTTCCACTCCTGTCGGTTTTCTGATGCTCCCGTGAAGGAACATATCGGGACCCTGGCAACCGAACGCGAACAGCGGAAGGGAAGATATTTTGATACCGGCTGTTTCCATTGCCCGATAACCGAATAAGGCATGAGTGATGTGGGATGGCATGGTCGTGCTTCCTTATCGTAAGTGTAGTGTGCCAGGGAAAGCATCAGGACGCACACAACAGGGCACGGATGCTTTCTATGGTACTTGTTCCAATCCCTATGGATCTGAGGTACTGTTGAGGTGAACCATACCTCTCATCCAGATATGACATTGCAGACATAATATATTCAGGGGAGGACGATAGAATCTCCCGAGGGACAGTATCGCGCATATCACGTATTCTTGGATTAGCAAGATTGTGATGATAAGTCGTGCAGTAGTTGCTGACAATGTCTTCTTCAGAAACGCCGGCAATACTCAACAGCAGCATGGAGATGATACCTGTTCTATCCTTGCCGGCGGTGCAATGGTACAGTAGTGTTCCTTTCTCATGTTTCGAGATGAGCGTCATGATCTCTTTAAGATTCTCCTTTCCCTCTTCCAGGAGCATGTTGTAGAAGGTGGTCAGGAATTCTGCCGGCTTTTCGGCAAGGCTACGGGTTACATCTGCGATGTTACCTGCCATGAAGGGAATATTGTGGTAGGCGATATCCTTATCACGGGCAAAGGGACCGGGCAGGTGGTTTAACTCATCCTGACTTCTCAGATCAATCACGGTCTTCAGACCATACTGTTTCAGGAAACGTATATCAGTCCCGGTGAGAAAGGCGAGGTTGTCTCCTCTGAGAAAGGTTTTCCATTGTGTCACCGATCCATACGAGCAGGGATATCCTCCAAGGTCGCGGATGTTGTAGGCTCTTTCAAGGGGTAACCGTGTGTAGTGCTGCTTGATCATTTCAGGGTTCTCCAGGACATTTCAGAGTATAGTTGTACACTACGGTCCATACTGTGAAAATACTGGTAGATTTCGTTGAGAAATCTGTGAATTCTCTCCCGGTAATGCGTCGAATAGGTTGATTATCACCTCATGCATTGGAAATGGAACGGTTGTGCAGAGAACGCCTAGGGAGCTTGTTGAGCTTGACAGCAGCACTGCATCATGTTAAAGAAAATCGACGGGGCACAGAGAGATAACGCTGCTTCGGATCGGAGGGGAAAAGACAGAAGACCTTTCCGATATCGTGCTTGAACTGTTTCTCATAGATACAGGAGGTTCGGGATGCTGACGGATCAAATCGAAAACATAGTGTCAAAAGCGGCAAGAAAGACAAAAACACTTCAGTTTGCAGTGGATATTCCGTCACTGGGGATAGAGTACGCCTACTCGAGCACGGAACAGAACCAGAAATTCCATAGTGCGAGCGTCGGTAAATTGATGACTGCAACACTGATTTTCATTGCAGCCGAGCAGAATATACTGACTCTGGAAACGAGGGTAGCTGATGTATTGGAAAAGGATAAGCTGGATGGTCTTTTTATCGTGGATGGAAAGGACTATCAGGATACGGTTACGATACGTCAGCTGCTGGGACATACCTCAGGAATAAACGACTATTTTGAAGGGAAGACTTTCGACAACTCTGATTTTGTTGATGAGATGATTCAGAATCCAAACACGTTCTGGAAACCCGATGATCTTCTGAATTATACGCGGAACAGACAGCAGGCTATAGCCGCACCCGGGCAGAAGTTCTTCTACTCCGACACCGGGTACGTCCTGCTGGGCTTGATCATTGAAAAAGTATTCGCACTTCCGTTTCACAGCGCGCTTGATACCTTTGTGTTTCGTCCGGCGGGAATGGTTGATACAACCATGTGTTTTTACAGTGACGGCTTCGATCAGAACCACCTGGCACCTCTTTATATACAGGGAATTGATGTCCACCTCTTTGAGAGCCTGAGTTGCGATTTCTCCGGAGGCGGATTGTCGACCACCACTTCAGATCTTTTGAAGTTCCTTACATATTTGCACAGTGGAGGATTCATCAGCGCTCAATCAGTCACTCAGATGGCAGCTTTCGGCCATAAATACCGACAGGGTCTCCATTACGGACTAGGAATGATGCAGATCCGGTTTGAAGAGTTCTTCTTCCTCCTGAAACAGCTTCCCCGTTTACAGGGTCATCTGGGTGTTACAGGAGTACACGCATGGTATGATCCGGTGACCGGAACAGCCTGTGTTTTGAATGTAGGCGATACCGGGGACATGGTCATGAGTTTCAAACTGTTGATCAGGATCATGCAGCTGATTGTACGAACGAATGTGAAGAGCAGGAAGGGGTAATTTTACCTGCGATTGTTTCATGAGCCATCAGTATGAAGCACCCTGTCTGTGAGACGAATGACTGAAATTGTTTTCAATCTTTCCTATACGACCCCAGGTCACCGGGTAGCACGACTCTTCCTGCAGCTCGTGCTCCGGGCATATGCTCAAATCCCCCTGTGAGAACTATGAGACGAAGTCGTTATTTCAAGGGGAGGATAAACAGTTCAGGGATACTCAGCTTTCGTGTATAGCAGTTTTCACCCATGATCATCATAAAAAGGGCGCCATACGAGGTAGCCATGGACGAAACCAGATACACAAGAGTTCGAACTGGAGCTCCCTGAGAGAACTGGTATCCCCCCCGAGGCTTCTAAACCGGGCAAGGCGAATACGCCAGACGGACACCGAGTGGGAACTATCAATCAACGACTCTTCGCACTGTTCCCTTCGGTTTCACGTCACAACACCACGGGGATCTGGGATGGCAACAGGGTATCAGAATCCTCTGCTGACAACACGTCCCTGATAAATACCTCCACGATCTGGGGATCGAACTGTGTACCGGCACCCCGCTGGAGTTCGGCGATCGCCTGCTCCGGACTGATCCCTTCCTTATAGCTCCTGTTGCTGGTCATGGCATCATAGGCGTCTGCGACAGCGATTATCCTGGCTTCAATCTGTATGTCTTCTCCCTTCAGACCGTTCGGATATCCGCTTCCATCCCATCGTTCATGATGGTTGAGGACGAATCGAGCCAGCTCCGAGAATTCAGTTGTGGAACTCAGTATCTTCCATCCTATTTCTGGATGTCTCTCAATATCCGTCCGTTCCTCACTGTTCAACGGGCCCGGTTTGTTCAGGATTTTTTCAGACACCCCGATCTTGCCGATATCGTGAAGCAGACCGGCGATTCTCATCTGATTGGCTGCATCCTTGCTGAAATTCATTTTGGACGCGATGGTCTGACAGATCCTGCTCACCCGATTCGAATGCATCGCCTCTCTGGTGCTCTTCTCGAACAATGCGTTCATGATCAGGTCTATTGTCTTGCTCCTCGCACTCGAACGCTCGTACAGCTTCTTCCGATACATATGGTTCTCTGCCTTCACTACCACCTCGGAAATCGATTCACCTGCCGATATCTTGGTGTCTGACCCGGTTGAGATCGACAACTTGATATTGGACACCGTTTCCTTCCCCGAGAGTTCCTGAAGATGGTTCACTATCCGGGCACTCTCCTCGGAGGAGGTTTTTGGCAGGGCAATGACAAATTCATCTCCCCCGATCCTGGCGATGAGGTCATTCGTGCGGCATACTTTCTCCAGGATACGGGCCGCATGTATGAGAAGCAGATCGCCAGCCTCATGGCCGAAGGAATCATTGACCAGTTTCAATCCGTTGACGTCACACATGATGACCGAAAGCGGCAGATTATCCTCAGTGTCATGTTTCGCCAGTTCCTCTTCAAAGAACCTGCGGTTGTGCAGTCCCGTCAGGTGGTCATGATAGCTGAGATAGAGAAGTTCCCTTTCGATTCCCTTACGTTCGGTGATATCCTGAACGGTACCGGTCGTCCTGACGCAGGTGCCGTTCTCATCAAACTTCGGACCAATGCGAAAATCGATGATCCGCTCTTCTCCATCCTCTCTGATGATGCGGAACTCGGACTGCATGATCTTCTTTTCCTGTATAGCAACGATGGAGATCTCACGTGCATATGAGCGTTCGTCAGGGTGGATAAACTGGATGAGAGCATCACTTTTCCCGGAGAACTCTTTTTGAGTGATCCCGCATATGCGCAACCCTTCATCCGAGCACGTCATCCTCTCAGTGACCAGATCAAACTCAAAACTGCCGACATGGGCGATTTCCTGGGCTGCTCTGAGGTTGTTTTCCTTTTCTTCGAGCTCTTCCCACAACTTCACCTGATCTGTGATGACTTCCGTGTAGACGATGATGCCTCCGATCTCTCCTTCAGACTCAAACCAGGGCCGGCATTCCCAGCGGGTCCATGCCAGGGAGCCGTCTTCACGGAGATACGAGTCCTTTTCCGAACTGCAGATTTCACCCTGCAGGGTTCTCTGATGGACATCCCGCCATTTCTGAGGCAGGTCGGGGAATACTTCGTAATGGTGTCTGCCGATTATATTCTCATGAATATCGTATTGCTGCAGGTACCTGTTGCTTACGTATACATAGTTCAGTTCCTTATCATGCACTGCAACTCCACTGTTGCTATACTCGATAATATAACTCAGCAGATCCTTCATATGGGTGAGGCGGTTCTCGTGGTACGTGCGCTCCTGTTCGATCCGTTTCAGTTCCGTGATATCCCTGAACTCTACCGCTCTCACCTCTCTTCCTTTGTACGGCATGTTTTTCGCTTCCAGTTTGAGCGGGTATACCTCCTGATTCTTGCGGAGACCATAGGCCTCATAGACCTGCTCAGTACCGGAAGCGATGTTTTCCATGACAAGTGCCCGATAATCAGGCGCAATCAGTAATAACCCGTCCATTCCGACAAGTTCTTCGACTGAATAGCCTGTGATATCCGACAGTCCCTGATTGCACTCAAGGATGACACCTTTGTCATGAATCGCAATTCCGCCAAAGGATGCGTGGTGCAGTATCCTGAACCGCTGCTCACTTTCCTGTAATTCCTGCACCATCTGGTTACGCTTTGTCACATCGTTCGCGGTGCTTATGACAATTTCTCTGCCATCCGGCAGATTTCCGATGTTCATTGAATAGAAATCCCAGATGAGTGTTCTTCCATCCTTCGTGGTCACTTCGAACTCACCGTTATGCTGTGTTTCTCTGAGAGTGAATGACTGTGTGATGACATCCTGAACTGCCTGTTTCTTCTGCCCGTAGGCTTGTTCCAGCCAGTCATCTATCGTCGGAATATCCTCTTTCTCATACAGGGTAAGAGCTGTCCATGTTCTGCTGATATTCAATACCGTTCCATCGTCGGCATGGATCATGATCGGGATCGGTGCATTCTCAATGCTTGCTTCGAAGATCTTTCCGGCAAGGATCGATTCTTTCAGGTACTGTTCTGATCGCTCCTTCTCTAACAGTATTTCTCCGGTCCTGATCTTTATTGTTCTTCTTGTGGCAATAAAATATGCAGCAATCAGGATCATGAGAGCAGGAATAAGAATATAGGTGAGGTATCGAAGGATATCGGTTTTCGAAAGGCCTGTGTTTTCAAGCAGAAAGGGGAACCATTTCTGATATAACTCATCATAGGTCCCGTTTGCTGACACGATGGCCAATCCCTCGTTCAGCCGGGAAAGCAGCTCCTTGTCACCTTCAGCAACAGCGAAACAGAACTTCTGTTCATATCCTTCCAGATGCAGTTTTCGTCTTGCAACTCCGCTGTTTTCATACACATACACAGGAGCGATATTGTCCAATCCGCTATCCTGGATGATTTTTTCGCCGACGAGACCTTGAGCCAACACCGCATCATATGCACCACCGGCCAGCAGTCCGAAAGCTTCCAGGTAGGTTGAGGTTGCTGTCAGTTCAGAGTCGAGTCCGATTGACCACGCCCATTCCTGAGAGTTGTCTCCATCGAGAACAAGGATTTCTTTCCCGAACAGATCACTCTGAGATTTGATCTCACGATAATCTGTACGTACGAAAATATTACCGCGCATCACGATATAGGGAACCGTGAAATCATAGACTTCATCCCGCTCTGCAGTGTAACCGACGAGAGGAAGGATATCCAACTCTCCGTTTTCAAGTTCGTCCTTCAGGACCTTCCATTGATCGATTTTGAATGTGACAGCTATGCCCATTTCTTCCGCGACGGCTTTGAGCAGTTCAACGGAAAACCCGTCCGCTTTGCCCCCGTCTGTGACAGAAAACGGCGGGTAATCAAACTCTGTCGCACTCAGATAGACGGTTCTGTTCTCCTGTTGAACAGCTTCCGTCTCAGTGCCTGCAGCGAGTGCCATGAAGACGAAAAGGAATATGACCGTCAGAAGGGTTTGATTATATCGCAACGCTACACCCGCTTTTTTTATTTTCCAGCATTTTCGTAGTAGAAAACCATCGAGTCTATCCACATGGCGTGTCATGCATCAGCAATACAAACCAAACCCCCAGGAAGATAAACGTTATTGGGTACTATTCTACACCAGATACAGTTTCAAGCACAGAGTGAAAACTTCTTGATCACACATATTTATGAAATCGGGTGCATTATAGTATCCGGCACGTACTCTGGAGGAGACCAGGCAGGCCTTCAGAACCTGCCTGAGGGCACACGACGGACTGATTGCTGCGACCGCGTACGTCCATGGGGAAATCCTTGTGTCCCGCAATACCACTGGTTTCGAATTCCTCCCGAACCAGATCCCCAATCCCTGGCAGCCGGTGCCCGGTATACGTTGAATTCTCTTGTCACTTCTGCTTTGAATCCTCTGAAAGGGTTACACTCTCAGTGAGTGTGCGGTGAAACCCTCCTGACACTTATCAATTGTGCTGTTTACATACAGCCTTTTGTATGCGATAATACACCCAAGACGTTGATTTATGGGAAGTCCCCTGATTGCAGGCGTCTATAAAGAACATGCTAAAACGGAGGATTGAATGATGTTTCATGTCCAACATCTGGTATCCAATACATTCCTCGGTTTTACCCACTGTTCTTATCGATTCAATGGAGGTGTATGATGGCAGCAAGGAAACCGGTTGCAGACAGAAGCGGTCGTTCTGAACAGAACGTGAAAGTGGTTCTGCATGATGATGAGATGATTATCGAAGAGTCTCTTCCGGTGAGTGCGGAAGAGAATGATGAACAGGTCCTTATCGATAGCCCGGAAGCGCTCGAATCACGTATAGCGGGAATCAAGGGGGGGACTATCGCCTCCAGGCCCGTGCTCATATCGCGGAAGATGCTGCGACGTATGGACCACATTCCCGCTTTCTCCACGGTGATATTCAATCCCTTCGGGCCCACCGTCGATACCGTCACCCTTTCATACTTCAGGGAACCGCAGGGGAAGCAATACCTGATACGTCGGTCTCTGCACCCCTTTTCGGAGGAGCGGAATCAGGTGATTGCATCTGTTCCTGACTATCCCGATGATGATGAGGGGTATCGGGGGTTCCTTGTACGGTTTACCGCTGATTTCATCGCACATAACGGTGTCTCAAAGTCGAGTAAGGATCTATGGGGGAGAGAGCTGATCAGTTGTATTCCCACGGGTGTCCTTGTTGATGAATCAAGCGTATTCTCCATGGGCGCGATCCTCGGATTCAGCCATCTCCTTTCCCGTGCGGAAAAGCTCCTGGAGATGGAGAATGAACGCATCGAGACCCATGGGTCAGACTTCTGGAAGGCAACTCCACAGTTACATGAGATCCTGCAGCAGATTCAAGATGGCTATGAGCCACCGGTTCTTGAATTCCCTGATATCGAAGAACCCATTTCCAATATCGAAGCTTCCGATCACCCGAACTTTCTTTCCTGGTGGGAAAAGATAACTCAGTCTGTGTTTCAGACAGACCTGTTTGAAGCGATACAAACAGCATGGAATGGATCAGTTCACCAGTTTCTCGGTGGCCGTGTTCTCCGCTCAGCTTCTGGTGCAAGCGAATTTGGTGATGATGACAACGATGATGATTTTTACAAATGGTGGGCATTGTTCGATCCAAAGAAAAGGAAATGAGATTTCTATCACACCGATTGTGGTGTGAAGTGCAGATGGTGGTGAGGACGGCAGGGAACTTCTCAGGGCTCTCATGAACGAAGACGGAGAAAGGGTAGCAAGGATCGAGTGGTCCTCAGGAAACGGTCGTACATCCCGGGCAGTGGAGTATCCTCGGTACCCGCTCTCACAGCCGCTGGTGGTATCGGGGTTTCATCTGCAGGAATGCGGATGCATCCTACAGGAATTCTGCTGTTTCCAGCAGTTTTGACAGTGAGCAGATATGCAGATGGCAGTCTCTCAGATTCCTGATGGGTGCACCATATACACGAGCCGGTCATCGAAGACTCCTTCGAGACTTCCCAGGAGTTCCTTCCGGGAAAGACCTCAATACTACACGTGAAGGACACCTAAGAACTTCCTTTCATACAGCTTCCCCTCTGTCCGTTCATACACCTTCTATATTTCTTGATGATTGCTGTTTACATAAAGCCTCTCTTATGCGACAATACACCCAAGACGTTGATTTATGGGAAATCCCCTGCTTGCAGGCGTCTATAAAGAACATGCTAAAACGGAGGATTCAATGACCGAACAATATTCCTTTCCAGGATTCTATCTCACTGTTTCTTCCGTTCTCTGTATGTTCTGTATCTATCTCAGGAGGACATGAATGAGAAAACAGAATTTTGATGATTGTGACATGTTGTTCAGCGGAGCAATGCTGTTCGGTGGGATGGGATGGGCCGAATATATCAGGAAGACAGGGGAGGGTACCTGGACTGTCTGGTATTACCCGTATGATGAGGAGTATGCCGACATGTATGAAGAGAGCGAGCATGATCTCTCTTCTCTCATATCCTACGTCAAGGAGCGCGATATCTGGCTGGAGGGAGAGGACCTGGAAGAAAAACCCGGTATCCCAATGACCAAAAAGGAAAAGAACTACTTCGAGCATGTTCATCCTGCCGGAGTGATCGGTCCTCATCTGAACGGGCTGCTCGAACATCTGCAAAGGAACGGGTATGAGAAAGAGCTGTTTCTCGTGAAGATCGCTGCCGGTATGAAATGGATCGATCCGCTTGACCGGGTAGACTCTGATATGATCGGTCTGCACGTGAAAGCGGTAACCCGCAAGGCGGTGTGGAAGGGTCAGTACCGTAAAGCGTATAGAGTGGGCAGTTACTACGGAACGGGACTGATCTATCCACCAGATGAGGCCGGGAATACTTCCTTCTTTCTGGATAATGATCAGGAAGCTCACTCGTTCGATTATAAGCCGAGAAGGCTCAGACTGAGTGAACGGGCTATCGAAGAGATGGACAAGGTTCAGAGAGAGCATGTTTCCACCTCGCTGATCTTCCATATCCCCCACTCAAGCACCTATATTCCTGTCAGCGTGAGAGATCAGTTCCTTCTCAGTGATGAAGAGCTTCGTGCGGAACAGCTGAAGGTGGAAGACCGGTATGCAGCTGAGCTGTTCGATCCTTCAGGGTACCCGTGGGTCATCTGCCCCGTTTCACGTCTTGTGTGTGATGTGGAGCGGTTTGCTGATGATGACGAAGAAATGATGTCAGCGTATGGGACGGGGGTGATCTATGAGAGATGCACCGACGGAAGAACTCTCAGGAGTCCCCTTCATCCTGATCAGCGTGAACATCTGATCAGAACCTATCACAGGAGGAATGAGTCTGACATCGAAGGCTATCTCGGGGACGCTGTGCTGTTCAATGGGGTTGCTCTGATCATAGACTGTCATACCTTCCCTTCAATCCCTTTAGGGTATGATTCCAATCAGAGTGTTCCCCGGCCTGACATCTGCATAGGAACTGATCCTGTTCAGACACCGGAGTCTCTGACTTCCTTCGTCCATGCATATTTCACTGGGAATGGCTATACCGTCACTCTCAACGATCCCTATGCAGGAACCTATATTCCTCGCTTATATTCCTATCAGGCAAAGAAGACTGATCTTGCCCGATCCTCTGCGATGAAAGTCGAGTCGATCATGATAGAAGTGAACAGATCCCTGTATATGGATGAGCGTACAGGTGAGAAGCATGATGGTTTCATCAGAGTGCAGGATCATCTCAGACGGTTGTGGCCGTTGCTGAAGAATCATATCGCAGGAACAGGTGAAGGATCGTGAAGCATCAGCCTGTGAGGATTATGAGAAAGCAGCGATGCTATTCAAAAAAAAGAAGGAGGGAAACGTGAGGGTAATCAGTGAAAAGGATGCTGCAGCGGTGTATGCAAAAGCGTGGAATACAGGGAAAGCCTGGTCCTTCCTGAGGCTGCTTGACAGGAACGCCTGCTATGCTTCGCAGTGGGTGTTTGAAGAGATGAAAGGACGGCGGGCTATCAGGAAATATCTCAAGGCGAAGCTGAAGGCTGTGAAGAAGGGAGATGCTCCTGTGTTTGCGGAGCTTGGGGTTTCCCGTATAGGAGATCCCGGTCGTGATCTGGTCATCATGGCTCAGGGGGATGAGGACTCGGTTACGTCTGTTGTCCTGTTCGAAGTGAAACAGAACAGAATCGTCCGGTTCGATATGTGTATGCCGGGGTTGTATCAGGCGAAAAGAAGTGGAGAGTATCCCGGAACATGAGGGATTCATTAAAACTACTACAAGGAGTGCAGCATGAAGATTACGACAGTGAAGAGCTTTTACGATCATGAACTTGAATCGTTCGGCGAAACCCAGGAAGGAGGTGACTGGGTTCTGGTAGTCTCCGGATACTGGGGGCAGGATATGTATCATTCGGGTCATGTTGCGTATTACATGAGGGAGACGGTTCCCGGAACCTGGGTGTTGCAAGCGGTTCAGCGGAACACCGAACTTGACGGGGTAACGGAAGAGGATGTGGAAGAGGGGAGGCTCAATGACGATCAGATCCAGGCGATGTGGGGAATGACGCTCGAAGAGGCACAGTATAAGACCTATGAACATATCGTCGCCGTTGCAGAAGATGTTTCTGCAATGACGTCCAAGCGAAAGCTTGCGAGGGCCCTGTATTACTCGGCAGTTGCGATAGGAGCATACGCAGTGGAAGAATTCGATGACGATGAGAGTCTTCTGGAACCGGTGTAGTAGCTCCTCGTGAAAATGATACATTCCCCGGGTGCTTATCAACCGATCGAGGCGAAAAGGCCGGAGGGCACCGGGTGGATACAACGGGGTCTCTGTATGCATGGTACACACTCTTCCTGATCGTTCAGATTATTCCTCAGTTCCAGAATCTTTCCCCTATCGCCATGAAGGCAAACGTAAACGAATGAGAAAAGTAATTGATGATCTGATTCTCATTTCCTGCAAAGTCGTTTCCTCTACAAGGGAACCGGCAAACAAGATCCGGAAGAAGGGTTTCTCCATGACGTCCTTGCAGGAATGGTCGTTCCTTACCAGATCCGATCCCTGATGCCGGCCACCAAAGGGCCACATAGGTGAAATCTGTGTAGTATCAGTGCCGGGAAGCCAGGGTGAACTGATCTATACGGAATATGCTGCTGGACAGAAAAGGTGTCTGCCACTCACACTCTGCGTTCCGGGTAATGAAGAGGTTATTCGTATCTTTCTGGCAAGATTCTGCCAGGAAAATGGTTACATCACACGATGTCTTCATGCTCTAAGCAGCTTTACACTATACGTATCTGGATCTGGAATATTGGAGCGCTCATGTGGTTATATCGAAGCATTCCAATCTCCTGTGTTACTTTTCCGTGTACCGTAAAAGGAGAAAAACATGAAAAGAAAGATTTCACTCATTCTTACGATGATCAGTCTCATCACCTGTATTGTGCTTTTGTTTGCCTGTTCAGTCACTCCCGATGAAGTGAATACTGATTTCTCTGGTGGGGATGGAACCCCGAATAATCCTTATCAGATAACTACCGCCGAGGAGCTTGATACTGTGAGAGATTATCTTGACGGCTCCTTCCTGGTTATGAATGATATCGACTGTGAAGACTTCCTTTCAGGAACTTCTACAGGCTGGGAACCTATCGGGGATGCGGCCTCTCCTTTTACCGGAGAGTTTGATGGAGGTGGTTTTACCATTAGCAATTTCGATATCACGATTACCGAAGCCTCTGTTGAGAATGTCGGTCTGTTCGGGTACGCAGTGCTTGCATCTTTTTCTGATCTGACACTGGCTTCAGCAGACATTACGGGAGGATCGAGCATGATCGGCTCTCTTCTCGGATATGGAAAAGGTATTGCCGTCGATGATGTTCACGCTACTTCGGTCACCGTTCTCGGTAAGGGAAATCTGGGAGGACTTATCGGGGTTGTCGGTCATGATGATAGTATCGCCAGTTATATCAATTCATGCTCTTCAGATGGATCTGTGGGTAACGAAAACAGTACATGGGGGGCACAGGGAGGGCTCATCGGAACTGCCAACAATACGATGATACGCGAATGTTTCTCCACTGCTGCTGTTCATGGAGAATTAACCGGTATAGGGGGGCTAGCAGGTAACTATGGTGGATACAGCAGTTCTACGACAGGATTTCAGGACTCGGTGACGGAGGCGTATTCAGATCCGAAGATTGTGAACTGCTATGCAACCGGTACCGTGAGTGGATCAGGCAGCATTGTGGTTGGAGGGCTTGTGGGATCCTTTGTCTATTCGGACCATATCATAGAAAACTGTTATGCAACAGGAGCTGTACCGGGAGACTCCCTTGATACTTTTGATATCAATCGAGGAGGACTTATCGGGAGCATCGGGAACCTTGATGCATCAACACCGGTTGACGGCTGCTACTTCATCGATACGTCTTTGGCCTCAAATCTAACGTATTATGGTGGATATGGAGAAGCAAAAACACCTTCCGAGTTAGCCACCCAGTCTACATTCTCCGGTTGGGATTTTACCGATATATGGGAGATGAATTCAAAGGCTCGCACCACAACGATATATACGTATCCACACCTTCAATGGGAAGAGTAGTCGCAGATAGATTCATCCGATTCTTCTTTGATTGACCTCTTCCCGGGTATATACTGCATACGGTTACAGCATCGTACCGTGTGCAGTGAGACTCAACAGAATAGAACAAGTATGGATATGAAAAACACACAGAATATCAGAATTCTCCTGTTCATTATACTTGCAGTGACAAGTATGATGCTGTTCTTTGATGTCGTGCTTACACCTAAGATCCGTATCCCGGCTGACAGAACCTACAGAGCTGAAGAGGGAGTTCTAGATCTGAGAGGATGGGATATCAACGAGCTTCCCTTCATCCCTCTCAACGGTGAGTGGGAGTTTTTCTGGAATCAGTTGCTTGAATCCGGTGAGTTCGAAGGTGTTGAATCTGCGTTTGCCGAAGTTCCCGGAACGTGGGCTGATTCTGAGACCGGTTATGCCACCTATAGGCTCCATCTTATCACTGATCCGTTAGAGGGAGACCTCGCTCTGAGAAATCAGTCAGCGGGAACAGCGATGAATATCTTTGTGGATGGGGAACAGGTGGTTGCCATTGGTCACGTTTCAGATGAGGAAGATACGGCTGTTCCGGCGTATCGGACAGGGGTGACCCGTCTGAGTTCACTGGAGGGTGCGACTTCTTTTGACATCATCGTGCAGATCTCCAATTATGATTACCGTATCGGCGGACTCTGGAGACAGATCTGGTTCGGAGATTATGAGACACTGTCCCGGTGGCACTGGGGTGCTGAGGTGAGAACTGTCATTCTTTTCAGCGCTTTATTTGTCATGGGTCTCTATCATTTTGCAATCTTTCTGCTCAGGAGTAAGGACAGGCAGTACTTCGCACTTTCAATTTTCTGTCTTCTCTTGTCTCTGAGAGCCTTGTTTCCGACTCAATATACCATCATGCACCTTTTCCCACACCTCCCGTTTCACATACTTGTCCGGCTGGAATATCTTACCTTTTACCTTGCCCTGCCGACTGCGGCGCTCCTTTTTTCCATCATGTATCGTGAAGAATTTCATGCCGCCGTGGTGAGGATAGTAGTGACTATCTCATTTCTGTTTGCTTGTTCAGTCCTCATGTTCCCCCCTCTGGTATTTACCCGGTATGTGTTTCTTTTTTACGGTTTTTCAGCCCTCTCGATTCTCTATATAGTCTTTGCGATTCTCCGGGCTGCCATTCATCGAAGGTCTGGTGCCGTCTTTACGCTTATCGGCACTGTGATACTCGCCGCAGCAACAATCAACGATAATTTCTACTCGAGTTTCATCATCCATACGGACACGTATATTGAGACCGGTATGATTCTGTTTATTTTTTTCCAGGCTCTCGCGCTCTCCATACGGCTGACAGAGGCTTTTACGAGGGTCGAAGTCCTGTCCTCTTCTCTGACCGAGCTCAATGCCGGCCTGGAACAGGAGGTCGATAAACGGGCTGAGGAACTGAAAGCAGCCTATGAGTCGGTGAAGAAACTAGAACTTGTCCGATTCGCTGACGAAGAGAGAAAACAGTTGGGACGTGACCTTCATGACGGTCTCGGACAATCAGTTCATGCTCTCGAACTGCTTGGGGAAGGTCTCCGGCTCTCCCGGCATGATCCGGAGGTGACTGAACAGAAGCTAGAGGCAATCCTTGAGGTGAACGGTGAAATACGGGACTATCTCTATACGATTCTCGAAGAGCTGTACCCCGTGAATATCGGGAAACTGGGCCTTGTTGCAGGTATTGAAACGCTTGCTGAGAAGATTTCCTCCTACCATGGAATCTCTGTTGATTTAGACTGTCCTCAGGGTGAAGTGCCCGTGAATGATGTTCTTGCAAATGATCTCTATCTTATCATCAGCGAGGCGGTTAACAATGCAATACGGCATGCCGATCCTTCACGTATCAGGGTGGTTCTCCGATATGATGAGGAGAGTATATCACTGCATGTTGTCAATGATGGTGTTGGTACTCATACAACTGTTCGCGATGAGAGGAATTCTCAGGGGGGACGAGGCTTGAAAATTATGGAATACCGGACAGTCTCCCACGGAGGGACATTTTCTGCACAGTATCAACCTTCCGGGAGGTTTTCCGTGATCTCCGAGATTCCTCTTGTGCAGGATGGAAAGGATGAAGAGGTGGATGATGATAACAGTCATGATGCTTGATGATCATCAGATGGTTCGGGAGGGTATGAAGTTTGTTCTTGAGTCTTCCGGCTCGATCGATGTAATAGGGGATGTCGGGACCGTTGAGAAGCTGAAACAGATCCTTTCTCAAAGAGAACCTGATGTGTTGATTCTTGACATGGTCCTTGAAGGAGTCATGACAGGGTTTGACCTTATCGAATATATGAAAAAGGAATATCCGCAGGTAAAGATACTCGCTATTACCATGCTTGTGGAGAAACAGTACTCGGATCGTGCGTTTGAGCTCGGAGCGCTTGGTTTTCTCCCCAAGCGGGAAGCTGTATCGGATCTGATTCGTGCCGTTGAGACCGTTGCGAAAGGAAAGTACTATATTTCTCCTGACACCGCTGGGCAGATGATACATCGGATGGTCTATACGAAAAACCTCTTTACTGAAGATCTGAGTGTGCTCACATCCCGGGAACGTGAAATTTTTATGGAACTCGGGTGTGGTGATTCAAATCAGGAAATAGCGGAAAAACTATCGATCAGTGTCAGCACCGTCAGTACCCATCTCGAAAATATCAAAGTGAAACTCAATCTCAAAACCACACGGGACCTGTCGCGAAAAGCCAGAGCATACTGCAGGGAACATACCTGAGGAGAAACGGTTCCTCTCCTGGCATGTTTCATTCTCCCCCTGTAAAATCTGGCATGTAGTTGCTAGTAAAATAGCAATTTCCACCGATGGATTAGATATCGAGGCTGAAATACACTACTTTCAGGTACTCAGGGTCTCTTGAAATATCTTTCGCGGATACGTGTATGGCGTTCCGTACCGAAGCGAAATGAAATGTTCAGTGATACCTGACAGGTGTACTCCAGGAGGACTGTATGAAGCAGAAAAAACGAATCGGGAGGCTGTTGGGCATCCTCGGGCTTCTTGTGTTGATGAGTGTTGGTATCGGTTGTGAGACCGAACCCTCAGAGAACCCGGTGGAAGACGGCACCATCTATGCGGTCGGATATGGAAAAGACTCCAGTGATACGCGGTATGCTTATGCCTGGGAGGATGGAGTAATCACCGAGTTGGAGAATTCGGTTCATTCAGGAGGAGATGCGTATGCAAATGCAGTGTATGTATCAGGGGATGATGTCTATATTGCAGGATCCTGTGACAATTCTTCAGGCGTTGCAATTCCGGGATACTGGAAAAATGGTGTGTGGACCTCTCTCCCTGTTGAATCTTCCTACTCTGCGTATGATGCGAGAGCCTTCGGGGTGTGGGAATATAACGGATCGGTCTATGTGAGTGGGTTCTTAACGAAGTCAGGGTATTGGTATGACAATGTCCCCGGGTATTGGGTCGATGGAGTGTGGCACGGACTGACTGTGACTGATATGGATTATGGCATTGCATACAGTATTGTGGTCGATTCAGGTGATATCTATATTTCAGGTAAAATTACTGATACCAGCAATAACCAATACGCTGTGTATTGGAAGAATGGCACCCCAATGAAAGACTCATCAAGTACTACAATTTCCAACCTGAATGGTGGTGTTACGCTGGCTGTGAAAGATCCCAAGGTGTACGTTCCCGGATATTCCTTTGATTCCAGCAACCGGTATGTTGCAGGCTATATGAATGAAACCGGTACCTGGAATTCTCTCACTGAGTTGCCGGAGACTACCTTAAGCGAGGCAAGAGGTGCGCATGTACAGGATGGTCATGTCTACATGACCGGCTTCTGCCGTGTCTCTTCTGTAGCAATTCCTGTATACTGGAAAGATGGCGGTTCTCCTGTAGCAGTTTCTGCAGAAGCTGGATATCCGGCTTATGTCTACGAAGAAAATGATACTATCTATGTAGTGGGGAAAAAGGACACTGAATTCGGCGAGTGGAAAGATGTCGGAGGAGCAGGTACTGATCTCTCCTGGATAGCGTATGAAATGCCTGAAACTACCGTAACCTTCGTGGTTATGAACGGAGCGTTTTATCGTCCCTGATATATTTCCTGCTTTTCGTAAAGGAGAACGACAGCCGTTCTCCTTTACTGTTTGTATGACGGGCATGTCATCATTCTTGGGTGAAAGTCCCAAGGGGCGTAGTTGTCGACGAACCCGATAGCGACTTGCAAGTTTCACAACGTGAGGTGTGGGAGAGAGGAAGCAATAGCGAAATCGTGGCCTGACGAACAGAAACCTGATAGTAGGCGACCAAAGGGGACAAGCTGACAAAACACAGTGAAATCCAAAAGACAATGATAAACCTTTGGACGTAAATCAGGCAGGTAAACGAGGAAAGAGTGATGACTTATCCCGTGAGGTCTCCACAGCGTACGAGGCTGCAATATCGCTTATGACGACGTAGTAACAACAAATGTGGAGAAGTCAGCAGAGGCCATAGTAGTGACTGAGGAAACAGTCACGAAGGGCTGAACAATCAAATGTCTTTCGAAAAGGAAAGGTCTGTCTGTGAGTCCGAACGGCAATAAGCCTGGACAGGGGATGCTACAGACGGAAAGGAAATTATGAGAAAGGAAGACAGGTCAACACCGAACACAGTACTGTGTGAACAGCTGATTTCCTCCGCGAATATCCAGAATGCGATAACGAAAGTGATGCAGAACAGAGGTTCTGCAGGCATTGACGGTATGGGAGTCGATGAACTCCCAGCGTATTTTAACGCACATGGGAATGAAATTTGCGAACAGATTGTCACACGGACGTATAAACCTCAACCGGTACTTCGAAGAGAGATACCGAAAGATAATGGAGGAGTGCGTCTGCTTGGAATACCCACGGCAGTGGATAGAGTAATTCAGCAGGCACTTGTGCAGGTGCTGACCCCCGTATTCGAACCGACATTCAGTGACTACAGCTTCGGCTTCAGACCGAATCGGAGTGCTGAAGATGCGGTTCGACTCGCCCAGACCTACATGTCCGAGGGCTACAAACACGTAGTCGATCTCGATTTGTCCAAGTTCTTCGATATAGTGAATCATGACATACTCATGGGACTGATAGACAAGTACATGGATGACAAGGACGTGAGGAGACTCATCTACGTATTTCTTAAAAGCGGAGTGATGACAAACGGAAGTATGATGGCGACAGCCCTCGGGACTCCACAGGGAGGCCCACTGTCACTGCTTCTTTCGAACATCTATTTAACCCCCTACGACAGGGAACTGGAGGAGAGGGGATTGAAATTCGTGAGATACGCTGATGACTGCAACATATTCACCAAGAGTAAGAGGTCATCTTACCGAGTGAGAGACAATGCGAAAGGCTACCTTGAAAGGAAACTGAAACTGTCGGTGAACATGGAAAAGACGGAAGCGAGGAGAGCCGTGGGCTCAACCTTCCTTGGCTTCACATTCCTAACCTATGGAGAAAAGGGCAGACTTGGAATGATCCGACCCCAAGAAAAGAAGCTGAAGAAACTAAAAGACCGGATAAGACTCATCACGAAGCGTAATCGTGGTGTAGCCATAGAAGTTGTCATTAGGGAACTCAACAGTGTTTTGAGAGGATGGATTGGTTATTTCGCTAGAAGCTTCATTAAGGGCTATCTTGAAGATCTCATGGGATGGATTCGGAGGCGAATCCGTCAGTATCTATGGAAACAGTGGAAGAACGGCAGAAACAGGAAACATAGACTCAGGCAGCTGGGGATTGCTGAATGGAAACTGTCAAAATGGAAGCTTGGAAGTAACTCATACTGGAAGATGTCAAAACCCTAATTCCCGCAAAATTGTAGCTAGTAATACGTAATTAATTCATATATATGTATTTGTTGTTCATTTAAGGCTTGACTTTTCCCTTAAACATAGTTATAATTGTGACTATGAATAAAGCAGGAAATTCAGCCAGAATCATCAAGGTCTACAATAAGAAAGCCGATGTTACCTATGTCTACGAAGACACCGCCTATTGGGATAGCGAGAAAAAGCAAGGTCGTCACACCCGTAAGTGTATCGGCAAACTCGATTCCCACGGACAGATCATCTATAACGACTATTACCTTTCCCGTCAGCAAGCCGGTCAGGCTAAAGAGCTTCCTGTCCCTGTTGTCTCAAAGACAACGCTGCTCGGTCAGAATCTCATTCTCGATCCTATCATCAAAAGCATCGGACTCAAGCGAATTCTTTCAAAGACAGTAGGCCCTCAGGATGCGACCTCTGTCTTAGAGCTTGCAAAATACTCTATCTGTACCGGTAGACCTCTCAGCTATGCTGAGTCCTGGCTTGATGACAGAGGCTTCGATGGCTCCATGCTCTGTTCACAGAGAATCAGTGAACTCCTGAAAAGACTCGATAAGGATACTCAGAACACATTCTTCTCCTCCTGGATAGAAAAGAATATGGCCAAGAAGAACCTGCTGTTCGATATCAGCAGTATTTCAAGCTATGCGAAGAATAATGCATATGTAGAGCGCGGATATAACCGTGACAAGGAGAAGATCCCTCAGATCAATATCGGTCTCCTCAGTTCGTATGAAACTCGCCTTCCTCTCTGGTACTCAGAAATGCCGGGAAGTATGAACGACTCTATCGTTCTTCAACATGTACTTGAACAGCTGAAAAAACTTGAGATTCCTTCCTCTGTGATCATAGGAGACAGAGCTTTCTGCTCTGTAGATAACATCGCTCATCTGAGCGACCATGGTCACAAATTTCTCATGCCCGTTCCTTCGAACGTTACCTGGGCAAGAGAACTGATAGAGAAACATCGCCATACCATTCAGCGTCCTGACACGCTCATCCCGACCGATGATACCGATGCCATCATCTATGGTCTGAAGACCATACGAAAGACTGAACATGGAAGAATGTGGGCTCATGTCTATTTCGATGCTGCAAGAAAGGAGCGGGACGTTGCCCGTCTGATGAAGCGACTGCAGGCATGCAAGGCCGAGCTTGATGTGAGTGAGCCGGTCAAGAACAACCAGTCATATTATGAGCGATACTTCGAAGTTAAGGAAACGCCGAAAAGAGGAAGGAAGGTTGTTCTTAAGGATCAGGAAGTTCAGGCGTTCATCAATGGTCAGAGCGGATTCTGGGTTCTGTATACCAATGCTGAAAAGGATCCGGTTAAGGCTCTGCATGCCTACCGGCAGAGAAATGATATTGAACTGCTCTTTGATGACATGAAGAATCTTATCGACTGTAATCGTTTGAGGGTTCACACTGACAAGGTGATGCAGGGAAGGCTCTTCGTGAATTTCATCACCCTGATCATTCTCACCGCACTGAAGGAACTGATCAACCTCATTCCCCCAAAGGAGCGTAAACACTGGAACTACAAAGAAATTCTGGATAAGGTGAATACGTACTCGAAAGTCCATTACCGCGGCACGTATCGTGACGTCTACACAGTCCCGACTAAAGCTCAACGTCTTATCTTTGACCTGTTCGGTGTCGAGTACTCATGGAAGGGAAAGCTGGTGAATGAGGGTGATCGGGATCGGGATCGGGATTACGATCCCTTCGAGACCATCACGCCTATCTCCTAGTTACAAAATTTCGGGAATTTGGGTTACAAATTAAAGTATTGAAATTGCAAGGCAGCAAAATATTATTTTCATGGTATACTTGTTTAGTCAGTTGTCATTATTTACCCCAAGGAGGCTTCAATGTGGCTATACCCTCATCCTATTCAAGACAAAGAGAGTTCTATTGATGATTTCGTTCTTAAAACAGAAACCTTTATTATTAACAAACACCCTCTGAATTATAAACAGATTAAGCATATCTCAGCGGAAAGAAAACTTTTGGTTACAAAGAAGTTCCTAGGGTCTCTCAAGAGCCGCGAAGTCACTATGAAAGTGCGGTATGATTCAGCTTCAATGGAGTTATTTTTTCTACGAGAAAACGGCCCCGACGTTTATACTAGTCGAAAAGATTTTAAAATTTTTGAAGAAAAATATAAGATGTTGTTGGAAAAGACTTTTCAATACAGAATTCATCAATATGAAGAATCAATAAATATTTCAGGGAGGTTCAATCTATATGGGATTACTTTCTTTATTGGAGATAAAGTTCAAAAAGGAGACACTATCATCCCCAAAGAGGATGTAGAATTCCATATAGAAAACAACGAAATACAAATCCAAAATCGGAAAAGTGGAAACGTGGGCAAGGACACCGTTTTCAAAATACCGATGGATGTTGATCCTGATGTCGTATTTACCCTAGTCGAATACTTCAAGAAGACAACGGATAAACCCGATCTACTTCCCGATTTAATAACTAGGGGGTCTGTTATTATGAGCAAGTATGTTGTTGTTAATAAATTGGGAGAGGGGGCATTTGGAGAAGTATTTCGAGCGAGACATGCTAATTTAAACGTCGAACGAGCTATTAAGCTTATACTCCCTAACAAGAAAAATATAGATTCTAATCAATTGAATTTTTATTCGTTTAAATTTAAGCAAGAAGCCCAGATCGGAGCCTCCCTGGAGAGCCCTCATATCGTACGTGTTTATGATTTTGGAGCTTTTGCCAATGGGTTGGCCCTCATTATGGAGGATGTTAAAGGGGTAAATCTTCAGGAAAAGATAATGGAAGCAGTTGGAGAAAATAAGTATATTCGGTTCAACGATTGTCTTGGAATACTAAAGGATTGTTTGAAAGGCTTATCAACATTACATATCGAGGGTTATGTTCATAGAGATATCAAACCAGCAAACATACTACTTGATTCCAACGGTCATGCAAAAATTTCAGATTTAGGAATCTCTCAGACTCAGACAGAGAAAAAGAACTGGACTGCATCTAACAGACATCCTGGGACAATAATGTACATGAGTCCAGAACAAAAAGAGTCTGAGGGACCTTTGCTACCTCAATCAGATATATTCAGTTTGGGGTTAACATTTTTTGAAGTTTTGTTTTTAAGACCCTGGAAGGATATTGTAGTCAATGGTATCTATTTGAAACTCAGAAATGATATTCCCGATTGGTTCTATCAAATTCTGATCAAGATGGTGTCAAAAGATGTAGACTCTAGGCCTAAAAGCTGTCAATCCATACTTCATATGATTGAAGAAAGTGAAAGTCAGCTAATCAACAAAACAACGATTATCAATACACAATTTATTAGCAATAGATCTATATCAAATATTCCGATGGTGTTTATCCCGGATGGTCCAGTAGAAATTGGAACCGCGTCTGATACTCTGGTAAGTTCAGCTGAAGATTCGCCCACACACACCGTATCATTAACGTCATTCTGGATTAGCAAATACCCAATCAGTATTATTCAATTTTATGAATTTATGCGCGAAACTGATTATGTAACGACTGCAGAGAGACAAGGCTATGGTATCGTTGCAGAGCTTGAAAATGAGAATATTAAATTTGTTCCGGTTAAAGGAGCTAATTGGCGGCAACCATACGGGCCTAATATTCTACTCCATTACTCACTATATCAGCCGGTTACTACTGTCAGTTGGCTTGATGCGGTCGAATATTGTAATTGGTTATCACATAAATTGAAAACTATTGTGCGACTCCCATCTGAGGTGGAATGGGAAAAAGCAGCACAGGGGAAGCAGAATGCTGAATGGCCATGGGGTGACAAATATATTGATTCCCTGAAATGCAATTTTGGAAATCATATTGGAGTAATTACACCTTCAGATAAGTATAGCCCTGAGTCAGACAGTTGTTATGGATGTGCTGATATGCTTGGTAATATTTGGGAATGGACACAATCTGCCTTTCGCCCATATCCATATAATAAAAACGATGGCAGAGAAGAGTATGGCTTAACAGAAAAGCGAGTATTACGTGGAGGTTCACTCCTTCATTACCCATCAATCCGATACCGTGATGCAGACCCCCCCGACTCAGCTTTCTTTAATGATGGATTTAGAATTGTGGTTGAAAAATTATAGAGGTCATACATGTTAAAAACTAAGATTTCTGATGGTAGTATTAGTATTGGCGATTATCTAACAGTCAGTTTCATTAGAACTTTTAGGATTCCAGACGATGGAAAAACTTACCCACTTCCCAATGGATATGGTAAGTTTCCAATTTTCAAAGTAGCTGATCACTGGAAGACAGTACCCAGTCATTGGATGGTACAGGGTGGTGGGATTTTTATACCTATGTTCTTAAGTGAAGCGATGTGGATAAAATTCTCTTCACCTTCATGGCACCCAAATGCTGTAAAAATCGGAGCAGGAGGTGTTAATGTAATTAATGGTAAGGAATGGAATTCACGAATTAAAACAGATGAGAATGATTATGTTGTCTGTCCTCCTCAAGAATGGTTGGATGGCATCTATATTGGTAATGATCAAGTAAGACAATTTGTTTCAGTATTACCTAATTCTGGCGAAAGTTTGGAGTCAAAGGTCAAGGGGGCTGACAAAACCAGGGGAATTCAGATATCTGTGTTTGACGCCAAGAAAGGTGTTTTTCCTGATAAAAATCCTAATCAAGATCAAAATCCTCATCAGAATATTCTATATCAAGCGGCTGCTAACAGTAACAGGTCTGGAGACCTAGACAAAATAGACGAATTGGTCATTTCTGGAGGAGGTAAGATTTCTCAGAAAATTTATGAAGACCCACACGGGGCCTCAGTTTGGGATAATTCCAATTACGGAGTGGTGAATATTTTCATTGTGAATGTAGTAGAATTTATCAATATTACTGGGGGAATCCCTATTAGGAGTCCAGTTACCTATGAAGAAGCTAAGAAGAGAGGGTTGCCATGGTTTAAACTTTATGATGAAGAACTGGAATCCATCAAACAGAAAGGATTAGACCTATAATAACCGTACATGTCAAACTCCCACCCTTTTTGACAGAAAGGATGGGTTACATGGTAAAAGCGGGCAGTTCAGTGTAATCTGAGTTTTGCGCAGAATTTTAGTACAAACAGCCTGAAATACAGTTATTTTCTATATATATAAACACATACTATTTGACAAATCATTCTATACCTAAATTTCGATAACTTTCGCACTACAGCCTAAAATTCCTAATCAAAAAAAGCATAAATTTTTCTCATAAAAACAGTTGGTCATTCTGAACTTCCTGAGAAATTATTACTCAATCGCGTTTAACCGCCTGTAGATTACAGCTAAATCATTACATTAATAGCAAAAAGAGCATATTTTCTGTTGAAAATACTGGTTTGTTCTGCTATAATTTGAGTTAGAAAGTATTACTCAAATAAGGCGGACCAAATGTATTTGAAAGCACTTGTCGATATTCCAAATATAAGCGGAAAAATCGTGACCCAGAGGAAGAAGGATTCCATCTATATCTTCTACGAGTATGATCGCGTTTATGATCCAGTAAGGAAGTACAATGTTCCCAAGAGAGCTGTGATCGGGAAGCTTTCACCTGACAATGAAAGGAAAATGTACCCCAACGGGAATTTCCTGAAGTACTTTCCTACTGCCGAGCTGTCACATATCAACCGTGACGTCTCCAGGAGCTGCTGCCTGAGAATCGGGTCCTGGCTGGTTTTAAGGGACATTATCAGGCATTACGGACTGAATAATCTTGTAGAGGATATTATCGGACGGGATGCCGGGCTGTTTCTGGATCTTGCTGCATATTCTATTGTCAGCGAGAACAATGCCGGTCAGTACTATCCTGATTATGCCTATAATCATTCCCTGTTTACTCAGGATATGAAAATCTACAGCGATTCAAAGGTGTCTGAGTTCCTTTCCACCATGCCTGAGTGGTGCAGTGTTGATTTCCTTGACAGATGGAATGAAAAACGGGATCACAGAGAGAAAATCTATATCTCCTATGATTCCACCAACAAGGATTGTCAGGCCGGCGATATTGAAATGATTGAGTACGGCCATTCCAAAAGCGGTAAAGGCCTTCCTGTATTCAATTTTTCTGTCGCCTACGATAAGACCAACAGGGTTCCGCTCTTTTATGAGGCATATCCCGGCAGCATCGTGGATGTTTCACAGCTGCAGTATATGCTGGAGAAGGCGAAAAGCTATGGATACCGTCGCTGTGGCTTCATTCTTGATCGAGGGTACTTCAGTAAGGCCAATATTCAGTACATGGATTCCTGCGGCTATGAATTCATTATCATGGTCAAAGGGAAGAAAAAGCTTGTATCAGAGCTTGTGCTGCAGCACAAGGGAAGCTTCGAGGTTGACCGAAGCTGTTTCATCAAGGGGCACAGGATCTATGGAAAGACCGTCAAAGCTAAGCTGTTTGCTGATGATACAAAGAGCCGGCATTTCCATCTCTTCCACTCTACAGCTCTCCAATATTCACAGAGAAGCTCCCTGGAACTCGAGCTTGAGAAGATGGGAAAGATGCTTGAAAAGTACCGTATGAAGCCTGTGAAGCTTCCTGATACGTATGAGCAATACTTTGAGCTCTATTACAATGAGAAAAACAAAGTTCTTGTTCACTGGAAAGAGAGAGCCGATGTAATCGAGCAGGAGCTTTCTCTTTGTGGTTACTTCTCAATTGTTACCTCAGAGAAGATGTCAGCCCAGGATGCTATGGATCTGTACAAGAGCAGAGATTCTTCTGAGAAACTCTTCAGGAGCGATAAGACGTTCCTTGGGAACAGAAGTCTCAGAACCTATTCACAGCAGTCAGCAGAAGCAAAGATTTTCATTGAATTCGTTGCACTCATCATCCGTAACCGGTTCTACACACTGCTCAAGGATGAGATGGACCGTATGAACAAGAAACCGAATTTCATGACTGTTCCTGCTGCATTGAAAGAATTGGACAAAATTGAAATGGTGAGGCAATATGATGGGGTGTATCGACTTGATCATGCAGTGACGAAGACGCAGAAGACGATTCTTAAAGCTTTTGGAATGGACAGTGATACTGTTCACACTGCAGCAGTAGCCATCAGTGAATCTCTTGGTGGCATAGCTGGAACTGCACCAGATGGAGGTGGAAAACATGGCAAGAACTAAGACAATGGCCTCCATTGATGCAAAAATCGTGAAGGCCCAGACAGCCGTTGAAAAGACGAAAGCCAGATATGATGCTGCGATTGCTGAACTTGAAACACTCTATGCTGAGAAAAGGGACCTTCAGGCGAAGGAACTTGCAGCTGCGATTGAGAAAAGTGGAAAGTCCTACGAGGATGTCCTGACTTTTGTTAAAAGCGGGAAGCGCTGAACGCTCGTTATTCACTTTGAGTAATAAAATTTCAGGAAGTTAAGGGTCATCTTGCGCTATCTCAAATGTAGTGATAATATAGTAACTACAGAGGTGCAAGATGGCAATAATAAGACAGAAAAACAAGCAATCCGGTATCGAATATGTCTTCCTTTCAGTCAGCAAACGGGTGCCTGACAAGAAATGGCCCGTTTCTCAGCGTACTTCGCTCGGTCATTTCGACCTTGACGGCGATTTTATCCCGAGTGCATACTTTCTCGCTCTCACTGAACAGCAGCAGCTTGCCACCGGATTGGTCAGTGAACCCTTCGTAAGAAGGAGTGCTGACAAGGCCGTTCTGGTAAGGAAACGATGCGGGTTTGATCTCCTGTTCTCTCATGTCGCTCACCAGACGAAAATAGATAAGATCCTTCGAGCGGTCTTCCCCTCTGACTGGAAGGCATTATTGTCACTGGTGTATTTCAACCTTGCTGAACCGGATCTGCCAATGTATCGATTCAGCAGATTCGACAGAAACAATCTTCACCCCTATGGGCAGAATGTGCACAAAGATATGATCACAGCCCTCCTGCGTCTGGTAGACGAAGAAGCCCGCAGCATTACCTTCGAGCGTCTTCGTGAGGCGAACAGCTCAAAACGTGCTACGCTTCTGGCTCTGGACACCACCTCCATTACCGCTTTAGGGGAGTTGCTCTACCGGGCAAGCCGTGGCTTCAGTAAGGAGGGCATCCGGGATGAAGATCAGATTGAGATGCTGACGGTGTATGATCTGAACAGCAAAATCCCGATCTACTACCGTACTCTTGAAGGGAAAATCGCTGATGTCTCCACATTAGAGAATACGGCGAAAGATCTTAGCAGGGATGGCATAGACCCGAAGAAGTCGGTATTTGTCCTTGATCGTGGTTTCTACAGTGATGAGAATGTTCGCAGGATGCTCAAGGCTCGTTACAAGTTTGTCTGTGCGATCGATATCAAGCAGAATAAGTTTGTGAATAATGCTGTTTTACGCACAGGGTTGTCTGTTCAGCGTGCTGACAACTTCATTGAGGATAGGAACCTGTACTGTACTCGTCTGGCCCATACGATTGAGATCCCCCGTCGGGGACGGGGAGAGAACCGCAAAGATCTTGCTCTGGATATTTGTTACAACCCTCTTAGGGCTGAAAGAGAACAGAAGCTGCTCTCTAAGAAATTAAAAAAGATGCGCATCGCATTAGAGACCGGAGAGGCTTCTCTTGAACCAAGAACTGAATACAGCAGATTCTTCGAAGTGGTGGAAAAGAAAGTATATGGTAAGGGAACAGTTACCACCTATGTGGTAAAACCTGATCAGGAACGAAAGGAACGGTCTTTATGTGGATTCTTCGCCTATCTGTCAGATGGGTCGCTCACAAAAGAAGACGTCGTTGAAGCATATGCTGAAAGAATGATGATTGAATGTTCCTTCAAAAACTTCAAGGAACGATATAACCGTCCTCTTCATAGTGATGACCAGGGAGTTGATGGTGAGATCTATGTCACCTTCCTTACCGTGGTCCTTGAAAGCTGGATTAGAGAACGGATGAAACAACATGGACTGAACAGGAAATACACGATGCGATCGATGTTTGATGAGATTGAAGGGATCGAATGCTCCTTTCCTTCAGACAAACCGAAGAGCAGAGTCTATTCTGAGATCACAAACAAAGCCGGCATGATTCTCTATCAGATGGGAGTGAAAATTCCGGAGGAAACCTGGCCAATGAAAGTTCGTCAGGCTGTAGCTCGTGAGAAAAAACTGGCGGCGAAGTCTGCCGAGTGACCCGCCGATTCTTGTAGTGCGAAAAATGTAGAAATATAAGTCTATATGTAGTAAGATTTTAGTATATATAGGAATGTGTTATGCCAAGACCCAAACGAACTGACGGAAGGAAGCCGGTTACATTGTTCAAGACAGGAAACTACCGGTACGCTGTTACTCAGGAAACGGTGAAAAGCCCCAAGACCGGGCGATACACGCATCCCAAGACAATATGGGGATCAGTCGATCACAACCTGGTCTTCACTCCCAATGCACGGTATCTCACCCTTGATGAGAAGGATCGTGCGGCACTGCTTTTCCCTGAGGATTGGAACGTGCAGTCATTGCCTCCTTCTGTGAACAAGAAGCCAGGCCGGCCATCCTACACCGGAGAGTCGGTTAGTCAGCTCTATGGAGCTGTAATGCTGTTCGAAGAAATCTCCAGGTCCTGCGGTCTTACTGAAGATCTGATTCATATCTTCGGTGAAGAGAAAGCTGTGGATATTACGGCATGACTGAGCCAATGTTCCGTAAAAATTGAGCCACCTGTTTCACACTAAATTGAGCCACCTTTAAAATTGAAGTGATAGACTTTCAAATGCCATATTCCGGCAATAGACAATTAGGGAGATGGTAAAGAATGACAAAATTTTATGAAATCCATCAATTACCAGCGCTTATACTTGATGACTGGTTGATGGTTCCAATTCGTAATCAGGTTAAAGAATTCATCCTCCTGGATCTCATCGACGAACGAAATGGGACAGCGATACGCCATCTGCTCTCAAGTTGAATCCGACGATTGAAGTAATCGTTTTCCTGGGTACACGACCGATAATGCCATAAACAGCAGGTCAGTCTCAAAAGGATTCGCTCTCGTAATCCAAAGTGAATAGAACCTGTGTCAAACAAAATATCCTGGTAAATTATGAAACCTATTCGACCGACGAGGATTCTTCCCCCGACGGCTCAGTTTGTAGCGTATTGACTGGCTCAGTTTTAGCGGAACGGTGGTTCACCTAGAGCGTAATCTCCAGCTGCAGAGATGAGAACTCTTGCCTATTATAATATCCTGCATGATGACTGTTACAATCATCTTGAGTCTTGGCAGAAGATCGAATGGTATCCTTCACCGAAAGTTCTTACTCCCTCCTGTATCACCCGGATTACTCAGAGCCTCAGTGAGGATGACAAGCAATCGCTATTCGCTCTCAGAAGAAGGAGAATGACCACAGATGCATGGTGTGGAATAGATTCAACCACCTACTCCTATTACGGCCAGTCTCTTGCTGAGACCCGTTGGGGCCGCAATAAGGAACATGATCGGCTGCCACAGTTGAACCAGTTATTCATCTACGATATTTCTCAGAGCATGCCGGTCTACTATCGGCGGATGCCGGGAAATATGCCAGATGCACGTACACTGAAGACCACGCTCAAGGAACTGGAATTCGCAGGATTCAAAAATGCCCAGCTCATATTGGATCGCGGGTATCTCTCGAAGGAGGCAATAGAGCTCCTGGTCAAGAAGCGGGTCAGTTTCCTGCTGATGTCAAAAACAAGTGCACATGATGTAAAAGAGGTTATCTTCTCCCTGAATCCTGATGAGATTACCCAACCGGCACACTGGATACCTGATCATGGGGTGTATGGAGTGGAATCAACCTATCCATTCACCGTGACGGTGAATGGAGAACAGCGGGAAGCTGCTCCTTTCAGACTCTGTATATTTTTCGATCCCGAACAGCAGGGGGCCGACAGGAAGGTGCTGGCGCAACATATCCATGAAACTGCTGCCAGTCTTGATACCCTGATTACCGACCGAGTGGTTCTTGACGATAAGACCTTGAAGAAACTGCGTGAGTATTTCAACCTCACCCTCGATACAAAGAAACAGATCATCGTTGCCTACGAACCAAATGAGAAAGCCATGCATTCGTATTGGGCACTCTCCGGATATTTTGCCATTCTGTGTTCACGAGTGAAGAAGAAGGAGTACCCTCTTACCTATGTCCTTGATCGCTACAGAATGAGAGATGAACAGGAGAAATCCTTCATGTTTGTGAAAAGCGAACAGAATGGAAGGCGATTACAAACCAGCATCGAGCCAAGTACGGATGGAAGGATGCTGATCCAGTTCATTACCCTCACGATCAATGCAGCCATACATCGCGTATATGTCAACAACCCGGTTCTGAATAAGCGCTTCCCGACCAGGAAGCACATGGTTGAGGAGATGCGGGGTATTCGTCTTATCCGGCACCTGAATAGAGCGAAAATCATTACCGAATTCGTTGGCATGCAGGTTGATATATTCGACGCTTTCGGTTTCGAAATACCGCCCCATTGCCGACCAATTTCACGTCCAAAGAAGAAGAGTGCATAGTGCGTGAGAAAACGACCATGAATGCGTCCAAAAACGGTCATTGAGTGTTTAATAACGGCCGGCGGTTAAGTCGGCCAGAAGAGAATCAAACAGCTTTTAGTGGAATCAGTTGCTAGCGTATGTTATGGTAAGAAAAGAACGATACTCTAAATTTAAACCCTTTGAGGTGCATATGCCATTTAAACCAATGACCAAGGTGCGAAAGAAAAATGATCCTTCCAAGATAGGCTATACAACCGGGATAGTGCGATCTGGTGCCATCCCATTATGCCAAGTTGATTTTGGCACAACAAAATCCTATGTTGCCGAAAACTTCCTTGAGGAAATCATTGAACATGCAAACCCAGAAGAGCTGTTCTATCAGGGGGATTTTGGTCATCCTGAATCCTTACGTATGGCAGTGATCTTGGAAAAGCTTCGTGGACAGATAACGAATATGTTCTACTCAATGAATGTGAGTGCAGCTGATTTTTTCGCTTATCAGTTCAAGCCCGTACTGAAATTCATAGAGTCTGTCTCAGGAAGAATCCTAATCGCTGATGAAGTAGGTCTAGGAAAGACGATTGAGGCGTCATATATATGGAAGGAGCTGGAAGCTCGTAAAGATGCAAGGCGTCTTTTAATAGTCTGCCCTGCAGTGTTGAGAGAGAAATGGAAACATGACCTGTTCAAACTTTTCGGAATAAGGGCTGTGATCTGGGATACTAGAATGATGCTTGAGGAGATCAAACAGGTAATGGTTGATCCTTTTTCTTCGTTCACGGGCATTGTGAGCATTGAGGCTATCCGAACCCGTTTTAGTGAAGAAAGTGAAGTTCCTGCAAAATCTCCTACCGAAAAGATTGCGGAGATTATGCTTGAGCAACGTGATGGAGATTCAAATTCTAAACTTTTCGATCTTGTCATCATTGATGAGGCTCATAATCTTCGAAATGCGAATACCGCAAGCAACTGGACGGCCACACTAATTCGAGACAATACTGAGCACTTGGTTCTTCTCTCTGCTACACCTGTGCAGACATCAGACAGAAATCTTTTTGAACTGCTGAAACTCCTCGCACCGGAAGATTATTACGATTACCACGCATACACTAATGCTGTTGATGATAACCGTCCGATTCTTGATGCAATCTCTGCTATTAACTCGTTCCAGACTACACATGATGAAATAATAGAACATTCTCGTGCTCTAGAGTCTCTTGTGGATCCTGCTTTGAGAGGGAGAATGGAGACAGCCTACGCAGAGGGGATTCCTTCTCCTCAGGAACGTGTTGACCTCAGTTGGAGGCTCTCAGAGTATTCCTATCTGAATGAATATATGAACAGGACTAGAAAACGTGATGTGAATACAAGGCAGGTGGTTAGGGAACCCCATGCGGTGTCTTTTGAGTTCAATGCTTTCGAAAAGAGCCTTTATGATTCAATTAGTGCTGATATTAGAGAACAGATTTTAAAAGCAGATAAAGGAGCGCCTTTCATTCTTATTCTTCGTCAAAAACATATGGCCAGCTGTTTGCCGATGGGTGTTCAAGCGTATAAGAGATCGCTTGAAAAGAGTCTTGATGATTATGAGAGTGAGGAATACCGTGATGAGTCTTTATATGAAGGAGATGAATATGATTTTGTACTCCCACATTTAGATATCGACTCAGAAATGATTCAGACTCTTATAGCAAATGATTCTAAGTACGAGAGTGTAAAACGAAGTTTAGAAAAAGATGTCCTCTCTCTAGATCCGAAGGAGAAGATTATAGTGTTTTCATTTTTCAGAACAACAGTGATGTATCTTCTTGAGAGATTGACTAAGGATGGTTTCTCTGTTTGTGCTATAACCGGGGGGATGGGAGAGGCAAAATATGAGGTGATAGATAATTTTGCGAGCGAAGGTGGTCCGAATATTCTCTTATCTACTGAGGTTGGTGCCGAAGGACTTGATCTCCAGTTTGCACGGGTAATGATAAACTATGATCTCCCATGGAATCCTATGAGAGTTGAACAGCGAATCGGTCGTATTGATCGAATCGGACAGAAATCTGAGAAAATCACTATTTTCAATATGGTGTGTGAAAATACTATAGAAGATCGTGTTCTTCAACGCTTATATATGAGAATTGATATTTTCAAAGGCACAGTGGGAGATTTGGATGAGATAATCGGATCTCGTGTTGAGAAACTTATGATGAATGTCATTCATGATGGATTGGATGCAAAACAGGCATTTAAGAAAACCGATGACGAAGCTCTCGCCATAGCGAATAATCGTCGAAATCAAGAGACACTTGAGGAACAAGCAATTAACTTGCTTGGTTTCAACGATTACATCATGCAATCGATTCATGATGCGAAAAGTCGTGACCGTTTTATCTCACCGTCAGACCTTCTTTCATTCGTTGAAGACTTTTTCTTTAAGAATTATCCTGGCACAAAGGTGAAAGAACGCTATAAAAATGAAGATGTTCTAAGATTAATACAATTATCAGAGGATGCAAAAGCAAGTCTTGCAAGGTTCATCACTAATCACCCATCATCAATCAGAACGAGACTTTCTACCCATAATAATCAGGTTCTGTGTGTCTTTGATCCTCAGTATCCTAAAAACTGGTCAAAGGCTACCCGATATGAGTCAATAGAAATCAATCATCCTCTCATTCAGTGGATACTTCAGGAGTATGATCAGGATTCCCAAGCTGTATATCGGTGTGCAGCTTCTACAGTTCTCAGCAAAGACTGTGGTATGCAGCCAGGACAATATGTATATGCTGTCCAGCTTTGGGAGTCTTCAGGATCAGTTGATCGAAAAGAACTTAGATATTTTGCTCAAAGAATAGATGATCCTGATGAGATGGAAGAAGGACAGCAGGAGATGCTGATTCAGACAGCTTTAAAATATGGTTTGAAATGGGATGAAATTCACCTTGATATCGATAAGGGCAAAGCAAATACCTGTTTTAATAGTCTTGCAGAAACTATTGCTGATACATTTTTTACGTACATGGATCAGGTTCGAATCGATAATGATATTCGGAGAGAAAAGCAAAGACGATATGCAAAATCAATGTATGACCGGAAGATGGATTCGGCTCAAATGAGACTCGAAAGCCTGATAGAAAACGAAAAGTCAGAGTCCATCATCAAGGCTACCAGAGGCCAGATAGAAAAGATAAAAGAAACCTATGAAGCGCAACTTCGCCGTATAGGAGAAATTGTATTTGAACCCCAGTTTAAGGATGTTGCTGTAGGCGTCATACAGGTGAAGGTGTAGAATATGTCTGATGTGAATTATGATATGTTGATCATTATAGGTCTCGATTTTGGAAGCAGTACGACCAAAGTAGCCTATAGGATACAGAGTGCGGAAATTGATAAATCCAGTGTTGTGAGATTTCCCAATAGGGATTCATCTGGGGATGGAGTGCTTCTTGATAGCGTGATGTATGTTTCCCCAGACTGGAAATTCTTTTGGCCAAAAAGGTTTGACCGAAGCAAAAGGCTTCCCTTTTTTAAATCAGCATTAATAAACACTGTTCGAAATCCGGTTAAAAATGAGTATGCAAGAGAACTTTCAGCACTCTATCTTGCTTCGATTATTGCCTCCTCAAGATCATATATTGAAGAGGTAGAAGAGAGAGTGTTATCTGATCATAACATTCTATGGGTAATAAGTCTTGGTGTCCCTGTAGATCACACTGGAATCAATTTACACCATATTTATGAAGAAATAGTTCACGTCGCAGTGGTGCAATACAAATTGATCCCTCGGCTTTCTTTAATATCTCGAGAAACATGGCATAAATTTTACATGGAGAGCAAATATAAGGAACTCGAGGATGTGCATTACCATTTGGTGCCGGAACTGCTTGCTGAAGTTACAGATGTTTTTGAAGATCCAGAGGTAGAAGAAGGCTTATCGATGGTTCTTGATGTAGGGAGTGCCACAGTAGATATTGCTATAGTGAATCTTGACAGGCACTCAAACGAAACCAGGTATGGAGTATCATTCGTTTCTGCAAAAGTTGGGTCTATCGGAGTCGATACCACTGTGAAGTATATTGAATCGGTAAAAGGACAAAAATGTGAAGGCAAGGTCAAGAAAGCTCTTTACGACCCTGATGGATATGCTGAAATGTATCGTTTAATGAGAGAATCCTCGTTCCAAATACCGGACCTAGATGAGTATGGAGATACTCTAATTAAAAAATTCTACGGGCTATTCGCCGATACCTGTCTGAACGTTAAAAAAACATCATTTAAAACAAAATTTTCATCGATGAACTCTTTGCCCTTATATCTTCTTGGCGGAGGTCATAACTATCACTGGTATCAAAGGTGGCCCTCGGACGCACATACAGCGAGACTTGCACAATGCAATATTCCTAAAGGAAGAGAACAACAGCTTTACAATCAGATGGGACTCTCGAGTTTGGATAACTCTCTGCAACATCGCTTTAGAGTTGCTTCGGGATTGCTTAAGCACGAGACAATGCTCCAAGTGACTGGGTACCCCGATCATTTTAAAGTGAATAACCCACCGATGAAAAGAGTGAGCTTTCATGAGAAGCTGGAATATCGAATGGCACAGCTCTATGGTAAATAGTGTTTACCCCTAATAAGGAAAGTGAATCGGAGGTTGGCATGGATTTGAATTTATTTAATTACATATCTGAAAAATATGGATCAGTAGGGAGCTGGGCTGTGTGGGGACCTCTTGGTGATAAACCTAAGTCTAATATCGGAGATATGAGTGTGTTAGATCCCTCAATCAATGCAAAGTTACTGTCATTATTAAAAGAAGATGTTGTTATGGTGGGATTGAATTTTTCTAGAGAAGTAAGATTTGAGAAACCATTTCAAAATTTTCACGATAAAAGTCGGTATGCAAATGATTTTAAAATTCGGTATGCATTTTTAAATACACCCTACTATGGTGCCTACATGACTGACCTAATAAAAACACTGACACTAAGCTCTTCAAAAGACGTCGTCAGTTATTTAAAGGATAATCCAGACATCGTGGAACAAAACATTATTGTTTTTCAGAGAGAGTTGTCTGACATACAATCTCACAAACCGCTATTGATTGCTTTTGGTAATGACGTGTATTCATTGTTAAAAGCATCTTTAGACGATTCATTCTACTCTGGGCTTATTAAAGTAACTCATTACAGTCATCAGATAAGCAAAGAGAATTACCGGGAGAAAGTATTTGATCAAATAGCCTCCTACCTGGATGAAAAACGCTCGAATATTGATTATCTATACAAGGTAAGAAATCAACTTCAAGCATTCAGTCTGAAGTTAGAAAAGCTTTCGCCTTCGCATTATGAAGAGCTGAACCTATTATCAGAATTAGATTCGGATATCACCAGGTTGCAGAGAATCTTACAATCTAAAATCCCAAGATAGTTTGCAAAGCATTTTGAATTTCTTTGTTCCCGCTTCTCAGCTATCTCTAACAGGTATGTGAATTTCTCTCAATATATGGTATTAATTTTAAAGGTGTACTCTCATTCGTTTCATTTGAGAGGAAACGAAGCCTTCCTCGCATTCCTCAGCCAGCTTACACTATAGGAAGGTCTGTACACACAGAGTGGACACTGAAGGGGAAAAAAGACGTATGAAGATTCTGGCATGCTCCGATATTCATCTGGGAAGAATTCCTTCCCTTCCAACAGGAGGTCGGACCGTGACCGCCTCCTCTGCCTGGGAGGCCGTTGTCAGCACTGCGCGGTCTGAAAAGGTGGACATGATCGCCATTGCAGGTGATATCGTGAATCAGGATGATGCCTGGTTCGAAGCCTATGGTCCGCTTCTTCGTGAATTAAGGAAATTGGCAGAAGAAGGAATCAGCGTGGTGGCCGTTGCAGGAAACCATGATGCAAAAGTCTTCCCTTCTCTTCTCAGGGAAAGTCCTGAGACTCATCTGCTCGGCTCTCAGGCCATTTGGTCTTATTGTGATATCAAGGGGGTAAGATGTATAGGATGGTCCTTCCCCAGGGGAACCTACTCAAATGACCCCTTCGATTCCTTCGATGATTCGCTTCTGGATTTTGATGGTCCGATTCTCGGACTCCTTCACTGTGACGTGGATGGGAAAGTAGGTGCCTCGCGGTATGCACCGGTACCGTCTCAAACGCTTGAGGATAAAACGAGAGTGTTCTGGGTGCTCGGCCATATTCATAAATCAGAGCTCAGCTCGAATCATGTATACTGCGGGGCTCCCTTTGCACTCGACAGCAGTGAGAAGGGAGCTCACGGGGTGTGGATTCTTGAGAATGAAGGGGCTCTGTGGAAGCCTCCCCGGTTTTTGGAACTCTGTGAGTACCGTTTTGAATCCTGTGAGGTTATTCTTGATCAGGATACGACCGAAGAGAATATCACCTCGTATATTATTAAGGCTCTGAAGGAGCGATCCGGAGAGCTCGAAGAAGAGGGGTTCTCGGGTACACTTTATGCCTGTCTTGCTTTTTCTGGTGTGATATCTCGGGAACTCGATATGAGAAAGGCGATTACTTCTGAGAACCTCGAAGCATGGGATCTTCCGGTTGGTAGAACGATAGAGATTTCTCCACTCGGTGAATTTGAGGATTTGACTCAGATAAATCTGGATCTTGAGGAATTGGCACGAGGAAGCGGTCCGAAGGCTCTGCTTGCAGCCAAGCTGCTCGATCCTGAAGCGCTAGAGTCCCTCGTGAAAGAATCGGAATCACTCATCGAAGAGAGCCTGAGTACGAAAGCTTTTTTTCTCGTAGGGAACCTGGAAAACGATCAGGTTGCACAGGATGCCTCAGAGCTCGTCCATCAGGCGGCAATGAGGATACTTCGAAACATGGTGAACCAGGGAGGACAGCATGGCTGATCAGAACACTATCAGAGAGATTACCATAGAAAAGGCCCCCGGGTTCTCCTACGGTAGGTTTCCAGCTGTAAAGAAGTTTTCATCAAAACTGAACGTCGTATGGGGGCCGAACGGGAGCGGGAAGACTACCCTTGCCTCGGCCCTGTTCTCCCTGATCTGGAAACAGAAAAGAAAGGAAAAACTTGAAGTACAGGGGCTCCTCGAAAGCTCAACGGAGACCTGGCGATTACAGGTGAGGGGACGTGATCTTTCCCAGATTCGCCTTTCTGATAACGTTCAGATTCCCCTTCCCGGAAGAAATGATGAGATGTCTGGGATGTACTGGTTTTCTCTCTCTGATTTCCTGAGCGGAGCAGATGATAGAGCTGATTTCCACACCCGTGTGTATCAGCAAATGCAGGGTGGTGTCGATATCGCTCGTGCAGCAGAGTCTTCAGGTGCGGTGAGCTCTTTCTCAACGGGTGGGACGAAGATTGTCAAAACAGCGAATGACGCAAATAAAAGCTATCAGGAAGCAAAAAAACTCCAATCCGAGGTAAGCACCTTGAGCTCACAAATCAAGGAGAAGGAGAAGGAGCTTGCCTCGCTTGAGAAGGTCGGGAAAGATCTCTCCACCTATGAGAAAGTTCAAGAGCTTAAAGGTCTTGAAAAGGAGGTTGCCGATGCGCTGAAAAAGGCCGATGAATTTCCTTCTCAGATATTCCATGTCACGACCTATTCCTATACACGATATGAACAGCTTGAAGGAGAGCTACAGAAGAAGCGTGCTGATCTAACTTCTCTTGAAGAGGATATTGAGGATCTGGAGAGCAGTATCGCCAGGAATAAGGTCTCTTCCGAACAACTTGAAGATCCTGCCTTCTGCTCATATCTGCAGGAACTTGTCACTGACCTCGAACAGAAGAAGAGAGAGGAAAAGGATTGTGCTGACAAGGTGCAGGAAGCCGAAGGGAAGCTTCATACCTGGGAGGCAGAGCACCGCTGGCTGGTGGATACGCTTCCTGGTGAAGAACAACTTGCAGCCTCAATCGACCAGCTGAAGCAGTTTTCTTCAGATTTCGAGCCCCTGCGGGGTAACCTTGCTGCATCAGAGAAATACCGGGACTTCTTCGGCTCTCCTGAAGAGTTTGATGAGACAGATGAACTCCTTTCAAAGCTGAAAACACGCACGAATGATCTTACCGATGCCCTTATCACTTCCCGTTCGATACCGGAGGAGATCGGCTTCCCTGAGAAAACAAAAAAGCAGCTGTCCCTGCTAAGTGCAGGCATTTCTGTTGCTTCTCTTATCCTTTCATTTGCTGTTCATCCGCTTTTTGCTCTCCTTACCTTGATCATCCCCCTCCTGTTCTGGTGGGGACTTGGTATGCAGGGGAAACAGGAAGAAGCTACTCAGGCATTGCAACATCTGAAAGCGGTACAGGAGCAGGTTAATGAACTCCTTGGTCGTCTTGCATGGCCGGTTATAGAAGAGATTGAACCTGATAACCTCTCAGAGCTTCTCTCAAAGATAGAAACCCGACTTGCCCTGAACAAAGATATAGAACGAAAGAACGCTGAACGGAAAACGGCAGAAGAGAAATATACTCAGGCCTTGGAATCGATGCAGAACCGTTTCATCGAATGGAAGGATGCCTGCAGTGATATCGGCCTCGATCCTGAGAATCCGCGTCTTGACGGCGCTCAGTTCTTTCACTTCGCCACCCACCTGAAAACCTGGCTTGAGTACCTGGCAGCAAAAGATGCCGCGCAGGAGGCTTACTCACTCGCTAAAGGTGCTTTGGAATCAACCGTCTTCAAGCTTAAGGAATTCCTAGGGACAGAAACTGATGATCCCCTCACACTAGTCGCACATGCGAAGAGCCTGGATGAAAGAGTGAAAAAAGTGCACTCCCTGCAGGAAGAACTTGAGAAAATAAAGCGAAAGCTGGGTAAGGCAAGAGAGGATCATGAAGAAGCTGAACAGACGCTTACTGATTTCTGGGAAGTTGTCCAGATCAATCCACCTGATGAACATCTCCTGAAGTCGCTATCAGACAGCAGGAAAGCGTGGGATACACTTCAGCATGATATGGAATACGATAGGGGAAAAATTAAAGATATTCACGATACCTACCCAGTAACCGTCGAACACTCTGAAAAGGCGGATGAAGAAATTGAACTCATCATCGAAGACTTGAAGAAACATCTCGAGAACCGTTCAGCGGTAAATAATGAGCTGATAGAACTGAAAAGCACGTATAAAACACTCACCGAAGGTTCTTCTCTCGCTGAAGCGGAACGGGATTATCTGAAGGCACTTCAGGAACTTGAAAGCTTCAGGCAGGAACAGGTGCTCGGTCGGGTGATTGATATGATTGCGAAGAAGATCGAAGCAGAATCTCAGTCTGCCTCCGTACCGGAGGTACTCCTTCAGGCAAGCACCTGGCTAGAGAGGATCACTGCAGGACGGTATCAGCTGAGAGCGAATAAAGAGAGCTTTTATGCCTTTGATACCGTTCATATGGAGAATCTCTCCCTTGAGGAGCTTTCGGATGGAACAAGGATACAGTTGCTCTTTGCTGTGAGGATGGGCTTTATTACGGTGCAGGAGATGGTTTCGGGAAAGCACATGCCGATTTTCATGGATGAGCTTCTGGCCAACAGTGATGATAAGCGGGCGCTTGAGATTATCGATGCAGTGAAGGAGATTGCCGAAAACCGACAGGTATTCTATTTTACTGCACAGGCAGATGAGGTTGAGAAGTTTCGCGAACATGCCGAGGAGGTGCTCAGTGAGCTTGATCTCGCTAAACACTTCGGGGCCGCTCAGGCAGACAGAAATCCCCTTATTCCCCATCTGGTAAGCCTAGAGAAGGTTCCTGAGCCTATGGCGGATTATACCGAGTATGGAAAGACGCTCTCGGTTTCAGCTCAGTCTCTGTGGAATCATATCGAGGAATTGCACAGCTGGTATCTTTTCACTGATTCTGCAGAGCTGTTCCACTATCTCGAGGATGGACGGGTGCAGACCGGACAGCTTGATGCTTCTGATGCCATGATCTCACGAAGAAGGGAGCTTTTAAAGGAGGCTCAACAGCTCGCACAGATCGGAAGATGCCGTCCACTATACCTTTCCGACCTAAAAGAAGCTGATATCAGTCTGACCAACAACAAGAGTGCCGAGTACTGGAAGCAGATCGAAGAGGTCCTTGCTGCCTCAGGTGGAGATGGGGAAGACCTCGTGGCTGCACTTGATGATACCCGTGTGAAGCGAGTAGGGGGACAGAAGAAACAGGAACTGCTCGACTGGCTGCTGGAGAGAGGATACACAAGTGAAGAAGAGAAGAAAGATACTGAAGAGATCATGGGGATACTGCTCTCCCGCGATCCTGAGTTATCGCTAAGGTCTGACGATTATCTGATAACCGAACGATATCTGAAGCAGGTGCTACGGGAGGGATGAGCACCCATGAGTTCTGCAGTTCTCTCCTGAATCCCGGAATGATGGCATCAAAGTCATACTCAGGTTACCATCCCAATTCTTCTCGGGTTGCAGAATCATTCCACACCATATTGCTGTTCATGCTATCCCATATACTTCTCGAAGGTGAGAAACAACCTCTTTTAAAGAAAGTGTCCTGATATGAAATTTTTCATGAAATGCCTGTGTCGGAAATAATTCTATTAGTGAACACCCATATACCATTCGTGATCTTTTTCGGGAAGAATATTCTGTGGTCATCAGGAAGCAAGTGATCAAATCGAAAAGGGTCTGGTATAGCGCTCAGCGAGATTATTATCTGGGGTAGCATGATATGCATACGGGTACGAAGTCAGCCCATCGGTTCAGCGTATAGTTTACAACTTTGGCAAGCAATGCTCCTGTAACCGCACGAGTCTTGACAGCATCAAGCCACTTTTTTATCTTATCGAATACCGGTTTCGTCCGCTGTACCCGTTGATCGGTGAATTCTTCCCGACTGATCTCCTTCTTCTCAACAAGAGATCGCAATTCAGTTTTTTTCCTATAGAGCTTCGAGATGAGCGAGCTGATGCCCTTGCTTTTCGACGTCCTGTTCGACTTGATCAGATCCATGAAATAGCGACGTGTATGAGCCCAGCAGGCGAGTTTCACGCAGTTCAATCCGTTAAGATGATCCTTGACAGCAACCCGGTAGGATTCATGACCATCTACCATCAGTGCCCCGGTATAATCTTTCAGCAGATCAGCAAACACCTGCGTATTCCTTTTCACATTGAACGAGTACAGGACAACCTGGTACGCTTCGCTCGTACCGACCTGTGTAGTGGACCCTTGAATCGATGCAGCAAGTATGCGAATTAACAGGGGGCATCCGCCCCCTTAATAGTCAAATAGTTGAATGGCTCATCAGAAAGCCCGTACAGGCCTGACCCTGTCCGTGGTGTTCCGATAGTATTCTCCCTGAGTCTCCCAGTAGAAGCTCTGGTTCCACGCAGATATAGCTGTGATCTCGGAGGAACTCCAGTAGCTGCCGTCAAATCCTCCTAGATCGTTCTGGTAGAGATTCTGACGCATCAGGTTCAGCTCATCCTTGCTCGGCAGGAACCAGTCGTCATATCCCCCTGCCTCGTGGATATCGCACAACCGTGCCGCATAGTTCTCTGTCGTCGTGGGATTGGTACTTGCGCTCGATGTGTATGCCGTCATCCCCATCGCCGTCACCAACGCATCAGTGTTCGTCTTACCAGACCCTACGCCTGTCGCAGTTGTCAATAAGGTCGAGTCTCCATCCGGTGCAGTACGATAATACCCGAAGATATGGGTATTATCCGATCCATCCAGCACCACGTCCGCCGGGGCCGCCTCCAGGAACCGTAAGCCATCACCAAGAAGGTTTTTCTCATTGGCCTCGATAGTTCCACCGTCATCTACATCATACCCAATTTCATCATCATAAAACACATATCCGCCACTAGGACCAGTGCCACCGACTTTATATGTCGCCTCCGGGAATACGGCTGTGACGATACCAGAGTCTGCGGCATTGCTGACAGAGGAGGCTCCTTCCACCGTAAAGAAATCTTCCGTGACCCCGGCGAAAGTATATCCGGTTTTTGCTGAGAGTGTGATGGTTGCTGTGTACACTGTCCCTGATGCAAACGCATCATCATCGGGGTCCCAGCTCACTGTTCCTGTATACTCGTCTGTTTCGGTGAGAGTTGTGTTGGGAGTTTCTCCGGCAACGGGAACAGTGACCCCTGTTATCTCTGGAGTCTCTATTACTTCAAGGGCTGCAGGACTTTCTGTCTCACAGGAAAGAATAAGAACGGAAGAGATAATGAGAATGAAAAGAAAAGGAAACGCCGTTTGTCTTATTTTCATAGTTATACTCCTTGGATGTGCACTATCAGGTTCTGATAATTTATATATAAGTATAACCTTATTATCGGGATTTTTCCATGGTGAACATATCCAGAACATATTTAGTACAAGAATTTCCAGGATAAACCTTCGGTGACCAAATTCAGGTTGCTTCATATGTGTCCTGAATTTCTCGATTTTTGTACATAGAAGTTTCCTGGCTACACAGTCACCAGCCCATGCTTCACTTTCCGCTTGAATAATTCCTGCTCAACCAGCTTCGGAATGTCGTCTCTCAGCTCGGAGGCCTTGGCAACGCGGAAGATGTAGAACAGTTTCTGAGTTTCGATGGGGAGGTCACTCCAGTGTCCCTTGTCGAAAGTCTTTCCAACAGGTTTGCGCCACTTGGCACTGAACACCTCATCCCTGAGATCCTGGAAGGAGTACTTGTCGCCAAGAAGGTATTCTTCCATCTTTCGTCTGATGGTCATCTCGAGAATGGTACTCAGGAATACCAGGAAGATCTTTCCTTCAAGATGCTCTTCGAGGCTGTGCCTCGGGCGTCTCATGCGGGTCTTGTAGGCCTCATAATCCTTCTCGATGTAATCCCGGTTCTGAGTGAGTGCGTACACACGCTCAGCAGTTAATCCGACAGGACCAAGATAGCCGAAGAAACCGCACTCGTTCATTTTCTTACGTTGAGCTTCCTTATCGTGTTCTATAGAGATGGCCTGACCCTTCGCATCTTTCTCAATACGATAGTGCTTCCCGTAGAAATTGTTCGGTGATGAAAGCTCCGGGTTCTTCTGCAATGAAAGAAGTCCTTCTGCGAACTTTTTTGAAAGCTTCTGTCTCTCATCCATCAGCTTCTCGGGATTCAGGAAGAGATAGAGACACAGCTCATATGAATTCGGTCCCCTGCCTCTCCTTGGAGCATCAATAGTAATTACTTTGGACCAGACATGCATCCCGATCGGCAGACAGAAGTTCTCTGTATCGTGAATGACCTCGGAAGCCTCCTGGATCGCATCACGGTAGAATCCTGCAGTAAGAGGAAGACCGATAAGAAATCTGAAGGTGCTACTGAGCATCGTCTTCACATTGTCCAGTGAGTAGAAACCTCTGTCCATCAGAAGGATGGTTCCTTTTCGGAACTCTGCACTCTTCAGTTCCTTGAGCGTCGTGTCGAGAATACTTTTATCAGAGTAGTTTCCAGGAAGAGACCGGTAATACAGAGGGATCCCTGTCACATTGTCACAGATCATCAGAAGGTTGATCTGCTGCATGTGATCATGTTCCTTGTTCTTTCCGTACTTTGCAGCTTCCAGCATTGCTGAGTATGTTGAAAGCGAAGTTGTATCAAGTGCGCAGACGATCATCTCCTCCAGGGGAGAATCTCCATGCATTCGTCTCTCGAAATCAGTGAAGAACCTTTGAGTGGAACTGGGATCAACAGCTTTGATTGCCTGAGTGATCGAGTATTCGGTGGGCGCATCTACAAAGGTGTGCCAGCATACATCATGGAAATGCTTCGGACGGTATAAAGCTCTGTCGGGGTAACTCATCATCGACTCGACGATGGTGAGCATCATCCGCCAGTGTTCGGGAAACACCTTCTTGAGAGACTGGAGAAGTCCGGTCTGTTTTGCACTCGCTTCCAGCAGTGCGATGAAACCGTACATCTTCAACTCCTGGACATCAACAGCTCCTCGAACATAGGGAGCATAGTAGGGCTCACTTACCAGACCGGAGGACAACTGCTCTTCAGAGGAGAACGAAAGGAAGGTCTTATTGGGTTCAAATTCCCCCTTGCTGTCGATCTTACCGATGCATTTTTTCTCAACTTTTGGATGTTTTTGTCCTGGAACGTAGATCGATCGACCCCAGTAGAGGTAGGTGACGCCATTTTTCTTGTTTTTATGTCGAATAACTCTGTTTACAGCACTCATGTATGTATAACATTATACATACAAAAGAAGGTAAAGTCAAGCCAAATGCATCATTTTAATTCATGAAATAGTAGAATATTAGAAGTCGTGTTGAGTGTCTGCGTTATTGGAGTTCACGAGTATGTACAATTTTCGAGAAATTCAGGATGTGTATTCTCAATAGCACATTACCTTAAGCAAGAATACTCGTAATCATTACATGAACCTTTTTCATTTGCAGAGAAATCCGCTGTTCCGCTCTGGAGAGGGGATGGGTTGCATGTGAGTTTTTCCGGACTTGAATAGACATATTTGGAAGTGCTGAAATGATGTGTATCGCGTGACAAATTATAAAAATCCCAAAGGAATTGAGACTCTCTTTACCATATGTTGTTTACGTAAAGCCTCTTTTATGCGATAATGTGTTTAGACGTTAATTTATGGGAAATCCCCTGCTTGCAGGCGTCTATAAAGAACATGCTAAAACGGAGGATTCAATGACCGAACAATATTCCTTTCCAGGATTCTATCTCACTGTTTCTTCCGTTCTCTGTATGTTCTATATCTATCTCAGGAGGACATGAATGAGAAAACAGAATTTTGATGATTGTGACATGTTGTTCAGCGGAGCAATGCTGTTCGGTGGGATGGGATGGGCCGAATATATCAGGAAGACAGGGGAGGGTACCTGGACTGTCTGGTATTACCCGTATGATGAGGAGTATGCCGATATGTATGAAGAGAGCGAGCATGATCTCTCTTCTCTCATATCCTACGTCAAGGAGCGCGATATCTGGCTGGAGGGAGAGGACCTGGAAGAAAAACCCGGTATCCCAATGACCAAAAAGGAAAAGAACTACTTCGAGCATGTTCATCCTGCCGGAGTGATCGGTCCTCATCTGAACGGGCTGCTCGAACATCTGCAAAGGAACGGGTATGAGAAAGAGCTGTTTCTCGTGAAGATCGCTGCCGGTATGAAATGGATCGATCCGCTTGACCGGGTAGACTCTGATATGATCGGTCTGCACGTGAAAGCGGTAACCCGCAAGGCGGTGTGGAAGGGTCAGTACCGTAAAGCGTATAGAGTGGGCAGTTACTACGGAACAGGACTGATCTATCCACCAGATGAGGCCGGGAATACTTCCTTCTTTCTGGATAATGATCAGGAAGCTCACTCGTTCGATTATAAACCGAGACGGCTCAGACTGAGTGAACGGGCTATCGAAGAGATGGACAAGGTTCAGAGAGAGCATGTTTCCACCTCACTGATCTTCCATATCCCCCACTCAAGCACCTATATCCCTGTCAGCGTGAGAGATCAGTTCCTTCTCAGTGACGAAGAGCTTCGTGCGGAACAGCTGAAGGTGGAAGACCGGTATGCAGCTGAGCTGTTCGATCCTTCAGGGTACCCGCGGGTCATCTGCCCCGTTTCACGTCTTGTGTGTGATGTGGACCGGTTTGCTGATGATGAAGAAGAAGTGATGGCAGCGCACGGTGCAGGTATGATCTATGAGAGATGCACCGACGGAAGAACTCTCAGGAGTCCCCTTCATCCTGATCAGCGTGAACATCTGATCAGAACCTATCACAGGAGGAATGAGTCTGACATCGAAGGCTATCTCGGGGACGCTGTGCTGTTCAATGGGGTTGCTCTGATCATAGACTGTCATACCTTCCCTTCAATCCCTTTAGGGTATGATTCCAATCAGAGTGTTCCCCGGCCCGACATCTGCATAGGAACTGATCCTGTACAGACACCGGAGTCTCTGACTTCCCTCGTCCATGCATATTTCACCGGGAATGGCTATAGCGTTGCACTCAACGAACCGTATGCAGGAACCTATATTCCTCGCTTATATTCCTATCAGGCAAAGAAGACTGATCTTGCCCGATCCTCTGCGATGAAAGTCGAGTCTATCATGATCGAGGTGAACAGATCTCTGTATATGGATGAAGCGACCGGTGAGAAGCTTCCCGTGTTCAGTGATGTCCAGGCTCTGCTTCGCGGGCTCTGGCCGGAATTGAAGGAGTATCTTGCAGAGGAAATAGAAAAGGCCTGATCAGGTTCTCTGAATAGAACTATGAGAGGCTGGTGAATATATCATCCCTTCAGAAGGAGTATCAGTATGGCGAGAATAACATACGGGGAAAGGTCAAAAAGACTAAAGAATCAAGGATCGTCGATAATATTCGGCGTAAAGCCACCGAAAAGCTACAAAAAGCCCTCAGAAGATACAAAGAAGGAGACGGAGCATGGTGAACAGAGGAAGGAAGATATTTCAGTACTGAAGAGCGACGGTGAGCATAAGGAGGATTGAAATGGGAAAACCTTGGTTTGACAGACAAATGTTAAAAAAAAGGGGATGGACTGATGCGTTAATCAGGGACTATCTGGGAAAAGAAGATTCATGGGAACCTGTAAATTACTGGGAAGACTGGCGAGGCAAACGTGCGTATTATCAGACGCGTGTGATTGAGGTCGAAGGAAGTGAAGAGTTTTGCCAAGCTTTCCTAAGATCTGTTCATCGAAGACGATTGGATGAGAATAGAGTAGAAGAATTTTATCTTGAAAGGAATTAGAATACGGAAGGCGTATACGTATGTATAAGATTGATATGCAGGAGATGAGTAAAGAGTTTTTTCCGTGCTGGCAAGCAGCCGGATACCATCTGGACATGAAGGGCCAGCCGTTTTTCTGGCTGAAGGCTGATCCCTCTCCTCCTTATCTGGAGCACTTTTCATTCAGGAAAGGGAATCAATTATTCTTTATCCGAGTGATTGATGCAGAAGGGAAGATTTACGGACCTGGAACACTTCAAGGTCTATCCATGATAGCAGAAGGGTGTAAGGGACATGCCTGTCTGCTTCCAATGAAAAAGTTTGCAACGAATGGATTGTGGAAGCCGATAGTGCCTGGTTGGGGATTGATAGATGCTGAAACGAAAAAGCCCGTTGATCCATCTCTGCTGGTCTCTGATGAGAAGATAGAGATGACTCCCTGGGAGGTTCATGACATGGCAGTGCAGGTGGTACGTGATTATCTGACCGAAAGAGGGTATAAGCTCATGTCTGCTCAGGGTAATCCACATGTTGATCCCTCCATCTGGTTCATCGGTGATAGCAAAAAGCCCGAGTGGGTTGTTGTGAGATCTGCTGTATATCCTGAGAGCAAAGCTGAGAGACCGAAGACATGGAACGCTATCTTGAATCAGTGCTCGCACATGAGTGATATCGGGCATTTCGCTTCGGTTGCATTGTCGAGTATTAGTCAACCTTTTTCATCTACTAATGAATCCGTTGTTCCGCTCTGGAGAGGGGTGGGGATGCATGTGAGTTTTTCCGGACTTGAATAGATATATTTGGAAGTACTGAAATGAGTTGTACCGTGCGGGAAATTCAAAAATACATGCAGTTGAACAATTTTCTAAGAGGAATAATTTAACATAAAGCCTTTTATATGCAATAATATATTCATTCGTTAACGTATGAGGTTAACTTATGGGAAATCCCCTGCTTGTAGGCATCTGATTAGAACATAGTAAAACGGAGGATTCAATGACGTTCTATTTCCAACATTCTTTAGTAAAGACTTTCATTTATTTTCCACCGGTTCATAACGATTAATTGGAGGTTTATGATGTCATCAAAGAAATCAGTCCTAGATCAGTTGGACCTGCCTTAAGAAGAGATTTGTCAAGAGCTTCTTGGTAGCTTTAACGCTCTAAAGTCCATGATAACAGGAATCAAATTTAGCAACATCAAGGAATAGGAAAATGGGAATGGTGACAGAATGAATATGCGGTTGTGTGGTCATGAAGGTGGAACACATAGTTCATATGGAAGGGACACTATGTGTCCCACCCCATCTGGTACAATTATATAAAACGATGAGTAGTTGGAATTACGATACCATTAATTGGTATATCCCAGTTGGTAATCAGCAGTGATTTGGTGCCGATGATATGTGGGTCAGTAATACATTGAAGGAGGTAATCGATGTACCACGGAGAAGACACGATAGCTTGGCTTGAAGAGAAGTTACAGGTTGATGAAAATTGGATGATCCGAAGGGATACCGGTTTCACCTGGTGGTGTCACCGTTTTGCACAGAGCATTGACATGGCTGGTGTTATTCAAGGACCTGATGGGGATAAAGCGTATAGAATTGTTATTAAGACAGATGTACTTAAACATGTCGAATTGAATGATCCCCGTTTTCATGCTCTCAATGACTTTATGAAAAGTGCTTCTCTCTCAGCACCTGTGTTCGACAAGACAAAGAAAACGATATCTCTTGTGTCTCAGCTTTCGGTTCATGATGGCGTTCAAGGATGGATGCAGCCAATTCTTGTGATTGCTTCAATCCTTCAACTGATTGAGGCTGAAACCTTTGGTGAACAACTGGCAAAAAAACTCGGGTGTGAGTTGAATGTCAGTGCCCATCCTACAAGTGGTTTGAAGGAAAATGCAGATGAAATCCTGAACATTGCACAAGAAGATCTCTTTTCTCAAGGGAAAGAACCTGCAAGATGGACTGAAGAAGAATTCACTGATGCTGTCATGAGATATATGCAGCAGCCCCCATCGCTCGGGGCTACGAATGGAGGTAGGGGACTGACCGTAGAGTTCCCCCATGGGAATGATACATCCCTTCTTCAGATGAACTGCGATGAGAAGCATCCGTTCTACGGATCCGGATTATTATTGACTCAGAAATTTCGCTACTCACCTTCCTCTGAGACCGAAGGTTTTCGCAAGGCGCTTGAGTTCAACTCCACGGTGGTGGAACAGAATCAATCCGCCTATGGCCTTGGCAGCTTCTGCTATCAGGGCGGTCTCCTTTCATTTTCAGCTTTTTTCCCGAATGTCATGTATAACGGACCAGGACTTATACCAAACTTCTATTACACTAGTGCAGGACGGGCACATCTCGTGAGCCAGTTGATGGGCAATCCGCCATGGGAAGCAGAAGATTTTCAGAAGAAAGAGAATTCGATCGAGAGGTTCTTTAGAAGGCTGAAGAGTCGAAAATGATATGAGAAAAGGAAGACATAGGCCAGTGTTTGAGAGATCTGGAGAAGGTCCTTCTTATACGTATTTTAAAACAATTTAAAGGATTAAGGGGGATAAGGGAAATGGATTTTAATCAAGTATCGATAAAAGATATCACTGGCATGGAAGTGATTATTCATGTTTCGAAAAGTGTTCCTACTATGTTCCCTGGTGACATTGAGTTGCTCTTTCCTCATAACACCGTTGGAGTGATTGATCGTGGAGAGAATTTCCTTGGCCCCCTGAAAGAGTATGTTGAAGCTGGATCAGATTCTTCCTTAGATCCTACATGTTTTACATTGTGGTTCACATGGAATGAATCACAGGAAGATTCCATATATCGTTCGTCGCTCGTCGCGTATGCGTTTGTGAAGGAAAATACTGCTATGTTGGATGTTCTTGCTTCGATGGAATTTGAGGATACCTCTGTGTCTGATTCCGAGATACTAGAAATCATCTTTCTAAGGATTTTAGCTTACGTGTTCGGGACCAATTATGACGAGATTGTCCTAAACACCTATAATAACACAACAGATAAAATTACATTTGATGAGTACTTGCAGGAATGGCTTGAGGCAGGTTTAATGCATCAGACTGCACCTCAATGGATTGGGAACTTGCCATGAACTTAGCAGAGCCGGAAGGTCTGCATGTGTTGCTAGTAATCACTCATAGGCTAATTCAACAAATATTTGAATGGATGAAGCAGAACAAGGATGCTGCTCGTGGCAGAGAAGGATATCTACAGAGAATTATATCTCAAGATGGAAGCAGTGTTCGGACGAGAGAGACTTCTGCCAGAATCAGAGGAGAGCAATCTGATATTCTCGATGGTGGAGAGGGCAGCGGACAGTCAAGGACCGGAGAACGTGACGGAGCTCCTGCTGGAGGGGATCAGGGAAATAATCGACGGAGAACACGATGACCTTGTGTATGCCTCCTTCTCACCTAAATACCGATATCCCGAACATCATGAGGAAGGTAACGAACCTGATTAATGTATATCAATTAACAGGCCCACAGTGCTTTTAAACCGATCGAGGCTCAAGAGCCAGACGCACACCGGTGGAACCATCAAATAGGAACTCCCAGTCGTTTCAAGAATTTCAAGATCCGTTCACGTCTATCGGGAATTATCGGTATTCAGCCATTCTTGCAAGGCTGTAAAGAGAGCCTGATTGACCGGATCGGGCTAACAAGTCCCGGAGGCGAATCAGACTCTCTCAACAACAGTAAAAATATCACGATTCTTCATATTCTACCAGAGTGAGATTCTTATGCCGGAGAGAAAAGCATAGGGTTTGTACCGAATGTATCTGTGCAGACCCCTAATGATGGAACAGTGTGCAGAGAATGATTTTTAGTCAGATCCTGGGTTTGAGAAAGAAAGGGCTCTTTACATACCCCTTTACATACCCCTTTGGCTAAAAACGCAGATACATAGAAATGAAAAAAGCAACCTATTCTTTACTAAAGAACAAGTTGCTTTTTGGGCGATGCCAGGGTTGAACTGGCGACTTCCACCATGTCAAAGCCGTAAACGGGGTGTTTACCCCCATCGCTCACCGTATATTCTTGTTGATTAACTGTAACCCCAGAAAGGGGTTATTGTCAACACTCTGTTCATCACTGTTTTTCTCAGTTTTCATGCGTTGATGAAATTTAGGTAACACTTCTGGTAACACTTTTTCTAGGGGATGTTTGTGATTATTCTAATTAATCGTAATCTTTCGAAACATGATTTCATTTCTGCGACGAAAGCTATCGTAACGCGGTATATCACTTATGAATCATATTTTGAGGAATACTTTGGAATCCTGAGAAGAAGACCTTTCTCTTCGGAAATACTAGTTCACGAGGGTGTGTATCACAATTAGAAGATAGGTATCCAAGGGATTAAGCTTGTGATAAAGTAAAACCTCTTTAATGAAATTTTCAAGATTCGTGTTATACTATTTTTAAAGGAATAATAATGGCTACTGCTGATCAGATCAAATCCCTGATAAAAGCTCATATCAACGACCAGACTGAACAGTTTTATACTGCTGCTCTGCAGGTTGCTGCACATGAAGCTAAAAATGGTCATACAAGTCTGGCGTATGAGATTCGTACGATAGTAGATAAAGCGAAATCCAGTACGGGAAGAATTATACCGTTTATTCCAGATCTCAGTGGACTAATTATTTCATCAGAACCGACGGATCGGCTATCTTCGCTTGTGTTATCTCCTGAAATGAGATCACGAATTGAACGAATTTTAAAAGAATACAAACATAAAACAGACCTTGAGAAACATGGGCTCTCCCATCGTAGGAAAATTTTATTAGCTGGTCCTCCAGGAACTGGAAAAACTTTAACAGCATCTGTCCTAGCGAGTGAACTCAAAATTCCTCTGCACACTGTAATGATGGATAAGCTGGTAACTAAGTTTATGGGTGAAACCAGTGCCAAATTGCGACAGATATTTGAATATATCCGGGAGCAAAAAGGGGTATTTCTATTTGATGAGTTCGATGCAATTGGCGGAGAACGCAATAGAGGTAATGATGTAGGCGAAATGAGGCGGGTATTAAATGCTTTTTTACAGTTTATTGAACAAGATACCTCAGATAGTTTAATTATTGCTGCGACAAATAATCCAAGAATCCTAGATCAAGCTCTATTTCGCCGGTTTGATGATGTTCTTAATTATCATCAACCAACTATCAAGGAAATTGAACGATTAATAGATAATCGTCTTGGTATGTTTAAACAGAAAACACTTAAATTAGAAGATATTTATGCAGAAGCAGAATCGTTGAGTCACGCAGAGATCACTCGTGCATGTGATGATGCAATAAAAGAAACAATTCTATCCGAAAAAAAGACAGTAACCTCATTACTTTTAAAACAGATGATCAGAGAACGTAAATTAGCGTACACAGATACACAACAGGAGTAATAGAAAGTGCCCTTACTTAGGCATCCTCATATTTTTCTTGAGAATAAACAAGAAACAACGTCATATACAACGCCTCGTAGACCTCGTGGTCCAGAGGCTCCAACTGCAGATCGAGACGTCCGTAGTGCTCATCTAAAAAAACAATGGGCTGCAATTTGGGCAAAGGCTAGAGAGCAAGATCCATCTAGAGTTGCGGTTTCTCATCCCACGAGGTCTGGTGTATATGTTGAATATGAGGGTATTCCAGGTTATGATTTGCCATCAAAACCGTTAGAAAGTCTTCCACACGGTATACGATTGCTTAATGTGTACTCGGTATCATCCCCAGATCACCCTGAAAAAATGGTGACTAGAGCAACTGTATTTATTCCTTCCGGTAAAGAGAATATCTTCCTAAAGAAATTAGATGAATATGCCAACGAGAACACTACTAAAAAAGGAAGGCCGAGGCATGAGCCTTTAATGCGAAGTATAAGTAATATCCGGACGGCTATTCTTGAATCATTTTGGTCAGATAATGCGGATTTACTACCAGATAATACAGTCTCTGCATGGTGTGAAATCTGGCTATCAAGTACACAAAACGAAATTGTTCATCAGTTTCGAGAGATTGCATCGTCTCTTGGAATCGAACTTCAAGATCGTATTTTACATTTCCCTGAAAGAAGTGTTATGCTTGGCAAGGCAACAAGGATTCAATTATCAAACCTAATAGGCAATAGCCCTGATATTGCAGAGTTTAGAAGAGCAAAGGAAACACCAAGGTTCTTTCTTGAATTAGAAAATAAAGATCAGGCTGAATGGGTTGAAGATTTGCTATCAAGATTATCAGTCAATAAACAAGTTGAAACATCTGTCTGTGTACTAGATACTGGAGCAAATAATGGGCACCCTTTACTATCCCCTGTTCTAACTGAAGAAGATTGTCAGTCTGTTGATCCTTCTTGGGGAGTTGCAGATAAAGATGGGCATGGAACTTTGATGTGTGGTCTTTCTGCGTATGGGGATCTGACAGAGGCCTTACAAAGTGGAGACTCTATATTTATTAATCACAAACTTGAGTCTGTTAAAATCCTATCACATAACAAGAAAAATAATCCTGATTTGTATGGAGAATTGACAATACAAGGAATTCTACGGGCTGAAATTCAGGATCCAGATTCTAAACGTATCTGTTGCATGGCTGTGACTGCTGACGACAATCGAGATGAAGGCAAACCCTCCTCATGGTCTGCTGCAATTGATAAAGTATCTTCAGGATATGATGATGATATTAAGCGACTGATTATAATTTCAGGAGGAAATATCTATTCTCAAGAGGATTGGAAGAATTATCCTTTTAGCAATCTGCAAAGATCCATACAAGATCCTGGCCAGTCATGGAATGCTTTGACTGTTGGTGCTTACACTGCGAAGGCTTATGTATCCGATCCGGAACTAAGAAATTATACTCCAGTTGCTGAGCCTGACACACTTTCTCCTTTTAGTACTACATCCAGCCTTTGGGAGACTAAATGGCCTATTAAGCCAGAAATTGTTCTTGAGGGAGGTAATCTATTATCGGATCCTAGCGGATTTATTGGGTCTCATGAGGATTTATCTTTATTATCCACAAACTTTAAGCCACAAGTATCTCACTTTGAGATGATGCATGCAACTAGTGCTGCAACAGCGTTAGCAGGAAGAATGGCAGCTCAAATACAGGCGATGTACCCAAATGCATGGCCTGAAACAATTAGAGGACTGATGATCCATTCTGCTTCGTGGACTGAAAAGCTGATTTGTCAATTTTGTAGTCCAGATAAAAATGGTAAGATTTCTAAAACAGAGGCAGGGAAATTATTAAGAATTTGTGGATATGGGGTTCCCAATCGAGATAAAGCGCTTTCTTGCTTATCAAATTCACTTACACTCATTTCTGAATCAGAATTACAGCCATATATAAAAATAGGTTCTCGTTACCGTACAAAAGACATGCATGTACATCGTCTACCTTGGCCGAAAAGTGAATTGCTTTCTTTAGGTGAAACTCCCGTCAAACTCAGAATAACGCTCTCATATTTCATTGAACCTGGTCCTGGAGAGATAGGCTGGAAAGACAGGTATCGGTACGCATCCTACGGATTAAGATTTGCATTAAATCGTTTTGACGAAAATGAAGATGAATTTAAAAAGCGATTAAACGTTGAGGAAAGGGAAGAAGGTGAAGATGTTGATTCTGCGAGTGGTAGTAGTAGATGGTTGATAGGCTCGAAAAGAAGGGATACTGGTTCTATTCATTCTGATATTTGGGAAGGTACTGCAGCTGAGATTGCTTCTTGTAATCTTATTGGTGTCTTGCCTATTATTGGTTGGTGGCGGGAGCGATCTTGGCTTAATAGATGGGAAAGACAGGCAAGATATTCCTTGATTGTATCTCTTGAAACTCCTCAACAAGAAGTTGATATCTATACCCCGGTTTCCGTTCAAATTGAGAACCCAGTCATTAATATTGAGATTTGATTTTTTTAAAAAATTTGGATCTAAGTTTTTTACCGTGTAATCCATCATCTACCCGGCATCCTTGAGAGTGGGCTTCGGCAGCTGGAACACGGTCTGTTTAAGCCGTTTCCTGTTGTAAGGCCTCGCTCTTGAATAGCTTCTTTTCTTCCTGTTCGAGTTCAAGAGATTCTGTCTTTTTTCCCTGTGAGTCTGTTCCCAAATGAGCAGAGCAAAGTAATCGAAATCCTGGTAGCCGAAGGCACTCCTTCGCATGCCCTTGATGAAGCCGTTCACACCTTCAATCTTTCCTGAACTGATTGGATGGAGGGCTCTTGAAACGATGCCCTCCATCCTGTTGGTAATCGTCCTGGTGAACCTCGTCAACTGACTGATGCCGACGGAGGAATAGAGCTTCACCCATGTGGTGAGCTTTTCCCTCATATGCTCAGGATGTGGGGTGGAGAGTATCTCAATCAGTTCCTCACGAGCCTTCACGGCATTCTGAAGATTCGCATTCGTCTTAAGAATGGCGTCGCGTGAATCGGCATTATCCGTTCTCCGGTGTCCAACTCGCTCAGCATTCCGACCGTCTGCTCGTGCGGAACTTTTCGCCTCTGCATTAAGTTGTGCATTGAGCTTATCCTTGGCTTTGAGTGTCCGGGTGTTCGCAAGGAGGAGAAAACGTGAACCGAAGAGAAGTTTTCTCTCTTCAAGCACCAGTGCAGCCTCCTCCAATCTGCCCTTGTTCTGCAGTTTCTCAGCCAGCTTTTTCAGTCTATTTCCTTCCGTCCTTCTGGCGGCATCAATGACCTGATTATTGAACCATTGCACGATATGAAAGGTGTCGTAGACTATCTTGATGTGGGAAAATGACTCCTTAACAGCGGCGCTGTAGTTGGTGTTCATATCCATCGAGATCGCCTTCACATGGTTCATGAAATCCTCTCCCACCCATGTGAAGAAATGTTCCAGCTGTTGCTTCTTCTTGCCTTTCTCAAGATACAGGAGTTCTCCACTCTGGGCATCTATGACAATGGTACAGTAGCGATGTCCATGTTCGACGAGAAATTCGTCTACGCAGAGATACGGGCTGTAATGACTGGGTCTCATATTACCTGCAAGGCTGAATAAGCGAGTCTTATTCACCTCTTTGACGATGGCAGGCGTAGTATGGCAGATAAAAGCACATCTTCTGATCGTCATCCCGTAACCTGTCATGAAATAGGCGATGTTGTCACGGAAGTGATTTGTGTAACCGGTATTCCCGTTTCGAAAGGGAATGACGTCCGTTCTGCGTCTCCGTCCATACTTGTTCACATAACTCTCGTAATGAACTTCAAAGCATATCAGGGTAATTCCAGAGCTGCAGTGTTTCAGCACAGTAACCTCGTTGCTGTGCTTGTACCATTGACCTTCTGGTAATTCGCTCTTCCAGTCTTTGTTTGGATCCTTTGTTACAGCGTAGGTGATCTTCCCGTAGGATATTCCATTTCTTTCATCAAAGCAGATTTCGTGCCTCGGATGGCTCCAGTCAACCATCCACCCGGTGGACTCCTCCAGCAAATACGTGTTATCTTCCTGCATGAGAGCGGTTCTCCTTGATCTGTTGTTTTGCGATTACAAATCATAGGCGTTTCCGCTCTCTTTTTCTACTTTTTACACGCTGAAAATTTCAGACCCAAAAATTTTAAGAAACTAGAAAGGCTGATCCAGAATCAACTTTTTCGACAACCTTTACGATTGATTCAAATATTCCTTAACCTAGAGGAACCCACTTATACTTACTGAACCTCGTAGCCCAAATATTTTAGATACGCAATCTCTATCTTTTTTGCTAGAACGGCGATAGTGTGTAAGCTCTTTTCTATAAAAGCAATGGACAATTGTCCCTTCGGAGACTGATTTTCAATTAATTCTTTGATTGATTTTTGAATCTGTTCAGGAAGGTCTCTGCTCATCTGATGAATAAATTTATTTCTTACTTCCCTTATTGTGTTGAGTGCTCTATTTGTTTTCTTATCTATTGATAGGTCGAAGCCCATCCCTTTTACAAGCCAATTCAAATATTTATTAATATAAGGCATCTCTTTTTTCGGCAATTCGGGAATGACCTCAACCTCTCTCCGTATCTCTTCTGAGATACTAATTAAAAGATCTTCTATAAGGGCCAATGCAAACGAAAGAACGGAAAGATTAATATATTCTGAGAAATACTCTGAATCTGTAGCCGTTAAATCATATTTCTGATCTTCTATCTCTGCTGAATCTGATTTTGATGTTTCGTTGATATTATCTAAGTGTAATTGGATATTTTTCTTTACAAGAAGCCAATAACGTTCAAGGCTTGAGAATCGAGAGGCAAAATTATAACAGCTCTCTGTAAAATAGGTTTCAGGAGTATAATAGGTTACCTCTTCCAGTGATTCTGAAAAATATTCATTGGTATTATAAAATTCAAACATACCTGGAAATAATTCATCTTCAAGATCAACCATTTCTGTATCAGAGTTATTACTCATTTCTTCCTCCTCAAATGCATCATTATTTAAGAATCAAATCCCGAATCCTCAACTTTTAGAGTCCTGCAGTTCTCTGTAACTGTTCTGATAATGTCACTAGGAACATCTTCCTTAAATTCAATTTGAACATCCAACCTAATATCAACATTGTTTCCATTGAAACCAAGAAGGTGATTAAGAACCTCATCATTCAATTTCCCAATGTCTCTGATATACCGTGTGGTATCCAGTTTAGTTGAAAGGTAGAAATGTTTGGGTCCTTTTATTTTGGGTGGTTCTGGATCAGAAGGAGGATCGGTCGGAGGTAAGGGTGGTTGGATTCCACCGCCAGATCCGTCTCCTGGTTTACCTGAAAAATCAGTGTCGGGACCATTGCCCTGCTGTTTCTGTTTCTCAAGGAGCGCTTTCTGTACTTCAGGTACCGTCAGAAGATAGTCGGATGGATTGATTTGATGGGTGTTTGTTTTAAATCTCAATCCAAGATATGTTCCATCTTCCGCGATGCCTTCAGCGATTCCGAAATACTCATCAGAGCTCAGTCCCCCAAGGATTGCGTTTTCTAATACTTTATAGTCTTTTAATCTTGGAAGGTAGCAATAGGTGCAGAGGGTATTCCAGAGATCCTTGACTTTCACATATGGATTTTCTTTCCAGAACCATTTCTTAAGTTCCATCGTCAACAATACAGGAGCCCAGATAGTTATCATAGCCTCTTCCTGTATTATCTTCCTAGCAGCACGGACTGAGCAACTCTCCTGCGGTCCACTGATTCGTTGTGAGTCCCACTCGATGACTCGTAAATTGTTCTCTACATCAACGTAAGGAACAAACAACCAAGAGTAAGATTCATTTATTCTGATATCAATGGTACTGTCATGGCGTTTGATATTTTGTTCCGTTTCCTTTACCTGCGAAGCATCGAGATTTAATTCATCACTATCGGTCTTAATCGATACCCATGCAAGATATCGTTTTATTTCGGAGAAAAGCATTTCATTAATCGAGGAATCTGCTCCAACAAATGCGAGCGTATTCTTGTACATACGAGGTGATGTTCCTCTTGTATCAAGAATCTGTTTAGCCATTTTCAGCGCAGGACTCTCGGGATCTTTCTGAGAGTGGGCAGCACTGGGTGGAAGAATTACTAAGCGTACAGATTGTTCATCTAGGATATCAAGTGACGAGCTCGGGCAACAATGGATTCCAGAAAAGGGATCGGTCTTACGAATGCTTCTCAGTCTTCGTTCTACTTCATGTAATACCTCTTCGTTTGATAATTGGCTCGCTCGGTCTTCCATAGTTTTTCTAAGGGTCGGATGAGTATCGTACCAGTACCGAGTTTGTTCAGTATTGCTGTATAAGTAGGTCAATGTTGTCCGTAATATTGAAAGAGCATCATTGAATACAGATATCTGTTCTCCTGGTTGAATAACCCCGAGACGAATTCTTGATTGCTCAATACCGCGTACATTCATCTGTTTAACTGAGGGAGCACTTCCGAGCATAATAGCTCGAGCTACCCTTCTTGATGCTATACAATTACCGAATCTCATATGCTCTCTGTCTTTCTGATAGGGGACAGATTTTGGTCCATCAACATCTCTTTCTATGACAGCATTCCAGCTCTCAGAGAGATGTCGCGAGAGTTCGTCTCTGATTACCGGATAATCCAAAGAGAACGAAGCTGGCATGATCATGAGACTTGCATCATGTTTCATCCAAAGGTCATATACTACGGCGGCCATCAGTCGTAACACACCTCGGGTCCTTTGGAATCTTTCAAGTGTTGCCCAGTCTTCATATAACCGATCAAAAACTTCTGGGTGAATCGGATAACAACTTACCAATCGTTCCCTGTAATCAAGTTCTTTTGTTTCAATAGGGAAGTCCGAATTGTTTTGAATGTACATGGTACTGAATGCATTACAAACTTCATCTCTCGCTGATGGACTGCTGCAATCGAGGAATAATCTTCTCCGCACTACCTCAAAACCTTCATTTGCAGTAACAGGTTTCCAAATCGCTTCTTTCCTGCCGAATGTGTGTTCTAATGTTTCTAGAACTTTTTGTCCTGCTTCGCCTCCGACTTCAATTTCTGACTCAGGAAGGGATGCAACTACGAGACTGTTTTTGCTTGTGCTCGCAGCTTCTGTAAGCTCTTGGATAAATGTTATAAGATTGTCGTAACTCCCTGCGGGTAATCCTGACACTCCGTAGAGCTTCTTTGCGTATGCTACAAGCTCGTCGATGAGGACCATGCATGGACCACATTTATCAAACATCGCGCGTAGGGAGTTTGATCCAGGTGATACTCCCTTGTTATCAGCCTTTTTAACATAATCATATAACTCCCAGTTTCCCGAGGATTCTGCAAGTTGTGCGGCTATCTCTCCCCATAAAGTGTTGATTGTGATTCCTGGCATATTGACAGGCCGACGGGACCGGGAAGGATCAAGTGCTGTTCCAACAATAACCGCCACATGAACTCGAGGAATTGAAGTAACTCCTGCTTCCGTTAAAACTGGAGTTGCGGAAGGGATTTTCTCTAGCGGAGTCCTACCTCGCAGCAAGTGGTACAACGCAAGCATGCTATGAGTTTTACCACCGCCGAATGCTGTTTTTAACTGAATCACGGGTTCCCCATCTTTGCCTGTTATTCTTTTTATAGCCTCTACGAGAAGTCCTTTCATCCCGACCGTTATGTATGTACGAGCAAAAAATTCGACTGGATCTCTATACTCGATTGAGCCTTCTCCTCTGGCGACTTGTGCAAGATCTGCTGCGAATTCAGCATTCTTATACTGGCCAGTGGCTACATCTGGATGAGGATGAATTACATCACGCCACGGATGCAGTCCCTTAGTTGGTACTGTTTTTATAATCCCTGCATGCTGCGATGTTTTTGGTTTCTCAATACTAGGAGTGTTTGTAACATTTAAGGATCCTGATCCAGTTCCGTACCGAACAGTTCTAATCAATTCACGGATAGATTCGGTCTCTACTTCATCAATCTGATCGATCAATCTCGACATGGTATCCAAGGCACGCCATGTATAGTCTTCTTCAAAATCTTCCTGCCCTGCATGTGCCCATTTATGACGAACACCTATCAGTTCTTTGATCCAGCTTCGATGATCGTTTGCCAGTTTTTTTCGAAAAATATCGTTCCACTGCCAGTCTATGAGTTGGAGGCATCGGAGAATATCGAGCGAATTAATCAATTCCTCATCACTACCTGTGGAAGGTAACCCTCTTCTTTGGTCGGAGCTCATGCGATCAAGAACTCCAGTTTGCCACCATTGATCTCCATAAATAGATTTTAATTCCCTTCCTACATAGGGTGCTAGTGCTTTCAAAGCGTGTCTGAATCCAGTATTCACCATCTCATGATTCTTCATATTTAACCCCTAATCGAATTGCAATTCGCCTTCGCGATAATCTTTCAAATTGATAGAACTTTGCTGGATGTCCATCCAGGATGACACCAGTATATTGTAAGCATATGCTTCATTTGCCCATCCTTTGCGCTCGGCTATTGTATATAAACGGTAGGCTAGTGCTTTTACGTCCTCTGTCATTGACCCTGATAGTCTGACTAGTATTTTTGAAGCGCCATCAATCCCATTTTTTTCAAAGGCATACGTGAGTTGTTGAGTTACCATCCATGTTATCCTGCTATTAGATATCGAAAATTCTTGAAGATCCTCACGACAATTTAATTGCACTGATCCTTTTGATGATGTAAGGACTCCCGACTGAGCTAGATTTGATATGGAAATCGCTTTTGCGGTAGCGAGAACTTCCGCTGTTCCGTATTTTATGGGATTGAAGGCAACTTGTGAGAAGAGATCAACACAGAATCTACTCTCAGAATCAAGGGCTCCTTCCTGTTCATTGAAGAATTCATCAACAAGCTGATTAATTATCTGCAAAGCGGACCGTACAGACATCGGGGTGCCATCAGCTTCAAGAACCTGTTCGTTTCTGGAATAGACTGCCATACCGGGGCCAATAGCAGATTGGGCAAGATCAACAGGTGCGATATTGGCATGCTGGAGCTGAATCAAAGCTGGTTTGAGTTCACGCCTAAGAATAGCAAGGAAATCTCTTCGAGTTACGATTGATGATGAAGTGGATCGTTTCCTGCATACCAGCACAATTGAGGATGCTAGTGCATTCGCATTCATTCCAATAGCCCTGTTTTGCATTTCTGTTCTGATAGGCCAGGTTCCTGTGATAACAAACCCAGCTCGAATAACTGCTGAAAGCATCGTTTCCCATCCAGTGGATGCTGTTACAGTTGAAGAGTCTACAGCATCATCGAATCCTTTCGTTTCGGCCTGCTTAAATGCATAATAGATTGTTACAGGTATATCTTCACGCGTGTAGGAATATACCTGTTGAAAAGTTCTGAGCATCCCGAATTCAAAAAAATCTTTTGCTTTTTCTTTATTCCCATTAAATCTGTATGGGCTCGCTATTAATTCTTCAACTTTGGGAACTAACATGGTTCTGAATAGGCTCGGATGAGTATTTTGAAGTGATCGACGCATCCATACATAGAAGAAGTCTGAGAGATCCGCATATCCAATATTATCATAGTAAGGAGGATCCGTAGACACCATTATTGAACGCAATCCATTGTCTTTTGCTGCATCTGCTTGTATACCTTTTCCTATAGTGGTCTGGATTGGAAATTCAAGAATACATTTAGTTATCCAGTTCAGAGTATTGCTTATGCAACCAGTGGAATTACTAAAAGGGTTGGCTTCTGCATAATCCCACACCATTGGAATTGCTTGGCGGCTAAAAGTATTGCGGATAAATTCTCCACTATTATGCCAGGAACAAATGGATGAGTGATAGTCTGTGAGTTTGTCAACCAAAAACGCAAGGTAAACACCCACAGCTTCTCCATATGCCTTCGCTCCGGTTCCTCCAGCATCAAGTCCAGATCCATCATCAACCATTTCAGTTTTAAGTGCGTCTTCGAAAGCCTTTTGCTGTGCTTCTGCAACTAAATCACTAAATGTTGTTAGTGCTGTTAACTGTCGGTTCGTGAAAAGATCTTGATGTCGAACCATTCCATATGCTTGTACTCTGAATCCAAGTGCTTTTTCCGGCAAGTCTGTATAAACTAGATTTTCTGGACAAGGAATATCTGCCTTTTTGACGTGAATACGCGATGCATCAAGATATATTCTCCCAGTAGAGCTTTCTGCAACTGTCGCAAGCATTGTTGCATTCATTCTATTTAATTTAGCTTCATCGCGAATATAGTCAAACCCTACTGGTGTTCCACAGCAGGGGCAGGTTGCTCCCTTTCGATTTATCGTTCCCTCAATGTGTCTTGCGATTCCTGATTTTACATGGTAGTGAATTTCTTTTCCTTGAATATCAAGTTCAACGTGATATTCCTTACCCTTCTTCTTTGAGAGTGTGAATGATCGCGCTAGAGGCATTTCACATCCACACGCAGGGTTCGGACATTTTACAGTCCGAGCCCATATCCATGCAATCACAGTTGCCTCTGTACCATCAGGAAGCTTGGCTGTAGGGTAGAGGTGACCGATTAGTTTGAAAGCCTCATCTCTCATCCACTCGCCATAGTATCTAACATCTTCCGCAAGACCGGTGGAACCTTTCCAATTCAATTCTGATCCTAGCTGGGCACGTGCTTCAGGATTTACTGGGGGCATTCCTTGGAACTTTGGAGGGATTTCTATCATTGCCTTGTTGATCATGACAGCTACAGGATTGAGATCACTTGCGTGTGCTTTTAGACCAAGACGTTGAGCTTCGAGAGGGATAGCTCCTCCACCGGCGAAAGGATCCAGCAATTCAGGAATATTCCCATCTGTTGATTTCGATATTTCTGCCTTAGCTTCCTCAAGCAGTCGCTCATCATTTGAGTTTTCCCAAACTACGAGGCGTTCCAGGATGGAGAACAATCTCTGGCGCTCTATCTCCTGTTCTTCTTCCGTAGGGTATTGATCGGGATGTGAAGATGGATCATCAACCAGAGAGGAGAATATAACAGCCCTTGCTGCCGCCAGAGGACGGCGAGCCCACCACAGGTGCAATGTGGAGGGGTGTCCATGCCTTATGGATTTTTCTCTTGCAGATGCTTCATTTATAGCTTCGAGTGGTAATGCCACTTCGATCAGTTTCTTCTTATTCATTGGTGTATACCTCGTTGTTGCTTTAATACAATCTGGGAATTTTTCAATAGTAACGAAATATCATAGTTTGTGCTTGTTGATGACTCATCTGGAATCGTAGAAAAAGAATTTTTAAGGTAAGTAACAGAGACTTCTGTATTATCCACTTCAACGAGAGCGAGAATATACTGATCTGGTTTGTTCAATGATGTAAGTACTTCATTTTTTGTGACAGTGACTGTAGTGGAGCCTTTTGTTCTTCCCTTTACCTCGACAAACCGTAAGCAACCTTCATCAAAGGCACTTCCTTCAGGTACTTTTGATTCAATGTCGTAGCCACAATTGTCTGAGCTGACATCTCTGGGTTCATACCCGAGTTCATGTTCAACATTCATTACAGTATGCATCGCAATGTTTTCTATTGTTTTTCGATCTTGGCCGAGCAGCTTTGTCTCTGCTTCATTATTTTGTGTCAACGATGAAGGAATAATCACAGCCCCTCCGATTACTACCGGCGGAAGAGGAGAGATATTCTTCTCCCGTTGCAGTTCTTCCATTCTTTTGTGCAATCGGGATTGGATCTCTTCGGCTCGTGCTTGGGCACGTGCAGAGTTCAGTTTCATTCCCGTCTTGCCAGCAGCCTCTTGAAGGCGGATTTCGAGAGCTCTCTGGTCCCAATGTCTGATCTCAGCCGTGAGCCTCGCATGCACTGCTTTCTCAATTTTTTCCACTTGAGCTAATCTTCGGTTTTTAGTCTCTAATAGGAGAGAAGGTATCAGATGTTCAATTGCATAACCTGTCGCAAGCTCTTCAGGTTTATCCAGGAAGTCCAGCTTCGACAGAATCTCTTTGGCTTTTTCTGTTTCAGCCTCATCGGGGACTCTATAATCAAGATACGGTGCATATCCCGCATTATGGACTTTCCCGTCAGAATCAATCTCAACAAAATGTACCTGTTGGGAAATGATTCTCCGATTATTGGTTGAAACAAGTTTTCCATCCTGTATTGAACTTTCGAGGTATAGTAATAATCGAGGTTTATCCATTTTGAAGGAGTCATCAATCAGGATAGCACCTTGTTTGAGCACATCAACACGTTGTTCCAATATCAAATCTATCAGGCTGTCCAGGAGTGGATGCCCCGGGCACAGAAGATCTGCAATTGGTTTCCCCTGGATGTTGAGGAATTCTTTGCTGAAGCTTACTCGCTCATACTTCTTTAATACCGTTCTGCCGATACCAGTTGGAATGTCACGGTTTCGAATAGGATGAGGTACAAAGGGAATCTCAAATCTTTTTGATTCCCTCATACTGATTCTTCCTCCGAATTGAGGGAATGCCTCCATAAAGAAGCTTTGAATAAAATGTGGCTGGAGTCTTCTTGCTTCCAGACGTTCCATCTCTTCCTTGATGCGCATCACAGCATGAACATCGAGGGAATCCGAAGTTAAGGATCTCTCTTCCAGAAGATTGAGTAGTACCTTTCGATTGAGAGAGTTATCAACTGCTTTATTGAGACGCTCACGCACTTCGGGTAGGTTCCCATAACGAACAGCTTCAACCAAGAGATCTTTCAATGGTTTATTATCGAACGTCAGTTTTCCGAGGACATCGAAGACCTTTCCTCCAAGAGCTTTCCTCTCTTCCTCCAACTTTTCGAACAAGCGTTGAAATACCATGCCTTCTCTTGTTTCTTGTGCAACCAGATTCCACAGATGACAGACTTCCTGCTGTCCGATACGGTGAATCCTTCCAAATCGCTGTTCCAAGCGGTTAGGATTCCAAGGAAGGTCGTAGTTAATCATCAGGTGTGCCCGCTGGAGGTTGATACCTTCACCAGCAGCATCTGTAGCAATCAAGATCAAAGTGTCCTTGTCTTGTTTGAAAAGCTGTTCTATCTTTCGTCGCTCATCACGTCCCATCCCTCCAGAGATATTGACAACTGCTTCAGTCCTACCTATCAAACTTCTCACCTTATCGGTCAAATATCGTAGGGTGTCTTTGTGTTCAGTGAAGATGATGAGCTTTTGTCGATTCCCATTACGGTCAATCATAGCGTGTGAGTCCTGGAGGAGGCGAGAAAGCTCATCCCACTTGTGATCGTTACCACTTATACGTAGGCTATTGGCCATTGATTCGACTTGCTTAAGCGTTAAAATTTCCTTTTCCAGTTCTTCTATTGTCAACGCTGCAGAAGACTCATTAAGCAGCTCTTCCTCCATCTCTTCAATTTCTGAATCAGGAGCATCTTCAAAGTCTTCGAGATCGTCTACTGAAAGTAATCTTTCCTGAGGGTGCTTATTCAGTTTCTCTTCAGAAAGCCTTTGTTCAAGTTTCTCCCGTCGCCTTTTTAATGATTGGTATATTGCTTCCGGAGAAGAGGCCAACCTTCTCTGCAATATGGTCAAGGCAAAGCCTACCGTATTTTTCCTTTCGCCGTTAAGTTTATCCGCTCGATTGAATTCTTCGCGGACGTATTCAGTTACTGCAGTATAGAGCTCCGCCTCTTCATCGGATAGATTATAGTTAATAGTATAAGAGAGTCGTTCCGGGAAAAGCGGTCTCCCGTCGAATTTCAGGAGTTCCTCTTTAACCAGACGTCGCATCACATCAGAAACGTCTATACCCCTGTTTGAAGTGCGCTGTATCCCCTCAAAGCGATCCGCGTCAATAAGGGACATGAATAACTGGAAATCTTCATCCTTACCATTATGAGGTGTTGCAGTAAGCAGCAGGAAATGGCGAGTGATATTTGACAACAGCCTTCCAAGCTTGAAGCGCTTGGTGTATTTTATTTCTCCGCCCCAGAGGGAGGCTGACATTTTGTGGGCCTCATCACAGACGACAAGATCCCAATCTGTTGATTCAAGTCTTTTTTGTATTTCTTCATTTCTGGCTAGTTTATCCAACCGTGCTATACCGAGGTTTATCTCTGAAAATATGTTGCCTGTAACAGCGGACTCGATAGCCTCATTCGTGATGATATCAAACTTAATTCCGAATTTACTGAAAAGTTCATCCTGCCATTGTTCAACAAGATTTCCCGGTGCTACTATGAGACAGCGTCTTACATCACCCCGGATCATCAGTTCCTTAATTAACAAGCCCGTCATGATGGTTTTTCCTGCCCCAGGATCATCGGCGAGGACGTATCGTAATGGTTGGCGTGTCAGCATTTCTCCGTAAACTGCAGTAATCTGATGAGGAAGAGGTTCTATTGAGGATGTATTAACAGCCAGATATGGATCGAAAAGATGTGCGAGATGGATTCTATATGCCTCTGAGAGGAGTTTGAAAGTTTGTCCATCTCCATTGAAAGACCAACGATTTCCCGTTTGGAGAATTTCCAGTGATTGTTCCTGATCTCTATAAAGGATCTGTTGCCCAAGATTCCCTTGGTGGTCCTTGTACGTTACATCCAATGCGGTTGAGCCCCACCACTTAGTTTGAATGATTTCAACATCTCTGTGATGCACTAGATTCCGCACAATGCTGCCAGGTTTAAGATCTTCAAGTTGAGCCATTTCTTCTCCTATTCCAAGTGCAATGGTTCTCAGATGGGCAAAATCACAATTATCACTAATTATACAATAAACGGCCTTATTTTAGCGAAATGTATTTATAGATGTAGATGTATGAACCACTTTTATCATTCTCCATCATACACTCGATTTGTCAAGCACAGGTTATTTTATATGACTAACTATTTGTTTACTCAATACAGGTGGAAGTTTTTCAACATCACGGCTTTCCTCTCGGTTCAAAAAGAAACTTCTTAGATTGTTTGTTAACAATAATTTAGTAACACAATATTAGCTCAGCTGAACTTTTACGAAGGAGGAAAATTAAGAACGGAATGTACTAATTTGAGTTAATTGGTTACGCCTCGTTGTTTATTGTAAATATTTCGTACATAACAAAATGCGATCTATAATGTAGGAGACTCACCAAATAGTCTGCATTTTTGGGATTTCTATGTATAATAGATAAAGGAGACATTACTTACTCAATCAAAATATTTAGGCTAAGGGACTAGGAGATATGTATGCAGATCGGATGGATTGATTTTTCCAAGGACGAACGGGACAAGGTTATGAAGATATTACACAATCTTACCCAGAAGACGGCCTTGGATGAACTTGGGATTGGTGCCATTCGCGATGGCTTTGCAGATATCTTTTTTCCGGGGACCAGTACCATTCAGACCCGAGCTAAATATTTTGTGCTCATCCCCTACATATTTCGAGAGACTCTTGCTGGGCCTCATAAGAGGAAAGGATCAACACAAGAATTGCTTGAGCAACGAGAGCTGAAACTGATCCAGATTTTAAAAGACAATTCAGATGGAGATTTACGTGGTATCATCGGGCAAGATTCCGGCATGAATTTGAAACGCAAGCCCAGTAGCATCTACTGGAGTGGAATCCGATCCTGGAAGATCTACAATCCTCCTGAGGAGCATCTACATAATTTTTCCTTGAATCAGTATTGCACCTACATCGATAACCACCTTGAGAAGCGTGCACAAGGAATGATGTCAGGAAAAAAACTCCAAGGTGATGAAGATGCTTTGAATGATGATCCGATGCATATGATAACCGGATTGTCATTTCTCGATTTCCCCGATCAAATACCCGACTCCTTGGACAAATCAGAGATAAAATTGACCCGTAGCGAGGCGGTTTTTCTACAGAAGAAAATTATGGATTCACACGGTGAAAGTCTCTTGGCCCACTTCCTTATTCCTAATAACTGGGACTCATTGCCCAAAGACAATCCATCTTTTCAGGATCTGCTGGACTTGTCAGGTTTCAAAGATCCTGAGATGGCCAGAAAGATTCAACTCGCTTCTTGGTTCGCGACTTTCAATAATATCATCAATGTGCGATTCAATTGGCTATTGCGAGAGGGAACACATCGAGAGGTCTATGAAGAAAAGTGGCATGATGCTCTCAATCAGGTACATGAACTTGGGAATAACCAACTGGAAGAAATATTCACTCTTTTAAAGCTGAATCGAAAACCTGAAAACAGGACAAAACAATTCTTATTCTCGGTATACAAATCATTGAATGAAGAGGACATAGATACTGTGGATAGTGTGATACGAGAGAGGGAGGAATCGTTGAAGAAGAGCCGGTCGAAGTTCAAGAATATTCAGCAACTCAACCTTGAACATAATATTGGAATTGAAAATCTGGATTATAGGTTTTCAGTCGCTTTCCGGTTGCTTTCGGATATCCATCTAGGATTGGGGGGGTGATATGGCTACTACGAAAAAGAGACTGCTGAATCCCCAATCAGATCGTCTGGATTACACAAAGCTGCTCACACCACCTCTTGGATTTGAGACAGAGTTTGCTGTCGGGACAACGTATTCGTTGGATCTGAACTCTCTGATAGGCGTTACGATGGCTTTGGGAGTATCGGATACTTTAGATGAGGATAGCCTAAAGAATCCAATACGGATGTTGAATGCCCTGACATTGAGTAACAAACGTATAGCAGTGTTCTGCCAGGCTGGTCAAATTTTTATCCCTCAAAATATCATTCCTGTACATGGCTTGCTTGATTCGATGGTCTTTGAGATCAAGATCAAGAAAAATACGAAACAACATCAGGTGTTTCATCCAAAAGTATGGATTGTAAAATTCAAGAATGGGAGCGACGAGCTTTGGCGTGTAATCGTTCTTTCGCGTAACCTGACCTTTGACCGCAGTTGGGATGTGGCTGTTTGTTTGGATGGGAAGACAGAAAAGAACGAAGTTCTCAAGAATGCTCCTTTGAGGGATTTTCTCAAATATCTCAGGAGTCAAATAAAAAGTACCAAGCGACAAAGTCAGAAGAAAAAACTCTTGGGCAACATGATAAAGGAGATCATGCACGTTACTTTTTCTTCTGGAGAAGAAAAGGTTGATTTCGATTTTCTTCCCGTAGGAATTCCTCCTGGAACAAATGGACCCTATTCCCTCGATGATACTGGTCTGTTTTCTAGATGGGATAATCTGTTCGTTATGTCTCCATTTCTCGGCAGACCAGGAAAGAAGAACCCATTGGAGAGCTTGCTTAAGTGGAAGGCTGTGAGGAACCTACAAGAGGGCAAACCCATTCTGATTACCCGAAGATCCGAAGTGTTCCATCTTTCCGAGAGAATGCGAAGGGATTTCAACATCTATGCATTGAGGGAAGAAGCATTTTATAGCAGTGAAAAACATGAAGACACCTTAAATCCGGATGGGCAGGATATTCATGCCAAGTTATACCTTCGGACATATTACTCAAAGAGCGAACTATATTTAGGCTCGATGAATGCCTCCTTCAATGCTTTTCATGGTGGAAATATTGAATTCATGTTGAGATTATCAACGACCTTGGGAAAGTTGAATACTGACATGCTCTCGATATCACTCCTGGAAGGTGAGGACAGCCCGTTCGAGTTGCTTCCCGAGCAATTGCCTGAGTATATTCCCGACACTCAGGAAGAGACCATGCAAGACATGGTTCGCTCTATGCGAGAGTTGGAATTTGCTGGGGAAGTGAAAACCAATGGAGATGATTCCTTTGATATCGAGCTCAATGCTTTACAATTACCCGAAGGTTTAAGCGGTAATCTTTCCCCATTGTTATATCCCAATCTGGGGAAAAAGATCGCTTCTCGAATGATATTCTCCAACATGAAGAAGGAGCAGCTCAGTGATTTCTTTATGGTCACATTAGTTGGAGAGTCTGATATGAGATTAGCCCGGATTGTTCGAATTCCCGTGACGGGGACTCCTGAAGATAGGGATGCTGCAATAGTTAAATCTGTCATCCGGGATGAGAAGGACTTCATTTCCTATGTCTCATTGCTATTGGGAGATGATTACTATGATGTAATGATGGAAATGAAAAGATTCAAAAGGTATTCAGCAGCTTCATCTGGCAACAATACACCTATACCAGCGCTGTACGAGAAAATGCTCAAGGTTGCGGCTGATAACCCCGACAGATTGAAGGAAGTTGAGAAACTACTGGAAGACATGCATGGTCATGACTCGGTGCCTGCAGGATTTCAGGAAGTATGTAATGCAATTATTAAGGCTGTGAATACATGAAGAATTTACCTACTCCACAAGAACTGAAGAAGCTTGAAGAGAAAACACTCGCTGGATTGAAGGATTTTCAACGGGCAACCGTCATGCAAGTCATGGAGTGCTTTCATGATCGTCACAATCGTGTACTCGTCGCGGATGAAGTCGGGTTAGGCAAGACACTCATAGCCAAGGGCGTGATCGCTTCCACAGCTCGATGGCATAGGGAGGAAGGTGATGAGTTATTCAAGATTGTTTATGTCTGTTCAAATCAGGATATTGCCGAACAGAACCGCCGAAAGCTCATCATAGCGACAGAGAATAAAGATTTCACGATTGAACGGATTGCTGATTCCCGGCTATCGATGCAGCATCTGAAAATATTTCAACAGGAGTATCCGAATACCAACGAAGGCAGCCAGGCGGGCAGGTACTTCCAATTGATTCCACTCACGCCTGCCACGTCCTTTTCATTGAAATCCAGTGGAGGCACTAAAGCTGAACGCGCTTTAATTCTGGCTGTGCTAAAAGGAATAAATATTCTTGAAACTTATGGAATTGAGTACGGTGCATTAAAATCATTCCTGAAATATGACCGAGGGATGTTGGAAAAGAACTGGAGCAGGGCTTGTGAATTTTATGATAAAGAATTTTTAGACTGTGATGAAAACAGCAAAGGCGCTTATCTCTCATTTATGAGTGGAGAATTGACTGAAGCTTTTAAGACTACTCATGCACAGTTGATCAATCAGCTGATGGCAGTTTGTCAGCAGATTGCTTGTGATCCTGATTACCGATCTCGGGATACTGCAAAGATTATCAGCAACCTGCGTATACTCTTCGCGGAGATCAGCATCAACAGGTTGGGGCCGGACCTGATCATCATGGATGAGTTCCAAAGGTTCAAGAGCTTGATCTCAGCCGACGATGGTTCTGACACATCCTTACTCGCAAAGAAATTCCTTTCTGCATCAACGGGAAACAATGCCCCCAAGGTTCTTCTATTGTCAGCCACCCCGTATAGACTCTATTCAACTTTAGAGGAGATGGAAGACCCTCAAGAGGAAAGTCACTATAGAGAATTCATGGGCGCCATGGATTTCTTGGTGAATAATGCTGAGAAACAGCAAAAGTTCCAAACGGAGTGGAGTGCTTTCTCAGAAAAATTGCACGAATTCACGCCAGAAGGATTTGCCGTGGTTAAGGCTGCAAAAGACACAGTCGAACAGTTCATGACCAAACACATTTGCAGAACGGAACGACATGTCGCAGAGGATGCTGAAAATCTTATCGACAATGAATCCCATACGGTTCCTATCAATCCGCATGAATCGGACATTGTTTCCTATCTCAAAGCTCAAGAAATTATTCGAAGTATGGGGACAGGAAATCTTCCAATTGAATATGCGAAGTCATCCCCATTTCTGCTCTCATACCTCGATAAGTATCAGATCAAAGAAAAATTGGAGAAAATCTTAAAGAGTGGATGGACAAGTCTTTCTGCACAACAGAGAAAACTGCTGAAGAGTACCCATGTATGGTTAAATCAGAATAAAATTCAGACCTATACGGATTTTTCTATCCCAAATTCCCGGTTCGAAATGTTAAAGGAAATTGCTTTCGAAAAGAACAATGAATTGTTGCTATGGATTCCCCCTACACTGCCGTACTATGCTTTGGATGGAGTTTTCAAGAACAAGGATACGGTTTCTAAAATTTTGGTATTTTCAGCGTGGGAAATGGTTCCACGAATGATTGCTACACTCTTATCCTATGAGCTTGAATTGAAAACGCTTGGGAAGCTGAAGAGTTCACTGAAGAATATCAAGTACTTCACAAGGAAGTCCCAGAAAGAAGCTGATGGGGAGAAACGGGAAAGACGGAATCCTGCTCGAAGATTGGTTTTAGGAACAATCAAGAAACATCAAAGACATTCATATTTAACACTGTTGTATCCATCCAGGACGCTATCTCAAGTATTTGATCCTGTGGGTGCTCTGAATTGTACACTGACATCCGATGATCTTTACCGGTCGATCAAACTGAGTTTAGAGGAACATATCAATTCCTTGCATATTACGGTCGATGATGACGGACAGACGGATGCAAGATGGTATTATTTGGTTCCAATGCTCCTTGATAATCAACAAGAACCAGGATTCGTTGATTACTGGATTAAAACGATAGAGTCCAATAGCAAAGAGTTGGCTGATGAGAAAAGCAATATTGTCAAACATCTGGAAAAAGTACAGGAAGAGTTGCAGGACCCTCCTACAGGGAAACTCCCGGAAGATCTTGTGGAAATACTGACTCTCATGGCAGTGGGATCTCCTGCAGTATGTGCCTATCGCAGTAGCGATGGATTACTGATGGAATCTTCATTGTTGGCACGACGGATGATTGATAAATTCAATTCTCCGGAAGCCATTGCCATAGTTGAGTTGTCAGAAAGAGTCCATAACAAAGAGGGGCATTGGAAACAAGTTTTACGATACTGTTGTGAAGGGTGCTTCCAATCGGTCTTGGATGAATGGGCTCACATGGTCTCAGAGGATAACAGGCTGTCATCGAGTGAGTCGGACCGAAAATTCCTGTTCACACTCTTATCCTCCTATGTCAACATCAGATCTGCTCCTATTCAAGTCGATACTTACGAAAGTTTCCGTTCCAGAATTAAAGGAGAAGGTGGAGCTTATAACAAGATGTCAATGCGAACCCATTTTGCAGCTGGGTTCTATAAAACTAAGAATGAAGACAAAGCTGTTTCCCGGAAAAATGCTCTGCGACATGCCTTCAATTCTCCGTTCTATCCATTTGTACTGGCAACAACATCGGTTGGCCAGGAAGGGCTTGATTTTCACTATTATTGCAGAAAAATCATGCATTGGAACTTACCTTCGAACCCAATCGATCTTGAACAACGCGAAGGCAGGATAAATCGATTTAAGAATTTCGCTATCAGGAAGAATTTAGCCAGCAGATTCAAAGATGCGCAGTTTGATGTTGATGTGTGGACAGATCTTTTTATGCTGGCCAGTGAGGCCTTCGATGGTAAATCATCGGAACTTATTCCATTCTGGGGAATTCAAAAATCTGATCAGAACGATGATACCTTAAAGTTTAAAATTGAAAGGATAGTTCCTCAATTTACTCTGAGCAAAGATCAAGGATTGTATGAATACCTGCTCAAAGTGCTTACCTTGTATAGGATAACCTTGGGTCAACCACGACAGGAAGAGCTTATTGAACAGTTCGAAGGCTTAAGTAAGGAGGATGTGAAAGCGTTATTTATTAACCTGAGCCCTCACTATCGATCCAGAGAATATGCAAGTGTTTATAATCAAAAGAATAGTGACGAAACAGCGAGGCCAAGTGAGGAGTAATGATGTAATTCATCAAGTACCATCTATCACTGGGTGTTTAAGTTATCCAACAGGTTTGCAGTCACTCATCCTGGTATACGCTCCAATCCAGATCTCGTGCATACCTTGATAAATCATTTTCGGTTACAGGGAATCCTGTGTGAGCGGTATGATGAATTTGCAGCAGGTGGTGTTTACAACCGATGCAACCCCCATGAGGCATTCTTTCAAAATTGAAAATAAAGATGCCTAGTTCATGGTTCTGGGATAGAAAGTTTTTCCACGCATGAAATCATCCATAATTATAATAAGTTTTTTCCCAGGGGGACATTATATGTCCCCCTTGATGTACTAACATCGAGATACATTCAGAAACATGGAGGAACAAAATGAAACAGACGATTGAGGTCGCATGGGAATCAGATGACGTTCCAATGATCTATTGCCCGGTTTGTGGTGCTCCCGTAAGAGGTCTTGAAGTTGTCGAGTGTGAGCATGTCATCTTCACTGCTATCGATATTGTCCCCGGGTTCGGGTACATGAAAGAATCGGAGAAAGCCTATCTGACAGAGATAGAGGAGACGAATGATACATTAGATATGGACCTCGTTGATCTGGCCATGCTCGCTATGGCTTCACCTTCGAGGATGTGCATGAAAGTCGCAACTTCGAATATTGGACCTCATGGACCGCAAGGTACTGAGTTTTCTGCATGTTTCGAGTTTAAGCTGAAGGAGTGATATAACAGGGGGTGAATCATTCTGGATGAAGTAGGGCGATGACATGATTGCTCTGTGTTTTGTTCTTTTAATCGGATCTTTTATTGTTGCGGTAGTGAATAGAGATACTCTCACCGGACAACCTATTTTATTCTCTCATTCATACTGTTGATAGGACAGATTATCGTGCGTGTGGGACTTTCTCTGAAATTTATAGAAAGGGTACACACCTGGACCTGACAGAAATATTCGTATTTATGATGAGTTCCAGTTTCAAGTCTTGTATAATAAGTCTTTGATGTGCCGTGCCGTTGAGAGAAGTTGAATTATCACAAGGGGATGCAATGCCGTATTTTGACTATTTTGAAAACGTTCTTGAATACTATAAAACTACTGAAAATCCATCATTCGGAGAGTGGCCGCTGTGTCCATTTGAAAGGAATTCACGATTCTATGACGAAGCAGAGCAGTGGTTTACAGATCGAGGTGTGAAGGTCCTTTATCACAAAAATAGACGATTCCTGAGCTCATTTATCATTGCTGCAGAATTTCCTCCTTCCTTAGGATTTAAAAAAGATGTAGATGCCATAGTGAAGAGAAATGGATGGCTTACCCTCTACAGGAACCCTAAAAATTGTCTTGATGAGTATATCGTTCACACCAATCTTGATGATAAGACTCTTGCCCAACGGCAATTCCTCACGGTCGATAGTGAAGGATACTACGCCTTTTTGGAACTTCTTACTATTCTCTCAAGCATCAGATTTTACTTAGGTAAAAATCTCCTTATTGAAGAGATCTGTCTGAAGATTGCAACTGAAACAAGCCATGATATAGATCTCATTCAACGAATAGCAGACACGTATGAGAGTACTTTGATGCCTGAAGAATCGGAGGGAAAAGACATCCCCTCACCTCGGTTCGAATACGCACTCAGAGATTCTGTTGATGGCAAGAAACTGGTTCTGCAGCACAATCTCAATAATACTGTTCAAATTCCCGCAGCAAGTTCCATTCATCTGAATAGATCCTCGCATGCCTCCTTCTCAGCTCTGGCAGGGAATGAACCACTTTCATTATATCAGGGTTCTGATGTTGTTTCTCTAATGAGCAGAAATGGTCAAGTTGAGGCAGATTTTGGTGTGAATACCGATTGTTTCACATTGGAAAAAAGAAATCCAACACTGAAAAATATCAGATTCTATCTGACCGTGAGTGATGTAAGTAACCAACTGTCTTCTGTTCAAGTAGGGTTGATCGATCGTCGGGAAGACTTTCTTGTGTTTGATAAAACCGGAAGGGAAATAATAAGAACCAATAGAACGTATAAGATGGGACAGGAGCTCTATTTTGTTCCTCTTACCCCAGAGATGGGTATGGCCTTTGAGGAATCAGCAAGCTTTTCTCAGATTGAATCACCCTTAGTCCCGATATTCACTCAGAATACGGATGAAGAAGAAATTCAAGTTAATGGGATTACCTTCTTTTTCACTGATGTCCCATTTTCAATAGAGATGAGAAATCAGACTCCCCTCGAAAGGACATTCGAAGTAGGAAGAGGAAAGGTTGCCTATTTCTATTCATCTGACATTTCCTTTACTATAACCGGAGAGCTTGAGGAAGCTCCTACTCCTGAAGTGACTCTGTTCAGGAGAAACTGGAAAACAGTCGAAGGGGAAAAAAAAGTAGTTCAGACTCCAATCAAAATTATACAAGATGGTCTTGTCATCCGCCCAAGAACACCGTTATCTGAAAGCGGCGACTACCGTTTGATGGTGAAGTATAATGAGAAGTCGAAACAGACCATAAATTTCAAACTTCTGCCGATTAGGTCAATGAGATTAGTCGGTGAAAAGCAGATCAGGCTGAAAATGATGACAACGCCTTTCAGTTTCAACCTTGAAGGCGACCATGAGTGTACCTGCACCTGTGAGGATGCCTTCGTCACACTTACGTTTCCCGAATATGGCACACACCAGGTCGATGCAAAATATATCTACAGACCACATGGTAAGAACTCGCCAAGACTTGGATCCCCTATAACATTCAGGATTCCAGTCAAACAGGAAGTAACGGGACATTTTAGAGAGTCCCTGACAGGCCTGGAAAACCCGATACTGTCGATAGAACACGATCTTCTTGCTGGGTCAAGTATCTCTTTCAATCGAAGCGATCTCGATTCAAATAATGACCCCTACATGATCAATGCATATATGGAATGGGATATCGCTCAGAAGATCCCCCCTCAGATGAACCGTTATAGCGTTGAAGGGTATGACCGTTTCCCTTTAACCGACCTTGTCAATGCTGTCAGGACTAGCCAAGTCACAAGACTGCTGCTTACTGTCAGTAGAGAGAATGAAGAACTCTTCCGCGCTGAATTTGTCGATGAGAAGGGTGATATCACAAACCTCGAGAGCGAGTGGGACCGAGGTCTCTGGGATGAGATACTGGCTCTGCCGGTGGGCTCGTTGCAGGAGGTGTATATCACTGATCTCAAACAAATTCCGGAAAATTCTATGGTCTATGGCGTGATTAAGGAGAATGATGACCGACGTGTAATTACACATGGGAAATGGATAGGTGATGCGGAAACGGAATCTTCAGATCCAGTGGAGAAATTCCTTCTTGGCCTTTGTCATCACAATCCAGATGAGGAGATGCTCGGTGAGCTTCTGAATCAGATCCTCATTTCTCCGGAACTCTCGAACCGTTTTGCTTTCTGGCTGACGAAAGCAAAGAAATGGACCTCTCCGTATGATATCCGTCCGTATGTGAGAATGTTTGAGTTGTTTCCTGTCATTGCCATGTGGGCTGATGTGGCACGCCTGGATGATAATCCCGAGCATATCATTCCTGAGATTTCTCCTTCTCCTGAAGCCCAGTTTCTCATGGCGATCGGGAGTTTCTATATCCCTCATGTGCGGAATCTGTCTACTCATCCCCGATTCTCTTCAGAGTTTATGACCCTTAATGATCTGCGTATCCTGAATGATCTCGGAATCCTTCCGAATAAAGTGATTACGAAGGAATCTATGACTCGAACCTTTGCTCATTTCATGAATTCCTTCTCTGAAACGGGCAAACCTGTTCTTTCCTGGCTCACCTTGTTCTGGGGAAGGCGTGTTGCACATGAGAATGGCCTTTCTGCTGAATACGAACAGCTATGGAGAGTATTCAGAGGAAACTCTCCGTTAGAAACAGTGGAGAATGATTATATCTCAACGCTCCCGAAGTGTCGGGATGATGAAAACAGGGATAGGGATATCGCTCTGGATTTCCGCTCGGAGCAGAGTCACTATCAATGTTCGCTGTCGTCGCAGGATTTGACAACCTATCACACATTCTTTGAAACATTGAATGAAGAGACATTTGGGTCGGCCCTTGTCGCATTGATGAAAAATGATGAGATTCTCCGCCTTGCTCTACCGAATCTAGAGGGGTGTAAGTCTTCTTCCAAGTGGTTCTCTGCTATATATCTTTCATTGTATGCAGTCTCTTATCAGCTTGAAAAATTTGAGTTGTTCGGGGCGTTGAGGCAGCTGTACCCCTTATCTATACGCGATTTCCACTTCCTCCTTCCCTGGATACGTGCACACAGCGAAACTGCTCCTATTTATAATTCCTATTACGAATACTGGATGTCACTATACTGGAGGTACTCGGATGTTTGATGCCCATAAGACTGAGCTCGAGATAAAGAAAAACGTGGTTGATTTCGTTCTCGACTGGAAGAATCTGAAGGACGAAGATGTTCGGGACAACGTGAGGGCTCTCTGGTCATCAGCAACCCCTCAGGAGGGATCTATTCTCTCGGAGCTTCTGGTAGAAAACAACTACTCCTTTATTACCGATGAGGACGCTCCGACGATAGAAACCTTAGATCCTGAATTTTTCAGTGAATTTCTCAAGCAGATGAGATGTGTGGAGGACATCCTTGCCTCCGGAGAAATGCCGAGGTTGAAAAATGGTCGCCAGTACTTTGAAGGTGTTAAAGATCTTCAGAGAGCATTCCTAGCTAAGGTGGAAAAACAGTGGTTCAGTAGAAAATATGTACTGTTTCACCATCAGGTGAGGGCGATGAAAGCAGCGATTCAAGGAAAAGATTTTATCCTCTCGTCCGGGACAGGGTCCGGTAAGACGGAGTCCTTTCTTTTCCCCACCGTGGCAAAACTCCTCAATGAGACGGATGAAGAACGAAAGAACCCCGGCATAAGAGTTCTGATCATCTACCCGATGAATGCACTCATCAACAACCAGATTTCACGCCTTCAGGCTCTACTTGGTGTGCAGGATCCTTCACGCCCACCAATCCGTTTCGCGCTCTATAACAGCAAACTCGAGGAGAATAGAAAACGGTATAAGACTTACACGGAGCAAGAAGCTGATTACAGCGGGTGGCCAGACCTGCAGGTGATTGACCGCCGTGAGTTACGAGAGAATCCTCCTCATATACTTGTCACCAACTATTCGATGCTGGAATATGCTCTGATACGACCAAAGGATATGCCGTTGTTTCTCCCAGAGAGACAGAAGCTTCACACTATCATTCTCGATGAAGCTCACACCTATATCGGTGCGATGGCAGCTGAGATATCACTGCTTCTCCGTCGTGTCCTCATTGCCTTCGGGAAAGAAAGCAGAGATGTACAGTGTTTTGCAACCTCAGCAACTCTCGGGGACCCTGAAAAGGATGGAGGGCAAACACTACGTGAGTTCGCTGCAGACTTGTTCTCGAAAGAGCTTGACTCAATAGAGTATATCAGCGGAGAGAGAATCCTCCCGTTCAGTGCTGAAAGTGGAAAGAATTCGGTTTCGGTGAGTGCTATCCTTTCAGCTCTTCACATGCTCGAGACTATGGGAGATGCGGATGGTCTTGCCTATCTACTCGGGACATTTCCTGATGTTCGTTCACAATCACTACCTGATGCTCTCTACCAGATTTTTGTAAGCAACAAATACATTGTGAGATTCATCAATTCCCTCGCCAAGCAGCCATACAGGATTTCAGAAGTCGCAAGGTTGATCGGCCTGGGAAAGGATACGGGAAGAATCCCTGAGGCCTTTCTCTTTGTGAAATACCTGTCTGTCATAAAATCTGCTCACCCTGATGCTCCATTGATAAAAGTGCGTCTCCATTCAGTCGTGGAAGCTCCTTCCGGTGTATACGTCTGCCCTGCTTGCGGCACGTACTACGGCAGCTATAGAGATACCTGTTCGAATCCTGATTGTCTGAATTCGGAGGTAAGGGAACTCGTTGTCTGTAAACGCTGCGGCGAACCGTACCTTCTTCACCACAAGGGGACCGACGATAAAAGCAGACCAATTGACTGGTTCCATGATATCGATGCATCTCGGCTCTCTCTCACTACTCTCGATCACCAGAGCTCAGATGTGACAGCCTGCTCACATTGCGGAGCTGCGGGAGAAAAAGGTGGATCGTCAAGCGATGACGATGAGGTGCTCCTTGATGATAGAGAGGTTACGGATCCTGAGTCGGTCCTGTACACAAAGATGTTCTTTCAGCCGATATCTGTCAGCATGGAACTGGTTCAGAAGATTGTCATTGATACCCTCTATGCAAATCTGGAATCTCATCCAAAAGATTCGGGACACCTTCCGGGAGAGGGTCGAAGACTCCTCACCTTTTCCGACAGCAGGCAGGGGGCAGCACGGCTCCCCACCGGTATCGACTGGATCCATGAGAACTACCTTGGTACCCGGCTTATGTATGATGCAGTGAAATCTCTTCTTGAGGGAGATAATGATTCTTCCACACCTTCAATTGAGAGTTCGTTCTCTGACCCTGGTGTGAACTGGGTCAAATTCCTTAACACGGGAGATTCTGTAGAACAGATCATTAAAGCAGTGACAGAGCTTCCCTCAGAGCAGAGACATGATGCGATGAAGGCAGAGATTGACAGGCGAAAACTGCCGTTCTCTTCCGGCCATTATGAATCAACACATCTGATTGACGATATCATGAAACTCTTGGGAGAAAGTGAATCTCTCTCGATATCTTTTGAAGAAGGCATTCAGGCTCTCAGTGATTCAGAGAAACTCACCGAAATGGTCGGAATATTCGATCAGATTGACGACAATGATATCAGGAGATCCGATAATACCCGCAGGAACATTTCCTACTGGCTGATGGGTCGCTCCCTTGGTATGATGACGACCTCAAGATATTTTCCTGAAAACGTCGGACTTGTCCATATTACCTTCCCACAGATAGAAGGGCTCGCTGAAACTTTGAAAGGAAAAGCTGAGTTTAACGGGTTCTCAGCTTCCATTATCTCCGAAATTCTCCATGCCCTTGTTCTGCGGATGCGTGATACCGCAACGTTGTATATCGATTATCCCCGACGGGGGGATGAGAGCCTTCTCAGACAGGCTGCGGAGTATATTTTTCAGAATGTCGTACTGAACAAGTTCATGGTGCTTGAACGTACTATGGTCCCAGAAGAAACGAGCATGGTAAGTGCTTGGTATAACTTGAAGAGTGAGAAGGAAACTGCAGCAATCCAGCTGATGAAAAAAGCCGCAGGGAACAAACAACTTTCTCTTGGCGATGCCCGAAACATGATAGCTGCAGCATGGTCAGCTATGATAGAGAGTACAGACATTCTCTGTGAACATCCTACCTATAAGGATGCTTATGCACTCGATATCAGGAAGGCGAGAATTTCTCTCCATCCCGAGGTCTATGAATGCAATGTCTGTGGCAGGATATCCCCTCATCATATACATGGGAAATGTCTGACCCCGTCCTGTGAAGGAGAGATGGCAAAGCTTGACCAGAAGACTGTGGAACAGCTCTATGGTCATTCCCGGTCAAGGGATTTCCCGAAACTGGGTATGAGGACGGTTGAACACACGGCTCAGCTTGATCTCTCAGTTCTTTCCGAGAATGAAGAACGTTTTACAAAAGGGGAAATCAACCTCCTGAGTTCCAGTACGACAATGGAACTTGGAATTGATATTGGAGGCCTTTCAACCGTTCTTCTTGCGAACTGCCCTCCGGGACCGAGCAATTACCTGCAGAGAGCAGGACGTGCAGGGCGAAGGTTAGACAGGACCTCTTATGTCCTTACCTGTGCACGGAAGATTCCACTCGACCGATACTTCTTTCTCCATCCGGATCTTTTTTTCACACGTAAGCCGCATGATCCTTATGTATCTCTCTCCAGCGATAAGATTGTCCTGAGACATATTCACTCCTATGTCCTTCGTGAATTCTTTCTTCACCTGACATTGACTCAGTCTGGAGTGAAAATACATCAGGGCAGTAACCCCCTCGGAGTCTATGGGAGAGTCGAATCATTCTTCGGCTATGATAAAGAACTGGTATCACTCGCTAAAACTCCCATAGAACTCATCCTCGAATGGTTCGATGATGATCCACAGATTCCTCAGCTTGATAAACTCTTGGAGAAGAGTAATCTCGCACTCTCATTCAACAGGGAATTCCTTTTACATGAGATGAAAGAATTCTTTGAGGATCGGTATGAGGATATCACTAATTATATAGGGAGTCTTGATTCAGTGATTGCAAAGGAGCAGAATCCTAAACGTAAAAGTGCTCTCGAGTACCATAGACGGGATCTTCTCAGCAAGGATCTGGTCGGATTTCTGATTGACTTCTCGTTCCTTCCCAAGTATGGATTCCCTGTTGATGTCTCATTTCTGAATACGTACAACAGCAAGAGTACGTATAGAGACCAAATGAGTAAAAACCCCGAAAAACGAAACAGTGAGTTCAGGCTCTCTCGAGGAAGCGAGATGGCGATTTCCGAATATGCACCGGGGACTGAAATCGTAGCGGGTAAGAAGCTTCTCAGATCGAGAGGAATAAGCCTCGATTCGATATTCGGTTATGAGTCTATCGATACCAGTCGGAAACTTGAACGGCTCAGCTATTCTATCTGTAATAGATGTGGTCATTTCTTTACAGTCCCTGCGGCAGATGAAATGAAATCCTGTCCTGTATGCGGTCTGCAGATGAAAAGGAGTAGGGCATCAATCGATGAAGAAGAAATGATACCGAAAGGAGAAAACCGTAGGCATACAGCAATACTCCCGAAAGGATTCCGCGTAGATTTTCACGAAGAACAACCTTTCGCTCCGAACAAGGTTGAACGAACATTCAATACCGTGACATACCATCCTGAATTGACGGCTGATTCTAAAGACTTTATTCAGATTGTTCCTGATGTGCTGAGTGTCGCTTCTTATACGTCCATTGTCTTTCATGCAATCAATCTGGGACCGAGAAAACTCGGATATGCAATCTGTGACAGCTGCGGTCGGGCAGCCCCAGAGACTGAATTCTTGAAGGGTAAAAATCCTCTTGCAGATCATAAAAAGCTGTATGGTCCCCGATCATGCAAAGGTCATCTGTCTCGGCATCTCAGCCTGGTATCACGGTTCACGACCGATGCTATTCAACTCAGGTTCGAGCGTAAGCATTTCCCCATTTTCGAAGACCTCGAGACAGCCCGATCCTTTGTGGAAACGTTCGCTCGATGTCTCCAGCTCGCCGCCGCGAAGTACCTGGGAATTGATGGACGCGAGTTGAAGTTTCTGGTTCAGAATTACTGGAATCAGGAATCACGGTCCTGGAAGGGGGACTTTGAGGTCATCCTTTACGATAATGTTCCCGGTGGGGCAGGCTATTCGACCATGATTCGTGAACTTTTCTGGGATTCCTCGTTCTATGAGTATCTTCTGGAATCAACGGAATGTCCTGATGATTGTTCTTCTGCATGTCCGGCGTGTCTCATCACCTACACGAAGGAACAGAACGGAGAGATCAATTATAACCGACACCTGGTGCGTGAATTTCTTGAATCGAGCCAGATTACCTCTTTCTTCAAGAATTACCTTGGAACGATTCGACCTGCACTGGGTGATCATGTGGTCGATAATATCATGCAGGACGCCGTAACATTACTTAGGGGTAAGAGCCAGGGTGTCGTAACATTGTATTTTTCGAGTTTCAGGGAAGAGGATTTCTCGATCACAGGAGAAAAGTTCGGGGCGTTGCTTGAGCTTGCAAAAACGGGAATCAAGGTGACTATTGCCTTCCCCGACGCACCTGCAGCAACAGTTCTTCGTCAAATGATGGAAAATATGCGATATGCAAAATCGTATGTTCCTGACAGTCTTTGGTTCAAGACAGCAATGCTTCGGCGGGAAGACTCTGTCCTCGCACTCATAGAGACTGATTCGCAGCGGTACGTGTATCATTCGTATGCGGATCAGCTATCTACACAGAATCCTTTTTCCCCATTCCCGTATGTTCGAACATATGAAAGTCCAGACAGAGAATCTCCGATAACAGGAGGTGCTGATTGGAATCCTCCACGGGATGGACAGGGTATGCAGAATTATAGATTTAAGCCAATGCGCATTGATTCTGTTAAAGATATTCATCTGTGGAAAAAACTCTGCAATCGATTCTCCCTTGTGGCGACAAAACGGGTCAGGAAAATCATCTATGCAGACCGATACCTCTTCAATTTCAGTGAGAATATCTGCTTATTGCTTATGATCGAGGATATGATTCGTACACCTGATATCGAGGTTAGCCTTGTTCTTGATGGGCGAAGAATGTCCAACGGTGACCTGGTTTTCAATGACCGAGGAGAGCAGAAGAGAATACTCCAGAGGCAAATTGATTTGGCAGAAATGGGGCCTCTAAACCTTCGCTGTTTCGTTACAACACATGGAAGTCTTCAGAACGACCCTGGAAGTGCTCATGCGCGTGAGATGTGGATAGAGTATGAGGATGGATCAACGACGGCTCTTTCTTTTGATTCGGGAATGTCAATGATTCGACCGTTCGTAGATCGGTACTGGGCTCAGGAACGAATTCCTTTCAGGGAGATGATGATTGAAATGGAGAGGAAGAACAGGAAACCTTCTTACCAGGATTCTCTTGTATTTAAATACCCTGATGAAGATGAGAGTGAATCTCTAAAGGATAGATTTTTGATAGCTGTCAAGGGAAAACGTTTGGATGAACTGAAATGATGTGTGTCGTGCAACAAATTATTGAAATATAAGGAGATAATGCCATGAAATTCACCTGTTTAAAATGCGAAGAGAAAGAGTTCTCTATAGATGTTCCAGAGATGCTGAAGGATAAGTTACCTATCAACATTATTTGCCCTAGATGTGAATCTACCAATGTAATAACTATTCTTAATAATGAAGAAATTGAGATAAGCCTTAAATACTAATCAAAATGGTGAACCAATAGCCAGCAAGGAGGACATGATGGCAATATATGAACTTGATAATGATACAATCGGGAAAATCGCTCCAACCTCATTTACCGCTGAAGGGGTATGGGAAAGGAAGCATTTACAATCTGCTTTCAAGAAGGATATTGAAGCAGTAGCACCTGGTTGTCTAGTGATAGCAGAGGAATTCTCAGAATGGGCCGAAAGTAAGAGAAGAATTGACCTGTTAGCTCTAGATAGTTCGGCTAATCTTGTTGTAGTGGAGTTGAAGAGAAATGAGACTGGAGAACACATGGAACTTCAGGCAATCAGATATGCATCAATGGTATCAACTCTCACCTACAAGAATGCAGTAAAGACCTACCAGCGGTATATAGATGACAATAATCTAGACCTTGAGGCTGAAAAAAGCATGTTGGAGTTTCTTAATTGGGATGAGCCTCAAGAGGATGATTTTAACAATGAAGTAAGAATTATTCTTGTTTCTGCAGACTTCTCTATAGAACTCACAACCTCTGTTTTATGGCTTAATCAATATTCACTTGATATCTCATGTGTCAGAGTAATCCCCTACAAGAATGGAGATCAACTTCTGCTGGATATACAGCAGATTATCCCATTGCCTGAGGCTGAAGAGTATCAGACTAAGTATAAACAAAAAGAAGAGGAACAAAGACAGCATAGGATTTCTGATAAAGATTACACCAAATACAATTTTAATGGGGTAGAATACAATAAGCGGAAACTTGTTTTGGCAGTGATAAAATATTGGATTGAAAAGAATAATCCACTTGATCTTGCTGAACTTGTAACTTCCTTCCCTCAAGAATTACATGGAGGTGATCTTTTTGTAAGAGTTGAACAGGCAAAAGACATATACACACGACACGGAATTCAAAGACATTTTCTGAAAGATGATGAACTGATTCACTTTGAAAATGGGACTTGGTTTGCTCTTTCTAACCAATGGGGCAAAGGATGCATAGATGAATTTATTGCACATGCTAAGGGATTAGGTCTGGAAATCATAGAATCCTGAAGTCTGACCTGAGTTTGAATACAGGTAAGGTGAGGATCTCCAAGGGAAAGATATCGAATATGACTTCCCCTCTGTTGATCTAAACTGGTCAAGAGCCAGATAGACACTGAGGGGGTAAATTTGAAAATTCCACCAATGCTTCTACTCCAATGCCACAGCTTTCACTCATGATCCTCTCAGAAACAGAATGAAAAGCTCTAGATCTGGTAACCAAGTACGAAATTACATGGACCTGCGTCCAAACCGTAATACCAGAACCGGAGCTTCTGTACGAAAATCATAATAACCCTCTCGGTGCTTCTAAACCGATTGTGGCGCGAACACCAGACGGACACCGGAGAGAATGTCAACCAAGGACCACCAGTCATGTTAAAAGGCTCTCAAAGTCCGTTTGCCTCTACCAGAACTTACCAGTTTGAAGTATTCATGCAGGACTAAAAAGAGAGCCTGATTGACCAGATCGGGCTAACAAGTCCCGGAGGTCAATCAGACTCTCTTAACAACATTAAAGATACCACACTTCTTCTGATCCTTCCAGAGTTGAAATCCCTTTACATTCTTGAATATTCAGAAAAGGAGTCTGATACCTAGTCCGGTCCTGCACCCAAAACAGGGGGATTTTCAGACTCTTTAAACCGTGAAAGAATACTGAGAATCCCTGCTCCCGCAACATCAAGCACGGCATCCCAGGCGTTCTCCTCTCCTAAAAAGGAACTCTGTTGGAGGTAGGCAGGTGAACAAAGTCCGGTCGCTCCACAGAATCCCTAAGTTCTACATATTTTCTCCCGCTATGCAGGATTTGTCGAGCCCATGAATGTCAGAGATACTACTCATCCTCTGACTTTGTCCGACCGAGCAGCTTATTCGTCATTGCCCGGATCTCGTCACTGATCCTGTGTGCAACGGGATCTCCTTTTGTTTCTCTGTTCATTTCCGCTTCGTCCGGAAGCGAGTAGTTGATAACAGCCTTCTCAAGCTCCATTCCGGTCTTGATATAACGCAGGAGATCCTGATGCGATAGGGCCGAGGGATCTACTTCCTCAAGAGCGGAGAGTCCCTTAAACTGAAGACTCTTTGCCTGTTCGATATGACGCTTGGTCATCTCAATCCTATGAACATAGAGAGCTCTCCAGCGCTCCTTCTCAACAAAATCATCGTACTCGCGGCAACGTCTCACCCAGTTGTGGTTCAGGGACCATCTAGTGAGAATGGATCGCTTTCCGTATTTTCCGTCACACTCTTCTACCACCCTCATCACACTACGGGTGATACCGAGATCCCGGTAGGCACAGAAAGCAGCATATGCCTTGGTTGACTCTCCGGGTTGTCGGTGCCAGCTCTGATGGTTATCACGACTGTTTTCTTTCATGAATAACCTCAATCAAGGAGTAATGAATGATGGCCACTTTCTTAAGATCGATCGCCAGTTTCAGTCCTAGTAGACACTGATCTAAAGTCATTTCCATATCCTTATGTGTAGCCATAAACTGCTTGCAATCTTTGAGTATCGTATTTGTTGTCTCCATAAGTTGCGTGATGTTTTGATCAAGTCTAGATTCAGTGCTTCCTGACTCAGCCATAAGATTATCCTCCCTAGTAATTTCTTGTGTTCCAGGAGCATGAGCAAAGTATCGCTCCAAGTTTCCTCTTGAAGGAATCATCGTATTTCCCCATAAATTCCTCTGTAGTAAGGTTTCCCGCTATGATAGTCTTCTTCCCGTTCATCGACCTATTGTCTATGATCTCGTAGAGCGTCTGTGATTCGTGCTCGGTCCAGCTGGATCTTCCGATCTCGTCGATCCCCAGTACATCCACATTCGAATACCGGTCAATGATCTGACTCTCGGTGGGAAGATCCTTTCTCCCGAGGTAGCTCTCGTGGATCTCGCGGTAAATCTGCCGCTCATTGACGTATCGTGCACTCTTCCTTTCCCGGGCAAGAGCCTTCAATGCTGCGGTTATCAGGTGAGTCTTCCCTACTCCAGTCTTGCCTATGAGTGCCAGTGACTGAATCTCACCGTTCACGAAGAGGATCACCTTGTTTCTCACCTTATGCTTCATCGTCTCAGAGCTCCTGTCAGAATCAGTTGTGATGAATCCGTTGACGGTGCAGGAAGCAAACTTCGCGGGGATCCCGATCTCTTCGATCCGGAGACCGACACGGGAATCCTTCATCATCTTGACTCCTTCGCGGATACTGTCCTCGTTCCGACACTCAGGACATCCGAGTAGCGGAAGCTCAATCTCCGTCCCGTCCTCGAAGGTCTGAACAAGCCGGTTATTGGTGTAGGGTCCGTGACTCTCGCAGAATCCTGAAACGACCTCAACGATCCTGAAATCTTTGTGAGTGGCCAGGAACTGTTTCATAAACTCAGAAGTTGATTGGTTCATCCCTTTCCTCCTTATGTTTTTCCCAGTACTCCTCTGCTTCGGCCAAAGCTCGGATTCTGTCTGCCTCAAATCTTTCACTGTTCCCGAGGGTTCGCTGTGAAGGTTTCTGGAACCCGCAGGGAGGGACCTTCACGTTCTGGTCCTGAGCCCTAGTCAGCCAGGCGTTCGCAAAGCGCAGCACGTCCTTTTTCTGGTTTTTCTTGTTGCTCATGAGCCATGCCTTCATCTTGTTGAGCTCGGCCATGACGTTCACTGCCGGGTATGCTGCAGAGAAGGTTTCGATCTTATCCTGTGTGATAGGGAATTCCTTTCCGCCGAGTTGAGGAAGAATGAAAATTGGATCCTTCACCTCATCGCCGACCGAGAGCGAGTCATCGCTCTGGGCGAGATCTTTTTTTCTATTCTTTTCTTTCTTCTTTTCTCTTCTATTCTTTTCTAGCATGACATTGTCAGTGGTTTTTGTGACAGAGTCATGACTTCTGCTTCTAATATCATGACTGTCTTTCGCATCCTGAATCATTTTCCTGAATGTTGTGTTGCCTGTCATAGATGAATCGAGCCGTCTTATCATCTTTGGACATGTCACAAGATCTCCTCTCAACTCAAACAAATTTAGGTCGATGATTGTATGCATAATGCCCTCCACAATATCCTGTCCAGATTGGCCCCCATTACCGACAATTCTGAGATTATCGGCAATAATTTCACTGTCATGCTCAAGTTCAAAGGTAACATTCTGGTTGCTCACATTTCCGGCTATGAGTTCTAAACAATGAAAATAGACTGCATACCCGACAGCACCATGACGAATGATGAGCTTTTTAATCTTTGCATCACTTGAAGCATTTGAATCATGTTTAAACCATTTCATCTTATAACCTCTCTGCCGTACATTCGGATAATCTTCCGCACCTTGGGATGGTCAACGAAATTAAGGGAGAGGCGCATATCATCTTTAGCCATTTATGCCTCCCCGATTTCTGAAGGAGAAGGCTTTGTTCGCTCAATCTTTGACTTTTCGATCATGGAGACCCTCCCGTCATGAACCTTGACGGTAATAACGAGGTCTCCATACTTCAGGTGCTTAAGGGATGACTCAATCCATCGAATAATTTCGTTAATCATGGATTGCCTCCTTCAGGCCATCGTTGACGATCGTCTCCACCTGTTCTCGAGTAAAGCGGACGGCGGTTCCAAGTTTGATACATGGGATTCTCTTTGCGGAGACCCATGCCCGTAATGTCTGAGGTTTGATATTGAGAATTTCTGCAACTTCTTGATAGGTAAGCAGTGAATCACCGATGTACTTCGTATCCATAAAATCTTCTCCGTTGATAACATTGGATTGGCATGCCTGCCTGTTTGTTATCTGTGAAAAGCTTAGATCCGAAAACAAAATGCATCGGTGAGTATTTCATTATATATTTTTGGTTTTAACTAATTATAATGTAATAATATAAAATGCATTCACAAAAAAACTTCGAATGCATTTTAGGACTCTATATGAAGTGAACTCTACTCATGACCTTTTTCAAACCTTTGAATGACCTCCATGAATCGAGGTTTCCCTGAAGGGATTTTCTTTTCATTATCCAGGATCCGGTCGTGTGCTGATTTTAAAGTGCTTATATTTAGTATTTCTCCGTCACCATCACAAAAATGAGCTTGAATGGGTTTCCAGAGGTATGTTGTGTCATCCTTCTTCCATATGAGGTCCTTTTTTTCAAGATAGAAGAAGAGCATCATCAGATCTGGAACGGTGCGGGGCTTAATCCATGCTATTCTATTTCTTGAAGTTGTAGGTTCCTCAGTGAAATGTGGTTCGGAAACTGAAATCCAGAAGTGTTTACGGAATTCACTGTAGTCATCGTCGTTTATATACGTGGTATCGACAAGAATCTGATATATTAAGCTTAATTCAGACTCTGTTCCTCTCCACCAAAATGGTTCAAGCACTATTTTCTTTTTCTTCCTAGATTTTTTCTGCCTCTTTCTTGCAGCTTCGATAATCTCTTGTTGTTGATCTTCTGTCTGCAGATCAAAAATGAAAATATCTTTATTGAGAGACTCTAATTCTTTTATCAGGTAGTATTCAGATTTGATATTTTGGGAAGGGACCAAACCAACTCTCTTTTGCAACTGCTCGAGATGTCTGATGTATACATTTTTATCCCAGAATCCCTTATGATATTTATATGATTCTGAGGGTGGCAATGCGGGAGTTCTTTTTCTTATTTCCTCAGTATATTGTAAGGCAAACTCGCTGAAGATATCTTTGACTTCATCAAATAATTCCAGAGCGAAGCTCGTGCGTTCAAAGGGGGGAGTCCCTATTGGGTATACACTGAAATGATCCTTGTATGATTTTATTGTTTTCTTTAAAAGGTCCTGTGGAATAGGACGATAAAAGTAAGGTGTTAAGAGTCTGATGTGTTCTCCCCCTACATAAATGGTATGAGCAAATACATCAGGTTTTTCTGTACTGCATCCATGAGACCATAAGTCGATCACATTCATCATTACTCTATCCCGATCTTCTGTGGTTCTGACATTATCATGCAGATATGCGAATTCCCTGCCTGAAACAAATATTTCGGGGAAATGATTTTGTACAGCAATATCAATAGATTCCTCAATCTGGGAAATCTCCTCTTTCATGGCATTAAAAACAGCCCCTGGGAAGAACGTATACAGGGTTTCATTTATCCGTTTACCCGATTTCAGTTTCAATTCATCAGTAATTCCATCATTCTCATACACTCTTTTTGCAGCTTCATCGAGTGATGAATAATCGTCGTTATAAAGCAATTCATGTATATTCATAGCTTTCCTTGCCCTCCAGTGTTGATAGTTTACTACATGTCAACAGGCTATTGTTGTCGATAAGGGCAGGTTGACACTCTCAGATCAAACGAAGAAACATCCCCGTTTCCCGGGGATGAAAAGCGTTTACTGTTCTGATAGTAGTGGTATTATTCATTATACGCTCATATAGTGGTAACTTCTGTTTTTGAATTTAGACTAAGCTGCAACGTACTGATATCCTTCAAGTCGTTCATCCTGAAATGTGTGTATCGCTCGGTCATAGATGCTTCCCGGTGACCGGTCATCATCCTGATCTTCGGGTCGGAGATTCCTGCACTGCGCATGAGAGTGTTGAGTGTGTGGCGGTGGCTGTGGAAGGTGATGTTGCGTCTTCTTCGCTCTGCATCATCGATACCGATCCTTGCCATCGTGCGGTAGAGATTCTTCTCGATCGCGGTTTTGGAGAGGGGAGTGGTTTTCTCTTTACCGTAGAAGACGAGGTCCGTCGCCTTGGTTGTCTCGATCACGTATCGGAGGGCCTTGTAGACTTTGTCGGTGATCGGGAGGTCCCGGGTGCTGCCGCATTTGGGTTCCTTGAGGCCATAGTGCTCTTCCCAGGCAGTGTGGACCTCAATATAGTCAGGATGGACCTGATGCACCTGCAGGCCTCTCACTTCGCTGATACGGAGGCCGGTGGAGAGCGTGAGGAGGTTGATGGCATAGTGACGGTATTGGTTCCAGATATGAGGGTTGAGAAGTTTCTTGACCTCGTTGAAGGAGAGGACGCCTCTCGGTGTGGCTCGGTCAGCGACCGGTTTCACGAAGCGGGCAGGGTTTTCCTGGAGATAGCCGCGTTTGCATGCTTCTTCGAGCATGACCTTCATGATCTGCAGGCGCTGGTTTACGGAAGCAGGAGCGATGCGGTTATCACTGGCCATGTCGAGGACCCATCGATCGATCTTTGATGCGGTGAGATCAGTAAGTTTGTATTTGCCCCATTTGGGAAGGACCTGGTTGTTCATGGTACCCCGGCGGGAGTCGAGGAAGCCGTTGCTGACGGTTCTCAGCCGGGCACGCTTGTCTTTTGCATATGCTCCGTCTATGTCCCAGAAACCGTCGGCGAGCTGGGAGAAGGTGATCTCGTGTTTTTCCCGTTCTTTACGGATCCGCTCTTCCTTTCGTTCTTCAAGATGATTGTACAGCCAGTCGATCGCAGCGCTCTTTGACGTCTGCCCGGTGGATACACGATATTCAGGTGCATGACCGTTGTCTTCATACACTTTCGCATAATAGACAGGTTTGACCTTCTTTTTCGTACTTGAGGATTTTCGCTTGTAAAGGATGTATGTGAACTCTGAATGTGCCATGCAGCACCCCCTGAAATACCCCGTGCGCCTTATTTTAGGTAACACTTTAGGTAACAGATAGGAATATACATGGACATCAATTGTTTGGTTGTCCACCCAATCCCTTACAACGTAAGGGATTGGGGAATGGGCGATGCCAGGGTTGAACTGGCGACTTCCACCATGTCAAGGTGGCACTCTCCCACTGAGTTAACCGCCCGCTTCTTGATTGCTCTGGTACTATACAAAAAATGAGGGAATGTGTCCAGTACCATTTTCTGTTTATGGGTGTATACTGTTTTCATGGGAAATGAGAGATGTCTGGTACATACATCCATCGGAAATATCAGGGGTAAGATGGAGAAAGGGGTATGCTCGTATAAGGGGATTCCCTTCGCGGCTCCGCTCACACGGGAAAACCTTTTTTCTCCTCCAGTAAAAGTTTCCTCGTATCCCTTTACCTTTGATGCAACACGCTATGGCGAGATTCCCTATCAGCGTCCTATGATACGGCGAGAGGCAGGTAGTGAATCCCTCAATCTCAACATCTGGGTTCCTGATACCGCCAAAAAAAAGGTCCCGGTATTCTTCTTCGTACACGGAGGATCGTTCTTTCACGGCTCCGGGAGTGAATCGCTCTATAACGGGGCGAATCTGTGCCGCAACAACGAGATCATCGTCATCACCACAAACTATCGTCTCGGAATTTTCGGGTTTCTGGACTTCTCCTCTCTTGATACATCCTTCACAGCCAATAACGGGGTTCGCGATGTGATCTGCGCTCTTTCCTGGGTGCACGATCATATTGAATCCTTCGGCGGGGATCCCGATAATGTCACACTGACCGGTCAATCGGCCGGCGGGACTATGGTCGCAAGTATCCTCTCAATCGGAGAAGCCAGAGGATTGTTCAAGAGAGCCATCATCATGAGCGGCGGGCCGACTCAGCTGCAGGATAAGAGTGAATGTGATCAAAAGAGCAGACTGTTCCTTGATTTCTCACACATAGAACATGCCGACCAGCTCCTTTCACAGGATCCGAAAGAACTCAGAGTGCTTCAGAGCAGGTTCATGAGAAACCTCGGGCAGGGGTCTGCAACCTTCCGGATCACGGTCGATGGGCAGCTGATCGAAGCTTCTCCTATCATTGCAGCGCAGAACGGATACATTCGAGACATTCCTCTCATCATCGGAACGACTGAATCGGAAATGGGCTTTCTCGCCTTCAAGGCTCTCTCCCGATTCATCAACGTGGAGAAGATTGTTCAGGAGGGACTGGACAGAGAGGATCTGGAATTTGTGAATACTCTCAAGACTCTGTACGCCTCCGTGTACGGAGAAAACCGGGTAGTACCGATGCTCTATACCGATCTGATTTTCAAGATCTCGAGCATCTGGTTTGCACAGGCTCTGAAGGATTACACTGATGTCCATCTCTACCGGTTCGATTTCGAGACAGTCGCGCTGAAGATGAATGGAATGCATGCGGTCCACTCGACAGATCTTCCTTACCTGTTCAGCAATTTCTCCTCAGCCATTGTCCGTCCGATGTTCCTGCTTCAGTATGATATGGACAGTGTTCATTCAGTGGCCAAAACCATACAGGAAGATCTTCTCACGTTCATGAAGGGGAAGACGGTGAGATGGCCGTCCCTGCACGATGACAGCCTTCCGGCTATGTGCTACAGTGAGGAGTCAGAGATTGGTGAGATGATGCCTCCTCCTCTGACGGAAATGTATAAACACTCTGTATATTATCGAAACTCTCATAGATGAATAGTATGTGTTTCATGGTTTGACAACCTATTCATTCATTGATTTTCACGGTATAAAAAATTGAGGTAGGTGTTCCTTGCATAGATTGTGGTTATCAGTACTCTTTGTCCTCCTGTTCGTTTCGTGTACAAGCACACAAACGCTTGAGAGATACGAGTCCACATACACAGAACTCTCTCCATGGCTGGAGGACAGCAGCTACCCGGTTGTCTCTACCGGATCCCCCGAGTTCTTCTATGATGGGCGGTCCTGGAAGAAGGAGCTCCTTAAACGTATCGATGCTAGTGAAGAATCGATACTGGTAAGCACCTTTCTGGGGAATGAACATTTTTCTACCGATGAAATCTGGCAGGCTCTCAAAGCAAAAGCAGACAGTGGAGTGGATGTGTATATCATCATAGATGCTTCAAGCCAGGTCCAGGAAGTCCCTCAGTCTCCCGAGAGGGTGAAATCGGCTCTGTACATGCTTCGGGATATGGGAATGAACGTTGTCGAATACAACCCCTACAGTATCAGCAACGGGCTGTTCATCCCGAACCTGTTCGACCGGGACCACCGAAAGTATTTCGTGTTCGATTCTCACACGGTCGCTCTGGGCGGGATCAACATAAACCACACCTCTCTGTACTATCCTGACGGAAGAGGGCATATCGATCTGATGGGAGTGCTGGAATCTCCCGAACTGGCCCTTCTCCTGAGTGAGACCTTTGCTGATACCTACAATCGCTACACACCGTATCCCGTGGAACTTGACGATCTGTTCTCCTCCCGGGTCGGGGCCGCTGATGGTCTGGATCATACAGCCTACGTATTCAATCATTATTATCAGACAGGAAGCGCGATAGAGGAGCTGTTTGATGTCTTTGCCGTTCTTCCGGAACGGGAAATCTGGTTCGTCCAGGGGTATACCTTCCTCACTCCCCGTCTGCTCGGGCGGATCGAACATCTGGAGGAACAGGGAGTGAGTGTCAATGTGATCCTTTCTGAGAACGGTTCGAAAGCCAAGTACAATAAAGCGGCCCTGTACAATGTGCTTCCTCTCATCGAAGCTGGAGCAACTGTATATCTGTACGATGCTCCGGACGACGCATTTCTGCATAAGAAGACGATCATTGCAGATGGACGCTATGTGACCTTCGGAAGTGCAAACTATAACTTCAGAAGCGAGACCCTGAGCAGAGAGCTCAACCTTCTGTATGATGATGAGGAGATCGCCGAAGAGCTTATGGGGTTCATCAAGACAGTTCTCCTTCCCGATGCAAGGGTGATCAGCGCAGAGGAGGCTTCCCGATGGAGAGGATTCTCCTACTGGTATCAGAACATGATCATGCAGGTGTGGGGCTGACGAATGAAAAGAGTCATAGTTTTCTTCCTGTCCTGCTGTTTCTTCATCATTGTCCTGCCGGCCACTCCGTGGAAGGGTGGATACGAGATCAGTTTCTCGGGGTATGATCACGAACAGATGAGTGAAAGCAACACTTTCTCAGCCCGGCTGAACTTCATCATCGGTCAAAGCAGGTACGGGCAGGCACGGTTTTCGGTGGGGGGCAACCTGTCAAATCCTTGCTACTCTCCCGTGGACAGATATATAGACACCTCTTTTTCCTACTCTTTTCAGGCAGCACGCAAAACACCGCTGGCAGATGTTCTTATCAGAGATGCCTCCTGGCATGTGGCCTTTGAAGCAGGACTTCTTATCCCCCCTCAGAAGGTTGATGAGACCAGGATCTACATTTCTTTTTCACCGCTGATCCTGTATTTCGGTGATAAACTGGTATCGGTTGCCTCTCCGATCGCCGTGTATGATGTTGCGTCGCAGAAGATGGGGTGGGGCGTGAGTCTTATCCGTATCACCCATATGCTGTGGTGAGGAGTTGGATATGAAACGCATGATGAGTCGATTCCGGATTATTACCATCCTCTCTCTGGTTCTCCTGGTTCCCCTGGCAGCTTCGCCGGATGCAGGGATATCGCTGTCTACCTTTTCTCACATTGCAGGGGATTCTGTACTTGAACAGGGTACCTATGTGAAATTCGGGGGACTCCTTACCCTCACGAAGACCATTGAAGCAGAGATATCTTCGACTGTTCGGCTTATTCCTGAGATCGGTTCTCAGATGATGATGAGAGCCGGTGTCAACTATGCGCTTCTGGCCACCGCGTTCAGAATGGGAGCCGAAGTGCCTCAGTACCCGAACATGTTCCTCGGTCTCGGCTTCTTCACCGATATACCGGAATTCGATTCCTGGGGACCGATCATCTCGCTGACCCCGCTTACGACCGGCGGACCGGAATTCAGCAGAAAGGAACGTTTTGCAACACTTTCGGTTGCATATGATGTTCCAGGGGGATACTTCAGTCTCTTTTTCGAGCTCTTTGGCGTCGACTTCTATCTCTGATACGGTCAGACACCTATACACAGAAGATCGACAGCGGAACGAGGGCCCGTGCGCCCACCTGTTTCATCACAGGTCCCGATTACGATGCACATAGCTATGAAGCACGGGTGTTCATCTGTGAAACTGACCGCTTCTTCCGAGCATATTCCGGCTGTGCATTCGAGTGCTCTACCATCGGTATCCTCCGGGGCACTGCAGATATTCATTTCTTCCGATTCCTGTCGAACCTCATGGGTCTGGGATAGCCCTGTCCCTGTACGTGTGACCTCTTCTGAATGTTTACACACAAATCTCTGAAACCCCCGATACTCTTGTAATAAAAAGATGTAGCCCGTAAATGATTTTTTCCTCCTACCTACAACAGTCTCTCCAGAGCATTGCGTGTTCTGACTGGCTGTTTCTCCCAAGCTCGAACTACGTTTGTTGAAGCGTATTCGAGCTCGTATCTCAGGTTCTCCAAGAGAAGATCATACTCCTCTCTGGAGAAAACCTGGTCTTCACATAGCCTATCGAAATCAACAGGTTTCCACTTGTTTCTCATAACTCACCTCAGAGTAATCCGGAAGTAAGGGCGGGGCAGAGCCCTGCCCATCACCCGCATCCCATTGTCTCCATCCACCAATTCCTGATGAGCTGGTCTCGCTGGTCCCGGTAATCGGCAAGACACCCATCCCACACGGAGTCCGGCAGGGCCCGCAGGTGTCCACTGTGGTCTGTGATGTAGCGTCGCACCCAGGAGGAGATGATGTCTCCATCACTATCTGCCACAATCTCCTGCAGGTTCCTCACCAGCCAATCCTGCTGGTCGACCATAAGAGAGAACAGAAAGGCCAGATCACGGTTTTCCTTCGCCGTGAGTCCCGGTGGTTTTGGTACTGTCTTGGTCTTCCTCATGATAGGTATTCCTCCTTTTTATTGGCGATGTGGGTCTGCAGGACTCGTGGAGTGAGGTAACTTGATCTCCATGGATGATCTACAGCAGGTTTTACCTGCGGCCTCGGTCTTGGGGTCGGCTCAGGATCGAATTCTTTGCTGTGGGAGCTTCTTTTCGGTATCTCCTTGAGGATGTAGAGCTCTTCTTTTATGCTTGCCAGCAGCCTGTCATCGAAGGTTCTGATGACAAAGACCTTCGTTCCCTTGGGGAAGAGTCTGGGGTGTTTGGCAGGAAGATCCAGTGACCAGGGCTGGTAGTAGGCGTTATGGTATTTGATGCTGTTCCCTGCATCGACTGTACGTTGAGAGATGACTGCCAGGATGGTGTTGAGCTCCTCTTCTGAAGGAGCTTTCAGGAAGGTGCTGGTCTGTTCATCTCTTTCATCTTTCAGGGAGAACTGTCCATTGAAGGTGTTCAGATAGTCCCACAGGAATGCGTTCGCGTCCTCGATGCTCGTGATGCCGTGACGAGTGAGTTCCACCGGGATTCTACCCTGGAGCGTTTTGTTCATGCGTTCAACCCTTGCTTTGTGTTGAGGTATTGAGCTTGTCTGAATGTCTATTCCCAGTACTCTGCAGGCTGCAGCGAACTGGGTGAAGGTGTCTTTCTCCTCATCAGGCTTAGCCCTCTGGCTGTACTCGAAGACTGTCCTCCGGTCGGTTTTGAAGCGGGATGGGATGCCGTAGCGCGTGAGGATCATGAACAGCACATGGTAGTAGCCGTTCAATGTCTCCTGGGTGTCAAACCATGCACCGACAACCTCGCTGGTCGCGTCGTCAACAGCAACATGCAGGTGCCACTTACGTTTCCCCTTTACCCAGACAAGCTCACTTGCATCCATCTGGATGAGTTCACCGAAATACTTACTGCGAGGTCTGCGAGGATGGGCATCGGCGCCATCAATCATTCCAAAAGCAGCATTGACTCTCTCACTTTCCGCTTTACTCAGATGCTCCTTTCTGGCTGTCATCCTGAGTTGTTTCTCCATCTTTCTCCTGGTAGCTTTCTTGGAGCAGGGAGAGACGAAACAGGCCTGTTTCAGGATTGCATGCACCGTTCCGTCGGAGAGGCTGATGCCATGATCCTCTTTGAGGATCTCCATGAAATGGGTGAAACTCGCATTACTGTACTTCTCCCTGTACAACCTCTCAACTGTCTTCCTCGTCTCCTGCGGTACTTTTGTCGCAGGCTGGCGCCCTTTGTTGCGGTGACTGAACAGCGACACATCACCGCTTTCATACCACTTCGTGTACTTCACGAGTGTCTTTCGGGTACATCCGAGCTTCGTTCGGCCCCGTCGTATGGCCGTGTCGGTACAGCCCAGGTCAACAACTTCCCTGGCTGTGCTGTACTTTTCCAGTTCATGGGGTCTCAGTTCCTTCAGTTCCATCTTCTCCTAACCTCCCGGGAGTGGTATGCACCCCCTCTCATCGGTCTCTGTACTCCCATTTCTATGGGTTCTGCACAGATTCCCGCACTCTGAGATGATGGTAATGGTCAGGAGATCAAAGAACATGCAAAGGTTGTTAATACCGGCAGAAAATAGATCAAGAATATATCTCAGCCATTCGCCAGCGAGTTTTTCGAGGAATGACTGCAAAGCGGAAAAGATGGTCTCCTGTGAAATAATATGGTTGACGACCTGCCAGAGATAGTCCACTACGGCCTCAAACATGTTTTTGAACCAGGACTTCCAGTAGTACATCGTCCGTTCGCTCGCCAGGGAATAGTCATTCCTACCATCAAGCACGGATTGAATTTCACTGAGGCTGTAATGCTTATTACGCACAACGTCGTGGGGATAGATCGTCTTGTACCGGCCTTCTCTCGAACAACGGCCGACGGTGACGCTTGTCGTTTCCTCCGCCGGGCCTTCTTCACTCGTGTACTTTCTGATCCTCGCCCGCCTGAATCGATACTCAAGTGGACCAAGGCATCTTCCGCATGCGAGTCCGCCGTTGTCCGTATTCAAGGATGGATGGTTGGTCTCTTGAATTGAATCCGCTTCGATGGTACTGTTGCTATACTGTTTTTGGTGGAGAGGGAGTTTTTGCCGGGTCCAACCAACAAAGGGACTTCCTCTTCACTTCTCCTTTAGGGAAAGAGCCTTCACCTCAGAACCTCTCACTCCCTTTTACTTATCTATTCATTAAACCACACTTCTTTCTCCTACAGGAAATAATCATTTGAGATAAGATTGGGATTTTTCTTATTCGGTTTAGTCCCCCGATACTCTTGTAATAAAAAGATTGACAAAAGGAAATTGCCGTGTAATTATTAAGTTGGTTTATTAAACCAACGAAAATATTGGAGGTTAGAAATGAAAAAAATACTGGCGGTCTGCATCCTTTTCGCCCTGCTTTTCCCGGTTTTCGCTAGCGGAAATGAAGAGAAATCGACTGAAATACCCAGCTATGACCCAAATCAGACATACACCGTAAGTATCGGATGTTACGGAGATCTCGAAAAAGCCTATCAGGCGGTAATTGCTACCGATGATTTCAAGGAAAAATTTCCCAACATAACCATCGAATTCCAGACAAGTGACTTCAACGGTCACCACAACCGTCTGACAACGGTCATTGCAGCCGGAGAGGCCACAAATGATATTGAAGCCCTTGAAGTCGGCTACATTGCCCAGTTTGTTCAGGGCGGCGGTCTGACAGATCTTGCAGGAGCTCCCTACAACGGCATTGAGGCGGGACGAGATATCGTTGATTTCGCCATGGCTAATGCTACAACCGCTTCCGGTGCCCTGGTTGCCATACCTGTTGATATTGCCCCTGCAGTCCTCTTTTACCGGAAAGACCTCATCGAAGCAGCCGGGTTTACCGTTGCCGACATGGAGTCAATCGCAGACTGGGATGAATATATTGAAATAGGAAAAGCCCTTACGCTTGACAAAAACAGCGATGGTCAGATTGACCAGTACGCAATTCCCCATGCGAACGACGCCGCCATGGTTCCTCTTAACGGTGGGAAAGGGGGCTGGATAGATGACAACGGAAATCCCCTGGAACCGAAAGCAAAGTTCATTGGAGCCCTCAAGCTGGTTAAGGATATCAGGGACGCTGGAATCGATGGAGACATGGGTGCCTGGACCGGTCCCTGGGTTGAGGCTTTCAGCAGCGGCTCTTCGGCCACCATGGTGAACGGAGCGTGGTTCGGTGGTGCGTTGAAAACCTGGATGGCTCCCGATAACGCTGGTGACTGGCGTGTGGCCTACCTGCCGGGAAAAACCATGGCAGCCCTCGGCGGAACCTATCTTTCAATACCGGAGCATGTTCCCGCAGAAAAGAAAGCCGTTGCCTGGGAACTGATTACATACCTGACGACGTCGCCGGAAGCTCAGCTTGTCACTTTCGAAGCCATTGATGCCTATCCAGCTCTGACCTCAGTGTACGACACACCGATTATGAACGAAGGGGTAGACTACTTCGGCGGCCAGAAAGTACGTCAGATCTATGCCGATGTCGCACGCAACATACCCTCCAACACGGTTAGCGAGTACGACGCCCTGATCCTCAGCATCTGGAACACGACCGTGACCAGCGTAATTACAGGAGAGGTGGGGATTGAAGAAGCCTATAATTCTGCCTTGAATCAGATTCTGGCAACGATGGACTAAGCATCGTACCTGAGTCTCTTGTACGTGACCTTTAGCCGGAGAATTCTCTGCATGGAGATTCTCCGGCTCTGACCAATTCCATGCAGAGGAGTGACCGATGAAAAGAACATTAGGTGGAAATATGAAACTTTCCCTCTTGTATGTCGTTCTGGCAGTTTTTACCCTGCTCTTTGCATTCCCGTTCTATTATGTGTTCGTGCTGGCCAGCTGGAGCAGGATATATTCCAATCCGCCGCATCTCTGGTTCGGCAGCGATGTGGCTGTCAATCTGAACAGCCTGCTGAGCCAACTGCCTTTTCATGTAAACTTCTTCAACAGTCTTTCCATAGCAGTACTCTCAACAGTCGGAACCGTGTTCTTCTGCACTATGGGCGGCTATGCTTTTGCCAAATTTGAATTCAAAGGTAAAAAAGGCTTGATGCTGTTCATTATCTCCACCATGGCTATTCCGTCATTTCTCAATATCATTCCTTTCTTCAAGATGATGGTAGCCTTCGGCTGGTATAAGACCTGGCTTCCGCTTATTGTTCCCGGGCTTGCCAATGCCTTTGGAATATTTCTCATGACACAGTTTCTGGAAAACTCAATTCCCTCAGACTTGCTCAGCGCTGCCCGGATAGACGGTCTGAATGAATTCCAGATCCTCTTGAACGTTGTCTTTCCTCTCGCAAAACCGGCAATCGCCATACTGGGAACAGTGACTTTTATTGGTTCCTGGAACAACTTCCTCGGGGCACTGATCATGCTTCCTGACCCGAAAGAAAGTACCATCCCGGTCGCACTCTCTTCACTGTTTGTCCGGAGTGACGGGAATTTTGGAGGCCTCATGCTGGGAACGGCCCTAGCGCTCCTTCCGCTTCTGATCGCCTTTATCTTTTTCTCGAAAAAAATCATCGCCAACCTTACTGCCGGCAGCATCAAGGCCTAGGAGGATAGTATGACCAGGAATCTGTTAAGAAAAAAAAACCTTACCCCATATATCTTCATCAGTCCATTCTTTGTGCTTTTCTTGATCTTCGGACTCTATCCCATTGGATACTCAATCTATATCTCATTCTTCAAGTGGACAATTTCCGGTCCTCAAGGCTTTGTGGGGCTGGCAAACTATAAAAATCTCCTCACGCGAGATCCCTTCTTTTTCAAAGCTCTGGGTAATACTACCTGGCTTCTTGTTTTCGGGTCCCTTCTGCAGCACCTGATTGCGATTCCACTGGCAATCATGCTGAACAATGAGAATAAAAACTTTCTCGGTCGCGGATTCTTTAAAACTGCCTTCTTTCTTCCCTATATCACCAGCACCGTTTCGGTAACGCTGATCTTTGCCCAGCTGTTCGATCTGAACTACGGATGGCTCAACTATGTATGGGTCAACCTCTTCCGTCAGGAACGGGTTAACTGGCTGACCAATCCCGACACCATCAAATCTGCCCTGGCTATCATGCTTAACTGGCGATTTGTCGGGTGGAATACCATAATTTATCTGGCCGGCCTGCAGGCAATTCCCGGCACGCTCTATGAGGCTGCTGACATCGATGGAGCCAATGCCTTCAGAAAACACCTCTCCATAACGGTTCCTCAGCTGCTTCCCATCATATTCTTTGCCGTAACCATGAGCATTATCGGAGGCATGCAGGTATTTGATGAACCGTACGTACTGCTGGGCGGATATGAGCAGATGGGGGGGAATGGGAATTCCGGTCTCACATCAGCCTTCTATCTGATGTTTACCGGATTCAAGGCATCACGCTTCGGCAAGGGAAGTGCAATAGCCTGGCTTCTTTTCTTTATCATCATGATATTCACTCTGCTTAACAAGGCGATAAACAGGATGTTTGATAAGTAATGGACACTATAAGACACAATGCCGTACAGGAAACCCCGGACACACCAGTTCAGCGGGTAATCACAGGTTCAGAAGGAAGTGGCGGACCCGATACCAGCGTTACCGAAAGCGGGCTGTTCTACTGTATTGATAACTACTCCCGTATGCCCCCCTTCCTGATGAACATCACCAGTTCAGACGATCTCTGGATGTTCATCTCCAGCACCGGAGGATTGACGGCGGGGAGAAGGGATGCTGATGCAGCTCTGTTCCCGTATTATACGGAAGACAAGATTACGGAAAACAGCCAGCATACCGGGAGCCGAACTCTCCTTCGTCTGAATATCGATGATACCCTGGTTGTCTGGGAACCGTTTCGCCCGTTCCAGGCTGTTCCGGAACATACCCGGAGGTCTGTGAGTAAAAGTGCCATCGGGAACAGCATCATCTTCCGGGAGCACCGGCTGGATCTTGATCTCATCTTTTCCTATGCATGGAAATCTTCGCCCCGCTGGGGGTGGGTTCGAACAGCCTCTGTGGAAAACTGCGGGTCAGGTGAACGGGAAATTTCCATTATAGACGGAGTTGCTAATATTCTTCCGTATGGTATCGATTCTCAGATCCAGAATCGACTGAGCAATCTGCTCGATGCCTATAAGCTGGCAGAGTATGCAGGGAACGGACTGGCCCTCTATGGATTGAGTACCCGTCTCACCGATCGGGCTGAAGCGAGTGAATGCCTCAAGGTGACAACGGTCTGGCAGTACGGTCTCGATACCGCTGTCTGTCTACTTTCAGACACTCAGCTGAATACGAGTAATTCCGGCAGGCCGGTTGCCCACGAACGTCGCAATGAGGGAGGTCGCGGAGCCTATTTTTCCGTTGATACTATCCGCATTCAGGGCGGGGAAGTGCGCAGCTGGATCCAGGTGATGGACGTGGAGCAGGATTACCCGGCTGCTGCCGATCTGCTCTTTCGCCTGCAGACTGACCCTGAAAGCATGGCCCGGGATGTCCAGCTGGATATTGAGGCTGGAGGAGAAGAACTGGTCAAGCTGGTAAGCCGGGCAGACGGACTGCAGGCGGGGAGGGATCTGGATGCGGTCTCCCATCACTATGCCAACACTCTTTTCAACACCATGCGCGGAGGAATCTTTGCTGACGGATACGCGGTGTCAGTGGCCTCCTTCCTTCAGTACGCAGGGGAAAGGAATTCTCTCCTGGCAGAACAGCTTTCCCGGCTGCTTTCCGATCTGCCTCCGGTACTCGACTGGCACGAATTTGAGAACGCTCTGCTGTTGAAAAGCTCAGGCCTGCTGCCTGACAGTACACGCCTGCTGTACAGCTATCTCCCCCTGGTATTCTCTCGCCGGCACGGAGATCCCAGTCGGCCATGGAATACATTTTCGATATCGGTGCGTAATGATGACGGTTCGTACCGGTTCTCCTATCAGGGGAACTGGCGGGATATCTTCCAGAACTGGGAGCCACTTGCCTATAGTTTCCCCCGATTCATCAGAAATATGATCACTATTTTTGCCAACGGTATCACTGCCGACGGATATAATCCGTATCGAGTCACAAGCGAAGGGTACGACTGGGAACGGCCTGAACCTGAGGATCCCTGGACAAATATCGGGTACTGGGGTGATCACCAGGTGATCTATCTGCTCAAACTCCTGGAAGCCGCAGACTCACTGCAGCCTGACCTTCTGCTGCACATGCTTGATGAACAGCTGTTTACCACACCGGATATACCCTACCGCATTAAACCGTATCGAGAGATCATGAAAAATCCCTACGATACGATCATTTTTGACCAGGAGCGCGAGGATGCGGTATCACTTCGGTGCCAGGAGGAAGGCCTGGATGGCCAGTGTGCACGTACCCGTACCGGTGAACTCTCTCTGATGACTCTGATGGACAAACTGCTCCTGATTCTGCTGGTGAAAACCACCAATTTCATACCTGACGGCGGCATCTGGATGAATACCCAGCGCCCGGAGTGGAACGACGCCAACAATGCACTGACAGGCTGGGGACTTTCAGTGGTTACCCTCGGATATATGTATCGTGCCAGTACCTTTTTCAGCAGACTGCTGAAAAAGGCGGATACTCAGCAGTTTGCCGTACAGACCGATATCCATCTTCTGTTCTGCCGAGTTGCACAGGTGCTCGAGGAGTTTTCTCCCTTTGCCGATGGTCCTTTTCCTCCATCCGTCCGTAAAAGGTTTGCCGATGCAATGGGGGCTGCTGTTACCGAGTACCGGGAAAAAATCTACAGTGTCGGTATCGCCTCGGAAAGCAGGCCTCTGGAAAAATCAGCAATTATGGACATGATGAATCTGCTCAGACGGTACCTTTCAGCCACCCTCCGAGGCAGCAAAAGACCTGACGGTCTGTATCATTCCTATACTATCATGGAAGTTTCCGACTCATCAGATGACTCTGGAACGGAATCCGGTATCGATATCCGCAGGCTGGAGCTGATGCTCGAGGGGCAGGTCTCCATCCTTTCTTCCGGACTGCTCACATCAGCAGAAACGGTCGTGCTTCTGGAATCTCTGAGGAAAAGTCCGTTGTATCGGGAAGACCAGAATTCGTATATGCTGTACCCGCGAAAACAGGTGCGGGGATTCTTTGAACGAAATATCATCGCACCCGGACACGTCGAATCGATTCCCCTTCTGGAAATCATGATTCAGCAGGGTGACCATTCCCTGATCTCCGCGGACAGGAACGGAATGTATCATTTCAATGGAGCCTTTGCCAATGAGGCTGATGTCCGAGAAGCTCTCGATAAGGCTGAAACGTGTCCGCTGTATGGAGACAGGGTACAAAAGGATCGGGACGCGGTTCTCGCCCTCTTCGAAACGGTCTTTGATCATGCATCATTCACCGGTCGGTCAGGATCCATGTTCGCGTATGAGGGTGTAGGCAGTATTTACTGGCATATGGTTTCCAAGTTGCTTCTTGCAATTCAGGAACAGCTGTTGCACGCACGTGACAGCGGTGCTGACACTACTATCCTGCACCTGCTGGCAGAACGGTACTATGATGTCAGAGCGGGTCTGGGGTTCTGCAGAGATGTCCTTTCGTATGGGGCATTTACCATAGACCCATACTCTCATACCGTCTGGGGCGGGGGAGCCCGGCAGCCGGGTATGACCGGGCAGGTAAAAGAGGAGATTCTGACACGGACTGGTGAACTTGGACTCCGTTTCCAACGTGGAAGAGTCTGGTTCGACCCCTTCTATCTGCGCAGGGAAGAACTGACACGCGAATCAGGAGAATTCTCCTACTATGATATACAACAGATACGCAGACACCTGCAGCTCCCGGCACATTCTGTAGCCTTTACCTGGTGCCAGGTCCCGATTATCTATACGGCCGTCACGGACTCTTCTGAATTGGCTTCTTCCGCCGCTCTGGCTGTGTCCTTGCGTGACGGCAGCATCCGTACCGTTGTCGGCCTGGAACTTCCCGAATGGGCTGTTCAGCATATCATACAGAGGGACGGAGAGATACTCGGGATTTCGGTTACTGTTCCCGAGGAAGGTTTTCGTATCTGAGGAGATGACCGCAGCAGCTGTTCAGCACCATGTTCGCCACCCTTTCAACTGTTGTAAAAAGGAGGTATTTACGGTAAGGTGAGTGGTAAGTTGTATAACTAAACCAAGCAGGAAAGGACAATCTCATGCCGATACATGGTACCGCAAATATTTCCAGAGTCTCTCGGTTGGTCTGGCTGAATCCGGGGATAAGCAGGATAGAAATTGCCCGAAGGCTTGATCTTGATAAATCAACCATAACCAATATTATCAGTCGCCTGATACGGCAGAGAATTATCCTGCCCCTTGAAGAAGGTGATGCCGGCCCGCGGGGAGGCAGACGCCCGATAGGCTTATCGATTAATGACCGTTTTGGTTTGATCCTAGGTCTTGAGATCACCACGGACAAGGTTCATGCGGTAGGTATGAATCTGCATGGCCGCATGGTTTTTATGCGAAAGATTGTTCTGGAGGAAACCTCCGCTTCCCTGGGCTCGGTCTTTCAACAGGCATTGAAAAAACTGGATGATGACATCAGGTCTTCGGGGTTGCCGCTAATCGGGATCGGTGTCGGTGTTTCCGGCATCGTCAATGCCAGAGATGGTATCGTCTACCAGTCAAACCCGCTCGACATTCGTCAGCCTGTGGCTTTCTACGATGAGATTGCAGGAACCGTTCCCGTCCCTGTTTACATTGAGAATGATGCAAACTGCTGCTGCTGGGAAGAGATGGTCTGCACAAGCCGGGAAAGACAGCCCAATTTTATTTTTGTTCTTGCAGAAGACCGCTTTCACAAGGTTACCAGGTCAGACGGAAGAATCGGTTTTGCTGTCGGTTTGGGGATCGTTGTGAACGGGACAATCATCAGGGGTAATGATTATTCTGCCGGCGAATTCCAGAGTGTTTTCTGGAAGAAGGGAAACCTCAGTCAATTCTCGATCGACGACGATGTCATGATGCATTTTGATCAGCATCCCGAAGCTATCAATACGGCTGTTCAGGAACTTGCCGCCAATGTCTCTTTTCTGGCTAACAGTCTGGATGTCTCTAAGGTGGTTCTGGGCGGCGGGATTGAGAAATACGGGGAGAAGGTGATACATGCCATTCAGCAGGCGATCAAGGCAAATTGGAGCTACCCTGATCAGATCACCTGCGATGTCCACCTGAATGAAGCCGGTGAGTATGTTGTGGCGGCCGGTGCCGCAGCAATGTTCCTGGAAAAGCTTTTCTCACTGCCTCCCCTCACGGTGGATACGGCCGATGAAGAACCGGCTGAACGTGTCGGGTATGACCTTTTTCAATCACTTAAGCATACGGGCAGCAGGAAAAACTAGACTGCCCGGCAAAGGGTACTGGTATGAAAACCGCGTTACATTCTATCCTGACGGTCACTCTCATTGTGATGGTCGTGTCCGGTTGCGTTTCCCCGATCGTCTCCCCCTCGGCAGAGATGGATCTCAACACCGAATCCCCTGAATGGGAATGTATCTGGAATGAGGAATTCAATGGAACAGCCTTCCCTGCCGATACCTGGACTGCTGCCGGGGGAAATGGTTTCTATGCGGGACAAGAGTGGATTCCAGGCTGGGGAAACGGTGAATTGCAGTATTATACTGATGCCCCGGAAAATCTTTTTCTTGCAGACGGTGTCCTTACTCTCCGCGCCCGGCAGGAACCCGTTACCGGAGTCAGTGGAAACCGGCAAGAGACCTTCAGCTATACCTCTGCAAAGATTTCAACCAGGGGTAAAGCCGCCTGGAGATATGGTCGATTTGAGATACGGGCAAAATTCCCGACAGGAAAAGGCCTGTGGCCGGCAATCTGGATGCTTCCAGAGAGAGAGACCTACGGCGGGTGGGCTGCTTCAGGAGAAATTGACATTGCCGAGGGCCGGGGAAGTACACCCGATAGGATTTCCGGTACCATTCACTACGGCGGCCTCTGGCCGGATAATGTCTATGCCGGATCCGAATACTATTTCCCCGGAACAGCAGCAGATGCTTTTCATGTCTATGCACTCGAGTGGGACCCGGGGCACATTCGCTGGTATGTCGATGAGGTGCTGTACCAGACACAAACCCGCTGGTACTCTGAAGCCTCCGGTTATCCTGCTCCGTTTGATCAGCCGTTTTATCTGATCCTGAATCTTGCGGTCGGCGGCCATTTTGACGGGAATCCGCTCCCGAGTACCCCGTTTCCGGCAGACATGAACGTCGATTATGTCCGGATCTATGCCAAAACCCGGTCTGTTTTGTATGAATGACTGGTTTCATGAGTTCTGAAAGCTGTTGAGGTCTGTCCGTGAACATATCCTGCTCAATTGTGGCCTGCGGTGCTGCTGACCCGATAGCCTCAGGACATATCTCACGTAATCACATGGATCGATTCCGTGTGACCACGATACGTACAGACATGTGAGGACCACCCTCAGTACCCTCATCCTTCCGCACTCTTCGTAATCTGGATGACTTTTGGATACCGTGTGAGGATTCCTTACTCTACGGGTACACGGATCAGCACCACGTGTCGTCGCGTCGCTACATCATGAGACTCTTTCGCTCGATTGGTATGCAGATATATGTAAGGATATAGTCCTCTCGGAACATGCCGATACACGTTCCAGGAGATATGCTCCCATCAGCAGAGTCAATGGCTGATTCGTATCCTGATCGCGGAACCTGCGGCAGGTGAACTGCATGTCTTTCACATCCCAGGGAGACTCTGGTCCCCGTGTAACGGTTCTCTTCCGGTCTGTACGTGCTGACTTCTTCTATGATGCGGTTGCCCCAGATCAGACAGGGGAGTATACTGGCGGGTGGAGGTTGCCCTATGAAGATCACCACTCTGGTTGACAATCACGCCATGGCGGAGTCGGCCTGCGCATCGGAACACGGTTTCAGTGTATATATCGAGATGGACACACACAGGATCCTGTTTGACACGGGATCAGGATCCCTGTTTCTGGATAATGCGCGAAAGCTTGACGTTGACCTATCCCTCATTGACACACTCATCATCAGCCACGGCCACTATGATCATGCCGGCGGTGTGAGAACGCTTCTTGACACCTTCTCCTTTGAATCTCTGCCGATGTTCACCGGAGAGGGCTTCTTCACCCGCAAGTTCGTGAGAGAGGTGCAGGGAGAACGGGAGCTGGGTGTCAACTTCGACAGTGAATACCTGCGGTCCCGTGGTGTCGACCACCAGACGGTCGGTAAGGATCCGGTCCTGATTGGAGAGGGGATCTATCTTATTTCACGATTCACAGGGAAGGAGGAGAATGAGGACCTCAACCCCCGTTTCCTCCTTGAAACTGAGGACGGGGTCGAGATAGACCGCTTCAACGACGAAGTGTCTCTCGTATTCGACACTCCTGAAGGGCTTGTCCTGATAGTGGGGTGTTCCCATCCGGGGATTCTCAGGATGGTGGAACGGGTGAAAAGCACCTTCGGAAAGCCTATCAAAGCCCTTCTTGGCGGGATTCACCTCTATGATGCCGGTGAGGAAAAGATGAAACGGGTTTCGGATGCTCTCATCGCGATGGATATCGGGACTCTCGGGGTCTCTCACTGTACCGGGGATGCCGCTGCTGAATACCTCAGAGCACACACCGACAGGTTTTTCGTAAACACCGCGGGGACACGCACAGAACTCTGAGCGAATGGTTACAGCACAACCTTCAGCTGCTTCTTGTGTTCGTACATCTCAATATCCACGCTTCTGTAAAAGGCATTGAAATCGGTTGTATGGTCATACACTCTGGTCCCGACCGCGAGGACCAGGTCGAAAGGTCTCTGCTCTGATTTTTCTTTCAGGTAGGTTTTCACCTTCTGTGAGAATTCGGTGAAGAACTCCTCGTCAGGGTCGTCAAGAATGCAGGCAAACTCATCTCCGCTGATTCTGTAGGCTGCACCCTTTCCTTCAAGGGCTTCATCGAGTGCTCTATAGGATTCTATGAGCGCGTAGTCTCCCTCTGCATGACCGAAGGTGTCGTTGATGCGTTTGAGGTTGTTGAGGTCAAGAAGCACGAGACGGAAGAGACTCCTCTCCCTCTGATGCCTAATCACATCGCGTTCAAAGGCAGAGCGGTTGTTCCCCTGTGTGAGGTGATCCTCGAATGCCATTCTCTTATAGATCGTTGTCATGTTCCTGTGCTCTATGAGGGAACCGATGGATTTGAACGACTCTCTCAGGATGAGGATATAGAAGAGCAATACACCCGTGGCAAGATACGAGCTGAGCTCATTATACTCCTGGATGAAAAAGGCGACGAAAATGATACAGACGAAGAGGAACAGGATGATGAATATGTTGAGATACCGCCTTGCGACGGTGTTTCCTTTGCGGTAGCCTTCCTGCACCAGGGCATAGATAAGAAACAGGGAGAAGCCTGTAATAGCCATGATCGAGAAGATCGTCGAAGAGATGAAGGTAAGGACCCCGGAGAGCTGCAGGATGATCTCAATCAGCAGCAGTGTCTGCAGGATATAGACAAAGAACGTCATGACTCGTCTGTATCCGGTGAGTACAATATCCCTGAAGAACAGGACCAGGACCAGCGGCATGATCAGATTCAGGATGTAGCTTGTACTGGCGATGACTGCCCGGTTCGGAATGAAGAATTGTAGAAGTGTGGATTCCGAGAGAATCCATATACCTGATGCCAAAGCAAACGAGGCAAGATAGATGCTGTGCCTGCGTATGGCCGGGTCTTTTATCCAGGGCACGAGTGCAAAGGCGGCGATACTCAGAAAAGAAAGGAGCGCGGATATGACAAAGTTGACCACTCTGGAGAAGAATATGTCGAGAACCAGAGCCTCCCCTCTCCCTATCATGATCGGGTTGATATACCCGGTGAATTGTGTTGTCGGACTGCTGAAGGATATCTTCAGGATCTTACCGAGATGTTCGGTTACAGGTATATCAACCAGATGCCAGGTTGACGGGTAGGGTGCGTGAATGCCCGATGCATTATCGTCTGATATCGTGAACGAAAAGATCTCACGGCTGTCGATGGAGACCTGAACGTCCGTCATGGAGGATCGGATCCTCATAACAGAGAAGGGAAAGTCCTCTTCAGTGATCGTTCTCTGTATGGAGAAGGGTTCATTCGGTGTAAGGTCTATGTCATACGGCAGGGAGAAATTCGTTTCGATGGTATTTCTGTAGGAGACGGTCCATCCGTCATCGAGTGGGGTGATGTCGGTACGGTTAAGATCAAGTCCCTCTGTTTCCCACATGAGAACAAAGGTCAGTAGAAGCACCAGAATACTCACAATGAGAGCACCGTTCAGTGTATATATATACCTCTGTCGTGTTACTTTCTTCATATCTCTGCCACTCTTGCATATTCGTGAGGTGTCTGCCGTGCGACATTTCCGTATCGTTCTATAAACCCATCATGAACGACGATACTCCATTACCGGCTAAAAGTAAATTATGTCATATCAATGGAGGAACTTTTTTCTGCAAGAGGTGCCAGGATCACTTTCAGGGTGTAAGTAAGCGCCCCTTCTGTGCTATACTTACGCTATATCAGAACAGAAGGAGTCGAACATGTTTATATCGCATATTGACGAGATAGAATCGAAGAAAATTGAGAATGAGCATATCAGTGGAGCTTCCAAGCAGGTACTGGTTTCTCCGGCTGAGGGTTGGGACGATTACGTGATGCGCCGTTTCGTCCTCGAAAAGGGGGGCTATGCACCGAAACACTCCCATCCATGGCCTCATATCACCTACATTCTGGAAGGCGAGGGAGTCCTCTTCTTCGAAGGCAGGGAGCATCCTTTGACACAGGGCTCGGTTTCCTATATTCCTGCCGGCTCCCTCCATCAGATTCGCGCACGTGAAGAGAGCGGTCTTGCTTTTCTGTGTATCGTGCCTCCTGAGGGAGATGTCTGATGGAACGACGGATCTATGAGATACTGCTCGAGTATGTGGTCCACCTCGATCATCCTCAGGACAACAGGGAGAGGCTTGAAAAAAGCAGACCCTACTTTGACGAGGTGACAAGCGATGTTGTGCTGTATCTTGTAGATGATGTAATGAAGCGGATTGATGATATCAGTAAGGTGAAGATCATCGTGACCAGAATGATCCACTCGTTTTCGCATGCCATCAACAAGGTGCCCAGACCGTTTGCCCGTACATTCCCTCCTGTCGAACGCCTTCTGGCCCGCAATGACGAGATCAACACTCACCTCGCTTCGTGTTCCCGGGTGCTGAAACGCTCGCGTGCCGAAGGGTTCAGCACTGAGGACCGCAAAACGCTTGATGAACAGGTCAGGAAGATCAGGACACTGATCGGCCATTATCAGGAGAAGGAGAATCGGCTCTTCCCTCTTGTCGAGAAATTTATAGAGGAACATCGGTGTGTTCAGCTCATGTGGGCTATCCATGATGATATCAGGTCGACCCTGGCAGCTCTCTCCTCCCTTTCAGAAGATGAGGACTCCGGCATTGATGCGTACAACAAAGCGTTCGGTGCGTTATTCTTCGATATGAAGACGATGATCATGAGGGAGGAACAGATCCTGTTTCCCGAGGTGATACGCCGGGTCCCGGCCAATGCGATCCTCACGATGGACACCGATCAGTTCGAAACTGTCAAGGCTACGTATGCAGATGCAAAAACGGCTGAGAAGACGGTGGACCTGATCACCGGTCATCCCACTCTCCGTCAGATCGTCTCGATCTTCAACAATCTTCCGGTGGATATCACATTCATTGACGAGCATGATGAGGTCGTCTTCTTCTCAACTCCCGAACACCGGGTGTTTCCCCGATCAAAGGGTATAGTCGGTAGGAACGTAAAGAACTGCCATCCCCCCAAGTCTCTTCACGTGGTCGAAAGAATCCTCTCTGCCTTCAAATCCGGAGAGCGCGATACCGCTGAATTCTATATTGTCATGGGAGAGCAAAGGGTCCGTATCGAGTACCGGGCGGTAAGAGATGAAAATGGTGAGTACCGAGGAACCCTTGAGATCACTCAGGAGGTCTCACACCTGCAGGAACTGACCGAAGAGAAGCGACTCCTTGACTGGAAATGACACTGAAAGAAGCGGTGAGCTCTCCTGTTGGAGGTCTCACACCTGCAGGAACTGACCGAAGAGAAGCGACTCCTTGACTGGAAATGACACTGAAAGAAGCGGTGAGCTCTCCTGTTGGAGGTCTCACACCTGCAGGAACTGACCGAAGAGAAGCGACTCCTTGACTGGGAGTAACGTGTCTCATCCCCATCTGAATCATCCTTTAGACTGATATGTATCCCTCCGATCCGCTAGCGGTAGCGGATCCATCGTATGATTTCCTTTATGGAGTGTTTCTTTCCGGTAAGGAGGATTCCCACTCTGAATATTTTCGCTGAGAACCACACGGTAGAGATTATCGCAGCCGCCAGCAGCGCAAAACACATGAGCAGTTCCCAGGCAGAGGGCATATCCACCATGACACGTATGAACATCACCATGGGGGATGTCAGGGGGAAGTAGGAGAGTATCAGGGTGAACAGCGACCGGGGGTTCATCACCAGAGTCGATATCATCACCATCGGAATGACGAGGAAGATGATAAGGGGCCAGGAGAGCTGTCCCAGGTTCTGTTCATCTTCAGCAGCTGCTCCCAGCGCGGCATACAGTGACGCATAGAGACTGAAGGCCCCCAGAAAGAACAGGAAGAGAAGGAGCAGGGTGGAAGGGGAGAATGAAGAGGGAAGATCCATATCCTTGAACACCACCTGAATCAGCAGAGCGGCCGAGATCCAGATCAGATACTGCAGGAGACCGGCACTGCCGATCCCCAGGATCTTTCCTGCCATGATCTCTCCCGGACGTGAGGAGGAGAGGAGCAGTTCCACGGTTCTGGAAGTCTTCTCCACAACGACCGAGCGGCCGATCATCTGACCGTAGAGAAGGGTCGACATGTACAGAAGCATGATGAACGCTATGGATGTGATGATGACTGTGAAGATCTCTTCTCCTTCCGTATCTCCTTCCTCCGTGATTTTGCGAATAGTGACGGAAGGGACTCTCGAGAGTTCCCGGAAGTCTTTCTCTGAGTAGCCTGCGTTTTCCAGACGCTGCGCGAGAGCGAGATTCCCTATGATACTCGATATCATCTGTGAGTACATGAAATCGGTACCGCTCCTCGAGTAATAGGTGAACGAATCGATCTGTGTAATATCACCGTCGATCACTACGATTCCCTGAAGGGCATCGTTCTCGAGGATCTCGTTCCTCAGTGAAGGGAAGTCTCGTCCTTCCGCCACCACCACACCCTGAGAAGAGAATGCCTGCCGCAGACCGGCGATCACCTCATCCTCTGCTCCGGTGACCGCAATGATCCTGCCTTCCTCCAGTTGGTCACTTCCCTGAGCAAGCAGGGAGGGGAGGACCGTGACAGCGAATATCAGCAGGGGGCCAAGGATGGTGATGATCAGAAACGTCTTTGTGTGGGCGACAGCTTTGAATTCGTGGTGGGCGATGATTCCGATTTTTCTTCTTCTAAGCATGTTCCGACTCCTTTTCGCTTACCCGGGAGACAAACAGGGAGTGCAGTGAGGGAGAAGTGAGCTCATACCGTCTGATCGACAGCTTCCCTGCCAGCGACGCGAACAGTGCATCGGTATCGGCATTCTCTGTAAGAAGTATTTCAAGATACTGGGGGTACTCTATCATCTTCTCGACCTGAGGCAGATCTCTGATGAATGAGGCGTCTCCGCTGAACTCGATGATAAGAGAGTTCTTTCCGGCAGATCTTCTGATTTCCTGGATCGGGCCGTTGAGAATCGCTTTGCCTTTGTTCAACAGAAGGATAGAGTCACAGAGCTTTTCCGCCTGTTCCATGATATGAGTTGAAAAGAGAATCGTCTTTCCCTGTGCGGAGAGATCCATGATGAGCTCTCTCATCCTATCGGTGCTTACCGGGTCAAGGCCGCTGAACGGCTCATCGAGTATGATGATATCGGGGTCATGGATGACTGAGGAGATGAACTGCACTTTCTGAGCCATTCCCTTACTCAGCTCCTCCACCTTGCGCTCCTTCCATTCACTGAGGTCGAACAGCGCCAGCCAGTGGTCGATCGCTGCATCAAGCGTCTTAACATCCCTTCCCTTCAGCTGGCCGAGATAAAGGAGCAGGTCGCTTATCTTTTCCTTCCTATAGAGTCCCCGCTCTTCAGGCAGATACCCGATATGTTCCATATCATCATCAGTGAGGGGCCTTCCATCAAAGAGAATCGTCCCCGAGTCCGGAGCTATGATATTCATAATCATACGGATCGTAGTTGTTTTACCCGCTCCGTTCGGCCCTATGATACCGGTGATCCGTCCGCTTTCCCCGCGGAAGGAAAGCTCCTGAACGGCAGGTACGCTGCCGTAGTGCTTTGTTACGACTTTCAATTCGATCATGGAATGCTCCTCGTGTTCAGAGCCGAGAGTGCGAGTGTGTTCAGGTATGAAACGGAAGGCTCATCCCTGATGAGTATAGCACAGATACTTCCGTCCTGAGGAATGAAACCTGTGGGTATCACGATCTGCCTGTTTTGTTATACTCTTCACATGATTTCGGGTGAGGTGCACCATAAACCCTACAGCCGTCTTTTTTATTTGTACAAGGCTTCCAAGTAGCACCTTCGCTTCACATAAAAAAGTGAAGATATGGTCTCTGGTTCCAAAGTCGGGACGGTCTTCTGTGATGGCGGTAACAGTCTCACGGCCAATGATAGTTCGTTTCAGATGTGCATCTGCGTTGTCCTCGTATCCATTATGCTGGTAGCGGGATAGGGCTTCTCCGGAGCGAGTCCTTCCAGCCACTTCTCGTAGTCGTTATGCAACCCGCGTTCGTCATCATTGATGAACGCACTTGCTGTGATATTCATCGCGATCACTAAGGAAAACCAGATACGCGTCTCGCGTATTAATTCAAGAAATTTTTGAGTTGAAATAATACAGACTTAAAACAGGTCACTATGAGAACCAGTACGTATCAACTTCAACACAAGATATTCTTCAACTATCTTGTAGATAAGAAGCCAGTCTGGTTGGATATGACACTCTCTTACACCAGTATAATTCTTAGAATGTGTAAGTGCATGGTCTCGGTAATATTCTGGCAAGGCTTCTTTGCTGCAAAGGATACTAATCACCTCTTCTAGATGCTTGGCGCTACAACCTCTCTTGACTGCCAGCTTATAATCTTTTTTGAATTGCCCCGTAAATACCGGTTTAAGCATTAAGAGCATCCATAAGCTTTGAAACGGTATCAAAGGGGCCATACACATCATCTTCATGCTCTGCCGAATCAATTGCGTTCATTGTGACGGAGTTCGGTGTGTGCAGTGTTACCTCGAAGGGAAACCCTTTATAGGTGATTGCCTGTCGTAGAAATACATTCACAGCAGTAGTCATATCCATGCCAAGGTCGGCAAAGATTTTCTGAGCCTGGTTTTTTATATCTCGATTCATTCTAATCGTCATGCTCGTATCTGCCTTAGAAGCCATATACGTAACCTCCTTCCATAGGTTTCACACCTACGAGTTCTCTATACTCGTACAATATACTACAAAATATGTCTGTTGTAAATACATTAGACATGTTTGTATGGATAGTATGAACCTTTTACAAGCAGCGAAGGGATTCATAATGAGAGGATATTAACTGGCTTGCCGAAATATTTTTTCTATCATTCTCCGATGATCTTGACCAACACACGTTTGTCCCGTTTCCCATCGAACTCGAAGTAGAAGATCTGTTCCCAGGTACCGAAATCGAGGCTCCCTTCGGTGATGGCGCATACGGTTTCGCGACCCATGATGGTGCGTTTGAGGTGGGCATCGGCATTATCTTCATAGCCGTTGTGCTGATACCGGGAGCAGGGTTTCTCGGGAGCAAGTCCTTCGAGCCACTTCTCGTAGTCGTTATGGAGTCCTTTCTCATCATCGTTGATGAAGACTCTCGCTGTGATATTCATTGCGTTCACTAAGGAAAATCAGTTAATCCTCAGTCTTCATCCTGGATGGTTGTTTATAATGGGAAGGTGTAAACGATCTCTCTCTTCTTGACTGCAAGCAGTAGTATGATGAGTTCAGTGTCATGAATTCGCGAGATAATCCTATAGGTGCCGACTCGATACCTCCAGTATCCTGACAGGTTTTCCGTCAGAGGCTTCCCGAAAGCTCTTGGATCCTCGCATGTTTCGAGTTTCTTCAGATATTTCAGGATCCTTATTTTTATTGAATTGTCCAGTGCAGAAAACTCTTTCTCTGCCTTTGTTTCAAATCTTATCTGCCAAGCCATTTGCTTCGATAACCTCATCTAATGTGTGTGTGCTGCTTCGTCCTGCTCTGAGATCCTCCTCACGTTTTTCAGCTAAATATACCATTTCCTGTTCGCTTACTTTTTCAAAAAGAGCTTCTTGAATGTAATACGTCTTTGTTCTTCCAGTCTTTTTTGCAAGATTGTCGATACGGTCTATCAATTCTTCCGGTAACCGCACTGAAATAGATTTGTTCATGGCTCTGTCCTCCCTTCATGACCGTATCACATGTAATACACATAATGCAAGTATTACAGTTTGCGGTGTCTTGTGTGATACAGTTATTCCCCGATGATCTTGATCAGCACTCTCTTGTTTCTCCTGCCGTCGAACTCGAAGTAGAAGATCTGTTCCCAGGTGCCGAAATCAAGTCTTCCTTCGGTGATGGCACAGACGGTCTCACGACCCATGATGGTACGTTTCAGGTGGGCATCGGCATTGTCTTCATAGCCGTTGTGCTGATACCGGGAGTAAGGTTTTTCAGGAGCAAGCCCTTCAAGCCACTTCTCGTAGTCGTTATGGAGTCCTTTCTCATCGTCGTTGATAAACACACTCGCCGTGATATTCATAGCGTTCACCAGGACAAGCCCTTCCCGGATACCGCTGGCACTGATGGCCTTCTGCACCTCATCGGTGATGTTCACGAGTCCCCGCCGCGAGGGGAGATTGAAGTGGAGTTCCTTCCTCCATGTTTTCATGCGTTATCCTCCTGTTCTGTTCATGGTACCACAGACGGTAAGCGGGTGGAAATCCATATCGTATAGAGTTTCTGTGGTGATACATATCATTATCCTGATTGGTAAGCATGATAAGCCCGCAATGAGACTGTGAGCAAAGAGTAAGAGTGTGTTTTTCAGACATTGCCTTTCATCAAAAGGGAATGCGAACAAAAAGCTGGACACCTGTACGGAGTATCAAGTGTATTCAAGGGAAGAGAAAATGAAAGCTGTAGAGCTATTCATCCATTATGATTTGAGTGCCTGCGATACAATCAGTGAACTGGGTTGCCCCGATTTCAAGACGCTTCAGACGTGGTATGAGCAGTACATGGAAGAGCAGAAGAATGGAATACCCTGGGAGTCTAAGATGATAGAGTATTCCCGGGCGCAGAAGGAATGTGTCGTTGACTACTATCTGGAGCACGGACGCAGCTTGGCCAGGACAGTCAGGAAACTTGGATATCCATCGCAAGAGTAGCTGTCCTTGTGGATATCGATACCAATGTTGATTACAGTATGTATAGTGACCTCCATTTGCATGCGGTAGCAGCATGCGGTTTACGTTGTTCTTATTCCCGGTATGCAAGGTAAATTCACGATTTGCAAACTGGGAGGTCCTTTCATATGTTCTAGGTCTAGACAAGGAGCTCCCCCTGCCTTCCTTTGGGATTCTCTTCCTGATTTATCTCCAGTAAACCATGGTATTTAGTTCATGAGAATAAAGTAAGAATAGTTCATATTCAAGTTAGTCTGTCTTAACTTTTCCAATACTTTCGTTGACTTCTCACATGTTTTGTAGTAAGTTTTGATAAGTAAACGTTATATATAAAGCCCCGAAAACAAAAACCTTTTTTACTTATGTTCTATATCCAGAAAAGGTATCAGTACTAAGGAATGGTATAAACGTGGATGCGATAAGAACATAAGTGAGGTGCTTTGATGAAGAACAGTAGCGTGATATTAGCTATATTGATTGTATTATTGTTCGTTGGAACGGGGTGCCCTCTTGATCCAGGTGATGTGCCTTCTATGACAGGGACTGTCACTATCACAGGAACAGCAGCCTATGGTGAAGAACTGACAGCAGTACCAAATCTAACATATGGTGGAACTGTTACCTATCAATGGCAACGAGACTCATCAGACATACCAGGAGCTACAAGTTCTACCTATACACTTGTAGTAGCTGACATTGGTTCTAAGATCACAGTAGTAGCAACAGCTGATGGTATTAGTGGAACAGGCTCTATCACAAGTAATGAGACAGCAACAGTAGCAAAGGCAACTGGTCCAGATGCACCAAGTGAAGCTATAGTAGGAGTATTCCCAACAGAAGCAACTAGTATAGAACTCTCAGGTTTCTCAGCGAGTGCAACTGGCTTAGAAGCAGCAGTAGCAATTGATGGAACAACGTATGACGATTACGCTGATGTAAGTGTTGATTCAGATGGAGAAGCAACAATTACAGGTCTCACTGGAGTGACAACCTCTACAAAGGTGAGAATCAGAGTAAAAGAGACCTCTGCCACATTAGCTGGCACGTATAAAGAGATATCAGTGACAGCAAAGATACCTGAGATGACAGGGACTGTCACTATCACAGGAACAGCAGCCTATGGTGAAGAACTGACAGCAGTACCGGGTCTAACACATGGTGGAACTGTTACCTACCAATGGCAACGAGACTCAGTGGACATAGCAGGAGCTACAAGTTCTACCTATACACTTGTACTAGAAGACATTGGTTCTAAGATTACAGTAGTAGCAACAGCTGATAACACCACTGGAACAGGCTCTATCACAAGTGATGAGACAGCGATAGTAGCAAAGGCAACTGGTCCAGATGCACCAAGTGAAACTATAGTAGGAGTATTCCCATCAGAAGCAACTAGTATAGAACTCTCAGGGTTCTCAGCGAGTGCACCTGGCTTAGAAGCAGCAGTAGCAATTGATGGAACAACGTATGGCGATTACGCTGATGTAAGTGTTGATGGAGATGGAGAAGCAGAAATAACAGGTCTCACTTCAGTAACAACCGCTACAAAGGTGAGAATCAGAGTAACAGAGACCTCTACCACATTAGCTGGTACGTATAAAGAGATATCAGTGACAGAAAAAACAGCATTATATGCAGTAGGAGATCTTGGCCCTGCTGGAGGGTATATCTTCTATGATGATGAAATTGGATATGATTTAAACGGTGATTCAACGATAGATAGCACTGAGAAAGATTTGCTTGATGGAACTAACGATGGAACAGTAAATGGAGACCGATATCTAGAGGCAGCACCATCGGATATTTCGTTAAATACAGTTGAAACCTTTATATTCGGGTATTATAGATTAACCTCGAGAGGATCATCTGCACTTGTGGGGACGAGTACCTCTATAGGTACTGGTGAAACAAATACTGCGGCTCTCGTATCAAAGATGGGGTCGTCGGCATATATATCGGATGTTGTCAGAATTGCTACGACAACAGGAGATTATGCTGCAAGATGGTGTTTGTATCATGTAGTAGGTGAGTACAGCGATTGGTTCCTACCTTCTCAAGACGAACTATACTTGATGTATACCAATTTGTATATGAATTCTCTTGGTGGTTTTTCTGTCAGCAATTATTGGAGTTCCTCTGAGTACGCTGCGTCTTACGCGTGGCAGCAGTACTTTGACAATGGAAATCAGCTCCACAACTATAACTATAAGGACGCTGAGTACAGGGTTCGTCCTGTGAGGGCTTTCTGATGAGCTATTCAACAATTCAACAATTAGTGAGGTACAGGGGGAAGTGTCGCCTGCTGATACACATAAGGAAATCGTTTCTAGGTAAGGTCTTTGGTAATGTAATTCACTGGTAAAGAGGCCAAGAAGAAACCCTTCGATTTTGTGTGCATCGGAGGGTTTCTGCAATATGTGATAGTCCCCTTCATCAGAATTGCCAAAACATGTATAGGGGGTGAAGACATTTTCTTGGACTTCATAAGGAGTGAAAATGTATTCATATGAACAAAGGATCAAAGCAGTCGAGCTCTACATTAAGTTCGATAAGAGTGCTTCCGCAGTCGTTAGAGAGCTTGGGTATCCCACTACCAGAATGCTCACCTATTGGTATCAGGAATATCTTGAGGAAGGAGATCTGCACAAGAAGTCCAGATTGAAATCAGGCTATACAGCAGAGCAAAGGGATGTTGCGATTAAGCATTATCTGGAGTATGGCAAAAGCCTTACACGTACGGTAAGAGCTCTGGGATATCCTTGTCGGCAACTACTCGGGAAATGGGTGTACGAAGCTCTCCCCTTTGATTGTCATCCTTTGAAAAGAGGTTCGTCTGGTATAGAATATACAGACAAGCAAAAAAAGAGCGCTGTAGTATCCGTATCATCCGGGGAGAAGACTGTAACGCAGATTCATGCAGAGATGGGAGTAGCCCGGAAGACGATCTATTAGTGGAAACGCCCTGATCATTCGACCCATATGGTGAATGTCCCGTGGGCACGGGAAGGCTCAGGGTTCACGTTGTTGATGGAAGCATATTTCCTGGAACTTGCATCAGTACCCTCAGTGAGAGCTATAGCCCTATGAGCAGAAACCACCGATACAAAACTCTGGAGACTCATACACCATTATGTGAGTGAAGCGATGGATAGTCAGTACTTCAGTGAGGTAAGGTCACTTGCGATATGGCTGGAGGCTATCCCAACGCTATTGGAACAGCATGTCCGCAGGCAAGAATAATCATAGATCTGTTATGAGAATATTCTCATAACAGATCTCCCCTCCGGGACCTGTAACGGGGATTCTGGATTGCCAGGGGGTAACTACAAGTGAAAAGACCGGGGAAACAGTCTTTCAGACTACCTCGGAGGGTCTGTCCTTGGTCATCCGCTGCACCAGAAAGATGAGAACGGCACTGATGAACAAGAGAGAACTGCTCCCTTTCAGACCGAAGGCGAGGGAAGACCTGTCGGCGAGAAGTGTGATGCCTACCGGTATGATCATCCTTCCGAGGGTTCCTGAAAGGATGTAGGAAAGGGAGATGAAGGTGGTGTTTCGCGGATACCAGGTGCTTGCCACAACGATGTACATAGGTATCGTGGAACCGGCGAAGAAGCCTGTGAGGGCGGTGAAGATGAGGACGATGGCGATGTTTTTACTTCCGCCTGTGGCTGCTATGAGGCTGAGCCCTGCCAGTACCATGCCCCAGATACTGAGAAGGAAGGGTTTGCCTCCTTTGGACAGGATAATGCTGGCCAGGAGGCGGGACAGAGAGGTTCCGACCCAGAACATCATGAGTGAGCTGGCGACGACGACTCCTTTTGCTCCGAGCTCGGTCTCGACGTAGACGGGAATCCAGGCAGAACAGGATATCTGAGAGCCCATATACAGGAATATAACGAGGGTGTAGAGGATGAACGGGATATCCTTGAGAAGCGGGGTGATCGGGTCCTGCCTCTGGTCGCCTTTATTGTTTCCTTTCCTGGCACCTCGAGAGTCTGCGTGGAAACTGAAAAGGAGGATGATCAGCAGAAGGGCGGCAACAAGCGTATAGGCGAAGGGCCATGAGGGATTCTTGAACGGAAGGACGATGTAGCCGGTCAGCAGCGCTGCTCCTCCGTAGGAGAAGTGGAGCAGAGAGATATAGGATCCCCTTCTGTTGAAGTATTCGTAGGCGATATAGCTGTTCGTTCCGCTGTCGATCAGGAATGAGCCGAACCCGAGGATGATGTAGGCGAGGAAGAGCATTTCGGTGCTTCTGAAGATACTTATCAGAGAGAAGGCGGCGATGACCGAAGCATAGCCGAGCCGAATCATTGTAGACATCCTGACTCTGCTCTGTATGAAGAGGATGAGCAGGATTGAAAGAAGGGCACCTCCCTGCTGGGCACTCAGAAGGCTCCCGGCCTGAGGCAGGGTGATTCCCGTTGTCTCCATGATGTCAGGGACAAGCGGGCCGAGCATGTTGTACGCTATTGAGAAGATACCAAAGCCGAGGAATGAAAGAAACAGCATGGCGCTACCTTGTAAGAGAGTCTGAGTATCACACTACTGTATCACCGAATGAGTTGGTCAGGCAATCGGTTTGTTCAGCCATCTTTCCTTGTAGATCTCTATGCTTCCCTCCTTCCCCTCCTCCAAGGTGCTGTTTCAGCCTCAGAGCAGGGGATCGGGATCTCAGAAGATCGTGGAAAACCCGAGGGTAGCAGTGAGAGCTTCATAGGAGTAGGTGTCACCGCTTCCTCCAAGCTCTGCTGTGCAGAAAGCCGACATCGTGAACCCTTCGAATGCATTCCAGCTGACACCGGCGCTCACCGATGAGCTTGGATCAAGCGCCGCAAGTATCGCCTGAAGGGTGAAGCTGGCCGAATTGCTCAGGGAATAGGTGAGTGACGGGTAGAGAAGAAACCTGTCGGTGTCCTCCCTGAAGGGGAAAAGCCGTCCCTCAAGGCGGGCTGTGAGGGATGCCCCCGAATCATAGGAGAATATCTGGTAGATCCCCACGGATCCGTTCAGCTTCTCCTGGGCCGCTGCTGCTGCATCAGAAGAGAAGGGGAAGGCAGTAGAGAGGGTGGCGTACCATTCGACCATTGCACCTCCGCTGAGCGCGATGTGCGGCGCGAGCAGGGCTTCACCGGCACCCCGGGTCACGGCTAGGCCGGCCTCCCAGGCAATTGCCTTCTCCCCGTTGTAGTACCTGATACCCCCGGTGAGCTGATCGAGGGATACGGGGGTTTCCACGTCTGTATCATCATCAGGCGGAGCAACTATGGCTCCTTCAAGAAATGAGAAGGGGCTCAGCGGCTTCTGCAGTGCCAGGAGCCACTTGCGCTGAAGATCCAGTGAACTCTCATCGAACCGTACCGTCTCGGTGTCCTCTGAGAAGAGGCTGTTTCCGCTGTTGAGCAGGCTGCCTTCCCCCCAGTCAAGTCGGGTGAGCCCTGTTGTAAGGCGAAGGGAAGGAAACCGGGCCTTGATCTCCAGCTGCTTCACCGTGACCAGAGACATCCCCGTTGCATTGCCCGAGACGTCCTGGAACACCAGCGATACAGCCCCCTTCATGTTCCTGTAGCCGGCAGAGTCAAAGGAAAGGTCGATTGCCCCGGCCATCGAATAGGTGGGCTCGTTTCCCTGTGGGAATGAAACGAGATTGAATACGCTCAGTTCGGTGTGCACGAGATTCTCCCCTGACAGGGAGAATGTGACCAGAGAAACCATGATAAGCAGCAGCAGTGCCGGGAACTTCATGAGACCCTCCTACCAGGTGAGGTTATCGAGGCTGAAGAAATCGCCTGGAAGAGGGATATCTGTCTCTATCGAATCGATCTCCATGATCGTGTAGGAATCACTCTTCATCACATCCACGATTTTTGATCGACGGGGTATCACCCGGTCATCCAGCTCCATCGTCTCGAGAACGGTCATCTCCTTAAGAAGTCTCCCCGACGACGTCGAATACTCTCCCTTCCACACAAGGAAGGTCTCAGTGTCGATATACAGAACCTGAGTGGGGTAGGCGACCTTACGCGTCTTTCCCTTGAGTTTCACCACATAGACCTCACGCCCTTCGTAGGTCTCTGTTCCCTCGAGGGATGCATCATAATCATCAAGTGTCGAGTGTTCCGAGGTCATATCCTCATACGAGATGTCGCTGCCGAGAAGTGACTGCCTGAGAGCAGCTCCCTGAAGCCTGATGAGCTCGTTTGCATCGGGATAGAAGAGGTAGAGGTTCTTCTGTGTCCTCAGGATCTTCTGTCCCCGTTCAGCAAGGGAAGTGAACTCGATAAGGGAATCCTCGGTACCTCTCGAGTATGCGATGAACTCGCTCACCTTTTCACCGAAACGGTCATTCGTGATGATTCTCCCGTTGGAAGAGGATGTTCTGAAGGTCTCCACCCTGTCCATTTCTTCTATAATCTGTTCGGCGCTCATCGCCGACAGCGGGAGGCTGAGGAGTGCACAGAGGATGACTGATAGAAGTATTCGTTGTTTCATCGTTGTTTCCTTTATATATATCTGAGAGCATCGACTATCTCTATTTTCGAAGCTCTTCTGCTTGGTATGAACGTTGCTGCGCTGCTGATGGCGACTGAATAGAAGAAGACGAAGACTGTCGTCCAGAGAGAGAACTGAGGGTACAGCATCGAAGAGACTTCCATATCGACTCCCTGCATCGCTTCAGCGAAGTTGAGTCCGACCTTCGAAAGGTAGGTGACGATCAGGGCACCTGTCACGACCCCGACAAACGAGGATATCGCAGAGATGATCAGACCTTCGGTGAAGAAGAGCCGGGTAAGTTCTTTCCCCTTCATGCCGAGAGCACTCAGGGTGCCGATCTCTCTCATCCGTTCGAAGATGACCATCATCGTCGTATTGATAATGACCGTAGAGCCGAGCAGGATGAAGATGATCGCCATCACATAGTAGATATACTCGGCAATGACCATGAATGAGTAGAGCTCGTTGATATCGTAGTAGGGCTTCACTTCGTAGGGGATATCACTGCCTGACAGCCTCTCTGAGATGGTGGCTGAAATTGTATCGAGATCGGCGTCGTCCTCCCCTCGAAGAAGGATCTCGTGCGAATCCCCGTTATACATGCGAAGGAAATATCGCGCGGTATCTATATCAGTCCAGAAGAAACCGGTATTGAGGGCTCCCACCGGGAAGGCTGCCAGGCCGACGATCTTCAGGGTGATCGCATTGGTCCCCCGGGCTGCGGTGGTGCTCATCACCGTGACCGAATCTCCCAGCGCAAGACCGAGATTTTCTGCAAGTACGGCACCGATGAGCATGGCTCTCTCCTGTTTCTCGGGGAATCTCCCTGCCTTGAGAATAAGGTCGAGGTCCTGAAAGTCCGCTTCCCGGGTGAAGTCAGCTCCCACTCCGACAGCGGGGTTCATTCCCCCGTTGATATAGAAGGTCGAGGGGAACCGTACCCGTGCAACGGCAAGGCGGACTCCATCGATTCCTTCAAGTGCCTGTCGTACTTCCTTCTCATCCACTGTCAGGTGGATCGGATTGTATCGCTCATATTCCTTGTAGGTCTGGTTCCTGATCAGAATATCACCGGTGTAATAGGTCGTCAGGTTCGTCTTCATATCAAGTTTCATGCCGCTGATAAACGCAAAGAGGAGGACAATGGCCATGGCAGAGACCCCGATAGCGGCTCCCGAGAGGATCGACCGTCTGATGTTTCGCGATACATTTCTCAGTGCTACGTGTGTTATGTTCATCTTTCTCCTCCTACTGGTGGTGCAGACAGCTCGGTATGTCCATCTTCAGAGCTTTCCTGGTCGGCAGATATGCAACGATCATTGACAGCAGAACTCCCGAGACCAGCGATGTGACTATCGTCTTCACACTCCAGATCCCCTTCATCACGGTAGCTACCCGGTACCCTATGTCCATATCGCGGGTTATGAATCCGAAATCGATCCCGTAGTTGACAAGCCAGAGATTGGCGAGGCATCCCAGAGCAGTTCCGATGACAGCTCCTATGAGACCGATACCGCCCGCTTCAAGGATGAAAGCCATGCGGATGGAAGAGTCCTTCATGCCGAGTGAGCGCATCATGCCGAGTTCACGGGTCCGCTCCCACATAGCCATGAGCATCGTGTTCGAAATGCCCACTGCAGCGATGATGAATACGAGGAACAGGATGGTGCCTGTTCCTCCCCGCTTCGCTTCAGCGAGGGCCAGGTAGTCACGTGCAAGGTCACGCCAGGTGAGGACTGAGTAGCCGCTGACGATTCCTTTGACGTTTTCTGCCTCTGAATCGAGATCAGAGCGCTCTGAAAGAGCGATATCGATCTCGGTGGCGGCTCCGTCCATTCCCAGATAGTAGTCTGCCGTATCGAAGGGCATCATCAGAAGTGTCCTGTTGACATTGGGATTCGGACAGTTGACGATTCCCACGATCTCCAGGTCCATGACTTCGTAGAATCCTCCATTGCCCCGGGTGATGAGCGAGATGTAGTAGCCTACCTCGGCCTTGATGTCTTCGGCAAACCAGGAGCCGATGACTACTTCATCTGCACCTTTTTGTGCGAACCTTCCCTCTACGAGGGTTCCCTCGAAATCGAAGACGGCGTTATCCCGTTCGACATCCACGGCCTGAACGGAGACGCTCAGATTCCCTTCTTCGGGAAAGTCGGCACTGTTCAGTATCATATCGGCTGTGAAGGTGATCCGTTTCGTAGCTGTATATCCGGCTTTCTCAAGATCTGCGAGGATGAGATCAGGATTCTCTATCGAGAGATCGAGAGGTCTCATCAGGCGGTTATCCCAGTACTCATCATGCAGAATTCTGAGGTAACTGGTCTCATACCGTTTCAGGTTGAGCTCCGATTCCCTCTCTGCTCCCTGCAGCATCGAATCAACGAAGATGAACAGCATAAGGCCGACGGCAATGGCAAAGGAGGTGATGATCGTCCGCCGTTTGTATCGGGTCAGGTTCTGGAAGGCAAGACGTATGATGAATTTCATTATTCTCTCCTTGTATCGCTTGCGATCTCTCCGTCATGGAGGAGAACGAGACGGCTTGCATACTCCATGACCATCTTGTCATGAGTAGAGAAGATGAAGGTTGTGTTGTAGGTACGGTTCATCTGCTTCATCAGCTGCAGGATCTCTTCTCCGGTTTTTGAATCGAGATTGGCCGTCGGTTCATCGGCAAGGACGATCTTCGGCTGTTTCACAAGAGCACGGGCTATCGCGATCCTCTGCTGCTGGCCGCCCGAGAGTTTGTCGGGACGACGATGCTCCATTCCTTCCAGGCCTACTTCACGGAGGATACGGTAGGTGCGTTCACTCAGTTCTCCCTGTGGAACACCGAGTATGGACAGAACGAAGGAGACGTTCTCGAAGGCGGTAAGGACTGGAATGAGGTTATAGGTCTGGAAGATGAATCCCAGGTTCTCACGACGGTAGGTGGTCTTCGCATGTTTGTCCATTCGAGAGACAGGGACGCCGTCTATCGTGATCTCCCCGTCATCGAGGGAGTCGATGCATCCGATCAGGTTGAGAAGGGTAGTCTTTCCCGAGCCTGAAGGACCTGCTATCGAGAGGAATTCCCCATCGTTCACGTCAAGGTCGATTCCCCTGAGTGCCTTGACTTCCGTCTCCCCGGTCTTGTAGTTGCGTGTGACCCCTTCAATCTTTATCATGTGTTTCCTCCAGGTGTTGATCCTTCGATCTCTTCAGTGCAGCCGATGCCAGTGCTGTTCCCATATCCATCGAATCGATGAGAGAGGTAGGCATCAGCATCATGGAATTGTTCTGCCGGATTCCTTCATAGATCATGTTCATCGCTCTCAGCTGCAGTGATGACTCACTTTCCTTATAGATATCGGCAGCCTCGGTGAATTTCTTTGCTATAGAGACCTCAGCCTCCGCAAGAATTACCCGCGACTGTTTCTCCCGTTCGGCCTGAGCTCGTTTGCTCATCGCATTCTCCAGCTCTTTCGGGATGATGATATCGGTGATTTCGATCGACATGATCGTAACTCCCCAGGGAGTCATCTTCGCATCGAGGGCCTCCTGGATCTCCTTTCCAAGCTCATCGCGTTCACTGAGCAGGGAGCTCAGTTCATGCCGTCCTATAGCGTCTCTCAGTGCTGTCTGAGCACTGAGGATGACAGCCTCAAGGTAGTTTTCCACCTCGAGAACAGCACTCTTTGCATCCCAGATCATCCAGAAGGCGAGGGCGTCAACGTGAACGGGTACCGTATCGGTAGTGAGAGTCTTTTCTGCGGAAAAGTCGGTCACGCGAATCCTTGTATCAACGAACTCGGCTATACGGTCGATGAGGGGGATGATGAAGGTGAGGCCTGGGCCGTGGACGGTCCTGAACCTGCCGAGGCGGAGAATGACCACCTTATCCCACTGCAGGATCAGCTGTATCGAGGTGCTGAGGATCAGTCCCGCAGATCCTGCCGCACCGATGATCCAGTAGCTGCTGTCGAAGCCCCCGAAAATCACGAGCCAGATCAGGATGATGCCGTTGATCAGGGTGATCCACAGGGGAACAAGTGCGATGATAGAGGCGATGACTACCAGGAGCACGCCGAGTTGAATGACCGTGAAACTGTCAGTCTGAGGAACCGACAGCTGGAGGGCGATGCCTCCACCTGTGAATGCGGCAAACAGGAAGAAGCTGATCGGGTTGAATGCGAAATCCTTTCTCAGCCTGAATGACTGTACGTTCTTGATTCGATCGAATTTTTTCTGGAAAAGGTTCATGGTGTTCATGCCTCCTTCGTTTTCAAGGTGCTGCTCACCTCGCGAATGTACGATGTTATTTCAGCTATGCTGAAGCCGTAGGATGCGGCTGAGGTGATGTAGGCCTCTGTGATCTCTCTCAGTATCTCCCGTCTCTTTCTCTCATCGATGTCTTCTTCCTGAGCCTTGACGAACGTGCCGCTTCCCGGCTGTGTTTCGACAATACCCCTGATCTCCATCTCGCTGTAGGCCCGGGCTACGGTGTTGGGGTTGATGCTCAGTTCGACAGCAAGGGATCGGACGGTCGGCAGACGCATTCCCTTCTTCAGCCGCCCGTCGGCGACAGCGAGTTCGACCTGATGGATCACCTGACGATAGAAGGGGGTTGAGCTTGAGGGGTTGAGGGTGAATGTGAATGCTGAAGTCGATGGTGCTGTCTTCATCTCTGTCTCCAAGGTTATTGTACTAGTACAATAGTACAAAGTCAACGGTAATATTCAGGTTATTCTCATTGATTCTGCTGATGCTTCAGTGATACGATACTGAGATATGACGGCGAAAATCAGAAAGCCTCTTTCACCTGCACGGTACCTGTTTCTCATGTTTCTTGCCGCCGTTCTTGCAGGTTCTGTCCTCTTGTATCTGCCCGTTTCCCAACGGGAGGGTTTACGTCTCTCCTTCACTGATGCGCTGTTCACCGCAGTGAGCGCCGTGTGTGTCACCGGCCTTTCCACCGTGGACGTCCATCTTGTCTTCTCGCCGTTCGGATGGACGGTGATAGCTCTGCTGATCATGATCGGGGGGATGGGTGTCGCGGGGCTGATTGTATCAACAGCACTGTTTCTCGGGTTCCGTGTGGGACTGTCTCAGAGAACCATCGTGAAGGAATCCTACAATATCGGGTCACTGAAGGGCACCCTCACGGTACTGAAAGCCGTTGTACTGAGTTCAGCGGTCTTTCAGCTTGCAGGAGCAGCTCTCTATTACCGTTCGTTCAGGGCTCTGATGGGACCTCTCGAAGCGGCCGGGTATTCCCTGTTTCATGCCATCAGTGCGTTTAACAACGCGGGATTCGACCTGATGGGTTCCTTTTCCTCTCTATCCCGTTTCTCCGGTGACGGCCTGTACCTCATGACCACCTCTGTACTCATCATAGCAGGAGGCCTCGGGTTCTTCGTGATCGCCGATACCTTCCGCTCAGGGTTTTCCTGGAAGCACATGACGATGCATTCGAAGATGGTCTATGTCTTCACCCTGCTTCTTCTTGTTCTTGGAGCTCTCCTGTTCCTCGCAGGTAATGAAATATCAGTGCCCGATGCGCTGTTCCTCAGTGTCACTGCGAGAACCGCGGGCTTCTCCACAATCGGGATCGAGACCCTGAGACCCTTTGCCACCCTGGTCCTGATGGTCCTGATGTTCATAGGTGCTTCACCGGGGTCGACCGGGGGAGGAATCAAGACGACAACGTTTTTCACCATCCTTCTGTCACTCAACCCCATGAAACGGACTCGAAACGTGGTGCTCTTCTCCCGTGCTGTCGATGAGCAGAGTGTTCATAAAGCCTACCAGGTACTCGCACTGGGACTGTTCACCGTGATCGGGAGTACCGCGGTCCTCCTGGCATCAGAGCAGAGCATGATCTCCTCCGGTTCACCGGAGGGACTCACGCCGTTCTCTCTTCTGTTCGAATCGGTCTCGGCTTTTGCCACGGTAGGTCTCTCAACAGGCGTTACACCGCACCTCAGCGGAATCTCCAAAGCTGCGCTGATGGTATCGATGTTTATAGGACGGGTGGGGCCGATCACGATCGCCTCCACGATTCTGCGCAGGGAATCGAAGATAGGATATATCAGAGAACGGGTGTTTATCGGATAAAGGAGGATTCACGACGATGCGAAGGAAACAGGTGGACAGGAATGCCTACGGGATCATCGGGCTTGGACTGTTCGGAACCGCTCTGGCTCTCGAACTGGTGCATGCGGGCAAGCATGTGATCGTTCTCGACAATGATGAGGAGAAGCTCAACGGAGTGAAGGACGAGATAACAAGTGCACATCTCGTATCGGTCATCACGGGTGAGGTGCTGCAGGATTCGGGCATCAGCGACTGCGGTACGGTTGTGATAGCCATCGGCCGTGACATCGAATCGAACATCCTCGCGACTCTCATGGTCAAGGAGGTTGGTGTTCCGAGAGTCATCAGCAAGGCGATGAGCGACGCTCACGGTCGTGTGCTTGAGAAGATCGGCGCAGAGATCATCCTCCCTGAACGTGACAGTGCTCTCCGCCTTTCCCGTTCCCTTCTGACACTCCGTACTCTCGACTTTCTCGAACTTGAGAACGATATCAGCATCACGGAGGTCCCGCTTCCACAGATCTTCGAAGGGAAGACGATCAGGGAGATGGATATTCGAAACAGCTATCATCTGAACATCATTGCCATAACCCGGGAGGAACATACCGTCATCGAATTCGATTCCTCGTTTATGTTCCAGGCGGATGATGAGCTTGTCGTCATCGGAAAGAATGATGACGTGTCCGGTTTCCTGAATGCGAAGGACAGTGTGTAACCTTGACAAGAGGGAATATGTCATACATAGTGCCCTGTAAGGAGAGCCGTGATGAAAAGATTAGCAACAGGTATAGTACTCTCAGCCATCCTCCTCTTGATTGGAACCGGTTGTAACAGGACCGTCAGTGACCAGGGAGAGGAAAGTTCACCGGTGAAGGACGTCATGACAGCGATCACAGCACAGTATACAAAGATCTCTCCCTATATCGCACAGGAAATGATGAAGGAGGAGGGTGTCGTCATCGTCGATGTCCGTACTCAATCAGAGTATGAAAGCGGTCACATACGCGGTGCCATTCTGATCCCCAATGAGACTATCAGTGAAGACCGGATGCCCGAAGAGCTTCCCGACAAGAACCAGACGATTCTGGTCTACTGCAGGAGCGGAAACAGGAGTGCTCAGGCTGCCCGGAAACTGGTTTCACAGGGCTATATCAATGTATATGATTTCGGAGGGATCAACACCTGGCCCGGAGAGCTCGTTCAATAAGAGCGGCATTCGTTCACAGGTCCTCTTGCACGGCTGTCCCCTGATACGGTACTGTTAGCCCATGGTTCTGCTCTCCGTCAATAACCTTGAAAAGATCATGAAAGACTCACCTCTGTTCTCCTCTCTTGCCTTCGGGATACATTCGTCTGAACGGATCGGTCTCATCGGAAAGAACGGCGGAGGAAAGTCGACGCTTCTCAGGATCCTGGCAGGAGAGGTCCAGGCCGATGAAGGGGAGGTGGTCTACAACTCCGCCTGCACCTTTTCCTATCTTCCTCAGCGAATCGAGGTCACCGATGACCTCACCGTGAAAGAGTATCTGTTTCGTGCAGAGCATCCCAGGATTGAAGAACTGAAACGGTACCATGCACTCGTGGAAGAGGGAAACCCCGCAAGGATAAGTGAGGCTCATCATCAGGCACAGCTCAGCGGTGCGTGGGAGGTTGAGCTGACCTATACCTCTCTGCTTACCGGGATCAGAGGGCCCGGTCTGTCGGATTCCATGTCCACGCTCTCGGGAGGTATGATCAAGAAAGCAGCGATCTGCCGTACCCTTGCCCTTGCCAGCGACCTCCTTCTCCTTGATGAACCGACGAACCATCTTGACACCGAAGCGATCATCTGGCTCGAGCAGTATTTGCTGAACAACCAGATGGCCTCTCTTATCATCACGCATGACCGCTATTTCCTGGAGCGTGTGTGCTCCTCGATCTTTGAGCTGAGTGACCGGACGCTCTACACACATCCGGGAAACTACAGTGCCTTCCTGGTGCGACGGGAGCAGAGGCTCGAACTTGAACGGTCGCAGCAGGCACGGCTGAGAAGCATTCTAAGGTCCGAGCTGAAATGGCTCGAACGGGGTGCCCAGGCACGGACCAGTAAGGATGGCGGGAGAATCTCACGGATAGAGAAGCTCAAGGACTCCCTTAAGAGCGAGGAGGAGGATCGCAGAGGCTTTGCCAGCGTGCAGAGCTACAGCGGAAAGAAGATACTCGATATCACCAGCCTCTCCAAGAGTTTCAACACAGCGCCTGTCATTGCCGATTTCAGCCATGCATTCCTGCACAACGAGAGGGTCGGACTTGTCGGACCCAATGGATCGGGAAAATCGACGCTCCTCTCTCTCATAGCGGGAGAGCTTACCGGGGATCAGGGCACCCTCGATTACGGTATGCATACCCGCATCGGGTACTATGATCAGATGGACCGGGGTATAGATGAGACTCTGACGATTCTGGAATCCCTCAAGGATACCGCGGAAGAGGTGACCGTCGAAAAAGGGCTGAGGGTTTCCGTTTCCCGCTTCCTTGAGATGTTCGGCTTTCCCGTTTCCCAGCACCGGCAGCCGATATCGACGTTGTCGGGGGGAGAGAGGAGAAGGCTCCACCTTGTCTCGATACTGCTGTCCAGCCCGAATTTCCTGATCCTTGACGAGCCTACCAACGACCTTGACATCGATACCATCGGTCAGCTTGAACAGTTCATAGACTCGTTTCAGGGTGTCGTTCTGATCGCCAGCCATGACCGCTCGTTTCTCGATACCTGCGCTGACACCCTCTTCATCTTCTCTGACGATTCCCCGACAGTCGCCAAGTTCACCGGAACCTACAGTGAGTGGGCACAGCAGAGCTCCGAGGCCCTCGCAAAACAGGATTCCGCCCGAGCAAAGAACACCTGGCGTCAGAGCGAAAAAACAGGACTCTCCTTCAGGGAGAAGAAGGAACTGGAAGCCATTCATGACACGATCGAGTCTGTCGAACGCACCATAGCTGCTCTCGAGCGGTCTTTCAGTGATCCGCTCAGTGACCCAGACACGCTGAAGGAGCGGACGCTTCAGTATGAACAGTCATCTCTTGAGCTGGAGACACTCATGGAGCGGTGGGAAGAACTCGAAAGCAGAAATGAGTAGCTGCTGAACGGACGGTTCGTGCTGAACCGTTCAGCATGAAAGTGTGAAACTCACTCCGTCAATGAAGTGACCAGAATGAAATACCCTCAGAAACAACAAAAAACCCCCGGCCTGCGGGGGTTGTCTGTGCTGTTTCGCGATAGGTTATTGAGCAGACACGTGAGCTAAGATGGTTCCTGTGTATTCACTGCTTTCGGGAAGACCGAAGGTGGTGTTTCCTGTACCGGCGAAGGTTGCAGCCAGTGACAGAGTCTTCCAGCGAAGACCGTTAGCTGTCGTTGCCATAATGTTTGCATTGACAGTTGATGCCCCAGTGGTGTTGGCTGTTGCAATTGAACCAAGGGTTGAACCAGTTACAGTCACTTTCTCATTACCTTCTTCTGTCGCGTAGGAGAGCTGGTAGGGCACATAGTAGGTCGTGCCGCTGATAGTGACAGTCAGGGGAGAAACCGCGAAATTGACCGTTGCCTGAGCATTACCTGTGGTATAGAGGTTGTAGAACCCGATGGGCTGAGCAAGATCTGATTCGAGGTTGAGACCGTTTACTGTTTCGTCGCCGCCTAAGGTGATATCAGCCTTGACCGCGTCAGCTGATGTGTTGTCGTTTGGGGTGAAACCATGATAGAGCTTGCCGGCGACGTTTGCTTGGAGAGTGAGGGTGGTATCCCCGGTTCCGCTTGCGGCGAAGGTGGAGAAGGTGACGAGTGCTATGATAAGGATTGCGATAAGTTTTTTCATTGGTATGCTCCTGTTTGCTTAAGTTATGACTGAAGTATAGTAACGAATTAAACTTATGTCAACACATAAAATAAAAAATATGTAAAAAATTTTTTGTACCATATATGAAATATGTTAAAAACATATAATTAAAAGAATTATAAAGTTATACAAAGTGTATCAATACTAAAATACAGAGACATAAGTCGTTACTGTTGTTGTAGGGAGAAGGGAAAATAACTTCTTTGATGGAGATGTTCCTTCTGAAAGAAACAGGAAAATACCAGTATAGTACAAACCTATGACATTACATGGGTATTCATGGATACTACTGTCCCGGTTCGTCGTAAGAGCGGTTTCAGAATTCGCTGCCCGGATAGCTCTGTGCCGGTGCACCTGTTCACAGGATGCAAGGATGAGAAGAATCAATAGGTGTAAAGGGGTATTCGATCCGGGGGGAAGGGTATCTGTTGGATACCACAAAGAACAGGTGTGTGTTTTTATACGTTTTCGGTTCAACTCGCAGCTTTCTGCATTGTGCAGTGTTCTGCATGGAACTGAAACAGAACCAGCTTGCGATTCCCTACTGACCGCATAAAAAACTCCACCCTGTGGCAGCTCTCTGCGCTGCCTTGATACAATCGCTTGACGCTCCTGTATCTATGGTGCAACTGTACTGCTGTCTGTGTGAAAGGTCAAGGAGATATGTGAATGCTGCACATGAATTCACCAAATATTCACAATTGCCTGCATATGCATTCTTGACTGTCAGACTATGCGGAACCTGTGGTATGCTATACATCTGGAAAAGGATGGACACAACGTGAACATGAAACAGAGAACCGGGTATGCACAGTGGAGTGAGGCAGGGCATTTTGACATGAACAGACCGCCGGTACGGCAGAGACAGTATCTTCGTCCGGTGACCTGGCTGCTCAGCTATCCGGAGATCCTCCTGCACCGGTATTCAATCAACAGGCGGAGGATGAAGGGGTTGAAACCTCCCTACCTGCTGTTGTGCACCCATCACGCGTTTCTTGATTTCAAGGTGACCACTGCCGCGATCTTTCCCCACCGCGCCAACTACGTTGTAGCGATAGATGGCTTCATCGGACGTGAATGGCTGCTGAGGAACGCCGGGGGGATCTGCAAGCGGAAGTTCACCACAGATATCAAGCTCGTCTCTCAGATCAGGCAGGTGCTTCACCGCCACGGTGATATCCTGGCTCTGTATCCTGAGGCAAGATATTCCCTTGTCGGGACCAATGCCGTGCTTCCCGAATCTCTGGGGAAGATGATCAAGCTTCTCAAGGTCCCGGTCGTGATGCTTAATATGCACGGACATTATCTGAACAGTCCCTGCTGGAATCTCACTCCCCGAGGTAACAGAATTGAAGCGGACCTCACTCAGATCCTTACCAGAGAGGAGATCGCATCCTCCTCCGTTGCCGATATCTTTGAAAAGGTGAATGAAGCTTTCTCGTATGACGAATACCGGTGGCAGAAGGAGAACAGGATCAGAATCTCCTATGCGAAGAGGGCCGAAGGACTTCATAAAGTGCTGTACAAGTGTCCCCACTGTCTTACTGAGTACCGTATGGACTCCTCGGGCAGTGATCTTTTCTGCAGTCAGTGCGGATCGCGGTGGCATATGAATGAGTACGGTGAGCTTGTCAGAACCTCTGCTGAGACGAGTGCAGACTCTGCGGCTGTTGAGTTTGACGATTCCCATATCCCCAGCTGGTATGAATGGGAACGAAAGGAGGTGAGGAAGGAGATCGAAGAGGGGCTTTACCGGTATGACCTCACCGTGACAGTCGATGCCCTGCCGCATGCGAAAGGGTTCATCCGTCTCGGGGATGCCAGACTCTCACACTCCTCTTCCGGGTTCACGCTCACAGGAGAGTTCGACGGGAATCCGTTCTCTCTGTCGAGGGATGTCTCCGAGATGTACTCCTGCCATATCGAGTATGAGTATTTCGGCAAAGGCGACTGCATAGACCTCTCGACACTTGATGAGACCTTCTACCTGTTTCCACACGGAAGTGATTTCTCGGTCACGAAGATCGCCCTTGCGACCGAGGAGCTGTATGCATGGGCGAAGGAGGGCAAGTCGGAGATGCTTTCAGCCTTGTGAGAGTGTCTGCCGCCGCCTAGGTATCCTGTTCCATGAGCTGTATCAGGGTGCTTACTGACAGTCCGAACACATCTGCGATCAGTTCAAGGCTACGAAGGGAGGGTGAGTGCTCTCCCCTGAGAAGTTTGTAGATATACGAAGGATGGAGGGTGCTCTGCCTCGTCAGCTCACTGACATTCATGTTGTATTCTCTGAGAAGATTCTGGAGTACAATCTCAAAGTCCATATCGGTATTGTACTCCAGTGGGCTCTCAGGTCTCTATACCTGAAGGTGGAGGAACTCTACAGACTGAAATACTGTGCCGCATTGCGGTAGCTGATATCACGGACTACCGTATCAAGAAGGTCAAAGTCAGCGGGTATCTCCCCGTTCTCCGCCCAGGTCCCGAGTATCTGGGAGAGAATTCTCCTGAAATACTCATGTCTCGGGTAGGAGAGGAAGCTCCTCGAGTCGGTGAGCATTCCTATGAACCTCGGCAGGGAACCGAGGCTGGCAAGGACTTTCATCTGCTCTTCCATCCCGTCCCTGTGGTCACAGAACCACCAGGCCGATCCAAGCTGGATCTTGCCGGGAATTCCTCCGCCCTGGAAGGCCCCCATGATAGTGCCCATGCTGTAGTAGTCTTTCGGGTTGAGGGTGTACAGGATCGTCTTTCCCAGAGCACCTGTGTTCTCCGCCTCTGCAAGGAAGGATGCGAGCTTCTGCGCTGTCGGCAGATCGTGCGAGGCATCATACCCGGTATCGGGTCCGAGGGAGCGGAACATCGGGGGGTTGAGATTGCGTATCGCGTTCAGGTGCAGCTGCATGACGATATCGTGCTTCCTGTACTCAGATGCCAGGAAGAGCAGAACTGCAGTCTGGTAGCCTTCGATCTCCCGCTCGGTCAGCTCTTCCCCGTTCATCCGCTTCGTGAACGCCTGTTCACAGGCCTCATCACTGATACGGTAGAAGGGAACCATCACAAGGCCGTGGTCGCTTGCTCTGCACCCGGCAGCATGGAACGCCTCCAGACGGGAGGATAGGGCTTTCTTCACATCAGAGAACGATCTGATAGTCATGTCCGCAGCCTTCCCGAGACGTTTCATGTAGGAAGGGAATCCCTCCTGTTCGATGAGAATCGCCTTATCAGGGCGGAACGAGGGCAGCACTTTCGTCTCAACGTATCCGATCGCACTCTCTCCGGCTGCAATCCGTAGATGAGTCTCTATCGAATCGGCCGGGTCATCGGTCGTACCGACTGCTGCGACACGGAAGGTGGAAAAGATTCCTTTCACCGAAAGTTCATCACTTCTCAGCATCTCCTTCGTCCTGTCCCAGATGGCGGGAGCACTCGTTTCATTGAACGGTTCATGGATGCCGAAATACCTCTGCAGTTCGAGGTGTGACCAGTGGTACAGGGGATTGCCAAGAAGCTGAGGCATCGTCCGTGCCCATGCCAGGAACTTGTCGTAGGGATCTGCATCTCCTGTGATGAACTCTTCTGTGATACCGACACTTCTCATGGCACGCCATTTGTAGTGGTCTCCACCCAGCCAGATCTCGCTGAGATTATCGAATTTTCTGTTCTCCGCGATCTGCTCAGGGGAAAGGTGGCAGTGGTAATCCAGTATGGGTTCGCCTGCGGCACTGTCATGGTACAGTCTTCGGGCTGTCTCTGTGGTCAGAAGAAAGTTCTTGTCCATAAATGGTGTCATGTACATCCTCCGCGTTGAGTGTTTCTCTCTCCCTGTATTGAATACGAAATATGTACTGAGAGCAAGTCCTGCATCCGAACTCAAGCGTGAATATCGGGTATTCATATCTTGCATAACAGAACAGTTACTGCAATACTCTAGGATAATCAGACTCCCGTTGCTGCGGGAAAAGGAACCTTTGATGGCAAAACGATTATCCCCGATTCTGGAGCGCTGTACCCAGTTCACCCTGGCCGAGGAGGCCAGAGATTCCGGTCTCTACCCCTTCTTCAAACCGATCAGCCAGAGTGCCGGCGCGTATGTGTACATAGATGGAAGGAAACTGTCGATGTTCGGCAGCAACAACTACCTCGGTCTTGCCAACGACCCGAGGATGGCAGAGGCGGCACAAAACGCTGCGAGCAGGTACGGAACGAGCTGCAGCGGATCCCGGTTCATGAACGGGACACTTGATCTCCATGAGGAGCTGGAACAGCAGCTTGCCGATTTCGTTCAAAAGGAAGCTGCGGTGTGTTTCACCACTGGCTATCAGACGAACCTTGGCGCGATCAGTGCGCTGGTCCAGAGAGGTGATCATCTCATCATCGACAAGTACGACCATGCGTCGATCATGGACGGTGTCTTTCTTGCTCAGGGCATGAAGAAGAATATCAATCTCCATCGATTCCGGCATAATGACATGGAGGACCTTGAGAAGGTTCTCAGTAAAATTCCCCTTGAGGATGCGAAGATGATCGTTGTCGACGGGGTGTTCAGCATGGAAGGAGATATTACGCTGCTTCCCCAGCTTCGCGAGGTCGCTGACCGGTATAACGCTGCGATCTATCTGGACGAGGCTCACGCTCTGGGCGTCATAGGTGACAGCGGACGGGGTACCGGCGAACATTGGGGCGGACGGTATGACCTGGCTGACCTGGTGATGTGCACCTTCAGCAAGTCCTTCGGTTCCATCGGCGGGTTCATTGCCGGGGACCATGCGGTGATTGACTATATCAAGCATTTTGCACGGCCCCTCATCTTCAGTGCATCGATGCCGCCGGCAAACATCGCGGCGGCGATGACCGCATTGAAGATCATCAGGGAAGATACGTCCCTCGTTACATCCCTGCAGCGTAATGCGAAACTCCTCAGGGAGGGGTTTGTCTCTCACGGGTTCGACGTGGGTACAACCGAGACGGCAATCGTCCCCCTGATCATCGGTGACAATGAGAAGACCTTCCTTCTGTGGCGTCATGCCTATGAGCAGGGAATCTACGTGAACCCTGTCATCTCTCCTGCAGTGCCGCCTTCCCGGTCACTGCTGCGGACAAGCTGCATGGCAGTGCATACACCGGATCAGATCGAGTATGCGGTGGATGTACTGGCTCAAGAGGCGAGAAAGCTCGGTATTATTCATTAGGGGTTTCCCCTTCAGCTTTCTTTCCCGTATATTTTCTGTATGCGAACCATATATGTTGAACGGATAGAGCTTGCTTCCTCTCTGATAGCTGACGCCATTGCGGCGGAGGCCAGGGAGAGAGCATCCCTGCGTATCGGCATTCCCGGTGGGCGGGGTGCGAAGGTGGTCATCGAAGCACTCCTCTCTCTTGATGACGCTGTCGTTTCAGAGGTATTCCTGTACCTGGTGGATGAGCGGCTGGAAGGGGAGAGGAACGAGCCTCTGCTGATGGATTACGGTCTGGGCAGAGCTGTCAGGGAAGGCAGATTCGACACCTCTCAGCTGATTATTCCTGCACCTGACATGAAACTGCCTGAGGGATTTTTCTTTGATCTCCTGTTCCTCGGAGTGGGGGAGGATGGACACTTTGCTTCTCTGTTTCCCGCAACATACAGTCTGCAGGAGAATGGGGCTGTCATGAAAGAGATACACGTCAGTCCGAAACCGCCGAACAGGAGGGTCACCTTCACGTTCTCTGCGTTCGCACATTACAGCAGAGTGCACAAGGTCTATCTTCTGTGTTTCGGAGAATCCAAGAAAGATGCGTACAGACGGCTCGTAAAAGAATCGGCAACAGAGACCCCCGAGACACTGCCTTCACTGTTTTTCGAACAGCGGGGATTCGACCCGGTCGTCATGACCGATCTGGCAGAGCCGGATGAAGCAGAAGGAGCATGAGAGAATGAAACAGATTATCATACAGTTCGGAGGCACCGGAGACCTGGCTCAGAAGAAACTCTATCCGGCCTATGAGAACCTCCAGGGGGAAGGATATGAATTCACCCTCATCGCACTGGGCAGACGATTCTCCACGAAAACGGAATTCCTCAAGGCGATGGTACGCCCCGAGGCATCACAGGCGTTCATCGATTCGCTTGAGTACCTTCAGTACGATATGAGCGATGAAAAGAGTGCCACAGCACTCCTCTCCTCCCATCTATCTTCACTCGTGAAGAAGGGAGAAGATGTGAGTATCATCTACTATATGGCCCTGCAGCCGAGTCTCTATGAGGATGCCATACGGCAGATTCAGATAGTGGATAGTGTCATTTCGAAGAAGGTGAATCTTGCGAAGAAGATCGTCGTCGAAAAACCGTTCGGGTTTGATTCTGAAACGGCCAGACGCTATAACGATATACTCCTCAAGGCATTCTCCGATGAAGAGATCTATCGTGTAGACCACTACCTCGGAAAGGAGTTCATGCAGAATCTCCTTCTCCTCAGGTTTCATAATGACATCATCAGGATGATCTGGGATAACAGGTCGATCGATTCCATCCAGATCATCTTCGACGAGACTCACGGGGTAGACCAGAGGCTCGGCTTCTATGAGAAGATCGGGGTGGTCAGAGATACGATCCAGAACCATATTCTGCAGATCATCACCTATCTGACGATGAGCGACCCGACCACTCTCACACCGGAAGATATCGCTGCGGAGAAGGCCAAAGTGCTCAGGGCTATCAGTCCGCCCGATGAGTTCTATACGGGCCGCTATGAATCTCTCGGCGCAGGAAGCGGTCATATCGTCAATACCCCCACCTACGCAGCCCTCAAGCTGAGTGTCAATAACTACTATATGGCAGACATTCCTATCTACATCAGGACCGGTAAGATGCAGAAGGATGCGAAGTCACTGATCTATGTAAAGTTCAAGAACAAGACACAGAAGGTGATGAACGACTCACGGATCGAGGATAACAGTGTGATCATCACGATCCATCCGGAGCTTACCATAGATATCGTGATGAATCTCAAGGAACCGAAGACAAGCTGGAAGAGTAAGCCTGTCAGATTCCGGTTCAATCAGGCGGAGACCTATGGAGCGAACACTCCGGAAGCCTATGAGCAGATCGTGCAGAAGATTCTTAAGGGTGACAAGTCCCTGTTCCCCTCCATGAGCGAGATCTGTGAATCATGGAGGATAGTGGAACCCATGCTGACCGAGGAGTCTCACATGGAAGTGTATCCGGTCCGTACCCTCCCCCGTTTCGCTGAAGAGATGGCACGGAAGAACGGGTTCACCTGGTTCTCCTGAATGTCTGTCTCGACTCAGCTCTTCCGGTTATCCTGTCTCATAGGAACAGCATAGAGGGAAAGAGCTAAGGAGAAGTGGATCACGCGCGATGAATACGCGGTCCCAGATGCCTGTCCGTGGATGAAACAAAGTTGCTGACCTGTACAGAAAGCCTGCTCCATCCGGCCTGAGGGATAAACGTATTGACTTGCCCCCGGGCAGAGGGCTGTGCCAGTTCCTCTGATTCTCTGTATACTCCCCGTTTCCCTATAAGCGTATCGTTGAGCAGGGAACGGGCGCTCGTGCTTACATTCCGGGTGTAGAGGTTGTATTCCCGGTTCGCATCCTCCTGTTCAAAGTACATTTCCAGATAGAAGGTCCCATACCCCTGGTCCCATGCTACCGAGGGGATGCTCTGCTACGTTGGTTTATCACCGGGGTTTCGTGTGAGAAGCCACTCACCATCCAGCGTGTAGATCTGACCCGGAGCACCATTCGATTGCACTCAACCTTTTCCTTCTCGACCGGAAGCGTATGTGAACTGCCGGGAAAGGTTCGACAGGGGAGGAACGTGATCAGTACGCTGAGGCCGGCTATTTTCCTGCTCTTCGACACATTCTGTTTTATCTCACTGGCTATCGTACCCGATACGTGCGTTCCTGGCGAGTTGATTATCGGGGAATCTTTGATGCGGCGAGCCGGACGGCGAATGATTTCTGCAGTATCAGATCAGCGCGACAGTGGCCGTAGGACGTGTGTTACCAGTTGGCAAGACCATAAGGGTTTTACCTAAACATAAGACATTAGACATAGGAATATGAGGAATGTATGGACGATTTGGATAGTGTGGGAAGTGCATATTATTCTGGGTCAAATTGTAATTATTATAAATAAAATATTAAAATAAAAGTATTTCAATAATGTATGTGTATTGTTCATGGTATATAACAATCTAAATAATTCTAAAAAAAGATTTGACATAAGTTTGTTAATTTTGTATGATTGTTACAGGTAGTACAAAACAAAGAAGGAAGATGTATGAGATATGTAACTGTAGCGATACTTCTGGTCATGTCACTGTTCGTGGTGTATGCGGTAGCACCTGCTGGACCTGATGATGCAACATTGACACTCAAGGCTTCTGTGGCTGGAGATCTGTTCCACGGGTTTTCCACCGTCGATAGTACGAATTCCAATATGGCCCGCCATGTCATCACCTCGACGCAGGTCGGAGACCAGTTGAAAACGGGCATAGACATGGAATCCAGTTCCGCCCAGGATGTTGGTTTTTATAATCTTCTCACCACCAGTGCAAACCAGGTGAAGGTGACACTGAGGGTGTCTCCGATGAAAGCTACACTGGGAACCTCGAGCTACTATGTTCCCTACCTCCTCAGTTATGAAGAGTCTCACGGGACAGGGAATGTGGATGTCGACGGTAACGGTGAGATAGGCAGTGTCACGCTCTCTCCTTCCATGACTGATCCCGGTGATGTCTCGAAGCAGATTCTGCATACGCATAGTCATGGGCTCCGGTGGAAGACCTTTGCCCTCTCGGTGACGTTTAACGGCGATGAGAACCAGACATTCGGTCTGCCCGAAGCAAATTTCTCAGGCACGGTCGTCGCGGAAATCACAACCTTCTGATCTGAAGGAGGTTGTTTGTTCAGGTCCTCAGAACCTTCTGAATGTCGTGGGGTGTTTTCCTTCAGCCCCACAGTTTCGTGGCATGCAAAGTCAGGGGAGGGCTCGAGAACATTCTATTCTGGATACGACACTGAAGAAATTCTTCTTTTCTTAGATTTGTGTGTCAATGTTCTCAAGCACCTGTGGTCATTTCATATCTATCATCAGACGAGGAATGTTGCTCAGCGTTACCAGTCGAGGAGTTTTTTGTCTCCGCTGATAGCCTGGACTGGAGCGATGTTCTGTGCAACCTCAACAGTCCCCATATACTCTCTCTGTTCGTTTCTCACTGCAAAGTAGCGGATGTGGACATATACGTCGCCCAGATGAAGGTAGAACTCGGCCACATCCCGTGCACCGCTCTTGAAATCGTTCACGATCCGCTCGACGATGTGCACGCTGGCGGGTGGGTGACAGTTGGCAACCTCCCTTCCGATGATGGCAAGTGTTCTTGGAAAAATCCGCTCACTTGACTGACTGAAGTAGGCAACCCGGTCATTCCTGTCTACAAATGTGATATCGACAGGGAGGATGTTCAGCACAAGGGTGAGTTCTTCGGGTGTGAAATGCCCGCTGGGGAGTGTAATAAGGCCTTCAGAGAGTTCAGCTTTCACCTCTTCACGCTCGTCCCTTGGTTCCCAGGTATGTTCTGATTCCACATAGGCATCGGCGAACTCATCTATTCCGTCTGCGATAACCTTCCACTCATGCGGTGTGAAAACCTCAGAGACCATCGGGATGAGGATATCGTTCTCCTTGATGATCATCTCCGAAATCTTTTCCTTTGCAGCTGCGAAGTCTGTCAGGAAGGTCTCTCGCGTTGCCGCACCTGGCCGGCCTGAGTCCATCATGTTTTCAAACGCTGCTCCGAGAGACTTTACCATGCCGCGGATCTCATCATCTACACCCCACATCACCTGCGGCGGAGCTGTGATCCCGTGTTTCTCCATCAGAGGGAACCAGAGGTTCTCCTTTTTCGCATAGTGGGAATCGATTTTCTTCAGTTCGAGAAGGCCTTCTGAAACCTGCTTCAGAGCAGAAACTTCGCCATGGGAAAGGGCTGTGATACCTGCCTCAAGTGTTTCAAGCAGTCTTGAGAGATGTTCATTCTCCTTCTTGAGGATCCATGCAGGGTGGCCGAGGGTCTCATCCATCTTCTTCGCACCATGGATATCTGCAACCGAACCGTGTACCAGAGCTGAATGGACGTCGCAGAGCCTCTGAACCTCTTCAACACTCACTTCACCCTCTTCGATGAGTTTTTTCTCTGCATCTGCAATCTCATCGGCACCGACACCCTCGAAGGCCTCGGCGAATTCCTTCTTCACCGCCTCGAACTCCTCCCCGGTGTGAAGTCTTTTTATCATATCTTTGAGAAGAGAACTTCTCGTATTGCTGTTCTGTATTTCTGCACTCATATCCTGTCTCCTTATCCATTCCTGATAGGTGTATCATACAGCGGACAAAAAAAACATTCAGTTGCATTTGCAACTGAATGTTCAGTGGGGCAGGGTGAACAGATCAGGCGAAGAGAGCCTCGATCTCCTTTTCGTACTGTTCTGATATCTTATGGCGCATAATCTCCTGTTTGGCCGAGAGCTGTTCACCTACTTTGAAGGTGTCGGGCAGAATGGTGAACCGGTTGATCAGCTCGAACGACTTGAAGCCGTTTTTGGCACTGATAAGTTCATTGATCTGGGACTGGATAAGCGCTCTCACTTCATCAATCTCCACTACATCCTTTCGTGTCATGTAGGGAATCCCCTGTTCCTTGACGTACTGCTCGATCATCTTGCTGTCGGGAACGATCAATGCCCCAAGGTATTTCTTATCCTGACCGACGACCATCACCTGCTCGATATACTCTGATTCTCTCAGGCGTGCCTCAAGGGGTACCGGTTCGATATTCTCGCCTCCGCTGAGCACGATCGTATCCTTCGCTCTACCTCTGATACCATACTCACCCTTATGTGTCCATATCCCGATATCGCCCGTGTTGAGGTACCCCTCCTTATTGATGATAGCGCTGGTGAGGTCCGGCCGTTTGTAATAGCCTTTCATCACCTGCTCTCCCTTGACCCAGATGACTCCCTTTTCTCCCGGTGCAGCCTCCTCTCCGTTATCCTTGATGATCCTGATATCGGTCTCGGGCAGAGGCGAGACGGTCAGAGGAACCTGATGGGACAGTTCACGCAGACCGATGACAGGTGCGGTCTCGGTCAGTCCGTAGCCGTCAAGGAGGGTGACTCCGATCGCTTTGAAGAACTTGTCTATCGAGGAGGGGAGGGACCCGCCTCCCGATACTCCCGCACGGAAACCGGTGCCGAATTTCTTCTTGATTGTCTTGAATACAAGGATATCACCAAGGTATTTCAGAGGAAGCGTAGGAATGAACATCAGAAGCCCGAGCATCAGGTCTGCCGGGTAGAACCTTCGTGAGAACTGAGGTTTACGGTTCTCGATTCTAGCCCGTGCGTCAGCATGGACGGCTCCGATGAAGACGAAGAAGTGGAACAGTCCCCGTGCGACCGGTGACTTTCCTTTTACATTCTGATAGACGCCTCCCTTTACAGCTTCCCAGATTCTCGGTACCGATCCCATCCACTGAGGGTTGGTCCTCTGCAGGTCGAGAAGCATGATCTTTCCGATCGGTTTGGAGTACACGACGGTGGAGGCCTGGGAGAGTATCACGTACTGAAGGATTCTCTCGAACGAATGCCAGACAGGAAGCACACTAAGCCACCTCTCACCTTTTTTGAGATCTATCACTTTGGGGATCTGCTCAAGCTGGAACAGGAAGTTCCTGTGGGTAAGCATCACTCCCTTGGGCTCTCCTGTTGTACCGCTTGTGAAGATGATCGTGGCAAGGTCTTCACCGGTGCCCTGTTCGATCTCCTTCTGTATGAATTCTCTGTCACCCTTGAGCCGTTCCTTCCCGGATGACAGCACATCCTCGATAGTGAGGACTGTCAGACCTTCCGGGGTAACGGTCTTGTCCTTGCTGGCATGGTGGAAGGTATCCATGATGATCAGGGTTGTGAGCCTGTCCAGCACCGGCGCGAGAGACGAGACTTTCTCCATCTGTTCCTCGTTCTCGACGAAACAGATGCTGCATTCGCTCGTTTTCAGGATGAACTCCAGTTCATGAGGCATCGCATCGCGTCCCCGGGGAACGTCGACCGCTCCGATGGAGAGGATTGCCGTATCTGCGAGCAGCCATTCTTTCCTGTTGTCGCTTATCAGTCCGACGTTGTCTGATCGCTTGACACCCAGAGCACTCAGACCTGCAGCAAGCAGCTCACTGTCTCTCGTGAAATCGCTGTAGGTAACTGAGAGAAACGCTCCCTCATCATCCTTGTACATCTGTACTGCTGTGTCGGGGTATTGTCCGCTCATAGCCCTGAGCAGCTGTGGAATCGTCTTATACATACGTGTTTCTCCTCTTCTCTACCACCCGTACACGATGCAGGTCCTGCCGATGACCTTGTGTAGCACGATCCAGGGTTCGTAGTTTACAAAAATATTCTCCAGTGTCAAAAAAAACCAGCCATGATAGAAAGAATCAACCAGTGCGGTCCTCTATTATTGACACCAAAAGGTTCGGGTGTCAATATAAGAATATCTCTTGTGAAGGAGTTAGGAAACATATGAGTAATACGATCATAATCGATGCTGCCAGATGCAAGGGCTGCGGGATCTGTCCGTCAGTCTGCCCGAAAGGGTGCCTTCGTATCGGCACGGAGATCAACATACAGGGGTACGAGCATGTTGAGGTTGTTGAAGGATCCGTGTGCATTGCATGCGGGATGTGCGTCCTCGCCTGTCCTGAACCCCGAGCCTTGACGATAGTGAAACATACAGAGGAAGAGAAATCATGCACAAGCGCTTAATGAAAGGTAATGATGCTGCGGTCTTCGGCGCACTTATGGGGGGATGTACCCACTTCTTCGGGTATCCGATCACACCGGCCAGTGAGATCGCCCAGACCGCCTCCTACTACTTCAGGAAGACCGGCAGGACCTATCTCCAGGGGGAAAGCGAGGTCAGTGTAATCAATATGCTCTACGGTGCATCCAGTGGAGGAGCCAGAGTGATGACCGCATCGAGTGGTCCCGGTATAGCTCTCATGGCCGAAGGGCTCAGCTATCTGGCCGGAGCACGGCTTCCCGCCGTTGTCATCGATATGCAGCGGGCCGGACCCGGTCTCGGGAATATCTGGCCTGAGCAGGGTGATTATGCCATGGTCGTTAAGGGTGGAGGTCAGGGAAACTACAGGAACATTGTCCTTGCTCCTGCCAGTGCACAGGAAATGTTCGACTTCACCCGAAAGGCCTTCGCCCTTGCCGAAAGGTACCGTATGACGGTTTTTATTCTCGGAGATGCCTATCTCGGACAGGTGATGGAATCAGTCGAGATCTCCGGAAAACCCGAAGAGAGCGAGCGGAAGGATTGGGCTCTGTACGGTGACAGGGAGAGCCGCGGTAATCTGATCACATCCATCTACATGTCACCTGCCGCCATGGAAGCTCATAACGAACTTCTTCAGAGGCAGTATGCGAAGGTGGAACAGGAGATCGTCGATTACAGCGAAACCGACATAGAGGATGCATCTATCATCTTCATTACCTACGGGATCGTATCGAGGATCTGCCATGGAGCGGTGAAACGGCTGAGAGAGCTCGGACTCAAGGCGGGAATGCTCAGGCTCAAGACACTGTTTCCCTTCCCTAAGGAGCGTTTGAGGGAACTGGCGAGAAGGAAGATTCCCTTTGTTGCGGTGGAACTGAGTAACGGGCAGATGGCGGAGGACGTGAAACTGAGTGTGGAAGGTCTGACGGAGGTCGTCAGTTTCAACCGTATGGGTGGTGAGGTTATGACGTCACAGGATCTTGTAGCCTTTGCCGCTGACTATCTCAGGGGGTGATGAAGATGAGTGTGGAAACGATACAGACCAGTGATGTGTATTATAAGGAGTTCTTCCGGAAGGACGGTGATCAGCGGGTGACGCATTACTGTCCAGGCTGCGGACATGGAACGATACAGAAGATGATCGCCCAGGCGATAGAGGATCTGGGTATCCAGGACCGTGTCGTCTTTCTCTCTCCGGTGGGGTGTTCGGTGTTCAGTTATTACTATTTCGACACCGGCAACATCCAGTGTTCACATGGGAGAGCTCCCGCGGTCGGAACCGCCTTCAAGCGCGTGCATGAGGATTCGATCGTGATCAGCTACCAGGGGGATGGAGACCTCGCAGGTATCGGTACGGCGGAGATCATCCATGCCGCGAACAGGGGTGAGAACATGAGTGTGTTCTTCATCAATAATGCCACCTACGGAATGACCGGCGGGCAGATGGCTCCTACGACGCTTTTGGAGGAGAAGACGCTCACCAGTCCGTTCGGTCGCGACAGAAAACGTGACGGAGCTCCCATCAAGATGGCTGAGATGATAGCCACTCTTGACGAGCCTGTCCTGGTCTCCCGGGTCGCGGTATCGAGCACGAAGGAGATGCTGAAGACGAAGAAGATGATCTACAAGGCTCTCAAGAATCAGGTAGATAACCTCGGTTTCTCCTTTGTCGAGATCCTCAGTGCCTGCCCGACCAGCTGGCACGTGAGCCCGGTGGAAGCAAGAACTCACATCGATGAGGTTCTGAGCAAGGTCTTTCCGCTCGGCACCTTCGTCGACAGGTCCCGGGATATCCTGCCGTACGGTCCATCACCCTTTCCCTTCCTTAGCGGGGACGAACTTCTCAATGCGATAACCGAAGGTGGGGAGAGGAAGGAATTCGAACGGGCAGCAGTGGAAGACGAACTGGCCATCATGGTGGCAGGGTTCGGCGGGCAGGGGGTGCTTTCGGGAGGAGTCTCTCTTGCCAATGCGGCGATGGCGCATCAGCTGCAGGTTTCCTGGCTTCCATCCTACGGACCTGAAATGCGAGGAGGGAAGGCTTCTGTCACGGTAGTGATGTCCTCTGATGAAGTCTCTTCTCCTCTAGCCGAGGAACTGGACGTTCTCATAGCGCTCAACTCTCCGTCGCTCACAGCCTATGAGCATATGGTGAAACCTTCGGGAATGATTCTTTTCAACTCCTCCCTTATCGATCATGAGTCCGGGCGTGATGATGTGACGGTTCACCGTGTGCCTGCCTCCGACCTGGCAAAGGAAGCGGGGCTTTCGCAGGCTACCGCTCTGGTGATGATAGCCGCCTTCCTGCACTATTCACAGGTTCTTTCGATTGATTCTCTGATTGAATCGCTTCATCTCGGTCTTAAAAGAAAATCACTGATAGGCAGGAACCGTGAACTGATCCTGAGGACGCTGGAGGTGCTTAGGACAAAACAGGAGTAAGTTCTTTACTACGGGCCTGCTGTGTTGTATGATCGAGTGTGACTGACTTATGACCGACAGCAGAATTTCACGTGAACAATCCATCTCCACGCACGGAGTTATGGAACTTGCACCTCTTTGGGAAGGCCCTCGTCTCATCGATTGCCGTGTTGTCACTGTCAATGACATCTGTCTCAACCTGTTCAGGTCCTCGGCACTACCGGATGACATTAATACCCTCAGCGAGTTCATTCCGGATGAGGAGAGTTTTCAGTCACTGATGAGGAACCTGGACACGGGTTTGAAGACCTCGAGTTCACCCGATTTCGGCTTCCTCCTCATGAGGTTTCCCGGTGGAGTTTTTATCTCGGTCCAGCATCAGAGCTCACAGTCTGTACGGCTGGTATGTGTGGATGCATCAGATGTAGTTGACAGAGTCCTGTGTTCTGACGATGCCTGCGCCCATATGCAAAAGCCTGCAGCAGTACTGGACACTGAAGGGAAGACTCTCAGTGTCAGCGGTGAGTGGGAACGTACGTTCGGGTATGAGAAGAGCCGGCTGCTGGGAAAGGAGCTTATCACCTATGTTCATCCTGCAGACAGAGAGTGTGCGGAGCGGATGTTCCTTCCCGGGACTTCCGATGGAAAACCGTATACGAATATGATCCGTTTTCTCACCTCACAGGACTCATACCGCACTCTGGAACTGTTCGTAGTCCGTGCGGGGGGGAACCTGCTCGTCTATGGAAACGATATCACCGGCTCTCTGGAGCAGCGTCAGTTCATAGACCGCCAGGCACATCTGTATGCTCTGTTCATGGATTCCCCCATAGCAGGGATATTCTTCTCGATGAGGGAAGAACCCATCGCGATATCGAGTATAGATACCGGTGATGAAGCTCTCCTTCTTTCTCTCATGGACAGCGAACACATCATCGAGGTGAACGAGACGTTTCTCACTCAGGTCCAGAAACCCCGTGAGGTGATCCTCGGCAGTGCCCTGTCTGATTTCTTCCACTGGGATATCGGCAGAGGGATACATCATTACCGCACAGCGCTTCGAGAAGGAAAGGTTGTCGCTGAAGGCCGCTTTCCCGTTCCTGATGACTCAGAACGGTGGATCAGCGTCAATATCTCGAATATCTACGATGAGGAAGGCCGTCTGAAGGGCCATGTCGGTTTTCAGATGGATGTCACCGTAAGGAAACAGCAGGAACAGGAACTGAGAAGGAGAGAGAACGACTACAGGATTCTGACGGAATTCGCACGCGACATGCTCTGGATTTACAACCTCGATGCCGACAGGTTCACCTTCCTCTCTCCGGCTGTTGAGGGTATTCTCGGCTGGACTCCGGATGAGATGAAAAGAGGCGGCTTGCCTCTGATCATAGGTGAACAGACCCTGCGTACTCTTGTGATCCAGATCGACAGGTTTCGCGAGGAATTCAGGCAGACCGGTAGGGTGGGGACCGATGCGACCCTCAGGATCGATCATACACGGAAGGATGGGCGGACCGTGCACTCGGAGAGTCTGTTGAACTTCCGCTACAACGAGGAGCATGAACTTGAGGTGATAGGGATCTCCCGGGATGTCAGCGAGAAGAAACGAGCTGAGGAACACCTGGTGTTCACCAGTTATCATGATCAGCTTACCGGTGTATACAACCGACGTTTCCTGAAGGATTTTCTGAGTGAAGGTCTGAACAGAAGCCATTTCCCCCTTTCTATCATACTCTGTGATTTGAACGGGTTGAAACTTACCAATGACGTGTTCGGGCATTCCTTCGGCGATGCACTGATTGTGGAGAACGCGCAACTCCTAACCTCCTTTGCTCGAAGCAATGATATCGTGACGAGAGAGGGGGGTGATGAGTTCATCATGCTCCTCCCTGCGACAGCAGCACACGAGGCACGGCGCTTCGTGAATGAGATGAGGAACCGGAGCAGGGGAATCAGGGTCAATGAACTGCAGCTGTCGAGTGCCTTCGGAACAGCAACAATGGAGAGGATGGGGGATGAATACTACGAAGCGTATCATGCAGCCGAAAAACAGCTCTATTCGGATAAACTCAGGACCTCTCCCGAGTACAAGAAACAGCTGATCGGGACGTTTCTCTCTTCTCTGTTCTCCTCTGATACAGCTCTTGAGCGGCACAGTCTATCCGTCTCCGCCCTGTGTGGCCGGATAGCTCAGGAACTCTCTCTGGACAGGATGAAAACCGAACAGCTCATCCTTGCCGGCAGGCTCCATGATATCGGGATCATCGGTCTTGATACGAAAGTGGTTCCTGATGTTGATTACAAGATGCGTGAGGAGATCGGTGAATATGCACGCCACCCGGAGCTGGGGTACCGTATCATCTCCTCGGTTCCGATGTACGGCGAGATAGCCACCTGGGTACTCGCACACCATGAGCAGCCGGATGGAAAGGGTTATCCTGGAAAGCTCAGTGGGGCCGACATCCCTCTGGAAGCCCACATCATTCATGTTGCCAACGATTATGATCTGTTGATGGAAAAGTACCGGCAGGATGCCCGCAGGGTCCTCTCAGTTATGGAGCAGGATGGGAGACGCCGATACCCGGTAAAAGTGCTGAAAGCACTGAGAGCCTGTATCGAGAAGGGCAGCTTCTGAAGAGGCTGTCTTCAGACTCTTCAGAAGGGTTTTTCAGGTTCTACTGATCAGTTGCCGGGACTTCCAGGACCGTGACAAGATCAGCTGGTTCGATGCGGAACGGGGATCCGAGACCTTCATAGAAGCCATGGTCACGTACAAAATGGATGTGCAGGTCGGTATAGGTGACTTCGCGCTCATTGGTGAGGTTGCGTACTGTCGTGTTCACTTTCTCATACATGCCTCTGCCTCCGAAGGGACTCGGCAGCTTTCCTCTCACTGAGTCAACGCGTACTTCAAAGGTTCCGTCGATCTTCAGGAACTCACCGAGACCGTCGAGTCCCGCATCACGGAAGTACTGCATCCGTTCAGCAATAGCTTCGTTGGTGACATGCAGCGCATGAACCCTGACTTCATCAGCTCTGATGATGTCCGTCAGGTTGCGTGTATCAGTTCCAAGGAAGCCGTCAAGGGTGATCACTCCCGGTGCCATCTGCTGCTGGATTGCTTGATATTCAGGTGTCTGTTTCATTCCCTACCTCACTCCTTAAGCGAACTTGTCATAATAGATACGTTCCTCGGGCATCCCGAGTTCGGTAAGCACCTTGACACAGGCATCAATCATGCCCGGTGAACCGCACAGATACGCCTCACTCTCCGCTGCATTCTCGCTCATCCGTCTCACAACGTCGGTGATAAGTCCAACTTCACCTTTCCACTTGTCTTCCTCAAGCGGTTCGCTGAGTGCAGGAACGAAGGTGAATGAAGGCATCTCTTTCTCTATCTCCTTCATCTCATCCAGAAGGAACAGGTCCCGTTTCGAACGTGCCCCGAAGAAATACATTGCCTTTCGGGTGCTTTTCTTCTCCGCCATATCCAGGAGAATCGATTTGATCGGAGCCATACCCGAGCCTCCCGCGATACAGATGATGTCGCGTTCGGTGTCGCGAAGGAAGAACTCTCCGTAGGGACCGTTCACCGTGACCGAGTCCCCTTCCCTGAGATGTTTGTGTACATAGGTGGTGCAGATTCCGTTCGGAACCAGTCTGATCTCAAGTTCGATATGGGTATTGTCGGAAGGCACCGATGCCATCGAGTAGGCGCGGTACACCTCCTCATCGGTGAGTTCGTACTCGGGTACCTGGAACTGGATGAACTGACCTGCTTTGCAGTCTATGGTCGCCGGGTCGTTGAGCTTCAGTCTCACCTGCTTGATGTCATGGGTGAGGTCGACGATGCTCTCCACCGTGGTGTCGAACTGGCGTACATTGAACAGTTCTTCAGGAATCTGGATCGATACATCCTGTTTGACCTTGAACTGGCAGGAAAGCCGCACGTTCTGTTCTTTCTCCTCATCCGATATCCAGGGAAGTTCGGTCGGCAGATACTCTCCACCCCCTTCGACGACCTTCACCTTGCACAGTCCGCAGGAGCCGCGTCCACCGCAGGCACTGGGAATGAAGACTCCTTCTGAGACCAGGGCCTTGAGAAGGGGCTGTCCGCCGCGCACCGTGAGATTCTTATCCCCGTTAATGGTGATGCTGACTTCTCCGTAGTTTCCCACAGTCGCATCCGCTATCACCATCATGAGAGCCAGAAGTGCGCTGATGGCAGTGATTATCAGTACACTGATTATGAGTGTTGTTAACATCTTCTCCCCCTTATCCGATGGTGATCATTCCGCTGAACCCCATGAAAGCCATAGCCATGAAACCGGCTATGATGAGGGCGATCCCGGGACCTTCAAGGCCGGCTGGTACTTTCGCTGTCTTCAGCTTCTGTCTGATGCCCGCCATGGCCATGATGGCGAGGAACCACCCGAGTCCACTGCCGATCCCGAAGAAGAAGGTTGTCATGAACGAGTACTCTCGAATGACCATGAAAAGGGATGCTCCGAGGATTGCACAGTTCACCGTGATGAGAGGAAGGAAGATTCCCAGAGCGAAATAGAGTCCTTCACTATAGCGTTCGATTACCATTTCGATGAGTTGGACGAACGCGGCAATGACGATGATGAAGACGATGAATCTCAGATACTCAAGTCCGAACGGTAAGAGAACCAGATGGTAGACGACCCAGTTGAGCGCTGTCGTCACTGCCATGACGAAGGTCACTGCGATCCCGAGCCCTGCCGATGTCTCGATTTCCTTCGAGACCGAAAGGAACGAACACATTCCGAGGTAGTTCGTCAGGAGGATATTGTTCGTAAATGCAGCTGCGAAGAACACTGCGAGGGGGAATAGCATGTCACTCATGATGTAGCCTCCTTCATAAATGCCTCTTTGGCAATCCAGATGAATATCGCAAGCATGAAGAAACCTCCGGGAGGCATGATCATGATCGCCCAGCTTGTCCACCAGTCACCGAGAATGGTGAAGCCGAACAGGGTTCCTGTTCCCATCAGTTCCCGCACGAAAGCGATGATGAGAAGTACGTAGGCATATCCGATTCCTGATGCGATACCGTCAACGAGAGACAGCGAAGGCTTGTTCTGGAGTGCGAAGGCCTCGATCCTTCCCATGACAATACAGTTCGTGATGATCAGACCGACGTATGGTCCCAGAGACTTCCACATCTCAGGGTAAAATGCCTTCAGTGTGATATCAACGATGATGACGAAGGTTGCAATCACCATGGTCTCAACCATCATCCTGATGCGGCTCGGGATCCAGGAGCGCATGATCGATATCGTGAAACTGCTGAGAGCCAGGGTGAAGATCACACCGAGACTCATCACCAGTGTGTTGTCGAGTCTGTTCGTCACGGCCAGAGTGGAGCAGATTCCGAGGATCTGCACGAACACCGGGTTATCCTTTCCCAGCGGAGCCATGAAGGTTTTCTTGTATAGTCCTTTAGCCATCTTATTGTCCTCCATAGATCGATGGTCCGTTGCTCACGGCAACGTTCACGATGTCCCGGAAATACCGGGAGGTGCGGGTAGCTCCCGTGATCGCGTCAATCTCGTTGGTATCATCGCTCGTTCCCTCCTCGACGAGGATGAACGGACCGGTCTTGCCTGCGAATTGGGCCGTGAACCACGGTTCTTCGATGCGAGCACCAAGTCCGGGAGTCTCGTTCTGTGATACGATGGATATGCCCGAGAGGACCTCAGGCGAGGAGAACCCGATCATTATCGTGATAGGTCCCCACAGCCCGGGACCTGTTCGTTCGACCACCGTGACCGGAGCATTTCCGTCTCCCTCTATCCGGTACTTCCCGTCGGTCTCGATGACGGAGGTTTCGTACAGGTCCTGTACACCATCGACTGTCCCGTCATGTGAGATGCCGGCGGCATCAAGAACACTGCGGCGCAGGAAGAACAGTTCGTTTGCCTCAACACGATCCTGGGTGGAAAGGTAGAGTGCGCTGAGTATCGAGACACACACGATCGTTACAACGCCCATGAATACAATAGGATGTATCCTGAGTGCATAGAATCCATCTTTGTTCATGCCTTACCCCCTTGAGCGCTTTTGTTCAGCTTTCTCTTCTTCTTCGATTCCTTGATCAGGTGATCAAGAAGGGGAGCGAACATATTTACCAGCAGGATCGCAAAGGTGACCCCTTCGGCCCAGGAGGAGAACTCCCTGATGAGCACGGTGAGGACACCGAACATGCCTCCGTAGATCCATCTGCCCAGATCGGTCGACTGTGAGGAGCTGACCGGGTCGGTGATCATGAAGAACGCCGCAAGGAGGAAGGAGCCGCTCATGAGGGCCGTAAGTGGGTCAAGAGCTCCGCTCTTTCCCCCGAAGAAGACCAGTGACTGGGTGATAAGGAACAGGAGGAGGGATGAGACGACAAGACGCCATGCCGCTGATTTCTTAAAGATGATATAGGCTCCGCCGATCAGGATAAGCAGTGCACTGGTCTCCCCGAAACTGCCCGGGACGTTTCCGAGGAACAGGTTCAGGTATGAGGCGTCGGCACTGATGAGAGGAGTCGCTGCAGCCACTGAGTCTGCTGTACTGAGCCAGGCTGCGAACCCGCCGGGAACGGGGGAAACGGTGCTCATGGGAGCGACGAAGTGTGCCGTGAGGGGTACACCGAAGCTGATGTAGACGAAGGCTCGTGCCGTGATCGCTGGATTGAACACATTCCGTCCGAAGCCGCCGAACACCATCTTCCCGAACACAATACCGAACAGGATACCTACTGCCGCGATCCACAGCGGAATTGTCGGTGGCAGAGACAGTGCAAACAGGGTCGCACTCACGTAGAGGGATTCTGTTATCTTGTAGCCGTATTTTTTTGCCATGAACCATTCGCCGAGGAGACCGAAGAGCAGTACCACACTGTACACTGCCAGGAATCTCCATCCGAAGAAATATATCGCTGCGAGAACGAGGGGGGCCAGGCCTATCACCACGTTACGCATGGCCTGCTGTTTCTGAATCTTCACCATTTCCTCCTTGAGACATATCAACACCAATTGTACAGCATCTTCCGCGGTATGTAAAAAGGTAAACTGAACATGATGCAAAAAAGATCGGTTCCTCAGACACCCGGTTTCATGCCAGCGGTGACAGGTATGTCACTTCGATCGAGTATGCCTGATGACATCGTTTTACGATGCCTCGTACTATGAGCGGTCTCGCTGCATAGATCAGAGACTCATACCGTTCGTGCACCTGCGGGAAGATCACCGCTTCGTAGATGCTCGTCTCGTCTTCGAAGGAGACGAAGGCCATGGCATGTTTCTGCTTCGTCATGACTGTTCGCCTGGTGACCGGCCATCCGGCAAGTGTCACCTGCGTATCTTCGCGACCGGGTATATCACAGCCTCTGATACGCCGTATCCGCGAGAGCTGGCGGGCCCAGAGAAAGAGCACATGATGCTCCCTGAGAAATCCCAGAGCACGGTACTCGCTGAACAGATCCCCGGTTCCGTCCCTTCTTTCACGCTGCTCTATCCTGACAGCATTAACCGTCTGCCGGAACAGCTCCGGTTCTCTCCCCTTGTCCCGTCTGCCGTTGACAAGCAGTGTCCTCACCTGCTCTTCTCGGTCGGCAGCACCTGCGATGGAATCAAAGACTCCGGCAGAGGCGAGGACGGCGATATCCGTGTGCCCCAGAGTGATACGCTCGGTGAGATTATCAAGAGAGGTGAAGGGCCCCCCTTTCTGCCGTTCATCGAGAATCATCCGGACACTGCGGTACGACAGGTTCCGTATCGCCATAAAACCGATGACGATCCGATGGTTCGATCCCTGATACCGGTAGATACTCTCGTTGATGTCGGGCCCCCTCAGTTCAAGGGCCATGCGGCGTGCTTCACTGATATAGGCTCCTTCACTGTAGAAGCCTCCCCGGTTGGAGAGTACCGCCGCCATGAAGGGAGCCGGATGGTGGACTCGGAGGTAGGCTGACTGGAAGGAGACCATCGCATAGGAGGCGGAGTGGGGCTTGCAGAAGGAGTAGCCGTCGAAGGAGAGGATCATGGACCAGATCCTCTCGCTCACATCCTGTGCGATGCCGCGCGCTCTGCAGCCTTCAGCGAACTGTCTCTCGTAGGCTGCAAGACGCTTGTGTTTGTGCTTTTTCGCGACCACCTTGCGAAGCTGATCCCCGTCATGCTCGCTGAATCCTGCCAGTACGATGGCCGTCTTCGATACATCCTCCTGATAGCACATGATACCGTAACTCTCCTTCACGATCTGTTCGAACAGCTGATGCACCGGTTCCCATCTCTTCCCGTGGACTCTCTGCACATACTCTTCTATATACGCATTGGCCGCAGGACGTATCAGTGACGAATGGATGACGATATGCTCGAAGTCACCCTTCCCGGTCTTTTTCTGCAGCAGCCGCATCGCAGGCGACTCGATGTAGAAGACCCCCATGGTATCTCCTCGTGCGATGAGTTCGATGGTCGTCTCATCCTCCGCAGGATGCCATGTGTGTCGGTCTATGATGATTCCGTCCTCCCGGAGAGCCGTCAGTGTGTCCCTGATTACGGCGAGAGACCGGTTCCCGAGCAGATCGATCTTCACCAGTCCCGCGCTCTCGGTCCCCTCCTTATCCCAGGTGAGCAGGGGATACCCTTCCCGTGAGCGGATCACATGGGCGTAGGTGTCCATTGTACGCGGTGTGATGACGAGGCCCCCGCAATGCATCGAGAGGGAGCGCGGCAGTCCCGTGATCCTCTGCGCAAGGGAGAGCACTTCGCTCCACACAGATTTCTGTTCGATGAGCTGATTTCCTGTTTTGAGAACCTGCGTGATCTGAGCGTCACTCAGGCCGTGAGCCTTTGCACTCTCCCGTACTGCCGAACGGAATCGGAACAGGTTGTGATTTGCCACTCTGGCGCAGTGCTCCACGGTGAACCGCTTTATCACCTGATGGAGGATCTCATCCCTCTCATCCCAGGCAAAATCGACATCGATGTCGGGCATGTCTTCTCGGCTGCTTGTCAGGAAGCGTTCGAAGTAGAGGTTGTAGGCGATGGGGTCAACCTGGGTGATCCCGAGGGCATATGATATGATGGAGGCTGCGGCAGAACCCCTCCCGCAGCTGCGCGATGCCATACTGACGATGTCATGCATGATGAGAAAGTAGGGGGCGAAGCCTTTGCCGGTGACTATCGAAAGTTCCCACTCGATCCTGTCGATGATGGCATCGTTGAGTTCCCCGTACCGTCTGTGGGCTCCCTCGAATACTCTCTCTCTCAGAATCTCTTTGCTGCGTGCGTCACTGAATGTGTGGTAGGAGGGGAATACGAGAGAGGAGAAGAGACCGGGGAACGAGCACCGGTGTGCGACCCGCTCAGTTTCCTCGAGAGCTTCCGGCCAGGGGGAGAATATCCTGCGGTACTCACTGTCGCTGTGAATGACGGCCTCAGGTGAGGCAAGGAGAGACTCGTCAAGACTTCCCATCGTCTTCCTCTGCTGTATCGCACACAGCAGTCTGTGCGTGTCATAGTCCTTTTTCTCGAGGAACAGCGCATCTTCGATCGCGAGGAGAGGCAGCGAAAGGGATTCTGCGCAGGTGCACCCGCCGAAATCACGGGGCGTGATCGCCACATACAGATCCTCACTGCAGCGTTTCAACCGTGTCAGGATGGCGCGGGAAGAGGATGCAATGATCAGCCCCCGGTTATCAGTGGCGAGTGCCTCGATGACATCCTCTCCCTGCACCTGCGAGGACAGGATGCGGGTCAGCCGGGCATATCCCTCGGCAGATGAGACGAAGACCCAGAGATGTCCCCGGGGAGTGATGAACTTGGTTGCGGTGATGATCGTCACTCCGTATTCCTGAGATTCCTCCCTGAAGGCATGAAGACCGTGTATACCTGCGATGTCGGTGATGGCGATGGTGCTTATTCCGTGTGCTCTGCATGCTTCAAGGATGGCGCCCGGCATGAGTACGCCATAGAGAAGAGAGTAGGCACTGATGATGCCGAGTCTACTAGCCATGGTAGAGTGCGGAACTCCTCGTGATGATCTGGTTCCCGTATTTCCGTCTCAGGGTGTCGACGTTCTGCTGAAACCGTTCACTCAGTTGTTCCCGGTCGTACTGGAACAGATCAGGCTGTCTTCGGCGTCTGTGTATCTGTGAGAGCCTGATGCCGATCGAAGAGACCATGACTCTCCGTTTCAGAGCTCTGGAGAGAAGGTGTCTTCCGTAGCTGATCAGCTGATCGTCATACAGGAGTTCATCAGGGACAGGCGCGCTGATTGTGGACATCTGCCGGTCTGCATAGACGATGGTGAGTTCAACCCGTTCAGCCTCCTCTTCACAGGCTCTCAACTGCGTCCATGCTTCTTCAAGAATCTGAAACATCCCCCCTTCTATTGTGAGCAGGTGCTCGCTCGGACGTGCGAAGTGTACCCGGGCCTCGATGCTTCTGCTTTCGGGACTCTGCAGGCCCTCCGCCGAAAGATCTTCACCAAGGGCCAGACGCCTGATTACGATACCGTTTTTACCCAGGAGCAGTACGGCCTGAGTCTCGTCGAGATCGGCCAGAGAACCAATGTCTCTCATCCCCGCCGCTGCAAGCACCCGTCTCATCGAACGGGTGAGACCCGGAAGGACAGCTATATCCTGTGACCTGAGGAAGAGCCGTTCTTCGCCGACCGCGATGGCGGTCACTGCGCTGGGGCGGATCGCCCGGGTGGCGATCTTGGCCACCATACGGTTCGATGCGATGCCTACCGAGGGAGAGATGGAGAGCTCCTCGCGTATCTGTGAGGAAAGCTCCATCGCGATATCCCGTGGAGAACCGAACAGACGACGGGTCCCTTTCGCATCAAGGTACAGGTGCCCCCTCATGTCATGTTCGATTGCGGGAGAATAGTGTCGGGCTATGCGCAGCAGTTCCCCCTGCACGGCCTCTGCCTGACGGATATCAGGAGTCAGAACGGTGAGGTCCGGAACACGTCTGATGGCCTGGGAAACGCTCATACCCCTCTCTATTCCCTCCTTGCGTGCACCCTCCGAGGTATTGATGATGGCACAGCCACCGTAGGTCTCAGGAGCGATGACGAAAGCCTTGCGGTTCAGTGAACGGTCTTTCGCTGCAGCCAGGGAAGCGAAGAAATCGGTTATGTTCACATGTATGATTGATGCATCCTGTACGGCGGAAGGTTTATGATGCATGGGCCGTCCCTCTCCCGCCGAGGATGGCAATAAGTCTCTTTGCACCAAGGACTGCCTGTCCTCTGCGATGGTTATTGAAGTAGACAAGAACCGTGTCTGCGGATGATGAGATCATCTTTACTCTCTGCGCGATGGCTTCAAGTTCTCTTTCGCTGTACAGGTAATCGTAACGGCCGGCTGCATCGCTTTGCCACCACGACTCTCCGTTTCTTCCATGCAGACGCAGATAGGCAAGGGAGGAGGTGCTGACATCCATCATGGGGGGCATCCCCTTCGTCTCAGGGATATCAAGGGATACCAGAGAAACATTCCGTGCTCTCAATGCTTCTATGGTCCTGCTGTTGTACCACTGCCCGTTACGGAATTCCACTGCCAGGGGGAAGGAAGAACACTCTCTGAGTACCGCATCAAGGTACCGTCTCTGATCCGCCTCGTAATGAAAGGAGTAGGGGAACTGGAACAGGACGGCCGCAAGTCTGTCTGCCTGAAACAGCACATCCGCTGCCCGGCAGAACTGTGAGGCGGAATCCTTCCAGGAAGCGTAGTTGATGGTATGGGTGAGCGACTGATGCGCCTTGATTGAGTAGCGCAGAGCATCTCCGCTCTCTTCTATCATGTGCTGCAGCTGGTGTTCTTCCGGCATCCTGTAGTAACTGTAGTTCAGTTCGACCGTGTCGAACTCCCGGGCATAGAGCGACAGGAAATCCTGACTCCGGGTTCCGGCTGGATAGACCGGACCGACCCATTCATTGTAGCTGTAGCCTGAAGTGCCGATCAATAGTGTTGCCATACCTTATAGTACGTAACATATGTTTAGTAGTCAAGTATGATTTTACTCGATATTCACTGGATATTCCTTCAACTATCCCGTATGATACATGAAGCGAGGTTATGCATGAACAACCACATCATTCTGCTTTCAGGCGGTTCGGGTACACGATTATGGCCGTTGAGCACTCCGGAAAAGTCAAAACAGTTCCTTCATCTTATTCCCGATGGTTCCGGTGGAGAGATCTCCATGCTGAGCAGAATGTATCAGCAGCTGACCCGTGTCCTTCCCTCCTCGCATGTCGTGGTTGCAACAAGTGAGCAGCAGGTTCCTCTGATCAGAGAGGAGCTGTCACAAGACATCGAAGTGGTCCCTGAGCCGTGCAGACGCAACACCTTTGCCGCCATCGCTCTTGCCCTGAGGTATCTCAGAGATGTATCGAAAGCCGCACAGGAGGACAATGTTGTCGTTCTGCCGGTTGATGTGTTCACCGAGGAGAGGTACTTTCACGTGGTGAGGGAGATGCTGGAGACGGTCGCTCTCCAGCCTGAGCGCGTCACTCTCATGGGGATCACTCCCACGTACCCGGCCACCCGCTATGGATACATCCTTCCGGACGGGCGTTTCAGAGAGAAGCCCGATGAGGAGACTGCGCGCTATCTGGTGGAGGAGGGGGCCCTGTGGAACGGAGGCGTGTTCGCCTTCAACCTGGGAATGATGCTCTCGATCACCGAAGGCAGACTGAAGCGGGGAGACTACACGGAACTCCTGGAAACCTATGCACAGCAGAAGAGTATCAGTTTTGACTACGAAGTGCTTGAACATCTGGACGAAGTCGCTGTCGTTCCCTACACGGGGGCGTGGAATGATATCGGAACCTGGGATGCTCTTCTCAGTGAGATAGGGCCGCAGAAGAAGGGTCCTGCCGCTATCTACCGCAGCAGCAATACCTCTGTGCTGAATGAGACTTCCCTTCCCGTCATCACCCTCGGCACCCGCGACCTTGCGGTCATAGTCAGCGAATCAGGTATCCTGGTGAGTGACATAGGCAGCTCGGTCCATCTCAAGGAAGCTCTTGAAGAGCTGAGCCCCGGGAAGTGAATAGGCTCGAAGGCTCGGTTATTCTTACATTTTTTACACAATCATGTAGCCGAAATCTTCTTTAGTTCGTATTGTGTATATTGTACTGATTACAAAATGATTCATATTGTCATGGTGATATAGATAAAGGAGGAGCTCCTGATGAAACGATTTCCTGGATACCTGACCCTTTCAGTTATGATACTGATTCTCCTGACTTCCTGTGTGCCCGGAGGTGATGAGGGTGAGCAGGGAGGCGGTGAAGAGATGGCCTCGGCGAGCTGGGTGGTCGATACTGAAGGTGTAACCGAGTTCTCGAGCGTAGTCAGTCAGACCTCGCCGGTGAAGTGGAGAGCCCTCAGGGAGTATGTGTATGCCAGCGCACCGGTACGGGGAATCAGCGAGGCTGTCCTTCGTGCGGAAGTTCCCGGAACCATAGAAAGCATCGATGTCAACCTCGGAGATGCCGTACAGGAGGGAGATATCCTGATCACCCTGGCCAGTGATGTTTCTTCACTGACCGTGCAGCAGCTTGAGGCTCAGCGGGATACTCTATCACGGCAGCTGGAGGCACAGAAGGTGCTGTACGAGCGGGGAGCAGTCAGCCGTACAGCGCTTCTGACAGCCGAGTCTTCTCTGAAAGGAATAGAAGCACAGCTCACCGGCGCACAGGACACACTGTCAGGTTCGTTCATCAGCTCTCCCATACCGGGGAGGGTCGGCTACCTTGATGACTCCCTCGTCATAGGAACGACGGTATCTCCCAACCAGGTGATAGCCCGTGTGGTGGATAACAGCCGGATGAAGCTGGTATTCAGTGTGGGGCAGTCCCAGCTGTTTCAGGTCAGGGAAGGCTACCGCGCAATGGTGAGTATCTCAACTCAGTACGACAGATACGAGAGTGAAGGAGTCGTGACAGCGATCAGCGCTGCAAGCGATGAGAGCACAGGATCCTGGCGGGTGGTCGTCGAGGCTGACAACCCGGCTCCGGATATCATACGCGTCGGTATGTCAGCTGATATTGCCATCTTCAACAGCGATGCTCCGCTTCAGTTCATCGTTCCGAATTCAGCTATGGTGTACAGAAACGGCATGACCTATGTGTACCTTCTTGAGAGTGAGAACACAGCACGGCTTCTTGAAGTCGACCTTATCGATACCTATGGAGATTACACGGCGGTTTCAGCAATTGATGAGACTGTGGATCTGACCGGTAGAGACGTGCTGGTTACCCGCCTCGATTCCATTCAGTCAGGTGATGTGGTAGTCACCCGAGAGTAACTGACAGGAGGAGATTGATCGTATGATACATTCACTGGACCCTGCAAGAATAAGCATCGGCCGGTTTTCTGTGACGAAACCCGTGCTGATAAACATTCTCATGATAACCCTGCTTGTTCTTGGAGCCTTGTCGCTTGTACAGCTTCCCCAGGAACAGTTCGCTGAAGTCCCCTTCTACTGGGTGAACATCGTCACAGCCTATCCGGGAACCAGCGCGGAGGATGTGGAATCAACGGTTACGGTACCTATTGAGAACAGTTTCAGTGGAATAAGCAAACTCAAGGCAATAGCCTCGACAACCACCGAAGGACTCTCGGTCGTCCGTGTTGAGTTCGACGACGGGATATCCAATGAGGATTTCAGAACCCTTTATCAGGATGCACAGACCCGTGTCAGTCAGGTCTCCCTTCCTGAAGGCGCTCTGGACCCAGCGATCGATGACTTTTCCTCCGCAGACTTTCTTCCCGTCATTGAGGTGATTCTCAGCGGGAACATGTCCTATGATCAGCTGTATCAGCAGACGCACTATCTGAAGGAGAGGATCCTTCAGGTGCAGGATGTCAGTGACGTGAATATCGTCGGGCTTCCCGATCGTCAGATCCTGGTCAACGCCGATCCCAAGAAACTCGCATCTCTTGGGTTGAGTGTCAATGAGCTCAGCCGTGCCATACAGCGTGAGAACAGCGTCATTCCCGGAGGAACTCTCAGCAGCGGAAGCCGCGAATACCTTCTGAGAACACTGGGTTCGATCCGGTCAAGTCAGGATATCTCACAGGTGATTGTACGCAGATCTTCGGACAAGGTCGGTTCCGTGACAGTGGGAGATGTCGCTGAGGTGCTCGACGGATTTGACCCTGATTCTCTTGTGCAGCGGTATGACGGTGAGACCTCTGTGTCTCTGAGGGTCATAAAGGTACCCGGCGGGAGCAGTGTTTCTGTCGTCGATGGTATCAAAGCCATCGTCAATGAGAGTAGGGCAGACAGCTCCTTCGCGGGAACACTGAGTCTGTTCAATGACTCCACCGTTCAGATAGCCTCGAGTCTCTCCGTCCTTGCTGTCAATGCCGGCATAGGACTTGTGATACTGTTCGTTGTTCTGACCCTGTTCATAGGTCTCAGGAATGCGGCGATGACAGCTCTCGGTATTCCCGTGTCGTTCGCGATCTCCTTCATCATCCTCGATTACCTCGGGGAGACGATCAACACCAACACACTGTTCGGTTTGGTTCTTGTACTCGGTCTGATTGTAGACCATGCGATTGTTGTCATCGAGAACTCCTACAGGCTTCGCATGGAAGGGTATTCCCGAGAGGACTCGGCAATCCTGGGAACAGATCAGGTGGTATGGCCGGTCATCGCTGCGACGGGAACGACCGTGGCGGCCTTCCTTCCTCTGATGATCATTCCCGGCACGATAGGGAAGTTCCTGCGTGTCATTCCCCTTACCGTCACCATTGCCCTGCTGGCCAGTACGGCAGAGTCTCTTGTGATCCTCCCGTCCCACTTCGCAGACTGGGGAAAGAAGCGGGAACAGAAGAGGCTGGCGAGGGGACAGAACAGAGGCAGTGAGGTAGGGCAGTGGTTCCATGTGGTCCAGTCCGGCTATTCAAGACTGCTTTCAGGGGTATACCGGTTCAAGAAGAGCGTCCTGTTCCTTGCTTTTGCAGTGACCGTGGGGTCCTTCTTCCTGGTGAGTTACCTCGATACGGACCTGTTCAGTGCAGAGGACTTCAGCTATTTCACCATAGACATCAAGACACCGACCGGAAGCTCGATAGAGATGACGGATTCGGTTGTGAGAGCCTTTGAGGAGGTTCTGTTCGACCCCTCCTATACGAGCGAGATATCAAGTATAAGCAGCACTGTCGGTGCATCATCCTCGTCTGCTACGGGTAACGCATCGAATCTTGCTGAGATAACGGTTGACCTGTATGAACAGGATGAGGGCAGAACACGCAGTATAGATGCGATCATCGAGGACGTGCGGCAGAAGACTTTCTACATCACCGGAGTTGATGATGTGTTCTACCGTAAGGCGCAGAATGGTCCTCCCTCTGCGGCCCCGATCGGATACCGGTTGTCAGGGGATGATTATAACGAGCTGATTGCAGCATCTGAGGCACTCAAAGGGTATCTTTCGGAGTATCCTGAGTTGAATACGGTGGAAAGTGACTATGAAAAAGGGTCCCCCGAACTTCAGATCGTGCTGAATGTCGAGAGAGCAGGGTCCCTCGGAGTTGATGTGGCAACAATCGGCTCCTTCATACGAAGCAGGTTCGATGGCATAGAGACAGGGGTCCTGTTTGAGAACAATATCGAGATACCCATCGTGGTGAGGACCGACCTGACCGAATCAAATCCGTTCAGCAGTCTGGAACAGTCCCTGATACCCACAGCAGACGGACGGTTCGTTCCGTTCTCCTCAGTAGCGGATATTGAGCTCTCTTCCTCCTACGGGTCGATACGTCGTACGGACGGAACCCGTGAGATCCAGGTCACAGCCAATACCTCGGAAGGGGTTAATACAGGAACAGTAGATGGGTGGGTACAGCAGCACTGGGATGAGACGCTTTCTCGTCAGTATCCGGGAGTGTCCTTCTCTGCCGGAGGAGATTTCGCCGAGTTCAATACGCTGCTTGTTGAGATACTCCGTGTCTTCCTCATCGGCATATTCCTTATCTATCTCATTCTCGGAGCACAGTTCAACAGCTACTCACAGCCGCTGCTGATACTGCTTTCCATACCGTTTGCCTTCGTTGGTGTGATCCTGTTCCTGTTCATTAGCGGGACCCCGTTCTCAACGACGGTGCTGTATGCGGGAGTGGCTCTTGCAGGTATTGCAGTCAATGATGCGATTGTCCTGATCAGTTTCATAAACGACCTCAGGAAGGAGGGGAAGACAGTTTCCGAGGCGGTGAAGGAGGGAGCGAAGAAACGTATCCGTCCGATCCTTCTTACCTCGCTTACCACGATCGGCGGGCTTCTCCCCACCGCGCTGGGTATAGGAGGTACGAGTGTCGTGTGGGGTCCGATGGCCTCCACCATCATGTTCGGCCTGATATTCAGCACCATGAGTGCCCTGCTGATCATTCCCCTGCTCTATGGAATGCTGTATGACAGAAAGAGTAAAGTCTCAGGAGGTGAAGCATGAACATGCACCGAAGGTCCTTCTTCCTTATTGCACTGCTCCTTTCATGGGCATCTCTCAGTGCTTCCATGTATCCGTCCCTTGATGTTCCCTTCACACTGGAGGACAGACAGACACCGTCCGTGAATACCGCTTTTCTCACTGATTTCCTCGGGCAGTGGAGTGACTCCGGTCAGGAAGACATAGCTTCGGTAGAGGAACTCATCCGTACCGGGAATACGACAATCAGGACACTTGAGTCAGTTGCCGAGATCCAGCGCCTCTCCCTTGAGCGGGTGAAGGCAGCTCAGCGCCCGACGCTCTCAGTGAACTCGGCCCCCCTGTATTCCTTCATTGATGACACTTCTCTTACAGGAGCGCCTCCGGCTACGACCATCACCAATCACTCTTTCGGGTTCAACGGGGCTCTTTCGCAGAGTCTCATGACCGGCGGCTCCCTGTCGGTACAGCTCTCTTCGATGAGCTCCCTCATCACAGCTGACGGGGGAACCACGTGGACCTGGAATCAGAGTCCCTCCGCGTCTCTGGTACTGACCCAGCCGATCGGAATCAATGACAGGGTTCTTGATTTCGGCTACGGCAATCATGTGCTTGAGACCAGTGAGCTGGCCTATGAGAGTGCAGTGATGAGTGTGGAGGATACGGCTCAGGAACTCTCTGTTGAGGCCCTCTCCCTTCTGCAGGGGTATCAGAGTCTCAGGGAGAACCGCTTTCTTCTGATACGAGAAGCTGACATGCAGAGCATGCGGGTACAGGATGCCCTGGAGAACGAGTCCAAGGGGCTGATCAGCGGCAATGACCTGATAGCGGAGAAACAGCGGCTCTCCAGTCTGGCTGTCCAGATAACCGGCCTCGAAAGCGAGATAGCTTCGCTGGAACAGACCCTGACCCTCTTCTCTCTCGATCCGGAGACATGGAGTTTTCCCCTTTCAACAGCCGCGCTCGATAGAATTGAAGCTCTCTTCCCTCTGTACGGCAGTACCCTTGGTTCCGACCCGTACTATGAACAGCGTGCCCTTGAGACTGATCCCGACTACAGACAGGCTCAGCTCGATTACCGGTCAGCAGAGGCCCTGGTTTTGCAGGGTTCTCTTTCGGATGCACCCTCGTTCACCCTGAGCGTCAACTATGAACCGTTCAGCAATCCAGCTACGGGCAGCAGCTTTACAGACAGTATAAGTGACCTGTTCTCATCGACTACGGAGCATAACGTGATGGTATCACTCCTGTTCAATGCTCCTGATGTATTCAGGAAGAACCGGAGAATGCAGGAAGGTCAGCTCGAGCAGCAGCGTATGCAGGCGCAGATGGCAGTGGAAGATGCAAGGGAACAGGTGATCAGTTCCCTCAAGGACATGCAGTTGAGGATAAACGGAGCCTTCGATACTCTTGAACTGCGAATCAGTGAGTACACCCTGGCCGAATCACGGCTCGAGGATGAGCAGATCAGGCTGGAATACGGGCTGAGCGATCAGCATCAGATAGCACGGATGGAGATTGAGATGTACAGGAGCGCCTTCGCCCTGCTTGATGCACTGCGGACGCTCTCGATACTTGCTCAGGAAGTGTCACCTCTTCTCAGCTGATCAGACGGAAAGGGACAGAGCTATATCAGCTGCTGTTCCTTCTCCTTTAGGGAATCTTTCCCTCTTACTTTGCCTTCTATGAAACCACACATCTCTTTCTTCATGGAAATATTCATTTGAGATTACTTGGGGAATTTTCATATACGGGTTAGTTATTGTCGTCCACTGATCCGTAACCGTTTGTAGCCCGTAAATGATTTTTTCCTCCTACCTACAACAGTCTCTCCAGAGCATTGCGTGTTCTGACTGGCTGTTTCTCCCAAGCTCGAACTACGTTTGTTGAAGCGTATTCGAGCTCGTATCTCAGGTTCTCCAAGAGAAGATCATACTCCTCTCTGGAGAAAACCTGGTCTTCACATAGCCTATCGAAATCAACAGGTTTCCACTTGTTTCTCATAACTCACCTCAGAGTAATCCGGAAGTAAGGGCGGGGCAGAGCCCTGCCCATCACCCGCATCCCATTGTCTCCATCCACCAATTCCTGATGAGCTGGTCTCGCTGGTCCCGGTAATCGGCAAGACACCCATCCCACACGGAGTCCGGCAGGGCCCGCAGGTGTCCACTGTGGTCTGTGATGTAGCGTCGCACCCAGGAGGAGATGATGTCTCCATCACTATCTGCCACAATCTCCTGCAGGTTCCTCACCAGCCAATCCTGCTGGTCGACCATAAGAGAGAACAGAAAGGCCAGATCACGGTTTTCCTTCGCCGTGAGTCCCGGTGGTTTTGGTACTGTCTTGGTCTTCCTCATGATAGGTATTCCTCCTTTTTATTGGCGATGTGGGTCTGCAGGACTCGTGGAGTGAGGTAACTTGATCTCCATGGATGATCTACAGCAGGTTTTACCTGCGGCCTCGGTCTTGGGGTCGGCTCAGGATCGAATTCTTTGCTGTGGGAGCTTCTTTTCGGTATCTCCTTGAGGATGTAGAGCTCTTCTTTTATGCTTGCCAGCAGCCTGTCATCGAAGGTTCTGATGACAAAGACCTTCGTTCCCTTGGGGAAGAGTCTGGGGTGTTTGGCAGGAAGATCCAGTGACCAGGGCTGGTAGTAGGCGTTATGGTATTTGATGCTGTTCCCTGCATCGACTGTACGTTGAGAGATGACTGCCAGGATGGTGTTGAGCTCCTCTTCTGAAGGAGCTTTCAGGAAGGTGCTGGTCTGTTCATCTCTTTCATCTTTCAGGGAGAACTGTCCATTGAAGGTGTTCAGATAGTCCCACAGGAATGCGTTCGCGTCCTCGATGCTCGTGATGCCGTGACGAGTGAGTTCCACCGGGATTCTACCCTGGAGCGTTTTGTTCATGCGTTCAACCCTTGCTTTGTGTTGAGGTATTGAGCTTGTCTGAATGTCTATTCCCAGTACTCTGCAGGCTGCAGCGAACTGGGTGAAGGTGTCTTTCTCCTCATCAGGCTTAGCCCTCTGGCTGTACTCGAAGACTGTCCTCCGGTCGGTTTTGAAGCGGGAGGGGATGCCGTAGCGCGTGAGGATCATGAACAGCACATGGTAGTAGCCGTTCAATGTCTCCTGGGTGTCAAACCATGCACCGACAACCTCGCTGGTCGCGTCGTCAACAGCAACATGCAGGTGCCACTTACGTTTCCCCTTTACCCAGACAAGCTCACTTGCATCCATCTGGATGAGTTCACCGAAATACTTACTGCGAGGTCTGCGAGGATGGGCATCGGCGCCATCAATCATTCCAAAAGCAGCATTGACTCTCTCACTTTCCGCTTTACTCAGATGCTCCTTTCTGGCTGTCATCCTGAGTTGTTTCTCCATCTTTCTCCTGGTAGCTTTCTTGGAGCAGGGAGAGACGAAACAGGCCTGTTTCAGGATTGCATGCACCGTTCCGTCGGAGAGGCTGATGCCATGATCCTCTTTGAGGATCTCCATGAAATGGGTGAAACTCGCATTACTGTACTTCTCCCTGTACAACCTCTCAACTGTCTTCCTCGTCTCCTGCGGTACTTTTGTCGCAGGCTGGCGCCCTTTGTTGCGGTGACTGAACAGCGACACATCACCGCTTTCATACCACTTCGTGTACTTCACGAGTGTCTTTCGGGTACATCCGAGCTTCGTTCGGCCCCGTCGTATGGCCGTGTCGGTACAGCCCAGGTCAACAACTTCCCTGGCTGTGCTGTACTTTTCCAGTTCATGGGGTCTCAGTTCCTTCAGTTCCATCTTCTCCTAACCTCCCGGGAGTGGTATGCACCCCCTCTCATCAGTCTCTGTACTCCCATTTCTATGGGTTCTGCACAGATTCCCGCACTCTGAGATGATGGTAATGGTCAGGAGATCAAAGAACATGCAAAGGTTGTTAATACCGGCAGAAAATAGATCAAGAATATATCTCAGCCATTCGCCATCGAGTTTTTCGAGGAATGACTGCAAAGCGGAAAAGATGGTCTCCTGTGAAATAATATGGTTGACGACCTGCCAGAGATAGTCCACTACGGCCTCAAACATGTTTTTGAACCAGGACTTCCAGTAGTACATCGTCCGTTCGCTCGCCAGGGAATAGTCATTCCTACCATCAAGCACGGATTGAATTTCACTGAGGCTGTAATGCTTATTACGCACAACGTCGTGGGGATAGATCGTCTTGTACCGGCCTTCTCTCGAACAACGGCCGACGGTGACGCTTGTCGTTTCCTCCGCCGGGCCTTCTTCACTCGTGTACTTTCTGATCCTCGCCCGCCTGAATCGATACTCAAGTGGACCAAGGCATCTTCCGCATGCGAGTCCGCCGTTGTCCGTATTCAAGGATGGATGGTTGGTCTCTTGAATTGAATCCGCTTCGATGGTACTGTTGCTATACTGTTTTTGGTGGAGAGGGAGTTTTTGCCGGGTCCAACCAACAAAGGGACTTCCTCTTCACTTCTCCTTTAGGGAAAGAGCCTTCACCTCAGAACCTCTCACTCCCTTTTACTTATCTATTCATTAAACCACACTTCTTTCTCCTACAGGAAATAATCATTTGAGATAAGATTGGGATTTTTCTTATTCGGTTTAGTTATTGTCGTCCACTGATCCGTAACCGTTTTGACTTCTGACACCACCTGCGCTACACTGTAGGTGGAGGTGGTCATATGAGTACACGAGCTCTTGTCGCCACGGATCTCTCTGATGCATCAATGATGATGGTGGAGAATCTCTCTCTCCTACATGATTTCCAGGTAGAGTCAATTATTCTCCTTCAGTGCTACGAGTACCCTCAGGTTGCAGATGAGTTGTATCCGGTCTACACCGACATGCAGAAGGAAACTCTGCAGCGTCAGGAAGAATTGTTGAGGGAAAGAGGTTTCACCATAAAGGTAGAGACCTCTTTCGGGCATGCGAAACAGGAAATCAGACGTATCGCCGCAGAACAGGATGTCTCTCTGATTGTCGTCGGCAGTCAGGGGAGAAGTCTGCTCGGAGGTGCCTTCCTCGGTGGAGTGGCCTTCGAAGTGATGCTGCATACCCCGCGTCCTCTGCTTATCTACAGACTTCTTGTCGACACGAAGGGATCGCTGAAACCGAGTCCTGTTCACTCGCTGGGAATTCTTTATCATCCGCTTTTCGCAGTCGATTTCTCCAGTGCAAACAGAAGAGCCTTCGACCAGTTTCTGCTGATGGTATCTACCCAGGAATGCAGGAAGGTGACCCTTGCACATGTCATCGACCCTATGAAGGATCTTGATGAGGAGCTGAAGACGATCGCCCGCCAGAGGCTCACGGCCATGGAGGATGAGGTGAGGTCGGTCGGAGTGGCTGACGTGACGTCGCTGGTGCTCGAGGGACATGCACATAAGAAGCTTCTCGAGGCTGTAGATTCCCACGAGATCTCACTTGCCGTTCTGGGCACCGTAGGTCATACGTTTTTCCGTGAAGTCTTCGCAGGAAGTGTATCGCAGTACGTGGCCAGGCACGCGGGGAAACCCGTATATCTTATACCTCAAATGGACTAATTTGACACTTTTCGTTATCTATGCAATGATTGTAGTTATAAAAGAGGTGTATAGATGTATATTGCTATGATTAACATTCATGGTTTACTTCGGAGCGAACAGATCGAGATGGGGCGGGATGCAGACACCGGCGGGCAGACCCGCTATGTGATCGATCTGGCTAAAGAGCTGAGTTCGCGCGAAGGTGTGAAGGTCGATCTCTTCACCCGCAAGATACGTGACAGACATATCAGCAAGGACTATGGAAAACAGATAGAGAAGATCTCCGATACTGTGAAGATCGTCCGTCTTCCCTGCGGTTCCGGAAAGTATTACCGCAAAGAGAAGCTGTGGCCCTACCTGGATGAGTATGTCGACTATCTGATCGAATATTTCAAGAAGACACAGGTTCTGCCCGATGTGATCCACGGTCACTATGCCGACGGCGGCTATATCGCGCGTGAGATCGCCGCCTATTTCAATATTCCACTCGTCTTCACCGGTCATTCACTGGGAAGGAACAAGAATCAGTACCTGAAGAGTATCGGGTACAGTGAGGAGAAGATCGAAGAGTACTATTCGATGAGTCGCCGGATCCATGAGGAGGAGGCGACCATCGACAAGGCCGATATGGTGATCACGAGCACAGAATATGAACGTGATGAACTGTATCGCGAGTACGAGAAGAGGGATGTGAAGAAGTTCTCCGTCCTTCCCCCCGGTTTTGCTCTCGACAAATTTTTTCCCTATTACCATTACGAGATCTCAAGCCATGAGATCAGTGAGGAACAGAAGATCGCTCAGTATACGATGATCAAGGAGATCAACCGGTTCCTCACAAATGTGGACAAGCCCCTGATACTCGCTCTGTGCAGACCCGAGGCACGAAAGAACATCGATGTTCTCATCGAACTGTACGGGAAGAGCCCTGAACTGCAGGCCATCGCCAATCTCGCGATCTTTGCAGGTATCAGGGATGATATCAACGAGATGGAGGAGGGTGAGACCCAGGTTCTCACCGACATGCTTCTTCAGATGGACCGCTACGACCTGTACGGAAGGATGGCGATTCCCAAACGCCATAACCCGGAGACCGATGTCCCTGAGGTCTATCGAATAGCAGCCCTCAGGCAGGGGGTCTTCGTCTCTGCCGCTGCACTTGAGAACTTCGGCCTAACCTTCATAGAGGCGTCTGCGGTCGGTCTCCCGTTCATCGGGACCGACAAGGGCGGAGTGAAGGATATCAAGAAGAACTGCGACAGCGGTATTCTCGTGAACATCGAGAAACCCAGACAGATACACGACGCGATCCGCGGCGTGCTCACTGACAAGGAACAGTGGGATACGCTCAGCAAGAATGGTGTGGAGAACACCCGGAAAGTTTATAACTGGAAACGTCACACTGATCTGTACCTCGAACAGCTTTCAAAGGTGCTCGAGCATCACTCCAGTCAGAAATCACCCGATGCACGCTATGAGAAGAGTATGGCCAGACGCCTTGAATCGATCGACCATCTGCTCGTAAGCGATATCGACAATACGATCACAGGAAGTGAGGAGGGCGTCGAACTGTTCCGTTCCTACCTGACCCGTAACACCGACAGACTCGGGTTCGGTATAGCCACCGGACGCTCTCTGGAGTCGGCCCGGGAGGTCCTGGCGGACCTCGATCTTCCCTCTCCCGACATCTGGATCTGTTCTGTCGGCAGTGAGATCTACTACGGGAAGAACTGCATCCAGGACAAGGGATGGGCGCAGCATATCAGACGGAGATGGAACCGGCAGAGGATTGTTGATGCACTCTCGATCGTTGATGAGATCGTGCTGCAGGATTCGCCCGGCTCGCAGCGGCCCTATAAGATCAGTTATCTGCTGAAGGAACCACTGAGCGAGACACTGAAACAGAAGATCGAGGATCTGCTATCAAGAGCGAAGTGCCCCCATAACGCGATCTACTCTCACGAGACGTTCCTCGATATTCTCCCCTACAGAGCGCATAAGGGTGCCGCGATCAAGTATCTTGCCTGGAAATGGAATCTTGGAGCGAAGCAGATCATCACGGCAGGAGACAGCGGCAATGATGCCGGAATGCTCGTTGCTCCGTTCAATTCGATCGTCGTAGGCAACCATGAAGCGTCTCTCGAGTCCCTCAAAAAACGCCGGAATCTGTATTTTGCCCGCTCTGAGAGTGGACACGGCCTTGTGGAAGGACTTGAGAAGCACACTGGCCTCTCCTGACTCTCCTTTCTTCAACATGCAGGAACCTGTCACCTCGGACTGTCAGCGCAGTTCGGGGTGGTTCTTCGTGAAGCTGAAGGGGCTGACGTCCGGGGTCGACGGCAGGGTCGACAGGAAGGAATCAGTGCCGACAGCAACGGTGACACCCCATTTGCCGCTGACCGGAGCCCACTCAAGTGACACATAGGGATTGAGAAGGAACCCTATTCCCAGCGAGTAGGTTGCACCGGCCTGTGCGCTGAGGATCACATCATCCTCGAAAGAGAATGAGGAGCCGTCGTAGACACCTGCTCCACGGGCAGCGAAGGTCAGGTAGGCTGAGGTGAACCCTCCCCAGAGAAACGGGATGTCGGCGACAGCATACGGTATGCAGTAACTCAGAGTATAATCGAGCCGCGCATATCCGTCCTGAGCAGGTACTGTGAAGGACACAGGAGGCAGAAGACTCCGCGGGTCAGTGAACTCACTGAACAGTTTCCCGTGTGAACTGATAGCTCTCAGGCGATGAGAAATGCTGTGATGCCTCACAACAGATGGCGTAGATGCCTGCAGTGTGCCGTAACTGAGAAACACCGAGTCACCAAGAACATTCATGGAGTAGGATGTATCCAGTGAGTAACGGCCGAAGACGTCTTTCGAGGCTGCCGGTGAGTCAAAGCTGTAGGCAAGACCCGCAGAAGAAAGCACCGAATCATCTTCCCCGCTGAATAGATATCTGGCAGAGCCCTGAGCATACACCAGATGCTGTCCCGTAGGCTGCGGCGAATAGAAGAGGGGAACTGAAAGTCTTCCGCTGACACCTCCTTGAACATCGGCACTCTCAATATCTGCCTGCAGCCTGAGGTTGAAACGCCCCGGTGAGTAGCTGTACTCGCCATAGGCTCTCACACTCTGATTCTCAAAGGTGTACCCTGCTATAACAAGGAGCGCATGTCGCTGAAGCAGACTTGTGAACAGCGAATACGCGCCGGCTCCATGAACCCCGTCTTCGATGATCGGGTAGGGGAACCAGAGGTTGAAGCGCAGCAGGTCATGAAAGGTTTTCTCTTCATAGCTGTCCTGTTGAACCGGGCTGTAGGGAAGGGACGGAGTGGTCAGCAAACATGATACGGCTTCTTCCTTCGCGGAATCCCGGGTAGTGTGGAAGATGCCGGTGTACCCGCTCAGGTATCTCTGATAGTAGATGTCCTCTCCGTCGATGATCGCGTCGAGAATGCCCACCGGATCACTCAGAATCCGCGTGATGAGCCCGCTCTTCAGATCATAGGTGTACAAAGAGAACGGTGCATCCCTGTCACTGGTAAAACTGATAGTGTCCTCATTCACGAATCGCACGTTTCGTATCTCATACGAGACCGGCCCGATGAGAATCCTGGTCTCAGAGCCCTCAAGGAGTGCGAGTGAGCTGGTTCCTTTGCTGACAATCACCCCGGCGAGCGCGTGCCCCTTCGGTCCATAGGCGGGAAACAGAAAGGAACTGCCGGGTTCATCGAACAGAACCTCTCTGTGATACTCTGACGGTGAGAAACGTACAAGCCGGTAACGGTCTGCGACAGCCTCCACTGCTGCGATGTGGCCCGTGTCAGGAGAGACTGTCACCTGGCGCAGGACACCTGCGGTACTCACGGCAGTGTATGAACCTTCTTCGAGATCGTAGCGGTACAGATCGCTGTGACTGACACTGCCGGGACTGATGGGGGCTCTGCTATAGGGATCATAGCTTCTGAACAGGAGATACACCGAGGATGCGTCTGCGGAGAGGCTCATCACGTCATCGGCCATGCCGTTGATCAGCGAGGAGACTGTTTTCAGCTCACCGTCCCGGTAGGCAAGCAGCGAAAGAGACTTGCTACGGTCCCACCGCTGCAGATAGAGCGTCCCTTCATGCAATCCGATGAGCTCATGCATTCCCCCCTGCTCAGTGATGGGAAACTCTGTGCTCTGCACTGCCGGGGCATCGATTCTCCTCAGTGCCTGTTCGTAAATCTCCTTAAGTGATTCTCCGGTTACCTTTCTGACCGGGTAGCCCATACCGAGGAACGGGAACCATGCGAACGTAGAATTGATCTCACGGTAGATATCCTCTCCGTAGGTCTCTATCAGGTAACTGACCAGGATATTTCCCCCGAGGTAGATCCTTCCCCTCGGTGGAGCTGCTGATGCATACGAGGTCTTCGAAAGGGGGAGTATCGACGGGTCCTCACGCACCGGCATCAGGAATCTGCTGCTGCTCCCGCGTCCTCCCGGTGCATGGGCGGTCTCTGTATAGGTGGTGATACCCTCGATCCACCACCCCGGCATCAGGGGTGTATTCATCAAAGGTACTTCCGGACCGAACACCGGAGTAAGGAATGAGGCAGGTCCCACCTGCTGAGTCAGGTGGAGGAAGTGTGTCAGTTCATGGACATACAGGGAGTAGAGCCAGGAGGAACGGCTGGTCAGGAACAGCTCAGGGTCACTGGTGATGTACATGGTGATGCGGGAAGGCATCGATGAGTACATCCCGTTTGCTGTACTGCTGCCGGAAAACAGGACAACCGGGACCCTCTTCATCTCTGTATATCCCACCGCCTCAGCCAGATGCTCATAGGTCTCATCGGCAAACGATGCCACGGTGAGGGCGCTTTCTCTATCCTTCGGCTCATAGATGATGGTGGTATGTTCGGTCTCTATCCTCCTGACACCTGAGACGGCAGAGATTTCGCCACCCAAGGTCAGGAACACAAGCATACAAAGGAAGGATATACATACGGTATGTTTCATGAATCAATCATACGGCCAACCATCTCTATCTGCAAGCAGAAGAAAAACCATTTGGACTGTCTTGTCCGGTATGATATGGTGAAGGTATGCTGAGCGACCGGGAACTGAGACGACGTGAGAGAGTGCTGAAGAGCATGATACAGATCTATTGCCGAGCCCACCACGGCACGCACGACATGCTGTGCCCTTCCTGTGAACGTCTCCATGGATATGCTGAGCAGAGGATGGCCTCCTGCTCACTTCTGGATGACAGATTCTTCTGCTCCTCCTGTGACGTCCATTGCTACGGACCCGATGAGAGGCAGCAGATCGGAACCATCATGCGCTACAGCGGCAGACGGATGGTGCTGTACCATCCCCTTATGGCAGTATCACACCTCGCAGGGAGGTTGAGACAGCACAATCGGTCATGATTCTGTCACGTTTTCTGAATAAAAAAGTTTACCTATTGATTGCTAAATCGTGTATCATGAATAGTAGGAGACGTAATTATACAAGGAGAAACAGTATGAAGAGAATACTAATCATCAGTATCGTGATAACGCTTCTGGCTGTGACGGGCATCAGTGCGGCCAGCCCGAGCACGTTCGACTTCGGAGTGCTGAACCTGTACAGGCTCTCAGACCTCACGGAAACAGATTTCACCCCCTACACGCCGGGACTCCGCTTCGAGGGTCACATCACCCCGTGGTTCGGTGTAGGAACCGACATCCTTCTTGATGCACCCTTCGAAGGTTCCGGTGATATCTACACCTTCCTGATGACGACCGACCTGACAGTTCGCGCTACCCTGGGTTTCTTTGAACCGTTCTTCGGTATCGGCCCGGCCTATCAGCTGGTACTTGACGGCGGGAGCGCGACCCTTGCAGCCGATGTGGCCTACAATGCACGGGCAGGGTTTGATTTCAATATCACCGATATATTCACACTCGGAGTCGAAGGAAAGCTGCTCCTTGAGGACCTTCCCTCTCTTGTCAGCGACCCAAGTTCCTTCGCTGATGTGGACTGGATGGAATCGACCTTTGTCGGTATCGGCCTGAAGGTGAAGCTGTAGCTTCAGCTCCCACTCACCACTGCCTGCCGGCCCCGGGCCGGCAGTATCCCGTCTGATCGGTGACAGACTCTCTACTGTGATTCCTGTGTGGGCGGGTGATCTTTCATATACTGGTGTTCTTCCCCTACATCCTTGACCACCTCGCCGAGTCTCATCGTCAGCGAATGCTCGGTACTCATCGCGAATGCGATGTCATCGGTGCCTTCAAATTCCCGTTTCACTGCCTTGAGCAGCCTGTACACTTCCTCATGGCTGAAACCGTGGGCTATCACTACTTTCTGTTCTTTCATGACATCAACTGTATCAGGTGATCACCTGATGAGCAAGTATCTGCATACACAGCGGTGAGGGAGCGGCCTGTACTGGTTCATCAACCGGATTATATGGTACAGTGTCTGTACTATGAAATCGTATCCTGAATGTATCGCGTGTCTGTTCAAACAGACGCTCCAGGCACAGCAGACCTTCTCCCTCTCCGATAGCGAGACCAGGGAAGTGATGAACACACTCGGCTCCTCCCTCCGCTCATATGATGAGGGAGTATCTCCTCCGGTCATCGCCACTGTCATACAGCATGAGGTCGAACGGCTTCTTGGAATCGAAGATCCCTACCGGGACATGAAGCAGATAAGCAGCAACCGTATCCTCGAACATCTCGATGAGGTGAGGCATGTCATCAGCTCCTCTGATGATCCTCTTCACAGTGCTGTCCTCCTGGCAATCGGGGGGAACGCGATAGACTACGGGGTATTCGGCAGTGCTGTGGACGTTGAGAAGGTTATCCGGGATGCCCTGGGGACGATGGAGAGCACTGAGGAGGCGGTTCACTCACTTGCCTATGATCAATGGAGGGAACACCTCTCTCGCTCCTCCCGTATACTCTATATCCTCGACAATGCAGGCGAGGTCGTGTTCGACCGGCTGCTGATGGAGACGATGAAGCAGATTCATCCCCGTCTCACCATCACTGTCGCGGTGAGAAACCGCCCGATACTGAACGATGTGACACTGATCGATGCCCGCTTCGCCGGTATCGATCAGATTGCCGATGCTATCGTAGTAAGTGCCTGTGACAGTGCAGGAGCCGTGATCGCTCAGTCGGGTCAACAGATGCAGAGAGCCTACCGGGAAGCTGATATGATCGTGGCGAAGGGACAGGGTAACTATGAGGCGATGAGTGAGGATACCGGTCCGGTATATTTCCTCCTCAAGGTGAAGTGCCCCGCCATCAGCCGGGAAACCTCCGAGCCGGTGGGAACCTACCTGCTCAAGCGAGGACGATCTCTTCAATGATCTGCGCGACTCCCTCCTCGTCGCACGAGGAGGTGTGGTACCGTGCTGCTTCCTTCACCTGTTTCGTCCCGTTGGCCATTGCCACCGGGTGACCGACCATGCTCAGCATCGTGAGGTCATTATTCTCATCACCGATAGCCATGACCCTGTCGGGATGGATCCCTTCAAGCTCCAGCAGCAGTTTCAGAGCATCTCCCTTTGTCGCTCCGGCACTCATTACTTCAAAGAAATGGGGACGGGAGTAGACCTGATGGATCGTGTGAGCAAACGTGTCCGTGAGGTGACTTCTCACCCTCTCGGTATCGTGAAAATCCCCGACAAAGACAGCCTTGGTGAACTCGTAGGTCGAAAGTGCTCCGATATTCCTGTCACCGTGTTCGAGCAGATACGCAACCTGATTCAGATACTCACTGTGGCGGTCATCGTGCAGGACATGCACCTGATGACGGCGGTAGGCATGAAAGGAACAGTTTACCTGCTTTTCCAGTGAGAGGATCTCCATACAGACCTGCTCGCTGAGGTGCGTGTGGAACAGGTCGGTGGCGGTAAGGGGATCATAGACACATGATCCGTTGTAACAGATTACCGGGTGAGAGAGAGCGAGCTCGTCGATGTAGTGCCGGCACGCCCTGAGGGATCGTCCCGTCGCGAGAATCACCCTGAGGCCCTGTTCGCCGGCGAGTCTGAGTGTTGTGATCGTCCGGTCGCTGATCTGCTTGTTCCTGTCGAGCAGCGTTCCGTCAAGATCGATGACAATAGCCTGAATATCACTGTGCATCCGCGTGTGTCCTTTACCCCTTCTGTTCTGGCTGTGTCTCCGCAGCGTTCTGTTCCAGGGTAACCGCCGGGCGGATAGTGAGGTGGGGGAACGGGATCTCGATGCCCTCGGCATCGAAGGCACGCTTGATGGAGATGAGCAGGCTGGTCTTCAATGCAGCAAAATCAGGAGTTTTTCCCCAGACACCGAAGAACAGATTGATCGAGGAATCCCCATACCCGCTGACCATGAAAAACGGCTCGGGTTCCTTGAGGGCGAGTGTTTCACCGGCTGCAACCCTGAACAGGATATCACGTGCCTTATCGATGTCATCGTAGTAGCTGATTCCGATCGAAAGCGGTACTCTCCTGAGGGGATTCTTGGTGATCGTGGTGATCTCACTCTTGATGAGGGTTTCGTTGGGGATCCTGAGATGAAGACCGTCAAAGGTCTTGATCTTGACGCTGAGCAGGTCAACCGATTGCACAGTTCCGATGTAGGAGCCGACCTCGATCACGTCCCCGACCACGAACGACTGTTCGGAAAGAAGGAAGATCCCGCTGATCAGGTTCCCCATCGAGTTCTGCGAAGCGATACCTACTGCCACAGTGACGATCCCCGCAGTTCCCAGAAGAGCGGAAAGGGGGACCTCGAGCGTGTTGAGCACGAGGACACTGATGACGAAGATGCCGACACCGCGGATTGTCTTGCGGATCAGCATCTGTGTCTGCAGGTTGAGCTTCCTGCTCAGTGCCCGATTGACCAGTGCGTTGAGAAGCTTAAGGATGACTGAACCCAGTATGATATAGAGTGCGATCGTGAGACTGTTGGGCAGAAGCTTCTCATAGATGAAGGTGTTGAGCGATACCTGCTGGCCTGCAAGTGTTATCATAAAGGCCTCCTATAACCATTTCTTGCGTTTGAAGATCAGGATCATCACGCCTGCGATGAACAGAAGAGATACGAGAAAGAGAGGGAATCCGTAGGGTGATCTCAACATCGGGATGGAGGAGAAGTTCGTTCCGTAGATGCCTGCCATAAGTGAGAGCGGAATGAATATGACACTGAAGATCGTGAGGAACTTCATGACCTCATTCAGCTTTGACGCTGTGCGGGCTGCAAGCGTGTCATTCTGATCCTTCACCATCGTCCGGTAACTTTCCAGTGCTTCTACGGTCTGGGTCGCTGTATCGTACAGGTCCCTGAGATACACCTGAGTTGAGGCACTGATATGCTCCGATTCTATTCTCATCAGTTCTCTCAGTGCATCGCGGTCGGGACGGATCTGCGAAGAGAGGTAGTTGATTGTGCTCCTGGCGCTGTCCAGAGCCTGGATCATCTCCTCTGTTCCGTTCGATATGAGAAGCGTGTCGTTTCTCTCAATATCTTCACCCAGCTGCTCCACCAGCGTGACCGCATGCAGGAAGATGGCGTTGCTCAGAGCATACACCAGATAGTCAGCTCCACTCCTTCTCACCCGGCCTGTATGTTCCCTGATACGTTCTCTGACCCCTTCAAAGAGGTCTCCCTCCTGCTGTTGTACGGTGATGAGAGTATGTTCAGCCAGAATGAACGTGATATGTTCACTTATATACTCACCCGTGTTCTCATCGCGGGTGATCATGTTCATTCTCAGAGATACATACTGCTCATACATTTCATGGTGGGGGCGTTTCCCGCTTTGCATGATATCCTGAATCGTGAGCGGGTGGAGGGAGAACATCTGCCCCAGTTCCTGGATCAGATCATCGTCCTGAGTCCCGATGATATCGATCCAGGTGATCGAGTCCTCGTCACCCTTTTCCAGGTTCCCATCGGATTCCTGAAGAAACTGGTCATTGTAGCTGAAGGTGTGAATCCGTGCCTTGCCGGTCTCAGGTGCACTCACCTGAGACGTGCCGGGTGTGTACAGCGGAGATCTCTTGCGGATAAACAGTGCCATGTGCTTTCCTCCCTCTACCCATCATCTTAGATCAGCCCTGATGATATGTGCAAGAGGATGGTCAGGAATGCGATGAACAGAGGGATACTGAGAAGCATCATAGTGAGGGAGGCAGAAAGACCTTCTATGCGATGCATCACTATCCTGGTCCTCTTCAGACGAATCAGAGCGTACAGCCCTGCGCCGGTGGCGATGGTGATGGAAGTCTTGATCAGGTGGGATGCATCATACGGGTGGAAGGAGGAGAGGAGGGGCAGAGAGAGGGAGAAATGTTCTGCGATGCTGCTGCCCAGAAGGAACAGGATCGACAGGATCATGGCATCGATCCCCTTCCTCTCCTGCCTGACAGAGGGAATCGGAACTGAACGGTCACCGAAGAAGACCCGGGAGAGCTTGATGAAGGAGGCGACTGTGAAGGCCCCTGTCACTACGAGCGTCCAGGAGACCAGAGGGTAGTCCTTCAGCACATCAGTGATCAGCTGTTTCGAGATGAATGCGTTGGTTGCCGGTGTAGCCGCGATCGAGAGGGCTGAGAGGAAGAATGCTATGATGACGAAGATATTGCTCTTCGAGGCATCAAGGAGGATCCGTGCACCGTTTCTCACCGTGTACACATCTTTGCTGTGAGTCAGGTCGATGACCCTGCCCACCGTGAGGAAGAGCGTCGCCTTGAACAGTGCATGAAAGGTAAGATGAAGCAGGGCTGCAACGTACAGCAGCTGAGTGTCACCCCGTATCAGAAAGGCACCGAAGGAGGCGACCACGTAACCCATCTGAGACACCGAATGGAAGGCCAGAAGCCGTTTCATGTCCCTCTGACTGAAGGCGCTCACGACAGCCAGGATCGCCGAAACGGCTCCGGCATACAGAAGGACTGTTGCCAGCAGACGGGAAGTCGGCGTCATGGTGACGATCAGTGCAAGAGGAAACAGAGGAATTTTGATCAGGAGTCCCGAAAGCAGGGCGGAGACGTGGTGCGGTGCAGATGCATGTGCCTCCGGAAGCCAGGTATGAACAGGGAAGATCGCTGTACGCATCAGAAGAGCTGTGGCGATACTCATGGAGCTCAGTGTCGTGGAATAGGTCGCCGGGTTGTGCAGGTAGTATGCCCTTATGGCGACCAGGTCGAGACTGCCGGTCTGACGGTAGATTCCGAAAATGCCGAGGAGAAAGAAGGCCATGGCAAGGGAACTCATCAGCAGGTAGGAGATCGAAGCAAAGGAAGCCCGGTACTTCTCCCCGCTGGCAATGAGGATGTAGCTTGTGATACCCAGTACTTCGAGGGTGACAAAGAGGTTGAACAGGTCCCGGCTTATCAGGGTGAAGCCGATGAAGGCCAGCTGAATATGGATCACAGCTGCTATGTCGGGCTTTGCCCTCATCTCCCTCTTCGCATAGAGTTCACTGATGAAGGAGAGCAGTATCGCCAGGAGGTAGACTGACGACAGAATCGGAGTCACCTCGTAGCGGATGGCGATGAGCGGGTGATATCCTCCTATGAAGCCGCCGGTGCTCTCACCGAGTATGTTGATCGAGGTAGAGAGTGTTGATAGACCGTAGGTCGTACCCAGGGCGATGAATCGCAGTGCCGACCGACCTTGTGAGCGCTCGTCCAGGAGCCGGGAGAACAGGAGGAAGAGGGCTCCCGCCAGGGGAAGGAAGAAGGGAAGCAGCTGCATCTCATCTGTCATTGGCCAGTTCCCTGCGTATATGACGGTAATCAAAACTTCCGAACCGGGAGTGAAGATGAACCACCAGAGCCAGTGAGAAGCTTGTCACACAGACCCCGATGACGATAGCCGTGAGCATGAGAGCCTGAACGACCGGATCCACCATCTGCTGCGGTGGTTCCGTAGTGAAGGGAGAACGGGTCCCCAGAGCGGCCCCCTGCGTGATGAACAGCAGAACGATCGCGGAGTTCAGGATATTCAATGCGAAGACCTTCTTCATCAGCGAGTGGTTGAATATCAGGGCATGAAGGCTGATGATGAACAGTATCAGCAGAAGCAGACGCGATATCATAGGATCCTCCTTTCAATCATTGAGATACACATCAGCGAGATGCCGGCTCCCACCTTCAGTCCGATGAAGGTGTTCAGAGCAATGATGTAGAACTCTTTTGTCTGAAACGGGTTGGCAAGAAGCTCTCCGGTAAGGAAGAGCGGGACGACGGCGGCAAGAAGAAATAGTAGGAAGGCACCGGCTTCGATGAGATGGAGAGTCGTTCTCTGCAGATGTGACTCCTCCCTCCTGTGAGGATTACCAAGGACGAAGAAGATAATGCCGCTTGCGATGATCGCACCCCCCTGAAAACCTCCGCCGGGTGAGAGGTGACCGTGCATCACGACGTAGAACCCGAACAGGAGGATAATAGGTCCGATCTTTCCTGTCACGACCTCGAGAAGGTGTGTCCTCAGCCGGTGATGGGCCCTCTTCTCCTCTTCGAGGGAGAAGTTGAGGGATACAGGGGTTCTCACGTCCTCGCTCGTCCGCTTCAACAGGGACACCACGCTCATCGTCCCCGACAGAGCGATCAGCAGGACGATCGTCTCGCCGAGGGTATCGAACGCACGATAGCCTAGGTAGATGGCACTTACGATATTCTCAGCTCCGGTCTCTCTCTTTGCCTCACCGGCAAGGATGTCTCTCGCTGAGGCAGGCCAGGGTTCATCCGACAGGAATATCGGCAGGAGAAGGAGAAACAGTGCAAGAGAGACAAGGACCCGGGCAGTAGTCGTCCATCTCCTCATCTGTCGTCCCTCCCCGTATGCCGGATCGCCCACACGAAGATGATCGTTGTCAGCCCGGCCCCTACCGCCGCCTCTGTGATGGCGACATCCGGTGCATGGTACAGGAGAAAGATGACGGCGCTGAACAGACTGAAGGCGCCGAGGGCGATGATCCCGCTCAGCAGATCCCTGGACAGGAGGGCAAACGATGCGAGAGCTATCAGCATGATCAGCAGCACTGTTTCCATACCTTCTCCTACCCTGTAGAGTCAGACTGCCAGAGCAACCGGGTGACGATATAGGTCGCTGTCGGCGAACTGATCATAAAGAACGCGATGATCACTGCTATGCGGGCTATGAACCCTACTGACGGGGATAGAAAGATCAGTCCAATGAACAGCGACAGCACCGAGGTGGTCGCGGTCAGTGCTCCGAACTGAACCCGGCTGTAGGCATCCTTTTTCAGAAAGAGGCCTGCTATGCCGGCTACTCCGAACACGGTAGCTGCTGTGAAGGCGAGCAGTGCGATGATCTCAGGTATGTTCATGCGTACTCCTTTCAGACAGGTCGGCCTTCTTCTCCTTCGGTCTCATGAGTGACCGCGGCAGGAATCGGGCGATCGCCAGCAGTCCGAGGAACCCGAAGATGTCATATACGAGCGCCACATCAAGATAGATGATCCGCTCCTCGGAAACCGCCGTGAGTACGAGAAACCCCAGAGTGACGGAAGAAAGGATCATGAGCGCGATGAGACGGTCGGCACCGGTAGGTCCGATGAGAATCTTCACAGCCGAAGCGACTGCAAAGAAGAGGAACAGGAACTGTGCCCAGATAAGAAGCATCTCAGTCAACTGAACATCCTCCCGAGCAGACGCTCCATCTTCCCTGTGATCTTCTTCCCTGCCTCCTTTGAGTGGGTCGTGTCGCAGGTCAGCCAGTGGACCGTGAGATGGTCGTCGTTGAGATCAAGGCAGATCGTTCCGGGGGTCAGCGTTATGGAGAGGGCAAGAGCTGTCCGCGCGATATCGCTTCTCAGGTGCGTCCTGAAGTGAACGATCCTCGGATTTTCGGTTCCTTTCAGGAGGGTCAGGAGTACCAGCGTACTCGAGTGGTACAGAGCAACAGGTAGATAGAGCATGTACAACACGAGATACAGGGGATTGGGAAGGATGAAGCCCAGTGCTGCCTGATGAGACGGGATGAATACTCTGAAGGAGATGATCGCTATCAGAAGAGAACCGGCAGCCCCTACTGCAACAGAAGGTCCTGTCCACTTCCAGGTGAACACGATCCAGATCAGAAACAGGAAGATCCAGGTGATGAAGATCCTGATGCCGTTCCACAATCGTGATGCTTTCATGTCACCTCGCTTTGGGACAGAGCGTCTCAACGAACTGTCCCGGCTCACTGCAGGTGATAAGTCGTGAGCGGATCTGTTCATCATGAACCAGCCGTGCGATGGTGGATAGAAGGCGAAGGTGGAGAGGAGCGTGCCGTTCCGGACCGATGATCAGAAACACAAGCGAGGTGTCACCCTCAACCGTCTGGGAAAACGAGACGCTCTGACTCAGATTCGCGGCGACGATGTAGGTGTCGGTGAGTATATCGATATGGGCGTGAGGAATGGAACAGTCGAAGCCGAGACAGGTGGGGACCATCTGTTCCCGTCTGAGCACTTCACTTTCGATCAGCTGGGCACAATCAAGATGATTCAGGTCACTGATCTTCTCACTGAGCAGATGAATCACCTCCTCCTTATTCAACGCGGGAAGCGCTATGGAAACAGCTTCGCTTGTCAGTTTCGAACAGAGTATGTTCATCTCATTCCTCCATACCGTCATCGATAAGACCGCTTGCCCAGTCAATTTCGAGAGAAAACATGATTCCCGTACCGGGGTCGCTGAGGTTGCCGATGACCGGTTCTATGAGCTGCCGGACCCGGTCTATCACCTCCTGACCTTTCACGACAGAAAGGATCGTCTTGTTGTAGGGTTTGTTACCTTTCATGAAGTCCTTGAATCCTGCGAAGATGGGTATCTCATAGGTGAGGAACCGGCCCATTCCCTCCGAGTCAAGGATGGTCGCCCCGGTGACACCGGCTTCAACGTAGGCTTCCATCACTTCTTCGAGGAACTCTTCATCGTTGAGAACGAAGACGAATAGCTTCACGATCTCATGCCTCCCCTTGGTGATGACTCATACTAGCATGTGTTTTTGCATTGTCACAAGAAGAAAATCCCCTCCGAAAGAGCATGTTGTGATACACTTCTAATGGATGAATGAGGTGACCAGCATGTCAGTATTGATCATATATGAGTCGAAAGGCGGGTACACCAGGGAGTGTGCACTCTCTCTGGAGAAGTATCTTGCAGGCAAAGGCCGGGCTGTACAGGTGAAGGCCGCAGGAAAGGAGAATCTGGCCGGGTATGACCGCATCGTCATCGGCTCCGCCGTCTATGCGGGACGGACACCGGGTGCTATCCGCAGGTTCGTGAAGAGGAACCGGGAGGACCTGCTTCAGCGCCCTCTGTCTCTGTTTATATGCGGAACTGCCGAGGAGTACAAGGATACCTATTATGAGAAGAACTACCCCGAACAGATTCTGAGTCATGCGGACCACAGAGGATGGTTCGGAGGACATATCATTCTTGAGGAACATCGCGGTATCAAGAGGATGATCCTTTCAAGTATCCTCAAGGGGGAGAATGAGCTGCACCGGGAACGGAAGGATGCTATCGAGCCGTTCGCCAGAGCTCTCCAGGATTCCTGACCCTCCGGGTTCCGATATCAGCTGAGGCGCTGGCAGGAGGGACAGTAGTGCGTCCCTCTCTGTGCGACTCGGATCTTCTCGATGACCGAAGAGCACCGCTCGCATCGTTGCGTGTCCCGATCAAAGACCTTCAGGTAGGGATAGTACCCTCCTCTCACTCCTCCCGCGTGGTAGTTCGACTCCCCGTCGCCCAGACTCGTTCCTCCTGATGCGATGCTGGCTGTCAGTATCCTTCTCATCTGGTCGTACAGGGTGTACAGCGAGGAGATAGGCACCTGACAGGCTCGTTTCAGAGGGTGTATCCCGGCAGCCCACAGAATTTCATCCACATAGATATTCCCCAGTCCGCTGATGATGCTCTGATTGAGAAGCACCGGCTTGATTGCCTGCTGTTTCTTTTCGAGAAGGGAGGCCAGTGTCTCCTTCGAAAGGTTCGGGCTGAGAGCATCGATACCGAGTCTGTCGCTGATGAGTGAATCATCGTCCGTCAGAATGATCGTGCCGAACCGTCTCGGGTCATGGAAGGCGAGCTGCATGCCGTCAGCCAGGAAGATCACCCGGTCATGGATGTCTGCGGGTTCACCTCTTTCCCTGAGGGTAAAGGATCCGCTCATGCTGAAATGCACGACAAGGGTCCTTCCGTCATCCAGATGGATGAACAGTTTCTTCCCTTTCCTGGTGATCGAGGAGAAGGCCGTTCCCTCTAATCCCTGTGCGCTCTCATTCCTGAACGAGCGTTCATGCTGCACCAGAAGGGTTTCCACCTTCCGTGTCATGAACCCGCTGCTGCTGAGAAACCTTCTGATCGATTCGACTTCCGGCAGTTCAGGCACTGTGTACCCCCTTGAAGACAAAAGAGAAAAAGGCTGTTGCCGAAGCAACAGCCTGAATCGTGTAATGTGTTCTGTTACGCTTTGAATGCGCCGGGAAGAATTTCGTCGCCGAATTCGTCGCGAGCCTTTGCAATCTTCGCGATCGCAGCATCCCAGTAATCATAGATCTCCTGAGGAGTGTTCTTGTCCATCTTGGTGTAGAAGGCCTTGGTCCTCTCAAGCTTCTCGATCCACTTGGTACAGCGGAAGGTGAAGAGGTAGGAGTAGTCTTCTTCAGTGAAGTCCTCACCAAGATGCTTCTTGAAGAGGTCCTTCAGGTCTGCATACAGGGGGATCTTTCCGGTCGGTGTATCATAGGCATCGTAGGTGCCGTGAATCCTTCCTTCCGCCCAGTGAAGCCATACTTTCTTTGCAAGCTTGCTGGTCATGAAGTTGCCGTCTTTGCCTCTCATGAAGTAGTTGTTGCTGAATACCTTCGGGGTATCTTTCACACCTTCGCCGAAAGCGATGTTGTTCATGGTGTATTTGCCGAGAGGATAGGAAACGAAGTCCATGTTGGCCATCGGAGAAGGAGTTCTCACACCTTCAGCGCCGAGGGTTGCACTGGTCGTTTCTGATTCAAGGGTTGCAGCCTTAAGAAGAATACCGTCCTTCCAGTTGGGGGACTCTTCCACAGGGACGGTCGTATCGCTGTCACGGCCACCGTAGAGAATACCTTCGATCTTCACACCTTCCTTAGCCTCGAAACCTTCCTTGTCGATGTTGTCAAGGTAGTCAAGTCTCATGGTGTAGCGTGAGTTACCGTGTGCGATGGGAATTACATTCCCTGCAGCGTCCTTGTCACCCTTCTTCCATTCACCGGCGTGGTTGCGGCCTTCATCGGGAGTCTCGACACCCATACCAACCCAGTAAGGCTTGTCGTCCTTGCCCTTGAGCACGTTGGAGAAGATAACTTCCTGATTTTTCAGCAGGTTTTCGTAGATGACGGGGTCATCCTTCTCGTTGACATCCTTGATGATACCGAACATACCGAACTCGACGTTTACAGCACGGAACTCACCGTTGATGTTTCTGAAATAGGCGATGTCGTCACCGACGATCTGCTCACCGGGAATCATGGCAGTGGAGGTCTTGCCGCAGGCAGAGGGGTAGGCACCTGCAAAGTAGGTCTTGTTCTTGTTGTCATCAAGAGAAGCCATGATGAACATGTGCTCACAGAGCCAGCCTTCCTTGCCGCTCTTGCTGATAGCAAGGCGCATAGAGTGCTTCTTGAGTCCGACAGAGTTACCTGCATACTGTGCATTCATCGAGTACACGATGTTGTTCTGAGTATCCATGTAGATTCTTCTCTTGTCGAGGTTGACCGAACAGCCATTCTCATCAAGCGGACCTGCCGAGTGGATAAAGCGGAAGAAGTCGTCCTTCTCCTCTTCCTTCATTGTCAGGAAGTGGCTGTAGGCTGATCTGTACAGGATCTGCTCTGAGTGAGCAACGTACCAGCTGTCAGTAAACTGAATACAGGGGATAGTGAAGGGGCTCTGAGTCGGTCCTTCCGAGAAGAAGAGAACAACAGTATCTTTGCCTTCCATGTTGTTCTTTGCGATACTCATGATCTCAGCGTGGCCTTCTTCGTACTCGACAGAGTTCAGGGAAGACATCTCTTCGAGATTTTCCTTGTACACAAGGTACCGGGTGTTTTTCTTGTCGCGAGCCTGATCGCCGTAACCGTCCCAGTGGATGGTCTGCTTCGAGTTCGCAAGGGGATGCTCCTCACCTTTAGCGAGAGCCTGTTCTCTGACATACTGGATGTCCTCTTCGCTGTCGGTACAGACAAAAATCGACTTTGGGTTACAGTGTTCTGCAAAAGAACCTACGAATTCAATAACCTTCTGATTCTTTAAAGCGTCGATCTTGTTGAGGCTTTCCTCGCTCATCTTGCTTTGTAGAACTTTTCTGTAGTCTGTTGCCATACTATCTCCTTGTAATGCAATTTTATAGAATGTTCGCGCCCATGATAGTAAAAAAAATGATTTATGGCTACCCATCTCGTATCGATAGTTGTATAATTATGAACTTTTTTCCGAGGCTGTTGTGCTGTTTCTGTGTTTCCTGCTCCTGGACAGTATGCTGTAACACGGAATTGCATAGAAAAATCCATAGTATTCGGGTTCTCCTGTCTCGATGTTTGCGGGTATCGTGTCCGCCTGGGATTGCCTGATCGTATGGCCCCACCGTGGACTGGAACGTCTCCATGGGTCGTACAAACGTAGGATGAGCAAAAAAATACTCGAAAACAACAAATAATTACCCGTATCAGTACTGAGTTGTATGACATAGATAGGATAGACAGGCTGTAGATTCCTGTACGAGTCCTGTCAGATGGATGAGGTGTCAGCTCTGATGGTACAGCAGGACAGTATCCTAAGTGAGCAATTATATTTCTAGAAATAAGATAAAAGGTGCTCAGTTATGACTCTTCTATCAGGGACACCCGAATGTCTGATGTGACAAGGGTGTTGACCTGACATGTGTGCAGACTGAGAAGAACAGCTGATACTTCTTACATCCCCCTGAGTGTGCCGACCGGTGAGATGTCGGGGCCTGGTTCGAGGGTAGAGATGTGTCAGTGAAGGAGGGTATCTTCGGTGTAGCGGTAGAAGGTGGAAGAAGACGTAAGAAGTGTAAAAAATTGCTAAAAAATATCAAAAAATTCCTCATGCTGAGTGAGTTTCTTGTGACAGAGAGTGTAATAAGATGCAGTAGGCTATTCTTGAAAACGCTGCTGATGCCTCAAGTCTGTTACCGGTTGTGTGTATGAGCGTTTGATTTCCCAAGCCGTCAAGTTTTAACTAAATAAGAAGATAGCAGCGACATGTACGTATGCTGTATGTAACTGCACCCGGCGTGAGCTTGTGACAGGTACGAAGAACTGACATGTGTGCAAGGGTATCTGGTATCGGCAGGTACTCTCAGGGTCGAAGTGCATTGCGCACCTTCGAAAGGTTGCGCTCATCAGGGGAACCCTTCACGTAGGTACGGACCTCTCCCTCACGGTCGAGTACCACAAGAGTCGGTTCGAATGAGAAGGGAATACCTGCATCCTCAATGTACGATTTCATATCCTTGAGGAACAGGACCGCGATATTGCTGTCTGGAACAGCTCCTCTGTAGCTGTCTCTCATCCCGTCCCTGACAATGCCCTTGAGAAAGAAGGGGAGTCCTTCAATGACCGGCAGATGGTAGATCTTCGCTGAAGGAGGTACAGAGGGATCGGAGGAAAGCCTATCCTGCCATGCAAGCATCGTCTCAACCTGAGCCTCTCCTGACTCTCTTGAATCTCCAAGTATGAAGGCAAGGATGAGCGGAGCCGAACCGGTCAGGTCTTCGGGAATTTCGATCGTCTTCCCTCTGGCATCCTTTGTCTCAACCGATTCGAAGGATGCACCTGCTAGGGGGGACAGTATCAGCAGAAGGATGACAAGCAGGGTGGTACCAGTAGATGTACTGCGCATAGTGTCGTGTTCTCCTATCACTCGTTCTTATTATGCTTGGCAGGAAGTATACCAGATTGGAGTTCACGATGCCTATACCCGTTCACTGTTCTTGAGCCATCCAGACACGCGTTTTATGCCTTGTCGAGTGCCTGGCTGATATCTGCTACGATATCGTCCGCGTCCTCGATGCCGATACTGAGTCTCACGAAATCGGCACTGATGCCGGCTCCTTTAAGCTGCTCATCACTGAGCTGCCGGTGTGTCGTGCTGGCCGGGTGCAGGACACTGGTCCGTGCATCGGCGACATGGACGACAATGCCGGTCAGTTTCAGAGAGTCCATAAACCGGCCGGCAGCCTCTCTGCCTCCCGCTACACCGAAGGCAACGACACCACTGGAAAGTCCGTCAGTGAAATAACGCTGTGAGCGTTCATGGAACGCATCGTCAGGAAGACCCGGATAGTTGACCCAGCTTACCTTCTCGTGGTCCTTGAGGAACTGTGCCACCTTAAGCGCATTGTTGCTGTGTTGTCTGATTCGCAGTGCCAGGGTCTCCAGACCGAGATTGAGGTAGAAGGCGGCGGTAGGCTGAGGAGTTATTCCCAGGTCCCTCATCAGCTGGACCCGTGCCTTGATGATGTACGCTGCTTCCTTGAACTGTTCGGTGTAGGAGATCCCATGATAGGATGGGTCCGGTTCGCTCAGCTCAGGGTACCTGCCGTCCTTTGTCCAGTCGAACTTTCCGCTGTCAACGACGACACCGCCGACGACTGTCGCATGCCCGTCCATGTATTTGGTGGTTGAATGAATGATAATGTCCGCACCATGCTCGAACGGGCGGCAGAGAATCGGAGTAGCAAAGGTGTTGTCCACGATGAGGGGCACACCGTGAGAGTGGGCGATGGTGCTGAACCGCTCGAAGTCGAGCACGGCAAGAGAAGGATTGGCCAGGGTTTCGGCAAAGACCAGGCGTGTGTTCTCATCAAAGAACGAGGAGATCTCCTCGTCGCTCATCTGTTCGCTCACATACCGTACCTCAATACCCATACGTTTCAGTGTGACCGAGAAGAGGTTCGTGGTTCCTCCGTACAGATTGTTGAGACAGACGAAGTTCTGTCCTGCCGAACAGATGTTGAACACGGATACCATGGACGCAGCCTGTCCGCTGCTGGTGCACATCGCTCCGACTCCCCCCTCAAGATCAGCAATCTTGTCCTCAACGAAAGCGACCGTGGGGTTTGAAATGCGGGTGTACATGTGTCCCGGCTCTTCAAGATCGAACAGCTTCGCAAGATGCTCACTGCTGTCATAGCGGTAGGTCGTTCCCTGATAGATCGGGAGGGTCCGCAGTTGGCCGTTACCTGCGACATATCCTGACTGTATACACTTTGTGGCGTCCTTGAAATCACTCATGTGTTGCTCCTTGCTTCTTCATCATAGATGAATACCACTGCATACCATAAAGAGAGAGGAGAATCAATGAGTGCAGCGGGATACGAGAGGATCCGGTGCGGGAGCAAGGCCTTGTACCTGCAATATATATGATGACGAAACGGCTAAAGTGTGCTATTATGTGCGCATCCACAACCTCAGTAACCAGGCTCTTCCGTTGACCAGAATATCTCGATTCGGGCCTATAGCCATGTCGGCAGTAGGTTGGTTCTGTAGAATCAAATGGCAATTAAATTGTTTTATTATAAATAATTATAATAAAAAAATGTTTGACATTATCCGCCTTTGAATGTACGATTTGATTATACCTGATTCGTCATACACCAGAGGAGGACACCATGAAAATCCAGGTTTTCCTTATGATTATCGTCTGTATCATCCTGCTGATAAGCTGTACCGGGTGCGAAACGGATGGTGATCTGCCAGATCTCAGTTACGACCCCGTCGATCTCACCTACGATACAAATGTGCTGTTGATGTACCGCTGGGTGAAAGAGACAACCTCAGCGGATCCTGAGTACATGGAATTCGTTGTTTCAAAAATTTCCGATACCACCTTTACCCTTGTGGTATATTCCGATGAGGAGCACAACGATACGCAGAGCATGGGAATCATTCAACTTGATCCCGAAACGTCTGCCACCTGTACGATAGGTGATACCGTATATCAGATGAAGGTGAGCGCGACGGAGACAGGAGTGATCACTCTCTCGCTGAAGAACGAGGAACAGGACCTTGCCTACTACTTCGGGCCTGTTCTTATAACTGATTAGAAGACATGGTCTGCCGGCCATCTTCTCATCAATGGGAGAGCTGAGTTGTGGAAACTTGGTGGCCGGCGTTTAACCACCCCGAAAGAGTACCCTGCGGTCCTGCGTTCTCAACAACCGGGTATCAACCGTACAGGTACTGAAAACGTATCTTTTTTTATTCCGTATTGCCGGGAAACAGGCCTCAGCATGTTGTCACTTTCCTTATGACATAGTATCTTTAGTGTGCTAACTAATTGAAGGAAACAATCATGTTGAAGAAACTTTCCATTATAGTTCTCCTGATCACAGCAGGTGCACTTCTGTGGGCTGAGGAGACTCTGACTCTAGAACAGGCACTGCAGCAGGCAGTTGAGAATAACCTCTCTCTGGCAGGTGCATCGATAGATGTGGAAGGGGCCAGGCGCGATCTTGATACGTCTTGGAATCTCTTCCTCCCTTCCCTGAATCTCAGTATCTCAACCAGCGGGATGACCCCAGTTTTTCAGGCTCCGACTGTTACCGGATTAACGGGACCGGTCGCTGTATCAGCGTCAAACCAGGGGCTGAGTGTTGGCCTTTCTGCCTCCTTTCAGCTTAATCCTGCCGTGAAGGATCAGCTGGAAGCCTATGCTGTGGGCTATGAGATACAGCGGGTAACCTATCAGCAGGCGAAGGCGGAAATCGACAAGAGTGTGAGACAGCTGTTCTACTACCTCATTATGCAGGAGAAGAATATTGCGGTTCAGGAGAGGAATCTTGACCTTGCTCGGCAGCGGTATGAAGAGACCGTGTCGAAATATGAGTCCGGTTTCGCTTCACAGACGGAAGTGCTTTCGAGTCAGCTGGCGGCCAAGAATCTGGAGCCCGCTCTGCAGATGGCGAGGAACGATTATCAGTCGAATCTTCTCAGCTTCAAGGCTCTTATAGGGGCTTCACCGGAAGAGAAGCTGACACTACAGGGGGAGATACCCTCCCTGATCGGAGAAGTGAACCTTGGTGAAATCGATTCCCTGATCCAGAGCACCTATACGGTGCAGCTGCTCGGGATGAACCTGAAGCAGCTGCAGGTGAACAGGGAACTGAGCAGGAAGCAGGCTTTCTTCCCCACGCTCTCCGTTTCGGGAAACTACTCACTCTCTCTGTGGAGTGAGCAGTACGTGAACACACTCAGTGATTCGCTCACCTATCAGGTAGCACTCTCGATCCCGCTTGATGGTCACATTCCCGATTCAAGGGGTGATGTGACTATGCAGAAGATCGATGAGTCGATCAGGAAGCTTTCACTGCAGATGGACCTCACCATTCAACAGATGGGGGTGCAGTTCGCCACCCAGCTTCAGGCAATCCAGATGTTCTCCCTTCAGCTGGACCTTGCCCGGCAGTCACTCTCGCTGACCCGGCAGTTGTATGATATGCAGTTGACTCAGTATGAGACAGGGTATATCAGTGTCATCGACCTTGAGGAGGCTCAGAATAATCTCCTCTCCGCCGAGGTGAATATCCTTTCTCTCCAGTACCAGTATATAAACGCACTGATCGAACTGGCTTCAATTATGAACATTGATATGAAGGAGTTGTACTAGAGTATGAACAATACGAAGAAGAAACATAGAGGAGCTCTGATCATCATGATCATTGTGCTCGTCGGCCTGGTGACCGTGATTGTGCTCAATCCCTTCGAGGGGCTTGTTCAGTCTCTGCAGGATACTCAAGTAGGTGCGGAATCTGAAGGTCCGGCCATGGTGAGTGTTCGGATTCTGCCCCTGGAGCTCACATCCATGGACAAGGTGATTCGTGCGAACGGTAATGTGATCGACCCCTCCTCACTCGATGTGTATCCCGAGGTCGCTGGGAAGCTGACGTCTCTGATGGTCTCAGTCGGTGATCGTGTGCAGAAGGGCCAGGAACTGGCCGTCATTGATCCCTCCCGTGCAGGAATGGTCTATAAGAACAGTATCATCACCAGTCCCAGTGAAGGGACCGTACTCGCACTGCCGTTTGTGGAAGAAGCAATGGTGAGTGCACAGACTCCGATAGTGCGGCTCGGGCTGATCGATGACCTTGAAGTGGTCACCTACATAGCCGAACAGTACATCGGTGAGGTCTCCATCGGCACGAAGGCCACGCTGACCTTCGCCGCCTTCCCCTCCAGAACCTTCGGTGCTGAGGTCACCTACCTGAGTCCGGTGCTCAATGCAGCGACTCGGACACTCGAGATTCATCTCACCATAGAAGACCCGCAGCGGGTCGTGAAGAGCGGGATGTTCCCCTCGGTGACTCTCTACACCGAACACCGTGAGGATATCATCTCGATACCGGCCTCCGCCCTTCTGTATGAAGGCGATCAGGGCTATGTGTTCACTGCAGATGAAGATGGAGTCGCCCGCAGAAGGCTGGTCGCAACTGGTATCCAGGTGGGAACCGAAGTGGAGGTCACTGAAGGACTGAAGGCAGGTGAGCAGCTTGTTGTAGAAGGGCATACACTGTTATCCGATGGTGCACTGCTCAATATCGTACAGTAAGGGAGTGTGGTATGAGTCTTACCGATACCGTAGTGAAGCGGCCGACGACAGTCATCGTCATCTTCGCTCTTCTGACAGCCCTCGCTGTCGTTGTTTTTCCCAATCTCGCACTCGAGCTGTTTCCCGAGATGGATCTTCCGATGGTGATTATCTTCTCCACCTATCAGGGAGCCAGCCCCGAGACCATGGAGTCGCGGGTGACCAAGGTGATCGAAAGTGCCGTCTCAAATGTGTCGGGAATAAGCAATATTAGCTCGACAAGTTCGGAGGGGATGGCTCTCATTATGGTGGAGTTCGCCTACGGCACTGATCTCGATCAGGCTTCCCAGGCGATGAATGACAATATCAACCTCTTCAGCGATGCCTTTCCGGACGATGCTTCCAGACCTACAATCTTCAAACTTAACACCAATATGATGCCGATCATGAACATTGCATTGAAAGGTAATGAGGGGATGGATGCCAACTCGCTGCGGTCACTGATGGAAGATGTCATTCAGAACCGCCTTGAGCGGGTGGAAGGAGTATCGACGACCAACATCAACGGCGGACAGGATACCTATGTACAGGTAGCTGTCGACCAGAACCGACTTGAGTCCTACGGGATGACGCTTTCGCAAGTGGCCTACGCACTTAACCCGCAGAACCTGCAGGTCGGTGCCGGCACCCTGATCGAAGGAGAGTTCTCCTATCTCCTCCGTACTGATGCGGAATTCTCCTCGATTCATGAGATCGGGGATGTGATGATTGCAAGCTTTCCCACCTACGACTCACGCGGGCAGGTCACCGGATCGCAGGTAATCCGCCTTTCAGATATCGCTGAGGTGTCGTATGCGTACCGGGAAGCGACGAGCTCGGTCTACATTAACGGACAGCCGGGAGTCTACATCGCTGTGTCAAAGGAGAGTGATGCGAACACCGTACAGGTCGCTGACAGACTTGACGCCATGATTGAACAGATCAACTCGGAACTGCCGACCGGCATAAGCCTCGAGGTGATCATCGATACCTCCAGTATCGTGGAATCCACGATCAACGCCGTATATGAGTCACTGATGTATGGGGTGATCCTGGTGATGGTGGTACTCTTCCTCTTCCTGAGAAGCATCAAGAGTACCCTTATCATCGGAGTTGCGATCCCCATGTCGCTGCTGCTCACGATCCTTGCAATGTTCTTCATAGGATACTCCCTCAACCTTATGACACTCACCGGTCTGATACTCGGTCTCGGAATGACCGTTGACTCCTCGATTGTCGTTCTTGAGAACATCTTCCGCTACCGCGAGCGTGGAGCGAAACTCCAGGCTGCTTCGATACTTGGAACGAAGGAGATGATCGTAGCAATCACGGCCAGTACGCTTACGACTGTGGGGGTGTTTGTCCCGATGGTGCTGCTCAGGAGTAACCTTGAGATGCTCGGGGAGATACTCACTCCCATGGCGGGCACCATCATCATATCCCTTGTCTCCTCCCTGATCGTATCGGTGACATTGATCCCGGTGCTCACCAGCAGTTACGTGAAGGTCTATACGCGGAAGCAGAAACCTCTGAGGATCAGACTCCTGAAGGCGATTGATGATGCTTCAGAGCGGGGATTCGATGCTCTCGACCGGGGATACAAGCGGGTTCTTGCAGCCTTCATCGACTACAAATGGCTGACGCTGCTTATCGTGATCCTGATCATGGTGATCACATTCCAGGCCTTCGGTGCGATGAACCAGAGCCTCTATCCGACGATGAGTGAAGAGAGTGTCACTCTCAGTGTCACACTGCCTCAGGGGACGACACTGGAGACAACCGAACGGATGCTCCTTGACCTTCAGCAGCGGGCAAAACGCGATGTCAGCGGATACAAGGATATTATTGTCACTGCCGGCGGCGGCAATATGAGGTTCAATGCGGGAGGATCAAATACCGGATCACTTCAGATCTCTCTCCAATCGGAAGGGGATCATGTTGATTCGATGACCGAGGTGCAGCAGACACTGCGCTCCTATTTCAATTTCTACCCTGCCGCAGAGTTTTCTTTCTCTCAGGTTTCCATGGGACTGGGCAACCTCAACCCTGTAGATGTTGCCGTGAAGAGTGACGACCTTGAACTGGCTGTCTCGACAGCTCATGCCATTGAGCAGCTGATCCGTGACAACCTTGAGGGTGTGACTGAGATCCGGACCGATTTCGAAGAGGGCCTTCCCGAGCTGCAGATTGTCATAGACCGTGAACGGGCCTACTCCTACAACCTCACGATGCAGGTCATAGCCAGTGAGATCAGCAACAGTGTCAACGGTATCACGGCAACCGTGCTCAAGGAGAACGGCAAAGAGACCGATGTCGTAGTGATGCTGAGAGAGGAGGACAGATCCAGCGAGCTTGACCTTCAGAGTATTTTCGTGAGGAATGCGATGGGGGAGAAGATTTCTCTGGCTAACATCGCATCCATCCAGCGCACCACCGGTCCGGTATCGATCACACGTGAGAACGAGATGAGAACTGTGCATGTGCTCGGTGGTCTCAGAGCCTCCTACACGGTAAGCGAAGCGGAACATGATATCAAGGCTCTCATACGTGACAACATCAGTCTATCCGATCAGGTATTCATCGAATACGGTGGCGATTTTGCAGACATGAGTGCTATGTTCAACCACCTCTGGATCATCCTCGTTCTTGCTATCGTCCTCGTGTTCGGAGTCATGGCCAGTCTGTTCGAGTCGTTCCGCAATCCCTTCATTGTCCTGCTTTCGATGCCTCTGATGATGGTCGGAGTCGTGGGTATCTACCTGATCACCGGTGAAGCCTTCTCCCTTATCAGTATGATAGGTCTGGTGATCCTTGCAGGTGTTGTGGTGAACAACGGTATCGTCCTTATCGAATACATCAATCTTCTGAGAAGACGCGGTCTTGCTGTCCGCGAAGCCTGTATCGAGGCAGGCGGAAGCCGCCTGAAGCCGATTCTCATGACCTCCCTGACAACCATCTTCGGAATGGTCCCTCTTGGATTCTTCGGAGGTCAGGGAGCTGAACAGATACAACCGATCGGACAGACGATCATCGGGGGAATGGCTATCAGTACCATCATGACCATCTTTTTCACACCGACACTGTACGCCCTGTTCAACAGAGATACACACAAGGTTGATGTGGAGAGCATAGAGACCTATGTCGAGGAGGATGAATAGGATGAGAAGAGTGGAGATCATGGCTGCCCAGGCGATTCTCGAGGATGTGCTCGAGGCTCTGGAGCACTACGGAGTTCCGAAACATTATACGATCGTGCCCACAGCACACGGGGTAGGGAATACCATTCCCAAACGTGGTGATTCAGTGTGGCCGGAAGAGAATTTCATCCTGATCATCTACTGCGAGCAGATGGAGCTTGAATCGATAGAGAAGGCCCTTGAACTGGTGAGAAAGAAGTACGATCACGAGGGAATCGGCTACTTTGTCATGTAGCCTTGTACCGGGCCGGTGTTTTCGTACAGCAGGTGCCGGTCGTACCTAGATGAGCTTCGGATCCTGGTCCTGCCCCTGCCGGTTGGCCTGTGCAAGCAGTTCGTCGGTACGTCTCAGATGCCTGCTGATGTCACGGGCCAGATTGAGCATCATGATCGTGTAGACTGCGGGGTGAGACTTGCTCAGCAGATAGAAGTCACGGTTGTTCAGTGTCACCACATGGGTCTGCCCGGTTGCAACGGCACTTGCCGCACACGGTTGGACATCTATCAGTTCCATTTCCCCGAACGAATCCCCTTCAATCAGCGAAGCGATGATCCTCTCATCACCGGGGCTTTCCTGAGAGTGTTTGGTGATGTCAACGTTCCCGGTGACAATGAAGAACACGGTGGAGTTGAACTCTCCCTGTGTGAGGATAGCGGTGTTCGGGGAAAAATCCAGTTCCTTGATATAGGGACGGACTGCATCTATCTGATCATCAGATAGCCCCCCAAAGAGACTGTGTCTACAGAAGAATTCATTGGGTATCGAACATCCGCTCATATGCCATCATACATCCGCCTTCTCCTGATAGCAAGGAAAAGACGGTTTCAATTGCACAAATGAGTGCAGGAAAGGGCTTATCAGTCCTCGAACTGGACAGCAGTACCGTAGACGAGGACCTCTGCAGCCCCCTGAGCGATATTACTCGTGGAGTACCGGATATTGATGACGGCATCTGCCTTCATCTCCTCGGCTTCCCTGACCATTCTCTGTGTCGCGATCGCCCGGGCTTCATCAAGCATCTCTGCATAGGTGGTCAACTCTCCGCCGACGATTGTCTTGAGTCCGGCGAGAATATCCTTTCCAAGGTGTTTTGCCCTGATAGTAGAGCCTTTCACAATGGAAAGAGTCCTGAGTTTCCTGTCTGTGATATGATCAGTATTTACTAAAATCATCTTCCTTCTCCTTCTGTATCTCCTGATTTCTCTGCCAGAGCAGATATATCATCACGATGATGAGCGCAGCTATGAACAGGAATATGAGGATCTTGAAGACTAGAGGTACTCCAAGCCATACAAACACTGATCCATAGGCAGTCACCCCGGCAATGAAGAGAACCGAAAATACAATCGGCAGTATAAGTTCCTTCTTCATGATCCCGATCACCTCCTGATCTATCGTATCGCCAGAACACGCACCAGCTCACATCTACGGCGAATTCGTACTCAGTTCCTGATGAAACTTCACCTCGGCTTTCAGCTGGATAAGCGAGAGGGCCAGGTCATCGCGTCTTACGATGACCTGCTCCGGAGTCCTGAGGTAGGTGCTTGAAAAGTTCAGGATTCCCATCACTCCTGCACCGGAGAGCCTGTCAGCCATCTCCTGGGCATCACTCTCGGGCACCGTCAGGATAGCATACCTGACCGCCGTCCTCCGTATGTAATTTTCCAGGATCTCTACATCATGAATCTTCACCCCGCCGATCGTGGTCCCAATCAGGAAGGGAGAGGAATCGAAGGCCGCCCCCACATACATATCATAGCATCTGAAGCCGTCGTACTTGAGAAGAGCCGAACCAAGGGAGCCCACTCCGATGAGAACAGCCTCACAGTCGTGTGAAAGTCCCAGTATCTGTTCGATCCGCAGGATACACCCGGAGGTGTTGAACCCCTTCTTCGGTCTTCCCTGACAGGATGCGTAACTCATGTCCTTGCGCACCTGTATCGCCTTCAGCCGCAGAGAATCGGAGAGCATCGTCGTCGATGTCCACTCCTTTCCCAGAGCCTGTTCTGAGCGGAGGATCCGAAGATAGGAAGGCAACCGTCTCACGGTGGGCAGGGGAATGGTTTCCATGAAAACAGTATAGACTGTTAGATGTGTATAAGCAAGTAATTTATATCGATAAAAAATATAGATAAAAAAGTGAATACATATCGACGTGCAGGAACTTGAGGAGTCATCGGCCTGGCAAGCCGTCCCCTCCTTACACGCACGGGGATTCGCACTCTCCGGAGGTGTGCTGAAAGCCCTGAGCTCCCTGTTTCCCCTCTCTACACAGGTATCTCCTGCTCCCGCACATCCAGTCTGTGCGGGAGCTCTTCTGTGTCCGCCTCCATCGCACCACTACCTGGGCTGCAGATGATTTTCATCTTTGATTGACCGTGCATCTGATGGTATGATACCTCATGAGAATCCGCAGCAAACTGATCCTTCTCTCGGTCATCTTCATTCTGGGTATGTTCAGCCTCATCGGCCTGTCGATACGGACGTGGCATCAGATGGAGGAGGTGAACGATTATATCGAACAGGGCATCGAACTGCAGGTGAAAAGCAGAGAGGTTCAGTCCCTGATGAAGGATATGGTCTTCGACCTCTTCGTCCCGAGACTCTACGGACAGCTGCGATCGTTCACCTATTCACCCCGTTCGGTGGTGACTATCAGACAGTGGAAGACTTCGGTATACGAGTATCGCGAGACATTCAAACGGTTCTCGCAGGCAAAGGACCTGCTCGAGATATCCGACCCCACCCTCATTGACCAGTTCAACACGGCACAGACGATGCATGAGAAGGCAATGGGACGTCTTGAACAGCTCGATTCGATGGTGACGATGATCAAGGCCCAGATGGGACAGCTGGAAGATGACAAGCGATACAATGAGATCCTCGGAGAAGACACCTTCATCCCGTTCTTCGAAGAGTTCCGGGATACCTCCTACTATTTTGCGAACAGCGTCGAAAGCTTCATGAACTACTTTATCGAGGAGTTCCGTCTGTACGCCCTTGATATCAGAAACGGCATCCTGGTCATATTCCTTCTTCTTGCGCTCGCCATCACCGCGTTCGGAATCATCAGCTCACTCCTTATCTCCCGTGATTTCCTGTGGAAGATACACCATGTGGAGAGCGCATTTCGTACGGTGAGCAGGGGAGATTTCACCACGAAGATGGATATCACGAGTCGTGACGAATTCGGCTCACTTTCCACTCAGTTTAACGCGCTGATCACAGACCTGAAGGAGAATGTCGACAACATCCTCCTGCTTACCAGGGATCTCGGCTCATCGATCAGCGAGAACACCAGCCTCGATGAACTCATGAATATCGTGACACGGACCGTGGTACAGGAGAAGACTGCTGACGGAGCTGCGATTTTCCTCCTTGGGACGGCTATCCCGATGACAACCCGGAGGGAGGGGCATGTCCCTGACGAGGTGCAGCTGATGGCAGCTTCGGGTTCCTGCGGCGTAGATAATCCTCAGGTTATGGACATCCTGTCGCAGGTCGCTCAGGAGGTATACAGGACGGGAAGGGCGGTGCACGGTGAACAGGGGACGGAGATGGACACCAGGGGAGATGCTTCTCTGATGGCCGCTCCTCTGTATGCCCAGGGAGTACTTGTCGGGTCCCTTGTGCTGATGAAAACAGGGGAGGGTTCTTCGTTCACCGACCTCGGTGTGACCCGCCTGTCGACCTTTGCGCAGTACACGGGACTGACACTGGACAACCACTTCAAGTACCTTGAACTGATCGGGAAGGGAGAGGCTGAATATCAGGCACTCCAGTCACAGGTTCAGCCTCATTTCATCTATAACATTCTCAACGGGTTCATCGGACTCAACCGCCTGCAAGCGCGGGATGAGCTTGAGAAGGCGATCCTCGAACTGAAGGATATGCTCCGGTACACACAGGACTCACGGTCCTGGGCTACGCTTGCCGAAGAGTTTGCTTTTGTAGGAAACTATTGTGAACTTCAGAAACTCCGATTCGATGACCGCCTGAGCTATACGATCGAACTTGATGATGATGTGAGTCAGATACGGGTGCCGAGACTGATTCTCCAGCCGATCGTGGAAAACGCCATCATCCATGGGATCGAACCATCTCAGGGATGTACAGGTGAGCTCTCGGTGAGTGCTTTCTACGCTCTCGAGGAGAAGGAACATCTGGTCACGATCGTCGTGAAGGACAACGGTGTCGGGTTTGTTCTCGATTCCCTTACCGAGCGGGAACATATCGGGGTGGGAAATGTGCGTAAACGTCTTCAGTATGCCTACCCCGGTGCGCAGTTCGCCGTACGCAGTACGAAGGGCAGAGGTACTGAAGTGCGGCTCTCCTTCAGAGGAGATACGTTGTGAGAATTCTGATCGCCGATGACGAGCGCCTCGTGCGCCTCAGTATCAGAAGCATGATCGAGGAACTGCAAGAGAAGGGTCTCTGCGAACGAGCGGTCATTGAAGAGGCACAGAACGGAATTGAACTCGAATCCGCTCTCAGGGCATTTCATCCTCACCTTGCCTTCGTCGACATCAAGATGCCCGGGAAGAGCGGACTTGAGGTTATTGAGCAGGCCGGGAAAGAAGTGGATCGACTGTTCTGGGTCCTCCTGACCGGCTATGCAGAGTTTTCCTTCGCCAAGCGTGCGATCGATGCGGGTGTGCTGGATTATCTGGTGAAACCTGCCAGCTCCCGGGATGTGCTTAAGGTGATACAGGCAGCGGAACGGAAGGCTTTGATTCTGATCAACGCAGAGACATTACTGCATGCCGGGAAACTCAGCAGCCTTCTTCGCAGGACCACCGATCAGGAGTTTGACTCGTGGTTCGCGCATCGCCTTTTCCTCGGCGGTCTGCTCCTCTGGAACAGAGATGAGCACGAGAAAAACGAGCACAACGGTGACTTCCCCAGCAGTGACGTACTGCTCATGAGAGAGTTCAAGAAACACCTCGATTCCTCCCTTGAACGTTTCACCCTCCAGTATTATCCGTTCGGTATCTGCTCGGCTGCTGTCTATTCCGAGAACGGGAACCTGATTGTCTCCGTATCCCACCAATCCCGCATTCCTGACGGATTGCGAGCTATCGGAGAACACCTTGATACCTTCATTACCGGTATTCTCGACTCTTCTTTCCCTGAGGGCCGACCGTTGACCTGGAGACCCCTTCCCGTATCCTCCGATGCTCAACGGTTTGTAGACCGAGTAGCTCACTGGGAGCAGAGCGAGCATGAGAGGACACAGCCGGTCCCCGGTCTCAGAGCAGTCAAAGGTCAGTCAGTGAAGAGAACGGAGCAGATCGAGAAGGCCATTGACCTTGTGAACAGAACCTATACCCGGGACATAGGGCTTGCCCAGATCGCCGATGAACTCGGTCTCACCCCGAACTACCTCTCTTCAGAATTCAAGGCTTGTACCGGGGTGAACTTCACCGACTACATTACGCACCTCAGGATGGAATCAGCGTGTGATCTGCTGAAATCTCCCGGTATGAGTGTGAAGATGACAGCTGCCGAGCTCGGCTACACGAGCTGGCGGTATTTCTCCAAACTCTTCTGCCAGACCTACGGAATCAGGCCCTCACAGTATATTGAGGAGAACCGATGAGCTGCTCAGCCCGGCAAGGGGCTGCCTGTTTCGCCGTAATCGTAGAAAAAGACACGTATATCTGAGATAAAGAGACTCACGCGGATGGAAAGGACCATGATACCCTTGAATCAGTCACAAATGAATATGTTTCCAAAAGGAGGAACACAATGAAACACATGGTACTGGTACTTTCCCTGATACTCATTCTGGCATCAGGAACGGTCTTTGCACAGGCACAGCAGGAAGCTGCCGATGAAGAGCTCAAGCTCGTCCTTCTCGTCAAGAGTCTGGGAAACGGCTTCTTCGAGGCTGTCGCTGACGGCGGTGTCGAGGCTGCAGGAGAACTGGGTAACGTGAAGTCTATCTACATGGGTCCTTCCACAGCGACTGCGGAAGGTCAGATTGAGATCATCGAATCGCTCATCGCTCAGAAGGTGGATGGAATCGCGATTTCAGCGAATGACCCTGATGCCCTGGTCCCCGTCACCAAGAAAGCTATGAAAGCCGGAATCCAGGTTATTTCGTTCGACTCAGGAATCTCCGAAGGTGGAAGGACCATCGACCTTGCTCCGTCTGCCGCCGAACTCATCGGACGCCAGCAGGTACAGCTCATCGCCGAACTCGTTGACTACAAGGGTGATATCGCCATCCTGTCAGCCACCAGCCAGGCAACGAATCAGAATACGTGGATCGAATGGATGAAGGAAGAGATCAGGAAACCCGAGTACAAGGACATGAAGATCGTCGAGACCGTCTACGGTGATGATGCAGCCGACAAGAGCTATCGTGAAGCAGTCGGGCTTATGCAGAAATATCCGAACCTTGCCGGTATCATCTCTCCCACCACCGTCGGTGTTCTGGCAGCCAGCAAGGCAATTGAGGATGAAGGTATGAAGGGAAAGGTACAGATCACCGGACTCGGACTCCCCTCAGAGATGCAGCACTACGTAGAGAACGGCACCTGCGGTCAGATGGCACTGTGGAATCCGATCGACCTCGGATACACCTCGACATACATCCTTGAAGCTCTCGTTACCGGAAAAGCCGATGGGAATCCGGGAGATGAGATCTCCATCGGACGTATGGGAACCGTTACCGTCGGAGAAGGCGGCGCTTCCATCATGGGCGTTCCCTTCGTTTTCAATGCTGAAAACATCGCGAAATTCGCCGCAATGTTCTAAACCGGCATAGCGATACTGTACATGGGCAGAGCGTACCGGTCTCCGATGCTGCTCTGCCCGTTCAGTGTCCTGAGTACAGAGAACCTTTACAGAATCTGAGTTTTACAAGGAGATGCGACATTGGAACCGATGAAACCGATGGAACCGATTCTCGAGATCAGGGAAGTCACTAAGTATTTTCCGGGGATCAAGGCACTGGACGGTGTCCACCTTGCGATACGTCCCGGAGAGGTCCATGCTCTGATAGGTGAGAACGGGGCCGGAAAATCAACACTGGTCAAGATCCTTACCGGTGTGTATTTCCCGACCAGCGGGGAGGTCCTTCTTGACGGGAAGCCCGTTCATTTCAAGGATGCTCTCGAAGCACAGAGTGCAGGAATCGCGGCAATTCACCAGGAAGCCTCAATGTTTCCCGACCTTTCGGTCACAGAGAACATCTTCATGGGACATCATCAGATCAGCCCATCCACCAAGAAGATTGACTGGAAGAGTATGAAACGCCACACCCGGGAGCTCCTGAAACGGATGGAACTCGATATCAGCGGAGACACCCTCGTGAAGAACCTCGGGGTCGCTCAGCGCCACATGGTGGAGATAGCCAAGGCTCTCAGTCTCGATGCCCGTATCGTGATCATGGATGAGCCGACCAGCGCTCTCACCCTGAGAGAGGTGGATGACCTGTACAAAATCGTACGTCAGCTGAAACAGGAAGGGAAGGCTATTATCTTCATCAGCCATAAATTCGATGAAATCTTCGAGATCTGCGACTACTTCACCGTTCTGAGAGACGGCAAATACATCGGAGAGGGACATGTCGCTGAATCGTCAGTGGACGCTATCATTCGAATGATGGTCGGCCGTTCACTCGACCAGATGTTCCCCAAGAGCGATTCAGTCATTGGGGAGACCGTGCTCTCGGTGAAACAGCTGTCTCAGACAGGATTCTTCCATGATATCTCCTTTGATCTGAGAAAAGGTGAAATCCTGGGGTTCTTTGGTCTTATCGGAGCGGGGAGATCCGAGGTGATGAGAACGATCTTCGGTATTGATAAAGCCTCCCGGGGACACATTGAGCTGAACGGGAAAAAGGTCTCCATCACAAATCCGAGAAGTGCCATGAAACACGGAATCGCCTTCGTTCCCGAAGACCGTCAGACTCAGGGGATCATTCTCCAGATGAGTCTGACGAAGAATATCACACTGCCCCAGATCCAGAACATCGCAAAGGCTTCAGTGCTCAACAGCCGGGTTGAAAGACGTATCGCGAGGGAAGCGGGAGAGCAGATGGAGATCAAGGCCGCCGGGTACCATGTCGATGCAGATACTCTCAGCGGAGGGAACCAGCAGAAGGTGGTGCTGGCCAAGTGGCTTGCCACGAATCCCGATATCCTGATCCTTGACGAACCGACGAAGGGGATCGATGTCGCCACGAAGGCTGCAGTGCATGAGTTCGTCTCTGCAATGGCTGCCAGAGGGCTTGCAGTGATCCTTGTCTCCTCTGAGCTACCTGAAGTGATGGGGATGTCTGATCGTATCATCGTAATGCACGAAGGGCATATTACGGCACGGATAGAGGCCAAGGACGCTGATACCGATGAGATTATGAAGGCAGCGACCGGTCACGAGGAGGTAGCGGTATGAGAATTGCCGGAATAGTACGGGCCGTTTTCGCCCGTCGTGAGATCTCACTCATCATACTCATCGCCGCACTTCTTGCTACGGTTACCCAGAGGGCTCCCATGTTCCTCTCAGTGGATAACATTCATAGAATCGTCAATGATACGGTGATCCTGATCATGGTCTCTCTCGGTCAGCTCCTGGTCATTCTCACGGGAGGGATCGATCTGTCGGTGGGATCGATCATCGCTTTCAGCGGCATGTCGGCATCCCTGATAAATCAGGCGCATCCGGCAATCCCTGCACCGTTTATCCTGCTGATCGGAGTACTGGTCGGCACCGCACTGGGAATGATCAACGGATCCATCGTCGCCTTCGGAAAGGTGCCTCCCATCATCACGACCCTCGGTACGATGAGTATCTTCCGCGGGTTTACGTTCGTGATCTCGAAAGGGCAGTGGGTGACTGCACATGAGATGAGTCAGTCGTACATGAACCTTCCCCACGGGAATTTTCTTGGACTTACGAACCTCATATGGTGGGGTATCCTCGTATCTGCTGTAATGATCTATTTCTCCATCTATACCCGCAGTGGGCGGGAAGTGTACGCGATAGGGGGAAACGCCACAGCGGCACGGTTTGTGGGAGTCAGTGAAAGAAAGATCAAGTTCATGATCTTCACCATCAGCGGCATGCTCAGCGGGATTGCCGGTGTCATGTGGACTGCGCGGTATGCGGCGGCAGTGAATGAGACTGCGACCGGGTTCGAACTGCAGACGGTGGCAGCCTGTGTGATCGGTGGAGTGAGTATCGCAGGCGGTTCGGGAACTGTGGTTGGTGTCATTCTCGGTGGACTGTTCATCGGAGTTATCAACAATGCACTGCCGGTGATCAATCTTTCACCGTTTTATCAGATGTTCATTCAGGGAGCTATCGTCCTTCTTGCGATGCTGATCAACACCCTCGCTGACAGAAGGCAGGAGAAGATCCTGCTGCATAGGAGGAGAGCGTAATGGATAATGGTAAAAATCCTCTGATGGGTTCCGACAGACTGATCAATGAGAACTCGTTCAAGGAACGGATGATCGTGTTGTTCACGAAGTGGGAGACGCTCCTGGCTCTTCTGTTCGTTCTCGAGATTGTCATCTTCTCGAATATCACCCCGTATTTCCTCGATTACTTCAACCTGATGAATGCTTCCTTCACATTCATGGAGAAGGCCGTAATGGCTCTCCCGATGATTTTCGTCATCATGAGCGGGGATATCGACATCTCTATCGCATCGATCATCGCACTCGCATCTTTCGCGATGGGGTATGCAGCAGAAGCTGGAGCAGACACGTCCAGTCTTATTCTTATCGGTCTCTCCGTCGGAACGGTAGCAGGCATGTTCAACGGGTTTTTCATAACGAGGCTCGGTATGCCTGCCATCGCAGTCACCCTCGCGACACAGTCGCTCTTCCGCGGTATCTCCCAGGCCGTTCTCGAAGACCATGCCTACACCACCTATCCCGAATCCTTTGCATACTTCGGGCAAGGGTATGCGGGCGACACCATCATTCCGTTCGAACTTGTCCTGTTCCTTGTCCTTGCGCTGATAATGGGATTCATCCTCCACAAGACGACCTACGGCAGACAGCTCTATGCGATCGGTAATTCCAAATCGGCAGCACGGTTCGCAGGTATCCATGTGGACCGCGTGCGGTTTGTGAATTTCACGCTCAACGGTCTGTTCTGCGGCATCGCTGCAATCCTGCTCACGAGCCGTATCGGCTCCACACGGCCGAATATCGCACTGAACTGGGATATCGAGACTATTACGCTGGTCGTCCTTGGCGGCGTGTCGATCATGGGCGGAAGGGGAACCGTACCGGGAGTGACGGTCGCCATTTTCCTCCTCGGGTACCTGAAGTTCGGGATGGGGCTGCTCAATATCAGCGCGAAGATCATGATCATCACCACAGGCATCCTGCTTATTATTGCAGTCCTTCTTCCCAACTTCCTTGACCTTGTCAAGGCGAAGAGGAAACTGCGGCTGCAGCAGGCACGGCAGAACTGAACCGGAGGCCTGTCACGATGGTGAAAAAGGGGGAGTCAGACCTATGAGAAGAATCGCGTTTACGATGAAGTTGAAACCGGGTTTCCGCGATGAGTACAGACGGCGTCACGATGAAATATGGCCGGAACTGAAGAGCCTTCTCAAGGAGGCTGGCATCAGTGAGTATTCCATCTTTCTTGATGAGGACAGTGATACCCTCTTTGCCTTCCAGAAGATCAGCGAGGACTCTGCAGGCTCTCAGGATCTTGGAACGCATGAGATAGTCCAGCGATGGTGGGCGTATATGGCCGATATCATGGAAACTCGGGAGGATACATCTCCGGTCTCCCGGGACCTGACTGAGCTGTTCTACCTCGAATAGGTCCGGTCTGATTCCCACCTCTGTAACACACAACATCCCCGGTTACCGGGGATGTGTTGTGGTCAGTGGTGTCTGGGTACTTGATGAGACCGATCGGGATTGAACCGATGACCCCTGCCGTGTGAAGGCAATGCTCTCCCGCTGAGCTACGGTCTCGAACGAACTGTAGTGTATCCTTAAATTGCTATCTCTGTCCAGAGGTTTTTGTTGCACATCTGTCTATGTTTGCCTATACTGTTGTTGCCTATGCAACAGATACTGGAATTACAGCCCTATTACCCAATGCTCTGTGCCTCTCACCTGTTCTCTGATATACGTCAAGAGGACATGGACCAGCTCCTGTACTGTCTGAAAGGGAGAAAGAAGGTCTATTCGGATGAGGAATTCATCGTCCATGCAGAGGACGAACACGATGAGTTCGGCGTCGTTCTCGAGGGAACTGTGCAGTTGATCAATGAAGACCTGTTCGGTAACAGAAGCATCACTGCACAGCTGAAGGCAGGGGAGATCTTCGGACAGATCGCCGCATCCGGCCAGGCAGCCTTCAGCCCGACCTCGGTTATCAGCGACGGTCCCTCTGTTATCATGTTTCTCTCCTTTTCCCTTCTGGTGGCACCCTGCACCCGTGCGTGTACCTTTCACTCGAGGATCATCGAGAACATGATGAACGTTCTTGCAAAACGGAATCTCCTGATGAATCAGAAGGTATCGATCCTCTCTCAGAGGACCATGCGGGAGAAACTGCTTGCCTACCTCCACATTCAGTCGAGAGAGCAGGGAAGTGATGATTTCACCATCCCGTTCAACCGTGATGAGCTTGCTGACTTCCTGTGTGTCAACAGGAGCGCGCTGTCCCGGGAGATCACGAAGATGGTGGAGGATGGATTGATCGAAACACACAGGAAACGGTTCATTCTCAATGAAACAACATTCTTCTAGGGGGAAGTATGATACTACACAACATCGTTGAAACACAGAGGAACTATTACCTGAGCGGTATCACCCGCACCTATGAATTCCGTCGTCTCCAGCTGAACACCCTGCTCAACACGCTGATGGCACACCGTGAGCAGATGGAAGCTGCGCTGTATCAGGATCTTCACAAGAGTGCACATGAGTCGTATATGAGTGAGATATCACTCATTCTGGAAGAAATTCGATACACACTGAAGCATCTGAAGCAATGGATGAGACCGAAGAGGGTGTTTCCCTCACTCGGCCAGATGCCCTCCTCTGTGAGGATACACCGTGAACCCAAGGGAGTCGTGCTGATCATGAGTCCCTGGAACTATCCTCTTCTGCTCACTCTGTCACCCCTTGTCGGTGCCATAGCGGCAGGCAACTGTACGGTTGTGAAACCTTCCGCCTACAGCCCTGCAAGCAGTGCACTGATCAAGGAACTGCTTGAGCAGGTGTTCCCTCCTGAATATGTTTACATCGTGCAGGGTGGCAGAGAGGAGAATACCGCACTTCTCAAGGAGCGGTTCGACCATATCTTCTTCACCGGCAGTACCGAAGTAGGAAAGGTGGTGATGCGCGCGGCGAGTGAATATCTCACGCCCGTCACGCTGGAGCTCGGAGGAAAATCTCCCGCCATCGTGGATGCCACGGCTGACATCGCTTCCACTGCCAGGAAGATCGTCTTCGGGAAGCTCATCAATGCCGGTCAGACCTGTATCGCTCCCGATCATCTCTATGTCGACCGTCGGGTGGCTGATGATCTCATCGATGCAATCCGGATGGAACTGAAACATGCACTGGGGGATGATCCCATCTCCTATGAGGATTATCCTTCAATCATCAACCGGAAACAGTTCGACCGTCTCAGTTCTCTCCTGTCTGATCAGAAGATCATTCTTGGAGGCCGATGTGAGTTCCCCAGGTTCGAGCCGACCCTCCTGTACCCGTCTTCCGATGCTCCCGTTATGGATACCGAAATCTTCGGGCCCATTCTCCCCATCCTCACCTTCAATACGGTCGATGAGGTGATCGATATCCTCAAGAGAGAGGAAAAACCTCTTGCTCTGTATCTGTTCACACAGGATGCGGCGGTTAAAAGGAGTGTTGTCGGTTCGCTCAGTTACGGGGGCGGATGCATCAATGATACCATCGTCCATATCGCATCTAACCGGACCCCGTTCGGTGGAGTGGGGATGAGCGGAATGGGTTCATACCATGGGAAGCGTTCGTTCCTCACCTTCTCTCATGAGAAGACTATCGTCGATAAATGGTCGCTGTTCGACCTGACGGTCAGATACCATCCCTATACTGAAGCGAAGGAGAGGCTCCTTAGACGTCTTCTGTGACCTGATTTCAGACGTTCAGGAGGTCGGGCCCCGTACAAGGTCGATGATCTCGAGAGCCCCGGGGTGCCAGGATGCGGGGACCCCGTATCGGTCTCCTCCTCCGTGTTTCAGTTCGATCGGCGGGAGCCCCGGCTGAACCAGGGTGAGAACCGGTCTCACAGACGTCAGAGTGTAGAGCGAGAGTACCGTATCCGTTCTGTAGGCCAGGTTTTCATCAGTGTATCGCCCGACTGCCTCCACCCGGCTGGTGATCGTCACGATCAGGTCGATATCCTGCGGGGTAGAATAGGTGTCATGATAAGTGAAGAACTCGGGGGTCTCCTCCCTCAGGTCTACAAACAGCAGATTGGATCCCTCTATGTCAGGAGTGCTTCCGAATGCAGGATTTCCCTGTTGCAGGGTTGATATGACGCCCCCGAAAAAGTTCTGAGCCGCTGTCCTTTCCTCTCGATCCAGTGCGGTGAAATGGGTGCCTCCATCGGTCATAGTCTCTCCGCAGACGGCAAACCTGTGTCGTGTGGAGAGTCGTATGGCATACCAGCGGTCCATGTCGAATCCGTTGCGGTAGAACACGAGGTCGTCTGCCATATGGAGAGCAGAGGCCTTGTCAGAACTTAATGTTGCTATGCAGGTCCCGTCAAGGTTCGATGCGTACAGACCCCCTCCTTCGGCGGCTATGATCATGCACTCATCGCTGATAGCATATTCATCAGCTCTGAGAACGGAAGCCTTCTCCCGTTTCCCTTCACCGTCAAGTGATGCCCGGATAACGTTTCCACCGGACCGGTAGAACAGATACGACCCGGAGACCTGGGAATCGGTGAACGGTCCTCCCGTCATCCGGAAGGTCCGTTTCAGAGTTGTACGGTCGTAGATGTCAATATTCTGCAAGCCATCGGTTTCACTGATGATGTATATATGCTGCTCATCGATGCTGAGAAGTCTGCCGGCCTCGAACAGCAGCTGCTGTTCGCTGCGGTCAGCGGGATTGATCCGATACACATTACCCTCAGTGTCACTGTAATACCCGATACCGTCAAAGAACTGAAAGGAGGATGCCTTCCGGTCGGTTATCGGTTCGGTGATGAATGTATCAAGGTCCAGGACACTCGGGTACCCTGAACTGTCGAGGAGATAGATGGCGTGGTCGTCCGCGGCTACCATCACCCCATCCATCTCTGCAATGAAACTGTAATGGGTATAGTAGTTATCCAGATGCTCCAGAGGGAGGGTCTGAAGGTAGTTCAGAGTTGTCTCGTCATCGAATACCATCCTCTGCACGACATGCAGTGCATCCCCTTCCAGAAGAATCTCTCCTCCGTTACGGATATTGCTCGGATTGTTCCCCCTCCTGTCGCCATACGGGTCCAGGGTGTTAACATTTACCCGGTTTTCCATCTCACGTGCTACCTTGCCGTCGATGATAAGAGTCTCGTTGTGTGCACAGGAGAAGGAGAGGAGAATCAGTGCGCTGACGGCTGGTATGGCAAGCTGTATGAGTTTCCTGTTCATGGTGTACTTCTTCTGGCTCCTTATCATTCGGACAGGTGCGTGCGGGGGCTCTCATGTGGTTTATACAGTCCGTCCCTGTCAGTCTACCATGATTTTCTGAGGTGGAACAGATACTTCTGCCGATCATGCCCTCAGCTTTCCCCGGTATCAGGTCGGGGTGTCTGCTTTTACGGTACCCTCCGCGGCGTTTCTGCACCGGGATTCTTTCCTGAGAATCGTATTTTCTTCTGGTTCAAGGCTCCTGACCTGTGGTAGAGTATCCCCATTACAAGAAGAAGGAAGGGCTATGGGAACTATTGAAGGACGATTGAGTGAGAGGGATATGGAACTGCTGTATGAGACCGCACGGATCGCCAGCGAATCACGGGCGGGAGGGGATCATCCGTTCGGAGCACTCATCGCTGACAGAGACGGGAACATCATCATGGAACAGACCAATACCGTGAATACCGAGCATAACGATTGCGGGCATGCAGAGACCGAGGCCCTTATCAAGGCATCGAAGAAGTATGACCGTGAGTTTCTTCGCGGCTGCACTCTCTACACTTCCATCGAGCCGTGTGCCATGTGCACCGGAGCCCTCTACTGGTCGAATGTCGGGAGGCTGGTCTATGGTCTGACCGAAGAGAAACTGCTTGAACTTACCGGAAGCAATCCCGAGAACCCTACATTCTCTCTACCCTGCAGGGAGGTCATCGACAGAGGACAGAAGGATATCGAAGTGGTCGGTCCCGTAGAGGACGCAGATTTCGAGAAGCGCGTGGTCGAGGATCACCTCGGCTTCTGGGATTGACTATTACGATGTTCCGGGAGAACGATCTGCCGAGGATACTCCGTAAGGAGGTGATAGCATCCCTCTGCGACGGGAATGTACGTATTCACAACCGGAAGGTATATCCCGGAAGGGATGAGTATGTGAGTGTATCTTCGGTAGAAGAGATTGCCGATGCGATGCGTCAGATGGTGACGCAGGGTGGCGGTATCCTGCGCCTTTCCCTTGTCGCTCTGCTGTTCATCGCCGAGCAGATGGCCGGGGGCAAGCTTCCCCTGTCACCGCAGGAGTTCACGAGGCAGCTTGCTCTAATCAAGGATGCCCGCAGGACCAATACCACGAGCCACAGGATCCTTGATGACCTTACCGATTCGCTCGTTCGCGAGGGGGCGTTCTCTGATGCTGAGCGTCTTATTGCTCTCAGCAGACGCATGGTGAAAGAGGTCGAAGACTCCTTCGATACAGTCTATGACAGTATGAGTGACCTCGGTGCTGACCTGATTCAGGACGGGGAAGGAATTTTCACTACCTGTTTCGCTGAGCATACGTTCATTCTCTCACTTCTCAAGGCGTACCGCAGCGGCAAGAGGATCCAGGTCTATGTTCCCGAGACTCGTCCCTATATGCAAGGTGCACGTCTGACCGCTCCGAGCCTGCAGGAGCTTGGCATCCCGGTAACGCTGATGAGCGATGCCATGGCGGCTCACCTGATCCAGGCCGGATTGATCCACCGGTATATGAGCGCCGCTGATACGGTGTGCATGGACGGCTCTGCCGCGAACAAGGTGGGAACCCTCACCAACGCGATCCTGTGCAGCCACTATCATCTTCCATTCCACCTGTTTGCAGTCTCCCCCGACCGGACGAAACAGCGCATGGAGGATATCGAGATCGAGTACCGGGACCCCGAAGAGCTCCTCACCTTCAGAGGGGAGAGAACCAGTGCCCCGGGAGTACAGGGGATCTACCCTGCCTTTGACACGATCCCCCCCTCTCTGATCACCTCGATCATAACACCCCGGGGAGTGCTCAAGCCAGAGGATGTAGGGATGCGGTATGCGGCAAATGAAGGAGAAGGCCTATGAAAGGTGCAGTGATCGGTGGAACCGGGTGTCAGTCGTTTCTCCCTTCCAGCGTGCGAGAGCGTATCGTACACAGCCGCTATGGAGAAGTGATCCTGTACGAAGATGATGATATCTTCTATCTCCTTCGTCACCGGTCCGGCCACACCGTGCCTCCCCACCTGGTCGAGTATCGTGCACACATCGATGCACTGAAGAGCCTCGGTGTTCAGCGTGCAGTGGCCATCTACGCGGTCGGGTCCATTACCGAAGTGCTCAGGCCGGGCACTTCGGGTGTCATGTCTCAGTTCATCGATCTCACCTCAGGGCGGATGAACACCTTCTACAGTGACCGGGGGCAGAATTTCCGTCATACGCCGATGGATGAACCCTATTCACGGTCTCTCACTCAGGCGCTGATCGAACAGGGTACCCGTGACGGTATTGCTCTGGCCCGGGACCTCACCTACGTGTGCACAAACGGACCGCGCCTTGAGACTGCTGCCGAGATAGCGATGTACAGATCCTTCGGAGCCGACGTGGTCGGAATGACCGCCGGTACTGAGACCTCACTCGCCTGCGAAGCAGGTATAGAATTCGCGGGGCTCGCCTATTCGATCAACTGGGCGGCAGGGGTCGGCGGATCAGAGGTCACCTTCATCGATGATGATATGATAGAACACCTTACAGGTGGTCTTACCGCCCTTGCCCGTGCCACTCTCACTCTCGTATCCCCGTGATGCTGAAGAGATGAAAGCTCAGGGGACTGCAAAGGTCAGTCGTCGTATCGGATTGTTTGCCAGAACTCATCGTAGAGAGCAAGATTCTCACCGAGATCCATCTTCAGTTCATAGGTTGCCAGTGCATCCCTGCTGTAGATCGGCATGGTCGTCCGGTACTGTTCCGCTTCGGTATTGACAGTCGATGGAAACCGGAAACGGTCAAGGAACTGCGCATACATCTCAGGACGGTGGATGAAGTTGATGAACTGATGAGCCAGGTCCACATGCTTTGCCGTGACAGGGATCATCATGGAGTCAAGATACATCGGGCCACCCTCCTCGGGAAGGAAGAAGTCCACATCATCCCACCTGTCCTGTTCCAGTTCCTCAAACACCGCCTCGCCATACCCGTGGACGACCGAGAACTCTCCACTGCTGAATGCCTTTGCGAAGCCTTCCGCATCAAACTTGACGATGTTAGGTTTCCACTGTTCGTTGATCAGACGGGTCGCCTCTTCAAGTTCCGAGGGGTTCACTGAATTGACCGAGTATCCCAGGTGAGCGAGGGCCGCACCCATCACCTCCCTCATATCATCGAGCATGCTCATCCTGTTTTTCAGACGGCTGTCCGAAAAGATGGACCAGTCCTTCGGGTAGTCGACCAGAGCCCCTTTCATCACAGCGATCCCGCTGGCACCCATATAGTACGGCACACTGTAGGCCATATCAGGATCGTAGGTAGCCTTCTGCCGTACCAGCGGTGAGATATAGGCCAGATTATCAAGTTTCTCATGGTCGAGGGGAAGGACCATCTTCTCGCGGATCATGATCTCCGCATAGTCCTGGCTGGGGAACACCACATCATACCCGCTGCCGCCCCCTTTGAGTTTCGCGAACATGTCTTCATTGCTCGCAAAGTAATCGAGTACGACCTGTACTCCGTACTCCTCTTCGAACGCCTCGATGACCGACTCCGGTGTGTAGTAGGTCCAGTTGAACAGGTAGAGGGTGTTGTCAGCCTTTGCTGTTCTGCTTCCTGCTTCCTCCTTCGCACATCCGGTGGTGAACAGGAGCAGGAACGAAAAGAGTGCGGTGAACAGCACGTACGACATCATTGTTCTGTTGTGATTCATGGTAGCCTCCATGAGGTGAAATAGTAACGTACGGGAGTGCCCTACGGTCCTGCCCCGTACGCCGGAAAAACCCGTTGTCAGCTCGAAGCCGCGATCGTCTTGAGAAACCGTCTCAAGGAGAATGCGATGAGCATGATCGAAAGAATCAGGACAAAGGAGAGAGCGTTGATGACCGGAGAGACTCCATAGCGGATCATCGAATATACGTACAGGGGAAGGGTCGTGGATCCCGGACCTGAGACGAAGAACGTGATGACGAAGTCTTCGAGCGACATCGTCACCGCCATCAGGAACCCGCTCAGCATACCGGGAAGAATCGACGGGATCACCACCTTGATGAGACTCTGAGCCTCGTTCGCTCCCAAATCGCGTGCCGCCTCGACAGTGGAGACATCGAACTCTTCCAGCCGAGCAGTGACAAGCAGGTAGACGAAGGGGAGGTTGAAACTCGTGTGTGCGATAAAGATGGTGACAAGTCCGAGAGGAAGTCTGACAGCGGAGAAGAAGATAAGCATCGAAATACCTATGATCACCTCAGGCAGTACCATGGGAAGGAAGCTCAGCAACTGGATATAGTGCCGTCCGCGGAAGCGGTACCACATGATTCCGATCGCTGCCGTACTTGCCAGCACCGTTGCGACCGCCGCACTCGAGAGGGCTATCACAGCGCTGTTCAGAAAGGCGCTCCACAATGCATCAGAGGCAAAAAAGAGCTGTTCATACCACTTCAGAGAGAACGTCGTGAACTCCATGGACTTCGACGCACTGAATGAATAGGTAATGATGACGAACAGGGGAAGGAAGAGAAACAGAATCACCAGAATAAGCACCGCATTGGCGAAGGTAGATCCGTGCCGTGAGGTAAAGGGTATTCTGTTCATCTCGTGCCAGCCTGCTTCAGGGAACCTGTGCGCTCCCGCTTTTCCTGTGCACCGGCCTTCAGCATCCACATGACTCCCACCGTACTGACCAGCGTGATGATGAGGCTGATAGCCGAAGCAAGCGGCCAGTTCCGTGTTTTTGTCACCTGATCGACGATGATGTTCCCGATCATGTATGAATCCTTTCCCCCCACAAGCAGCGGTACCGTGTACGCACCGAATATGGGAATGAACGTGAACACTCCTGAGGTGATGATCCCGCTTCTGATATTGGGAAGGAGGACTTTTGTGATCGAGGTGAGCCTGCTTGATCCGAGATCCCGTGCCGCTTCGAGAAGCTGGAAGTCGAACGAGTCGATCGTGGTGAACAGGGGGAGAATCGCGAAGGGAATGTACATGTATACCAGGACGGTGATCACAGCCCCCTGATTGTACATAAGAGGAAGCGATTCCTCTATGAGGTGAAGGTGCTTCAATAGCCCGTTGGCGAACCCTTTGCTGCTGAGAATGGCGATCCACGCGTAGATCCTGATAAGGGAATTCGTCCAGAAGGGAACGATGATGAGACCCAGGAAGAGACTCTGATGTCTGCTGCGCGCCATCGCGTACCCGCAGGGAAGGGCCAGAGCCATCGTGATCGCTGTTGCTGTTACTGAGACAAAGAGCGTTCTCAGAAGAACTCTGGCGAAGGCCGGATTGACCAGCTGCCGGTAGGCAGTCAGTGAGAAGTTCCACTCGACTCCCCCGTACAGTCCCTTTTTCAGGAAGCTGTAGAGAATGATGATCAGCAGAGGGGTCAGGAAGAAGAGGGTCAGCCAGATACCCATCGGCCCTGCGTAGGTGATTCCGAGGCGGCTTGAGCGTTTCATCGGTCAATCACCTCGACGATGTAACCGTCCTCTGCGCTCCAGGAAACATAGACCGAGTCCTTCCAGTTGATCGCCGGTCCCTCATCCATGTAGGTGGCGTGCTGCTGTATTACCTTGATGATCGTACCGCAGGTCAGTGCAACGTAGTACTTGGACTGAAAGCCGCTGTATATGGGTTCCTCGACGATACCTGAAAACTGGTTGATATCTTTCGACACTCTGACAGGAGGGTGTGAGGTGATTTTGAGTTTCTCCGGACGAACGGTGAAGGATACACGGGTTCCGGCCTCGAGATAGTCGTCATCGGTGACACGGATCACGGTGCCCAGGGCATCGACCTGAAGCGTGCTCATGTGTGTATCTTTGAAAGGTACACAGGAGACTACCGTGGCAGGAAACAGATTCGTCTCCCCGATGAACCGGGCGACGAAATCGGTGGCCGGAGATTCGTATATCTCATAGGGAGTCCCTGTCTGAAGTACCTTCCCCTCGTTCATCACCGCAATACGGTCGCTGACGCTCAGTGCCTCGCTCTGATCATGGGTCACATAGATGAAGGTTATCCCGATCTTGTCATGGATCTGATCAAGTTCCACCAGAAGCGACTGACGCAGTTTCGCATCGAGTGCCGACAGAGGTTCGTCAAGGAGCAGTACCGAAGGTTCATTGATCAGGGCCCTGGCGATCGCCACACGCTGCTTCTGTCCCCCGCTGAGCATAGCGGGCTTCTTGTGTTCATGGCCGCTGAGCTGAACAAGCTTCAGGTACTGACCGACCTTGTCCTGCACCGTCGACTCCTTCTCCTTTTTCAGCCTGAGCGGGAATGCGATGTTTTCGAAGACAGTCAGATGAGGAAACAGCGCATAGCTCTGAAACACGGTATTGACGAGCCGCCTTTCGGGGGGGAGGGGAATGATGTTCCGTCCGTCAAGTTCTATGATTCCCTCGTCGGGAGTGTCGAAACCGGCAATAGACCGTAGAAGGGTGGTCTTACCGCATCCGGAAGGGCCCAGAAGAGAGAAGAACTCTCCCTTTCGAATCTCGATGCTCACATCATCCAGAGCCTTGAACGCACCATACGAACGTGATACGTTCTTCACCGAAACATCATAACCTTTCAATTTCTTCTGTTCTCCACATCATCCCCGGGTCATCAGCCCTGCAGGATTCCTCCTTGAAATTCGAGCGCGTATACGAATTACAGATAGGGGTATTTACAGAAAAAAATCAAGATAGTGGCCGGCAGTTTGCGAAAAAAAATTATTTTCTTGTATAGTAATTAGATAAGTAGGTTTTTACCCGGATATTCAGGGAGGGAAGGGCATCGGTATACCTCTCCTGTCTGTCAGAAGCTCACAGGTGATGATGTCCTTCCCTGATGCTGGTTTTCTCAGGTCCTGCAGACGGTATGGCATACGTTGCTCTGCAGGTAATGCGGGAGAAAAAGGATAAGAGAAACACCTCTGTCCAGGGTCGCGTATAGTGGTGTGAAGGGTACGGGTACGGGTAAAAAACGAACAGGCTGTTGCAGAGCAACAGCCTGTGTGATGAACATTCCGTGTTATACCTGATAGGTTGATGAACTGACGTTGCCGCCTGTTCCGGTCCAGTTTGTGTGGAAGAATCTGCCTTCCTCCTGATCCACCCGTTCGTAGGTGTGTGCACCGAAGTAATCCCTCTGAGCCTGAAGTAGGTTGGCAGGAAGCCGTTCGGCACGGTAGCCGTCGAAGAACGAGAGAGCGGAACTCATTGCCGGTACCGGGATGCCGCTGGTGACAGCCCGGGCGACAGTCCGTCTCCAGGAAGCCTGGCAGGAATCGATCACCTCTGCAAAATAGGGATCCAGGAGAAGATTGGTAAGTCCGCTGTTGTTGTCGAACGCTTCCTTGATCTTTCCCAGGAACGCACTGCGGATGATACACCCTCCGCGCCACATCAGTGCGATTCCGCCGTAGTTGAGATTCCAGCCGTATTCCTTCGCAGCTTCCTTCATCAGCATGTATCCCTGAGCGTAGGAAACGATCTTCGATGCGAGAAGTGCCTTCTTCACATCCTCGATGATCGCCTTCTTTTCTCCGTCCAGAGCCTTTTTGGGGCCGCTGAGGATCCTGCTGGCCTCCACACGTTCGCTCTTGAGGGCGCTGAGACAGCGTGAGTAGACTGCTTCCACGATGAGTGTGACAGGCATCCCCAGGTCGAGAGAACTGATTCCGGTCCATTTGCCGGTACCTTTCTGTCCCGCCTTGTCGAGAATCTTCTCTACAAGGGGTTCTCCATCGCTGTCCTTCGTCTTCATGATGTCGCGTGTGATCTCGATCAGGTAGGAATCAAGTTCTCCGGTGTTCCACTCCCTGAAGGTCTCGTAGAGTTCATCGTAGGAGAGATTCAGGCCCTGGTGCAGGATATCGTACGCTTCGCATATCATCTGCATGTCGCCGTACTCGATACCGTTGTGCACCATCTTCACGTAGTGACCGGCTCCGCCTTCACCGACCCAGTCACAGCAGGCTTCGCCGTTCTCCACTTTCGCACTGATATCCTGGAAGATATCCTTTACATGTTCCCAGCCCGCAGGGTTGCCGCCGGGCATGATGGACGGTCCGCGACGAGCACCCTCTTCGCCGCCGGAAACTCCGGTGCCGATGTAGATGATTCCCTTCTCCTTCAGTTCACGGCTTCTGCGTTCCGTGTCGGGAAAATGGCTGTTTCCTCCGTCGATGATGAGGTCGCCCTCCTCAAGGTACGGGAGGACCTGATTGATGAAGATGTCGACCACTTCTCCGGCCTTGACCATCAGCATCACTTTTCTCGGGCGTTTGAGCGTAGAAATGAACTCTTCCATCGAATGGGTAGGGATGATCGTCTCACGACCCCTGGCTGCATCGTCCATGAACTCATCCACTTTGGATACGGTCCTGTTGTAGACTGCCACGGTGTACCCGTGATCGTTCATGTTGAGGACAAGGTTCTGTCCCATCACAGCCAGTCCGATGAGACCGATATCTGCTTTTTCTTTCATATGTATCCCCTTAATATGTGGTTCTTCTTCTGTTAGAGGCATTCAGGACGTGAACCGCCCCTCGTGTGCCCACAGCCCTATAGCAGGATTGCTGATATAATAGAAAGGATTCCCCTCTCTGTCGAGATGGTAGCCATCCTTCAAGCCTTCATTCATATACAAGGCTGTGTACTCCTTCAGGTCACCGTATAGATAACCCACGGAGGTGACCTCCTGTTCGGTAAGTCCTCCCGGACAGTATCGGATGGAAAAACGCCCCTCACTCGAGCCGTGTATCAGGTGGGCTGCAGCCGAAAGGTTCTTCTTGAGTTCATCCTCCCGACCGACCGCACGAAGGATCGTGTCGCTGCCGGTATAGCCGTAGGCTCGGATCAGACGGTCGATCTCCGTATCTTCACCGAAGGTATGAACCCCCGGGGCCAGTATGATCAGCTCCCCGCCGTCAGCAATCGCCATGCGGGTCCGGTAGATGGCTTTGTTCCCGAGCCAGGTTGAGCGGAACTCCGCCGGGTCGAGGTATACGACGACCCTGTCCAGCGGGGTATCCACCATCGTGAAATTCTTCTCCAGAGAGAGCCGGGAGGCCTGCTCGAAGCATGATCTGTCATCCCCGACAAACAGCCCTGCCACCTGCATCGCTCCCTGAGTGTTCCTGAATACAACAGTCAGGGCGAACACGATGGGGAGGTCTTTGGCAAAGCTCTCATGTGCATAGTCGATGACTGCGCGTACCGGGGTATCCGTTCGACCCATGATCCGCTCCATGCCGTAGACGGCACCGAGGTAGTGACTCTTGTTGATTCCCTCGACTCCACCGGTACCCACATAGATGTTCTTCGTATAGTTGGCCATCCCCACCACCTCGTGAGGGACCACCTGGCCGAGTGAGAGTATGAGGTCGAATCCACCGGAGACAAGCAGCCGATTCACCTGAGCCTTCCACGGGTAGGAGAGGCGTCCTTCGGATACCTCCTCTATATAGCTTGCCGGGACTTCTCCGAGGTCTACGATGTCGTTACGCCAGTCATGGGGGACAAAGAGTCCGTGGTCCACACCGGGGAACATCTCATCCAGTTCCGAATCAGTCATGGGAAGGTGGGTGCCGAGTGCCGGAAGGATTGCCTTCACCTTCTCTCCGTAGAATTCTACAGCCCAGACCGTAAGCATACCGGCAAACCCGTGTATCCGTGTAATGTCCGGGGGAATGAGCAGAACCCGCTGTCGTGGACCGATACTCTTCAGTCCTTTCAGGAAAGTTTTTTTTACCTGCTCTTCGGTCAAGCCGGATTGTTTTTTTGCCTGGCTATACATCATAGGGCGACTCCTTCAGTATCATCTGAATTCACAGACGCAATATTATCATAAAACCGTACCTTTTCCCAGATAAGGATAGAACGGCCTGAAAAAATACAGTTTCTCGCATTCCTCATACCTTGCTCACACTTTTCTAACACCCGGCATCTACATTCAGGGCAAATACTTTCAAAAGAATTGATTGTTCGGAGGAAACACATGAAAAAGACAGTACTTATGCTCATGATTGTATCTGCACTCTTTCTGCCCCTTTTCGCACAGGGCCAGAGTGATGCACAGGAATCAGATCCGTTTGCATGGATTGAAGATCAGATGATAAACGGGCTTCCCGGTGTCAATCCCATCGAAGTGACTGGCAATATCGTCACAGCCGGTTCATCAACCGTCTTCCCTCTCTCGGAGAGAATGGCAGAACGGTTCACCGAGGAAGGATACACTGGAACCATCACGGTTGACTCGATCGGAAGCGGCGCCGGTTTCGAACGCTTCACGGTAGCTGGAGAGACAGATATCTCCAACGCCTCCCGACCCATCAAGGCAAAGGAGATCGATCAGGCTAAGAAGATCGGAAGGAATCCCATCGAATTCAAGGTAGGCACCGATGCCCTTGCTGTCACCGTATCAGCAGAGAATACCTTCGTGAAGGATGTCACCATGGAAGAGCTGGCTATGATCTTCGGCTCTGCCACCTACTGGTCAGATGTTCGTTCAACCTGGCCGAGACAGCAGATACAGCGCTTCATCCCCGGTACCGACAGCGGCACGTTCGACTACTTTGCTGAAGAAGTGTTCGACAAGGACCCCGCTCCGATGCTCAATGCCGGCAACCTTCAGCTCTCTGAAGATGACAATATCCTGGTTCAGGGTATCGAAGGAAGTCCCTATGCGATCGGTTACTTCGGCTACGCCTACTACGTGGAGAACAAGGACAAGCTGAACGTCCTTGCCATCGAAGGAGTCGAGGCGAATGAGGAGAATGTGAACGCAGGACTCTATCCCCTCGCACGACCCCTGTTCCTCTACTCTGATGCAGCCATCATGAGAGAGAAACCGCAGGTCGCCGCATTCATCGGCTTCTACCTCGCATATGTCAATGAAGAGGTCACCAGGGTAGGTTACTTCCCGGCAGACGATGCAGCTCTTGCAAAGAGCAGGCAGGGTTGGCTTGATGCGATGGAAGGTCTCTACTAAGGTATCTTCTGCAACGTGATTCACACGACAATGTTCGTCCCCGACATGCACACCGCACTCGGGGATGAACAATAAGGAAACAGTAACTGCGTATGAAATCAATACAGACACACCCGTTCAACAAAAAGCTGAGAATCCGTGAAGCTTTTATTGAAGGGGTTTTGTTCCTGTTCGCGCTTCTTTCAATTGCGATCACGGTATCAATCGTGGTGATCCTTCTGCGAGAGTCGCTTCTGTTCTTCGAAAGTGATGAGGTGACTATCAGCGGATTTCTGTTCGGTACGAAATGGCAGCCGATGATCGGGTACTTCGGGGTTCTTCCGCTTCTTAATGCAACGCTGATGACCTCCCTGATAGCCATGATAGTGGCTCTCCCGCTGGGACTGGCCGTCGGTATCTATCTCAGCGAGTATGCTGATGAGAAATTCAAGAGCGTGGTGAAACCTGTTCTTGAGGTCCTTGCCGGTATACCCTCCATCGTGTACGGGTACTTCGCCCTCACCTTCATGACACCTCTGCTGCGTTCCATCTTCGGAGATGATGTGGTGCAGATGTACAACATGATGAGTGCCGGTATCGTCATGGGAATTCTGATCCTTCCCCTCGTCGCAACCATGGCAGAAGATGCCATTGCCGCCGTTCCGGTGGAACTTCGCCTCGCAAGTTATGCTCTTGGTGCCACAACACTCGAGACCTCGATCAAGGTGGTGGTGCCCGCAGCGCTCAGCGGCCTGTCGGCCACCTTCCTCCTCGGTCTCTCACGGGCGATAGGGGAGACGATGATCGTGGCTCTTGCCGCCGGTGCAGGACCGAAGATGACCTTCAACTTCTTTGAAGGTGCGGAGACGATCACCGGATATATCGTACGGATCAGCGGTGGCGACGTCTCGTACAACTCGGTCGACTATACCAGTATATTCGCACTCGGCCTTCTTCTGTTCTTCATGACCTTCACATTGAACATGATCAGCAGAGAGATCAGTGCACGATACCAGACGGAGTATGAATAGAATGGAAACTACAACACATTTTCCGACAGGAGAACTGGCTCACGACCGGGCAATGAGACGTAAGCGAGTAGGGTATGTGTGGCAGAGCCTGTTCATTGCTGCCACTGTTATCGCCATCCTCTTTCTCGCTATCCTGCTCATATCGATTATCGATTCAGTATTCGGCTATGCGGTGATGTCAGACACGCTGCCCCTTTCAACCCTTATCGAGGGGGCTCAGAGTCCGGATGAACTGACCCGGGGGGAAATGGAATCTCTGCTGAACGAGAACCTTTCCCGGGGTATGCTCAGGAAAGTCACCTACGACAATGCTCTTGAGGACCGCAATCTTACTGACCTCAAAGCATTGGTTGAACAGTACGTCATTCAACCTCAGGTGCTCAGAACGTGGGGGCTGTGGGCTTCCTTGACAGATCAGGAAGCGATCGGAAGGTTTGCAGAGGAACACCCCGGTTCCTATATCATCTTCAAGAACTGGATGACCCCTTCGTTCATCACCGCCGCTCAGTCGAGTAATCCCCTGCTAGCAGGTATACGAACAGCGTTCCTCGGCTCTCTGTGGGTCCTGCTGGTCACCTTTCTCTTCTCCTTCCCCTTCGGCATAGGGGCGGCCCTGTACCTTGAAGAATATGCAAAGAAGACCCGTCTTACAAAGATCATGCAGCTGAACATCTTCAACCTCTCCGCGATCCCGTCGATCATCTACGGTCTTCTCGGTCTTGCCTTCTTCGTCAGAGTCCTTGAGCCGTTCACGAGCGGTGCCATCTTCACTGCAGGGGAAGCTACTGTCGCGAATGGACGGACGATCCTTTCAGGAGGGCTGACCCTGGGACTCCTTGTCCTGCCGATCATTATCATCAACACGCAGGAGGCGATCAAGGCGGTTCCTGATTCCCTCAGACAGAGCTCGTTCGGTATCGGGGCGACGAAATGGCAGACGATCTGGCACCATGTCCTACCCGCTTCGATCGGGAGGATCCTCACCGGAGCGATTCTTGCCATGAGCCGCGCACTCGGAGAGACGGCTCCTCTGGTGGTCATCGGTGCTTCCACGTTCATCTCCGTTGACCCGACGGGAGTGTTCAGCAAGTTCACCACCCTTCCCATACAGATCTACCAGTGGTCGGCCAGACCTCAGGGAGCGTATCGGAATATCGCCGCAGCGGCGATCATCTCACTGCTCGTGCTCCTTCTCGTTGTGAACAGCAGCGCGATCGTCATGAGAGATAGAATCACAAAGAAAAAGAGGCTTGAAAGATGACAGATATGGTACAGAAGATCCCCGAAACCGGTGACGTCGATCAGGCGATGATGGAGGAGAGGAAGATCATACGCGTTCAAGACGTGAGTATTCACTACGGTATGTTCAAGGCGGTCCAGAACGTCTCTCTTGATATCGCGCAGAACAAGGTCACTGCCTTCATCGGTCCCTCGGGGTGCGGTAAATCCACCGTCCTGAGATCGATTAACAGAATGAATGACTTGATCCCGACGGCCAATATCACAGGAAAGATCCTGTATGACGGCCATGATATGTACGAACAGAACGTTGATCCGGTCCTGGTCAGACGCGAAATCGGCATGGTCTTCCAGAAACCGAATCCGTTTCCCAAGAGTATCTATGAGAATATCGCCTGGGGAGCACGGATTCATGGGTACAAGGGTGACTATGATGAGCTGGTGGAAACCAGTCTCAGGCAGGCAGCGCTCTGGGATGAGGTCAAGGACAAACTGAAGCAGAGTGGTCTCAGCCTCAGCGGGGGACAGCAGCAGCGACTTTGTATCGCCCGTACCATCGCCGTGGAACCGAAGATCATTCTGATGGATGAGCCCGCCAGCGCTCTTGACCCGATCGCCACAGGCCGCATCGAAGAACTGATCCTCGAACTGAAAGAGAAGTATACGATCATCATCGTCACACACAATATGGGGCAGGCCTCCCGCGTCTCCGACTACACTGCGTTCTTCATGGTTGATGAGAACAGAAGCGGGTATCTGCAGGAATACAATATCACCGAACACCTGTTCCTCAACCCGAAGCACAGGAAGACGGAAGAGTACATTTCAGGGAAGTTCGGTTGATCCGGCACCTGCTTAAGGAGAAGAGATAACATGACACATACGAATTCACTTGACCAGAAGATGGAATTCTTCCAGGAGATGATGCTCCAGATGGTCACGAGAGTGGAAGAGGCTATCTATCAGGCACGAAGTGCCTTCGAACAGCATGATACAGAACTTGCCCGCAAGGTGGTGGAGAATGACTACTTCATCGACCAGCTGCAGGAGATGATCGAGAACGACGCGGTACGTCTTCTCGTCAGCGAGGCACCCTACGGTCACTATATGCGGCACATTATCGCGGGAATGAAGATGGTCTCCAACATCGAAAGGATCGGGGATCATGCAGCACATCTTGCGAGGATGACTACCGAGGATATGAGGGAGGATGAAGCTCCTTACGCAGCTCTCATCAGTGAGATGGCCCTGCTCGGTGCCAATATGACGCGAAGTGCGATCGAGGCCTTCGTTGATGTACGCGGTGAAAAGGCTATAGAAGTGGCCAACATGGATGATCAGATGGACTCGTACCGCGACAGGCTGAACGCGATGCTCTTCAAAGCCACTGCTGACACTCCTCAGCAGATGGAACGTCTTCTGGAACTGTTCTACGTGACCAAGGAGATGGAACGCCTCGGGGACCATGTGACGACGATCTGCAGGTGGATCGTGTACATGGAGAAGGGAGAGCGTCCGAAGCTCAACGAACCGCATAAGAAATAAGAGACGTTGTATTGACGTTTCATACGCTTTGCTCCTTCCCGGGTGACCGGGAAGGAGCTTTCTTTTTCCTGTTCTGTCTGGATAAGCATTTCCTTCCTGGTGCGTACCGGTATGAGTGACCTGAACTCACCCGCCGGTCTCCCCTGTCCGGTTCAGACTTTCGATGCTTGTACCGGGTGGAGGAAGAATCTTCCTGACTGTATGGGATACGTTCGTGGAAGGTCCTCCCGCGTGTCGCAGATGTTTCGCTCCCGCAGCTCCTTCCGTTCACGGGACACCAACGGTATCCCTGGGAAGGGTCCTCTCAGGAATGTATCTGCTCTCTGTGAGAGGACAGTGAGGTGAAATCCTTACCCTTCCTGCTTATCCGAATAGTAAAGGTGGATCCCTTGCCCGGTGAACTGGTGACATCAACCGTCCCGTCATGCACCTGAGCAATGTGCTTTACGATGGAAAGCCCGAGCCCTGTGCCGCCCTGTGAGCGGCTGCGTGCCGTATCCACACGGTAGAAGCGTTCGAAGATCCTTTCCTGATCCTCGAAGGCGATCCCGACCCCGTTGTCGGTCACCCGGAAGATGATATCTTCCTCATTGACACTGGATACGAGAAGCACATGAGACTTCTCGGGTGAGTAGTTTACGGCGTTCATCAGCAGGTTCGTAAGTGCCTGCTGTATCAGCATGGGGTGGATATACACCGACAGGTCGTCGGGATTTTCGAGACGGGTCTCGATCGTGATATCCTTGCTGTCGGCCTTGTAGCGGCAGCTGCTGACGCTCTGTTGCACGACATGGTCGATATCAACCCAGGACCGGGTGAGTGCTGCATTCCCCTTCTCGAGGCTGCTGAGAAGCAGGAGGTCCTGAATCACTGTCAGCATATTGTCACTCTGACGCTGGATGATACCAAGGTATCGTCTCTGTTCATCACTGAGCGATTCCTGTTCATCCAGGAGGGTATCAGCAAAACCTGAAATGGCTGTGATGGGAGTCTTCAGCTCATGGGAAACGTTGGCGACAAAGTCCTTTCTGATCTGTTCGAGTTTTGCAAAGGCACTCATGTCAGTCAGGGTAAGCACGATGGCAAGGTTGTCCGTCTCTGAAAAGACGGGATCTATAGCTATCCTGATCGTCTTCGTCTGTTCTCTGCCTACGATGGCAGCTGTCTCTCCCCACAGGTGATTGTGGTGTTCGAGAACGAGAGTGAGTCCGGTCTGCTCCTTCAGACTCTGCCGGAGGCGTTCCATCAGTGCCGGGCTGTGTATGATGCGGTGAATCGGTTTCCCGTCAAGTGCCTGATCGGTCCCGATAAGGGCATAGGAGGGACTGTTCGCGATCTGAACTGTCAGATCGCTGTCAAGCAGGATCATCCCCTGTGAGACGCTGTTGATCATCGTCTCGATCATTGACCGTGAGGTGTTGAGTTCTCCCACGGTCGTGTTGAGCTTTTCTGCCATCTCCATGAGCACTTGAGAGAGCTGCTGCAGTTCGAGCGGTCCCCGGATGATCTTCTTCGCCCTGAGGTTTCCGTTCGCATACGAATCTGCAAGCTGTTTCACTTCCTCCAGCGGACGGTTTATCCTCGAGAGGGTGTAGGCTGTTATCGCGATGGTAAGAAGCAGCAGAAGGGCGGAGGAGAAGAACATGTAGCGTGTGAAGACTCTGCGGTGGCTTCTCAGCTGCTGAAGCGGTGTGCTGACCCGGATGAAGCCGAAGGCTTCGGGACCCTCATAGGTTGACAGGTAGAGTACCGGAAGCCGCTGGGTGGCACTGAACCGTTCACTTGAGCCCGTTCCTGTCCTGAGAGAGGCCTGGACCTCCTGCCGGTACAGATGACTCTCCATGTCACTCTCTTCATACTCGCTGTCGAACAGGACCTTCCCGTCGCGGCGTATCAGGGTGATACGGATATGCTGCAGATCAGCATATTCCTGGATCTGTGCAGGATCGAAGGTGCCGTCTGAGCCCACGAGGGTATCGACATAGGCGTTGTGGCTCTCAAGACTTTCGGTCACCTGTTCCTTCACGCTGATGAGAAACGTACTCTGGCTGATGATGATGGCCGAGGTAAGGGTCACCGTAAGGATGACAAGCACCACGAGAAGGGACTGGCTGCGGATCGTTGACAGCACCTTCAGGCTTCCTTCTCCTGAAACGAGTAGCCGATTCCCCAGACGGTCTGGATGAGCGAGCCTGCCTCTCCGAGTTTGCGTCTCAGCGAAGCTATCTGCACGTCTATCGAACGCTGAGTGACGGGGTAGTCGTCTCCCCTCATGCTGGTGATAATCTGATTGCGGGTGAACACCCGCCCGGGAGAGGCTGCCAGCAGTGCAAGCAGCGAGAACTCTGTTGCGGTGAGGGAGAGCTGGGTGGTGTCGTAGGTCACCTTGTAGGTGAGGAAATCGATGCGCAGAGCTCCGACTACCAGGGGAGGGGTCTCCTCCTGTCCGCCCGATGAGCCTCTCTCATCTCCACCGTCCCCTTCACCGGAGCGTCTCAGGAGTGCCTTGACGTTCGCTACAAGCACCTTCGGTGAGAACGGTTTGGGCAGATAGTTGTCTGCGCCGAGTTCGAGACCGGTAATGATATCACTCTCCTCGGTCCTTGCCGATACGATGATGATCCGTGTGTTCATCTGATACGAATACCGGATGGTCTTCAGTACATCGAGCCCGCTTACCTTCGGAAGGTTCAGATCCAGGAGCATGATCTCCACCTCTTCACTTCTCACCTTCTCAAGGGCCTGCTGTCCGTCATACACTGCAAGGGTCTCATACCCCTCTTTGTTCAGATGGTGGCAGATCAGTTCACTGATATCATGATCATCTTCAACTACAAGAATCATCAGGTATTCTCCTCTGCCTTCACTGTACGTAACAGACGGGATGAAAGACAAGCATAAAAGAAAAGTCTCATCCCATATTTACATATTTTTCACATATCAGCCACCCTTGGCGACCGGTTTACGGGCATGCTATACTTTTCCCGGAAGGGAACCGGATGGATCAGCTGAACAGCGAAATCATATTGGAAAGTATCAGCGACGGTGTATTCACCGTGGATGACCAGTGGCATATCACCTCATTCAACGGTGCGGCTGAACGTATCACCGGCATAGCCCGTGAGACGGCTCTCACCATGACCTGTTCAGAAGTGTTCAAGTCGAGCATGTGCGAGTCCTCATGCCCTCTCAGACATGCGATCTCCACCGGAGAGACGGTTCGGGAACAGCGCGGCTATATCGTTGACCTTGACGGCAGCAAAGTAAGTGTAAGTGTGTCGGCGGCCCCGCTGTATGACGGAGCGGGAACCAGGGTAGGGGGAGTGGAGACCTTCCGCGATATCACGGCACTCGAACGGCTCAGGACATACAAGAGACTCGATGAGGAGGGAATGGTCGTCAGCCACAGCGAGGCGATGAACCGGATACTTTCCCACGTGAATCTCATCGCCTCCTCGCTTGCCTCGGTCCTCATCACGGGGGAGTCGGGCAGTGGAAAGGAGGTTCTTGCAAAGAGTATCCATCACCGGTCCGCCCGGAAGGAGGGTCCCTTCATAGCGGTCAACTGTGCCTCTATCCCGGATACACTTCTCGAAAGCGAACTGTTCGGGTATGAAAAAGGAGCATTCACCGGAGCCCAGAGGGAAAAGCCGGGACGCTTCACGCTTGCTGAGAACGGGACGATCTTCCTTGATGAAATCGGAGAGCTGAGCCCGGTTCTTCAGGTCAAACTGCTCAGGGTGCTCAGTGATCACTCGTATGAGCCCCTTGGTGCCGTGAAGACACGGCATTCCAACGCACGCGTCATCTGTGCGACGAACAGGGACCTTCAGAAGATGGTGGACCGGGGAGAGTTCAGGGAAGACCTGTACTACCGGATCAATGTCATCCACCTCGAGGTTCCTCCCCTGAGAGACCGCAGGGAGGATCTGATCGCACTCTCTCAGGAGTTTCTTGTCCGCTTCTCACTCATCAATGCCAAGAAGGTCGATCATATCGACCGGGGTGTCTACTCCCGCTTCTTTGAATATCACTGGCCGGGGAATATCCGGGAGCTCGAGAATGTGATCGAACGGGGTGTTGTGTTTGCTTCCGGTGATGTGCTGACTGTGGAAGATCTCCCTGAGCACATAGCGGGAGCATCTCCTGCTGTGATCCACAGCAGTACTTCCCGCACACTCCTGACAGCCAGAGACGATGCGGAGCGTCAGGTGATAGAGGAATCTCTCCTTCGTCACCGATACCATCTCGGCCGTACTGCAGCCTCTCTGGGAATGCACCGGACGACTCTCTACAGAAAGATGGTGAAGTATTGTATCAAGATTGAAGCATAAATGCATCATTATTGTGCATTTTGTCTAGCATTACGTTGCATTTGTGATACAGATCAGCTCAGTGCAGAGCTGTAGATCACTTGGCATATCTTCTGCTTATCGTTCTCTGTCATGAAGTTTGCAGTAACGAATATGGATAAGAGAGTATCCCCCGTATTTGATGTCTCCCGATATATCGATCTGTATGATAGTGAAGGGTACGGACATGATGCCGTGTTTGTATCCACATACTCTCTTCCCGCCAGCCTCGGCGAGAAGGTCTCTTTTTTGGTTGAGTGTGATATCAACACTGTCATATGCGGGGCTCTCACCAGAGAGGGGGAGCTCTCTCTTATCTGTCACGATATCGAAGTCTATGCCTTTATACGAGGCAGCGTGGACGAAGTGATCTATGCATGGGAGCACGCATCACTCGGTGATGACCGGTTCTGTCTGCCCGGCTGTGTCCATACCCATCATCATCAGGGTTCTGACTGCCCTGAAGTCAGAAAGGAGACCTCGGGTGCCTCCTAGGTGCAGTCAGCCGGAAAGTGCGTGTTCGGATCAGGGAGCTGAACCGGTGATAATCGGATGGTTTTCCCTTGCCGGGTCGGGCAGGTATGAGTACCTTCTGGAATGTACGGCTGCCGGCTCTGCACCATGCGATGTATCTACGGTATACTTCTTTGGAGGTATGACTGTGTAGCCGGTGAGTACGGCACTGAGGCTGTTTCATCGATGGATGATGAACGAACATGAAGCAGAAGATTATATAAGCGTGTATCTGAACCGGGTTGAGGTAAGGCCGCGGGGTGCAAGGGAGTGCTGAACTTCTGGCGCTACCTGACGTGCGGCGTAGAGAACCCGCTCGTCGCAGAGTACACGATAAGGGAGAACCTATGGGAGCCTATAAAGCCTACCGGATGATGAAGGATCCGGATGTACGAGTAAAAGCGACGGATACTGACGGATCAGTGTATGAACTGTTTCTCAAGGGGTCGCAGGAGAGGATAGATGAAGTCAGTTTCATCAGTGATGCGGATGATGCCGCTCTTACGGCGGTGGATACTTTCATCGATTCCCTGAAAGGGAAGACGGTGAGAGAGGGTGCTGCTCTTGTGAAGGAGCAGTGGGGAACCCTGAATGATACCGTTTTTAGCCTGGTAGATGAACTGATCACACGATACCGCGTGAAGATTGACGGAGCACATGAGACCCGCATCACCAATGATGATGTGAATACGGGAGAGAAGAAAGAGGGAAGGAGAACCATTCTCGTACTCAGCGGAAAGGGTGGGGTCGGAAAAAGTACCGTGTCGATCAATCTTGCCGTTACGCTGGCGAAGAAGGGATACAAGGTCGGTCTTGTCGATGTCGATATCCACGGACCATCTATTCCCGTGATGCTCAACATCCCCAAGGTGGATGTGCTCAAGGGAGAGAGCGGTATCATACCGCTGGTTCTTCCCGATCTGTACGGTATGAAGGTGATGAGCCTCGGTTTTATGCTTGAGAAAAGCGATGATCCGGTGATCTGGCGGGGTCCGCTGAAGAACCAGATGATTGAACAGTTTCTCAATGATGTTGACTGGGGAGATATCGACTACCTGATCGTCGACAATCCTCCCGGGACGGGAGATGAACCCCTGAGTACCGCTCAGCAGCTTGCAGGAAAGGGGGAGGCTATCCTGGTCACTACTCCGCAGGCTGTATCCACCAGTGACGTGTCACGGTCGATCAACTTCGCGAAGAACCTCAATCTGTCCATCGTGGGACTGATCGAGAATATGAGCGGCTTTGTCTGTCCTCACTGTCACGCTACGACCCATATTTTCCGCTCCGGCGGAGGCGAGAAGCTGGCAGAAACCTATTCGATCCCTCTTCTCGGATCAATTCCCATTGACCCGAATATCGGTGTTGCCGGAGATATCGGAATCCCGTATGTACATCGTTTCGATGCTTCACCAGTGAGTGACATCTATTCAGATATTTGTGATACGATCACACATAAGTAAGGAGTCATAGAGATATGAAGATTGCCGTACCAACATCACAGGGAATTCTTGATGGACATTTCGGACACACCCGTCTGTTCACCTTTTTCACCGTCAATGATGAGACGAAGAAGGTGGAATCAGTAGAGGCCCTTTCACCTCCGCCGCATGAACCCGGAGTGCTTCCGAAGTTCATTGCTGAACAGGGTGCCACAGTCATCCTCTCCTCAGGAATGGGCCCTGCTGCCGTGCAGATGCTTGAAAACGCGGGAGTACAGGTTGTGCTGGGCTGTCCCGTTGTTCAGGTGGAAGAGGTTGTCGACCAGTACCTCAGCGGGGTGCTGGCGAGCGGTGAGAGTACCTGTGACCATGAGAATCATCATCACTAGAGGGGCACAGCTCCTGTAACGGACATTCAGTGCAGGAGGGATGCCGGGCATGGCACACCCTTCTGCCGTGAAGGTTCACAGTCATGGAGAATCTGAACTGGAGAGATACATCTACAAGAGATGCTATCTCTCTTTCTATTTTCGTCGGTTCCTTTGCATCAGTCAGCCCCAGTCGTCTGACGACACGCATGAAATGTGTGTCGGTAATGACGGCTCCCTCTCCAGCGATATGACCGATGATGACGTTGGCGCTCTTGCGACCCACTCCGGGAATCGTCAGCAGTTCCTTCAGTGTGAGCGGGACCTCTCCTCCATAGGCGTTCTCAAGGGTACAGGCGGCTTCCCGTATGAGTGCCGCCTTTCGACGGAAGAACCCGATACTGTGGATGATCTTTTCAAGATCACTCAGCCGGGCCGTGCACAGGTCACTCGGTGCAGGGTAGGAAGCGAACAGGAGCGGAGTGACGGCATTCACCTGATTGTCGGTGGTCTGGGCCGAGAGAATGACACTGATAAGCAGCTGAAAGGCTGAGGAGTAGTGTAGGAACTCAATCTCCTTCGGGTAGAGCTCATCAAGAATACCGTATATCCGATGCACGTGAAGTGTTCTCTGTTGTGTGTCCATAGATATCTACTGTACCCCGTTTCCAGGCTCTGATTCAACAAGGAAACCCTTCTTTTGATATTGACCTTTTTCGCCGAAAGCAAGTATACTCACATCCGTTACGCGCATCGGGGCGTTGCCTAGTGGCTAAGGCGCTTGCTTTGGGAGCAAGAAATCGGAGGTTCGAGTCCTCTCGCCCCGACGAGAACAACGCGCCAATAGCTCAGCTGGATAGAGCAACAGCCTTCTAAGCTGTGGGTCGGGGGTTCAAGTCCCTCTTGGCGTAAAGCCCACAAAGTTAACCCTAGTAAGAAATTAACAACTCTTACTAGGGTTATTTTTTTGTCTCAACTCGCCTCTACTCGCTACAAACTCGCTACACTTTGACTTGACATTCTCCAAGAACTCGCTACAATAGGGAAGTAGTTATTAATATGGAGGAACCAAAATGGCTTCTATAAATGTCTTCAAAATCAAGTTCAAGAACTCAACAGGGGAGTTAGTAGAAAGCAAAAATTACTACTTCAATCACAATAGAAAGAAGGTGAATACCGGCATATCAAATATGAAGCGAGCGGTTGAATATGTTGAGAACTTTCAAGCCGAAGAGGAAGCCAAAGCCATTGCCGAAGCCGAAGCAAAGAAGCGAAAACTGCCTGATGGAAACTCTCTTCTTGAAAAGTTGAAAGAAGATGGATGGTTGGCATATGATGGTAAGAAATGCCTCTATGAGAAGAACCCTAAATATATACTTGCTCAAAATACGAAGAAGATGACCTATGGTGTTCAACAAGCCAAGATGGTTGGTTCTGTGCTTCGTAGGACATTTGAAGAGAAGGCAGATGAGTTAGGACAGAAACCATTTAACAAGATTACCGTAACAGATGTTCTTGCCTTCCGTGAAAGGTTGGCTGACTTTGATTTTCCCAACTCCACAAAGAATGAGACAATGAAGGCGTTGAGGGCAATTTACACTTTCTGGATGAGTAGGGAAATTGTGTTGTTCAATCCATTCAGAAAGACAGACACTTTCAATGACTTCCCATTAGAAACGAAGGATGAAAGGGAAATATTCAGCGAATCAGAGTTAAGAACCATCTTCAATAGAGACCTGATGGAACGTATGTATCCAAATGACAAGGAATGGCTTAAATTCTTGGATAGTGACTACTACCGTAGTTTTGCCTTCGCTAGTCTAACTGGCTTACGAAGTGGCGAAGTAAGATGCCTTCAAACAGAGCAGATAAAGAATGAACGAATACTGACTGTTGATAGGGCTTTCAAACAGAAAAATACCAAAGATATAGGACTTCCGAAGGCAGAGAAAGTAAGGATAGTCGTTCTCTGTGACAGTGCTTATAAACTCATAGAGGATAGGATGTGGAACAAACCGAAGGAATATATTTTCAAGAATGAAAAAGGGAACAACGCTATGGAGGCTTCACGCTGGAACAAGAAGTTCCTCTACTTCATAGAGAAGATACAGAAGAAGTATCCTACGGTTTTTGGAGGGAAATACTACACACCTCATTGTCTACGGAAAAGCCTGAACACACTGCTTGTGAACAAGTATATGGTAAGCCCTGAACTTGTCATTGATTATATGGGGTGGGGTGAGGCTATGAAAGAGCAAGGCCGCAGCAAGACTCAGAAGAAGCACTACACCTTTACAAAGGCAGAACACTTGATAATAGTAGCACAGGCAATTGAGAAAATGTATTCTGGCAGGGAGATGCTCTGGCAGTTGATGGATGGCGAAACAGACAATGAAACTGATTTGGAGTTGAAGAAGTTGAATAACCTTCTTATGGCAGGGGTGCTTGATGAATAGAGAAGAGTTTTATGAATGGCTGGATAGTCAGGGTCTGCTATTAAAGGAAGGAATGGAAATTCCAGACTTACGTGAAGGCCACGAAGGCGAAATTTTGGGAGTAATAACTGAAAGCGAACAAGAGGAACCAAAGCCAGCGCCACAAGGCGAGGAAGCCTTGAAGTATATGTGGGAATCTCAATACTACGAGTTTGGCAACTATATGAAGGAACTGAATGATTTGTTTATGAAGATGGAACTGCCTTATGAGAAGAAGAAAGGATACCTTGATACCATAAGAGGACTGTATAGGCACTGTGTGAATGAAACCCTCACTTGGGAAATGATACAGCCAGCACTTTTCACTGAGAGCGATATGATGAAAGTTCTGGAAACTCAAGCCGGCGCAGTAGGGGAGAAATTACACGAGGACATAGCGTTCCAGTTTGTGTGTATCCAAATGGCGCAATGGGATAGAGAAGAGGGGAAGGGGTAAAATCCGTCTTTGTAACACCTCACACTAGCGCCACAAAGCAATGTAATTCTTTATATTATAAATAATTATTTCTTTTTTAGGGCTTGACAAAAAACTAAAAATCTGCTCTTATGGACTTACCGAAATTCGTTTCGGGGTTTTCACAAATGAATTGTCCATTCTTCCTCTTATAAAAACTGAACTATGAAGTTCTTGAGGGGATAGTTGTACCATAACTCCTTATCCTGTAAGGAGATGGGGATTGACAAGAAACTAAAATTTGAGTATAATATAGTGGTCGGCGGTAAAATAAACCAAAATGGAGAAAAGAATTATGAGGAAAAATACCAGAATGAATATACACTTTCAAACATTTGACAAAACGCCGTTTTGTGAGATGAGTATGAAACCAGTTGACGGAGATTATAGGGCAGAGGCCTATAAGATGTGTAGCAGTCCAGAGTTTGTTGCTGAGATAAGAAGAATGGCTAAAACGGTGTAGGAGGATTATTTTTTTTGCCTTTAAGAATTATATAAATCTATATAATATAACAAATTAAAAAATTAAATTAAAAACCAAAATTAAATAGGAGATTATTATGAGTAATAAGAAAAGCACAAAGAAGAGTAAGAGAGTAAATAGGAAGAAGGCATGGAATATGGAAATTGAAATGACACCTGATAAACCATTGGATGAAGTAAAAACAACTGTAATAGGCGGTGTTATTGTGGAAGAAGGCTGTGAAGATATGTTTATCAATATGATGATAACTAGCACAGCAAACACTCTCAAAGATAACATCAGAGAAGGTAGGGACATTAAATGGTTGGAGGAAAATGAGAAGAATATGGAATATATCTTTATGCCCTTAGAGGATTTGGCAACAATGTATGAGAGCATTAAGAGAAAACGTTTATTAGAAGAACTTCCAGAGGATTTTGAAAACCAAAATCATAAGAAACTTATTCAGTATAATGTAGGCTTTTTAGACGGCTACACAAAAGCATTAGAAAATTATGGAATTGAAGAATAGATTAAACCCTATATAACCCTCCCAAGTGGAGGGTATTTTTTTTTCTTCACTTGTAAAGGTAATGATAGAAGAAAAAAACTTGACAACGGAAACTAAACTAAAATCTGCTTGTGTCGTAGATAGAGTATAGGAATTTCGCTTCTTTATAATCGTTATTTTTCCTCCAAGAACATTACGGTTATGGTTCCCAACTTTAGGGTTGGGAGCCGGTTTTCAAAAAGGAAAAAAAGAGGAAGTTTATTCTTACTACTATTGTGAAAGGGAAAAATGCTTTTGGCGAGGCTACTCTTTCAGGTAATCTACAAGCAGACAAAAGCATATAACAGAGAATTAACGCTACGTTGTAGCGTATATAAAATAGAATTATTTTTGCCTGCTTAGGTGGAGCCGCTTTTCATCGCCAAAACGAAAAGCGGCTTTTTTATGCCTAAAGGAGGCAGAAGATGAATAAGAATTATTGGAACACATTAGGTGAGTGGAATAGTATTGGAGTTGAAGATTTAAAAAAACAAAACGAAAAAGATTATATTCCTAAAACTTGCCAACTATGTAATCAGTCTCAAATACGTTTCGTTCATAGTATGGAACACAAAGATACAAAAGAGATATTAGAAGTTGGTTGTGTTTGTGCTACTTATTTAGAAGTTGGAAAAGATAGTCCTTTTGAAAATGAAGTAAAAAAGCAATATAAAAAGAAAGAAAGAAAACTTGTAATTGAAAATCAAAAAAAAGAGATTGAAGCCAAGCACCTTGAAAATGAAAATAAAGAAAAAGAAGAATTCACGAACTATATAAAAAACGTTTTAAAACATCCTTTTATTGTAGGACATAGAGAGTGGATAAAAGAAACCCAATACAGGTTATACCTTAAAACTAATCAATATAATAATAAACTAAAAATATATATAGATTTGAGAAAGAGAGATAAAAATATATATATTTCTACTGTTACCAATTATGACAACATTTATTTCATGAGAAAAAACAGTGAAATGTTTAATTCATTTTATGAAGATAATATTTCATATATTATAGAAAGATAACTTTTTCTTCCTGTTGTGAAGATAACTATAACAAACAAAAAAGAACCGTATGAGCCGTAATGACATCGTTAAAATCCTCCAAAATCGTTTTTGTCCTTGTGGGGAGCAATGCCGTTGGTATTCTCTCCCCACATCTTTTAAGAGCCGAAGCGGTTGGGGGTAAAAAATAGGACAAATACGATGATTTTACAAAACTTAAAGGTTAAAACCTTCAGAACAAAAAACAAGGATGAGGAAAATGTAAAAGGCCCGAAAGGGACTAATCACGGCTTTCAAGATGGAACTTATGAATATATCCCTCAACAATATGAAAACTACGGGATTGTGTGTGGTGAAGTAAAAGATGCCAAGGATAATAAAAAATACCTGCTTGTTATTGATGTTGATAATAAAAATAATGGAATGGCAAATTGGAATGTAATAAGCCTTAGATTTAGGGATGAAGATTTAGATACCTACACAGTAAAAACACAGAGTGGCGGTTTACACTATTACTATACTGTTGATTTACCATTTAAAACCAAACAACAGTTAGCCAACAATATAGATATCAAGTTTGTTGGTGGATACGTTGTTGGAGCAGGAAGCGTTGGAGAAAAAGGCAATTACACCGTCATTAATAACACTGACATTTTACCTCTTCCAGAGGAAATGTTTTTGTTTATGGAATCACAATTTGAAAACAATAAGCACAAAGAAGATGTAGAGTTTGAGTCTGTAGAACTAGATGTTGATAAACAAGAAGCCATTATTAACGGGTTAATGGAAAATAGAGAATGGGACAGAAATTATAATGACAGGCTGTCTATTCTTATTGCTATGAAGAAAACCGGATTTGATTTAAGTGATTTTACTGATGCTGTAATAATTGGTTCCTCTACTGGTAAGTCAAAACAAGATTGGAGAGCAAGTTGGAATAGTATTCCTGATGGTGAAGCCACAGAGAATGATTATAAAACTCTTATTAAGTATTCAAAGGTTTTTATTGATTGTTTTGAAGACTATAAAGTAGAAACAGATGGTTCAAATGAATTAATTTACTTGGCTACTTTAGTAACTAATAAAAAAATCTTAAAACAGTTTGTAGACAAACCAAAAAATCTTATTTATCAGTTCTTTTCAAGCCGTGTGTATAAAGAACTGGCATTATTCGCAATTGAATATTATCAAGAAAACAACACAACAGTATTATCCAAATCCCTAAAATATGAGTTTATCAAAACTAAGGAACACAGTAAAAAATTCCCGATAAATCTTTATATAGCCGCAATTGATAAGATTTTTGAATTTGATTTGACAAGTGTTGATGAAGATATAGTTCTGAAAGATATGGTAGAGCGCTTGAATTACCTCTTTAGAGTGTCTAAGACAAAAGAGTTAGATAAAGACCATAGTTTGTCAAATGAAGATAAACTTAAAGAAATGGCAAATTTACGTCCTTTCACTGTAACAGAAAAGAAACTTGGTTTATCTCTTGGGGATTTTGCAACACTGAAATCAATTATGGATACCAAAGTAGATAAAATCATTCCATCTGGATATGTAGATTATGATGATATATTTGGTGGTGGTTTCAAAGCCAAAGAAATGACAGTGTTTGGTGGTGTTTCAGGTAGTGGTAAAACACTGGTTATGGGAAATTTTGCGGTTAATGCACTCCTTGCAAACAAGAATGTTGTGTATTTTACTCTTGAAGTTTCTCAAGACATTATAGCAACAAGGTTGATTTCTAACATTGTAAATATGCCAATGAAAAACCTGTTATTGAATTTTGATACCGTTCAAAAAACATATGAAAACTTGTTGGCTAACAACCTATGTAATTTGAAAATTATTGAAGGTAATAGCAGAGAGTTTTCCCCATTTGATGTGAGAAGAACACTTGATGATTTAAAAGAAGAAGAAGGTTTTGAAGCAGATATTATCTTTGTTGACTACATAGGAATTATGGGAAGTGATGTTCAAAAAGCAAATATGGATAATACCAACCAGTTCCAGAAAGCAATAGCCGAAGATTTAAGAAATATTGCCAAGGATTATAACATTCCAGTTGTATCAGCAGTTCAGTTAAATAGAGAAGCAATGGCAAAAGAAGGTGGTTCAATTTCTGATGCCGATATTAGAACAATGGCTGACAGTATTGGTGTAGGCCATACGGCAGACAACATTGTAATGATTATTCAGACAAAGGAACAGAAAGCAAAGAATACTATGTATCTGAAAGTCAGTAAAAACAGGAATGGTATAAATGGTGTTGAGTTCGCTGGAAGAATTAACTATGACTGTGTGAAAATTACAAGTTTAGGGAAAGTGAAGTAATGGCAAAAAAGAAAAATAAAAAACAGAGATTTGACATTGCCTATATGGAACAGAACGGCGGTTATACTACTATCAGTAATTTACTCTTTGATTATCAGGAAGAACTTGGTTTGGATTTCACTGATTTGGGGATACTCTGTAAGATTTGTAGGTATTCCAAGGATTTCTCTATAAACTTCTCAAAACATTTTACTGCTCTTAAAAAAACACAAAGAACAGCAAGAATTAATAGGTTAAGAGAAATGGGATATATCACAACCAGAAAGAACAATTTCAAGACAAGTGAAGGAACTATCACTGGTGGTTTGTTCGTAAGTATTGAGCCGCTTATTACTATCCTTGATGAACTTCAAAGTTCGGTAGACCGAACTACCGATTTTCCAAAATCTGAAGGTTCGGAAAACCGAACCTTACCCCCCGTTGAAAGTTCGGTAGACCGAACCAGTAATAATACTATTAGTAATAATACTAATAGAGAAATAGTGGAAAATCGCTTACACGATTTCCCTACTATTTCTAAAGAGCCTCTACCTGAAGTGTCTGAAGAAGAATGGATTGAAAAAGTAAATGCTATAGAAATAAGGGCTGATATTACTGAAGAAGAAATTCAAACCATTAATGACTGTAGAGAGTTCATTAAGAACAAAATGGAAACTTGTGAAAGTATGAATGGAGAATTTTATAGGCTGTTTTCTTTAAATCAAAGTTTTGGTGCATTTTGGGAAAAGACAGAAAGAAATTATACAGAGGCTGATAAAGAAGCAAAAGAGAACTATGATTTTGCTTGTCACTATAATAGAAAACTTAACCCTGCTGTTGATAACCTATGGTTGTTTTATAGTAATGATGCTGAAACCTTTGTTGAACCAGAAACATTTGAAAGGCTGTTTTCCAAATCTTCTTAGCAACATTGATAGGTTGCGCTTTCAGCGCAGATTATCCGGTTGCTAATTCGCATCCAGAGCCAGATAGCGAGCCGTAGAGACAACTTTCAAAAAAAGTTGATAACTTCTACGGCTTTTTTGTGGTTTTTTCTTAGTTCCAGTTTCACCTTCCCCACCTTGATAGGTTGCGCTTTAATGCGCCGGTTATTCGGGTGGGGAGGCTTGGATAGTCTCTTTTCATTTCATTTTCACTATCTCAACTTTTCTTCTCCACTTGTAAAGGTAAATACATAGGAAAAAAGAAAATGAAAACAACAGATTTTGTAATTCTGTATGAAGAGATAGAAAGAGGCTGTCTTGCCTTTCAACTCTTATATATACCAAGTGGAAAATCCAAATACATACACGAACTAGACGCTCACAAGTTGAAGGATACCTACGGTATTCCCTTCTACGATATGTTCCGCTGGATACAGAAACAACAGAAACATAATGTAGCAGTTTTAGAGAACTTGTAAAGGTAATTATATAGGAGAATAGAAAATGACAATATTACAGATTTTACAGGATGGAAGGGAAAGCCTTCAACAGAGTTTGGAAAACGATACACCAGAAACCAAGGCGCTATTCAAAGAAGCAGCAGAACTACATAGAACCAGAGAATATCTGAAAGCACAGGAAGATGGGTTGAAAAAATTCATTAACCTTATGTTCCAAGAAGATAAGAAACTTTGGGCTTATGAAACATTAGAAACCATTGCCGGTGAAGCGGACAAGAACTTTGTTGGTAAGGTTATCTGCTACACAATCACACCAAACGAAATCTTTCATCTAAGGCTGTTTGATATAAAAGATAGGTTGCTGATATCAACAGTGGATGAAACCACACAGTTATATTTCTATCCATTCAAGGATACAGAAGCATACTTTGGTTATGTTTCCTCATTCCCTAATGGAAACCTCTACTTCCAAGGAGTAGTAATTCAGCACGAATATTACTACCAAACAATAGATGTTGTGAATGACGCTTTTACCAGAGCGAACGGCAAAGGGTAATAGGGTTTCACAATGAGTTTAGAGAAGCACCATATAGTTGATTTACAGGAGAAATACATACAGACAGAGGACGAACAATACCTTGAAGATTTGTATGTAGAGTTGTTGAAGATTGGGTTCTTCTCTTTGAGGAAGAAGAGGTTCTTTACTGACACTGGAAAGGATATTGAGAACATAGTGTTTGATGTAGTTCAGTATGTGGTGATGAGATTATGTACCGAAAAGAGAGTAGTGATTGAATATGCTCCATACAAGTATATGGAACAAGCAATCTATTATTCATCCATGCCGGCGTATAAGAAAGTGTATCAGTTGAAGGATGAACACCTTGAGGGAACACACATTCAATCAGCAGAAGATGAATATATTAACAAGGTTGCTGATGAAGAGATTGAGAGAGGTATCAACAAGATAATCAGAATAGATACTGCTGATTTACAGGATGAGGATAGAGAGTATATCAAGGAAAAAGTTTTTACCTGTATGGCTGGAACCAAACCATACCAGAAATCTATCTACAAGGTGAGGAAGCGTTACCGGCCTTTATTCATAAACATTATGGAAGATATAAGGACGATGTTGAAGGAGAGGGCTTAACCTCTCCTTTTAGTTTTATAAGGGTAAAAAAACTTCTCTTCATTCTCACTTCTATTATGAAAGGAAGAAACAAATGAATAGAACAAAGAAGTTTTGTAAGCGCTGTATGGCTGTCACAACCAACAAAGATGGCTACTGTGATGATTGCCAGTCATTGTTTGCTAAACAGAAAGCACAGAAAGATGAACGCCTGCCAGCACACAAGAGAGGATACAACTATAAATGGAAACAGTTCTCCAAGAAATATTTAGAGAACCATCCTGTGTGTGTTATGTGTGGCGCACCGGCGACAGTAACAGACCATTGTGCTATGCCGGCTGATGTGATGCTCCGGCTCTATGGTGAGTTTGTTTATGACGAAGAGATGTATGTTCCTTTATGCCATTCCTGTAATACACGCAAAGGGTTGAATGAAGACAAGAAAATACGAGAAGAATGGGAAAGGCAGGAACGTGAGATGAAATTATTTTTAGGAGAAGATTATGTTTGAGGAAAGAACATTTAGTGTATATATTCATAGGTTTCCTAATGGAAAACAATATGTAGGTATAACAAAAAATACCCCTAAAACAAGATGGGCTAATGGTAATGGTTATATAAAAAATACTGAGATGTTTGATAATATAAAACACTATGGATGGGATAATATAGAACATATCATATTTAATGATAAAGGTATTTTATATACAGAAGAAGAGGCCTGCTATATAGAAAAATGTTTAGTTTATGATTGGAATTTAATTAATCCAGAGTTTGGATATAATTTACGGTCAGGAGGAAAAGGTTCCTATAATTTTTTCCCATCTAAAATCTTGGAACATAGAAAAAATAGCGTAAGTAATAAGCCAGTTATTCAATATGATTTAGACGGAAATAAATTACGAGAATATTTTTCTATTAAAGAAGCATCACGAAAAAATGATATATCTACATCCAGAATTTCACTGTGTTGTCATAATAAATCTTTTACAGCAGGAGGTTATATGTGGGAGTTCTTAACTGGTGATATTGATAATGTCAAACCATTCATTAATCCAAGCGAAAAGCCAGTTATTCAATATGATTTAGATAGAAATAAATTACGAGAATATGGTTCTATTACAGAAGCAAGCAAAGATAATAATATTGATAGTTCCGGTATCTCAAAATGCTGTTATAAAAAATTAAATCATATGGGGAAATATCAATGGAGGTTTAAGAAAGATAACATTGATAAAGTTAAATCAATTTATGAAGTACAATCAAAATCTATAAATATTGGAAAGCCAGTTATTCAATATGATTTAGACGGAAATAAATTACGAGAATACAAATCAGCAGCCGAAGCGAGTAGGGATACAAAAATACTTCTTACAAATATATCTAAATGTTATAGAGGATTAAGAAAATCAGCAGGAGGATATAAATGGAAATTAAAAGAAACGATACCCGAACGCTCACAGGGGTAGGGGGTTCACATCTCTATGAACCTATCAACACTACCGCTCAGTTTCGTTTCTTTTTTTCACACAACCTTCTTTTCATTAGGTTATTAAAAAGATAATGGAAATCATTTACCAAACTACGAAGAAATATCACAGATAAAATACAAATGTTATAACAAATAGGAGAAACATAATATGGATGCAAAGACAGTTGGCAACACCAGCAAAAAATTTAGAGGCAGAAGAGTATTTCCTACTCCAACTCATACTCTTGGAAAATACGGTAAAGAGGAATGGAATAGGCTGGTGAACTCTTTATATATAACTGACAAAGATATTGGGTCATTAACGATGGCAGCACAAAATTATCAGATGTATATAGAACTCTACGAATACATAACAACAGAGAAGTATATTGACGCTTCTGGTAAAACCAGAAAAAGAAAAATCAGTGTGGCAGAGTTTTGCGAAGGCAAAAATAGCCAGAACCAAATAGCCCTTACCAATATGAATAAAGCGTTCCTTGCTTACGAGAAGACTATAAAACGCTTGAATGAAAACTGCTCCCTCACAGGCATGGAAAAAGAGGAAGGTGGCTTAACCGAAGAAGTGGCTGATTTGTTGGAACAGTTTAAATAGAAGGAACCTTTTTATCTCTTCCAACCAGTAAACCCACGATTAGTAGCACTCCTCCAAGAAAAAAACTTAAAACAGCAAAAAATCCAAGAGCCAAGCCACCGCCGACAAACATTCCAATTACCTCTGCTGAATCGGTACCATCACTGTTTACAACCTGAATAGTTGAGTTGATAAAACCGGCTATTGGAATTAGAAAGGTAATAATGGCAGAACTGATTAATAGTCTTCTCCATGCTTTTGCTGGACGCTCTGCTTTAAAAGCAATGACAAATCCTATTATCCATAAGATAATCAATGTTATGCCGCTTATACTCTCATTCGGTTCTGGAACAGCAGATATAATAACAGCCACAACAAAATCACCTAGAATGGCAAAGAGCAAACCACCAAACAAACCTGCTACAAATTTCATTCCATCTTCCTCCAACATAATATTTAAAATAATCTAAGCACAGTAAGTATGCTATCACAAAACCTTTATATTGAAAACAATTATATCAGGTGAATAAATAACAAATTCAAATAGAGGAAAAAAATAGACCTTCTCTTCTTACTTCTATTATAGGATGAGTAAGGTAGAACAGTTTTTACGAGACAAATACAAAGAAGATATAGAGCAATATATAGAAGATGTTCTTAACCATGCCTTTCCAGTCAATAGATATGAAGTATTAGCGGTTGAAAGATTTCAGAGAGATAAAAAAAAACCTGACTATTATTTTGATTGGGAAGCGGTTTATAGTGTCCTTGTCTTCATATCCTTACACACAAAACACAGTAAAGGTTCACTAGCAGGAAAGAACCTGAAACTTGAACCTTGGCAGTCATTTATAATTGCTGCCATTTACGGTTTTAGAAACATAAAAACCCGTAGAAGAAAATATAGAAAAGCGCTGATAGAAGTAGCCAGGAAAAACGGAAAAACAAGCCTACTGGCCGGTATCGCTCTCTATCACCTTCTTGAACTTGATGGAGAGAAAGGCGCAGAAGTTTATTCCATTGCCACAAAAGTAGAGCAATCCAAAATCTCTTGGAACATAGCAAAGGCAATGGTGAACCAAGAAGATTATCTTGGTAACCGAATAGTAGTTTCACAGAACAAACTTTCCTATAACAACTCCATCTTCTCACCGCTGGCAAGCGAGAGCAAAAGGAGCGATGGGTTAAACCCTTCAATGACAATAGCGGATGAAATACACGCTTTCCGTGATGGAGATATGGTAGATGTAATGACTACTGGTATGGGAGCGAGACAAAACCCACTCCTATTCCAGATAACCACGGCTGGATTTGATATGAACGGCTATGGGTATAAGGAACACGAATACGCTACATCAGTTCTTGAAGGTGCTATAAACGATGAAAGTTATTTCGCAATCATCTACGCAATGGATGAAGGTGATGACTACAAGGACAAAACCTTGTGGCGAAAAGCAAATCCCAATTTGGGTATATCAGTATATCCAGAATTTCTTGAAAGTTCGCTCAATGAGGCTTCATCTTCGCCAGCGAAGTTAAATTCTTTCAAAGTGAAGAACCTTTGCCTTTGGCAGAACGCTTCTTCAAGATGGCTTGATTTCGCTGTGTGGGATAAGAACACCACAACATTTGATGCCAGCAGTTTGAACGGACAAATAGCATATGGTGGAATAGACCTCTCTACCAACCTTGACTTGACAGCAATAGCGCTTGATTTCCCTCCACAGAAAGAAGGAGATAAGCATAGAAAACTTTATCACTTCTGGCTTCCAGAAGAAGGAATTGTAGAAAAGGAAAGAGAAGATAAGGTTCCATACAGGGCTTGGGCTTCACAAGGCTATCTAACGCTCACAGAAGGAGCAGTGATTGACTACTCTTCAGTGGCTGAAAAAATCCGAAATTACATAAATAAATACAACATACAGATGATTGCCGCTGACAAATGGCGCTTATTGGAACTTACAAGGCTGATGCCAGAACACGAAGACATTTTCATAGAGTTTTCGCAGGGAGTGAGGGCAATGTCTCCTGCTTCTCTTGAATATGAGCGGCTTATTAAACAGCAATCCTTTGCCACAAACAACAATCCAATAATCAACTGGATGGCTGGCAACGCTGAAATCAAGTTGGACGAGAATAACAACATAAAGATTGTAAAACCAAAACGAGACAGAACAGGGAAGCGGATTGACGGAATTATTGCGGATGTAATGGCTACATATACAGCGATAACAATAGAGAGCGATAGGCCAAGAGTAAAAGCCGAAGATATGGTTTTTTTCTTCTAAAATAAGGACTTAATAGAATGGGATTATTCAACAGAAAATCAAAAAATCAAGTAAATGAAGCAGTAAACACAGGAATGAAGGAAAGCCAGACATTGGTTTTAAAAGATAACTCCTTTGTTTCTGTTTCAGCGCTATATCCAAATGAACTTGATGTATTAAACAATTCAGCAGTTTGGAGCGCTGTAAGGTATATATCCACAGGGATTTCTACCCTTCCTCTTCATACATTCAAGAAGAGTGGAAAAATTAGAGACATTGATACCACACATCCTGTTTCAAAGGTGCTTTCAACTCCTAACCCCTATATGACAAAGAGCGTTTTTATGGAGGTTATGACGTTGAACCTTGAATTGTTTGGTGTATCTTACGCAGAAATTTCTTGGACTGAAAACACTATGAAGAAGTATCCAAAGATGCTGCTTCCTATCTCTCCAAGAGACATTCAAGTTAATGCCTTGGAAGGTGATTTGAATTATTTATATATACCGACCGGACAATATATAGCAAAAGAGAACTTGCTTATTATTCTTGGAAGTTCCCTGAATGGGTTTCTTCCACTTAATCCTATCAAGTATATGAACTCTTCTCTTGAACTTGCCAAAGCCGGCGAGAAACTACAACAGAGATACTTTGAAAAAGGAACAATGATGGGCGGTGTGATTACCGTTCCAAAGGATTTCGGACTTGAAGAGAAGCAGAGAATAAAAACATCCTTTGATGGTGCTTTCTCTGGCGTTCATAACTCATATGGAACGGTTGTTCTAAATGACGGCGTAAAATATGAACCTATCAAGTTCAGTGCCGAAGATAACCAACTTCTTGAAAGCAGGAACTTCACTATTCAGGATGTAGCAAGAAGGTTTGGTGTTTCACCTTATTCTCTTGGCGATTTATCACACGCTACGTTCTCTAACGTAGAGCAGCAAGCGTTGAATGATTTGAAACACACCTTCCTACCAAGAATTGTAAAGTTTGAGGAAGCAATGAACCAGAAGTTGTTTACTCTAAAAGATAGAGACACATTCTATGTGAAATTTTCTATGGAAGGAATGTTAAGAGGTGACACCGCTACACGGTATAACGCCTACAATATAGCATTACAAACAGGATTTTTAACAAGAAACGAAGCCAGAGCATTTGAGGATTTGAACCCAATAGAAGGCGCTGACACGCTTTTTGTTCCTCTCAATATGGTTTCTATGGATACAGCCAAAAACTACGTTCCACAGGGCTATATTCCTGTTGGTGAAGCCGTAAAAGTTCAACATGAAACAGATACAATTGAAGAAGCAGTAGAGGTTGTTGAAGAGGAAATTCAGGTTCTTGATGAAGCGTTCTACTTAAACGAAAGAGCAAAGATTACTGCTTCAAGCAAAGCACAGATTGAACGGCTTCTTCGCAAGATGTTGAAACAGGAAATAGAACTCCTGAAGACAGAAATAGAAACTCTACCACAGGTAGGCAAGGAAGGTTTCAAAGATAACTACTTCAAGGGAGTGAAGGCCATTTCTCTTGAATACACAGATGCGTTCAACGCTATTTTCAATGACATAGCAACACGATTGAACCCTATCATAGCAAAGGAACTTAATAAGACAGATTTAACCTCTGCCGCAGATATAGAAACCTTTGTAAATAACTACACTTCAACTTTCATTCATAGGCACTCTGGAAAGATTGTAGGCGACATCTACAAGGCCGTTGAGCGTTCCACAGAGGACACTTTAACCGCTGATATAGAAGAGATAACAGATAACTGGAAAATCAACCTACCAGCAGAGACAAGAGAAGAAGAGAGCGTGAGAGCAACGAACGCTTTAACTAAAACTCTATTTGTTGCCTACGGAGTGACGAAGATGAAGAGCGTTGCAATGGGTGACGCTTGTCCGATTTGTAAAAAGTTAGATGGAAAGATTGTAAGTGTGGAAGGTTCCTTCATTGATAGGGATAGCAATTTTGAAGATGAAGAAGGAAATGTAGTTCGCTACCGTAAATCCTACTCACATCCACCTTTCCATAAAGGATGCCAGTGCCAAATAGCACCAGAAGCATAAAAGGAAAAAAACAACTCCTTTCTTTCTACTTCTATTATAGGAAACAAAATACATGGAAAAAACACTTTTTAAAGAAACAATACAAATCACAAATCTTGTGAAGAAAACAATCAAAATGAAAGAAGATGTTGGTGAAGGTTCTAACGGTTTCTTCTATGAGAAAGTTCCAGTTTGGAGACTTGATACAGAGAACTTAAATGGACGTATCTACACCACACAACTTGGTGAAAGGATTGTTGCTGAAAACGCTATCACAAATGTATTGAGAAATCACATTGATGATTTCCAAGCAGAGATAGCAGACATTAAAGCAATAGCAAAGAACCCTGTTATTGAAGATGGGTTCCTCAAAGTTGATATCCAGATGGTTGATTATGCCTTTGCTAACCACATTGAAAATATTGTCAGTGCCGGTGGCAGAGTAGGGCTTTCAAGTGTTGGGTATGGATATTTAAACGATAACAAAGAAGTTGAGGATTACACGTTAGTGAGATACGCAGATTTCGTTATCAATCCTTCTGCTTTTGTCTACATAGAAGCACCACAAGAAGATGAAAATCCTGTTAATGAAGAAAGTGTTGAACCAGAAGTTCAGATTGAAGAAACAGACCAAACCGAAACAGTGGAAACGTCCAATGCTGAGGAAGAAACAACGGTTTCTAATGAAGTCATTTCTCCTGATGAACTTGAAGATATAAAGAAAAGATTTGAGGTAAAGAAGAATGGAAAACATTAAAGAACTCAAAGAGCAGAGAGATGAACTAATTTCAAAGATGGATGAGGCAGTTAAGACACTGGAAGAAACCAAATCCGTTGAAGATAAAGCGATTTTTGAAACTTTGGAACAGGAGATTGAAGCAATAGATATGAAGATTGCTTCATTGGAAATTGAAACAGTGGAAGAAAATACCACTGAAAAACTTGAAAACATAATAAAGGAAAATGATACTATGGATAAAACAACTAACGAGATTTTAAGAGAAACTATCTACGGAACTGACGCTGGAAACACCGCTAACGCAAAGATTTTACTTCCTACAACTGTTGAAGCAACAATAGTTCAGAAGAGAAGCCTTGGTTCTATTCTAAGAAAATACGCTACCATTTCTACTGCTTCGGGAAACTCTATCCTTCCTGTTGAAGCAGGATTAGCAACTGCTGCTTTCGGAACTGAAATAGCAGAGGTGATTGAGAACACTCCTACTTTTGGGACTGTCAATTTCAACGCTACCAGATGCGGTTCTCTTGTAAAAATCAGTGAAGACGCTATCAAGGACAGCGCTTTTGATTTAGAAGCAGAGATTGTTTCACAGATTTCTAGAGCATACGCAACTATTGAGAACTCAAAGTTCGTAAACGGTTCTGGAACTAACGAACCAGAAGGGTTCCTCAACAACGCAGAAGTAGGCGTTACTCTTGATGCTGCTAGTCTTACTTGGGATGATGTAGAAAGTCTCTATTTCGCACTTGGTGCTGAATACAGAGCAAACGCTGTTTGGATGATGAACTCTAACACATTGAAGATGGTTAAGGCTCTTATAACCGATGACGGCGCACAGAACGCACCTCTTACTTCTATCCTTGGAAGACCTATTGAAATCATAGAAACTATGCCTGACTTCGCAGACGGCGCTAAATCTATCGCTTTTGGTGACTTCGCTTACTACAAGATTATGGATAGACAGGGTGTTGAACTTAAAGTTCTTGAAGAACTTTATGCTGTGAACGGTATTGTTGGTTATCTTGCGAACGCAAGACTTGATGGCCACCTTACTCTTCCAGAAGCAGTTAAGGTTCTTACAGTAACAGTAGAATAAACAACTATTTAACTAACCACAGTGGAGGGCTGTTAGTCCTCCACTTACAAAACTTTTTCAACTAATAAGACAAACACAAAATGCTGATAGACATAGATACATTACAGAAATACCAGTTCAACATTCCTCTTGATAACGTGGAAAACGTAAATTACTACAATGGGCTGATTGCTTCCGCAAGTTCTATTATCACTAACTACGTAGGGTTTGAATTTGAACCCACTGAATACACCGAGTACATTGATGAAATCAAAGGTGGTAAGTATATCGTGGTAAAAAGGGTTCCTGTTATCTCTATAACGGAAATCCAAGTGAATGGTGAAACCTACACAGGCGAATACTCACTAGATAATAAAACAGGGATTATTAGGTTTAACACCGCACTGGTAGAAGATGATGATGTAAAAATCACCTATACAGCAGGATATGAAAGTGTTCCAGTAGATATACAATATGCTTGTGTTGAACTGGTTCAATACTTGAAAAAAAGAATGTCAAACAGTTTGGTTGGTGAAAGTTCCAAAAACATTGACGGTGGAAACATAAACATAGAAACAAGTACACCGCTTAACGTTATTCACATCTGTAATAGATATAGGTGGAAAGGCGTATGCGTATAACTATCAAAGATACCGTAGCAGATGAATATGAAAGACTTGGTAAAGATTTACAGAACATCTATGACTACGGTTTGGCAGAAGCCTCAAAAAACTATGCTTTGTTTGTAAAACTTGGCTACCTTACTGGAAATCCAATGGGAAAGAGAACTGGCGAACTCTATAAAAGCCTCAAATTTGTGAGGACGAAGAATAAGCCAGAGTTGTCTTACACGATACTTCCAGGGATAGGGGTTAAAGGACATTTAAACTACTTAAACCGTTATATAGGAACTGAAAAAGAATTTATGAACCCTTCCTTCAAAGCGTGGAAGGACAGAAAGACAATCAACCAGATTTTAGAAAGCAACTTTGAGAGAATAGCGAAGAAGAAAGGATTATTGAAATGAGAATAGCAGACACTTACCAGTTAGCACAGGACATAAAAACCTTCCTTCAAGATATGCTACCAGAAATGACAGCGGCGCTATTAGAAGAGAGCGTTGACTACAAATTACCAGAGATACGAGAGTATCAAATAGGGTATGTAGATGTTTTCAACCTCACGTTCTACCCAAGTATTTTCATAGGATGTGGGAAGACTGTTCCAGCGGAACGGTTTAGCGACACCTATGAGACAGAGATAGTGTTCGTTCACAAGAACGGAAACAAAGAACAACTTATCAAAGAAGGTTATCTTTACAGCGATATTTTATATTACCTGTTTAGAACCTACCACCGATTAAAAGGAAGTTCCCTGAACATAACAGTGACAGAAAGAGAACACTTTGAAGGTGATGAACTCTTTGTAAGTTCTTTGAACCTTCAAGTGGAAGTTGAGAATGGAGAGTATGGCAAATGATTAAATGTGAGAAGTGTGGATACACAAACGATAATGTAATGGTTCCTATGATTTGTCCGGATTGCGGAAACATAGCAAAACCATACGTTATGAAAGAAATAGAGATTGAGGAAAATGTGATAGCCGAAGAGGAAATCACATTGGAAAAATTTGAAGACTAACATAGGAGTAAAGATATGGGAGCAGTATTAGGAAAAGACGGTTATTTCAAGATTGGCGCAGACGCTGTTGGTTATGTAGATAACTGGAGCGCTTCTATCAGCGTAGGAACCACAGAGGTTCCAGAACTTGGAAAAGATTATAAAAACAGAGAATATACCGTAAGAGACTTTACAGGTTCTTTCTCTGGAACATTAGATTTGGCTGACACAGCACAAAGTGCTATTTACAACAGTATGCTATCTGGTGGAACTCTAGCAAAGAGCGAACTTCACCTTGGATTGAGTGCTGACAAGGAACTTACTGGAACAGCGCTTATCACTAATTTTGATATCAGCGTTCCAGCAGAAGACAAGGTTACATTCTCTTGTTCTTTTGAGGCAGACGGCGAATTTGAATTAGCAACAGTAGTTTAACAGAACAGATTATTGACGATTGAAGAGCAGTAGGAGACTACTGCTTTTTTTACGTCCCAAGGAAAAAAAGGAACCCCTTCTTCCTACTTCTATTATAGGAGAAATATAGAATGAAACTTATATTACAGAGAACAGGAACCTATGTTCCTACTTGGAACGGAAATACAGAACTACCAGAAGAAGAGCAAATCAAAGTTGACTTCTCATACATTACAGCAAGCGAAAAGGACATATTCACATCAGAGACAAATGGAAACTACGCTAACTTGGCGAAGAAAGTTTGGATGAAAAACGTGAAGAAGATACACAACCTTGAAGTAGTGGTTGACGGCGATATTGTAAATGCTACACCAGAGAACCTACTTAACCTTCCCGATACTTGGGATTTTTACGTTGAAGTGGCTACACATATCTTCAACGCTTCCAGTTTGAACCAAGAACAATCAAAAAACTAATAACCCTCTACGGCTTACTTTTAGAAGGATACACCGCTGCTTTCAAACCTATGTATGGTAGTAAAGACAGAAAGACAATCCTGAAAAATGGCGTAGAGGTACTAAGGACAGAGATAGCGGATTATTTCAAAGATGCTTTCAGTGTTGAATGTGTGAATTTCTTCACAAAATACAAAGATTTTGGGTTCCCCTATAAAGGTGGATGGGCGGAACAACTGAACCTACATATGGAAATAATCACTCTTCTCACTTCACAAGATAAGCAGTATGGGAATGTCAGACCAAAATTATAAGGAAACATTATGGCAAGTAAATTGAAGATGACTGTTGAGGCCGAAACAGCGAAAGCCAGAGCAGAATTAGAAAAAGTAAATAAGAAAATAGACCAGATGAAAGAAAGCCAGCAGAAGGCAAACTCCACTTTTGAGAACTTCTTGAAAGGTGGTAAGTTCCTTGTTGCGGCTAAGTTGGCTGGTGATGCTCTTAAAAAGATAGTAGATGTTTCCAAAGAGATGATTGAAACCTACAAGGTTCAGGAAAGAGCAGAACTGAAACTGAGAAACGCTATTACTGCCAGCGGAAGAGAAGCAGATATTTCCGCTGATTATATGATTAGATTGGCTAGTGAATATCAGAACCTCACTACCTTTGGTGATGAGGCGGTTATTTCAGCACAATCACTTATGCTTTCTTATCAGAACATAGGGCAAGATGTATTTCCAAGGGCGCTTAAAGCCGCTATGGATATGTCTTCTGCTCTTGATAAGGATTTGACTGATAGCGTTAAGAAAGTAGGCGAGGCAGTAGAAAATCCAGTCAAGAACTTTGGCGCTCTCAAAGAAGCCGGTATAGACATTGACGAACAGAAAGTAAGGCTCATTAAAACGCTTGTTGCTGAAAACAAACAGTGGCAGGCACAGGATATTATTCTCAAAGAGATTGAAAGTAGATACGGTGGATTAAGCGAAGCCATAGCCAACACCACAACTGGTAAGTTGGAGAGTTTAGGCAATACTCTTGGTGATATCAAAGAAGAGTTTGGGGAACAGGTTCTAAATGATATTGATGGATGGGTAGATATCGGAAAACAGTTGGCTGATGGGTTCCTTCTGAAACTTAAAGTAGATAATGCTGAAACAAAAGTAAGAAATGCCGGAGATGGAACATTACGCCCTCTACAAGAAGAGGACACCGCAACACTTGAAGCAATGATTAAAGACGCTGATAAGAAGTTAGCCGCTTTTGCTGCCGCAGGAGGCCAAGTAACAAGAAGTAATCTTATTGGTAGAAACGAAGTTGGAAATATCACTGCCGCTTTGGCTGAACTGGCAATTCGTGAAGGTGAAGCACTTCAAGATTATTGGGATGAAAGACAAGCAAAACTAAAAGAGTTAGCGTTACAGCAGAGAGTAGATAATCCTGTTTCTGCTAATGATGAAAAGTTCTCTCTGAACGCTTCTGGAACTCACGCTGGAACACAGCAAGCAACTATACTATCTACTGGTGAAATGGTAGAACAGGCAACTTCTGCTAAACAGACAGTGAGCGAATTTCTTGATGAATTATCAACACTCTATGGCGGTGATTGGTTAAATTCTCAAAGCCTTCTTGATGCTAACAACCAGATACTTGATGACTATGAAAAAATGGCTAAAACCATTGGCAGTGAAGATATTTCATTATTTGATTTCGCAGAGCAGGGAGGTGCTGTAAGCACTCTCTACGGTAAATACGGACAAGAAGCCCTACTTATCGCAAGGGATATGAAAGACCAGTATATTGAGAACGAACAAGCCATTGCCGGCATTACCGGACAGTCAAGCGAATGGCTTGATATAATGGACTACATAGAAAAGAACCAAGTTCTCATTAACTATTCTATTGATGATAGGGTAGCAATGCTTGAAACCGAGATTGAGAAAAATGAAGCCATAATGGCTGATATGGACGCTATCAGTAAACTCACACAGGAGCAGAGAACTAATCTTGCTTTGGTAACAGACCAAAAGAAAGAACAACTGGATTTACTTAGAGAAGAACAATCTGGATTGAAAACCGCAAAAGATTATCTTGACGAACATAATTCTATGCTTCAACAAAGCCAGAAATACAAGATACAGGCAATAGATAAACAGATTGAATATAACGAAGAGTTGATGAAGACCGAAGGTTTGACAGAGGAGCAGATAGAGCAATACAAGGAAATACTTGCTCTTCTTAAACAGCAGAAGAAGGAAGCCCAAGGTGGAGGCTTTGGTGAAAATACCATAGCAGTTCAGATGAAGATGAATATGGAGAAACCCGAAGGATGGGATGATTTCTTCAAGTCTCTTGATAATGAAATTGCTTCTTTGGAAAAAGAGTTTGGTTCAACCGTCAAATCAATCAGTGATATGTTTTCTGCCCTTGAAAATTCTATTTTAGATGGGTTAAGAAACGCTCTTGATGCCGCTGAAAAAAATGTAAAAGAACAAACAGCAATTTACGAAGAACAGGAAGATGCTGAATCAGAATCCAGAGATGAAAAAATGACGGCTCTTCAAGAACAGTATGATGCTGACGCTATATCTTATGATGAATATATGAACCAGAAACAAGCCATTGATGATGCTTATAATGCTAACATTGCTGACGCTTTACAGGCTAAAACAGACGCAGAAGCAGAAGCCGCAAGGCTTACCAACGAGATTGGAAAGAAAGAGTTTGATGCTAACAAGAGAAACAGTATAGCAACGGCGCTTATTAACGGCGCAATGGCTACTGTTAGGGCATTCAGCGACCTTGGGCCGATTGGTGGAGGTATTGCCGCTGCTTTGATTGCTGGCCTTACGGCTACACAGGTTGCGACTATCTCTAATCAATCTTATGTTCCAGCGTTGGCAGAAGGTGGAGTTGCCACCAAACCTACACTGGCTATGATTGGTGATGGTAATGAACCGGAAGTGGTTCTTCCGCTATCCAAGGCAAATGACTTTGGATTTGGAGGAAACAGCCAACCAGCACAGATAATAGTGAAGGTTGAAAACAACACAATTTATGGAATAGATGATTTTGGAGAGAAAGCCTACAAGGCGATAAAATCAGCACAGAAGATTGGCAGAGTGCCTAAAAACGCTTTCTAGCCTTCTCATAAGTTTCTCCTTTTTGGTGGCAGTGATGCCACCTTTTTTTGGATAAAAAACCACCTCTATTTCCTACTTCTATTATGAAAGGGAAAACAAATGGCAGATACTTACAATGTTAACTTTTACTATGATGGAATATTTGGCTATGATGTAGCGAACAACTGGAACGCTACCGGAACTTCAATTGAGGCTCTTGATACCAGTTATGGGTTCACAGAAGCACTTTCAGTAGATGGAAACAGAACTTATTCCACTATGGATTTGGCTATCAATCTCACTAACACACAGTTTCAAACCTTTATTCAAAACCCTAATCTTCTTGGTGTAGAGGTAAGGAAGAACTCTTCAATATATTTTAGGGGCTACATACGTCCAAACGCTAGTTTTTCTATCTACGAAGATTTAAGAACTTTCAGCGTTCAAGTTCAGGATTTGAGTATTCTCCTTGATAGGACATTGGAAGAAGATGTTGTTTTCACCAATGTAAAGTTATGTGATAATACTGATGTAGGAAACTCCTTATTTCATAAAATCCTTGGCTTATACACTGATGTAGATTTTTCTCTTTCTACCACTGTTTATAATGACACGCTCTTTGAGGCTTTCAAAATAAAATCTGGTGAAAGTATCAGTGATGTATTCACAAAACTCTGTGAAGAATATGGATATGCTTGGAAGACAAATAACATCTACAACACCATAGAGATTTCAAACGCTTACCCTGATACAGTAACCACAGGGCAAATTTTTAATAATGACAACATCATACAACCTCTCAATGTTAGCAAAACTGATAATGAGGAAAGCGGTGTAGTTCTTAAATGGAGCAATCTCACTACTGAAACAAATCAACTGGTATACAGAGATATAAAGGATGCTGAAAGTAAGAAAGGAGTGTATGCGAACCTCTATTATCCTGCTGGCTCCAACGAGAAAGATATATTCCAGAAGTTCAGATTGATTGATGAAGATGTAGATTTAATCCATTCCTCAAACCACATATTGGATTATTCTGCTGATGAAGGCATTGCCTTGGTAAGTTCCTCTTATGAACCTACACAGGCAAAGGTTGTATTCCAAAATACTACCGGTGGACTTTTGTATATCAACAAGTTTGACATTAGAGCAGATGTTATTATTAGACACGAAGAAAACGAAACAAAGATAGTTCCTACAAGCCCAAGGTATGAACCAGAAGAGTATTCTGCTGACTATGTTTATGATGAAGACAACGCTGAAAGATTGGCTAACATCATCTTCAACCGGCAGACAGTAAGAACCTATGATTTTAGTTTCATAAGTAGAACTTCATTCAACATAGGCTCTTTCGCTACCTTACAAGATACAAAGACAGGGCTTACTACAACAGTTTTCATTACTTCAAAAGCAATCAACCAAACTCATAATGACTTGTATGAATACCATTGTGTGAGTGCTGGAAATATTACATTCCAGACAACCTCATTAAGCACTAGAAGTTTCAGAACTACCTCTTTAAGTGGAACTCTTGATGTAGAAGAGCAGATAGTTTCTGTTGAAGATAGGCTTGATGAAGTAGAGGCAACCACAGCAGGACAATCTACAGATTTGGCAGATTTGACAGCAAGAATAGGAACCGCAGAAGGCGACATTGTAAATCAAGGTTTAGAACTGGCTTCACAGGCAGAAGATATTCTAGCGAACGCTGGCAGCATAGGTACTATTTCAATTGATTTAACCGGCTTAACTTCAACGGTTGGTTCTCATACGACAGATATTAGTGGATTGACTACTGATTTAACCGGTTTATCTTCAACGGTTGGTTCTCATACAACTGCTATTGGAGGACTTCAAACAACAGTTGGTTCTCATTCTACCTCTATTTCCTCTTTGATAACTGATTTAGGCAATGCTGAAACAAGCATTTCTGTAAATGCCGGTAATATAACTTCGCTGGCAAGTGATATTTCTACCATTGATGGAACTGTCACAACACAAGGTACTGCTATTTCACAAAACTCTACGGATATAACTGCTGTTGCTTTAAGAGTAACCGATACAGAAACTGGCATTACAACCAACGCTACTGCTATTTCCCAGAATGCTGATGAAATTACTTCACTAGCCACATCTGTATCTACTATTGATGGTACTGTTTCTTCCCATGGAACCTCTATTTCACAGAACTCCTCTTCAATCACTACGTTAGCAGGAAGGGTTACAACAGCCGAAGGAACTATAACTACTCATGGAACCTCTATTTCCCAAAATGCTGATGAAATCAGTTCCTTATCTATCTCTATTTCTACAATAGATGGCAACGTTACAACAAATGCTACTTCAATTTCACAGAACTCCTCTTCAATCACTACTTTAGCAGGAAGGGTTACAACAGCCGAAGGGACTATAACTACTCACGGAACCTCTATTACTCAGAATGCTGATGAAATTACTTCACTAGCAACCTCAGTATCTACAATAGATGGAACTATTACTTCACAGGGTACAGCAATCTCCCAGAATGCTACAGATATAACCTCTCTAGCAACAAGGGTAGATACAGCAGAAGGAACAATTACTTCTCATACAACCTCAATTAACCAGAATGCTACGGATATATCTACTAACGCTACAGCAATAACAACAGTTGAAGGGAATGTATCTACAAATGCTACTTCTATCTCACAGAACGCCGATAGCATAACTTCACTAGCAACCTCTGTTTCTACACTTGATGGAACTGTTACTTCACAGGGAACTTCAATTTCACAGAATGCCACTAACATTACTTCCTTGGCTTTAAGAGTAACCGATACAGAAACAGGTATTTCAACCAACGCTACCTCTATAAGCCAGAATGCTGATGAAATTACTTCACTAGCAACCTCAGTATCTACTATTGAAGGAGATGTTTCTACCAACACAACTTCAATAAGCCAGAATGCTGATGAAATTACTTCACTAGCCACATCTGTATCTACTATTGATGGTATTGTTTCTTCCCATGGAACCTCTATTTCACAGAACTCTACGGATATATCTACGCTTGCCACAAGGGTTACTGATACAGAAACAGGTATTTCAACCAATGCTACCTCAATAACCCAAAACGCTGATGAAATCACTTCCTTGGCTACAAGAGTTACAGCGGTTGATGGGGTAGGAGGAGTATTAGAAACACACGCTTCCTCTATTTCTCAGAACGCAGACAACATTGGATTAAGAGTTGAAGCAGTTGATACTTCTGGAAACTCCATTACAGGAGCAAAACTTGAAGTAGGTGTAGTGGATGGAGCCAGTTATATCATGCTGGACGCTGACAAGATACTCATTGATGGTTCTATCAAAGCACAAAAGATTGATACAGATGATTTGATGACTAAAGAATTGGTTATAAAAGATGGTGGTTTGATACGAACTGAAAACAACAATGTAAGAATTGAGAGTGATGGTTCTATCACTGCTGTAAATGCTAGCCTTGTTGGAGGAACGTTTACTGGCTCAGTTCAGCATAGTTCATTTGAAACAGTTGTAGAAAGTTCTCCATCTTCACCAATTTCTATTCCATCCAAAACGAGGTGGAGAGCCGATTATTTGTATGATGTTCTCACTGGAATTTCTGTTGGAACTACATTGAAAACAGCAACTGGTTCTTATAATGGCTCTACCGTTGACGCTGCTACAAGATTAGATGCTACTAACAGATTAACTCTGGTTTCTGCTTCAACAGGAGGGGTAGAAGAATTATATTCATATGAACTCGTAGCAACAATAACCGTTCCAAATGATACTGATAGATTATATTACTGGTGGGATATAGACCACGCAAACAGTTCTGGATATGTCTTTATTACAAAGAACACAACAAGCACAACTTCACGATGGGTAGAATGGAATACCTCTAATTACCCTGCTGGCACACATAATATTATTTCTGGATACAGAACAGATTTCGCCGCTGGTGATGTTTTACGATTTTATACTTATAGAACCACTCTATATGGAACAAACTTCCAGATACATTCTGCTCCATATGATAAAGGAACTATATTAAGAACAAGTGATACTTCACTTCATTGGTTTAGGGATGAAGGTTATTATACAACGCCTGTTTCAATTAGTTCCCCTAATTCATACACTTCAAGTATTGATTATGTTCTCATATCTTCAATAGCCTCTCAGTTTAATGCTTATGCTTCTGGCTCTACCTACAAAGCCTCTGGCACTTTGGTAGATATCGGCTCTCCAAGAACCGTTACTAACGTGATGAGAAACGGGAGCAACATAACCTTCTATTATACCAGCGGAGAACCAACCATCCTTACAGCAAATGATACATTAGGGGCTACAACAGGTTCCTACAATATCTCTGGTTCAGTTCAGGTTGTAGAACAGGAAGCCGGTATCCTTGTTAAGTCAATCACTCCAATGGTAAATGCCACATCTTCAACAACAACTGGTGGAACGGATATAGGGAATGGTTCTTACAAAATCAGGAATATAACAGGAGCAGGGAATATTACAGGATTTGCCAACGTTTCGGCGACAACTATAAATTCTTCTGGAACTTCAAACGTAGTATATGGAGCAGTGTTTAACTAATGGCAACATCAGGACAAGAAATAAACAAAACAAGTATAGGCTCAGGTGTTGCTTACTCAGTCTCTGGTGATACCTCTACATCGTATATCTCATATGTATTTGGGAATTCTATATGGTGGGAAGTTGAGACTGGTACAGCCTCAAACATTTATGCTAAACATCCTGCCGTTTCATATGGATTTTATAGATACTCTATTTCTCAACAACAATGGGTGACTATCTATACAGGGAGTCAAGGGAAAAGTTCTTCTACTGTGTTTAGAGTGAGAAACAATCAAATGCCATCTTCTGGAACAGTAAGAGCAGAATATAATGGAGACGACAGTTATTTATTTGCTTTCAAGGCTTATACATATGAAGGTGAGCGAAGTAGAACTACTGAAAGACTATTGGTATATGATATAGGCGCTGATACAACCTATGACAGTTATGTAAAAGGGAAATTTATTTATGGAAGGAATGAGGACTACGCTTATAAATGGCATTTAAATACTTCTCTTT
>CAXXJA010000002.1:0-1315877 GCA_963678555.2 Sphaerochaetaceae bacterium
AGTTCGGTATCATCAGGGAACGATTCACCGAGATTGCAAGAGAGCTTGGAGTCAGCCATGATATCACTGAAGCGCTTGATGAGGTCTATAGGAACATCTCGGAGGGTGCGAGTGCTCACTATGCGGCAAGCAGGGGAGAGTATCTCAATGCGGTTCTCATCTCCCAGTATCTCGGCTGGAAGATGATCGATGCTCAGGATGTCGTGTGTATCACCGATGAAGGTACTGTTGATGAGAAAACCTACGATATGGTCGCCTCTGCACTTGAGGAGGGACAGCATTATGTCTTCCCCGGTTTCTTCGGTCAGGGTACTGACGGGAAGGTCAAAGCTTTCTCCCGTGGCGGCAGTGATATCTCGGGAGCTATAGTAGCCCGCGCTCTGGGGAACAAGACCTCCGATAGTTGTATCTATGAGAACTGGACCGATGTCTCCGGAATTTCAAAGGCAGACCCGCGTGTGGTCAGTGATGCGAAGGTGATCAAGGAGATGACCTATCGGGAAGTGAGAGAGCTTGCTGCAGTCGGTTTCAATGTCTTCCATGAAGATGCCATTGCGCCTGTCAGAGAAGCCGGCATTCCGATTCAGGTGAAGAATACCGGGCGGCCGGAGGATGAGGGAACCTCGATCGTTGCGTCACGAAATATCGACCAGGATCCCATTATCGGAATCTCGGTTAAGAAGGACTACCTCAGGATAGGGGTACACAAGGTCTTCCTCCTGAAGAATCCTCAGGTAAGGGCCCGGATCGAACAGACACTGAGAGATGCAGGGCTTATACTTGAGTTCACACTCCAGGGAATCGATGACCTTACCTGGTATGCTCAGATTCATGCCGGAGTTGATATCGAGCCTGATGCACTCGCTGAAACACTCAGAAAGGATTTCTCGCTCGAATCAGTGAGTGTCGAGACAGGCCATGCTGTCACTGCTGTGGCTGGAGAGGGTCTGCGGAGTCAGAAGAGACGGCTGTACCACATCCTTCCTGCTCTCATGGACGAGGGAGTTGAAGTGACCTTCACCCTCTTTGATGCCACTCCTCTCACAGCTCTCTTTGGTGTCAGAGAATCAGATGCGAAGAATGTGATTCACACGGTCTACGACGCAATGTTCCGTTAAGGGTCTGGTTTCCTGCAAGATGTAAGCCCCTGCTGCATGTAAGCTACTACTGCAGAGGGGCTTTTCTACTGTTCCGTGTCCGATCAGATCTGTATGAGATTATCCTTGTCCGCCTGTCCAGAGAAAATCTGCCCTGAAGATCATGGTACTGCGTTCCTGTGATCAGGCTTTACGCAGGACCGTAGGAAAAATCGAGGGAGAGTAGGGACGGGGGAAGGAAGATAGAAAAAGAGACTGTCGCGCTGCAACAGTCTCTTTCTTATTGAGGAACTCCTGATTACTTGATGACCAGTTCGGTCTCGTAATCGAAAAATTTCACTTTGCTCATTTCAGGAATGAACTGGATCTCCTGATCCACTGCCAGCTGAATAGAAGGTTCGATCTTACAGATGACCTGGTGGGTACCGATCGTGACGTAAACGTGAGTCTCTGATCCGAGAGGTTCGATGACACTGACACGTCCGTTGATCGTTTTTCCTTCAACGACATCCCTGGAATATTCAACATCTTCCGGGCGGATACCGAAGGTCACTTTCTTGCCGACATAGGGTGTCAGCAATTTCTTATTGTTGCCGTCAAGTATGACTTTGAAGTTTCCTTCATCAATGACAATGTCATCACCATCCTTGGTTACATCAACAGTAAGGAAGTTCATGGGAGGTGATCCGATGAAGCCTGCTACAAACTTGTTGTTCGGTTCGTTGTACAGTTCAAGAGGACCGCCGATCTGCTGGATGATACCGAGCTTCATAACGACAATCTTGTCAGCCATCGTGAGAGCTTCGACCTGGTCGTGAGTAACGTAGATCATTGTCGCTTTCAGTCTGTTATGGAGAGAGGAGATCTCAGCACGCATCTGAACTCTGAGTTTTGCATCGAGGTTTGAGAGAGGTTCGTCGAAGAGGAATACCTTCGGGTGACGTACGATGGCACGTCCTACCGCAACTCTCTGGCGCTGGCCTCCGCTGAGTGCCTTCGGTTTTCTGTCAAGCAGCATTTCGATGTCGAGAATCTTTGCCGCTTCGCGGACACGCTGATCAATCTCGTCCTTGGGGAACTTCCTGATCTTGAGTCCGAAAGCCATGTTGTCGTAAACGCTCATGTGAGGATACAGAGCATAGTTCTGGAACACCATGGCGATGTCTCTGTCTTTTGGCGGGACATCATTCACCAGCCGTCCGTCGATGTAGAGCTCTCCGCTCGAGATGTCTTCAAGACCGGCGACCATTCGTAGAGTGGTAGATTTACCGCAGCCTGAGGGGCCGACGAGTACTACAAACTCTCTGTCCTTGATATCGATGTTAACCGAATCAACCGCTTTTACGTTTCCGTCGTACACTTTGCAAATGTCTTTCAATTGCACAGTTGCCATAAAAGCCTCCAATGAATTTATTTTATTACCTACGATTGTACGGTCCGATCGGGTCAAAGTCAATTGGTAATTTCCGGTCCATTATGTTTAACTAAACCGAATAAGAAAAATCCCAATCTTATCTCAAATGATTATTTCCTGTAGGAGAAAGAAGTGTGGTTTAATGAATAGATAAGTAAAAGGGAGTGAGAGGTTCTGAGGTGAAGGCTCTTTCCCTAAAGGAGAAGTGAAGAGGAAGTCCCTTTGTTGGTTGGACCCGGCAAAAACTCCCTCTCCACCAAAAACAGTATAGCAACAGTACCATCGAAGCGGATTCAATTCAAGAGACCAACCATCCATCCTTGAATACGGACAACGGCGGACTCGCATGCGGAAGATGCCTTGGTCCACTTGAGTATCGATTCAGGCGGGCGAGGATCAGAAAGTACACGAGTGAAGAAGGCCCGGCGGAGGAAACGACAAGCGTCACCGTCGGCCGTTGTTCGAGAGAAGGCCGGTACAAGACGATCTATCCCCACGACGTTGTGCGTAATAAGCATTACAGCCTCAGTGAAATTCAATCCGTGCTTGATGGTAGGAATGACTATTCCCTGGCGAGCGAACGGACGATGTACTACTGGAAGTCCTGGTTCAAAAACATGTTTGAGGCCGTAGTGGACTATCTCTGGCAGGTCGTCAACCATATTATTTCACAGGAGACCATCTTTTCCGCTTTGCAGTCATTCCTCGAAAAACTCGCTGGCGAATGGCTGAGATATATTCTTGATCTATTTTCTGCCGGTATTAACAACCTTTGCATGTTCTTTGATCTCCTGACCATTACCATCATCTCAGAGTGCGGGAATCTGTGCAGAACCCATAGAAATGGGAGTACAGAGACCGATGAGAGGGGGTGCATACCACTCCCGGGAGGTTAGGAGAAGATGGAACTGAAGGAACTGAGACCCCATGAACTGGAAAAGTACAGCACAGCCAGGGAAGTTGTTGACCTGGGCTGTACCGACACGGCCATACGACGGGGCCGAACGAAGCTCGGATGTACCCGAAAGACACTCGTGAAGTACACGAAGTGGTATGAAAGCGGTGATGTGTCGCTGTTCAGTCACCGCAACAAAGGGCGCCAGCCTGCGACAAAAGTACCGCAGGAGACGAGGAAGACAGTTGAGAGGTTGTACAGGGAGAAGTACAGTAATGCGAGTTTCACCCATTTCATGGAGATCCTCAAAGAGGATCATGGCATCAGCCTCTCCGACGGAACGGTGCATGCAATCCTGAAACAGGCCTGTTTCGTCTCTCCCTGCTCCAAGAAAGCTACCAGGAGAAAGATGGAGAAACAACTCAGGATGACAGCCAGAAAGGAGCATCTGAGTAAAGCGGAAAGTGAGAGAGTCAATGCTGCTTTTGGAATGATTGATGGCGCCGATGCCCATCCTCGCAGACCTCGCAGTAAGTATTTCGGTGAACTCATCCAGATGGATGCAAGTGAGCTTGTCTGGGTAAAGGGGAAACGTAAGTGGCACCTGCATGTTGCTGTTGACGACGCGACCAGCGAGGTTGTCGGTGCATGGTTTGACACCCAGGAGACATTGAACGGCTACTACCATGTGCTGTTCATGATCCTCACGCGCTACGGCATCCCCTCCCGCTTCAAAACCGACCGGAGGACAGTCTTCGAGTACAGCCAGAGGGCTAAGCCTGATGAGGAGAAAGACACCTTCACCCAGTTCGCTGCAGCCTGCAGAGTACTGGGAATAGACATTCAGACAAGCTCAATACCTCAACACAAAGCAAGGGTTGAACGCATGAACAAAACGCTCCAGGGTAGAATCCCGGTGGAACTCACTCGTCACGGCATCACGAGCATCGAGGACGCGAACGCATTCCTGTGGGACTATCTGAACACCTTCAATGGACAGTTCTCCCTGAAAGATGAAAGAGATGAACAGACCAGCACCTTCCTGAAAGCTCCTTCAGAAGAGGAGCTCAACACCATCCTGGCAGTCATCTCTCAACGTACAGTCGATGCAGGGAACAGCATCAAATACCATAACGCCTACTACCAGCCCTGGTCACTGGATCTTCCTGCCAAACACCCCAGACTCTTCCCCAAGGGAACGAAGGTCTTTGTCATCAGAACCTTCGATGACAGGCTGCTGGCAAGCATAAAAGAAGAGCTCTACATCCTCAAGGAGATACCGAAAAGAAGCTCCCACAGCAAAGAATTCGATCCTGAGCCGACCCCAAGACCGAGGCCGCAGGTAAAACCTGCTGTAGATCATCCATGGAGATCAAGTTACCTCACTCCACGAGTCCTGCAGACCCACATCGCCAATAAAAAGGAGGAATACCTATCATGAGGAAGACCAAGACAGTACCAAAACCACCGGGACTCACGGCGAAGGAAAACCGTGATCTGGCCTTTCTGTTCTCTCTTATGGTCGACCAGCAGGATTGGCTGGTGAGGAACCTGCAGGAGATTGTGGCAGATAGTGATGGAGACATCATCTCCTCCTGGGTGCGACGCTACATCACAGACCACAGTGGACACCTGCGGGCCCTGCCGGACTCCGTGTGGGATGGGTGTCTTGCCGATTACCGGGACCAGCGAGACCAGCTCATCAGGAATTGGTGGATGGAGACAATGGGATGCGGGTGATGCGCAGGGCTCTGCCCCGCCCTTACTTCCGGATTACTCTGAGGTGAGTTATGAGAAACAAGTGGAAACCTGTTGATTTCGATAGGCTATGTGAAGACCAGGTTTTCTCCAGAGAGGAGTATGATCTTCTCTTGGAGAACCTGAGATACGAGCTCGAATACGCTTCAACAAACGTAGTTCGAGCTTGGGAGAAACAGCCAGTCAGAACACGCAATGCTCTGGAGAGACTGTTGTAGGTAGGAGGAAAAAATCATTTACGGGCTACATTGGTAATTTCCGGTCCATTATGTTTAACTAAACCGAATAAGAAAAATCCCAATCTTATCTCAAATGATTATTTCCTGTAGGAGAAAGAAGTGTGGTTTAATGAATAGATAAGTAAAAGGGAGTGAGAGGTTCTGAGGTGAAGGCTCTTTCCCTAAAGGAGAAGTGAAGAGGAAGTCCCTTTGTTGGTTGGACCCGGCAAAAACTCCCTCTCCACCAAAAACAGTATAGCAACAGTACCATCGAAGCGGATTCAATTCAAGAGACCAACCATCCATCCTTGAATACGGACAACGGCGGACTCGCATGCGGAAGATGCCTTGGTCCACTTGAGTATCGATTCAGGCGGGCGAGGATCAGAAAGTACACCAGCGAAGAGAGCACCGAAACGTCATTTTACCTGGGTTTGGAGCCTCCGTTCATTTCCGTATGGCACAGAAAAACCACCGGTCACCCGGTGGTTCACTGATAGTGTATCAGATGGTCTACTCGTCGAAGGCTTCTTTGACGCTCCATTCCTTCCAGACGTTACCGACAAGTTCCGGACCCGGTTTGAGAGTCTTCTTGCCCGGTCTCCAGCCGGAGGGCGTCGCTTCGGTGCCCTGTTTCTCACGAACCAGCTGAAACGCCTGTATTTGACGTATCGTCTCGTTCACATTCCTTCCCACAGGAGGTGAGAGCACCTCAAATCCCTGAATCACTCCATCCGGATCGATCAGGAATCTTCCCCGTGTGTCAACTCCTCCGTCAGTGTCATACACGCCGTATGAAGTTCCGATAGCACCGCCGCCATCCGAAAGCATCGGATACGGTACTCCGCCTTCCACCATCTTTGAAATCTCATTGTCATTCCAAATCTTGTGGGTGAAAATGCTGTCAACGCTCATTGAAAGCACTTGGACTCCGAGTTTCTCGAACTCGGGATTCTTTTCGGCGACCGCCGAAATCTCTGTCGCTCAGACAAAGGTGAAATCACCCGGGTAGAAACAGAGAACTACCCATTTGCCGAGGTAATCTGACAGCTTGACCTCAACGAACTTGCCGTTGTGATAAGCCGGCGCTGAGAAATCAGGCGCTTTCTGACCAACTTTGATCATACTCATCTCCTCCTTGATCTGTGTTGCCTGCTCGCCTGATGACACTTCTTTCGAAGCACCACCGACAGGCCCGCTCTTAGGTCGCTGGCAACCCGGTTTGAATTCTTCGGGCATTAAGCTACTCCTTCTCCCGATTGATCAACGAACGAACCGGGATATTTGTATATCCTTATTATAGAAAAGGTTTATGCGTAGAGCAAGGTAATTCAGTAATTGTTCTCATTACTTTTGTTAGGATCATTGTTGACAATGGTTGCATGTTAAATCTACTATTCCAGTGGAAGCTGATAGGATCTGGTGGTCCTCGCGGTCTTCAAAACCGTTGGGCGTGTAGAAGCGTCGGGAGGTTCAATTCCTCCCTCTTCCGTATCATGAATAATCGGCAGCTGTCTTCGTTACCACAGGTTGAAACTCTCCTCAATGATCCCGTCCTGGTTCAATACGGCGATCTTCTGTCCCGATCTCTTGTGACTGATGTCGTGCGATCCGTGCTCGATCAGATACGCAGGGACGCAGTTCAAGAGGGAATTGAAGTCCCTGAGAAGCGTGAGATCCTCACCCGGACTCATGCTGCCTGCCGCCATAGAGCGAAGGATCGGCTGCAACGGGTAATCAACGCTACAGGGATCATCATACATACGAACATGGGTCGTTCTCCTATCAGTAAGCAGGTGTGGGACGCTGCCGGTGAGATCAACTGCGGGTATTCCAACCTCGAGCTCGACCTTACCGACGGCAGTCGCGGGAAGCGCACTGGGCTGATTCCTTCTCTCTTTTCCTCTCTCACCGGAGCGGAGGCCGCGCTTGTTGTGAATAATAATGCTGCGGCTGTCTATCTCATCCTCTCCACCTTCTCAACCGGAAGGGACGTGATCGTATCGCGGGGAGAGCAGGTCCAGATCGGCGGCGGCTTCAGGGTTCCCGAGATACTTCGGGCCACAGGAGCCCGTCTTGTCGAGGTAGGGACTACGAATATCACGAAGCTTGACGATTATGCTGAGGCTGTCACCGAAGAGACCTCCATGATCATGTCGGTTCATCGTTCCAACTTCGCCATCAGAGGCTTCGAAGAGTCTCCATCGGTACGTGAGCTCTCATCGCTCAAGAAAGAGGACCTTCTCCTTTGTGTCGACCAGGGTTCAGGTGTACTCAATGAGCGGCTGCCCGGGGAGATTTCGGTGAAGAGTCATCTTTCCCATGGAGCCGACCTTGTCTGCTTCAGCGGCGATAAGATCTTCAGCGGGCCCCAGGCGGGTATCATCGTAGGCCGCAGAGATCTGATAGCTCAGCTGGAAAAGCACCCCCTGATGAGGGTGTTCCGTCCTGGAAAGACGATATGCTCTCTTCTTGAACTCACGCTCATCCGCTATCTGAATGGCGAGAGGGGCCATCTTCCTCTTCGTCTGGCGCAGACGCCTCGGAAGCTGAAAGAGAAGGGTGAACTGCTGCTCCGATCACTCGACAGCGACCGGTTCTCCCTTGTGCAGAGCAGATGCAGGACCGGAGGTGGCACTGCTCCCGACGAGTCGTTCCCCTCCCTTGCGGTTGCTGTCAGGAGTGCACAGTCACCTCGCAGAATCCTCAGGGTCCTGAGAGATTCCACTCCCCCCGTGATCGGGTTCATCAGTGAGGAACGGGTGTTGCTTGACCTTACGACCATCGAGATCGAGGATATTCCTTATATCAACTCGGTTCTGCGGACCCTAACGGACTAGAGTATGTATCATATCATCGGAACCAGCGGACATGTCGACCACGGAAAGACAGCTCTCATAGAAGCTCTTACCGGTATCAACGCAGACAGACTTCCCGAGGAGAAGAAACGGGGGATGACCATCGACCTCGGCTTCGCCCATTTCTTTGATGAGAATGGGGATCCTGTCGGTGTGATCGATGTTCCGGGGCATGAGCGGTTCATACGGAACATGGTATCCGGGGCATGGTCTCTTTCGGTGGCTGTGCTGGTCATCGCGGGAACCGAGGGGTGGATGCAGCAGAGTGAAGATCATGCCCGGGTGCTGGAAGCGATGGGCATTCCTCATATCGTCTGTGCCGTCACGAAGACAGACCTGATAGACAACGATGTCCTGGCTCTCGTCACGGACATGGCAGGAGAGGAACTTCAGAGGATCTTCGGCAGGGATATTCCTGTGATGGGGGTCTCTTCAGTGACAAAAGAGGGGATCGAAGAGCTGAGGAAGGAGATCCTTGAGTTGTTGCGGCACACCCGCCGGGTGGAGCGGCACGAATCAGGGTATCTCCATATCGACAGGGTTTTCTCGATCAGGGGAGCAGGTACTGTGGTGACCGGGAGCCTTTCAGGTGGAGGGATATCACAGGGTGATGAACTGACGATACTCCCCTCAGGCCGGAAAGCGAAGGTAAGGGGGATACAGTCGTATCACAGTACCCTTGAGACAGCCCTGCCCACTTCCCGCGTTGCGCTGAATCTTCAGGGCCTGAAGAAGGAGGATGTCTCGCGGGGGTGCATCGCCGCCATGGATCCTCAGGAATTCCAGATCGAGAGTGAGTTCATCATACAGTTCGAAATCATGGAGGGCAGGCACGTCCGCAATCATATGGAAGTGGAGATCGCCACGGGCACAGGCCATTACATCGGTCTCCTCCATTTCCTGAGAACCGAAGGCTACGCCCGTCTAGTTCTTGAAGAAGCAGTTGCGGTTTCCTGGCTGGACACCTGTCTGTTTATCCAGCGAGGAGGGTACCGAATCCTGGGTAAGGGAAAATTCATCTGGAGCGGAAAGACCGGAAAGCACTTCCGAAACAGCCTCGCCCGGATCGTCGCCTCCTACCCGATAGGGGAGAGTATCGAGGACGAAGCAGTTCTCAGACTCCTCATCAACGGATGGCTGAGCAGTTGCACAGGAACACAAAAGAAGGCCCTCAGACGTTTTCTCACCAGAGAGAACATCAAGCACCGCCTCGTAGGGGACATCACAATCCTGGAACAGCCCCTTCTTGAGGAGGCCGACCGGCTTATCCAGATGGCATCACGCCCGGGCGGTGTGACTCGTGCGGAGTTCCTTCAGTCAGAACTCTTCCCACGTGAGGTAGGTGAGTATCTGATAGAAAGGGCACTGACGACCTACCAGATCACTCAGAAAGATCAGGTCTATCTCTCGGCCGATCAGCTTGCGGGGGATTATGGATTGTCAAAACTTGGTGAGAAGATTATGAAGATGCTTGAAGTGAGCCGGGACAAGGGTCTGCAGCTCAAGGAGGTCAGTGATGCCGGTGCACGCAAAGAACTCCGCAACCTCGTCAGAATAGAGAAGGTCGTTCCTCTTGAAGGTGACATCTACTTCTCTCGCGAGCGCTTTGATGAACTTGCCGAGGCGATTCTCAGCGGGAGGAAGCAGGGTGAAGAGTTCTCCATTCCCGAAGCGAAAGAGCGTACCGGTCTCTCCAGGCGGTACATGATCCCTCTGCTGAACAAGCTGGAAGAGAGAGGAATGGTCAGACGGAACGGGGACGCTCGGGTGGTTCTGTAACCGACAGGTCAGCGGATCACTCTGATTCCCGTTTCCTCGGTTATCTCACCGATTACCTGATAGAAGACTCCCTGCTCATAGAAATCTTCCAGGACTGCGTTATAGACACTCGTAGGAACTGCAGCGAGGAGCCCTCCAGAGGTCTCGGGCGTATAGAGAAGGTTTTGCTGCTGTATGCTGATTCCGTCAGTGAAACTGAGATTGCAGGAGTACGCCTTTCGGTTCTTGAAGGTCCCTCCGGGAAAGAGCTCAGCCTCTGCATATTCTGATGCTCCCTCAAGGAATGGGAGAGCCATATACGAGATATAGGCACCGACTCCGCTTTTTTCCACCACCTCGCTGAGGTGGCCGGGAAGGGCGAACCCTGTGATATCGGTACAGCACCTGATGCCATGAGAGACAAGAATTCTCGCGGCATCGCGGTTCAGCTTCGCCATCGATTCGATGGCTCCGTCTATATGGGACTGTTCGGCTTTCTGATTCTTTCCTGCTGTTGTGATGATTCCGGTGCCGAGAGGTTTGGTGATGAGGAGGATATCGCCCGGTTTCGCTCCCCCCTTCGTCATGATCTGATCAGGACGGGCAAGACCCATGACAGAGAGTCCGTACTTCGGTTCCGCGTCATCAACCGTGTGACCGCCTGCGAGGATCCCGCCTGCCTCTTTTACCTTTTCAGCTCCCCCTCTCAAGATCTCAGAGATGACCTCAGGGTTCAGGTCCTTTGGAAAGCCGCAGATGTTGAGTGCGAGGGTGACCTCCCCTCCCATCGCGTAGATATCACTGAGAGCATTTGCTGCAGCGACAGCTCCGTAGGAGTAGGGATCATCAACAACGGGCGTGAAGAAGTCCACGGTGAGAATGGCTACCTTGTCATCGCTTACACGATACACTGCAGCATCATCACTGATCTCGAGGCCTATGATAAGATTGTCATCGTTCACATCGGAAAATATTCCGGCCAGCGGCTGCAGCACCTGCGCCAGGGAAGAAGCTCCCCTCTTAGCTGCTCAGCCGGCGGCTGCCACCATCGATGTGAGACGGATCTTTTCGCTCACGCTGAATTCTCCTTATACCGAGTTCTTCCGTACAAGCATATACGAAACATCGAGGAGTGAGAATCCTGATCCTGAAATCCCTTCCAGAGATTACTCACTGTACGATTGTGGAAGGTTCAGTATGATAGCGTGTGTGTTACCGGATTATTGTGAGTATAACTGTATTGACGGGTATTCATGAAGATAGGTTCTGGAGAAGGTCAAGATACATCCTCCAGGGGATGACGGAAACAAAATCAAGAGTGAACGGTTCTTCCATTGTTGATACAATCGTGCAGGAAACCTGAGGGTAGTCTTCGTGAAAAGAGCGGAGACCCGAGATATCGCTCGTACTGACCCCTCTTCCGGATTTGAATTCTATGGCATGGATAAGCTGACCATCGGATTCGATGAGGAGATCGACTTCGGCTCCGTGATTTGTACGCCAGTAATACAGCGCAAAGTCCAGGTTCCGGTAATCAAGTATTCTGCGTGTCTCCTGAATCATGAACTGTTCGAAGAGGCGACCCCTTACTTTTGCGTCAATGTCTTCTGATCCAAGTCGGTGACAGAGGCTGTTCGTAACTCCATTATCGAACAGGTAGATCTTCGGGTGACTGAGAAGACTTTTTGTCGGGCTTTTTCTCCAAGCAGGAAGTCGTATTGCCAGAAGGGTATCTTCAAGGATTTCAACATAGGATTGAACGGTCCGGGTCGGGATTCCCGCTTCCTTCCCTACTGATGTGAAATTGACTATTTCCCCGCAGTATGCTGCAACAAGGTCCAGGAAACGGGTATAGCCTCCAATATTTCTTACAAGAGCTTCCTGAAGGATTTGCTCTCTCAGGTAGACCTCAACATACGATTTCAGGTGATCTTTTACATCTTTGCGTGAATATTTCCAGATCGCAGGCAGTGTTCCCCATATGAGGAGGTCATCAAGAGAAGGTGGCGAATCCTGAGATAGTTCTGAGACGGTGAACGGATGCATATATCGTTTGAGGGCCCGCCCCCCAAGCATGTTTGCCCATTTCTGTTTGAGTTTTCTGGCACTTGAAACGGAGAGAATGAAATTACAATCGTACTCTTCCATGAGAAGGTGTACTTCGTTCAGCAACTCTGGAATTCTTTGAACTTCATCAATAATAATCCATTCGCATCCTGAGTGTATTTTTTTCCTGTGCTTCTCGTCTGAACTGTGATGGATCACGCACGTACTTGAAAAACTGATCAGATATCAGGAGATTGATCATCCAGGAAGGCTCGATCTGGAGGGATCTGATCCATGTTCTCTTACCGGTCTGTCTTGGACCAAGGAGAAAGAAAGCATGGTGTGGTGGTGCAAGAATCCTGTTTAACATGATGCCAAATTATACGGTATTTTGGCATCATGTAAAGTTTGGATTTTTTCATACATGGTCTTGTGTGTACGATCTCTTATTCCTCGCTCTCTGAAAGAAGTCTCACACGGTCTGGAGAGAAGTCGATCGAGACCTCATCACCTTCGGGGAAGACACGTTTTGAGTGAGGATCGTCGATCTGCACCAGAAGTTCTCCGAAGGGTGTCTGGATAAAGGATTCAAGAGAGTTGCCAAGGTAGACATTCATCTTCACTCTCCCGTCGATGTAGCCTTTACCCTTCTCGACGACCCGCAGAGATTCAGGACGTGCCATGAGCACGCCTTTCTCCCCTTCCTTTGCCTGAAAGGCACTGGTGGCAACGGGGACATCCTTTTCCAGAAGCCGGCAGGTGTAGCCCGTTCCCTGAATACCGGTAACAGTGACCGGCAGGAAAGCGGCCTTGCCGACGAAACCGGCTACAAAGCGGCTGTTGGGTTCTTCGTATATCAGGTCTGGTGCTCCTATCTGACGGATCACGCCATCTTTCATCACGATCACTCTGTCAGAGAGACTCATTGCCTCAACCCGGTCGTGCGTGACATACACTGCGGTGATCGAAAGACTCTTCTGTATCCGCCGTATCTCAACTCTCATCTGTTCTCTGAGAAGCGCATCGAGATTGCTCAGCGGTTCGTCAAGCAGAAGGACCGCTGGAGCGACAATGAGAGAGCGGGCGAGGGCAACACGCTGCTGCTGTCCTCCCGAGAGCTTGCCCGGTGCACGGTCCCCGTAGGTGCCGAGTCCGACGAGATCGAGGGCTTCCTGTACACGGCGGTTGATTTCCTTGTGCTCAACCTTGCGGAGTTTCAGTCCGTAGGCTACATTATCCTGAACGCTCATGTGAGGAAACAGGCCATACGACTGGAACATGGTCGCGGTATCACGTTTGTTCGGGGGCAGGAATGTGACATCCTCTTCTCCGATATGAATGGATCCCTTCGTGGGTAGCTCAAACCCTGCTATCATTCTGAGAGTGGTAGTCTTTCCGCAGCCTGATGGTCCCAGAAGAGTAACAAGCTCACCACCCTCGACAACGAAATCGGCCCCTTTGACAGCAATGACGTCCTCTTTCCCTTTTATGTTCTTGAATCGTTTTGTGACATTGTTCAAGGTCACTGATACACTCTTTTTCTCCATAATCTATCCTTTAACGACTCGAGATGGTTTTTTGAGTCAGTCTGTTATCTTTGACCAGTATCTGCAGGAGTGAGAAGACTCCCAGTATGATCGCTATGAGAACCGTACACAGGACACTTGCAAGCCCGAACCTGAGATTCTCCGAGTAGCTCAGTATCTTAATGGTAAGGTGGTACCACTTGGCACTCACCAGGAAGATGATCGCACTCACTGCGGTCATAGCCCGTACGAACGTGTAGGACATACTGCTTATGAACGCAGGGCGGACAAGCGGAAGGACGATCGTCCTGAAGACGGTGGGAACATCGGCTCCCAGGTCCTGAGCTGCCTCTTCTATCGAGGGATCTATCTGGTGCAGTGCAGTGATGCCGTTTTCCAGTCCGACGGGGAGTTCTCGTATCACGTAGTTGATGACGATGATCGCTCCGGTACCCACAAGCAGGAGTGGCTGCCGGTTGAAAGCAATGACGTATGCGATACCGATCAGGGTTCCCGGAATCGCGTAGGGTGTCATCATCAAAACTTCAAGCAGCCGTTTGCCGGGGAACTTCTTGCGAACGATCAGCATTGCGCCCACCATGGCGATAATACCCGCCAGAGGAGTTGCGATCGCAGCCAGTGTGAGTGTCGAAACGATCGAGTCCCAACTGTCAGGGATCGCCTTCCAGTTGGCCAGGGTGAATGAATAATCGATACCCCAGTTGACGACAAATGCTCCAGCCACGATTGTCAGGTACAGCATCAGGATGAAACCCAGTACCGTCCATACGAAAACAGAGAGGGCATTTCTCACCTTAGTGTTCGTCAGTTCGGTCAGCGTCGTTGAGGGTTTTCCCGTTACCGTTACAAAGCTCTTCCTGCTCACCCAGAAACGCTGCACCATGAACGCGGTGACCGTCGGCATCAGCAGCAGGAACGACAGTACTGCTCCTCCGCCAAGGTCGTTCATTCTACCGGTGACCATCATGTATGCCTCTGTGGACAGGACTCTGAGGTTGCCGCTCAGGAGGAGGGGGTTCGCGAAGTCCGCAAGGGAGTTGGTGAATACCAGCATCCATGCCGACAGGATCCCCGGAACAGCGAGAGGAAAGGTTATATTGGTGAAGGTCTGCCACCGTGATGCACTCAGATCGAGTGATGCATCCTCTACAGTTGAATCTATCTGCCGGAGTACTCCGCTTATCGTCAGGAATGCAATGGGGAACATGCTGATAGATTGAACCAGTGTGAGACCACCAAGGCCGTAGATCGATACAGTGTCGAGGTGAAGCAGCTGCTTACTGATCAGACCGTTGTTACCGAACAGGAGAATGATCGAGAGAGAGAGACTGAAGGGTGGTGAGATCACAGGCATGGTTGCCAGGGTCGATACCACTTTTTTCCGTTTGAAGGAAGTCCTCTCTACAAGGAATGCTATGAGGAATCCAAGAATCGTGCTTACAGTGGCCGTCGAAACACCTAATCTGAGAGAACCCCATAATGCTACGATATAGGAAGGAGAGAGCGCAAGGCGCCATTTTGCAAGGCTGAAAGCTCCTTCCTGGGTAAAGCTGAGACGAATCGCTTCAAGAAGAGGATACGCGACAAAGACGCCTACTATAAGGAACAGGCCGAGAACCATAAATCCTGTAACAGCATCCCTGCTGAAGCTCACTACCCAGGCAATCAGGAGGAAGGCGACAGCAGCACCGATAGCCAGCGTCATGAGAAGGTTCGAGTAGGCTGAGGCCGCTCCCGTAGGAACCGCAATCAAGAGTGCCCCTCTTGCTTCATATCCATTCTCATCTATGACCGGCGCTATGAAGAGCTGGGCATCGACAAGGGCTCCGTTGTAGGTAACTCGTGACGAGGTGCCAAGCCTGACTGATTCGAGGTAGTAGGCACTGTCGAATCCGTTCTTCAGATCTGCAGTATGTTCAAGCGATGACAAGATTGAAGAGATCTCATTGCCGCTGTACTGGGCAGGGGTGAAATCGAACAGGTCCTTGTCATAGGTGAAATAGAGTGCCTGGGCCCCGGGTATGACAGAGTGTACTCCCTGAATCCAGTTTCCAACCTCAGATTCGTTTTCAGGAGCCGTCTGCACGAAGAGTCTCACCTCATTGTAATCCCTCTCCTGCACGTAGCGGGAGAAGGATGAGGTAAGAGAATTGTACATCCACAGGTCGGCAGCGAGAAATATCACTGCCGCCAGGATGAAATATAGAAGCTGTTTCTTTCTTACCATATGTAGTCTTTATCGGTACTGACCGATCTCGTTACTCCATCTGTCGAGGAGTCTGGTCTTGTTGACTTTGTCACCGTCCCACAGGAAGTCCTGATCAACCGTCTTGATCTGGTTGATGCTCAGAGCCTGGGGATGCTTGGCTGCACCATCTGCAACAAGGACGACATACCATTCGGTGAACTTCTTCTGTGCATCAGGAGAAGAGAGAATCCAGTCATACAGTTTCTTTGCATTGACGGCGTCTGCACCACCCTTGACCATTGACATGCTCGCGAGCTCGAAACCAGTACCTTCAGCGGGAGCAACGATCTCTATGTTCGCTCCTGCATCCTTGAGTTTGACCTGGTCGTGCGCATAACCGAGTGCGATTGGAATCTCTCCGATACCGACACTCTTTCCGGGAGCTGATCCGCTCTTTGTATACTGGTCGATATTCTTGTCGAGTTTCTTCATGTAGTCGATCATGGCATCTTCAGAGCCGGTCACGTAGCGCATGGTGGTAAGTACGTTGTAGGCAGTTCCAGAAGAGTTCGGGTTAGCCATTCTCACGTATCCCTTGTACTCAGGTTTGATCAGATCAGCCCAGCTTCTGGGGACTTCAAGTCCGAGTTCAGCAACTCTGTCGAGGTTCGATACGATGGTAAGAGGGCCGACATAGAGACCGATCCAGTAGTTTTCAGGATCCCGGTACTGAGCGGGTGTCTTGCTTGCGTATCTTGATACATAGGGAGTGGTGAGTCCCTTAGTCTTTGCCGTGATGTGGTCCAGACCTACTCCGCCGACCCAGATAGAGACCTGAGGATTCGAAGCTTCAGCCTCAAGGCGTGCCACAGTCTCTCCTCCGCTCATGCGGACGAAATTGACTTTGATTCCTGTCTCTTTCTCGAACATGTCGAACAGAGCTGCTGCAAGGGGTTCCTCAAGGGTCGTGTAAGCACTTACCGATCCTCCGGTGACCACCTCTTCTGCAGGAGCCTGAGCCTCAGGTGCTCCCTGAGCAGCAAGGGTGCCGATGAGCAGGGCCACAAGCAATAGACTGATTGTGATTTTTTTCATAGTAACCTCCAAATTTGTATGAATTACAGATAGATCATTATATTCCACCTGTATGTAGGAAGCAATAGAACAATTTTGATTAACTATGGAACAAAATCGCTTCAGTCCTGCCAGTATGCAGCAGAGATCTGCCCCTCAGGAGAGGGTTGAAGTCGGAAGTGAAAATGCAGAGAGTAACAAGATACTCTAATTATCAAAAAACTATCTTGGTTACATGAAGGTTTTGTGATACGATACGTTCTAGTAAATCGCTTGGGCGTGATGAACCATGCTCGGGCGGCGTATACTGCGGCTGTCGTATAACGGCTATTACCCGAGCTTCCCAAGCTCGTGACGAGGGTTCGACTCCCTTCAGCCGCTTCAATGTAAAATAGTGCAAGGGAAAGAAATAAAGGTCTCCTGTTAGTGTTAAAAGTGTGTTCACTTCGAGATGGTGAACCCAAACTGAACACACTAGAAGGAGGAGTTTTTTGAAAACCGATTTTCCCGCAGCCTACAAACGAGGCAAGATCTACTACTTCAAATATACCGGCCGCAACGGTCGCCGCTATTCGAAGTCCACTGGACAGGAAAAGAAATCCGATGCCCAGAGAGTCATCCGAGCATTCATGGAACAGAAGAAATCCGGGGTCAGTCCTGAGATCACTTTGAGATCCATTATCAGACTCTATCAGGATCCGAATACGAATCCGAAGAAGAAAGAGGCTTTCGTTACTGCAAGGAATTATTCCGATCGATATGCAGCTCATATAGCTACTCATGCAAAAGAGCTGGAGTGTGAAAGTCAATCAGTTTTTTCACTGGTGGGGGTGAATACATTCTCTTCTCCTTATGGAGTCCAAGAAAATGTCTTCACCCCCAGAAGAACTACCGCTGATTTTGGCAGGACTCCAAATCAGCAGCAAACCCTTTTTCTTCAAATGAGAACTGGGTGGATTCATGTTTCTGGAATTTGCTCAGGATCTTCTACTCTGATTACCTAGACTCCGAAGGTCTTGTTGCGTCCGGAGTCTTTTGCTGCATAAAGGGCTTTATCGGCTGAATCAATCAACTCAGTTATTCCGGAAATTTCGTTTTCTGGATATGAAGTGAACCCGGCACTGACAGTTATATGTAGTTCCTGACCGGCATGATGGATACGGTTGTCATTTATCATACGAACAATTCTATCGGCCACAAATTTGGTATCATCGAAAGAAGCTCCTGGAAGAATCACGAGGAATTCTTCACCCCCGTATCTTATAAGGAGGTCCCCTTCCCTTATAGCCTTTTTTGCTTCTTTAGTAGCAGACACAAGAACATGATCACCCGTAAGGTGACCATAGGTGTCGTTAAAGGATTTAAAATGATCTATATCAAACATAATCACTCCAAGGGGGAGAGAGCTCCTGATTGAACGATTGAACTCCTCATCCAATCTCACCATTCCGAACCGCCGGTTGTAGATTCCAGTCAAGGGATCATTCGCTGCAAGTTTCTGGAGCTGGTTATGGGTGATTGCATTTCTTAGGGCTAGAGAAATCCCACGTATGAACATTTCATAACCGTAGAGATTATCCTTATTAAACTGCCTTGAAGAGGCTGATATCACAACGCCAATTACTAAATCTTTGTATGTGAGAGGCTCTACAATCACTTCAGACGGCTTGAAGGTCACAAGAGTAGTTGAAATAGCAATATTCTCAGGCAAACTGAGTATCTGCCGCTTTTTCGTACTCATAACGAGAAAAACAGTCGGATCATCACATAGAGTGGTCGGAGTTTCGATATTCTGCGATGCAGATAGAACAAGCTCTCCACCTTCTTCATAGAGAATAGCTCCTGCCTCAGCGTTGGTGAATCTGAGGATATGGGATAAAGCGTTCGTTGTTAGGCCATTCAGCTCAAGCTTATTGGAAAGCATTTCATTGTATTCTTTAATTGAACGTTCATTTCTTATAGAATTAGAGAGGGTTCGTACCAGATCATTGAATGAACTTGCAGTTTCTCCTAATACATCATCCGAATCAATTGGAATCAAACATTCGGTTTCAGAGCAGTCTGTCAATTGGGTTGATGTGAGGCCGCTGCTGATTTTTGAATCCACAAACTTCATCCGGTCCGCTAAAAGGCGAAGCCGTCTACCCACAACAAAGTAGGCAAGATAAATATTGATGGCTCCTACAAAAACTCCGGCGATGATGCACGAAACAAAGAAAAACGGTGTTAAAACTGCATCCTCGGGGATTCCGATCAGCAACATGAAGAAAGGGAAAAGAATTCCCACAAGGAAACCTAAACTGATCATAAATACCGCTAGATCACCGAACACTTTTTTTGTTATATGCATACCTGTTTCCCTTTGTTCAATTACTTGTATGTGCAGAAAAACATATACTGAAGAATTGTTTTTTTATAAGAAGGGGGCTGTATTCAGGTTTTAGTAAATTCTATCCCAACAATAGCTGTCATGTTATAACTTATGTCTCAACTATGCAATCGGAATATATAAAGTTCAACAAATTTATTGCAATCCATGTTTATATCCTCACTGCTCTTCCCAGAAAAGAATTAAAATCATATTTCACCCCATGAGCACCGACTTGCCTTCAGGTGTTCAGTTTCAGTGTATATATCACTGTATTTCTTACTACGACACGAGTGGGACGTCCACCATGGATATTCGTGGTTGAGCTGATGCATGCATTCGTGTCTGTTCCTCTTCAATTGACACTCAGATAAATTGACACTCAGATAAATAAGTGGTATATTTCGCACATAATATGAGAAATATACCACAAAAAAGGCGGTGTGCATGAAGAAGAAGGGTAAGATACATCCTCTGGGCTACCTCAGCCTGCTGGGATTGCTGGGATCACTGGGTTTCTTTACCGGACTGCCTGCGCTGTATATGTTTTTCGGTTTTTTCGGTTATGCGTATTACTTCCGCATTATTCCCGATGAACTCTTCATGGAACACCTGCTGAAGGCGGCTGCGATATCGTTTTTCCTCACGCTGCTTGTTCTGACGACACTGATCATTCTGGCCTCTGTTACAGAGAACCTGGAATTTGCCACTACAGGAATATTTGTCAGCTTTATCTTTGCCAATACGCTGTTTGCTGTAACGCATGCATTCTTTGAAATCAGGGAAGGCCGGGGGCTTCATGATAATGGCTGAGAATAGGTTCAGGACGCATATAAAAGAGTATAGAGCAAGATACAGCATGAAACAGGAAGAACTGGCCAGACGGGTTGGGGTTAGACGGGAGACCATAGGGAATTTGGAGAATGGGCGATACAACCCATCGCTTACACTCGCCATGGATATTGCACATGTCTTCAGCTGCACAGTGGAAGACCTGTTTGAATGTATCAGGGAAGGAGACGATCTATGAAGAATAAGGCTCTGATAGTAACTATTGCGATTGCTGTCGTTGTGGGAATCTCGGTTGGTTCGCTGATTACGCCTCTGTTCTCACTGGAGTCCCCATTGGCTGCCCTCACCGTCAGTACCCTCATCACCGTGGCGCTACTGGCATCTATCGAAGGAATAGCGGGCCGTCTGAGAACAAGAAACACCGAACGTGTTCCACTCGGTGAATTACAGGGGCTTTACGTCGTGAGTAAACAAGAAATCCCGAAGGCGACGGCGGTTCTGGCCGCTGCCTTCAGGGATGACCCACTGTTCACCAGATTATTCGGAAATGCAGAGGAACGGTCACAGAAGTATGCAAAAGTTGCACACATGATGCTGAGACACTGCTTCACCTATGGAGCTGTATACGCTTCCTCAGAGCATTTCGAAGGTATCATAGCCGTTACTCAGGATAGACATACGTATATCACCACCTGGCAATTGATCAGAAGTGGGGGGATTGTTCCATTTCTCGGTCTGGGGCTTCGATCCCTCATGAAAGTTGCCGGCTCGCTGACTCCTATGGACGGGGTGCGCAGGAACCAGATGAAGAACAGGGCGTATGCCTATATCAACGTAATCGGTGTTGCTCCGGAATATCAGGGTAAAGGGTATGGTGGAAAGATGCTCAGATCGATGCTTGAAGCGAGCGATGAAGCCGGATTACCGACGTATCTGGAAACAGAGACCGAGAGCAATGTGGCCCTCTACGAGCGGTTCGGTTTTACAACCTGTATGCAGATGAAACTGCCGGTCATCGATCAGCCCATGTGGACTATGATCAGGGAGAGCGGACATTGAGAAGATCCGCTTCCGTTTTCTGTGCTGGGAGCAGCCGCAAAAGAAAAAGCTGCCTGAAGTACAGGCCATTACAGGTGATGCATGGAAGATAGTGGAACCGGTTGACAGATCGCAAGCAGAGAAGGAACCGTTGCCCACTCTCGTGTTCCTTCCTGCAGGATGATCTGAGCGATAATACTCAGTACAGGATCTGGTGCTGCGTATCGTCTGTCGGTGGTCCGCCGATGGTTGCCCTGATCGTCGGTACTCCCTGTGCCTCGAAGGCGCTTGCCACTTTCTCCTGAAGTTCCTTCCCGGGGGTAAGGGCTACCATGTACCCGCCGCGTCCGCCTCCTGTCACCTTTGCTCCGTATGCACCGAGTTCGAGTGCTGTATCACACAGCTGGATCAGCCGCTCATGCGACAGTCCCATCTCGATGAGCACCTTATGATTCTCATTCATGATAACCCCGGTTTTCTTCAGGTCTCCATTGCTGAGCGCTGTACCGAGTTCTTCCACCTGATTCCTGATGATATCAAGGCGTGCATTGAAAAGGTCCGGGTCGCTGTTCTGCTGCTGTTCGAGAAAACCCTTCAGTGAAGCCGTGTTGGCGGTGACTCCGCTGTTGCCCAGAACGATCTCTATCGGTTCAAAAAGAGATATCCGTTCAAACTGTTTCACCCCGTCCTGTATTCTGTATTTGATGACTCCTCCATAGGTGGAGACGGTGTTGTCAAGACCGCTTGGCAGCCCGTGGTAGCCGAACTCGCCCTCCCAGGCCACATGGTTGATGTCGATGATATTCATTCCGAGGTTGAATTCCCTGTTGCAGGCGCGGGCAAATGACACACAGATGGCTGCACTGGCTCCGACGCCGCTGCCGGCAAGTAGAGAGCCGCCTACGGTTATGCGGATGGGGTTGGCCTTTACATCAATTCCCATCACCTCTATCATTCTGTTAAAACTGACGTTGCAGTCCTGTTCTTTTGCCTTTTTGTATCCGGGGACCTCGATACGGTTGTCTACCAGTGTCCACCCGGTCCCGCTTTCCATCCGCTCAACCGTACATTCTGTCTCGAACGGGATAGCTGCAAGAATTGCAGGAATCTCCCACAGTACGAACTGATCTCCGATGAGTATCGTCTTTCCGAATCCCTTACCTGTCTGCATGGGTCTCTCCTTTGGTGAGTATATCTTCCATTTCCTGAATGAGCGAGGACTCCTGTCCGGGTTTGATCACGGTTGCGGCCGAGATGCTGTGACAGGCGTCAGAAAATCCGCCGAGGTGTTCGGTTGCCAGCGGGAGGAATGTATCAAGTCCGGGAATTTCCCTGCGGCGGATTTTCTGAGTCAGATACTCCGAGGCGCGCATTGAGATCTTTGTCGCATCGAACCTGATCGACTCAAAACCGCCAATCGCCTCTGGAATCCTCTGAAAACCTGCAAGGTACTTGCTCTGATCAAGGTAGGACTCTTCTTTGATCATCGTGCAGAATACCCCGATCATCTTTATACCCATCGGGTAGAACCTCGAGCCGACATCAAACCACTGGATATGGGCGGTCGTGTTGATCCCCTTCTTCAGCCTCTCACGTTCCTCGTTGAAAAGGGTATTCTTGAGTGCGATCATCTCCTGCACGTAACCATTCATCTTCTCATGAAGCCCATTCAGGCAGATCTCTATACCCTTCTCAGTACCGTCACTGTAGTACCCTACACCTCCAACGGTATCCAGAGCCTCGCAGATCATATCCGCCGGATAGAAGGATGTCCCCAGCCGGATACTGTAGGTTTCCCCCTGCTGCTCCTGATGAATTTCTATGAGCTGTTCTTCACTGGCGAGGAGAAGCAGTTCACGGTTGACACCCGATAGCTTTCCGTCTACCAGAAAGCCATCTCCGATAGCCCCGAGTACACCCAGATGGACGAGCGGTTGTACGTCTTTGAGGTCGTACCGTGTGCGCAGCAGGTCGCTGAACAGGTAGCAGGTCGCACTGGCCGAGATATCGCGGTCTCCCTTGATGCCGAACAGTTCCGGGTCGAGATTGAATACCGTGTCATCCTCCGGGACATCGACCGCCGGATGGTGGTCGAGAATGATGACCAGATTTCTTCTCCCGTTCAGTCGGGAGATCAGCGGGGCTATTCTTCCTGCGAAGTCCGCAAAGACAATGATGGAGCCTGATTGAGCGAATACCTGCTCGAGCACTTCCGGATAGGGTTTCTCAAGAGAGAACCTGTCAACCTGATACCCTGCCGCCTCAAAGGTCTTCATCAGTATCGTTCCGCTTGACAGTCCGTCTGTATCGTTATGGTGGATGAGAGTGATATTCCTGCCGGGGGCCTGCGATAGTGCATCAATGGCCTGTTCCATCTGTGTCTGTAATGCCTCTTGCATGTAGGGCCCGCCTTCTGTACGTATGATCGTTTTCGATCATTATAACAACCTGTTAAGATTGTTTGCAAGCATAAATTTCTGTTGATAAGCTTTCTGATGACACGTATACTGTCGCCATGGAACACAAGAATCTGCAGGGAGAACTGGAGTCACTCAGTGAACGTCATACCTATATCTATGAGCGGATACAGCGCGATGGGTATGTCCGGGTCCCCGAGCTCAGCGAGTCGCTCAGTGTGTCAGACATCACGATCCGCAGGGATCTGGCGTATCTTGAGAAGAGAAACCTGGTTGAGCGTACACATGGCGGGGCAGTCTCGATTCACCGTATATACAAAGAGATCAACTACTCGCTCCGCTCGGATGTTGAGAGGGAGAACAAGGACGCTATCGCACGGTACGCTGCAAGCCTGATAAACGATGGCGATACAGTCTTCATCAACGGCGGTTCCACCACCTTTCACATCTTCCGTTATATCGATCGGAAGCATGTAAAAATCGTTACTACGAACGCTGGATGCCTGACACAGGTGATAAATCCCGATATAGAGCTGATTCTTGCAGGTGGTCTCTACCATCACCAGTCCAATGCGTTCTACGGCAGTTTCACCAATGATATCCTGCAGAAAGTGAATGCGAACAAGGCAATTCTCGGTGTGCACGGAATCAGTCGTCACTACGGACTCACCACCCCGATGCATTACGCCGCAGAGACTTCACGGATCATGATCGACAGGACCAGAGGAGATGTTATCGTGATTGCCGACCACCGGAAGATCGGTGCTGTGAGCGACTATGTAACTGCACCGGTCGAGAGGATCGACACGCTTGTCACGGATGAGTTCCCCGATCCCGATTACGTGAGGGATTTCCAGGAACTGGGTATTCAGGTTGTTCAGACCAGAAAGCTCTGACAGTCTTCTGGCGCAGCTTCTCCGGCACTCACAGAATTTACATTTGACAGATGCCGGATAAGAGGGTAATGTGGACGTATATGATCGTTTTCGATCATTCAGGCGTGAGTGGGTGAAAACGTCACACTCTTTCGCTAGATTCCAAGGAGGAAATGATGAAAAAAGGTTTGGTTACTGTATGGATCATGGTATTCATGGTCGCGCTCGTGTTTGCAAACGCGGTAAGCGAAACTGAAACAGGTGAAGACTACAAGCTGGTCCTGAAGCTCAGTCACGTGTTCAGTCCGGCAGAGCAGCTCACGAAATCGATGGATGCTGTTGCAGAGAGCATCTACGAGAAGACCGATGGTGCGATCGAGATTCAGACCTTCCCGCAGGCACAGCTGCCCGCATACAAGGAAGGTGTTGAGCAGGTCGTCAGAGGCGCCGATTTCATATCGGTCGAAGATCCCTCTTTCATCGGTGACTATGTGGCAGATTTCAAAGCCCTGTATGCTCCTATGCTCTACAGAAGTTTTGATGAGTATGTTGCCCTCACCGAGAGCGAGCTTGTTGCACAGATGATGGCCCGTGCTGAAGAGCAGGGAATCAAGATTCTTGCCCTCGATTATATCTACGGATTCAGAAATCTCATTACCGACAAGGTGATCACGACTCCTGCAGACCTCAGCGGAATGAAGATCAGGACTCCCGGATCAAAGTCCTATATCGACACCCTTACGGCCATGGGCGCGATCGCTACCCCTCTGCCGTGGGGAGAGACTCTTTCAGCTGTCCAGCAGGGCGTAGTTGACGGTCTTGAAGGCTCCGAATTCACAAACATCGGAACGAAGGTCTATGAGACCCGTGCAAAGAACGTAGCCACGACCAGACATATTCTCGGTACCTGTGGTGTCTATATCTCAACTGAAGTATGGGACCGGATTCCTGAGAACTACCGTGCCATCATCCAGGAAGAGTTCACGGATGGAGCTACCGACATGGTCAACATCCTGAAGGGACAGCACGGCGATGTCGTGAAGGATCTCGAATCCTTTGGTGTGAAGTTCAACGAAGTCGACGGCGATGCTTTCAAGGCAGCCCTTGCTCCGCTGTATGCCGAGCAGCCGGGAATGACCCCCGGTATCTTCGAGGATATCTTTGCAGAACTTGATTTGATGCGCTAGATTGTATGATACACTGACACGGGGCAGGACTACCTCCTGTCCCGTGTTCTAGTATGGGGGTCTTATGAAAATTTCAGGGAAATGGATATTGTCTCATGCGGAGGTTGTGATCAGCGGTGTGTTTCTGATGATCACGGTACTGGTCGTCATTGTGAATGTCCTGCTTCGTTATCTCTTCTCAGGTGGTCTGTTCTGGGTTGAAGAGGTGGCCACTGCCTCTTTTATCTGGAGCATCTTCATCGGCTCGGCAGCGGCCTACCGGCATAATCTGCACATCGGGATCGATCTTATCACGAAGCTGTTCAATGAGCGTGTCAAAGAGATTCTTGCTCTGGTGATCAATTCACTTATGGTGGTCATCAACGGGTATATCTGCTACCTCAGCATTCTCATGATCCAGGCGAACAAACTGAAGCGCACACCCGTACTTGATGTCCCGTCGATCTATGTGAACCTTGCTATCACCGTAGGCTTCTTCCTCATCACGGTGCATGCCGTAAGGTTCCTTATCACAGACATATTACTGCTTCGATCCGGTAAGCGGGTTTCCTCAGGAGCAGCCGGTGAAGAGAAGGAGGGCGCCCTATGATTCTATTTCCCGTCGTTGTTGTGATGCTTCTCTATTTTTCGAGTATTCCCATTGCTTTTGCCCTGCTTTCGGCTGCCTTGAGCTACTTCACCTTTGCCGATGTCGGCACACCTCCCGACCTCATTCTGCAGAAGTTCATCACGTCAGCTTCCTCATTTCCGCTCCTTGCCGTTCCCTTCTTCATTATGGTGGGGGAGATCATGAACTATTCGGGTATCAGCGCAAGCCTGATGAAGATGGCCGAGGTTCTCACCGGGCATATGAAAGGTGGCCTGGCTCAGGTCAATGTCGTTCTCAGTACCCTGATGGGAGGCATCTCGGGATCGGCGAACGCCGATGCGGCGATGCAGTCCAAGATCCTTGTGCCCGAGATGGAGAAACGGGGGTATGACAGGGCATTCTCGACGGCTATCACTGCCGCTTCCTCTGCTATTGCACCGGTGATCCCTCCCGGGATTAACCTGATTATCTACGCTCTGATCGCGCAGACATCTGTAGCGAAAATGTTCATCGGAGGCTACCTGCCGGGAATCCTGATGTGTATTGCCCTCATGATAGCTGTGAATATCATCTCCAGAAAACGGGGATACATGCCGGTGAGAGACCACATGTCGCCGCTCAAGGATATTCTTCACCAGCTCAAGGACTCCATCTGGGCACTTCTGCTGCCATTCGGAATCATTCTGGGTATTCGTTTCGGAGTGTTCACACCGACAGAGGCAGGAGCCATCGCAGTGCTGTTCAGCACGATTGTCGGCGTGTTTTTCTACAAGCAGCTCAAATGGAAGCACTTTCCGATCATCATAAAAAATACGGTGTTTTCGACCAGCTCTGTCGTGCTTATCATCGTTGCCGCGTCGGTCTTTGGGCAGTACATGAGCTGGGAGAGAATCCCGTACCTGCTCAGTAAATCTCTGACGTCGCTGAGTGATTCGCCGTGGGTTATGCTCATGATGATCAATGTGTTTCTCCTTCTCATGGGGATGTTCCTTGAAGGAGGCGCTGTACTCATCATCGTGGCACCTCTGCTTGTGCCCGTCGCACAGTCAATGGGGATTGATCTTGTGCACTTCGGACTTGTCCTGATCGTCAACATCATGATAGGAGGTATTACCCCTCCGTTCGGATCAATGATGTTCACCACCTGTTCCATAACCAAGGTCTCTGTGGGTGATTTTATCCGGGAAATCTGGCCGTTCATTCTTGCCTTGATAGCCGTTCTTCTCGTAGTCACCTATGTTCCTTCACTCGTACTGTTCCTGCCTAATCTCCTGTAAGTCAGGGTTTTATATCCTCCCCACCTTCGCCCTCAGGACTGTAGTGTCCGGGGGGCGGAGCCAGTGGTGAGAGAAAAACGTGTTGTGAAAGTGGGGAACTGCCTCTATAGTGGGAGCATGAGATTCATGATACTCCTTGCATTCAGGAACCTCACCCGCTACTCAAGGCGGACGATGATCACTTCCTCGGCGATCGCCTTCGGTCTGATGCTCTTCTTCCTGTTTGACTCACTCATCATCGGTGTTCAGGTTGACTCCGAACGGAACCTGAGAGCATACGAGACGTCTCATCTGCGAATCATGCACAGTGACTACTGGAACAACAGGCTGACACGGCCGCTTGATATCGCATTGGAGGAGAGTGATGACCTTGTCACACGTCTTCAGGAGAACGGGTACAGGGCTGCCAGAAGGGTCAGATTCCTTGCGGATATGATCCTCAGTTCCGCAGAGTTCGGCGAAGATGGCAATATTGCTGTCGATGTGGTTGGCTATGACCCTGAACAGGATTTCGATGTGTTCGGTTTTGAGTCCACTCTCATCGAAGGAAGATTTCCCCTTTCAGGAGCTGATGAGGTGTTCATCGGATCGTGGTTAGCCGAGGACATAGGTGCAGAGGTCGGTGCCTATATCTCCCTCGTGACTCGGGGTCGGGGAGGATTCTTCGAGGTGATGGATCTTGAGATCGTGGGGATTGTGAACTGTCCGAACCCGAATGTGAACAGGACGCTTCTCATGGTGCCGTATCAGACAGTGAATGAGTATCTTGCGCTGGAAGAAAGCGCCACCGAGATCAATATCCGTCTATCCGATTACCGTGATGCCGAGGCGGAGCGCGTGAGGATTGAAGAGCTTGTCGGCAGCTACGAAGTGATGACCTGGACGGAGCTGGGAGCCGATTACTTTGCGTTCGCCGCTGCTGATGAAGGCGGAGCTGATATTATGATCTTTTTTGTCTTTATCATAACAGCCGTCGGTATATCGAACACGATGTTGATGTCCGTTCAGGAACGTACACGCGAGCTCGGAATGGTGAGAGCCCTGGGGATGAAGAGCAGCAGCATACGATTCCTGTTCATGCTTGAAGCGGGCGGGATCGGTCTGGCGGGTACCTTTGCCGGTATCGCGGCGGGGTCCATCCTCAATATCTTTCTGGTCCGAAACGGTATAGATTTTTCGTTCATTATGAGGGATATGGACATGGGCTACCGGGTAAGCGGAGTGATGAGAGGTGTCTGGTCACCTGTATCCTTTGCCGTGACAGCCGCCACCGGCATCTTCCTTCCCATGGTGTTCGCCCTGATACCGGTTCATCGCGCACTCAGGAAGGATATACCCGGGTGTCTCCACCATCAGTGATTATTCCGTGTGGACCGTATGCGCCTCTGGACCTACTGAAATGTTTCGAGCTGAGCAGCAAGATCCTCTCTCAGCGCGGTCTTTCCTACTCCGGCACCGTGAAGTGCCGTGAGGGATCCGACTGTTCCGCCCCGCTGTACGACCAGGTCCCTGAAGGCGGGGAGTACCCGTTCCAGACTGCTTCTGCCGGGGTCCGCCTGCACGGTGACGAGATCGACACTCTTGCCGGTGAGCACTGCATCGGCCAGAAATGAGTTCATAACGGGGTTTTTTCTTCCTGCCCAGACAGGTGAGATCAGAATCAGGCGTGAGGCGGAAGCTATCACCTCATCGGCAATGGGGTTCAATGTGACCTTTCTCTGTGCTACAGAGGTAAATCCGGCACGCAGAAAACCTTTGATAGGATGGACGGGGACCAGTTCTGTAAGAGAACCGCCCAGCCGTTCACTGATAAGCTGTGCCGCTATCCTGCTGCTGCCGTTTCGTGAGTAATAGATAATTGCGGTATTCATCGGTTTGTCCTCCTCTCACAGCATACACCTCTTTGTTGTGCACAGATAGAGAAATGTGTACCTGGCTATAGAATAGTCTAATATGTGCCTTCAGAGCATGTTCTGTATCCCCGGGAGGGGCTGGAGCCCACGATGGAGGCACAGGGAATTGACACTCCCTCTCTTTTGCGTACAATCGTGTGTATGATTAGCGTTGAAGAGCGACAGGCTTTATCCTCAGCTGCCACACTGTTCAAGGTTCTCGGTCACCCGGCACGTGTTCAGATACTTGCTATGCTCATTCATCAGACCATGAGTGTGTCAATGATAGCCTCGGAACTCTCTATCAGTCAGTCTTCCGCCAGCAAGCATCTTTCACTCATGAAAGAGCATGGTCTGGTCACGATGGAACGACAGAACGGGCAGGCTCTGTGTTCTGTTCAGATGAAATGCGCTCAGGTCCTTCTCGACTGTGCGAAGAATCCCGATACCGTTATTGCCCCGAGTATCACCCCGGTCCCTTTCAGGCCCAGCTGCGAATAACACAACAGCCGTGCCGGTTCTCAGCTCGTGCCGTCACGTTCGAGTTTTTCCTTCACGGCAGTTTCAACAAATTCTCCGATTTTCACTTTTTTACCGTTCTTGTCGACCAGGGTAGCCAGATGCATCAGCAGTCTCTGGTAGGTAGCAGGGTCGGTTGTTGCCCATAATCGTACAGATTTCATATTCCTCCCGAAAATACACATATGTGTATGCAATATTCACTATACTATACATAAAGCCACTAAACAATACACAAAACAATGCAAACCAGCATTAAAATGCAATTTTGTGAATTACTGAATCACTGGTGTGCTATGATTCGCCGCATGAGCGGCACTCATTTCTGGCGTATCGTAAAAATGCATCTATCCTCCGGTCTCACCCAGAAATGGCTTGCAGAAGAAGTGGGTATCAGGGAGAACAGTCTCTCGAACATGATCCGCAGGGGATCCATGCCCAAAGCGGATACAGCCTACCGGATAGCACATGTGCTCGGCCTCAACCTTGGGGTCCTTCTCGGCATCGATCATCCCGATCAGCTGTATCATCCGGAAGGGGGAACTTCTGAGGAGGAGCCTACCTATCTGGTGGCCCTGGATGACTCCTATGAGCATGATCCGTATCCGGTCGGGGATCCTGCTGATACGGTAACCATGGTCCGTGTTCTCAAGCGGATAGGATCAGGTCTGCCGCCTGACAGGCTCCGTGCCGTTCAGATCAGGGGAGACTCCATGAAGGATATTCACCTGGTTGAGAATGATATCGCCATCTACGCTCACGGTCCTGCCCGGAATAACGGACTGTATGCGATACGGTTGGGAAGGGAAGTGCTGATCAAACGGCTTGAGTTCAATAACCTCGATAATACGGTGAAGATCATCAGTGAGAATTCCCGATACAGTCCGATCACGGCTCAACTCGACCATAAACAGCTACAGGTTCTGGGGAAGGTCGTGGGGTGGATTCACGTGCATGCCTCCTGATATCCACCTATCCTGTTGATCCCTCCGTTTCAGACAGAAGCGCGGGTAGCTCGGCTCGCCTTTCGACCTCCTCTGCACGTTCATTTTATCAACAGCAGATTGTATACTGTTTAGAGATATAGAGATATTTTTATGACAGATTACGGTAAGTTGTAAATATAAGAATAACAATTGTATTTTTATGAGAGTTAGTGCATAATTTCAAGGATATATTAATTTATGGGGGTTACTATGAAAAAAGTATTACTATTTGCCCTGATTCTTCTGCTCCCCGCAGCGATTTTTGCAGCAGGTGCTGCAGAAACAGCCGCACCAGGAGCCGATGATTCCAAAATGGGTGGTGTGCTCGTATTTGGTCGCTCAGGTGACTCGGTAAGTCTCGACCCAGGTCGTGAGACGGATGGGGAGTCATTCTATGCAACAACTGCCGTGTTCGATACTCTCGTTGAGTTCGTCCCCGGGCAGACCGCTGTACAGCCTGCACTTGCAGAGAGCTGGGATATCGAAGACGGCGGCCTCACCTGGATCTTCCATCTTCGTGAAGGTGTGCAGTTCCATGACGGGACTCCGCTGAACGCTGATGCTGTCGTATTCAGTTTCGAGCGCCAGTTCATCGAGGATCATCCCTACTATGATCATGGTCCCTGGAAGTACTGGGGCTACATGAGCATGAGCGATATCGTTGAGAGCGTAGAGGCTGTCGATAACCTCACCGTCAAGTTCACACTCAAGAAAGTGGAAGCTCCGTTCCTTGCGAACCTTGCGATGGATTTTGCCTCGATCGTATCACCGACCGCTGTCGCCAAGTACGGCGAGGACTTCAAGAACAATCCCGTGGGAACAGGCGCATTTGTATTCGAGCAGTGGAACAAGGACTCGGATATCGTGTTCAGCAGAAACGAAAACTACTGGGACGGTCCGGTCTATCTTGACCGCCTGATCCTCAAGGTTATTCCTGATGCAACCGCACGCTGGCTTGCTCTTCAGAAGGGAGAGGTCGACCTGATCGATTTCCCGTCTGCTGAAGATCTTCCTGCCATGGAAGCAGCCGATGGAATCCAGCTGATTCAGCAGGCCGGTCTCAATGTAGGGTACCTTGCCCTGAATACCGAGAAGAAGCCGTATGATAACAAGCTCGTCCGTCAGGCAATGAACTATGCCATCGACCAGGAAGAGATCATCGAAGCTGTCTACGGTGCACAGGGACAGGTCGCGAAGAACCCGCTTCCTCCCACCATGTGGTCCTACAACGACGACATCGAAGATTACGGGTATGATCCCGAGAAGGCGAAGGCTCTGCTGAAACAGGCCGGATACCCGAACGGTTTCACTACAGAGCTCTGGGCGATGCCCGTTGCTCGTCCGTACAACCCGAATGCACGCAAGATCGCCGAGATCATGCAGGCTCAGCTTGCCAAGGTGAACATCGATGCACAGATCGTCAGTTACGAGTGGGGTACCTACCTCGACAAGACTGACCAGGGCGAACACCAGGCTGCAATGCTCGGTTGGACCGGTGACAACGGTGACCCGGACAACTTCCTCTGGGTTCTTCTGTCAGCTCCTGCTGCAGAACTTCCTGCAGGTAACATCGCTCTCTGGAAGGATGCGAATTTCACTGACCTGATCAAGAGAGCAAAAGAGACCACCGACCAGGCGGAAAGAACACGTCTGTATGAAGAGGCTCAGGTCGTCTTCCATGAAGAGGCTCCCTGGGTACCGATCGCTCACTCGGTCGTCACTGTTCCCGCAAAGGACAGCGTAAAGGATTTTGTTATCTATCCTACCGGCAAGAGAGTGTTCAAGCACGTCTACCTCGAAGACTAGTACTACACGGTCAGGGGCTTCTGTGCCCCTGATCCATGATTCACCCCCTACCGACAGGGGGTGAATCCGCTTTCTATTGGAGTTCAACAACGTATGGTTAAACATATTCTCAAACGGCTTGCACTGCTGCTTCCCACGATTCTTGGAGTGGTCACGCTTGTCTTTTTCATGATCGCACTCGCCCCGGGGGATCCTGCACGGGTCATGCTCGGTGAGCGTGCAAATGCAGCACAGATCGCTCAGCTCAGAGCTGAACTGGGGCTGGATGAACCGCTGATCAAGCAGTATGGTCTCTATCTTTCCCGGGTTGTGAGATTCGATCTGGGTAAATCAATCACCAGCGGTCAGAAGGTGGCTGAGGAGATCGGCAAGCTGTTCCCCGCCACGATAGAACTTGCCTTCATGGCCATGATCTTCGCCTCGGTTCTCGGAATACTTCTCGGCGTCACCAGTGCGATCAGACGGAACACCTGGGTGGACTACACAACGATGGGGGGAGCACTGTTCGGAGTCTCGATGCCGGTGTTCTGGCTTGGGCTTGTCCTGATCATGATATTCTCGGTCTGGCTCGATCTGCTTCCAACCGGCGGGCGAATGAATATCAGGTATTATTTTACCCCGATCACGAATTTCTATGTGATTGATGGGTTCATTCTCCTGTTCAAGGAGGGAACCGCGAAATACCTCGTTTCAGCTATCCAGCATCTGATTCTCCCGACCATAGCACTAGGGACGATTCCCCTTGCTATCATCGCGAGAACGACACGGTCAAGCATGCTTGAAGTGCTTCAGCAGGATTATATCAAGACTGCCCGTTCAGCAGGGATCAAAGAGAAACGGGTGATCTACCGCTACGCTCTGAGAAACGCACTCCTTCCGGTCATCACCGTCATCGGTATCCAGTTCGGCCTTCTCCTTTCGGGAGCGATTCTCACCGAAACGGTGTTCAGCTGGCCGGGGATCGGTAAATGGCTCTATGTAGCCATCGGTGCAAGGGACTATCCCTCGGTTCAGGGTGGTATCATATTTATCTCTGTCTTCTTCGTCCTGATCAATCTGGTTGTCGACATTCTCTATTCGGTGGTCAACCCGAAGATCAGATTACAATAAGGAATCAGTACCAGTGGAAACAGACACACACGAAGAGATCATCATTGCGGACCCGACTCCGCTTCAGGAGACATGGTTTCATCTCAAGAAGAACAAGGCCGCCATGGTCGGCCTCGGTATTATCACGATCTTCGTTCTCATGGCCATCTTTGCGCCGCTGATCAGTCCGTATGACCCGAATGCACAGGTGATAGATGATCGCAAGACCCCGATGTTCACCGACGGATATATCCTGGGTACCGACGACCTCGGGCGCGATATGCTGAGCCGGCTGATCTACGGTGCACGGATATCGATGACGATCGGAGTAGTCAGTGTCGGCATCTCCCTTGTCTTCGGCATTCTCATCGGTGTCACCAGCGCATACTTCGGCGGCCTCTACGACAAGATCGTCATGCGCCTGATCGATATTATGCTCGCCTTTCCCTATATCCTTCTGACAATAGTCATTGTCAGTCTGCTTGGCCCGTCGCTGCTCAATGCCATGATCGCGATCGGGATCTCGCAGATCCCCCGGTATGCGCGCGTGGTACGTGCCTCTGTGCTTGCAGAGAAGGAGGCCGACTATGTCCTTGCAGAGCGGGCTCTGGGTGCGAGAGATACGGAACTGATGTTCCTTACCATCCTGCCCAACTGCCTGTCACCCACCATTGTTCAGGCAACACTGGGGGTAGGGGAGGCGATCCTCTCCTCGGCAGGTCTCAGTTTCCTCGGTCTCGGTGCACAGCCGCCGACACCTGAATGGGGACTGATGATCGCGAGCAGTAAGGAATTCATCACCAATGCATGGTGGATCGTGACCCTTCCGGGAATTGCGATTCTCCTCGCGGTCCTCGGGTTCAATCTCTTCGGAGATGGACTGAGAGATATTCTCGACCCGAAGATGAGAAACTAGAGGAGTACCCATGGATACTGTGAAACAGGAAACATTACTTGAGATAGACAATCTCAACTTTTCTTTCAAGACACAGAGAGGTCTTGTGAGGGCGGTGAGAGATCTTTCGATCACGATCAGGAAGGGTGAGACCCTCACTCTTGTAGGGGAGTCCGGCTGCGGCAAGTCTGTCACAGCCCACTCGATCAATCAGCTTAACCCGATGCCTCCCGGGCAGGTGGACAGCGGAAAGATTCTGTTTAACGGTACAGACCTTCTGAAGCTGAAGAAGGGGGAGATCGAGAAGATGCGGGGAACGCAGATCTCGATGATCTTTCAGGAACCGATGACTGCTCTGAACCCCGTGTTCACCGTTGGATCCCAGATTGCGGATGTGTTCATGACGCATCAGGGAATGAACAAGGATGAGGCGATGGCCAAAGCCGTGGAGCTGTTCCGGCTTGTGAAGATACCTGCACCGGAACGACGGGTCTACTCCTATCCTCATCAGCTCTCCGGGGGTATGAGGCAGAGGGCGATGATCGCTATGGCGCTCGCCTCTCCCGAACCGGGGCTTATGATAGCTGATGAGCCTACTACAGCACTCGATGTGACTATCCAGGCGCAGATTCTTGACCTGCTCGGAGATCTCAAGCAGCAGGTCGATATGTCGATTCTTCTGATTACCCATGATATGGGAGTCGTGGCGGAAATGGCAGACAGGGTTGTCGTGATGTACGCCGGCAGAAAGGTTGAAGAATCCGACGTCGGCTCCATCTTCAACGATCCCCGTCATCCATACACGCTCGGGCTGTTGAACTCGCTTCCTTCAAATCCGAAGTACAAACATGCAAAACGTCTTGAAGCAATTACCGGTACGGTTCCCGATCTTCTTACAATCGGAGACGGCTGCCCGTTCGCCAACCGCTGTGCCTATGCAGATGATATCTGTCGTTCGTCGTTCCCGTCGATGAGCAAGATCAATGAGGAACACTCGGTGTGGTGTCATCATCATGAGCGTGTGAAAAGGGAGAATGCACAGTGAGTAATCCGTTAGTAGAAGTCAGGGATCTGAAGAAATATTTCCATATCAAGAATGAGGGAGCGACCGAGACGGTATCCCTGCTCAAGGCTGTCGATGGGGTCTCCTTCGATGTGTTCGAAGGAGAGATTCTCGGTATCGTGGGAGAGTCGGGGTGCGGAAAATCCACCCTTGGAAAGACCGTACTGAACCTGTATGAACCCACTGACGGAGAGGTTCTGTACCGCGGCAGAAGTGTCTATGAGAAGAACGTACAGGAGCTGAAAGAGCAGACGAAGAATATGCAGATGATCTTTCAGGATCCCTATTCCTCTCTCAACCCCCGGAAGAAGGTGGCCAAGATCATCGGACAGTCGCTTGATATTCATGCGATCGGAAGTGCTCAGGAGAGGACCGACCGGATTGAGCACCTGATGAAGGAAGTTGGCCTGAACCCGCTTTTCCGGGCACGTTACCCCCATCAGTTCAGCGGCGGTCAGCGTCAGAGAATCGGTATAGCACGAGCGCTCGCCCTTCAGCCTGAGTTCGTCGTCTGTGATGAGGCGGTCTCCGCCCTTGATGTTTCAGTGCAGGCGCAGATACTCAATCTGCTGCTTGACCTTCAGGAGAAGCACAATCTTACCTACATGTTCATCGCTCATGACCTTGCGGTCGTGGAGTTCATTTCCACCAGGATCCTGGTGATGTATCTGGGGCGTGTTGTTGAGATCGCACGGAAGGAAGACCTGGTAGCTCATCATGTCCATCCCTACACAAAGGCTCTGTTCATAGCATCACCTATCACGAGCCCCGATCAGAGAAAGGGAGGGAAGCATATCTTCCAGGGCGATGTTCCCTCACCGATCAATCCTCCATCAGGATGTCACTTCCACCCGCGCTGTCCCTATGCGATAGACCGGTGCAGGGAGGAGTACCCTCCCATGAAGGAAGTCGCACCTGGCCACTTCGCTGCATGCTGGGTAGTCTGAACAGCTATCATGTATCATTCACCCACGGTGAGCCAGGCTCTGCCGGCACGCTGAATCAGCCAGGCGCCCGGTGCTGCTGTGAGGAGAATGGAAAGAACAGCGACAGCAAGAATGATTTCACCGGCGCCGGTATCCATACCGGCGCTTTTCATTGCAATGAGCGGTGTTGCCCCTATGGCCGCCTGCACGGTCGCCTTCGGCAGGTACGCGACCGTGATGAAGGCTCTTTCCTTCGGTGAGTACCTCGAACCTGTCAGGGATGCCATCGTGCCGAGGCTTCTTCCGGCAAGACCGATCCCGATCACTACGGCACCGGAGAGTCCTGCAGTGAGTGCCACTCTGAGATCGACTGCAGCGCCTATCAGCGCAAAGAGAATGATCTCACTGAAGACCCAGATCTTCTCGAGTTTAGCCGATATCTGGTGGGCGTTCCTTTCCCGTTTCTCGATCAGGATGAAAGCCAGTGCCATCACCGCGATAAGAGGGGTGAAGGGTATATGGATCAGATGCAGCAGTGTCTGTCCGTGGAAGAGGAAGATCGAAATCCCGATGACCGCAAGGGCCATCTTCGTCGCGCGCGGACGGAAGCGGTCGAACAGACGGGCGATGGCAAGACCGGAAAGAAGACCTGCAGTTATCCCGATGAGGACAGAGAGAGGGACGAACGCGATTTCGGCCGCGATATGAACCGAGGTGCCCGTGTAGATACCGATGACAACTCCTGAGATCACGATCGCGTTGATGTCATCGACACTGCTTGCCGCCAGGATCAGGGTGGGTATACCGTTGCCGATCCCACGTTTTTCGTGCTGGAACTGTACCATGAGGGGGACGACGACAGCAGGTGAGACAGCTGCCAGGATCGCTGCAAGCATGGCCGCCTCAAGGGTCGTGAGGGGGAGGAACACCGGGGCGACAAGGGTGACGGTCACCATCTCCGAGATACCGGGTATCACCGCGAGCAGGAGCGCACGTCCGCCGATCTCATTGAGCGTCTTTCTGTTTATCTGCAGTCCTGCCCGGAGCAGGATGATGATCAAGGCGATGTTTCTCAGATCCCCCGCGATCAGGAGGGTCTGCTCGTGCAGCAACGACAGTACCGATGGGCCGAGCAGGATCCCGGTAAGGAGCATCCCTACAAGTCCGGGAACATGAATCCGTTTCATCAGATAGTCAGCTATCAGACAGATAATGATGATCTCAGCGAGATTGATTGCCATAGTGTTCTCCTGCTCATTGATTATCGGGAATTTTGCCCTGAGAAACAATCCTCTTTCTCATCTGTCCCCTGACAGGTTGTGCGGAGGAACCGGACCCGCCGCTCTCCTGTTCAGCCTCGTGTTTCCTAAGCATCCGGCGAAACAGAACCATACCGAGTATACCTGCAGCGGTATTTGCGATGAAGGTCGACACAAAGACACCGGGCAGACCGAACAGATATGAACCTGCAAGTGCCAGAGGGACATTGAGGACAAACGCTTTGGTGAGGGTCACGAGAGCGGCATGAATCGGTTTGTTGACCGCATTGAAGGCCTGTGAACTGAGGAACATGAGACCGAGGAAGCTGTAGCTGAGACTGATGATTCTCAGGTATTGCGCGCCTGTAGCGATGACAGAGGGGTTCTTACTGAAGATCGACATGATTGCGGAAGCTGTCGGTATGAGGGCGATGCATATGATAAGACCCCACCCCAGACTGATGAGAGCGGTGAAGGTAAGTCCCTTGAGAATCCTGTCAAAGTGCTTTGCCCCCCAGTTCTGTCCGATGAACGGAGCAAGAACTGCGGCAAGGGTCATGGGGATCATGAGCACCAGCATCTCTACTCTGCCTGCAGCACCGAAGGCGGCAACCGCCTCATCACCATAGCTCGACAGGATTCGTGTGATGACACTCAGTGAGATCGGGTTGATAGCCTGAACAAGAGCTGCCGGGATTCCGACGAAGGCTATCTCCTTCCAGTTCTCGATCATCTCATGAGCGCCCGCTCGTTCCAGAGTTATCACACGCTCCCGGAAGGAGAGGATATACAGGGATACAAGGAAGCTCGACATACGGGCGAATACGGTCGCCAGCGCTGCTCCGGCTATTCCCATCTCGGGGAAGACGCCGATCCCGAAAATGAGGAGGGGGTCAAGCGCGACATTGATCACAACGGAGATCACCATGATCAGTGTGGGAGTCAGGGTGTCGCCAGTTGCTCTGATGACGTTATTGCCTGCCATCGGTATCACGACAAAAGGCATTCCGATGTACCAGATGCGCATGTAGCGCTTGATCTTTTCGAGCGTTTCTCCTGAAGCACCGAGAGAGCGGAACAGGGGGTCGATAGTGATCAGTCCCAGAGCCGACAGAACTGCCACGATCAGTACGGCAAGGATCAGCCCGTCAGTGGTGAGCCGTTTGACTTTGTGATGGTTTCCTCCGCCTATTGCACGGCTTACGGTGGAGGAGAGTCCGACACCGAGACCAAGTGCGACTGAGCCGATGATCATCACAACCGGGAAGGTATAACTCATGGCAGCCAGGTCTGTCGGTCCGATTCTCCCGACGAAATAGGTGTCAGTGGCATTGAACGCCGACATGGCAAGCATCCCGACTATCATGCCTCCAGCCATCTTGAGAATCGTAGGCCGTATCGGGCCCCCTAGAAGGTCAGCCCTTCTGTTAGCCATGTTCATACCCCTTTGTATGGTTTTTTGCGTTCTGGAACATTCTGTCAAGGTAGGAAAAACATTCCTCCCGCTCTGATGGGCTGAACCCCTGCATCAGGATCTCTGTCCAGGCTCGTGCCTTCTCGTGCACGTCCTCGATCCGATCCTTCCACGCATCGGAAAGATAGACGCGGTAAGCCCTCCGGTCTCTCCTGTTACGTGACCGTATAACGATTTTTTGTTCGATAAGGGGGCGTATCATCCGGGATATACTTGCCTTGTCGATCAGCATGTGCTGGGCGAGTTCTTCCTGAGTGACTCCGTCGCTGTATGTTTTGAGGGTAAGCAGCAGCCGCACCTGACCGGGGCCGTGCAGGCCGAGGTCGCTGAGCGCTTCATTGAAGTAGACTGTTGCCAGTCTGTTTATTGATGCAATTGAGTGGCCGGCTGATCGGTACGTATCCATGAGATCAGCATACAGATTATTAGTTGTGTAGTCAACTATATAGTGGCGGTCCATTCCCTCTCGCCTGAACCGAGAAATACCTTTACAGGGATGGTGAGTGCACATAGAATCTCTGTGAAGGAGAAAGAGATGTACAATACGGTGTTCGACTCCATTGCATCTGTCTACGGATGGTTCTACAGGTCTCAGAAGAAGGGGTTCAAGGGAATCATCGATACCCTGAAGCAGACCGGCAGTCTCAGAGAAGGCGACCGGGTACTCGACCTCGGCTGCGGTACGGGCGCCCTGTGTGCAGTGCTGGCTGAACACGGTCACTCTGTCACCGGTATCGATGCTTCGGGCAAGATGATCCAGGTCGCACGCAAAAAGACAGGGCGGCATGATATCACCTATCTGGTTGCAGATGCGACAACTCGACTTGACTTCCCCGATGACTCCTTCGATCTGGTCATCGCGAGCCATGTAGTGCATGGTCTGGCACCTCAGGAGCGTCTACAGCTCTATGAGCAGATGAAGAGGGTGGCGGTGCACACAGTCGTTATCCATGACTACAACACGACCCGTTCCCTGATCACCGATATACTTGAGTATCTGGAGAGGGGAGATTACTTCAACTTCATTCAGATTGTAGAACAGGAGCTGCGTGAACAGTTCCCTTCCATCCGGATAGAAAAAGCTTCCGGGAACGCTCACCTGTATATCTGCACATGTCAGGATGCAATGAGCTGAAGCGCCTGAGCAGCCATGAAAGCCCCGATATAGAGAAGGAAGATCCGTGACACACTCACCATCGAGACTCCTTTCGTCTTCAGACTCATACCGGAGTTCACCATGTTCCGGTAGACTCTCCAGGATACGAAGAACGAGAGGGGGGAGGTGATGAGCATCCACAGGGGAAGCAGTCCGCAGAGTGAGAGCAGTACCGATGCACCGTAGGCAGTGATGAGTTCGAGCGTGAGAAGTGTGCTGTTCGCCCTCTCGGAAAGACAGATCGTCAGGGTGTGTCTGCCGGCGACAAGGTCAGACTCTCTGTCACAGGTGTTGTTGACAGTCAAAATCATGGCGATGAGCAGCAGGTGCGGCAGAGATACCAGAAACGACTCGAGCGAGACACTTCCGGAGGCGACATAGACACTGATCATGAACAGGACTGACCCGAGGAAACCGCCGGCGAACAGTTCGCCGAGCGGGGTGCGGCTGATAGGCACCGGTCCCCCGGTGTACAGGAACCCTATGGTCATGCTCAGTGCCCCGATGAGGATGAGGATATAGCTGGTCTGGCCTGCGATGATGAGTCCCAGAACAGCTGCCAGAAGGAACAGCAGTGCACTGACTGCAAGTGCAGTGAACGGAGGGATGTCCTCATGAACGAGGACCTTGTCCTTCTCATAGTTCCTCTCTCGGGTGTCGGTTCCCCTTACATAATCGAAGAACGTGTTGAACCCGGTGGTTCCCATGTCGATGAACAGGACCGCAGCGGCCATGAGCAGGAAACGGGAAAGATTATATGTTCCTGTGTTCACATAGGTGTATAGTGTGGCAGAGAGAAACGTCCCCATACTGATAATTTTGGTGCGAATTTCAACTATTCGATTGAATTGATGCACGTTCATGCTAGTATATAACCACAGAACTGAATCAGTGTGCAACACAGAGCCAAGAGTGAGAGTGAGGGAGATCACATGAGAGATGTAAGAAAGTTTATTCCGTTGTTGAAGAGTAAAGTCGACCCTGTTGAATACGGAGTGTACCCGTTATCGATACACACGATTGATGAAACGACCGTATTCATCACCCGTATCCGTGGAGAGAAACATATCGTCTCCGTCGGACCTTCCATCGGTCTTGAAGGAGTGGCAGAGCGTATAGAGGACAAGGAAGTGATCATCGGTGAGCTGAACAGCGCTAATGCCGCAGTCCTCAGAGAGGTCTTTCCCTTCACTGCTCCATCACGTGTCCTCTCGAAAGAACGTACCATCGGCTGCGGTGACCGTCTCGGTCTCGCAAGTGCCGGCCATACCAGAGTGTTCACTGAATATGATGCCTATCCGATCCTTGCCCAGCAGTCCATGCGGGAGCTCAATCTGACCAGACGTACCTACCGGGAGGTGCTCGATGCAGCCACCTTTGCTGTCTATCAGGAAGGATACAAGAAGGGGTGGGGTGCTGACGGCGATCATCTGAAGACTTCTCAGGAAATAGAACATGCACTCAGTGTCGGCTACACCATGATCACACTCGACTGTTCCGAACATATGAACAACGAGTTCGAACTCATGGAGCTGGCAGAACTCGAGCAGCTGTATGAACCCGATGCCCGGATCGAACAAGAATACATCGGCAGGGAGATTGTTCTGTCGGACGGAATTTCATTCACCTACAGTGCAGAGGAAGTGAAGCGGATGGTCATGACCTACAGGGATGTCCTCACCCATGCGCAGAATATCTACGATACGTTCTTTAGAGATGGCACCTATAATGCCGATTTCGAAATCTCTATCGATGAGACGACCACTACAACCACTGTTCAGGAACACTATTTTGTAGCGAATGAACTGATCAAGAGAGGGGTCTCATTTGCCACGATAGCTCCCCGCTTCTGCGGTGAGTTCCAGAAGGGAGTTGATTATATCGGTGATGTGAAGGAGTTCGAACGGGATCTGATCGTCCACCAGGCGATCGCATCCCATTTCGGCTACAAACTGTCACTCCACTCGGGAAGTGACAAGTTCAGCGTATTCGAGATCTTCGGTCGGATAACCGGGGGAAGGTTCCATGTGAAGACGGCCGGGACCAACTGGCTCGAGGCCATGAAGCTCGTTGCCGTCAAGAAACCCGATCTGTACAGACGGGTCCACGCCCATGCTCTGTCGAAGTTCGATGAGGTCACCAGGTATTACCATGTCAGTACCGATATCACCAGGATTCCGGACCTCCAGAGTCTCAGTGACGAGGAGCTCGTGAAGCTGTTCGAACACAATGACAGCAGGCAGCTGATTCATATCACCTACGGTCCGATCCTCACGGATACCGATCCTGATGGAAAGCCCCTGTTCGCTGACGAGCTGTTCAGCCTCTGGGATGAATATGAAGAGGACTATGCACACCTCCTGTTCTCTCATATCTCAAGGCATCTCTTTGAATTGTATAGACATATAAGTTGAATTGTACAGGATATGAAATAATTGTCAGAATTGGCCACCAATGTGTTCATCTGGTATGATATACTGATAACGGATTGGAATGTTACACGGTACACTCCATGCATAAAGGTGTTGCAGGGCATCGGATCTGCAACAATGTGTTGTCTGATAGATACGCTCATACGAAGTGTTCTGCAGATTGAGGGAGTTGGTGCGTATGAAGTTGAAATACCAGGCAGTACTCAATGACCTGGAAAATAAGATTATTGCGGGGATCTGGCCTGAAGGGGTCATGATTCCCACTGAGCTTGAACTCTGCGAGAAGTATCATGTAAGCAGGATCACGATTCGCCGCGCACTTGATGAGATGACCCGTGCGGGTATGATAGAACGGGCCAGAGGCAAAGGAACCTTCGTTCGCGGTTCTCGCAAGATAACCGAGCCTCATATCAGCGGCATCGATCCGTTCGCCCATTCCGATAAGCACAGCATAACCCACAGGATCATCCTGGACCTGGAGTATCCCCTCGACAGTGATATTGCCCTGAATATGCTTCCCCAGTTCAAGGAGTCACACGCACGACATGAGAACCTTCACCGCATCAAGCTTCTCTCCTCCATGGATGATACTCCCTTTGCAGTGATGAATATCTTCTTCCCGTCTTCCATTTCCAGGATATTGGACAGGGACTTTCTCTCTTCTCACTCCTTCATTGACACCTATGAGAAGGTTGAGGGTGCATCGGTAGGCAAGGTCCACAGTTCCATCGGTACAGTTGTTCCTGATAAGGAGACCTCCGAACTCCTCGGCACACGTCCACAATGGACGCAGCTGTGGGTGAAGACCAGGATTCACGCGCTCTCGGGTGAACTTATAGCAATACACTACACGGTGTATGACGGTAATCTGTTCGAGTACCGGGTTACCTCGGACCTGGCCCTGCGCTGACCTGTATTGATCACCCTGTGAATGGCACAGACTGAGTTATTTCTTTTTATTGCCCTACTATGCAGGTTCTATGATATATTGATAGCACCTATATCACTAGTGAGCTGAGGTGAATTATGCGTACAATCGTTACCATGCTGAAAGATGCTGAAAAGAATTTCCCCTCCCGTGCCTATGCGACGAAGAAAGGGGAGAACGGATGGATTCCGTACTCCTACAGGATGATTGATGAACTATCCGATGCCGTATGTGCCGGACTCCTGTCACGTAACGTGAGCAGAGCCACGTTCGGCGTCCTCGCTGAAGGGAGGCCCGAATGGATTGGTGCCGAGATGGGCATCATCAAGAATCGCTCTGTGAGTGTACCTCTCTCGATCAAGCTGAATCCCGAGGAGATCGCTTTCCGCCTCACTCACTCTGAATCCGCGGGCATCGTTGCAAGCTCGAACACTCTGGATAACATTCTTAAGGCTTTCGATGTCATGGAAGGTCCTTCTCCTGTGCTCTACTATCTTGATGAAGAGGATGATCGTCTCAGAAAGGCTATACAGGAGCGAAAGTGGACCTCGGGTACGGAGTATGTGACATTGGATAGGCTCGTGACCGAGGGTCAGGCAGCTCTTAAGAAGGATCCGGATATTGTCAGGAAGAGTATTTCTCACATCGAAGAGAATGATGTGGTCAACATCTGTTATACCTCAGGGACAACAGGGAATCCGAAGGGCATCATGCTCACGCATCTCAATTACTGGGCGAATGCCCACGACGCGGTCGAGTTGTTCTCCATTCCTCCGAATACCTTCGAGACTCTCATCGTGCTTCCTGTGGACCATTCCTTCGCACATACGGTCGGTATCTACACCTCGATGCTGCGGGGTATCACTCTACACTTTGTCGATGCACGGGGCGCCAACAGTGCAATCATCAGAAACTTCCCGATAAACCTCAAGGAGGTGAACCCCACCTTCCTTATGACGGTTCCTTCGATCACGGGAAACTTCATGAAGAAGATGACCCAGGGTATTCAGGAGAAAGGCCCGTTTATCTACGGCATATTCGAGAGGGGGCTGAAAGCAGGTATCAGGCGTAACGGCGATGGGTATCACCGCGCATCACTCGCCACGCGGATCGCCACCTTCTTCCCTCACAAGCTGGCAGACCTGCTGATCTTCAGCAAGCTCAGGAAGGTCTTCGGAACCGGAATTGAATACTGCGTGGGCGGAGGAGCTCTCCTTGAGGCACGGCAGCAGCATTTCTTTGCCGCGATAGGAGTGCCCGTGTATCAGGGGTACGGGCTTACGGAAGCCGCTCCGGTGATCAGCAGTAATACTCCCGCAAAGCACAAGTTCGGTACCAGCGGTATCGTTGCTCCCTCGGTGACCTGCCGGATCATGAAAAGTGAGGTGGATGAAGCTGCTCAGGGAGAGAAGGGTGAGATCGTCATCCGGGGGGAGAATGTCATGAAGGGGTACTTCAAGAACCCTGAAGCGACCTCTGAGGTGCTCAAGGTGATCGATGGTGAGACCTGGCTGTTCACCGGAGATCTGGGATATTACGACGAAGACGGATTCCTCGTGGTCACGGGACGGGCCAAGGCCCTGCTCATTGCCAAGGATGGAGAAAAGTATTCCCCGGAAGAGATTGAAGAAGTGATGATGAACAATTCCACCGTCATCAACCAGCTTCTTGTATACAACGAGCAGAGTCCCTCCACCAGTGCTCTTGTGACGCTGCAGGAGGAGGTGGTCAGGAAGCTGATTGAGGAGAAGGCTCTCAAGACTCCCGAGGAGGTGTATCAGGAAGTGCTTGCCCAGCTCACGGGGTATGAGAAGATGGCTAAGGGAATCATTCCATCTCAGTGGATTCCCTCCCGGTTCGCGATCATCGTGAAACCTTTCAGTGAAGATGATAAGCTCGTGAATTCCACGATGAAACTGGTCAGGTACAAGGTGATAGAATTCTATTCACAGCGCATAGCACAGATCTATGAAGAGGAGAATGATTCTAGAAATATTGAGGCAGTCAGAGAGCTGTTTTTTCCGTCCTGAGATCCCGGCAGGAACGGCACACTCCCTTCAGGACGATATCACGCTGTTCGATGGTGAAACCGGTAAGTTCCTCGACTTCCTCATCCAGACAGGAGGCTGAGGAGAGAATCAGGTCGTATACCGTATGACACTCTGTACAGACCAGGTGTGCATGCTCTTCCCGCTTCGCATCGTACCTGGCTTTTCCTTCTCCGGGCGGTTCGAACTTCCTGATCTCATCAGACTCGACAAGCACACTCAGATTCCGGTAGACAGTTCCAAGGCTTATTGAAGGCATCTCTTCACTCACCATACCATACAGTTCTTCCGCTGTAGGGTGGTTTGTGCAGGAACGCAGTGTGTCAAGTATCAATTGTCTTCGGCTTGAGTACCTCATCAGCTTCTTCCTTCCTTGTCTTTATACCTATAAGGTGTGCGCTCACGATGATCCCTATCACCGACAGAACGATTATCACTACCCTGGTCTGAACGATATACATGGATGCCAGAAGGCCGACCCATACTACCGTGATAGCCCGTATCTTCGTGCTCAGCGCAATACCCTTCCCATATTTCCAGTGACTCAGGTATTCGCCGAATATCCTGCTCTTCTCCAGTTTTCGTGCCCGTTCGGGGTCACTTACCGAGTACAGAGCTGCAGCAAGTATGACAAACGGAGTGGTAGGAAGCACAGGCAGAATAATTCCTGCAAATCCGAAAGCGAGTGATACTGCGGCCAGTGAAGACAGTATCAGTCTCTTCACACCATTCTTCTTGAAAAAAGTCATATACTACTAATGTAGTATAAATGGCCTGTAAGTCAATAGGAACGATTCTCATATTGTGCAATAATGCACAATCCCGATGTTGTATTTCTCACTGAAACAGGTACACATCTGTCATAACAATACGCGGTTTTTCCGGTCCCGGACCGTGTTGATTTCATTACCCGGCCAGCTCTCATGTAGACGGTCAAAAGTATACAAATCATCCGGTTAGTAATCAATATACTATGGCAATACTCTTGCTGTTCGTACTGCATTGTACCGGTGAGGCTCTCCGGGCTGACTATTTCTCTCATGATTTTTATGTATATATGTGACATAATGAATGGTCAGGTGTTATACTAGTATATGGAGGCTCACACGGAGTGAATGATGCAACGATGGTCACGGCGTGAGTGAGTGTTCCTGTGATTGTATGTGTGTCTGTTCCATCGACAGTCATGGTGTGAGTGTATATATTCATTAACGATAGGGAGGATGTGCCATGAAAAAAATCGGGTCTGAAATTTTCAGCGTGTAAAAAGTAGAAAAAGAGAGCGGAAACGCCTATGATTTGTAATCGCAAAACAACAGATCAAGGAGAACCGCTCTCATGCAGGAAGATAACACGTATTTGCTGGAGGAGTCCACCGGGTGGATGGTTGACTGGAGCCATCCGAGGCACGAAATCTGCTTTGATGAAAGAAATGGAATATCCTACGGGAAGATCACCTACGCTGTAACAAAGGATCCAAACAAAGACTGGAAGAGCGAATTACCAGAAGGTCAATGGTACAAGCACAGCAACGAGGTTACTGTGCTGAAACACTGCAGCTCTGGAATTACCCTGATATGCTTTGAAGTTCATTACGAGAGTTATGTGAACAAGTATGGACGGAGACGCAGAACGGACGTCATTCCCTTTCGAAACGGGAATACCGGTTACACGAATCACTTCCGTGACAACATCGCCTATTTCATGACAGGTTACGGGATGACGATCAGAAGATGTGCTTTTATCTGCCATACTACGCCTGCCATCGTCAAAGAGGTGAATAAGACTCGCTTATTCAGCCTTGCAGGTAATATGAGACCCAGTCATTACAGCCCGTATCTCTGCGTAGACGAATTTCTCGTCGAACATGGACATCGCTACTGTACCATTGTCATAGATGCCCAGAGTGGAGAACTCCTGTATCTTGAGAAAGGCAAGAAGAAGCAACAGCTGGAACATTTCTTCACATGGGTGGGAGAGGATTTCATGAACCATGTGAAGGCGATCTCGATGGATATGAACACCAACTACAGCGCCGCTGTTAAGGAGTCATTTCCCCACATCAAGATAGTCTACGACACCTTTCATATCGTGCAATGGTTCAATAATCAGGTCATTGATGCCGCCAGAAGGACGGAAGGAAATAGACTGAAAAAGCTGGCTGAGAAACTGCAGAACAAGGGCAGATTGGAGGAGGCTGCACTGGTGCTTGAAGAGAGAAAACTTCTCTTCGGTTCACGTTTTCTCCTCCTTGCGAACACCCGGACACTCAAAGCCAAGGATAAGCTCAATGCACAACTTAATGCAGAGGCGAAAAGTTCCGCACGAGCAGACGGTCGGAATGCTGAGCGAGTTGGACACCGGAGAACGGATAATGCCGATTCACGCGACGCCATTCTTAAGACGAATGCGAATCTTCAGAATGCCGTGAAGGCTCGTGAGGAACTGATTGAGATACTCTCCACCCCACATCCTGAGCATATGAGGGAAAAGCTCACCACATGGGTGAAGCTCTATTCCTCCGTCGGCATCAGTCAGTTGACGAGGTTCACCAGGACGATTACCAACAGGATGGAGGGCATCGTTTCAAGAGCCCTCCATCCAATCAGTTCAGGAAAGATTGAAGGTGTGAACGGCTTCATCAAGGGCATGCGAAGGAGTGCCTTCGGCTACCAGGATTTCGATTACTTTGCTCTGCTCATTTGGGAACAGACTCACAGGGAAAAAAGACAGAATCTCTTGAACTCGAACAGGAAGAAAAGAAGCTATTCAAGAGCGAGGCCTTACAACAGGAAACGGCTTAAACAGACCGTGTTCCAGCTGCCGAAGCCCACTCTCAAGGATGCCGGGTAGATGATGGATTACACGGTAAAAAACTTAGATCCAAAAAATCATGCTGCTTATGCTTATCACATCTCTTGTGGTGGTGATGTCTGTTTCCTGTGAAGGGGATATCTTTCAATCAATCAGTTCCTTCATGGGATACACCTCAGAGAATGTATTGATAAGTTCAGGCGTTATAACGCCGTCAACCGAGAATGTGGAGGCCGTAAAGACGACCCTTGCCGGTGTAGATCAGGATACGGCTGTTGATGAGGTAGCCGATGATCTGAGAGACTCCATAGAGGAAATTCTTGTCAGTGAGAGTGAGACCGGATCAGCTTCCGGACTGCTCAGCGACCCTGTCGAAGAAGAGGATGTTCCTACCGAAGTTGCAGACAGAATGGAGGAGCTCAGTACGGAGCTCGGAGTTGATATCGAAATCGAGGACGAAGAGGACCTTGCAGTAGCAATCCTTCTTACCGACCTGATGGACAAGGTCGATGCCGCGGGAGATTCTCCGACTGACGAAGAGAAGGAAGAGCTGGCGAGAGACACTCAGCTTCTTCTTGATTTCATCAAGAAGACTTCCGGTATCGGGAACCTTGATGTAACCGGTGCTGTGGGAGACCTTCTGGAGGGGATGCTGGAAGAGCGGGTGAGAGCAGCGGTAACGGTGGCAGCAACGCGGTTTGCTGATCCCGGAGAGGAGGAGGAAGGCTACGATATCGCCGACATCCTTGATATCGCAGGACCGGTGTTCGAGATGTACTTCCAGGCAACAGACACGGATAACAGCGGAGATATTTCCGAGGAAGAGTTCAACGCTGTCACATCCGACTATGCGAAGCTGAGAGCGACGAGCGAGAACGGAGCCGCCTTTATTGTCGGATCGGAGTACCAGATGAGGCTGTCCGACATCCTGTATTACATATCGAGTATTCTCGTGACAGAGAACGACAACCTTCTTCCCGTTGATCCTGACACAGGTGATGCTGTTGTGTATCCCTCGATGCGTGTACTGTTCAATCTTGTGCACCTGTATCTGGAGAGCGGAAGTACCGAAGCCCCGACAGGCTCAGAATGGGATTTCCTGACGGATGACTACGTCGAAGAGATGATGAACGTACTGTATGCACAGGTGCTGGAACCGGCGCCGGGTGAGACAGTGTCCGCATTCGAAGAGACCCTGATCAGTATCTCGATGGCGATACCAGACAACGATTTCATTACTGATGCTATTCAGGATGCAATTCAGTATCTGCATGATCAGGCACTGTGAAGGAGATGCGTAGTATGAAAAACAAGAACTTTTTAATAACATTCATGGTACTGATTCTTGCTGTTTCGACAGCAGGAGCTTCGTACACCTTCCCTGCCCTGTTCTACGAAGGACAGAGTTTCTCACCCACGAGTGTGCGCAGTGAAGGAATGGGAGGAAGCGGACTGGCAACCTCACGGGGAATGGAGTCGATGTATATCAACCCGGCAAACCTTGCTCAGCAGAGGTTCGCACTCTCCATGCCGAGTATATCGCTGAGTGCCTACAACGTGAAGAACATAATAGATGAAGGTATCATCCAGGATGTACTGGACGGAAATGCGGGAGAGACGACTGCACTGGCCTATCTGGATACCATTGAAGCTGCCAGAGGTGAACTCCTTACCACTGACATACAGATGGGATTTGCAGGCGGCGGCCTTGGCCTGACGCTCGATATTCAGGAAAAACTCCACAATATCGACGTAGGAGCCGACACCAATATCATCGCGGAGCTCAATGCTTCAACCGCCGTAGGTATAGCCTTCTCTCTGCCTCTCATCGATGATCTGCTTTCAGTTGATGCGGGAGCCGTGGTACGACCGACCTATACAGCCTATACCCAGCGTATCGGTGCTCAGAACATCATCAACAGTGCTTTCAGTGAAGGTTCTGATATGCTGCAGCAGTTTCTTGAAGACAACAGACTCGCCGCAGGGTATGCAGTGCCGATCGATGTCGGTATCAACGTGAACGGTCCTCTGGGAGTGAGAATCAGTGCAGTGGCCCGTAATCTCAACGCAGTGTACACGATGTATGAGTACAGTGAAGCCGGTACCTGGCTGAACGAGATGCTTGCACTTGTGGAAGCTGAACCTGTCTATACCGAAACTTCAACTTCGAGCAGTGAGTTCACGGTGGAAGTGCCCTGGTCGCTTGATGTAGGTTTAGGCTGGGAAGTGCCGCTCGGCAGTCTTTCTGATCTGCTCAGACCGACGTTATCGGTAGATCTTGTTGATGTGACCACGCTGCAGGAGGCTGTTGCCTCGGATCCAGATGCTGTCTGGGAACACCTGATTGCAGGTGCCGAACTCAGGGTCCTCTCCCTGTTAGATGCAAGGTTCGGTCTCAATAAGGGATATATGTCTATCGGAGCAGGATTCGATCTGCTTCTGTTCCACATCGATGCAGCCTACTACTGGAGAGAGTTCGGAGCGAATATCGGGGACAGACCGCTGGATGCTCTGACCGTGAGATTCAATTTCGGTGTTGACGGCTGATCCTGTCTTCCTGATATGAACGGTAACCTTCGGGACTCTGTGTTCCGAAGGTTTGTCTTTTCTGGTATACTCACACGAACCACAGAACAGTCAGAGGGGGAATAGACGATGGACATGATGAAACTGCGGGGTGTCATACAGAGCTATCCATGGGGAGACAGTTCCTACATCCCTTCTCTCCTTGGCAGGAGTAAAACAGGAAAACCACAGGCTGAACTGTGGATGGGATCTCACCCGAACGGTATGAGCACACTTCTTGAGACGGGGGAACCTCTTGATGAGTACATTGCCTCACACTCAGAACAGGTGTTAGGGACGAACCATCTCAGCCGCTATGGGACCCGCTTTCCCTTTCTTCTGAAGATCCTATCGATCGAAACACCTCTGAGCCTTCAGGTGCATCCTGACTCACTGAGAGCAGAGCAGGGCTTCCTGCGGGAACAGTCGTCGGAGAATGGGATACGAACCTACAGCGATCCGTATCAGAAGGATGAGGTGCTGTATGCTCTTGATGAGGTTACGGCACTGGCAGGGTTTCGTGACTACGAGGAGGCTATCTCACTGTTTCGTGAGATCCTCGACGGGTCAACCGATGTTCTTAGCTCGTGTGAAGATCTGGAACACCTGTTCACGACACTGCTGCATCTGGAAATGGAAGAACGGAACCTGTTTCTTGGGAAGCTTGAGCAGTACGTGAAGAAGGATCCCCAGGTGGTGGACTCTCCTTTTCTTTCCGCTAAGCAGATTTCTCAGAGACTTCTTGAGCTCTATCCTGACGATATCATGGCGTATGCCCCGTTTCTTCTCCGCCTTGTCCACCTGCGTCCGACTGAAGCCTTGCAGGTCCGTCCGGGGATGCTTCATGCCTACGTTTCAGGCCATGCCGTTGAGGTGATGAGCAGCAGTGACAATGTGCTCAGAGGCGGACTCACCCCGAAACACGTCAATGTTCATGAACTTCTCGAGGTTCTCACCTACGCTCCGTTTGACGGGAAGAAGGTAAGACAGGAACCGCTCAGTCTGCACACTACCCGTCTTCTCACAGACAGCAGTGAATTTGATCTGATGGTGACAACCTCAGGACATACGGTATTTACCGATCGTCTTTACATTGAGATCGTGTGTGTCCTTGAAGGGGAGGGAACCTTTACCTACAGCGGCCGGGAGCTGAGGTTCCGTCAGGGTGATATCATTCTGATCCCTGCCTCTATCACCGGCTATGATCTAGACCTTCGGGGAAGAATCGTGAGTGCGACGGTGGGTGACGGAGAACAAGGATGAGATATGTTGCCATCGATTTTGAGACCGCCAATAACGACCCTGTCAGCGCCTGTTCGGTGGGACTTGCCAGGATGGAGGATGGAAGGGTCGTCGACACCTACTATTCTCTGATCAACCCGGCAAGCAGGTATTTCAGTCCGTTCAACATCTCGATTCACGGAATCAGACCTGAGGATGTTGCCGATGCACCTCTGTTCCGTGACATCTGGCCCGATATCCTGATGTTCATTGACGAGGACCTTCTCATCGCCCACAACGCTCCCTTCGATATCGGTATCGTGAAAGCTCTCCTGGCGTACTATGGTCTTGCTGTGCCTCCCCTTCACTATACCGATACCGTCAGGATTTCCCGGGTGTCCTTCCCGTTTCTTCCCAACCATAAACTCACCACCATCTCCCGCCACTTCGGGTTCACCTACCGGGCTCACCATGCTCTTGATGATGCCATCAACTGTGCGAAGGTCTTTTACCGGGCGTGTGATCTTCAGGATGAACAGGCTGTGGTCGATCATTTCCTGTCGCTCGGTATCAGATTTCAGCGCATGAGTGGAGGCTATGCTCCCGAGAAGGTCGTAAAAAAGACCCGGAGAGCTCCCTCTCTCTTCTAGAAGTCCTGCTTCTGTATACAAAAAAGGAAATGTATCCGTTTCAAAATTCGGGAAGAATCGGTTGCTCTCTTCTCTGTTGAATGCTATCATGAACTATACCAAAAAACTCGAATATCGGGAGGACCGTATGGATCTGAAAGGTTCAAAGACAGAGAAGAACCTGCACGAAGCGTTTGCAGGGGAATCAATGGCTCGCAATAAATACACCTATTGGGCTGGGCAGGCGAGAAAGGATGGATACCAGCAGATTGCAGGTATCTTCGAAGAGACAGCTGACAATGAAATGATGCACGCAAAACTGTGGTTCAAGGCCCTGCAGGAGAACGGAGAACTCGGTGACACTGCAAGCAACCTGAAGGATGCTGCCGCCGGCGAACATTACGAATGGACCGACATGTATGCCGGGTTTGCTGAGACCGCACGTGAAGAAGGGTTCAAGAAGATCGCTGCTCTGTTCGAAGGGGTTGCAAAGATCGAGAAGGAACACGAAGCGCGTTATCTTGCACTTCTCAAGAACGTTGAGGATGAGGCGGTCTTCGAGAAAGAGGATGAACAGGTCTGGAAGTGCCGCAAGTGCGGACACATCTATGTCGGAAAGAAGGCTCCTCAGGTCTGTCCTGTCTGTGCACACCCTCAGGCCTATTTCGAGCTGGTCTCAAAGAACTACTGATCACGGGTTCACGGTTGCAGGAACGTATGCTGTAACGAGCATCTCAGCTGTGACCGTACCGAGACAACACCACGCCGGTTACGTACTGACGTGGTTTTTTTCTGCCCTCTGGTTCTATCCGGTTCCCGTTGAAAGAATTCTTTTGCGCTCCGGTACCTGCGGGGATGACAGAGCCCCTTTGACTGAACACGAGGGGCTTTCAGAACAGTATCCTACATGAAGGAGACCATCGTCATGGTCACAGGAGCATAGAAGGTGACCAGGAGAAGGACTGCGATCATGGTGGCATAGAAGGGGAGAAGAGCCTTTGTTGCCTTTTCGATCGATATCCTTCCGATGGCGGCTCCGACGAACAGGGCTGAGCCGACCGGCGGGGTACAGAGACCGATTGCCAGGTTCAGAATCAGCATGATGCCGAACTGGATCGGGTCCATCCCCAGCTGTCCTACCACGACGGGATACAGGATGGGGGTGACGATGATAATCAGCGGAGCCATGTCCATAATGGCACCGAGAACAAGGAGCATCAGGTTTATCAGCAGGAGAAGGACGATGGGATTGTCAGAAATGGATAGCAGGAACATCGTCACAGCCTGCGGGATCCTCAGGAATGCCAGGAGCCATCCGAAGGCGCTTGCTGCAGCGATAAGACTCATCACCATAGCCAGAGTCCTCAGGGCACTCATCAGTATCTTCGGAAACTCCCGTATCGAAACCTCGCGGTACACGAGGAAAGAGATGATGAAGGCATAGACGACGGCCACAGATGCTGATTCTGTCGCAGTGAAGACTCCTGAAACGACTCCTCCGATGATAATGAGGACCGTCAGGAGACCGAGGAACGCATCCTTGCTGACCTGGAGTGTTCGTTTTAACCCGTAACGCTCCTCTTTCGGATATCCCCGTCTGATTGCGATGATGTAGGAGACAACCATGAGAGCGAGACCAAGGATGATTCCCGGTACGATGCCGCCGAGGAAGAGCTTGCCGACAGAAACGCCGCCGCCCGCGGCAAGGGAGAAGATGATCATGTTGTGACTTGGCGGTATGATGACTCCCTGACAGCTGCTCGTCACCGTGACCGCCACCGAATAGTCATCATCGTAGCCCTTGTCGACCATCATGGGTATCAGCATCGTACCGATTGAGGATACATCAGCGACTGCCGATCCAGAGATGCCTCCGAAGAACATCGAGGCAAGTACATTTACCTCGGCTAGACCTCCCCTGACGCGACCGACCAGAGCATTGCTGAATTCCACCAGTCTTCTCGAAATGCCGCCTCTTCCCATGATCTCACCTGCAAGAATAAAGAACGGGATAGCCAGAAGACTGAAGGAGTTCACTCCGCTCACTGTTCTCTGAACAATCGACAGCAGAGGTATGTTGAGATAGAGAGCCGTAAAGACAGAAGAGATGAACAGGGTGAAGGTGATGGGGAATTTCAGCAGGAGCAGGAGGACGAAGGATCCTGTGAGGATGAACGTTGCAGTTGTAGGATCGCTCATATCATTTTCCCCCTTTGGCGGTGCCTGCGACGTTCTTCAGGTCGATCAGTGCCACACTCAGATAGTAGACCGCGTAGAGGATGATGAAGACTGCAGATACAGGGACAATCACGTAGTTCACCGCATTGGTGATCCCCGTGGCGGGGAGTCGGGACAGGGATGCATTCTGCGTGACTCCCAGTCCGAAATAGAACAGGATCAGGCCGATTGCGATCTCCAGGATATACTTCAGGATGTTGAGAAGATCATTGAAAAGTCTCGGCAGACTCTTGGGAAGGATTGTTATGCTGATGTGGAGGTTCTCTTTGACACCGAGGGCCATGGCTATGAAGGTAAACCAGATGACGATGATCAGTGCCACTTCCTCCGACCACCTGATACCGGATCTGAACCCATAGCGCAGCACCACATTGGTGAAGACGATAACAACCATCACCACGAGCAGTATCATCGCGAGTGTCAGTGCTACAGCGAACACTCTGTCGAGCACATTCTTGAATCTTCTCATGAGCTTTTTCTCCTTTCATCCGCGTATAGGGAGAGGGGAGAACCCCGAAAGGAATTCTGCCCCCCTCTATTGTCATTCAAGAGTTCACACAAAGCAAGTTATTTCACTGCCTGTACCTTCTTGACCCACTCAAGGCCTTCTGCATCAAGGAGTTTTTCGTAGAGACTTCCCATGCGTGCAGAGAACTCAGCAGGATCGTTCACATAGTTGACCTGAACACCTGCAGCTCTCACCTTGTCTTCTGACACCTTCTCTTTCGCCGCCCATGCAGCGACCTGTACCGGTGTTGACTCCTTTGCAGCCTGTTTAATCAGTTCCTGGTCTGCCTTGCTGAGCTTGTCCATAGTGATCTTCGATGCGATGATGATCTCGGGAACACGGGTGTGTTCATCGATCGAGTAGTACTTTGCCACTTCGAAATGACTCGAGGTGTCATAGGAAGGCCAGTTGTTCTCTGCACCTTCGATGACCTTCGTCTGAAGAGCACTGTAGACATCTCCATAGGGCATCGGAGTGGGCACTGCACCGAGGGCTGAGACCATTCCCATCATCAGGGTCGATTCCTGAACGCGGATCTTCATACCTTTGAGATCATCAACGGTATAGATCGGTTTGACAGAGTTGTAGAAGTTACGGGCACCGCTGTCCTGCCAGGTGAGGCCGACGAATCCGGATTCAGTGAGTGAGTTGAGGAAATACTCACCGATCTCACCGTTGAGAACTTTCCACATGTGATCACTGTTCCTGTAGAGATAGGGCATCTGAAGGGCATTCAGTGCTGAGTTGAAGTTGCTCAGAGGGGAGATGGACACACGAGTGAAATCGATTCCTCCGAACTGTACCTGTTCAATAGCTGACTTCTCGTCACCGAGCTGACCTCCATGATACACTTCGATCCTGATTCTTCCGTTTGATCTCTCTTCCACGAGACGGGCGAACTCGAGGTCCCCGATCACGGTCGGATAGCCTTCCGGCTGGTTATCTGCGAGTCTGAGTACGATCGGTGCATCCGAAGCTGCCGCTTCCTGCTGGCCCTGTGCAAAGACAGTACCTGTCACCAATGCAAGAACCAGTACCAGTGTTACGATGTTTTTCATACATTCCTCCTTATGGTCTGTGTACTGTCAGTATAGGAGGGCGAGCCTGAGGGCGTAAGTGAGATAAATTTGTAATAGCCGGCTTTTTTTATAAAATACTCCTACTTTCACGAATGTTTCGACGATACTCCTTCGGGGAAAACCCTGTGTGCATCCGGAATACCCGTGAAAAATAGCGGTAGTCCCTGTAGCCCACCGATGCCGATATCGACTGCATCGAGTAATCGAAGGCCATCATCTTCTTGGCTGCCTCGATTCGAACCTCTGCGATATAGGAGACGAAGCTCATTCCCACATAGTCCTTGAAGAGTCTGCTGAAATAGGATGGCGTGATGCCCGCTCTGCGGGCCATTGCCTCGAGAGTGAGTTCATCGTGATAGTGCGCATTGATGTGTTCGGTTATGCGGGTGAACTGCTGTGAGTACTTGTCCTTTCTGGTTGTGTCGATGTTCCTGCAGGTGGAGTCGATAAAGTCCATAAGTATCCTCTCCAGTTCTGCAACCGAACTTTTCGGTATCAGAGGAGGGGCGGGGGTTTTCAGTGCGGCAGTGACAGCCTTGGTGATGTAGACGATGCTGTCGTGAAGAGTGTTCACGAGAGAACCCGGGTCCTCGGCGGGGTACAGGGCCTTGAGTGTATCCAGAATCTCATGAGCCTTCTGCCTGCTGGAAAGGGTGTCTCCTGCGAGGATCAGTTCCTTCAGCTCGTTTTCCAGTTCTGTTTCCTGTGTTGCGGCCTCTCTCAGAGCCTCTTCGACTTCAGCGTCGAACCGGACGAACCGCTGACCCGTGTGAAGTGCCAGGGAGTAAGCCGCCGAAGCCTGAGATATTGAAGCGGGAATTCCTTCAAGCGACAGAAAGACTCGGGACAGACCGATATGGAGATCCTCGGGAATAGTGTCACCGAGAAGGTCTCTCAGCAGAAGATCTATCTTCTCCTGCGTTCGGAAGAAGACGATAAGGCTCACCCTGTCAGGTGCCGGGAAGAAGGAGGACTGAAGATGGTACCGGGAAAACAGGGCCTCCAGATGAAGCAGGAGCATATCTCTCTGCGCTGTGTGGAGGACCATGCTGAGCCCTTGTTCTCCCTGAATCTGAGTCAGCGAAAGGTATGACCTGAGACCTTCCGATCCCGTGGAGCCATACTTGATTGCGATGAAGATGGATCGGTTGAACTCGGTGAGCACTTTCTGTATCGCAATCGGTCCCTTCTCCTTTCGTTCCTGTGTTAACTCATCTAGAAGGGTTGAAACAAGTTCGGTCAGATCCCGTTTCCCTACCGGTTTTACCAGATAATCATGTGCGCCCGAGCGGATCGCCTTCTGCGCTGCATCAAAACTGCTCAGGGCTGTGAGGAAGACGACCCTGGTCTCCTTGCGGATCTCCTTGATGCTCCTGGCCGCAGCGATACCATCGATACCGGGCATATTGATGTCAAGCAGAGCGATGTCCAGAGTCTCACTGCCTGCTATCTCGATGGCTTCCCGTCCGTTCTTCGCCTTCACGATGTTCAGATCGGGGAACGTCTCACACAGGATGTGTTCAACCGCATCCCTCTCAAGACGTTCATCATCAGCGATCATGAGGGTCACAGGTCTCTCATCCATCGATCCTGTCCTCCTTGCGGTACGGGATCTTCACGACGACCTCGGTGCCTCCTTCCCTGAGGCTTCCTATGGTGATGCTTCCTTTTCCCCCGTAGTAGAGTTCGATTCTCTTTCTGATATTTGCGATTCCCACATGAGGGTGTTCCTTCGAGGAGCTCCCTGCAAGGGCATTTTCATACCCGATCCCGTCATCACGTACCGTGAAGATCACCTTCCTGGTCATATGCTGCACGGTAAGGGATATATGCCCTCCTTCTTCTCTCTGCTCCAGACCATGAATGATGGCATTCTCTACAAGGGGTTGAATCAGGAGGGGAGGAATCAGCAGGTCTCTCTGGTCATCCAGAGTGAGCGAGTAGGAAAGCCGGTCCGCGAACCGTGCCTTCTGAATCTTCAGATACCGGGTGATGAACTGGATCTCTTCGGAAAGGGGAACGGCCGAGCGCTGGTCGAGGATATAGCGGAACAGAAGGGCAAGATCACTGACCAGATCCTGCGTTTCCTCTGCATTCTCGAACAACGCAGTTCTGCTGATCGTGTTCATGGCATTGAACAGGAAGTGGGGATTGATCTGAGCCTGCAGTGTCAGCAGTTTCGCGCGGTCGAGTTCCCGCTTCACATTCATCTGCTGCAGTTCCTGAGCATGCACCTTCTTCTCAAGGCGGCGGTTCTCCTCGAGAGTGGTGATGCGCTCAGCCAGAGATGCTTTCATGGAATTCAGAGAGTCCTCAAGGTACCTGAGCTCCTGCGCTCCGGAGAGGACCAGATCGGGTGTGTCGAGGTTCCCCCGGGTGATCTCATGTGCCGTGCGGACCATCGCATCGATCGGCTTCGAGAGTTTTCTGACGATGATGATGATCAGGAGCGTGTACAGGACTGACAGTACCAGAGTGACCATCAGTGCGGTAATCCTCAGTCGCTCCAGATCCTCCTGCATCATAGCCACTTCCTGGGCATCGAGAGTCACCTCCCGGGCGAGGTATCTGGAGTATACATATTCGTACAGGTACTGATAGGTGATATCTGCAGCGTAGAAGTAGGAGAATTCGGTATCGATGAGGGGTAGATGCTCGAGTATCTTATTCCTGCGGTCTTTCACGAAATCGAGGCCGTTCTCTATTCCCCGAAGAAGGAAGAACTGCTGTTCGTCATGTCCCCCGTTCCTACGAAGTTCCGTCAGGGACGCTCTTGCTTCACGTTCACTGCGTTCAAGTTCCGTGACGATGGGCGGTGCGCTCTCCTGACGGTTTTCCAGAACCAGGGTCCTCAGGAGATCACGTTGAACAGCGATGGATTCCGCCAGTACCCGTATCGTCGAGTACTGGTGTGTCTGCATCTGCAGCAGGGTAAGCCGCGAAAAGACAACGGTGAACAGGATCGAACCGAGAACGATCAGGGATACGATGATGAGCAGATGGCTGGTCACAAGGACCTGGGAAAAACGGAATTCCTTTCTGCCTCTCATCCATCTACTCCTTGTTTTGCCTCAGCAGGGAAACGATTTCTCCGGAGCAGTCCTCACCTCCGGCGGCTTCCTGTATCCGGGTCCTGTATGCAGTGCACTCCCTACGGGTGCACCGCGACAGGCCTCCGTCCTGTGAAACTCCGCATGTTTCCGGGCGGTATAATAATCTGTTGATCACTGCCGCCTCCTGAATACTGAAGGGCCCCCGGGGGCCCTTCAGGGTATTGTAGTGCTCCATCAGAGTATACCATGAGCAACTCGTGAGGAATAGCGGAATCCTAGATGAACAGATTGATATTGCTTTCGCTTGCGGCTTCCATGTAGGTAGCCACTCCACCGATCTCGACACCCTCCAGCAGTTCCTCTTTGGTGATACCCATGATGTCCATCGACATCTGGCATGCAACCATTCTCACACCTGCCATACGCGCCTGAGCGTACATGCTCTGAAGCTGATCGACATTCTTCTGCTTCATCCTCTTTCTCATCAGTTTCGGTCCGGCTCCCATGAAATTGATCTGTGAGAGTCCCAGTTCCTCCATACCGCTTGGCAGCATCGAAGAGAACATCTTTCCCATGAAGTCCTTCTTCACTTTGCCGGGGTGCTTCTTGCGCAGCACCGTCAGCCCCCAGAAGGTGAAGAAAAGGGTGACATTCTTCCCGGAAGCGGCTGCGCCGTTGGCCAGGACGAAGGAGGCGAGAACCTTGTCCATATCGTTACTGAAAACGACCATGGTGGATCCGCTGAGCATCGGTCCCTGACTTGCAGGTCCCTTTGCAGGCGCATTGGCATCACCCTTTTCGATCATCGCCTCGATCTTGCCATCATGCATCTCGAGAGACATCAGATGGTTTCCGGTCATCTTCACCCACGACTGTACGTCACGGTTGAAACCGGGGTCGGTGGCCACGATACGCAGCACATCGCCAGTGGAAAGACTGTCCATAGACTTCTTGAGAGAGAGAATGGGTCCCGGGCACTGGAGCCCACAGGCATCGACAAGAGCAATCTCCTCTGTCTGTCTGTGACGGGGAGAGCCGTCTTCATCGAAGGCATCCATGCTGGCGTGGAAGACAGGGGCCTGTGCAGGGTTCCTGAGGGCTTCCTGTTCGAACATCACCGCATGATAGGTGTTGAAGCCGCCGGTGAGGTTATAGACTTCGCTATATCCGTTCAGGCGGAGCATCCGCTCGGCCAGGTACCCACGCAACCCGATGGCACAGTTGACGATAACGGGTCTGTCACGCGGGATCTCATCAAGACGGTTTCTGATCTCAGTGTGAGGAATGTTGAGGGCTCCCTCAATCGCTCCGAGACCGAACTCCTCTTCGCTCCTCACATCAAGGAAGAACGCGTTCTTTTTCTTCATCTCATCCAGCTGCCGCCAGGTGATGATTCTGCTGAACCCGTCTTCGATATTCTGTGCAATAAACCCGATCATGTTCAGCGGGTCCTTGGCACTGCTGAAGGGGGGAGCATATGCCTGTTCAAACTCGGCAAGGTCATGAACAGTCCCTTCCTTCATGATATAGGCTGCAAGGACGTCGATTCTCTTGTCTACCCCGTCATAGCCTACGGCCTGACCTCCGAGGATCCGTCCGCTTGTTTCATCGTACAGGACCTTCACTGCCAGTTGAAGCGCTCCGGGGTAGTACCCCGCGTGGCTTCCTGCATGAGTGACGATCTCCTTATACGGGATCTCGGCCATGGCAAGCTGTTTCCCGGTCATCCCGGTGGAGCCTGCGGTGAGCTGGAAGATCTTGGCTATGCTGGTGGCAATTGTTCCCCGGTAGGGTCTGCACGATCCTGTTACGATCGACTGGGCACACAGTCGTGCCTGTTTGTTGGCAGGACCTGCAAGGGGAATGGTGACGGCAGTACGTGTGAAGGGAGAGGGATATTCAATCGCATCACCCACTGCCTTGATGGAGGGATCGCTGGTGTTGAACTGCTCATCCACGACTATCGCCCCGTTCTTTCCAAGGGTCAGTCCCGCGTCATGGGCGATCTTCGTGTCAGGACGTACTCCGATCGAGAGTATGACAATGTCCGTGGTAATCACCGTCCCGCTGGAAAGAGTCACCTTGAGCTCTCCCTTCTCCCGCTCGAAGCTCTTCACCCCATCCTTGAGAAACAGATGGATCCCCATGTCCCGCATGTGCTGCTGTACAAGAGATGCCATATCGTAGTCGATGACATTCATCACCTGCTCGAGGGCTTCCACGAGAGTAACCTGCAGGCCTCTCTCCTTCATATTCTCCGCCATTTCAAGGCCGATGAAACCTCCACCGACAACCACGGCGCGCTGAGTCTTCACACTTTCGAGTTTCGAGACTATCGCATCGATATCACTGACCGACCTGAGTGAGAAGATCGATGGATCCTCGATGCCGGGTATACGGGGTCGTATCGGAGCGGCTCCCGGGGAGAGTACGAGGGTGTCATAGTATTCACTGAATTCCTCGCCACTCGTGAGGTTTCTGACTGTCACGAACTTTTCTTCCCGGTTGATGGATACCACCTCATGACGGGTCTTCACATCGACGTTGAACACCTCTTTGAACTTCTCGGCAGTGACGACGAACAGTCGTGAGCGTTCGGTGATCACACCTCCAGCATAGTACGGGAGACCGCAGTTCGCGTAGCTTATATGCTCTCCCCGTTCAAACATGATGATGTTCGCCTCCTCATCGAGGCGCCGTAATTTCGCTGCGGTGCCGGCTCCTCCGGCTACTCCGCCTACAATGACATAGGTTTTCATAGGGTAACTCCTGTCGCTGTTTCCAGCTGTTGAATTGCTGTAAGTAGATACGCGGGGATGTCCAGTGAGATCGAATGAAGCTCATCGGTCACCATCCGTCCCTGCACTGTGACATTCACACTGACCGCTCTGCGGTCCTGCTCCGAAGGTAATCGTTCGATATATCCTTTTTCCGACAGAGAATCGAGAATTCTTGTCATCCGTGAGGGACTCAAGCCCATCTCCTTCGACAGAGAAGATGGGTCGCAGTTTCCCCTGGCCTGCTGGCAGAGACACAGGGCCTCGTTCAGTGACAGATGGGTCTGCTTCCTCAACGCCTCTTCAATTTCCTTGATATCGGTAATGATTCTCCTGATACTGCACAGGTCGACATTCACACGTAACTCCTTCATATAGTTGCCACGGGCAACTTTTGACATGGGCAACTATACGGAAAGGCGGTAATCGAGTCAAGATTATCGATTAAAATTTATCTGAATATTTTCTGGCGCCGGATAAGTCCATGGCTGAGACCCCTTGTGTTCCCGATTCAGAAAAACCTGATGGGGAACGTGTACGGGAGGGACGGGGGTTCAGCCCCGTCAGGCATGATAGGTATGCACAGCATGTCTATCACTACGGTGGCTTTCAGTGTATTGCAGGTCGATACGTGGCTATGATGACTCTACAGAAAAAAGTACGATCACTCTTTGCCTTTGGTGTGGCAATCATGTATATTATAAATTGAAATAATTTTAAAAAATGAAAGTGAGGGTGTATATGTTACATGAGTCAGTAGTGAAGGTATTGAATGAGCAGGTGAACAAGGAATTCTATTCGGCCTATCTCTACCTCGATATGGCAAACTTCTATGCCAAGGAAGGTCTTGACGGGTTCGAGAACTGGTTCATCATACAGGCTCAGGAAGAGAGAGACCATGCAATGCTGTTCAGACAGTATATCCTGAACAACGGGTACGAGGTGAAGATGGGAGCTATCGAAGATCCTTATGTCGAGTACAAGAACTACAAGGAACCTCTTGAGGCTGCGCTGAAGCACGAACAGTTCGTGACTGCTTCGATCAATGCGATCTATGCGGAAGCTCAGAAGGTGAATGATTACCGGACTATTCAGTTCCTGGAGTGGTTTGTGAAGGAGCAGGGCGAAGAAGAGATGAATGCTGAGGACAATGTTCGTAAGTTCGAGCTCTTCGGTGAAGGGAAGGGACTGTACATGCTTGACCAGAAGCTTCTCGGCCGAGCCTATACCCCTCCATCACTCGTACTTGACTGAACGGTCTTCACAGACGGCTGTGAAAACCCGGTGGGGACGGACTGTTTTCTGATCTGCGAACACAAAAAAAAGCTGCAGGCAACGTGCTTGCAGCTTTTTTGTAAAACAATAGAAAACCGGTTATACTTCGGCCTTCCACAGTCCATGCAGATTGCAGTACTCGTAGACTTCCTTAACGCCCTCTGCGTCGAACGTTGCCTGCGGCTTGTCGCTTGGAGTCAGGTTGACCCGGCATACACCGTTTTCTGTAACAGCTACGATGAACTGGATGTAGTGTTCTTCGGTCATGGGGTGTGCCACAGACCCTACGGTCACGACAACCTTGTTCCCGTCCTTCTCTACGACAGGTACATGTTTCTCGGTCGCTGCATCTGTCGTGTTCGCAACAAGTTTCTTCATGGGTTCACCGCAGCATACTACTTCCACTCCGCTGTCCTTGATAAGCTCGACAATGTTGCCGCAATGTGCGCAACGATAAAATTTCACACTCATTCTGTTACCTCCTGATACTGATCTTATACGGACAGTGTACCCGAAAGTTCAGGCAGAGTGAAGTGCCTTTCTTGTATCAGTACACATTGTGCACCTGCGTACAGACCCTGAAAAGAAAATTGAGAATATCCTGAATGTATCTTGACTTCAAGATACAGTATTGGTATCTCATATATATCTTGAAATCAAGATAAAAGGAATGCATCATGGCGAAAGAAGATCTGAAACTTGTCATTGCCCTCAGCAGAGCCCACCGGTCACTTATTGGAAGCATAGAGAAGTGGTTGAGACCGTTTGATCTATCGGTCAGTGAGTTCGGTGTGTTGGAGTTTCTCTTTCATAAGGGGAGCAAGAGTGTTCAGGAGATAGCGAAAAGGATTCTGGTTACCAGTGGAACAATCACCTACGTCATTGACAAGCTGGTGAGCAAGACTTTGGTGCAGAGAACCCGCTGTCCTGAGGATAACCGTAGATATACGGTTGAGCTGACATCAGAAGGAGAGACCCTCATTCGCAGGATCTTCCCCCTTCATGAGGAATTCCTCAATCAGATGTTTTCTGATTTCTCAGTGCAGGAACAGAACCAGCTCAATGAGAGTCTGTTTCGCCTTGATGCCATGATGGTACACAGAGATTCAAAGGAGTAATACCATGACACATCAGTTATATGAGGCAATGAAGAAAAGACGAACCGTGTATGCACTTGATAAAAGTTCACCCATAGGGGATGAGGAGATCAGGAAGATCGTCGAGTACTCACTCGTTCACACACCATCAGCTTTCAACTCACAGACAGGAAGGATAGTCCTCCTCCTGGATAGGCAGCATGATGAGCTGTGGGATATTACCGAAGAGGCTTTGAGAAACGTGGTTGGGGAAGATCGGTTCGCCTCCACAAAGGAGAAGATTGACGCTTTTCGTGCAGCGTACGGAACCCTGCTGTTCTTTGAGGATTTTGAGGTGATCAAGCAGTTGCAGGCGGCGTATCCCGCTTTCAGTGACAACTTCCCGGTCTGGGCTCTTCAGTCCTCGGGAATGCTTCAGAACAACATCTGGTCAGCATTCGCCGTTGAAGGGTTAGGGGCTTCAATTCAGCATTATAATGAGCTCATAGATGAACAGGTGAAAGAAAGGTGGAACATTCCCTCAGAGTGGAGAATGATGACACAGATGCCCTTCGGCACTCCTGTGGCCAGTCCTGGTGTAAAAGATGTCATGGATGTATCCAAAAGGTTTTTCTCCTACGGGTAGAGACACCTGCTACACGACTGTGCCGTGCTGGAGAATATATACACCTAACAGAGGAGAAAACGTATGGAGATACGAACAGTTTCGAAGATGACTCAGGGGCAACCGGCGGTTGATGGTGCAGGGGTTCATCTGATCCGGGTCTTCGGACACGGACAGATTCCTTCCTATGATCCGTTTCTCCTTCTTGACGTCTTTGATTCGACCGAGAAAGAGAAGTATATCAAGGGTTTCCCGTTTCACCCTCACCGGGGAATACAGACGGTTACCTATCTGATAGAAGGGAATATCGAACACAAGGACACGCTGGGAAATGGGGGTGTGATCTCAGACGGGGACTGCCAGTGGATGGTCGCAGGGAAAGGGATCGTTCACCAGGAGATGCCGCTGGAATCGAAGCGTATATACGGCTGTCAGCTGTGGATAAATCTGTCGCGTGACAATAAGATGATGAAGCCTGCCTATCAGGATATTCCCGGTGAGTCTATTCCCGTAGTGGAGGATGAACAGAGCAGGGTGAGAATCGTTGCAGGCGAGTACCGAGGAGTATCCTCACCTTTCAACTCTGAGGAGGTTCCGACTCGCTATCTGGATGTGTCTTTGAAAAGCAGCAGGACCTGGAATCTTGAGGTGGAACCTTCTCACACGGCGGTGGTATATATTCTTGAGGGGGAAGCTCAATTTGACCAGACGGGTACCGGATATACGAATAAGCAGGCATTCAAACTGGAAGGTGGGGACACGGTTCAGGTGAACACCGGTGAGAATCCTGTCAGGTTCCTGTTGTTTGAGGCAGAACCGCTGGACGAGCCGGTAGCCTGGGGCGGTCCGATCGTCATGAATACCCGTGAGGAGCTTCATCAGGCGTTCAGAGACCTTGAAGAGGGGACCTTTCTGACCTGAGGGCAAAAAAAGGTTGCATATCTCATCTCCCCCGATTTGAAATATGCAACCACAGAACAAATGACCCAGATAAAAATAATCCAGATATATGTATTGTATACATGAAAACACCACCGGTCAAGCATAAGTCCGGCTCTGGTGGAAATAAAAAAAAGTGTCAACAGACATGAGTGCGCGTCGAGAAACAGGATTTCGGTTCACCGCTCAGTTGATGTGCCTGATACCCCCGCGGGTCATCCGGTTCTCAGAACCTTAACCCTGACTCATTGTCGTATCCAGGCGGAACTCACTTCACCCCTGAGGTGTCACTTTATCACGCGATGATGACATTCACTGTGAGGTCGGTTATCCGGTGCCTGAAGGTGTCAGGTATTCCTGCATCAGTGATGAGATAATCTATCTGGGAAAGACTGCCCAGAGAGGCATTGCCGGTCTTGCCGAACTTGATTGAACCGACAAGAAGAAATGTCACACGGCCCGAGTGTATCATAGCTTTCCTTACGGTTATGTCATTGAAGGAGGGGTAGGTACGGTCAAGTGTGTTTGCTATGCCTCCGGTGGCGAGGAACAGCTTGTCCACGAACGCACGTTCGAAGGATGCAGCTGCCTTCACTCCAGTGAGCGAGAGTGTCGGTGGCTTGAACTCCCCCGCTGTCATCATCAGCTCGAACCCCGGGTTTGAAATGACCAGAAGAGCGATGTTCAGTGATGGTTGAGCCTGAATCAAGGATGATGCTTTCATCCTCCTGAATGAACTCCAGGATCTTCACTCGCCGTTCTGTTGCAAGCCTTGTTCTCTACCCTTCCGGTCAGCGTGCCGGGGAACCCGGGAAGGAGGGCCCCGGCAGAACACCTTCGTGTTCCAGAAGTGCCTGCTTCATCTCTATCCCCCCGTAGAAACCGGTGAGCGACCCGTCGCTTCCGATGATCCGGTGGCAGGGAACCACGATCAGATGGGGATTGTGATGTACAGCCTGACCGACTGCGCGAAAAGCCCTGGGAGAACCTACACGTTCAGCGATCTGCCTGTAGGAAGCCACCTTCCCGAAGGGAACCTCAAGAAGTGCATGGTAGACACGTCGCTGGAACCCGGTTCCCCGCAGGTACAACGGGGTGGAGAAGGGTTCTGAACTCCCTTCAAAGTATCTGATGAGTTCGTCCTTCATACGTGTGATTACCGATGTCTCAGTGCGTATGCCGTCTGAGACTTCAGCGGAATCATCCCCGGTAGCGTACACATCGGTTATGAATCCGTCAGACTCTATGATCGTAATGGAAAACCGATCAATGAAGAAGGTCTCATAGTATTTCATGAGGTCCAGTATACCACGAATCACGGAAACCGGAAGCGGCTCTCAGGAAAGGTGTTGAATACGTTCCTGCCCGCACACAAAGAAAAAGAGCACCGTTCAGTGCCCTTCTTCTCCCGTGTCATCGTCTCATTATCTCTTGAGCGCAGAGTCAATCTTCGCCCGGTCAAAGCCTACGATCACCTTACCGTTTACATCAATGACAGGAACACCCATCTGTCCTGACTTTCTCACCATCTCCTGAGCTTTTTCTGCGTTCACCGCCACGTTGTACTCAGTGAAGGGGATCTTGTTGTTCTGGAAATAACTCTTTGCCATCTTACAGAACCCGCAGGTTGGTGTGCTATACATGATTACAGCCATATGCTGCCTCCTCTATGATTTTCTTGTTGTATATATTGTTGTAATACATCGATACCATAGCAATACATCCGGCTCAGGTCAACGCAGGTGTTGGTGACCTTGTCACAGAGGAGGGGACGTACTATCTTCTTGAAAGGGGGAGTGCTTCCCTATATGCTTATAGAGGTACCGGAGGGAAAGGATGATTCTCACAATAGATATCGGGACGACAAGCTGTAAGGCGGCCATATATACCCGTCAGGGGCTCTGTGTCCACCACGATAGGATCCTCTTTGACCCCCACGCGTTCAGCGACGATTACCAGATGGTCGAGACCTTCGCCATCAGTCAGGCTCTCCAGACCCTGATGGGACACATTGCCTCTCCCGGATCCATCGAGACGATCATCGTCACCGGCAGCGGTCCTTCGCTCGTGCCAGTATGTGAGGAGCCTCAGGTTATCGATGGTGTCCTTCACGCACCGAGCGGTGTCACCAGGTTGTATCTGGAGAGGAATGCTGTAAACGAGGCTAGGGAGATCTCTGAGATTTCAGGTGCGTTTGTCGATGCCAGCTTCTTCCTTCCAAAGGCGCTGCGTGTCGCACGTGAGGAACAGGAGCTGTATGGAAAGACGAAGGTGTTTCTCAGTACATACGACTACATCAACTACCTGTTCACCTCAGAGGTGAAGGCCATCAAGCATGCCCGGGACGCCGGAAGGTGGTACTATGATGATGAGCTGCTCGCAGCCCTTTCCCTGGATGAGCGGAAGTTTGCTCCCCTGATATATCCGGGGGATCTCATCGGTACGGTATCACAACGGGCACGGTCCGTGTTCTCCCTCCGTGAAGGGGTAAAGGTCGTTGCAGGCGGTCCCGACTTCATCATATCTATTCTCGGAAGCGGGGCGGTCACGCCCTCCCTGGTCTGTGACCGCAGCGGCACGAGTGAAGGGATCAATGTCTGCTCCCTCACACCGATCGATGATGACCGGCTCATGTCGTTCCTTCATCCGGTGGAACCGCTGTACAACATCAGCGGGATCATCAACACGTCGGGGAAGGCTGTGTCGTGGGTCAAGGAGCTTCTCAACCTCAGGGACTATTCCTTCGAGGAGCTCTACGGGAAGGTTTCCTCTCTCCCTGATTCTTCTCCGCGGCCGGTGTTTCTCCCCTACCTTGCAGGGGAGCGTGCACCTGTGTGGGACCCTGATGCACGAGGTGTGTTCAGCGGTCTGACTCTCTCGAGTGATCCCATAGTCCTGGTACGGAGTGTCGTGGAGGGGACGCTTTTTGCTGTACGGGATGTCATCGAGACGATCGAGTCGTGCGGGATCCCGGTAGGAAGTCTCCGGACGATAGGAGGGGGAAGTCAATACGGGGTGCTGCAGCAGATGAAGGCAGATATCACCGGCCGGTCAGTCGGCGTTCCGGCGGCACAGGATGCGGAGATGTCCGGTGCTATGATACTCGCTCAGGTCGCTGACGGGTACTACGGGAGTCTTGATGAGGCATCACTCGCCCTGGTCGGTTTTTCTGCATGGTATGAGCCCGATGAAAGGAACAGGGAGAGGTATGACGAACTGTTTGCCCATTACCGCCACCTCTATGAGGCACTCAAGGGAAGGTGGGTTATATGATAGATGAGTGTATGGAGTCTTTTTTTGAGGTGTGATATCCTCTGGTTCACACACAGGTACCGATGTAAAGAGGGGGAAACCATGAATATCCGTCACAAAGCCATCCTGATAAGTCTGCTTATTACAGTGCTTCTTGCACCGCTCGGTGCTGCAGGGACACAGGAGACCTCGTCTGAGGAAGAGATGTCGGTTCTGGTGTTCATCACCGGTGTCACCGACGGTTCACCTCCCTATGAGACGATGGTTGAGGGAGCGCTGGAGTTTGCCTCTGCTCATGAACAGGTGACGGTGAAAGTCTTCGAAGCCGGATTCAATCAGGCCCAGTGGGAAGAGCAGCTCACTTCTCTGGTTGCCACCGGAGCCTATGACGTGGTGCTCGGGACGAACCCTTCTTTTCCCGAAATCTGCGAGCGAGTGGGCAGGAAGTTCCCTGACCAGAAGTTCATCGTGACGGATGCCTACCTGGAGGGAAACACTCAGATCAGAACGTATCTGTTCAACCAGTATGAGCAGTCGCTGTTTCTCGGATACCTTGCAGGCCTGGTCACTACAAGTGACATGGAGGGAGCCAACAGTGATCTGAAGATAGGGTTCATCACAGCTCAGGAATTTCCGCTCCTCAACAAACATATGGTACCCGGATTCCTTACAGGTGCTCAGATGGTCAACAGCAATATCACTCTGGATTACCGTGTGATCGGGAACTGGTTTGATGCGAACAAGACCGCGGAGCTGGCTCAGTCGATGGTAGACAATGGTGTGGACGTATTTGCAGTCATCGCCGGAGGAGCCGCCCAGGGACTGTTCAAGGTGGCCCGTGACCGCGGCGTCTATGTTGTACACCACAATACCAATGAATATGATATGATCCCGCCGTTCGTTGTCGGAAGCGGATCGATGGAACAGAAGAAGGTCACGATGGAGGCCCTTCAGGAGGTTTTTGATGGAACCGTTGCATACGGGAAGGCTTCAGTTGTAGGGCTCGCCGAAGGGTATATCCGATTCATTGACGAGGACCCGCTGTATCAGCAGGCGGTTCCTGAACAGATCAGGGAGCAATTCGCACAGTTCCTCAATGCCCTGGAGAGCGGAGAGATTACCTACACCCTGCCGGCACTTTAGCGTAAATCCATGAGAACGGAGTTCCTATGACAGCAGCAGTCAGGATGAAATCTATCACAAAGATCTACCCGGAGACTCAGAAGCGGGCCAATGATCAGGTTGATTTCACCCTTCTGCCTGCAGAGATTCTCTCTTTGGCAGGAGAGAACGGTGCAGGGAAGACCACTCTCATGAAAATCCTCTACGGGTTGACCGCCTGTGATAGCGGGGAGATCAGAGTGCACGGCCAGACGTTTGTCCACCCGTCTCCCATAGAGGCAGGAAGACGGGGAATAGGGATGGTACACCAGCACTTCATGCTGGTGGAGGAGTTCACCGTCACAGAGAACGTCGTCCTCGGGGAGGAATCCACATTCCGAACAGGAATGCTCGACCGACGAAAGAACCGGCAGAGGGTAGCTTCACTGATACAGAAACACCATTTCTCACTCTCTCCTGATGACCGAGTCATGAGTCTCAGTGTGGGACAGAAACAGCAGGTGGAGATTCTGAAGATGTTGATGAGGGATGTCGATATCCTGATTCTTGATGAGCCCACCTCGGTACTGACGCAGCTTGAGATCGATTCTCTGTTCAAGACACTGCGGAAACTCAAAAGTCACGGAGTGTCCATCATTCTCATCACCCATAAGCTGCACGAGATCAAGGATATTTCGGACAGGGTAGCCGTTATGAGGGAGGGGAGAATGGTGGGAGTCTATGAAACCTCTTCCGTCAGTGAAGAGGATATCGCACGTGCGATGATGGGTGATGAAGGACTTTCTGTCGTTCGTAAAGAGCGGCACCTGCTGAGTGAGAAACCGGTTCTCTCCTTTGATCACGTCTCCCTGATCCGTCACAATCAGGACCATCCTCTGCTTGACGATATCAGTTTTACGCTCCATCCGGGAGAGATCCTCGGGTGTGCGGCCATAAGCGGTAACGGACTGGGACAGCTGGAGTCAGTCCTTCTAGGAAACCTTCCGGTGAGTGCCGGGGAGATCCGTTACCACGATGAGGTGCTCACCAGTGTTCATCACCCTGCGACGACCAGGAAGCGGGGAATTCCCTTCGTCCCCAGTGACAGACTGTACACGGGCTGCTCGCTGAGTGCGAAGGTCAGTGATAATGTGATTGCGACACGTCGGAACAGGTTCTTCCCTCCATTCAACGTACGACGTACGGAGATCGAATCCCACACATCGCAGCTCATCGATACCTACGGGATCTCTGCGGCTCCAGGATCTCTTATGGGGACGCTCAGCGGCGGCGGTATCCAGAAGGTGATCCTCGCCCGTGAGATCGAGAGCATCGATGATCTCATCATCTGCTGTGAGCCCACCTGGGGGCTTGATGTGAACTCCACTGCCTTTATTCACCGTCAGATTGTACAGCTGCGGAATAACGGGGTAGGTGTCCTGCTCATCTCCAGTAATATTGACGAGATCCTCGCGCTGTCGGACCGTCTTCTTGTGTTCAGCCGCGGGGGAGTCTCCGCCAGATTCTCCTCCTCGGAGGTGACCTCGCTCACCAAGGAGGAGCTTTCTCCCTTCCTCCTGGGGAAAAAGCGGATGGAGGTGAGAGGTGCATAGGATAGAGCGTTTCAGTGTGCTTGAATATTTCTTCCGGTCTCTGTTCGGTATCCTCGCTATCGTGCTTCTCTCTGTTCTCATGCTCATCGCGGCCATCTTCCTTCTCAGTGAGGAACCGATGACGAGTATCATCAGCTTCTTCACAGGCCCGTTCAATTCCCTGTACTCCATAGGCAATATGATAGACCACGCCGTTCCCCTGGCTCTCGGAGCCGTGGGTATAGCACTGGCCATGCGTTCGGGCAATATGAATATCGGCGGGGAAGGTCAGGTATATGCGGGAGCGCTGGTGACAACCATCGTCGCTCTCGCCCTGCCCGGCTGGGGACTGGCAGGGATCCTTCTCGCGCTCACTGCATCGATGCTGGTCAGCGGGAGTGTCGCCGGTCTCAGCGGATGGCTCAGGGAACGGTGGGATGTCAGTGACCTGATCACGACCTTCCTCCTTTCCAATATCATCATCCTCATAGTTGACTATATGGTCGCCTATCCGTTCGTGGATCCTCAGACGAATCTGATCAGTACCCGTTTCATTGACGCCTCCTATCATCTGCCGATCATCCTTCCCCCCTCGCAGCTGAATATCGCACTGATCATCGCTCTGGGGGCTGTTCTGGCCGCTCACCTGTTCCTGTATCGAAGCAGGACGGGCTTCGAGCTGAGAATGATGGGGGACAATGAGAGTTTCGCCCGGTACGCCGGAGTGGACCATCGGTTGTACCGGATACTCCCGATGAGCCTCAGCGGTGCATTGTACGGACTCGGTGGTGCTCTTGCAATACTCGGGACCTACCACGCAACGATCAAGTCTTTCTCGTCAGGTCTGGGGTGGAATGCTCTGCTTGTGGCTCTCATAGCACGGTTCAAACCGGCAGCGATCATCCCGGCATCACTCTTTTTTGCCTACATCGATGCAGGGGCACGCTCTGCAATGTTCTATTCGGACGTCACCTATGAGATCGCCTATATCGTCCAGGCTGTCATCTTCTTCCTGATCTCCTCCAGAGTGCTCCAGCGTCTTGCGCTGGGAAGGAGGCGAGTATGATGCAGGTCCTGACGAACCTGAGCGTGAGTGCCATCACCATCATGGCGCCCCTTTTACTGGCGGCGACAGGGGGGCTGTTCACTGAACTCTCTGGGATGCTCAATATCGCTCTGGAAGGACTGATGCTTGTTGGCGCCTTCGCTTCTATAGCGGGTGTCTATTTCACAGACTCTCTTGTGCTGGGACTGATGATAGGAGTCGCCAGCAGCGTACTGCTTTCGATGATCCTTGCTACGGTCACCCTCTACCTGAAGGCGAATGTATTCATTACCGGCCTCGCTGCAAACCTCTTCGCTTCCGGGATAACGGTCATTCTCTCGTTCCATCTGTTCGGAAACAGGGGAGTCATCACCTTCGATGCCCTCAGGGATCTACCCGATCTGTTCACCCGGTATGCACAGAAGCTGCCTCTGATAGCAGGCTATCACATACTCACCTACCTCTCTGTCGTGCTGCTGTTTGCTGCCTGGGTTCTTCTGTATCGGACTCCCTTTGGTCTGAGACTGAGGGGTGTCGGGCTTCATGAGCAGGCCCTTGCCTCACTCGGTCTCAGTCCTCACCGATACCGTCTCATTGCATGTGTTCTCTCGGGCATGTACGCCGGACTTGGCGGGGCGGCTCTCTCTCTCCACCTCGGTTCGTTCGTACCGAATATCACAGCCGGTCGCGGCTGGATTGCACTTGTGGCAGTTTTTCTCGGTCAGAGAAGGCCTATAGGGATTCTTTTTGCTTCGTTTATCTTCGCCTTTGCCGAGGCCTTCAGCAACTACGCGCAGGGAGCCTGGAGTGTTCCGTCGGACTTCCTCCTTGCCATCCCCTACGCCATTTCGCTGTTTGCGATCATCTTCTACTCGGTGTTCGAGACACGCAAGAAACGAGTAGAGTATCGCAAAGGCTGAACATCTTCTACTGTCTCCAGAAGGTCATGCAATCACGCTTCTGATCGATAGTGTATGAGATAATCTGCTTCAGCAGGTCGTAATTGACTTCCTGACTGTTGCCGATCCTCCACACCTTCTTCCCGTGCGTGTACCCGGCATGCTCGATTCGTTCGGCGAACGCATCGATTTCCGCCTTCTCCTGACCTACAGATATGTGGTTTTTTACTGTTGAAAACGCTATGATGAACGTTCCATGGTCTGTGTACATCGGTTGGTTCCACGCGATGCGGCCTTCCAGGTGAGGAAAGGTCTCTTCTATCATTGTGAATATACTGTTCAGGCGTGAGCGCTGAAAGTCATCAGAAATGGTCCGCAGATGGTCATCGAATATCTTCATGTCCTTGTATTCTCCTTCTGCACAGGTTCCGGCACAGTAACGGGTTCACCGGTGTGGCTGTGCAACGAGATATCGTTCCCGGCGATGGTGCCCGGTTTGAGGTTCAGCGCATTGGCTCTGCCGCATGCAGCTGCGATGGATATGCAGCGGGAAAGAGGATAGCCGTTATGGATACCGTAGGCAAGTCCGGCAGTGAACGAGTCACCGCATCCGATGGTGTTTACTGGAGTGACCTTCTCTACAGGGGTCTGAACAATTTCGCCTTTCTCGATTGAGTACACAGCCTTCGCTCCCTGGGTGAGAACCGTACTGACCGAGAACTCCTGTTCGAGCGAGAGCATCTTCTCCTTGACGGCCTGAAGGACATGGTTGTCTGTCTCATGTTCTCTGAAGGTGTGTTCGGGGAAGAGAGTTTCAGAAAACTCTTTGAGGTTGGGTTTGATGATGGTGGGAGAGAATGGGAGGGATTCAAGGAGGTCCTTCCCTTTCACATCAAGGATGACCTTCTTCCCCCTGGACGTTGCCTCCCTGACCATCCAGGGGATAATATCATCACGATATCCTGCAGCCTTCGTCCCGCTTATGGTGATGGTATCCACTTCATCAAGAGCTTCTTTGTACAGTTCTCTTACCAGAGAATCGGTGGTGTCACTGACGCTTCTGGCTTCTTCCACGATCTCTGTGACGGTATGACGATCTGAGTTGATCAGGGTATAGCAGAGGCGGATCTCACTGAGCGATTCCGCGGCACGCACCCTCACTCCTTCTTCTGTAAGCATATCGAGAAAGGTCTGCCTGAACAGACCTCCTGCATGTGTGAGGTGAATCGTGGAAGCGCCCAGCTCGGTCAGAACCCGTGCAGTGTTCGCTCCCTTCCCTGCCACCGAGAAGAGATGGGAGTCACTCCTGTTCACCTCGTTTTCCCATAGGTGCGGTAACACGATGGTCTTCTGCATGACGGGGTTCAGTCCCACAGCCAGTATGCTCTTTTGCTTCATGACAGCCTCCAAGGAATGACATCAGGAGAAATAGTGCCCTGTAAGAGCGGTCAGAGTCAACATAGATATGATCCGCATGGTGTCAGAGAAGTGAGAGTACTGGGTCTGGACAGATGCAGAGCAAAGAGCGTTATCACGTCAGCAGCAGTATTCCTGTGCAGACAAAACAAGACCGTCACCCATGTACAGCAGCACCTGTGTGACGGTCTAATCTTTTGTACCCCGAGTGCGATTCGAACGCACGACCCCTTCCTTAGGAGGGAAGTGCTCTATCCAGCTGAGCTATCGGAGCAGACAGCGTACACTTTGGTGGTCGTTGATCCCGATACCGATCCCGTGTACAGCAGTTGGCATTCTATCGGAAATCGGAAGAAAGGTAAAGATGACCCTGTTTTCTTCAGAGTCCTTACACGCTCTTTTTCATGATTCTAGTAGAAATCTTCGTTTCAGTGCAGTACAATATGGTGTATCAGAAACTATATGTGATAACCGGAGGAGCACGATGATAATTGAACGAAGGATGACGCGAAACCCTGTAACAGTCACTCCAGACATGAGCGTTGCTGAAGCCAATGCGATCATGAAACGTGAGAAGGTCCATCGACTCCCCGTGCTCGACAAGGAACACCATCTCATCGGAATCATTTCAGAGAAGGATATCCTCTATGCATCTCCCTCTCCCGTGAGTACCCTCAGTATCCATGAGATGGCCTACCTGCTGAGTCAGCTCACGGTCAAGAAGCTGATGACCCATGATGTCGTGACGATCACCAAGGACACGACCGTGGAGGAGGCAGCCAGACTGATGGTCGATCAGGACCTCTCTGCTCTCCCCGTGGTGGAAGATGGTTATCTGCTCGGTATCGTGAGCAAGAGTGATCTGTTCAAGGTGCTTCTTGAACTGTTCGGTGCCAGACATTACGGAATCCGTATGAGCTTCCTGGTTGAGGATAAACCGGGCGCGATCGCTGAGATAAGCAGTGTCCTCGCCTCAAACGGTGTAGATATCATTGCCTTCGGCACGTTCATGGGGACTGACAGCTCGAATGCTGTGTGTACTATCAAGATGCAGGGAATCACCAAAGATGCTGCTGTGGAGATCATCAGGCCCCATGTGCAGGAGATTCTCGACATTCGCGAGGTATAGATGGATTTCAAGGACATTCTTGAACGGTGGGAACAGAGTCCGGAAGGAAGGAAAGCGGCTGAATCAAGCCGTTTTTCTACGTCTGCACGAGACGGGAGGGGGGATCGTGCAGGTAGCGCCAGGGTATACGCCACAAGTAAGGCAGCCCTGGGGATTCTCAGGAAACGACCTGATGAGGATACTCTCGACCTGCACGGCTGTACCCGTGAGGAATCCCGTATCCGGGTTGAAGTATTCCTTCGCGAGTGCGTCGATGCCGGAATGAAGAAGGTTTCCATCATTCACGGCAGAGGCTTGCACAGTGAGGGAGGCCAGGGAATCTTGAAACAGGTCGTACGTGAAGAGCTTAAGTCTTCAAAGCACGTACGATGGTACGGAAATGCGCCGCCGGATCAGGGTGGCAGCGGTTCTACTGTAGTGATTCTTCACAGGAGGTAGGACGTTAGCGTTCTCTGTAAATGATTCTGCCCCGTGTGAGATCATAGGGCGACAGAGCTACTCGAACGGTATCACCGGGTACGATTCTGATGTAGTGCTTACGCATTTTTCCCGATAGATGCGCCAGTATCACATGTCCGTTGTTGAGTTCCACACGGAACATCGTGTTTGGAAGGGCTTCCTTTACAAGACCTTCTACTTCAATTGCTTCTTCTTTAGCCACATATCCTCCAAAAGTGTTTGTCTAAGACAACATATAGACTGATGAATTGTAGAAAAAGGATAGGTCTTTGTCAACTCTTCCTGCCGTGCTGTACTCCATGTAGGTGACGCGTCTCATGTTCTTTCTGTATCGACATTTCTCGATCCTCCGTCTGATAGGGTGAAAGAATCGTGAAAGAATCCGATTCAGGGGAGGGTTTCTTGACATCTCAGTGCTCTCTCGGCACAATGGACGCAACCTCTATATCAGGAGTTCCAACATGAACACCCCTTCCGTTCTGAAACAGTATCTGGCTACAACAGAAGTAGAAGCTGTCGATGCCTCACTTGTATCGTACCTCGCTTCACTCGATCTTATTGCGGAGACATCTCCTCTGGTTGCCTCCTCCATCGTCAGGGAGCTTCAGGACCAGAGAAGCTACCTGAAACTCATTGCCAGTGAGAACTACTCATCGATCGCTTCCCAGGTGGCGATGGGAAATCTCCTTACGGACAAATACAGTGAGGGCTTTGCCTACCACCGTTTTTACGCAGGCTGTGACAATGTCGATATGATTGAAAAGCATGCAAACGAGCAGGCTTGCCTCCTTTTCGGGGCGCAGAACGCGTATGTGCAGCCGCACAGTGGAGCTGATGCGAACCTCATCGCTTACTGGGCAATTCTCAATACCCGGGTACAGGTTCCTGCCCTTGAGGAGATGGGAATCACGAACCCGAGTGATCTGTCCCGTGAAGACTGGAACATGATCCGTGAGAAAGTCGGTAACCAGAGAATCCTGGGTCTTGATTATTATTCTGGAGGACACCTGACTCACGGCTATCGCCAGAATGTATCTGCTCAGATGTTTGATGCCTATTCCTACTCTGTGAGCAGAGAAACGGGACTCCTTGACTATGATGACATCGAGAAGAAGGCGAAAGAGGTGAAGCCCCTCATTCTGCTTGCCGGGTACAGCGCGTACCCCCGACTGATAAATTTCCGTAGGATGAGAGAGATTGCAGACACGGTCGGTGCCGTGTTCATGGTTGATATGGCTCACTTCGCAGGACTGGTGGCAGGAAAGGTGATGGCCGGTGATTACGACCCGGTACAGTGGGCTGACGTGGTTACCACGACGACACACAAGACACTGCGCGGACCACGCGGAGGTATGGTCCTCTGTAAGGACGAGTTTGCCGAGTCTCTCAACAAGGGCTGCCCCCTCGTCATCGGAGGACCCCTGCCCCATGTGATGGCGGCAAAGGCTGTGGCGTTCACCGAGGCTCTTGATGAGTCGTTCAAAACCTACTCATCGAAGATCGTTGAGAATGCGAAGGCTCTTGCACGCTCCTGTACTGAGCTTGGGATGACCGTAGCCACGGGAGGCACTGACAACCATCTGATGCTTCTTGATGTCCGTCCTTTCGGTATCAACGGGCGACAGGGTGAGACTATCCTCAGGGAGTGTGGAGTGACCCTTAACCGGAATTCGCTTCCCTTTGATGAGAACGGACCCTGGTACACCAGCGGTCTGAGAATCGGTACTCCTGCAGTGACAACCCTCGGTATGGGCCAGCAGCAGATGGAAGAGATCGCGAAGATCATCCACCTCGTGCTGAGCCACACAAAACCGGGCCTCATCACGAAGGGCGCCAGGGCGGGACAGCCCTCCAGGGCGAAGGCTGTCATTTCCCCCGAAGTGAAAGAGGAAGCAAGGAACCGGGTACAGGCACTCCTCGACCAGTATGTGCTGTATCCTTCACTTGACTCAAAGTTGCTTGCACAGTATGTTCAGAATTAGTGAAACAAAAAGGGGACGATTATGAGCAAAATTCCTTCAGAGCTGAAGTTTTCCAAGGACCATGAATGGGTGAAGATCGATGGAGACCGTGCGGTGATCGGTATTACCGATTATGCTCAGGAGACCCTTGGCGAGATAGTCTTCGTTGAACTTCCGGAGATCGGTTCTTCCGTCAGTGCCGGCAGTGAAATAGCCACGGTCGAGAGTGTCAAAGCAGCCAGTGCGATCTACAACCCTCTTAACGGCACGGTAACCGAGGTGAATACCGACCTTGATGATGCTCCGGAATCAGTGAATGATTCCTGCTATGAGGCCTATATCTATGTGCTGAGTGACTATGACACTGCTCAGTATGAGGATCTGATGAATGCAGAAGAGTACGAGCAGTACATAGGTACGCTCGAGTAGGTCCTGCAGACACAGGGCGGCATCCGGTTGAGATACACTGGATGCACCCTGAACAGCCCCTCCCATACATCCTGACAGCTTCACCTCTCTGTTTCAGAAGATACCGTTTTTTTGACGTTTTTCGCTGGATGAGACAGGTGCCGGCGGGGGTCACATTCTGTCAATCTTCGCGCAGGGTACCAGTACCTCTGGAAGTGCCGCAAGCAGTGTGCAGGAGAAATATGGACATAAAAACATGGTGAAGGCTGTTCAACCTTCACCATGTCTGCTGGTATACCGGTATGGCGATACCGCTATCAGCGTATCAGCCCCGGATTTTCTTTTCTCTTCCTAGACGCCGAGATAGGCCTCACGGATCGTATCGTTCGCAAGGAGGTTCTTCGTGGTGTCCGCCTGTGTGATTCTTCCTGTCTCCATGACATAGGCTCTGTGGGCCGTCTTGAGGGCAAGGTTCGCGTTCTGTTCAACAAGGAAGATCGTTGTTTTCTGCTCTTCATTGATCTTCTTGATGATACTGAATATCTGCTGGACGATGATCGGTGCAAGACCGAGAGATGGTTCATCAAGAAGCAGGATTCTCGGTCGTGCCATGAGAGCACGGCTTATGGCGAGCATCTGCTGCTCTCCTCCGCTCAAGGTTCCTCCCATCTGATGACGTCTGTTGGCTAGAATCGGGAAGAGCGAGTAGACATATTCGATATCGTCCCTGATCTGTTCCTTGTCGTTTCTCAGAAAGGCTCCCATATCGAGGTTCTCACGGACGGTCAGTCCCGGGAATATGTGACGTCCCTCGGGCACCTGGATGAGACCTCGGTTCACGATAGTCTCGGTAGCCACCTGAGAGATTTCTTCTCCGTCAAGGGTAATGGATCCGCTCCGTATGGGAACAACACCGCTGATGGACATCAGTGTGGTCGATTTGCCAGCTCCGTTCGCTCCGATAAGGGTGATGATCTCACCATCCTGAATCTCTATGTCGACATCCTTCAGTGCGTGGATATTCCCGTAATAGGTATTTACGCGTTCAAGTTTAAGCATCAATATCCTCCCCAAGATAGGCCTTGATAACCACCGGGTCCTTCTTCACTTCGGAGGGTGTTCCTGCCGCAATGCGTTTCCCGTAGTCCATGACGTAGATGCGCTCTGAGAGTTTCATGACAAGGCTCATATCGTGTTCTATCAGGAGCACGGAAACACCTTCCTCCTCGCGCAGTTTCAGGATGAGTTCCACCAGAGACGTCGTCTCATGGGGGTTCATGCCGGCTGCAGGTTCATCGAGGAGGAGGAGAAACGGATCGGTCGCAAGTGCGCGTGCGATTTCGAGACGGCGCTGCTCTCCATAGGGAAGGTTCTTCGCCTGTTCATTGACCCATTTTTCCAGTCCGATCTTCTTGAGTATCTCATAGGAATCAAAGATCAGCTGCTTTTCCTCTTCACGTGTTTTCTTTCCACGGAAGATGGCTCCCCCGATGCCTGATGCAAGACGGGAATGGCGACCTATCATCACATTCTCCAGAACCGTCATATTCTGGAACAGACGGATATTCTGGAATGTTCGTGCAAGTCCCTTATGGGTGATCTTATGGGGTTGTACCCCCTGTATCTCCTCAGGTGCCCCCTTCGGTGGTGCAATCTTCACCTGACCTCCGGTGGGTTTGTATACCCCTGTCACGCAGTTGAAGAATGTTGTCTTGCCTGCGCCGTTCGGACCTATGAGGGCGACGATCTCACCGTCATTCACTTCCAGGTTCACGCGGTCCACTGCCCGCAGACCCCCAAAATCCATTGTCAGATCTTTTACTTCCAGTACTGCCATATCACTTACCCTCTGCTTTCATCTCGGCCTTGTCCTCATCGGTGAAACTGTAGTGTTTCCGTTTTTCAGGCAGAAGCCCATCCGGTTTAAAGATCATCATGATGATCAGCACTGCACCGAAGACCAGCATTCTGTATTGAGAGAATGCTCTGAGGTATTCGGGTAGAAGTTTGATGACGAGAGCAGATACAACGACTCCGGGGATGGATCCCATCCCTCCGAGAACAACAATCAGGAGAACCATGACTGATTCCCAGATAGTAAAGCTTGCGGGGTTGATGAAGGTCGTGTTCGCTGCAAACACGACTCCGGCTACTCCGGCGAACACTGACCCGAGAGCGAACGCTATCACCTTCATCTGAGTCGTGTTGATTCCCATTGACTGACAGGCGATCTCATCTTCTCTCATGGCGATCAGTGCACGGCCGATACGTGAATCCTTGAGCCGGACTGTGATGAATATCGTGAGTGCTGCGAGCACGATCATGATGAAGTAGACCAGTTTAGCCGTATCGGTCAGGTTGAGATCAATACCGGGGATCGCAGGTCTTGGAATGCTTCGGATGCCGCTCGGGCCGCCGGTAAGTGAGGACCAGTTCTCCACCACGATACGGGTGATCTCCCCGAAGGCGAGCGTTACAATCGCCAGATAATCTCCTCTGAGCCTGAGTACCGGAACAGCAATCAGGATGCCGAGGATCAGAGCAAGGAAGCCTCCGATCGGCAGAGCAAGCCAGAAGTTGAGACCGAAGTGTATGTTCAGCAGCGCATAGCTGTAGGATCCGACGAGGAAGAAGGCAATGTAGCCGAGGTGCAGGATCCCTCCGAGACCGATAACAATGTTCAGACCGAGGCCGAGCATCACATACATCAGTGCTGTGTTCATGATGCTCATCTGGTAGAAGCTCGTGATGAACGGGAAGATCACCACGAACAGCAGGATGGCTGCCACAAGAGCCAGTTTGAGATTCCTGTTATCACTGACTTGTGCACGCAGAGTGTTGAATGCCAGTGAGAATCTGGTTTTTTCCTTTGTTCCGGAGGATTTCCTTTCCAGTGCAATGGACCACAGGAACGAGAGCACAAAGGAGAATATGAGCACCATGATAAGGTTGCCCCATCTCCAGGTGACGGTATCCTCGATGGTATTCACCCGGATAACCATGATGGGGAAGGTCAGAACAGCGAACCAGAGAGAGACGAGGAATGATCTAATCAGTTTATCTTTCAGCATAGTTCTCTCCTTATACCTTCTGGGCTGTCGATTTGCCCAATAGACCTGCCGGTCTGAATACCAGAATGAGTATCAGGATGATGAATGCGAACACATCCTCGTAGTCACTGGAAATGTATCCGGCACCGAAACTCTCGGTGAATCCGAGAACGAACGAACCGAGTACCGCTCCGGGGATCGATCCGATTCCTCCGAGCACGGCAGCCACGAAGGCTTTGATGCCGACAAGGAAGCCGATATAGAAGTGTACGCGTCCGGTATGGCCGGTAATGAGAACACCTCCGAGTGCGGCCGTTGCCGATCCGATAATGAAGGTCGTTGAGATGACCTTGTTTACATTGACTCCACTGAGCAGTGCCATCGTCCTGTCCTGACTCGTTGCACGCATAGCCTTACCAATCCTGGTGTATTTTATCAGCAGGGTAAGTAATACCATGACAACGGCAGTGGTCACAAGAATCACCAGCTGGGTTGATCGGAGAGTCTGTTTGACCGGTTCAAGAAAAGCAAACTCCGGAATGATCTGTGGAAAGGGAAGGAAGTTCGATGTCTGAGCGAGAAGGACGTAGTTCTGAAGGAACATCGACATACCGATTGCACTGATGAGTGCCGAGAGTCTGGGCGCAGTTCTCAGCGGTTTATAGGCGATCTTCTCCAGGGTATATCCGTACCCGGCAGAGAAGAGCATAGCAATCAGAACTGAGATTGCGAGTATTGCCACAACAGGGAGGTTCAATGCTGAGAAGACTCCCGCTACGATCAGGGCAGTAAAGGCACCTATCATATACACTTCACCGTGAGCGAAGTTGATCAGACCGATGATTCCGTACACCATCGTATATCCGATTGCTATCAAGGCATAGATACTTCCTTTCGTCAGTCCCCCGATGAACAATTTGAAAAAATATTCCAGACCCATATTTTCACCTTACAGAAGCATGGGCAGACTTCAGTAACGAAGCCTGCCCAGCATGAATTACACGTGTTGACTAATCAAGCTGAGCGAATGAACCGCCCTTTACCTGATACATTGAGAAACCGACACCGATCGCATCACCCTTCTCATCGAAACTGATGCGTCCAAGCGGGGTTTCCACATACTCGGTTGTGAATGCTTTCATGATCGCATCATAATCTGTGCTGTTGGCAGCATCGATTGCGTTCATAAGTGCCTGAGCAGCCGCATATGCGTTGAGGAAGAATGCTCCGTACTCTTCACCGTACTTCGCTACATGCTCTTTAGATGCTGCAACTGCGATGGGGTTGCTGGTGGTGTCAACGGGAGCGGTGGCGTATACGCCTTCAGCGTTCTTTCCTGCAACCGCGATGAAGGTGTCGTCCTTGACTCCATCACCACCGATGAATGCAAGCTTCATACCCTTTGCTCTCATCTCACCGACAATCTGGGCAGCTTCCGGATGGTATCCACCGTAGATGACTGTATCAGCACCTGACTGCTCGATCTTGTTGATTACTGCAGAGTAGTCGACGGCACCGGGAGTCACACCTTCGAACAGCACGACAGAAGCCGCACTGGTTGCATCGAGAGCAGCCTTGGCGAAGTCGGCAAGACCCTTACCGTAGTCACCCTTGTCATGGAGTACTGCGACCTTCTTCGCGCCGAGCTTATTGACGGCGAAATCCACCTGGAGGACAGCCTGAGCATCATCGGGAGCGATGGTTCTGAGGAAGTTCGGATAGTCTCCGCTCTTTGTCAGTGCGGGACTGGTCGCAGATGGGGAGATGGTGGGGATACCGGATTCATTATAGATATCAAGAGCAGCCTTTGTTGCACCTGAACAGATATGTCCTACTACGGCAACAACGTTTTCACCGACAAGCTTTGCAGCGGTGTTGGTTGCGATCTCAGGCTTACACTGATCATCTTCGATAACGAGTTCTACCATCTTGCCGTCGATACCGCCGGCTGCGTTGATCTTTTCAGCAACGAGTTCGACTGCGTTGACTGTGGGAAGACCGTAGGATGCGAGGTCACCACTGTGAGCGCCTGCTACACCGATTTTGATGGTTTCAGCCTTCTCGGCTCCGCCCTGTGCGAAGATGAGAGTGACAGAGGCCACGAGTAAGACCATGAACAGAACAGTTTTTTTCATGTTTGGCTCCTTATTATTTTGATATAAACATTGCCCATTATACTCTATAAATACTTTTTTTCAATTGAATCAGTGTATTTTTATGCATGTAACAGTAATATTTCTGAATTTCATTCATTTAAAGCTGCTGAATGGCCATTCTAGAGCTCTTTTTCACGATATTCCGTGGCTGTATCATCTGCTCATCAGGGGATGGGCGCTCCGATTCTCCTCCTGCTTTCCGCAAATATATGGTACAGTGGAGAGACACCGGAACCGGGTTCCCGGTGAGTACTTCATTTCTTACAGAGGGAGAAAAAGGATATGGATACGAAACGATTACTGATACAGGGTGCTGTCCTGTTCGAAGCCGACCACTCGATCAAAGCCGATATGGTGGTCGAAGATGGTAAGGTCGCACGCATCGAACGGAATATCGATATCAAGACCCTTCCCGAAGGGACTGAACTGATTGAGGCGGAGGGACTGTGTCTCCTTCCCGGCATCATCGATGCCCATACACATTATCATCTGGTCTCCAGAGGAACGGTCACAGCCGATTCCTTTGCCGAGGGTTCGCGTCTGGCAGCCTTCGGGGGAGTGACGACCGTGATCGACTTCAGCGACCATGAGAAGGGAAAGAGTCTTGCCGAGAGTGCAGAGGAGCGCAAGGCTGCCTACAGAGCGGGAGCCCATGTGGATTTCTCTCTCCACCAGGGGATCTACCGTCTGCCGGAGGATATCGATGCCGAGCTTGAAGAACTGAAGGCTTCAGGAATCACTGCCATCAAGCTGTTCACCACCTACCGTAATGCAGGGTACCTGATGGAGCGGGATGCACTTGCAGCCGTGTTCGCAGCCTGTGCCCGACATGATATGCTTGTCACCGTTCACTGTGAGGATGATACCTATCTGAATGAAGTCGCCTATTCGTATTCTGGTGATTACTCAGTGGCGGATCACCCGGTTCTCAGGCCGGCCGAGGCCGAGCGTAGGGCGATCGAGATGGTGGGCGAGCTTGCCCGTCAGAACGGTATGAGTGTCTATGTGGTTCATCTGTCGAGTGAGAGCGGTCTCAACGAGGCACGCAGACAGCGCGCTCAGGGGGTGAAGATGATTATCGAAACGACACCGCATTATCTTTTCCTCGATCACTCCCGCCTTACAGGTGCCGATGGATCGAAGTTCGTGATGACTCCCCCCCTGAGAGAGCGCTCGGACTCCCTGGCTATTCAGGATGCCCTGGTCGCCGGCGAGATCGATGTGGTGGCGACTGACCACTGTGCCTTCACGCTGGAGCAGAAGCTGGAAAGCCGTGATGTGAGAACGGTCTATCCGGGGATTCCCGGCACCGAGGAGATGATGTCGCTGCTGCACACCTTCGCCGTTGCCTCGAGCAGGATGAGCATGTCAGAACTGGTGAGAGTCCTCTCCACGAACCCTGCGAAGTATTTCGGCCTCTATCCCCGCAAGGGAACTCTTCAGGTCGGCTCCGACGCTGACTTCGTTCTGTTCGATCCCTCAGCTGTCTGGGATATTGATGATGAGAATATCCACAGTGCCAGCGGCTACAGCGCCTACAGCGGGATGAGTACGACAGGTCGTGTCGTGATGACCTATCTGCGAGGCAGACTCCTGATGGGTGATGATGTGTATATCGGGGAGAAGGTTGCAAGCCAGTTCATCCCGTCGACACCCTATGAAAGATAGAGCCTTCGGACGATCGCTTCTACCAGCGCATCGGGAAAGATCCGTCTGAGCAGCAGGAGGATCGTATAGGAGAGTCCGACGGGGATCCTCACTGCAGGATGCCTGCGTCGGAGAGCTTTCAGCACCGTTTTCGCGACAACAGAGGGGTCATGTCCCCTCTGTTCGTCTCTCTCCATACGGCTGACCGCCTTTCTCCCTCTCTCTTCGAATGGCGAAGCCGGAGGTGCATGGTACGTCCTTGCCGTACTGAAGGAGGTCTTCGTATCCCCCGCCTCGATGATGGTAGCTGTGATGCCAAGGGGAGAGCCTTCCAGTCTCAGTGCTTCGGTGTAGGCTTCAAGGGCAAACTTTGATGCACTGTAGTGACTCTGATAGGGGATACTGATGCGCCCGGCGACTGAGCCGAGTATAATGATCCTGCTGCCTGCAAGAAGGCCCGTTCTCATGAGTATCTCATTCAGTGTGAGAAGACCGAAATAGTTCGTCTCGAACTGTGCTCTGACGTTCTCCATCGGTGTATCAAGTGTGCTTCCGGCTATCCCGTAACCGGCACAGTGTATGATCGCCCGGAAAGGCTGTTCTCCGCGTATTCGTGCTATCCCGGAGAGCGCCCGTTCAATACTTGAGGTGTCTGTGACATCCATGGGGAAGGGAATGATTCTCTCATGGTGAAAGGAATCTGGACCGGCTGACCGTGACACCCCGTAGACGGTGTATCCTTCAACGGCGAGAAGCTCACTTACCGCACGCCCGATCCCGCTGGTGGCTCCGGTGACAAGTACATCACCTGTTTCGCTCCTTTTCATCTCGGCTATTCCTTTTCCTCTTTTTCAAGTCTCACCTTTTGTGTATACTCAACAAACACCGATAGCGCAAGGGGAGATGGTATGGAAAATCGAAAACAGAGAATATTGACAGGTGACCGGACAACAGGAAAACTGCACCTTGGACATTATGTCGGCTCCCTGAGCAGCAGAGTATCGATGCAGTACGAATATGAAACCTTCATCCTTCTTGCAGACATTCAGGCACTCACGACTCACTTCGAACAGAAGGAGCTTCTTCACCAGAGCATACGCGAGGTCACTATCGATAACCTGTCGGTAGGCCTCAACCCCGAGATAGCGACCATCGTGCAGCAGAGCGCTGTTCCCTCCATTGCCGAGATGACGGTATTCTATTCGATGATCACGAGCGTCAATGTCCTGAGACACAATCCCACGATCAAGACTGAAGCGAAGCAGTACGGGTACAAGGACCTGAGTTACGGGTTCCTCGGCTATCCGGTATCGCAGGCTGCAGACATTACGTTCTGTAACGCTGATGTCGTTCCCGTCGGAGAAGATCAGATTCCTCACATCGAACTCACCCGCAGGATTGTGCGCAAGTTCAACGGCATGTACGGGACGTCGATCACTGAACCGGAGGCGAAACTCTCCCAGGTGTCCCGTCTTTCCGGTCTTGACGGGAATGCGAAGATGGGTAAATCACTCGGTAACGCGATCTATCTGTCCGACACACCGAAAGACGTCGCCGAGAAGGTTCGCCGCGCGGTCACTGACCCCGCCCGCGTCACCAAAGATATTCCCGGTGATCCCTCCATCTGTAATGTGGCCAAGTATCATAAGATCTTCACTCCCGATGAGTACGATTCGATCTGCTCGATGTGCCGCTCTGCGACCATCGGCTGTGTCGCCTGCAAGAAGAAGCTGACGGAATCCCTCAATACCCTCCTCGAGCCCTTCAGGGAGAAAAGGGCCTACTACGAAGAGCGCCCCGAACTCGTAAGGGATATCATACAGACCGGGACTGCACGCGCGAATGAGCTGGGGAATGAGACGGTGAAGATGATGAAGGATGCGATGCATCTGAGCATCTGACCACGACAACGACCTGGATCAATATGGAAAAGGGAAGCTTCAAGGAAGCTGTGTACACATCTCTGCCCGTTCTCGGCGGCTACAGTGTTCTCGGGTTCGCCTTCGGTCTGCTCGTCATCGGAGCCGGTCTGCCGTGGTTTGCGGCGACTCTGATGTCACTGATTATCTTCGCCGGTTCCGGCCAGTTCGTGCTTGTAGGTCTGCTGGCAGCTGCCGCTCCTCTCTCCTCGATCGCTCTGACGACGCTGATGGTGAATTCCCGGCATATGTTCTACGGCCTTTCCTATATAGAGTTTTTCTCTTCGATGGGTGTCAGACGCTGGTACATGATCTTCAGCCTGACTGACGAGACCTATGCTCTCCTGTCCCTGATCAGGGGGGAGGAGAAATCTCCGGAGGAGAAGCGGACACTGGCCTGGATGGTAGCGGGGCTGAACCATCTCTACTGGATCGGCGGATCGACAGCCGGTGCTCTGGCCGGTACCTATCTTCCTCTGGCAAGTGAAGGGGTGGAGTTCTCGATGACTGCTCTGTTCATCGTGATCCTCATCGAACAGCTGATCCAGCAGAGGACCTTCGCCCTTGCCTTTGTCTCCTTTTCTGCCGCACTGCTGATCTATCTCTACATGCAGTCATCTGCCTTTCTGTTCCCCTCGATGGTGCTCATGCTCCTGCTGCTGTTTGTTCAGTACCGGCTGGAAAGGAGGAAACCCGGATGAGCATTGCCTACCTGGCATCAGCCATCGTCATCGCGAGTGTCATAACACTGGCTACCCGTGCCTTCCCCTTTCTTCTGCTTTCACACAGAAAGGAGGTTCCCGAATGGCTGCTGTTCGTGGCTAAACGGCTGCCGGTTGCAGTCATCTCCATCCTCGTACTCTATTCGATCCGGCACATCTCCTTTGGCTCTCTGACTGGGTGGGCCGGTGAAGCTGTCAGCATCGCAGTGGTTGTTCTGGTCCATCTCTATAAGCGTAACACCCTGGCAAGTGTCCTGCTCGGCACTCTGTGCTATATGACCTTCACGTATCTGTTCGTCTGACACGGTATTCATCTTTATTATTCAATCCTCAGTTGTGCGGCCGGTATCTGTTGACGTATACTGGGAACCATGAAAAGAACATCGCTTGAAACATATGGACAACAGTTTACGGGAAACGATGAGAGGGAGGATCTCATTCTCCGGGATTCAGGGATCTCCTCCTGGAACAGCAACTTCAGGGCGTTGCGGGAATCCGAGATCACTCAACTCATACAGCAGGGTAACCGTTCCTACGACTGGTCTCAGATCTTTGTCGAGGATCCGTTCGATTTCTCTCTCATACGGAACAGTTCGTTCTACGGGCTCATTCGGATCGGTTCGATCCAGCCCTCGCTCATCAGCTACCATGACTTCGTTCTTCCCGAGGGGATCAGTGACTCTCACATTGTCTCCTGTGACATACACAGACACTGTGCCATCAACCACGTTGCCTACATCTCCCACTACCAGATAGACGAGATGTGTATCCTGCACCGGATCGATGAGATGGCCTGCAGCAATCACTCGAAGTTCGGTGTCGGTGTCCTCAAGGAGGGTGAGGATGAGAGCGTGAGGGTCCGCCTGTCAATCATGAACGAGAACGAGGAGCGTTCCGTGTACCCGTTCATCGGGATGAACAGCGGGGATGCCTACCTGTGGGGTACGTACCGGGAACACTCCCGTCTGATGGAACGCTTCGGTGAGTTCACCGATGCGACCCTTGATCCCCGCAGGGGGTTCTACGGCTATGTCGGGGACCACTCGGTGATAAAATCGAGCAGGATCATCAAAGACGTCCGTATCGGAAGTCACTGCTATATCAAGGGAGCCAATAAGCTGAAGAATCTGACGATCCTGTCGGACGAGCATGCACCGTCTCAGATTGGGGAGGGAGTTGAGCTTGTCAACGGAATCATCGGCTATCAGTCGAGGATATTCTACGGAGTGAAGGCTGTCAGGTTCATCACCGGTACCAACAGCTCCCTGAAGTATGGTGCACGGCTGATCAATTCCTTTATGGGTGACAACTGTACCATCAGCTGCTGCGAGGTGCTGAACAGTCTCGTGTATCCCTTCCATGAACAGCATCATAACAACTCGTTCCTTATAGCAGGTCTGATCCAGGGGCAGTCTAACATGGCAGCCGGAGCGAATATCGGAAGCAATCACAATACCCGTGGCGCCGACGGTGAACTCAAGGCAAAGCGCGGGTTCTGGCCGGCGCTTTCCTCCTCTCTGAAGTACAATAGTTCATTCGCCTCATTCACGCTTATAGCGAAAGGTTCCTACCCGAACGAACTGAATGTGACGATCCCCTTCAGCATGATCAGTTACAACGAATCAAAGCGCGCACTGAACATCATGCCCGCCTACTGGTGGCTCTACAACCGTTACGCCCTGGCGCGCAACTCCTGGAAGTTCGGCAACAGAGACAAACGGTACTACAAGGGTCAGTATATCGAGACCGACTTCTACAGTATCGATACGATGGATGAACTGCTCGAGGGCCTTGACTATCTGGCCTATCACACAGGCCGGGCAGCCTGTGAAGGTGCTGATTGTTCGTCTGAGGAGTGCATCGCCAGGGGAAGGGAACTGCTTGAGAGCCATGACGAACGGGTCCCGACACTCCTTGTCTCCACCAATGATATCGAACGGTCGAAGAAGCCGACCCGGATCCTCAAGGTCCAGAAAGGCTACGATGCCTACACGGAGATGATCCTCTTCTCCTCTGTCAGGGTCATTCTCGATTATGCCGAAGAACATGGACTCTCTCTCTCCTCCTTCGAAGCCGAATCCCTTGCTTCGGTTGCTCAGAGCAGTGCCGTGGCTGAGGCGATCTGTGCTCCGGTCAGGAATCTCGGAGGTCTGCTGGTCAGCGAGGCTGCAGTGGCTACACTGATCGGAGAGATCGAGGACGGAGAGGTGAACAGCTGGGAGGAGGTTCATGCCGTGTATGACCGGTGGTGGAGCGAGTTCCCCCGCACGAAAGCGCTCAAGGCACTCGTAACATTGAGAACTCTGATGAGAGCCGGTCAGGAGGAGCCACTTGACTGGGATATGATCCTTCCACGGTTCATAGACCTGTGTGAGCAGAACCGCAGGGAGATCAGGGTGACACGGGAGAAGGACCTGCTGGATCCGTTCAGACGGGGTTCGTACCGGAATGAGCAGGAGATGGAGGCGGTCCTCGGCAGTGTGGATGACAATTCGTTCGTTCGGGAGAGTGACAGCCTGATGGAACAGTATATTACCCGGGCAGGTAGCTTTCCTCGTTGAATTGAATGTGATAGATTGTAGGTATGAATGAAAACGTGGTGAACAGCCAACAGAACAGCGAAACTTCTCAATCGGTTTTTACCCGGGAGGTTCTTGATTCCGCCTACAGGTTGGACGGGGAGTTCAATGCCCGTTTCCTGGATGATGTGTGTCTCTCAGGACGTGTCGTGCATCACCTTGATGAGTGCCTTGCCCTGTACACGAAGGATGTTCTGATGCAGATAGGCATAGACCACACGCTTGAACTAAAGCCTGCGATGAAGAAGGAGAAGATGGTGGAACTGCTGAGGCAGAAGCTCATCCAGGATTTTCATGAGTTTCTTGCCTACATTCCCGTGCGGAACCTTGAGTTCCTCAAGGGGTTCACCTCCGATAACACCTTTACACTCACCAGAGATGTGTTTCTCTTCCCCGATTTTACCCACCTGCACCACTACGGCTTTCTATTCCTGTTCAAAGGGGACGCTGGGTATACCGCGGTGCTCCCCGCCGAGCTGGGGACATTTCTGGGACTGCTGAACAACAGTGAACTGTATGTCAAGGCCGATCTGCACGAACGTCTTGATGCCTATGCGACAAGTCTGGTAAACCTCTACGGGATATTCGATATCGATCAGTTCGCGATCCTCTGGAACAGGTACGAGAAGGAGACTCTCACCCCGGCGATGGTAGAAGATGAACTGAAGGCACTGGACAGGGCGCATATCTTCTGGTGGTACATTGACGAGTATGTGGTCAGTACCTACTTCACGGCTCCTGAAGAGGTGGAGGAATACCTGAAGGAAGTGAAGGATGTAACCTATTACACGCCTGACAAAGAGGAACTGAGGAACTACTATATTACGCCCTATGACAAGTCCTCTCCTGCGGCTCATGCAATGACTGATTTCCTGTCTTCGGTCTGTCATGAGGGGTATGAGACAGTCTCCGTCCTTATGCAGGATCTCAATGATGCGATTACGGTAGGGGAGAAGATGGATGTCGTGTTTGAGCTGCTCGGCGAGTACGGTGTATTCTTTCACGGAGTGGAAGAGCTCAACACGTTTCATGAGCTCTTTGGTGACCTCAATGAAACGATCCGCAAGTGGCAGCTCAAGGGACACCGTCCTCAGTTCATGAAGAACACCCGGAACCAGAACCACGGTATCTAATCCCTCGCGGATGTTCCATGCCCGTACCTTCTCTCTGCCGGTATTGCTGTATCCGCTTAAGGCTGAACGGTATAGTGAAAATCGTCAGCTGTCCCGACACGGCGTCGTTACTGAGCCGTCACGACGGTACAGAATACCCGCTTCAGTGCTCTGAAGCGGTTCCTGCATTCATTTGGGGTACTATGCTCTTCCCTTCCGAGCTCAGAGTCTGCACCTTGTGAAGACTTCTAGCAGTTTCGTCGAGGTTTCAGGGTTGTCGCTGTGTAGCTGGACATCGATGTTCCTGATCTTTCTCAGCCGGTAGCGTACCAGGTTTTCTGCGGGTTTTGTGCACAACGTATCAAGGTCTCTAATGATGGTCTCCCTGATCGCATCGGCAGTGAAGGCCGGGTCGGTATGGGCTCCGCCGGGAGCTTCGGGGATGATGTCGTGGATGATCTGAAATTCCTTGAGATCCCGGCTGGTCATCTTCATCGCTTCGGCGGCACTCTGTGCCTGTGACGGATCTCTGAGAAGGATCGAGGCAAACCCTTCCGGTGTGATTACCGAGTAGACGGCATTCTCAAGCATGTACAGTTTGTCTCCAATGCCGATGCCGAGCGCCCCGCCGCTTCCTCCTTCACCGATGATGAAACTGAGTACAGGGACTCTAAGGGTCGCGAACTCCTTGAGGTTTCGCGCGATGGCTTCTCCGATTCCCCGCTGCTCGGCACCGAGGCCGGGGTAGGCACCTGGAGTATCAATGAAGCAGACCACCGGGCGGTTGAACTTCTCAGCCTGTTTGGCGGCTCTGAGAGCCTTTCTGTATCCTTCGGGGTTGCTCATACCGTAGTTGCAGGAGATGTTCTCCTTCATATTGGCTCCCTTGCGGTTCCCGATGAAGGTGACAGCTCTGCCGTCTATCGTTCCGATACCGGTGATCATAGCCTTGTCATCACCATAATACCGGTCTCCATGCAGTTCCATGAACTCATCACAGATCTGATTGATGTAGTATGATGAGCCCGGCCTGTTCTGCTGCCGGCTGAGCAGGACGCACTCCCAGGAAGACCTGCCTTCCGATGCTTCCTTGGTTGATGCAATCTCTTCCATGGCATCAACCGTGCTGTAGAGTTTGGCGCTTTCCTTATTCATTGCTGTTCTCTCCCATGTGTACCCTGATGAGGAAACTGAGGGTCTTCTTCATATCCTCTCGTGGCACGATCGCATCGATGAACCCCTTTTCAAGCTGAAACTCCGCACTCTGGAATCCTGACGGCAGCTTCTCTCCGATCGTGCCCTCTATCACGCGGGGGCCTGCAAAGCCGATGAGAGCTCCCTTTTCGGCAAGGTTGATATCTCCAAGCATGGCAAACGAGGCTGTCACTCCACCGGTGGTCGGGTGGGTGAGTACGATGAACAGGGGCGTGAGTGTCTTTTCGAGGAGTGCCGCAGCGGCACTGGTCTTGGCCATCTGCATCAGGGAGAAGATCCCTTCCTGCATCCTGGCACCGCCACTGGCGGTGAAGATGATAACAGGCTCATGTCTGAGAGCGCCTTCTATCATCGCCTCGGCGATCTTCTCACCGACGACCGAACCCATCGAGCCGCCCATGAAGTCGAACGACATCACTGCCAGGACACATGGTCTTCCTCCGATGGTGCACTCGCCGGTGATGACAGCCTCCTCAAGATTCGCCTTATCGCGGCTCTGGCTGATCTTCTCCTGGTATCCTTCGAGACCTATCGGGTTGGGAAAGGCGTACGTGAACGGGAATTCAACAAACGAATCCGCATCGGCGATGGCTTCTATCCTCTCTGAAGGGGTGAGCCTGTGATGGTACGTGCATGCGGGACACACTTTCATATTGGAAGCGACTACATCGTAGTCGAATACCCTGTGACATGAAGGGCACTGAATCTGTCTTCTCATGGATATCTCCTGATCCTATTGTCGGAACAGCTGATCGTACAGCTGTGTGTTGAATCTGCCGCTTCTGAACTGCTGTGAGGTGAGGATGGCGACCTGCTCGGCGATATTCGTCTCGACTCCCGAGATCTCGAACTCTTTCAGGGCACGCAGCATGATGTCGATACAGTCCTGTCGATCCCCTGCGGAAACGATGATCTTGGCCAGCAGAGCATCATAATAGGGACTGACGGTATAGCCGCTGAAGATGTGTGTGTCGGTGCGGACCCAGGGCCCGGTGGGCGGGCTGAAGGAAGTCACCGTCCCTGCTCCCCGTGCATTGATACGCACCTCGATCGCGTGAACATCGCTGATGTCCTCCCGCGGACTGATCGTAAGTCCCTTCCCTGCAGCAATCTTCAGCTGTTCGCGGATGATGTCGATGGAGTGAACCATCTCGGTGACCGGGTGTTCCACCTGGACACGGGCATTTACCTCCATGAAGTAGTGTTTCCCGTCCTGGACGAGAAACTCCACCGTGCCGGCTCCACGGTAGTTCAGATGGCTGAACAGACGGATGGCATCGTTTCCCATCACATGACGCAGTTCATCCGAGACTACTGTCGAGGGGGACTCTTCAATCAGTTTCTGGTGGTTGTTCTGGACACTGCAGTCTCTTTCTCCGAGGTGCACAGCCTTTCCTTCCCCATCTCCCATCAGCTGGACTTCCACATGCCGCGGGTGGTCGAGATACTTTTCCACATGAATCGCATCATTGCCGAAGAAACTGAGGGCTTCCTTTCTGCTGATATGAAGTGCCCGTTCGAAATCCCTGTCGTTCCTGACGATTCTGATTCCTCTGCCCCCGCCCCCAGCGGATGCCTTTATCATCACCGGATAGCCGATCTCGTTGGCAAGAGTGATTCCCTCCTCGAGTGACTCCAGAGGAGTGACCGAGCCTGGGGTGACAGGCACCTCAGCCGCAAGGGCGACGTTCCTGCTCGCGATCTTGTCTCCCAGCAGCCGGATCGTTTCACTCGAGGGCCCTACGAATATCAGTCCTGCATCTTCGACTTTTTGCGCGAATTCGGCATTCTCACTGAGAAAACCCACTCCCGGATGGATGGCATCACAACGCGACAGGAGTGCCGCTGTGATGATATTAGTCATATTGAGGTAACTTTCGCTGCTTTGCGGTCCTCCGATACATACCGTTCTATCGGCAAGACGGTAGGCCAGAGAGTCTGTGTCTGCAGTGGAGTGTCCGAGGACCGTGGAAATCCCCAGGTCACGTGCTGCTCTGATAATCCGGACAGCGATCTCACCTCTGTTTGCAATGAACAGAGTCCTGATCATACGCGCTTCACCTCAAACAGGGGGGTGGTTACCTCGATCATACTTGCCTGTTCGGGATAGATCTTCACGATCTCGCAGTCGAAATCTGCTTCAAGCTGGTTCATGATCTTCATAGCCTCTATTGTGCACAGGACATCTCCCTTGCGTACCGTATCTCCCACCTCGACATAGGCGGGAGCATCGGGGGAAGGAGTCCGGTAGAAGGTGCCCACGATCGGAGAAGTGATCGTCTCTGTATCCTTGCTCTCCTTCTCTGTGCCGCCCGGAACAGGTAGGGGCGTACTGCCGACAGCAGGTGCGGCCGGTGCCGCTACCGTCATGGTCTGTCGCTGAATTTTTATCCGTGTGTCTTTTTCTCTCACGTCCAGTGTCGTGAGTTCGTTGTCGTTGAATAGTGTGATGAGTGATTCCAGATCTTTCAGATTCATCGTAATCTCCTATGGAGCGGGTTTGCTCCCGGCGCGTGCGTTTCAGGCCTGCCGGCTCTGAGCACGTTGTCATGCGGTTCTTGTCGGCCTCGAAGTGTGGCTATTAGATATTAACAATAGTATGTTATTGTGTCAATATTGACAAAATCTAGGAAATTGTAAATTATATACTAAAATGGATATCAGGAGAAATGTGAAGTGACAAGCTATATACGTGCAGTCGGTGCCTATGTGCCGCAGAAGAAGCTGAGTAATGACGATCTCGCGAAGGTCGTCGATACGAGTGACGAATGGATATATTCCCACACAGGTATCAAGTACCGTCATATTGCCGCGCCCGAGGAAGCAACCAGCGACCTTGCTGTGGCTGCAGCGAAGTCTCTGCTCCAACAGGCCGGTCTTGATGCCGGCATCATAGACTGTATTGTGCTTTCCACGGCTACCGGGGACTATCACGGGTTCCCTTCAACAGCCTGTGTCATCCAGGATAAGCTCGGTCTTGATGAGATCCCCGCGTTCGACGTTGCCGCAGGCTGTACGGGCTTTATCTATGCCGTCGAGATAGCACGGTCCCTCATGAAGGCCAATGACTACCGGAACGTTCTGGTCATCGGCGCAGAGAAGCTCTCGGATGTCACCGACTGGACGGACCGGAATACCTGTGTACTCTTCGGTGACGGTGCAGGTGCAGTACTCCTTTCCCGGGATGAACAGCAGGAGAGGGGTGGACGTGGAGTACTGGATAGTGTTCTCCATGCGAAGGGCTCGGGAAACCAGTACCTTGCCGTGCCCTCTGGGGGGACAGCCGACAAAAACGGGGATTCCACCTGTCTCTACATGGACGGCAGGGCGGTGTACAATTTTGCTGTCAAGGCGATGAAGGATACGATCGTGGAACTCCTTGAGCGCAACGGGCTCACCATCGATGATATCGACTATGTCGTTCCCCACCAGGCAAACTTCCGTATCATCAATGCCTGTGCCAAGCGTCTGGGCACGGACCCGGCGAAATTCTTTCTCAACATCGACCAGTATGCCAATACCTCAGCAGCCTCGATTCCCATCGCTCTGAGTGACATGGTGGGCAAGGGTCTTCTGAAAAGCGGCATGAAGATCATAACCGTCGGCTTCGGTGCCGGACTCACCTACGGAGGAAACTATCTGATATGGTAAACACAATAGGTCTCTTCCCGGGGCAGGGAGCTCAGTACGAGAAGATGGGTCTTGATCTGTTTGACAGATACGATGAGGTCAAAGAGCTGTTCACCCTCGCCTCCGACATCTCGGGGCTTGATGTCCGTCGCCTGCTCAGCGCAGGTTCTCTGGAAGAGATAACAGCCACTGATAAGGCTCAGGTACTCATCACGCTGGTCAACCTCAGTGCAGCGAAGGTGCTGCAGATGAAGGGAGCCGCGGTTTCTGCGACAGCAGGTTTCAGTCTCGGTGAACTTACCTCCTACGCAGTAGCCGGTGTGATCGATGATGAACAGCTGTTCCATCTTGTCACCCGTCGCGGTGCTCTGATGGGGCACTACGGGACTGAGGCGGCCAAGCGCTTCGGGGAACTTTCGATGGCGGCTGTCATCGGTCTCAGCTTCGATCAGGTGCATCAGATCATCTCAGAGGGCAATGTGTCCCATCTGTATGCTGCCAATGACAACGGACCTGCACAGGTGGTCATCAGCGGTCTTGCCTCCTCGATGGATGCTGTCACCCCGGCTCTCAAGGCCTCCGGTGCCAGACGTGTGATTCCGATCCAGGTAAGCGGCCCGTTCCACACCCCGCTGATGCAGGAGGCCCGTCAGGTCTTCGATGCCGACCTTGAAGCGGTGCACTTCAATGACCCGGTCATCGCTCTGTACTCGAATGTCAGCGGAGAGACGGTGAAGAAAGGGAGCCGGGTGAAGGAACTGTGTTCACAGCAGATCGTTTCTCCGGTACGATGGACGAAGATCATGAACCATCTGGTCGCTGACTACTCCGGTGTTCCCGTCGTGGAGTCGGGTCCGAACAAAGTTCTCAGCGGTCTGATGCGTGCCGTGGGTGTGAAATGCCTGCAGGCGGGAACTGTAGAGTCTATAGAATCAACCATGAAGGAAATCCAGGCAGATGAGTAATGAACCAATGTATGAGAAAAGGGCTCTGGTGACCGGCGGGTCACGCGGGATCGGAGGAGCCATCGTGAAGGAACTGGCACTGCGTGAATACGAAGTGTTCTACTTCTCGAGAAGTGCGAATGAGGATAACCTTCCTCACACTCACCATATCGCAGTCGATATGTCAGACAGTGAAGATATCGAGAAGGCTCTCAACCGGTTCAGTGAGATGAGTGAAACGGTCGATGTACTCGTTAACAACGCAGGTATCACCCGTGACGGGCTTCTGATGCGCATGTCTGCCGATGCCTGGGATCAGGTGCTGTCGGTGAACCTCAGAAGCGTCTACCAGGTGAGTCAGTATATTTCGAGGATCATGATGAAGAAGAGACGGGGCTCGATCATCTCGATCTCCTCCATTGTCGGGCTCACCGGGAACGGCGGACAGGCAAACTATGCCGCCTCGAAGGCTGGAGTGATCGGTTTTTCCAAATCGATCGCCAAGGAGTTGAGTGCACGGAATATCAGAGTCAATGTCATCGCACCCGGATTCATTGCGACTCAGATGAGTGATGCGATTCCCGAGAATATCAGGGAGAAGTTTGTTGAGCAGATCCCGATGAAACGCATCGGGACTGTAGAAGAGATATCGAAGGTAGCTGCCTTCCTCGCCTCGGATGATGCCTCCTATATCACAGGACAGGTCATCACCGTAGACGGCGGGATGGTCATGTAAGGAGATAGATACACATGGAAACGAGACGAGTCGTCGTAACCGGCATGGGGACAGTGAATCCGCTTGGAAAGAGAATCGACGAATTCTGGGACAACATCAGACGAGGTGTGAATGGAATAGGTGAACTGACACGATTCGATACCACTGAGTATGCAACCAGGATTGCCGGCGAACTGAGGGATTTTGACCCTACCGATGTCCTTGACAAGAGAGAGGTTCGCTCCGGAGCAGATTTTACCGTCTATGCTCTGTACAGTACCTCTGAGGCGATGGAGATGGCCGGTTTCGCAGACGGGGGTTTTGATCCTGACAGGACCGGAGTCTATGTCGGTAACGGCATCGGTGGTTTCGAAGTTGTCGAAGAAAACATGGAAAAGCTTTTCTCCCGTGGTCCTAGAGCGGTTGCCCCTCTCACCATACCAAAACTGATTACCAATGAGGCGGCAGGTAATATTTCGATCAAGTATAACGTACATGGTCCCTCGGTCACCATTGCTACCGCATGTGCCTCGGGCACCGATGCCGTCGGAGCAGCCTTTCAGGCGGTCAAATACGGAATCATCGACACGGCGATCGCCTGCGGTACGGAAGGAGCGATCACGAAACTCGCGGTAGCCGGGTTCAACAGGATCCAGGCACTCTCCACGCGAAACGACAGCCCTGAGACTGCCTGCCGCCCCTTCGATGCCACCCGTGACGGGTTCATCCTTGCAGAAGGTGCCGGCACCCTGATCCTTGAGACCCTCGAGAGTGCCCGCTCCCGTGGTGCAACGATTTATGCTGAGATCCTCGGCTACGGTATGACCAATGATGCCTACCACCTGACAGCGCCAGATCCGGAAGGCAAAGGTGCAGCACAGGCAATGCAGAAGGCCATCAAAGAAGCCGGGCTCTCCCCGGAGGATATCGATTACATCAATGCCCATGGTACGAGTACTCAGGCCAATGATGTGATGGAGACCAATGCTATCAAGAGGGTGTTCGGTGAACATGCCTACAATCTGAAAGTCTCCTCGACCAAGAGTATGACCGGTCACCTTGTCGGTGCCGCAGGTGCAGTTGAGGCTATCGTCTCGATCCTCGCTCTCCGTGATCAGTTCTATCCGGCTACGATCAATCTGAACACACCCGATGAGAACTGTGATCTTGATTATGTGCCGAACACTGGAGTCGAAGGTCCGATGCGCTACGCTCTCAGTGAGTCACTTGGTTTCGGCGGACACAACGGAGCGCTTGTATTCGCTCCCTACAACGAATAGGAGACACAGATGATGCAACAGTACATGAGCGCCGAGGAAGCACTTACCCACCGGTATCCCTTTCTCTATCTGGACAGACTGACCGAGGTGACAGAAAAGCATATTGTGGGAGAGCGCCACTTCCCACCGGAGGAACCGTTCTTCCAGGGACATTTCCCTGATTACCCTGTCGTTCCCGGAGTCATCCTCATCGAGTCAATGGCTCAGACCGGCGGGGCAGGGCTGAGACAGCTCGGCATTCTGGAAAAAGGGGCCTTTTTCGTCCTTGCGAGTGTGGAGAAGGCGAAGTTCCGCAATCAGGTACGTCCCGGAGACACGATCGTCATGAAAGTGGAGAACGTGAGGGTCTCGAAGGCTATGATCCGTCAGAAGGGTGTGATCACCGTTGACGGTCAGGTTGCCGCGGAGGCCACCTGGATGTGTATCGTAGGAAAGAAGTAGGAATACGTAATGATCATCAAAGAAAAAATCATGAGAAATGTCACACTGACGGCCCATCCTCAGGGGTGTGCACGGTACGTGAAGGAACAGCTCGCATACCTTGAGGAGCGCAGGGGGGAAGTCGATCCTTCCCTGCTGCCGAAGCATGTCCTGGTCATTGGAGGTTCCACCGGGTACGGACTCTCGAGCCGTATGGTTCCCGCCGTCTATGCCGGCAGCGCCACGCTGAACGTGTCCTTCGAACGGGAGCCTGCGGAGAAGAAGACCGCCACACCCGGCTACTACATGTCTCAGGCATTCGAGCAGTGGGCATCGAAGAACGGGATCTGGGCGAGGAGCGTCAACGGAGATGCCTTCTCTCACCAGGTGAAGAAGGAGACTGCCGATATCATAGCTTCCGAGATGGGAAAGGTCGATCTGATCGTCTACTCACTTGCATCCCCGATGCGTATGGATCCCGATACCGGTCAGATGTACCGTTCGGTGATCAAGCCCATCGGAGATGACTACACCTCCCTCTCCCTCGATATGAACAGGGGTGTCATCGAGCAGGTCACTCTCGAGAGTGCCGAAGAGGACCAGATCGCCGAAACGGTGAAGGTCATGGGCGGTGAGGACTGGAAACTCTGGATAGAGTACCTGAAGGAACGGGACCTTATCGCCGAGGGAGCCGTGAGCGTCGCCTATTCGTACATCGGTCCCGAGGTGACCTTCCCCATGTACCGCAGCGGTACGATCGGACGGGCCAAGGAGGATCTCGAGCGCAGCGCACATGAGATCACTGCGTCTCTATCCGACCTCTCGGGCAGGGCCTTCGTGTCGGTCAACAAGGCCCTCGTCACACGCGCGAGCAGTGTCATTCCTGTGGTACCTCTGTATATCTCGCTTCTCTATCAGATCATGAAGGAGAAGGGTACCCACGAGGAGTGTGTACAGCAGATCTACCGGCTCTACCGGGACCGTCTGTACACGGCTGGGGAGATCCCTGTGGACGAGGCGGGGCGGATACGTATCGACGATCTTGAAATGACCGATGAGGTGCAGAAAGAGGTCATGGTCAGATGGAGCGAGCAGAGGGAGGGTGAGATGCTCACCGGGGGAGACCTGGACGGGTTCCGAAGTGAATACTCCCATATCCACGGGTTCGGCTATGAGGGTATCGACTATGATGCTGATGTGGATCCCCGTGTCGTGGAGTTTGATCGCTAGATGTAGCTTGCTATTCAGCTAAACATATGTTAACCTCTCTGTATGGATATCAGAGATTCTCTGGGCATCCTTGCACGGGATGCCCAGTACGACCTGTCGTGCGCCTGCGGTACGAAGAACCCCTCGGAACATAGAACGAGAAAGGACAGTGAGTCATGGCTCTATCCCGTCACGGTCGCGGAAGGCGGCAGCGGTATCATGCTGAAGACCCTTCTGAGCAATTCCTGTACTAACGACTGTCTCTACTGTCCCCTGAGAGAATCCCAGGATACCCGGCGGACCTCGGTATCCCCTGATGACCTCGCACGCTTCTTCATCGATATGGTGAGTCACAGGAAGCTCATCGGGATCTTCCTTTCCAGCGGAGTGATCGGTACTGCCGATTTCGCCATGGATCGCCTTATCGCGACAGGTGAGATCCTCAGGAACAGGTATCACTACCGGGGATATATTCATACCAAGATCATCCCCGGAGCTTCACCCGAGGCGATACGTACCGCTCTCAAATACTCTTCAGCGGTATCCCTCAACATCGAGACTCCCGGTGAACACCATTTCTCCAGGCTCTCGGCATCCAAGCGCTACAGTGAGGATATCATAGGATCTCTGCGTCTGATTTCCGACCTCACCGGGGAGGGCGGTCCATTCTCCCGTGTGCACACCACAAGTCAGTTCATCGTCGGTGCCAGTGATGAGAGTGACCGGGAGATCCTCGCCTATACGAAGCGGATGTATGACAATCTGCACTTTGACCGTCTCTACTTCAGTGCCTATCAGGGCGGTCTCGGTGATCCTTCGATTCCGGGTGAACTCCGGTACCGTTCAGCCCTCGAACGGGAGTTCAGCCTCTCGTACCGGGAGGAGAGTCCCGTCCTGATGAGGGAACACCGTCTCTATCAGGCTGACTTCCTGTTCCGTCAGTACGGGTTCACCTTTGATGATCTCTCCTTCTCTTCCTCGGGCGCACTGGACCTCACTCATGACCCGAAACAGGTATGGGCTGACCGTCATCCCCAGTTCTTTCCCGTATCGGTGAAAAAAGCCTCCCCCAGGGAGTTGATGCGGGTACCGGGCATCGGACCTGTCACTGCCCGACGGATCGTTTCGCTCAGGAAAGAGAGTCCCCTGAGTGATATCACGCAGCTCCCTCTGACCCGTTCAGCCTATTACAAGGCGGCTCGATATCTCACGCTGCAGTGAAGATTACACGTCCTGATAATGAGAAAAGAGTGAGGAAAGTGTGAAAAATGAATGAGTGCGGTCTTCTCATATCGCAGTTCCTTCTGGTACATTTGCCCTAGACATTCTTCCCAAGGAGATCTCATGTTCTATTCCACATTGATGATAATCGGAAGTCTCGGACTCTTTCTGTTCGGCATGAAAACGATGAGTGACGGTATACAGAAAGCAGCCGGAGATCGTCTGCATGCCATACTGAACTTCATGACGGGAAACCGGGTGATGGCGGTGTTTACCGGATTTGCCATCACCGCCATCGTCCAGTCCTCCTCTGCCTCGACGGTGATGGTGGTTTCTTTTGTCAATGCCGGACTGCTGACTCTTGCTCAGGCGATCGGAGTGATCATGGGGGCCAATATCGGTACGACCGTTACCGGCTGGATCGTGGCAATCCTCGGTTTCAAGATCAAGATCGCCGCCCTGGCGCTTCCTGCCATCGGCATAGGGTTTTTCCTCATCCTGTTCAAACAATTCAACAAGAAGGATCTCGGTGAGACACTGATCGGTTTCGGTCTGCTGTTCATGGGGCTCGACTACCTGAAGAATTCCGTTCCTGATATCTCAGCCTATCCTGAGGTGCTTCAGTTCGTGACACAGTTGACCGGGCACGGTGTCTTCAGCTTCTTCCTGTTTGTCATCATCGGTACTGTACTCACGATACTGGTACAGTCTTCTTCGGCGGCTATGGCGATCACCCTGACCATGGCGTACGCGGGCTGGATAGATTTTCCCACAGCTGCCGCTATCGTACTGGGTGAGAATATCGGTACCACGGTGACAGCGTATCTGGCCTCAATCGGTACCAGTGTCAATGCACGGCGGGCAAGCCGGGCTCATACCCTGTTCAACCTGTTCGGCGTGGTGTGGATGACGTTCCTCTTCACCCCGTTCATCCATCTGGTGGACACCCTCGTCCCCGGACAGATCTTCGGGGCAGCGGTCGACTCCACCCTTCTTCCTGCGCACCTAGCAATGTTCCATACCCTGTTCAATATCATCAACACGATTATCTGCGTGTTCTTCATTCCGCAGTTCGCTTCCATCGTGAAACGGGTTGTCCCCGATGAGAAGGGTCTCCCTGAGACCTACTCACTCAAGTATATGAGTGCTTCGATCCAGGATACACCCGAACTCTACCTGCTCACCGTGAAACGGGAACTCAACAAGATGGCCGATATCGTGTGCGACATGTTCAACGGATTCTGGGATGTGTTCTCTCATCCCGATAAGAAGATGGGCAATGAGGTTGATGAGTACAAACGGATGGAGGATCTCACCGATACGATGCAGGAGGAGATCACCAGATTCCTGTCACAGTGTTCTATGGATAATATGAACAAGGTGAGTGCCTCGAATGTCTATTCCATGATGCGTATCACAAACGAGCTTGAGAGTATCGGAGACAGCTGTTTCAATCTGATGATCCTCTGTGAGCGCCGGTATAAGAAAAAGCTTGTCCTCGATGAGGAGACACTCGAGAATCTTACTCCGTATGTGGAACTGGTTGTCCGCTTCATCGCCTTCATCAAGAGCCACCTCAATGAACACGTCGACAGCGAGAACATGGCTGTTGCCATGAAGCTGGAGAACAAGATCAACAAGATGAGGAAGAACCTGAAGGAAAAAGCCTCGGACAGGATGCAGAGCGGAGGTGATGTAAAGGGCGGACTTCTCTATATCGATGTCGTGAGGCACATCGAGCAGATTGGAGACCACTGCATGAATATCACGCAGAGTCTTCAGCAGGTTCGCTGATCACTATACGCACGTATAGTAAGTAGTTATATTTTAAGGATATACTCAGAGAGGGGGGACACTATGTGTCCCTCTCATTGTCGTATTCTGTTTCTACACGGAGGATACTATGACTACACTGTCTGCTGAAGAAATGAAGAACAGAACGATTGAAACCCTGATAGACCCGGATGGCAGGATCCGCCTCGCCGTTCTTGAAACCAGAGAGGTACAGAGACTGAAGGGAAATGACTCCGGTCTGCTGTGGTACCTCGAGGATGAAGAACTGTTCATTGTGGAACGTAACGGCACCGAAAGCCTCGAGACAGCACAGTACCCCACGGTCGATTCGCTGATAGCGGATGAGTGGGTACTGACAGACGGAAACCGGTGATCGGTAACCGGGATCTGTCCTCACTCACGGATATGGGGCATCCGGAAGCACCTGCAGATGTCTGAGAAAGAGAAGGTCCCAGACATCTGAGAATGCGGATCGAGGTCACTGTTTGAGGATTGCGTACGCTTTTGATTTTGAAGTATTGAGAACCTTCTGCGTCACGGTACCCTGTGAGTCTACGGTCCAGTAGCAGGCCTTATCGTCATAGGTATACCCGGCGATGTATGTGTTGCCGTTTTCGTCGGTTTGGACATCCTTTGCTAAGCCTTCTCCGAGGTTGATCGTTTCAGTAGAATCTCCATCATAGACCCAGCATGTCGCGACAGGTCGATTGCTGACCCATACCTCTCCTGCTATTACCGCATTCCCCTCTGCATCAAAAGCCAGAGACTCCCCCATGGGCGAAGAGGTTTCGTTTTCGTCAGAGCTATGGATGGTGATTTTCTCAAAAGGATCTGTGTCTTCTCGTACAAGTTGTTCTTTCCAGAGCATGATATTGTCATTCAGATTTCCCATGATGTTCAGGATATCGTTTTCATCTACCTCGATATCCATCGCAGCCATGTCAAGCCCCGTATAGGTGTCCGTGCTTAGTGATTCTCCATCCTCCCAGAGTCTGATTTCCTTTGAAGCGTTCATGGTGTAACCAACAACCTTGGGAATCCTCTCATCATCGAGGACGATGTCCTTCGTATAGTAAAAACCTGTCTCAAGAGTTTCTTTTTGCGGGGTACTACCTGCACTGACTATCCAGTATACAGCATTGCTGGTTTCCGCGGGGTAATCAAAATTATCCATTCCAGAGATGTAGAGAGTCCCCTCTATCCCGTCCAGACCACTTGTTATCGTGTCATTTTCGCCGGTCAGAGCACCCCTCACAGGATCGTCTGTTCCATCATAGGTCCAGTATACACTTCTTAGAGCTCCAGAAGCCTCTTGCTCATTTCCAACGATGAACAGATTTCCTCCGTAGTAGTACATCCCTATTGCTTCAGAGTAATCCGTTCCAGCCGCTGTGTCTAGCGATATGGCTTCTCCGTTTACCCATAGAACTGCCTGATCATCAAGTTGTCCTGCGACGTACACATCCGGTTGTACCGGGGGCTCTGCCTCTGTTGAGCAGCTGATGCTAATGAATGCCAGGTACGATGATCATGGGGAGAGTGATATACTTTGTTTCGGCATGCTGACTCCTTCTTATAGTTGACAATTTGTATGTCCCTATACTACACTGCCATAGTATCAGCCACTATTTCTGTAAGGGTTCCCTTACACAACGGACTGCACCAGTCATCAGTGATAGAGTCTTTCCCTGATGGACCTACCGTTCTTGAAACCCGACCGGTACAGAGACTGACAGGGAACGAACCGGGGTCTGCTGTGGCACCTTGAGGATGAAGGACTGTTCATAGTGGAACGTAACGGTCACCGACCGACTCGAGACAGCACAGTATCCCGCGGTAGATTCACTGGTAGCGGATGAGTGGGCACTGTCAGACGGGAATCAGTGTTTGGTGATCAATGATAGGGATCTGGTCCTCACTCACGGATATGAAACGGATCATCAGGAAGCACCTGCAGATGTCTGAGAAAGAGAAGGTCCCAGACATCTGCGAACGCTAAGTGAGGTTACTGTGTGAGGATTGCGTACGCGTACGAGCCGGGTGATTCCCGGGTATCAAGAACCTTCTGCGTCACGGTACCCTGTGAGTCGACACTCCAGTAGCAGGCTTCCACATCATCGGTTATGCCGGCGACATACATATCTCCGTTTTCCCGGAATGTGATATCCTGTGCATAACCCAGACCAAGTTCTATTGTCTCAGTGTCGTTTCCATCATAGACCCAGCACGTTGCGATGGGACCTGTATCTTCCCATTTCACTCCGGTAATTACAACATCCCCCTCTGCATTGAAACCTATCGAGGAAACGTAGTCAAAACGACTGCCTGCATGAATGGCAATCTTCTTAAAAGGATCGGTGTCTTCTGCTGGTCTTCCATAGGTAGTATCTGAGACCCAGAGCATGAGTGTATTGTTTTCGGCATTGGTCCCGCTGATGTACAGAAATCCATCCTCATCAATAGCAATATCCATGGAATCATTGGTATTAACATCGGAGTAGGTCTCTTCGCTGACACTTTCGTTATCTGTCCAGTGATAAAGTATATCAGTATTTTGGTAGTCCATACCGATAATCTGAGGGTTTCCTTCAGCATCAACTGCAAGAGCTTTCGCAAAGTAGTACTCTCCAGTTTGTTCCTTGAGTATCGTCATACTCTGGTCACCCGTTTCTCCGATTGTCCAGAATGCGGCAGCTTCCGTGGTAGCATCGAAATCATCACCTGAGATATACAATGTCCCTGCGACCCCGGTCAGGTCAGAAGCAGATGCGTAATGACCGGAATTACCGGTCAGGGTATGCATGTCTGTGCCTGTGTCATCATAGGTCCAGTAGAGACCTGTCCAGATCCCACTCTCATTACATTGATTTCCCAGGATGAATACTGTCCCATCGTAGTAGTACATTCCTACTGCCTCGGATAGAGTTGTTCCGGGTGTTGTTTCAAGTGATATGGATTCTCCGTTCACCCACACGACAGCCTGATCATCGATCGTCCCTGCGACGTACACATCCGGTTGTACCGGGGGCTCTGCCTCCGTTGAGCAGCTGATGCTAATGAATGCCAATACGATGATCATGGGGAGAGTATATACTTTGTTTGGCATGCTGACTCCTTCTTATAGTTGACTTTGTATGTACTATACTACACTGCCAATTTTTATTTCTGTAAGGGTTCCCTTACACAACGGACTGCACCAGTATCAGTGATAGGTCTTTCCCTGATGGACCTACCGTTCTTGAAACCCGACCGGTACAGAGACTGACAGGGAACGAACCGGGGTTGCTGTGGCACCTTGAGGATGAAGGACTGTTCATAGTGGAACGTGTGGTCACCGACCGACTCGAGACAGCACAGTATCCCGCGGTAGATTCACAGGTAGCGGATGAGTGGGCACTGTCAGACGGGAATCAGTGATTGGTGATCAATGATAGGGACTGGTTTGTACGAATGAAACGGATCATCAGGAAGCACCTGCAGATGTCTGAGAAAGAGAAGGTCCCAGACATCTGCGAACGCTAAGTGAGGTTACTGTGTGAGGATTGCGTACGCGTACGAGCCGGGTGATTCCCGGGTATCAAGAATCTCCTGCGTCACGGTACCCTGTGAGTCTACGGTCCAGTAGCAGGCTTCCCAGTCATAGGTGTACCCGGCGATGTACATAGTGCCGTTTTCCCCGATTTGGACGTCCTTTGCGAAGCCTTCTCCGAGGTCGATCGTTTCAGCAGCAACTCCATCATAGACCCAGCATGTCGCGACAGGTAGATTGCTGACCCACACCTGTCCTGCTATTACCGCATTCCCCTCTGCATCAAAAGCCAAAGCTTCACCCGTGTCTGGAAAGGTTCCGTCGTAGATGGTGATTTTCTCAAAAGGATCTGTGTCATCTCGTACTTGTTGTTCTTTCCAGAGCATGATATCTCCACTCAGGTTTCCCATGATGTTCAAGTCGCCGTTCTCATCGACTTCGATATTCATCGTGTAAGATGGGTTGAGTCCCGTGTAGTTTTCCGTAGTCACTATACCGCCATCATCATCCCATTTCACAATCTGATCAGATTGATTCGGGGTGAATCCGAGAATCTGGGGTACCATCCCACCATCGAGGACGATGTCTTTCGTGTAATAATTACCGTTTAGTTTAAGACCCTTCTTTTGCGGGTTACTACCTGCACTGACTATCCAGTATACAGCATCGCTTGAATCATCATCATAGTTACTCGGGTCATTCTCACTATAATCATAACCGGAGATGTACAGTGAATTCGATAGCCCGTCCAGACCGCTTACGCCCGTCTGATTATTGCCGGCCAGTTCATATCTCACAGGATCGTTTGTTCCATCATAGATCCAGTATACCCCACCTGCAGGAGTCATCAGGAAAGTCCATATTCATATGTTTTTGCCAGGTGGGTTGGTTTTAGGCTTATCGCTGCACCTTCAGCATCATCGTTTCGTACTCTGCTGGATACTGAGATTCTTGTATTGATTTCTTGATTCTCCAGTGGCGTTCACGGGTCTCGAAGTGGCCGCATTGTATTGCCGGACGATTCATCATCTCCTGTTATCTTCCACCGGAAAGTATGGTATGCTCCAGAATCATGAGCGTCAGGGAAAGACCGGATGTCATGCATGGAGGGTTGTATGAATTTTACCTGTACACTGTGCGGAAGAGACTACAATGCGAATACCAATGCCTACCGGTGTGAGTGCGGCGGTTTGTTTGATGTTACCTATGAGCCTGACTCAGATCTGCCGGTACATGAGCCGTGGAGTCTGTGGCGCTACCGGTCCGTGCTTCCTCCATTCCCCGATGAACTGATAGATTCTATTTCGATGGGGGAGGGGGCTACCCCCATGGTCTCTCTCGGAGCGACGGTGAAGGGTAAGGGGGAGTACTATATGCCCACTCTCTCGTTCAAGGATCGGGGGGCTGTGATGCTCGCCCTTCATATGGCTTCTATCGGTGTCACGCGATGTGCGATCGACAGCAGCGGTAACGGAGCAACAGCGGTTGCTGCCTACAGTGCGCGGGCAGGAATTGCCTGCGATGTGTTTGTCCCAGCCCATACAAGTGAAAAGAAGGTAGCTCAGATCGAGGCATATGGCGCGAAGGTACACCTGATTGAAGGACCTCGGGAAGCTAGCGGTGCAGCGGTAAAGGCGTTCGTTGAAGAACATGGTGTCTACTATGCTTCTCATATCTATAATCCGCTGTTCTTCGAAGGGACCAAGACCTACCTCTATGAGATCCGTGAGCAGATGGGAGGGAACCTGCCCGATATCCTTATCATCCCCGTCGGGAACGGGACGCTGCTCACCGGGGTCGCCCTGGCACTCCGGGAGATGGGCATCAGCTCCCCTCCGCTTCTTGTAGCAGTTCAGGCGTCAGCCTGCGCTCCTCTTGCCGCAGCCTTCAATGAAAGGGGGGCTTCTCACTGGACGACAACGCTCGCCGAAGGAATTGCAATCGCAGAACCGGCGAGAATGGACTTGCTTCTCTCTCTGATGCGTGAGTTCAATGGCATATTCGTTGAAGTGAATGAGCCGGAGATCAGACAAGCGCATGAAGAACTTGCTCACAGAGGCGTCTTCATTGAACTCACCAGTGCAGCCAACTGGGCAGGGTATGTGAAACTCATCAGGGAAAATCCACAGCTTGGAGAGAAAACCGCTGTGCTGCCGCTGTGCGGAGCAGGGCTGAAGTCGCTCGGCTCCTTCAGCTAGGAAGTCGCTCGGCTCCTTCAGCTAGGAAGTCGCTCGGCTCCTTCAGCTAGGAAGTCGCTCGGCTCCTTCAGCTAGGAAGTCGCTCGGCTCCTTCAGCTAGGAAGTCGCTCGGCTCCTTCAGCTAGGAAGTCGCTCGGCTCCTTCAGCTAGGAAGTCGCTCGGCTCCTTCAGCTAGGAAGTCGATGTTCGTTTACTCATAGGTATTGTGCGGGGGGAAGGGAATGATCAGAAGCGCGAGGAACAGGATGCCGGTGAGGATGATTCCCATGACGCCCGTCATTTCGTAGGTCCCCGTTGCTTCCTTGATGACACTGAACAGCCACGGACCGAGGGCGCTACCGGCAACGACGATTGACGATGCGAGTCCGCTGATCGCCCCGATATGTTCAGTGCCGTACAGCTTGGGGAACGTTACCGCAAGTAGGGTGCCGAAGAAGCCGCTTGAGAGACCGAAGGAGAGTATCATGAGGGGAATTCCAAGCGAAGAATCGATCATGAGCATGGAAACTGACGCAAGAAGTGAAGAAAGCACATAGGCCCTGAACAGGTGTGTCAGCTGGATCCGGTCACTGGCATAGCTGCTGAAAAAGCTGCTGGCGATCGATACGATGGCGATGGGCAGGAAGATCGAGACCGCTTCAGTGGGGCCCACACCCTGAGCGCTGAATATCGAGATGATGTGGAACGTGAACCCTGTGTTGAACAGTGAGAAGAACCCGAAGGTTCCCACAAGCACCCAGTACAGGGGACGTTTCTTCACTTCCCCGATGGTAAGCTGAAGACCGGTGTCGACAACCTGTCTTCTCTTCTTCCTTTTTACCGGAATGCCCTGTTCCATGGTCAGTCCGCAGGATTCGGGATCCCTGCGGTACAGCAGGATGGAAAGCGGGAGAAAGAGCACAAGGAGTATCAGCGCCATGGCTATGAAAGCTCCTCCAGCCGTATACCGGTTGATAAGACCCTGCAGTACCCTTGGTGCATAGGAAAAACTGAAGGAAGTGATGACTCCGAGAATCCCCGATGTGATTCCACGGTGCGTACTGAACCAGCGGGCGAGTGTTGCCCGTGATATCATGGTGAGTGCTCCCTGACCGCTCATCCGAATGCCGAAGAAGCCGACTGTCATCAGTATCAGGGCAATGAGCGATCCTTCTGAGGGAGACCCTCCGGAGAGTGCTGCAAGGATACGGTCACTGAAGGCGAGAAAGAACAGGAAGAGAGAAAGGACGACTGTCGCAAGTGCAGAGGTCACTCTCGGACCCTTTCTGTCATAGAACAACCCCATGAATGGGGCCATGAAGCTGCTTGCGAGGGTACCGACCATGTAGGCACTCGAGATCTGGATGCGGGAGATGTCAAGCGACTCTATGAAGTGGTCGGTGAAGACCGAGACCCCCATCGTCTGCCCCGGGATACTCGCTATGATGCCCAGAGCGCTGATGAAGATGATGACGAAACCGTAATAAAAAGGGAGCTTCTGTACGACAGAAGGACTTCCGCTTCTGCGGAAGGGAACATTGATCATTGTGAATACCTGTATGCCTTTGGATACCCGCATGATTGCATGAAAGGAAAGATTAGGCAAGCGAGGATGTTCTCCGTGCCGAACATCTGTTTCTCTACTCACTGGATCGGTTCCCTATCTGTGACTTCTGATGTTTTGCATATAAAGGTACTGTGCTATACTACACCTATACGAGAAAAAGGTGGACAGACATGAGCATCAACAAGACCAGATCAGCGTTGTACAGGATAGCCCGCATCCTCGGAGATGTGCAGGCTGTGAAAAAAGGACGGGTGGGCAGGCGGGTCGCACGCCGTGTGACCGGGCGTGCCACCTCAAGATTTCTGAGAAATCTGTTCAAGTAGGAACCTGTATCCTCGCACTCTCTTCTAGTCTCTTGAGACAGTGAGTTGATAGGTGCCTTGTGTCGATTCCGAGACGTCGTAGGAGAGGGTGATCCCGCTTTCCCCGGTCGTTCCCTCTGCGAGGAGGGTTCCGGCTTCGTTTTTAAGAGTCAGGGAGAGCAGTGATACCTCTTCAGAGGTGAGAGCAACCGATACCGTTCCTGCATAGGCAGTGAAAGCCCAAGAGTGGGAATCACTGATCTGGGAAGATACCGTGTCTGACACTGGATAGTAGGTCAGCTGCAGAGACGCGAGCGGGTCGATCAGTCCGTATCCGTAGAGCGTATCATACCCGGGTACACCCAGGTCCTCTGCCTGGGATGTGATCCTGTCATATACCTGTGCTCCGGTAAGATTCGGATTCCTTGACAGCAGAAGAGCTGCCAGGGCACTGACATGGGGGGCTGCCATACTCGTTCCCTGATACCCGTAAAAATCTGCAGAGTCCTCGTCACCCGGAGTGCCTACCTGCTGATAGATTCTAGCCGGAACCTCACCGTACCCGTCAACCAGGAACGTCGTCAGCTGATCCCCCCCGGGAGCAACCACATCGATTCCCTCTCCGTGGTTACTATACGGGGCCCGTTCATTGGTATAACCGGTGGCTCCCACTGCGATGACCCCGTCATAGGCAGCGGGATACAGGATGGTTCCTTCATTGTCATTCCCGGTCGATGCGACGATGATGCTTCCCTGATCAACAGCGTTGGCTACCGCATCGGCAATTGCCTGAGAGAAATCATCTCCCCCAAGGGACATATTGATGACCTGAGCTCCAGCCTGGACAGCATACCCGATCGCCTCGGCAACATCACTGGAATAGCCCGACCCGTCGTCACCAAGAGCCTTGATGGGAAGAAGAGTTACTCCGTAGGCCATTCCTGCGACCCCGAAGCCGTTATCTGTTGACTGTGCGACCGTTCCCGAGACATGGGTCCCGTGCCCGTTCCCGTCATATACGTCTGTGTTCTCTTCGATAGTGTTGTACCCGCTCAGGATCTCTGTTGCTGTGAAGTCTCTTAGGTTCCTCTGAATACCCGTGTCTATCACGGCAACGGTGACCGAGGGACTTCCCTCCTGCTGATCCCACACGAGCGGCATATCGAGGGCTTCAAAATTCCATTGCAAGCCATACATCGGATCATTCACCGCAGCATGTATCGTATAGATTCTGTCGTACTCGGCCCATAGGACTCCCTCCGTCCCACGAATCTCTTCAAGGATATCAGGGGAGGAGAGTGAGCGTTCAGAAGCGGTATCGACCTGAATCAGTGCAGTCTGTTTTGAACCTTCACCCGGCAGGTTAAGTGGGGAGACCCTGCCGAAGGAAGCAAACGGAGAGTATTGTGCTCTCACATCCGATTCCTGTGTCTCATAGCTCACAATGATACGCGACAGGTCGATTCTGTCATCGGGAAGGTCTCTGTCATACAGGGCTGTGAGAACCTGGATATCCCCTCGTGTCGTTACAGAGGTTGCCTCCGATTCTGATACACGGGTGAGCGAAGCCTCTTCAGAAGTGCTCATCCAGTGTGCGGTAAGGGAGTAGACGATGGGGAAGGGGGTGAAATCGGCTTCCAGACTGACGTCCTGTGCGATTGTGATTGTATAGGGATTGTCACTCGTCACCAGAACTGATCCGATGTACCAGCCGGTGAAATCATGGCCTGTATCGGGTTCCGCAGTGAGTGTTACCTGTGTTCCCTCCCGATAGGTCACCTGATCGGGACTCTTGGTGACAGATCCCTCTCCCGAGACCGACACGGTCAGTGAGTAGGACGAGACCTCTGTGAACCGTGCAGTGATCTCCCTGTCTTCACGAATGGTAAAGCGATAGAGCGCATCATCATCGATGAGACCTTCTGTATCATACCACCCGTCAAAAGACCAGAATTCTTCGGGGATCGCTCTCAGGGTCAGAACACTTCCTTCCTTCAGACCTTCATCGTCCGGGTCTCTTTCCACAGTACCGCTTCCCTCCGTATTCACCTGAACAGAGAAATACTGAGGATGGGGAATGCAGGAGGTGATCAGCACTGCTGTCAGCAGCATGAGGACAACGATCTTTCTACATGGTGAAGTGCTCACAGTTCCTCCTGTAGGTGAGTATAGCAACCATGAGGTGAAGGGGGAATACATGCGCCATCGTTTGACGTTCAGGACTTCCTCCACATTGGTGATGAATTCTGTCTTATCTGTGAAGGTTCTGTGGTATCATGGCAGTATGAATGACATCGAATACCTGACCGGCCTTATCACATCATTCAGGGACGATAGGGATTGGAAGCAGTTTCACAACCTGAAGGATATGGCTCTCTCGCTGACACTCGAAGCGGCAGAAGTCCTGGAACAGTTCCAGTGGAAACAGGAAACAGAATTCTCGGTACCGGATGTAGAGGAAAAGGAAGCTCTTGCGGAGGAACTCAGCGATGTGCTGTACTGGGTGCTCCTGATGGCTCATGACGCACAGATCGACATGGTATCTGCTCTCACGCAGAAAATGGAGAAGAACCGGGCGAAGTACCCGGTACACCTGGCCCGCGGATCAAAGGAAAAATACACGGCACTGAAGGCGAAGGCAAGAGAGAAGGAAGAGTAGATGATCGTCTACCTGGAACAGAAGCGCCAGTTCCTTGCCGACATGGACAATGACATCATCGTAGACAAGGTAGAACGCCTCGTGCTGCTCAACCTGAGACGGCACACAAGCGTCAGTGAACGGCGCAGCTGGGAGAACTCGTTCCAGTATGTCTACCGGGTACTATCTTCTCCACTCATTCCTGATGATGCGGGCGTTGCTATCGAGTTTGCACTCCCGCGGACGAACAAACGGGTCGATGTCATCATCAGCGGCTATGACAGTGAAGGACGGCACAGTGCCCTGATCATCGAACTGAAACAGTGGTCCGAGGTGTCTCTTCCCGCTGAGTCAGAGCACCTGATTTCGACCAAAGTTCAGACGTTCTTTCAAGGGTCAAAAGCACTGACCGTGCATCCTTCCTACCAGTCCTTCTCGTACCGGTCACTTCTCAATGACTTCAACAGCAGTGTTCAGGATGTCCCCATAACCCTGAATTCCTGCGCATACCTTCACAACTATGCATCACAGGGAAAGGACGATCCTCTGTTCAATGAGACGTTCTCTCCCTATATCCGGGAATCTCCACTGTTCTGTAAGGGGGATATTCCCCGATTGAGACAGTTTATAAGCCGGTTCATCCACACCGGCGATGCAAACAAGACTCTCTATTACCTCGACAACGGAGAGATCCGTCCTTCAAAAAGCCTTCAGGATGCGCTCTCTTCCATGATACGGGGCAACCGGGAGTTCCTGCTTATCGATGATCAGGAAATCATCTTTCGGAAGATGCTTGCAGGTATCCACCGGGGCAGCAACCGTGGAAGAAAGCAGGTGTTTCTCGTTGAAGGCGGCCCGGGGACAGGAAAAACCGTAGTCGCGATTCACCTTTTGGTCGCTCTTATCAACCAGGGGAAGAACTGTGCCTATGTGACCAAGAACAGCGCTCCCAGGAATGTGTTTCAGCAGCGGCTGAAAGAAGGGACGATGAAAAAACGGGAGATCGGCTATCTGTTCCGCAATTCAGGAGCCTTCATAGATCTGGAGGACGGTATCTTCGATACCCTCATTGTAGATGAAGCCCACAGGCTCACCAGGCGGACTCAGCTCGGTCCGAGACTGACGGGAGAGGATCAGATAGAGGAGATTATCCAGGCTTCCAGATCAGTGGTCTTTTTCATAGACGAGGACCAGAGGGTCACTGCAAGGGACTACGGTTCACTCAGGAACATCGAGCATGTAGCCGCTTCCTTCGGTGCCGAGGTCCATCATGATGTCCTGGAGAGTCAGTTCCGATGCAACGGTTCAGACGGCTACCTTTCGTTCCTTGATGACCTTCTCGGGATTCGCGAGACCGCACAGAAGGATCTTTCGGGAGTCGATTATGATATCCGTCTCTTCGATGACGTGATGGAGCTCAAACGATGTATCACAGAGAAGAACGATATTGGCGGCAAAGCACGTCTGGTAGCAGGGTACTGCTGGCCATGGAAATCTAAGAAGGATCCAGGGGCAGTCGATATCACCATCGGCTCGTTCTCCATGCAGTGGAATCTCAGCAGTGACAGTACCTACGCCATCAGTGCCGGCTCGATTGATCAGGTCGGGTGTATCCACACCGTCCAGGGACTGGAGTTCTCCTATGTGGGAGTCATCATCGGAGAGGACCTGATCTTTCGGAAAGGACAGATTCTCACCGACTACACGAAGCGGGCAAAAAGCGACAAGAGTCTGGATGGACTGAAGGGCCCTGCGAAACAAGGTGATATCCCGGCTCTGAAGAAGATCGACAGAATTATCCGCAACACGTATCGCACTCTGATGAGCAGAGGGATGAGAGGCTGTTATATCTACTGCGAGGATCAACAGCTGAGAGCATACCTTGCTGACAGACTTTCCTGATGGAGTACATTCCACTCCTGTCCACAGACCTTTCATCATTCACCCAATCTTTACCTTCACCTCTCTTTGAATTTATCGAGTGCTCGTATGCTTCATGTGTAGACCGATACAAAGGAGTCCGGGTTCGAGATTCCGAAGGAGAAACACATGAATAAGAAATCAATCGTATTACTGCTTTCACTGGCTTTACTGATGGTATCCGGATCCCTGTACGCCGCAGCCGGTCAGAGAGGACCCCGGGTAGCCGATGAGACAGAGGATGCACAGTGGACACCCCGCTGGATGAATGAGGAGATCAGCACCGATCAGACATGGGGGCCAAGAGGGTTCGCTTCAGATCAGGGGCCGTCAGAAGGCACCTCCTTCACCAGGAATGGAAGAGGGGCTGCATTCGATTCAAGAACCCCACGTAACGGGGCTCAGTTGTCAGCCGGATTACCTGACGATACCCGCCGAGGTTTCGGTTCGGATCAGATGATGAGCCGCAGAGGCCCTTCCCCGCAGGGAGGTGCATCCAACTATGGTGACCGTGATAGCCGTCAGAGGCAGCTGAGAACACCTGCAGATGATTGCTGTTACCTTGAGAACGGAGGAAGACAGTACCTGAATCAGGATGATGAGCTTTCGTTTAGTAGAAACGGCGCTTCAAATCGACGCAGCATGATGCGATAACAGTACGATAACAGTATATCAAGGAGACATACAATGAACATAATGAAGAAGATCACCATGATCACAGTAGTATTCGCCCTGGCTGCTACCTCAGTTCTGGTAGCAGAAGGGGTGAGGGAAGTCGAACTCACACCTGCAGCAGAGGCCGACAGTATGGAACTCACTCTGAGTTCACAGGAGGATGGTATCCTCCTGATGAGAGAGGAAGAAAAGCTTGCACGTGATGTGTACCTTGCACTGTATGAGATGTGGGGTAGCCGAACGTTCCAGAACATAGCCCGTGCCGAGCAGCAGCATATGGATGCAGTTGCCTACCTGATGCAGCAGCAGGGTATAGCAGATCCTGTCGAGTATGCAGATCCCGGCGAATTCTCGATTGAGAAGATGCAGAATCTGTATGACTCTCTTGTCGAGCAGGGGTCCGAGTCAGAGATCGCGGCGTTGAAAGTCGGAGCACTCATTGAAGACCTTGATATAGCAGACCTTGAGCACCTTCTTGAGACAGCAGAGGACGAACTCACGATCCGCGTCTGGGAGAATCTCCTCGCCGGCAGTGAGATGCACATGAGAGCCTTCATTGGTCAGCTCGAGATGGCAGGGGAGACCTATGAACCTCAGTACATCAGCAACGAGAGATTGAATGATATCATGAACAGCAGCGAAGGAAGAGGACCATCGGCGAGAGGACGCAGGGTACCCCTTGATACCCGGGATACGGGCAGACGAGGCTGGAACTGACTTCACTGTCCACACTGCAGCCGGGAATTTGATTCCCGGCTGTAATTTTTTCCTCCCTGAGTTGTTTAAAGATATGGAAACGGAGGTGAGTTATGATACGGGTAAAATATTGCATTCTTGCCGGTGTTCTCACTGCGGTACTGATAGTTCTCGTCGCTGTCGGCGGTTGAGTATTATCCCATGCCCTCTCATCTGCATACACGATCTGTCGAGGTCGGTTTCCTGATTTCTTCTCAAAGAAGCTTCGTGCCAGATCGACCCTTTCCATAGTCAATGGCGGAAAACTCTCTTCTCCGTGTCTTACATTTTTCTCTTGGCTGACCCCCAGGCTTTCTTTAATCATGATTAGCAGGTATTATATCTCTATATGGATGAAAAACTGATCCGGTTCTTTCACTCCCTCGACCGCTCATATTTTATTGAGGGTGCCAACAGGGTGCTGTCAACTCTCGATGCACCCCTGCCGATCGGGTATGGACAGACCATCAGTCAGCCGAGTCTTGTCCTCTATATGACCGATAAGCTGCGTCTGGACAAAGAACTGCGAGTCCTTGAGATCGGGACGGGAAGCGGTTACCAGAGTGTATTCCTCGCTGAGTTTGCCAAAGAAGTCTATACGGTTGAACTGATCGAGGACCTTTCAGATAAGGCACGAAAACGACTTCAAAACCTCTCATATCACAATGTCCACTACAAAATCGGAGACGGGTCTCTAGGATGGAAGGAGTCTGCTCCGTATGACCGTATCATGGTCACGGCAGCGCCACGGCTGATGCCTCAGGAACTGATCGGGCAGCTTGCACCGCGGGGACTGATGATTATCCCTCTCGGACCTTCCGGAAACCAGGTTCTGATGCAGATTACAAAAGATGCACAGGGCGGGATACACGAAAAACGATTACTTGATGTGGCCTTCGTTGAACTGGTCGGTAAGTACACCTGATAAGTGCTTTTTCCGTCTTGTGTGTCTCCCCGATTCATTGGCTTATGTGTTATTCATTATATTATAGCAGTATACATATCCATTTTGCTGATGTTTCAAGGTTGTTTCTTGAGGATGTTGATAACGGAATTTTTTTGTAAAAAAACATTTGACGTTTGACTTAACCCGTGTTACAGTGGACCAACAATCAAACGTAGGATGATTAAATGTCTTACAGAATAAAGGAGAAATCTATGAAAAAATTGTTAGTTCTACTTATCGTAGCACTCATCAGTTTCTCTGCTGTCTATGCACAGGGAGAGACCGAAACCACAGGGCCTATCGTCCTGAAGCTCGGACACGGAATTCAGAACTCGCATCCGGCGCACCTTGCTGCCGTACAGTTTGCAGAGGAAGTAGCCGAGAAGACTGATGGAGCCATCGAAATACAGGTTTACCCAAACAGGCAGCTCGGTGAAGAGAGAGAGATGGTCGAAGGTCTCCAGTTCGGTACTGTCGATTTTGTCATCACCTCCACCGGTCCTCTTGTGAGTTTTGTCCCGGAAATCGGAGTTGTTGATCTTCCTTTCCTCTTCACGTCTTCAGAACATGCTTACAGGGTGCTTGACGGCAAAATCGGTCAGGATATCCTTAAAAAGTTTGAAGAGAAGAGTATCGTCGGTCTTTCATTCATGGAAAACGGTTGGAGAAGCATTTCCTCAAGTAAGAAGATCGAGACACCGGAGGACCTGCAGGGTCTGAAAATCAGAACGATGCAGAATAAGGTTCATATGGCTGCATTCTCCGCCCTTGGTGCATCTCCTGTTCCTATGGCGTGGGGTGAAGTCTACACATCTCTGCAGCAGGGTGTCATCGACGGACAGGAGAATCCCCCCGTCATTCTTGCAACCAACGCACTTTGGGAAGTTCAGGATTACTACGCACTCACAAAGCACTTCTATACTCCTCAGATGTTCCTGATGTCCAAGAGCACTGTCGGTAAACTGAGTGATGACCAGATGGCCATCATCAAGGAAGCTGCCAAGAATGCTACTGATTTCCAGAGAGCGAAAATGGCTGAACTTGACTCTGAATACATCGCCACTCTCGAAAAGAACGGCATGGAAGTGTATGAAGTGAATGGTTCCTTATTCCAGCAGGCAACCAAGTCAGTGTATGATGAATATTCCTCAGTTTTCGGTGCAGACCTCATTGCTGCCATCATGGCGATGGGCGACTGAGAACAGAGAGATGGGAGTAAGTATGAGTAATACGTTTGCAGAAGGTGTACAGAAGTTCAGACGGGTGCTGAACAAGACAGAGGATGTGGTGACGATCGTGGTAAGTGTTCTTCTGGTTGTCGTAGTATTCTTTCAGGTCTTTTTCAGGTATGCACTGAACAGCCCTCTTGCCTGGTCGGAAGAGCTTGCACGTTTCATTTTTATCTGGCTGGTCTTCATTGCCTCTGCGGTTGTTTTACGAGACGACTCCCATATGAGTATGAATTTCTTTGTGAATCTCATGCCCGAGAAGCTTAGAGCGATCATTGATATTGTGAGTAAAGCTCTTATAAGCGGTTTCATGATTATCATCATGCGACAGACTCTCAAGGTCATGCAGATCACACATTCACAGGAATCCCCTTCACTGGGGATTCCTATGAGCCTTATCTATTTCGCACTGTTCGTCGGTTTCGCGCTTATGCTGATCGACTTCGCTACACGAATCATCCTGCACAAGCGAGAGGGGGATAAATAAGATGATCGGTACACTCTTTATTTCATTTTTCATCATGCTGCTGCTGAATTTCCCCATCGCCTTCAGTCTCTTTCTCTCTTCAGCTCTGACGATCTACATGGCCGGCATTCCACTTGTCTCTGTTGTTCAAAGGGCTGTCGTAGCCACTGATTCGTTCACACTGCTCGCTATCCCGTTTTTCATGCTTGCAGGGAATCTGATGGGTGCAGGTGGTATTTCAACACGTTTGATACATTTTGCAAACTCCCTGGTAGGCTGGATGCGGGGAGGTCTTGCCCATGTGAATGTTCTGACCAGTATGCTCTTTGCAGGTATCACGGGCGCTGCCGTGGCAGACACCTCCGCTGTTGGTTCCATGGTCATTCCTGCGATGAAGAAGGACGGCTATGCTGATGATTTTACAGTAGCCGTCACGGCAAGCTCGTCAGTTATCGGTGTTATCATACCTCCCAGTATTCCCTTCGTTCTCTATGGTGTCATTTCCGGGGTGTCGATCGGTAAACTGTTTCTGGCAGGACTCCTGCCCGGCGTCATAATCGGGGTGTCTCAGATGCTGATCTCCTTTTATAAGGCAAAAAAGCATAACTACGGGACTATGCACCGTTTCCATCCGCTACTCGTATGGAAGTCGTTCAAACAGAGCTTCTTTGCTATCCTGACTCCTGTAATCATTCTAGGGGGTATCATGCTCGGAATCGTTACTCCCACCGAAGCGGCAGTTTCAGCAACGATCTACGCACTTCTTGTCGGTTTCTTTGTTTACAAGGAGCTTACCTTGAAGATGATGCCTTCCATCATTATAGAATCAGCAAAAACCACAGCCACGGTCATGTTCATGATTGCAGGAGCATACCTGTTCGGCTGGGTAGTGACCAATGCACAGCTTCCTCAGAAGATCGTTGTCCTTGTTACCAGCCTCACCGAGTCGAAAGCCCTCGTTACGATCATGCTGATTGCAGTGTACTTTATCACCGGGATGTTTCTGGATCTCAGTGCAGGAATCATACTCCTGTGTCCGATCTTCCTCCCTCTGGTGACCACTGTGGGAATAGATCCTCTTTTCTTCGGTGTCATCACGGTTATTGCCCTTGGCATCGGTCTCGTCACCCCACCGGTCGGTGCGTGTCTGTTCATCGGCTGCAAGATCGGAGAGATCCCCCTTGAGAGAGGGGCCAGGGCAACAATCCCGTTTATCTTCGCCTTTTTTGTTATCCTTGGCCTTTTTGTCCTGTTCCCGGAGATGGTCACTGCAATACCAAACGCATTGATTAAAACAGCCTAGCCAGAATACAACCTTTCTGAAGCGGAATTTCTTCCAGAGAAGGAAAGTCTTAAAAATATAAACATCTGATGTTTGATGTAAAACAAATAGAGGAAATGCATGGAAACTAAACAACTACAGAAGATTGCTGATACCCTTCGGTACGAAGCAGTTCGCATGGTGTGGGAAGGCAAGGACGGTCATCCTGGCCCGGCTCTCTCCATAGCCGATATCGTTACGACTCTCTACTTTGATGAGATGAATGTTGATCCGGATAATCCGGGATGGGACGACAGGGACCGGTTTATCCTCTCTAAGGGGCATGCCTGTCCTATCATCTATGCTGCCCTTAATGAGAAGGGGTATTTCAAAGAGAAGGTCGAACATTTCAACCTCAGGGCCCTTCACAGTGATTTTCAGGGCCACCCGGTCAGCCATAAGACTGTTGGCATCGACAGCACTTCAGGATCTCTCGGTAACGGGATTGCAATCGGAGCAGGTATGGCGCTCGCCGGCAAGTTCCATAAGAAGGACTATCGGGTCTTTGTTATCGTTGGAGATGGTGAACTTCAGGAGGGAGTCGTCTGGGAAGGAATCAACGTCGCCACGCGTCATAAGCTCGACAACCTGATAGTATTCGTCGATAGGAACGGCTGGCAAAGCGGTGGGTCGGTGGAGGATGTGATCGGCGGAAACAATGTTGCCCAGCGCATCGGAGCCTTCGGCTGGCACATCATCGAGATCGACGGTAATGATATTGATCAGATCAAGAAAGCGCTTGCAGAGGCGAACAGTGTGAAGGGGAAACCAATCGCCATCGTTGCTGACTGTATCAAGGGAAAAGGACTCGATTATATGGAGAATGATAATGCCTGGCACAAGGGTGTTCCTACCGATGAGCAGTTCAGACAGGCAGGCCTCCAGCTAAAGGGAGATGCAAGATGAAAGATTTCAAAGGTACAAGAGAAGCGTTTGCTGCAGCAATTGCAGAGTTGACGGAAAAGAATCCTGAGGTGATGTTCATATCGAGTGACTCCCTCAAGGCTATGAGAGCTGTTCCCTACGCCGAGACCTATCCTGAAAACTATATTGAATGCGGGATCGCAGAACAGGGGACGGTCAATATCGCAGCCGGTCTTTCCACCTGCGGGATCATTCCCTTCGTTGCAACCTATGCCGGTTTTCTCACGATGCGTGCCTGTGAACAGATGAGAACTTTTGTTGCTTATCCTAACCTCAATGTGAAGTTTGTGGGAATAAACGCCGGTCTTATCGGTGGTGAGCGAGAAGGGGTAACTCACCAGTTTTATGAAGATGTCAGTATTCTGTCGGCGATTCCGAACTTCACTATCTTTGTGCCGGCAGACGGGAACCAGACCTACCATGCTGTCAAGGAAGCTGCAGCGGTGAATGGCCCTGTCTATATCCGCGCCGGAAGCGGAAGAGAAGTGGATGTCTACGATAAAGAGACTCCGTTCTCTCTCGATGGCGTACGAATCCTGAAAGACTATGGACGTGATACCGTAATTTTTGCAAGCGGGTTCATTCTCGACAGAGTGCTGGAGGCGGCAGAAATCCTGAAGAAGGAAGGGACTTCGGTCACAGTCGCTGACATCAACATCATCAATGGTAAAGACCCCTCGAAGATCATTGAGATCATCAGGAGCGCAGGAAAGATCGCAACCGTGGAAGATCAGTCTATCAACGGCGGGCTGGGGTCCTATATACAGTCCCTTGTCTGTCAACACGATCCGAAGAGTGTGAGAAAGCTTGGTTTGAAGACGTTCGCGGAATCCGGTCCGGCCAAAGAACTTGCTGATGCATATGGATACAGCCCTGAAGGGATAGCTGAGCTCGTGAGAGCATAAGGAGAATGAAGATGGAAAAGATAAAGGTAGCAGTCATCGGAGCAGGTGGAAAGATGGGGACACGGACAAGTAACAATCTTGCGAAGGTTCCTCAGGAAGTCGAACTGTACTGCGTGGAAGAGGGGGAGAAGGGAATGGCTTCGATCAAAGAACGCGGGCTTGAAGTCGTTCGATTGGAAGATGCTCTCCTGGTGGCAGATGTTGTTGTCTTCGCCGTTCCTGACACCCTGATCAAAAAACTATCAGCACATGTTGTACCTCTGCTCAGCGCAAACACAGGATTCGTGATTCTTGATCCGGCGGCTGCAGTCGCTCGGGAACTGGAGCTCAGAGATGATTGTACTTTCGCTGTTGCCCACCCCTGTCATCCTTCCTACTTTCTCGATCAGGATACCTATGAAGCTCGTCACGACTATTTTGGCGGTCTAGGAGGAAAGCAGGATATCGTGATGTCGAAGATCCAGGGCGATGATGATGTCTTTGAAAAATGCCGGAGAGTATCAGAGCTGATGTATGCCCCAGTCGTGAATTCCTATGTAATGAGCAGTCGGCAGATTGCCTTTCTTGAGCCGACACTCGTCGAAATTCTCGGTGCAACAACCCTCCATGCCATGGCAGAGACTGTTGATGAAGCTGAGAGACGAGGTATTCCTCGTGAGGCGGCGATCTCCTTTCTTTCAGGACATATCTATAACCTCTCAGCGAACTTTCTGGGATTGCTTGGCAAAACCCCTGTTTCCGATGCCTGCTCGGTAGCGATGGGAATAGGAAGCCGTATGGTGCTGCGTAACGACTGGAGACAGATCTGGGAAGATGAGAATCTTGATAAGTCGATTGCCACGATGCTCCATCCTGAGAATCCACTTATCTGAAAGGAAGAAATGATGAAAAAGATCGTGGTACTCGACGGATACACACTGAACCCGGGAGACCTCTCCTGGCAGGCTCTTGAAGAGCTCGGGGAGCTGACAGTCTATGACCAGTGTCCTCATGAGGATCAAGCCATCATAGAAAGAATCGGTGAAGCTTCCTACGTATTCACCAACAAGACTCCCCTCAATGCGGGGGTCATCGAAGCGTGCCCACAGCTGAAGTTCATCGGCGTGCTTGCCACCGGCTACAACGTGGTGGATGTGAAGGCGGCGGTGGAAGCGGACGTGGCGGTGACAAACATCCCCACCTACGGGACCGATGCGGTGGGACAGTTCGCTATCGCCCTGCTGCTTGAGATCTGCCACCACGTGGGTCACCATGATACGGCTGTCCATCAGGGCCGCTGGCAGAGCAGCGGTCAGTGGTGTTTCTGGGACTACCCCCTGATTGAGCTTGCCGGCAAGAGCATGGGTATCATCGGGTACGGCAGGATCGGCCAGGCAACCGGACGGATCGCCCAGGCACTGGGAATGAAGGTCCTTGCCTATGACACCTACCGTAATACTGCCCTGGAAAGTGAGACCTGTGAGTATGTCGACCTTGACACGCTGTTCGCCTCCTCTGATGTGATCGCACTGCACGCACCACTGTTCGCAGAGACCGAAGGTATCATCAACAGAGAGAACATCGCGAAGATGAAGGACGGAGTGATCATCATCAACAACTCACGGGGACCTCTGATCGTGGAGCAGGATCTTGCCGACGCCCTCAACAGCGGGAAGGTCTATGCGGCAGGACTCGATGTGGCTTCCAGTGAACCGATCACAGAGGACAATCCGCTGCTCAGTGCGAAGAACTGCCTGATCACTCCCCATATCAGCTGGGCTCCGAAAGAGAGCAGGAGTCGCCTGATGGGCATCGCGGTGGACAACCTGAAGCGGTTCATCGCCGGCAACCCCGTGAACCTCGTTTCCTGAGGACCGGGAACGGACGAGCGCAAGAAGACCGATGCTCAGCATCGGTCTTCACTGTCATGGGAAACAAGGCGCTGAGGAGATTACTGCAGTTTCTCCCATACATCGATCGATTCGCTGACGATCTCCTTGGCTGTGTCTATATCGTTGGTGTAGATTGACTCCAGAATCTTCCTGTGCACTCTGAGGGCTTCATTCCCCAGATCCTGATGCTGGTGGCTGATTTTTATGGAGTAGGAGAAGGTGTCGAGGATGAAGGTGTAGACCCGCTCCGCCATCTCGTTTTTCGAAGCACGTCCCATGATCCGGTGGAACTCCATATCATTCTGGTAGGTGAGTTCACTTAGATCAGCGTCGTTATCCCTCAAACAGAGACGTTCCAGCTCTCTAACATTCTCTTCAAGTTCTGCGATTTCAGCCCGGTTTTCATGTTTGTATTGGAATATGAGCCGTATGATGTCCGTTTCGATGAGTTTTCTGAACTCAGAAAGTTTCTTTGTATCAGCATCAAGAAGAAGCAGGCCGAAGAGCATCGGGTCGAGGGCGCTCTTCTGAGGTGTTTTCGAGACGTAGGTGCCGTTCCCTACTTTTATTTCAATGATTCCGAATGCTGAAAGTACCTTCAGTGCTTCCCGTACAGTTCCCCTGCTGACACCAAGACCGTTTGCAATCTCCATCTCATTAGGCATTTTTTGTCCAGGAAGGAGTCGCTTCTGGATTAACAGTTCCTTGATCGCATTGATAACGACGTTAACCGATGTTGTTTTCTCTTGTGCTGTAAACAGTTTAGTCGACATAGCCTTATACCCTCACTCTCTGTGATGCTGCTTTTTAAACATCATATGATATATTGTTTAATGTATCTATAGTGTTGTCAAGTGGTTTCCGGCTTGGGAAACAGGTTCCTCACACGGTACGATGAGATGACGAGGGCAGATGAAAGGAAACACATGCATTCCATGGTATACAAATCCCGTGGTGCCGGGTTCCTATGCATCACAGCTGGAAGGCCGTCTGAGATGGATGAGAGATCCTACTCCGCCTCACGCAGGAGGGGCGTTACTTCCTCCTTCTGTTCAGCTCTCCGCGGTATGTAGATAATCGAACCTGCTATTGCGGTGAGAGGTGCGACGAGGACAAGACCGAAACTGCCGACAAAGGTATGGATAAGTTCAGAAGATACAAAAACCATGTTGATGACGTTTTCAAAGGGAACACCACGACCGATGAAGTTCATCAGCATGCCCGTATATCCTCCCGAATAGGCAAGGAGGAGAGTCGTTGTCATGGTTCCTACTGCGTGACGACCGACGGTAAGCCCGCTGGTCATCAGTTCAAACCGGGTGATCGTGGGATGTTTTTCCAGAACCTCGTGCATGGAGGCGGAGATATCCATCGCAAGGTCCATCACAGCTCCGCTGGATGCTATGAAGATGCCGGCTATGAATATCTGTGTCAGGTTGATACCGCCGAACCCTGCATAGAGGAGGGATTCAAGGAAGGGGCTGGTTGCTCCGTTGAGGTCAAACCAGTGAGTGCTTACGATGGCGAGGATCACCGTTGCAAGAACTCCCGCGAAGGAGCCTGTGAAGGCTGTGAGACCCTTTCGTGAGATCCCTCCCACGAGGAATATGATTCCACCGGTCAGTATCGTGACGACAACAGCGGCTGTGAGGATCGGATTGAAGCCGTGGAGGAAGAGGGGAAGGAGGACCTTCAGGAGAATGATTCCGGTAAATATGAAGGAGATAATGGATTTGAGACCGATCCACCCGGCAACCGCAAAGAGTGTGATGAAGAACAGCAGAAGAAGTATAAGCGTCTTTGCGCTCCGGTAGTGGTCGATGACATTCGCGTACACGATCGTGTCCTCGGCCTCATTCAGATCAAGCACGACATAGGCCCTGTCTCCCGGTTCAAACACCTTATCGAGTTCCTTCTTTCCTATGATCGAGTTGATGCTCTCCTGTACCTCTCCCTTGAATCTGCCGCTGTCGATACGTAGTTCGAGGTGCTGAGTGCCCTCGATAACCGGTCCATACTCGCGCACCTGAGAATCGTCGACATCGAGAACCGTTGCACGCACCCGCATCGAATGAGTTGAGCCTTCGGGAGGTTCGAAGCCGGTCGGTATAAAGAGCATCACAATGCTTGCAAGAATGGAGATCGAGACAAGAAGTATGTCCTGCCGGCTGATGTGTTCTCTTCTGCCTGTGTTCATATGCTGTCATTTCCTGTTCAAGAAGCGTCCATCAGACCCTGCAGGGCCTGATGGACGGTTATGTGTGCATGCAGAGCGTGAGAGCGCTCTACATCTGTTCGGACAGACCCATCGCGCTCATGAGAGAGGCGAAGATCTTCGTGTTGTCATAGTACCCACCGAACAGATCCTGTCCCGCTCCCTTCGCGAACGTCGCAACGGGAACACCTGTGTGGGAGTAGGTCGTCCAGCCGATTCCGGCGATCTCGTTGAGAGTGTGGGTAATGGTCATCGTCAGTGGCTCATAGCCTCCGTAGAGCAGGTACACATCCTCGACCTGGGGAACGATCACTTCGTTACCCATCGACCGCTCGAATGCTGTTCTCAGTTTATCCTGCTGTACAGCAGTGAGTGCACCGTATTCTATCCCGAATGCATCTTCGATGGAGGGGAGGAACTCTTCGAAACGAGCCTTTCTGCCCGCCAGACTCTCTTTGTATGGACCGAGAACTTCCTGATCAAAAGCGGTGAAGGACATCTTCTGCTTTCCGATTTCATCGAAGAAGGTAGAGTACTTCGTTCCTGCGAAACCGATTGTCATACCCCCGGTCTCATGGTCACCTGTCACGACGATCAGTGTTTCCTCAGGGTGTTCTTCGGCGAAAGCAATGGCCTGTGCAACAGCAGCATCGAATGCGAGGGTCTCGTGTATTGATGCACCGGCATCGTTTGCATGCCCTGACCAGTCGATCTTCCCGCTCTCGACCATCATGAAGAACCCGTCGGGATCATCGCTGAGAAGTTCGATACCCTTGGCTGTGTAATCGGCGAGTGAAAGTTCTCCCGCCTTACGGTCGATATCGTACGGCATATCCGCTGATGAGCTCTGTAGACGCTCATTGACAGCAAGCACCTTACCCGAGGAGGGAGTAAGAGCATGGAATTCCCTATCGGTATCTGCGATTGTATACCCAGCCTCCCTGGCGAGATCGAAGATATTCGCCTTGTCACCGTTCTTTCCGTCGGGCTGGATGAATCCGCCACCACCGAAATAATCGAAGTCGCTCTGTGTCAGCTGAACTGCGATATCGTAGTAGTTGCCTCGTGAGGGGGCTTTTGCGTAGAACGCCGCCGGTGTGGCATGGTTCAGTGACACGGTAGAGACGACGCCGATCTTCTTTCCCTGTTCCCTGGCATACTCTGATACCAGCTTGAAGGCCTCAGTCTTGTCAGTGCTCATGTTGATGACTCCGCTGAGGGTCTTGTTACCTGATGCCATGGCTGTTGCCGAGGATGCACTGTCGGTAATCAGCGAACTGGCATCATAGGTCGTGGTGAGTCCGGCAACAGGGAATTTCGAGAACCTCAGGTGCTGAACGGTTATGTCGTCAGAGACCTGTGCGTTTGCATACGATTCAGCCGCATTGATCTGTGCGGTGGACATTCCGTCTCCGATGAACAGGAAGACGTACTTTGCCTGTGGTCTTGAATGTGCAGCTGAGGTGCTCTGCTCTGCGGTTCCCTCCGCTGTCAGTGAGAACGCTGTGAATAGGATCAGAGCTGCCAGTATCCACGTGCGCCTGTTTGTGTGAAACTTCATGGTTTTCCTCCAAAATTATTGATGGTTCCATCAGATACCCGATACATGAGGGATGTATGAGTGCGTGATGAATAAAGTGTAGGAAATGTGTTGGTGCATTGTAAATTGGTGTAACGGTTCCATCTTCGCATGTGTTTTCTGTGTAGAGTGTGGATTGAGAATACATGCACGTATCGCTGAAGGCACAGGACGGGGAACGATCAGGTGGCCAACGGTCACAGATATACGTACTGATACGATTTCCTGATTTTTCTAGCAGATTCTGCTAGCAGGTTCTTTGATTCTTCTGCTTTTCTGGATATACTGTTCCAACCTGTAATGACTTCATGAGACAAGGTGCAGATCCTTCCGGAATTGATGAACGGAAGGCAGGGAGAGCTTCAAACGATGGAACACACAATCAGGCAGCTGGTATCAGGGTTGCACATAGGGTATCACGGCGGTGGGATGCTGTTCTGGAAGTGGACCAGGGATGGTGAGATACAGATCCTTCTCGGCAGGAGGCTCTCAGGGACAGACGGGGGCAAATGGTGCCTTCCCGGGGGTAGCTGGGAGAAGACCGATGGGTTCTCTGCCGACGGAAAGCCTGACTACCACAGGACAGCGCTCAGGACAGCACACAGGGAAACGGGATATGCCATTCCCGAACAGGACGATATCACCTGCATCTGGTCGATACATGCTCCCTTCTTCCATACCTCGGTTTTTACCTACCGGATGCGCGAGGAGCATGTGTGTATCGAGTTTGTCACCGAACGGTTCTCCGAAGGGGGATGGTTTGATATCCACGAACTTCCTGAGCCGCTCGAATATTTCCTTCCCCTACAGCTTCATCAGTTCAGGAAGAAACTGCACAGACTGGAACGGCTCAGAAACTCCAGTCTGCTGATGTGACCGGGACATACGGGTACACAACAAAACAGTGACCGGAGACCGGCCACTGTAGCTGCATATCTGTTCTTCTGAATCTTTTTCAGGCCTTAATATGCCTGATCATGAACTCCTGCGACGGCTCTTCCCGAGGGTTCGTTCATCTTCTTGAATGCCTCATCCCACTCAAGAGCGGTCTGTGTCGAACAGGCCACTGAGGCTTCGTGAGGAACACAGCGTGCCGCCGACTCGCTGGGGAAGAGTTCTTCATAGATCGAGCGGTAATAATACTCTTCCTTGTTCAGCGGGGTGTTTGTCGGGAACCGGTGATGTGCATTGGCGAACTGCTGATCGGAAACTTCCTCACTTGTCATCTTTTTCAGTGTATCTATCCAGCCGTATCCGACGCCGTCACTGAACTGCTCTTTCTGACGCCATGCGATCTCCTTCGGAAGGAGGTCATCGAAGGCTTCACGGAGAAGATGCTTCTCGATTCTCTCTTTCCCCGGCACCCTGCTTGACATCTTGTCGACCGGGTTCTGCGTCATAGCCACATCAATGAATTCGAAGTCGAGGAACGGCACCCTGCCTTCCACTCCCCAGCTGGCAAGAGACTTGTTCGCCCTGAGACAGTCGTACAGGTGGAGCTTGCTGAGCTTGCGTACCGTCTCTTCATGGAAGTCTCTGGCTGAGGGGGCTTTATGGAAGTAGAGGTAGCCGCCGAATAGTTCGTCCGAGCCTTCCCCGCTCAGTACCATCTTTATACCCATTGATTTGATCACTCTGGCAATAAGATACATAGGAGTTGATGCCCTGATAGTGGTTATATCATAGGTTTCAAGGTGGTAGATGACGTCTCTGAGGGCATCAAGACCCTCCTGTATCGTATAATGCACCTCATGGTGCACTGTGCCGATATGGTCCGCAGCAATGCGGGCCGCCTTCAGGTCGGGAGAGCCCTCGAGACCTATGGCGAAACTGTGAAGCTGCGGCCACCATGCTTCCTGCTGATCTCCGCTCTCAACCCTCTTTTTTGCATATTTCATCATGATGGCAGCGATGACTGACGAATCAAGACCGCCGCTGAGCAGCACTCCGTAGGGGACGTCACTCATCATCTGCCGTTTCACAGCAGCCTCAAGCGAGGTTCTGACCGCCTCCACGCTGGTAGTGTTGTCCTTCACCGCATCGAAGGATTCCCATTCACGGGTGTACCACCGTTTCGGTTCACTCATTCCGTTGGTGTAATAGTGCCCGGGAGGGAATTCCTCGAAATGTGCGCACACTCCCTCAAGGCTCTTGAGTTCGCTTGCGATATAGTACTGGCCTTCCTTGTCCCATCCATGGTACAGAGGAATGATGCCGATATGGTCTCTTCCGATAAGGAAGGTGTCGGTATTGCTGTCATACAGGGCAAAGGCATAAATCCCGTTGATATCCTCGAAGAAATCGACCCCTTTGTTGGTGTACAGTGCAAGGATTGCCTCACAGTCACTCTGAGTAAGGAACTCATACCTATCGGCGTAGGTCTTCCTGATGTCACCATGGTTGTAGATCTCGCCATTGACGGCAAGAGAGAGTGAACCGTCCTTGCTCTTCAGCGGCTGTTTTCCGCTGAGCGGGTCTACGATCGCGAGGCGTTCATGTGAGAGAACACAATTATTCGATGTGAATACCCCTGACCAATCCGGTCCACGATGTCTGATCATTTTCGACATCTGAATTACGCGTTCACGCATGTCGCCGATTTCTTCTGTGATGTTGAATGCACCAACAAATCCACACATGTTCTGCCTCCTGTTACAAGAAATTTGTGACATCGTCCGATGCCCTGTGTATATAATCGGCTACGCTAACGAGTTTTAGCTAAGCGTGTCAATCCGTTAGCAGGAAATACTCTTTAATTTTCTGTGAGCACCAATTCCGTATCGCAAAAATCAACAACAATTCCGCCTTTCCCTGTCCGACTCTTGCCTAGATCTTTGTATCAGCGTATCATATACGTCCATGGATCACGATCACTCAATAGAACTTCAGGTACTCCATGAGATCAGCAATATCCTTGATGAAAATGAAGAGATCAAGGGTATTCTCACCCCCATACTCATAGCACTCTCGCGCAGCTATCACTCGCAGATGAAGCGTGGCGCAATCACGCTGCTCAATCGGGACACCAAAGAGATTCTCATCGAAGCCGCCTACGGCTTCACGGCAACCCAGAAACGCAAGGGGCGCTACAGTCTCGGAGAGGGGATCACCGGAGAGGTCGTGGAACAGGGGATCCCTGTTTCGATCGTCGATATCTCCAAGGACCCGAGGTATGCCAACAAGACGGGTGCTGAAGAGGAAGAGCTCGGTTCGAAGCGGGTGTCGTTCATCAGCGTACCCATCCGCAGCGGGAAAGAGGTGATCGGTACACTCAACATCACCTTCGAGAATCTCAGGAAGGCAGACGTCGAGAAGTTTGAGAAGCTGCTGATGGTCATCGCCAGTATGCTTGCCCGCATCGTGAAGCTCCGTCAGGAACTGAGGGAGGAGAACGAACGTCTCACCGAGGAGAACAAACGGCTCAAGCTGGAACTCGGGGAGCGCTACAAGCCTGAACGGATCATCGGCAACTCCCAGGTGATGCAGATGTTGTACCAGCAGATCGCTCAGGTGAGTAAATCGGATGCAACGGTGTTGATTCGGGGTGAGAGCGGCACCGGTAAGGAACTTGTCGCTCAGGAGATCCACGACTCCTCGTTCCGCAAGAACATGCCTCTGATCAAGGTAAACTGTGCAACCTTCGCCGAGGGTCTCATCGAGAGTGAGCTGTTCGGACACGAGAAAGGCTCCTTCACCGGGGCATATGCGGCCAAGAAAGGAAAATTCGAACTTGCAAACAACGGAACGATCTTCCTTGATGAGATTGGGGAGCTGCCGCAGACGATGCAGGCCAAGCTGCTGAGGGTGCTGCAGGAGAAGGAGTTCGAACGGGTAGGGGGAATCAAGACTATCAAGGTGAATGTCAGAATTCTGGCCGCCACGAACCGGGACCTTGAGAAAGAGGTGGCCGAAGGCACCTTCCGGGAAGACCTCTACTATCGTCTTAACGTGTTCCCTGTCCACATCCCCCCGCTGAGAGAGCGTAAAAGCGATATCACGATGCTCTGTGATCATTTCATAGAGAAGTACAACAGGGAGAACAACCTTTCCATCAAACGACTCAGCACGAATGCCATCGACCTGCTGAATATGTATCACTGGCCGGGTAACGTGCGTGAGCTCGAGAATATCATCATGCGTGCGGTGCTTCTCAGTCGGGATGATGTCATCCATAACTACCACCTCCCTCCTTCCCTTCAGTCAGCCGAGTCTTCTCAGACAGCACTTTCCTCTTCACTTCAGAGCGCTCTCGATACCCTCGAATACGAACTGATCACCGATGAGCTGAAAACTACCCGGGGAAACCGGGCAAAGGCGGCGAGGAATCTTGGTATCAGCGAACGGATCATGGGCCTCAGGATCGATAAGTACCGTATTGACCCGAAGCGGTTGAAATAATCCTACAATTTTGTATGTTTCTTGTAGTAAATATACAAAATTGTATGAACGTTCTCGTATCTACTCTTGACCTCTGATGAGTGATATGCTCGTTTATCAGTATATAACTCATTAAATAGTAATAAATAAAAAAAATATACCAATAGTTTTTCTTTATTGGCACACTGGATGCTTATGGGTTTCCATCACAATCGTAAGGAGATGGATATGAAGAAACTCAAAGTTGGTGTCGCGATGCTCGTGCTCATGTGCTTCGCAGGAGGAACCCTGGCAGCAGATGATCTGGCTCAGAGTGTGGCACTTCATCAGGCTGCCCTTGATATGATCTGGCTGCTTATTGCCGCTTCTCTGGTGTTTTTTATGCAGGCTGGTTTTGCCATGGTGGAGATAGGGCTCACCCGTGCGAAGAACGCAGGTAACATCATCATGAAGAACCTGATGGATTTTGCAGCGGGGGCACTGTTCTACTGGGCGATCGGATGGGCTCTTATGTATGGCTCTGATGTCGGCGGTCTGTTCGGATTCAGCGATTTCTTTGTATCAGGAACCGATCCAGTGCTGTATCGTGACTGGATGTTCCAGGTGGTGTTCGCTGCAACAGCAGCAACGATCGTCAGCGGGGCGGTTGCCGAACGGACGAAGTTCACCGCCTATCTGCTCTATTCGGTTGTCGTCTCAGCTGTCATTTACCCCATCAGCGGACACTGGATCTGGGGTGGCGGCTGGCTCGGATCACTCGGTTTTCACGATTTCGCTGGATCCACTGTCGTCCACTCTGTCGGAGGATGGGCCGCACTCATGGGAACACTCGCCCTGGGACCGAGGATCGGAAAGTATGTCACGAACGGGAAGAAGGTGACCAGCAAGGCAATCCCCGGTCACAACCTCCCCCTGGCCTCGCTGGGTGTTTTTATTCTCTGGTTCGGCTGGTACGGATTCAATGCCGGCTCCACTCTGAGCGGGACAGATCTCTCGATGGCCAATGTCGCAGTCACTACAACCCTGGCAGCTTCAGCAGGAGCTGTAGGAGCGATGATCATCAGTTGGATACAGTTTGGTAAGCCCGATGTTTCAATGTCCCTCAACGGAGCTCTGGCCGGCCTGGTCGGTATCACGGCTCCCACTGCAGTGGTGAGTCCCGTCGGAGCAATACTCATCGGCCTTATCGCAGGGGTGCTCGTTGTCTACTCAGTCGAGTTCATAGACAAAGTGCTCCACATAGACGATCCGGTCGGAGCCATCAGCGTTCATGGAGTGTGCGGTGCCTGGGGAACTCTGGCAGTCGGTCTGTTCAGCACGGCTGAAGGAATGAAAGGCCTCTTCTATGGCGGTGGCTTCACTCAGCTCGGGATACAGGCCCTCGGCGTCGTGACAGTCGGTGCCTGGGTAGTAGGTTCAGCCGGTATCCTGTTCTTTGTTATCAGGAAGTTCAACGGACTCAGAGTGGATGCCACTGACGAGCTTAAGGGTCTGGACCTTGCTGAGCACAACGCTGAGGCGTACAGCGGATTCCAGATCTTCACCACGATGTAGTAACCACATAGTCAAAAGGAGTACGATATGAAACTAATCATCGCATATATACAGCCGGGAAAGCTTTCCGAAGTGAAGCAGGAACTGTACAAGAAGAAGATCTATAAGATCAGCGTGACCAATGCACTGGGATGTGGTCAGCAGAAGGGGTATACTGAGGTCTATCGGGGAATTGATGTTGAGGTGAACCTTCTGAAAAAGGTGAGGATAGAGATTGCAGTCAATGATTCCTTTGTTGATGCCACTGTGGATGCCATCGTCGCCGGTGCTGCCACCGGAACCATAGGTGACGGGAAGATCTTTATTCTCCCTATTGAGCAGACGATCCGTATCAGGAACAGAGAAAAGGGTTCACCTGCGATAGGTTAATCCTACATAAATGTATGAAAGGCGTCCAGAATCATACATAAATGTATGATTCTGGTGTTGTGAACATTGCTATTACATTGTATTGTAATGATATAATCGCTTGGCACGCTGTGTGCTTATATATGAAAACCAAATGCACGTAGAGGAGTATGTGAGTATGATCAACCAGATAGATTATTCGAAGACGTCACTCATTGACGTATACGGAGAGTACTGTTTCAGTGATTCAGTGATGAGGGAGAGACTGCCGAAGAACGTCTACAAAGAGGTCGTTGCAGTTCAGACAGGTGGAAAGACTCTCAGCAAGGAGTCTGCCGAAGTAGTTGCCAATGCGATGAAAGACTGGGCCCTCGAGAAGGGAGCTACCCATTATACTCACTGGTTCCAGCCCCTTACCGGACTCACTGCAGAGAAGCATGACTCCTTTATCAGTCCCAACGGAGATGGATCTGTGGTTCTTGAATTCTCAGGAAAGGAACTCATCCAGGGTGAACCTGATGCCTCCTCCTTCCCCAACGGCGGTCTGAGAGCAACCTTTGAGGCCCGCGGATATACTGCATGGGATACTGCCTCTCCTGCCTTCATTAAAGAGACCGGTGGCGTCAGAACCCTGACGATTCCCACCGCCTTCTTTTCCTACACCGGCGAAGCTCTCGACAAGAAGGTCCCCCTGCTTCGTTCCATGGTCTCGATAAACGAAGAGGCTCTCAAGGTGCTTCGCCTGCTGGGGAACACGTCCGCTTCGCGCATTGTCGTGAATGTGGGGCCGGAACAGGAATACTTTCTCATCGACGAAGAATTCTACAATAAGAGACCTGACCTGAAGCTTGCAGGCCGTACCGTGTTCGGCGGGATGAGTGCCAAGGGACAGGAGATGGACGACCATTATTTCGGCGCCATCAAGGAACGAGTCAATGTGTTCATGAAAGAACTCAACTCAGCTCTGTGGAAACTCGGCATCTCTGCTAAGACACAGCATAACGAAGTGGCTCCAAACCAGTTCGAGATCGCCACAATCTATGCCTCGGCCAATATCTCTGTCGACACCAATCAGCTGGTTATGGAGACGATCAAGAATGTGGCACAGCATCACGGCATGGTGGCGCTCCTCCACGAGAAGCCCTTCGCAGGCGTCAACGGGAGCGGGAAACATAACAACTGGTCGATTTCGACCGATGACGGACAGAACCTGCTCAGCCCGGGAGACAGCCCTGCCGAGAACGTGCAGTTTCTCCTGTTCCTCACCAGTCTCATCAAGGCAGTCGACACCTACTCGGTACTGCTTCGCCTCTCGGCCGCGACAAGCGGCAATGATCACCGACTCGGGGCGAACGAAGCTCCTCCTGCCATCATTTCGATGTACCTCGGGGATATGCTCACCGAGATTCTCGAAGCCATAGCTGAGGATGCTCCCCTTGTAAAAAAAGACGGCAAGCTGATGCAGCTGGGACTTACCACGATCCCATCCTTCCCTCTTGATGACACTGACAGGAACAGGACGAGTCCCTTTGCCTTCACCGGAAACAAGTTCGAGTTCCGCATGGTAGGTTCCTCGCAGTCACTTGCAGGCCCCAATACGATGCTCAATGCGGCAGTCGCTGAAGTACTCAGTGAAGTCTCTGCCCGACTGGAGAAGGCAGATGATGTCCTTGCTGAAGCAAAGGGTATCATCAAGGAGTTCTACGCGAACCACAGACGGGTCGTGTTCAACGGGAACGGGTATTCGGAAGAATGGGTACTGGAAGCCGAAAAGAGAGGCCTTGCAAATCTGACCAACACCGTAGAAGCTGTCAGTCATCTCACCGACAGCGAATACGTTGAACTGCTTTCCAAGCATAAGATCTACAGCAGGGAAGAGCTTGAATCACGCAAGGAGATCTACCTCGAGACGTATGTGAAGCAGATCAATATCGAGGGTTCCCTCATGGTTGAGATGGCTCTGGGTAAGATGGTTCCTGCAGCGAACAGGTATCTGAGTGAGCTGCTGGCCAGTATTTCCCAGCAGAAGCAGTTCGGTATCAAGGCAACGGAACTGGAGAACGTAGCCCACGAGCTGGCGAGCACCATCAATACGACGATATCCCAGGCAAAAACTCTTGAGCTTCAGCTTAAAAAAGCAATAGAGCATGAGGATAGTGTCTCAGACCATGCCCGCTTTACACACAGCCATGTTGTACAGGCTATGGGTACTCTGAGGGTGTCGGGAGATGCCCTGGAGCGACTGACCGATACCTCTTACTGGCCGTATCCAAGTTACGAGGATATGCTCTTCACTCTCTAGAGGTGCATACATCCACCATGATAACGGCCCCCCTCACGGGGGCTGTATGAGCCTGTAAAGGGGTCATGACAGATCGCTGATAAGGAGAATTCATGCAAGAAACGATACGTGGACAACACATCGAGCGCCTTCGTGCTCAGACTATGCAAAGCGGCGGGTACGGTCTGTACCGCACCCGGTTCGAACACGATAACTGCGGAGTGGGTTTCATAGCTCACATGGATGGTAATGTGCGTCATTCCATCGTTTCCGACGGACTCAAAGTTCTGAGGAACCTTCAGCACAGAGGTGCTGTCGGGGGGGATCAGAAAACCGGCGACGGAGCCGGCATCATGACTCAGATACCCCACTCGTTCTTCAATACGACCGCTTCCGGTCTCAAGCTCCCGGCCCCCGGGAGCTATGCTGTCGGTATGGTGTTCTTCCCTCACGAAGCAGATCATGAGGCCTACAAGAAATCGATCGAACTGAGTACAGAGAGCAGGGGATTCACCTGTATCGGCTGGAGAGAGGTTCCCGTCGACCCCTCCGGTCTCGGAGAGCTTGCCCTTTCGACCGAACCCGGCATCTTCCAGTTTTTCATTACCCATGAGTCCCTGCGAGGAGAAGCACTGCAGCGCAAGCTCTACGTTCTCAGACGTCTGATTGAGAAGAATGTAGAAGATGTCCTCGGAGAGAAAGATCAGTTTTACATCTGCAGTCTCTCTTCTTCAGTCATCGTCTATAAAGGGATGCTTACAGGTGACCAGGTAGAAACCTACTACCCCGACCTCCGCGACAGTCGGTATGAGAGCGCTTTTGCCATCATCCACTCCCGGTTCTCAACAAACACGCTTCCGCAATGGCGTCTTGCCCAGCCGTTCCGTTATCTTGCCCACAATGGTGAGATCAATACCCTCAAGGGAAATATCAACCGACAGAAGGCGCGTGAAGGCTATATGACGAGCAAAGTGCTTGGCGATGATGTCAGGCATGTCGTTCCGGTGATCGATGAAAGCGGAAGTGACTCGGCAATCTTCGACAACGTGCTTGAACTGTTCACCATGGCAGGAAGAAGCATACCCCACGTCATGATGATGATGATACCCGAAGCCTATTCGCCCGAAATTCAGATGAGTGCCGACAAGAGGGCTTTCTACGAGTATCACTCACCGATCATGGAACCCTGGGATGGTCCTGCTGCCGTGGTCTTTACAGACGGAAGGTTTATCGGAGCGACCCTCGACCGTAACGGACTCAGGCCTGCCAGGTATACTGTCATGAAAGACGGTCTCATTGTCCTGGCTTCCGAAACCGGGGTCGTCGACCTTCCCGCCTCAGAGGTTCGTATGAAGGGCAGACTCCATCCCGGAAAGATGTTCCTGGTTGACCTTGAACAGCACAGGATCATTCCCGACAACGTTATCAAATCAAGGCTTTCCAGGCAGAACCCGTACCGTAGATGGGTCAAACAAACACGGCTTGAGCTTCGCGGTCTGTTTGCACCCGCTGGTGTCCATAAGATGGAGGCTCAGGAACTGCTGGAGAAACAGATCCTGTTCGGTTACACCGATGAGGATATGCAGACGATCATCAGACCCATGGCGAATAAAGGTCAGGAAGCGATCGGTTCTATGGGTAATGATACCGGGCTCGCCGTTCTCTCCGACAGCTCTGAAATGCTCTTTTCCTATTTCAAGCAGCAGTTCGCTCAGGTTACCAATCCGCCGATCGATCCGCTGAGAGAACAGTTGATGATGTCACTCGAAAGCTTCATCGAGAACGAAACCAATCCTCTCGACGAGGATCAGAGTCAGTACCGTTCCTTCAAGCTGCCCCATCCCGTACTGACATCCCGTGACCTCGCGAAGATCAGGGATAACCCCCACCCGGAACTTGTATATCAGGACCTCGATATCACCTACACCCCTGACAAGAGCGGGAAAGCGATGGAAAAGGCACTTGAAGGGATGTGCGCAGAAGCCGAACGTCTCACCTCAGAGGGTGTTTCTCTGATGATCCTCACTGACAAGAAAGCAGGACCCGGCAGGGCACCGATTCCATCCCTCCTTGCGGTCTCCGCTCTTCATCAGTACATGCTTAAAAAGCATCTCAGGGGAAGGATCGGTATTATCGTGGAAGCCGGAGATGTGAGAGAGGTGTTCCACTATGCACTTCACCTTGCCTTCGGCTGTGATGCCATCTGCCCGTACGTAGCATTCGCAACGGTCCGGGCACTCGCGGAAAAAGGCTCTCTTGATGATCCATCCGTAGAGATAGCCTCGGACAATTATGTCAAGGCTATCAAGAAGGGACTGCTTAAAACCTTTTCGAGAATGGGTATTTCAACCCTTCACAGTTTCTTCAATACACAGATCTTCGAGGCAGTGGGACTTGCCGATGAGGTGGTGGACAGGTACTTCACCGGTACGATCAGCCGTATCGGAGGAGCCGGAATTCCTGAACTGTCCTGGGATGTCGAACAGCGTCTTGCACTGGCCTATCCCGCTGACGGGCGCAAGGCCAAGCTGCGGGAGGTGGGTGGTTCCTACCGCTACAGACCGGGTAGTGAACCTCACTACTGGTCTCCCGATGCGATCCGTCTCCTTCAATCCGCTACACGACAGAAGTCGTACGATATCTTCAAACAGTTCACGGCTATCATGGATACCTCGTACCGAACCAATGGAGAGATCCGCGGGCTCCTGGATTTCAAAGCAGCTGAACCGATCCCGATCGAGGAAGTCGAGCCGGTTGAAGCAATCACGAGAAGGTTCGTCTCTGCGGCTATGTCGATCGGAAGTATCGGCAAAGAGGCTCATGAGACTGTAGCGATCGCCATGAACCGCCTTGGTGCGAAGAGTAACAGCGGTGAAGGGGGAGAGGATCCGGTCCGTATCAAGCCGCTCGAGAATGGAGACTCGATGCGAAGCCGCATAAAACAGGTTGCCAGCGGCAGGTTCGGCGTCACGACAGAGTATATCATGAGTGCCGATGAGCTTCAGATCAAGATGGCTCAGGGAGCAAAACCCGGGGAGGGCGGGCAGCTGCCGGGCAAGAAGGTCTCCGAATACATAGCAAAGATCAGGCATACAACCCCCGGAGTGACTCTCATCTCACCACCTCCACACCATGATATCTATTCGATCGAGGATCTTGCCCAGCTGATCTATGACCTGAGAAGCGTCAATCCTGAGGCGGAAGTATCGGTCAAGCTGGTCAGCGAACCCGGCGTAGGAACGATCGCCAGCGGAGTGTGCAAGGCAAAGGCAGACCGGGTGATCATATCCGGACAGAACGGAGGCACAGGAGCTTCTCCCCTCACCGCCATACGCCATGCAGGACTTCCCTGGGAGCTCGGCCTTGCTGAGACACAGCAGGCTCTCATACTCAATAAGCTGAGAAGTCAGATCATCGTCCAGACTGACGGTCATCTCAAGACCGGTCGGGATCTTGCCATTGCAACACTTCTGGGAGCAGAGGAATATGGATTCGGCACCTCCCTCCTGATAACCCTCGGGTGCATTATGATGAGGAAGTGTCATCTCAACACCTGTCCCTTCGGTGTCGCGACACAGGACCCTGAACTGCGTAAACTCTTCAGGGGAAAGGCTGATTTCATCATCGAGTTCCTTCGTTTCGTCGCTCAGGAGTTCAGAGAGGTTATGGCGCGTCTGGGCTTCAGGACTGTAGAGGAGATGGTGGGTCGTGTGGACATGCTGAAGTACGTTCCCAACGGCCAGAAGAAAAAGGCTGCGGGGCTTCATCTTGATGCCATCCTTGCCTCGGATCATCTGAATGCCGGAGTGCCTCTTCACTTCGAAAAGACCGGAGACCGTCCTGGACTTTCACGGTTCGACAAAGCGATCGACAAAGAGCTGAAAAAGTTCTGGGGGACGGCAGAAAAAACGACTATCAGTCTTGAGGTGAACAACAGGGACAGGACTATCGGTGCTGCCCTCAGCGGAAAGATCGTATCGGTCTATGGCGCTGACGGGCTCCCGGATGACACGCTCACCTTCAACCTGACCGGGGCAGTGGGGCAGAGTTTCGGTGCCTTCCTTGCCAGAGGGGTGACCCTCCGTCTCAAGGGTGAGGCGAACGACTACCTCGGAAAAGGGCTCAGTGGCGGCACGATCATCGTCGTTCCCCCCGAAGACTCGAAGATCCCTCCCGAAAAGAACATTATCACAGGGAATGTCATGATGTACGGCGCCACAAGCGGCAAGGCCTTCATTAACGGGATGGCCGGAGAACGTTTCTGTGTTCGTAACAGCGGCGGTACAGCGGTCGTAGAGGGGGTGGGAGATCACGGTTGTGAGTATATGACCGGAGGTACTGTCGTCATTCTCGGAGAGACCGGAAAGAACTTTGCCGCTGGAATGAGTGGCGGTATAGCCTATATATACGATCCGGCTGAACAGTTCGACTCACGGTGTAATCTTGATATGGTCGAACTCGAAGGTGTCTGGGATATGAAGGATCAGAACGTTCTGAAAGGTCTGATCAAGGAGCATTACGACCTTACAGGCAGCGAAGTCGCCCTCGATATTCTTGAGAACTGGGAGGTTCAGTATCCCCAGTTCGTCAAGGTCGTTCCCGTCGAGTACCGCAAGGTCCTGGAGAGGATCAGCCTCAATGAGAACAGAGATGATGAGACGATGAGTGTTACTGAGGAGGTGTTCAATGGGTAAGCAAGACGGCTTTTTCACGATTGAGAGAAAAAACGGTGAATATCGTCCTGTGAAGGAGAGAGTTCTGGACTTTGATCCTGTTGAACAGATGCTTCCTGCAGAGGATGTGCAGATTCAGTCGAACCGTTGTATGGACTGCGGGGTTCCGTTCTGTTCGATGTACGGGTGCCCATTAGGCAACCGTATCCCCGATTACTCAGACCTCGTTTCGAGGGGGTTATGGAAGGAGGCGCTCGATCTTCTGGAGTCGACAAACAACTTTCCCGAGATCACCGGACGGATCTGTCCGGCCCCCTGTGAGGCTGCCTGCACCCTGGACGTTGATTTCGGTGCCAATACCTGTGAAGAGATCGAGCTGGCCATCGCGGAGATGGGATGGAAGAACGGCTGGGTGGTTCCCGATATCGCACCGGTCAAGACAGGAAAGAGAGTTGCCGTCATCGGAAGCGGACCTGCAGGGCTGGCCGCAGCACAACAGCTTGCCAGAAAAGGCCATGAGGTAGTGGTGTTCGAGAAAGCTGATCGTATCGGCGGTCTCCTGATGTACGGTATTCCCAATTTTAAGCTTGAAAAGGGCGTGATCGAACGGCGCCTTGAACAGATGCGCGCTGAAGGGGTCACTTTTGAGACAGAAGTGGAGGTTGGCAGAGATCTTTCTGCTCACTATATCCTGAGCAAGTTCGATGCGGTTGCCATCACCAGCGGGACACCCCTTGCACGTGACCTGACCATACCGGGTAGAGAACTCAAAGGGATACACCTTGCGCTCGAGTACCTTACTCAGCAGACACGGATCGTGCTCGGTGATACGGTGAGCGAAGATGAGTACATCGATGCCCGGGGAAAGCATGTGGTTGTCATCGGGGGAGGGGACACGGGAAGCGACTGTGTGGGAACCAGTATACGGCGGGGTGCTGCCAGTGTCACTCAGATTGAACTTCTGCCCAAGCCGCCTGAAAACCGTATCGACACCAACCCGTGGCCTGAATGGCCTGCTACACTCAGGACCAGTTCCTCTCACAAGGAGGGTGCGGAAAGACTGTGGTCGATCGGGTCAAAGGAGTTTCTGGGAGAGGGTGGACAGGTGAAGCAGCTTGCCTGTGTCAGACTCGAGTGGGAGGGACGCCAGTTCCGTGAGAAACCGGGAAGCGAGTTCCTCCTCGATGCAGACCTGGTTCTCCTTTCGATGGGATTTGTTCCCTTTAAAGAGTCTCCTCTTGTTAAGGAGTTCGGTCTTTCTCTCGATGAGAGGGGAAGTATTTCGGTTAACAGCAGCTACCAGACCTCAGTCGATAAGATCTTCGCCGCAGGAGATGCTACCACCGGAGCCTCACTGGTGGTGCGCGCCATCGACCACGGCAGGCGCTGCGCAGAAGGAATTGATGAATTCCTGAAGAACTAGTTTCATCCCTGTCGTCTGTGCACAGCGCCCTTTTCAGGGCGCTGTGTGTTGTGTAGGGTATAAGAACCTTTCTCTGCCAGGATGCACAGCACACTCAGCTTGCTGGACCGTTCTCAGGCTCTCGCACCTGAACATTTCCATTGCAGAAGAATTTTCTGTCCTCTTGACGGAGTATCACAGGTTGTTTATTCTTTTATATACCCTAGGGGGGTATAGTATGGAACACAGTTGTCACCCGGGCACAGCCCACCATTCGCTTCAGGCGAAAAAAGAGATGATCTCCAGACTGAGCAGGATAGAGGGTCAGATCAGGGGGATTTCCCGCATGATCGATAACGACATCTATTGCGACGATGTCCTTCACCAGTTCATGGCCGTTGATGCCGCACTGAAAGGGGTGAAGAACCAGCTGCTTGAGGCTCACATGAAAAGCTGTGTTGTCGAACAGATACGGGATGGACGGGAGGAGGTGATTGACGAGCTGCTCGTGACGATCAGAAAGATGACGAAGTAGGAGAGGATGATGAAGACAGTTCAGATACAGGTTGAAGGCATGACGTGCGCTTCCTGTGTTGCTCACGTCGAAAAGGGAATCAAAGGCGGAGCAGGTATCGATATGGCTGCCGTGAACCTTGCCACTGAGAAAGCCACTGTACGGTACGATCCTTCGGTGACGAACCTGGAAGATATCATGGGCCATATTGAAGGCGCCGGTTATGGTGCTCATCTGGCTTCTGATGACGAACAGGAGAAGAAGCGATCTCAGATGCTGATCCTCAAGCGGGAGACGATCGTCTCCGCTCTCCTGTCTTCTCCCCTTGTTCTCGCCATGTTCGCGGGCATGTTCTCTCTCGAGAGCCTGATGTTTCTCCATAATCCTCTTCTTCAGTTCGTCCTGGCAACTCCCGTTCAGTTCTATATAGGCAGGCGGTTCTACCGAAGTGCCTGGAAGACGCTTCGGGCGAGGAATCCCGGGATGGATGTACTTGTCGCGCTTGGAACCAGTGCTGCCTATATGTTCAGTGTGTTCAACGCATGTTTCGCCGTGCCCCTCGCAATAGAATCTACAGGGCTCTATTTTGAAGCCTCTGCTGTGATCATCACGCTGGTTCTGTTCGGCAGGTATCTTGAGGAGATGGCAAAAGGGAAGACGAGCGAAGCGATCCGGCACCTGATGAATCTGCAGCCGAAGAGTGCACATGTCAGGCGCAACGGAGAAGAACTGGACCTCCCCCTCAGTGATATCGTAGAAGGGGATGTTGTTCTTACCCGACCGGGAGAACGTATTGCCGTCGATGGAGTCGTGATACATGGAGTGTCGGCTGTCGATGAGAGTGCACTGACCGGAGAGAGTATGCCGGTAGAAAAGAATGAGGGGGATTCGGTTCTGAGTGGTTCACTCAACAGTTACGGCGCTCTCGAGGTGGAAGCGAAGCACGCGGGAAAGGATTCCGTGTTCTCCCGTATCATTCAGATCGTGGAGGAGGCCCAGAACTCAAAGAGCCCGATACAGGAACTTGCAGACAAGGTTGCCAGCGTGTTTGTCCCTTCTGTCCTCCTTATAGCACTGCTTACCTTTCTCATGTGGACCTTCGCTCTCTCGGATGTCACTCAGGGAATCATATCTGCAGTGGCGGTTCTCGTCATAGCCTGTCCCTGTGCTCTCGGGCTTGCTACTCCCACAGCGATCATGGTTTCAACCGGAGTCGGTGCACAGCGGGGTATTCTCATCAGGAATGGCAAAGTGCTTCAGCAGATGGAGAAGGTTGATACGATAGTATTTGATAAGACCGGTACCCTCACCAAGGGGAAACCTGAAGTGAACGGCCTCTATCTTCTTGCAGAGCAGAAGGAAGAGGACATCCTTGCTGTGCTGGCAAGCCTCGAGAACACGAGTGAACACCCGCTCGGCAAGGCTATCGTAGCCTACGCGAAGGAGCGCGGTGTCATTCCTTCTGCTCTCAGTGAATTCACTGCTGTTCCAGGCAGAGGTATACGGGGGAGCTATCAGGGAAACGAGTATCTGGTAGGGACAGAGCGGTTCCTGCAGGAGTCTGGTATTTCCTCTGACTCTTTCACTGCACGGAAGGCTGCTCTCGAACAGGAGGGCAACACGGTCATGGTACTTTCTTCTTCCTCTGAACCCATCGCTCTTGTCAGCGTCTCGGATATGATCAAGGACAGCTCGATTGAGAGTATCAGCCGTCTGAAGCAGCTCGGGATATCGGTGTATATGATCACCGGTGATAACAGGAGAACAGCTGCAGCCATCGGAAGGCAGGCCGGAATCGAACAGGTACTCAGTGAAGTCCTTCCGGAGGGAAAAGCCGAAAAGATAGGAGAACTGAAAAAACGCGGAAGAATTGTCGCCATGGTAGGGGACGGGGTAAACGATGCTCCCGCACTTGCCACAGCCGATATCGGGATTGCGATGGCCGAAGGCTCGGACATAGCTATGGAAGCAAGCGATATCACGTTAATGAGAAGTGACCTTGCCGAAGTGCCCGTTGCATGTGAACTCTCGAAGCAGACGATGAAGAAGATCCGTCAGAACCTGTTCTGGGCTTTCTTCTATAACGCTCTGGGGATTCCGTTCGCTGCCCTTGGCTTCCTCAATCCGATGATTGCCGGTGCGGCTATGGCCTTTTCTTCAGTGTCAGTGGTCTCGAACTCACTCTCACTGAAGCGTTTTAAACATGCAAAACGAACACATCACACGATACATACCTTCGCCGAAGCGGAGCAAACCACGAAAGGAGAATACAGTATGGTACTAGGTGTAGAGGGAATGAGCTGCAATCATTGCAAAATGGCGGTGGAAAGGGCTCTCACAGCTCTCGATGGAGTCGAGCAGGCTGTTGTCTCGCTTGAAGAGAAGAACGTGTCGGTGACCTTCACCCCCGGCAGAGAAGATGAGAGCGCTGTCCGCGCAGCTATCGCTGATGCGGGGTATATCCCCGTATAGAAAAACGAGATAGATCGGTTATGATCATATGGCTTGTACTGCTGATAGCCTTCGCGTTTACCGGTTTTTCATGGTTCAGGTGTACTGCCTGGAACAACAGGGAAAGGCCCCTTGATATCCTTGACAGACGATTTTCCGAAGGTGAGATCGATGAGAGGGAGTACGTCAGGAAAAAGGGTGCGATTACCCGGCAGGAAAGATGACATATCTCGTATGTATAAACTGGTAAAAAATAGATATTGCATCTTTAATGAACTATATTGTATGATACTCTTGTCATACCAAGAGTATTCCCGTTCATCAGGCTTATACATACTACATAGAATACACAGGGGATCTCGGGGCATGTATGTGTATGATCCAGGAGGTATTCTATGAAAAGAACCATGATTCTTATGTTCACGGTGATGACCATGCTCATCATGTTCGTCAGTTGCCAGGTGCAGACTGAAGTAGTCCCTGATGAGCAGATACTCGCTGCTGAAAGCCGGTCTGCGAGCGCCCGTTCTGCTGCTAAGCAGGACGTAAGTGCTACGGTAACTTTGTATCAGGATTTTGAAAATGTTAAAACGCAGGATATGGGAGCGAGTCACCACCACAAGACTCTGGAAGAGACTCTGACCTCTCTGGGAATGGTCTATCCTGAGTTAGACCCGTTTGGCGTATCCTCAGAATGGGAGCTGATAAGCGGAGCTCAGGTAGTGATGTCCAACGAGACCAACTATAACCTTGATGGAGAACTTACAGCGGAGGGGTATCCGATTCCCGGAACCGGCACCTTTGATCTGTGGGGTTCCAACCACAGCACTATCACCTTCCTCAAGGACGAAGTTCCTGTTCTCACCCTCAGGGCAAACGGACGGATAGAAGGAAATCTGCTCACCGGAGCTGAGATTTCGATGAACTGGAATGTTGCAGAGGATTACGGGAAGCGTGTGAAGGGAACCGGGAAGATCACCGGCACGTTCAACTGGGTATTTCCCGAAAATGACCCGTGGGGCGGATGGCCTCGGGGTACCTTCACCCTGTCGGGCTCGATTCGCTAGAAGCGTGCCGTGTGAACCCTGCCTTGAGATATCTTGAGGCAGGTTCTTGTTCATCGTCTGCACAGTAGATACCCAGAGTATTACCCGGCCTTGACGAAACGGGTGAAATCTGTTCTATTTGAGGCAACAGTATAATCTATGTTCTTCAGGGTCAGGTGAAATTCCTTACCGGCGGTAGATACCCATCGGGTATGAGCCCGCGAGCTCGAGAGAGCTGATTCGGTCAAAATCCGAAGCCGACAGTTACAGTCTGGATGGAAGAAGAACAGCGCGTGTTTCAGCTATATCATAGGTGATGTGTCTGAGGTGCGAGCTATCGTAAAAAACCCCTGGAGAACCGTAACCGGGGGTTTTTTTATGGTAGAAGACCGGCAGTACATGATTCTTGCTCTGCGCGCAGCTGAAAGGGGGAGGGGTTACACAGGCGTAAATCCTCTCGTCGGAGCTCTCATCGTCCGCGACGGAGAGGTCGTAGGTGAAGGCTGGCATGAACACTACGGGGGGGCTCACGCTGAGGTACATGCCCTGAAAAGAGCTGGAGAGGCCTCTACGGGTGCGACGATGTATGTCACGTTGGAACCCTGTTCTCACTACGGTAAGACTCCTCCCTGCTGTGAAGCTATCGTGAGAGCCGGGATCTCTCGTGTCGTGTGCCCCATGGTTGATCCGAATCCTCAGGTGAGTGGAAAGGGCTTTGCCTATCTGAAAGAGCACGGGGTGGAGGTCGTCACCGGCATGATGGAGCGTGAAGCTGCGAAGCTCAACGAGGTCTTCCTTCATTACATGACAACCGCCCGGCCGTTCGTTACCATCAAAACAGCCATATCGCTGGATGGTAAGATAGCCACGGCCGCGGGCAACAGCCGATGGATTTCGGGTGAACGTTCGCGCGAGTATGTGCATACCCTGCGCCATCAGAGTGCAGCAATAGCCGTTGGCGTTACCACCATCATAGCTGATAATCCGCTTCTTACCACTCGTGTGGAAGGAAAGGCCTCTCGGAATCCTCTGAGAATTATCTATGACTCTTCAGGAAGGACCCCACTCGATGCGCGCGTACTCAACACTCTGAATCTTTCTCCTGTCCTCCTGTTTTCCACAACAGCACTCTCATCAGTGCGAAAGCGCCAGTATGAACAGAAGGGAGCAGAGGTGATCATCCTGAGTAGCAGTGACCGCACAGAGATGGTACGAGAGTCCCTGAAGATTCTCGCCGAAAGGCAGGTCAACTCCCTTCTCGTCGAAGGGGGAGGTACCCTGATCGATTCGTTCTTCGCAGCTGATTCCGTCAATCGCTATATCACCCACATCGCACCGATGATCCTGGGCGGCGCCAAAGCGCCGACTCCTGTGTCGGGTCGCGGAGTCGATACCCTCGAGAAGGCATATCGCTTCGGTGACGTGACAGTTGAGCGTATGGGCGAGGATATCGTCCTGTTCGCTTCCCGGGGAAGGAGGGAACCGTAAATGTTCACCGGACTGATAGAAGAGGTAGGTACCATGAGAAATATGGAGCATGACACACTCAATATCTCGTGCACGCAGCTGCAGGATGATCTTACCCCCGGGGACAGTGTTGCGGTCAACGGGGTCTGTCTTACCGTCATACGCTTTGACAGAACCTCGTTCTGCGCCGAAGTGATGCCTGTGACAGCGAGAACCACTAATCTCGGTTCTCTGAAGCGGGGTGATCCGGTCCATCTGGAACGCGCGATGAAGGTCAGTACCCGATTTGGAGGTCATTTCGTTGCCGGCCATGTGGATGCGACGATTCCTGTTGTGGCTAGAAAGGCGGAAGGTGATGCGCTGCTCATCACTCTCGCCCTGCCGGATGAGTTTCGTCCGTTCATCATTCCCAAAGGGTCTGTCGCTCTAGACGGGGTCAGCCTCACGGTTGCACAGCTCACACCGGAGACATTCACCATCTCTCTGGTCGGACATACCCGATCTCATACTGCTCTTGCAGACAGGCGTGTGGGAGAGCAGGTGAACCTTGAGTGTGATCAGATCGGCAAGTACGTGTATCAACAGATTTCCGCATTGAACGGACAGATGAGTTCGGGCGGGGATCATTCACGAACGATAACATATGAGAGGCTTTCTGACGAAGGCTTCATCTGAATAATCATCTCATTGATATGGAGGAGATACATGAAACTGAATAGTGTCGAACAGGCCATAGAGGCTATACGAAGGGGCAAAATGGCTGTCGTTATCGATGATATGGACAGAGAGCATGAAGGGGATCTGATTGCAGCTGCACAGCTGGCTTCTCCCGAGGTGATCAATTTTATGGTCACCCACGGGCGCGGTCTCGTATGTGTTCCGCTCGAACGCTCCATCGCAGAGGGACTCAATCTTCCTGCGATGACGAGGAAGAACAGAGACCCGATGGGTACCGCGTTCACGATAAGTGTCGACCACCGCGACACCACCACAGGGATCTCCGCCTATGAACGGGCACTGAGTATCAACCGTCTCGGAGCAGAAGATGCACAAGAGGACGAGTTCACCTCTCCCGGTCATGTGTTTCCCCTTATCGCATCAGAAGGAGGTGTTCTCACCCGGCCCGGGCATACTGAGGCCGCAGTTGATCTAGCACAGGCTGCGGGACTTCGCCCTGCTGCAGTGATCTGCGAGATTCTCAAGGAGGACGGTACGATGGCTCGAACCGATGATCTGAAAAGATTCGCGCAGACCCATCAGCTTCCCGTCATCACCATCGCCCAGCTCATCGCGTGGAAGAAGAGCGGGGGGCGTGACCGGTTCATGCTGGACTCCACAGTATCTCTTCCGACACAGTACGGTGAGTTTACCCTCCACACCTACGTTCATTCGGAAACCGGCGAGCATCACCTTGCTCTTGTGATGGGGGATCTCAGCCGTGAGGGACACGATGAAGCTCCTCTTGTCAGGGTACACAGTGAATGCCTTACCGGGGATGTGCTGCATTCCCTTCGCTGTGACTGCGGACAGCAGCTTGATGCCTCTCTCAAGCGGATTGCGGAAGAAGGACGAGGAGCCGTGATCTATCTTCGTCAGGAGGGCAGGGGTATCGGTCTGGTTAATAAGATGCGGGCGTACCGTCTTCAGGAGCAGGGATACGATACGGTGCAGGCGAATGTAGCGCTGGGCTTCGCCCCCGATGAACGGAGTTATCAGGCAGCCGCCACGATTCTGAGCGATCTCGGAGTGAAACAGGTTCGCCTACTGACCAACAACCCTGATAAGGTGAAAGGACTGGAGACAAGCGGTATCGGCGTTTGTGAACGCCTCCCGATCGTCACCGCTCTGTTTGATACGAATCGTACCTATATGAAGGTGAAGTCAACCAAGATGGGACACCTGTACCAGGTAGAGGATCACGAGCTGAAGGCGATATAGACTTGCAATAGAAGGAGTAATCTATGAACATGATACACACGATTCAGGGAAATCTGACAGCACAGGGAAAGCGTTTCGCGATTGTAGCGGCGCGGTTCAACGAGTTTATCACCTCTAAATTGATAGACGGGGCACAGGATGCACTGGCTCGTCATGGGGTTGATGAAAAAGACATCACCCTCTCCTGGTGTCCGGGAGCCTATGAGATCCCCATGGTTGCAAAGAAACTCGCACTCAAGGACGAGTACGATGCCGTGATCTGTCTCGGCTGCGTGATACGAGGCAGCACACCGCACTTTGACTACGTCGCTGCAGAGGTGGCAAAGGGAATCGGCAAGGTCTCCCTGGATGTCGAAAAACCGGTCATCTTCGGTGTCCTTACCACAGAGAATATCGAACAGGCGATAGAAAGAGCCGGCACAAAATCAGGCAACAAAGGGTTTGACGCAGCTCTTGCCGCCATAGAAATGGTCAACCTGTACGATGAGATAGAAAAGGCCTGAGCTCATACTGTCATGGAAAGATGACGGTACAGACTGGCGGAAAGAATCACCAGATAGACTTCAAGATCATGGTGGGACAGAAAGTCCAAGATGACAGCTCTTGCTACCCGGTAGGCATCATCGACCGGGTAGCCGTAGATTCCAGATGAAATAAGCGGAAAGGCTATCGAGTTCAGTCCTTCTCTCAGGCACACTTCAAGGGAGCCGGTGTAACACGATGCAAGAAGTTCCGCTTCCCCATGAGCCCCGCCCCGGTACACAGGCCCTGCCGCATGAATGATTCGCTTTGCATGCAGGGCAAAACCGTCGGTGATGGCAACCTCTCCTGTCTCTATCGGTGCCAAAGCCCTGCAGGCGTTGGTTAGTGCCTCGGCGCCTGCGGCACTGAATACGGCACCGCATACTCCACCACCCATTGTGAGTCCTATATTGGCGGCATTGACGATCACATCGACTTTCATGTGAGTGATATCCCCTTCGATCAGATGAAAAGGCATGGAAACACCTCCTGCCTCCCATGATACCATACTACAGAGGATTCCCCGTGCGTATTCATGAAGCCCTGTGATATACTGTCTCAGAATATTGAAAAGGGAGAATACCGTGTCTGTTAACCACATACATCAGAAGAAACTCGAACGGCTGCTCGCGCTTCAGGGAACCGATCCCGGATTCTTCGTCCTTGCCGTTCACTCATATATAGAGTCGACACTCAGGGAGCGTTATGCACGTGTAGATGCAGAAGTAACCTTCACCGAGCTGGTGAATATCTTTCGGGGGGACCTGACGCAGGATGCGATAGACGGACACTATTTCAATCCCCGCATTCAGGTGCTTTCAGCATTGAAAGAAGCTCATAAGGGTGTTAATGATGTGCGTCACCGGTTCTCCCCCCTTCATGAGGAGGATGCCCGTATTGCTACAGTACATCTGAGAGATTTCTGTTTCATGATCGGTATCCCTGAATCGGCGGTGCTTGTTCGTCTCAATGACTACCTCTCTCTCTGGGATGCAAGAAAACCTCTGGGAGCGCTCTGGGATGACTATGAGAGGCTCTATAAGGAGTATGTGAAACAGCAGAAGGAACATGAGGATCTGATTGATGATATGATGGTTCTCACTGAGCTGCAGCATACGACCCGGTGGCTCAATGCACAGCTCATCATCATGAATCAGGAGATGAAGAGAGCACAGCAGACAGAGGGCCGTGAGCAGGAGAAAGTCAATGACCTGAGAAAGAAACGGCACGAGATGGCAGAAGAACTCAGGCAGGTCAAAGCAGAGGTTCGCAGACTGCAGAGTGTCCAGGTTGCCTTCGACGCCCTTCAGAAGATGACACTGTACACCCGCACTCGAGCAGATTATGAACGGGCAGCGGTCAGACTTTCCCCGGAACAGCTCGAAATCCTCAACCAGATAACGCTCTCTACGGATTTCCTGATACGGGGCAGCGCCGGTACAGGCAAGACTCTTGTGCTTCTCAAGGCGATGGAGAAGGTGCCAGGTGCCCATCAGAGTGCCGGCCCTGAGCCCTCAATGATGCTCCTTACCTACACGAACGCTCTGGTGAAATTTGACCGGTATCTTCATGCGGTCTTCTCTGCGGGTAAGGAGGAGGTTACGCTGAAGACAGCTGATTCCTTCATGCTTGACACCCTGCGCTCCTTTGATGCAGCGGTCACTGTGGATGCAGAGGTTCTTTCAGAGCTGCTTGATGGAACACAGATCGGACCCCTCGACAGTCGGGGTCTGGCTCATGAGATCGAGAATTTCATCTGGGCCGGCGATGTAACCAGAGAGGAGTACGTTGATCAGATGATACCCCGTACCGGGCTGTCGACATCACTGAAACAGGCTCAGAGGCAGGAGGTATGGAGTATCAAGGAAGAGGTGGAAGAGCGACTGGCACAGCGGAGCGGCAAACCGTTCAGATATCTGCGCTATATCCTCCTGAGGAAGCTCGAGAGCTGCGGTGACTGTTCGAACCTCCAGGTTGATTACCTGTTCGTCGATGAGGCTCAGGATCTTGATGCGCTGACCCTCAAGGTTCTGAAGAAGCTCACCGGGTATGCCCTGATACTTGCAGGAGACGAACAACAGTCGATCTACCAGAGCGGTTTCAGCTTCAGACGGGCCGGTATTGATATCGTAGGAAAGAGCAGACTGCTGAGACTGAACTTCAGAAACTCGGTCCAGATCCATATGCTTGCAGAGCGCTACAGGAGGATTTCTCTGGGGGAGGCTGAGAGTCTTCAGAGTCTTGAAGCGTTCCGTGACGGTCCTCCTGTAGAACTGTTCCGTGAACATTCACAGAAGAAGGCTCTTGCCCGTATGGTAAAACGTGTACGGTTCTTCATCGACTATCTCGGGTATGAGAGGGAGAATATCTGTATTATCACGGTGAGTAAAACGCTGTTCACTGAGATCTCCTCCGCCTTCGATGCGGAGGGTATCACAGCAGAGCCCGTGGTTGACGCTGACTTCTCCTTCTCCTCAAGCGGCAGCATCAGAGTGTCTACGATGCATTCCGCCAAGGGTCTTGATTTTCCGGTTGTCCTGCTGTATCTCCCCGGTGCCGCCCGACAGCGAAGTGAGTACGATGAGAAGATGAATGAGATGCTTATGCGGAACCTTATCTATGTTTCACTCACACGGGGGATGGAGCACCTGAACATTCTCACCCCGCCGTCCTCTTCGTGTCCGGCGATACAGGACCTTATTTCCTTACTCTCGGAGTCCTGAGGACCTTGCATGCCTGCACAGACAGGAGTAAGCTGAACAGGAGGTGCTGCATGAAACAGATCCTGTTCTGGATACCCAGAGGGTTCATGGTGATCTATATCCTGTTTATATCACTGTTTGCGCTTGATGCCTTTGAATCGCAATACACGATATGGGAGAAGGCAATAGGCTTCATGATCCACATTTCTCCGTCCGTGCTGCTGGCGGTGATTCTCGTTTTCTCCTGGAAGAAACCCGCCGTGGGTGCCGTCGGATTCCTGGTGATGAGTATATTCTTCACCATCCTGGTTCATGGCCCCTCGGCCGGTATCGGGTTTTATATCCTGGTCACTCCCGCTCTTATCGGTTCTCTTCTGTTCCTTCTCGAACACAGACGGTCACACCGCCATACCGGAAGACCCCGCCATGACTCAGGGGAGCATTCATGAGAAAACGATACACCGTATTCCTGGCAGTTCTGCTTGCCGCAGGGATTCTGAGTGTGACCGGCTATCTGCTTCTGCAGCGCACAGAGAACAAGCTGGAGGCACTTTCCAAGGTTCCTGTCAGAGAGATCGATCTCTGGCAGGTGCCCGACGGAACTTATACAGGCGAGAAGTCCGTGTTTCCACTTCACGTTATCGTCCGTGTTTCAGTGAGGGACCATGTGATTACCGCAATAGTTCTGGAAAAGCATGACAACGGTCAGGGGGAGGCAGCGGAAGTCCTTCTTGATGAGATACTGCGTGCCCAGAGCATAGATCTGGATGCTGTCAGCGGGGCAACATACAGCAGCAAGGTTATCCTGCTTGCGGTACAGGATGCTCTCTGGCAGTGAGACTCTCAGGGGTTCACAAGGTTCTGCTCAGCTGACCTTTACGATCAGCTTGGAGTTGAGTGCCTGTGCAATGTCAACGAGCTTTCCCAGGGTGAAATTTCTCGAGCCGTTCAGTATCTGAGTGATGTTGGCCGGTGACGTGTTCATCAGTCTGGCAAGGTCTGCCTTCGTGATACCCTTCTCCTTCATTACACGATAGATATCCTCTGTAACAGTATGTATATACATGTATTTCTCTTGATTTGTATCCTTACCTGTATCCTGAACGTTCTTATACGTTGTAGTACCCTGTGTGACGTTATCATTCAACATACGTCGTCCTCCTCTATAGGTGTCGGCAGGAATACTCAGCTGGACACCTGCCCGCAGTGATTCATAGGTGGTACAGTAGAACAGGAAAGGGAAGGTTCCCGAGTGATCTCACTTCTGCTTCCCTGTCTCTGTATGCAGTCTAAAAAAACAAAGGATCAGGTGCGAATGCCGTACCTGATCATTCTCTGTTCATACCGCCCTGCTGACTGTACTCACATATATATTTATGTTTCTAGCAGAATATGCTATTAACAGGTATACAAAATGTTAGAAGTCCTGTCAAGGTTCTCGGATCGGAATTTCTCGGAGGAAGACAGTGATTGTGTGCGAGACACGATGAGGTGAATCGATAGTAATTCTCTTGTAGCAGAGGGTATTGTTCTCATATATTTTGGTGAAGGTGAAGTCTTTCGCAGTGTCAACAAACTTACAACGACCTCTTTCTTTCTCATTTTAGAGATCTTCTCAATTGATCTCTCTCCATGAAACCATAGTTGTTATATCATTGGACATTTTCATTTGAGAAAGGAAGACATCATATTCGGGTTAGTTTATGAATCATGAAGAAGAAAACATTTCTTGACAGAGGAAGGGTTGCACTATACTATATGAAGCGTACCTAGAGTACATATATACTATATCTAGTGTGTATAGGACAGGGAAGACGGGTGAAAGTCCCGCACGGTCCCGCCGCTGTGAAGGTGAGATCCGCAGAAAAAACCACTGGGAGTTTCCCGGGAAGGTCTGTGCGATCAACGACCCTGAGTCAGAAGACCTCCCTATGCATAACACGTTGTCACGGTGTATGGCATTGACGTGAATATGCATTCCCCATGTGTATGGGTATCCCTGCATACGTACGTTCTCACGGTTGTATCCCATGACATCAAGAAACCTGATCACCGGCACGGTTGTATGAGACGGAACGCTCATGTCTTATCTGTCCCTGTTGTATGTGTTGTGGAGAATATGAAATGGAGACACTGGGTTTGCGTCCGATGACATTGCTCGATGTTCCGGGAAAGGTGGCCTGCACCGTATTCCTTGCCGGGTGCAATTTCCGTTGCCCGTATTGCCACAATCCATCACTGGTGTATCAGATGGAGGATTCTTTGGCTTATACCATTGAAGAGTTCTTTTCCTTTCTTGAAAGAAGAAAGAATATTCTCGACGGGGTGTGTATCAGTGGCGGTGAACCTCTGCTTCACCACAACCTGGATCAATTCATTACACGGATCAGAGAAATGGGATTTCAGGTTAAGTTAGACACGAACGGCAGTTTTCCGAATAGTTTGGAAAACCTGCTATCCCGGAACCTTCTCGATTATGTCGCGATGGATGTGAAAAATGACAGAGAAGGGTATGGGCGTACTGTAGGGCTTTCGTCCTATACCTCGGAGAGCATACAGCAAAGTATCGACCTCCTGAAAAAGACACACCTTCCGTACGAATTCAGAACCACCCTGGTAAGAGAATTTCACGGAGAGACAAATCTGGTCAGGCTGGGAGAATGGCTGGAGGGTGCTCCGCTCCTCTATCTCCAGAATTTTGTTGTCTCAGAAACCCTGGTAGGCACACAAGAGCTGACCCCCTTCAGTGTAGAAGAGCTGCAGCATGCTGCACAGCTGCTTGGCAAGTATGTAGAACGGGTCGCAATCAGGGGAACTGATATCTCAGAGAGTGAGTTTTGAATACATCATATATCGATCAGCAGAATCTAATTATGAGGAGTTAGTATGTACCAAGTGAATAAACGTGACGGGGTTGTCGTGCCCTTCGACATGTCCAGAATTTCCGGGGCAATTACAAAAGCTTTTGATGCACTGGGCAAGCAGTACACACCGAACATCATCGATTTTCTTGCACTGAAAGTGACAAGCCAGTATGAATCAAAGATCGAAAAGGATCTGATTTCGGTTGAGGATATTCAGGACAGCGTGGAGGCTGTACTTGTGCAGGCGGGATACGCTGATGTCGCCAAGAGGTATATTTTGTATAGAAAGCAGCGGGAAAAAGTCAGACATGCCAATTCAACGTACCTCAATTACCGTGAGACGGTGAACAGCTACCTGAAACTTGACGACTGGAGAGTCAAAGAGAACTCTACGGTTACCTATAGTGTCGGGGGATTGATTCTCTCCAACAGCGGGGCGGTAACGGCAAACTACTGGCTATCGGAAGTGTATGACCAGGAGGTTGCTGATGCACACCGCAATTCTGAGATACATCTGCATGACCTTTCGATGCTCACCGGGTATTGTGCCGGCTGGTCTCTGAAGCAACTGATTCAGGAAGGTCTCGGCGGGGTAGGTGGCAAGATTACCAGTGCTCCGGCTAAGCACCTCTCTTCACTGTGCAACCAGATGGTGAATTTTCTGGGAATCCTTCAGAACGAATGGGCAGGAGCTCAGGCATTCTCCTCCTTTGACACCTACCTTGCTCCATTCGTCAAGGCTGACAACCTCTCCTATAAGGAAACAAAACAGTGTATCGAGTCGTTTGTCTACGGGGTGAATACCCCTTCCCGGTGGGGTACTCAGGCTCCATTTTCCAATATCACCCTTGATTGGACTGTCCCGCTGGATCTTGCAGAGCAGAAAGCGGTCGTGGGTGGAAAGGAAATGGATTTCACCTATGGTGAGTGCAGAGCTGAGATGGATATGATCAACAAGGCGTTCATTGAGACGATGATAGAAGGAGATAGTGAAGGAAGAGGCTTTCAGTATCCTATTCCTACGTATTCGATAACAAGAGATTTTGACTGGTCGGAGACTGAGAATACCAGACTGCTGTTTGAAATGACTGCCAAGTACGGAACTCCATACTTTTCCAACTACATCAACAGTGACATGGAACCTGGCGATGTACGCTCGATGTGCTGCCGACTACGCCTGGACCTGAGAGAGCTCAGGAAAAAGTCAGGGGGATTCTTCGGAAGCGGGGAATCGACCGGATCAATCGGCGTCGTTACCCTGAATATGCCTCGTCTAGCCTATCTATCGCAGGATGAGACCGATTTCTACAACCGACTCGACTATCTCATGGATATCAGCGCCCGTTCCCTCAGTGTGAAGCGAACAGTGGTTACCAAGCTTCTGGAAGCCGGGCTGTATCCCTACACGAAACGCTATTTAGGGACTTTCAAGAACCACTTCTCCACGATAGGTCTCGTGGGAATGAATGAAGCATGCCTCAATGCACGGTTTATCGGCAAAGACCTTGCTTCCCGGGAAGGAAGGAAATTCTCCAGAGAAGTGCTCGACCATATGCGGGAGAGGCTGAGCATGTATCAGGAGCAGTACGGTGACCTGTATAATCTTGAGGCGACACCGGCCGAATCAACCACCTATCGATTTGCGAAACATGACAGGGAATCCTTCCCTTTCATCAAGACAGCCGCCAAAGAAGGAGATGTTCCGTATTACACCAACAGCACGCATCTTCCTGTTCATGTTACTCAAGACATATTTGAGGCTCTGGATATTCAGGATGAGCTACAGATCCGATATACCTCAGGTACGGTATTTCATGCCTTTCTCGGCGAACGGCTTCCGACCTGGCAGAGCGCTGCTGCTCTGGTGCGTAAGATAGCCGAAAACTATAAACTTCCCTACTATACAATCAGCCCTACCTATTCAGTCTGCACTTTGCATGGATACTTCCAGGGAGAACGCCCCCACTGCCCTCACTGTGGACAGAAGACTGAGATCTACAGCAGAATCACGGGCTATTACAGGCCGGTAGGAAACTGGAATGAAGGAAAGGCTCAGGAGTTCAGGGACCGCAGACTCTATGACGTATCCCCTTCTCAGGTTCCTCTGCTCTTCACTGCCAGTACGTGTCCTGCCTGTAAGCTGGCAATGAGAATCCTCTCTGATGCAGGTATCGTTCACCGTGTGATAGATGCGGACAAAGAGCGGGAGCTTGCAGAGACCTACCAGATAGTTCATGCCCCCACTCTCATCATCCCCTCAGCCGAAACAGAGCGGTACTCCAACGCTGCAGAGATCAGGGAGTATTGTGAGAAGGTCGGTTGAACCGGATCAGTTGCTGATTGTGAATGATCGCGACAGGGGCCGGTTCGATACAACCGGTTCCCTGTCTGTACAGAAACACGATGGGGAATATGCATGTGAACCGTACTCGCACCCGCCTGGCAGCACTTCAGAGGGTGCAAGCGACTTTTTTCAGAAAATAGCGGTGTATGCCAGGATCCTCTGTCAGCTCGGGATGGAAGGCGGTAACGAGGCAGGTCTCACTCTCAGCTGCTATGACTTTTCCCTCATGGTAGGCCAGAGGACGGACTCCGGGTCCGCACGAGGTGATGAACGGTGCCCTGATGAATCTCATCGGGATGTGTCCGATACCAGTGAAAAAGCCTGAGATATGGAAACTTCCCGGCTGTCTTCCATATCCGTTTCGCCGTACCGATATCGGCAGTGTTCCCAGATGATGACTCTGCTGACCCTCTACCTCGTGTGCAAGGAGAATAAGGCCGGCACAGGTGCCGAAGACCGGCAGGCCTTCGGCGATCATGTCCTTCAGCGGCTTAAAAAGCCTTCGGGTGTGCAGGAGTCTACCCATGACGGTAGACTCTCCTCCGGGAATGATGAGGCCGTTCATCTCCCTGTTCAGGTGTGAGCTGTCTCTGATCTCAAAGGAGTCCACACCGATGCGTGAAAGCATAGCCCTGTGCTCCTCGAATCCACCCTGCAGGGCAAGTACTCCTATCGTCATACTCCACGCTCCGCCATCAGCAGTGCTATCTCCTGTTCGTTGATGCCGACCATCGCCTCTCCCAGGTTCTCAGAAAGGTGAGCAAGAAGGACCGGGTCCTGATAGTTTGTCACGGCTTCGACGATAGCACGGGAGCGTTTCTCCGGATCTCCCGACTTGAAGATCCCCGAACCGACAAAGACACCCTCAGCACCGAGCTGCATCATCAGAGCAGCATCGGCGGGAGTGGCTATTCCTCCGGCTGCAAAGTTGACTACCGGGAGTTTTCCTGTCTCGCCGACCTCTGCAAGGAGCGCATAGGGGACCTGCAGATCCTTTGCAGCCTGATACAGCTCATCTTCTCTCATTCCGTGTACACGCCTGATCTCATGCTGCAGACCTCTCATGTGGCGTACCGCCTGGATGATATCACCGGTACCGGGTTCTCCCTTTGTACGGATCATAGAAGCACCTTCCCCGATCCGGCGGAGAGCTTCACCGAGGTCTCTCGCTCCGCAGACGAAGGGAACCCGGAAAGCTCTCTTGTTGATATGATAGACATCATCGGCAGGGCTGAGTACTTCACTCTCATCGATATAATCAATCTCTATCGCCTCGAGAATCTGTGCCTCTGTGAAGTGTCCGATACGGACCTTGGCCATCACAGGAATCGAGACCGCCTCCTGGATACTGCGTATCATGGCAGGGTCACTCATTCTGGATACTCCCCCTGCGGCTCTGATATCTGCTGGGATCCTTTCGAGAGCCATCACTGCACAGGCTCCTGCATCCTCGGCGATTTTCGCCTGTTCGACGGTGGTCACATCCATGATGACACCACCCTTGAGCATCTGTGCAAGGTTCTTGTTCAATTCGTACTGTTCTCTGTTCATATCAGTATTCCTCCGACTGTATTCTAGGTAGAGACTGGTTGTTCTGAAAGTGTCAGTATGGTAAATTTTTCTAGTATCAGATATGCTTACATCTAGGGTGTATACCGATAATTTTACTATTGGAGTTTGTATTCGACTATAATGACATGCATCAATTGATGGATTAATGGTATGTTGTATGCATCCAGATAGCTTATTTTTAATGGTACCAGAGGAGAGTGCAAGTATGGAAATGGATGAAATAAAAGATGTGAGACATCTCTATATGAAGGTATATGAGTACATGAGAGATCTGATCATCTCAGGTTCCTATTCATTCGGAGAGAAGGTTCCCTCCAAACGGGCACTTGCATCCCTCCTGCACTGCTCTCTGAATACTGTTCAGAGTGCCTATGGACAGCTGGTCGATGAAGGATATCTCATCGCAGAGGAGAAGAGAGGCTACTTTGTTGCGGATCTGGAGGGTATCGCTGCTGGGATGAAACAGGTGGAACCCATAGAGGTCTCTCAGAGGAGGTCCGTCTCGTTCCGTTACGACTTCTCGTATCAGGGGATCGATCTGAACGCCTTTCCCGTCACCGTGTGGCGGCGTCTGACACGTGAGGTCCTCAGTGATGAGTCACTGAGTTTCCTCGAATCGGGAAACCCCAAAGGGGAGTGGGATCTCAGGGTGAGTATCGCAACCTACCTGAGGCTGTCACGGGGTGTTCAGTGCACACCCAATCAGATTCTCATCGGCAGCGGCACGGAATATCTTCTTCAGCTTCTCATCCAGCTGTTTGATGCAGAGACTGTGTATGCAATCGAAGATCCCGGATATGAGAAACTCGCTCTTATGTTCAATAGGGCGAGAGTATCGTATCGCCCCATACGTGTGGATGAATCAGGTCTTGTTCCGCAGAGCCTCGCTGACAGTGATGCCGATGTGGTGTGTATAACCCCTTCCCACCAGTTTCCGACCGGTTCCATCATGCCGGTCGGAAGAAGAGTGCAGCTGCTGAGCTGGGCTCAGGAGAAAGAGGGCCGATACATCATCGAGGACGATTATGACAGTGAGTTTCGATTTGCAGGGAAACCGATTCCCTCCCTCCAGGGGCTTGATCAGAGCGGGCGTGTAATCTATCTCGGTTCGTTCAGCAAATCATTATTTCCCTCTCTTCGGATCAGCTACCTTGTGCTGCCAGATCAGCTTGCTTCCCGGTACGATGAGGTGTTGAGCTTCACGGTGTGTCCAGTGCCCCTTACAGAACAGCTTACTCTTGCACATTTCCTTTCTCGGGGGCATTTTGACAGGCATCTCAACCGGATGAGAAAGCTCTACAAGGGGAAACGGGATACCTTGGTGGCAGCTTTGAAAGCATCATTCCCCGGGATACGGATCATAGGAGCCTCCGGAGGCGGCCATCTTCTTGTACATCTTGATTCTCAGGTTCCTGAGGAGATTCTTGTACGCAGGGCAGCAGAAGCCGGAGTGAAAGTCTACGCTCTTTCCCGCTTCTTCAGTACCAGAACGCAACGCCCGAGAAGAAGTACCCTTCTGTTCGGGTATGCCTCCCTCTCCCTGCAGGAGATACAGGATGCGGTAGGCCTTCTCAAAGGTGCATGGAGCGTTCTGTGAGGGTTCAATAGGCGAGACTCTTCTGTGCCTCTCTGATCTTCTCAACCGGCAGATCAAGAAGGTCGCTGTTATCCATGGACGTCCCACTGCGTTCTATGAGGATCATTTTCGTGTTCGGTTTCATCACGGTGGTGTGCCAGATGCCGCGTGAGATGGTATACACTGAACCCGGCTCCATAGTGGAGTAGGTGAGGGATCCCCGTTCCTTATCGTACACGAGGAGCGTGCATGAGCCCTCTAGGAGAACGAAAGATTCATCTGTGAGGGTGTGCCTTTCCAGAGTACGCAAAGCCGAGATATCGTTTGCAGCTTTATAATTCTTGATCCCTATGACCCATTCACCTTCATCATAGACGAGGGAGAGCCCTTCGCCCGTATACTGGCTCTGTTCAATCATGGTGATTTCCTTTTTATCCTTTGACAGCTCCGGCTGTCATACCTGTTATCAGCTGTTTCTGAATGAAGAAGAAGAGTATGATGACCGGCAGGGCACTCAGGACTCCCCCTGCGGTGAGCAGGCCCCATTCGATCGAGAACTCTCCGATCATGTTCTGAAGAGCGATAGGAATCGTCCGTACATTACTGCTTGTCAGAATCGCGGCGTAGAGGTACTCGTTCCAGGCTGTGATGAAGATGTATATCCCGGTGGACATGATACCGGGCATTGCCACCGGAAGGATTACCCGGTACATCGCCTGGATACGCGAGCATCCGTCTATCTGAGCGGCCTTGTCCAGATCAAGCGGTATCGCATTGAAAAAGCTGGTGAGCATCCATGTCGAGAACGGTATGGTGAAGGTGGAATAGGCGGCGATCAGCGCTATATGCTTATCCATGAAGCCGATCTGTTTCATCATGACGAACAGGGGTACGATCAGCAGCATGATCGGGAACATATTGATCACAAGGAACTGCATCAGCATCGGGGTTCTGCCTTTGAACCTGAATCGTGAGAAACTGTAGCTTGCCGGAACAGTGATTGCAAGGCCGAGGACTGCGGTGAGGACGGCGACGATAAGGGAGTCCATGATATTCCTGGTGAAATTCAGTTTGGTGAATAGCCTGAGATAATTCTCACTCGTGGGATGTTCGGGGAAAAACCTGAAATCAGGACGGTAGAGTTCTGCCTCCGGGGTGATTGATGAGGCAAAGGTCCAGATATAGGGTCCTATGGCGAACAGTACGATGACAAGAATCGGGAGGTAGGTGCCGAAGATTTTGGAAATGGGATGTCTTTTTGCCATCTCTAGGCCTCCTGACTTTTCAGGATACTGCGGACGTAGCCTGTCACGATGATCATGAGAAGGATGGTCAGCAGAACAGCGAGTGTGCTGGAATAGCCGAAATCCATTCCCTTGTAGGCTTTGACGTAGGAATACACCGGGAGTGTGTGCGTCGAATAGCCCGGACCTCCTCCTGTCATGATGAGAATGACATCAAGTGAGTTGGCAACCCAGATCGTACGAAGCAGTATCGTCGTGAGGATCACCGGCTTCAGCATGGGTACGGTTATACGGAAGAAGCTCTGGGGTTTTGTCGCACCGTCTATCTCAGCCGCTTCATACAGTTCTTCAGGAATCGCCTGAAGACCGGCAAGGAGCATGATCGCGAAGAAGGGGAAGCCCTGCCATATCAGGGCAACAATGATCGAGGCCATTGCTGTTGAGCTTTGTGCCAGAAACGGGATGAACTCCCTGATTATTCCTGCCTTGGAGAGTATCTGATTGATCAGCCCATAGTTGCCGTCATACATCCACCGCCACATGAGTGCAGTGATGACGCTTGGCGTCACCCATGGAATGAGAATGAGGGATCGTGCAATCCCCCGTCCGATGAAGTTCCTGTTGAGAAGAAGTGCCGTGGTAAGACCGAGAAGGAACTGAAAGAGGATGATACTCACGATCCATACAAAAGTATGTGTAAGAGATGACCAGAACAGCGGGTCGCTGAAGGCAGTCAGATAGTTGTCGAATCCGATGTAACCCACCTCCTGGGGTTTGTACAGGATATACTGGGAGAAGCTGTAGGTGATCGTGCGGAACATGGGAAGGAAGATTATTGCTACGGTGATGGCGAGTGCCGGGGTTATCAGCGCATAGGGAAGAAGATCGGTCTTCTTCTGTAGTGGTGGGTGTCCCATGGTCGTCTCCTGTATTGACGTGAACGATCAGGGTGGTGTGCAGGGGCCGTATAGGAAACCCTGCGCACCACATATCGGTTATTCAGCGAAATGGTCTTCGATTGCCTGCATCATCTCTTTACTGGTGATCTGACCTTCAAAGGCCTGCTGCATCAGTGCCGGCCACAGGGACTCGACAAATTCACTCACTCCCGGATGTGCCGGAAGGACTCCAGCAAAGGGTGCACTGTCAGTGGTAGCCTTCAGGAACCGGTCAGCTTCTTCCGAGGCATTGCTCTTGTTGATGGAAACCTGTCCGCTTGATTTCTGCCAGAGTGCATTGTTCTCTGCTTCAGCAAGGAATGCTGCCCATTTGAATGCAGCATCAGGTACTTTTGTTGCTGCAAAGACTGCATTCTCTTCATCACCGAAGGATGTCCATGAACCCATCGTTCCCATCGGAACGGGAGCTGCACTCAGTTTGTCACCGAGAACTGCCTCGATATCAGCAGCACTTCCCCTGTGATGGATGGTCATCGCGGTTCTGCCTGATTTCATGTTGGCGATAATTTCCTGAAACCCGTCACTCGGGGTAGTGGGAGGGCTTACCTTGTGTTTGCGGTACAGATCGATGAACCACTGATTCGCTGCGATCGCCTCTGGTGTGGTGAGCCCGGAATTGCCGTTTTCATCAAAGAACTGGGCTCCACTGGAAAGAACAAAGGTTCCCCACCAGTCGTGTCCGCCTCGAGCACCACGGATACCGAATCCATAGACATCGGTTATTCCGTCACCGTCAGTGTCCCGGGTAAGCTTCTTGGCAACATCAAGGAATTCTTCCCGTGTCTTGGGAACTTCAAGTCCGAGTTCATCGAACATATCTACCCTGTAGTAGAGATAGAGGATAACCATCTGCAGTGGCATGTAGTACTGCTTTCCATCTGAGTGGCGTGTCAGTTCCCAGATCTTGTCATAGACATCATCCTTCCCATCCCATTCAGCAATGTAATCATCCAGTGGAAGGAGAGCACCCATTTCTACCAGCTGCGGCTGCCACCACAGTTTCACCTGTGCTACATCTGGTGGATAGCCGCCGGCGACCGCGGTGAGAAGTTTCTGGTTGTAGGAATCCCAGCTGATTCTCTCTGCTTCGATCTCTATTCCGGGGTTCTCCGCTTCGAACTTCTCGATCAGTGGGTTCAAGGCTGTTTCGGGATTGTCGAAGTGATACCAGAATTTTACGACCTGCGTCTCATCGGCCTTCTCCTGTGCACCCTGTGCAAAGATGAAGGCTCCAGCTGTCAACAGGATCAAAGTTATTACAATAACTTTTCTCATAACGTTCCTCCTTGTTATTTTTCCTTCAGGACTTGCCTGACTTGATCTGCGATATCTTCAGGAGTGAGATGGTACTTGCTGAGGATCTCCTGCGGTTCTCCCGATTCCCCGAAGGTGTCGGCAATACCGACCATCCTCATCGGTGTGGGTCTGTGCCGTGCCAGAACCTCTGCTACTGCTCCTCCGAGGCCGCCGATAACGGTATGCTCTTCAGCGGTGACCACACATCCGCAGGTTGAAGCACTTGCGATGATCGCTTCTTCATCAAGAGGTTTCACGGTGTGGATGTTCAATACCTGAGCTTTGATTCCTTCCCCGTTGAGAGTCTCTGCCGCTTCAAGAGCAAAGGGAACCATCATGCCCATAGCGACGATGGATACATCGGTCCCCTCCCTGAGGACCTTGGCCTTTCCTACGATAAAGGGTTCATCAGGGTCAGTTACCACCGGGGTAGCGATTCTGCCGAACCTGAGGTAGACCGGTCCGTCGAGCGCCGCCGCCGCCACAGTTGCATGGTATGCTTCATTGGCGTCACAGGGGACGAGTACAGTCATTCCCGGAAGTGTCCTCATAAGGGCGACATCCTCGAATGCCTGGTGAGTTGCTCCGTCGGCACCGACGCAGACACCTCCATGACTTGTTGCTATCTTGACGTTTGCTCCGTTGTAGGCACAGTTGACCCGTATCGCCTGATTCGCCAGAGATGCTGCGAAGATGGCGAAGGTGCTGGTGAAGGGGATGAGTCCGTCAATGGCCATACCGGCCGCAGTGCCGATCATATCCGACTCCTTGATCCCCATCTGGTAGAAACGTTCGGGATAGGCCTCTGCAAAGGCACCGACCTTTATCGCATCGGTAAGATCAGCTGTGAGGACGACGACTTTCTCGTTCTGTGCTCCAAGATCAGCAAGAGCATCACCGAACGCTTCCCTCATCGATTTGTTTCCACTGTACATCTTTCACTCCTCATTTCCAGCGATGGGGAAATCGCGGTATCTCGTGTTGGTCCCAATGTGATTCAATGCCTCTTCGGTCTGTTGAGCAGAGGGTGTAGCCCCATGCCAGGCAGCCTTGCCTTCCATGAAGGGAACTCCCTTGGCCATGATGGTTCGTCCGATGATTGCTGTAGGCTTTCCTTTAGTCTCTGCTGCTTCCTTAAGCGCATCGAACAGTGATTGAAGATCATGGCCGTCGATTTCAATGACATGCCAGCCGAAGGAGGTCAGTCTTGATCCGAGGGGTTCTATTCCCATCACCTCCTGCACCGTTCCATCGATCTGAATATTGTTCATATTGATGAAGGCGCAGACGGAATCGAGTCGGTAGTGAGAGGCTGTCATGAAAGATTCCCAGACCTGTCCCTCTTGCAGTTCACCGTCTCCGAGAACGATATATACACGTCCTTGTGAGGAGCGAGCTCTCATGGAGAGAGCAATCCCGTTTGCCACGGGAAATCCCTGACCGAGCGGTCCGCTCGACGTTTCAACAAACTCGGGCATCGCCTTATGGGACGGATGGCCCTGAAGACGGGAGCCAAGCTGCCGGTGAGTGGACAGTTCCTCAAGAGGAAGAAGACCGCTGCGCGCGAGCGAAGCATACCAGATGGCACAGGTGTGACCATTGGAGAGAATGATCCTGTCCCGGTCCGGGTCCCCGATATTCTCTGTATCATATTCGAATGCCCATCCATACAGCGCTGCCATATATTCAGCAAGAGAGAGGGCTCCTCCGATGTGTCCGCTTCCCGCATGAGCGATCATTCTGACCGTATCCCTGCGAAGCTGTTGAGCCAGAGTGGCACATACGTCCAGATCCGGCTTCCCCTGCATTCTTCTCTGTTTCATATTCCTCCCGATGTGACGGGTTCAGCCAAAGGCTTTGATCCGACCCTTCTATCTCTTGAATTGTTCATATGACGTTTCATGGCTTCTGCAGCCTGCTCAGGATCCTGCTGCTCTATGGCCTGAACGATTGCCAGATGCTCATTGAGCGAGTGTTTCTTCACGATGGCATATTCCTCTACGAAATCCTTATTCATCGTGATGATCTCGGGCGTGATAAGCGTTATCAGGGACTCAAGCACGGTGTTTTTCGCTGCCTTGGCGATGGCTAGATGAAACAGGTGGTCTTCTTCGAGTGTCGGGTGTCCTTCATGGTAGGCTTTCTCAAAGGCGTCATGAGCCTGAACGATACCCTTGATATCCTCATCGGACCCTCGTATCGCCGCAAGACGGGCTGCTTCGATCTCGAGTGGTTTTCGTGTTTCCATCAGGTCCTCGATCTCGTGGTCTTTGAATCTGAGTATGTTGTTTATGATCGCATCAAGAGTAATCGATCTGATCTGTGAGACATAGATTCCTTTTTGCGGAATGATTGTGAGAACGCCATAGTGTTCCAGACGCTGCAGTGCGATACGAACGTATCCACGGGTCGTAGAGAGTTGCTCCGCGAGGACTCGCTCGGAGGGCATCTTGCTCCCGCTTGTTATGGAACCGTTATGAATCATGTCCTGTATGCTTCGAAGGATTCTATCTACCGACTGTCCTTTCGATTCAGCCATATACTCTCCCTTCCAAACTGGTTAACCAGCTAGACGATATGTAGTGTACCATTGGTTAACCAGTTTGACAAGAGAAACTTTAATCCTATTGACAGAGGACATGTTTCGTATATGAACGCCCTGAATATGCAGAGAGAGAGAGGCACAAGCACAGTCAGATGCAGTAGATCCTGTCCAGGCAGGGGATCGACCTGTGAAACTACTAAAAACCCTGTTATTTTACTAGCAATGAAAGGTTTTTACTGCTATGAACGATGGAGATGTATGATGGAAATGTACTGAATATACAGGTGGTGAGTCCAGAATTCCCATAGGGAGATTCTGATCGATATTCAGGAGTGACGTGGGTATACTATATGGAGTAGCCTCCCGGTCTGCACCTCGTGAACTCACCCTGCACACGGGGAATAGGACAACCGTAAACCGTATGCGTCTACCGCATGCACATGGAGGTGACTATGCATACGGTACTCATCATCAGTATCGATGTTCAATAAGACAATCACTCTCTGTGAGCATGTACTTTCAACCACCACCTGTGCTTCGGTCAGACACGGATTACCGGCACGTACCGGTTAGCTGAAAATCACGTACGTCTATCTGATGAGACTGGAGACTCAGGATTCCCAGGAGGGGATGGAGTGTCACTGAAAAGGGGCTTCCAGGAATCATATGCACTTTTCCTGTTCCTTTCTCCTGTGTTACAGTGCAGAAGAAGATAGAAGTGATGGAGATGTGCAATGAATGATACGAGAGGTGATAGTGCGGCGGGGTTGATTCAGGTGACGTTAGCCCACGTTATCTGGGGAGTGCTCCCTCTGTACTGGAGTCTTCTCAATCACGTTTCATCTCTCGAAGTGATGATGAACAGGATGCTGTGGACTGTTCTATTCTGTGCATCCTACTTTCTCATGCGCGGAAGAAACCCATTCAGGATCGCACGTGAAATTTTCCGAACGCGCAATGTGTTGTTGCTTATCTCGAGTTCACTGCTTATTTCGGTCAACTGGTTTGCTTTTCTGTACACCGTGGCGAGTGGACATGTTCTTCAGGCGAGTATGGCCTACTTCATCTCCCCGCTTCTTCTCGTTCTGTTTGCCTTCATCTTCTTCAAGGAGCGGATGAGCCGGGTTCAGAGTGCAGCGCTGCTTCTGTGTCTTTCCGGTGTTGCCTATACAACGATCCTCTCCGGGGTGGTCCCCTATTTCTCACTTCTGATAGCAGCTACCTTCGCAGCCTACACGATCTGCAAGAAGGCCCTTCACCTAGACGGACTACAGGCATTGCTGATGGACGGGCTTATCATACTTCCTCTATCACTTTCATATCTCCTCTATCTATTGCTCTCAGGAAACAGTTCGTTCTCTCTCAGTGATCCTCTGACAAATCTGTTACTTGTGTTCAGCGGGATAGTCACCCTTGTTCCGCTTGCTCTCTACATCAGCGGAAACATGGGTGTACGTGCGATAAGTGTAGGGTTCCTGCAATACATACTGCCGATCATGGCATTTCTTCTTGGCGTATTCGTCTTCAGAGAGCCGTTGTTCACACATGATATCATCACATTCTCACTGATTATCACCGGGGTGGGAATCTACCTGATCTCCCTCGGTAGGAAACCTTCCGCCGTCAGGCCGGCTTCAGCCGAAAAAGATTTCTGATACGAACACGATACATTACAAGACCGGTATTGATTTTCATCTTACATTACACTAACATAAACGTTACAAAGATTGTAACGGAGATGAATGATGGAACAGAGAAATGCCAAGAAGATCATTCTGGATACCGAAGGGAAGCTGAACATATATTCCTATCCCCTACGCCAGAGAATCCTGAGGACGATGCGCGTGGAGGGGATCCCCCTGACATCAAAGAAGGTCGCTGATATCCTCGGTATTTCGCCCTCAAGTGCCCGTCATCATCTGATCAGACTGCAGGAGATCGGACTTGTTGAGCATGACCACTATGAGATGGTGAACGGGATCAGAGCAGACTACCTGAGAGTTGTCGACGCGACCGTGTCCATAGGGATACAGATGGATGATGCACTGTATGGAAGAAGGGAACAGACGACGAGGCAGTTGCTTGCCGATATCGTTCAGAGGTTTTTTTCCTCCGTTCCACGCCTTCGCAGACAAAAGAATGCCGGCTCTGCCTCCTTCAACGGAGATCTCATTACGGGGATCGTTCATCTTTCTGAAGAAGATGCGAACCAGTTCAATACGCTGGTACGGACATTTCTCGAAGAACACGAACTGAAAGACGGGGAGGGACTGCATGTGTGGGAGTTCGCCTTCCTCATGTATGAGGCAGAGAGGTAGCAGCAGATGAGTATGATTCGTTTCGCCTGTATCATGACTCTGAATGCGTTTGCCCTCGGAATAACTCTGCCGGTCCTGAATGTTGTTCTCCTTGCAAGAGGGCTGACACTGAGCACACTTGCCCTGTTCATGGCAATCTACAGTGCCGTCATCGTTGTAACGGAAATTCCCAGCGGGTATCTGAGTGACAGATTCGGAAGGATTCCAGTCTTCATGACAGCCAAAGTGTGTACAGCAGCCGGCATGGTTCTGGTAGTCTTCACCTCCTCTGCTGTTCCCCTGTTCATGGCGGCAGTCCTGATGGCCATCGCCCGCTCTTTCTCTTCCGGTTCCTTTGAAGCGGTTGTGATCGACTGGTTCAGGGAAAGGGAAGGGGAACAGAATCTCCATGTGATTACGACGAATATGTCGGTGTGGGAGACGCTCGGCCTTTCAGCGGGGGCTCTTGCGTCAGGGTTTGCCGCTCTCCTGTTCGAGCGTATCGGTCTCTTTTCCGACGGGAGGGTAAGCGTGTTCCTCATAAGCGCATGTCTGCAGCTGCTTATCATCTTCTTCATTGCCATCTGGATGGGAGGGGATTCCCGGAAAGAGCCCGCTCAGGAGATGCAGCCTTCTGCCGGGCAGTTTCTTACATCCCTGAAGAACAGGCAGTTCCTGTCTCTTCTGATCCTCACCTTTGCTCTCGGTTTCCTTCTCTCTTCCATAGAGAAATACTGGCAGCCGAAGATCATCGGGATAATCCGGGATGAGGATCTAGCCACCGTGCTGTTCGGAGTCGTATCCTTTATCGGATTCATGACAGCTCTGCTCGGATCGATACTCAGCGGGAAACTTATCAACCGTAACCGTTCCAGGACGGGGATCTATCTTGTGCTGCTGCGTCTCCTCCTCGCGGCAAGCCTTCTGGCGCTCGCCGCTTCACGCTCTCCCGTCTCTTTTCTCGTGTTGTATGCATCAGTCTACCTGTTTGTGGCAATGTCTTCTGTCGCTTCCGGAACGATCATCAATACAGAGAGTCCGCCGGCAATCAGAGCATCTCTTCTCTCAACAGTGTCGTTCTCTCTCCAGATAGGAGGACTCGTCTCATCCCTCTTTGCCTCAGTCTGGCTTGCAGGAGGAGTGAGATCGATCAGCTCTCTGTGGTCCGTTGCAGCTGCTCTGGTCATCGTTTCGCTTATCCCGTTTATCATGCACGAATCGGGAAAATCCGCTTCTGTTCATTACGAGCTGCGCACAAAACCGCTTCTTGACGTTTCTTCCTCATTTGATGATGATGAGGTTTCAGGATAACGACAAGGAGTGTGATGATGAAAGAGATTGGAATAATCGGAGCAGGTGCGATGGGAAAAGGCATTGCCGCAAACTGTCAGAAGGCCGGGTATCGGGTGACAGCCTTCAAGCGGATGATTGATGAGAATGACGAGAAGATTCTCTACCTGAGAGACCATGGAGTATCGATCACTTCAGACCTGCAGAAGATCTACTCCTCAAGTGACATACTGCTCACCTGTCTTTCCGACTCACCGACGATGGAGTCTCTGATGCTTGGAGAACAGGGTCTGCTCAGCTCTGAGTCCACCAGAATCAGGATCGTTATAGATTTTACGACTGCATTACCTGAATCTACCCAGAAGATCGCTTCGCGGCTTCAGGAAAAAGGTATTTCCATGCTTGATGCTCCCATGACCAGAGGCCCGAAGCAGGCGGAGGAGGGGACGATCAACCTCGTTGTCGGCGGCCCGCTGGATGTATTCGAGACCTATAGGCCACTGCTTGAATCTGTCTCTGCCAATATCGTCTACGCCGGTCCTCACGGCGCAGGGAACACGGTGAAACTGATGAACAATTTCATGTCGTTGATGACCAGAGCCGCAGGTTCCATCACGGCTCTCCTCATCCAGAGAAAAGGGGTCTCTCTGGAAGCTTTCAGAGACTTCATCAGCGTAAGTGGAGGCAACAGTGCCGGTTTCCAGGCTGTCATGCAGAGTATTCTGGAAGATGATTTTTCCCCGTCCTTTGCACTCAGGCTTGCCCATAAGGACCTGAGATACAATAAGATGGTTTTCGAAGATTCTGCTAATGAGCTTCTTGATGTCACTCTGAACTATTATCGGGAAGCTGAAGAAGCAGGCTACGGAGATGCAGACACCAATGCAATCTATCAGAGTCTGAAGGCCCAGATAGAGGGATAGCAGTTCCAGTGCAGTGCGGAGAGTTCTTTCTCCGCACGTGAATCACGGACAGATGGGCTGTCAGTGTGTAGGCTCCTGGAGCAGCTGGTTTCATCGTTCGCGGTGATGCCGGCTCCTATCGTGCTGAACTGCTCGGGATGAGCCCATTCTTCCAAAACGGGTAGAGGGGTTCTGTACTTCAAAAGGAGAAAGTGCCGGTCAATGATCATCACGAATATTTCCTCCTGATTCATGAAAGTATTCAGTACTCTTTCTGTTTCAGAAATTCAGTAAAAACACTAATAGGCAGTAAAATATTCGATATCATAACGATGGTATATCCGCTACAAAACGTTATATAGCAGTAAAATTATGGACAAACTTAGTAAAAAACGTCAGATATGAGATGAGAAGGGAACAGCAATGTACTGAAATCACAGAAGATCGATAGGCGCTGCACTCTTGATTTCCGGTTGTACCTGCCCGATTGTGCTGTACCGGTTTTCGTCTCTTCGGTGGAACCTTTCCGTATCACAGACTCTCCAGGCTGTTTCCTGTCCGGCCGTGATGTCATGGTTTTTTTTGTTGTATAATTATTGAATAAAACCTTGAAAATTCAGAAAAATCACCGTATAAATATACAGAAGCTTGAAGGGTGATACCCTTTCGGTAACCAGATTTGGAGGTTAATGTGAAAAGATCAATATTCGTTGTGCTTATCATCATGATGGTGTTCAGTCTATCAGCAGCAGGTCAGGGTGAGTCATCCGTTGCAGAATACCCGAAAGGTGCTATCACGATGATCGTACCCTACGGCGCCGGCGGTACGACTGATGTGACGGGGCGTAAGTTCGCTGCTGCTCTGCAGAAGCAGCTTGGGGTTCCGGTGACGGTGCAGAATGTGTCTGGAGCCTCCGGTTCGGTTGGTGCGAAGGCCGTTCTTGATGCGAAGCCTGACGGATACACGGTCCATTACACTGCCGATTCACTCGGTACCCAGCAGGTGATGGGTATCAGCGATATGAGCTATGATGACTTTACTCCTATCATGGCTGTCGTGAACGACCCGAAGGTGATTGTTGTCAAGGGTGATTCACAGTACCTGACTCTGGAAGATCTGCTGGATGAAATGAAGAACAACCCGGGCAAGGTAAAGATGTCCTACACCGGTCCTGGCGGTTCAGGTCATGTGCAGGCGCTTATCTTTGAGGAACAGGGGTACGATATGGCCCTCACCGCCTATCCCGGCGGAGGAGACTGCATCATCGCCGTTCTCGGTGATCAGGTTGATTTCACGAACTCGAATTTTTCCACGATAGGCAAGTACCTGGAAAGCGGTGACCTGAGACTCCTGGGTATTTCTGCTCTTGACAGACTTCCCGGGTATCCCGAAGTGCCGACACTCGCCGATGTGGATCCGGGGTTCACCGAATACCTGTCCATTCCTTTTACCCCGCTTTCCCTTGTAGTTGATAAGGATGTGGATGCACAGGTGGTCAAGGTCCTCAGAGATGCTTCTCTCAAGGCTGTTCAGGATCCCGAGTGGTTGTCATTCGTTGAGGAAAAGAACCTTGAGGAACTGTACAGGAAGTACCCTGAGGTCGATGATATCAAGGCCTTCTACGATGAGTGGAAATCCATTGTCACCTATCTGCTGTATGATGCAGGGGCGACAAAACACAACCCGGCTGAGTTCGGTATCAAGAGACTCTCGGAATAATCGTGAAAAGCCTGATTTCCCTCCTGCGCGGGAATACCCACGCAGGAGAATCACTGGTATTCGGGACACTCGGTGTGTCCCTTTTCGTGTACTCACTGTACGCACACTATCAGGAAGAGGTAGCATGGAAGCTCTCTCCCTATCTCTTCCCGATCTTTATCGCATTCTTCCTGGTCCTGGTGGCTGTTGCGATGATGATTCAGGGCAAACGGAAGGGCGGGGAACAGAGCGCCTCAGGTGAAGGGTCAACTGGTCTCTCCAAGAGAGTCTTCGGGTTCACATCTCTTGTTGTGATCTATTATATCCTGATGCCGTTACTCGGGTTTCTCGTGACCGACACCCTGATGCTGATGCTGTTTTTCCTCTTTCTGGGGGTGCGACCTTGGTGGAAGGCTCTTCTGTTCTCGGGAACTCTTACCTACCTGATATACGCTGTCTTCCAGCTCCTTCTCCATGTACGTCTGCCTCAGGGGGTCTTGTAATGGATTTCACACATATACTGCAGTATATGATAGAACCCCGTTTTATCCTCTTCGTTCTGATGGGTTCTCTCTCAGGACTGTTTGTCGGGTCGATACCGGGACTATCAGTCACGATGGCAACGGCCATCCTGGTCTCCATCACCTATACATGGGCTACCAGTGATGCGCTGGGACTCATCATGGGACTGTATGTCGTGGGTGTGTTCAGCGGTGCTCTATCAGCCATCCTTATCAATATCCCGGGTGCGCCTTCTTCCGTCGTCACGACCTTTGACGGACATCCGATGGCGAAAAAAGGAGAAGCTCACAAGGCTCTCAAGTTCGCGACCGTCTATTCATTTGTCGGATCAGTCTTTGGTCTGGTTATGCTGTTTCTCCTTGGCAAACCGATCAGTATTCTGGCAATCAAGTTCCAGCCTATGGATTATTTCCTTCTTGCCGCATTCGGCCTGTCCGCTGTCGGTTCACTGACAGGAGAGTCTTTCACCAAAGGGATGGTGAGTGTCCTGGCCGGGCTGTTCCTCTCCATGATCGGACTCGACTCGGTCCTGGGAACACCCCGTCTGACGATGGGAATCTGGAATCTTCAGTCCGGAATCCCCATCGTTCCGGCACTTGTCGGTCTCTTTGGTTTCTCCGAAGTCCTTACGGTCATCTCGGAAGGAGATGTGTATGCCCAGATCTCGAAGGTGGAAAAGGCTCGTGTGAAATTCAGTGAACTGAGCAGACATTTCCTTCACTCCCTGTATTACAGCACGATTGGAACGCTTGTCGGGGCCCTTCCCGGTGCGGGGGGGCCTGTCGCTTCTTTCCTGGCGTATTCTGAAGCTAAGCGGATCGTGAAGGAACCCGACGTTCCCTTCGGGGAAGGAGCAGAAGAGGGGATCGTCGCTTCGGAGGCAAGTAACAATGCCTGTATCGGAGGAGCACTGATTCCCATGCTGACCCTCGCCGTCCCGGGCGACGCTGTGACGGCAATCATCCTGTCAGTGTTCTACGTACACGGCCTTCAGCCAGGTCCTATGTTCATCCAGACTCAGCCTGAGCTCTTCGCTGTGATCGTTGCCGGGGGTCTTATAGGGGCTGTTGCCCTGCTGCTGATCGGATTGTTCATAGCCCCCCATATGGCGAAGGTCATCTCGGTACCGAAGAACATCCTTCTGCCGACAGTAACAGTCCTGTGTATTATCGGGGCCTACGCCTACAACACGAGAATGTTCGATGTACTGCTCATGATGATCTTCGGTGTTGCCGGATACTTCATGAGGCGTCACGGCTATTCGGTAGCACCTCTCACCCTTGCCCTGGTTCTCGGTAAGATGATGGACGATAATTTCAGGAGGGCAGTCTCTCTTGCCGTCTCGGAAGACAACATGCTCCTGGCTCTGTTCGGCCGCCCCATCACCCTGACGCTGCTCACACTGACAGGTATCACAGTTCTGATGAACTTTCCCATCTGGAAGAAGCTGAAACGATCCTGGGGATAGCCTTCCCTGCACACTGAACGCGAGAGTCGGTTTCAATAGCTGACTTCTCACGTGCCAGTGAAGAAGCCCGACTCCTGTGTTGAACGGATTGCCGGTGAATCTGATAACACCGAATGTCTTCAGGAAGGGCTCACAAACGGCAGGATATCTTTTCAAGAGACGGATGGGAGCGAACCCTTCGAGGCAATCGTGACTGCTTTGGCGCTTCAGGTGAAAAAAGAGGTACGGAAGTCATGCTTCTTCCGCACCTCACGGCAGCGTGTTCTGTGTGTATGCAAACGGTCGTCTCCGGCCTCTAGCCCTTCACTGCTCCCATGGTGAGTCCCTTGACGACATACTTCTGGAAGATCATCGTGAGGATGATGGCAGGGGTCATGATGGCAACTGCGGCAGCCATCACTCCGCCCCAGTCAACCTCCGCATAGCTCATAAAGTTGTAGACGGCGATCGGAAGGGTTCTGGTCTTCTCCATCGAAAGGACCTGGCTGAACATGAAGTTGTTCCAGCTGAAGATGAACGAGAGAGTCACGCTGGTGACGATTCCCGGCACACTGAGCGGAATGATGATCGAAACGAACGCATGCTGCATTGTTGCCCCGTCGACCATTGCCGATTCCTCCATCTCCCGTGGAACGGTCTCGAAATAGCTGCTCATGATCCACACCACGACCGGAAGGGCTATCAGGATATGTGAAAGGATCAGGGCTGTGTAGGAGTCCATCAGTCCCAGGCGGCTGAAGACGATGTACCACGGCATCAGGAACGAGATACCCGGCATCAGTCGTGCGACGAGGATCAGGACAGATAACTTCTTCTGGTGAAACCGGGCTATGGAGTACGCTGCAGGAAGACCGAGCAGCAGAGAGAAACCGACCGCAGCGACACCGACTATCATGGAATTCTTCAAGTAGAGAAGGAAGTTCTGTTCGTTGAACACTTTGTAGAAGTTCACCATGGTAGGGTTGAAGAGGAACTTCGGCGGCCAGCTGATGATATCTACCTGCGTCTTGAAGGCAGACATCAGCATCCACAGGAATGGAAATATCATCGGGATGATGATGATCAGAACGATGACCGGGAACAGAATTCTGAAGCGTAATGATTGTTTCATAGCGTTCTCCTTTTACAGCTCAAACCGTTTTCTCAGTTTCATCACCCCGAGGGAAAACAGCAGAACGAGGAAGAAGAGAAACACAAGAATGCTCGATGCCTGTCCGAGGTTGAAGTACTCGAAACTATATTTATAGGCAAGTATATTGAGAGTTTCGGAGGCATATCCCGGGCCTCCACCAGTCATTGCATAGATAATATCGTATGTCTTCAGTGCATCGACTGCCCGGAGAATGATTGCCGTGAGAATCGTGGGCGTTATCATGGGAAGCGTGATCCTGAAGAAAATCTGCACGGGAGTAGCTCCATCAACCTTTGCCGATTCATACGGCTCACTTGAAAGGCCGGCAAGCCCGGCGAGGACTATCAACGCTATCATCGGAGTCCACTGCCATATATCAACAAGCATCAGGGACGGAAGTACCGAACTGCTGTCGGTCACCCATCCGCTCTGTGGCAGGCCGAACAGGGACAGTACATAGTTGAGAAATCCGATGGTAGGATCGTAAAACAGGTTGAATACGATACCGACAGCAACCGGAGTTGCTACAAGGGGGAGAAGCAGGATGAACTTGAGCGGGTTCTTGCCTCTGAATTCACGGTTGAGTATCACCGCTATAGTGAGACCAAGCACGGCTTCTGCGAGAACAGCCCCTATGGTGAAGTAGAAGGTTCTTCCCACTGCATCAATGAATCTGGGCTCGCTGAGAATCTTCATGTACGAAGAGAGACCGGCAAACACCAGGGGCCTGCCGGATGTGAGTGTCCAGTCAGAGAAGCTGATGAAGAGGGTATACAGTACCGGAAATACCATAAGCGCTATGACAAAAATCAGCGCGGGCAGGGGGAACAGATACTTGAGGTTTCTTTCGAAGAAAGAACTTTTTATCATTCATGACCTCCTTGTCACACGGTATAAGTGCCTATGCATGTGTGGAGGGGACGATGTCACCGCCCCCTCCAGAAAGTATAGCATAGAAATGATTAGTTGCCGCCGTATTCTCCGTCGGCCTTGAGAAGGTCATTGACTGCCTTCACCTTTTCAGAAGCAAGTGAAGCAAGCTTCGAACTTGTTCCCTTGGTGTTGATCGATTCGATCACGACTTCACCGATCAGGTCACGAGCCTGTCCGACAGCACTCATGAACGGACGGTCAAACGGAAAGCCGTTGAGAGCTGCGTGAGCCTGTGTCTCGATAAGACCGGGATTCATCATGGCGCGTACTTCCCCGTCCAGCCAGGCCGAGTCTCTTGCCATCGTGATGTTTCTCTTCATCGCCTCGATTGCCAGTTCTTTGCTGGTTGCCCAGTCAAGGAACTTCTTGGCAGCTTCACTGTTCTTTGATTTGCTGCTCATCGACATACCCCATGAGGCTACGATGAACGGAGAGTCATCCTTCGGTCCTCTCGGGAGCTGTGCAACACCGACGTCCTCTGCCGGGATCTGAGTCTTAGCAGGGTCAACCACCTGTCCGTAGAAGACGGAAGCATCGGTCCACATGGCAAGCTTTCCTGCCTGGAATACCGGCATCAGGTTTTCCCAGCTCATGGATACTACACCCTGAGGCCCGTAGTTGCCGAGAAGACGACCATAGTAACGGATACCTTCAAGTGCTTCAGGTGAGTCAAATACCGCGACATTGTTTTCGAGGTAGCGACCTCCGAAATTGTAGATATAACTCGAGATCTGAGTGACCGAAGCTGCGCCCTTTCCCCGGGAACCGAAACCTGCGATGCCGTCCTTGTTCAGTGCTTTTGCAGCAGCCTCAAGCTCTTCGAAGTTTGTCGGGACTGAGATTCCGGCAGCCTTGAACAGGTCCTTTCTGTAGTACATGACCTGCCACTCTGTTACCAGAGGGACGATGTAGGCAACACCGTCTTTCTTGCCGATATCGACTGCGGGATCAGGATAGTCTGAGAAATCATACGAGTCGAGTGGTGCATACCAGCCGTTCTTTGTAAACAGCAGACCTTCCTGAAGCGGACGGGTCATGAAGACATCCACTGTCGAGGAACCGGTAGCGAACTCTGTGGTAAGTTTCTGAGTCAGCTGACTTTCCTGGAGGCTTTCGACGTTCACCTTGATTCCTGTTTCAGCCTCGAACTCGGGAATCACTTCCTTGAGCAGTTCCCCGTACGGATGGTTTGCAAGCAGGACTCTGATTTCCTGCTGCTTCTCTTCTGTACTGCCCTGAGCAAACAGGGAGAAGGAGATTGCTACGATGAGCACAAGTAATCCAATTTTTTTCATATAACACTCCTTTATGAGTTATAGATTCACAGTCAAGTATCAGTGAGAAATGTCAGAAAGTCAATAAAAATGATAGGTATTCTTCATTTACATGAATATTATTTTCATATTATAGTGAAGTGTAGTGGTACCAACGAAAAGAGGAGAGCCCGTATGAGTGAATACCAGGAACAGAAGCATTGTCTCAACAGCATACGCTCCTCCTATGCGGCCTTGAGTCCCTCCCAGAAGAAGATCGCCGATTACATCCTCTCCGATTCTGAAATAGTCGTTCATACGACGATAGATCAGCTTGCCGAGAAGATCGGTACCAGCGAATCGACACTGGTACGGTTCGTCAGGAGAATCGGGTTTCGCGGGTATCAGCAGTTCAGAATATCCCTTGCGACGGAGATAGTCGAAAACCGCAACCGTATCTACGAGAATCCCATTGATCCGAGTGACAATCTGGTTGATCTGGTATTTTCTTCCGCTATCGACACTCTCACGAAGACCGGGAACATGATCAGGGAGAAGAAGATCAGGAAGGTGGCGAAGATGATGATAGAAGCCGATTCGATCTTCCTGTTCGGTCTCGGCGGATCCTATGTGGTTGCCCTCGATGCCTTTCACAAGTTCATCAGGCTGGGCTTGAAAGTTCATCTTTCGGAGGACTTTCATATGCAGCTTATGAGTGCGAGTCAGGCGGGAGAGAAGGATATCGCTCTCATCTTCAGCCATTCCGGAGTGAACACCGACTCGCTCGATATCCGGGAGACCCTCGATGAGGTTTCCTGTCCCGTTATCGCTGTCACCAGCAACGGACGCAGTACCCTCGCAGCTCATGTAGCGTACACGCTGGTCGTACACGCACAGAACAATGATATCGTCAATGAGGCTTTCAGTACACGCATCGCTCAGATGGCACTCAATGATGTCCTCTACCTTGCACTTCTTGAACAGTGTGAGGAACAGGGTGTCTCCAGACTTGAGAGGATGAGAAACACCATCGCGAAACGAAGACTGTGACTTCTGCTGTACAGACAGGGAAGTACGTATATAATGATCGTGAAATAAGACGAGAAGAAGGGGAAAATAATGGGGACACTAACAGATCTTAACGGCAAGCCGTCACAGAACGGTGTGTTTGATTTTATGGCTCTCGGAGCACTTGTAACGCGGCTTGATCCGGGTATTGTCCCGTTCGAGTATGCAGACACCTATGATATACATGTGTCGGGAGGGGAGTTCAATGTGGCAGCGAACCTTTCACGTGCTTTCAGAAAGCACTGCGGCATCGTCAGCGCGATGGTCGACTACCCGGTAGGTCTCAAGGTGGAGGCCGAGGTGCGAAAGATGGGCGTCGAGGGGTTCTACAGGAGATTCAGTCATGACGGGGTCTTCGGGCCGAACCTTGCACAGGTATGGAGTGACCAGGGAAAGGGTGTGAGAGCTCCGGTCGTATTCTACAACAGGGCAAATGAAGCTGCAGCACGTCTTGCACCCGGATCCTTCGACTGGGATGCTGTCTTCTCCAGCGGGATACGGTGGTTCCACAGCGGCGGTATCTTCAGTGCCCTCTCACCGACTACCCCAGAACTTGTCATAGAAGCCTTCAAAGCGGCAAAAAAGGCCGGTGCCATCACCTCCTTCGATCTCAACTACCGGGCTAAGCTCTGGGCGGCAGCCGGTGCAGAGGGGGATGACCCCGTAGAGACCGCCCAGCGGGTCCTTTCAAGTATCGTCGAGCATGTTGATGTTCTCGTCGGTAATGAAGAGGACCTTCAGATGGGCCTCGGCCTGCAGGGGCCGACAGTAGAGAAGCAGAGCAAACTCGATCCCTCGGTCTTCTTTTCCATGATGGAGACAGTCAAGAAGCGATTCCCCCATATCAAGGCGGTAGCAACTACGATGAGAGAGGTCAGATCAACCAACCGGCATGACTGGTCAGCAATTCTCTACATCGGGGGAAAGGGGTATCAGGCGCCGACAGTGAGCCTTGATGTACACGACAGGGTCGGAGGAGGGGATGGTTTCGCCGCCGGTCTCATTCACGGCATTCTCAGTGACCTCTCTCCTCAGGAAGCGCTCAATCTCGGATGGGCTCACGGGGCTCTTCTCACCACCTTCCCGGGAGATACCACGATGGCAACCCTCGAGCAGGTTGAAGCCTTCGCTCAGGGCGGATCGGCACGAATACAAAGGTAGGACTGATTATGAAAGCTCTCGTTCTTGATTCGTATGAACATATGATCTACACCGACGTGAAGACCCCTGAGATCAGAAAGCCCGATGATGTGCTGATCAGTATCAGGGCATCCGCCATCTGCGGCTCGGATATACACGGGTACGACGGATCGACCGGGAGACGGCAGCCTCCCGTGGTTATGGGTCACGAGGCAAGCGGTGTCGTCATCGCTGTCGGTGATCAGGTCGGGAGTGTGACAGTCGGCGACCGGGTAACCTTCGATTCCACTATCAGCTGCGGTACCTGCGAGTACTGCAAAAGCGGCAGGGTGAACCTCTGCGATTCCAGACGGGTCGTCGGAGTCTCCTGTGATGAGTACCGCATGGACGGAACATTCGCCGAGTACATAGTTGTGCCCGAACGTATTATCTACAAGATTCCTGAGGGCGTCTCCTTCGTGGAAGCCGCCCTCACTGAACCCGCTTCGGTCGCAGCCCACGCTGTCAATATCACGCCGATTCATCTCAACGAGAGTATCGCTGTGGTAGGCAGCGGTCTGATCGGTCTTCTGATCATACAGATCGCCCGCACGATGACCAGCGGCCCTGTCATCGCAATCGAGCCCGACCCCTCTCGAAGGGAGAGCGCACTAGCCTTCGGGGCTGATGCCTCTTTCGACCCGAACGAAGAGGGGTATCAGGAGAGAATCAATGAGACCTTCGGAATCTCGGGCATTGACAGGGTCTTTGAAGCCGTAGGCGTGACCAGCGCCATCAAAGGTGCTTTGACTGTGGTGAAGAAGGGAGGTTCTATCACTCTGGTAGGAAATATCTCTCCTACCATTGAACTGCCCCTGCAGAGTGTTGTTACGCGGGAGATCACCCTGTATGGTTCCTGTGCCATCAGCGGTGAGTATCCTGCAGTGCTTTCCATGATGCAGAATAAGACGCTTGATGTGCTTCCCCTGGTGAGTGTCACTGATTCCCTCGGGAATGGTGCTTCGTGGTTTGACATCCTCTATCACAAACGGCAGAATGTACTCAAGGTGGTGCTTACACCCGAGGAGGCTTGAAGCGATGGAAAAAATCAGATTTGGCCTGATAGGCTACGGTAAAGTCGCCCACGTGCATGCACAGGCATTACGTGGCGCGATCGGAGCTGAGCTGGTGAGTGTCTGTGGAAGGAGTGCCGACCGACGGGATGCCTTTGCCGATCAGTACCAGATATCCAGTCGTGAGAGTGTGGTAGACATGGTCCACTTCGACCACGTTGATGCTGTGATCATCACCACTCCCCACCCCCTCCATCATCAGCATGCGCTTGAAGCCTTCGATGCCGGCTGTCATGTCCTGGTTGAGAAACCGATGGCGATGAACGTTCAGCAGTGCGATGAGATGATCGGTGCGGCAGAGCGTGCAGGGAAAGTCCTTTCGGTGGTGAGCCAGCGTCGGTGGTTCCCCTCGAGTATGCGTATCCGGGAGGCCATCGACAGTGGAAAACTGGGAGACCCCATGATCGGTCAGGTGACGATCCTCGGCTGGAGAGATGAGGAGTACTACAGCAGTGACCCCTGGAGAGGCAAGTGGGATACAGAAGGGGGAGGGATTCTTATCAATCAGGCCCCCCATCAGCTTGATCTCCTTCACTGGTACCTCGGTCCGGTATCACGTATATATGGTGAATGGGACAACGTGAATCACCCCTACATCGAAGTCGAGGATACGGCTGTCGCGACAGTCCGGTTTGAAAGCGGAGCAATCGCAAGCATTCTGGTAAGCAATTCCCAGAAACCGGGAATCTACGCGAAGGTTCATGTACATGGTACGAGCGGAGCATCGGTCGGAGTCCAGACAGACAAGGGAATGATGTTCGTAGCAGGTCAGGAAGGGATTCCCGAACCACCGATCAATGATATCTGGTCAATTGAAGGGGAAGAGACATTCAGCAAGATCTACGAGGATCAGGACAGAGCCTTTTTCAGCACCATTGATGCGGGAACCTACTTCTTCAGCCGTCAGATCGAGGACTTCATGAACGCGATCGTGCAGGGCACACGGCCCCTTGTCTCGGGCGAAGACGGCAGGGAGACGGTCAAGCTGATTGAAGGGATTTACTCCAGCGGCAGAGCGCATCAGCCCTTTGATGGTTCATAGGATCGCCGGACTCGTTTCCCCTCGAACCTCTGTTCTCCACCTGTGAAGCAAGAACGGAGGGAGATGAGAAATCTATTCAGATCAGCGTCATCAGTGCACAATGATTGACGGAGGTGTATGCCTTCAGTATGATGAGCGCGAACGGAGGATTCCTATGCAGAAACTCAACAACTATACCAAAATAGTGGCCACCATCGGTCCGGCATCTGAAGAATACGAGTCGATACGGTCGCTCATTGCTGCAGGTGCGCGTGTTATTCGCCTCAATTTCTCGCACGGTACGAAAGATGAACAGCAGGTGCGGGTCGACAGAGCAAGGCAGGCCTCAGAGGAACTGGGAATTCCCGTGGCGATCTTTCAGGACCTTCAGGGACCCAAGATCAGACTGGGTCAGATTGCCGAACCCTTCGAGGTCGAAAGTGGTTCCCGTATCATTCTTACTACCGAAATCTGTGAAGGAACGCCTCAGCGGATTAGTATCGATTATCCCTTCCTGCACAGCGAGATCAGTGCCGGATCGAGAATCCTGATCGATGATGGCCTCATCTCCCTGAGAGTCGAGGCAGTGCGGGGTGCCGATATCACCTGCACCGTACTCGAGGGTGGCGTCATCAAACCCAGAAAGGGTGTGAACCTTCCCGGAGTGCCTCTGCAGCACCTCTCATCCTTCACGGCAAAAGATGAGAAAGACCTTGCCTTCGCCTTCGACAACAACCTTGATTTTGTCGCTCTATCGTTTGTCAGGAGTTCCCGTGATGTCCATGCTCTGCGTCAGCTGATGCTCAGCCGGTATGGAAGGGAGATCCCGATCATCAGCAAGATCGAAAAGCCGGAAGCTGTCGATGATATCGAGGATATCATCAAGGAATCGGGAGCCATCATGGTGGCCCGGGGGGATCTCGGGGTAGAAATGTATCCTGAAGAAGTTCCTCTTGCCCAGAAGGATATCATCAGAGCGTGTCATACGTCCGGGATCCCGGTCATCACTGCAACACAGATGCTTGAGTCGATGATCACCAATCCCCGTCCTACGAGGGCTGAGACGAACGATGTTGCCAATGCCGTGCTTGATGGAACGAGCGCTGTGATGCTCAGCGGTGAGACCGCGGCTGGCAGGTTTCCCCTGCAGGCAGTGCAGACGATGAACAGGATCATCACCCACACCGAAAGCAGCAAGGAGTTCAGGACGCTCGTACTTAATCAGGGAGTCAACAAAGGGCACCTGAAACTGCGGCAGAAACGAAGTATCACCGATGCGGTGGGGCTTGCCACCCGGGAACTCGCCTTCTCGATCAAGGCCTGCAAGATCGCCTGCTTCACCTCCTCAGGTTCAACGGCACGACGGATTGCGAAGTTCCGGCCAGAGACTCCCATCATAGCCTTTTCACCTGTCAGGGGAACCGTCACCCGTCTTGCTCTCTCCTGGGGAGTTACGCCCGTCTTCATAGATGAGCTTTCCTCCATTGACGAGATCCTTGAGTTCGCTCCTGACTACATCAGGGCTCACAGCTTTGGAAAACCGGGGGAGGCGATCGTAATCTCCGCAGGTGTCCCGGTCGGAGTCGAAGGTAACACCAATATGATCAAGGTCGTAGTGCTCTGACGGGTTCTTTGCGCCTCTCCGTTCACACCTGCACTGTTCAGATGCTGTGTGAACGGTAGGCCAGTCCGTCAAAAAAGATTGAACGGATCTGGTGCGGCTTTCCCACCTCGGTAAAATCAAGTTCCCATACCTCTCCATTGACCGGTACCCGTTCAGGATACGAAGGGAGGGTATGCTCGAGAAGGCCCCTCATGATACGCATAGCGGACCCGTGTGTCACGATCAGGCACGGGCCTCTCCCGCACGACAGGGACGAGAAGAACGCACCCAGGCGCTGTGCAACTTCCTCATAGGACTCTCCGCCCTCAGGCCTCCATCTCCATAAGCTCCTGCCGTGGCGGTCGGTGGTGAACAGTGCTTTCGCTTTCGCATAGCTGATGCCCTGAAAGACTCCCACATGGTGCTCCGCAATCCGTGAATCCTGGACAGGTGCCAGGCCGAGAGGTTCTGCGAACGGGGAGGCCGTCTGGACGGCTCTGCTCAGATGGGATGCATAGACGCGTTCAGGTGTGTACCGCGTGAGGTACTCCCGGGCTATTGCAGCGGCATCCTGTTTTCCCGTTTCGGTGAGCGGGTAGTCGAGCTGACCGGCTATGACCTGTTCTCTGTTTGCTTCACTTTCTGCGTGACGTATGATATGAAGTTTCATGGTAGGTGTAGACTCCTGTGTTTCGCCTCAGGATACACATTCTGAGGCATCAACAGCAAGAGTGGAGCCCTAAATTCCTCTCTTACGGCGATACAGAGGAGATAGGGAGAAGCTGGAGCGGTGGAGGCGACCTTGCTTTCCTCTGTGACCTCTGAGATACTGTGACTATGAGAACCTCAAGTACTCTTATTATCGTTGATCTCCAGTACGACTTCCTTACAGGTGGGAAGCTTGCGGTCCCCGGTGCTGACAGTGGCTACGTGCAGGATATAGAATCGATCCGGTACAAGTTCGACCAGGTGATTCTCACGGCAGACCACCACCCCGAACACCATGTCTCGTTCACAGTCTTTCCCCCACACTGCATAGCGGGCACCCACGGCAGTGAACTTGCAGTCGCCCCTGGTGATCTTCTTCTGCTGAAGGGGCAGGACATCAGCGAGGATGAGTTCAGTGCGTTCAGGGGTGGAAGACACATCGAGAAGCTCCGCGGTGAGGAAGTGTATGTGGCCGGTCTGGCAGGGGATTACTGCGTGAAGGAGACGCTCTATGACCTTATCAGGTATGCCCCCGGCCGAAGACTGTTCGCCCTCACCGATCTTATCCGGAACGTGGACGGTACTGAATTCAGCTCGGTCGATCACTTCGACGGGAAGGTAGTCTATATCGATTCCTCCGACCTGCACTGAGAGTCGCAGGGACAGCTCTATGACCTCCGGTTACCCAGAGCCTCGGGGTTGAGGGGCTTCAGGAATGCTCTTTCGAATCGCTTCTGCGTCCGGTGAATTCGTCCATAGACCGGTTGATGCCGAAGAAGCCCGCGACACTGTCCAGGAATGCGAGAGGAAACAGGCGAAGGATGAACAGGGATCGGACGAAGAAGGGGAGGATGAGGATCTTTTTCTTCTTCTTCACCGCTCTGACGATTCTGTCAGCCACGTACTCGGGCTGCATGATCGGCAGAAGAAGAGGGAAACGGGTCTTCACACCCTGGAACATTCCGGTGTCGATGAAGAACGGGCAGACTACAGTTGTGGCTATACCAGCTTCCTTTCCGCCGTACTCCATCCTCAGCGATTCATTGAACCCGACAGCGGCAAACTTGGTTGCCGAGTAGTCGACAAGTCCTTTTACCCCGATCAGACCCGCGGCGCTTGCGATGGTTACGATATGACCGCTTTTTCTGCGGATCATTGAGGGAAGGAAGGCCTTTGTCACCCAGAACAGGCTGAGAAGGTTCACCTTCACCGTCGCCTCGATCTGTGTATCGGGAGTTTCGAGCAGAGCCCTGCCTGAGACGATTCCTGCGTTGTTGATGAGGAGGTCGATCGGTCCGTGCTCCTTTTCCACCATTTCTGCCTTCTTATAGACTTGATCCCTGTCCGTTATATCACAGAGGATTGGGGTGATGAGCGGGTTTGCCTCTGCTGCAAGGTTGTTCAGTAGTTCCTGATTGATATCCCATACGATGACCGAGAAGCCTGCCTCTGCAAGGCGTGTGGCCAGAAGCCGCCCGATACCGCTGGCTCCTCCTGTGATGAGAACTCGCTTCTGTGTTGATGGTTCAGACATAGTTTCCCTCCCCGATACCTCTGTATCATGTTGATGATACAGTATACCACTGTCCACGATGTTCTGGGATGAGAAAAATCAGTTCCTTCGGCAACCTACGGTGAAGGGGCTTTCCCCCATGCCTTGGTGCTTCGGAGAACGAGTTTTGCCTGTTCAATCAGCTCTTCATCGAACTGGGTTCCAGATAGCTTGTCCAGTTCTGAGAACACCGCTTCAAGAGGCAGGGCAGGCCTGTAGGGTCTGTGGCTCCTCATCGCGGCAATCACATCCGCTACCGCGATGATTTTGGATAGATAATGAATCTCATTACCCGCCAAGCCCTCAGGATATCCACTGCCGTCTATCCGTTCATGGTGTTCCAGGACGATTCGCTTTACATTGTCGCTTACCATCGCATCCTTGATGATGGAATAGCCGGTAGAGGGGTGACGTTTCACCAGATTAAATTCCTCGGTATTGAGTCGACCAGGTTTGCTGAGGATCTCCTGCGGAGTTTCTATCTTTCCGATGTCATGAAGAAGGCCTCCCATCGTGAGATCCTGAAGGTCCTCAGGATCCAGTCCGAGCGACCTGCCGATTGCACGTGCAAGAGAAGAAATCTCTTCCTGGTGGCTGATCGTATAGGGATCACGCAGGGCGAAGATCTTGTTTATCGTGCGGATGCTGACCCTGTTCTCATATTCCTGTTTGCGAAGAATTGATTCCACCTCACTTTCCAGATTGTCTTTAACAATGCTCGCACCCAGAATGCTTGAGAGATGAGAGAGGACATCAAGGAAGGTCTGGTCAGGAGACCACTGCTCGGTGGTAAAAAAGAAGCACACTGCGTCCAGATATTCATACGCGAACACGGGCATCGTGACACCGGTGCGCACACCATAGGTTGCAGCGAGGGTCCTCCTCAGGAACTGCGGGTCCTTCTGTACGTTTTCAACCCACAGAGGACTCCTCTTTTCCCACGAGATGCCGGGAATCCCCTTTCCATAGGCAAAACTGTATTTCCTGCTTTCCTCTGCGAAGTCGGACAGGCTGCTGTCCAGTACCGTGATAATCTGTGTTCTCTCAAGAACATCCTCTTCGTTTCTCTTCCACACCTCTGCGTAACCGAAACCCAGGGTAGAGCTGATCTTGCTGATGAGTTCCTTGTATCTGCTGTCATTATCGCCGGTTCTTGAAATGATCTCTCCCAGTTCCAGGGCTAGATGGAGAAACGTAGTATTGATATCAGTCTGGTGATTCATACAGTACCTCTTTCTTAATTGTAACCCTGTCAAGGTAGTACATGCAAGGATCATTCGGCACAGCTCCAGCAAAACTGCTGGCACCCGCGAATAGTCTGTTTGTTGGGGATCAATCACCCGGAGAAACACCCCCGCTGACGCGGGGAAAACCCACCTGCTGTGAGAGGACGAATGAAACTTTGGGAAACACCCCCGCTCGTGCGGGGAAAACCCTTACATGAGGTATTATACCGCATCATCATGTTTTATGGAGTTTTTTTCTCTAATTCCCCGTTGATATGTGTTCTTAATTGTTAAAGTTCGAGAGGGACATATGTTGTCCCCCTCGCAAAAATAGTCCCTTTTATTTCTGTTCGCAGCCGGCGAAGCCGGAGCTTGCACACATGCTGAAGCAAATATATTTGTACGGTGAAGGATATGGAGAGGACAAATCGCTTTTTCAAACTCGCCACTCGGATTGTAGCCGAGATGGGTGCAAACATCATCTATACGACATCCTTGAGAGGAGGCTTTGGCAACTGGAACACTGTCTGTTTCTGACGCTTTCTAGTATAAGGTCTACCTCTTGAATAGGATGTTTTCTTCTTGTTCGAATCGAAGATGTTCTGCCTTCTCTTTCTGTGAGTCTGCTCCCAGATGAGCAGTGCAAAGTAATCGAAATCCTGGTATCCGAAGGCACTCCTCCGCATGCCCTTGATGAAGCCGTTCACACCTTCTATCCGACCATTACTGATGGGAAATGCAGCCCTTGAAACAATACCCTCCATCCTGTTGGTAATCGTTTTTGTGAACTTTGTCAGTTGGCTGATGCCGACGGAGGAATAGAGCTTCACCCATGTGTTGAGTTTTTCCCTCATATGCTCAGGATGTGGGGTGGAGAGTATCTCAATCAGTTCCTCACGAGCCTTCACGGCATTCTGAAGATTTGCATTTGCTTTAAGAATGGCGTCGCGTGAATCAGAATTATTCGTTCTACGGTGCCCGACTTGCTGTGGATCTCCACCGTCTTCTTCAGCAATTCTCTTCGCATCAGCATTGAGTTCTGCATTGAGCTTATCCTTGGCCTTGAGGGTCCGGGCGTTCGCAAGGAGGAGGAAGCGGGAACTGAAGAGAAGTTTTCTCTCTTCAAGCACCAGTGCAGCCTCTTCCACTCTGCCCTCGTTCTGCAGTTTCTCAGCCAGCTTTTTCAGTCTATTTCCTTCCGTCCTTCTGGCGGCATCAATGACCTGATTATTGAACCATTGCACGATATGAAAGGTGTCGTAGACTATCTTGATGTGGGGAAATGACTCCTTAACAGCGGCGCTGTAGTTGGTGTTCATATCCATCGAGATCGCCTTCACATGGTTCATGAAATCCTCTCCCACCCATGTGAAGAAATGTTCCAGCTGTTGCTTCTTCTTGCCTTTCTCAAGATACAGGAGTTCTCCACTCTGGGCATCTATGACAATGGTACAGTAGCGATGTCCATGTTCGACGAGAAATTCGTCTACGCAGAGATACGGGCTGTAATGACTGGGTCTCATATTACCTGCAAGGCTGAATAAGCGAGTCTTATTCACCTCTTTGACGATGGCAGGCGTAGTATGGCAGATAAAAGCACATCTTCTGATCGTCATCCCGTAACCTGTCATGAAATAGGCGATGTTGTCACGGAAGTGATTTGTGTAACCGGTTTTCCCGTTTCGAAAGGGAATGACGTCTGTTCGGCGTCTCCTTCCGTACTTGTTCACATAACTCTCGTAATGGACTTCAAAACATATCAGGGTAATTCCTGAGCTGCAGTGTTTCAGCACCGTAACCTCATTGCTGTGCTTGTACCATTGACCTTCCGGTAATTCGCTCTTCCAGTCTTTGTCTGGATCCTTTGTTACAGCGTAGGTGATCTTCCCGTAGGATATTCCATTCCTTTCATCGAAGCAGATTTCGTGCCTCGGATGGCTCCAGTCAACCTTCCACCCGGTGGACTCCTCCAGCAAATACGTGTTATCTTCCTGTATGAGAGCGGTTCTCCTTGATCTGTTGTTTTGCGATTACAAATCATAGGCGTTTCCGCTCTCTTTTTCTACTTTTTACACGCTGAAAATTTCAGACCCAAGATAATTACGTGCCGTATTCCCGACTTTTATCATGAGCTGCAGCCTGCAGCGGCTGATCCAGCCCAACAGCTCTTGCCCGACCGCAGAGGTGTCTAAACCACGTACCTTGTATGGATATCCAGCCATCAGAAGTCTCTGATGGCTGGTCTGTATTCTTAGAAACTGTAGCGGGCTTTCAGGTACACCTGATCGAACGCATCGGCCATGCCGAAGGTTGTTGAGGAATCACGTACCCAGGTTCCTCCATCGTCAATACGGTAGCTGAAAAACAGGAGTGCTCCCGTTTGTACCTCCAGTGCATCCGCCACCTGCCAGGTGAGCGACGGTCGCAGCAGGAGGTCCCCGAGTTTCGTTCCGGACTCCGATTGATACTCTTCAGGGAAGTTGTACATGGCAAGAACTGAGAGTTCCAGGTAATCGCTGAACAGCGGTGTGGTCATGAGTGCCGTGATGCTGCTCATGAGGGGTGCTCGCTGAGAATTGACCAGGGGGCTGAACAGTATCGTGTAGGCTTCGTCATAGTACTCACTGTTTTGGTCGGGCAGCTGGATGCTGTATGGATACTCTGACACTCCCGTGTAGCCGGTTATGACCTTCTGGGAAAACGCGATCGTCATTCTCACGGTATCAAGGAGGGTAAACCCTGCGCTGAGTGTGTAGTGAAGAAAGGGGTTTCGGACAGACACATCGTCAGTGGACAGGTCCTGAGTGATGATGCATGCCGCTTCCCCTCTGAGATCCAGTCCTTCCAGAGGTATCGCAACATCTCCTGCGAGGATATGGACCCGGTCAAAACTGAGTCTGAGTGTATCAAGAACACCAATTTCATATCCACCCATGTCCTGCACCGTCGTTTCCGCTCTCAGACTCGGAACCTCATCATAGCCGTAGAAATAGCTGAGAGAGCCATCTCCGACAGAGGTCAGGAAGTTCATCCTGAGACCGGCCTCGAAGGTATCGAAACGGAGTTCGGGGTAGGTGAGGGATATCTGTGTTCCTGCAAGGGTTTCGGGCAGGGAGTCATTCAAAGGAGGGAGCAGAGGGGGAGTGAAGGAGGGAAGGTAGACTCCTTCCAGAATGAAAGAGTCAGTGATATACCAGGTGATGCCCGCTCCGAGGACCGGAAGGGTTCTCTCCTCCCGTTCGCTCGCACCGAGATTGCTCAGCGAACTCATATTGACTGGATTTATCAGGTCACTGGGATTGATTCCGTCGGCTCTTCCCCAGCTGAACCGCTGGTAACCCACTCTGAGGTCCCATGAATCCAGGTAGAGTGTGAACGTGATCTCCTCGGGGACGACCCTGAAGGTATCCTGAACGTCTTCCGTCCGGTTGAGCGGATCAACGAGGAACCGGATGGATGCATCAAGGTCGACCTGCTCCGTGCTGTGGCTGAAGGTGAGCATCAGGTCGCTTGAGAGCCGCAGGTACTCCAATTCACTGTTCCAGATTGCAGGGAGTGAGATGCCGGTTTCCGTATAGCCGCCATGTTCAAGGCCTGTTGCTCCTCCTGAAGGAACTCCGAGGAGAAACACAAGAAAGCAGACAAGGATGCCTGCGCGCGTTATCGCCCTGTTTCCCCTGTTCATCATTTCCCCCTTTTGAGGTATTGCTGGGTGAACACCGAATCATCTGCTATCGTATTCAGTTCAACATTCCTCAGAGTCATGATCGTGCGATGCTTCTCCACAATGTCTTCCACTTCTATCAGGGTGGGGATCCACGTATCATCGATGTACTCCAGTTCCTTCATCAGCATCTGTTTCACATAGGTGCCATCAGGTGAGAACATGAGAGCTTTCAGGGGAACCAGCTGTTCCTTGCTGACCGAGTAGACGGTCCTTCCGTACTCGCTGCTGCCATTCAGGGGAACGGCTCCGATGACGTAGCAGGCCTCGTCATCGACCGTCTCATCCTCGTATCGTGTGAAGGTGTATTCATCCACGTTTCTTCCCTCCATGTCAGCGTAGGTGATATCGCTGCCCATGAAGGACTCATTCTTTCCTGCTGATACGATACGCCGCACCTTTGCGAGCTCCGGCAGGTACAGCCACATATCTGAATCACCCGAAGGAGTCTCGATCATCAGGAAGCCTGTCCCTTCGATGTCGGCGGGGGCTGTGAAGTGGAGAACCGAGCGGTTCAGTCCTTCACTCTCCCGGGAGATGATGCTGAGTTCCCGTACACGCTGATTCCCTTTCTCATTCTCAAGAATCATCGTGATGTCAGCGGCGATATTGCCCGCAAGGAGCGTGTCATTCGCTTCTTCCATGATCTGATGTCCCGTTCGGGTGTCATCTCCGCTGTATACGGAGAAAGAAACCTGTTCCCCTCGGCCCTGCTCCTCTGTCTGTTCCTTTTCTGAGGAGCCTCCGCCATACAGGAGGGCAGGGAGGAGGCACAGCAGGAGAGCTGTCAGGGTGATAAGGGTTCTTGTCTTCTTGTTCATACGTTCCTCCAATGATGGTATTCGGGCGGGGATGGGGTATCAGTGACCTCTTTCCCTATTCGTGAGTCCAGCGATCCCCTGGAGTCCAGAACAGAGAGAATAGCCGGGATGATGGTAAGAGAACCGAAGGAAGCCACGGCCATGGTGAGTGCGATCATCAGTCCGAGAATTCCGATGCTTGCAAGACTGCTGAAGATGAGGACGAGGAAGCCTGCAGCGACAGAGAGCGCGTTGTACACGATAGCCTTGCCGGTGGTCTGGTGACTGTGCCGGACTGAAAGGGATATCGGGTTCCCCTTTGCCCGTTCACTGATGTAGTGCGTGATGTAGTGGATGGAGTAGTCGATTCCGATACCGATGGCGACACTCGCGATCAGTACCGTTGCCATATCAAGTGGAAGGTCGAAGTATCCCATAAGACCGAAGTTGACAAGAAGCGTTATCAGAATCGGGATCGTTGAAATCATGCCGAGGATGAATGATCTGAGGAGGGTGGAGGTGATCAGGAGCACAAGCAGAAGAGAGATTGTGATACTGAGCAGCTGGCTCTTCACAATCAGATTGCTGAGCACCGACATTGCGGTGATACGTCCTGTCGGGGTGATGGTGATTCCGTTCAGGTTGATGTTCTTGTGTATGTACTGCTCTATATCCTTTTCGAAATTGAGCATCTTCGTCAGGTTGCTGCTCTTCATGAACAGCGTCAGGTTAGCTGCAGAGTAGTTGTAGGTGACAAGGTTTTCGATCGTCTTATCGTCGCCGGTAAGAGAATAGAGAAGGAGATACTGACTGACGAGGTTTCTGCTTTCGGGAAGTATAGTGTGTTCCTCGCTGTTCCCGCTCATCACAAAGTGCATCTCCTCGATTATGTCAGCGAGTGACTGACTGCTTCCGACAAACTCGAAGGTCTCAGCATAGGCCTGAAGGTCCTGCATGGCTGTAAGGACCTCAGGGTCCTTCATCCGGTCAGCTTCCTCACTTTCGAACACAACCTGCATGGTCATGGTTCCACTGAAGTAGGTGTTGAAGAATTCATTGTCCTGCATCACCTTCGAATGCTTTCCGAACATCTGAACAAGATCGCTTTCGACCCGAAGGCGGGTGACACCAGCAACAGAGACCGAGGCTGAAAGGATCACCAGGAGAAGGACAAGGCCTGTATGACGTTCAACTGCACGAGCAAGTGATGCGAGAGCATGTCCGAGGTGTCCCGGACGCGATTCATCGCTGCGAAAAGAAGTCCGCTTATGCCTCGGCAGAGGAAGCACGTACAGGAGAGCGGGAATGAAGGTGAGAGAGAACACAAGAGCACAGAGTACGCCGATTGCGGTAAAGATGCCGAACTCGCGGATCATCCCGATGTCACTGCTGAGAAACGAAAGGAAGCCGGCTATTGTGGTAAGGCCTGCCATCAGGACGGCAAGTCCTGTGTGACCGATGGTTTCCCGGATCAATGTATCCTTTTCATGGCTGTCGACAAGCATGAACCGGTTGATGATGTGAATGCCGTAGGCGCTGCCGATGGCAATCAGAATGGTGGGGACAACGGTTGTCATGATAGAAAGGGGAATGCTCAGGACCGACATGATCCCCAGAGTCCATACTACACTGATCACGACTGTCAGGACAGGAAGTACCACGCCTCTTATATTCCTGAAACTGACAAACAGTATCGAAAGGATCACCATGATCACCAGAGGTGAGAGGATCATCAGATCATCGGTAATGATATTCTTCACCTCACTGAGCGTCGCTCCTTCCCCGGCAATCCGGTAGGTTTCCCCATCCGATTGCACCTCATCTATGACCTGCTTGATCTCTTGAAGCATCGCCTCTCGTTTGTCCCCCTCCTTTATCTGGATCAGGATGAGGGCGGCTGTTTCATCAAGACTGACAAAGGTTCCCTTATAGAGTCTGTTTGTCGTAATCTCGTGACGAAAAGCGGCAACCTCTTCTTCTGTCTCAGGGAGGTCAGGAAGGATCTGTGTGACTTCGATACCATCCTCACGTGCCGTGATGATATCAAGGTTCACGGGAGACAGTACGCTGCCGGCGCCCTCTATGCGGCTGAACCGTTCAGTAAGGAGAGCAAGCTTCTGGATGTTGGTGACGGTGAACAGCGGATCTGAAATCAGACCTATGATGAAGAACTCCTGTTTTGGAAACAACTCATTTACCCGGTCCAGGTAGACAGACTCGGGAAGGTCTGAAGGAATCGCCTTCGTGATATCAGCTTCGACCGTGAGGTTCATGATGCTGAATGCGAACACTATTGTGATGACAGCGATACTCATCAGGAGGATCCTGGGAAATTTCAGGATCAAGACGATAAGACGGTTCATGTCAGATCTCCCTCGTGTTGATCTCATAGACCAGAGTTTCACCAATATGCAAGACTCCGTGTTGTATAATGAACATATTGTCTATGAAAAAACACTCTTCTATGGTACTATCAGTGTGTAGAGCGGTAAAGAAAGGTTCTGTTCAGCATCTGACTGTTCAGCGACACAATCCTTTATAGCTGTACCAGAACATACACTTCCATGGCAGGATTGTAGAGGAGGCACCATGAGCGTTGCACCTGCAGCAGGACGTGATTTAAAAGAAGATCGTCGGACAAAATACACGAAGATGGTACTATCTCAGAGCCTTCTTGAGCTGATGCAGGAAAAAGAGATTGCAAAAATTACTGTCACTGAGATCTGTCGGAAAGCCGACATCAACCGCAACACCTTTTATAAATACTACTACGGACCTGAAGATCTTCTATCCACCCTAGAAGATCAGTTGATGGAAATCATCACCGGCTCCCTCAGCCAGAGCGGTGACGTGACGAAGATGGGGCGTGATCTGCTTTCCATCCTGCTCGAGAACAAAGATCTGTGCCGCGTGATTCTCAGCGATCACGGGAATCAGGAACTGCTCCACAGGATCCTGAAACTTACCCGTCATGCGTTCCTTGAGGAGTGGAAACTGCGTGTCAGCCCTGAAAGCGCCCATCACGTAGAGAACATGTATCTCTACGGAGAAGGAGGCATGATCGCCCTTATCAGGCACTGGGTAACAAGTGACTTCAAAGATGACATTGAAGACCTGGTCCCCTACTTCCCGTTCACCAATGCTATCATCGGGAAAGAGATAGAGAAGCACGCACGGTAGACAGGAGAAGACTGTCTTTGCTCTTTCGGCAAGAACCTCATGGTGTCGATACACACCTCAAGTGATCACAGACAGGATGTCTTTTCCTGACAGGTGTCTCATCACTTTCTCTATGGATATTCAATTAGTGATAATTTAGGGTTGAAATTCATCAGCTATGAGGTGATAATAGTCTCTGTTAGATCAATTAGATGTATAAATAGTTAATTTATTACTGTAATGAGTATAATTTTCGCGTGTATGCGGAGAAGAGTCATATGATGTAAAATATCATGTGAAGTACTCCAGACCTGACAGATTAGATTGCGCGTTGGTTGTATGTGTGCTGGAGGGTGTGCTGTGATAGATTCCATTGTTGCAATCGGTTTTGAGGAACCGGACCTTCTCCTGATCGGGCGCAGTTATCCCTCGCACAGGTGTATAGGCTTCAACACTCTTCCTGTTGAACCGATGACGGACGACAGGTCCCTGATATTGATCTCTGTGGGAGACTCCGGCATCCCCATGAGTGTCGCGCGTTCGTACCTGCGTGATATTCCCCCTGAGATTCCGGTGATCGCTGTCGTGAAGGACCCTCACCTGGAAACAGAGTTGGCACGTGGACTAGAGAGACATATTGACTTTCTCCGTTTCCCGCTTACAGAAGTCGGTCTTTCGCACCGAATTGAGACCTACAGGAAGCTGGCTGCTCTGAGGCAGAACGCGGAGACCACACACCAGGAGGCGGTGTTCTTTCGTGCGATCTATGAGCAGTCTCCCATCGGCATCATCCTTTCTCAGGACGGGACGATCCCTGTCAGGGGAAAGGATCCCGACCCCTATCTCATGATAAACCCGAAGAGCGAAGAGATCACCGGCTGGGACAGGCATACTCTCGCTGAACTCGGCTGGAAACGTATCACCCACCCGCAGGATCTCTCCCATGATGTCGCTCACCTTGAACGTCTCATGCGGGGTGAGATCAAAGACTATGAGATTGACAAACGGTTTGTGAAACCGGATGGTTCTCATGTGTGGACACGGATCTTCGTCACTCAGATCTTTACCAGTGAGAGTGAAGAGCCGTATCAACTGTGTCTCATCTTAGATATCTCCAACCACAAACGCCTTGAGCTCGACCTTATCGAAAGTGTCAGGAGCAGGGAGATCCTCTTCTCCAACCTGCCCGGTATGGCCTACCGATGTTCCAATGATGAACACTGGACTATGAGATTCATATCCAACGGGTGCTATTCGGTAACCGGCTACAGCACGGAAGCCCTTCTGAACAACCGGAGCATTACCTTTGAGGAGGTCATTGCTCCTGAATACCGTCAGAAGGTAAGGGATGAATGGGAGAAGGTGATACCTTTGAACGAACCCTTTCACTATGAATTTGAGATCATTACCTCGAGCGGGGAACGTCGGTGGGTGATGGAGGCAGGTCAGGCTGTCTATGATGAGCAAGGTGAAGCTGTCTTCCTTGAGGGTATCATACTCGACATTTCCCGACGGAAGCAGTATGAGCATCAGCTGATTCATTTCAGTGAGTATGATCAGGTGACTCAACTGCCGAACCGCAAGGCTCTCGAACAGAAACTTGAGAAGGAAGCCCGTCTCCCCAGTCACCCGAAACGCGCTCTGATCGCCTTTGATCTCCACTCGGTTCAGATGCTGAACTCTGTGTACGGGTTTGACTACTGTCAGGAAGTGACGGAGAGCCTCGTTGAGGCTTTCGCACTTGCAAGCGATGAACGGCATGAACTGTTCATATTCAATGTCAACAGTTTTGTCTTTTTTGTGAAGGACTACCGGGACCGGGACGGGTTGCTCTCCTTCTGCTCGGCAGTAGCCGAAAGGATCGAACCGATTCTCACGAGGGAAAGGATTTCCTACGGTGTAGGGGCTGTCGAGCTTGACGCCTATGATGGACAGGATATCCCGAAGATAGAAAGAAACCTGCTCGTTTCCTCGGAAAAGAGGAGAACCAGTGGGAAAAACAGACTATCTGTCTGTTTTTTTGATGATTCTCTTATAGCAAGCATAGAACGGGAACAGACCATCATACAGGAACTGTCGCAGATCATTGAAGGAGAAGGGGAGGAGCGCTATCAACTGCACTTTCAACCGATCTGCAATCTGAGCACCGGCACCCTGAGCGGGTTCGAAGCTCTTTCGCGTTTCACCAGCAGTGTCTACGGCAGCATTCCCCCGGCCGAATTCATTCCTATAGCCGAACGCACCCGACTGATCATACCCCTTGGAGACCTGATTATCAGAAACGCTCTCCGGTTCCTTGTCCGAGCGGGAGAGGACGGGCATGAAGATATGCATGTGGCGGTGAACATTTCGCCCCTTCAGCTCTTTGATACCGGTTTTGTACAGCGCATCGATAAGCTTGTCCGAAGTTCAGGTGTCAGACCGCAGCAGGTCGTTCTCGAGATCACCGAATCCGTGTTCATCAATGGCTATCAGGAAGTGAATGAGATCTTCAGACAGCTGAAGGCTCTGGGTTTCGCCTTAGCGCTAGATGATTTCGGCACCGGGTATTCCTCTTTTTCCCGGGAACAGGAACTGAATGTGAATTACATCAAGCTCGATCAGTACTTCACCCAGCGCCTTCTTTCGATAGATCAGGATCGATCGGTACTCGCTGACCTCATTTCGATGGTTCACCGATCCGGCCACATCGTTATTGCGGAAGGAGTTGAACATGAGAGCCAGAGAGAATACCTGCGACGGTATGATTGTGACTTGGCTCAGGGATTCCTGTTCAGCAAACCGCTACCTGAGCAGGAGGCCCTTGACCTGGTTTGTGAGCGAAGGTGTACACACAGAGACCGGCGGTTGCCTTGAAGCGCATGACCTCAAGGTCGAGGTGCCTGCCATGTGATGCTTCTGACGGTGCCGGAATTGCCTGTGCCTTGTGTGTCCTGTTCGTGAAGGACTCAACCCCCGTCCTGAACCAGATGGAATTCTGCAGAGCGCTCCGGCTCGAATGTATCTGAGCAATGGAATCTCCTCATCATAGCGGGGCTTCCTTCCTTTCTGATCATAGGATGTCTCATCTCAGTCTATGACAGTCCGGTGTGTTACGTCGATGTGAAGCACTCTCTGTGACCCCGAATGAGAGTAATTACCGGTTTTTGCGGCTTTTCAGGGTGTTCGGTATGTACACTGAGACCTCATGTGGTATCATTCAATTATTGGTATAGCTCTGTTTTCACGGTAAACAGCGGCTGTTGCAGAGGTGATACCTGACCGACCGACTTCTTCGATACATCCATCAGTTCAGGCGTATCGCACGTAAGAGAATTGGAATGAGGTTCTTGCTGATACGGCGACTGTCATGGTAAGGACCGAAAAGGGAGGTGCGGTATCAATCGAGCAGAGAGACTCAACACTCTGGAACGGGGTAGTATACACAGGTTTTTCGATGTGATGGCGGATGGCCTGTTCTCCTTAGCCGATGACGGGAGCATCGTGAAGGCCAATGCAGCAGCCTGCAGGATGCTCGGATATGAGCACAGTCCCTTGCTTGAGATGAACATCCGTGACCTGGAACCTGATGGGACGGCACAGAGGGTCAGTGTAGTGCTCACACAGCTATGTGATGGAGAATCCCGGAAGGTGGAAGGGCTTCTGAGGAACGCCGAGGGACGTATACTCGATATCGAGTTCTCCCTTGCCTTAATCCGTGACCTTTCTCCTCATGTTATCTGCGTTGTGCGCAATATCAGCGAATATAAGCGAATTGAGTCCTCTCTGACCTCTGTCTCCGACCTGATGCGGTACGTCATTGAACATACCCGCAGTTCCATAGCGGTTCATGACCGTGATCTCCGGTATCTGTATGTCAGTCAGCGCTACCGTGACGAGTACAACCTCACCGACTGTGATATCATCGGCAGGCATCATTATGATGTGATACCTGACCTTCCGCAGAAATGGAGGGATGTTCACCAGCGGTGTCTCAAGGGAGAGGTGCTGAGTGCAGAGGATGACCCTTTCACCCGACCTGACGGGACAATGGAGTGGACACGGTGGGAGTGCCGTCCGTGGTACGGGCGAGATGGTGAGATCAGCGGAATTATCGTGTATACCGAACTGGTGACCAGACAGAAGCAGATTGAGCTTGAATTGCGCCAGACGAAGGAGTATCTTGAAAAACTGATCAGGTATGCCAATGCACCGATAGCGGTATGGGACAATGAAGAACGTATCACCACCTTCAACAAAGCGTTTGAGGAGCTTGCCGGGTTGCACTCATCAGAAGTGATTGGCCGGAAGATAGAGGAATTATTTCCGACTGACCGTCGTGAGTCTGTGATGAGCCGGATCAGAGAGCAGCAGTCTACCAGCAGTTCAGAGGCGATCGAACTCGAGATCGACAGCTGTGACGGCACAGTGCGTACGCTGCTGTGGAACTCGACCCCCGTCAAAGATGAGCAGAATGCTGCGTATATGTCAACAATCGGTCAGGGCCAGGACATCACAGAGATCAAGCGGTCCTCGCAGCGTCTGCTCTACCAGCGTTACCATGATGATCTGACCGGCTTATACAACCGGGTGTGGTTCGAACATGAATTCAGCACGTTCACGGATCCCTCATTTCTGCCGGTGACGGTAGTCATTGCTGATACGAACGGACTGCGCGTGGTCAATGATTCCTTCGGACACGAGGTAGGAGACGAACTGCTGCGCAAGACCGCTCAGCTTGTGTCGAACTGCTGCCGGGCAACCGATATCGTCGCACGCTACGGAGGGGATGAGTTTGTGATCGTTATGCCCAATACCGATTCCATCGAAGCGCTGTCCCGTATCGATGCCATAGAATTGAAAGCGAAGTCAGTCATGGTGGAGTCGTTTCAGCTCTCTCTCTCCTTCGGCTATCATACCCGCTCCCTGCCTTCTGAATCCCTCACGCTGGTCATGAAACGTGCTGAAGACATGCTCTCCCGAAACAAGGTATATGAACGTGCGAGTTCGAAGAACTACACGATAGGAATAGTCATCAATTCACTGTTTGAGAAGAGCGAGCGGGAGTCGCTGCATTCGAAACGGGTGAGCGAGCTGTCCGAACTGATCGCCACCCTGATGGGACTCTCTTCGAGAGAAATCAATCGGCTTCGTGTCACCGCTCTCATGCACGATATCGGCAAGATCGGGGTGCCGGAAGAGATTCTGAACAAACCCTCTTCCCTTGATCCACATGAGTGGTCTCTCATGCGACGTCATTCTGAATCAGGGTACCGGATTCTGTCTGCTTCGAAGGATTTTTCCGATATCGCGACTGCCGTCCTTGAGCACCATGAACGCTGGGACGGCAGAGGGTACCCTCAGGGGAAGTCGGAAGAGGATATTTCTTTATATGCACGGATTATCATGGTCGCTGATTCATTCGATGCGATGACGAATGAACGATCGTACAAGAAGCCGATGGCTGTCGATGAGGCACTCAAAGAGATCTCCCGGTGTGCGGGAAGTCAGTTTGATCCCGAGATATCGCGTCTGTTCGTGAGTGCTTACAGGGAAAAAGAGCGAATGTGAACTGGACAGGTTCTCTCATAGCGCGTACTGATACCTCCTTCACTGCGTTCGCGATACCACTTCCCGTTTATTGTACGTTCTCCTGCGTTTCCTACTTGTACTCTCCTTTTTCTGGTGTTACGGTATGCTATGCCGTTCGATTTCGATGCACTGAGCAACAGAAGAAGGAACCATCCTTCGTGGCGTCTCATGGCCGCAGACAATGCGCCCCTTATCCTCAGTTTCCTTGACCGGGTGTTTCGGGAAGATAATGTTCGGCAGATTGACGAGGATGAGATGGTGATGCGTCTTGAGGACTATCTGTTCTCTCTCAGGGATGGACGGGAGGATGACCCCTTTCCCCGCAGTGCGTCCGACTATCTTGATGAGTGGAGTGCTCCCGGTAAGGAGTGGCTTCGCAAATTCTATCCCGACGGTTCAGACGTTCCTCACTTCGATCTTACTCCCGCAACTGAGCAGGTTCTGCGTTGGATCGATGGTCTGTTTGCCCATCAGTTCATCGGTACCGAGAGCAGGCTTAATACCTGTTTCGACCTGCTGCGTCAGATCGTGCAGGGAGTCGAGAAAGACAAGGATGTCAGGATAGGTGAACTGGAGGAGCAGAAGAAGGCTATCGATCGGCAGATCAGCCGGATCGCCTCCGGTGATGTCCCGGTGATGGATGAGCGTCAGATACGGGAACGGTTTCTGCAGTTCCAGAGAACGGCTCGGGAGCTGCTGGGAGATTTCCGAGCCGTTGATGATCACTTCCGGGCTCTCGACCGGGATATCCGTGAAGATATCGCGACCTGGGAGGGGGAGAAGGGAGAACTGCTTGAAGAGTTCTTTCATGGTCATGATGCGATTGAGCACTCTGATGAGGGGAGGAGCTTTCAGGCATTCTGGGACTTTATCATGTCTCCCGATGCCCAGGAGGAGCTGTCGGCCCAGCTTGACCGTATCTATCAGCTGGAGGAACTTGGTGATCTTCGTCATGACCTGCGGCTCAAGCGGATTCACTTCGACTGGATGGAAGCCGGTGGACAGACTCAGGGAACAGTGCGAAGGCTGTCACGTCAGCTCAGACGCTACCTCGATGACAGAGCCTTCTGGGAGAACCGACGTATCATTGAGATTCTTGATTCCATAGAGAAGAAAGCTGTCGGTTTGAGAGATGAGAGTCCGGGCGGTACCTGGATGAGCGTGGACGAATCGAAGGTCAGGGTGAACCTTCCCATGGAACAGTCTCTGTACACACCATCCGAACACGTGGAGCTTGACAGCAGGATAGAGGTGGAAGGCCAGGAGACTGTCGATACAGACAAGCTCTTCGACCTCGTTTCTGTCGACCGTGAGCGGCTTCAGCGCAACATAGACCGTGCTCTTGAAAAGAGAGAACAGGTGACTCTTGCTGTTCTCCTTGAGAGCTGTCCACTCGAACAGGGACTTTCGGAGCTTCTTACCTATCTCCTGATGGCTGAGGAATCTCCCACTGCAGCCATAGATGATTCGACCCGGGAGACGGTACAATGGAGCGACACCGGCGGTACGCATCGGCGTGCCCGTCTTGCACGGATACTATTCAGTAGAAGGAGTTCGCATGGAAGCGAATGATACCCAGATCTCCCCGGTGGTGATACAGTTGATGAAGGGAATTCTCTACAAGGAAGAGAAGGCAACACTGTGGGAAGCCCTTCAACGGTATGAAGGTTCAGTAAGGGATTATCTGTCAGTAATCGGTCTCGACCTGGAGATTCATGACTCAGATGGATTCGCCTATCTGAGAACGAAGGACACCCAAGAGGGAGAGACTCCTCTTCCCCGCCTGGTCGCCAGGCGCCCTCTCTCGTATCCCGTCTCTCTGATACTCGCTCTTCTGAGACGTAAGATTACGGAGCACGAGGCTTCATCTGGCGATACCCGACTGATCCTTGAGGTACGTGAGCTGCGTGATATGGTCAGCGCATTCTTTCCCTCCTCAAGCAACGAAGTGAAGGTGCAGAGCAGACTCGATGTCCACCTGAAGAAGATCTATGACCTGGGCTTCATCAGATTCCTTGATCAGAAGAAAGAGAAGATCGAAGTGAAACGGATTCTCAAGGCATTTATCGATGCCCAGTGGCTCAGTGACTTTGATGGTAAGCTTAGTGAGTACAGAGGCTCTGAAGAGAGCGAAGCTGAGGAGGATGATGATGAATGATACCTTCTTTGAATTCGCAGATGATGATACACAAGCCGGATTCCGCTGTTACACCGTGGAACTCTACAACTGGGGGACCTTTCATAACAGAATCATCAGTATACCGCTGGAGGGGCATAACGGCCTTCTCACCGGTGATATCGGCTCGGGCAAGTCAACGATCGTTGATGCAGTGACGACCCTCCTGGTTCCTTCGCAGAAGGTCGCCTATAACAAAGCGGCAGGAGCCTCGTTCAAGGAACGCTCCTTGCGCTCCTACGTGATGGGCTATTATAAATCAGAGCGAAGTGAAGGCGGCTTCAGCGCAAAACCGGTCGCCCTGAGGGAGGTCGGGACCACACACTCTGTCATCCTCGGCCGATTCCGAAATGAAGATTATTCACAGGATGTGAGCCTGGCCCAGGTCTTCTATCAGAAAGATTCGACAGGACAGCCGCAGCGGTTCTTCGTGGTTGCGGATACAGTCCTCTCGATTGCGGAGCACTTCAGTGATTTCGGCAGTGACCTTTCTCACCTGAAGAAGCGGCTGAAAGCCATGGATCGGGTGGAAGTCTTTGATGCCTTCCCTGAGTACGGGGCATCCTTCCAGCGACGCTTCGGACTGCGTAACAAGCAGGCGATGGAACTCTTTCATCAGACCGTCAGCCTCAAGACCGTGGGGAATCTCACGGGCTTTGTCCAGGAACATATGCTGGAACCCTTCGATTCTGAGACTCCGATAGAGAATTTGATTCACCATTTTGAAGATCTCAACCACTCTCATGAAGCGATCCTCAAGGCAAAACAGCAGATAGAGAAACTCACACCCCTCATCAGTAACCTTGACCGATACCATGAGACCGATAGCCGGAATGAGGTTCTCACACGCACCAGGGAAGCCCTCAGCGCCTTCTTCTCGATGACGAAACAGGACCTTCTCCAGGAACGTATCGAAAGGGAGAAACAGAATGCAGCAAAGGTTTCCCAGATGCGTGATACGCTTCAGGCCGAGATCGATCAGCTGTACAGGGACCGTGATGCTGTGCGTACCGCGATCAATGAGAACGGCGGGAACAGGATCGAGACTCTGAAGGCGGAGATTTCCCGGGCAGAGGGAGAGAAAAAGGAAAAGCTCCGGCGCGCTGAACGCTACGGGGAGATCGCGGCACAGCTCTCCCTTCCGATACCGAAGGATATTGAAGGCTTCGAATCAAACCGGCAACGCTCTGATGATCGGATACAAGAGGTTACAGAGGAGCGAAGCACCATCGAGAATCAACTGAGTGAACTCGGTTTCACCTTCAGGAATCTCAAGGAACAGTACCAGGGCCTTGATGATGAGCTTCTGTCTCTCAAGAGTCGCAGGAGCAATATAGATACACGACAGATTGATATTCGAACGAACCTCTGCCGGGATCTCGGCTTGAAAGAGAAGGACCTTCCCTTCGCAGGAGAGCTTCTCGCGGTGCAGGAGGAGCACAGGGAATGGGAGGGGGCGGCAGAGCGGCTTCTCCATTCGTTTGCACTTTCTCTCCTCGTTCCCGATGAACAGTACAGGAACGTGTCCGAGTGGGTCGATTCCACCCGGCTCAGAGGGAGGCTGATCTACTACCGGATGACCAGGAGTGAACTGAGAAGGAGTGAGTCCATTGATCCCGACTCTCTGTATCACAAGCTCATGTTCAAGGAAGAGAGTTCCTACACTCCATGGCTCAAGGATCAGGTGCGGAGCCGGTATGCTGACGTGATCTGCTGTACCTCCCTCGATGAGTTCCGCCGTGTCAGGCGAGGACTGACTCGTCAGGGTCAGGTCAAGGGCAGCGCGATACACCACGAGAAGGATGACCGGTACTCCATTGATGACCGTTCACGGTATGTGCTTGGGTGGACGAACAGGGCCAAGATTGCCGTGCTTGAGAAGCAGAAACGAGAGAAGGAACGACAGATGCAGGAAGCCGGTGCCCTGATCGCCAGATTGCAGAAAGAGCGTTCCTCGCTCGAAGAGTCCCTTGATCTGTTGAAGAAGGTTCAGGGATTCGAGTATTTCGATGAGATAGACTGGCAGCCCGCTTCAATGCGTATCGAGGAGATGAGAGATGAGATCGCCCTCCTTGAAAGCAGAAGTGATATCCTGAAGGAACTGCAGGCGAAGATGAAATCACTGTCAGAACAGATCGCCTCGCAGACAACCACGCTCAATCAGTATCACGCGACCTTGGGCGGTATCGATGCCAGGATACAATCTGATGAACAATCCCTCGCCACAGAGAAGGACCTTCTCAGTGCATCGGCGTATCCGCTTCAGGAAGCGGATGCACTCATCCGTCCCCTCCTGCCGACCTATCTGGTCGGTGTGACGCTCTCACTCAAGAACTGTGACTCCTCCGAGCGTAAGGTCCGAGAACAGCTGCAGAATGAGATAGATGCAGCGAAGAAACGTCTCGACCGTCTTCGTGATGCCATTATTGCAGCAATGGGAGACTTCCGCCGTGACTATCCGGGTGAGACCCGTGACATGGATGCCGCCATCGCCAGCGGCGGTGAGTACCGGAAGCTGCTCGATGCCCTTGTCAGGGAAAACCTTCCCCGGTATGAACAGCAGTTCAAGGTGCTGCTCAACGAGAACACGATCCGTGAGATCGCCTCCTTCCATGCCCTCCTCAGCAAAGAGAGTCAACAGATACGGGAGAGGATCGACCTGATCAACCGCTCGCTGCATGAGATAGAGTATGATAAGGGACGCTATATTCTCCTTGAGATCATGCAGACCAATGACTATGAAATCCGTCAGTTCCGGCAGGAGTTGAAAAGCTGTGTCGAAGGGTCTGTGTCGTCAGAGGCCTCACAGCAGTACAGTGAGGCGAAGTTTATCCAGGTGAAGAAACTCGTGGACCGCTTCAAGGGAAGGGAAGGCTTTGCCGATATCGACAGGAGATGGACGGCCAAAGTCACAGACGTGCGCTCCTGGTTCGTCTTCGCCGCGAGTGAGCGGTGGAAGGAAGATGATACGGAATATGAACACTACACCGACAGCGGAGGGAAATCGGGAGGGCAGAAGGAGAAGCTGGCCTACACAGTCCTGGCCGCGTCTCTTGCCTATCAGTTCGGCCTTGAGTGGGGAGAGGTGAAATCCCGTTCATTCCGCTTCGTCGTCATCGACGAGGCCTTCGGGCGCGGGTCTGATGAGTCTGCGAAATACGGGCTTAAGCTGTTCAAAAAACTCAATCTGCAGCTTCTGATAGTGACGCCACTGCAGAAGATTCATATCATCGAACCCTACGTCTCTTCGGTCGGTTTCGTTCATAACCCTGAAGGCAGGAACTCCCTCTTAAGGACTCTCACGATAGAGGAGTACCGGAAAGAGAAGGAGAAACGGCATCAGACAGGGGAGGGTGAGTGAAAGCTCTGATCACTCCATCACAGATCAGGAAGAAACTCGCTGAGAGATGGGAACGGGGATACTACCTGAAGCGTATACACGAAGGGTTTCCGCTCTCGGTCCCTCTTCCTTCCATCTCGTCTTCCCTGCTGACCGAGGAGTTCGAAGCTGTCCGCTCATGGGCCCTGTCCTTTGGTAACGACGAGCGGTTCGTTCCCTATCTGCAGTTCTCTCAGATCAATCACCGTCTTTTCGGACGCAACAGGATTCCCCGGTCTCTCCTGTTTCCCACAGTGGACGATCTGGCAGCCTTTCTTTCGAAAAGCGCGGAACTCAACGGGTTCAGGCAGTCCCTTTCCCTTCTCTCACTTCACGATGAGCGTCTCGTGCCCTGGGCTGTCGCACATCCGCTCGAGGTCCTGCGTATCAGGGAGGACCTGGATCGGCTTATCGAGCTCCACCGATGGATGATCGACCATCCTTCTCCGGGAATCTATCTTCGTCAGATCGACCTTCCGGGAATCGATACCAAATTCACCGAGGCCCATCGCACCACCCTGACCTCATGGCTCGACCTCACCCTGCCCGAGCACCTGATCGATCAGGGAACCACCCGCTTCGAGAAGCGGTACGGCTTCGCCTCAAAACCTGAACTGATCCGTTTCCGGTTTCTCGACCCATCGCTCGAGATGAGGGGCTGCAATGACATCTCGGTCCCCAGTGATCAGTTTGCTTACCTGTACCGTGACGGGGAAGAGATACCGGTCACCCACGTCTTTGTCGTTGAGAATGATATAACCGCTCTCAGCTTTCCTCGTGCAGAGAAATCGATGGTCATCTTCGGACGCGGATACAATTTCGCACACTGGAAAGAAGTCCACTGGCTCAGAAATGTGAAACTTTTCTACTGGGGAGACCTTGATACCCACGGCTTCCGCATCCTCGACCAGTTCCGCTCCGTCTTTTCCCACACCGAGTCCTTCCTCATGGATTGGAAGACGCTGCATGACCATGAGAGCTCCTGGGGAGTTGAGAGCACGCCCACTGCCGTGGACCTGCATCACCTCACGAGAAACGAGAAGGACCTCTATGATGAACTGAGGTTCAACCGGATACGCAATAACCTCAGACTTGAACAGGAATTCATACGGTATTCCCTGGTGGAACGGACTGTAGGGCAGATAACCTTTTGCCTCTGAAAGAGCATTGTTGATACTGTCGCAAAAGTAGACACGAAGAGGTGGAAAAACCCTCTGTGTCTACTTTTCTTGACAGGTACATTATGCCGAATGTGATATTATAATTTAACCGATTATGATAATCGAATTTAACCGAATGATATTGTAGAATACGACCGAATGAGGTACTCTTCATGCAGGAGGACCCCATGGACAACAACATCTATCGACCACGCATTATCGACTCGGTAGTAGAGCAACATCTTCGGGCCTTCGGAGCAGTTTGCATTGAAGGTCCCAAGTGGTGCGGAAAAACCTGGACCGCACAGAAGCATGCACAAAGTGCGTTCTTTGTCGGCGATCCTGCCGGGAATTTCCAGAATAGGCAGATTGCGCAGATAGATCCGTCCCTGGCACTCCAAGGTAAGAGCCCCCGTCTGATCGATGAATGGCAGGAAGTACCGTCGCTCTGGGATGCAGTGAGGTTTACTGTCGACCAAGGCACCGGGAAGGGACAGTTCATCCTTACCGGTAGCGCCACTCCTCCACACAAGGGCATCATGCACAGCGGCACAGGTCGAATAGCACGACTGCGCATGATGCCCATGTCGTTGTTCGAATCGGGCAATTCCTCTGGAAAAGTATCACTGAAGCATTTGTGTGCCGGAAACCTTGAGAACGGTTTGACAGGAGATATCGGTCTTAAAGATCTGGCATCATATATCCTGAGGGGAGGATGGCCTGGCAATCTGGAGTTATCGATGGACGATGCGGTCAAGATTCCAACCCAATACTTGAACAGCGTAGTGACTAACGATGTGGTTAAAGTAGATGACAAAGCACGTGATGTAGCAAAAATGCGTTTGCTGCTTCGATCACTTGCACGTAATGAGAGTACCACGGCAACCAGGGCTCGTTTGAAGAGTGACATGCGAGGAGTTGAACAGTTGGCCATTGATGAGGATACTATCGCTGACTACCTTAATATCTTTGAAAGGCTTTTCATTATCGAAAACCAAAAGCCGTTTGCAACTGCTGTTCGATCGTCACTGCGTATAAAACAGGCGGAGAAACGTCATTTTGTAGATCCATCTTTTGCCTGTTCTTTATTGGGTATCACCAATGAAGATCGACTGATTGGGGATCTTCGTACGTTCGGATTTTTGTTCGAGGCTTTGTGTGAACGTGACCTCAGAATCTATGCACAGTCTTTCGGTGCCAGTCTCCTGCACTACCAAGACTACAGCAATGCTGAGATAGACGCTGTCGTGGAACTTCCAGACGGAAGCTGGTCCGCTTTCGAGATCAAACTGGGGGCACATCAGATTGATGAGGCCGCTGCAAAGCTGTTGAACATCAACAAGAAATTCGAGCATCCGGCTACCACTCTCTGTGTGATTTGCGGCCTCACGAACGCAGCCTATCGTAGAAGCGATGGCGTGTGCGTGGTGCCGATCACTGCGTTGAAACCGTGATTTCTTGAAAGCCCCTGTACCCCCATGTATCTGAATGACCGGAGAGTTGCACGTAAGAAGCGTACCGAAAGAAAAACCCCTCTCCTGTAGCTCCAGATCAATACCGATGTTCTTTACCCGTATGTTTCTGCATGAGTGTCAATTGGAGACCATCAACATCCTTGGAGTTGGTGCTATAATGCTGTCGCAGAAGTAGACACGAAGAGGTGGAAAAACCGTCTGTGTCTACTTTTCTTGACAAGTGCACATACCCGGATGGATCCTACAGGGATGGTGGCCGGGAATTCTTGGCGACGGGAGTAAGGATGCACGACAGTTTATAGCTGACTATGGTAGCCTGATTGCAGAAGTTGATATTCAGAATGTCTCAGGCATGAAGCGTGATCCGCTTAAGGTCATGTATCTCCTTCAGTCGTACGCTCGACATATTTCTACTAGAGCTTCGCTATCTACCCTTGTCAGGAATATGAACGGAACCGATCGATATCTGAGAGAAGAGACAGCATCTTCTTATATTGCTGATCTGGAACGTCTTAAGGTAGTTGAACAGCTCCCCGCATGGTCAACACATGTGAGAATCAGCCTACGATACACGAAAAAGTAGAACCATAAATCGGAGCAGTCTCAAGATCCACAGGTTTTCAGTTTCAGGTTCTCAGATTTGTACTTCTTGAGGTCCAGCGAAGCAGGAACCTTCACTTTCAATTCCTGGTAGAACTCTTTGGCTTGCTTGTTCGGGACCTCAACAAGGATGTTCCCATCCCGTTTCTTCATGCACATCAACGATTGGGTTTTTCCGATCAGCTTATTCGTAGAGATTCCAGGTCCTGAAAGTCTGCTTCTCAGCTGAAGCAGTGCAATGGTAGCGATGATGTCGGAAAGCAGTTTGCCCCTGACGGTAAGATTCGACCACTTTGACAGCGGGAGAAGCTCCAGGTATTCCTTGCTGGTCTTGAACACGTTCTCAATATGGGTCCTGCCGAAATAGTCATCCAGCTTTTCATCAGCGTCCTTGAGTTCCGTGGAGAGGAGGATAAAGAAGCCGAAACGCACCGAATACCAGTTTTTCTCCTTATCGGTCATCTTTTCGTATTCCTCTGAATGTTTCAGGCGGTAGTTTCTGCTTCCTTCGAGGGCATTGTCCTTATCTACATACACATATGCATGCATCTTGAAACCGAAAACCTCGGTCTCGAAACGTTTGCCGAAATAGGTATGCCCCTGCCTGATGAACTCATATTTGGCATTGCTCATCAGGCTCTTTGCATGATGATAGAGTGTTTTATACGGATAGCCCTTCTTTGCGGGCATACGGACGGTAATGGTCTTTCCCTGTTCATTCCCGCTATGAAAGGACTCAATAACCTCATTGCTCGCATACCCTGCATCAAGAACAAAGTTGCTGATGCAGATGTCAAGGCTCTCTGCTACATCGGCCATCGTTGAACGAAGAGTACTCAGGTCGAGAAGGTTCCCTGGAAGCACTGAAACCAGACAGGGAGTCCGGTCTTTTCATCAAGTACAAGTACAAGCCTCGTCTGTATTGAAGTGGATGTGATTCCGTGGCTGCATAGTGCATTGAACAGATTGTCGCGTATGGCATTCGGCAGAGGAGTTGTGGATGCTCTGTGCGAACAGTTCCTTACCGGTTCCCGTCTCTCCGTAGATGAAGATGTTTGATTCTACTTTGGCAAATTTTCTGGCTGTCGCCACGGTGTCGAGGATCCTGCGTTCCTTTCCGACCACATCACTGAAGGTGTACTTTGCCACCAGACCCTTCTTGTGAAGTTTTGTCCTGATCTGTCCCTCGAGTTCCTGTATCTTGGAGATGTTGGTGAAGGTGATGACAGCTCCGGTATCACCTGCACAGACGCAGTTGATCGTATACAGGGTCTGTTTGATACGGATGAGGTCTCCGAGTATCTTGGTGGTGCCCGTCAACACGCCTGAGATATCGATCTGGGGAAACAGGTCAGCAGCATGTACTGCAGCCTTCTCATCCAGATTGTCAAACACCTGTTTCGCATAGTGGTTCGCTGTGGTTACCAGGCCCTCCGTGTTGATCGAGATGATTCCCTCGAAAGAGTAGTCCATGATACCTTTGAACCGGTCTGTTCTTTCCCGCTCTTTTCTCATGAGCCGAACGGTTCGTATCGCCTCGTCTATGGACTGCAGGACTGTTTTTCTTCCAGACAGAATCATGACGTTGTCGATACCGAGTCTGGCAGCCATCGCAGTACCGCTCTTGCCGGCGGCTTCATGGGACTCTTCGTCGGGGCTATGCCCGGCATCGGTGCTGTGACAGGAGTGGCTCTCCTTCTCCCCCTCACTTTCAAAATGGATCCCACCTCAGCGATCATCATGCTCGCCGGTATCTATTACGGCAATATGTATGGAGGAGCCTACAGTGCGATTCTTCTCAACATCCCCGGGGATTCACCTGCTGTCATGACGGCCCTTGACGGTTACCCTATGAGCAGAAAGGGACGGGGAGGAAAGGCGTTGTTCGCAGCGAATATTTCCTCGTTCATCGGGGGGACAGTCGGGATCGTCACGCTGACACTGTTCGGTCCGCTTCTTGCCAAGGTCGGACTGAAGTTCGGACCGGCCGAGATCGCTGCCCTGATCCTTCTTGCACTCACCTCGATCGGCTGGCTCCTTGGCGAAGACCCCCTCAAAGGAATCGTCGCCTCGGCTCTCGGGATACTGATATCCACGATCGGGATGGATACGATGGCAGGAGGCGTGGGGCGTTACACCTTCGGTTCGGTGAACCTCCTCAGCGGGTTCTCCTTCATTCCCCTTGTCATCGGAATGTTCGGTCTTCCTCAGGTCATGGAGCTGATGGCAAGGAAGGAGGAGGGAGAATCCCTTACGAGCGGTAAACGTCTGACCCTCAAGGAGAGTCTGCTTGACAAAGGTGAGCTGAAAAGGATTCTTCCCACTGCACTGAAGAGTTCCGTTCTCGGCAATTTTGTCGGTTTTCTTCCCGGGGCCGGTGGAACGACCGGTTCATTTCTGGCCTACGTGCTTGAGAAGAAGACCGGGAAGAACTCCAAGGAGATGGGCAGTGGTGCTATCGAGGGCGTTGCAGCCTCTGAGTCTGCCAACAATGCCGCCGCCGTCGGAGCTTTCGCGCCTCTTCTGACTCTCGGTATACCGGGGTCAGGAACCACTGCAGTTCTCCTGGGAGGACTGATGATGTGGGGCCTTCAGCCGGGACCGCTTCTATTCATCCAGCAGACTGATTTCGTGTGGGGCCTCATAAGCTCGATGTATATCGGCAATGTGGCCTGTATCCTCGCAGGACTTGTCATGATCCCGTTCCTGATGTCGATCCTGAAGATACCCCGCGGCATTATCGCACCCATGATCGTATTCGTCTGTATCGTCGGTGCCTATTCAGTGAACAACAACATGTTCGATGTCTGGTTCATGATCGGTGCAGGCGTGGTTGCGTATGTGATGCAGAAACACAAGTATCCCATCGCTCCGATTCTTCTTGCCTTCGTCCTCGCTCCGAGGTTCGAACAGGCGATACGGCGTGCGTTCAGCATCTCGAACGGATCTGCGAGGATCTTCATCGAGAAACCGATCTCTGCTGCCCTTCTTGCTGCCACTGCAATGTTCATCTTCGCTCCGGTTGTTATGAAACTGGTGAGGAGAATGCGGACGAAATAACCTTATGTGAGTGAATCAAGGGCCCGCTGTATTGAGAAGTATTTCAGATTCGGCGGGCCTTGTCACGTTCCCGGCAGGTGCCTCGCGGTAACCAGCGTCTTTCTCCCCCCCCCCACGGCCCCTGCTTAGAAGGTCAACAGGGCAGTGCTGAGCGTCTGGAACTGCAGCTTTTACGTTTTTTCAGAAAAAGTGAGTCTTTACCGTATCTTTAGATTCTCTCCACCTGTGATTGATCTGACTGCCGTATGCTCTGATTATCAAATGATGAACGAGCCCAATGAGGACTCGAAAGGAGCATATCATGAAAAGAAGAAGTACCATTATCTTACTCGTGCTCGTTTTCCTGCTGGTGTCAGTCGGTCTGTTCGCTCGCGGCGGTTACCGCTTCGATACCGCACAGAAGGTGTATGGAGCACAGAGGAACCTTGTGAACGACACTGTCGCGGACGGAGATTTTGTACGGGGCCAGGGAGTTCGTCAGCAGCTGCACACCCCCGGTGAGGACTGTCCCCTCGGAGAAGACTGTCTCTATCTCCAGACCGGTGAAGTACAGTATCAGTACCAGACAGAGAACCAGGCAGAAGCTGGGCTGCGCGGTGCATCTCGCGGTGGTCGTGCACGGTAACAGCAACCGGAAGCCGGTTCATACCCTTCACAGCTCTCTCAGGGATGGGAGAGCTTTTTTGTGGTGTGATCACTGGCAGAACAGAATGTATTATAGAAGGGCGGGCATGTATACGGATAGGATACCTTCACCTGAGAGGCTGAGTTTTCCCGAAGTCAGTCCAGGAGAGCAAGGATCCTTTCACGGTGTTCTTCCGTGAAGCCATGGATGATCAGGTCCGCCTGCGACAGATTCTGATTCCCCGAGGTGCTGTTCAGTACCCCGACGACCTTCATGTTCGCGCGCTTGGCCGCCTGTACCCCGAGAGCTGAATCTTCGATGACGAGGCATCTGTCCGGGTGGGCGTTGAAGCGGGAGGCCACTTCGAGGAAGATGTCGGGAGATGGTTTCCCGTTCTTTACTTCAAACCCGCTGACAGTGTGAGTGAAGTACTCTCTGAGTCCGATCTTGGTGAGGATGATATCAATCAGTTTTGAAGCTGAGGAGGAGCCGACAGCAAGGTTCAGTCCCTTCCCCTTCAGGGTGCGTATCAGCTCAGCTACGCCCGGCACTGCAACGAGGTCAGCACTCGAGAAGGCCTCAAGATGGTTCTCCATACTCTCTGAGAACATCTCTTCTATACTGCGTTCAATACCTCGTGTCTCTCTGATATGCTCGAGCATCTTGTCCAGGGGAAGACCGACGAAGCGGTCACTGTACTCGTCATCGGGTATCGGAGCACCGATACTCGCAAAGTAATCCTGATTCACCTTCCAGTGTATCGGTTCGCTGTCTATCAGTACGCCGTCCATATCAAAAATAACTGTATCGATCATAGTATTCCTCAGGGTTGTTCTCTGTGCTGAGGGAAAACGTACCATGCAGACTCAATTGATGCAAGATGTCATCAAGGCTCTGTCGAGGCTGATTCTGTTCATGCGAGAGACGAGGGCTCTGTGACTGGATCTCCTGGAATCGAAGCTTCCCTGCCCGGGCCGATACACAGGTCCGGGCTGAAGTGAGTTCATTCCCTCGTCAGATGCAGGCACGAAGCGTACCTCCTGAGGGAGTCGATACGAGTCTAGTCGTGGTCGCTCCAGTATTCCTTCGGTACCGGGTTCGCTCCCTCCCAGATGATCTGCCTGAACCCGATGGGGTCTGTGTTGCCTTCGGTGTTGAGAAACAGTATCTGGCTCTGGTGATCGATTCCGAGGAAGTCCCTGAGCTCATCAACCCCGTTCTCCTCCAGGATAGCGACCAGTGCCCCCAGGGTCACAGCCCCGCTCTCGCCGCTGACGATGAATGGATCGTCGTGTAAGGGCGTAGCATAGATCCTCATCCCCTTCGCTGCCACGTAGTCCGGCACGGTAACGAAGGCATCAGCGGTCTGGTTGAGGAGTTCCCAGGCGATAGGGTTCGGTTCTCCACAGGCAAGACCGGCCATGATCGTGTCCAGGGAACCGGAGACGGTATGAGCCCTGCCATCACCGACTTTCGCACTCTCATAGATACAGGCAGCATTTTCCGGTTCCACGACGATACACTTCGGAGCATCCTGACCGAAGAGGCTGTGGTAGTAGCCGATCACTGAGGCTGCTAGAGCCCCGACACCGGCCTGGACGAATATGTGGGTCGGCTTGATGATTCCCTGTCCACTGAACTGTTCCTGGACCTCGGCGAACATCGTGGTGTAGCCCTGCATGATCCACGTCGGGATCTCAGTATAGCCGTCCCAGCTCGTATCACTCACGATCTGCCATCCATTGGCATCGGCGTCGGTGACGATCTGTCTGACTGCATCATCATAGTTCCCCTCGATGACCTTCACCGTGGCCCCGTAGCTCCTGATTGCATCTATCCTTCTCTTGCTCGTTTCCGAGTGGACATAGATCACGCAGTCGAACCCGAGCTTCTGACTTGCCCATGCGATGCCCCTTCCGTGGTTACCGTCGGTGGCACTGGCGAAGGTGATCTTACCGAGGGCCTTCTTCACCTCGCTGGATATCAGGTACTCATAGGAGAGCTGCTGGCTCGAGAGCCCCAGCTTCTTCTGGATGAATCGATAGATGGCATATGAACCTCCCAGGATCTTGAAGCTGTTGAGTTCCAGCCTGCAGGATTCATCCTTCACCCAGATACCCCCGACTCCTATGAGCCCTGCCAGATTCGGCAGTGCCCTGAGAGGGCTTATGGCATACCCCGGGATCTGGCGATGGAACAACCGGGCCTCACGTGCCCTGGAGACAGGGAACATCTGCTGTGAGAGTTCGAGCTCCTTGGTTTCCCTGACTCTGGTCACCCACTTGATGTCAGGGCTGGTGTTTTTCATCATAGTTTGTACCTCATGAATACGTGATATTTTTCTATACTGAGAAATATAGTAATAAATGAGAAAATAATCAATGATATCATAAAAAATAAAAAAATAATTTAGCATATGGTAATTAATGTACCCTTGTGATTGATCAGTGACCAGTCGATACACGTACGATGAAACGAAATGGTAATCCATTGGAGACCTTCCTGCTTTTCAGCTGTCCCCGGAGGTCAGCAGACTGTTTTCATGGGAGGAACACCATCATCGGATCCCTTTTCATGTGAGACATAGATGTGACGTCAGGCATACGCAACCGGTCCTGCAGCTGTCTGGTATCTACACGCTGCCGAACGAGACTCGGTGATACACAGGCGGATACTCAGCAGGAGGTACCGTTACCCGCTGATGTGTATCGACAGATACTATCCCATAAGAAGGAAGTACGGGTCAGCGGGAGGACATGCAGTCGGAGGTGTACGGGAACTCTCAGGGGAGCGGACATCATTTCCTGAGCCAGCACACCTGATAGGGAGTAAGCTCGATAGATGATGATGCATTGTCTTCAGGATCAAAGGTGATATCTGAAAGCAGGTCTTTCCAGATTTCCCTGGGACTCTCAATTGAAAGATCCTGGAACACCTTCATGAGATCGACCGTTACCGTCTGACCGGTGACATTGATCAGAGTGAGAATCTCCTCTCCATTCTCAGCTGTACGCAGGAGGGTGAACACAGACGTGCTGCCCGTAAGAACCGTCTGCGTTGCTGAGGGGTGGAAAGCCTCTTCCTGCCGACGGATGTTCAGCAGTGTGAGATAGGAGTTGAGCACCTGCGACCGTAAGGATTTTGAGTCCTCTAATTCCTTTTCCAGCATGATCGTATCCAGTTTTTCTCTGTTAATTCTTCTTGGATGATTAAGAATATCGGGACAGGAATGGCAGTTCTCCGATCCGAGGAGGGAATGAATATAGATTCCGGGAATACCCCTCAGTGACAGCATGATAGCCTGAGAGGCAATGAACCGCTGTGCCTTTTCTTCTGTGCTCTCCTCGACAGATGTGTCACAGAGGGCTGAAAGATAGCTGCAGTTCAGTTCATAGGGACTCCTGGAGCCGTCTCCTTCACTGCGGTAGGACACGAAGCCTCCCTGTGCTTTTACATGCTCAGCCATGAAGGTGATCTCTTCCTGAGTGAGGATTCCCTGTGCCGGAACGACTCCGATACCGTCATGCGATGCGAGGAAATTGAAATAGGTGACTTCCTCGGAAGGAAATTCGAGCGTGGAAGCCCATGTACTCAGTTTCGTAGCATCTCCGGTAAGGAAGGTATGGAGGGTGAGAGGGGGAAGGGGAAAGTTATAGACCAGGGATGCTTCATTGTGGCCGTTCCCGAAATAGGAGATGTTCTCCTTATGAGGAACGTTCGTCTCAGTGATGATGCCGGCACCCGGGGCACAGGTGTCCAGAGCCCACCTGAAGAACTGAATGATCCTGTGGGTCTTCTCGTGATGGATACAGCTGGTCCCCAGTTCCTTCCAGATGAAGGCGATCGCATCAAGTCTGACAAGGGATGCTCCCCGTCCGATATAGGAGAGGAGAACCTCGAGGATCGTCAGAAGGACTTTCGGGTTCCCGTAGTTGATATCAACCTGGTCAGCACTGAAGGTCGTCCAGACCCTGCGGGTATTCCCTGCGGTACTGGTAACGTGAGAGAATAGAGGAAGGGCACGGGGGCGGAACACCTGAGAGACGTCCTCTTCGCCTGAGACCTCTATGGCGAAATCAGCGAATCCGGGGTCTTTGTCAAGGTATTTCTGTATCCACTTGCTGTGCTGCGAGAGATGGTTCGCGACAAGGTCGAACATCATGCGGTACGATGTTCCCAGTTGTGAGATGTCATCCCATGAGCCGACCTCAGGGTTTACCGTAACAGGGTCAATGACAGAGAATCCGTCATCGGAAGAGTAGGGGAAGAACGGTAGAAGGTGGACGGTGCTGATAGCCTCTCCCACTTTCTCTGTAAGAAAAGAGGAGAGCGAAGCCAGTGGAGTCTTTCCCGTATCTTTGAGAGAATCAGCGTAGGTGATAAGAAGGGAGGAATGCTCTTCAATACATCGCTTCTTCTCACCTTTCTCACCTGAAATGGAATGATCTCTCATGAATGAATCAAGTACGCCCATATAGGACTCTGCCCAGAGGGACGCGGTGTGTTCATCATAGATGGCAGAGAGGTGTTCGCGGATCTGTGGCAGCAGGTAAGATGGTACTATCATGTTGTTCCTCTGATAATCAGTTCGGGTTTCAGCAGAAGCTGATGATGGTGGCGTTCGGCTTCGACCTTCCAGCTCTCGGGAATCCGGATGCGGCGTTTAGCCGCTTCAGACTCATCTTCCTGGAAGGCGATCCCTCTCAGTTCCTGGATCCTTTCGAGGAGAAGGTCAACGACCATCCCTCCGATACTCTGTATCGGCTGGCTGATCGTAGTGAGAGGAGGCCGGTAGTGGGCCGACATCGGTATATCGTCGAATCCGGTGACTGCGAGGTCCCTTCCAATCCTGAGATTGACGTCCTTTCCTGCATTGACCGCACCGAAGGCAAGAAGGTCATTGAAGCAGATAATCGCGGAAGGCGGCGTCGGCAGCCTCAGCAGCGCGCTTGCCTGCTCGTATCCGTCCTTCTGGGAGAAGTACCCCATGCGGATATACTCTTCAGGAATATCTACCCCCCTAGCGGCAAGATGTTCCTTTACGCTCTTCAGTCTGAGGCGGCTGAACATGATACTCTCAGGCTGTCCGATACACGCGATACGGGTATGTCCGCGCTGTAGTAGATGCTCGGTGATGAGTCCCATCGCGAAAGTTCCATCCTCATCGACATACGGAGCACTCGGAGCATTCTCGACCCGGCCGAACATGGCGAACGGGAAACCCTCCTGTGTGAGCAGTTCAGCCCTTGCATCCCTGCAATACGTACGGGTCAGGACGAACCCATCCACCTTTGCTTCCGATATGAGCTTACGATACAGTGCGATCTCATCCTCTTTGTCGTGAGCAACAGCAACCAGGAGGTCATACCCGAAATCTGCAGCCCGTTTGGAAACACCGGCAAGGAATTCACTGAAGAAGGCCTCTGAATAGCCTCCCGAGGAATCGGGGACCACGAAACCTATCGTCTCAGTCGATCTGTTTCTCAGCCTGCGTGCCATAGTGTTCGGGACATAGCCCATCTCTTCTGCCGCAGAGCGGACAAGACTGATGGTGTCAGGAGAGACGTCGGAATACCCCGCCAGAGCTCTTGAGACTGTGGTGACCGACCTGTTCACACGCTGTGCAATGTCTTTCAGTGTTGCCATGACTATCCCCAGCTCTCCATGATACCGTTCAGGTGTCGTTTCAGTGCATCCATGGAGAACTGTTCCTTTCCTATAGAAAAGTTGTGTTCAACCATCTTCTCATATTTTACGCTGTTTGTCAGAACCTCAAGAGCAGTTTCAGCTGCTTTGCGGTACGTATCAAGGTCGACGGATACAAGGCCATCGGGATCCCTGCTGGTGCCGGAACCGAGTGATATCATCTCAAGCCCACTCGGCTGTATGTCAGAGAGGAAAACCGGGTATTCATAGAGTATCACCGGGATCTTTGCCTTGACAGCTTCGAGGAGCTGGTTTCCCCAGCCTTCCCAATAGGAGGGGTAGGTGACCAGGTCTGCTCTCGCATAGGTATCCCAGAGGCTGTAGCGCTTCACAGGTGTTTCGCTCCTGTGAGAGTCTATGAGGTCGTTCACATGGATAAGGTTCACCTGGTGGTGTTGTGCGCGCTCCTTCAGTCTGGTGAGATAGGCTCCTGTCTCGTCATCCTCGGCGTACCCTGCCAGGACGAGGACGATCTGTGTCTCATCTGAGATCTGTCGTCCGTCATACAGCGTCTTCCCCATGAAGGAAGGAAGGATCCTGTTCATTTCAGCAATGGTGTCAATGGCCATCTCGATGCCCTTGCGTGGAATGATACGTGTCGCCTGCAGGACCATGATATCCTGCGGGCCAAGACCGATCCGGGATCGCAGGTCACTGTTGAACTCATCAGCGGCAAAACCTTCTTTACTTGCTTCGGGATCGTCGAAATCAAATACGTTGGGGATTACCGTTGACTCTATCCCCTTGCGTTCCAGCAGAGAACTCTGTGCCAGAGAGTTGATCACAACATGCTGATACTCCTTCGAGTGAGGAGGGAAAAGCGTATCAGCTATATCCATAGCCCTGTTGCAGGTGAGACAGAGGGGCGTGATCTTTTCCCAGTAGAAATCATGGTGGTGTGCCACTACCTGAAGGTGAAACTTCTTTGCGATATACTGCAGGGCATCTGCAGCGGCAGGATGCAGCCCTACAGACCACATATTCTCGACGATGAGTACCGTGATACCGTTCTCCTGTATCCATGAGGAGAGCCGCTGTCGCAGAGTGTCCCTCTGTGACATGAAGTCCTCCTCATACCGCTCACGGTCATCTCCGTAGGGTTCAAGAGAGATGAAGGTGCCCCGGTAGAGGCGTTCAGCCGCTTCACTGTGGTAGTTCAGTTCTTCCGATACAGTGACCCGCTGTTCCCCTTCATGTTCATGGATGCCGCTGGCAAGGTGAACCCGGTGACCCGCCTCTTCGAAGACCTGCTTCCACTTTTCGATCTCGAGCGATACCCCGTCGGTACTTCCTGTCTTGTAGTGGATGATTCCTATCTCTCTGTTCATTCTTTGACTCCACCTGAGGTAAGCCCGCCGGCAAGGTTCTTCTGTATGGTCATGAACAGGGCGATCACCGGCAGGGCTGTCAGCATCGAAGCTGACATGATACGGTCCCAGATAGCATTTTTCGAGTTGAACAGTGTCTTGAGACCGATGGGGAGGGTGTAATACTCCTTGAAACTCTTCAGGAATACCGAAGCGAAGAGGTATTCATTCCAGGCGATCATGAACGAGTAGATATAGACTGTCACGATAGCAGACAGGGATAGCGGAATGATGATCCGCCAGATCGTACCGAATCTGCTGGCACCCTCGATCATGGCCGCCTCCTCTATCGAGTAGGGGATTGTCCTGAAGTAATTTCCCAGCATGTACAGGGAGACCGGGAGGGTCTGGACCATGTATATCGTCATAAGGCTGATGAAGGTGCCTGTGGGCGTTGATATGAAACCCAGAGCAACGAATACTTTGTACAGGGGAATAAGCAGGAGGATACCACCGAACATATAGACGAACAGTACTCCACGCTGTACAGCCGACTGTCCTCGAAAGCGTAGACGGCTGAAGGAGTAGGAGCCGAACACGGCAAGAGTGACAGACAGAAGTGCTGCGATCGATGCAAGAATCAGTGAATTCCCGAAGTAGCGAAGGAAGGGAAACACATCTCCCGTATCCTGATATTTTGCCAGGATCGCCTTGCGCTGTGCATCGGTGAGGTCGGGTTGCTCCTCAAGCAGTAGAACGATCGATTCAGGTACGTTCTTCAGTTCCTGTCCGATGTTGAGCAGTTCCTTGTAGGCCTCGAGGTTGATCTGCTTGGGGATGAAGGAGGGATTCCCCCAGTCCCACTGATACTTCAGGGAGAGGGACGCCATCTGAAGGAAGGGGAAGAGGGCGAACATGACAATCAGGAATACCAGAAGTGCAAAGCCGATGGATCTGAATATATTTTTTCTTTTTACCATTTGAGCACCTTCTTTACATAGAACAGGATAAACCCGATAAGGATGAAGAACTGCAGAACAGCGAGGGTCGCTCCCTGTCCGAGATCCATTGTACCCGTGAAAGCCTTGAGATAGGTGTACACGCTGAGAACCTTGACGTTGCTTGTCAGCAGGTACACCTCCTCGAACTTGTTGAAGTTCCATATCACTCGTAGAAGGATGATCGCGTTGACAACGAAGTAGACCTCAGGAAGGGTGATATGACGAAACTTATGCCAGCCGTTTGCTCCGTCTATCTCGGCTGCCTCGTACAGATTCTCATCAATCGCCTGGAGACGGGAGAGAATCATAAGGTAGGTGAACGGGAAGTTCTTCCAGATCGCAAACAGGATAGCTACCCACACCGCTGTCGAGGGTGAGCCGATCAGGCTGAATCTCTCGCTGAACAGGTGCAGCTTATCGTAGAAGATATCCATGAATATTCCGTTGACAGGGTCGAAGATGAACTGCCATGCAAACACGACTGAGATCACCGGTGCCACATAGGGGAGTAGAATCAAAGAACGGACAAGACCTCTGAGGGGAAACTTCTTGTTCATGACGATAGCAGTCCCCAGTCCGGCAAGGGTCGTTCCGGCAGTGGTGAAGACCACATACATCATTGTTGTGGAGATGGCTTTCCAGAATTCCGTGTCACCGAGTATCTCCCGGTGATTGGTGAAGCCAGTGAACGTATTACCTTCAGAGAGACTCACATCAAAGAAACTCAGGTAGATGTTATAGAGAACAGGGTAGAGAATGAGAGCCAGTATGATAATGACAGAAGGGGCTACAAGAGACCAGCCGAGACGTTCGTCCCGCTGAGCTCTCGTACTCAGCTTCTGTACAGCAGTATCCTTGATCGCAGCTGCTGCACCTCCGGTGGTATGGGTGATTCTGGACATGTTCCGTTCCTTGTCTTTCGAATTGAATTGGTGAGAGGGTGCCGTACCGGGCTGAGGACCCGGTACGGCTCAGGTTCATTGTATTCTCACCTAGTCGATGAGTCTATTCATTTCCTTTTCTGCCCATGCCATTGCGGCATCAACACTCATATGTTCCTGAGTGATCTTGTAGAGCATCTGAGGAATGATCTGCTGAGCAGTGATCTCACTGGCCGCTTCGATTCTCACACCGTCAACGATGCTGAAGGTGCGGATATCTTCCAGGCCGTCGATGATCTCGGCCATCTTCTCAGCGCCGTAGTTCTTGAAGATCCCGTTCGGGTCGTTCTGGAACCGGCTGTTCGATGCGATCTCTTTGAGCATCGGGTTCATGCCGCCGGGTGCCATGTGGAGGAAGGTGATATAGGCGTTCTGAGTATACAGATATTTGATGAACTCCTGTGCCGCCGCCTGCTCTGCAGGGCTGCTCTGATTGAACATTCCCAGGGATACGACAGTACCGTAACCTGCTGCACTTCTATTCGTCATGATCGGTGCCAGACGGGTGTTGTCAACAAGATCAGGGTCAAAGTCTGTTCCACCGAGATCACTGAAGTTTTCACCGGTAAGGGAGCCTGCAGCCACTTCGGCCAGAGCCAGGTCGTCCATGATGTAGGTAGAGTAGAAGAACATAGCCATCTTACCCTGCATGTAGTAGTCACGTGCTCTCCAGTTCTGTGGACCGGGAGGATTGTACTTGGCAAGTTCAGCATAGAACTCAACAGCCTCTTTCATCTCGGGTGAGTTGAAGATCAGGTTCCCTTCAGAATCGAACAGTGCCGCATCGTTGCTCATTGCGATAGGGGTGAAACACTGCTCCGAGTAGGCTTCCGGTTTTGTGCCGACCAGTATCCCATACTGGTTATCCTGGGGACGGTGGAAGTACTTCGCCGCCTTGAGAACGTTCTCCCAGGTGTTTGGCGGCTCGAGACCGGCTTCCTCGAACCAGTCTGCCCGATACCAGATTCCCTGAATCCATCCATGGTAGGGAAGTGCGTAGTACCCGCTCTTGTCAGTGGTCTGCAGTACCTTGAGCGGCCCTGAATAGAAACGGTCGACCCCGATCGAGTCTGCGATGGCTCTGGTTGAGCTCAGATCCACAATCCCCTGCGTTCCGAACGAGACGGCAGTCTCTGCCGGAGCCTCGAACAGTGCCGGGAGGGTGCCTGCTGCGGCAGCCGTCTGAGCCTGAGTCGAAAGATCGTTTTCGTCGACGGGTACAAGATTGATCGAGATGTCAGGGTTGAGAGCACTGAACGTGTCTATCAGGACCTGGATAGTCGCCATTCGGTCCGACTGTGTCTCGGTTGTCCAGAAGTCGATACTCACCGGTTCTGCCTGTGCCTGAGCTTCTGCTTCTCCCTGGGCGGCGAGAAAGCTCATGCTGAGGAAGGTAATGAGCACGACAAAGATGATGATGGTTCTTTGTTTCATAGGATTCTCCTTTTAATGCAATTCGTCCAAAACGATTTGGACAGGTCTAATAGTAAAACCAAAACGATTTGGAGTCAAGCTTTTTTTTCTGTGTTTGTATCACTCATCTTCGTGTTTCTCTGAGTCCCGCCTTCGGTGAGCTGAGCCGGGATTGCCGTATCGATGATGATAGTACGAACGTTCCGTTGTATCTTCTGAATCTTGAAGGTACAATCACCGACGACAGGAGAAGTTCACGATGAAGGAAGAGACAGGTAGAGAAAAAGAGGAAAACGGTGGAGAGACTTCTTCATCACACGGAAAGAAGGGCGGTAAGACCGGGAACGTCAAGGACAGGAAGGAAAAGAAAGCCAAGAAGGACAAGAAGGACAAGAAGCCGAAACACAGATCTGCAGACGGAGCCTCTTCCTCGACCGGGAAGAAGAGTGCAGCACGCACGAAGGCAGTTCAGGGCAAATCGAAACGGATCGCGTCAGTTGATACCGATCTCTGTTACGGGTGCGGAAAATGTGTGAAGGTGTGTAAGGTGAAGGCGATCTCTCTGATTCCCCGAACGTAGGGAATCAGTTCTCCTCCTTCAGGTAGAGATACCAGTAGATACCTCCGACGAACAGACCGCCGCCGATGATGTTTCCGATTGTCGAGAAGATGAGGTTGGTCGCGATGCCTTCCCAGGGAATCAACCCGGCGGGCAGCGAGAGGGACGGGAGGGCAAGCCTGCCGGCGGTGAGGATGTACATATTTGCAACCGAGTGCTCGAACCCTATGGCAACGAAGCCCATGACCGGAAAGAATATCCCGAGGATCTTTCCTTCAAGCGAGTCACTAGACAGTGCGAACCATACTGCGAGGCAGACGAGCCAGTTCGCGCCGATTCCTCTTGCTAGTGCTTCCGCCCAGGTGAGGGAAGCCTTGTCGCTGGCTGCCTGCACTACCGTCCGGCCGACTTCTCCACTCAGCATGTTGCCGGGATAGACGAGAAGGAGGGTGAGCAGAAAGGAACCGAGGAAGTTCCCTCCATAGACAACCGCCCAGTTCTTCAGCAGCTGAGAAAGTCGGGTCTTCTTTTCCAGAAGCGGGATGGTGATCAGCGTATTGCCGGTGAACAGATCGGCCCCCGGTATCATCACGAGCATCAGACCGAGTGAGAATACCGAGCCCATCAGGATCTTTTTCGCTCCGCTCCAGGCGATGTCCCCGGTGCCGGCAACCATCGCCAGCTGGCCTGCAAGACCGATGTAGACTCCTGCAAGGATGGCAAGGATCAGTGTTTTATGCAGAGGTCGAGTTACCTTTTTCACACCCGAATCACTGAGACTTCTCATGACCTCAAGCGGTTCCCTGAATGTTTTCATGCCGGGGCCTCAGATCCTAGAACAGGCCGGTGATCTGACCGGTCTCTGTGTCGATATCGATACGACGGTAGGCAGGGTCACTCGCCGTTCCCGGCATGAGCTTGATGTCACCGGCAACCGGTACGATGAACCCCGCTCCCTGATACACCAGTACATCTCGCACCGGCAGGGTCCAGCCGGTAGGGGCACCTTTACGCTCAGGATCATGACTGATCGAGAGGTGTGTCTTTACCATGCACACTCCCATATCGGAAATGAGTGGATCATCTTCGATCATTCTGATCTTCTTCATCGCCTCAGGCGCGTACTCGACCCCGTCGGCTCCGTAGATGTCCCGTGCGATCCGGTCGATCTTCTGTTCCAGTGAGTCCTCCTGATTGTACAGGAATCTGAACTCTCTGTCCTCTTCAGCTGCCTCAATGACAGCCCTTGCAAGCTCCACAGCACCCTCTCCTCCGCGTTCCCAGTGGCGGGAGACTGCGGCACGTTCACCCATCTGCTCGACGGCTTCCGTGATGAGTTCAAGTTCCTCATCAGTGTCAGTATGGAAATGGTTGATGCAGACGACCACCGGCACTCCGCTTTTCTGTACCGTTCTGATGTGCGCTCTCAGGTTTTCCAGTCCCTTCTCGACAAGAGGGATGCTCTGTTGTGTATACACCTCATCAAGGGGTTTGCCGGGACTTACCTTCGGTCCGCCCCCATGCATCTTCAGTGCTCTTACAGTAGTGACAAGGACCGCGGCACTGGGTTTGAGGCCGCTGAACCGGCATTTGAGGTTCCAGAATTTTTCGAACCCGATATCGGCACCGAATCCGCTTTCGGTGACATGGTAGTCACTGAGTTTCAGGCCGACCCGGTCGGCGATAATCGAGGACTGACCGATTGCGATGTTGGCAAACGGACCGGCATGGACCAGCACCGGCTGTCCTTCCACGGTCTGAACGAGGGTGGGGTTGATCGCCTTTGCCATGATGGCCGTCATCGCCCCGGCAACATCGAGGTCTTCGGTCGTGATGGGGTGTCCCTTCTTGTTGTACCCGATGCACATCTTCCCGATTCTCTCTCTCATATCCTTGAGATCCCGGGCAACAGCCAGAATCGCCATGAGTTCCGATGAGACCGATATCTGGAAGGAGCTTCTCATCAGGAATCCGTCCATCTTCCCTCCCTGTCCGATGGTGATGTCCCGCAGGGCCTGGGCGGAAAAGTCAATCGCCCACCCGACAGCGGGGTTTCTCGGGTCGATATCGAGCCGTTTCAGACCCTTCTTCTCGAGGGTCGCATCCGAGTAGTTGAACTCGTGCTGAATTCTGCTTGTCAGGGCGACCATCGCAAGATTGTGAGCATTGGTGATCGCGTCGATATCCCCGGTGAGACCGAGAGAGAAGTCGGCAAGGGGGATGCACTGGGCCAGACCGCCTCCTGCGGCAGATCCCTTGATATTGAATGTCGGACCGCCCGAGGGTTGACGGATAGCTCCGCACACTTTCTTTCCAACATACGACAGGCCTTCCACGAGGCCGATTGTCGTGGTGGTTTTCCCTTCACCAAGGGGAGTGGGAGTGATTGCGGTCACATCGATGTACTTTCCGTCAGGGACGTCCCCGAGGCGTTCAAGGACCTTACGGTAATCTATCTTTCCCAGAAAATGCCCATAAGGGAGCAGCTCCTCTTCCCGTATGCCGAAGTCTGCTGCAACCTCCGTGATCGGCTTCATCTCCTTCTCTGCCTGCGCAGCGATCTCCCAGTCTTTCATCTGTTTCGGATCAAGTTTCATTGCGTTCTCCTGTCGTGCGGCTCCAGACACCTGGCCTCATCCGTATTGGTACGAGTGTACGAGATATTTCCGGGTTTTTCAAAGTACATATGAACTGTTTTCACATTAATACTGTTTTCCGGTAATTAATCGCTGTTTCAGCGCACCCTCGGCATGGTGCAGTGTGACTTTATCACAGTATCGGCTTTTCAGCAATTCAGAATCAGGATGGAGAAAAAACAGCGTATAGGAAGCTGAAAAGGCCCAGTAGGGCCATTTCAGGATGGAAATGCCCTGAGAGGATAGATGGGTAAAGGATACTTGCTTACCGATTAACTTTTTCTTACCATTCACTGCGTAATCATTTCCAGGAGACCTATATGAAAGAATTATTGATCATCGGCGGTGTAGCTGCCGGGGCGACCGCGGCAGCACGTGCCAGACGCCTTGATAACAATGTGAATATCACCCTTCTCGAGGCAGGAGCAGATGTCTCGTTCGCCAACTGCGGACTCCCTTACTACATCGGTGGCGATATCGAATACCGATCAAGCCTGATTCTCGCAAGTCCCGAGACGTTCAACGAACAGTACCGGGTCAAGGTGCACACACATACGGAGGCGCTCTCCATCGACCGGGAGAACAGGACAGTGAAGTCAGTCAATCACCAGAACGGTGAGGAGCGCACCTTCAGCTATGACGCACTGATCCTCGCTCAGGGCGGAAAGCCTGTGGTGCCGCCGCTTCCCGGTGTCGATAAGGAGCATGTGTTCCAGCTATGGACTCTGGACGATATGGATGCCATTGATACGTTCATTAAGGATAACCGGCCGGAGAAGGCTGTTGTTGTCGGGGGTGGTTTCATCGGACTGGAGATGGTTGAAGCCCTTGCCAAGCGGGGAATCGAAGTCTCTCTGGTGGAGATGGCTCAGCAGGTGATGCCGAACCTCGAAGGTGAGTTCGCCGGCTTCGTGACCAAGGAACTTCAGGATTACGGTGTGAAGCTCAATCTCGGCAAATCACTCAAGGAAGTGAAGGACAGACACGTAGTTCTCAATGACGGAACGAAGATCGACGCAGACTTCGTTCTTCTTTCCGTCGGTGTGCGTCCCACCCTGCAGATCGCAAAGGATGCCGGGCTGGAGATAGGTAAGGCCGGCGGGTTGCTGGTCGATGCGAATATGCGAACCAGAGATCCTGCGATCTTTGCTGCCGGTGATATGGTAGAGATCGAGCATACGGTACTGGGTAAGCAGGTGAGGATGCCTCTTGCAGGGCCTGCCAACCGTCAGGGAAGGATCGTCGGTGAGAACGCCCTGGGCGGCTCGAAGATCTACAGGGGTGCCATGGGGACTTCGATCGTGAAACTGTTCGGCGGTATGGCCGGTTCGACCGGTATGTCCCTCAAGGCTGCACGTGAGAACGGGATCGATGCAGATGCTGTGGTGGTACACAAATCCAGTCACACTGCCTACTACCCGGGTGCTGAAAAAGTGTCACTGATGCTGATCTTCGAAAAGGAGAGCGGAAAGGTGATCGGAGCACAGGCTGCGGGAAGGGTCGGTATCGACAAGCGCCTTGACGTGCTTGCCACTGCGATCAAGGGAGGACTGACCATAGAGGACCTTCAGGAACTCGACCTTGCCTATGCACCTCCTTTCAACAGTCCCAACGGTCCTGTCAACATGGCGGCATTCACCGCTGTGAACCATGTCTCCGGATTCTCTCCGTCGGTCCTTGTCCAGGACATCGAGAAGTTCGCCATGGAGCGTCAGCCGATCGTCATAGACCTGAGAGATCCTATCAGTTTTGCAAAGGCGAAACTTCAGGGCACCAACAACCTCAATCAGGACGCCATACGTGCCAACCTCGGCAGGATCCCGAAGGAACACCCAATCCTGCTGATCAGTGATGATGGCCAGAAGGGGCATGTGCTGCTTCGGATGCTCAAGGGTTCGGGCTTCGATGAAGTGTACAACCTCAGCGGCGGATACATCTCGCTCGAGCGCTATGCACGGGCAATCGGATATGAACACCTCGCAGTGGGACTTCTCCCGATCGAGAAGAAGAGTGTCGAAGACCTTGAGGCAGGAACGTCACATGGTTCCGATCACGGGCATGAAGAGCAGGAAGAACAGATCGAAAGTGACGGACCCGTTGTCCTGGACGTGAGAACCCCGATGGAGTTCGCCATGGGAGCCTATCCCGGTGCGATCAACGTCGACCTTGATTCTCTCACCCAGTGGGGGCAGTCATTTGAAGATAAGGACCGGGAGATCATCATCTACTGTGCAAGCGGAGCCCGCTCCTCGTACGGAGTGAGGATCCTCAAGCAGATGGGCTTCACCAACGTCACCAACGGCGGAGGTCTCCACCAGATGATGGCACGCGGCTAGGAATCCCCTTCCGCATCAAGATTCCTCCATTCAGCGCCCTGTGATTGACACAGGGCGCACCTGTGTGCACGCAGGAGAGCACCGTAGATACCCGTCTTCTCCCTCCTTCACACCTGTGCTATGGTGGTGTCATGGACAGAGTTGATACATGCCCCCTCTGCGGTGCCTCAAACATTCCTCTTGAACCGTCAGGACGCTACAGCTACGGGCACTGTCCGGATTGTCTGGGGATATTCATGGACAGGAGTGACCTGCTTGAGCCCGGCGCGGAGGAGAGCCAGTACCTCACCCATGAGAACGAGGTGAATGACCCTCGCTACCGGAATTTCGTGAGATCCTTTGTTGATGTGATAGCCGGGTCAGAACCTGTAGATGCTCATGGACTCGACTACGGTGCAGGGCCGGGGCCGGTCGTTGCCGTGATGCTTGAGGAGCTGGGGTACCGGGTGAACCTGTGGGACCCGTACTTCCATACTGATGACGCTGTGCTGAACAGCAGGTATGATTTCCTCTTTGCCTGTGAAGTGATTGAACACTTCTACCGTCCATCAGAATCATTCAGACACATGAAGAGCCTCCTCACCGACCGTGGGACGCTGTACTGCAGAACCCAGCTCATACCCGAAGACAGACCCTTCAGTTCCTGGGGCTACAGAAACGAGGAGACGCATGTCTTTTTCTACCATGAGAAGAGTATCGCATGGATAGCACAGCATATCCTGAACAGCAGATATACCATCCATGATCGTAATATCGTCAGTTTTTCGTATCGCTGATAGTGCGTATTCAGGCATTCCTGCCCGGATACCCGTCTGAAAGTACAGAGCAAAGGAGTCTCAGCCGCCTTCAGTGTTCCCGCCTCGCATTTTTTTTTCTTCACTTCAGGAAGATTCCCCTGTATACTGTTGAACTGTCAGGACTTCCATGATCGCTGACCCGTCTTGCCGATGCAGCTTGCAGATGAACCCGAGAAGGAGACAGATATGCCTAACGTTTTAGCTTTTATGAACATGAAGGGAGGAGTGGGAAAGACCACCCTCGCAGTGAATGTCGCACATGGGATCGCGAAACTCCACAACAAGAAGACCCTGCTGATAGATCTGGATCCCCAGATGAACGCAACAGAGTACTGTCTCAGTCATGAGGACCTTGTCGACCTGCTCTCAGGAGAGAACATCGGGAGTATCTTCAGCGCTCTTGAGCGGCGTCGGGGAGTGATTCAGATGACGATGAACCAGCTGTTCAACGCATCCAGGAAGAACCGTAAAGAGACGGTGGAAGGTATCAGAGAGGTCATCGATACGCTGTACCTTCTTCCCTCCCATCTGCGCATGTGGGAGCTGGATATCAGGGAGAACAAACAGGTGCTCCTGAAACTGCTCGAAGATATCGGAGATGAATACGATTATATCATCCTTGATGTCCCTCCGACCCTTTCTCCCTATACCCATGCGGCCCTTCTTGCCGCTGATTATTACATCGTCCCGATCAAGCTCGATGTCCTGTCCATCTGGGGCCTTGAGTTCTTCCAGGCCTGGGTGAACAACACAACCCCTCCCAGCGGGACCTCCGTGGCCGAGCTGCTCGGCGTCGCAGCGAACATGGTGCAGGGCCGGCGCCTTGCTGAGGAATTTGCCGAAAAGGACCTGATCGAGAGAGGCTACGGGGATGCTCTGTTCGAGACGAAGGTGAAGAACAAGGCCGATGTTCACAACGCTCTCGTGTCAGCAACCGACGGGAAGACACTTGCCTCACGATTCCTGCTCAACAGGAAGGATGATCATCTGCCGTCTCAGATAGCATCACTGACCCGAGAGATCATCGAACGGGTGGAAGCAAGAAACAGGGAAGCGGTGAATACCTGAGGTCGAGCTCACCCTTCTCCTGCAGGGCATTCGGATCTGTGACGTGGCCGGGTGAATTGACAAAAGAATCCCATCCTGCCACGATACGGTATGGTGATGACGAAACACTTCCTTCCAGCCGGATGTCAGGTGATGGAAGATATGGACGGAGACCTGCTGTTCATTGACTGTTCAGTGATGGACTACCGAGAGGCTCTTTCTCTTCAGGAGATGCTTCACCAGCATGTTCTGAAGGGCGACTTACCCTCTCTTATGCTCTTTGTGGAACATCCTGCAGTCATCACGCTCGGGCTTAACACGCACCATAACAGACTTCTGCACCCCGAGGATGTCCTGATCTCTCAGGGAATCGACGTGGTGCAGATCCGCCGTGGTGGAGGCTCTACCGCCCATAACCCGGGGCAGCTGGTCATCTACCCGATAGTCAGCCTGAATTCCCTCCATTTTCGTGTAGCGCCCTTTGTCCACTACCTCGAACAGATCGGCATCGATCTTCTCAGTCTCTGCGCGATATCAGCAACCCGTGTTTCCCGGTATCCGGGGCTGTGGGTGGGGGGGAAGAAGATTGCCTCGGTAGGAGTCCAGCTATCTCACTCGGTGAGTATGCATGGCATCGCAATCAATATCATGAACGACCTCTCTCTGTTCGATATGATGGTTCCCTGTGGTATCGATGGAGTAGAAATGACAAGCGTGAAGCAGGAGGGCGGCAGCGTGTTGCCGATGGATCAGTTGAAAAGAGAGGGAGCTCGCATCGCACAGCGCATCATCACAGATTTTACCCGCTCCGGCAGGGAGGTTTCTCATGGCTGATCACGATCACATACCGTTCCCCCCCTGGATACGGAAAGGACTGGCAACCGGAGCTCAATATCACAAGACCGAACGGCTGATAATCTCTCACGGAGTGGATACCATCTGTACCGAGGCGAAGTGTCCGAACCAGGGCGAGTGCTGGGCGAAGGGAACAGCCACTGTTCTCATTCTCGGTCATACCTGCACGAGGAACTGTCCGTTCTGTTCAGTAGCCCACGGTATCCCGCTTCCTCCTGACCCCACGGAACCCCGGAGGGTCGCCGAGCTGTGCAGGGACCTCGGCATCCGGTATCTGGTGCTCACCAGCGTTGACAGAGATGACCTTGAGGACGGGGGAGCAGGTCAGTTCCGTGATGTGATTCACAGCTGCAGAATGGTGAATCCGTCGATGAGGTTCGAGATTCTCGTTCCTGATTTCAAGGGTGTGCAGGAATCAGCCCTCGATATCCTGGATGAGGCGCGTCCCTTTGTCTTCAGTCATAATGTGGAGACAGTTCCTGCCCTGTACGGGACCGCACGGCCGGGAGGTGATTTCCGGCGTTCCCTGGGACTCCTTGAACTGGCTGCAGCGAAGTGGCCCGATACGCCGGTAAAGACGTCGATGATGCTCGGTCTCGGAGAGACTGAGGAGCAGGTCAGAGAAGTCCTCAGAGAGCTGAGAGATGCAGGATGTGACCGACTCTGTCTCGGTCAGTACCTGAGACCTTCGAAACAGTCTCTGGAAGTGGCGCAGTTCATCCATCCTGATACCTTCAGACGATGGAAGACTGAGGCTGAGCTGATGGGCTTCTCCCGCGTCGTCAGCGAACCGTTCGCCCGCAGCAGTTATCATGCGGAGGAGTAGGGCTCTGAGCATGACTGAAAAGAGGAAGAGGGTGGGGATATGCCGGTCCGCTGCCACCTCCGGACATGAGATTGTTCCTGAAATTTTTAATTTGTTGTATATAATAAACTAGTGTAAAACCTGTCGTAATATGTGATATTTGTTTGATTTGTGAGGTTTTTCCGTTTATCATGGTACATGATACTGAAAGGTAGTATACGGGAACGTATCGGATTCAAATGAGGGAAGATGCGGTACTGCCTGAGGTCTTCTGACCTGAAAACCATCAAACGACTTTACCTGTTAAACTGTGTGAGACGCCGGTGTCCCGTGTTCCGGAAATGCGGGGAACTTTGGAGATATCTATGAAGATCGTACGACCGAATGACGGTTCACAGAGAGTGCTTCTGCACCGAATACTTCTACTGCTTTTTACCGTAGTACTTCTTCTAACGCTGTACGCTAATTCCCGGCTCTCCTTCGATCCTTTACAGGAAGGGACGTTGTCTCCGCTCTCCGATGGCTGGATTCTTTCGTATCAGGGAACGGTGCTGGAGGAGGAGATAGAACTTCCTTATAAGATAGAGGGGATGCTCAGCGGGAAGACGTATCTGCTCTCGCGGATCCTCCCCGAAGAATTCCCGAACACCAATGCAAGCCTCGCCTTAGAAACAAGTATGCGGACTCTTTCGGTTCGTATTGACGGTCAGAGCATCTATGAGTATGGAGGAGGAGAATCTCCCTACCGCAGGCCCGTACTCGGCGGTTCGTTCATGCACTACATCAGACTGCCCGACTGGGCAGCCGGTCGTGAGATCTCTCTGGTGATGACCTTCCATTCCCAGAACCAGTTTGCCGGTATCATTCAGCTGCCTACCATCGGAACGAAATCCGATCAGCTGCTGTATCAGCTCAGAGAGCTGCCGAACATGATTTTCGGGATTATCTTCCTTTTCGCAGGGATGCTGGCCGCCTCTGTATCGTTCATTCTCACACGGGGGCGTAAGAGGGAGAGCCTGTGGTACTTCGGGTGGATTGAGATCGCTCTCGGTTCGTGGCTCTTCGCCAATAACTGTACCAAGTTCATTCTTATCCCCAATGCGGTGCTGGCTCTGGATATGGGGTATTTTGCACTGTACCTTCTGCCGTACTTCCTGATTCAGTATGTCAGGGTCTCGTACTCAATCATAGGACGCGTGATCAGGATATTCATGATCGCCGCAGAAACCATGATCGGTGCATACATCCTTGTCGGTCTCCTGCAGTTCGCCGGACTCATACAGTATTCGGAGACACTCCAGTTCGCAGGTCTCTACCTTCTGCTGTTCATCAGCGCCCTGTTCGTTCTTCTTCTCAACGAATTCATCCACGGAAACAAGGATATACTCTCGTTCCTGCTTGCGATCGGGGCACTGTTCCTCACGGTGTTCGCCGAACTTGTACTCCTGCTGCTTTCTGTCGTCCTGGAGAATGCACTCACGGTGCACATAGGGATGGCGATCAGCGGAGCAATCCTTCTGTATCACAGTATCAGATTCATCGCCAGGGAGCAGGAAAGTGAGGTGAGGGCGAAGATCCTTCTCGAACTCAGCAGCACTGACGCCCTCACAGGTGCGGGCAACCGGAAGGGTTATGAGAAACGGGTTTCCCGGATCATAGAGAAGACTCGGGCTTTTGATTCCCTCGGACTGATCATGGCCGATATCAACTCCCTCAGGTCGATTAATGATACCTACGGAAGGGCAGAGGGAGACCGTGTCCTTAAGAATTTCGTGCTTCATATGAGTAACCTGGTTCCCGGTCGCAGTGAAGTCTACCGGGTAGGCTCGGATGAGTTTATTGTGTTTGTGACCTCCACGACGTACGAACAGATGTCCCTTCTCTGTACCGATGTTCAGAATCATGCGTTCCACACTGAGACCTGTGCATATGATGTGGCCTGCGGGTATTCATTCTATGTGAAGGAGAGTGAGAAAAGCTTTGAGGATGCACTCACTGAGGCAGACGCTGCCATGTATGACTGCAAGGCGGGAATACAACGGTCCCGCAAAGCGTTACAGACAAGGCAGCGACTTGAAGGAACAGGAGAAGTGGATTAAGCCGCAGTGTGCTTCCGTCTGAAGAGCAGTCCCCGGGAGTTTTTTACCGCCTGTACCGACAGAGACTGCCGATACCGAAAAAACCCGCCACGGGAGGTGTTCTCCTTCAGGCGGGTTGTTCAAGTCTGCAAAGGTCCGGGGCAATCAGTGTCTGTCTATGCGTAGTTCAGTGAGGCAGCAACTGCATCTGCCTTGTCAGCATTGTCGATCAGTTCCTGCAGCGGGTCCCAGTCTCCGCTCATCAGGGCCTGACGGTTCGCTTCCCGCATGGCGCAGGGTACCTCTCCTTTGCTGTAGCGTACAACCATGTTTTCAAGATCAATAGCGATCTCCTGAGTGGGTTCTTCTTCCACTGCCTGAGAGAGTTTCAACCGGTCCGGGTGACTCACACTGACGCAGGGAATGCCGAGCTGAGTGCTGTTGCCGAAAAAGATTTCCGCATATCCTTCAGCTATCACTGCTACGAATCCCGCCTTTGCGATTGCCTGCGGTGCATGCTCTCTCGAACTGCCGCACCCGAAGTTGCTGCCGCTGATGATAATGGAAGCGTCTTTGAACCGGTCGTCATTGAGGTTGTGAGCGGTCTTCCTTCCTGTTTCCGGGTCGAACCGCACATCGTAGAACATATATTCGCCAAGACCGTCAAAGGTCACACATTTCATGAACCGTGCGGGAATGATCCGGTCGGTATCGATGTCGTCGCCGACAACGGGTACCGCTTTCCCGCTTCTTCCGAGAATCTTTTCCAGTGCCATTGTTTCCTCCTTAGCCTGTGATGGTGAATACTTTACGGGCATCACTCACCCTGCCGGTTACTGCCGCAGCGGCTGCCATGACCGGGCTCATCAGGATGGTTCTTCCGGTGGGAGAGCCCTGACGACCCTTGAAGTTCCTGTTGCTTGTGCTTGCGCAGATCTGACGGCCGACGAGTTTGTCGGGGTTCATGGCAAGGCACATCGAACAGCCGGCGTGACGCCACTGGAACCCTGCATCGGTAAATATCTTGTCGAGTCCGAGCTTCTCAGCCTCTTCTGCCACGATCTGTGATCCGGGCACGGCCAGAGCTGTCACTCCGTCAGCGACCTTTCTTCCCCGTACCACTTCGGCAGCCGCCTGAAGGTCACTGAGGCGTCCGTTCGTGCAGGATCCGATGAACACGACATCTACAGGAGTTCCTTCGATAGCATTGCCTTCTTGAAAATCCATATACTCCAGTGCTTCCCGTGCACTGCTCTGGAGATCCTCGGGGAGTGTAGACACTGTCGGGATCTTTTCTGTGATCTGTATTCCCTGTCCCGGGTTGATTCCCCAGGTGACTGTGGGAGCTATATCGGCGGCATCAAAGTGTACCACATCGTCATACGCCGCATCGGGGGCGCTTGCAACAGCCTTCCACTGTTCAACCGCTGCGTCCCAGGCGTCTCCCTTCGGTGCGTAGGGGCGGCCCTTAAGGTAGGCGAAGGTCGTCTCGTCGGGATTGATGTACCCGCAGCGTGCACCACCCTCGATGGACATGTTGCAGATCGTCATGCGTCCTTCCATGGACATGGTGTTGATCACCTCTCCTCCGTACTCGTAGGCATAGCCGGTTCCTCCGTTCACGCCCAGTTCCTTGAGGATATGAAGGATGACATCTTTTGCCGTGACACCGGGAGAAAGGGTGCCGTTCACGTTGATTCTCCTCACCTTGAGTTTTCCCATCTTCATCGTCTGTGTGGCAAGAACGTCACGCACCTGGCTGGTTCCGATGCCGAATGCGATGGCCCCGAAGGCGCCATGAGTACTGGTGTGAGAGTCACCGCAGACGATCGTCATGCCCGGCTGGGTGATACCCTGTTCGGGGCCTACGATGTGTACTACTCCCTGCTTTCCTGTATCGGTATCGAAGAAAGTGATGCCATGTTTCTTTGTGTTCCTTCGAATCGCGTCGATCATCTCCTGAGCCAGAGGGTCGCTGTACGGTTCCTCAGTCTCGTTGGTCGGCACGATATGGTCTACGGTCGCGAATGTGCGCTGAGGGTATTTCACGGTAAGACCCTTTTCTTCGAGCATTCCGAAGGCCTGGGGGCTGGTCACTTCGTGAATCAGGTGGGCACCGATGAACAGCTGGGTCGATCCGTCGGAGAGCTCTGCAACTGTGTGAGCGTCCCATACCTTCTCGTATAAATTCTTACTCATAGCATTTCCTTTCCTTTTATGATGCTGACAATATGAAGCAAATGGATAAAACTTTCAAGAATAAGAGGCTGAAAACGACACACGACACCGGTTCTCTGTCATCGCTGATCACTCTCCCGTGCCTGATTGTTCTTCAAAGTACGTGCCTGACGTGTTGCTCCTGAACCTTCCCGCAGATGCCTTCAGCCGTGACCTGGCGGGATCCCTGTCGTTTTCCGGTGACCGGATACACCGGAAACAGGTTGTGCAGGTTTATGTACCATTCTGTAGAATCGTTGCGGTAACCCTCATTATATCAGAGTGTTTCTGTGGTATCCTCCTGTCGGGCATGAAACTCTCTTTGTATTTATGGTGCAATATTTTGTTTTTCCTTCAGATGTACTGTGTTGGTTTTGGGATTAATAAAAAAGTTAGCAAAAAATTATACGATACATAAATGTTGACTTGTTGTGATACCTGACGTACAGTGATACAAAATACTGTCGAAAGGAGACGTATATGAAAAAACATGTATTGGTGTTACTGGTACTCGCTCTCATGGTTGCTTCTCTGTCTGCTGCTCCTCTTACCATCAAACTTGCCCACCTGAATCCTCAGGAACCTTTTGATGTTCCATCAGCCGCGATGGCTGCGACCTTCAAGAGTGAGGTTGAGGCGAACAGCAATGGGGAGATTCTTGTGGATATCTACCCCAACGGGGTTCTGGGAAAGGAACGGGAAACGATGCTTCAGGTCAAAGCCGGTATCGTTCATTCCTTTATCTCATCCACCGGAGGTCTTTCGACGTTCTATCCTCTGATTGACGTGACAAACCTTCCTTTTGCCTTCAGCAGCTACAATGTGGGCTACAAGGTGTATGATGGTTCCTTCGGTAAGGAACTTGCCGCCGATATCGAACGCAAGGCAGGTTTCAAGGTCCTTGGTTTCGGTGAGTCCGGTGGCTTCTTTGCTTTCACCAACAGTGAAAGAGAGATCCGCAGTCCTCGTGATATGAAGGGTCTTAAGATCAGGACGATGTCAGTACCCCTCCACCAGGCGGTTGTCAAATCCCTCGGCGGATCCCCGACGGTCGTTGCATGGTCGGAAGTGTATACCTCCCTGCAGACCGGTGTTGTTGACGGACAGATGAACCCCATCTCTATCATCAATATGGCTAAATTCTATGAGGTTCAGGATTATATCACCCTCTCGAACCACCTGTATGCTCCCTATGTCTGGGTGATGAGCCCGCGCTTCTACAACGGTCTCAGCTCGGATCAGAAGAAGATCATCGATGATGCAGCCCGTACCGCAATCCTCGCAGGTCGCGGTGTCTCGAGAATCATCGACTCAAGTGACAAGGGCCTTCCCACTCTCATGGCGAAGATGAACGTCTATGTTCCCAACAGCTATGAGATGAAGCAGTTCAGAGATCTTGCTATTCCTGCTGCACGTGAATTCCTCGAAGATACCTACAAGAGCCAGGGTAAGTACTGGGTTGACCGGTTCCTGAAAGCCATCGAAGAGGCGGAAAGAGAACTCGGACTCTGATAGAGCTTTTTACAGTACGAATCTGATTCAGGGAACACCGACTGTACAGTCGGCGTTCCTGTCTAGGAGGAACAATTGATGGACCAACAGGAACCTAAGACCCTTCTCATGATGTCCAGTCTCAGCAGATGGGTGAATAATCTGGTCAGCTACCTGTGCACGATCTCCATAGGGGGTATGACTCTTGTCGTCCTTCTCGGCGTGCTGTTTCGCTATGTCTTCAGGCAGCCGCTGGGGTGGTCGGAAGAGCTCAGTCGCTATCTGATGATATGGTCTGCATCCCTTGCGATAAGCATCGGGATACGGGAAAACGAGCATGTGGGACTCTCTATGCTCATGGACAGTACGAAGTCCACTCTCGTGCGCAGTATTCTCGGCACCCTGATATTCCTTGTCAATGCCGCCTTCCTTTTCATTATGTTCTACTATGCTGTGCTGATGGTCAGGGATGCAACGTTCCAGATCTCAATGGGGCTGGGAATCACCATGGTCCTGCCGACTCTCGCCATACCTGTTTCCATGGCACTTGCCATACTGCAGCTGGTGTTAGGGTATATCAAGGACATTGCAGACGGGTTCAGCAAGCATGTGGCTGAAAAGAAAATCATTGATATTTAAGGGGTTCTGAGTATGTTTATATCTATTATTGTAGTATTTGCGACGCTGCTGATCCTTGGAGTCCCAATCGGTTTCACCATCGGTGTAGCCGGTCTTGTCGGACTGTACATGATGGCTCAGGATGTCGCCATGTTCACGATGGCCCCGCTTCAGTTCTTCAGCGGTCTCGATATGTTCACCCTGATGGCTATGCCGTTCTTCATCCTGGCCGGGGAGATCATGAACAAGACCGGGATCACCGGTCGGCTCGTGAAATTCTCGAACATTCTTGTAGGTAATGTCCGCGGCGGACTTGCCCATGCGAATATCGTGGCAAGTATCTTTTTTGCCGGTATGACCGGTGCAGCTGTGAGCGATACAGCTGCCATCGGTACGATGCTGATCCCGGCGATGGAAGAGGATGGATACGATCTTGACTTCGCAGCCAGCGTCACTGCCGCATCGTCAATCATCGGTCCGACGATTCCACCTTCAAACATGATGGTCATCTACGGCTCTCTGATGAATGTGTCCATCGCAGGACTGTTCGCTGCAGGGTTTCTGCCGGGGCTCACTCTTGCTGCGGTCCTTATGGTCATGTCGGCAATCATCAGTGTAAGACGGGGGTACCCCAAGGGTCTGAAGACCACCTTCAGGGAGAAGCTGATCGGTCTGAAAGAGGCTATTCTTCCCCTTCTCATGCCCATTATCATCCTCGGAGGAATCCTGAGCGGAGTGTTCACTCCCACCGAGGCTGCTGCTGTTGCAGTCGCCTATGCGATGGTTGTCGGATTCTTCATTCTCAAGAGCATTAAGCTGAAGGATCTCTCTCCGATGTTCGTCAACACAGCGAAGATCACCGGCGTCGTGTTCCTCATCATCGGAACGGCAAGTATCCTCAGCTGGGTTCTTGCTATCAACCAGGTACCGGAAATGATTGCCCAGTGGCTTCTTTCCACCACGGATAATCCCAAGATCATCCTCCTGCTGATCATCCTTCTGATGCTTGTGGTCGGGATGTTCATGGATATCGCAGCTGCACTGATCATTCTCGGACCGATCCTCCATCCGATTGCACTGAGTATCGGGATGAGCGGGATCCACTTCGGCATCATCATGGTGCTCTCGCTGAACATCGCACTGATGACCCCGCCGGTCGGGGCCTGCCTGTTCGTTGCCTGCAGTATCACGAAACTGAAGCTGTCGACTCTGTCGAGAGCGATCATTCCCTTCATCATCGTTGAGGTCATCGCCCTGTTCATCATCGCCTATGTTCCGGAGATCTCGACGTTCCTGCCCGGACTTCTCGGGTTCTATTGATCAACTGACGTCTGAAGCATGCACCCCCGTTCTAACAGTGGTGCGTGCTTCCTGAGTTTCATACGAATGCAGTGATTCCGACTGTTGTGATGAGGCTGTCAGCGGTTTCTCTGCAATAGGCAGATTCCTCCCGTACCCATGGTTTACTCATTACTCCTCAAATGGTAGACTGTGTGTGTCCTGAAGGGAGGCTCTATTATGGCACGCATACTTGCTGTGGATGATTCAGATCTGGATCTGACCATGATCAGGAATTTTCTCAGCGATCACACGCTCATGACTTCCGGCAACGGCAAGGAAGCTCTGGAACGTATAGCTGTTGAGCCGGAGTACGACCTGATCCTGCTGGATCTCATGATGCCGCTCATGGACGGATTCGAGTTTCTTGACCGTGTCAATGAGATGGGGATTACAACGCCGATCATCATACTGACCAACAGTGAGGATGTGGAGAATGAGATCCTCGGCCTTGAGAAGGGTGCTGTCGATTATGTGAGAAAACCTCTCAACTTTTTATCTCTTCAGAAGCGGATAGAGCTTCAGCTGAGACTGCTGGAGGCAAAACGGGAGATTGTCGAATATTCCCGTCATCTCGAGCAGCTGGTATACAAGCGAACAGTGAAGATCCGCAGGGCCCATGACATCACCGTCAGCGCACTCGTGCGCCTCCTGGAAACGCGAAGCATCGAGAGCAAAGATCATTCACTGAGAACCCGAAGAATGATGTACCTTCTTGGAAAGAGAGTCAGCAGAGATGGTGATGAACAGTATCAGCTGACCGAGGATCAGCTGAAGGAGATGGCTGTGACCGCGCCCCTTCATGATATCGGAAAGGTCGGTATTCCCGATTCCATTCTGCTCAAGCCGGGAAAGCTTGATAATGAGGAACTGCGTATCATGCGCACTCATGTCGAGAAGGGTGTGGAATCGCTGGAGTATGGTCAGAAAGCGGGTGAAGAGCCGATCAGCTTCATAGAGACGGCCAAGACGATCATAGCAACCCATCACGAGTGGTATGACGGTTCGGGGTACCCTGCAGGACTCAGCGGTCAGGATATCCCGCTTGCCGGGCGACTGATGGCCGTGATAGATGTATATGATGCACTGACCCATGAACGAGTCTACAAAGAGGCGATGTCTCATGAAGAAGCTCTTGACGTCATGAAAAAGGAAGCCGAACGGCATTTCGACCCGTTCATTTTCTCCTGCTTCCTGGAGATAGAAGGAACCCTCAGTGGAGAATTCTCAGTGTCCGGGGCCTGAAAGATGAGAAGCAGGTCAGAGACCATCCTTCTTCTTATGGTTGTGTTCACCTGTGTGTCTCTCTCTGCGTTAGCAGCCGGTCCTTCCCTCTCTTTTACCGAAGAGGAAAGAGCGTTCATTGAAACACATCCTGAAGTCCTCATCGGTGTCGACCCCGATTTCATTCCTTTCGAGTTTATCAGTGAGAAGGGAATACACCGTGGAATCGCCGCCGATATCCTCTCGCTCATTTCGAAGCGTAGTGGACTTGCCTTTATAAGCGATCCTGAACGTACCTGGACAGACGCACTCACAGGTGCCAGAGAGGGAAGCATCGAGCTTCTCGCTGCCATCGGCTTTACTGCGGAACGGGCAGAGTTCCTGACCTATCTTGAACCCTACATGAACTTTCAGCGCTCCATTGTCATCCAGAACAGCAATACCACAATCAGTTCCTTTGACGACCTGACCGGCAGGCAGGTCGCAGTCCAGAAAGAGAGCAGTCACGAAGGATTCCTGAAGGACTACCCTGATATCCACCTGAGGACCTACGACACCGTGCAGGATGCACTGCTGGCGGTGAACAGGGGAGAGGAGGTTGCCTTCATCGGCAATGAAGCAACCAGTGCCTATCTGTCGCGAACCCTCGGGCTCAGTGAACTGAAGTTCATTACGGTCAATGAAGGAGGTCCGCAATCTCTTCATATCGCGGTAAGAAGTGACCTGCCGCTTCTTGCCTCCATCATACAGAAGTCTCTTGACGATATACGTGATAATGAGCTCTCTTCCATTCTCGCTTCCTGGATACAGTACGAACAGACAATCGATTATTCATCCCTTATTCGTGCTGCAGTTATCATTCTCTCGCTGTTTCTTCTGACTATCTTCATCAGTGCCTTCTGGATAGTGCGTCTCCGCAAGGTGGTGAAGGAGAAGGTCGCAGCCCAGATCAGGGCTGAACAGGCTGATGTCCAGAAGGGGATGTTCATGGCTCGCGTGTCTCATGAAGTGCGCACTCCCCTCAACGGAATACGGGGAATGAGTTACCTGCTTGAGAAGACGAAACTCGATCCAGTCCAGAAAAGATATCTACAGGCAATCAAAGGCTCCAGCGAGACGGCTCAGGTTATCATGGAAGACATTCTCGAGTATTCCCGCCTTGAACAGGGCCGTACGACGATCGAGCATGTTGCTTTCCGCCTCGACGATATCCTTCAGGATACTCTGAGTATCGATTCGTGGATGATCAGGGAAAAAGGGCTTGAGTTGAAGGTTCAGACCTCACTTGACGTGCCTCCCTACCTCATCGGAGACCCGACAAGGATCCGTCAGATTCTCACTAACCTTCTGCACAATGCCGTGAAGTTCACCGAGTCGGGAGAGATCTCCCTTTCATTGACGACTTCTGAAACAGCCGAAAACCGATGTCTGCTTCGTATCGAAATACGTGATACAGGAATCGGTATGAGTACGGAGCAGCTTTCCCGCCTGTTCAACCCGTTCAGTCAGGGAGATACCTCTATCAACCGGCGTTACGGCGGCTCCGGCCTCGGCCTCTCCATCGTCAAAGGGCTGCTGGATGCCATGAACGGTACGGTGGAAGTGGTGAGCATGGAAGGAAAGGGAAGTACCTTCACTGTCAGAATCCCCCTTGAGATCGATCAGGAGGGACAGGCACGTGAGAACCAGCTCAGGAAGTCGGTAAACTTTTCTCAGCACCGGGCGCTTCTTGTCCTTCCCGAGAAAGCCCTCTCACAGCAGATTGAGGCCCTTCTTGCCCGCTACGGTCTTGCCTATGAATCGGTCTCCTCGTTCGAGATGCTGCTTCCTCTTCTCACTCAGCCGCATTCCTATGACCTGCTTATCGGTGAACTTGAGAATATCGGGAGTATTCCCGCGGGTTTCTTCGATGCCCTCGACAGCTCTCCCTTCGACCGTCCCTCCATGATACTGTTCATCCATGATATCGACCCAGAGGGCCTTCAGGGGGCCGTGATGAGTGAACGGGACATCATTCTCCCTCTTCCCCTCATCAACTCGATATTTTTCAATGCCCTTCTGCAGCTGTTCGGCACAGGTGATAGTGTACCGGTCCCAGAAATGAAACAGGAGGTGACACGCCGTGAGAATCCGCTCAGGGTTCTTGTGGTTGAAGACAATGCAACAAACAGGATGATTGTTCATGAACTGCTCGAAAGCAGAGGTCATACTGTTCTCGAGGCTGTCGACGGAAAGGAAGCCTATGAACTGTTCCTGGACCAGGGCGACACACTCGATGTGATTCTCATGGACCTTCACATGAGCGGGATGAACGGGTATGAGGCAACACGCCTTATCAGAGAGAAGGACTCCGATATCCCGATACTGATCCTCTCTGCAGACCTGATCACTTCGGTGGAGGATCAGTTCCATGATCTGCACGTGAACGGTTTCCTGGCTAAACCGTATGATCCTGACGAACTGATCACGAAGACCCTCCAGATCGCCCGGCGGCGAGAGAAGGCCTCTGCGCGATCACCCGTGATCGATATCTCTCTCGGCATTTCTCTGATGGGCAGGAACGAACAGCTGTACCGCCGCATACTCTCTTCCTTCATAGATGAGTTTCCCCCGATCCTTCAGGCTCTCAGGGATTCGGTGGAAAGCTCCGACACTGCCGCCGCAGCGGCACTGCTTCACCGGTGCAAGGGAAGCTGCGGGGCTATCGGGGCAAAAGAAGCACACCGGCTGAGTGTCGGGTCTGAGAAGATACTTCGCGAATCGGGCAGTCTGGTGAACACAGAGGTCGTTGCACAGCTGTTCAGGGTTCTTGAACAGACACTCTGTGAAGCACAGGAGTATCTCACCCGCACTGCCCCGTAAGGTGTACCTTCATGAACATGCGGGTGATTCCGGTTCTCTGGATTCGTGAGCAGCGGGGCTGTGACGTGTCGCATGACAGATGATGGACCATACCTCTACAGGAATTGAATGCAACCCATCTTTTTGAAGTATTCTGGCAAAGGTATGTTCATTATGATACTATTGATGGAAAGAAGACACATCCGGTGTATTGTGGAGGACTGTACCAGTGGATACCGAGCAGCTTCAACGCGAGATCAAAACCCTCAGGACACAACTTCATGAGCTTTCCCGGACTAATCAGACCCTGAGTGAAAAGCTGACTGAGCGGAAGAAGGAACTTGCCTTCCATAACGGTCTTACCCGGCTGATTTCGAGCAGAACCTCAACGATCGATTCTCTCTGCCGCTATATAGTCGAATACCTTCCCGACGCCTTCCGGTATCCACAGAACGTCTCTGTATTTCTCGAGATGAACGAAAGACAGTACACGAGCAGGGATGCAGAAGAGTCAGGTGTCATGGTCTCCTACGGGCTTGGTGATGATACGGTTACCTTCGGTACCCTCCGCATATATTGCAGTGACTGTGAGCAGGAGGAGGGAAAGGGCTCTGCCTTCCTGCCTGAAGAGCAGGCCCTGCTGTCTCTCCTTGTGCAGCGGGTGCTCCACTATACGCTGCAGCACCGCGAGGAGATGAAACTGTTCAGCAACTGGAAGCGGTATCTTCCACTGTTTGACTCCCTCAGCGAAGCCCTTTTCGAAATATCTCTATCAGGTGCCTTCATATATTCGAGCAATGCACTGCCCCATGTTCTCGGCTTTCAGCCGCAGGAGGTTCAGGGAACACCGATCTATGACTACCTTCATCCTGCACTTCACGAAAGCTTCAGTCAGGTTCTTTCCAATCTCGATAGACGGTCGATGACTTCGGTCTCGTATCGTTTGCGCATGAAAAACGGCAGGTACAAGTGGTGTAAAGTCTCCCTGATGCCGATCATCGAAGAGGGGAAGGTGCTCGGAGCCCAGGGTATTATCACGGATATCGATACCCTCATGCATGTGGAGGAGTCCCTCAAAGAGAGTGAGAGTATGCTCAATACCCTGTTCACACATATGGAACAGGGGGTGATCTATCACGACAGCCAGGGCAAGGTGCTTGATGCGAATCCTGCTGCCTCCCGGCTTCTCGGTCTCACCATAGAACAACTGAACGACCACGCACACGTACCGAACCAGTGGTATCTGATCGATGAGTCCGGCAATCGAGTTCCCTGGATAGAGTTTGCCCCGATGAGAGCTCTGGGAAGCGGTAAGCGGATCAGCGATGAAGTGGTTGGAATCTATAGGGGAGACGGTTCAAAGCGGTCATGGGTGATCGTGAACTCGGAACCTCAGTTCTACGAAGACGAACAGACTCCATCGCTCGTGTTCACCACACTGACAGATATAACCCGTCAGAAGGAGGTGGAACTCCAGCTCAATGCGCAGGTGCTGTATACCAACTCGATAATCGAATCAATGCCCGATGGTCTTATCATTCTAGATCATGAGGGGTTGATTCTCCAGTTCAAACCCTCTTTGCTGAACCGTGCCCACCTGCCGGTCGAGGAGTATGAGAAGCGGTATATTACCGATGTATTACCTGCCATACCGATAGGGAAGTATCTGAAAAAGGGGAAAGATGTTCTCACGAACCTCACACATGCTGTGGAGTTCTTCGAGATGGAGATTGGGGGGAGCTGCCACTATCTTGAAGCCCGGTTCTCTACCCTCACTCAAGAGCGTCTTCTTGTTGTGGTACGTGACTATACCGTGCAGCATCAGATGGAAAGGGACCTCGTGGAATCGAGTCAGAAGGTCAACCTCCTGCTGAACAATCTGAAAGGGGTCGCGCTGAGAGTGCTCGCTGACGGCCAGTGGTCGATAGATTTTGTAAGTGACGGTATTGAAGAGCTTTCCGGCTACCCGGCCGGGGATTTTATCGGCAACACCAGACACTCCTATATTGACCTGATACCTCCTGATGAGCTCGAGTCGGTGAAGAATGCCATCAGGAAAGAGTTGCTTTCAACCGGCCGGTTCTCGGTGGAACACCGTATCATACGGCGTGACGGTGAGTTGAGATGGGTGTGGATAAACGGAAGGGGAGTGTACGATTCCGGAACACTGTCCTACATCGAAGGATTCATCACCGATGTGACCGAGCGCAGACAGATGGAGGAAGAGCTCAGGGAAAATGAGGAGAAATACCGCTCTCTCGTCGAGAGCCTTGATGTCTCGATCATGATCATTGATGAACAGGGTATGTTCCAGTATCTGAATGAGCTCGGAGCCGCCGACTTCTCCCTGAGTCCTGACGAGTTCGTCGGCAGGAATGTGAGTGACTTCTTCCCAGCCCCGTATTCCCAGGATATCGTGAATGCCGTGCGGGACGTGGTTCGAGATAACACCGGACAGGTCTTCATCAGCGAATATACGATTGATTCACAGGAACGCTGGTTCAGGGTCTCGATGCAGCCGATTCATGATGCTGAAGGGAAACCGACTGCCGTGCTGCTTACTGCAACCGATGTGACGAAGGAGCGGCAGCAGGTAGTCGAATTCACCAAGCTCAACACTGCGATAGAGCAGAGCCCGGTATCAGTGGTGATTACTGACAGCAGAGGAACTATCGAATACGTGAACCCGAAAACCTGCGAGACTACCGGGTATACCAGAGAAGAACTTCTTGGAAGCAATCCGAGGGTTCTCAGGTCGGGAACTGTCTCACCTGAATATTACGAGGACCTTTGGGACTCTATCACGAGTGGTGAAGTCTGGCGGGGGACGTTTCAGAATGTGAAGAAGAACGGTGATATCTATGTTGAATCCGCGACCATCGCTCCCATAAAGAACGACGAGGGCGCCATCACACATTTCATAGCTATTAAAGAGGACATTACCGAGAAACAGCAGCTTCAGAAAAATATCACACTCAATGAGGGACGGTTCCGGCAGGTCGCTGAGTACAGCAGGACCGTGATATGGGAGGCTGACCGGGAGGGGGTATTCACCTACATCAGTCCAGTCGCCTCCATCGTCTATGGATTCTCTCCCGGGGATTGTGTCGGACTCCGCAGTATCTTTGATCTGAGAAGCGCTGATTCATCGGACCATTTCAGGGCTCTGTACCGTGAGCTCATCGATCGGGGAGAACCTATCAGCAACTTCGACAACTCCATCGTACAGGACGACGGGAGCACCCTGTGGGTCTCCTCGAGCGCCGAAGCTTTGTATGATGAGAACCGGGAGCTTACGGGGGTGAGGGGGGTTGACTACGATATCGACCAGAGAAAACGGGTGGAGCTGGAACTGAGGAAATTCCAGACGATCAGCGACCAGGCCAACTACGGTAATGCCATCTCGGATCTGAACGGGAACATCCTGTACGTGAACGATTACTTTGCCTCCATGCACGGGTACCGGACCGAAGAGCTCATCGGAAAGAACCTTTCCATCTTTCACAATTCACATCAGATGCCCCTGGTGACCATGGCTCTGGAGCTCCTGAAGGATACCGGTGAATTCGATGCTCTTGAAATCCCCCGAACCCGAAAGGACGGGACAGTCTTCCCCTCCCTGATGAACGGGAAACTGATCATGAACGATGACAGGACGGACGGGTTCATGATAGCCAGTGCAACCGACATCACCAAGATGAAGAGGCAGGAAGAGGCCATCAAACGTCTTGAGATCGCCATCGAGCAGAGTCCTGTCGCACTCCTGATCACCGATCTGGAGGGTGTTATCACCTATGTCAGTCCCGCGTTCACCTCGATCACCGGCTACACGGTACAGGAGGCGATGGGAAACAGCACTTCGATGCTGAAATCGGGCCACAATGATGATGCATTCTATAAGAACCTGTGGGAGACGATCACGTCCGGAAAAATCTGGGAAGGTACTCTCATCAACAGGAAGAAGAGCGGAGAGCTCTACCATGAGCACATGTCCATAACTCCCGTGTATGATATGGAAGGACAGGTCACCAGTTATCTCGCTGTCAAAGAGGATATCACAGACAGGATGCGCATCGAGGAGGAGAAGATCGCCCGTACCGCCGCGGAGGAGGCGAACCGCTCCAAGAGTCTTTTCCTGAGCAACATGAGCCATGAGATCAGGACTCCTCTCAATGCGATCATCGGCTTTTCACAGATTCTGGAAGGGGATACGACGCTCGGCCCTCGTCAGAAGGAACAGGTGAAGACGATTACCCGCAGCGGACGGCATCTGCTTGAACTCATCAATGATGTTCTGGATCTGTCCAAGATAGAAGCGGGCAAGCTGATGAATCAGGTGGAAGTTTTCTGCCTGAGAGATCTCCTTGAGGATCTTGAAGCGATGTTCTCGGTAATCTCTGAGCGAAAGGGAATAGCCTTTGTCATTGACAGAAGTCCCCTTGTTCCCGATTTCCTCCAGGTGGACGGAGGGAAGCTGCGCCAGGTGCTGATCAATATCCTCGGTAACAGTTTCAAGTTCACTGCACAGGGCTCTGTCACGGTACATCTTTCGCTCAAGACGGAAGAGAACCCGGTCAGGCTCAGTGTCGTGGTGAGTGACACCGGGTCCGGTATCAGAGAAGAGGACATGAAGAGCATCTTCGATGCGTTCATCCAGTCCGATGCCGGTCTTCAGATGGGGGGGACCGGGCTCGGCCTTTCGATCACGAAGAGACTCATCGAGATCATGGGAGGCTCGATCAGTGCCCGTAGCACCTACGGAAGCGGAACCGTCTTCACCTTTACCGTACCCGTGGTCCCCGCCGACGGCGGTGAGTATCGGTATGCAGGCCCTGCAGGGGGCAGCGCGGTTGCTTTTGACCTTACGGGGCGGACGGTTCAGGTTCTCATCGTAGATGACCAGAAGGACAACCTTGACCTGCTCATGGCAATCCTGGAACCCATGGGGTTCACGCTGCTCAGGGCCGGTAACGGTCAGAAGGCGGTTGAGATCTGTGAACGCGAGAACATTGACCTGGTGCTGATGGACCTCCGCATGCCGGTGATGGACGGGTATACAGCCATGAAGCTCATAAAAACTATGGAGGGGTATGCTGCTGTCCCGGTCATAGCGGTAACAGCAAGTGCATTCGAGGATGACAGAAAGGCCGTGCTTGCGCAGGGGTTCGACGGATACCTGAAGAAACCGTTCAAGACGGAAGAACTTATAGCCGAGATCGCTGATAAACTGGACCTGCCTCTGGTGTATGACGATCCTGTCGAAGGTGACAGAGAGTACCCGGGGGCATCCCGGTTTGATCCTTCGATGCTGAATGAGCTGCCTCGGGAGCTGAGAAGCAGCCTGTACGAGTGTATCGAACAGGGAGATATCATCTCCTTCAAGGAAATGCTTGGCCAGGTCTCCTCCTACAGTGATGAGCTCGGAATACATCTGAAGGCCCTTGCCGACGTGTATGACTACACCACCCTGATGAATGTGTTGAAAGAAGGAGATACCTGATATGCACTATCTGGAAAAAAGAAACAGCCGGGTCATGATAGTCGACGATACCCCTGCGAACCTTCAGGTGCTGGAACAGATTCTTCACCGTGAGGGGTACGAGGTGATGAGTTTCCCCAGTGGAGAGATGGCGCTTCGGGCAGTGAAGAAAGGGAAACCCGATCTGATCCTGCTTGATATCATGATGCCCGGAATAAGCGGGTATGATGTGTGCAGAGCCCTGAAGGCGGACAGCGAAAGTGCCTCCATTCCCGTCATGTTTCTCAGTGCAATGAGTGAGACCGAGGACAAGATACGTGCCTTCAAAGAAGGCGGAGTCGACTATATCACGAAGCCGTTCCATGCCGAGGAGGTGATAGCCCGGGTGGGAACGCATATACGGATGCACCGGATGAGTCTCACCCTTCAGCAGTATAATGAGCATCTGCAGCTGATCATCGATGCCCAGGTGCAGGAGATCAGGGATTCTCACCTTGCGACACTCTCCGTGATATCCTCACTGGCCGAGTCGAGAGACGGTGTCACCGGACGTCACACCGAGAGAACCGGCCTTCTCTGCCGGGAACTGACGCTGTGCCTGCAGCAGCGCGGGGTCTATGCAGACGAGATTAACGATATGTATGTCACCGACATCTACCATGCGGCACCTCTGCATGATATCGGCAAGATCGCTATCTCCGACACTATCCTTCTCAAGCCTGGCAAACTCACGCAGGAGGAATTTGAGACGATGAAAACGCATGCCGCCATCGGTGCGAAGACACTGCAGTCGGTACAGGAGAAGTACCCGAACAACACCTTCATCAATCTCGGGGTGGATATCGCAGGGTCTCACCACGAGAAGTGGGACGGGACGGGATATCCGAAGGGTCTCAAGGGGACAGCTATCCCGCTGTGCGGCCGGATCATGGCTCTTGTCGATGTGTATGATGCTGTGAGCTCACGTCGGCCGTACAAGGATGCCGCCTCTCATGAAGAGACCGTCAGTATCATCAGGGAGGGCCGAGGTTCCCATTTTGACCCCCTCATCGTTGATGCCTTTCTGGCAGTCGAATCAGAGTTCGAGAAGATCCGGGCAGAGAACGGGGATGATCTGTAGTCATTCCCGCCGTTCTCTGCTGCGGGTGAACGCTGAGGTCAGTCCTTCTGTGCCTGTACCGGTCTGAGAATCTCATTCCAGCTGTCGAAAGCCAGCACCTCTTCAAGGGGTTTGCGATCCCGGGCAGACTGTTCACTTTCCAGATGTTTCTCACTGAGATGTGAGCTCTCTCCGGGTCTGCCTACCGCCATCAGGATTTCCAAGACATCCTCATCCGCAATACCCAGAACCTTCTTCGCCGCAGAGGGGTTGAACCCTGCCATCGGGTGTACGTAGAGCCCCTCGCCGACTGCCTGCACCTGATAGGCCATAGCGGCCATACCCAGTTCAAAAAAGGCATACTCTCTTCCTCCAAGATTCATGGACCAGGCAGAATTGGTGATGAAGGCGGTGATTGCAGGGGCTTTTTTTGCCCAGTAATTCCCTCCCCCGAGGGTCTCTTTCAGTGCATCAAGGATTTCGGGGTCTGTGACCGTTACCATGCGCCACGGCTGGTTGTTCATACTCGAGGGAGCTGTATGGGCCGCCTGAGCCAGTCTGGTAAGGGTGTCTCTGTCGAGAGTCTCTTCACTGAAGGCCCGATAGGCTCTTCTCTTTTCAATCGCATCCAGTAATTTCATCGCATTTCTCCTATCTGTTTTCTATCTCTGCTTCATCATGTCAATGAACAGGCCGTGTGATCCCTGCAGCGGATCTCAGGGTTTGCTCCCAGGCTGATCCCTCCTCATTCCGAACGGGTGAGCGTCCATCCCCACAGAGACTGATATCTCTGTGTAGTCCTCTCCCTGTGCGTTCGGAAATTCGGAAATGCTCCACCTTATCCATGACCTGAAGATGTCTCTGCAGTGAATCGTTCATGCTTTATAGGTAGTATCAAAGTGTCGGGTCGTCAAGCTTCTCCTGTCAGGCTGCTCACCTCATCTCGTGAGTTCTAGAATCCGAGTTCCTCTGCGACGATGATGACATGGAAGTCTGATTCCTCAGGTTGTTTATGAATTATACTGGTGATATTGCAGTCTCTGCGGGAGTCTCTGCAGTCGACGCAGTACCCGCTTCTGTTGCACGGCATCTGTTTATCATACTTGATGTTGTTCCTCTGCGCGGCAACATCGTGAATCCTGTCAAGAGCGGCAGGGATGTCACGTACGATCTTATTCGCTCCCGCGATGACGATGATCCGGTCGGAGCCGTAGATACTTCCCGCGATCCTGTTGCCGGCACCGTCGATATTGACTATCTGCCCATCCAGGGTCACCGCATTGGCTGACAGGAGAAACACATCAGCGACGAGGTAGGCGCGAAGGATCTCCCTGGTTGTTTCCCTGTCACCCAGGATGGTGTATCCCTCGGCCTGACGGTCGAAGGCATTGCCGTTCACGGCACAGGTGTGCGGTATGACGGTGCAGTCCATTTCCTTCAACTTCTCTTCGGCATGCAGAGAAAAAAGGGTATGGGAATCACCGCATCCCACGAGGGACGAGGGAGGTATGAGGCTCAGGAGCGTCTTCAGTGCCTCGGCGGAGGACTCGCAGAAGTGGGCCGAAAAGTTGTTTCTCTCCAGGTTCTTCACAGCGATCTGTCCCTGCTGTACCATGTGCTTCTTTCTGATCTGTTCAGGATCGAACTGTGCATCCGAAAGCGGGGGGAACTCTATCTCTCTGATATCGAACATACCGGCAGCCTCCTGAGATGAGTATACCAGAAAAAAGGAGATCGGCACAGAACGTACTGCCACGGTGAAAAGGAGGGCTGAATGGAGCTGCAGGTACCGGTATACGTGCCGAACCCGGGGATGGGTAAACCACTTGTCCTTTTCTCGTGTCTCTGTGTTATACTTAACGATCGAAAGAGGTGAAGAGCTATGAGTGAAAACGTATTGAAGACAGCGTTATATGACCTGCATCTTGAACTGGGAGCGAAGATGGTCCCCTTCGCAGGCTACAGTATGCCGGTGAATTACCCATCGGGGATCATCACAGAACATAATCACACGAGGGAGAGTGCGAGTTTGTTCGATGTCTCACATATGGGGCAGCTTCGGGTGAGGGGAGAGGAAGCAGGCAGTGCACTTGAAACGCTCATGCCCGTTGACCTTCTCTCTCTGGGCGAGATGAGACAGCGCTATGGCCTGCTCACCAATACAGAAGGTGGTGTGATTGATGATCTGATGGTGACCAATGCAGGCAACCACTTCTTCCTTGTGGTCAATGCCGGCCGCAAGGTACATGATATCGCTCATATAACGACACACATTGGTGATCAGTGCGAGATCGAAGTACTTGAAGGTCAGGGACTGCTTGCCCTGCAGGGACCGCTTGCCGTAAAGGTGCTTTCACGGTTCTCACCGACGGTCACCGATATGGTGTTCATGAGTGCCGCCCGTATCGAGATCGAAGGCATACCCTGTTTTGTCACCCGATCGGGGTATACCGGAGAGGACGGGTTCGAGATATCGGTATCTCATGCTGACACAGAACCTCTTGCACGTATCCTGCTGAATCAGGAAGAGGTCGAACCTGCCGGGCTCGGTGCCCGTGACTCCCTTCGTCTGGAGGCCGGTCTGTGCCTGTACGGTCATGACCTGGATGAGTACACCACACCGGTCGAGGCCCGCCTCCTGTGGGCTCTCTCGAAGATCCGCCGGGCTGACGGAGAGCGCGGCGGCGGCTATGTGGGAGCTGAGGTCATCATGGCCCAGATTGCTGACGGTGTGAACCGTAAGCGGGTGGGGCTGAAACCGCAGGGAAAGATGCCGGTCAGAGACGGCTCACCGATCATCGACGAACAGGATAGGGAGGTCGGTGTGGTCACCAGCGGCGGGTACGGACCGAGTGTACAGGGACCGGTGGCGATGGGTTATGTTGAAAGCGGCTGTGCATCTGTCGGTACCCGGCTGTTCGCCCGCGTCAGGACGAAGAAGGTTCCTCTGGAGGTCGTCAGACTTCCCTTCGTGCCCCAGCGTTATTACCGGGGCTGAGGGAATCATCTCACTGGGAAGAGACTGACGGGGGCATTGCTGCCGCCTTCTGTTCTCCCACAGGGAGAGGGATGACTGAAAGGCCTCATGGGGAGAAAAAGAAACTCCCTGCGCGGTCTGTCGTCTCTCTCGGGCACAGGACGCTTCCGGACGGCGTGCATTTCCGGGAAGCACATGTTGAGGTATGCAATGACACAGAATCGTGATTCTTTATACCAGAGCGGTATGGCTGGGACAGAGGATTTTTCCGCCCGTCATATCGGGGTGGATAGTGCAGAACAGAAGGAGATGCTCACAGAACTCGGGCTCTCCTCACTGCAGGAACTGATCGACAAGGTGGTACCGCCTTCCATCCGTCGCACTGACCGTATGGAGGTGGGTGAGGGGATGGGTGAGCATGAAGCTCTGGAACGACTGAGAACCATGGCAGGGAAGAACAGGCTTCTGACCAGCTATATCGGCCAGGGGTATCATAACACACTCACCCCTCCTGTCATCCAGAGGAATATTCTTGAGAATCCCGCCTGGTACACCTCCTATACCCCCTATCAGCCGGAGATCTCTCAGGGACGGCTCGAGGCGATGTTCACCTTTCAGACGATGGTGGCTGACCTGACCGGATTCGCTCTGGCCAACGCCTCCCTTCTCGACGAGGCCACTGCCTGCGGTGAAGCGATGACACTCTGTCAGCGGGTCCATAAGGGACGGGGAACAGTATTTCTTGTGGCTCAGGACTGTCACCCGCAGAATATCGAGGTGGTGCGGACCCGTGCGGATTCCCTCGGTGTCGAGGTGGTGGTGGCCGACCCCCTGAGCGCTGACCTTGACCGGCTGAATCTGTTTGGCGTCCTGCTTCAGTATCCTTCGACCAACGGAGAGATTCATGACTACCGTGCACTGTGTGAACGTGTTCATCAGAAGGGGGCACTTGTTGCAGTCTCCGCTGATCTGCTTGCTCTGACCCTGCTTGTCCCTCCCGGAGAGTTCGGTGCCGACCTCGCCGTAGGCAGCACCCAGCGCTTCGGTGTACCCATGATGTACGGTGGACCCCACGCCGCCTACATGGCAACCCGCGATGAATTCAAACGTTCGATGCCCGGACGACTGATCGGTCTTTCGATCGATTCCGAGGGTAAGGGGGCGTATCGTCTTGCCCTTCAGACCCGGGAACAGCACATACGCCGTGAAAAGGCGACAAGCAACATCTGTACAGCGCAGGCACTTCTGGCCGTGATGGCCGGTATGTACGCGGTATACCATGGTGCTGAAGGGTTGAAGAGAATCGCTCTGAGGATTCATCAGCGTACCCGGCACCTTGCAAGAGGGCTGAAGGAGAGGGGACAGCATGTACTGACGCGTCAGTTCTTCGACACGGTCACGGTGCACACGGGAACCGGGACCGATGAGTATATGGAATCGGCTGTGCGCCTCGGGTACAACCTGCGGCGTCTCGATGATGAGCATATCTCCATCTCTCTGGATGAGAGTACCCGGGAGGATGATGTCAGGGTTCTCCTCTCTGCCTTCGGCAGTGAAAGAACCGAAGCCGACGGCGGTACTTCGATGAAGGAGCAGGGCTCCGGTCCCGAATGGCCGGTAGAGCTGATCCGCACCAGCGGATACCTCAGTCACCCGGTATTCAACTCCTATCATTCAGAGACACTGATGATGCGCTATATCAGGTCTCTCTCTGATAAGGACCTTGCCCTTGACCGCGCGATGATACCGCTCGGATCCTGTACGATGAAACTCAATGCGGCATCCGAGATGATGCCGGTCACCTGGCCGGAGTTCGGTGCTGTTCATCCCTATGTCCCTCGCGATCAAGCTCAAGGATACCGGCAGCTGACCGATGAATTCGAACAGCTGCTCTGTGCCGTCACAGGGTATGATGCCGTATCGCTCCAGCCGAACAGCGGGGCGCAGGGTGAGTATTCCGGACTGCTTGCGATCCGTGCCTACCACCACAGCAGAGGAGAGGGTCACCGGAGTATCTGTCTGATTCCTGCCTCAGCCCACGGGACGAACCCTGCATCGGCTCACATGGCGGGGATGAAGGTCGTCGTGGTAGCAACCGACGAGAACGGGAATATCAGCATGGAGGATCTGAAGTCCAAGGTGGAACTGCACGGCTCCGATCTCGCCGCGATCATGATCACCTATCCGTCCACCCACGGGGTATTCGAAGAGAGTGTCGTCGAGGTCTGCGACCTCGTGCATCAGGCGGGGGGCCAGGTCTATATAGACGGGGCGAATATGAATGCCATGGTCGGAATCAGTGCTCCCGGAGCCTTCGGCGGTGATGTCTCTCACCTCAACCTTCATAAGACCTTTGCCATTCCTCATGGAGGGGGAGGTCCCGGTGTCGGTCCGGTGGCTGTGAAGGAGCATCTCAGAGACTTCCTTCCCGGTGACGTGAACACCGGAAGAAAGGAGCAGCCCGTCGGACCGGTGTCGGGCTCTCAGTGGGGAAGTGCAGGAATCCTGCCGATCAGCTGGTCGTATATCAGGATGATGGGTCATGAGGGGCTTGCACAGGCGACCTCCGTGGCGATCCTGAATGCGAACTATCTTGCCCGGAGGCTGAAGGAATACTACCCCGTGCTCTACACTGACCGTGAAGGGTGGGTGGCCCATGAATGCATCATCGACCTGAGACCGGTCAAGGCGGAGACGGGAATCACCGTGGATGACGTGGCCAAACGGCTGATCGACTATGGATTTCATGCACCGACGATGTCCTTCCCGGTCCCCGGGACGCTGATGATCGAACCCACCGAAAGTGAATCGAAGTGGGAGATCGACCGTTTCTGTGACGCGATGATCGCAATCAGGAAAGAGATAGATGCCGTTGCCGGAGGGGTGCTGGACGGGGAGGATAATCCCCTGAAGCATGCTCCGCATACAATCGAGTGTGTCTCCTCGGATACATGGAATCACAGCTACAGCCGGCAGGAGGCTGCCTACCCGGTACCCTCTCTGTGCGGCACGAAGTACTGGTCTCCTGTGGGGAGAGTCAATAATGTGTATGGGGACAGGAATCTGGTCTGCACCTGTGCACCGGTGTCGGCATATACAGAAGAGTGAGGACGAATACATGAAGAAATCCCTTGTGATAACCCTGATCGGTGACGACCGTCCCGGTATCGTGGAAACAGTCTCGAATATCCTGAACGCCCATCAGGGTGAGTGGGTCGAAAGTCATATGTCCAATCTTGCGGGCAAGTTTGCCGGTATCCTGCACGTGCAGGTCCCGGGTGAGCATGTCGATGACTTCAAGCGTGAAATACTCTCGGAGAAGACCTCTGATCTGAGTATCCGGGTCGAAGATGTGATAACAGACGCCCCCCGCCTCGGCACGACCTACCGCCTGCAGCTTGTTGGTCAGGACCATCCGGGAATCGTCTACCGGATCTCCTCTGCTCTGAAAGACAACGGTGCGACCGTGGAAGATCTTGACACCGAGGTTGTGGATGCCTCTATGGCCGGCGGTCAGCTTTTCAAGGCTGATATGGTCATCTCGATCGGGGAAGACAGCAGCGTTGAGACTCTACGTGAGGTTCTCGAAGACCTTGCAAACGAACTGATTGTCGATATCGATCTGGAGTGACAGCACAAAGGGTATAGCGTTCGCTGCAGGTCCTCCAGTAGCAGGAATCACAGAGACCTTCGTGAGTTTCCGTGCGATACCTGTGTCGGCAGGCCACATGGTTGCGCATACTCAAACAATCTGCAGAAGGTGTTCACGAGTCTCATCTGCTGTACGGTAGAGCAGGAGGTCTCCTGAAGACGCGGGTTTGCTACCACGACGGCGAGGCACTGTGCACGAGAGAGAGCCACGTTCAGTCTGTTCGGGCTGTAGAGAAACTCAATGTCCCGCGGCATGTACTCCCCGCTTGAGGTCACCATGGATACGAGGACGACAGGGGCTTCCTGGCCCTGAAACTTATCGACCGTGCCGACCCTGGCCTTTTCGGGGAGGATGGATGTCAGATAATTCACCTGCACGTTATAGGGCGTGACAACGAGGATGTCATGCTCGGTAAGTTCATGCGGGGTCCCCTCTTCATCGATATATCTCTGGCCGATGAGCGAGAGATAGGTTTCCTTGATAATCTCCCCCTCCTCCTCACTCTTCTGCGAACACCCTTCATGGTCTGCCTCAAGGATGACGATACCTGTATCCGGGAGGTCAACTCCTTCGAGCTCCAGTCTCCGTCTTGATGTGATCTCATGGGGCTTGAGTTTACCGTCGTAGAAGGCGTCTGATATGAATGTACAGATGGCGGGATTCATACGGTACGTCCTGGAGAGAAAGATTCCTCTGTCCTGCGGTATCGTCGAACAGTCCCCGAGAAGGAACTCGAGTATCGACAAGCCCGCTTCGCCGGGGTGGACACCCTGGATAGCCTGTCCGAGCTGCATCTGGTCTCCTACCAGGATGATGTTTCTGGCGGCATTCGCCATTGCGATGACATTCGCCGTGGAGACCTGACCCGCTTCGTCGATAAACAGGTAATCGAGTCTGTCTTGAAACAGCGAATGAGAGAAGGTCCAGGCAGTGCCGGCGAAGAGGTCGTTCGAGAGGTCCATATCCTGAACGGACACTGCCGGGTTGATGAACCTCCCTGTATACTCGGTTTCCTTCTTATTCCGTGTCGCTTTTTTCACCCCTCTGAATGCAAAACCGCTTTCCTGTGCAACCCGTTCTACCTTTTCGAGAAGATTATGGACGGCTTTGTGCGAATTGGAGGAGACGCCGATCTTCATTCCCCGTTTCAGGAGGTCGACGATAATGTGGCTCGAAATGTAGGTCTTGCCCGCTCCGGGCGGCCCCTGGATGAAGAGATAACTCCTTTTCAGGTGGGCAACAGCCTCCTGTGCGTCACCAACGAGGTCCTCGTGTGTGACGATTGCCTCGCCCTGTTCCTTTCCTGTGATCCGGGGATTGGACCGTGACAGGATCTCAGTCGCCACCTGAGAGGGGGTGCTCATATCCATAATTCTGGAAGCATAGGTGTAGATTGACTGGCGTAAGACCTGTGTATTGATCGGCTTTGGTGGTCCCAGAGAGAGGCGGGGGGGAAGATTGTTCTTCTCTGATAGCTTTATCGTGACGGTGGATGCTGCGTTGTCAATGTCAAAGATCGTCCCGGCAGATTCCAACGTATCAATCAGGGTAGGGGAGTCTCCCGGTTTCAGCTTATAATCCTGGGGTGGAAAGTGATAGGTCCACAGTCGTGAGCGTTTCAGCGTAGTGGGGGAACCCATAAGGCTCAGTCCCGCAAGGCATTCGGTGTCCTCGATCAGTTCGTCCTCTTCCTTTGTCTGACGGGAGAACATCTTCCACCACTGCGGTTTCGCCTCACGGTTATGAAACTCAAGGAGGTGGATGATGCGGGTGTGTACAGGAGAGGAGGCTGAACTGCCTTTTTCAAGTCCAATCCTGCACCGTTCATATTCTATTTCCCATTCTTTGCGTTCATCGGTGGAGTCTGCACCATCGTTCTGCTCGGGTGTGTACCAGGGAATCTGCCGGGGCCTGATACTCACGAGCCAGTCGCGAAGGAGCCGGGTGGAGAGGCAGTCCACTTCATTGTAGTCAGCGATCTCCTGAAGCAGAGAGGCCTCTCCGGTTTCCCGCCAGGTATTGTATACGACGATACTGTCGGTAGCAGTGGCAACAGTGTTCTTCCGTTTGTCCATGTAGAAAGCTTCCATGTTCTTGATGGAATACCCCGGCTGCGATGTGCGCAGACTTTCTCGCACAACAACGTACAGGTCAACGAAGAGGTTGTGCCTGAGAAGGTTGTCGAGCATCTCCTCGTGACGGGCATACCGGCAGGCGAGGCGTTTGAGAGCTGTGGTTTCGTAGTGGTTGTAGTGATATATGAATGCCTGAGGATAGCGGGTGAGATGGTCTTTCAGGAAATTCATGAACACATCGAAAGTCTTTTCCTCCTGTTCATGGTCGTGTGCCCAGAAGGGAATGAACCTGTGCTCCCTGTTGATATAGGTGTGTACTCCGAACAGGTATTCGAGTCCGTCAGGGTAAAGAGGGTCGCCTTCCATATCGAAAAAGAGATCTCCCTCGGCGGGCAGGGGGATACGGGAGAAGCCTTTGCCCCTCTCCTGTTCAAGAAGGGAATACACCTTCTCTCCCGTACTCCTCTCGTGGTGCTGCAAGGCCGCCTGGGAGCGGAGGCGGAGGAAGGTTCCCGGCATCATGCCGGGAATCCTGTCTTTTTTGCACGAAGCGAGTTCTGAGATGGTATGGATACCTGCTTTGCGTAAGGTGTTTTCGTGTGTCCGCTGAATATTCGCAATCAGGGAGAGGTGATCGGTTTCCTCCCACTCTCTTTCACACCGCTCCTTCCAGTGGCAGAAACCGCAATAGGGGCAGGGTTCAGGAACTGATGCTGAAGGGATGTTCCTGATGTAGTCTGCGAAACGCTTTTTCAGGTGCGTGTAGTAAGCGAAGTACTCTGAGGTCGTGAAGCTCTCTTTTTTCCCTGTACCGAGTACAAGGTGCATGAGCAGGGGCTGCAGTTCCTGGATCTCTGCCAGAAGTTCACTGTACATGCATATCTGAAGGATATGTTTCACCTCTGCATGACGGGCAAGTTTTGTGTCCAACACCTCATAGCTGAACTCGCCGAGAGCTGAAGGAGTCTCACAGCGAACGAGAAAGTCAGCATCCCCTCTCCATGGAGGAGTGAAGAATACACCCTGATACACGACATCCACGCCGCTTCTCATCGCTTTTTGGGTAAGCTCTGCACGTTCGGTCAGGGAAGAGGACTTTGGAATTTCAACAACGGTTCTACCTTCTTCCCTGAGGTGTTGCAGGTATCCTGCTTCGTGTTCCATCCCTCTCTTCTGCAGCAGTTGGTTGGTCGCGCTCTCCTCAGTCTTTTCGAGGTCTTCGTGCAGAGCCCTGTTATCGAGGAAGGAGGCATGGTGACAGGAGAGGAAGGTCACGAGGTCTGTGGGGGAATACAGTATCTGATCATCCGTATAGCGCTGCATATGACCTCCCGAACCGTATACCCTGTATACCTTACATACATTGCCCGTCCGGTTCAATCCTCATCGGTCCAATACCGCTCCCGGAGGATGCCAGCCGGTTATACGGGGCAAGGAGCAAGGGGCAAAGAAAATCCCCCGGTTCTTGTGAGTCTGTCGTGTTTCAGAGGACAGACCGGGACCGGGGGATTATGGTACCAGCACACGCTGGATTGGGCTAGGCTCGCGCGGAGGCGTACCTTCTGCCGCCACCTGAGGAACGGGAGAATCTACACTGGCCGTTTTGTTCCGTTCGGGGATTCTGATCTCTTCGCTGTGGCCCTCTGGTGTCGGAGACCTCTGAGGGATCCTTCTTCACGGGGATGAAACCTGCAGGAGCTGCCACATTCACAGTGGTCTTCAGGACCTTCTGGATCTTGTTCCACTGGTCCTTCTCGTCGGGACTTACAAAGGTGATTGCCTCACCCGATTTGCCGGCTCTTCCTGTTCTGCCGATCCGGTGGATATAATCCTCCGCGACCTGAGGCAGGTTGAAGTTCACCACATGGGACAGGCCTTCGAGGTGAATTCCCCTCGCGGCAACATCGGTAGCCACCAGAACCTGAAGGTCTCCCTTCTTGAATTCACTGAGAGTGCGGGTACGTGCATTCTGACTCTTATTGCCGTGAATGGCCCCGACAGGGATACCCTTCTTCATCAGCTGTTTGCTGAGACGGTCCGCCCCATGCTTCGTACTGACAAAGACCAGTGCCTGATACCAGGAATGTGTCTCGATGAAGTGGACCAGCAGGTGACGTTTCTGGTCTTTGGTGATGGCAAAGAAGGACTGATCGACTTTTTCAGCAGCTTCGTTTTTCCGTGACACCTCGACGATAGCGGGGTTATTGAGGATTTCACCCGAGAGACGTCTGATCTCCGGTGAATAGGTTGCAGAGAACAGCAGGTTCTGCCGTTTCTGAGGAAGGTACTTCATGATCTTCCTGATATCACGGACAAAGCCCATGTCAAGCATCCTGTCCGCTTCGTCCAGAACGAGGATCTCGATATCTCGGAGATTCAGAGTCTTCTGAGCCAGATGGTCCAGTAGTCGTCCGGGAGTGGCGACGAGTACATCGGTTCCTCTCTGCAGCGCGGCAATCTGAGGATTGATCTTGACGCCACCGAATATGCTAGTTGTGCGCAGGGGCAGGCTGCTGCCGTAATCACGGAAACTTTCTGCGACCTGGGCTGCGAGTTCTCTCGTAGGGGAGAGGACCAGAGCTCGTGGATTGCGGGTGCGTTTCCCGGACTGGTTGAGCAGGTGAAGGATAGGCAGTGCGAAGGCTGCTGTCTTGCCGGTACCCGTCTGGGCACCTCCGATAAGATCCCTTCCTTCGAGGATGACAGGGATCGCCTGAGTCTGGATGGGTGTGGGGACAGTATATCCCTGTTTGGTAACTGCAGTGAGCAGTTCTTCGGTCAGACCGAATGAGTTGAAATTCATGGGTTTCCTTATGGTATTGAGTTGAGGTAATCGACCTTCATTAATTTTTCAAGAAATGATTCAGCCCGGAAGATTGCTGGAGCGATAGGTAAGACTGATTTACTACCAGTAAATATACCGTACCCTACCATATTGTGAAACTTTATGATAGGGGGGGGAGGCGACTCTCCGTGTGAGGTGTGATGCGCAGTGAAACGTGATCCCTTTTTGGCCCCTGACCGCCTCTCATGTCCGCCCTGATACCATGATCTGCAGCATGTGCTCTTCCATCCTCTGAAGATACCCTGGATGGATCAGACGCTCATGTTTCGGACCGAGGTGTATGGTCTCCCGGATACTGCAGGGACTGCCGTTGAGAATGTACACGGTATCGCAGAGGCGTGTGATCTCACGCGTATCATGGGAGACGAACACGACACTCATGGACCGTTCCCCGAGAAGCCGGTTGAACAGTGTTATCAGCTGCATTCTGAGGGGGTAATCGAGTCCGGCGAAGGGTTCATCCATCAGGAAGATGTCGGGTTCGAACGCGAGAGCACGGGCCAGTGACACCCGTTGTTTCATACCGCCGCTCAACTGATCAGGATAATACCCGAGATAATCTGAGAGCTCCACTGCATCGAGAGCCGCTCTGGCGCGCTCTTCACGCTCCTGTCTGTCTCCGATGGTATCGTTGAGAACAAACAGGATATTCTGCAGGACTGTGTTCCACGGGATAAGCCGGGGTTCCTGGAAATTGAAGGCCGTGCGTGCATGAGGGTGAGAGACGGTGATCGTCCCTGTCGTCGGCTTCTCCAGCTCCGCGATGATGCGGAGAATGGTGGTCTTCCCACAACCGCTTGGTCCGACGATTCCGGTTACCTCCCCGGTCCTGAGTACCATGTCGATGGGAGCCAGAATCTGATTTCCATTGAAGGTCTTCGTGAGTCCGGAACATCTGAGTATGTCATGCTGCATCGATTTCAACCCTCAATCTCCTTTTAATGAACCGGGCACTTGGTTTGATCAGACCGTACTCAAGGGCGAACCCGAGGAATACGATGATGAGGATATAGCCGTACACCACATCCGCATCGCTGTACAGATACGATCCCCACAGCTGAGGTCCAAGACCCTTCGCCGTCGTAAAGGCCTCGGCCATGATGACGACCCGCCAGATGACACTGAGTGATGATGAGGAGGAGCCTATCACACTCATCAGGATTCCCGGCACGTAGATGGACCGGAATATCCGTTTTTTGGACACCTTGAACGAAGAGGCCATCTCGATGAGGTGTGCATCAAGCCCTTTGACTGCTACAACCGTACTGAAGTAGAAGATCGGCACAGCGGCCGACAGACCGACCAGGAAGGCCGGTCCGTGGCCCATGCCGAACAGGAGGATCGCAATGACGAGCCATGCCATGGGGGGAGCGCTCTCAGACATGATCATGATCGGGTGGACGGTCTCTGAGAAGGAGACCCACACACCGGCGATCAGACCGAGCACCACTCCGGCAAGCAGGGAGAAGAAGAAACTCACCCACACTCTGAAAAGCGTATGTCCCAGGTCGGTGAGGAACCGTTCATCTCCTATAATGGTGAAGAATGCTGAGAACACACGCTGCAGAGGCGGGATGATGGCCGGCGGATAGAGAAGTGATAGAATGATCCACCCAAGAAAGACAGCCAGTACTCCAGCGCTTACGAACAGTACCTGTTTCAGGTAGGGTATCTGATTCCCTCTGTGATTGATCGTTTTCATGACTGTGGCGCGCTCCGTCAGCGGGTGAAAAAGATTCCGTCATCAGTGGCGATTCCGTACAGCGTGCTGAGATTCTTTTTCACGATATCTCTGATCTCATCCGCGTGGCGGAAATCAAGGTCAAGTCTCCCGGAAGTCAGCATGTCGATATAGACCTGTCTGTCTGCTCCCTGCCCGTAGATCTCGGAGAGTGTCTCACTGACGATGCGTGCCACTTCATCAGTATGCTCTGGAGCAACCGCATAGCTGTTGGCCCGTTCGAAGCCTGCGATGAACTCCTTGAGTGCAACAGGATGAGCATCAGCTGCTTCGGGGTTGATCAGCCAGAGAGAGCCGGTAGGTACTTTACCGGTTTCAGGGTTGAGTACCTGCTGGGGATCCATGAATACCCGGTATCTGATGGGCCAGTTCTCTTTTTCCTGCCGTGCAAGGATAATACTCACCATCGGTTCCGGGGCTACGAAGGCCTTCGGTGCCCGGTTCTTCTGAGATAGAAGGGCGTAGAGAGACGGGCCTGATCCTGCCGGTATGAACTCGGAGGAGACTCCGAGCTTTCCTAGCGCCTTCTCTGACATGATGTGCGGAGGCGTCTTGATCGCAGGGACAGCCAGAAGTGTCTCTCCGTCCAGGTCCTTGAGATCGGTGACGGCGTCCTGCGCCAGAAGGTAGACACCCTTCCACACGTGAGTTCCGACAAGCCTCATGTGATCTAAACCTGTGGAGTAGAACTTGCTGCCTGCCTGGATATTGAACAGAGCGAAATCGACGCTCCTGTTCTGAGCAAGTGCTCTCATGGCACTCGGGTCACCCGCGGGTGCAGTGACCAGTTTCACACTGACCCCTTCCATCCATTCATCAGCCTTTGCCGCCAGGATTGCCGCAGGGATGAAGTTCGGATCAGGGGGAGTAGAGACGGTGAAGGTAATAGTGTCTGGACCCTGAGCGGGCTCACTGTCTGTAGCGGTATCCTCACGTGTTCCCTGAGAGAACAGCGGTGTCAGGGTCACTGACAGGAATAGGAGCAGAAGTGAAAGAGACAGAATCCGATGCTTGAAGTTGCTGTGTGACATAGTGTATGCCTCCTGTACTGGTATGGTTTCCTGAGCGGGAACATATCTTTCCGCCCGGATGGTATATCAGAATAATAAAGTTAATTCCGATAAACTATACGAAGTATATGATATGCTACTAGTTTAGTCAAGTTCTGATGGACACATAGATATCAATCTCTTTTACCGAGTAATTCTAGCCGAATAACGTTCTGTAAGTGTAGTTTGACAGATGTTTCCCTGTTTATTAACATGGTCTTGAGGATTTTTCTTGTCTATCATATAAGAACTTAAAGTTAATAGGAACAAACATAAATCCTGATAAACTCATAGGATCACTACAGGAAAAGCCCTCCGTGCAATCAAGACACGGCGTCGGGGCTACAGGCGGGAAAGGTGCTGTGTAGTGAGGTGATGGCAAAGGGGAAGGAAAGCCCCTCAGGTGTTTTCTCTGGCCGTATGACGGTCCATGATCTCTTTCTCGAGGCGCAGTTTGTAGGCTCCCCTGATCGGGTAGAAGACCAGTATCAGGATGGCAAGCAGGTACGCGAGTGCCGGAATGAGACCGGTATAGATCCTGATTCCCATGAGGGCAGCGGCAGGCTGGTCGAAGAAGATTCTTCCCCCGTTGGCCTCCCGTGTGATGAACCCTGTCTGCTCGAGGATAAGAGGCGGGATCGCAATCCCCAGGGACTGTGCGGGCTTGGTTAACAGGGCGTTCGTGCCGAAGAAGGCCCCCTCTCTCCGTCTCCCGCTTCTCAGTTCATCCTCATCGATGCTCTGGGAAAGCAGTACATAGGTAAGGGCCTCAGGGCCTCCCATGCCGAAGCCTGTGATCAGCACCGAGAGGGGAAGGAGGGAGACCGGCATGAAGAGCATCGAAAACAGACCGACGGCACCGATTGCCAGATAGAGCTGCTGGGCAGCAAGGACACCGACCTTCTTTCTGATCACCCCGGCCGTACCGATACCCGCCACCATGGGAATGAAGAAGAAGAGCATCAGGATCATACCGTTGATCCTGACAAGGTAGTCTGCAAGGTAGAACACAGCTCCCATCATGATCGTCTGGACGAGGATCCTCATGAAGTTCGCGGCAATCACGATCAGAGCCGATCTGCTGGAGAAGGTGAAGCTGAGGAACTCTTTGAAAGTGACCTTCTCATCATTTCTGCTGAGAGCCGGTCGCTCCTTGACCTTGTAGGAAAGGAGGAAGATGAGAGCTGCTCCGATGATACCCACGGCAAGGAGTGCGAGACGCATGGCCAACAGTGATCCGGGTTCATCACCCTTGGGTCGGAACAGCTGCGGGATGATGAATCCCAGGGCGAAACCGATGAGGCTTGCAAAAGCCGATACCCCCTGCAGCGCTCCTCTGTCATCCTCATACTCCGAGAGCTCGGGAAGGAGGGCGGAGTGGACCAGACCGATGATCGTGAAACTGGTGTCATACAGCAGCATTGAGAGCAGCATCCAGAGAAACACGGTGAAGTCGGAGGCGGACTCAGGGACCATCCAGACCAGGAAGAAGGTGAGTGCAAGAAACGGGGCAGTGAAACGGAGATAGGGAATGCGCCTGCCGAGACGGGAGCGGGTATTGTCCGTGATGAAGCCGAACAAAGGGTCATTGACGGCATTCCACAGCGCGTACAGCAGGGATACCAGAGAGATCCACCGTGCTCCGAGCCCGAGGTAGTCCTGGTAGAATATCGGGAGGGTGGATCCGAAGATTCCTCCTATGAGTGCAAGGCCCAACGATGCCAGACCCCAGTAGACAAGCAGGCTTCTGGTGATCTTCTTGAGAGTTGTCTTCTTTGCCATTGTCTCCTCCGCTTTACGTCCCTGTCAGAAACGTGGTGTCGAGCTCTCTGTGCACTGCTTCCGGTGTGTTCACCTGCCGGCACAGTATTGATGTGGTATTCACAGAATCCCGTGCCGGTATGGCAGACGGCGAGACCGGGATTCTGCTGAAGCTAGCAGGCTTTTAGTATAGCGGATGTATTCCTGATCAGGCAACAGAAAAACCTGTACCGGAGAGACCGTAGCGGGTCCCGGCAAGAGTGTCATTCAAGTGAGAGAACACCCTCGAAGAAGAGTCTCGCATCACGCTGCACAAGCGGGTCGGGTTCATGGGAGAAGGATGCGATCATCAGGGAGAAACTGCTCGTCCGTCCGTTGTACGATGGGGCGTACGGGTCCAGATGGTCGGCCATTCCCAGGGCGAAGAGTCTTCCGAGACCTGTTTCCCGGACTCCGTACTTCCATTGTCTGCCGTAATAGCTTCCAAACGGGTTCATGAGAAGCCGGTCATCACGGAGTCTCATGGGACAGAAGGCGAAATTGTTACCCCGTGCACTGCTCTGGGCGATGAGCCACCCTCCCTCGGAGCAGGAGGCTCCCACCCAGGCGTTGGTGATCTGGTTGTTGAAGGAATCGAGATTCCGGTTCTTCGAGAAGGTCCCGTAGTTGAGATCATAGTGACTGACATCACCGAGAAAATTGTGCTTCCAGATGCTCCAGGGAATTTCAGCGTCAGCTTCACCTGCCGGGGAGAACTGCCAGGGCATGACCTCCTTCCACCGTGCATCCCAGCTTGCATTCAGCCGCTGTGCTTTGGCCTTGTCATACCCCCTGTGCTCAGTGTCAGGGTAGGTGACCTCGACATCTACATAGATATAGGGCAGATCCGGTGCTATATGGTAGGTGTGCCGCCACTGCACCTCTTTACCCCGGTCGATGGAGAAACGGCCCGAGAGCGTGAGCGTGTACCCTCCCTCCGGTTGTGTGTGCTGGAGCACCTTTGCAGTATCGATCAACCCGTCATGGTGGCTGAACGTTTTCTTAAGGTAGGTCACAGCTGTTCTGGGAAACCCGGGAGCATTGATCACTCTTCCCGCTATCCTCATCTCGATATCCCCTCCCTGCAGGGGTGTGAGTGAGACCTCACCGCACGCTACAGCCTCTCCCGTGACCGCGTCTTTTTCCTGTGAGCCCGGGATAACCCGCTCCAACTCCGCTCCCGGCACAAGCCGTGAAGGCTCAGCCGTTCGGCTCAGGCGGATCAGTGCCGGTTGAGTATCTCCAATTTCAGTAGAAAGATAGCACAGGGTTCCCCTTCCTTCTTGTGTCACTGAAGGGCCTGCTAGATGGCTGCCTGTCAGCTCATCATTATCTTTCAGGATGGTCTGCAGGGCTTCACGGGCAGAGTCCAGAGATCCCTGAGCCATGTTCATTCCCTGCTGCAGCCGGTCGCTGTTCATGACAGGAGAGGCCATCCCGAAATGGGTCGTTGACTGGGTGAGGACTCTCGTCTCCAGGCTCCTGAGCAGCATAGATGTGAGAAAGGGATCATCTCGGCGGTCCTTCAGGTCGGCAAGGAAGGAGGCGGCTTCCGCCGTCCTTCGAGAATCCTGTATGACTGACCACAGCGCGGTGTTATCCCACTTCTCCGCCCACGATGACAGGCCGTCGAAACTTCCGTCGGCGGTGTCCTGATTCACGGTGATCGTTCCTGCAGGACCGTGGTCCTTCAGGTATTCACCGGCAGTGGTGAACCTCACGTAGGGGAATCCTGCGATGCTCCTCACCATGCGCTTCAGACCGCCGAGGCTGGCCAGAAGACCTGAGACGATGGGGATATCGAGTCCGCTCCAGAACTCGTCATCGGCATCCATATCAATGAGAAGGAGGAGGTCACGGGACACATCCTTCCTCTTCTGCTGCCGTCTCAGGTGCCGTACCCAGTGCCTCAGGCTCAGCAGATGGTCAGCCACATCACCGTTGTTGTAGCACGGGATCATCGTCAGGGAACCTTTCTGACCGTCGGAACGGAGGTTGAGCGGGTTATACCGCTCTGCAATGCTGAGAGGGGGGATGAAGTTGCTGAACCCGTTGAACGGGTGTGAGCTGTAGTAGGTGCTGATGCCGGTGACGCCTGCTTCCGGGTAATACCTGAGAAAGGAGGGGGTATACATACATTCCTGGGGGCGGAGAATAGGAGTCCAGCGGCTGAACAGGTCAGCCAGACCTGAGCCTTCCGTGTTGCTGATCGTCTGTGCGATTACCAGCTGCAGTTCCTCCTCATCGCAGGCCGACACGATACCGTTGTTCCAGCTCATCATCTCGATCTCATCAAGGCCGCTATTCACCCGCTCCTGAATCCTGCTGATGATGTCCGGACAGTGTTCCGGCATGATCTTCTGCAGCGAGTAGTAGTTCTCCACATCCCAGGTTCCCCGTACACCGATTCCTTCCCGGTTCAGAGCATCAAGGTCATCGAGTATCGAGCGGATGATCCGTATGTCCTTTCCGAAACCGAGCTCATCCGGAGTATCGCCCCGGTAGGAGTGATAGAAGTTGATGTGGAACCGGAAGGCAAGGTGGATATACGGCCCCTCTCCCGTTCTTTCACCCTTATTCATATGCCTTCCCTCCGAGGATCCTCTTCAGGTCCTGTTCCTCCTTCTCGAGTTCCTCACTTCTGATGCCGTAGCGGTCCCGCAGATAGTCCCTCAGCCTGTCATGGACGTTGCGTGTGATGGGGTAGTGCCAGCAGGAGAGCATGGCGAAGAAGATGAAAAGATTGGGAATGATCATGAATATGAGGAGCAGTGCCTTCAGGAACTGAGGGCTCTGTTCCTGTGGAACTGCCTTCAAAACTCCCTCTATGCTCTCGGTAATCGGAGGCCTGTACCCTGCCCAGCCGATGCTGTTGCCCAGGAAGAACATCACCAGGGCACCACCGCTCTTCCTGAGAAGGCTGAAAATACCGGAGAAGAGTCCCTCCCTGCGCTGTTCACTGAACAGGTCATCAGCGTCGGGGATGTCGGGGAACATGGCGAAGACAACAACCTGGATTCCGGCTGCCGCTGCACCGAACAGCGCGCCGAACAGGTAGATCAGCCAGAGAGGCATCTCGGGAGACATGAATGGCACCAGTGTGAATGCTGCCAGCCATAACCCCGCGGAGATCAGATAGGTCTCTCTTTTCCCCCTTCTGTTGGCGACGAACTCGACAAGGGGGATAGCCAGGAGCATGCTGACATAGACAGGAACCAGCAGCGTCATCATCGAGGTGATACCGAGATAGTAGGTCATGAAGTAGACGGCCAGTGCAAGGACGGCATCCTGGGCCATGAACCCGAAGAGGAACATATAGACTACCAGACGGAACGGGCGGAGCTTCAGTGGTTCGGTGAAATGGTCCCTTATGAAATCCTTCAGGTTCCCGAGCGGATGTTTCTCAGCTTCCATGAACGCAGGGTCCTCCCTGCACCACAGGAAGGTGAAGATGTAGGGGACGGCAAACAGCAGACCGAATACGATAGCCATGAGGAAGAAGCCCCGGGCGGGGTCATCCTTGTTCAGGGTGTCGACGAACAGGTCCTTTCCCAGAGTCCCTGCAAGGATACCCGAGATGTTCGAGAAGATCATACGCCACTTAGCAAGTCGGGTCCGTTCATCGTAGTCAGAAGTGAGCTCGGTAGAAATCGAATTGTAGGGGACCCAGACAATAGTGTACACCGTGGAGAAGAAGAGATAGGTCATGAGAACGTAGAGAAATCTTAGCCCTTCCCGCTGTATCCGGACCGGAGCCCACATCAGGACAAACGAGATGAAGATAAGAAAGATTCCGGCCAGGAAGTAGGGTCTGCGGCGGCCGAACCGGGTACGGGTGTTATCACTGATGATGCCCATCACCGGGTCTGTCACGGCATCCCAGATCTTGCTTATCAGGAACGCTGTCCCGGCGACAGCGGGCTGTATCTGAAGCACATCGGTCAGGTAGTAGAGGTAGTACATCGATATGAGAGTCGTAGCTCCTCCACCGTAGATATCTCCCATCCCGTAGGCAAGTTTCGTTCGTATACGCAGCTGTTGAGTCATTCCGGTCACACTCCTTTGTCGGCAGACACCCCCTACGGGGGTGCGTTTGTCTCAATCTTACCATTGGTAAGATTGGAAGTCAAACACTATATACTCAGCCCGGTTTTACCGGTAGTATGAAGGAATGAAGACGTCCTATCATCATGGAGATCTGTACAACGCTCTCATCAGGTCCGGAGCCCACCTCATCGCCACTACCGGACAGAGTTCGCTGACACTGAGAAAAGTCGCCTCGCTCAGTTCAGTGAGTCACGCCTCCGTCTATTCCCATTTTTCCAGCAAGGAGGACCTTATTCAGGCCATTGCCGCCTACAGCTTCTCCCATCTTGAACAGCTGGTGCAGGAAGCCGGGAGGAAGTATCCTGATGACCCCGTACAGTGTCTCCTTGAGACCGCATGGAGCTATGTCAGCTATGCGTATGAACAGCCCGATATGTTTCACTGCATCTTCAGCGGAGCTCCAGAGAGAGAAAAGAGTCATCCCGAATACGTGGAGCGTTCCCGTCGGGCCTTCGCTTTCATCAGGGACAGGGTCCAGGAGAGTATGGACAAAGACCTCTGCCTGTTCAGCGATGCCCGTCTCGGCGCCTCGTCCCTTTTCAGCACGGTCCACGGGTTCGCAATACTGAACATCGAGCAGATGATACCTGGCAGCATCTATGAACACAGCAGTCACCGGGAGGTCCTGTTCACTATACTCTCAAGCCATTTCACGGTAGATATCAGACCATATATCTAGTGTGCGGGTACGAAGCCGTCCTCTTCCCGGGAACCTGAGAGAGGGAATGTAGTTGGGCTGTCCGTGCCCGTTCGATACCGTCTCCGTAGAGGGGCTCAGGTACGGGAATCCTGAATAGCAGGAGCTTCGAAGGGGCCCCGACATACTATTTTGGTAGCGAGAGGAAGAGTCTGTCAGCGGAGAAACTCACCTGGGGCTTCCTCTTCACCTCTCCTATGATTTCAAGACTTCCTGTTTCTTGACCTCAGGTACTCTCTCTCCCTCTTACGTTGCCTTCCATTAAATCACACCTCTACTTACTCATGGAAATACTCATGTGAGAGTACTTAGGGAATTTTCATTTACGGGTTAGTTTTCCCGTACAGGAAGAGGGAATGCAATATTGTGAAGCTGCGTATAATCGTATACACTGCTTCTGTATGCAGGCGAGATGCTTTTCCTATCGAGCAGATATCATACTTTTTCCCTTGTGCATTCATACTTTAGGATGATGGAAGGTGTCTGTGGAAGGCGGTAGTATCAGCAGGTGAGACACTATCACAAAAACTACAGGTGGAGTGCATAAACAACTGATTGAGTGAGATGCCAGTATGAATACAGTTTATTTGCTTGATGATCATGAGATGATTCTTCCTGGAATCTGTCTTGTTGTTGAGTCTCTGGAGGGGTTCACTGTCTGCGGGCAGGCTACTGACGGATTGACCGCGGTGAAGGAGATGATCGAACTTGAACCGGATATCTGCGTTGCGGATCTGTCTGTCCCGATGTTGAACGGATTCGGAGTCACACGGAAACTGAAAGAGGCCAAGATGAAGACCAAGGTGATTCTTCTTACCTCGTTCTCAGATCACACAAGCATCGAGGAGGCTCTGAAACAGGACGTAGCAGGCTACATTCTCAAGGAAGATAATTCCTCCGAGCTTGAACAGGCGCTGAAGAATGTCTCGAAGGGGTATCGTTATTTCACCCCGAAGATCATGACTCAGATGATGGACGGAATGCTGATGAACCGGAAAGGTGAAAAACCCTCCGAGTACAGGACCCGTCTGGGCTCCCTCACCGGTAGAGAATGCGATGTGCTGTCGCTTGTCATGAATGGACTTTCCGGAAAGGAGATCTGTACACAGCTGAACATCTCCGAATCAACGATGAAAACCCACAAGATGAACCTCGTCCGCAAAATGAATGTCAGGAATATGAAGGAGCTCGTGGCTGTGATGCATAGGGAGGAGTTGAGCGCCCACCATGTCCCATAAAGTACGTACGATTCTCTTCACTCTTCTCATGCTGTTCATCGCTCTTCTGTTCGTCATGCTCCTGTCCGTAATGGCACGGTCCGATGCGCCTTCACTCGACATCTCACAGCAGGGCCTGCTGGACTATCGTACATGGGATGGTGACAGTATTCTGAGTGTTGACGGTAACTGGCTGTTTTTCTGGAACACCCTGTTCACCGCTCCGTCGGAAAGACCGGAGGGGATAGAGCCGTTCAGTACTCATTCTCTCGGGGGGTGGCACCGGGCCGTCAAGGATCAGGCAGCTATCCCCGCAACAGGGTTCGGTACCTATCACGTTCGCATTCTGCTTCCACCGGAGACAGGCACACGTGCTGTCCTTCGCATGACCGGCTTTCATTCTCCGTCAAACATCTATGTGAACGGTGATCGCATATACTCCAACGGTGATGTCGGTACAACAGCCGAGGAGTCCCGGCTGGGTGAGTACGGGCCTGCAATCAGGGAGATCACCAGTGTTGACGGGGTATATGACATCGTGGTACAGGTAGCGAACTTCTCTCTGCCGTCGGTCAATGCATTTCCCCCGATCGCACTGACTTCCCTTGATAGGGCATTGGAACGTGAGTTCACATCCACGCTCCTTGAAACGATGGTCCTGACGTTTCTGCTCACTGGGATGATCTATCACCTGCTTGTCGGAGCAGCAGATGCAAACAATCGGAAGTTCCTCCTCTTCGGGCTCTTCAATCTGGGGCCCATGCTGTTCCTCCTGGTGAACAGCAATATGATCCTTGCCCGCGTGGGCGTTCCCTGGGAGGTGATGATGGATATCCATTTCACCTCGCGCATCTTCAGTATCTATATGTTTCTGCTGTATACCGCGGAATTCTATTCGATCAAATTCATTCCACGGGGAAGGCACCTCCTTCATATCCTGTTCACCGGGTTCATGGCAGTGCTTATCCTGACACCGCATTCGATACAGATGAGACTGTATTACCCATCGCTTCTGCTCATTCTGGGTGCGGCGTTCTTTTCTCTGGCTGCCTCCGTGAACAGAATGCTCAAAGGAGATCGCCTGGCTATCCCTTTCACGATATCGGCTCTGTTTTTCATCATTGCCTCTCTGTATGATGTGTTCGGACCGCGGCCCCCCTGGGCCTTTTTCTGTTGCAGCTATACCGTCATAGGTGCTCTCCTGTTCGGCGTTATTCAGACCGGTCTGCTCGTGAGCGTGGTACGGATGCACATGCATCAGGTGGAAGACCTCGTGATTCAGAGAACAGAGGAGATCGAGAAGATGCTCTGGGCTCAGGAGAAACATGCACGTATGGGAGAGATAATGAACTTCGTGGCTCATCAGTGGCAGCAGTACCTGTACACCATCAGTCTGTACGTCGAGGGAATCGGGAAACCCGGTGATAGCACAACAACCGAGGAGAAGGTCAGCCAATACCTGCCTGTCATCAAGAAATCGATTGCGAGCATGTTCACGACACTCAAGAATTTCCGGGAGTTCCTCTCTCCGAAGACCTCACGGGAGCATTTCTCGATCTCGGATCAGTGCGACAAGGTATTGAACATGCTTAGTGATCTCTTCTCTGCGCGCGGAATTCGCGTCATGTTCGACTCCCAGGGTGACACCATGGTGTATGGGAACACGAATGAGTTCGAGCAGGTGCTGATAAACCTGATCGGCAACGCGACGAATATTCTCGAGGAACGCAGTATTGAATCTCCCCGGATTGCAATCAGCGTTGATGGGAGATCTGAGAACATCACCCTGCGGATTGAAGACAACGGGGGAGGAGTCTCCCGACAACTGCGTCCTACCCTCTTTCAGTCCTACAAAACTGATAGACCGGAGGGATCGGGTCTTGGTCTCTACATGTCCAACAGGATCGTTTCTGAACGGTTCAGGGGGACCCTGAGCTATGAAGACGGTCAGGAAGGAGCCTGTTTCTTCCTCGAGCTCCCGCGTGGTCAGCGTCCTGAGAAGACGGGAACCTGAGGGCCGCACCGTATCCTGGAGCTCTTCACTCCCGGGGCGTGCTCCATCCCCGGATCGCAGACAGTAGTACGTTATCTCATACTTTCCGTCACCTTTCTCATACTTTTCTCCCTGGTATTTCATATCTGATTCCCCGCTATTTCATACTTTTGTGCAATTGGAGTTCCGTCCTAAAACACTCATGCTGTGTACAGTGTCTTAACAGACCCATACAAGGAAAGTGCCGGCAGGAACCGGCAATCAACAACGTGGAGGAACATATGGGAAAGAGTATCAGACAATGGGTAAGCGTATCAGTCCTGCTCCTGCTGGCTGCAGGTGCAGGAATAATGTTCGTAGGGTGCGATCTTGGGCAGGACCTGCCCGGATATACCGTCCAGTTTGACGTGGACGGAGGGTCTGCAGTTCAATCTCAGACCGTTACGTCAGTCCTCAGCGAGCCGGTGACCACCAAGACCGGGTATTCGGTCGAGGGGTGGTATCAGGACAGCAGTTTCACAACTCAGTGGGACTTTACCGTGGATACGGTAAGCTCCGATATGACACTCTACGTCCGATGGGTTGCCGATGAGTTTACGGTATCCTTTGACAGTAACGGCGGCACCAGTGTAGGCTCGGTCCAGGTTTCGTATGGACAGACCGTGAGTGAACCCACTGACCCGACCAAAGATGGATACCTTCTTGACGGCTGGTTCGAAGATTCCGAGCTGACTGACAGCTGGGATTTCTCGAGTGATACGGTGAGTGAATCAATTACACTCTATGCGAAATGGAGTGAAAAAATCTACACCATTTTATCTCCTAGCCCAGGATCTCCTTCCTCCAGCAATAACTATGGCTATGCTGTAGATATAGACAGCACTTATGCAGTGGTGGGAGCCTACGGAGATGATGACACGCAATCCAATCTCGGCAGTGTATACACCTACACGTATGGGGATCTGTCAGGGACCTATGGATCAGAACAGAAACTGACTCCCAGTGACGGAAAAATGGGTGACAATTTCGGCTATCATGTCGCAACCGATCAGGATCGGCTTCTGGTTTCCTCGCCTACGGCTGACAAGGTCTATTTCTACAACTGGGTAAACGAGGAATGGACAGATGAGCAGATTATAGAACCGAGCGATCAGGATGCAGATACAGACAAGTTCGGATATGTGGTTGCCCTAGACGGTGACTCTGCTGTCGTGGGAGCACCGTACTGGGATGCTTCACTATACGATGTCGGTGCGGTCTACTTCTACACCTACGACGATAACAGCGATACCTGGGGAAGTGAGCAGAAAGTGGAAGACCCTGCTTCAGCCTACAACGATGGGTTCGGAAGGTGGGTATCATTATATGGCGATACCGCAGTAATCGGCAGTTATGCAGGTACCGTGTATATATACACGAAGGACAGCACTTTAGGGGCTTGGAACCTGAAGCAGCAGATCGATAAGCCGACAGATGCAGGGAGTTACTTCGGTCTGCAGGTTGCCATAGATGGAACTACCCTTGCGATCGGAGCTCAGGGTTATACCGGTGGCGGAGCCGTGTATGTCTACACCTACAATGAAGGTCAGGATGAATGGCTATTTGATGAATTGGTGACCGCCTCTGACAGAACAGACTCTGACTCATTCGGGTCAGCAGTTGCCATTCACGGTAATAGGATGATTATAGGAGCGAACGGGGAGAAGGTTGCAGATGCTAGCGGATCATTGAGAAATTCAGGGGCTGTGTATCTGTATGAATACGATCCGGTATCCGAAGAATGGGGATATGAAAAGAAACAGGTTCCGGAAACACCTGTGAGCCTTGGTGGTATGGGGAACAGAGACGTTGCCATAACGGATGATTTTGCCATTGCAGGGTATCCGCTGATCTATGACGGGGTTACAGGAGGATCTGCCTATCTGTTTGATCTCAGGAAAAAGTAATCCTTACCCGTTATTCTGTACATCGATTCTGAGGAGCCACCGGAACCTTCCGGTGGTTCCGCTTTGTCGTGTCATCAGCTGGCTTTGGAGCTACCGGAGGAGGTTCTTCATATCAGGTTCAACCACACTCATGGCAGTAGAGTATCCAGAAGCACAAGAAGGTCTCCTGTCCTTCCTGCCGACACCTCGTTCAAGGGCCTGTTCTCTCAAGGCATGAGTTAGTTGCTGTGCAGTGAACTCACCCGTCACCTGTGACCTGGTCAGCGTTGATCCTTCAGCGTGATATGCAGCAATGTCAGGTCACCGTTCTTCAACAGCTGACCGAGCAGGGTGTGTATCAGAATGATCACACCGAAGATCTCACAGCTCTCTTCCACGATAGTGGCAAGACCATAGCCGATATGTGCGTAGCCGTAGGCGAAGTGGATACTGGAGTCGACCATCTCCATTCCGACGGCATCGAAGACATAGATGAATCCGGCTGAGATGAGCCCGATTTTGAATTCCTTTGACTGTGCAAGGAGAAATCTGAGGAAATAGAGACCCACGATGATAACGAACGGGATTGCGGCAATGACCCAGGCGAAGTGAAAGATCCCCGACTCCGGGGCGAGGAACGCAAGCGGTTCCGTGAACAGTTCATGTATACTGGCATACTCATCAATCGCCATGAACACGAAGATGCCGCTCAGTAGGGCAACGTGCCGGGCGAACCGGTCGGAGGCTGCAGCAAGCTGCCGGCTCAGCAGGGAGAAGAGCCCCCCTGCACTGAGCAGGAGCAGGAACGAGAAGAGGGTGGGGATGTTCGACTCACGGTCCATGTTGAACATCGGGACCAACCCCATCAGGTTTCCCCTGTCAAACACCGATATAGAGATCACTGTCAGAAGACTCAGGAAGATGAGCACGAACGTGATCCTGATAAGGGTCCGTATCAGCTGTTTTCTCTGTATCTGATGGATATGAAATCAGTGTGCCGAAGAATGATCCACTACGATGCCAGGTGTGCATTGCAACGTGAGGCCTTGTGTTGTACAATACATCAAGACGTTGATTTATGGGGCATCCCCTGATTGCAGGCGTCTATAAAGAACATGCTAAAACGGAGGATTCGATGATCGACGTGTCCCATACATCTGCAGAATCTCCATCACGGTTTCCCCTGTTGTTCGCATGGGTGCAATCAGGGTATGAATTGCCTGAGAAAGAACGTCCAGGGGAGAAGACAGCTTTTGAACGTACAATGAAGAAGGAAGAGACGGAAGTCTCCCTGTAAAGGGTGCGAAGAGCAAAGGTGTCGTCAGGAAGAAGCCTGATACGGATCAGGAACTGACGGCAGGAGAAGCAGAAACAAGAGTAAACGGAGAAGACTATATGAGAAAACAGAGAGAGCAGTATCAGTTCACATCAGAGAGTGTAGGGGAAGGGCATCCGGACAAGGTCTGCGATATCATCTCGGATGCGGTCCTTGATGAGGCACTCGGGCAGGACCCGGACTCCCGCGTAGCCTGCGAATGTTTCGCCTCCACCGGTATGATCCTCGTCGGGGGAGAGATCTCCACCCACGGCTATATCGATATCATCAGGACAGCGAAGGAGGTGCTGAAAGATATCGGGTATGACAATCACGAGTACGGGATCGATCACAACTCATTCTCGGTCCTCTCTGCAATCAAACCGCAGTCGCAGGATATCAGCAGGGCGGTCACCGCTGATACCTCTCTCAGCAAACGACAGGGAGCAGGTGACCAGGGACTCATGTTCGGTTATGCCTGCAGGGAGACCCCTGAGCTCATGCCTGCCGCTATCCAGTTCTCCCATCAGATCATGAGGAGGGCGGCAGAGGTGCGCAAGAAGGGGATCCTTGACTTCCTGAGACCTGATGCGAAGTGTCAGGTGACCGTGGAATACCGAAACGGCAGGCCCGATCATATCTCCACTGTCGTCCTTTCTCATCAGCATCATGACGGTATATCACAGAAGGCGATCGAGGAGGGACTTATCGAGGAGGTTATCAGGAAGAGCGGTATCACCGGGGGCCTGCTGAATCAGGACACCCGGTACCTGATCAATCCCTCGGGCCGGTTCGTTACCGGAGGCCCGGAGGGGGATGCGGGGCTCACCGGACGGAAGATCATCGTCGATACCTACGGCGGTGCGGCTCCTCACGGAGGCGGAGCGTTCTCAGGAAAGGATCCTTCCAAGGTTGACAGGTCGGGTGCCTATATGGCCCGCTATGTGGCAAAGAACCTTGTCGCCGCCGGTATCGCAGACAGGTGTCAGGTTCAGGTGGCCTATGCGATCGGAGTCGCGGAACCGGTTTCTCTGTTCATCGAAACCTTCGGCACCTCCACGGTTGCCGAGCCTGTTCTGGAGAGCCTGGTCCGTGAACTCTTCGACCTGACACCCGAGGGTATCATCAGGAATCTGGACCTGAAGAGGCCGATATACCGTAATACCGCCGTGTACGGGCACTTCGGAAGGGATGAGTTTCCCTGGGAGAGGACCGATATGGCAAGTATCGTGAAGGACAGATGCTCTGCACTGAGCTGATAAGACATCAGAAAGGGTGAAGAGCCGATGGCTGTTTCCCCTGCTGTGAGATCCTTCTCTGCCTTGGAAGAGAACCCTCCGGTAGGCGACAGCCGTTCTCGATTCTTATGGACAAATCAATCAGACCTTCACTCCCATGAGTGAACAGGTGCGTGTTCAGCTTGCTATGGATCATATCATCGTCGCTGCCATGGCGATGATGAGTTAGGACAACGTTGCAACAATCACTCACACTTCGGGACCCATGAACGGTGAAAGGTCAAGCGGACCGTCCGGGTGACCGGGAGCGAACGTCTTTCTCGTCCTGTGTATGTGGCGGAAAAGGACCGAATACAGTCCCCTTTCCTCACCTGTTCCACACCGGTGCTGATCGTGACTTGCGTACGACGCAATTATTACCTATCATCGATATATGAAAATAACGATAGAGAATGCACTCACCTTCGGAGGTCTGACCGAAGGGAAGCTCGTAGCCGGATTCAGGGGAATCCACAATATCATAGAATCGGTAACCGTCCTTGAAGTGGCTGATCCGTATTCCAAAGCCTGGAACCTGCCGAATCAGCTGCATGTGACTGCTCTCTATGCAATTCGTGATGACCTCGAGACGCAACTCGCTGTTATCAGGAGCCTGAAAGAAGCCGGCTGTTCCGGGATAGTGCTCTGCCACCTCGGTCATTTTATTGAGAATATAGCCAGTGAAGTGATTGATGTGTGCAATGACCTGGCATTTCCTCTGATCGTAGTCCCGAAGACTGTTACCTACATAGAGATTATCGTTCCTATAGTGAACAGGATCCTGGAGATAAGCAACGAAAAGAACCAGTTGGCATTGGAAATACAGGAAACTCTGCTGCAGAAGGTGATACATGAAGAAGGCTTGGGTTCCATCTGCCAATATCTCGGGGAGAAGTTGAATGCATCGATCATGATCATTGACGTGATGGATAAGATCTTAGCAAGCTACGGGTGTGCACCCGACGAAATCGAACTGATCTACGGGGAGTTGCACCAGTGCAGAGAACGGATCCTCACAAACACAACCTATACGATCATACAGCCTGAAAAAGCATACTATGTCTATCCGATACTGAATGAAGAAGCGAGATATGGGTATCTGGTGTGTGAGATCAACAGTCTGGACCTGGAGTATGTGCTGCTGATGCTGAAACATACCGCAATTGCGTGTTCACTTCTGGTAACACATCATGAGCGTCGTTCCCGGATGCAACAGATGTATATCAACGATTTCATCAAGAATCTGGTGGATAGTAATGAGAAAGAATGGGACGAAGTAAAGAGGACAGCATTCAGCCTGCACTGGGATCTCGAACACATCGGCGCTCTGTTGCTGATAGTGACAACAGAGCTTGATCCCTCGAGCCTGCTCATAGATATCAAACATATACTGCTTCAACAGGATATCAGACAGCAGTGTGGCGTTGTTGGAGAGCACGTCGTCCTCTTCCTTGATGACACTGCCGATAGAAAAAGGATTGCCGACCTGCTCCTTCAAAGTGTGTTGAAGCATCACCCCAGGCTGAGCCGGGACGATATCGCCGTGAGTGTTAGCAGCCAGATACACGAACCGGAGAATATCCCGGAGGTCTATAAGGTGGCTGTTGATACCTTGATCCTTGGCAAGAGGTTCCTGCCACAACAGCAGATCTATGACTGCGACACTCTAGCGTTTCTCCCCTCCCTGTATGAAAACGCCGAAGCAGAAAATTTCCAGAACATAGCCCGACGAATTCTACAGCCGATTCTCGAATACGATCTTGAGCATAACCACGAACTGATGAACACTCTGGATGCACTGCTTTTAAACGATCATGCGATGCAGGGGATAGCTGACAGTCTGCATATACACCGCAATACGCTGCAGTACCGCAGGAAAAAGATCATAGAACTTCTGGGAGAGGACCCCTTCGCCGGTTTGCACCGAATCAACTATATCCTTGCCGTTTTCACTATCAAGTTCTGATTGAGTATACCCTCTTTGGTCATTTGCACAATATTTACCCCATGTTTTTTCGGAATCGAATAATGACTCCACCGATGATCATCACCTATAATTCATTATCTTATACAGTTTTGATGGAGGGTTATTCCATGACTAGAAAGACAGACGTGGTAGTGAACGATTATGCCACCAGCCGGGTACCGGCTGACCAGAAGAAGAGTGATTGGGATGTGGCTATCGTCACAGCGGGGTTCTGTATTGCCATGTCAGGTCTTTTTACAGGATCGGCTATGGCCGCCGGATTGACATTCCAACAGGCGCTGATAGCTGCGATCCTGGGGAATACCATCCTTACCATTTACGGGACCTTTCTGGGGATAGCGGGTGCAAAGGAGGGAGTTTCCACATCTATGCTGGCACGGCACAGTTTCGGCCGACAGGGATCGAAACTGGTAAGCCTTGTTCTAGCCCTGACCATGCTTGGTTGGTTCTCCGTGCAGGTAGGATTTTTCGGAACTACGATACACGCGATGTTTCCTTCCGGCGGGTTTCTGACAAACGCGAAGGTCTCAGGTTTCTGGGGAGGAATCCTGATGCTGCTTACGGCCTACTATGGATATAAGGGGCTGAGCCTGTTGAGCAAGATCGTCATTCCTCTGATCTTCGTTACTTCGATCATCGGGATCGCAGCGGCAGTGAATCAGAGTGGAGGTTGGAGTGCATTGAGCATCATCGTCCCCGAGGCACGTATCGGTATCTCAACCGGTATTGTCATAGCGGTAGGATCCTTTGCTGCAGGGGCCTCTGCCCAGGCTGATATCACACGGTATGCGAAAAGTGCCAAGTCTGCTGTCATAGCGACCATATTCGGTTACCTTGGTGCGAACCTGTTTGTGATCATGGCAGGATTCATCACCACACTCGCCACCGGCGCCGGTGATCTTCCCAATGCCATGCTGATGCTTGGACTCGGGATACCTGCTCTTATCGTTCTCATCGGAGCACAGTGGACGACGAACGACAACAATCTGTACACGGCTTCACTCGGCCTTGCCAACATCCTGAAGGTTAAAAAATCAGTGATCGTACTGGTCACAGGTGTTCTTGCAACACTTGTCGGAGTTGCAGGTCTCGCTGATTATTTCATCGGTTGGCTGGTAATTCTCGGAACAGGAGTACCTCCTATGGCTGGCGTCATCGTTGCGGATTACTATGCGGTGAAGAACCAGAAGTACGATTACGGAGCAGGGACAACGTATGCGAACTGGAACGTCTGGGCTGTCGTATCCTGGGCTGTCGGAGGAATATTCGGGTATTTCGTACACTGGGGATCTGGATCTGTGAACTCACTGGTGATCAGTTTCGTCCTGTACGTGGTGTTGATGAAAGTGTTCGATAAGAGCCGAATCGGTCATATCGGGGAACACATAGAACAACCCTTAATCTTAGAAACAGAAGGAGCATAGTATGCCTGCACAATATGATCTGGAGCTCGCTGAAGCTGCCTATAAACTGGTACACGATCAACTCAAACTGAAGAAAGGTGAGAGCATTCTCATAACCACTGATTCAGTCTCGGAGTTCCGGGTAGCCGAGGAGATTGCGAAGATGGCTCAGGCTGTCGGAGGGAAAGTGATGGTAGCCTGGCACACCACTCCGGTCGGCTACGGTGCGATGACCGAACCCTACCTTCCGGAACCTCTCATGGCCTGTGCGGACAAAACCGATGTCTGGGTTGAACTCAACAATCAGTGGCTCCTCTATTCGAGCTTCTGGGACAAAGCGGTCACCAACGGCCGTACCAGGCAGGTAATGCTGGGAGACCTGGACATTCCTCAGCTGGTACGTCTGATCGGTAAGGTAGACATCCCTACGCAGAAGGAGTTCCAGGATATGGTGGTCGAGAAGACCCGGAAAGCGAAAACAATACGAATCACCAACCCTGCGGGAACTGATGTAACCTTCGAGAACGACCCTGACCGACCGATCAACAGTGAGATCGAATATGATACCCCCGGTGCTCATTTCCTTCTGGGACAGGTAGGCTGGGCGCCTAAGGAAGAGACCATTAACGGAAGGATATCCTTTGATGGAGCCCTCAGCGGTGGGGGAGAGGCCGAACTTGGTCTTCTCAATGGAGATGTGATTACCTATGTGATAGAAAAAGGCCGCATAATCGACTTTGAAGGTGGAGAAAAGGCTGAGACCATTCGCTCATGGTTCGAAAAGATCGGTGATCCGAATATGTATCTCGCAGCACACGTCTGTTACGGTTTTCATCCTACCGCGAGACTCGATGGGACAACGAACGAGGATGAGCGAATCTGGGGAAGCACCCAGTGGGGTTTCGGGCATCAGGGATCCAACTTCACCGGGAAGGAACCCCGTAAGGCGCCGGGACATATCGATGGGATTTGTCTGAACTCCACGGTGTATCTGGACGGGGTGAAGATCACCTCTGACGGCGTGGTCGTAGACCCTGATCTGAAGCAGCTGGCTGAAAAGTTGGGACGATGAGCAGGAGGGTGTGAATGATCATACAAGCAGGAGCAGATCCGTTCCCTCCGTATCAATTCGAGACAGAGCAGGGGTTTTCCGGATTGGACCTAGAACTCATCACCAAGGCCTTCGATGTACGTTCGATCCAGCTGGAATTGACCCTGAAGATATGGCCTGAGATCGAAAAAGACTATGATAATGATTTGGTACGGATTCTGTTTCAGGTCCAGCCTACCGAGGAAAGAAAAAGATCGAATATATTCTCAGATGAGCTGCGCAAGGCAGTGACTGAGATAATAACATCCAGTACGGGTGAACATCCTATCAACCTCGATCCTTTTCGTAACGATCTGTATCTGGGTGTGCTGGAAGGGTATTCATACGGTGATGCTATTGATGCTATCGAGGAGACCCGAAAACATCGGTACCCGACACAGGAATCACTTCTCAGTGCAGTGGCGAATGGAAAGGAAGCCTACGGAGTATTCGACCGGGGAGTCAGACTGTACTTGCAGAAGGACCTCGGGCTCGAAGGGATCATTCCACTGGCAGGAATGGACTTTCTTAGGCCTCTTGCTGTGATGTTCCGTAAAGGGGACACAGAATTACGGGATTCCTTCAATGCCGGACTACAAGCGATACGGGAAGACGGAACCTACGATTCAATCATTCAGACCTGGGAACAGGCCTGATAACAGGCCTGATAACAGGTCTGAGAAGTCTTCTCTCATTACACAGCACGCCGGCGGGAAGTAAGCCTCTCCTGCCGGTATTTCGTTTCTCTGAGATTTCTGAAAGCCAGAACGAAATGCCTGGTCTTGGTGAGATACCCACTGATAATACCAAAGAATATCGTTGATCCTCTGTATCCTGAGGGGAAAGACGTGATGGCAGAATTGTCTGGATGAGACAGAAAAGCAGTATGCCATCGTTCCACCGTATGGTGGCATCACACGCAGTTACAATCAATACCTACAGACTATACATCGGCATCAGCTCCTTTCCGCGGTTCTTTTACCCGTGTGTTTCCTCTTCTATACAGGGTCTCTCTCTGCTGAGGTTATGATCGGTAATACCATACGGAATCCACAGACTGAGCCTGATGTGCCATAGGAGGGTACACCCGGACAATTGTTCTTGAAAGAAGTGGCCCCATGATATTGGTCAGTAGCGGTTCCCTGCGCATTCGAACAGAAAACAGGAGACTCAAGGACGGAACAGAGTCTAGCATACACGTTCCGGGATTGTACCTGCCGCATTGCGTGGATACCGAAGTATCGCAAGAAGGTAGTATACGGTACGAGCCGGGAGGGGCAGACACTTGGTCTGCTTCCTACCCGGATCTCTTGCTTGATTTTTTTTCATCACTAGACGTGCGATAGTCAGATGTTGAGATTCATAAGCCCGAATGACTTTCCGGCAAAGCTCGCATCATATCAGGTGTACAATGCAATAATTCTTAGGGACTGCTCATGAGAGAGATCTCTAAGAAATCAAAGTGATTATCTGAATCGGTAGTTCCCTGGCCTAGTTCCCCAGATGAGTTATAGCCTGCACCATACACGGTATTATCATTGTCTATTATTAACGAATGACCCTCTCCCATTGAACATGCGTACACTCCGGTTCGTACGTTCTCAGGGGTGATATATGTCTCTATATATGTTGCTGTTCCATCACCCAGCATACCATACGTATTATATCCCACGACATAAAGTTCATCAGATGTGGTGATAACCATTGATTTATCACCTCCCGCCTCGGCATATTTCACATGTTCAAGAACTTTGGTTGGAGTCGGTTTCTCTGAGTCAACGTCATGTCCATCTACCAACTGGCCATCATACTGCCTTCCAAAAGACCACAATTCATCACTGTTGGTGATAACAAGCGAATGATTCATCCCGGCTGATACAGCACGTACATCACTAATTCCACTGACACGTACTGGAACCCTGTCATAGGTATTTGAAGAGGAGTAGGGGCGTCCGAGTTTTCCCCAATTGCTACTTCCCATTGCATAGAGGGATCCATCCGTTTTTGCATATAATGTATGACTATTCCCTGCAGAGACAGTTAATACATCAGTATCGATTTGCACAAAGCCGTACTGTTTCTCCTGACTATTATTGCCGAGTACTCCGCTGATTCCATTACTCCCTGTAGCCCAGAGATTTCCATCTGTATCTATTGCCATTGTGTAATAATACCCACAAGAGACAGAGGCGATCCCCGTTTTAACAAGCTGAGGTGTGTTGATATTGGCAATAGTATCTTGTAGTCCCAATTGACCATCAGAGTTGTCACCGACTCCGTAAAGATCACCATTCTCCTTTAAAATCATTGCGTGCTGGTATCTACTTGCAGATATCGCCTGTACTTCATCCATGATCTGATAGGCTGAGGATCGATTAGTGTTTGTTCCATCTCCAAGTTGCCCAGCTCCATTAATCCCTGTTACCCATAGAGTCCCATCATTCTTAAGAATATAGCTGTATCCAGAACCAGCTGCGACGGATGTAATCAGAACCTCCGGTGTCCACACTGCATAGAGAGTGACATGCTCGGAATCTATGGTGAAGGTATCTCCAGCTTCGTAGGATAACCCGGTGCCGTCAGCTTCTGTATTCCATCCACTAAATGTGTATCCTGATCTGACTAAGGCTCCTGAATTTCCTAGAATCGTTACCTCGTCACCTTGATTGTAGAGTGTTGAATCAGAGGGAGAGGTCCCCCCTGTATGTTGGTTGCCTTGGTATAGTACATGCAGACTTGTGTCAGAAACAGTGCATCCAATACCTGCAATAACAACAAGTATCATAAATAAGAAAAACCTTATTCTCGCCATGAGTTCTCTTCCCCTTAAATGTATATGATAAAAATTAGTTCATTTGAGAACTATATAGGCAAAAAAATAAATAAGCAATAAAAATAAAATTACTACAAATTACCCCTGATTTGTAACGATAAATGGAATTTTCATAGATATATCCCGGTCGAACTCTCTATGGGTCACTCAACTCGATCACTCAGGGCTTCTCTTCACGAGCTTGGTTTTTTCGACCTATGCGAGGAACTTGCTCAGACCCATCAGCGTGCTATTGGTGTTTCTATCTTCTGACTCCTGTCAATTTATTGCATCCAATTGGACGTCCTGCTTCTGGAAGATGACAAACGCCTACTCATCAGGAATCTTGTGATCGCCTGAGAAAGGCAAATGATCTATGAAGGACTGCTATGACTGAGTTGATAGAGTGTTTTTAGGTTCTCGCACCTTGTGCTGTATGTCGGCACATGTGTGCTTGCTTGCACTCTTATTTCTTCAGAGAGCGTATCTAAGCCAATACGGGGGGGGGAGTTATTCTCATTTGAGAATCTACAGGATGTTTGCTGGCGTACTCTCTTGATGGCACGTGCAGATATATACTTATTAACGTTAATCTATAGTATTTCCAAGTTGCCTATGGTTCTCAGGAAATAGATCATCGCGTTTAAAACTTCATCTTCAATTAATCAGATATGGTGAAACAAATAATTCCCTTGGTAACCATAAGCCAGTGAGTCACTTATCAGAATAGTGGAATCTGCACTGAATGATGGTAATTGAATCCTCATTGTGTGTATACACCGGCACATCCACGATTATTACCTCTCAGTATGATCCTAGAACATGGATTTCATTCCTTGAAAGCGACGGCAACTTTGCGATGGGAGATAGCATCAGAAGACGTCTTTTGAATAACGGCTACACTCTTCTTATTGAAAAAGCTGTTTGATTCTCATCTGGTCGGTTTAACCACCGGCCGTTATTAAACACTCAGTGACCGTTTTTGAACGCATTTATGGCCGTTTTCTCACGCATTATGCAACCTGCGACCTCAGGTTATGAAAACGCCTCAATAACTCCTTTTTTTGTAACCATTTGTCGATAGGTGTAGTCGAAAAACGAGTTATGTAAATAGCAAAATTTACCAATTTTTAACTGCTTGTAAAGAAACAACCTGAAAACTCGGAAACGGCTACAGTTGATATTGTACAGTTTTTACTACAGAGATCAATGGGGAAACGGTCCGAAGAGTTCCAGGAATTCTTGGTTCTCACGAATTATGTAATCTGAAAATCTCGCGCAGCGTTTAGCACGAACCATCTGAGCTAGCCGGGACATCGATCCCGAAGGCTTCAAAAATCAGGTTGGCGCCCTTGGTCGGGATAGTATAGACCGGCTTGTATTTCCCCTTGAATTTCACCACGGAAAAAGCTGCAACTCTCCTGAGTACATCACGGTAACTTTTCGCATATTTACTGAAGCTGGTTCCCTTTTCCTCGATAACCTTTCGGATCGAGGTCAGCAGAGTCAGCGCTACAAACTGAATGAACAGCCTCCCATGCATGGCAGAACTTGAATGCACGCGTAACCGCTGACAATCCAGCTCATTCTTCAGATCATCAAAGAGCTGTTCTATCCCATTACGCTCTCGATAGCTCTCAAGGGCAGTTTTGGCATCTTTCTCTGCATTGGTATAGATACACCAGTAACCGAAGAAATTCTCATCAAAATAGGTTTCCGGTTTCTTGATCGCCTTGATCTTCTGTCCGTTCTTTGTCTTGTACCCCAGTTCGAAGAATTCTTTGTAAAACTTTTTATGAGCTTTTACCAACTCGCCGCTCTGCAGTTCATCATAGCATCTGCTGTAGTGCCTCATGAATGCCTGCTTGCTCTGCAGTCCTATCTCATCATCATGATAGATATGAAGCCAGGCTCTCGATCCATCAGGAAGTGGGGTGTAGTGTGTTACCGACTCGATAATGGTCCCGTTATCCTTACGGATGTAGCCATCCACATGTGACATCAACTTTGAACGGGCCTGGTTAATGAGCGGATGAGTCCATTTTACCATCTGAGGAACCGGTATGATGAACTTGATCCCGTTACTGGTCACAAAATCAAGATTCTCCTGACTATAGAATCCTCTATCCATAATGAAAGCTGAAGGAGAAGCATTCAGCTTCTTAAGCTTGACAACCGTTTCTTTCAACGTTGTGCTGTCATTCATTGAACCGGGAAGAGGAGAAAACCATAACGGAAGATCGGTAGTCTTTGCTGAAAGCAGAGCGAAATTGATTTGCGGAAGCTTTTCTCGATCCCTGTTGTACCCCCATTCAATATAGTGGTTATTCTTCGAATAGGAGCTGACACTGGAAATGTCATAGCAGAGGCTCTTCCCCTTACCCTGCTTTTCCATCCAAGGGCTGAAAAACGTATTGACTTTATCTTCATCAAGCCGGTGTAGCAGTTCACTGATACGCTCTGAGGCAATAATCGTTTTCCCGTGACTCTCCATCCAGTATTCAGATGTGGATAGGGGATTGCCTGTGCAGAGAATATAGGAAGCAAGATCAAGAATGGATTGTGCATCTTGTTTCCCGAAAGCTTTCTGCAAAAGGGGCTTTATTCCAGTGTTTTTTACAGCAGTATCTATGACCAGACTCTCTCCCATCTGAACAGTAGTTGAAATCTTTTCCACAGAAGCGGCAGCACGTAAGGTGAGCTTATAGCTGGGTCCGAAGGTAATCTCCCCGCCTTTCTCGGTCGCTGTCCCGACCAACTTATAGCGGTGAGTAGTTTTCTTGGTTTCCGGATTGTACACCGGGTTATCAATGTTGACGTTGTAGCATCCGCGCTGCTTATTCCAGACGTATTTATAGTCATCTTTCATGCTAAACATTGTAGCACTATTAGGAGTAAACCACAATACTTCTAAATCATTTTATGAAAATAATTTGGATGATTTTTTAGAAATTCATGCTAAACGCTGCGCGAGATTTTCGGATGTAATAAATTTTATGAAAATGTTAAGTATAAAATTTCACAAAAAAAACTATCTTTTTGTGAAAAAATAAACTACAATACATGCATGCAATCCATTATGAAAAAGATAGTTGCAAGGATATATGGTCGAGGAAGGGGTTGGGCTTTTTCCAAGATAGATTTTATACCGCCTTTCTCCGATGGAGAGGTGCGGAAAGCTCTCTCTGACCTCGCAAAAAGAGGAACCATTCACAGAGTTTCTCATGGAATATATCACTATCCCCGTTACAGCGAGATCCTTCAACAGTATCTTAGTCCTGATATTGAGCAAGTCGCCTATGCATATGCCAGAAAATTCAATTGGCGCATCCATCCTTCGGGGAATACCGCATTAAACTATCTTGGACTCTCTACTCAGGTTTCTGCTCAACATCTCTATGTTTCTGACGGACCGAGTCGTATGTATAGAATTGGGAAGCAGTCATTGAAATTTAAACATCAGGCTATAAAAGAAACAGGACTGGAACTGCGTGAGAGCAGGCTGCTTGTACAGGCTCTGCGGGCTTTGGGTAAGGATCATATTACTCCTGATGTTATCAGCAAGATATCTGATCAGATAGGCGATGTTCCTTCTGGAAAGATCTTGAAAGATGTCCAACACGTGAGTGCTTGGATATATGTGGCGATAGAGGAAATTCTCGAAGGATCGCATCATGAATAATGTCTCTCGTTTATCGCAAAAGGAAAGGAGTCAGGTTTTTTCAGAGACCGCTGCTCGGATGGGGACGACTCCCGCAATAGTTGAAAAGGATTTCTGGGTTTGTTTTGTTCTAGAAAAAATATTCATGTCAGAGAAACTCAGAAGTAAATTGCTTTTCAAGGGAGGTACAAGCCTTTCAAAGGTATTTAAAGTTATTGAGCGATTTTCTGAAGACATTGATTTGATTCTTGATTGGAATCTTGTCTCTGGTGAAAATCCTAATCTCGTAAGATCGAAGAACAAACAAAATACATTCAATAGACAGATCAATGAAGTTGCTCAAGGGTATATTGCATCTCAGTTGTTACCGGAACTGGAAGCGTTATATGCTCCGCTCTGCCAGCTTGAAATAGATCATAAAGATCCTCATTGTGTGAATATTTCATATCCTAGAACATTTGAAGATGCATATATTCGTCCGGAAGTCCGTCTTGAAATCGGACCTCTAGCTTCCTGACAGCCAAGCAGAGAATTTACGATAACTTCTTATGTCGGAGAGTATTTCCCTGGGCTATTCAGTCATGGGGAAGTCTCTGTACGAGCTATTGAAGGGAAACGGACTTTTTGGGAGAAGGCAACCATTCTCCATCAGGAAGCTCATCGTCCTGAGGGGAAACTTCAACCTTCAAGGTATTCTAGGCATTATTATGACTTGGCAATGCTTGCATCATCAGAAATACGAGAACAAGCATTGTCCGACTTTGAACTTCTTAAGGATGTTGTTTCCTTCAAAATGAAATTCTATCCGGTAGGATGGGCTCATTATGAAACAGCTGTTCCTGGTTCTCTAAAATTGATCCCTTCAGAAGAAATAATAAAATCAGTGATTAAGGATTTCCGAGCAATGCAGGATATGATATTTGGATATAAGCCGACAATAACCGAAATTTTCGATATCTTGCGTGATTTAGAAGAACAGATAAATAGGTTGTAACTAACCATCGGTGCTGGTATACGCAGAACCGTTTTTTATCTAATCCCCCCCATCCGAATTTTTCCCGATGAACCAGTTTTTTTGGGTCTGAAATTTTCAGCGTGTAAAAAGTAGAAAAAGAGAGCGGAAACGCCTATGATTTGTAATCGCAAAACAACAGATCAAGGAGAACCGCTCTCATGCAGGAAGATAACACGTATTTGCTGGAGGAGTCCACCGGGTGGATGGTTGACTGGAGCCATCCGAGGCACGAAATCTGCTTTGATGAAAGAAATGGAATATCCTACGGGAAGATCACCTACGCTGTAACAAAGGATCCAAACAAAGACTGGAAGAGCGAATTACCAGAAGGTCAATGGTACAAGCACAGCAACGAGGTTACTGTGCTGAAACACTGCAGCTCTGGAATTACCCTGATATGCTTTGAAGTTCATTACGAGAGTTATGTGAACAAGTATGGACGGAGACGCAGAACGGACGTCATTCCCTTTCGAAACGGGAATACCGGTTACACAAATCACTTCCGTGACAACATCGCCTATTTCATGACAGGTTACGGGATGACGATCAGAAGATGTGCTTTTATCTGCCATACTACGCCTGCCATCGTCAAAGAGGTGAATAAGACTCGCTTATTCAGCCTTGCAGGTAATATGAGACCCAGTCATTACAGCCCGTATCTCTGCGTAGACGAATTTCTCGTCGAACATGGACATCGCTACTGTACCATTGTCATAGATGCCCAGAGTGGAGAACTCCTGTATCTTGAGAAAGGCAAGAAGAAGCAACAGCTGGAACATTTCTTCACATGGGTGGGAGAGGATTTCATGAACCATGTGAAGGCGATCTCGATGGATATGAACACCAACTACAGCGCCGCTGTTAAGGAGTCATTTCCCCACATCAAGATAGTCTACGACACCTTTCATATCGTGCAATGGTTCAATAATCAGGTCATTGATGCCGCCAGAAGGACGGAAGGAAATAGACTGAAAAAGCTGGCTGAGAAACTGCAGAACAAGGGCAGATTGGAGGAGGCTGCACTGGTGCTTGAAGAGAGAAAACTTCTCTTCGGTTCACGTTTTCTCCTCCTTGCGAACACCCGGACACTCAAAGCCAAGGATAAGCTCAATGCACAACTTAATGCAGAGGCGAAAAGTTCCGCACGAGCAGACGGTCGGAATGCTGAGCGAGTTGGACACCGGAGAACGGATAATGCCGATTCACGCGACGCCATTCTTAAGACGAATGCGAATCTTCAGAATGCCGTGAAGGCTCGTGAGGAACTGATTGAGATACTCTCCACCCCACATCCTGAGCATATGAGGGAAAAGCTCACCACATGGGTGAAGCTCTATTCCTCCGTCGGCATCAGTCAGTTGACGAGGTTCACCAGGACGATTACCAACAGGATGGAGGGCATCGTTTCAAGAGCCCTCCATCCAATCAGTTCAGGAAAGATTGAAGGTGTGAACGGCTTCATCAAGGGCATGCGAAGGAGTGCCTTCGGCTACCAGGATTTCGATTACTTTGCTCTGCTCATTTGGGAACAGACTCACAGGGAAAAAAGACAGAATCTCTTGAACTCGAACAGGAAGAAAAGAAGCTATTCAAGAGCGAGGCCTTACAACAGGAAACGGCTTAAACAGACCGTGTTCCAGCTGCCGAAGCCCACTCTCAAGGATGCCGGGTAGATGATGGATTACACGGTAAAAAACTTAGATCCGTTTTTTTTAATGAAACTGAAGTGCGGAATGTACTACTTGGAGACCGAGTAACTGAAAATGCGACGAGCCAACAGAAAAGCCGCCGGATCTCTCTGATGGCTTTTATTAGCAGGGGCAGGACTCAAACCTGCGACCTCAGGTTATGAGTTAGCTCCAGGATATTCGCCAGCGTTCTTTCTTGATGTCAAGTGTAGAGGTTAAAAAGGGAAGCGTTAATCTCCTGTAGATCCGCGTTGGCATGGTTTTCAGAAAATGGGTCAGTGTTTGAAGATCCATCTGTAACTTCATCTGTAATTGATGAGATATGATTGAATATTTTACAATTGTTGAATCATCATATTCGTTTATTACTCCTCTTGTGGGAGGACTCAGATGAATAGCCGCCATTCGAAGATAGTTGGATTGATTCCTGCCTTGATTGTCTATATTATAAGAGCATGGTTATCCCTGAAGAATTTAAAAAAGATATTGATATCGCGGTTGAGTATTTGAAAACTCTGACGGTAGCTGAAATATATCTTTTTGGTTCAGTTACAAAAGGGACTCATTCAGTTATGTCTGATCTGGATATTGCTGTACGCGGCATTGATCCCTTAAATTTTTTCCTGGCAATAACTGAGCTCCAGGGTCTGCTTGAACATGATTTTGATTTGATTAATCTAGATTTTAAGGATGAGTTCACAGAAAACCTTGAGAAGTCGGGGGAGATCTTGCGTGTCTCCTGATATCCGTTCCCGTATCCAGCTTGAATTATCTCTCATCGAGAAGGAGATAGCCCTTCTCGAACTGCTGCTGAAAAGATCAGGGAATTCAGAAATGGATAGTATTGACTGCAGAGCAACTGCTGCATGTCTTCATTCAGTATACAATGGATATGAGAAGATAATGATCATGATTGCTAAAGATAAGGGAATAGTAATTCAAACTGATCATAAATGGCACAAGAATCTTCTCGATACCATAGGCTCGAGGTATTTTTCTCAATCTATTGTGGAAGATATGGCAAAGCTTTTGGGTTTCAGGCACTTTTTCAGGCATGCCTATTCATTTTCATTGAAATGGGAAAACATGGAACCTTTGATTCAAATCCTTATTGGAAATATTCATCCAGAAATCAAGGACTATTTTCGTTAATCCCTAATTCTATAACACCTTTAAAGGATGATGTCCTTTGCCCAAGAACCTTCAGACGACTCCATATAGTCCCATAATACAGAAAAGCCACCAGATCTTTCTGATGACTTTTATTAGCAGGGACAGGACTCGAACCTGCGACCTCCGGGTTATGAGAAAGCCTCGACTTTCTTCACCTGCGTTCTTTCTTGTTGATAAGTGTATACATCCTGATTTTCTCGATTTTTGTACATAGAAGTTTCCTGGCTACAAAGTCACCAGCCCATGCTTCACTTTCCGCTTGAATAATTCCTGCTCCACCAGCTTCGAAATGTCGTCTCTGAGTTCGGAGGCCTTGGCCACTTTGAAGATGTAGAACAGCTTCTGCGTTTCAATCGGCAGGTCACACCAATGCCCCTTGTCGAAAGTCTTTCCAACAGGTTTGCGCCACTTGGCACTGAACACCTCATCCCTGAGATCCTGGAAGGAGTACTTGTCGCCAAGAAGGTATTCTTCCATCTTTCGTCTGATGGTCATCTCGAGAATGGTACTCAGAAAGACCAAGAAGATCTTTCCTTCAAGATGCTCTTCGAGGCTGTGCCTCGGGCGTCTCATGCGGGTCTTGTAGGCCTCATAATCCTTCTCGATGTAATCCCGGTTCTGAGTGAGTGCGTACACACGCTCAGCAGTTAATCCGACAGGACCAAGATAGCCGAAGAAACCGCACTCGTTCATTTTCTTACGTTGAGCTTCCTTATCGTGTTCTATAGAGATGGCCTGACCCTTCGCATCTTTCTCAATACGATAGTGCTTCCCGTAGAAATTGTTCGGTGATGAAAGCTCCGGGTTCTTCTGCAATGAAAGAAGTCCTTCTGCGAACTTTTTTGAAAGCTTCTGTCTCTCATCCATCAGCTTCTCGGGATTCAGGAAGAGATAGAGACACAGCTCATATGAATTCGGTCCCCTGCCTCTCCTTGGAGCATCAATAGTAATTACTTTGGACCAGACATGCATCCCGATCGGCAGACAGAAGTTCTCTGTATCGTGAATGACCTCGGAAGCCTCCTGGATCGCATCACGGTAGAATCCTGCAGTAAGAGGAAGACCGATAAGAAATCTGAAGGTGCTACTGAGCATCGTCTTCACATTGTCCAGTGAGTAGAATCCTCTGTCCATCAGAAGGATGGTTCCTTTTCGGAACTCTGCACTCTTCAGTTCCTTGAGCGTCGTGTCGAGAATACTTTTATCAGAGTAGTTTCCAGGAAGAGACCGGTAATACAGAGGGATCCCTGTCACATTGTCACAGATCATCAGAAGGTTGATCTGCTGCATGTGATCATGTTCCTTGTTCTTTCCGTACTTTGCAGCTTCCAGCATTGCTGAGTATGTTGAAAGCGAAGTTGTATCAAGTGCGCAGACGATCATCTCCTCCAGGGGAGAATCTCCATGCATTCGTCTCTCGAAATCAGTGAAGAACCTTTGAGTGGAACTGGGATCAACAGCTTTGATTGCCTGAGTGATCGAGTATTCGGTGGGCGCATCTACAAAGGTGTGCCAGCATACATCATGGAAATGCTTCGGACGGTATAAAGCTCTGTCGGGGTAACTCATCATCGACTCGACGATGGTGAGCATCATCCGCCAGTGTTCGGGAAACACCTTCTTGAGAGACTGGAGAAGTCCGGTCTGTTTTGCACTCGCTTCCAGCAGTGCGATGAAACCGTACATCTTCAACTCCTGGACATCAACAGCTCCTCGAACATAGGGAGCATAGTAGGGCTCACTTACCAGACCGGAGGACAACTGCTCTTCAGAGGAGAACGAAAGGAAGGTCTTATTGGGTTCAAATTCCCCCTTGCTGTCGATCTTACCGATGCATTTTTTCTCAACTTTTGGATGTTTTTGTCCCGGAACGTAGATCGATCGACCCCAGTAGAGGTAGGTGACCCCATTTTTCTTGTTTTTATGTCGAATAACTCTGTTTTCAGCACTCATACATGTATAATGTTATACATATATGAGAAAGTAAAGTCAAGCCGAATGAATAGGATTAACTCCAATAATAGAAAATAGTTATAGGGGTATCGTGTGGTTTTTATCGTCCGAAGTCTGGAGTATGTACAAAATACGGGAAATTCAGGATACATTGAAAAGAGAAAAATCAACCAATAATTTATACATGTTGTTATAAATTGATGCAGATAGTCCTATGTTCAACGGGTTATCTGTAATTCTATCTGTAAGTGGGAGCCCTGAAATCCAGAAAAATGTTGCAGTTGATATTGTACAGTTTTCTTACTCTAACCGGGTTATGACTACCCTACATAGAAGTTGACCTATGTTAAATTATTTATCGGTCGTTCTATCCGACTATTTTGGGGTGTTTACGCCCGACATCAAAATCGTGACAATAAAAAAATCTATTTCCTAGTGTTAAAATTAAACCGAGTGTTATAATGAGGGCATATAAGTGATCCAGGCGGCTTAGATCTTGTTTTAAATATCTGATACGTGTATTAGAATACGGGATAATAAAGTCGAACTACTTAGTTTATAATATTATTAAGTGGTATCATGAAGGACTGATAGGTAATGGATAGAGAAAAGTTCACCAGTCTTCTATTGGAGATAGTAAATAATGCTCAAGAGTTAATAAAATTGAAAGTGGATTCAAAAACATACATAAGCACTTATTTCGAGTATCCAGAGCTGAAAGAACATAATCCATTCCCACAATTTAATATTTCAATGTTTAATAAGGGGCCTAAGGAATATTCCGATCTGTTTAGCAATTCAAAAGAAAATTCTTTAAATTTATATGAAGTATGTGGAGTTGCTGATTTAGTAAAGGAAATCGATGGGAATGAATATTTATGTTCAATTTTTAAGAATGAGAAAGCTACAAAAACCCTATCATCATTTCTTAAAGATCTTGGCTTCTTTGAATTTACGCTCAAAGATATAATTAACAAATCAATATTAACATTTGGATTTTCAAAATTGTCCTACGAACAAATCAAGTCTATAACTGACCCCATTTATAATTGGGTATTCGAAGACTTCTTAGATTATGATATTCACGTGCCAATTTTATTCATTCAATTCGACTTTGATAAAATCGAAAATGAAAAATATTCAATAGTACGTATGAGCGATGACTTGCAAAAAGCAAGAGCCAATGCCTTAAAGAATCAAATTAATGTAAATAAGTATGTAGGATATTCTGCTACACATTCTTTCGTAATTAAGGCTCAAAGTATGGAAAACAAAAGGAACAGCCGATTCTTTGGAACAGAAATTATTGATTATCCAACAGATATTATAACCGAAAATCTCGCGCAGCGTTTAGCATGAATTTCTAAAAAATCATCCAAATTATTTTCATAAAATGATTTAGAAGTATTGTGGTTTACTCCTAATAGTGCTACAATGTTTAGCATGAAAGATGACTATAAATACGTCTGGAATAAGCAGCGCGGATGCTACAACGTCAACATTGATAACCCGGTGTACAATCCGGAAACCAAGAAAACTACTCACCGCTATAAGTTGGTCGGGACAGCGACCGAGAAAGGCGGGGAGATTACCTTCGGACCCAGCTATAAGCTCACCTTACGTGCTGCCGCTTCTGTGGAAAAGATTTCAACTACTGTTCAGATGGGAGAGAGTCTGGTCATAGATACTGCTGTAAAAAACACTGGAATAAAGCCCCTTTTGCAGAAAGCTTTCGGGAAACAAGATGCACAATCCATTCTTGATCTTGCTTCCTATATTCTCTGCACAGGCAATCCCCTATCCACATCTGAATACTGGATGGAGAGTCACGGGAAAACGATTATTGCCTCAGAGCGTATCAGTGAACTGCTACACCGGCTTGATGAAGATAAAGTCAATACGTTTTTCAGCCCTTGGATGGAAAAGCAGGGTAAGGGGAAGAGCCTCTGCTATGACATTTCCAGTGTCAGCTCCTATTCGAAGAATAACCACTATATTGAATGGGGGTACAACAGGGATCGAGAAAAGCTTCCGCAAATCAATTTCGCTCTGCTTTCAGCAAAGACTACCGATCTTCCGTTATGGTTTTCTCCTCTTCCCGGTTCAATGAATGACAGCACAACGTTGAAAGAAACGGTTGTCAAGCTTAAGAAGCTGAATGCTTCTCCTTCAGCTTTCATTATGGATAGAGGATTCTATAGTCAGGAGAATCTTGATTTTGTGACCAGTGTTGGCGTCGGGCGTAAACAACCACAAATAGTCGGATAGAAAGAACCAATAAAAGTCAGGTAAAAACAACCATAACGAAAGGGACATGAGACCCTATACTGGTGGATACCCAAATCTGCCAAGTAAAGGAGAAATCATGTCCCAAGAAATTACACAGGGCATACTATCACAAGCAGTGGAAGATGTTATAGCTATGTTCGGCAAAGTCGTTATTGCTGAGCTGGAGCGAAGGCTCCCACTTTCACGTCAGCAATTGAGGCGTCTACAGAAGAATGACTTCAAGCTCACGCCAAACGGGAATTCTGGAAAAGCGAAGAAAAACACGAAGATTTCGTCATTTTCAGGATTCATCAATTCAGAATATCTTGCCAAAGGGATCAAGAACTCGTCTGTCATTTTTGATGCAATACGAAAGAAGGGCTACAAAGGCGGTCAGACTGCTGTGAAGGATTACATCAGCAATCATCAGGATCTGATCCCTGCCCGCAGGGCCCTTGCGATAAGCACACCGAATCGTGGTCGTCGCTATGAAACCGGTCCCGGGGAAATGTTCCAAATGGACTGGGGCTTTATGAACGTTTGCGATGAATTCGGTAATAGCTGGCGGTGTGCATGCTTCGCTATGGTATGCCACCACTGCGGTCTCAGGTACGTGGAGTTCTTTCCTTCTGCCCGTCAGGAGAATCTATTCATAGGGATGACCCATGCCTTCATGGTCATGGGAGTCCCGAAGACAGTTTTAACCGACAATATGAAGAGTGTCGTTGTAAAAAGACTTGCTGACAAGACTCCGGTGTGGAATAAGGAGTATGAAGCTTTCCAGACCCTGCTGGGCTTCAAAACCAAGCTGTGTAAGGTCGCTCATCCATTTACCAAGGGTGCTGTCGAGAGACTCGTACGCTATGTGAAGGAGAACTTCATCGTTGGAAGAACCTTCATCAACATAACTAATCTCAACAATGAAGCTCGAACTTGGTGCTACGAGAAGAACAGCACCGTCACCAGATCCCGGGATGTTGTCCCAATGGAACAACACTATAGCCATGAGAACTTTTCTCCTCTTCCTGAGGATAGTCGCCTGATTCCATACCTTGCTCCCATGAGGAAGATTTCCTGGGATGGGTATGTTAATTATGAAAACAGGCTCTATGGGGTTCCTCTTACCCATTCCGGAAAGACTGTAAGGGTTCAGAGAACTGGTGATGTACTCAGGATCCTTTCTCCTGAGACACACGATGAAATCTATGCCCACCGTGTGAATTGGTCGAAAAAACCGAATAGTTGCATCGGCCAGTGGTCAACTGAACCGGAAGAACAGCCTACGCAGAGAATAACTTCGACTCTTACTTTTGTTCCACCGAAGGATACAAGCAAAAGATTCGAGAGGTTCTCGATTCTGAAGGAGGATTCATACAATGACAAGTGATGAATTCCTCCTCAGATACCAGAAGCATATAGTGGATCTGCGGTTGCCATTCTCTCTAGATGATGTATTGGGGTGGATCCATGCTTCCGATGTTACACCATCAGAACTCAGTCTTCTGGACGGACTTTTTGCAGCAATGGTAGCGAAGAAGCACGAAACTGCAATAAGGACATTGAAGAAACTCTCGAGAATTCCTCAGAAGAGCCCTCTTATTTTCAACAACCGAAAATCTCGCGCAGCGTTTAGCATGAATTTCTAAAAAATCATCCAAATTATTTTCATAAAATGATTTAGAAGTATTGTGGTTTACTCCTAATAGTGCTACAATGTTTAGCATGAAAGATGACTATAAATACGTCTGGAATAAGCAGCGCGGATGCTACAACGTCAACATTGATAACCCGGTGTACAATCCGGAAACCAAGAAAACTACTCACCGCTATAAGTTGGTCGGGACAGCGACCGAGAAAGGCGGGGAGATTACCTTCGGACCCAGCTATAAGCTCACCTTACGTGCTGCCGCTTCTGTGGAAAAGATTTCAACTACTGTTCAGATGGGAGAGAGTCTGGTCATAGATACTGCTGTAAAAAACACTGGAATAAAGCCCCTTTTGCAGAAAGCTTTCGGGAAACAAGATGCACAATCCATTCTTGATCTTGCTTCCTATATTCTCTGCACAGGCAATCCCCTATCCACATCTGAATACTGGATGGAGAGTCACGGGAAAACGATTATTGCCTCAGAGCGTATCAGTGAACTGCTACACCGGCTTGATGAAGATAAAGTCAATACGTTTTTCAGCCCTTGGATGGAAAAGCAGGGTAAGGGGAAGAGCCTCTGCTATGACATTTCCAGTGTCAGCTCCTATTCGAAGAATAACCACTATATTGAATAGGGGTACAACAGGGATCGAGAAAAGCTTCCGCAAATCAATTTCGCTCTGCTTTCAGCAAAGACTACCGATCTTCCGTTATGGTTTTCTCCTCTTCCCGGTTCAATGAATGACAGCACAACGTTGAAAGAAACGGTTGTCAAGCTTAAGAAGCTGAATGCTTCTCCTTCAGCTTTCATTATGGATAGAGGATTCTATAGTCAGGAGAATCTTGATTTTGTGACCAGTAACGGGATCAAGTTCATCATACCGGTTCCTCAGATGGTAAAATGGACTCATCCGCTCATTAACCAGGCCCGTTCAAAGTTGATGTCACATGTGGATGGCTACATCCGTAAGGATAACGGGACCATTATCGAGTCGGTAACACACTACACCCCACTTCCTGATGGATCGAGAGCCTGGCTTCATATCTATCATGATGATGAGATAGGACTGCAGAGCAAGCAGGCATTCATGAGGCACTACAGCAGATGCTATGATGAACTGCAGAGCGGCGAGTTGGTAAAAGCTCATAAAAAGTTTTACAAAGAATTCTTCGAACTGGGGTACAAGACAAAGAACGGACAGAAGATCAAGGCGATCAAGAAACCGGAAACCTATTTTGATGAGAATTTCTTCGGTTACTGGTGTATCTATACCAATGCAGAGAAAGATGCCAAAACTGCCCTTGAGAGCTATCGAGAGCGTAATGGGATAGAACAGCTCTTTGATGATCTGAAGAATGAGCTGGATTGTCAGCGGTTACGCGTGCATTCAAGTTCTGCCATGCATGGGAGGCTGTTCATTCAGTTTGTAGCGCTGACTCTGCTGACCTCGATCCGAAAGGTTATCGAGGAAAAGGGAACCAGCTTCAGTAAATATGCGAAAAGTTACCGTGATGTACTCAGGAGAGTTGCAGCTTTTTCCGTGGTGAAATTCAAGGGGAAATACAAGCCGGTCTATACTATCCCGACCAAGGGCGCCAACCTGATTTTTGAAGCCTTCGGGATCGATGTCCCGGCTAGCTCAGATGGTTCGTGCTAAACGCTGCGCGAGATTTTCAGTCAACAACTTCAAGATGGATCTCCTCAATGAGAAGGCAAAGAGGCAGGTTCTTTCGTTGAAGAGCCTTTCTTTCCTCAGTTCGAAGAGAAACGTGATTATGATTGGCCCGACGGGAACTGGGAAAACACATCTCGCTATGGCCATCGGGAATGAATGCTGCAGCAACAAGATGAAGGCATACTTCATAAAGATGGATGAACTTAAAGATAAATTCCATGATGCCATCATCGGAGAGAAGACCGGGAAGCTTCTGAACGGGCTGTCCAAGTATTCCTGCCTCATTATTGATGAAGTTGGGTACTGTAAGTTCAATAGACCAGAGACTCTTCTGTTCTTCCAGCTGGTAGATCGTGTCAGCATGAAGGAAACCGGCAGCATCGTGTTGACCAGCAACAAAGATCTTTCTCAATGGCCCGAACTGTTTGATGAAGATGATGCTCTAGAGTGCACCATCGACAGGCTGTGGGATAAGGCCATCTGTATGACTTTCTCAGGACAGAGCCATCGAGGTTCTGACCGGGAACAGATTGAGTTAAACTTCGTAAAGTTTAGATAACAAGAAATCTTGGCAGATTTGGTTGTTTTATTTCGACTTTGGTTGAGTCCGACTCCTGATGGTTCTTTTTCCCCGACTATTTTTGGTTAATTGCTCCTGACCCTAACACCAGTAACGGGATCAAGTTCATCATACCGGTTCCTCAGATGGTAAAATGGACTCATCCGCTCATTAACCAGGCCCGTTCAAAGTTGATGTCACATGTGGATGGCTACATCCGTAAGGATAACGGGACCATTATCGAGTCGGTAACACACTACACCCCACTTCCTGATGGATCGAGAGCCTGGCTTCATATCTATCATGATGATGAGATAGGACTGCAGAGCAAGCAGGCATTCATGAGGCACTACAGCAGATGCTATGATGAACTGCAGAGCGGCGAGTTGGTAAAAGCTCATAAAAAGTTTTACAAAGAATTCTTCGAACTGGGGTACAAGACAAAGAACGGACAGAAGATCAAGGCGATCAAGAAACCGGAAACCTATTTTGATGAGAATTTCTTCGGTTACTGGTGTATCTATACCAATGCAGAGAAAGATGCCAAAACTGCCCTTGAGAGCTATCGAGAGCGTAATGGGATAGAACAGCTCTTTGATGATCTGAAGAATGAGCTGGATTGTCAGCGGTTACGCGTGCATTCAAGTTCTGCCATGCATGGGAGGCTGTTCATTCAGTTTGTAGCGCTGACTCTGCTGACCTCGATCCGAAAGGTTATCGAGGAAAAGGGAACCAGCTTCAGTAAATATGCGAAAAGTTACCGTGATGTACTCAGGAGAGTTGCAGCTTTTTCCGTGGTGAAATTCAAGGGGAAATACAAGCCGGTCTATACTATCCCGACCAAGGGCGCCAACCTGATTTTTGAAGCCTTCGGGATCGATGTCCCGGCTAGCTCAGATGGTTCGTGCTAAACGCTGCGCGAGATTTTCAGATTATAACAAGGTTTTTTACTCTAATAAAAGTATTGGCTGATTTTAATACTGGGTATTCGCAGATGATAATGAAACCACATGGTTGGGTAAAAGGCTATTCAGCTGACCTTGAGTATATTATATGTGAAAATGTGAAGGAATATCCTCAGAAATTTGATGATTATTATTGGAACAGTAAAGAATTCCCTCTTATTGGAGTAGAGCAAGCTAATAAATTACTGAGTGTTTTTTCTTGTATTGAGAATGAAATAGACAGAAAGCTAGAAATTGCAATTAAACGGCTTAATAATAGTATTCAACGCAGTAACGAAGAAGATGCTTTGCTGGATTCCATCATTGGTATAGAAACACTACTTTCCGATGGGGATAAAGGTGAATTGACATATAAATTGTCAATGAGAACCGCTGCATTATTAAATAAATTCAATTCATATGATATATCGTCATATGAAATTTTTCTTGTGCGCCGAGCATGGTGCTTATCTAGGAGGTGAAAGTCCTCTGTGGGGGTTACAGTGCCTACCACTAGCGGAAGGCAAGGGTGTCCATCGCGAGGTGGAATCTGAAGGAAGCCGGAGGCAAAATCCCGAGCCAAGGGACACGAACTGAATATGAGGCGGTTTCAGGTGGATGAGTTTGCAAGACAGAACGAAGTCCAACACTGTACGGAACCTGAGGCGGTAAATTCAGTGGCTACATGGGAGGAAAGATAAGCATCTTACCTCGGGAGGTCTCTACAGCGTACGAGGCTGCAATATCGCTTATGACGACGTAGTAACAACGAATGTAGAGAAGTCAGCAGAGGTCATAGTACCATCGCTCGTACTAGTGGAGAGATGGGAAGGACTGAACCGGAATGGAGGACCGGAAAATGGAAGTACCCAAGCAGGACGAAAAAGACAGCCAACTTCAACTCGAAGGACTGTTTTCTGAGGATAGCCCGGAAGGCGAAGGTAGGAAAACAGCGTCTATGTCTGTGAGGAAGAACCTAGAGGAAGGAAATCAACCGACGATCACTAGTGAAGAAGAGAGTCTCCTGATAAAGACACTGGACCACATTGTCAGTCTCCAGAATATGCGAACAGCATTCATGAAAGTGGCGGGCAAGAAAGGAGCAGGTGAGTAGACGGAATGAAGGCTGAGGAACTCACTCAGTACCTCCAGGAAAACTACACGATGTTACGCCAGAGTCTACTGGAAGGGACGTACAAGCCACAGCCGGTGCGGAGGGTGGAAATACCCAAAGATAACGGTAAGACAAGAGACCTTGGAATTCCGACTGTCATAGACAGAGGAATCCAGATGGCAATCGTGCAGGTGCTTACGAGGATCTATGAACCGAGATTCAGTGAATCGAGCTTCGGTTTCAGACCCGGAAGGAGTGCACACGACGCACTGGAAAAGTGTATCGAACATGCCCGAGATGGATATGTATGGGTGGTGGATATGGACTTGGAGAAATTCTTTGACACCGTTCCCCAGAGCAGATTACTGCAAATGGTGAGCGAGACGATCAAGGATGGACGGGTCATATCTCTGCTGTACAAATATCTGAAAGCCGGAGTCATGGTCGATGGCATCAGACAGGAAACGACCATCGGAGTTCCTGCAGGGGGACCCCTGTCACCGCTGTTGAGCAACATCATGCTCAATGAGAGCGACAGAGAACTTGAAAAGCGTGGTCATCGTTTCGTTCGGTATGCGGATGATATGATGATACTGTGTAAGAGTGAAAGGGCCGCCTTACGGGTGATGGAGAGTACCATGAAATTTCTTGAGAAGAAACTGAAGCTGAAAGTGAACAGGGAAAAGACCGTCGTTCGTAGAATTACCAACGACATAAAATTCCTTGGCTACGGATTCTACAGTAATGGAGAGAAGAAACTGAAAGTCCATCCTCAGAGCTGGAAGAAACTGAAGATGAAGCTGAAAGAGATTCTGAACAAGAACAACGGATGGTCGTACGACTTCAGGAAGATGCGACTTGCATACCTCGTGAGAGGATGGGTGAATTATTTCCGACTGTCAAACGCTAGGCAGAGACTGTTACAGCTTGATCAATGGATTAGACATAAGATTCGGGCAGTGATTCTCAAAGAGAACTGGAGAGTCCGGTCAAGATACCGACTCTTCAGACAACAGAGCGTAAAACATGAGGAAGCACTCAGTGTAGCCAATGCGAGGCAAGGAACCTGGGCGCTGTCTGGATATTGGAAAGTGTCACGGTGGTTAAGTGCGGATGTGCTACGAGCACACGGATATCTCTTTTTCAGTGATATGTATGGGAAATTACATCGAGTGGTGTAAGTAATTTCGGAACCGCCCGGTACGGAACCGTATGCCGGGTGGTGTGGAAGGACGGAAGCTAGGGATGTTCCCTAGCTCCTCCTATCCGATTGTATGAAATCCATTTATAATTATAGATCAGCAATTGTTCATGGGAAAAAAGAGAAAGACTTAAACAAAGTAAAATCTATTAATATAAATAGTAATGAATACTCAACTTATGTGACTTCTCTAGATTTTTTGAGGCAATTAATTCTTATAATAATTGAGAATCCTGAATATACTAATTGTTCGGAGATTGATAAACTTATTTTGAATTGCAAATAAATAATCCTATTCTCAATTACTGAAATAATAAACATTAATTTGATAAAATGGTGAATCCTATCGGTTAGAGCAAACAATGAAAAATGGCGCTTCCGACTATCGTGTGGGAGAAGGCATCAAATCCAGCTTACCTAAATGAAAAAGAATGGCTGTTTTGAACCTCTCCCTACTGCGATAACCACACGCTATTTTCTTGATTCTCTGAATCCTTGTATTCTTCGCTTCCAGCATACTATTGTTCACCTTGTGCTTGATAGCGTTCAGGATTCCCCAAAGATACCGACGTATCGTCTTTCCAACTTGTATCATCGGCTCCAACCTACTGCGACTGATCCATCCCAGCAGTTGGATCCAACGTTTTCGGGCAACTCCCATATACCGGTAATTCCATAATAGGGAAGCTGCCTCTTTGATTCTCCATGCCCGAGCAGTCTTCAGATTCAGCTTTGTAAGACTCATAAACTGCCTTCTCCTACTCGAACGGTTATCAGTACGATCAGAGTTCCTCAGCCAATGATGCTTGCTTCTGCTCAAAGGGCTATCCCCAGCCAGTTCTCGGTGTTCTCGAGCTCTCACTTTATCGAGAGCTTTCGCAAAGTGGCTTGCCACATGAAACCGATCAAAGGATATCTTAGTCTCTGCATCATCAAAACTCTCGCTTACTGCTTTGATGAACGGATCCCACATATCCATCGTAATGCTCTTCACATCACTGAAATCGCTACATTCCTGCTCTCTGAACCATTTCTTCAGCGTCGCTGACCTTCGGTTGTCGAGAACATCAATCACTGCATCCTGGTCTTTATCCAGGATAACTGTTACATACTCATGTCGTTTCTGGAACGACGTCTCATCTATCCCTATGTGCTCAGGGCTGCTCATAGCTCGGCGCTCAAGCCCCCTCTTTACTGCTCGCTGCATGATCCCATCCACCTGATCCCAGGAGAGGTCAAAATTAGCCGCTACGGTCTTTATTGAATCATCCTGCAGCCATACAAGAACTGCTCTTTCAAACTCTATGGTGAACCTGGAGTTCCTTTCTGCCCAGCTGACCGCCAGCTGTTTCACGCCATGTTCCTTACAACGTACTCGTGGCACTGAAGCTTCTATGATCGTTTTGTGATTGCAGGAATCCAAGTGTCTCCATCGTCTCGTTCTATGATCATGAAGCACCCCAGCACAACCACATTCCGGACAAAGAAGCTCTTCCTCACGGCTGTATTCAACTAGGACAGTTACTTCTCTACTGACGCTGTCTCTATTGATGCTTCTCACCACCCAAGGCTCTTCTATTCCCAATAGATGTTCATAGAATTTCTCTAGTGTTTCGCTCATTTCCTGAGCTTATCATGTTCCTTCCTATTTCTCTATCTTCCCACCTTCTTTCCTGAAGCGCCTGAAAAATAAATAGGTGTCGGGTGGCTCTCTTTTAAAGTAGCGATTGGCTCACTTTATGATTGACATTCGGGGATGCGGACGAATTATGGTCCTGTTTTAATGTAGCAAAAACCTGCAGAACTGAAAATGATTGGGAAAAGCTGTTACCTTGGGAAATTGACAAGAGAAGAGTAGCTGACATGAAAAAGTTAGAGCTTCTGGAACTCCTGATTCTGCCAAGGCTGAACCCTACATTTCCAAGGGTGGCAACGTTAGTCGATTTGATGCTTACATCTTATCACCAATTTATCTTGGTGTCTTAAATCATGGATTCATTATAGTAAGCATATGGAGCCCCCTAAACTTTTAAACCTTTAAACTTTGAGGAACTTCACTCTCTTGTTAGAAAGGAGGAAATGAAAGCTGTGACTGCCTATAAGAAAATTGGAATTTCCAAAACTACTTTCTATAAATTAACAAAATCATGAATATTATTCATAACGAAGATTGTTTATTTCCCAATAGACATCCGTTCCGATTAGATTTTCGTTTTCTTTTAGATACTCCCATACGTTTTTACCGAAATTATTCTCAATTTTTACGTTAGCTCCATTCCTAATAAGTAATTCAAGGGTTTCTGGAGATTCGCTTGACTCAGCGGCCACCATCAGGATAGAGTAACCTTCTTTCGTCCTAGAATTTACATTTGCCCCATGATTAATCAGGGATTTTATTATGTTTGGATTAGAATTAGTCGCTACTGCATATATCAAGGGAGTTCCACCATTTCTATCCATAGCATTCACATTAGCTCCATTGGAAATTAGTGTATGTATTATTCCAGAATTATTCCCCATTAACAGAGCAAACATTAAAGGTGTATATCCTTGTATAGTTGAAGCGTTAACATCTGCACCATGATTAATTAAGTAATTCGTCACAGCAACATTTGGGTTAGATCCTGAAGAATATATTAACGCTGTAAATCCTTGAGGAGTTCTGTCGTTGATATAAGCCCCATTGTTAATCAATACACGTAAAACTTCAGAATTATTAAATAGTGCAGCACTCATCAGGGCCGTTATACCACTATTATCTCTAGCATTTAGATCTGCACCATTTGCAATTAACTCTTCAATAATTTTTGGGTTTGCGTTTGCTCCAGAGGCCACTATTAAAGGTGTAACCCCATTTTCATCACGAGCGTTAGGATTTGCACCATTGTCGATCAGTATTTTAAGTAATTTGGGATTATCATTATTCGCTGATGCATACATTAATGGAGTAATTCCACTTTTATTTTCTATATTAACATCTTCTCCACTATCAATAATCTTTTTTAATTCTTCAGGAGTAATTTTTTCCCAATCTTCAATTGATAATGTTGATAGTGTAATAAGGTGCGTCCATGATATTAGTGTAAAAGTGAGCATAACAACCATGAGACTTACTATTATTCTTGTTTTTTTCTTCATTAGTTCCTCTTTATATTCTTGAACCGGAATAATCAAGATTAATACCTAAGTTTGTTTATATCCCAGTACACTCGAGTTCCTTTTAATTCTTCGTTTTTTTGTAGATAGTCCCAAACACTTTTACCAGAGGCATCGGCTACTTTAGCATCTGCACCTGCATCGATAAGGACTTGAATGACATCAGGGTTAGTATTCTCCTCTACAGCATATATCATTGGAGTTTTTCCATCTTCATCTCTTGCATTAATATCAGCACCAGAATCAATAAGAATTTTAAGAATCTCAGGGTTTTTATTATACGCTGCAGCGATCATTAGCGAAGTAAGTCCCCATTCTGTTCGGACATGAAGGTCTGCCCCAGCATCTATGAGAAATTGAAGAATATCAGGGGTTTCATTATATCCTGCGGCAAACATTAAAGGGGTAAGACCTGAGTCATCTCGTGTTTCGATATTAGCTCCTGCTTCAATGAGGGTTTGAAGTACTTCAGGGTTTTTATTGTACCAAGCTGCATATATGAGTGGAGTCCATCCTAAACTATCTCGTGCTTCAATATCAGCCCCTGCATCTATGAGAAATTGAAGAATGTCAGGGCAAATATTTCTAGTTGCAGCTTCCATTAAGAGGGTTATGTCTCTTTCACTTTTTTCATCAATCTTGGCTCCTGCTTCAATCAGGATTTGAAAAATTTGAGGGTTTTCACTATACCTTGAAGCGAATATGATTGGGGTCTCTCCAATTACATTTTCAGCATTGATATCAGCGCCTGCATCTAAGAGGACTTGAAGAATTTCAGGAGTCTGACTATTGATCAAAGCATTCATTAAAGCGGTCATGCCGTTTTTATCCTTTGATTGAATGCCTGCCCCTGCATTAACGAGAGTTTGCAGGACATTAGGATTTTTATTCATAGTAGCAAACATCAATGGAGTACTCCCATTTATTGATCTTGCATTAATATCCGCACCTGCATCAATGAGATATTTAGTGACTTTCGGATCTTGATTGAGTGCTGCTGTATACATTAGAAAAGTATGCCCAGATTCATCTCTTGAATGTATATTCACAGATGTGACCAGTGGTCTCAGTTCTTCCACAGTGATAGACGCATAATTATACACTTTATTTTCATCACCTAAAATTAAGTTTGGTGAAAGTAGAATGAAAGCTATTACTAGTATATAAGGAATCCAAGATTTTTTCATATTACACCTCTAAAATTAATACAAACTGATAATAGCATACATTTTCATATCAACAAGTCAAGCTACTAGCTGTACCTTCCTGAAATTTTATGACTCAAAGTTAATAACGATTGGTCAGCGATTCTCGCTCTTAACAAAAGTCAAAACATCCATGTAGGACTTTTCTCTTTTCTAGATTGTAGTTGCCAGCTCTTTCGCCTGAATATTTCTCTTTTTAGCGTGGAGTATTTATAATTCAGCAATTACAGTATCATAACTCCTGAATTGCCGTTGAATTATACCTATTTCTCCATATAAATCTTGAATATAATATGAAATAAATAACATTTATAGTTGCCTTTCCTCTCAAATATAGGTGTGACTATTCCAAGATGGAGGTTTTGGGTGAATTATTATTGGAAAGTCCAAAATGGTGTAGAAAAACAACAATTGCAAAACAGATTGCCAAAAGTACACTTAGTATGCAGTCTCCCAACAATCAGGAGTCATATGTGCAATTGGCCCCATCATTGTGGGATGCTGTGAGGCATGATGTCGATAATCGGGGAAAAACAGGATTGTATATTCTTACTGGATCGACTTCAGTTGATAGGAAAAAGATAAAACATTCGGGAGCAGGGAGAATATCTCGAATAAAAATGTATACAATGAGCCTTTTCTAATCACTTATTATTCGCGACACACGGATCTATGCTCAGGTATTCAGAGCTCATGTCTCCCATTACCCTGGTAACAGTAAAATGGAATCGGATGCTATTATTTATCTTCCAGATGGACGTTGGGCTGCGATAGAAGTGAAGCTAGTTTCATATCAAATAGATAGCACTGCAAAAAATCTTCTTGCTATGCAGGATAAAGTTGATACATCAAAAATGAATTAGCCTTCTTTTCTCATGATTGCTACCGCAACAGAATATGCATACCGAAGAGATGATGGAGTATTGGTTGTGTCATCAGGATGTTTAAAACCTTAAGGTATCAAAATAGCAACCGAATTATATTGATCTATCGTCTGCTATCTTTTTCATATTCTGAATCCTCCTGTTGTTCTCCAACTTTTCGGATCCAGTTTAAGTGAAGTGAATTCACTATTTAGATTATTCATCAAGACCCCATCTGGAGACGGTAGTTCTATTCTTGGAAAGACACCGATCACTCGAAATCCCGAAAGTACTATACCTGATGCTCCCGATTACTCATTGGAGCCTGGAGTGGTTATGCAGGGAAGACCGGGAGATGAGGTCCAGAGTTACGATCCCGCAAGACCTAACTCGGTTTTCGGAGAGTTTCTCAAATCCTCTCTGGTGCTGGTGGGGATAGGACGGCAGATTTCCTATGAGATCCTCATTCAGTTTTTCTCTTCCTCCTATTCAGGGAGCAAGGCAGCACAGAATGAGTATTGGAAGATAGTAAGACGAGATCGGAATAACTTTGCTCTCTTCTGTCAACACATCTATGAAGAGTGGCTGACCGAGGAGGTTCTGCAGGTTGTTCAGGTGATGTATGAGAATGTGAAGTCAAATCAACACCGTCTCGATACCACTGAACCGATGCTCCGGACGATGAGTAAACAGGTGAACCGGTTGAATACTCTTCTGGTTGAAAACGGATATGCGAAGGCGGTTGAAGATTCTGCCCAAGAGATTAAATAGCTGAGAAATGAGTTCACTGCCTACAATCTTTCCAGGGAAGAATCCTGTCCGACCTTGAAGCGGATTCATGAGTAGCGACTGCTGGATAGGGAAAAGAAGCATTGGATTGCGACAGTTATCAAGGTGATAGCTGCCGGAATCGGGGCAGTTTCGACCCTGGTGATCATCTTTGAGAAAATAACAGTGTAGGGGGAAGCTATGAGCTGGTTAGGAAAAATATTTGGAGCAAAGGAGACTGCTGAAGCTGCCAGTACGGTAGTGGAGTCGGTGAGCAGTGGGATCTCTAATCTGGCTACCGGTATCAGGTCAGCGATCACAGGCGAGATAAGCCCGGAGAAGAAAGCGGAGCTTGAGAAGATTGCTCTGGAGGCAGAGAATCTTCAGAAGCATACCCAGCTAGAGATCAACCTTGCAGAAGCCCGGCACCAGTCTGCTTTCGTGGCAGGGTGGAGGCCGTTCATTGGCTGGGTCTGCGGACTCTCCCTGGCGAATAACTACATGTTAAGACCCTGGGCGATCGCAGTATTATCAGCTTCAGGGAAAGTCTTCGAGTTCCCGGTAATAGATCTCTCCCTGATGATCCCGATCATGACCGGAATGCTGGGACTGGCAGGGATGAGGACCTATGAGAAAAAGCAGGGAGTGACGAAGAATCATTGAAATTTCTCTTTGTTCAACGAATCGTTGCACCACAATCGGTAATCTTTCCGGTATACTTATCGCAGATGAACACAGATACAACAGAAATTGATGACATGACATTTGGAAAAAAGCTGAGGCAATTGCGCATTGAACATAACATGAGCCAGAAAGAGCTAGGTTTATTGGTTCATGTTACCGCACAAGCTGTATCAAAGTGGGAGCATGATCTCTCAGAACCTGAATTCCGGGTAGTGAAAGAAGTCGCTGATTTTTTTCAGATATCTGTTGATCAACTGTTTTCATCAAGGTCTTCAGCCTCATACGGAGGTGTCCTGTTCACAGGAAAGAAAGCTGAAGAGATGCGGCGGCTGTATGATATCATGACCATGTTTTTATCAGGGCTGCTGGTTGGTCTACTCGTTGTTACTGTCTTCACCTACCAGGCTGACCAGTTGACCTGGCATTTTCCGGCAGGATTCGGTACAGCTTTCATTATTGATTTAATCGTTCTATGGTATTTAGCAGAAGCAAGATTTACCTTTCTGGCGAATCCGGATACGTTGATTGAAGTATATCGTGATAGGATTGTGCTGCCGGGGCGGGCCACTATTTCAATAAATGATCAGATGAATGTTCGGGTTGCAGCCTACAGGGCAAGGGCGGGTATTGGAGCCATTAACATAAGGGTTTCCAATGGAAGGTGGAGTACTGTTCGTGATATCGAACATATTAGTGAGCTTGGAGCACTGTTATCACGGTTGCTCTTTGAAAGAAAAGTAGAGGGGGAGCAAAAGAAATGAATATTGTTTGGGGAACTCTTATGGTACTGATTGGATTATTCCTGTTCATCAGTGCGCTGAAAAGAAGCGAATTTATAGTATACCGTCTCTTGCATGCCAGAAGCAGGCTTCTGTGGGGTGAACATGCTCATACATTTTTACTGGTAGTTGGACTGGTGTTGGTGGGGCTGAGCTCTCTGTTTTTTCTGAAGGTATGGTAGAAATGTGAGATTATACCATGCGCAATAATAAGAATATCGGCTTTAACTATCTGAAACTGCTGCTGACGTTGTTTGTGGTCCTGCATCATACCATTCTGGCCTACCTGCCTGGAGGGCCTGGAGTTACTGTTGATGATCCAGACAATGTTACAGGATTCATGTATATAGCTGGATACTTCGATCAGTTCTTTATGTATACTTTCTTCTTTCTGTCAGGTTTGTTTACCTATGCCAGTTTGCGCAGAAGGGGGAGAAAGAACTATATACTCCACAGGCTAGCAAAATTCGGTACAGTATTCATCATCGGGACCTACCTATTCAATCCCACTACCTTTTATCTCATGGAGCTCGTCAAAGGAACCGAATGGTGGATTCAATATGCATCGTTACGAACCTATACCAGTTATATGATTGACGTTGGTCTATACTTGCATCCAGCTCAGCATCTGTGGTTTCTCTGGGTTTTGCTTGCCTTCAACGTTATTGTTACCGTTATAGACAGTGTGTATCCGGATCTCCTTGATCACCGATATGCTTTTCGATCGGTACCTGTTACTGGTATGGTGATCTTTGTTATCATGTCAGTCGGCTATATGCTGGTTGGCAGTTTTGCCGGGTACGGTTTTGTCAATATATGGGGACCATTCAATATTCAGGTAAGCAGAGTAATTCCCTATTTCATCATGTTCACAGTAGGATTTTTTATCGGCAGGCCCAGTTTGTATACAAGTGGGTCGGCAGCAGATGTAGATGTAAAAGCGCGGATTATATTAGATAATAAAGCGAGCCCCTCCGTTTGGTCAGCTGTATGGCTGGTATTAGGATTGGGTATGTCACTTCTGAGCATTGCAATACCTCTGAGCAGGCAGGGGGTATTTGCCTGGCTGGGGCCGATGGCAGCAGCCATTATGGGAAGTATCGGGTATGTTACCTTGTTCGCTTGTATCAGGAGGGAGAATAAGGTAGTGACGTTTTTGTCTGCACATGCATTCGGTGTCTATGTTTTTCACTACGGTTTTGTTGCCATTCTTCAGGGATTTTTCTTTCATATTTCGTTATCTGGAGTTATAAAAGCGGTATTAGTATTTACCGGTGCTGTTATCCTCTCTTTGGTACTGACAGTTCTGCTGAGGAAGACGAAACCAGGCAGGTACTTTCTCTGATTGGTTAGATTCTTTAAATACGGGAGATATACGTTGATGATGGATTATTCCTGTTTGAGATGGATTTCTTCTCTTAATGCTCATAATACTTAAAAGTAGAAAAACCAGCAGATCTCTCTGCTGGTCTCTAAGCTCGATCACTCAGGTTTTTCCTTCACGATCTTCGTCTTCTCTATCAGGGCAAGTTGCTTGTCCCGAACCTTCAGGGTGATATGGATCTCTCCATGATCGAGAGTTCCAAGTTCCTTCTGTATCCAAAGGGCCAGTTTCTGTAGCTGTTCTTTTCCCATACCGGCTACCTCGAAGATCCTCTGATAAAATCTTCCAGCTGATCAGGACTGAACCTGACGGCAGCTCCGATCTTCACATACGGAATCCGTTTGGCCGAAACCCACTGCCTGAGTGTCTGGGGTTTCACAGCAAGTATGTCTGCAGCTTCCTTGTAGGTAAGCAGCGGCTGCAGTCCAGGTGAACACTACGGGCTCACGCCCGTAGCATCTTTATTACAATTCAAGCTTCGCTTGCCCGCTGTCTTCTTGTCCCTGGTGCTCAATATAGTTCTGTATGATCTTTTCATTCACCCCGACTGTTGATACAAAGTACCCTATCGACCATATACCTTCGACGCCCCAGTACACCTTGTCTAAATGGGGAAACCTCTCTCTCAGTTTTTTTCCGGTGTTGGCTTTCAATATTCTCACTACATCACTCACCGGCATCTTCGGCGGTATCGATATCAACACATGCATGTGATCGACATCCGTGTTGATCTCGATTATTTCTATCTCAGGATGGTATCTCGTTATCTGAAAGGCCACTTTCTTCAGATATTCGCCAACACCGCCTTTCAATATTTTTCGTCGGTATTTGGTCGATACCACCAGATGGTATCGTGTGTAATACACTGCATGGGCCTGCTTCTTGAACTCCATGCCTTACTATATCACAATTTACAGCGGGTAGCCTCCATCCACAGGTTCATACCTGTGGGATTATCGGCTGACTAAAGAATCCAATCCTTTGGCTTGCGGTTTTTCTAACATCTATTAAGTACTCCTTCTCTATGGAACCAACCTGGGGAGCACTGGGCGAAACCCTAACAATGTTAGACCAACTATATCACTTCAGTGGTAAACTAGTCAACATATGTATAGTAAAAAGTAGAATCATGCACTGATGCTTTCTGGACTCATCATTTCATTGAAAACATCGCTTACTGCCTTTGATACCTGGTCCAGATGAGAACCCTGAGCATGATCAGCATAATGTGCTGCCATTGCCGGAGTCTTGTGGCCGGTAGCCAGTTGAACGGTCCTGAGCTCAATCTTATCAGCCAGATGAGTGGCATAGAAATGCCTCCAGGAGTGGAAACAGATACCTCGATCAATCATGGCATCCCTGACCTTCTCCTGTTCGGCTATATCCTCCCGCTTATCAACCGGCAGCTTCATGGTGACATAGACTTTCGAAAGCCCTTTGTTGAGTACATCAATATTCATGGGTTTATCTTTCTCTGTTCCATAGAATATGAAGCCCTCATTCCCATAGCGACTGGTCTTCAGAAGATTCAGCAACTCTGTCTTTATCTGAGGGAGGAGGGGGACAACCCGCTCTTCTCCATTCTTTGGGGCCTTCAGGCCATCAGAGAAACTCCAGCTGTGACGAACCATGAGTTTATCTCCCTGGATATCCTCTTTTCTCAGGGCTACTACTTCTCCAGCTCTGAGGCCAGTTGTCATAGCAAGAAGGTTGCCGACCCTTGATCGTTCATCATCCCACCTGGAGGAAAATAGTTGCTGGACCTCTTCGGGATTGAGGATATCCCGTTTCTTCGAAGCTCCAGAAAATTTACGTAAGCCGATTGCAGGATTCACTTCCAGATCTCCCCGGTCGGCAGCCCAGCCGAAAGGAACGGTCCCGACAGTCACAATATTATTGATCGTTTTGGGAGCGAGCTCCTTGTCCTTGAGCTCCAGCTGAAAGAACTTGAGATCTTCTTTGGTGACATCCTTGAGCCTAGTCTCTGGAGCGAAATAGGATCTCCAGTGAGAAATTCTCTTTGATTGTTCATAGCAATGACGTTTGCCGATACTCTGACCATAAGCATGTTTTTCTCGGACATAGGGAGAATTGTCGTAATCCCAGAACTCCTCAAGGAAGGGGATGAGCAGAATGGACTATTCTTCCTCTTCCTGTGGAAGGGTAGCGTTTTCAGTGACAATCCCCTGATCAACCAAGATATCGACCAGGCGATCCTTCTGTTTGTCAGTGAGTTCCATAGTAGAGAGATAGTAGAGAATAGTTTGAAATTGAAGCCGATTCTGGATTGTTGTCTTTTCCTGATCTCTTCCGGTGTACCCGTAGCGAAGCCATTCGTTGACTTTCACCAGGGCCTCGTTCCTGGAACGTTTACCAGTGCTGACCCCATGATCATAATTCTGGATCTCTTCATTCCAGAACTTCACGTAGAAGACCTTTCCCCTCATATACAAAGAAAACCGATGCATCCAAATCCTCCAGTCTGTGCTGTCTAGGTGACAGTACAGGTGTCAGTTATTTTGGTTACACCGGCTCTTCCGGGAGCAACGTTCTGTAAATCCTTACAGAACAAGAAATAAATCTATAGCAGGGACAGGACTCGAACCTGCGACCTCCGGGTTATGAGCCCGACGAGCTGCCAACTGCTCTACCCTGCGTCGACAAGAGGTACTATAGCGAAGTGCAGATAAAGAGTCAATGGATGCGTGAAAAATACGTAAAAAAGGTTGGTTTGTGACAAAATGACACACTCTCTCCCTGTCTGCAAAAAAGTATCATATGTTTCTTGTGTAGAATGGACACAGAGGGCAAGGAGCGAGAAGGTTAGTGTGTCAAAAAGTTACATTATATTAGGGTGTTAGCGGGTTGGATAGTGATTGAAGTCGATGTCTAGCTTTATGTAAAACATTGCTATAAAACAACATAAAAATTTTTATGAAAAATATTCTCTATTTGGCACGGTGTCTGCATATTGCTTTATGTCCTGATAAGGACAGTGAAACAAAACACAATAAGTTATACGGAGGTGTAATATGAGATACGTAGTAAGAAGAACCCCATCAACAGGTAACGTCGTGAGAAACTTCGATTCATTGTTCGACAGTTTCTGGAACAACTGGGGCGTGCCCCAGACAAAGAGTCCTTCAGTAGATATCTGGGAAGATGAGAACTCCTATGTGCTTGAAGCAGAACTGCCCGGATACAGTGAGAAGGAAATTGATGTGCATGTGGACAAGCACGTTCTGAAGATCTCTTCCATCAATGAAGTTGAGAAAGAAGAGAAGGAGGAGAGTGTTTCCCCCAACTACCTGATTCGCGAACGCTACTGCAGTTCCTTTGAACGGTCCTTCACGCTCCCCGACGGAGTAGATGAAGAGAACATTGGAGGAGAATTCAAGAATGGTATTCTCAAGCTTACCATTCCCAAGGTTCCTGCATCACAGCCGAAGAAGATTGATGTGAAATTATCATAAGGAGAATATCCTGCGACCAACCTGATACACATCAGTTGAAGTAAGAGGACGCCTTTTCGGCGTCCTTTTGCTGATGTCCCCTTACCTTTTCATAGAGAAGTAGTATACTGAGGTATCGAGGTCCTGAGGCAGTTTCACTATGAACGTCTATTCATGAGTTTTTCCGGAATATCCATTGCTTTTCAGAGTGAATTGAGTATATTTGGGTTATTGCTATCAAGAATCATTCTTAATTAGGAGGAATTATGGCATATACAGAACCGTATGAAGTGCTTGATGAGAAATCGAGAGAGATATCACGGGCGATCACAAGCCTGAGAGAGGAACTCGAAGCTGTTGACTGGTACAACCAGCGTGTTGCAGCCAGTTCAGATCAGTCGCTGCGTGAGGTGATGGCCCATAACAGAGATGAAGAAATCGAGCATGCGTGCATGACAATTGAGTGGCTCAGAAGGAACATGGCCGGATGGGATGAAGAACTCAAGACGTATCTTTTCACCGAAGGTTCCCTCCTCGACGCTGAAGAGTCAGGCGAGGGCGGCAGTCCGACTTCCACCGGCTCGTTATCGATCGGTTCCATGAAGAAGTAATCGGAGGTTACCTATGGATATTCTTAAAAAAGAACTTGCACCGCTGTCAACAAATGTGTGGCAGGAGATAGAGAGTCGGGCAGCAGAAGTGCTTCTCTCCCGTCTATCAGCCAGAAGAGCCATTCATGTGGACGGTCCGAAAGGTTGGTCCTACACCAGCATATCTGAAGGGAGACTAGACCTTTCAGGTGAGAACGGGGAAGTGAGAACCGGTGTGTACCGCGTCTCCCCTCTCACAGAGGCGAGAGTCTCATTCACCCTTAACCGCTGGGAACTCGACAATCTCAGCAGAGGAGCACGCGATATCGACCTGGGTCCGCTCGAGGCGGCCGCAGCGAAGATTGCGGATTTTGAAGAACAGGCAATTTACTCAGGATACTCTTCAGGTGGGATAGTAGGAATGCAGAAGGCGGCCTCTAATGAAGCAGTCCCCTTCGGCAATGATTCTTCGTCCATCATGGAAGGAGTCACCAAGGCTCTGATTACACTCCAGAAGCAGAGTGTTGAAGGCCCGTTCTCCCTCATCGTAGGGGAAGAGGCCTATCTCCGGCTATCCAGGGAAGTGGGTGGTTTTCCGCTCTCCGAACGGATAGAGCGTCTCATTGGAGGAAAGGTCATTCAATCCCTTTCTCTTGACGGTGCGATGTTGATACCTCAGGACAATGACAACCTTGAACTGACAATAGGTCAGGATTTCTCACTCGGATATGAGTCTCACACCTCGAAGGAAGTGACACTGTTTATCACAGAATCCTTCATTTTCCGGGTAATAGACCCCACTCTCATCGTTCCCTTCTCTCTGTAGAGGAATACTAACAGATCATACGGCAGCACCTCAGAAACGAGGTGCTGTTTTGTCGAGTGCCTATATTGCTATGAAGTTCTTTTTTCATTAGAGTGTCGCTATATGGGTAAAGCATCAGAACACAAGATGGGGAAAGCGCCGATCGTGCCTCTCCTGTTCTCTATGGGTGTGCCTATCATGATTTCCATGATGGTGCAGGCTCTCTATAATGTCGTCGACTCGATCTTTATATCACGGACTGGGGAAGCGGCACTGACCGCAGTCTCCCTGATCTTCCCTATACAGATCATCATCATCGCCTTTGCAGTCGGTACTGCAGTGGGCATGAATGCGCTGCTGTCCCGACGACTGGGGGAGGGGAGAGCTGATCAGGCAAGTGATGTGGCGATGACCGGGATCGTCCTGGCGTTCGCTCTGGGAGTGATCATGGCTCTGTTCGGTGTGACGCTGCCTCTCTGGTTCATTCCGATGTTCACGAAGGATGCAGCTATCGTCTCCATGGGGAACACCTATGTGCTGATCATCACGATCTTCTCGTTCAGTGTCTTCGGTCAGCTGATGGTGGAGAGAATCATGCAGGGCAGTGGTGATACGATCACCCCCATGTTCACTCAGATCCTCGGTGCCGTGATAAACATCGTCCTTGATCCCATTCTGATCTTCGGGTATCTCGGGTTCCCCGCTCTCGGCGTCAGAGGGGCCGCCATTGCGACTGTGACAGCACAGCTGATAGCCTTCTCTCTCGGCTTCATCCTCCTTAAGAAACGGTCGAAGATCATCACGATTGCGTTCAGGAAATTCACCTTCACCTGGAGAATTGTCAAGGATATCTATCAGGTGGGATTCTCCAGCATTATCATGCAGTCTATCGGGTCGCTGATGAGTGTCGGCATGAATGCGATCATGATCACCTTCAGTTCCACAGCAGTGGCCTTCTTCGGTGTCTACTTCAGGCTGCAGAGTTTCATCTTCATGCCTATCTTCGGTCTTGTCACTGCCATGATCAGTATCGTCGCGTTCAACTACGGGGCACGGCAGAAAGAGCGGATCCTCGACACGGTACGGGTCACGGCTTTCATAGCGGTAGGTATCATGAGCGCAGGGACTCTTCTGTTCTTCTTCGGAGCCAGGCAGCTACTCGGACTCTTTGATGCCTCCCCCGAGCTCCTGGCGATCGGGGTTCCCGCGATGCGGATCATCAGCTTCCACTTTCCGGTCGCCGCGGTTGCCATCACCCTGAGCGTGTCCTTCCAGGGACTCGGCAAGGGGATGTATTCACTTGCCATATCAGTCATACGGCAGCTCGGAGTTCTCCTCCCTGCGGCCTACATTCTCTCAAGTGTCTGGGGACTGCATGCCACCTGGTATGCGTTCATTCTCAGTGAGATGGCTTCCATCACTACGGGGATTCTCTTCTTCAGAAGGATCTACCGGCAGAGAATACTTCCCCTGTCAGAGCTTCCCGCCGTATCCCGTTAGAAGGTACACAGGATACGGAAGAAGGATAGGGCGATTAGTCGAACAGGATGACAGCGACGAACACGAGAGGCTCGTCCCATTCGTTACGGATAGAGTGCCCTGCACCGCCGCCGGTGATCACAAGGTCTCCTGCCTCCACTTCCTTTTCGCCGTCGGCTTCAGTCACGATACCCCTTCCTGACTGTATCAGGTAGTATTCGGTCTCTCCGACATGGTCATGGTAGCCGATTGAACAGCCCTTGCCCACCGTGAAGGTGGAGAACAGACGCCCGTGAGGGACCTCGTCCCTGCTCAGATGGTGAACCGCCGTGATGACCCCGGCTCCGCCTCTCATCCCTTCAGCTTTCACCTGTTCCATATCCGTACTCTTTCGAATCATAGTTTCCTTCCTCATGATATAATGTGATCACAAGTATACAGAATCTTGTCGATCAATACAAACCTCACATTATTGTAAAAAAAAATGAAACTTGGTACTCTAATGCAATCACGTTTGAATGGTTTTTCACAACTGATTGTATTGAACCTGATTCTGTGATCACTTCATACCATGAATGGGAGTATGTGATGTTCACGATTTTAGATAAGAAGAGACTTTCTCAGGAAGTGTTCCGTATGGAGATCAAGGCTCCGAAGATCGCAAGGAACAGGAAGGCGGGACAGTTTGTCATTCTCCAGCACGGCGGTGATTATGCCGAGAGAATCCCTCTCACAATAGCAGATGCAGACCCTGAGAAGGGATCGATCACGATAGTGTTCCAGGCGGTAGGCGAAGCGACCCATTACTTCGCGACGCTGGAGGCGGGTGATTCGATCCAGAATGTGCTCGGTCCCCTCGGACAGCCGACCCATATCGAGAAATTCGGGAAGGTCATCTGTGTCGGCGGTGGAGTCGGAGTCGCTCCCATGCACCCTATCGCCCAGGCGATGAAGGCTGCCGGTAATGAAGTCACCATTATTATCGGTGCCCGTACGAAGGAGCTTGTCATACTCGAGGATGAGATGCGGAAGATAACCGATGACGTGGTTGTTGTCACGGACGATGGTTCGTATGGGCGCAAGGCTCTGGTAACCGAACCGCTCAAGGAGATCATGCAGAAGGAACAGGTCGACATGGTGGTGGCTATCGGTCCACCGGTCATGATGAAGTTCTGTACCCTTACCACCAGGGAATTTGATGTTCCCACCGTTGCTTCGCTCAATACCATCATGATAGACGGGACCGGTATGTGTGGAGGCTGTCGGGTGAGCGTCGGAGGAGAGACAAAGTTCGTCTGTGTAGACGGACCTGAATTTGATGCTCACAAGGTCGACTGGGATAACCTTCTCCTGCGCCTTGGAACCTATAAGCCGCAGGAAGCAGATGCCCATCATCGCTGTCATATCGGTCTTGATATAAAGGAGGGTGATGCCTGATGAGTCATCCAACTCGTGAACAGCTTGATACACTGGCGAAGGAGATCAGGGAAACCCTCGATCCTTCCACCATCACCCTCAAAGAACGTCTTCAGATTCCCCCGATGGACATGCCGTCCCAGCACCCGGAGGAGCGTGTGTGCAACATGGACGAGGTTGCTCTCGGATACACCGAAAACCAGGTGATCGTCGAGTCGCTCAGGTGCCTGCAGTGTAAGAATGCTCCCTGCGTGGCAGGCTGTCCGGTGAATATCGACATCCCGAAGTTCATCAAGCAAGCCGCCCAAGGGGATTTCGCCGCCTCGGTCGCCACCATCAAGGAAGCAAGTATGCTTCCCTCCATCTGCGGCCGTGTCTGCCCCCAGGAGAGTCAGTGCCAGCTCACCTGTACAGTCGGTAAATCCCTGAAGAGTATCGATAAGGCCGTGAATATCGGACGTATCGAACGGTATGTCGCAGACTGGGAGACACGGAACAACAGACGGAAGAATCCCTCTGTCGCAGAGGAATCAGGAAGGAAGGTGGGAGTCGTCGGCAGTGGACCTGCGAGCATGACTGCTGCCGCTGATCTGAGACGGGAAGGGCATGAAGTCATCATGTTCGAGGCTCTCCACAAGGCCGGGGGCGTTCTGGTCTACGGTATCCCTGAATTCCGTCTCCCCAAGTCCATCGTCGAGGAGGAGTTCGCTTCTCTCGAGCAGATGGGAGTCAAGGTGGAACACAATTTTCTCGTAGGAAGGACAGCCCGGGTGGATGATCTTCTTGAAGAAGAGGGCTTTGATGCCCTGTTCATCGGCACCGGAGCCGGTCTGCCCAGGTTCATGCACCTCGAAGGCGAGAACCTGGTCGGAGTGTTCAGTGCCAATGAGTATCTCACCCGTAGCAACCTGATGAAAGCCTATGAGCGTAACGTGGCCGGTACACCTCTGTACGGCTCGAAGAGAGTGGCTGTCTTCGGAGGCGGGAACGTCGCGATGGATGCGGCCCGCACAGCACGCCGTCTCGGTGCTGAAGAGGTGACGATCGTGTACCGCCGTACCGAGGCCGAGATGCCTGCCCGGCGGGAAGAGGTCGCACATGCACGTGAAGAGGGAATCCGGTTTCTGATGCTGCATGCTCCGAGAAAGATCGTGGGAGATGAGACAGGCAGAGTCGCCGGTGTCGAACTGGTGACCTGCGAACTCGGCGAACCTGATGAGTCGGGCAGACGGCGGCCGGTTGAGATTCCCGGCAGTGAGGCGATCCACTCGTATGACACCGTGATAGTTGCCATCGGGAACGACTCGAACCCTCTCATTGAACGTACGACAAAAGGTCTTCAGGTGAACAGAAGGGGAAACATCATTGTGGATGAACAGACCTGCAAGACCAGCATGGAAGGGGTGTATGCCGGAGGGGACATCGTCCTCGGGGCTGCGACGGTCATCCTCGCCATGGGTCAGGGGCGCAAGGCCGCTGCCGCGATGAACGAGTACCTGAAGACCCTGGAGAGAGCATGATCGGGATCGGGAAGGATACCACACTTATCTGCCACGTTGATGCCTTGGAGAAAGAACGGGCGATTATGGAGGTCATTGATAAGTGTACAGTCTTCTCCACCCTTGATGATATCGATGCATTCAAAGCCGCGGTCATTGAGCGTGAGCGGATAGAGACGACCGGTATCGGACACGGTATCGGTATCGCTCACGGTAAGGTCGAAAATCTTGAGACCGTACAGGTTGGTCTCGGTCTCAGCGAGTGCGGCATCGAATATGCCGCGAAGGATGGCAAGCCTGTACACTTTCTCTTCGTCATCGCAAGTTCTCCCACTAAACAGTTCGAGTATCTGAAGACCCTGAGCACCCTGCTCAGAACGGTCAGAGCCCCCGAGGTGAGGGAGGAGCTGCTGAGTCTGGATGAACTATACCGGTGTGACCTCTCACACCAGGGCATTACTACCGGATCAATCGCCATGAGAGGTTTCGTCAAGACTCACTTCTCCTGGCTGTGGGAGAATATCATCAGTCTCTGAACGTGCGGGATTCGCTGAATATGATGTGAACAGGCAGGTCATGTGCACCGGCCGGCACCCGGTCAGTGATCTGTAGATCGAAGGCCGCCGCCATTCTCACTCCCTCGGACCCGACGGAGGAGAAGAATCTGTCGTAGTAGCCTTTTCCCCGCCCCAGCCGCATACCCTGTGCACTGAAGGCTCTTCCCGGTGTGACGATGAGGATCCCTGACCTTCCCGAAAGCTCAAGGGCCTCATAGGAAGCATCCGGCTCTGCCACCTGCAGTGCACCCTCCTTCAGCTTTCCCTTCCAGAGCGTGTCCACACGACGGAAGATCATCTGAGACCCGTCAATCACCGGCAGGGCAACCTCTTTCCTATCCCTGATTGCCTGCTCGATCACCGGGGTGATATCAACCTCATCGGGTAGGGGCACATACAGGAGGATCGTCCGGCACGTTCTGTACTCATCGCTCGAAAGGATTTTCGAGCAGATGACGGAGGAAGCCTCCTCTCTATAGGCTGCGCTGAGTGCATCTATCGCACGGCGGATCTCGTTTCTCAGTTCCTGTTTTGTCATACGAGAAAGTATACGAAGAAAGCGGTGCCCGAGACAATCAGGAGGATGAGTACCTGAGGGATAGTGACCGGTTGACCGGCTATCTGGTTCTCAGGAGCATAGTGACGGCTCACAAGAGCCTCCTCAAGACGTTCGATATCGAGGAACATCCTGGCAAGGAGGCATTCCGTGAACGATGCGAGGGCGCGTGCCGGGTGGCGTATGAATTGCTCTCCCCGCGCCTTCCTCGCCTGAAGGCTTGTCTGTGCCGTGTCGAGAAAGAGAGGGATCATCATGAGGGTAAGTTCGGTAATCGAGGAAACCTCTCTCATCACCTTTCTGCCGAAGGGGAAGAACAGCAGGGATACAGCCCTTCCTGCATCATCCACCGGCGTGCTGTCCATGAGAAGAATGCTGAACAGGATCATGCCGGTGAACATGCAAATCGTCCTGAGGGCGGTTTCCACAGAATCGCTGGTGAGGAACCTGCTGACGGCAACGATGAGGATGATCAGCGTGAAATACCGCATCTCCCGTGTATAGCTCATGAGCGGGACTCTGGTTGTCCCGGTGAGAACTAGCGCACACAAAAGAGAAAAAGCGGAAAAGAGGGTGGAACCCTGCACGTTGAGTGTACTCAGCAGAATGAGAAGCAGAATCTTGATCAGAGGATGTACCCGGTGCAGGTAGCCTCCGTGCGGGCGGTAGTGGAAGATATTCATGTCAGCCAGGTCAGTTCGCTGACAGGAATGTCGCTCCCCCCGGTGCGGGGGACGCGGATACCGTAGAGTTCACAGGATGGAAGGACTTTCTCACAGGTTCCTTTGAGTACGACCGTTCCTTCGTCGAGGATCACCATGCTGTCACAGTGCGCAGCGACTTTCTCCACCTCATGGGTCGCGATAATCAGTGTAGCTCCGCTTTCCTGAAGGGAAATGATTGAGCGGAGAACCTGCCTGATACCGGGGTAGTCCAGATTGGCAAACGGTTCATCCAGGAAGATCACTGACGGGTTCATGACCATCACCCCCGCCAGCGCCACCCGGCGTCTCTCTCCTCCCGACAGAAGCGCGGGACGCTTCTCGAGCAGGTGGGATATCTCGAGCTGATCGGCGATCCGGGTGATCCTCCGTTCACTCTCCGCTTTTTCGACTCTCATATTCTGCAGTCCGAACAGGAGATCCTTGCGAACCGTCTGTGCGACAATCTGCAGGTCGGTTTCCTGAAACACCAGACCGGTAAGCGCAAGCCGTCTGCTGTGCTTTGCACTCACATCTTCTCCGTTGATCACGATTTTCCCCCCTGACGGGCGGAGAAGCCCCTTGAGCGTTTTCAGCAGCAGTGATTTCCCGGAACCGTTCTTACCGCTGAGCAGAAGTGTCTGTCCGGCTTGCACAGAGAAGCTCACATCATCAAAGATGCGGTGTTTCTTATCCAGAGTGAGGGAAAGACCCTCTGCATTGATCATTCGTTCTCGCCTCTCTGTCCGAGATAGGTATGTACTACGGGGAAGAAGACCGGTACAAGGAGGACCGCAGCAACGAGCTTCAGCAGGTCGCCTGCGATGAAAGGAAGCAGACCGATCGCAAGCGCCTCCTTGAACGAGACAGAGAGGATCATCTGGAGAAACGGAATCCCTGTAACATACACGGCCATGGTGGCTGCCACAGCACCCAGGATCAGTGTGAGGGTCTCACCTTTGCTCAGGTTCTCCTTGCCCGTTGTCCGTACTGCGACCAGGTCACTGACACTTCCGCTGACCAGTGCCATGAACAGCAAGCCAAAGAGAAACCCCCCGGTAGGACCACTGAAGTGGGCAAAGCCGCCCCCTCCACCGCTGAAAACAGGCAGTCCCACTGCACCGAGGACGAGGTAGAGTCCCACGGCGGTGAGGGCGATACGCTTGCCTGCAAGAAGTCCTGCAAGGAGCACAAACAGGCTCTGCAGGGTAATGGGTACAGCACCGATGGGAATCGCAACGTAGGAACCGACGATGATCAGAGCTGTGAATGCTGAGGTGAGAAGAATCTCTCTGAGTTTCATGATGATACCTCCACGAATATCTGATTATGTGATACCATGAAAACGCTTGATTGTAAACATGCTGAAAAAAATACGTTTACAAAGGTGAGGGTGTATGAAGACGACCAGAGAGCAGGTGTTGAGGATACTGAAAGAGAAAAGTCCCGCAGCGGTATCTGGAGAACAGATCGCTTCGGAGCTCGACCTGTCGCGTGCAGCTGTCTGGAAAGCGATTCAGAACCTCCGCTCAGGAGGTTTCCAGATCACGAGCAAACCCTCACTGGGATATACCCTGACAGAGGGAAGTTATCGTCTCAGTGAGGAGGACATCTCCCTGAATCTTTCTCCCCCCTGGAAAGATCGTGTCTCACTGAAGGTCCTGGATACAGTCGATAGTACGAACCAGGAAGCAAAACGGCTGCTGACCGATGGTGCAGGGGACCTTGCTGTTGTCCTGTCGAGCCATCAGACACACGGTAAGGGGAGATTGGGAAGAACCTTTTACTCCCCTCCTGGAACCGGATTATATCTGTCTGTCATCGTGAAACGTGAACTCGATATGAGTGATGCGATCCTCGTGACCTCTGCTGCAGCTGTCGCGGTGCGTGAGACGCTCAGTGCCTATACTGACCGGGACATCGGTATCAAGTGGGTCAATGACCTATACATTGAAGGAAAGAAAGTCTCTGGAATCCTGACCGAGGGCACCAGCAGCTTCGAGAGCGGGAAGATGGAGTCGATGATCATCGGGATCGGTATCAACCTCTTCCCCCCTCAGGCAGGCTTTCCCGAAGAGATTCGCGACATAGCTACGACACTCTTTGAATCGCCGACCCCTCAGGTGAACACCCTCGCGGCCTCGCTCATCGAGCATGTCGCGGCTATTCTGGAACAGCTGCACGACCGGTCGGTCATGGACCGGTACAGGAACCACTCCATTGTGCTTGACCGGACCGTCTCCGTGACACAGGGCTCCCTCAGCTATACGGCAACAGTCACAGCGATCAATGATGACGGGTCTCTCTCAGTCACCGATAACCAGAGTGAAAAACATGTCCTGAACAGCGGTGAGATATCACTGAGGGTTGCTGAGTAGGACTGCATCGAATGCGTTGACTGTCATGATTTAGTTTATCCACCTTTTATGTTACTCCCTTGAGTTGTATGATATAATTATTTTGAAAAGAAGGAGATTTCTTTTTAGTGAGACAATATATGTCCCACTGGCTGTGGTATTTTCAATATCATCAGATCATTAGATAAAAAGTGTTGCTAAACTCAAATGCAGATGAGGCATAGACAACTATTTATAGATTTTTGATATTCATACGTTATAACCTGGTTTTTAGGAGGTTTATATGGTTTCAATACAAGATTTTACACATCTTTCAAAAGTGAGTAAAACGTTGAGGTTTCGACTGATTCCCATGGAAAAAACCGAAGAATATATCAAAGCTCATAAGATTCTTGAGAAAGATAAAAAGAAGGCAGAGGCCTATCAGCAAGCAAAAATCCTTCTCGATAATGTCTACAAGAAAATTATCAATGATAACCTCGAAAGCTATAAGTCGAATAACAATATATATGATCCCACTCTGTATACGCAGCTCGCAGACGCTCTGGAGGCCTTCCAGATATCAAAAACTCCGGAAAGCAGAAAGACACTTAGAAACGCGCAGAGATCATGCAGAGAAAATATTGTGAAGCATATGAAATCCTCTTCAGATATTACTGTGCTGCAGGGGAAAGAAGTGAAAAAAATATTGGATCTGGCATTCGCGAATTTGAATTCATCCGACATCCAATCATTATCTTCAGAATTTAAAGGATTTGCAGGTTATTTTAACGGGTATTGTGAGAATCGTAGGAATCTTTTCACTGTCGAGGAACGCGGTGTTGCCGTCCCTCATCGAATTATCAATGAGAATTTCTCAAAATTCCACAACAATGTCAGAAAGTTTCAGAAGCTCTCCATCAAACACCCTGAATTTCATGCCTCCTTGGTAGAGAAGTTGGTAGAAGTTGCAGGCGCTCTACCGGTCAAATCATTTTTCAGTATAGAGAATTTTACCGACTTCATTACACAAAAAGGGATCGATCAATACAACACCCTACTTGGAGGACTACAGACTGATGGCGAAGATGGAAAGATTCAGGGGATTAATGAATATATTAATCTTTATTGTCAGCAGCATCCAGAGATTCATCGACGTGACCTTCTTATGACACCATTGTATAAGCAGATTCTCTCAGATAGAACGCAATCGGCCTTCATCCCAACACCTTATGAGAATGAAGAAGAGATGCTTGCAGATGTTAAAACTCTAATTTCTGAAGAATTCAATGACCTGTTTGAATCTTCTGCCAGGCAAATTTCTCGGGCTCTTGCTTTCGATACCACTTCCATCTATTTTTCCTCGGTTCAAGTTCGAGCAATTTCTCAATATTGTTATCACGAGTGGAATGCTATCCAGACTGCTCATGAATTACGCTTAACAGAAGATATGTTGAATGGGCGAAGAAAACTTACGAAAAAGGAAGAAACTCTCCTTCAGCGAAAGGTGAAAAAAAACCACTACACTCTGAAGGATGTTTATACAATTTGTGAGTCTATAGGAATGAGTGATGGATACAACTCATTCGAGTCTTTCTTTTCTAAGGAGATAGATCGTCTATTGGGGGATTTGGCGGAAGCAAGAACTCGATTGATAGAACTCTTTTATGAACAGAAAGATAATCAGTCTCTTTTTACAGGTAATCCTCATCATATAGAAATTTTGAAGACCTTTCTTGATCTCGTTTTGCAAGTAGTAAATCTGGTTAGAGGGATATTGCCCCCATCAGATTATGATTTCGATACAGATTTTTACGAACTCTTGTTATTGAATAATCTTACCTTGAAAACTATCCCAGCAGTTTATGATAAGATCAGGAATTTTTTAACGAAAAAAAGTCATAAAGAAAAGCAGTTTAAACTTAATTTTGAGAGTCCTACACTAGGCGATGGATGGGATGAGAATAAGCAGACGCAGAATTTGTGTGTCATCCTTCGAAAAGATGGTGAATACTACCTTGGAATATTAAACAAGAATGATAAACCTGATCTGCAGTCCGAAGACCTGCAAATCACTTCTGGAGAAAAGTTCTACGAACGAATGGTATATAAATATCTATCCACCTCTACTAGGATGCTTCCGAAGGTTTTTTTTCCTAAATCTGGAAACTTCCCTGTACCTACCCCTCCCGATCTTGTTTCATGTGTTACAAAGAAACGTGACAAGGTTGAGCATTATTATTCTCCTGAGTACGAATCTCTTTCATCATTTGAGAAAGATCTCATCAGGTTCTATCAGAAATCCATTCCTCTCTATGGGGACTGGCGTGTTTTTGAAATGGAATTCAAGAGCCCTGAAGAATATGCGACCCTGAAAGAATTCTATCAGGATGTTGATTCGCAGAATTATAGAATCACCTTCAGTTCCATATCAGCGTCTTATATAGAATCATTGGTACAAAAGGGGCGACTATATCTATTCAAGATTTATAATAAGGATTTCGCTCCTGGAGCGTCAGGAAAGAAGAACCTGCATACAATGTATTGGAATGCTGCATTTTCTGAGCGCAACCTGAAGGACTTTACTATTAAGCTGAACGGACAGGCTCAATTATTTTATCGTCCAGCGGTGAATTCCGGAACGAAAAAACCTACTCATCCTGAAGATTCCTATGTGGTTAACAGGACAACCAGAGAAGGAAAGACCCTACCAGATGAAATACATGCTGAGTTATTTAGGTATGCTAATACTACAATGAAAAAAGATTCCTTATCCATTGAGGCGAAAAAGTTCTATCCTGAAGCAATCATTAAACAGGTTGCTCATAGTATTACTAAAGGGAAACGATTTTTAGAAGACCAGTATTTCTTTCATGTGTCCCTTACGTTTAATTCGCGAAAGGAGGTGCCAATCGAAACTATTAACGAGAAAGTATCTACAATGCTTAAGGAGAATGAAAATATCCATGTTATGGGAATCGATCGTGGAGAGAAAAATCTTCTTTATATCAGCATTTTAGATCATGCTGGCACTCTCGTGCATCAGGAATCACTGAATATCCTTGAACGTCCGAACAATAGAGGATTTGTTGATTATCAGGATAAACTGAAGAAAGCAGAATTTGATCGTGACAAAGCTCGTAAAAGCTGGCGGTCAATAAACAAAATCAAAGATTTGAAAGAAGGCTATCTTTCTCATAGCGTTTCAAGAATTGCTCATCTCGTTGTAGAATATCAGGCGGTTATCGTTCTTGAAGATCTGAATTTTGGGTTTAAACGAGGGCGTTATAAAGTTGAACGACAGGTATATCAAAAGTTTGAATCTGCACTGATGAATAAACTGCATTATCTTGTTTTTAAAGATCGCTCCGCCGAAGAACCGGGTGGTGTATTGAATGCTTATCAACTTACCCCGCCGTTTGAAAGTTTTCAGGAACTCAAGAAACAAAAAGGATGGATTTTCTATATTCCTTCCGCTTATACATCTGTTATCGATCCTTCTACCGGTTTTGTAAATATGTTTAAACTTAAAGGTTTAACAAACTATGAAAAGAAATTGGACTTCTTTAATCGATTCGATTCTATCAGATATGATAAAGATGAAGACTCCTTTTTATTTACCTTTGATTATGCCAATTTTGATACCACTGTTTTATTGAAAAAAAGGAAGGCTTGGGAAGTTTCCTCTAGAGGCCAACGTATTGTCTATAGGAAAAAGGAGCGAGACTATTCTGATGTGCGTCCTACTGAGATGTTGAAAGCTTTTTTTGACACGATGAATGTGGATTATTCTACTGGGAAAGATCTTCTCCCAGAAATTCTGACGATGCAGTTCACAAGAAGTTTCGATCAGTTATATCGCGCATTTATTTATTGTCTGCAACTGAGAAACAGTAATGCCAGAACAGGCGAAGACTATATTTTATCACCGGTAAAGAACTCTTATGGTCTCTATTACGACAGCCGCACTCAATCTGTGAAAAGTAATCTTCCTTGTGATGCAGATGCGAATGGAGCGTATAACATTGCAAGAAAAGGGATGATGTATGTTCATCAACTAATGGAAAGTGAGAACCCAACATTGAAGATAGCTCATGATGCTTGGTTGTCATATGCTATGTCGTAAGGATTTTAATTTTGGAACCTTACCTTAAAATATCATACCTTAATGATTTTATCTTTTGTCCGTTATCAATTTATTATCACGAATTGTACGGGCAGACCTCGCACATAATATACCATGGTAAACCCCAGATTGATGGCAAGGCTGCACACGCAAGCATAGACAATGCAACCTATTCGACGCATTCAGAAATCCTCCAGGGGATTTCAGTGTATTGTGAACGGTTGAAACTGTATGGTTGTATAGACCTCCTAGATGTTAGACGAAAGCTTTTGACTGAACGGAAAAAGAAAATTGTGAAAATATATCATGGATATATATTTCAACTGTATGCACAATACTATTGTCTTGAAGAGATGGGATATGATGTGACTATTTTACGGTTCCATTCAATTGACGATAATATAGTTCATCATGTTTCCCTTCCTTGTGAAGATGATAAGATGCGTGAGAAATTCTATCAAACGCTAGATGATATCAGGACTTTTGATCCTGATATGTTTCTCCCTACCAATCCACAGAAATGTAATACCTGTATCTATCATAATTTATGTGATCGACCTTTGGAGGAATCATGTTGAGTGCTCAGGACTTTAAGCACAGGCAAATTGTGTTTATCTTTACAATGCAGGGAGAATATGTCGGTTTCCGTAACGACAACATCATAGTGTTTACACGTGAAAAGAAAGTGAAGTTTCAAACAAGTTCGTACTTGTTGTTTGCGATTTTCATTGTTGGAAGCACAAAAATTACCAGTGGCGTCCTTGACCGGTCAAAAAAGTTTGGCTTTTCAATCGTTTTATTAACAACCAATTATAGAGTTTATGCAATCATCAACAGTAAAGCTGAAGGAAATGTGCTACTTAGACGAAAACAATATGCGTTCAGAGGTTTTGAAATCGGCGCTCAGATCATATCTAATAAAATTATTAACCAAAAAAGAGTTTTGAAAGGAATTCGCAACAAAACCGGTGACATTAAACATGCGATAACCTGTTTAGATGAGTATTCGCAAAGGGTTGTCACAGTTCAAGGAACCTGTCAAGAAATCATGGGAATAGAGGGAGCAGCTTCAAAACTCTATTTCAAGGAAATGTTTAAAAATCATGCTTGGACATCCCGAAGACCTCGTGTAAAACATGATATGACCAATTGTCTTTTGGACATAGGTTATACCATGCTGTTCAATATAATTGATGCCCTATTAGAGATGTATGGATTTGATACCTATGAAGGAGTACTTCATCGTCCTTTTTTTCATAGGAAATCCCTGACTTGTGATATCATCGAACCTTTTAGACCAGTCGTAGATCGAAGTATCAGGAAAGCGCTTAACCTAGGGCAAGTGAAGGAAGGTGATTTTTTCTATCGGCAAGATAGATACTCACTCTTTGGAAAACAAGCGGTTCCTTACATTCGATTCCTTTCAGAAGATCTTCTTTCGAATAAAGATCAATTGTTTCTGTATATTCAACAGTACTATAGATCATTCATTCGCGATAAGGATATACATGACTATCCTTTTTACTTGATAGAGGTGTAAGTATGTTGATAGTAAGTTATGATATATCAGACAACAAGGTACGCGCAAAATTTTCTAAATATCTTGGAAAATATGGAATGAGGTTACAATATTCAGTCTTTCAGATCCGGAATACTGCTACAATTCTGAAGAATATTACCTACGAAATTGAAAATTCGTTCAAAAAATATTTCACAGAATCGGACAGTGTGGTAATATTAGAACTAAGTAAAACTTGTAAGATAACTCGATATGGTTATAGTGCACATACTGATGATGACCTTTTGATTGTTTTATAATGCAAACCTATAGTCTTACTGGGCAAATCGGATGTTTGATATGGGGCATTATTTTATGATTGAGCAAAAAAAGACGTTTTTTCTACTGTATATTGATCGATTACTAAATAAATCAAAGAGAATTTGAGCTTCAAGGGTCTAAGGACCCATAGGAATTTCTACTGTTGTAGATCAGGTTAAATATTTCCTTGTACAATGGTCTAAGGACCCATAGGAATTTCTACTGTTGTAGATAGGGATCCTGACCTCACCTTGACTTATGTCTAAGGACCCATAGGAATTTCTACTGTTGTAGATAAATCCTCCTACTCACCCTGGTCAAGGTCTAAGGACCCATAGGAATTTCTACTGTTGTAGATTTATCGCCAATGCGATATAGTAAATTGTCTAAGGACCCATAGGAATTTCTACTGTTGTAGATTTCAGGTATGGTTGGAGTGAGAGCATGTCTAAGGACCCATAGGAATTTCTACTGTTGTAGATAAGTTGATCTCTGTTGCCTTTGCGAGTCTAAGGACCCATAGGAATTTCTACTGTTGTAGATAGAGTAAGAGTGTCACCATCATCAGAGAGTCTAAGGACCCATAGGAATTTCTACTGTTGTAGATCTATTTCTTTATCCACTGTTGAAAGTGTCTAAGGACCCATAGGAATTTCTACTGTTGTAGATGCTAGTGATATTTCAGTGACTCACACGTCTAAGGACCCATAGGAATTTCTACTGTTGTAGATCCGACTAACTGCACATTCCTTGCAAGTCTAAGGACCCATAGGAATTTCTACTGTTGTAGATAATGCCATGGGTATTTACCGCCTGTTGTCTAAGGACCCATAGGAATTTCTACTGTTGTAGATAAATTCATTGAACCACCAGCATCTACGTCTAAGGACCCATAGGAATTTCTACTGTTGTAGATCTTGACCGTGTAGATAAACTTTCACAAGTCTAAGGACCCATAGGAATTTCTACTGTTGTAGATATGGTAAATCATTACGAACAGCTATCAAGTCTAAGGACCCATAGGAATTTCTACTGTTGTAGATCCTTCACAGGTTCGCTCCTGTTCTTGGTCTAAGGACCCATAGGAATTTCTACTGTTGTAGATTAGAACACGAGACAAAAGATGGCGGGTCTAAGGACCCATAGGAATTTCTACTGTTGTAGATATGTAAAGCCTGACTCTCTTGCCATCTTCGTCTAAGGACCCATAGGAATTTCTACTGTTGTAGATCTAGCATGTTCGACCAGTCGTTCATCGTCTAAGGACCCATAGGAATTTCTACTGTTGTAGATATCAGAATCATATTCAACTCCTATAGTCTAAGGACCCATAGGAATTTCTACTGTTGTAGATTTGCCATATGCTTGACAATAATATCAGGTCTAAGGACCCATAGGAATTTCTACTGTTGTAGATCGGAATAGGGGCCATCACCTCCTACAGTCTAAGGACCCATAGGAATTTCTACTGTTGTAGATCGGAATAGGGGCCATCACCTCCTACAGTCTAAGGACCCATAGGAATTTCTACTGTTGTAGATAAAAGAAATGACATGGTCCCTAGAGAGTCTAAGGACCCATAGGAATTTCTACTGTTGTAGATTCTTCATGGTCGGTTCCAGGCTGATCGTCTAAGGACCCATAGGAATTTCTACTGTTGTAGATTCTTCATGGTCGGTTCCAGGCTGATCGTCTAAGGACCCATAGGAATTTCTACTGTTGTAGATTTGGCTATTGTCGATGTCAGCATGTCCGTCTAAGGACCCATAGGAATTTCTACTGTTGTAGATATCATGAGACATCTCGAGATCGAAGATGTCTAAGGACCCATAGGAATTTCTACTGTTGTAGATCGTGAGCACCACTGTGGCCTTCTTTCGTCTAAGGACCCATAGGAATTTCTACTGTTGTAGATTTCGGTCTGATCTTGTACCCAGGGAGGTCTAAGGACCCATAGGAATTTCTACTGTTGTAGATTTCGGTCTGATCTTGTACCCAGGGAGGTCTAAGGACCCATAGGAATTTCTACTGTTGTAGATATCAACAACTCCTTACTATGGAACAAAGGTCTAAGGACCCATAGGAATTTCTACTGTTGTAGATATGAAAGAAGTTAATCAGCAGGGCGGGTCTAAGGACCCATAGGAATTTCTACTGTTGTAGATAGATAAGTGTTATCTCGGGGCTTATATGAATTGGTTGAAAATCGGATGATTGTAAGCTGGAGATTACGGCGTGACTGAGCCACTGTTCCGTAAAAATTGAGCCAGGCAATACGCTGCGAATTGAGCCAGCGGGGAGTCTTCCCCGCCGGTCGAACATATTTCACAATACGCTAGGATACTTCGTTTGGCGTAGATCCTGTTCACTCTGAATGACGAGAGTGAATCCATTTGAGATTACCCTGCTTGTTACCGCATTACCGATCGTATAGCCAGAAAAACGGTCACTCCAATCGTCAGGATCGACTTGAGAACACACAATGGTCGTCGCTGTTCCATACCTCTCCTCGATAAGATCGAGAAGAATAGATTTCTTCACCTGATTATGAATTGGAAACATCAGCCAGTCATCAAGTATTAATACCGGCAGGCGCTTAAAGTACCTCAGCTATACGGCAACAGTCACAGCGATCAATGATGACGGGTCTCTCTCAGTCACCGATAACCAGGGTGAAAAACATGTCCTGAACAGCGGTGAGATATCACTGAGGGTTGCTGAGTAGGCTCTTATTGTTTCTGCAGGACTGCATTGATCCAGAACTCTGTCTCCCGGCCGGCTCGAACATCTTCACTGATATATTGCTCTAGAATGGTAAAAGATGTCTCCAGTGCAATAAATTGTGCGAAGGAATCGGCCGTGAAACAGGTGAAGGACCGGCCGTCCCGGGTGAAGTCAGACCCCTCTTTGAAGGAACAGTACAATATGCCACTATCGGTCAGTCCTTCACTGAGATTCCGAAAGACATCGGGCAAATCATCCCTACGTACATGCAGGAGTGACGCACATGCCCAGATAGCATCGTAAGTCTGTTTTGCATTGAAGGTTTCGAAGGTTCCCTGATATACCGGACAACCGCTGTAGGCCCCGGCAGCTTTGACCATCTCTGCCGAAGCGTCAAAGCCCGTACACCGGTAACCGAGTGAGGAAAAGTACTTCAGGTCTCTCCCGCTGCCGCAGCCGGCATCCAGGATGGAACAACCCGGACTCAGATAGGTGAAAAACCGGTGGTACAGGGACGAGAGATCAGCATCCACCGTACCGAGGATATACTCCTGAGCGTGTGTGTCGTAGTATTCCCTGTTGTCTGTCATACTCCCCCCTCAACGCCTGGTAGTATTATCCCTGGTGTTCTCTTCCGGCTCTTAATCCCTACATGTCTGATAGGTGTATCATTCAATGCGTTTCAATGTTTTTATAGTGCCTCGAATGGTGGATTGCTCTAATTTCTTCGTACCCTTCAGCTGAGTATAAGCCCGAGCGGTACCGGTCTCTCCTTCACGGTATTTGTCTTCACATCCCTGTCAGCAATGAGCAGGTTTCTCGTTCCCTGATGATGGATCTGGGCGGAGCCGCCCCCATCCATGTTCACCATGTTCTGTATGGAGAGACTGCCGGCAATCTCTGCTGTTTCGAGGAGAGACGATCCGCTGCTTTCCTGAAAAGGTATATGCCCGTTCTTGCTGGCTCCTTCAAGCCAGAGTATGACAGGCTTTCCGTCCTTCTCTCCGATCGCTGTTCTTGATGCTCTGGCAGTTTCATAGGGGAGGGGATAGACGGTGGAAGGGAAGGGTGTTCCCTCTCCGGTGTAGAACGGACAGGTGAGTTCCCCTGATACCGTTCCATCCTTCACAGCTGAAGGACCTACCTGCACCGCAAAGGTGATATCATCCTCTCTCGAATAAGCTACCGCACCTGTGCTGATCTCGATAGGGTCTGCACTATGTAGAATGAAGCCTGCCATCGGAACCTGTATCCCACCGCCCTGTAAGACTGCAACGATCCTTCTGTTCACGATCACGAGATCAGTGCCCGGTTCCTTCGGCGTGATGCGATATTCCGGACGGCTGTAGAACGTTACCCCATTCTCTCCGTCATGATACCGTCTTGCGTCGATGTGTATGGTGGTATCAGTGAGTGACGGATACCCGATACATGCTCTGCCCTGAGAGTCGACGATGAGAGCCTCCCGCCCGAACAGGGGCGGCTGAAGAATCTCACCACCTTCCACCGCGAAGCCGTACGGTGTTCCAAGAGCGTCATAGGGGGAGTCGATATCGGTCGGGTCCATCAGGAAAAAGTGGGAGTTCACTGCAGTATGCTCTGCAGTCTCCTGTGAGAGGAACCCGAATGTATCCGAGATCGGTACATAGGTGATGGTGTCTCTTCTTCCCATAACAATAGAGAGGAGCCCGGCATCCTGAAGCCGTGCGAAAAATGTCTGAATTTCTGAGTCCTCACAGATCAGACGCTGTCCGTCACTCGTAATCCCGTCTGATTCGGCCATCCTCCTGAAGTGATACCTCGTGAGTGCCTGATCGTCATAGAGGTAGCCCGCTTCCGTTGCCCGGTCGAAGGGAGGTGCCATCCCCTTCGGTATATGGGCGAACACCATGGTGCCGTACAGACCGGGATTCTTCACGATGATATTGGCCGTGTAGAGACGGACGAGAGCCTGTACCGATTCTGCAGTGGTGTGCATATAGCGATAGCTCAGATCGTTCCAGGAGAAGCCTGTCAGAAGTTCGTAGCGTTGGATCTCACCGTCTGAGTGTGAGAGTATACCTGTTCTTGAGTCCATGGTGATTATCCCTTGATACCAGCGTTCATTGAGTTGTCGATGATGTATCTCTGCGTGAAGATGAACATCGCGATGAGGGGAAGAATAGACAGGACGCTTCCGGCCAGGAGGAGGTTCCACTTCGCCTCGTACTGTCCCTGGAACTGAGTGAGCGCCTGAGTGACGGTCATGAGAGAGTCCCTCGAGAGATACAGGATCGGGCGGAGCAGGTCATTCCAGTTGTTCATGAAGGCGATGATGAACAGGGTAGCCATTGTCGCCACTCCCTGAGGAAGATAGATTGACCGGTACATAACCCAGCTGTTCGCTCCGTCTATGATCCCTGCATCAAACAGTTCATCGGGGACCTGTTCGAAGAACTCCTTCAACAGGAACGTTCCCATCGCTCCGATCAGGAAGGATGGTACGATCAGCGGGAGGTAGGTATCGAGCCAGCCGAGGCGCATCATCAGGTAATATTCGGGGATGATAGCCACTTCATTCGGGACCATCAGTGTGAAGATCACCAGGGCGAATATGAGGTTTTTCCCTCTGAACTTCATCTTTGCGAAGGTGAAGCCTGCCATCGAACACACAATGAGCTGTCCGAGGGAGGACATCGTGGCAACAAATACCGAGTTCATCGTGTAGCGTCCGAAGTTGAATTCCGTGATGACCGAGATGTAGTTCTCGAACATGCTTGAGGTGAACAACAGGTCGGGTATGAGCTGAACGCTCGTAGAAAAGATTCCCTTCTCGGTGTTGAATGAGTTGGATAGCATCCAGAGGAAGGGGAAGATGTTGATGGCTGCAATCAGTACGATGAGAGCTACTCGTACAGGCGAAACCCTATTGTGCTTCATGGTATCACTCCCAGGGCCTTGCCCACCGTCGTTTGACGATGAAATTCACGATGGTGAGTGCTCCCACGAATAGCAAAAGCACATACGCTACCGTCGCTGCAAAGCCGACCCGGTAGTGGACGAAGGCATTGACGTACACGGAGTATACCAGTGTCGTCGAATGGTTCTGCGGCCCTCCCTTGGTCATCGAGTAGATCAGTTCGAAGTTCTTGAAGGAATCTATGATGGCAACGGTGAGAACGAAGAAGCTCGTCGGACTGAGGATCGGCAGCGTGATCCTGAAGAAGCTCTGGAACGGGGTGGCTCCGTCAACGACTGCCGCATCCAGAGTATCCCTCGGAATCTGCTTGAGACCTGCAAGGAAAAGGATCATGTAGTATCCGGCCATCTTCCACACCTGCACCATCGATACACTCTTGAGAACAAGATTCGCATCCTGAAACCAGTAGGGCGGGTTGATGCCGAGCATTTCGATGCCCCGATTGATCAGCCCGTACTTGGGGCCGAGCATCCACATCCACACGATACCCACGGCGACTGCCGAGGTGACCACCGGAAGATAGATCACTGCACGGAAGGCAGCTATCCCCCGGATCTGAACGTTGATGAGCAGTGCATAGATCAGACCGAGAGCCATAGCTCCCGCGATATAGATCAGGGAGAACTCGAACGTATTGAGAATGACCGTGATAAAGGCTTTGCTGGCGAATGCTTCGCGGTAATTCTCAAGACCCACGAAAGCAGGATCCCCGAGAAGTGTCCAGTCGGTAAACGAGAGGTAGAAGGAGGCTCCGATCGGAATAAGGCGGAACACGATAAGTCCAATGATCGTCGGTACGAGGAATAGATAGGGACTCAGCGGCGTATGCCAGGAAAGCGGATGCTTGTGTTGTGCCATGAATGGAGTATACCACAGGAGAGTCCTGCGAAGGACTCTCCTGATAAGATAATTATTTGTAATATCGTGCGAGGACCGAATTGATGCCTTCTGCACCCTCTCTCATTCCCTCGTCGAAGCTCACTTCCCCATTGATGATCGCATCAATGAGTCCGTTGAGACCGAGAGTTTCTGCCGCTGCATAGCCTCTCCACTCACTCCAGCCGAGTGTGAAGGAGGATCTCAGCTCCTCACCTGCCTGCTTGATGAGAAGATCCATCTCTTCAGGCTGTTTGGTGGGGTCCGCAAATCCCTCGTCCTCTGCAAGAGCCTTGTAGGAGGGAATCTTTCCTGCCATGTAGTCGCTGATAGCCAGTCCTTCACCGGCAATGTACTTGGCAAACTTCCATGCTGCCTCAGCATGCTTTGTATCGGGAGAAATCGCGTAATAGTCAGGCCAGCCGTTACCGATTTTGGTCGATGCCGCCGGTCCCTGAGGAATCCGTGCGATACCCCAGTTGAACGAGTCCCCTGCGACGATACGGTTGTTGTCGATGTTCCATCCGCCGTCAACCCACATCGAGGCAACCTGCTGCGGGAAGACGTCCTGCTGTCTCAGGGCACTCATCTCCTTCTGTGAGGGAGCGGCACCGTCGACGAGGACGAGGTCTGTCAGCATCCTGAGAGCGGCCATCGCGTTGGCATCCGGTGCGAAGCGCTTGTCGGGTGTAAGCAGTGCTCCATCGTTTGCATATACCCAGGGTTCGATGTGGGCATAGCGTCCGTAGAACCAGTGGCCCCACTGATCAGTCTTCCCATCTCCGTCGGTATCTTTCGTCAGCTTCTTCGCTGCTGAGGTGAAGTCATTCCAGGTCCACGAATCATCGGGATAGCTGAGCCCTGCCGCATCGAAATGGTCCTTGTTATAGTAGAGTACTGTCGTCACGAGGGCGAAGGGTATCGCGTAGTAGCTGTCGGTACCGCTGATGCTCTTTCCTGCATCAAAGATACTCTTGTAGAAGGTGTCGAACAGATTGTCCTTCTTGATCATCTCATCGAGTTCCATCAGAAGGCCTGCATTGGCCCACTCTTCAAGGTACCCCGAGCTCATCGTAAACACATCAGGAAGTTTCCTCTGGTTAGCCTGAATTCTCAGTTTTGTCCAGTACTCGCTGGTGGCGTAGGTGGATAGCTCTACAGTCACTCCGGGGTTCTTTGCCTCGAACTCTGCAATGATTGCCTCGTTACGATCCTTCATGCTGGGATTCCAGTCCCACCACTGAAGCACGATCTCTTCGGCTTCCGCTTCGACGGTTCCCGCCGCGCTCACTCCCTGTACTGCCAGCAGAGCGATCAACAGCGCCAGTATGATCTTTTTCATGATGTCCTCCTTGCTCTTCATCTGAAAAGCGTGTGATTATGGATTCGTTCAATGTTCTGACTATACGACATATTCTGTGAAAAAACTGTGTCTTTCGCTTGAAAATTGTGTTTCTTCGCAGAGGTCATTAGTCTTTATAAAATATAATGGCCAGTAGGTCTTCATCTGTCAAGCAGATTCAGAGAACCTTTTTGTGGGAAAATGTGGAAAAGGTACTTTACATACGTCGCTCTTTTCTTTAGTATCAGCTGAGTACCGACAACGTACGCGCCGCTTTAGCTCAGTTGGTAGAGCAAAGGACTGAAAATCCTTGTGTCCTCGGTTCAATTCCGAGAGGCGGCAGAAAACAGCTCCCGTGAAGGGAGCTGTTTTGCGTCCCGGGGGATTGCGTCTTCGGTGAGGCAGGTGTGTACATACCTGTCTGCCGGTGGTACAGTGAGAGCGGTAACGGGAGCGTAAGCGTGAGTATGGTTGAGCACTCCTACAGGAATATCATAGCCGCAATGAATTTTGAGACCCTGGCATCGGCTTCCGGTGTGGACGACCCGGCTGTACGAAACATGTTCTCCCGGGTCGCCGAGTCGGTGTCCGTGTATGAACCTATGCTGATCCATCTCCAGCTGTACAGTGAGATCTCCTCGGTGAACCGGGTCACCCTTGCCGATACCTACCTTGAGGTGAAACAGCGTTTCACGGAACTTCACTCATCCGACAGTGCCCTGTGGGAACATGACAGGCTCTACCCGCCTTCACTGGCAGAATCAGCACTGCATCCACCCTTCATCTATCTCAGAGGAGAAGCCTCTCTCGTTGAAGTGCCGAGGGCAGGCATCACGGGAACACGGAACCCCAGTGAGCGGGGAAAACGGATGGTCAGGCAGGTCGTTGAGGTCCTTCTCGAGAACGGTATCACCCCCCTGACGACACTCGAGAAAGGAATAGACGGGATGGCACAGCTGTTCACCCTCTCTCTCGGGGAGCGTTCGATTGCCTTTCTCGATACCCCTGTGCACCAGATACGACAGCCGGAACGGGAGAAGCTTCGCGATGCGATAGCGAGGAAGGGCTTGCTCGTTTCGGCGGTCTCTCCTGCCCGCGATGACCGGTGGAGAGACCTCGTACACTACAAGAGCTATGTGAATGCCTATGCAGGGGCGCTCATCATGATAGAGGAGAAGGACGGAGGCTACGCAGTGAAGCGAATCGAAGACGCTCTGGAACAGGAGATCCCGGTACTCCTGTTCTCCTCCACCGTCGAAGACCGTTCCCTTCTGTGGCCCCGCCGTTTTCATGATCATCCCTGTGTGTATGTCGCCTCCAGCCCATCAGATATCCCCGGGATCCTGAACTCTTTGAGGAAGACCCGTACGGTCAGTGATAACCAGCTCTCACTGTTCTGATTCGTATTGACAAGGTACTACTCCTTGCTTAACATGATGCTCTATGAAAGCACATGAACTGAGAAACGCCTTTGTCGAATTCTTTGTCTCAAAGAATCATACACAGATCTCGGGAGCCTCATTGATTCCTGAGAATGACCCCACTGTACTGTTTACCACAGCAGGTATGCACCCCCTGGTTCCCTATATACTCGGGGAGACACACCCTGCGGGTCAGCGTCTGGTGGATTACCAGAAGTGCATACGCACCGGGGACATCGAAGCAGTCGGTGATCCTCATCACCTCACCTTCTTCGAGATGCTCGGTAACTGGTCGCTGGGGGATTACTTCAAGCATGAGGCGATTCACTACAGTTATGAATTCCTGACGAAGGTACTGAATATAGATCCTGACAAACTTTCGGTGACCGTATTCGCCGGAGATGATGAGGTCCCCCGTGATGACGAGTCAGCCTCTATCTGGGCTTCCCTCGGCATTCCCGAAGAGCGGATCCACTACCTTCCGAGAACGGACAACTGGTGGGGCCCTGCCGGGGAGACCGGCCCCTGCGGTCCCGACTCCGAGATGTTCATCGACACCGGTCGCCCTTCGTGTTCTCCAGAGTGCAGGCCCGGATGTTCGTGCGGTAAGTACTTCGAGGTGTGGAACGATGTGTTCATGCAGTACAATAAAGGTGCAGACGGTACCTATGGGAAGATGGAGCGCCAGTGTGTTGACACCGGTATGGGGATTGAGCGCACAATCGCCATTCTTCAGGGCAAGGATTCGGTCTACCAGACTGAGGTATTCACTCCTCTGCTGGAGAAGATCGGAGAGCTGACAGGCCTGATCTACGGTGATGCCGAAGAGACTGATGTCTCCATGAGGATTATCGCGGACCACGTGCGTACCAGCGTGTTCATCCTCGGTGACCAGCGCGGTGTATCCCCCTCCAATCTCGGTCAGGGCTACATTCTCCGTCGTCTGATCCGGCGAGCTGTCAGACATGGAAAGAAACTCGGTATCACCGGCAAGTTTCTCTCAAACCTCGCACAGATAGTCATTCCGATGTACAGCGATGCCTATCCTGAGCTTGCTGAGAGGCAGGCTTTCGTCTTTGCCGAACTGAACGCGGAGGAGGAGAAGTTCTCTCTCACCCTGCAGAAGGGAGAGCACGAGTTCGAGAAACTTCTTGTGAACATCATGAAGGGAAACAGCCGAACCATAAACGGCCGCGTTGCCTTCAAACTCTACGACACCTTCGGCTTTCCGATCGAACTTACTGAGGAACTCGCATCTGAACATGGTCTGAGCGTCGACAGGGAAGGGTTCGATAAGGCCTTTGAGAAGCATCAGGAAGTCTCACGCTCGGGAGCTGCACAGCAGTTCAAGGGGGGCCTTGCAGACAGAAGTGAACTGACTACCGCTCTGCACACGGCTACACACCTTCTTCACCAGGCTCTCCGTCAGGTTCTCGGGACTCATGTGGGACAGAAGGGAAGCAATATTACACCGGAGAGACTGAGATTCGACTTCACTCACCCGCAGCCGGTGACACCAGAAGAGCTTAAAGAGGTTGAGCGGATCGTCAACGAGGTCATCAGTAAGGATATGAAGGTGAGCATGGAGACGATGAGCCTCGAAGATGCCAAGGCCGCAGGAGCCATCGCCTTCTTCGATTCCAAGTACGGAGAGATGGTGAAGGTCTACTCGGTCGGCGATTTCTCGAAGGAAGTCTGCGGCGGTCCGCATGTGGAGCGTACCGGCACCATGGGCACGTTCCGCATTCAGAAGGAGCAGTCCTCCTCTGCTGGAGTGCGACGGATCAAGGCAGTACTGGAAAAATAGAGCACCGGGTGCCACCCGGCACCCGGCCAATTATTTTCTCTTGACATATCTATCATTCTCCTTACAATTTATCTATACAGCAAAAGTGAGGTGTATCATGATAAAAAAAGTATCTGTTGTTCTGGTCCTCGTTCTCGTCCTCTCAGCTTCTGTCGTAAGTGCTGACGGTCTTCGCGAGGGTATCGGTGTAGGGGCTTCGTTCAGTGCCCCGTTCGGATTCACCTTCGTCGGTGATTACAATTTCGGTGATTACAGCGCCTCAGCATCCCTCGGCTATCGCGACATTGGCATAGCTGCGATCGATATCGGGCTTGAAGGTGCCTATCACCTTCCCTTTACCCTCTCGGATGAGACAGATACTCTTGTCCTGTATCCGAGTATCGGCGGACGGATCGACTTCCAGATCGGTTCTGCCTTCGCAGTCGGCCTCGCTCCGGTCCTCACTCTCAAGACCGAACTCGCATCAGTTCCCGGGTATCTGTACACGAAGGCGATTCCCTCACTGCAGATGGGTACCGGAATTTTCACCCTCGCAATGCATGGTGAGATCGGCTACCTCTATTTCTTCTAGGCCCTGTTGAGCGGTACCGCAAGCTGCCCGCATGCGCCGTTGATAGACTGTCCCTTACTGAGCCTCTGGGTGTAGGGGACCCTGAGTCGTGTGAGTTCATGAGCGAAGGATTCGAACTCACGGTCACTGACGGTGCGGAACGGCAGCTCCGCTGCTTCATTGTAGGGGATCAGGTTCACGACAACCTCAAGTCCCCGGGCGAACAGTGCGATGTCTTTCGCATCCTGCTGTGATACATTCACGGTACTCATCATCACATATTCCAGCGTGATGCGTTTCTTCATCTCTTTCTGATACGCAATAAGAGCCTCTTTGACCTCACTGAGAGGATACCGGGTGTTGATCGGCATCAGGGTGTCCCGGATGGCGTCACGTGATCCTGTCAGGGAGAGCGCCAGGCGGACCGGGATATGCCGTTCCCTCAGTGTGTTGATGCCGGGCACGAGGCCGCAGGTACTTATCGTCATCCGTCTGTAGCTGACATTGATCCCTTGCGGATCGTGAAGGTGTTCGATTGCCTTGATGACCTGCTCAGTATTGGCCAGAGGTTCTCCCATGCCCATGAATACGATATGGCTCGTGTCGGGCTGCAGCCGTCTGATGTGGATGAACTGTTCCACTATCTCTGCAGCTGTGAGGTTTCTGACAAGGCCCATCGTACCGGTACGGCAGAATGCACAGCCCATAGCGCATCCTATCTGAGAGGAGAGGCACGCGGTATTGCGACCCTTGCCGTCACTGAGGATCACCGCTTCCACGACCGCATCATCAGGGTAGGTGACAGCGATCTTCAGCGCATCGCTCCCGTCGCTCTGCACATCAGAGACTCGTGATGACAGGGGGCTTTGATACTCACTGATCAGTCGTTCCCTGAGCGAGAGCGGGAGGTTCGTCATGTCGGAAAATTCAGCAAGTTTCTCATTGATCCAGCTGTATATCTGTTTTCCCTGGAAGCGTCTGTTCAGTGACAGGGTCGTCACTATCTCGTCAGGGGTAAGGCAGCAGAGGCTTCCTCTGCCGCCGGTGTTGTCTTCAGCTATGCTACTCATATTCCTATGATAGCATAGCAATGATGGCAATGACCACCTCCGGTGATACCCTCTCCGCCGAGGAAACCGCTTGCCAGAAGGCCCGTGTTACCCTTGATATCTCTCTTATTTCCAAAGGCTGCTGATGCGATCATGTAGATGATCGCACCGATACCCATGATGGAGGATATGCTGAAGGGAAGGTAGACTCCGAGTCCGAGGGTTGCAGAGGGAAGGCCGATGAGGTAGAGGGCGAGTCCAATCACGGCACCGGTCACGAATGCCGGAACATGAGAGAGTCCGCCGACCATTGCGCTGACAGCCTTTGCCTGGGGAGCGGGAAGTGCGTCCGTCCCGAAGCCGCCGAAGGATTCCTTGAGAACGAGAAGAGCGATCACGGCAACCACTGCGCCGATGACACCTCCGATTCCTTCTGCGATGATCTGTGTTTTCGCATCGGTTTTCAGCAGGTATCCTGATTTCGTATCATTCATGAGGTCTCCGGCCAGACCGCAGGCTATTGCGGTCACGGCTGCGACACTGAAGCCCTGGACGATCGTGACATCGGTGACCAGCTGGACAAGGAGAAGCACGAGGATACCAAGAATCTCCATGGGGTTGATGCCCGTCTGTCCCGTGAGGAGTGCTGCTATCTGGGTAGTCACATAGATTCCGATGATGAGCAGCAGGGCTGCGAAGAACGGTACCGTCCCGCTGGCGGCAAGAACCAGCACCACCAGAGCCATGAGGCCGATGGATACCCACCTCATTCTTCCTCCGAAGAGGATTGCGGCATCCCCGCTCTTCTCCTCCTGTTTCTTCCCTCTGTTCCTGATCATCTGAGCGATGAACTTCACGATGATGGCCAGACCTGTGCCGACCATGAGCCCGATACCGAGGTTCTGCCGGAACAGTTCAGCTGCACCGAGGTCTGCGAACAGACCTGCTCGTATACCCAACGGTTCAAGAATGAGGAAGGCGAACACGGCTCCTCCGAGCCAGAAAAGGCTGAGTGCCGGTCCGATGATCGCTCCGATACCGGCTGCCATCGGGCTGAGCCATATAAACAGGGGAGTGATGAGAGCTCCTCCCGCATAGAGCATGAGCGCCGGGGGTACGATGCCGAAGCTGTCTCTGAGGACAGTGAAGAGGATCGCAAAGGCCATGGCACTGAAGAGGAGGGCGGCCTCTTTTCTGTTCTGTGTGGCACTGATCAGCGTCCGGTAGGCCGCTTGTCCCATCGGATAGGGGAGCTGCTCGCCTTCTACATACTTCTTTCTCGCGACGACAGAAAAGAGGGTCCCCAGGAGTGCTCCGCTGATGGTGATGATCAGAAGGTAGGAGATGGAGACAGTTGCCTCCGGGTTTCTCATCCAGATTCCAGGTATCGTGAAAGCGAGTCCACCCGCCACCATCGCTCCTGAACTCATAATCGTGTGAGTGAGGTTGATCTCATTCAGGTTCGAGTTCTTGAACCTCCCGATGACCGCCAGTGAGACGATCGTGACGAATACTGTCGGCCAGGGCAGAGCTCCCATTCGCAATGCGACATACATCGACGAACTCGTGATTACCAGAAGTCCGAGAATTCCGACGACCACCGAGCGTACCGTGAGCTGGGGTAAAGAAATTTTCATATCGTTCCATCTCCTCCGCGAATAACGTGCCTCACTATACCAAATTGACAAATTTAATGAAAGTGTTAGATTAAACGAGGCTCTTACAGAAGGACATACAAAAACGACCTCCACAGAGGGAGGCCTTATCGGTTGCTGTGAAGTGTGCTGCGTCAGTATCAGAAACTGATGTTCGCTGCAAGCTCCATCTTCATGGCCTGCTGTTCATCGAGGACAGGAGAGAGTGAAACGTTCATGAGTGCATTGGAAAGTTTCGCATTATATTCCTTTGAAAACGAAAAGGGCCGTATCAGTTCATAGAGACGGAATCCAATCATGCCCACATACCCCAAATACATCATCTCACCTCCTTCTACCTCTCCATACGAGTTCATCGTTGCCTGACTTGCTCCAGTAAGGAGGAGCGCCATCGAGGCGAGTTCTCCGACAAGGGCAGTGGTGCCGCCTTTGGTGTCGCCCTGCACGTACGAACCGATACCGAGGCCAAGAAGCAGATTGAGGACAAAGGGCAGTCCGCTTGTCTTCTTGTTTGATTCAAGCAGTACCATCCGCTGCATCGGGGTGAGAGAAGAGGCCAGCTGGTTGATCTGCATGAACTGTGACTGGTTCTCCATATCAAGGTCCTGCATCAGGACTCCAAGTTGAAAGAAACTCTCGCTGCTTGATTCCTCAGCGGAAAAGGCTGGAATGAGAGCCAGAAGCAGAACGGCGAAAAGCATAATCTTTTTCATGTGATATCTCCTGTGTGGTTTTTTTGTTTATAAGGGTATCATATATAAAGGTATTACACAAGGAGGGTATGCAAAATTAAGCCGACTACCCACATCACGACAAGCGGGTAAGCTGTCACGGCTCTTCAGCTATATGCTCACAGTGCCGGGCAGTGTCCATGATATCCGGTTCACAGGAATGACGAACGGGATACATGAGAGTTCTCCCCTCAAAGCAGTTTGAATCAGAATTAATATGTCACGTGTCAAAAGTTTTCTTAGGAATTTAGGTGGTAATACATCCTGATATACAGTATTATTTACATATAAACATGATGAAGGGGCTAACCCGAAGGAGATGTACATGAAAAAAGGTATCGTATTGATGATGTTGATCGTGCTTCTTATGACTCCAGTTTTTTCCGCACCGAAGAATAATGGTGTCGGCGCTGGACTGACTCTCGGATATCCTACCGGGCTTACCATGAGATACGGAATGGATGATTTCAGGGTTCTGGGTAACCTCACCTGGAATTTCGGCAGTGGTTTTTACCTTGATGCAGGAGCACTGTACGATGTCACTGAGGTTGCTGTAGGTGAAATCCCTCTGATCATCAATGGAGGGGCTCTTCTCGGTCTCGGAATCAACAACAGTGATTTCGTGCTCAGTGTGAACGGCGTGATCGGAGCTTCCTACTACCTGGATGAGTATCCGGTTGAGATCTTCCTGAATCTCGCACCCGGCGTTGCCCTCCTCCCTGATATGGGATTGAGTTTCAAGGGCGGTTTCGGTGCACTCTGGTACTTCGAATAGAAGGTGCCGCTATGGCTGCACCTGTGTGTAGCTGATACACGAATCAACAAGGGAACGGGGTACTGTGACATGAAGCGCAACCCCGTTCTCTGTATATTCGGTGGAGAGTATCTGAGCGTTTTCGTGCAGAAGGGAGAGCAGTTTCCCCTCTCCGTAGGGCAAAAGCAGGTTCATCTCCACAGAACGGGAGAACACTTCAGCCTCGATGCGTGAAAGCAGTTTCTCATACCCCAGATGCTCCCTGACACTGATTTCCACCACATCCTCAAGTTCGTGCCTCATCCTCTGATAGATGAACTGGTTTTCCACAGCATCTATCTTGTTGATGACATTGATGGTGGGGGTGTCAGTAATGTTGAGTTCGTGCAGTACCTGTCGGGTCGTCTCATAGCAGGTGAGCGGGTCTGGATGGCTTGCATCGATTACATGGATCAGCACATCAGCGAAGGCAACCTCTTCGAGGGTGCTCTTGAACGATTCCACCAGGTGGTGCGGCAGGTTCTGGACAAACCCTACCGTATCGCTGATGAGGACCGATCGTCCTGAGGGCAGGATGATATTCCTGGTAACCGGTTCAAGGGTGGCGAACAGTTTGTCCTCCACATGAATGTCGCTGTCACACAACGAATTAAGGAGAGATGATTTGCCTGCATTGGTGTAGCCCACCACGGCGATGAGGCTCTTCGAACTGTCGAGGCGGTTCTTCCTCTGGACACTGCGCTGTTTGCGCACCTCCGCCAGTTCCTTCTCGATCCTGTTGATACGGGCTCTCACGAGGCGCCGGTCAACCTCAAGCTGAGTCTCTCCCTCGCCGCGTGTTCCTTTTGCTCCGCCTCTCTGACGGGACAGGTGGGTCCATGCCCGAGTGAGGCGTGGAAGGGAGTAGAGTGCATAGGCAAGGTCAGTCTGCAGTCTGGCTTCCCGGGTTCTCGCATGGTCGCTGAAGATCTGGAGGATCACTTCCTCACGGTCTATGACCGCGCAGGAGAGAATCTGTTCAAGATTCCTCTGCTGACGGGGAGAGAGGAAGGTATCGAACACGACAATCTCTATTTCGTTGTCTTCAACCAGTTCCCTGAGCTGTTCCGTCTTTCCCTGAGTGATGTAGGTTGCCGGGGATATCTCCCTGACAGGAAAGATCTCGACTGAGATGCAATCGAGTCCCATTGTGTCGGTGAGGGCGCTGATCTCTCCCTTTCTGATCTCTATGACAGCCTCTGTTTCGCCCGAAAAACGGGGTACGATGGTCAGAGCCTTCAGTTCGCCGGTGTGTAGTTCTATCAGTTAGTGTTCCTCCGCATGAATGGAACTATAGGTAGTGTTATCTTTGTTGTCAATATATGCTATACTCAGCGCGCACTATGGAGAACGTACCAACAGGAGAAGTAATATGGGTTTAAACTGTGGCATAGTAGGACTGCCGAACGTAGGGAAGTCGACGATCTTTTCAGCGCTGTCATCAGCACCTGCGGAGGCGGCCAACTACCCCTTCTGCACGATAGATCCCAACGTGGGAATGGTGAGCGTGCCCGATGAACGTCTGGATAGGATCACACAGCTGATACCCACCCGCAAAGTGATTCCGGCGACCGTCGAGTTCGTTGATATCGCAGGACTTGTGGCAGGTGCGAGCAAGGGAGAGGGGCTGGGAAACCGCTTTCTTGCATCGATCAGAGAGGTTGGTGTTCTGATCCATGTTGTTCGCTGTTTCGAGGATCCCGATATCACGCACGTCAGCGGCAAGATCGACCCTGCCGGAGATATCGAGACCATCGACATCGAACTGGCACTGGCCGACCTCGAGACGGTCGAGAAACGGCTTGCGAAGACCAGCAAGTCGAGCAGGGTGGACAAGGAAGCTGCCAAGGCGGCTGCAGTGATGCTCCCTCTCCTTGAGAGGATGAAGAGTGCACTGTCTGAAGGTCACGGGGTGAGGACGCTCGGGCTTGATGAGGATGAACAGGCCCTTATCGCCGATATGCATCTTATCACGACGAAACCTGTCATTTACGTATGTAATGTTGATGAAAGCGCCATCCATGAAGAGAACGAGTATGTGAGTGCCGTCAGAAGCATCGCAGAGGCTCAGGGCAGCGAGGTGGTCGTTATCTGCGGCAAGATCGAAGCCGAGATAGCCGCACTGGAGAGCGAGGAGGAGAGGAAGGAATTCCTTGAAGCGGAAGGTCTGAGCGAATCGGGACTCAATGCCCTGATCCACAGCGGTTACCGGACACTCGGGCTGAGAACGTATTTCACTGCAGGAGAGGATGAGAACAGGGCATGGACGTTCCATGCGGGAGATAAAGCCCCCCAGGCTGCCGGAGTGATCCACACCGATTTCGAGAAAGGATTCATCAAGGCGGAGGTCTACTCCTATGAGGACCTAATCACCTACGGCAGTGAGCAGAAGGTGAAGGAGAACGGACGGCTCAGGCTGGAAGGTAAGCAGTACGAGGTCGCTGACGGGGATATCATGCACTTCAGATTCAACGTCTGATCTCCCCTCCTGACCGGCTACCACTCGGCGTAGAAACTGACCGGTTCGGCAAGCAGAAGGATGTCTATCAGGGGGATATCGAACCTGATCGTGTTCGAACTCTCTTTGGTCCCTCCCTCTGATGCAAGGATCTTTCCCGGAGTGTTGAGCCTGAGGCTGATGACGCTCTCCTCGATGGCGGGAGGGCCCTCCTCACCCAGAATATACATGATCATCTCAAGATACTCGTCCTCACTCATACCGACATTGTACCGGGGACCGAAGGTCTCGAAGTTCTCGTCGGCCATGAAGGGTACTATCCGTTCGAGTTCGGGATAGTTGTCAAGATCAAGGTAGAGTCGCCCAGCCCGATTGTGTGGCAGTGAGGCTGATGCCCTGTTCATCCTCGTCCTCTTCCCATTCTTTGTGATGGTCAGAAGAGACTGCTCCTCACGGTCGTTGAGGTTATATACTCATACTAAGAGGTGAGTATGCATCTGAACCAGCTTAAAGAGTCAAAAACAGGGAGGATATTCCTCTCATACCAGGAAACTCATAGGGTCAAAGGCAAGAATAAGACCACTACCGTCAAACGTCTCGGCTATCTTGATGAATTTACCGACCAGTTTGATGATCCCATTGCCCACTTCAGAGAAGAGGCCAAACAGCTCTCCATCGAGAAGAAGGTGGACATTACCGCATCCCTTGACGAGCATTACACCTTTGATGCTCAGTACATAAAAGGTGAAGATGCTTCCTATCGCAAAGGCGGGCTGGTTTATAATCTCGGAATGCTTCCTCTGTCTCAGATCTACCATGAACTGGAGATTGATTATTTCATGAATAACAGGAGAAGGTACACCAAAGCAAAATTCAACCATAATACGATCTTTCAGATGCTGGTATTCGGCCGTATCCTTTTCCCCGATTCAAAACTCAGCACTTGGCACAATAGGCACAAGCTACTTGGTACCATGAATTTTTCTGATGATGACGATCGGTCTCTTGAATTTTTTTCTAAACATAAGACAGCACTGATCAAGCATCTGCTGACAGAGTCACTCGTAACTATGGAAGAGATACCACTTTGATGTTTTATGATGTCACAAACTATTATTGGGAGATTGACCAGGAAGATGATCAGCGAAAACGTGGAGTAAGCAAAGAACATCGTCCCGAACCCATCGTTCAGATGGGTCTCCTTATGGATTCAAATAATCTCCCCATCACCTATAATCTGTTTCCCGGTAATACCAATGATGCTCTCACTCTATCTCCCACGATGGGTGATGTGAGTGAAGAACTTGAGAAAGAAGGGATTGTCTATATAGCTGACAAAGGAATGATGAGTGGTGATCTGAGATTCTCATAAACCGAGGAGGTTACATTTTCAGTAGCAAGCATCAAGTTCTGTGACGAAATCCTCGACAGAGCTCTGCAGGATCGGTTTCTCCTCGAGTTCCGGATCGAACGGTTCGAAGTCTTCAAGCACCTTGACTGCGAAAACAATCATGGTGGAAGAAGTCGTACACACTCAGGTCTGTAGTCGCCCAGCCCGATTGTGTGGCAGTGAGGCTGATGCCCTGCTGCATGACACACCCGCTGAGGGTGAACATCAGGATGACGGCTGCTGCAGGTTGTGGAGGATCGCCTCAGCCTACAAATATTGTTAAGAAGATTGGAGAGTACTTTGACCTTGATTGAAATCTTCTTCATTGTTACATTCCTTCCTACCTTGTATTGTTTCATAACCTAAAGTATCGGGGACAAGAGTGCAAGAGCCTCTTTCAGACTTCCTCCACCATTACCTGTGTTCCCATCAGGTACAGCAGGAGGTTGTGCTCATACGGTGCCACTGTCTCATCTCTCAACACATCCTGTGCCGGTTCCTCATCGAGTCTGTTGAGCACTTCGATGGGGTAGGCCAGGTGGACGACGGGAGTATCCGATGTATCACGCAGGTAGCACAGCCCCTGATGAAGCTCCACGTAGCTGAGGATGAGAGGAAGGTACTCCTCTTTTCCCATCTCACGATACATCTTCTGTATAAACTCCTCCTGCAGGACAAAGGTATCATCCCCATCAGTGAATTCCTCTGTATTCATGTATGCGTCACATGCCAGGAAGAAGTCCGCCGCCTTCATCCCCAGAACTTCCAGCATTCTGACGAACCACATCACCGCCTCTCCTTTCGTGTAGAAGATGTCACAGCCGTGCCTGATCGCCTGCGCCGTTCTGATATCCGAGGCGTTCATCGTAACAGTCTCCTTCACTTCGTAGGGAGCTCCCGTATCATACTCCAGAGCGAAGGAATCCTTTCGCTCATAGATCTCGGTCCCGGGAAGGAGGCTGAGGGTGAAGATATCGAGATTGCTCGGCCTGAGACTCACAGCATACTCGACGCTCTCCTTGAATGAATCGAGGGTGTCCGAGGGGAGGGCGATGATGAGGTCAAGGCCGAAGACGATCCCGTGCCGGTGAAGAAGGGAGACTCCCCGGTAGAACCGCTCGGGGTCAAAGGACCGGTCAACCTGTCTCATGACCTCTTCATTGCTGCTCTGCAGGCCGATCTGCAGGCTGCAGGTGAGATTGCTGAACTGTTCTACAGTGAACTCATCCAGCAGTTCTCCCCGTACTTCAAAGGTGTAATGGATATCCTCGGGGCTGTGTTCTATCAGGAAAGAGAGTATCCTGCGGGTTCTCTCCTTCTCGAGATTGAAGGTGGGGTCCAGGATGAACACGTGTTTCACGTTGCTGCTGATGATCACCTGCAGCTCCTTCTCAAGACGTTCTAAGGGATACGAGCGCACCCTTCTGTTCCCGCGGGACTCGGCACAGAAGGCACAGCGGAACGGACAGCCCCGAGTCATCTCCCACAGAAGGCCGGGGTAGGTGCCCAGCGAGTCACTGAGAAACAGCAGGGGGGAAGGAAGAGCTTCGAGGTCCTTTTCATAGGCCGCCACGAGAAGGGGTCTGCTGGCAGAGTATATCCCCGCCCCCTCAGGTTCCCTTCCTTCACTGATATCCGTAAGCAATCGCCGTACCGTGGTCTCTCCCTCTCCGATGATAAGGTAGCGAACGCCACGTTCGATGAGCTCCTGCGGTGAGGAGATCACATCAGGACCGCCGGCTATGATCATCACTCCGGGGCGGAGCCTCCGGAAGTGCTCGAGATAGCGGTACATCCACTCCCTGTTGAACAGATAGAGACTGACCGCGAGGATATCAGGAGCTGTGCGTGCATCTTCCTGTGCACAGCGTGCCGGGTCGTCCGTATCTTCAAAGAAGTGTCTGAACGAGGTGTCGTAGGCATGCATCAGACGTTCGTCGGTTCTGATGGCGGTATAGATACTCAAAGCCCCCATCGGGAAGGCAAGTGGAGAGCGCTCGATGCTGGCGGAGATAATGAGAATCCTTGATAGACTCATCGTATCTTCACCTCACCGAGCATCGCCAGTGCGCGGACGGTCACATCCCTCTGCATATCAGTCTCCTCAACCTCGGTTCTTTCCCTGTTCATTCCGTAGGTACATGTCACGCTGCCCAGCAGAGGTGTCTCCTGAACCGACAGGCGGCACCTGTCGGGAAGATAGATGGTCACTTCACCGAATATCGCAACGGCATCGATGAAGAGCCCTTCCTCACATGACGAGTCTGCCCCATCGAACTTCACTGAACCGAAGAGGGCGAACAGCACCGAGCCGTCCCGTATGGGAACACCGGCATGGTACGTGCGGGAATCGAAGAACACCGGGTAGGTCGAGAGTTCATTCTCCGCGGGGTCTCCTGAACGACGCCACAGCAGAAGTGAAACAGCAACAGAAAGGAACAGGATACCGGAGATCATCTTTCCTGAGAACGGTATGCCTCCCGCGAAGAACAGCATCAGCACCGCAGACCCTGCAATCAGGGTGTTACGCCGGTCGGTACCGCTTTCCACAGCTCTCAACACCGTATACAGAAGAACCATATAGAGTGGCCATAGCCTGAGTCCCCGAGGCATTTCGTACCCCCGGACTCTGAACATCAGATACACTGAAACGCTGAGGATCACGGCAATCAGCATGATCCTTCTGTTTTTACCTGTCATGTTCTGTATCATGCATGTATGTGAGAAGATATGTCAATCGTTGACAAAAGTCTGATGAGTCCCTATAACTGTACACCATGTCCCGTCTTATGATGCGGACAACATCGGTGCGACAGAAGGATGGTAATCATGGCCAAGAAAGCAGAGACGCAGGATAAGACGCTCATTATTGTCGAGTCCCCGACCAAAGCGAAGACGATACGGAAGTTTCTTCCCCCGGACATGACGGTGATGGCCTGTAACGGACACATCCGGGATCTGCCCTCAAAGGACCTTGCAATCGATGTCGAAAAGGATTATGAACCGAAATATGAGATATCCCGCGGAAAGGAGAAGATCATCAGGGAACTGAAGGCGCAGCTCAAGGAAGCCGGCACGCTTCTGCTCGCCACTGATGAAGACCGGGAAGGGGAGAGCATATCATGGCATCTTCTGCAGGTACTCCGTCCGAAAGTGCCTCACCGCCGGATGGTGTTTCACGAGATCACGAAGAAAGCCATCACCCACGCACTTGAACAGGGACGGGACGTCGACATGAATCTTGTAAACGCCCAGGAGGCACGACGGATCCTTGATCGACTCTATGGATATACTCTGTCACCGTTTCTGTGGAAAAAACTCTCCATGAGGACGCTCAGTGCCGGTCGTGTACAGTCTCCCGGTCTCCGTCTGATCGTCGAAAGGGAACGGGAGAGGATAGCATTCCGCTCAGGGACCTACTTTGATGTACTGGCCACACTTAATTCAAAAGAGCAGAGTGTTCCCTCCTTCGAAGCTAAACTGGAGGCAATCGGGGAGACTCGCATAGCCTCGGGAAAGGATTTTGATCCGGCCACAGGTGAGCTCAAGAGCGCCAAAGTGACACTGGTCGACGAGACTGCGGCAGAAGATATCGCACAGTTCGTGAAAAACGCTCCCTGGCGCGTGATTAGTGTCAGTGAGAAGGAAAAGAAGAGCAGACCGGCACCGCCGTTCATCACCTCGACACTTCAGCAGGAAGGCTCGAGAAAACTGCGGCTCAGTGCAACCGAGACGATGCGCATCGCACAGCGGCTGTATGAGAACGGGCTGATCACCTACATGAGAACTGATAGCCCCTCTCTCAGTGATGAGGCCATCAACGGCGCACGGGAAGCAGTGACGGAACTCTACGGGCAGGAGTTTCTTGCACCCGGCAGGCGCGTGTATACATCGAGCGATGCTCAGGCTCAGGAGGCGCATGAAGCGATCCGTCCCGCCGGGGATACCTTCGTTCATCCCGATGATTCCAACCTGTCGGGCAAGGACCTCGCTCTCTATTCGATGATCTGGAAGCGAACACTCGCCACCCAGATGGCAGATGCGGTCAAGGCTACCACCAGCGTGAAACTTGAAGTCGGTGAATACCGTTTCTCGGCAAGCGGGAACCGGATCGTCTTTCCCGGATTCATCCGTGTCTACGTGGAGGGACGCGATGACCCGGAAGCGGCTCTCGAAGATACCGAGCGCCTTCTTCCCCTTCTCACTGAAGCGACCGAAATAGAGGTTCAGGAAGCCCGCAGCCAGAAACATGAGACGAAACCTCCTACCCGGTTTTCCGAAGCGACCCTTGTCCAGGAACTGGAGAAACGCGGAATCGGCCGTCCGAGTACCTATGCCGCCATCATCGAAAAACTCTATGAGAAAGAGTATATCGACCGGGAGAACAATGCACTCATCCCCACCTTCGTGGGTTTTGCCGTCGTTCAGCTTCTCGAGAGGAATTTCGAGAAAGAACTCGACTATGACTTTACCAGCTCGATGGAAAGTATCCTTGACGACATCGCACGGGGACAGAAGGATCGACGTGGATTCCTCAAGGATTTCTACGAAGGGAAGAACGGTCTCAAGGAGAGGGTCGACGAACGTCTCAGTGAGGTGGACCATCTCGATGCGAAACAGATCGTTCTCACCAGTCTTCCCTCGTCCTACACGCTCATGGTCGGAAAGTTCGGTCCCTACATCAAGGATGAACAGCAGGAACTGAATGTCTCTGTCCCGAAGGGTGTGTACCCCGGGACCATCACCGGGGAGGATGTCACCAAGCTGTTCGCACTGAGAAAGAGTGAAGGTGAAGAGGATACTCCTCTGTTCGTTCACCCTGAGACCCGGGAGCCCGTCTACCTGCTCACAGGACGGTACGGGCCCTACTTCCAGATGGGGAAGGTGAGCGAGGAACATACAAAACCTCCACGCGTCTCCATCCCCAGAGGTCGGGATGCCGCTTCAATGAGTCAGGAGGAGATCCTCTTTCTCTTCTCACTTCCCAGGAGCATAGGAACCGACAGTGAGAGCGGAGAGGATATCAAACTGGGAATCGGGCGCTACGGACCATACATACACTGCGCAGGTACGTTCCACTCGGTAAAGGATTTTGATACCCTGAGGAATATGGACCTGGAGGAAGCCGTTCGGATCATCCACACGAGTCCAAAGGGGAAACGGGGTAAGGCGAAGGCCGAACCGATACTGAGCCTCGGAGAGGTGGATGGAAAGGAACTCGCAGTCTATGACGGACGCTACGGCCTGTACGGAAAGTACGGGAAGGATAACTTCGCACTGCGTCAGGACCTCAAGAAAGACGCTGAAGCGGTGAAAGCCCTGACATCTGATGAGCTTCTTGAAATGTTCAAAGCCTATACACCGAAGAAGAAACCGCGGAAGAAGTCCTGATCTGGTATCAGCTTCGTGCGGAGGTGAACAGGCCCGTACGGATGCCGATAGCTGGAAACAGGAACGTGATCCACAGGCCCGTGAGCAGATAGCGTATCAGGGCGAAGAGAGCTGTGTCGGGCAGGAAGGCCTTGGCTCCCTGGATGACAAGGAGAATGACCACACCGAGAGCATAGCGAGCCCATCTCTTCCCTGCTGAGGCTCCGGTCTCGTAGGGATTGTACCGTTCACTGAGGTGGAAGCCCAGGTACCCGCTGCCGGTGAGGATCAGCAGCTTCATCACATCCATATATCCCACGCTGTCGGCCAGGCCGGTTTCAAGAAGAACCGTGAGGATCAGAGCTGCTGCAGTGCTGATGGCTCCGGCTGCAAGGGTGAATCTCATCATCCGCGGCCTGTCTTCCCACATCGCTTCGAAGCGGGGGAGCAGAAGGGTCGTTCCCGTGATTCCAAGGGCGAGCCCACCGAAGACATCAAGCGGCCAGTGCACTCCGAGATACATTCTCGATAATCCCACAGCAAGGATGGCTGCTGCCGAGAGGAGTGAGACGATACGCTTCCTGTAGGTAAGCGACAGTGCGCTGTAGAATGCTGCAGCACCGGTGGTATGGCCGGAGGGGAATGAGTAGCCGGTTGCCGTCTCCAGACGCTTACCGCTGATCTCCTCAAGGACCTGGAAGGGGCGGGGAGCCCGGATGAATGCCTTGAGCAAGCCCATCGCAACCAGAGAGAGTGCAAGGGAGGAGAAGATGGCGAAGCCTCGTTTCTTTGATGAGTTCCACACCAGATAGGTGATGAACAGAATGAAGACTGTCTCCTCTCCGAGCATGGTGAGTACCATGACGATGACATCGAGAGCCGGGGATGCGATTGAACTGAAAAATTCCATGATAGCGATCTGCATGTCGAACCTCCTGACGTGGAGGCCAGTATAGCAGAGAGGCTCAATGTGAGAAAAGAGTACGGCACAACTACGTGACAGGATAGGAGGGTATTTTGACGTCTGCCGCTCACTCGTTCATTGCATAACGTGCAGTTATCTGGCTATACTCACTGCCATGATTGCCACATACATCAACGCCGTTTCCATCATCATCGGGAGCCTCCTCGGTCTTCTCATCAGAGGAAGACTCAGCGAGAGGTTCAAGGAAGTCGTGTTCTCCGCCAGCGGACTCGTGACCCTCACTATCGGCCTTTCCATGGCCATGCAGACGGAAAGTTATCTTGTGCTTCTCTTCTCCCTCGTCCTGGGCGGCTTTATCGGCTATCTTATAGGAATCGAGGACGGGATTCTCCGTTTCGGTGACTGGATCGAGAAGCGAAGTTCCCGGAACGTGTCGAAGGAGAGCGTTGCCGGAGGATCGGACTTTGCCAGGGGATTCCTCAATTCGTCGGTCCTGTTCTGTTCAGGTGCCATGGCCGTGGTGGGCTCGATACATGCGGGAACGGTGGGGGATTATGATCTGATTCTTATCAAGTCTGTCATGGATGGAGCGATGGCCATCATCTTTACGGCTGCCTACGGCCCCGGAGTCCTTCTCTCTGCCGGTTCTGTCCTCGTATATCAGGGTATTTTCACCATCGGAGGGAGCGCCCTTGCCCCGCTGATGAAGGAGAGCGGACTGAATGAGCTTTCCGCTGCAGGGGGAGTCCTTCTTCTGATGATCGCCTTCAACCTCATCGGTGTGAAACAGTTCAGGACCGGTAACTTCCTTCCTGCGCTTGCTCTTGCACCTCTGTTCAGTTTGCTCGGAGCGATGATGAGTAATGTTCTGCCCTTCCTGTAGTTATATAAGGGATAGAGAAATTATCAGCTGTTTTTTTGAAATGGTATTGACAAAAAATGGCTGAGAGTGTAATTTCTCCATGCTAGCACGAGGGTGTAGCGAAGCTGGTTATCGCGACGGCCTGTCACGCCGTAGATCGCGGGTTCGAGTCCCGTCACTCTCGCCTACTTACTGCTCCGGAATGTTCCGGAGCAGTTTTGTTTTTCACCCATGACCCATCTCCGGTTCACAGCAACCGACTTCACGGGATAGGGAGGACTCATATATGAAGATACTGGTAGGCATGAGCGGAGGCATTGACAGCTCCGCAGCAGCCCTGCTCCTCAAACAATCTGGTCACGAGGTGATCGGCGTGACGATGACGATGTACGATCCTGATAACCCTGTTCTCGCTCAGATGAACGGAACCGCCTGCTTCGGACCTGGCAGTTCACAGACTGTCGAAGAATCCCGAGCTGTCTGCGATACCCTCGGTATTCCACACCACGTGGTGGATCTGTCACACGAATACCGCCACCATATCCTCGATAATTTCAACAGTGAATACCTTGCCGGGAGGACACCGAATCCCTGTGTCCTATGCAACCGCTACATCAAGTTCGGAGCCCTCTTTGATGCCGTCGGGCGTTTGGGAATCGAGTTCGACCGCTTCGCAACAGGACACTACGTCAGACTCGCATCGTACGGGGACAGGCTCACCCTTGAGGTGGCTGCGGATGAGAGGAAGGATCAGAGCTACTTTCTCTACCGCCTGAGGCAGGACCAGCTTCGCCGGATCCTCTTTCCTCTGGCGGGAAGAACGAAGGAGGAGAACAGAAAGCTGGGTGCTGAGCACGGGCTGTTCCCCCAGGATAAGGGAGAGAGTCAGGACTTCTACAGCGGCCATTACAGCGACCTTCTGACCTGCGAGCCTCTCGAGGGGGAGATACGTGACAGCAGCGGGAAGGTCCTCGGTTCCCATCAGGGGTTCTGGAATTATACGATCGGACAGCGGAAGGGACTGGGTATCTCCTCTGACCGTCCTCTGTATGTCACCGCCCTTGATGCACAGAACAATATCGTCACGGTGGGGTACAAAGAGGATACCTTCAGTGAATATCTCACCGGCTATGATGCCAGCTGGATGGCGATTGATGAGCTTACCGGCGAGATGCATGTCACTGCAAAGATACGTTCCACCAGCCGTCCAGAGCAGGCCATCATCCAACCTCTGGAGGGAAACCGGGTCTCAGTCAGGTTCGCAGCAAAACAGAATGCAGTCACTCCGGGTCAGTCTGTCGTCTTCTACAGCGACAGGAAGATCATCGGGGGGGCCTTCATCGGCGGCTGACGGTCCCCAAAGCCTTTTTGGCTTGATTGATTGTTTCTCCTGTGATGTAATAGATACACACCATCAAGGGGGAACTTCATGAGACTCATTATCCAGAAGAACTATGAATCCATGTCAGCATGGACTGCGCGATATATTGCCGATGCCATTTCGAGGCATCAGCAGCACTCTGACCGGCCGTTTGTGCTCGGTCTTCCCACGGGTAGTTCCCCCGTCGGTACCTACCGGGAACTGATCCGGTTACACAGAGAAGGACAGCTGAGTTTCAGCAATGTCATCACCTTCAACATGGATGAGTATATCGGCCTGGCACAGGATCATCCTCAGTCGTACCACTACTTCATGCAGGAGCACCTGTTCTCCCATATCGACATACGGCCGGAGAACGTTCACATTCCCGATGGGAATGCAGAGGATATCCCTGCGATGTGTGCAGCCTACGAAAAGGCGATCGCGGAAGCGGGAGGAATTGACTTGTTCCTTGGCGGGGTCGGTGTGGATGGACACATCGCCTTTAACGAACCGTTCAGTTCTCTCGAGTCGGTCACACGGGTGAAGACGCTCACTCAGGACACGAAGATCGCCAATGCCCGCTTCTTCGACGGGGATACCTCCCTGGTACCCTCGCATGCAGTGACGGTCGGGGTCAAAACGATCCGCGATGCAGCAGAGGTCCTCATTCTGATAAACGGGTACAACAAGGCCCGTGCCCTGCACGCTGCCGTCGAAGGTCCTGTGACCCATACGAACACCTGCAGTGTGCTTCAGCTTCACCCGAAGGCCGTCATTGTCTGTGATGAGGATGCGACGGTGGAACTGAAAGTGGGTACCTACAGGTACTTCAAGGATATCGAGAGGAACGAGATTCTCAGCTGAATCTGCGCTTCGCGACCTGTGTAAGCAGTGCGACATCATCACTCATGATGGTGTCCACTCCCATGTCGAACAGCCGGTCCATCTCACGCTCCTCATTGATCGTCCATACCATGATGACAGCTCCCCGTGCGTGAAACTCCTGAATGAACCGCGGGGTGATGACCTCTATGCCCCACTGCCTCACAGGCACCTGGAACACGAGTGTACGTTCCTTCTGCGTCCTCAGTGTCCGGGGAAGGAGGTGGAGTGAGTTGGCCAGAAGAAGGGGAAGGACCTCCAGTGTGGTCACACTGGTCAGGATCTCGGGGTGGCTCTTTCTCACCTCTCTGAGATGGGAGAGGTGGAAGGAGGCACACAGCACCCGCTCGTGTGCCTGACGGTCGCTGACAACATCCGTGAACGCCTTCACAATAGCAGGGTCGCTGCTTTTCAGGTCCACATTGAACCGCTGAGACGGGCACGCTTCAAGTGCTTCTGCAAGGGTGATCATGCTCACCCCTCTGCCCCGGTAGGGGAACGAGGCACCCCCGTCCTGCGTGAAGGTGTACCCGGCATCAAGGCGTTTCAGCTCCTTGAGCGTATGTTCCTCTACGCTGCCTCTTCCGTCGGTGTTGCGCTCGAGGGTGGGATCGTGCCAGATCACCAGATGACCGTCGCGCGTGAGGTGGACATCGGTCTCTATCACATCGACGTTCAGTTCGATTGCCCGTTCAAAGGCCTCAAGCGTGTTCTCCGGAGCCCGGTGAGAATCACCCCGGTGGCCTACGACGCGGGGAACAGGTGTGAGAAACTTCTCCATAGCAGTGATCACCTCCCTTTATGGATCTTGAGTTTCGCGATTTTGCGGAAGATCTTCTCCATCCGCTGGGCTTCCTTCTCATCGAGGGAAGCTCTTCCTATGATATCATGAAAGTACGAGCGGACAAGAGGCCGTTCAGTGCCCTTGTAGTAGTCGATGCTTTCCAGACTTTCGTCGATGATGTCGGTGACCTGACGTATTCGTTTCTCATCGATCGGTCTGAACTGAGTCTCTGCCTTCTCCGCGTTAAACAGCACATAGGCGATGACCTGTACCGCCTGAGCAAGGTTAAGTGAACCCTGATCCGAAGAACTGCTGATTTCCACACAGAGATGACACAGAGAAAGCTCCGTGTCGGTGAGACCGGTTGCTTCCCGTCCGAAGACAATCGAAACTGTTCCCTCACCGATGGACTGCACCCGGCTGGCGAGCTGCTCGGGAGAGACGAAGAAATACTTGCGTTTCCTGCCCCTTCTCCGCGAAGTGCCTGCTGCAAGTACCGAGTCCTGAAGGGCCTCCTCAAGACTCGCCGCTCTCCGGTGTCGCTGCCAGATCTCCTGGGAGTGGACGGCGAAGGTTCTGATGGTCTTCTCGTCATAGACCGCATCACCCACGATCGTGAGACGGCTGAGCCCCATCGTCTTCATCGCTCGGCAGGTACTGCCGATATTTCCGCTTTCCTTCGGTTCTACCAGGACGATCTCTATCTGATCCAGTATTGATGATTCACTCATACATCAGAGTCTTATCAGATATTGCTATGTTTTCCAAGCTGTCTTATAGTAGGAGCATGTCAGAAGGAACCAGTCCCGTCCATGACGGAAGAAAGACCGCTCTCTACGTAATAGTGACCATTCTCTCTCTTGCTGTACTGAAGATGGCTCAGAGCGTTCTTCTCCCTCTGGTGATTGCCCTGTTCATTTTCCTGATCTTCAACCCGATGCTCAACAGGATGGAGAAGATGAAAGTGCCCCGGTGGATCGGGGTTCTGGTGGTCATGGTCGTCCTTCTCATTGTCTTCTTTGTTGCCGCATGGTTCTTCTTCTTCTCGGTGGATAGACTCGTCCAGCGTCTGCCGATGTATGTGAGACGCTTTTCAGTGATTGACAAGTGGCTGGCAGAGGAACTCGGTCTTGATTCCCAGACCTCGTTTCTGATGTTCATTGATTTTGACTGGGGGGGGATCATCCTCTCCTCCCTTTCGAGTGTCTCGGGACGGGCGATATCCATCGTGTCGATGGCTGCTCTGGTGTACATCTTTGTCCTCTTCCTCCTTCTTGAGCGGCAGTCATTGATTCCCAAACTCAAGGTTGCCGTTCCGGGGGGTAAGGGAATGAAGGTCGCCGTGATGTTCGAACGTGTCAACCGTCAGATATCACGGTATCTGTCACTCAAGGCGGTCATCTCTCTGGTGACCGGTTCACTGTTCTATCTGGCGTGTCTTGCCACAGGGCTCGATTTCGCCCTGCTGTGGGGGGTCGGAGCGTTCATACTCAACTTCATCCCCTCTATAGGCTCTATCATCATCACGACTCTCACGATCGTGATGGCACTGCTGCAGTTCTTTCCTTCCTGGGCTAATATTCTGTATGTTGCGATCCTGATGATCTCCATCCAGATGGTGCTCGGAAATATCCTCGACCCGAGGATACAGGGTATCCAGCTGAACCTTTCCCCGATCATCATTCTCGCCTCTCTCTCAGTCTGGGGGTTCATATGGGGTATCCCCGGGATGTTCCTCGCAGTACCCATGACCAGTATCCTTCAGATAGTCTTTGCAAATACGAAGAGCCTGAAGCCTCTTGCCGTTCTGATAGGTTCGGGGCGCCCCTACAGGAAGGTGCTTCAGCAGGAGCAGAAGAGGAAGACTGAGAGGGAGCAGAGGCGCAAGGAGCGGGAGCAGCGGCGATCCTCGCGGAGTCCTTTGCTGTAGGGCGGCTATGGCAGATATCTTTGATTTTCCCCAGTTTGTTCTCAGTACATGTTCGGAGGCGGATCAGCGTGAGATACTTAGGGACTTCTGTGATGAAGTACACTCCTGGTACGCCCGCAACGGCCGTGTCTTCCCCTGGAGAGAGACCATGGACCCGTATCACATCCTCCTGTCAGAGATGATGCTCCAGCAGACTCAGACGCAGAGGGTCCTTCCGAAATACCAACTGTTTCTTGACCTCTGGCCCGATTTCTTCGCACTTTCCACCGCGTCACTGACCGATATTCTCCTTGCATGGAAGGGCCTGGGGTATAACAGACGGGCAAAGGCCCTCAAGCAGATCGCACAGAAAACTCAGGAGTGGGGTTACACCCTTCCACCCGACTACGAAACCCTCCTTCAGTTGCCGATGGTAGGACCTGCAACAGCCTCAGCTGTCATGGCCTTCAGCTACGGAGAGCCGGCAATCTACCTCGAGACGAACATCAGGCGGGTCATCCTTCACTATTTCTTCCAGGACGAACCGTCGGTCCATGACCGCAGTATCACCGGGGTCCTTTCATCGCTCTCAAAGATTCAGGACGATCACAAGCACTGGTATTATGCACTAATGGATATCGGGGTGCAGCTTAAGGCCTCAGGGATCAATCCAAACCGCAGGAGTCTTCACTACACCCGCCAGTCCCCCTTTGAGGATTCCTCCCGTCAGGTGCGTTCAACCGTCCTTGATATTATCACAACAGGGGGAGGGCAGTCACTTCAGGGCCTTGATGATGCACTCTCCTTTTCCCGTGAAAGAATTAACACTGCCCTTGAGTCTCTCATCGCGGACGGAATCCTGGTGAGTGAGACGTCCGGTAAGGAAACCCTCTACCGCATCAGGGAAGATTGAGTGTTGCACTATCCTCTTGTGGGCAGTACTCTTTATACTGTATGAGAGGAGACAACCAGATGAAAAGAATTCTACCATTGATTAGTGCCGGTGTTGCAGTACTTCTGCTGCTTTCCCTTGCCGGGTGTATTTCTCTTCCTCCTTCACAGGCGGTGGAGGATGTTCCTGCAGCTGCCGCTGTAGAGGCTGATCAGGTTTCACCTGCAGACCAGCAGGAGGAGAGTATTCCCTCAGAGCAGGACGTACCGGTACAGCAGGATGCTGAAGGGCAGAGTGAACCTGAACCTGTTTCCGACGGTCAGGTACCCCCCGCGAAGCAGACGACTGGAACCGAGCCGATAGCTGCTGAGAAGGATTCAAAGGATGCGATGAAGGAACTGCGCCTTGTTGCCACCAGTGATGTTCACGGGATGATTTTTCCGCATAACTTCATCACCGACACCCCGGTCGGTCATTCTCTGATGCAGGTATCTACCTATGTGAAGAGCCTGAGAGCATCGGGCAGTGAAGTCGTGCTGCTTGATAACGGCGATGTGCTCCAGGGACAGCCTCTGGTGTATCACTCCAACTTCATCGATACCGGTCGGGACCATATCGTTCCGCTGGTGAATAACGCGATGGGGTATGATGTGGCTTCCGTAGGGAATCATGACGTCGAAGCCGGAGTCGAGGTGTATACCAAGGTAGCCAGGGAGTCGAGATACCCCTACGTGGCGGCGAATGCCGTGTGGAGCGATACCGGCGAACCGGTCATCTCTCCCTATGTGATGATCTCTCGGGGAGGACTCGAAATCGCGGTGCTGGGCCTCATCACTCCGCAGATCCCGTCCTGGCTTCCACCAGATCTCTATCCCGGAGTGACCTTCCTTGATATGGTAGAGAGCGCAGAACAGTGGGTCTCCGTGATACGTGAAACAGAATCTCCCGACCTGATCGTGGGACTGTTTCATTCGGGAACGGGAGAATCAGGACAGAGCGCACGAATGCAGGAAAACAGCGCAATACAGGTGGCCGAGCAGGTTGACGGTTTCGACATCATCTTCAGCGGCCATGACCATGAAGACACGGATATCATCGTCACTGGACCTTCCGGAAAGGATGTCGTGCTCGTGGGTGCCCTTGACGGAGCACGTACCGTGGCGGATGTCAGTGTGCACTATCTGGAAGACGGGTCCATTGTCAGTATTGAGGGACAGACGGTTCCGATGGACGGCATTGAAGCGGATGAGGAACTGTTGTCCCTGTTCGCCGATCGCTTCGAAGATGCCAGACAGTGGCTAGCCCGGAAGATCGGCACGATCAGTGAGACAGTGAGCAGCAGGGATGCGATGTTCGGAGACTCGAAGTTCGTCGACCTGATTCATTCCATGCAGCTTGACCTTACCGAGGCGGATATCTCGATCAGCGCTCCGCTTGCTCTCGACGCTGAGATTCAGGAAGGAGATGTACATGTCCGTGATATGTTCGCACTCTACCCGTATGAGAACCTCCTGTATACGATCTCTCTTTCCGGCAGGGAACTGGACCTGATGGCCGAGTACTCCTACGGAAAATGGTTCAACCGCATGGAATCCCTTGAGGATGACCTGATCAGTTTCCGGACAGATGATCAGGGTAACCTGATCTACTCACAGCGTTACGGGACCTATGAGGGTACCACCAGGTATTATAACTACGACTCCTATGCCGGAGTAAACTACACGGTGGATATCACGAAGGAGGCGGGAAACCGTGTGACCTTCAAGACCCTCAGTGACGGTGCTCCGTTCAATATGGATGCACAGTACACCGTTGCGATCAACTCCTACAGGGCTCAGGGAGGTGGAGGTCATCTTGCTGCTGCGGGTATTGATGCCCGGGAAGCAGAGAACCGGAGACTCTCGTCCACCGTCAGGGATCTTCGATATCACCTGATGATGCTGTTCGAGACTCAGGGTGAGGTGGAACCGCTGCTCACTCTCAACTGGAAGGTGCTGCCGAGCCTGTGGGCACGAAGCGGCATGGAGAACAGTTACGACAAGCTCTTCGGTGAAGATTTCTAGAGTCCGAATCATCATGGTATACATCCGGGCACCCCGAACGGGGTGTCCGTAGGCCTGCACTATCTTATACTTCTGCAGTATCTGAGATAGACAGGAGACGGTGAAGCAGGGTAGAGTGAATGCCATGAGCACCTCATACCCTGAAACCTCAATCGATCCTCCCGATCAGGATTTCTATGCTGAAGCACAGAGACTCTGGGCGACACGGGTGAAACCGCCCGGCTCCTTCGGTCTTCTTGAGACCCAGATAAGCCGTCTGTGTGCCATTCAGAGGTCTCTCACGCCGCAGCTTACCTCTCCTGCGGCGCTCCTGTTCGCAGGGGACCATCACGTCATCGCCGAGGGAGTGAGCAACTCACTTCAGGAAGTCACCTGGCAGCAAACCCTCAACTTCTCGCGCGGGAAGGGGGCCTTCGGCATACTCACGTCTCTGCACGGATTCAGTACCGAGGTGATTGATGTGGGGGTAGACTATGATTTCCCTCCACAAAGCAGCGTCACTGACAGCAAGATCGCGCACGGTGCCGCCGATTTTCTCAAACAGCCGGCTCTTGTACCCGATGGTGCCATCAAGGCTATCAGAGCGGGATATGATGCCGTTGAGCGTCTCAGTCCAGAGTGCACTCTTCTTGTTCCTTCGGAGATGGGAGTAGGCAATACGACCAGTGCCGCAGCGCTTACCTCCATCCTTCTTGCACGTGAGGCCGCAGAGACGGCAGGGCGAGGAGCCGGACTGAACGACCGGCAGCTTGATGTGAAACAGAAGGTGGTCTCACAGGCCGTGCGGCTGTACGGTCACCTGAGCGGTCCCCTGGACGTCCTCACAGCGGTCGGAGGCTACGAGATCGGTGCCATGGCAGGGGCGATGCTGCACGCAGCTCACAGGAGGATGGTGATCCTTCTCGACGGGTATGTGGCCTCGAGCGCTCTGCTGGTAGCCGCGTCGATCGATGCAGAGGTGAGCAGGTACGTGATTGCAGGGCATATGGGCAGCGAACCGGGACAGAGGCTCATCCTCGAGCACTTCGGGCTGACACCCCTTCTTTCTCTCGGGATGTTTCCCGGTGAAGGGGCAGGGGCACTCCTTGCCTATCCCCTTCTCGTTCAGGGGCTTGAGCTGCTGCGGTCCCTTGAATCGTTCGAACAGGCTGAGGTCAGTGACCGCGCCAACAGAATACTTGCAGGAGATGCGTTTCTATGAACACCGAAGTACCTTTGATCCTTATCGTCGGCGGGGCGAGGAGCGGAAAGAGTTCCTACGGGGAGACCACTGCTCTCACCCTCCCGTCACCCAGACGGTACCTTGCCACCGCACAGAGGGTTGATGATGAGATGGCAAGCCGTATAGCCATGCACCAAAGACAGCGGGAGGGTCGGTTCAACGAAACCGTCGAAGAACCGCTTTACCCCGGACGGGTCATCTCGTCGGTGGCTGACGGCATGGTCTACCTCGACTGTCTGACAGTGTTTCTCGGTAACCTGATGTATCACCGCGGAGCGCAGGATTCGTATCAGGAGCTTGAAGAACTCTACGATGCCTTTGAGACCAGAAAGGTGCCTCTGGTTGTTATCAGCAATCTGGTCGGTGAGGGGATCGTCCCTGCTGACAGCGTCAGCCGTCTCTATCGCGACCTGCACGGGCTGATGAACCAGAGAGTTGCCTCCATGGCAACGACGGTGGTCAGGATGACCTGCGGAATACCCCAGGTGCTCAAGGGACCAGTATGATACAGCTGCCCCCATCATTCATCACCGCGCTCAGGACCCTGACATCTCTCACCGTTCGGGGAACCGAGAGCGATTCCTATACCGGCAGTCTGTACTATTTCTCCGCAGTGGGACTCGTTATCGGTGCAGGTCAGTTCCTTGCGGCATTCCTCCTGCTCCCCCTGTTTCCTCCTGTAGTGCTGGCCCCCCTTCTCATCGTGTACCACCTGCTCATCACCCGGGCCTTCCATCTTGACGGACTTGCCGATATGGCAGACGGATTCGGCGGAGCGTGGACGAAGGAACGGATAGGCGAGATCATGAAGGATTCCCGTGTCGGTGCCTTCGGCGCCATCAGCGTCGCGGCCCTGCTTCTTGTCCGTAACGGAGGGATGACCCTCCTGCTCCAGCAGAATCTTCTCCTGTACCTCCTGTATGTACCGATGCTCAGCAGGACATCACTGGTCTTCACGAGCCGTGTCTTTCCCTACGCCTTCGAAGACGGTCTCGCAGCACAGATCATCAACGGAGCTTTGTGGCGCCATGTTCTGGTCAACCTTGCTGCTCTCATCGTGGTGGTATCTATCATCTCCCCGCAGGCATATTTCACTATCCTCCTGCTCCTTGCCGTTTCCACGGTGTCGCAGGCGGCAGTCGGATGGAAGAGTTTGAAGAAGATTTCGGGAATATCGGGAGATATCCTCGGTGCCTCCCTTGAGATAAGCGAGGCACTCATGTTCACCTTCATGGCGGTTCTTGCATGAAGATGTATTGCAAAAATCATCATCAGTCGGCACAATGGGCAGCGAATATATGAGTGGCAGAGGAGTGAATGCGGATATGACAAGAAGCAGATGGGGTATCCTTGGTACAGCAGGCATAGCGGAAAAACGGCTGATCCCGTCTCTGCACAATTCTCAGGTATGTGAACTGCGGGCAGTGGCTTCCCGGGACAGTGTAAAGGCAGAAGCCTATGCAGAACGCAACTCGATCCCGGTAGCCTACGGTTCCTATCAGGAACTCTTCGAAGATCCATTGATTGATGTCATCTATATTCCTCTTCCCAACCATCTTCATACACAGTACATACGGACATGTGTGGAATACGGCAAGCACGTGCTGTGCGAAAAGCCGCTTGCTCTGTCTTCCGTAGAGACTGAGGAGCTTATCAGGCTGAGAGATGAAAAGCGGGTCATGATTGGTGAGGCCTATGCGATGTACCATCAGACGAGACTGAAATCCCTTCGGAAGATGATTGATGAGGGGGCGTTCGGTACGCTCCGCTATGCACACGGCGTGTTTTATCTGACCAACTCCGACGGAGAGAACATCCGGAACAACTATCCGGGAGAAGGCGGCGGTTCACTGTGGGATATCGGCGTGTATCCTCTGGCTGTGGGGCGGTATCTGTTCGGTGAGGAACCCGAGAGTGTCACCTGCACGATGCAGCACCATGAGACGTTCAAGGTCGATCACCAGAGTACCGGTACTCTCAATTTTCCTTCGGGAAAGGTCCTCTCCTTCGGCTGCGGCATGGGACATCCTCTGCACACCCACATGAGTCTGTACAGTGATTCCCACCGTATTGAGATACCCCGGACCTACTTCAGCGGAAGTGTTCACGGAAGTGAATTCTCCGTCTATCAGGGCGAGCTCAGCGGGAAGGCCCCTGAAGTCTACCATTACAGTCCCGAGGACCAGTACATGAACGAGTGTGATGCCTTTCACCGGGCAGTGAATGAACAGGAGCCGTTCGCGGGTTCGCTTGAAAACACACTGAATCAGACACGATTGATAGAGGCTCTGTTCAGAGCAGCAGCACATAACAGCATCGAGCGGGTGAGGGTAGAGAGATGAACGTAGTATGTCTGGACCTTGAAGGGGTCCTGGTTCCGGAAATCTGGATCAATGTTGCAGCGAAGACCGGGATCGAAGAGCTCCGGCTGACCACTCGTGATGAACCTGATTACGATGTACTCATGAAGAAGCGTATCGCTATCCTCAATGAGCGTGGTCTCACCCTTTCCTCTATCAGGGAGGTCATCAACTCGCTCAACCTCCTTGACGGTGCCTACGATTTTCTCCAGGATCTGAGGAGAGAGACCCAGGTGATCATTCTCAGCGACACCTTCACCGAGTTTGCTTCACCTCTCATGAAGAAACTCGAATATCCGACAATTTTCTGCAACTCGCTGGTCGTCGATGAGCACGACATGATCCGTGACTACACTCTTCGGGAGTACGACGGGAAGAGAAAGGCTGTAGAGGCTCTCAAGAGTATCGGTTTCCGGGTCTTCGCCGCCGGAGATTCCTATAATGACCTTACCATGATCCGCACCGCGGATGAAGGAGCGCTGTTCAGGGCTCCCTCACAGATCATCAATGACGAGAAGGATCTCCCCTGTGCGACCACCTATCAGGAGTTCCGTTCGATTATTGATGCCTTTCTTGAAAAATAAATGATGAATTCTCTCCAGTAAGGCTTGACGCGGATAGTGAAGATGTCCTAATTTATGGCAACTATTTGAAGAATACCTGAAGAGGTGGAACCATGAGTCAAGAGTTTACTGAAGAGATGGAAAAAGCACTACTCAATCTGAGGAAAGAGATAGTGGAGTCTCTTGCTTCTGAAGATGAGGATTTCAAGTCCCTCGTCTCTTCTATGGGTATCAAGGATGACGGTGATGCCGCCAGTGATGATATGATGATCAAGAAGATCGAGGCTCTCAATCAGATCGCTGCCAACAGGCTCAAGAGTGTGGACGCTGCTCTGGCACGTATCAAGAATCATAGATATGGGATGTGTCTTCAGTGCGGAACGAAAATTCCCGAGGACAGACTCCGTGCGATACCCTATGCAGTACTCTGTATTGCCTGTAAGAGCGGACAGGAGGGCGGACGGAGGAGAGACTGGTAGCAGTGGTGCTGTCTACCTGAGGAACGGATTGTTCCTTCTCTCGTAGCCGATTGTCGTATTCTCCCCGTGTCCCGGATAGACGGCTGTTTTCTCGTCAAGAGAAAGCAGCTGTTTCTGTATGGACTGCACCAGAGTGTGCGGGTCGCCGCCCGGCAGATCGGTTCTTCCCACCGTCCCCCTGAACAGCGTATCGCCGGAAAAGAGGATTCCCTCCTCGCGGGAGTACAGGCAGATGCTTCCCGGTGAGTGCCCGGGGGTGTGAAGAACCGTCAGAGCGGCTTCAGTGACCACGAGACCGTCTGTGAGCTCCTGAGTCACCCGGGGAAAGGCGAAGTCGGTTCCTATCAGGTTGAGCAGAGACGGGTCGGCTGATGAGAGGAACCTGCGGATACCGTGTTCACTCACCTGATCGGTCTCAAGGGGATGAATCCCGACAAGAACCTCGCCGAACCTGCGCGAGATGGCAGGAAGAGCGAGTATGTGATCGAAGTGGGAATGGGTGAACAGCACTGCATCGAGATCTTTCCGTGTTCTCTCGACTGCATCGATGATACGCCCGGGAGATCCGCCGGGGTCTATCAGGACAACTGCATGCCGGGTCTCGATGAGATAGCAGTTGGCTGCCAGCAGACCCGACGGGATGGTCTGGATCCGCATGCTATTCCTTGTTGGAATAACTCACAGATGCTACACGTCCTCTGATCTCCTTCCCGTTGAGCAGTTCTATCGCCTTTTCGGCATCTTCCTGCTTCAGGGTGACAAAGGAGTACTTATCGTGGACTCTGACGGAATAGATATCATCCCGGCTGATCGAAAGAGTATCCTGGAAGACCTGTGAGAGTTCCTTGGCGTAGAGACGGCGCATCTTTCCGATATTGATATACAGGGTTCGGGCACCTTCGGGTATTTCTGCTGCAGGTGTGTTCTTCGGAGTTTTTGCAGCAGAACTCTGTGGTTTCTCCTTCTTGGGCTTTGCAGCACGTTCGCTTTGCTTGGCAGGTTTCTTCGCAGCTGACGTTCCGCTGCTGCTGCCATTGAGGTATTCTCTGAGGAGGAACGCTGTGACATTGGCCCGCTGTGTGAATGATACGTTCTTCCTGAAGGTCTTCTTGAGATCTTCAAGTTCTTCCGGGTGAGCGTCCACTTTCACTTTCGCGCTGAGAAGCTGAAGCTTCCCTGCCGTGATCTCTTCGTTTGTGGGGGCGAGTTTCTTTTCCTGGTCCATGAATAGGGTCTCCTTGCGCATGGTGATCTGTTTCGCCTCGGGTTCAGTGAGGAGCGTAACAATCACATGATCCCGTCTGTTCCACGTGAACAGACGGGTGATGATGTCAGTCAGCTCTTCTGGGTCTACTCCGACAGGTACTACCGTCACTGATTCGATACCATGTGTTTCTTCTAATGTTGGGATGTCATTGCAGGTAATAACCGTGCAATTGAGAGGGAGGGGAGCCTTGCCGAGGCGATCGAGCAGGACTCCCTTGGCGCTGGAATCGCCGAGGATGATCACGTAGTCCGTCCCGCCAAGGGCGTAGAGAATATCAAGAATCCTGGCGGGCGAGTGGTCTTCTACGATCATCTGAGTGATCGGGTACGGTGAACGGTACCACGAGGAAATGGGAATCACCTTCATCTCTTCGAGAAAGATCTCAGGGTCCCTGCTGAGGTCTTCTGCTGTCGGGCAGTATACCTCAATGCGGGATTTCTGAGGAATCTTCGTGAAGATGAACCGGCAATCATCGAAGAACAGCTGTTTGTCAAGTTCTCCGGACCCTTCGGAGGGCTCCTCCACGGGGTCGAACGTATGAAGGACGATGACATGAGAGCATTCACTGAAGTCGATATTATCACGACGCAGATGGTCTATGGCTCTGGATGGAGTCATAATGGCGATCTTCGACGTTCTGTTCAGCTCCCGGAGGTTCTCCTTCGGTGACACATGTTCCGAGACACAGATACCGTGAATGGACCTGCACAGGGTATTATCCCCGCTCAACTCTGCCATCTTCTGCTCAGGTACGAGGAGAAGTACTTTCGGCTTCGAGACTGAACATTCGGGCACGTGTCCTGAGATGGTGGAAGACCGGTGAAAAGCTGCCGAACACACGTAGGCGCCGCTTTCGATACAATATCTCAGCGGCGATTGTGTTTCGGATATCTGGTCAACTGTCTTCCGTAACGGCTCAGGAAGGTTAGGCATGTTCATACACTGTCCGTAGAAATATCATTCATGTGGTGCTCTTTTATTCTTCATTTCCACTGTCAGGATACACAGCTTTATCTTCCTTTGTCAAGAAACATGAAAATATGATACTATGAGTGAAAGATCAGGACGGGAAGGCGCCATGGCAACATCATATTACATACCTGAAGTAGAGAAGGAAGTAGCTGCGGCAGACAGGAGACTTCTCTCTCTGTATGCCCGTCTGAGCGAGACGAACTATCACAGCGGTTTCACCTCGGTTTCCTCCGCTTCCCTGTACGAGAATTTTATGTCCTCGGTGAATGAGAGTAATGAACTCAGAAACCGCATCAGTGAACTCAGAAAGATCTCCGATGCTCTCAAAGAGGGTAACACCAGAATGGAGGACCTCGACAGGGAGATCAGGAAGACACAGGCTCACCTTCAGCTCCTTCATGCCCGCCTGGGAGCCATCCTCTGGGAGGAATCGGTCGCCAACGGCGGTGATGTGCAGCTCAACGGCATCTCCTCCCGCATCGGGCAGCTCCAGGAAGAACTGAGAAGACACATTGAGAGAACACGGGGTACACCGGGGCAGGAATCTGATGGTTCCTGGGCAGCGAGAACCTTCAGGCAGGTTCAGAGGGTCGCACTCAGATCGATGCAGGCAAGAGGGCAGAGGAGAGAGGACCTGCTGTTCAGTGCTCTCGGACGGGAACTTGTGGCAGCCCGCAGCGTCGGTCTCCTCAGAAGTGACGCGGTCGAGTCCATCATGAGAGAGCTGGATTCCGTGAATGATCGTTTCAGTGCGCTGCAGGATGAGAAGAAGATGATCGAAGAGTCGGTTCACCATAACCGCCACACGCTGGAAAAGGAGGAGGGAAGGGCCTCGGTTCAACACAGGATCAACGAACTTACACATACCTATCAGGAAGCGATGAAACGTCGCCATGAAGCGGCTTCAGCGTACGGTCGATACCTTTCCACCATCATAGACCCGGATTCTCAGGATCCCTCTGTGCCTTCAGAGATCGCCGAGTGTCAGCATGAGATCCTTCAGCAGCAGGCACAGAAGAAGGAGCTGCTGCTGACGATAAAACAGCTGTCTATCGAGAAGAAGATCGAGGAGCAGGTTCTGCTTATCAGGCAGGATGAGGAGCATATTGCACACATTGAGGGCCAGGTCGGGCAGCTTCACAGACAGATAGAGGAGGTGAAGCGGGAGATGCAGGTGAAGCAGGATCAGATAGCTCTCCTTCAGAGACAGCTGAAGAAACTGTTGCCGCAGCAGGTACAGGGGGAAGCCGGTGAGCCAACGGCAGGATAAGATCACCAGGATCCACAAGAGCATCAGCAGGCGGACTGCAGCGTACAGTGAACACATACCTACCCGGGAAAGTGCGAAGGCAAGGGTTGAGCAGAAACGGGCTGCAGAGCGGGAGAGGCTGAAATCGACACGGAAGACTGTGCGGGTTTCACCGAACGCGAAGGCCTCACCCGGCCGTGAGCACCAGAGTCGCACATCGCATGGAAGTACCTCCTCAAAGACCCCTGCACGAAATCTCCGGACAACCGGACACCCTCATAAGAAGCGCACCATGTCTACACGAAAACTGATTCTCATCAGCACCCTCATACTGCTTTCCTTTGCCGGTCTCACTACCAGTATCCTGTATGCACTGTCACGGAACGTCATCGAACGGGAACCGCTGAGAATCGTCCGTAAGGTTGTCATTGACCCGGGTGACACGGCCGCTGTAATAGCTGAGAAGCTGCTGGCTTCACAGATTATCGGTGACAGCTCCCGTTTCATCGAAGAGGTGACGGCCCTTGATGCCGCTCACAGGCTTCGGGAGGGAACGTACTACTTTCCCGCCGATTCTTCACCTGAAGAGGTAACACGTGTACTCACCGACGAGGTGGTTGATCTCACAATCTACCCCGGGGAGACACTTGGGGGAATCGATGAACGGCTGTCGACGCGCGGCCTTATAGAGCCGGGATCGTTTCTGGATGCCATGAAACAGGTCTGTGCTCAGCACCAGCTCCCATTCTGTGAGGGCTTTTTCGTGGGGGCACCCTATCAGAGTCTTCCCAGAGGCAACATTGCCTCCACACTTGCCCACAGAGGGGTTGACCGCTTCTTTTCTCTGGTCCGCTCGTACTCCGATGATCTCAGTGTGAGTGAATTCAGTATCGCAGAACTTGTGATCATGGCAAGCATGATCCAGAGAGAGACCAATGACATCTCCCAGATGCCGGCTATTGCCGGGGTTATCATGAACAGGATCAAACAGGATGAGGCTCTCGGTATCGATGCGACGACCCGTTATGCACTTGATGAGTGGTCGAGGAAACTGGAACAGGAGGATTTTCCTGCTTCCGGAGACTATGATACACGCAGAAGAAAGGGGCTCCCGCCTACCGGTATCGGTACCATATCGCCCGGGAGCTTCGAGGCTGTGCTCCACCCGGAAGAGCATGAGTATCTGTTTTACCTTCATGACAGTGAGGGGACCCTGAAGCTCTCCAGAACGTACAGTGAACACCTGGAGGAGGCCCGTTCCCTGTAGAGAGACCTTCAGAGAGAACGGCTGTCTACTTGTGTTTTTTTCCGCCTTCGTGTATGGTACTTTCAGTTCCGTGCCGGCGTGGTGAAATTTGGTAGACACGATAGACTCAAAATCTGTTGTCCTGTAGGACGTGTCGGTTCGAGTCCGACCGCCGGTAGAATACTTCCTGGCAGATACGCCTTTAGTCTGCTGCTGAACTGTCGTGCACCTTGAGCATGACAGTTTTCTGCTGTTATGTGGCGATATATCCTGAGAGATCCGGACCGAATAATCCTTCTTTGCCTGCTCTGAATATATACCTGAACAAAAAAATGGTACCCGAGGATATAAAGTCTTATAAAATTTACCTTTTATATTGCGGCGGTTCTGCAGAAAGGCTATAATTGTGCTAATCATGTAACTGTCCAGGGTCAGTGCCTGTTTTAGGTAGTGAACCGAATCAACCAATGGAGTAGTGCTATCAGAAGAAGTGGTACACGAAGACTATGTATAAGCTTCCTCATGTTTGTCCTGGTCTCTATTGGTGTGACCGCGTCAGAGCATATCATCGATGACTATACATTCGATGTAAAGGGTAACTCAAAACCCTTCATGCTGCGAAGTTTTGTTATCCCTGAAGGAGAAGCTCCTGTCTACCTTACTCTTGAGGAGATGGTAGATGCCCTGGAAGAAAAACGGCAGATGCTGTTCAATATGCGTGTCTTTGAAGAGGTGACCTATACCTATCAGGCAGTGAGAGAAGAGGACGGTGCAGTCTATTATCATGTCACCTTCTTTGTGGATGATGCATTCACGTTCCTCGCTATTCCGTACCCGAAATACGATTCTAACTACGGGTTTTCAGCCGGTCTTAAAATCTATGAAAAAAACATGTTCGGGCTGTTCGGTGACTTTTACGGCATGCTGAAAGCGACTCAGATCGACTCTTCATGGGAAGACTGGGAGATGATATCGGAGTTCGATATCGATACACTTCCGATCGGGAGAAGTATCCTCGATCTTGACGGGTCCTATACGGGAAACTACCTGAGCGGAGAGTTTATTCCTGAGGATTTCAGTCTCGGATTCGACTGGGACAATCTTAACCTGATAGGTTCTCATCTCGACATGTCCGGTTCCGTGGATGCTCTGGCTACCTTCGAGCTGATCGAGTCAATGGAATATGCCGGGGATTTCGACTGGGACGATATCCGGATTCTCGATTCAGGGTTCCGCCTTTCCGGCTGGTTTGAAGGTGAGATGGTCGATGATATCTATGATACCGAGTTCGAGGTCAATGGAGAGTGGGTGTTCGGAGATGCTGAAGGGCGTTCTACCAGTCTGATCACCACGTATAACCACGAACATGACCTCACTGCCAGGCTGCGTTTCAGTGACCTGGACATGAATGACAAGCGTGTAATCTTCGAGCCCATTGTTGTACAGTATATTGATGAGGATACCTGGCAGTTGAGCGATGTGCAGCTTCATCTCAACTATTCACCGTTCAGGATCAATGGCAGCTTGTATGAGATTGACATTCTCAACACCCTGCCCATCGGATCCTCGGTCCTGAGGACGGCCACCACGCTCTCTCTTCTTGATGAGACACTCTTCTCCCATCCCCTTGATGTGTATATCACCTACGAGACAACTCTGGACCTCATCGAGTGGGATCTTATGGACAATTTCTACAAGGTCGGGGTCTCTTCCACGATGACACTCCCGCTGGGTATCACCTACTCGTACGCATACTCGGGTGAGATCTGGGGACAGTCAGATGAGCTGCTCAATGCAGTGCCTGTAGCACGAACGTCTCAAAGAGTGTCTATGGAAGAAGTGAACTGGAAGAACAACTTCCGGCAGGGAATGGAGATCTCCCTTGAAATGGACGGGGGATACGCCGGTGACAGCGGTATCGAGAATACCTTTGACCGCTATTCGTTCACTGCCTACGGTTCGCTGGAGACGTATTTCACTGTCGGGTCCCGTCTCGGGTTCAGCTCCCGCGTGACCGGTATGTATGCTCATCTGCCTCAGTGGTCCCTTCTGGAACGTGAAGATGGTGACCGTCATTATCCTGAGTTCCTTCCGACGGGACCGGTGTCGAGTACGGAGAGAATCCGGGGTATTCTCAATGATTCCATAGATGCCCAGATCGGAGATGGTGAGTACCGGAAGATCGGTGCGATAGCCAATCTCGACCTGACGTTGCTGTTCATCAAGTTCGATGGATTTGCTGAAGGGTTCATAAGCACCTTCATGGATATCGGGGTGTTTACGCACAGTGAAGATACCGTCACTGATACAGCCTTCGACACCGATTCCCTCATCCTCTTGAAGACCATCGGGGTTGAAGGGTATGGTATACTCGATTCGTTCCGCTCATACCCGATACGGATGTCTCTCGGGGTCAACTACGATGATCTGGCGGAGCATCTCAGGGGAGTGCGGAACTTCTCTGACGTGGAATATGAATTAACGCTTGGGATGGGCCTGCATTACTGATAGACAGAATTGACCGGGAGTAGGGGGAAATTTCATGTTTCTCTCGACTGGTTCTGTCCGTAAGACTGTCAGCGGCCGCAGAGGATCTGTATATGGATTTAGAAAGAGATTATGTTCAGTTTATCCTGAAACTGGTGATAGACAGTTTTACCATTTTCGCAGCCTGGTTCAGTGCCTACGTTCTCAGGTTCTATGTCATTCCCGGCGGGGTGGGGGAACCGCTGAAACAGTTTGCGGTACTGTTCCCGGTGGTCTGGGCACTGTTTCTCTTCTTTCTTAACAAGAACAAACTATATCACACCTCGGTCACCATCACCTGGCAGGCAGAGATACAACTGCTGCTGTTCAGCGCCGTTCAGGTCTTTCTTGCTCTCACCGTGGTTCTCTACTTTCTCGTTGCTGACCGGGTAAGCCGGCTCACCATAGCTCTGTTCATCATCATCGTTTCCCTCCTGCTTATCATGGAACGGGTTGCGATCAACCGCCGTCTCACCAGAATGAAGGTAAACGGGATTCTCACAAAATCTGTCCTGCTGGTCGGCTATGGTGAGAACCTGAACCGCTATGTCCAGGAGACTGTGAAGCATCCGCAGAACGGGATACGTATCGTCGGGCAGTGCAATGCCCTGGGAAAGGGGAACAGTGCATGTACTCAGATGGAGGGGGAACTGCTCGCAATCATCGAACAGGTGCGTCCCGATATGATCGTGATCGGATATCCCACGAGTGAAAGGACTGTTGAGCGTGAGGTGATCGCGCAGTGCTATGACCTTATCCAGCGGGTATTCGTTGTCCCCGATCTTCCCTTCTCTATGATAGGTTCCAGGATTCATGACTTCCACTCAGTGCCGGTCATGCAGCTCAATGATGTATCCATGACGTTCTTTCAACGTGTGGGAAAGCGTATGTTCGAGTTCATCGCCTCCCTGATCGGAATGATTATCATCTCTCCTCTGCTTATTGCCATCGCACTTGCGGTAAAGCTTACAAGTAGGGGCCCTGTCCTGTTCAGGCAACGGCGAGTCACGATGCACGGCAGAGAGTTCATGATGCTGAAGTTCCGGTCGATGGCGGACCGTCCACCCGGTGATGAAGACGACCAATGGACAATCAAGGGAGATTCCCGTATCACCGCTGTGGGAAAATTCCTCCGCATGACTTCCCTTGATGAACTGCCGCAGCTGTTCAATGTGCTCAAAGGGGAGATGTCTCTCATAGGTCCCCGACCGGAAAGACCTCATCTTGTCAGGAAATTCTCTGCCGAGATACCGGGGTATCAGCTTCGACATAAGGTCAAGGCAGGCATCACCGGCTGGGCACAGGTGAATGGCTACCGGGGTGATACCTCGCTCGAAGGAAGAATCGAGTATGACCTTGCCTATATCAGAAGCTGGAGCTTCCTGCTCGATTTGAAAATCATCGTGCTGACCTTTGTCCGCGGATTCATCAACCAGAATGCATATTGATCGTGATTCACCTGAAAGGAGTATTGTTTTGAATGTTCAATCCCGTATACGAATCGTACTCGTCCTGATCCTTCTCGCTTCCACGCTGCTGCCTGCCGCATCCCTGGAGGAACTGCTTCCTCACCTCTCATCGGGAGAGATCGATGCACTGCGAGCACAGGACATGCTGGAAGGCTACTCCTTCCGTACGGATCTTACCAGGATGGCAGTTCCCGGTTCCGTTTTCGAGGAGAATCTTCTCCGTTCCCTTGACATTGAAAACAGTTTCACTGTCATGTCTCTCTCGTACATCGACTATCCTGCGTACATGGACTCCATGACTCAGGAAGAGAAGCTTCTGCGGATCTACAACACCATCAGGTCGATATCCACCCAGGAAGGTATCCAGTATATCTCGTACCGGGCAGGGAACAAACCCAGAACGCTGATCGAGAAGTCATGGTACGTGAAAGATGAGGACAGCAGAAAGGACCCTATCGATGACCCGGTCTCCTCGTCTGTTCCTCCTTCCAGCCGGTACACTGCCTACCAGAAGGATTCCCGTTTCGGAGGGAATGTCTATCGTCATGAATATACCACCAGCGGCGAGGAGATCTTCCTGACCGTGAAGAACCTCGATACGATGAAGGTGATGGGAATCTTCGTAGCGGTCAAGGAGGAGCAGCTGGAGATCTCTCTGGCGGTTCATCAGAGTGACGAGGGACTGCTTCTCTCCGCGATGGCGACGATCATCGACCGGGAGCCGAAGGTGAATATCCTCGGTTTCAAGGTAGACCTGCCCAGTTCTTTCACCCGCAGAACGACGGCCCTCGGCAACTGGTTCAAGGATAGGATACAGATTCCGAAGTAACTCGTTTTCTGTTAATGAGGTCGATATCTGAAGATGTGTTTTTTTCTCAATGCGGTATGGAAAAAACCAGTCTCCTGATTTAGGATAGAGGGATCAACTCCTTGGAGGCAGTCTGATGGGAATTCCCGGTTTCTGGTTGTTTGTCGTTTCTGAGATCATGCTTGTGGTCCTGCTGTTCATCGTTATCCCATATCTGCACTACCCGGCCGGGAAGGCTTTTGCCGGTGTCGTTCTCAGTTCACTTCTGTGGGTCTCTCTCTATACAGTGCAGCTTTCCAGCTCCCTTGTGTGGGTGAAAGTACTTTCGATGAGAATCGAGTTCATCGGGATCACACTGCTTCCGGTTGCCTTTTTCATTCTGTCAGTGCTCATTACCGGTCAGAAGGTTATCCGTGCTGTGTGGACCTTCATTGCACTGATGTCGCTGATGTGTCTCATTACCATCTGGTTCATTCCGGTTCCCAACGCGTTCTGGTCGTTGACCGACGTTGCCGTGATTGAGCGGGATTCGCCGGTCAGCCTGCGAGAATATGGACCGATGTTCTACTACCTGTTCATTCCCTATACCCATGGTATGATAAGCCTCTCGATCATTATGCTTGTGAGAAAACTGAGGAAGGAACAGCGGTATTACTGGAGGCAGGTGATGCTCTTCTCGATCGGGATGATTCTCCCCTTGAGCATCAACTTCATTCATATCATCGGTCTCACGCCGAACGGACATGTCAACTATGCGACTGCAAGTATGGGGCTCAGTGCCCTTATCATCGGCTACACGCTGCTGAAATATAAGTTCCTCAACTACCTTCCGGTGACCCGTGATGTCGTCATCGAAGCAATGAGCGACGGAATTCTCGTGTTTGACAAACTCGGGTTCCTTCTCGATGCCAACTCATCAGCAGAGAACCTGCTCGGCAGGTCAAATATCATAGGAAGGAAAATCGATCAGATCCTCCCCTCCAAACTTCTTGCTCACATGACTCCTTCTATCAGGGAGGGAGGCAGAACGACCTTCGTCATGCAGGAAGGACAGAATTTCTATGAGAATCAACTGACTCCTCTTGCCGGAATAAGTGGGTACCAGAGCGGGTATCTTCTCAGTATACGTGATGTCAGTGAGAAGGAACGGTATTACCGGGAGGTGCAGCGTATATCGCGGCTTGACCCCCTCACCAAGGTGTTGAACAGGGGATCTCTCTTCGAGGAGATGGAACCGCACCTTGTACAGGCAAGGCAGGGTAAGGGGGTGCTGTCCCTGTTCATGCTGGATATCGATGATTTCAAAAAAATCAATGATTCATACGGACACGATGCCGGTGATAGAGCCATTCACCACCTGAAGGATATTCTCCTTATGCACTCAGGATCAGGCTATATGGTTGGACGGTTCGGTGGAGATGAGTTTCTTGTAGCCTGTCCAGGTCTCTCTGAAGAACAGACAGTATCTCTGGCGAATATGATACTCAGGGAGGTTTCGCTTCCGCAGCAACAGAATCTCGGCATCGTTATTCATGTTTCTGCAGGAGTCATCTCCTCTGAAACGATCGAGAGTGAGGATCTTTCAAGTGACCATATGCTGATCCTGGCCGATGATATGCTGTATCAGGCAAAAAGAAGGGGAAAGAACCGTGTCTGCTCTCCCTCCAGTCTCTGATTCCTGTAGATTCCCTGTCCCGTACCAATCCCCCTCCTGAACTCTCTGATTCGCAGTCGCTACAGGAAAGGGCTGAGGGCCCTTTGGAGGCTACTGTCGCTTGATCACAAAGACATGAAGTGTTGTGTCCCGGTTGTTCTGAATGCTCATCATGGTGCCTGCGGGGATGCCGATGATGGAACCCTCCGGGTACTCGTGTGCCTCCTGATCATCAAGGGCGATGCTCAGTGTTCCTGAAGTCACGATCATGTGCGCATCTTCTGCGGTCGGGTGAGCAGGAGCGCTCTGCTTTCCTGCAAGGGTCAGTGTATTGATCCTTACTCCATAGTCCTCGACAATTCTATCGATGGACGTTTTATCTGCTGTGTTGAATGAATATGTTTTCTCAATCATGCTCACGGCACTCCTTATTGTCGCTTTTTCCCTTCCAGAGACTCTATATCTAGAGCGAACAGCAGTGTACTTCCCTTCATGTTCTCAATATACCGTTCACCCTTTTCGATATAATCAGGCGAGTATCGGTGGATGAAAGCTTTCAGACCTTCCATTCTCTCTTTCTCATCCTCAACAATCCTCACTCTCCCCCGTGCGATCGCAGATTCGTACTGCGTGGTGAACTTCTCGGCAAGGACAGTATCCTCGGTGACACATACCAGCGTGGCCCGGGGGCGCTGTTTGAGGAGTTCTGTCTTCGTGCCTTCACGGGCACCGTGGAAGTAGACAGTCATCCCTGTCACAGCGTAGTTCATCGGGATCGCATAGACTCCGTATTCTTCTGATGTCATCGCAAGTACCCCGTGAGAACCTTTCTGTAATACCTTCATTGCTGCATTATCGGGCAGCTGCCTGTCTGTTCTTCTCATAGTAAGAGTATAGCGGATGGATATCATATCGGAAACAGTATCGTATGTTGCTTTTGCAACAAAACGTGGGAAAGATTGTAGAAAACCCGTGCGGGACCATGTGTCGGAGGCACTCATACCTGTACAAAAGAGAAAAAGATGTATACACATTAAGAAAAGATCATACGATGGAGAGGTGAACACTATGATACGTGCGGCAGTGATAGGTGCGACAGGATATGCCGGAGCTGAGCTGATGAAGCTTCTGATCAATCATCCGCAGGTGTCGCATGTAGCAGCGGCCACCCGAAGCTTTGAGGGAATTCCCTTCTCCCAGGTGTATCCCAATTTCATATCATTGCACGATGATGTGTGCCTTGGGACAGATCTTGATCTCCTTGCGGATGCGTATGATGTGGTGTTTCTTTCTCTGCCCCATGGGCTGGCATCCTCTGTTGTCACCGAAGAGATCCTTTCGAAGACCCGTATCATCGATCTGGGAGCAGACTTCCGCCTGCATGACGCGGATACCTATGAAGCCTGGTACAAGACAATCCACCACGGAAGATCCCTGCTCGGGAAAGCCGTGTACGGTCTGAGCGAGATCTACCGGGAACAAATCGCCGGCGCTGTCCTGATAGCCAATCCCGGCTGCTATACCACCTGCTCCATTCTCTCGACCCGACCTCTTGTGGAAAGACAGATGGTAGACACCTCGAGTATCATTATCGATGCGGCGAGCGGTGTGAGCGGAGCAGGACGGAAGGCTCAGACCGCCACACTGTTCAGTGAGGTCAACGAATCGTTCAAAGCCTACGGGGTTGCCGGTCACAGACACACTCCCGAGATCGAACAGGAACTGAGTATCCATGAGAGGATCACCCTCTCCTTCACTCCCCATCTTGTTCCGATGAACCGGGGGATCCTTGCCACGATCTATGCTACCGTAGCGGATGGAGTGGGTATTGAAGATGTCCAGACTGCGTATCAGGAAGCATACGGGGATGAATACTTCATCAGAGTGAGACGTCCGGGAGATTTTCCCGAGACACGCCACGTGAAGGGAAGCAACTTCGTCGATATCGGGTTCACAATCGACGAGAGGACCAGACGGGTCATCATCATCGGGGCGATAGACAACATCGTGAAAGGTGCTGCGGGACAGGCTGTTCAGAACATGAACATATCCTTCGGGTTCGCAGAGCGAAGCGGACTCGACCTGATACCCTCCATGCCGCTGTGACTCACTGAATTCATCTGAGAACGTCTGAAAAGCAATTTCTGTATATTTCTCTTGTGCCTCTTGAATATTTCGCGTAGAATATGTATAAATATACGTATATTTCGGAATATTGATGAATATATATGCATTGTGCAGGTTCCGAACAGATCGGAATGAATGAGGTTTGAATATGAAACTGCTAGACACAGGAATTATGGCACCCAGGGGGTTCACGGTTGCATCCACTGCAAGCGGTATCAAGAAGGTGAAGTCCGATACCACCCTGCTGGTCAGCGAAGTTGACGCTGAGGTGGCAGGTGCGTTCACGCAGAATATCGTGAAGGCGGCTCCTGTCGTCTATGATGAGGATATTGTCAGGAAGGGGGGTACCGTGCGCGCGGTGCATGTGGTGAGCGGTAATGCCAATGCCTGTACCGGTGAGCAGGGGATGGCTGATGCGGTCTCCACCGCCGCCTATGCTGCCGGCAAGCTCGGATGTTCTGCGCAGGAGGTTCTCGTGTGCGCTACGGGAGTGATCGGTGTTCCTCTTCCCATGGATGCCGTTTACCGAGGTCTTGATACCTGTACCGCTCACCTGAGCAGCGATAAGGCAAAGGGCCATGAGAGTGCTCAGGCCATTCTTACTACAGACACCTTCACAAAGGAGGTAGCCGTCGAGGTCATCATCAACGGAGTGACCGTGTCCATCGGAGGGATGGCCAAAGGCTCGGGAATGATCCACCCCGACATGGCTACGATGCTCTCGTTCATCACCACTGATGCCGCACTTGACGGTGCATATCTCAAATCTCTCCTTTCCGGTTCCATCCGCGATACCTATAATATGATCAGCGTCGATGGAGATACCAGTACGAATGACACCGTGCTTGTTCTGGCGAACGGAATGAGCGGGTGTGAGAAGATTGACGCCGACAGCCCCTATCGTCAGGTCTTCGAAGAGGCCTTTCTGTATGTTCACACAGAACTGGCGAAACTGATTGTCAAGGATGGGGAAGGCGCCGGGAAGTTCATCGAAGTGCAGGTCACCGGCGCACAGAGCAAGGATGCTGCCAGAACGCTCGCGAGGTCGGTGATCACCAGCAGCCTGGTCAAGACTGCTTTCTTCGGCTCTGATGCCAACTGGGGCCGTGTGCTCTGCGCCATGGGCTACTCGGGCGGTTCTTTCAGCCCTGAGAAGGTCACAATGAAGTACGTGAGTGAAGTGGGCGAGATCCTGGTGATGAGTAAAGGCAATCCTGTCGTGTTCGATGAGGTTCAGGCGAAACAGGTGCTGAGTGAGTCAGTGATCACACTCAAGATCACCCTCGAAGATGGTCAGAGTGAGGCACATGCCTGGGGCTGTGATCTCAGTTATGAGTATGTCAGGATCAATGGAGATTACAGAAGCTGATGCAACACGCAATAGAGAAGGCTGAGGTGCTTATCGAGGCACTGCCGTACATCAGGAAGTTCGCAGGAAGTACCGTCGTTGTCAAATACGGCGGTTCTGCCATGATCGATGAACATATGAAGGAATCAGTGATACAGGATATCGTGCTGATGAAACGGATAGGATTCAACCCGGTCGTGGTTCACGGCGGGGGGAATGCGATCAGTGACCAGCTGAAACGGGTGGGAAAGGAATCGACGTTCATCTCCGGGCTCCGCGTCACTGATCAGGAGACAGCCCAGATAGCCGAGATGGTCCTCAGCGGATCGATCGGGAAGGCTCTCGTTCAGGCACTGCAGAATCATGGGATCCAGGCTGTGAGTATCAACGGAAAGGACGGTGATACTCTCGTCAGCCGTAAGAAGCTCTCCTCGGGTGTAGACCTCGGCTTCGTCGGCGAGGTGGTGAAGGTGAACACTGAACTGCTCACCTCCCTCATGCAGCATGATTTCGTTCCGGTGGTTGCACCGGTGGGAACGGATGCACAGGGCAATACCTATAATATCAATGCCGATTACGCCGCGAGTGCGATTGCCGGTGCCCTGAAGGCTCAGAAGCTCGTCTTCCTCACAGATGTCGAGGGGATACTGATGGATAAGGATGATCCCGATTCCATTATCCGCCGCCTTTCGGTCACGCAGGCAGAGAACTTCCTATCGGACGGAACAATCGCCGGTGGAATGATACCCAAGGCAAAGTGCTGCATGGACGGGATCAATCAGGGTGTAGAGAGTGTCCACATCCTCGATGGCCGGCTCCCTCACTCCCTCCTTCTTGAGATCTTCACGAATGACGGGTGCGGGACAATGATGACACGATAAAGAGGATGATATGATGACCACAACGATCGAACAGGGCCGGCAGGCCTTCATGAATACCTATGCACAGTTTCCCCTGGTTCTGACGGGCGGTCACGGATGTACCGTGACAGATCAGGAGGGGAAGGAATACCTTGATATGGTGGCAGGTATTGCTGTCAACTCTCTCGGGTATACAGATGAAGAGTTCACTGACGCACTGAAGGGCGTCCTTGACAATGGTCTTCTCCATTGCTCCAACCTCTATTTCAACGAACAGGCTGTGCTTGCTGCCGGTCAGCTCAAGCAACTGAGCGGGATGGAACGGGTATTCTTCTGCAACAGCGGAACCGAGGCGAATGAAGCCGCCTTGAAACTTGCACGGAAATGGGGAAAGCAGTTCTCTCCTGTCAAGGAAGAGATCATCACGATGATCTCCTCGTTTCATGGGCGCACCTACGGGGCGATGAGCGCCACCGGTCAGGTGAAGTATCAGAAGCATTTCACCCCTCTGGTACCCAAGATTCTTCATACTCCCTTCAACGACTTCGATGCTCTTTCCCGGGTGGTGAACGAACATACGGCAGCCATCTTCATCGAGGTCATTCAGGGTGAGGGCGGAATCAGGGAGATCGACGTTGATTTCCTCAGAAAGGTGAGAGCCCTGTGTGACGAGAAGCATATTCTGCTCATCGCAGATGAGGTCCAGTGCGGTATGGGGCGAAGCGGGAAGGCTTTCGCCTGGCAGCATACAGGGGTTACTCCTGATGCCATGACACTTGCCAAGGCTCTGGGAAACGGAGTGCCCATCGGTGCTCTCGTGACCTCTGATACCTGTTCCGAAGTATTCGAACCCGGTGACCATGCTGCCACCTTCGGCGGTAATCTGCTCAGCGCCACTGCTGCAAACGTGATCCTCAAACGACTGCTTGAAGGGAATCTGCTTGCACATGTCAGTGAAGTAGGAGCCTATTTCAAGAAGAAGCTGCAGGATCTTGAGAGTCAGTATTCCTGTGTCCTTGAGGTGAGGGGAAAGGGACTCATGCTGGCAATCGAACTTGACAGGCCTGCCCGCCAGTTCATCGCATCTGCGATGGAACGGGGACTTCTTCTGGTGGGGGCGGGTGAGCGAGTCGTACGTTTTGTTCCTCCTCTCGTCATCACGGAAGACGAGATTGATTCGGCTATCAGCATTCTGGATGAGATTTTAGCCGAACTGTGATTGTAAGGGAGCCCTTCTTCCAGTATCATGTTGATGCGTATCCATCTGATACAGGAAGGGCCTGCACATGAAACGGAACAGTCACATCGGTATCCTCGCTCTCTTTATACTTCTTATACTGCCGCTTCCGCAGCTTGCGGCGGAGCAGACTGACAGCGGTCTCTCTTCGGACCTGCTTGATGCCGTGGTCCCCTTCGAATACGGAATAGAGCGGTTTGAACAGCGGATCGCTGATTCAAGCAGGGGCAGAGAGCCTGTGGGTCTTCTCCTCTCAGGGGGCTCCGCCCGTGCGTTTGCCCATATCGGGGTCATTCGGGCATTCGAGGAACTCGGAATCACGGTGGACTACCTCGTCACCAATTCGATGGGCTCCATCGTCGGTATTCTCTATGCCGCCGGCCTGAACAGTGATCAGATCTATGACATCGTAAAGAATATCGACCCGGGAACGCTCTTCGCCATGACCTATCCGTTCGAAGGCGGGCTCATAGACCCTACGGCCTTCATCGATTTTATCTCCTCCTACCTGAGCGAAACGCCAGACCTTGAACAGCTTCAGATACCGATCATCGTCATTACCGAGGATGCGAGGACCAAGCGGCAGGTGCTTATAGCTGAAGGCGACGTGAGGAAGGTGCTCGCCGCATCCTTCGCCCTCCCGGTGTATTTCCCTCCCGTTGAATTCCGCGGACATCTGCTGCTGGACGGCGGCACGACCAATATCGTTCCTGTCGAGATAGCCACACGTTTCAGCGACTGTGTGCTGGTATCCACGACATTCTATGAGGGCAAGGGGATCAGTCTGAACAACCCGCTCAGTCTGCTGAATGTGTCAATGGATGCTGCTAAACGTCGTCAGGGGGTCTCCTCTCTCCTTGCGAATCCTCAGGCGCTGTGGATCAGATGTGATGTGGAGGACTTTTCCTTCATGGATTTCGACAAGGCGGATGAACTGTCCCGAAACGGATATGCCTCCGCGATGCTCGTCCGTGATACCCTTGTCCAGTGTATCCAGGACGGTGGGGCAGAGCGCAGCACGATTTCTGACAGCCGCTTCCGGGATACCCATGAACAGGTCCTTGATCAGTACATGTACTTCCGTATTCCCCGGCTTTCGGGTGTGTCGAACCTGATCTTTACCGGTGTGAAGAACTTCCCTCAGGGTGATGGAGGAAGCCTTGCTCTTCGTCAGGAGATTCTCGCCGGTCTCCGCTATACCTTCAGAGCGCCCGGGACGAATCTGTCGCTCCTTGCAGGCGCGGCATGGCACCCCTACAGTGACAACGACCTGTATCCGGAGATGATGGTGGAAGGCAGGTATCTTCCCCTCTCCCATGTGATGGTGCAGGGGACCTATCTTGCATCCCTGAAGGATGGGGATACCTGGAACCATTACGCGGCCGGAGAGCTGAAGGTACATCAGCTGGCTCTCTCCCGCTCTCTGACAGTACGTGAGCGTGTGGCGATCGAGGGGAATACGGATTCCTCCTTCTCCTTCACCGAGGTGCTTCTGGAAGCCGGTGCAGGTGTCAGCTATCGAGGTGGTTTCGAACTGGATGCTGACCTTTCCTATCAGCTGTGGGATACCTTTTCCCGTAACTTCCTTCACGCGGCTTTCAGTGCCCGGCTTCCTCTCTCTGCTGATGTGACCCTTCTTCCTGCCTCGAGTGTGCGGTATTCCCTTGACGGAGAGGGAGATGTTCCCTATTTCGTCCGTGACGGCTACTATACCCCGGCAACGACTCTCCTTGACCAGGGTCGGGCAGGAGGATCAGCCAACGGGGCAGATGCTCTTGCTGTGCTCTCTGTTCAGGCAGAATGGAACCCTCAGGCCTTCAGACCCACGGTGGGGGAGCTTCTCATCTTCAAGAACTCCTCGGTGGGTGCCTTCACTCAGCTCCTGTGGTGGCAGGAAGGTACAGCTGTCCCGGAAGTGAGCGCCGGTGTGCAGGTGAAGAGTCTTCTCGGTTTCATCGGACTCAAGGACCTTCCCTTTCATCTGTATATCGGGTACGATACCCTCTCCGACGGGGTCATCGGTGGCTTTGCAATCGCAGGAGGGTTCTGATGCATACAGAAGAACAGTTCGATCTGATGAATCATGTTCTTCCCGAACACATCTCTCTTCAGATGCTCTCTCGCTCAGGGGATGTGGTATTTGAGGCGAGCGGTAAGTGGCTTCATCCTCTTTTCTCGCTAGAACATTTTCTTGCCACTCAGCCCGGTATCGTTCCGTCGAACCATGTTCTGCACGACAGGATCGCGGGAAAGGCAGCCGCCGCCCTTACCAGCCGTCTCGGTTTCACCGTGGTGAAGGCTGACCTGATCAGCCTCCTCGCCCTTGAACTCTACCATACAAGAGGTATCGAGGCTCTGTACGAGAGCAAGGTAGACAGGATCTCCTGCATGACGGAGAATCTGCTTGAACAGATAGATGATATAGAACAGATCTATACGATCATTGATACCAGGAGGAAGATGGGCCAGAAGAAGGGTTGATGTGAAGCCTTCCTTCCAGTCCCGATAGAGCCTATGAACACAGCCGCTATCATAACCGCGATGCTTCTCACTCTTGTGGCAGGTCTCAGTACCGGGATCGGGGGGCTTCTCAGTATGTTCCACCGGCAGAGCTCCTCCCGTTTCCTGTGCATCAGTCTTGGCTTCAGTGCCGGGGTCATGGTGTACCTGTCGTTTCTGGAAATACTTCCCGAGTCGATCCACTTCCTCTCCGGGACCATGAGTGAGACGGCCGCAGAGGTCCAGGGAGTGCTTATGTTCTTTGCGGGGGTGATCATTGTTGCCCTGATCGACCGGTTCGTTCCCTCCCGTGACAACCCCCACGAGATACCGTCCGTGATCAATATGGTTGAACACGGCGGAGGAAAGATCGATATCGACCACCATCTGCTCCGTACCGGTATCTTCAGCGCGATAGCCATCACGATCCATAACATACCGGAGGGACTGGCAACCTTCACCTCCTACCTCGCAGAACCGCAGATCGGCATATCGATTGCGATTGCGATCGCCATTCACAATATACCTGAAGGTATCGCTGTCGCGGTTCCGATCTACTTTGCGACGGGCAGAAGGGGAAAATCGCTCATGATCGCGCTTCTCGCCGGTCTGTCCGAGATGGCAGGTGCAGTGATAGGTCTGATCCTTATCCGGTTCTCGGGAACCGATCTGATGGTGGGGTACGTTCTTGCGATAACAGCGGGTATCATGGTGTATATCTCGTTCGATGAACTGCTTCCGACTGCGGAACGGTACGGAGAGCACCATCTTACGATCTATGGAGTGCTTGCAGGTATGGCCGTCATGGCTTTCTCCCTGATCCTTCTGTGATGGAGGGGAAGACCGGTCAGCTGTTCCTGCTGAACTCGCAGCCGCAGTAATCCTGCCGGTAGAGATCGAGCATGCTGGAGAGTTCAATACTCCGCTTATATCCCTCTTTTTTCTTGAAGTTGAAGGGGATGAACCCCTCGTGTGCTTCTCCGATCGAGAATATCGTCATCGAATTCTTATGCGGTGAGACGCTGAGAGTTGTCGTAAAGAAATCAATCCCCATCTCCCGGGCATGCAGTGCGGCAATCTCGAGGTTGTACGAGAAGCAGAGTTCGCATCGTCTGCCCCCTTCGGGATCTGCCTCGTGACCCTTTACCTGCTCACGCCACGAAGCGTGGTCGTAGGGAGACGTGTCTATATCACAGGAAAAGTAGGAGGCGACCTTCCGAAGTTCCTCCAACCGCTTTGTCCACTCGGATTCAGGGAATATATTGTCGTTCGCGTAATAGAGTTCCACCGAATAGCCGAGAGCCTTGAGCCGTTCGATACTGCTGGTTGAACACGGTCCGCAGCAGCAGTGGAGAAGGATTCTCGTGCCCTGCTCCACCGTATGTTCCTGATATTTCATGATTCTTATCTTAGCGTTGAACCGCGACTGATGCAAGTTCTTGAGTCGTGGGTCCCAATTTCCCTGCATCTCTGGAAATCGTTGCTGAAATATGGCATAGTTATAACAAACTTGTCACTCAAGGGGCCACTTATGAAGAATCCCACACTGCTTGCGTTCGCCGCTGCGATCATCATCTCGCTCATGCTTCCGATCCCGCAGGCATTGAAGTCGAGTATAGTCTTTCTGCTTCTCGCAATCTATATCTATCTGAAACGGGGATATCTCTACGTCGTAGCGGCCTCCACACGGTTCAACAAGGGGGATGAGAAGAATCTGGCACGATCCTGGGCATGGTATGAGAAAGGATGGCGGGCGGGACTTGCTCCCCAGTATGCCCACATGCTGGGGAATCTGTTCGTTCAGCGTGGCGATGCCCGCATAGCCCTTGAGATCTTCGATCAGCTTATCGAGCGGGGAGAAGCCGGAAAAAAGGGATATGCCGGTATGGTGAAGGGAGTCAGGATCAGCAGGTCGATGGCTCTCTGGGTGACGGGGAAGAGAGAAGAGGCTGTCAGTGAACTGCAGGAGGTGAAATCCTCGGGTCATCTCGATACGAACCTTGCAGTGAATCTCGGTTCCTACCTGCTTGCACTGGACCGTCTTGATGAAATGGAATCACTCCTTCAGGATCTGGAGACGATGAGCCCGCAAAGCAGCGGAATGAAGGACAACAGAGGGTACTATCTGTTTAAGAGAGGGGATCTGCTGAGCTCCGATGCCCTGTACCGTGCCCTGCTCACTGAAGAGACACCGAAGTTCCCCGAAGCCTATTTTCATGCCGGGCAGGTACGTCTCGCTCTGGGCAAGTGTGCACAGGCCTGTGTCCTGTTCGAACAGGCCCTCGAGCATCCGTTCTACCGTACCTCCACCGTTACCGAGGAGGAGGTCCGTTCTTTCCTTGATGAGGCACAGAACACCAAGGATTCTCTCGGGGTGGAAAATGAGGATGATGAAGCGGAGATCCATTCGGCGATCTTTGATGATGACATGTTTGATGATGAGGGACCGAATACAGAGCTCAATGATGATGACGATGAGGTCGGGGTGAATATCGAGCTTGATGATGCTGATTACGCCGATGAGAATGATTCCGAGGTGGAGGATGACAGTGAGGATGATTCCAGTTTAGAACGGGTACTGTATGATGAGACTGATGATGAGGATGGCCGGACCCGATAGCTATGAAACGGTTGCTAAAGATTCTCACAGGCAGATTCTTCGCTTTTGTAGTTCTTACCCTGCTGCAGCTGGCATTGCTTGTTGCGATTCTTTTGAATATCCTGGAGAGGGTTGATCTGTTTTTCTCTATCACCTATGTTCTCAGCGGCATAACGGTATTCTATGTTCTTTCACGGGAGGAAAACCCTGCCTATAAGATGATCTGGTTGATACTCCTTCTTGCCGCTCCCGTATTTTCCGTTCCCTTTTTCATCATTTTCGGGAACAAGCGGGATTCGAAAAAAGTGGCCAGACAGGTTGCACTCTATAACCAGTATGTTCGCAACGAGGACGCCGCCGAGTGTGCCCTGCGGGCCGAAGGAGTGCGTGAGCGGTTGAAATCATACTCCCGTTCCTACTCCCGTCAGAGTGACTATCTGTATAACCTGACCCGCTCGTGCGTCTACGACCGCACATCTGCAGCCTATTTTCCCACAGGTGAAGCAGCTTTCGAGGCAATTATTGAGGACATGAGGAAGGCCACCAGGTTCATCCTTATAGAGACCTTCATCATCGATCTGGGAACCCTGTGGGATTCTGTTCTCTCCGTCCTCACGGAGAAGGTGAGACAGAGAGTGGATGTCTATCTTCTGTACGATGATGTCGGTACGATAAAGAACGTTCCGGCCACCTATCAGAAGACACTTGCAGAGACAGGTATCAAGGTAGCTGTTTTCAACAGGCTCCGGGCGCACCTGAACCCCCGTCTCAACTATCGTGATCACCGAAAGCTTATCATCATCGACGGAGATATCGGGTACACCGGGGGGATAAACATCGCTGATGAGTATATCAACCGGAAGATACGGTTCGGACACTGGAAGGATACGGCTGTCCGCCTGCACGGTGATGCGGTGATTTCAATGACTAATCTGTTTTTCCAGCAGTGGGGATTCACCACCAAGGAATCAATCGATATACAGTCGTTCTCTCCCCGAACGAATGTGCAGGGAGACGGTTTCATCCAACCGTTCGGCGACTCCCCCCTTGATACCTATAACATCGCGGAGAATGCCTATATTCAGATGATCAACCATGCGAACACCTACCTGTGGCTCACTACTCCGTATCTGATCCTTGATACCCAGATGATCACTGCTCTTACGCTGGCAAGCGAGAGCGGTGTCGATGTCAGGATCATCACTCCCAGTATCCCTGACAAGTGGTACGTTCATGCGGTTTCACGCTCTCACTATGGACAGCTTATCAGGTCCGGAGTGAAAATCTATGAATATACCCCGGGATTTATCCATGCGAAGATGTTCGTGAGCGACGACAGAGCAGCCATCGTGGGAACAACGAACATGGATTACCGGAGTTTCTATCTTCATTTCGAGTGCGGCGTCGCCTTCTTCAACTCGTCAGTCGTTCACCAGGTGCGCAACGACATTCAGAGGATACTCACCGTGAGCAGAGAGATCACCGAACAGATGGTGGACAGCACTCCCCTGATAACCCGGTTTGTGAGAAACCTGCTGAAACTTTTCTCCCCTGTTATGTAGGATTTCTCCTCAGAGGTCCCTGATCCTCAGAGGTCCCTGAGCATCCCGTGTGCGACGCGTATACCGCTTGCCCACGCAGCGGTGATTCCTCTGCTTGTTCCTGCACCATCTCCTGCAAGGTAGACGTTCTGTGTCACACGGAACATCTCATCGCGGTAGACGGGCTTGTTTGCATAGAGCTTGATCTCGGGGTAGTACATGATGGTGGAAGGGTGCAGTACTCCGGGAACCACCGTGTCGAGGCTTTTCATCGCCTTCCAGATATTTCTCAGGATCTTCGAAGGCATCGCCAGTGAGATATCTCCCGGGCAGCAGTCCTTCAGTGTCGGGGTGAAATCGAAGTAATCTGAGTTGAATGAGTCTTCCTTGCTTCTCGAACCGAGGCGGAAATCACCTACGCGCTGCATAAGAGGCCGTCCGCCTCCCATCAGTGCCGCCTGAAGGCCGAGATTCTCCGCGTATGCCTGGCCGCTTGCCAGCGGCGCAGTAAACTTCACGGTCTTGAGGATCGCGAAGTTGGCCATACCGTTCTCCCTGTTACGCTCTTTTGAATACGCATGTCCGTTGACCGAGTACCAGGTGTCACCGCGATGTGTCACATACTTCTCCTTGACAACGTGGGCATCTCCGCTGTTGGTACAGAAGGTCCTGACCTTGTCCTCAAAATAGAATTTCGGGTCGTAGTAGTCTCTGACGATCGGATAGTGTTCGATCCTGGTCTCGACCCGTATTCCGATATCCACGATATTGTCTATGAAGGGGACGTTCAGACTGGTGAGGATCGTCTGCAGGAAATGGAATCCCTGGCGTCCGGGAGCGATCAGGAGTTTTCTGTAGGCAATCTGTCTGGTGTCGGTGGTGATCAGCCGGTTCTCTTCATCCACACTCAGCATCGTTTCACCGAGAGAGAGTGTGACGCCGAGAGCATCGAGATCAGCAAGGAGGCGCTTGATCAGCAGAAGCCCGCCGTCGGTTCCAAGGTGGGACTGCCTGATGTCGAGAAGACTTCCTCCGAGCCGTTCAGCCCGTTTCTGGTACACCTCTATGTTGCTCTTGTGAAGAATATCAGGGGCCAGGAATGCGGTCACCTCTTTCAGATACCCCTCTGCGGTCGTCTTATCCCAGTACTCCTGAGGAAATCCGATGGGGTAGGTGAAGTTCATCTTGCAGTCGTTTCTCATTCCGCCGGTCGAGTATCTGTTCTTATCGATCATGAGAATCGATGCGCCCGGTTTCTTCCTGGCTATTTCGAACGCCGCTCCCATTCCTGCAGGACCGGACCCGACAATGATCACATCATAGCTATCCACACATACACTCCTTGCATACCACAGACGAGTATACACAATCGGGGCTCGGGGGTACAGGCTATGCGGGCGCCTGTCTACCGGTTTTCCGGTATCCGGTACTTCCTGTGAGGTCGGACAGTACAGGCCTTCTGGTCAGGTCCCGTGTACACTGAGGTGCAGCCTGTGTGATTTTCATCTTGCTTTTTCTGAGAATCCTTTCCATTGTAGTACCTATGATATACGATCTTCTCATCACCAATGTCATACTCGTCGACGGATACTGGGACTTTCCCTACAGCGGCAGTGTGCTGATCCGTGACGGTATTCTGGAGGTGGTCAGTGCATGCAGGGTCTCACTTGAGGCCAGGGAGATCTTCGATGGAGGCGGTCTCTATCTGATTCCCGGTATCGTGGATGTCAACAGCCTCTATGACTCAACGGACTCTGAAGGGGTTCCAGGGATCACGACACGGACGTTGCTGAAACCGCGACCGGTAGAAGGGATACACACTCTCTGGCTGCAGGACTATGCAGCCGTATGGAAATCTTCGGTGGAGGGCGAGCGGGATTGTTCATTCGCGGAACAGGAGATACGCTCCCGTCTTTCCCTCAGCGTCTCGGAAGGTGTACGAGGGATCTCTGTTGATCTCAGCACATTTCAGGTCAGCAGTATCGATGAGGCGTTTCACACTCTTATGGCAGGGATTGCCTCACATGAACTGGTCCTGCTCCTTCACGGCAGTGATAATGAGCACACCCTTGCAGTCCTGAAACCTATCATAGCCTCTGCCCATACCAGGCGTCCCCGGGTCCATGTCGCCTGTCGGCGACAGAAGACAGCGGGTGAGGGCTCCTGTGAAACTGCCATTTCCTCTCTGGTAGCAGATGCCGCCCAGGCCGGTCTCGAGATCTCGTGTGACTGGTATCCCCACCGCTGGAACATCTCATCACTGCCCCAGACAGTGAAGCAGCTAGCACGTGTGCCGGCACGGGCTCTCGGTCTCGACTCGTGCGGGATCATACGGAGCGGGTACCGTGCCGATCTCGTCCTGCTCTCTCCTGATGAGACTCACGGGGTGCAGGTTCACAGGGTGTGGACAGGGGGGAGAGTCGTACCGGACATGAGGTGATGGGATGTAGAGGGCGTACGTGTGCGTTATGCGTTGAAGCGCTGGAGGAACTGACGTGTGCGCTGTTCTCTTGTCGCGGAGAACAGTTCCTCAGGTGTTCCCTGTTCGATGACCTTCCCCTCGTCCATAAAAATGACACGGTCGCTTATATCGCGGGCGAACGACATCTCATGGGTTACAACGAGCATCGTTATATGCTCCTGAGCGAGTTCCTTGATGACCGACAGTATCTCTCCTGTCAGTTCCGGGTCGAGAGCACTGGTCGGTTCATCGAAACACAGCAGGGCAGGCGAGAGGGCGAGAGAGCGTGCGATGGAAACTCTCTGCTGCTGGCCGCCGCTGAGCTGGCAGGGATAGCTTGCGGCTTTCTCTTCCAGTCCCATTTTCTTCAGCAGTTCAAATGCTCTGTCCCGTGCCTCTTCTCTGCTTCTCTTGAGTACATGTATCTGAGCCTCTGTGATATTGCGCAGCACCGAGAAATGGGGGAAGAGGTTGAAGTTCTGAAAGACAAGGCCTATGGAGAGCCTGATCTCCTGAAGCGTGGAGGAATGTGCATAGGTGGCAGGGTCTCCTTCTGCGAGTGTTCTTCCCTCTACCTGTATCAGGCCGCTGTCTATCCGTTCGAGATTGGTGATGCACCTGAGAAGGGTCGACTTACCCGATCCTGAGGGACCGATGACCGAGAGGACCTCTCCGGAATTCTGAGTCACAGAGATTCCCTTGAGCACCTCAAGAGCCCCGAAGGACTTCCTTACCTGTTCAATACGCAGTACTTCCATACCCAGCTCCTCAGGAATAGTAATCGAGTCTCTTCTCGATACCGTCGAACGTTCTGGATACGACGGCATTCATCACGAAGTAGAAGACCCCGGCGATGAAGATCGGCATCGTCGAGAATTCTCTGGCCGCCGCGTTCTGCGCCACACGAAACAGTTCGGCGACTCCGATCGTCTGTGCCAGAGCAGTGTCCTTGACCAGAGTGATGACCTCATTGCCCATGGCGGGGATGATACGGCGTATCACCTGAGGAAGTATGATGAAGAAATACGTGTGCGAACGTGAGAACCCCAGGACGTGGGCCGCTTCCCACTGTCCCGGAGAAATACTCTGAATCCCGCCTCGATAGATCTCGGCGAAGTATGCGGCGTAGTTGATCACATAGGCGATGATCACTGCTGTGAACCGTCCGCTTGAGGCACCGAAAATGTAATAGGGTGCGAAGTAGACGAAGATGAGCTGCAGGATCAGCGGGGTCCCCCGCATGATCATGATGTAGATATTGACTATCGAACGTATCACTCTGTTCGTACTCATTCTTCCCCGTGCGACAAGAAGTCCCAGGGGAAGGGCGAACAGCAGAGTAAGAAAGAATATCCTGAGAGAGACCAGAGAGGCCTCCAGCATCATCAGCAGCAGCTTCACCATTCCCTGTGACTCCTATCGGCCGATGACGGTGATATCACCACCGAACCAGTCGGTACTGATGCGTGCCATCGCTCCGTCCGAGGCCATCTCTTCGAGAATCCTCTGCACTTCATTTCTCAGTGCGTTGTCGTTCTTCCTGAATCCGACACCGTACTCTTCACTTGACAGAGGCTCCTCGAGGATCCTGAAATCCTTTCCGCTTCTCTGGATGTTGTCATTCGCGACAAAGAGGTCAAGAACCACTGCATCCACTCCACCGATCTCAAGGTCCATCAGTGCAGTGAGGTTATCCTTCACTTCGACGATTTCATCAAGAGATGCCGCGAACGCTTCATCGGCATTGACAGCTTCAGCTGCTGAGGAACCTGCCTGGATACCTACCTTCCTGCCCGCAAGGTCTGAAAGGCTTTTCACAGGAGATGAGGCTTTCACAACCGCGACCTGAGCGTTGTTCACATAGGCTTCTGTGAAGTTGATCATCTTTGCCCGTTCCTCGGTGATGGTGAATCCGTTCCAGATACAGTCGATATTGCCGGTGTTGAGCTCCTGCTCCTTCGCGTTCCAGTCGATAGGCTGGAGAATCAGTTCCACGCCCATCCTGTCGGTGACTTCCCGTGCCAGGTCTATGTCGAAGCCGACGATCTCGTTGTCATCATTGCGATAGCCCATGGGAGGGAACGAATCGTCAAGTCCAAGGACGAACTCCCCCGATTCAAGGATTTTCTCAAGGGAATCATCTGTCTGACCTTCCTGAGTTCCCGCTGCGAACAGCAGAGAGCCTGCAATAATACAGACCATAAGCAGAAGAAATGCTTTTTTCATCTGAGTACCTCTTTGTGTGTAGTGTGTGATACGAAAATCGTATCATTTCTCTTTCCCGCATGATAAAATGTAACACAGACTTTGAAAAGAGCCAGCTGCATAGATTCTGTATCTTTATACTATTGTGGGCAGAATTTCGAAGTGGAGGTACAAAAACTGTGTCGTTTCTTCTTACCGGATTAGGTGCGACAACCTACAAGGTCCTCATTATGTATGGCATTGGGGGTGTGCTCATCTTTCTGGCGATCAGCAGAAAGATGGAGCCGGCTCTCCTTTTGCCGCTCGGTTTCGGTGCCATTCTGGTCAATATTCCCTTTTCCGGAGCTATGAATACGACCCTGACAGGGATCGGAGAGGTGAGTGGCATTCTCCAGTGGCTGTTCGAAGTGGGAATAGAGGCAAGTGAAGCCATGCCGCTTCTGCTGTTTATCGGTATCGGTGCCATGATAGATTTTGGTCCACTCCTCGCTTCCCCCCGACTGATTCTTTTCGGAGCTGCCGCACAGAGCGGGATCTTCATCACCATCAGTATCGCTGCTCTGCTCGGGTTCCCCCTGAGGGATGCAGCGAGTATCGGTATCATAGGAGCCGCGGACGGACCGACATCGATCCTTGTCTCACAGGTGCTCGGCAGTTCCTACGTTGGTGCGATAGCGGTGGCAGCCTACTCCTACATGGCACTCGTTCCGATCATACAGCCGTTCGCCATCAGGCTGGTGACGACGAAGAAGGAACGCAAGATCCGCATGACCTATCATCCTCACAGTGTGTCCCGGATGACCCGTCTGCTGTTCCCTGTCATCGTGACCCTGATATCAGGGTATGTGGCTCCCGCCTCGGTATCACTGGTCGGTCTGCTGATGTTTGGCAATCTTATCCGCGAATCACAGGTGCTTGGAACGATGACCGACACGGCACAGCATGTCCTCGCACAGCTGATCACCCTGCTTCTGGGTATCACGATAGCGGCCAGCATGCAGGCTGAAGCGTTCGTCCGTTTAGAGACTCTGATGATCATGGTGCTCGGCCTTCTTGCCTTCACCTTCGATACGATTGCGGGCGTTCTGTTCGCGAAGATGATGAATCTGTTCAGTTCACAGAAGGTGAACCCGATGATCGGAGCCGCAGGGATCTCCGCCTTTCCGATGAGTGCACGGGTGGTGCAGAGGATGGGACAGGAAGCCGACAGCCAGAACCACCTGCTGATGCATGCCGTAGGTGCGAACGTTTCGGGACAGATCGCATCAGTCGTTGCAGGAGGGGTCGTGCTCGCCCTGGTGCCGGGTATGCTGGTGTAGGGCAAGGAGGAATGCTGTGATAGAGACACTGAAGGATTCACTGACCTTGATGTGGCAGGGGATGCTCTCGATTTTTCTGGTCATCACCCTGATATACATCGTGCTGAAGGTACTTCCTGCGATATTCAAAGACCGAACCTGATCAGCGGGTACGTTGTCCTGTCCCCCGACACCTCAACGGTGCCGCTGCCCGGTCGTTTCTTTCCCTTTCCCGTGTACGTATCACTGTGGGGGTACTGACTCTCCTCCAAAGAGAATACAGACTCTTTGTTACAAAGCACAGTCAAAAGCCTTCATGCCCGGCTTCTGCTGATCCCTAGTAGGGGCCTCTGATATGAGCTTCTACCTTCTCAAGGTAGAAGTGTCTCAGCCTCTCATGGAGTTCGGGTGAGAGCGGATCAAGAGAGGAGATCGCAGCATTATCTCGTACCTGCTGGGGGCGGCTTGCACCGGGGATCACTACTGAGACGGCGTCATGGTCGAGAATCCACCTCAGGGCCATCTGAGCCATACTCATTCCTTCCGGTTTCATCGCCGACAGTTCTTCAGTCAGTTCGATGCCTGTTTCGAAGGGAAGTCCGGCGAACGTCTCTCCTACATTGAACGCAGCTCCGTCACGGTTGAAGTTCCGGTGGTCGCTCTCTGCGAAGAGTGTCTGTTTCGTCATCTTTCCCGAGAGGAGTCCGCTTGCAAGCGGAACACGGGCAATGATTGAAACTCCCTTCTTCTTCGCTGCATCAAAGAGTTCGTGTACCAGTTTCTGCCTGTATATGTTGAAGATTACCTGAAGGGAGGCAATGCCTTCCTGTTCAAGACAGACCAGACCTTCCTCGACAGATTCAACGCTTGCTCCGAAGTCTCCAATCTTTCCCTGCCTCTTCAGCTCTCTCAGGGTATCGAACACAGCTCCGTCAGCCATCACCTCCAGAGGGATGCAGTGAAGCTGGATGAGGTCGAGCTGTTCGAGACCGAGTCGTTTCAAAGAATTCTCTGTGTGTCTCGTCATCGCCTCCGCAGTGAAATTCTCCGGCCAGCCGGGGTCAGAAGCCCGTCCGAGTTTGGTTGCCACATAGATCTTCTCCCTCTGTTCTTTGAGAAACCGGCCGATGAACTGTTCGCTTCTCCCGTCTCCGTAGACATCCGCTGTGTCAAGGAAGGTGATGCCCTGCTCTGCGGCAGTTCTCAGAATGTTCATTGCTGTATCATCGGTTACATCTCCCCAGGATCCACCTATCTGCCAGGTTCCGAGGCCTACTTCCGATATCTGTGTTCCCTGTGTTCCGAACGGTCGTGTATGCATAGTCACCTCTTCTGTGACACCTAGAACCTACCCATCCCGTATACTCATCGTCAACTGCCCTTCTGTTCCTGTATATCAGCATATTTCTATCACAGAGAGTGTCTTCTGTGATACCATGCGAGATATGAGGAGGCAGGGCATGACCAATACATCCGCATGGGTTGTCGGCAGGAAAAAGATTGAGGTGCGTCATGAAATACTCAAAGAGATCGGTCCAGAAGAGGTAAGGGTGCGGGTGAAGGCCTGCGGGGTCTGCGGAACGGATATGCATTTCTACAATGAGTATCCTCTCGGCAAGCCTATTCCACTCGGTCATGAGGTCTCCGGTATTGTTGAGGAGGTGGGCTCACAGATCACCGATATCTCTGTCGGGACACCTGTTGTCGTACAGAACAATATCGACTGCGGAACCTGTGAGCAGTGTCTTATGCGCCGTCCTGACAGGTGTATGCATATCAGGACATATATGGATGACAGGGCAGGTATGGCTGCCTACCTCACGGTTGAGAGGCGTATGGTGGTTCCTTTCAGAGGACTTTCCTATGCCGAAGCAACCCTCGCAGAACCGCTTACGGTTGCCCTTGACCTCTTTCGGGAAGCAGATGTGAAAAAGGAAGACGCTGTCCTCATTCTCGGGCCCGGAGTAATCGGACTCTTTCTTCTCCATCTCGTCGCCCTTTCGGGTGCCCGTCTCGTTATCGCGGCAGGGCATAATCTCAAGAGCGTAAGAGGACGGTACCGCAGTGAGACCGCCCGTGCTCTCGGCGCTCACGGCGTCTATGATACAGCAGAAGAATCCTGGAAGGAGGATGTGAAACAGGTCGTGCCCTCCCTGTTCGATAAGGTGATCATCACCAGTCCTCCCCGTACGATACCTGATGGTATCCAGATGGCAGGGTTCGGAGGGTGGATCGTCTACGACGGTATCAGCTATTCTGATGAGATGATCTCATTCGACGCGAATGATTTCCATTTCAACAAGAAACGGCTTATTGCGAGTCACGCTATTCCCAATTACGGCTTCCCCTATGCTCTTGAGATTCTGAAGAAGGATACAAGGCTCCGTGAACTGCTGCTCACACACCGGTATCCGTTCGGTGAGATAGAAACGGCCTTTACCGGGTACTCCTCTGATGACCTGAGCATCATTAAGACGGTAATAGAACTTCCGTAAAAGGCATGAGGCTATGGGCTGACAGGAATACCGACAGGTGTCTGCCTTACCTTTCACACAGGCTTTACACCCTGCCGCCGGCAGTTCATGCGAACCTCTGTCATTGTATGAAAAACAGCTGATACATGGAATATGGAGTGATACGTCAGTCTCGCACGACCTGTTCCCATGAGTTCCCGGCAACACCCGGTCAACGCGGGTGGTTGTACTGTATTACTGATCCGGTTCTCAATCCCCTAGATCTTCTTTACATGATGTATCGTCCTTTCATTCTCCACACTGCCGGTGTTGAGGGTCCCTTTCGGCTCAAACATGAGGACTTCGACCTCCTGCTCTGCAACAGGCATATGCTCAATCCCTCTGGGGATAATGCACATCTCACCTTCTTCCAGCTTCACATCACCATGTTCGGTCCGTATCATAAGACTTCCCCTGATAACCAAGAACAGTTCATCCTCTTCGTCGTGATGGTGCCATACGAACTCGCCCTTCAGTTTAGCGATTTTCACATACTGTCCGTTCAATTCACCGATAATCCTGGGATCCCAGTGTCTGGTGATCACATCAAATTTTTCTTTCAGATTGATCGAATTCAAAACCGACTCCTTTCCTGTCTCTGCGTGTACATAGTTGCTGACATAGTATCACGGCTGAGCGGATACCTGAAAGGTTTTCCGTACCGCTGAGTATGTCAGATTTCTCACGGTGACGATAGCGAGCCTGTGCGGGCACCGGATGCTGTCACGACGGGGCAGGAAGAAGCACAAGGATGTACCGTATGCAGTGTGATCATCCAGGACGGATGGTATGCTGTCTTCGGGAGAGATTCCTTCTTGATTATCAGAAAAACCTCTTGACTTGTTTTACACATAGGTGCATAATGCCCATATCAAGGAGAACGTATGCCGAGACCGAAGAAGGAACGAACAGTGTATCAGCCCCCTCTCTATGCTGACTTTAAACCTCAGGGTGTTCAGAGAAGAGAGCTTGCCTGTGTCGACCTCGAACTTGATGAGTTTGAAGCGATCCGCCTGGCCGATTATCTTGAAATGGACCATGCTGAAGCGGCAAATGAGATGGGTATCTCCCGTTCAACCTTCACCAGACTGGTGGAGCGTTCACGAAGGAAGATGGCCCAGTTCCTCATTGAGGGAAGGCATCTGCACATCGGAGGCGGTAACATCCACTTCCATGGGAATGTGATCAGATGCAGAACATGTGGACATATGTTCAATATAGATTTTGACAATGAACTAACAACATGCCCGGCCTGCGGATCGAGTGATCTGATAGACCTGGCCGGGGGATTCGGACACGGCCGGTGCTGCCGTGAACATGGCCACAGGCATAGGAGGTAAGAGTATGCCGAGAGGAGATAGAAGAGGTCCCGAGGGATTGGGCCCCATGACAGGAAGAAGAGCAGGTTTCTGCAGTGGTGCAGGAAGACCCGGATACATGAACGGTGGTGCCGGTGGAGGCTTCCATCATGCGTTCTACGGAAGAGGCGCCGGCATGGGCCGGGGAGCCGGCTACGGGTACGGCCGAGGCTACAATGCCTATCCGCCTTCAGAGGCGGCGTTTGATTCAAGAAACTCGGAAAAGGATTTCCTTGAGAACGAGATTACCGTACTGAAGAGTCAGCTGAAAGTTCTCGAACAGAGACTTGAAGAAAAGGACAGTGAGGCGTAACGCTCACCCGTAGGTGCGCCCGGGTATCCAGCCGCTGAATAGGAGTGCAGTTCCCGCACGCTGGGACTGTACCCCTCATTCACCCGTATCAACCGCGGACTGATGAAGTGAGGTGCACAACAGGAATACCCATGAATATAGCAATAGCAAGTGGAAAGGGTGGTACCGGAAAGACTACCCTTTCGACGAATCTCGCCTCATATATCGCACAACAGAACCCGTGTGTGCTGACTGACCTGGATGTCGAAGAGCCGAACTCGGGATTGTTCATTGATGCGCAGCTGATTCATCAGCACATCACCTATAAGATGATTCCCTCCTGGGATTCTACCGCATGTACTCTCTGCGGGAAGTGTCAGGACGTGTGCAATTTCAATGCAGTACTCAAGATGGGATCTCAGGTCATGGTCTTTCCTGAACTCTGTCACGGCTGTTATGCATGCAGTGACCTCTGTCCTACATCCTCATTACCGATGAGCCCCAAGGCGATGGGGGAACTGAAGATGTATCAGACAGGTCGCCTGCACTTTGTGGAGAGCCGTCTCAGCATCGGGGAAGAACAGGCTGTTCCTCTGATCAAACAGACCATCAGGTTCGTGAAAGAACAGTTTCCGGAGGATGTGATTAGAATCTATGACTGTCCGCCCGGCACCAGCTGCCCTGTGATCGAATCAATCCGTGATGCGGATTTTGTCATTCTCGTTACCGAACCGACACCGTTCGGTCTGCATGACCTGAAACTCGCGGTGGATACAGTGCGCACTCTTGAAAAACGGTTCGCCGTCGTCATCAACCGGGAAGGAATCGGTGACAGCGCAGTGCGGGAGTACTGTGAACGCGAGGGGATACAGGTTGCAGCATCGATAGAGAATAGCAGAGTCATTGCACAGACCTATGCGAAAGGAGAACTGCTGTACCCCACCATACCCTCGGTGCGTACCGCAGTGGACACAGTATATCGAATGATCCTTGATGCACCAGAGAAGATAAAGGAAGAGAAGCAATGAAAGAGATAGTAGTCATCTCAGGAAAGGGGGGGACCGGAAAGACCTCCATCACCGCTTCGTTTGCGTATCTCGGGGGGGCGGAGCTCATCGTTGCAGACTGCGATGTCGATGCTGCTGATATGCATCTGCTCATGGCTCCCGATTTCGCCCAGACAGAGCCGTTCAGAAGCGGCCAGCTGAGTGTGATAGACCCTGAAACGTGTATCGCGTGCGGCCGATGCCTTGAGGTATGCCACTTCGATGCCGTCTCTCAGGGTGCCGACAGCTATACGATTGACCCGATCGCCTGTGAAGGCTGCGGCTACTGTGCCCGCGTATGCCCGGTCCAGGCAATCAGCAATGAATTCCCCGAGGTGGGGAATATGTATATTTCCCACATCCGTACCGGCGCCACGATGGTGCATGCCCGGCTGGGAATCGGTGCGGACAACTCCGGTAAGCTTGTCGCCAGGGTCAAGGAGACCGCCAGACGGCTTGCCCAGGAGCAGAACAAACAGGCTGTCATCGTCGACGGTTCCCCGGGCATAGGCTGTCCGGTTGTCTCCTCTCTCTCCGGTGCACACTATGTCGTACTCGTCACCGAACCGACTGTTTCGGGGTTTCATGATCTCAAGCGGGTCTACGAGCTGGTTCACACCTTTCATATCAAGGCAGGCTGTATCATCAACAAGGCGGATCTCAACAGTTCAGTTCTTGGTGAGCTGAAAGCCTACCTCCGGAAGGAGGATATAGAGGTACTCGGAGAGATCCCGTACGACGAGGAGTTTACCGCTGCGATGACACAGGGAAAGACAGTCATCGAACATTCTCAGGCAATCGGTACGATTATCAGCGAAAGCTGGAAGAACATAACACGAAATGTAGGAATACAAAGGAGTCAAGCATGAATATCGCATTCACTGCAAAAGGAACAACGATGGACGCACCCATGGATGCGCGTTTTGGTCGGACTGAATACTTTCTCGTCTATAATGAGGCGACGAAGGAGCTCGTATCATTTGATAACCGGGCGATTGATGCGGAAGCCCACGGAGCGGGTCCCAAAACAGCTCAGCGGCTCGCCGAGCTCAAGGCTGACGTACTGATCACCGGAAACGGACCCGGCGGGAACGCGAATGCGGTGCTGAAGACAACGGGAATCGCCGTATATGTCGGTGCCGGTGATATGAGTGTTCAGGAAGCCTATGATGCCTATACGAGCGGGAAACTGAGACAGGCATGAGTGTAAAGAAGAGCAACGGAGTCTTTACCGTCGCAGTTGCATCCGATGACGGGAAGACCTACATAGACAGACATTTCGGAGATGCAGAGGGATACAGCCTGTATACTCTCAGTGAATCAGGCGTGGAATTTCTCAAAAGAGTTGTCAATACCACTGAGGAAGATGAAAAAGAGGACGAACACGGCGATGCTGAGAAAGCACGCGGCATTGCCTCCATCCTTGCCGACCACGGGGTTCAGGTCACTGTATCGCGCGTGTACGGACCGAATCTCAAACGGATTCAGAAGAGATTTGTCTGCATCATCGACCGCAATGGAACAATGGAGCAGATGCTGGAAAGATTGAAGGGTATGCATGGAGAGCTTGCCCGCCAGCTCTCGGACCCCTCGGCCCATGAGCTGATACGTTTGTAAAAGGAGAATACTATCTATGAATACCTATGATATTGTTGTGATCGGCGGGGGGCCTGCAGGCATCACCCTTGCCAAACTGCTTGGCAGAACATGGTCAACGGCCATCATCAGGCCTGAAGACTTCAGTATGATCTACTGTGCCATGCCCTATGCCATCGAAGGACTGATCAACACGGAAGCCACCTTTAAGAGTGACAAGCTCGTGACTGATTCCGGGGCGACTCTGATACGCAATACTGTCAAGTCAGTCGATTATACGGAGAAACATGTTGTCTTCGAGGATGGAAGCACGATCGGCTATACGAAACTTATTCTGGCAACCGGAGCCAATCCCTTCGTTCCCCCCATTGCGGGCAGTACGCTCAGGGGAGTGGGCACCTTCAAGACGCAGGCAGACTTAGTCTGGATCGAAAACCTCGTGGAAAAGGGTCTGAAGCAGGCTGTAGTCGTCGGAGCCGGGGCGATCGGTATCGAACTGGCTCAGGCACTGAGTTTCAGAGATGTCGTTGTTGACCTCGTCGACATGGCCCCTTCGGTCCTGCCCAACCTTGTCGATATCGATATGGCAGGAGACCTTGCACGGGAGATCGAGAGTCAGTCGATTCGTCTACACCTGAACTCACGGGTCAATGAACTCACAGGAACCGATGTCGTAACGTCAATCATCCTCGACAATGGGCACAGGATTGACTTCGAACCTGCTGAAGGGGATGCGATCAGCGGTGTTGTTCTGTTCGCAGCAGGCATGAAACCTGACCTGTCACTGGTGGAAGGAAGTGCCATTGAGCTGGGCCGGGACGGTATCATTGTCAATGATGCAATGGAAACCAGTGTGAAGGATGTCTATGCCGTTGGAGACTGTGTGCAGTATATCAGCGGAATCACCGGAAAACCGCTGTCGGGTAAACTTGCCACCAATGCGGTACCCATGGCCAAGGTGTTGGGGTTCAACCTCCTCGGTCAGAAACGCACCTATCCCGGATTCTACAATGGAGCGGCTACCAAGGTCGGAAAGTACTTCATCGGCGGGACCGGACTCTCGGAAACCACCGCCAGAAGCATGGGGTATGATGTCGTGTGCGGCTATTCACAGGTGACCACAAAATTCCCTATCATGCCTGAAGCTCGGAAGAAAAGAATGAAGCTCGTTGTCGATGCAAAGAGCCATCGTATACTCGGAGCTCAGGTTGTCAGCGGAGAGCCTGTTGCCGGTCGTATGGATCTGCTGACCTTCGCAATCCAGAAGGAGAGTACGGTGGAGGATCTCTCGGCTCTCAGTTACGCATCTCAGCCGCATCAGTCGTTCTATCCGGCAGCCAATATCGTTGTTCTGGCCGCAGAAGATGTCAGAGAGAAACAGGGCTGGTAGAGAATGAAACGGTGCATCTGGTACACGGTCTGTCCCATGAGAAGATTCTATGAGAAGGGATTGCTGCCCGAGCGGTATGTGACCTACTACTGTTTTGAGAACTGGCATGAGTGTGTCCGCTATCAGATGGAAGAGGCGGGCACCTACCATCCTGACTCTATGAGGCAGGATGGAGTGATCGACGACACGCTCGTATGATCGGCTTCCCGATTCTCTGTACCCGGTGCACGGCTTACCCCGGTGCTGTTCCCTGTACTGACGCAGATATCTGTACCTATGAAGTATGGTGTGCGGTAGAGCCTTCTGCCGCATATCATGAAAGGGTTCAGGATACAGGAAGGCCCGGTGTGGCATGGTCACAAGAAATTTCCCGCAGTTGAAAAGATCGGAATGCAGAAAGCCTTAGGGTAGGACTGTACACTCTCCTCAGCTTCTGCTACAATGCGTCGCAAGTGGAGGCCTTCCTTGATTTGACTTCAGGTCAAGGTTGTCGAAGTCATCCCTCATCCCAAAACACTACACACTAGTACAAAGGAGGAGGGTATGACAGCAACGTATCACACCCATCCAGTCACCAACTACATCGTTAAGATTCTCAATGGAATGGCCCAGGGCCTTTTCGCGTCACTGATCATCGGACTGATCCTCAAGCAGATCGGAGTCTATCTGAATCTGTCTGTGATACAGCTGTTCGGTCAGGTTGCCATGTTTATGATGGGCCCTGCAATCGGGGTCGGTGTCGCCATGGCGAGCGGTGCGACTTCGCTGGTTGTGTTCGCCTCGGCAGTGACGGGAGCTCTCGGAGCCGGAACGTTCGTTGCCGAAGGAGCGAGTGTTGCCAGGGTAATCATAGGTGAGCCTGTGGGAGCACTTCTTGCCTCCCTGATCGGTGCTGAAATCGGTAGAAGAATTGCCGGTAAGACCAAGTTCGATATCCTCCTGGTTCCCATCGTGGTTATCACGGCAGGAGGTCTCACGGGAGTATTCCTCTCACCGTACGTGGCTATGCTGATGAAGATCATCGGAGAGTTCATCAACACGCTCACGACACTCTACCCGGTGCCTATGGGTATTCTCGTCGCTGCGGTGGTCGGTATGGTGCTGACTCTTCCGATTTCCTCTGCCGCGATCTGTATCTCGCTGGGAATAAGCGGTCTTGCAGCCGGTGCCGCGACCGTCGGGTGCGCCAGTCAGATGGTGGGCTTCGCTATGAGCGGGTTCAAGGAGAACCGGGTGAGCGGTCTGATCTCCCAGGGACTCGGCACGAGTATGATCCAGATGCCCAATATCGTCAGAAACTGGAGGATCTGGGTACCTCCCACACTCACCGCAGCGATCCTCGGTCCCTTCGCAACAACACTGTTTCAGATGCAGAACAATGCTGCAGGCGCGGGAATGGGTACCAGCGGTCTGGTCGGACAGATCAATACCCTCTCTGTGATGGGCCCCGAGTCGTGGTGGAAGATTCTTCTCCTTCACTTCCTTCTTCCCGGATTGCTTTCGCTGGGTATCAGCAACTTCATGCGCAGGAAACAATGGATCAAGGCTGGAGACTATCAGCTGTAGAACAAAGTTCTCCCATTTTTCGTAAATATGTTGTATTGCAGCCCCTCTCCTCCGAATGGGATACTTACCGTATAAGAGACCTATTCGGAGGAAACATATGAAAAAAGGATTATTGCTTGTTCTTATCTGTATGCTTATCGCTCCCATGCTGTTTGCAGCGGGTGCGAAAGAAGAAACCGGTCCGATAACACTTCAGTTCTGGACTCACGAGGACCCCAACAGAACGTTACTGGAAGATCGCTATATCGAAGAGTTCGAAGCGATGAACCCGGACATCAGGATCGAACGGACCACACAGTCGTCCGGTAAACTCATCGAGCTCGTGCAGACTGCCTTCGCGGCGAACAGCGGACCTGATATCTTCAATCTGTCGATAGAGGATGAGTACCAGTACATTGTGAACGCCAGAGTCGCACCAATCGATCTCGAAGCTGCAGGGTATGCTGACAGAAATGAGCTCATCGGCACCTATGCGAAAGGTATGCTCGACCCGGTAACCGTCGACGGCAAGATCTACGGTCTTCCCCTTGAACTGACGAACTGGTCGATATTCCTCAACAAGGAAATCTTCAGGGATGCAGGGCTCGATCCCGAGCGTGATTACCCGAAGACCTGGGAAGAGATGGTAGAGGTATCCGAGAAGCTGGTGATCCGTGATGGTGATATCCTGATCCGCCGTGGGTTTGATTTCCGCTACCCGTATTACCTGGTTGCGTTCCTGCCGATGGTGGAACAGCTTGGTGGTCAGCTGATCAGTGATGACGGCACCACTGCAATTGTGGGTGAAGATGCCTGGCTCAAATTCCTGAGCTTCATGCAGGAGTGGGGTCCGAGCGGAAGAAACCTCGGTTCACCGACCTATACCAATGCCCGCAAACTGTTCAACATGAACAATAATGACATGGCTATGGCCCACACCGGTCTGTACCAGCAGGGAAGAATCAAGGCTGACAACCCTGATTTCTATGACAGCGGTGAATGGATGGTCGTTCCCTTCCCGGTGTTCGAGGATGCGAAAAAGGATGTTGCCGCCTCCTACTACGGACACTACTACATGGTCAATGCCCAGAGTTCCCCCGCCACACAGAAGGCTGCCTGGAAGTTCATCTCCTACATGCTCAGTCACGGAGAGGAATACCTGAAGGAAGTGAACATCATCCAGCCGACGCAGGCACTCCTCACCAGTGACACCTATCGGAACATGCCCTACAGTGATGTGTTCACGAAGGACTTCGAACGAGGCCATATCGTCTATTACGGAGAGGCAAGCGCAGAATTCCAGACGCTGATCCGTTCGGCTGTCGAGTCTGTCATGCTCTCAGGCGAGACTCCCGAGAAGGCACTGGCGACTCTCAAGAGAAACGCACAGGAACTCCTTGACGAGATCCGCTGAGGAATCGACATACATTCCGGGAGGGCAGGAGAACTGCCCTCCTCTTATAAGGACAGGTCCGATGAAGCACCGGTATATTGGTATCGAGAAGAAGACAGCACGATGGGGATTTGCCTTTACAGTCCCCGCGATCCTGTTTTTCACCCTCTTCAGTTTTTATCCCATCATCAATGCGCTGTACACCTCGCTGTTCGATAAGAAAGTGCTCTCACTCGCTCCTCCCGATTTTCTCGGGCTCGGTAACTATACCTATCTGTTCACCAGTCCCGATTTTCTCAATTCCATGCGGGCGACCTTCGTGTTCACACTCGGGACCTTCGTCCCCATCGTTCTGGTTTCCCTTATGCTGGCGACCTTCCTTACCATGGTAACACGGACACGGCTGAGAGGCTTCTATCAGATTGCATTTTATACTCCGGCGGTGATCTCTTCGGTCGTGGCGGCAACTATCTGGCTGCTGCTGTTCGACCCGAGAGGACTGGCAAACCAGATGGTGAATTTTATTACCCTGAGTTCTGGAGTAGACCAGAAATGGCTCGCAGACAGAACGATGGTGCAGCTCTCCACGATGATCGTCTATTTCTGGAAGTATATCGGCTATTTTGTCGTTCTGTTCGTTACCGGCCTCGCATCGATACCTCCTACGATGTATGAAGCAGCCACCATTGACGGAGCCTCCCGCTGGCAGGTGTTCTGGCGTATCACGCTCCCGCTTCTCAAACCTACTGTTGTCCTGGTATCGATCATGGCGATGCTTCAGTGTCTGAAGACCTTCTCGACTCAGTATCTGTTCGTACAGGGGGGAGCTCCTCAGGCCCCGATCAACGTGATAACGCTCAATATCTATACCACAGGAATCAGGTATCAGAGAATCGGGCGCGCAAGCGCGATGAGTATCATACTCTTTCTCATCATGCTGCTGCTGACCTGGGTCCAGTTCAGGTTCTCAAAGAGCGATGAAGTTGAATATTAGGAGAGACACGGCATGGTAATTCATAGACGCAGACACATACAGATTTCCTCGGTTCTGATCCATGCGGCTCTGATCCTGATACTGATCTTCACCGTGACCCCGCTTCTGTTCATGGTAAGCAGTTCGTTCATGGAGCGTGCACAGATCCTCCGGATGCCGTTCTCCTGGATACCGGAGAACTTGGAGTTTTCCAACTATCTCAAGGCGATACGGGGAAACGACGGACAGTGGATGTTCCTTCGAAACCTGTTCAACTCACTGGTGGTATCACTCACAGTCGCATTCACCACGGTGCTGATTGCATCAATTACCGGCTACGGGCTTGCGAAATTCAAGTTTCGGGGACGGAACGTGGTATTCATGCTGATCATGGCGACGATGATGATTCCCTTTGAAGCCATCATGATCCCCCTGTACATGGTAGCCACCTCCATGCACCTTCAGAATTCGTATGCAGGCCTGATACTTCCCTTCCTGGTCAGTGCCTTCGGGGTGTTCCAGATGCGGCAGTACCTGACGACGTTTCCCACCGAGTTTCTTGATGCGGCCCGGGTTGACGGGATGGGGGAGTTCAAGATCTTCTGGTCCATCGTGTTTCCCAACTGTGCTCCGGTAGTTGCCACGCTTTCAATCCTCTCCTTCCGTTCCCAGTGGGATAACCTGCTGTGGCCTCTGCTGGTCTCTCAGTCCGAGAAGATGAAGACAGTGCCGCTGTACATCTCCAAGTTCGCTGAGGAGAAGATGACTGACGAGGGAGCTATGATGGCAGTGGCCGTGCTTGCCTCGGTGCCGATGTTCCTGCTGTTCGGTTTCCTGAGTAAATACTTCATCGGAGGATCAGCTGTCTATGAATCGCGAAAAGGATAAACTGCTCTGCATCTTCGACATCGGCAATGTGGTGCTCAGTGATATTGATATGCTGAATGAAATCAGCAGACGGTATCAGCTCCCGTTCGGGCAACTGAAAGAGGACTATGACCATTATCAGTACCCGATGATGGACGGGGTTCTCGATGTGGAGCTCTACATTCAGCACCTCAGTTTTCTGTTCAACACTCCCTTGCCCTCTGATCTGTTCGAAGTGACCTTTTCTCCTGTCGTTGTTACCGGCGTAGCAGAGCTCATCAGAGCGTTGAGGCTGGAGGGAATACGGGTCGTAGCAGGGAGCAACACTTTTGCTCCTCATGAGAACGTGATCAGGGAGATGGGGGTGTTCGCTCTGTTCGACAGGACCTACCTGTCCCATCACATGGGCATATCAAAGCCGTTCCCCGGATTCTTCAGTTCTATCATAGAGCAGGAGGGCTTTCAGCCGGAACAGGTCGTGTTCATAGATGACCTGAAAGAGAATATCGAGGCGGCTTCAGCGTCAGGGATCAGGGGGATACAGTTTCACCAGGCACATCATGCGGTGAGTGACCTGCATGCACAGATTCTAGGATGAACCGGCGGCAGAAGGGTAGGAGCCGTTCCCTGCCAGTACCTGATCGCGGAACTGCGACGGAGTGAGCTGGTAGTAGCGTTTGAAAAGCTTGGTGAAGTAACCCGCGTTCGGAAACCCCGAGAGGGTCGCCACTGCAGTGATATTGTTCCGTGGGTCATCCAGAAGTCTCAGTGCCATGTTGATACGGTGGGCATTGAGATAGCCGAGAAAGTTTATACCGGTCGTCTCTTTGAACACTCTGGAGAGGTGGGACTCGCTGACTCCAACGGCTGCACAGGTCTCCTGAAGTCCAATCGGTTCCCGGTAATGCTCTCTTATGTGGTTGATGGCGGCATCAGCCAGGTGATGATGTACCTGAGAGGGAATAAGGATCTCGTGAGAGGAGAGTGTGTCAATGGTGAGAGCGGCAAGGTCCTCATCTTCGTTACGGAGTTTTACGATGAGGGCCGAGAGTGTTGCCTCCAGTTCCTCCTCATCAAGAGGTTTTCTCAGGTAATCGACGACACCGAGCTGTATAGCCTTTCTCATATAGGAAAAGTCAACGTGTCCGCTGAGGACGATCGCATGGTGAGTCCCGCTCTTCTCGAGCATCGAAAGACCGTCCTGGCCGGGAAGGCGTATGTCGGTGATGACGATGTCGGGGTCCTTTTCCCTGATCAGCTGCTCTCCTTCAATCCCGTTCTCGGCAGAGGCAATTACTTTCAGTCCCAGAGACTCGAACAGCGGGTCGGCTGCCAGTGTCTCCCTCACGATCTGTTCATCTTCAACGATGAGCACCGTGTACAGGCGTTCTTCACGTACGTTCATACCGTCATGTCCTTAATCCGTATCGTGGCAACAGTTCCTTCACCCGGATGGCTGACCACAGCGAATGTGACACGGTCTCCATACCGCAGGTGAAGCCGCTGGCGGATGTTCTGAAGACCCACGTGCTCCGAGTCCGCTTCGATTGAATCGAGCATATCCGTATCAAAACCTACTCCATTATCCTGTACGGTGATGACAATGCACCCGTTCTCCCTCTTTGCAGTCACGGTGATCTTCCACTCTCCCATCTTCTCTTCAAGGCCATGGACCAGTGCGTTTTCCACGAGAGGCTGAATAATGAGTTTCGGTGTGGGAGTGTCTGTAAGTGAGGGATCCAGAAAGAGAGTCGCCTTGAGTTTCTCACCGAAACGGTATCTCTGTATCGTGATATAGCTCTCAATGAGTGAGAAGCTTGACCCCAGCGTAGCCTCCTCTGACGTGTTGTCCACTGCGTTTCTCACCAGACGGCCAAGTTTCACTGAGATCAGCTCGATCTCCTTCTGAGCGTTCCTCTTGGCTAGTGCGGTTATGGTGTTGAGGGTGTTGTAGAGGAAATGGGGGTTCATCTGAGCCATCAGGGCTTTCTTCTCCGCCTGAGCGAGTTTCGCCTCCTCCTCTCTGGTGAGGTTGATCAGAGAGGTGATCTGACTGATCATGGAGCTGTAGGCCTCTTCAAGCAGCCGGATTTCATGGATCTTCGATTCATGGGGGATCTCCTCGGTCTCTCTGGTATCAAGATTACCCATACGGGAGGCGAGACGGTCGATCGGACCTCCGATCGCCCTGGAGATTCTCAGCGAGAACAGCGTCGCTATCAGTGTCGAGATGATCATCACCATAGCGATGATCTGAACAAGATTGCCCATGGCGACCTGATACCATTTCGTATCCACTACGCCCGCAATAACCAGCGACGTATTGCCGACCGGTTCGAAGGATATGACCGAGCTGCCGGAGGTCAGGGTACTTCTGCCCAGAGGCAGTTTTGCACTCTCAAGGGCAGGGAAGAGGGAGAAGTCCCCGTTCTTGTCAACATGGACAAGAGAACTCACCCGGTAGCTGGAATTGTCTATCAGCAGAAGATCACTGAAGCCGAGATCGCTTCCGACCGGTTCGAAGGCTGTCTGATTGATGTCGAGGGCGACGTACCCCACGATATCTCCCGCAGAGTCTCGTACAGCACGCATGATATTGAGAAGAACCAGAGAGTTCTGCTGTGTAAGGTAGCGGTAATCGGTGGAAATGATCGAGGCATTCGACTCTGTCAGGCGGTTCACCTCAAAGAACGGTGTGCTGTCATTGGTATGGTAACGCACATCGTACTGGTCAGGAAACAGATGGGTCGACAGACGGATCTTTCCGTCCCGGGAGACGGCCGAGGCACTCGAGCGGTAGGTCTCTCCCTCCATGATGGAAAACAGATTGCTGAAGACCTGTGAATCGACGGGTCGGCTCCGGGTGAGTACGTCATGGATGACCTCGTCGCTGCTGATCGCATATGCCCGGTGCCTGTACAGTGTGATCAGCGAGTTCATCCGTTCTGCCGCAATCGCGGTGTTGAGTTCATTCTGCTGCTGTATCGTATTCATAAGGGTGTTGTTCCCGAAGGTCAGGACGATGATGAGCAGCGTGATGACGGGTAGGAACATGAGAATAGAGAAGGATATAAGGATACGGGAGAAAAGAGAATTGAATGTGAATGACCTGATGGGATGTTTCATATGCTGCACTTCAGTGTACACAAGAACCTTTCTGCAATCCAGTGAAATGCATACCGATGAACGTTTTTTGCCTGCGGGCTGAACCCGTTCTACGGACGTGATAGCGTGAAAGAATATGTAAGAGCCTGCATGAAACATGAATAATTATGTGTGAAAAGATTGTAATGTGTTGACATTTATTCTCATGTTGTATTACAAAGAATACATCAATGTGAATGAGGTGCCAAACATGACAAGGGCAGGAGACATCGGAATCTACTCACACTCTCTTTCCTTCCCCCTTCAGGCTGTTCTGCCTGCGTCTGTTTTTGCCCTCTCGACACTCATCCTAGTAGTACTTATTATTCTCTAACACCACGGTATACCGATAGATTGGTGCAGCCGTGGAGATTCTTCTTCACGGCTTATCGGCGTACCGTAGCATGTAGAACACAGCACCGGAAACAGATAGGAAAAGGAGATTTGAGATGAAAAGGTATACACTCGGAATTCTGGTCAACAACCATCCTGGGGTTCTCTCCCGCGTCGTGGGGCTGTTCAGCCGCCGTGGATACAATATCGACAGCCTTTCGGTCGGTGAGACCGAGTCCTCTTCGATAAGCCGTATCACCATAGTCGTCACCGGCGACAGAAGAATCGTCGAACAGATCGAGAAACAGGTCGCGAAACTGCACGATGTCATCAAGGTCGTCGAGTTGACCCATCACGGATCCATCCAGACCGAACTGGTTCTCGTCAAGGTGCAGACCACTGATACGACACGGGCTGCGGTAGTTGAACTCTCTGAGATCTTCAAAGCAAAAATCCAGGATGTTACTGAAAGCACACTCACAATGCGGATCACGGGAAACGGGGATAAGGTCTCCTCCTTCCTGCGTCTTGTGGAGCCCTACGGTATTATCGAACTGGTACGGACAGGTATGACGGCCATGGAACGGGGTTCCCGGGCTTTGACGAATCACGAATAACATAGAGATAAGGAGCAAGGAATGAGCACTATGTATTACGAAAGCGATGTGGACATGAAGGTCCTCAAGGACAAGAAAGTCGCAATCATCGGGTATGGATCTCAGGGGCATGCACATGCACTCAATCTGATGGAATCAGGGGTGGATGTACGTGTCGGCCTGTATGAGGGGTCGAAGTCCAGGGCTATCGCCGAAGAGGCAGGTCTCAAGGTCATGAACACCGCCGATGCCGCAGCAGAGGCTGATGTTATCATGATGCTGGTCAATGATGAGAAGATGAAGGATATCTATCAGAGAGAGATTCTTCCCGGTCTCAAGAGCGGCAACTATATAGCGTTCGCTCACGGATTCAATATCCACTACGGACAGATTGTCCCCGCCGAGGATATCAATGTGATCATGATAGCTCCCAAGGGACCCGGTCACACGGTGCGTACCCAGTTCCAGGAAGGTAAGGGTGTCCCCTCTCTCATTGCAGTGAATCAGGACCCCTCAGGCGATTCAAAGGAAGTCGCTCTGGCCTATGCAGCCGGCCTCGGCGCCGGACGCGCCGGCATCTTCGAGACCACGTTCAAGGAAGAGACCGAAACCGACCTCTTCGGAGAACAGGCGATCCTCTGCGGCGGCGTTACTGCTCTCATCAAGGCAGGGTTCGACACCCTCGTGGAAGCCGGCTACCAGCCGGAGATGGCCTATTTCGAGTGTCTTCATGAGATGAAGCTGATCATCGACCTCGTCAATCAGGGCGGTCTCTCCTACATGCGCTACTCGATCAGCGACACTGCCGAGTACGGGGACTATATCACCGGCGAAAAGATCATCACCGACGATACCAGAAAGGCGATGAAAGGTGTGCTCTCTGACATTCAGGACGGTACGTTCGCCCGCAACTGGCTTCTCGAGAATCAGGTGAACCGCCCCTACTTCAATGCGAAGCGGAGAATCGAGAGTGAAAGCCTCATTGAGACGACCGGTGCGAAACTGAGAAAGCTGATGAGCTGGTTGAAAAAATAACAACACGATCAATACTTCAGGGAGGAATGATATGGCAGACAGAGTAGCTATTTTTGATACCACGTTGAGGGATGGAGAGCAGGCCCCCGGGTACTCCATGAATCTCGAGCAGAAGCTGCGCCTTGCGAAGCAGCTCGAACTCCTCGGCGTTGATGTGATCGAAGCAGGGTTTGCCATTGCCAGCCCCGGAGATTTTGAATCAGTGCGGTCGATTGCCTCGGTGATCGACCACACAACAGTCGCCTCTCTCTCCCGTGCTCTTGTCAAGGATATTGACCGGGCATGGGAAGCGGTCAGGGGAGCCAGAAAGCCCCGGATCCACACATTCATTGCCACCAGCGATCTTCATCTCAAGTATAAACTGAAGATGGACAAGGCTCAGGCACTGGAACAGGCGGAGAAGATGGTACGCTATGCACGCAACCTCTCACCCGAGGTGGAATTTTCCGCTGAAGATGCGATGCGCAGTGACAGAGAGTACCTTGCCCGTGTCGTTGAACGAACCATCGGGATGGGTGCCGCGATCATCAACATTCCCGACACGGTCGGGTATACGACACCCGATGAAATGGGAGACATGATTTCCTACCTGATGAACACGGTACCGAATATAGATAAAGCCATTCTCTCGGTACACTGTCACAATGATCTCGGACTTGCCGTTGCGAACTCGCTTGCCGGCATCAGAGCGGGGGCTCGTCAGGCCGAGCTCACGATGTGCGGTATCGGGGAACGGGCGGGAAACGCAGCCATTGAAGAAGTGGTTATGGCAATGAAGACCCGGAAGGACCTCTATCCTTATGAGCTCGGTATCGACACGAAACAGCTGTACAATACGGCCAGACTCCTGTCAAACATCACCGCGGTCCCGATCAATCCGAGCAAGGCCATAGTCGGTGCCAACGCGTTCAGTCATGAATCGGGCATACACCAGCACGGTATGCTGGCACACAGTGAGACCTATGAGATCATGAGGCCTGAATCGATCGGCATCAAGCAGACGACGATGGTGCTCGGGAAGCACAGCGGTCAGCATGCCTTCAACCACAGGATGAAGGAGCTTGGCTATGAACTTGATGCAGAGCTGAGCAGGAAACTGTTTGAAGATTTCAAGCATCTGGCAGATAAAAAGAAGGAGATCACCGACAGGGATCTTATCGCGATGATGGAAAGCGGAACGCAGAGTTCTCCGCAGATCTTCGAACTCGACAACTTCGTCGTGAACAGCGGTAACCTGATGACGGCCACTGCCTGTGTCACCCTGATGAGGAACGACAAGAAGATGCAGGCGGTGGAGATGGGTACCGGACCTGTCTACGCTGCCTTCAAAGCAGTCGAGAAGATCGTCCGCAAGTCCTTCATTCTGGAGGATTATCAGCTGAGAGCCGTCACCGAGCACCGGGATGCTCTCGGTGAGGTGCTTGTCAAGATCAGTGATGCCCATGGTGAGTACCGCGGACGGGGAGTTTCGACCGATGTCATCGAAGCTTCTCTCCTCTCCCTTCTCAGTGCCGTGAACCGCATGTTCGAGGCAAATGAATCACAGATGGAACAGGGCAGTGATCACAGCGGCAGTGAAAAGGCTAAATCATGGGAGGCTCTTCCTGCAGAAGCTCTCAAGCGTGATATGAAGGTGACCGGCACCGTAAAGGACGACGTCTCAAAAGAGGTATAATGATGAGTAGAACCCAGAATACGATAGAACTGTTCGATTCCACACTGCGTGATGGAGCACAGGGAGAAGGAATCAGTTTCTCTGTACTCGATAAGATCAAGATCGTGCAGCTTCTTGATGAGATAGGTGTGGACTATGTCGAGGCGGGGAATCCCGGCTCGAACCCGAAGGATCTCGAGTTCTTCCGCGAGGTTTCCAATCTCTCGCTCAGGAAGGTGAAACTCGTAGCCTTCGGAGCAACAAGAAGACGTAACATTGACGTCACTGAGGATGCAAACCTTGCATCCCTCATTCAGGCCGGAACAGACTACGTCTCCATTTTCGGAAAGAGCTGGGACTTTCAGGTCACGGATATCATACGGACCACACTCGAAGAGAACCTTGCCATGATCCGTGACACCGTCGGATACATGGTCAGCCGGGGCAAAGGGGTCATCTTTGATGCCGAGCACTTCTATGACGGGTATGTCGAGAACAGGGAGTATTCCCTCCGGACAGTGCTGGAGGCCGCAGGCGCAGGGGCTCAGTCGATAGCGTTGTGCGATACCCGTGGAGGAACGGTCCCTTCGATCATAGCCGAGGCGACCAGAGAAGTGGTGGAACTCCTTGCAAAGGACTATCCCGATGTTACCGTAGGTATTCACACCCATAATGACATATCCTGTGCGGAGGCTTCGAGCCTTATGGCGGTGGAATCCGGTGCACGGCAGGTCCAGGGGACTTTCATCGGCTTCGGTGAGAGGTGCGGGAATGCCAACCTGGCTACCATTATCCCCTCTCTGCAGCTGAAGCTCGGCTTCGATGTCCTCTCCCCGGAATCGCTTTCACAGCTCACCTATACTGCTCATGCGATCGCTGAGATCTCCAATATATCGATCCCACACGGTACGGCCTATGTCGGACGCAGCGCATTCACTCATAAGGGCGGAATGCACATTGACGGTGTGGCGAAGAACCCCAAGGCATTCGAGCATATTGCCCCCGAAGATGTCGGTAATGAACGGAGGTTCCTCACCAGTGAAGTGTCAGGTCGTTCTACCATACTCAAGCAGATACAGAAATATGCTCCCGACCTTGATAAGAACGCACCGCAGACCACTCATATCATCGATAAGCTTAAGACGCTTGAGATGGAAGGGTATCAGTTCGAAGGTGCGGAAAGTTCGTTTGAACTGGTCATAGCGAAGGAACTGGGCAAGTATACCCCGTTCTTCTCTCTCGACCATTATCGTACTCTCGGAGAGAAGCCGCCCACCGGGGATGCAGAGACCAGCCACACAGCGGTGGTCAAGGTGTTCGTCAACGGCCGGAGTGCCATAGAAGCCGCACAGGGAGACGGTCCTGTCCATGCTCTCGACAAGGCCCTCAGAGGAGTCCTTGAGACGTTCTATCCCTGTCTGGCTGAGATACGTCTGACCGACTACAAGGTTCGTGTCCTTGATTCGATGCATGCCTCTGCTGCGAAGGTCAGGGTACTGATTGAAACAAGTGAAGAGGAGATGTCATGGTCGACGATGGGTGTCTCCACTGACATCATTGAGGCCAGCTGGCTGGCTCTTGTGGATTCCATAGAATACAAACTGATGAAAGAGGGGGTCATTCCCGCCTCGGATCATACCAAAGGAGAATAGTGTGAAGCTGAAGATTGCAGTTGTGCCCGGAGACGGGATTGGCCCGGATATCATCACCGAGGCCCTGAAGGTACTCGGGGAAGTGGGAATGAGATTCTCTCACCGTTTTGACTTCTCCTTTTATCTTGCCGGCGGGGCCGCACTTGATGCGGTCGGGGAGCCCCTTCCCGAATCGACCGTGCTCGGATGCAGGGACGCTGATGCGATCCTTCTCGGTGCAGTGGGAGGACCTGCCTGGGATCATCTGGAAGGGAAACTGAGACCCGAGCAGGCTCTTCTCGGCCTGAGAAGCAAGATGGGATTGTTCTGTAACCTCCGACCGGCGGTGCTTCACCGGGAACTCTCCTCTGCCTGTCCCCTGAAGCCCGAAATCATCGGTGACGGACTCGATATCATGGTGGTGAGGGAACTCACCGGCGGAATCTACTTCGGAGAGCGAGGAATCACTGATGATGGAAGCCGTGCCTACGATACGATGACCTACTCGGTGGATGAGGTGAAACGGATTGCGAAGATCGCCTTTGAAGCCGCGATGAAGCGTGATAAGAGACTGTGCAGTGTCGATAAGGCGAATATCCTTGAGAACTCACGACTGTGGAGACGCACCGTGGTTGAAGTTGCTCGGGAGTATCCCGAGGTCGAACTGACCCACATGTATGTCGATAACGCTGCAATGCAGCTCGTGCGAGATCCCCGTCAGTTCGATGTGATCGTTACCACGAACATGTTCGGAGACATTCTCAGTGACGAAGCGAGCATGATCACAGGAAGCATAGGAATGCTTCCTTCCGCCTCTCTGAATGCAGAGAATTTCGGTATGTATGAGCCGATCCACGGTTCTGCGCCGGACATTGCCGGAAAGGATATGGCTAACCCGATAGCGACCGTACTCTCGTGCGCCATGATGCTTCGCTATACCTTCAACCTCGCTCCTGAGGCGGCGGCGATGGAGAGAGCTGTCAGTGAGGTGCTGGCCGAAGGCTACAGGACACGGGACATTTACACTGAGGGAACGCAGCTGGTGGGAACGAAAAAGATGGGAGATCTCATCGCCCAGGCGGTAAAACAGAGCAGATAGCAGGATAGCCGGTCAGTAGAAGCGTTCTGCATTGTGCAGAAGGCGCCTGACCGGATCATGATAGCCAGTATCGCAGGGATACAGATAGGGTATCGGCGATACTCAGCCCGGAAGGCCGGGGACCTGAAGCGGGATCGCGCGGGTCATCGGCAGTGGAGTACAGATATGAGAAGTGATAACATGAAGAAAGGGGTAGCGCGTACCCCGCACAGATCCCTCATGAAGGCTCTCGGTCTGACCGACCGCGAGATACAAGGACCTCTGATCGGGATTGCGAACTCAGCCAACGAAATCATCCCGGGGCATGTTCATATCGACAGGATCGTCAATGCGGTGAAGGCCGGTGTCCGGCTTGCCGGCGGCACCCCGATAGATTTCGGTGTGATCGGGGTCTGCGACGGAATAGCCATGGGTCACAAGGGAATGAAATACTCCCTTGCTTCCCGTGAACTGATCGCCGACTCGATTGAGATTATGGCAACAGCTCATCCGTTCGACGGTCTTGTTCTTGTTCCCAACTGCGATAAGATCGTGCCGGCGATGCTGATGGCTGCCGCACGGATCAATATCCCCACCATCGTCGTCAGCGGCGGTGCGATGCTGGCGGGACATGTTCCCGGAGACAAGGGGTGTGCCATCGACCTTACTACGGCCTTCGAGGCGGTGGGAGCTCACGATGCAGGGAAGATGAGTGACAGCAAACTCCTCGATATCGAGAACTATGCATGTCCCACCTGCGGCTCCTGTTCCGGTATGTTTACGGCGAACAGTATGAACTGCCTGACCGAAGCTCTTGGAATGGGCCTTCCCGGAAACGGGACGATCCCGGCAGTCTATGCTCAGCGTGACCGGCTGGCCAAGGAGGCCGGGTACCGGATCATCGAGCTGGTGGAGGAAGGCATCACACCGAGTCAGATTATGACCCCTGAAGCCTTCCAGAACGCTCTGGCAGTGGATATGGCTCTGGGCTGTTCCACGAACAGTATGCTCCATCTCCCTGCCATCGCACATGAGGCAAAGGTTGATCTGGATATCTTCATGGCCAATGATATCAGCGCACGAACCCCCAACCTCTGTCACCTTGCACCTGCAGGACCTCATCACATCGAAGACCTGTACGCTGCCGGCGGTGTCATGGCGGTGATGAAGGAGTTGACAAAGAAGGAGCTCATCAACACCGGATGCCTTACCGTGAGCGGAGCATCGGTCGGAGAGCAGATACAGAATGCCGTGAATTATGACCCTGAGGTCATTCGTCCGGTTGATTCACCGTACAGTGAAACAGGAGGTATAGCCGTTCTCAGGGGGAATCTCGCCCCGGACGGCGCTGTAGTGAAACGCTCTGCTGTTGCACCGGAGATGATGAAGCATTCCGGACCTGCCAGGGTCTTCGAATCAGAAGAGGATGTGGCATCTGCCATCAGCAGAGGCAAGATCAACAAAGGGGACGTCGTGGTCATTCGGTATGAAGGACCCAAGGGCGGACCCGGTATGAGAGAGATGCTCGGGCCCACAGCGGCGATAGCCGGACAGGGACTCGATAAGGATGTAGCTCTCATAACTGATGGACGGTTCAGCGGAGCAACCCGGGGAGCCTCTATAGGACATATCAGCCCGGAAGCGGCTGAGGGTGGGATGATCGCCTTCGTGGCCGAAGGAGATATCATAGAGATTGACATCAATGCAGGCACACTCAACCTCCTTGTGGATGACAAGGAGATAGCAAAGAGGAAGGAAGGCTGGAAACCCAAGGAGGCACCCATCAGAGACGGGTACCTTGGACGCTATGCAAAGCAGGTTACCAGTGCATCGACCGGAGCAGTGTTTACAAGTTGAACGTCGGAGGATTGATTATATGAAATTATCAGGTGCAGAGATCATCGTTGCGTGTCTCAAAGAACAGAACGTTGATACAATTTTCGGTTTCCCCGGTGGGGCAGTGCTTCATATCTATGACGCATTGTACAAACACAGACATGAATTGAACCATATTCTCACTTCCCATGAACAGGGGGCTGCTCACGCAGCCGACGGCTATGCCCGGACAACAGGGAAAGTGGGAGTCGTATTCGCCACAAGCGGTCCCGGTGCGACAAACCTCGTAACCGGCCTTGCCACCGCCTATATGGATTCGGTTCCTGTTGTTGCATTTACCGGTAACGTTCCTACCAACCTGCTTGGAAAGGACAGCTTCCAGGAAGTCGATATCGCAGGAATAACCATGCCCATCACGAAACATAACTATATCGTGAAGGATGTGAATGACCTTGCTCCAGTTATCCGGGAGGCCTTTGAAATCGCACGGAGCGGTAGACCCGGTCCGGTTCTTATCGACATTCCCAAGGATGTGACGGCTCATGAGACCGAGTATACAAAGGTCGAGATCGATACTACCCCCAGGACAGTGAACCGCTACAGTGTCAAGGATATCGACTCGATCGTGAAGATGCTCAAGGAATCGAAGCGGCCGATGGCCTATATCGGCGGCGGTGCTATCATCAGCAAGGCGCAGGAGGAGGTGAAGAACTTCCTCGAGAGGTACGACATCGCAGCCGGAGTCTCTCTTATGGCGTATGGAGTCATCGATCAGGATAATGAGCGGTTCACCGGTATGATAGGGATGCACGGCTCGAAAGTGTCCAATATCGCGGTCTCACGTTGTGATCTTCTCATCGTCATCGGCGCCCGCTTCTCCGACCGTGTTGTCTCCAAGGAGAGTGAGTTCGCCAAGGAAGCGAAGATACTCCAGATCGACATCGATCCGGCCGAGATCAACAAGAATATCATGACACACCACAATGTGATCGGTAATATCAAGGATATCCTTGCGGACCTGAACCTGCGTGCCGATGCATCTTCGATCAGCCATAGTGACTGGATGAAGGAGGTGGCTCAGCTGAAGATTGATCATCCGGTGCGAGTCAGCGGAGAGGCAAAACGTCCCTATGAAGTGCTTAGAGCACTCAGCGAAGTAGCTCCGGACAATACCGCCATTGTCACCGAAGTCGGTCAGCACCAGATGTGGGCCGCCCAGTACTATCGCCACACCCCGAAAGGTAAGTTCCTGACCTCCGGCGGTCTTGGAACCATGGGTTACGGGACCGGGGCATCTATGGGAGCTCAGTTCGGTGCACCGGAGAGACGCGTAGTTAACGTTGCCGGTGATGGCTCGTTCAAGATGAACTGCAACGAACTGGCAACCATCTCCCGCTACGGGATTCCTGTCATCATCCTCGTGATGAACAATCATACCCTCGGAATGGTTCGACAGTGGCAGACCTTCTTCTATGACAACAGGTATGCTGAAACGACTCTCGATACTGAGATCGACTGGGTCAAGCTGGCAGAGGCTTACGGGGTCAAAGGGATGAGGCTGAACAAGGATGACGATCCGGCAGAGGTACTCAGGGCAGCGTTCGCACTTAAGGCTCCTGTGGTCATCGACTGTGAGATCGGTATCGATGACAAGGTATTCCCTATGGTCGCCCCGGGAGCCAGTATCGAGGTGATGATCGATGACGAGGTGGAATAGGTCTTCACCGATTCGGCGGAGACACTGAGATCAGACATCACGCAATCAAAATGACGGGGGTGGGCTATACGGCTCACCCCGCTTTTTGCTAAAATAGTTCTACTTTGCAGATTTCTCAGAACAAAAAAATACAGTATAGCCTACACTATACTGCGCGAGTAATGAGATTCAAGACGTGTCACGGATCTGTCCTCACGAGAGATCAGGCTGAGAAAACCTAGCTTTCTGTAGGATAGTTTTCTTCAGCGTAAATAATTACATCAGAAACTTTCATGGTAAGAACTGATGCGATCTTCTCGATGGTTTCAATCCGGGGAACACATCTTCCCGATTCGATAAAATACAGCTGACTCCTGGATATTCCAGTTTTCGCCACCAGTTTGTCCTGTGAGTAGCCGCCCTTCAAACGAAGGTCCCTAATTGCTTTTCCCATATCCATGTTATAACAATACCCATAATAAAAACGCTTGTAAAGAGTTAATTTTCTGAAAAGTCATATGGAACTGAATAAATGATACTTATGATATCCCGCCTTACTGCGTAAAGAGCGACGCCTCCGCGAACTTGGAATCAGTTCCATTTTTCCGTTATATCGAGGTAAAGACTACCTATACACTTCTTAACAACTCCTGTATGAAGCTATTGACTCTGAAGGGTTGAAGGTATGAGATGAAAAAATTGTGCTAGAAAAATCTGTTTAAAGAAGTCGTGACTTTCGCAGGGGTTTCATGTCAGCCTGCAGTTCACGAAAACAGCCGCTGACTGAGATTCCAGATCACCATGAACAGCCCGCTGCCGATGATAGTCTTGACAGGGGTGGACCTTCCTTTCATCAGGAACAGAAGGGCGTTCAGGAACAGGACAAGAGAAAGCACCGATTCACCTGAGGATGCTTCACCGCTGAACAGAGCCTGAGTGAAGATGCCGATACCGGCGGTCGCAATAAGAGAGACGACTGTCGGTTTCAGTCCCCAGAGGATTCCTTTCATCACCGAAAGCTCTCTGTATCGGTAGTAGATCACTGCGAGGATGAGGGCGAGCACGAGGGGACCGGTCACCACAGAGACTGTAGCAATCACCGTCCCCGGTAACCCTCCCATCTGAGTTCCGACGAAACTTGCCATGTTCAATGCGATCGGACCGGGGGTCATCTGTGATATCGTGATGATATCGCTGAACTGCGTCATGGATACCCATCCTCTGACATCAACGACCTGACGCTGAATCAGGGGAAGTGCGGCATATCCTCCGCCGAAACTGAGGATGCCTACCTGGAAGAAACTGATGAACAGGTCAAGATAGATCATGAAGATTCCTTTCGTGCAGTGACAAGGTAGTGGATGATGCCGCTTGAGATACCGAAGGCGATGACAAGGAGAATATTCACCTTCAGGAAGTAGGCCAGGATGAAGGCGACAGCCATGATACCCATACTGGCCACCTCCCGTTTTCTGGCTATCGTCCTTGCCATCACGTAGACAGCATGCAGAATCACAGCAGAGACCCCTATCCTCATACCTTCGAGAAGGTATTGAATGATGGAGTTGTCATTGACCCACTCGTAGACGAGTGAAAGAAGGGATAGAATGATCATGGCCGGAAGGATCGTTCCCAGCAGTGTCAGAAGAGCTCCCCGTACGCCTTTCATTCTGTACCCGACGAGAATCGAGGTGTTTACTGCGATCGGACCGGGAGAGGACTGCGCTATCGCTATAATATCGAGCATCTCATCTTCATCTATCCATCCATATTCCTGTACAAACAGGTTCCTCATCAGTGGAACGATCACATACCCTCCTCCGAGGGTGAACAGGCTGAGTCTGAAGGTGGATAGGAACAACTGGAAATAGGTTGCCGGTGTATCATGTTCGTCTGCCCTGGGATCAATCATAGACGTACATTGTGGAGAAAATCAGGAATTATATCAAGATTTGCAAATGCCGAAAGCCTGGAGTATCATGAAAAGCAGGAGAGCCCTGTATGCGCATTTTCAATACAAAGAACAAGATCCTTATGGCATCCATCAGCGAATTCCTTGCCTGTGTGACTCAGAGCGGTGAACTACTGGAGAAGAGCATCGAAGCCTACCTTGTCAGTAATACCGAACAGTTCTCTCAGTCCGTGAAACGGATCAGGGACATCGAACATGAGGCTGATGAGATTCTCGAGAGAGTGAAACACGATCTGTACGCCTTCCTCCTGATACCCGATACACGAAGCGATGTCGACAGGCTTCTCAACGCGCTTGATGACTTCATTGATGCGACCAAACAGCTTCTGGTGCTTCTCTCTATTGAACGTCCGCACCTGCCTGAGGCGGTAGTGACCAGTTTCAGGACGATAAGTGAACGTACCTGCCTATCTTCAGAACATCTTGCTCAGGCATCTGATGCCTATTTCACCTATCCTCAGGATGTGGTCAACAGAGTGAGTCAGGTGATCGTGTGTGAGAAGGAAGTCGATTCGCTTCAGGAAGAAGCCCTTGATGTTCTGTTCAACGGGATACCCTCAATGAATCTGGCACAGAAGACTCACATCACCAGATTCCTTGATCTCCTGTGTAATCTGAGTGATCTATGTAAAGATGTAGGAACGGATCTCATGATTAGCGCACTGAAACGGAACAGCTGAAGATGAACCCTCTGGTCGTCCTGTTTTTTCTGACTGTACTGTTCATGGGGTGGTCCCTCGGTGCGAATGATGCCGCGAACGTCTTCGGGACGGCAGTAGGAACACGGATGGTCCGCTTCCGTACCGCGGCAATCGTTTCCTCGCTTTTCGTCGTGATCGGAGCAGTGACTGCGGGAGAGGGGGCCAGTGAGGGTCTGAGTGCTCTGGTCGCCATCGATCGGATCCAGGATTCTTCCCTGATCGCACTGAGCGCTGCATCAACGGTTCTGATCATGACGCGTCTTGCTCTGCCTGTCTCGACGAGTCAGGCCCTCATCGGAGCGATCAGCGGGTATGTCATTGCCCGGAAGCTTCCTCTTGATGTGGCTTCACTCACCGGTATCTGGGCGACCTGGGTCTACGGTCCCATCCTTGCGGGTATCACCAGCGCTCTGCTCTATCGGATCTTTCACCGATTTCTGATGAGAAGACGGATTCATGTGCTCACGATCGACCGGTACAACAGAATCCTTCTCATAGCTGCCGGGGCGGCAGGCTCCTATGCGCTGGGAGCCAATAATATCGCCAACGTCACAGGACTGTTCATCTCCTCCTTCGACGCTCAGGGTATCTCTCTGTTCTCCTCGATCCATGATACTTCCACTGAGCTGTTCCTGGTGGGGTCACTGGCTATCGCTGCGGGGATCATCACCTTCTCGAAGCGTGTGATGATGAGTGTCGGTAGCAACCTGTTCGAACTGTCACCCGTTGCCGCGTTCATCGTCGTCCTATCCACGGCAATGGTACTGTTTCTGTTCTCTTCCATGTCTCTGCATGAGTTCCTCGTGGGGAGGAACCTGCCCGCTTTTCCCCTGATTCCTGTCAGTCAGTCTCAGGCAAGTGTGGGAGCGGTGGTAGGTATCGCGGTCGCCAGAAGAGCCTGGTCCTCGATCAACGTGCCCCTGCTCGTGAAGATAGCCGTCGGGTGGATCGCCACTCCCATCGCATCGGCAGCCGTCTCCTGGACTCTTTCGACACTCCTGTGAGACGGGTGCTCGTGAGGCTCACAGTTCGAGGGGGACGAAGGAGAAGGTGGTCACATCGAACAGACCCATGTCGGTCAGTTTATAGGAGGGTATGACAGGCAGTGCCATGAAGCTGAGGGTCATGAAGGGATCAATCCCCTGTGCAACTTTGAGCTCACTGCCTGCGATCTCATGCATCCGGGAAAGCTGTTCATGCACGAGTGATACCGGTGAATCACTCATCAGTCCTGCAATCGGATGGGCCAGGGAGGCAAGTATCTTCCCGTCTTTCACCATTGATATGCCCCCTCCGATAGCTTTCAGTGATTCGACAGCTCTATACATGTCTTCAGCTGAATCACCGATGACGATGATGTTGTGTGAGTCATGTGCGATGGTGGTTGCCACAGCGCCGTGGGGCATGCCGTATCCCCGGATAAGGGCCTTGCCCATATGACCGGTTCCATGGTGCCGTTCTATGACCGCCAGCTCCAGGATGTCCTGGTTCCGGTCATGGACCCATCTGCCGTCTCTGACGGTCACCTCGGCTTCACCCCTGCCCGTGACGACCCCACCGGGGATGATGTCTATCACCCTGACGTGAGAGCTCTTGAGCGGGAGGGCGAACTGGTCGGCATCGAACGGTCTGTAGTTAACTGATGAGCCGACTCCCTTCGGTTCAATGGGAGCGGATGGGTTCAGAATCTTCCCCGCATGCGCAACCTCAACACCTGCGATATAGACACTGTCGACAGTGAGTTCATTGAGATCTCGGGTGAGGAAGAAATCCGCTCTCCTTCCGGGTGCTATGGCACCGCGGTCGTGCAGACCGTAGCAGGTGGCGGCATTGAGCGTGGCTATACGAACAGCGTCGATGGGCTCCATACCTCCTGCGATGGCAAGCCGGGCGTTGTAGGTAATATGACCCTCTTCGAGGATGGAATGGGGCTGTTTGTCATCGGTGCAGAACAGACAGAACCTCATGTTCTCCTTCGTCACCCCTTCCATGAGCGCAGGGAGGTTCTGACAGGCTGATCCCTGACGAAGCATCACATACATCCCCCTCCGTATTCTCTGTTTCAATTCCTCGGGGGTCTCACTCTCGTGATCGCTGATAATCCCGGCAGCACTGTAGGCATCAAGTGATTTTCCCAGTAGCGAAGGGGCATGACCGTCAACGAGTTTTCCCTCTCTCTCGGCGATAGCCAGTTTTCTGAGAACCTCCTCATCACAGCCAATCACACCGGGGAAGTTCATCATCTCTCCGAGTCCGAGGACCCGCTCGTGTCCTATCGCACGTGAGATACTCTCAGAATCCAGTACCGCTCCTGCATGTTCAAACCCGGTGGCAGGGACGCAGGACGGTACCATGAAGAATACCTCGAGGGAAGCGTTATCACTCGAGGCGATCATGTAATCGAGGCCTGCAAGGCCGCTGACATTGCAGATCTCATGCGGGTCGGCAATGATTGTTGTGGTGCCGTGAGGAACTACCGCATCGCTGAATGCGGTAGGTGAGCAGTGACTGGATTCGATATGGACATGAGAGTCGATAAAACCAGGCAGCAGGTACGAGCCCTCTGCATCGACAGTGAGTGCAGCCTCGGGAGATCCCTCAGAGGTGAACCCGGCTATCAATCCATCCTTGACAAGAATGGAGGAGGTGAAGAACTCCCCATTGAATACATCGGCAATCTGCACATTACTGATACACAGATCAGCCTGCTCTCTTCCCATGGCAACGTCTATTAAAGTATGTGTAGGTCTGTTTTTCATAGGTTCCATAGTACTACGGAACCCGGAAAACCGAAACACCTAAGAGACAACAGAGAGAATATAGGAGTTCAGTGAGGAATTCTCGTACACCAGTGCGTACAGAGCATGAAGAAGAGGGAACCGTTTATCCGTCTTCGAGGAGCGGACAAGGTTCTCAAGGAGCCGGATCGTTCTCAATCCTTCGATCACTGTACCGCTTTTCGGATCATTGCTGAAACCCTTTCCTATGAGCAGTCCGAGTGTCCTGTTCCGCGACAGGTCTGTCAGACTCGTAAGACCGAGGTCTCCGATACCGCAGTAGGTGAAAATCGTCTCCTTATCACACCCGTACAGCTCCACCAGCTCTCTCATTTCATTGACCGCCCGGGTCATGACCATGTAGTCCACGTTGGCGGAGTTGTACCGTCCGCTCACGATTCCGATTGCTATGGCGTACATGTTCTTCAGAACACTCATCAGCTCGACACCGCGTATGTCGGAGGTGTAATCGAGCGTGATGACTGTCTCCCTGAAGACCTGCACGAGCTGTTCATAACAGCTGCGTTTCCCCCCCACGGTCATTCCCGAAGGTGCTCCGTTCATTAGTTCTACAGCAAAGGTCGGCCCTTTGAGGGATACCTGGTTCTCAAAGGGGATGGAATCGGTGAGGAACGACCCGTCGTCACTGAGCCCCTTCGACAGGTTGACAACGATTACCTCTTCCCGGCAGTGGGGAAAGATCTCGTGTGTATATGACTCTATCGCCTTCGATGGAATAGCCAGGAAAATGAAATCAGCATCATAGGCACAGGTGATATCGCCAGTTGCCGTGATAGAGGAGTGGATGTGCCTTCCAGGGAAGTATCTGCTGTTCATGTGGCTGCTATTGATATCGGACACGACATCAGTTTCTATCGAATAGAGAGTTACTGAGTTGTTATCATTCCAGGCAAGGCGCTGGGCAAGGGCTGTACCGAAGACACCGGCTCCGGCGACGACTATTGTATTCATAGGTTGATCCTTATCTGCATGTGTGCGTTGTCGGTTCAGTCTATACCAATTCAATCCATGGAGGAAGTGGATGAGCTGGTGAATTCATGTCAGGGAAAGGCCAGGTGAGCATGATCTGCCTGTGCGCGGTTCCTGGGACCGGGAACCGGGTAAGGGCCTGTTGTACAAAAGGCAGCAGTATACTTCAGCTGTGAGAGGGTGGAATCCGGCTTTTTATCAGATGGGCTTCTCTGACTGGGTCATCTGACGCAAGGATACCGCTGCCGATGATAATCACATCAGGTCTGTGAAGGATATATTCATCAACATTCTGTCGGTGAATCCCGCCTGCTATGAATGTGTTCATACCAGGTAGGTACGGTTTCAGTTCAATCAGATCCTGTATTGGTGTCCTTCCGTTTTTCTGCTGATCTACTCCTGTGTGAATGGCGATCGCATCTGCGCCCAGCTCGGCCAGTCGTGATACTGCTGCTACGGGGTCATGGACATTCATCATATCGATCACAACCTGTCTGCCATACATATTAGCCGCTTCAACAGCTCCTTTCACGGTTGCATTATCCGTCACTCCAAGAACAGATACGTAGTCCGCCCCGGCCTTGAACGCTCCCTCGGCTTCCAGCTTCCCGGCATCCATGATCTTTGTGTCAGCAAATATTTCCAGGTCAGGAAACTGCCTCTTCATCTCTCTCACCGCATGTAATCCCTCTTCAAGGAGAAGGGGTGTTCCAATTTCTATGATATCGATTGAATCACGGATTTCTTTCATTAATGCGACAGCTTCAGGTATTGTACAGGTATCCAGAGCCAACTGTAGTTTCATGTGTTACTATCCCTATTCCAGGTTTGCGTGTCTTGAAAACATGGATCCACTGTCACGGCCCTCCGTGTCCATCAATAACAGAATAATGGCATCAAGGAAAAGCAGGAGACTCTGCTCGAAAAGTGATCCCATCGGTTGAATAGACAATACTCCGGTATCATTATCTACTTTCGGTGATATCGCAGGTATGAGTATAACCGGGTCAGCAAGCAGACCAATGTTTGAATCAGCGGTTACGGTCACAAGAGCTACCATGGCTCCGATGGAGTGTGCTTTTTCTGCCACTGCGACCAGCGATGCCGTCCCTCCTGATCCTGAACCTATGATGAGAAGATCCTTTCCCGTGATGTTAGGTGTTACGGTTTCTCCAACTACGTATGTCTCAAACCCGAGATGCATCAGTCTCATGCAGAATGCTTTCATCATGAAACCTGATCTTCCTGCACCGGCAACATAAACTTTCTGAGCCGAACCAATCGCTTTGACAAGGGAGTCTGCTTCTTCTCCACGTATTCCTTTCAGTGTTGTTGTAAGTTCCTCAGTTACAGCGGTGATGCGATCATGGTAGTTCAATGAAATAGTCTCCCCTCGTTCACGTTAACCTGTCCATCCTCCAAGGACTCTCTGTATGCGTTATGCGGACTCCTGAAGAATGACCTTCATGAGTGTATCACACGGTTAGAAAGCGGACAATGTCTGCATGAATTTTTATCCCGTTCGAAGAAATATATGAGGGATGCGTATGAAGAAAAAAAGGAATAATACATAAGATGCAAGGCGGTTATATGCATGCATGCACCACATCAATGTCCAATTATGAGTATTATAACTTATTGATATAAAAAGAAATAATACGGTATGTGCTGGTAGGAAATATTTTGTAAAATCATTTGACAAACTGGATAATTAGGATATAGTTAAATAAGTTGACAAAGTTCAGCTGTATTCTTCGGTCTGCAGGACTGAGGAGTAAGGGGAGAAACATAGTTTTGCGTAAACCGAAGAATGCACGGTATATGAAACATCTCAACAGGCGGACTGTCGTGAATCTGATCAGGGAAGAGTCGCTAAGCAGAGCTGATCTCGCCCGTAAAACGGGACTCACACGAGCCGCAATTACAAATATAATTGATGACCTGATAGCGTCAGGGATTATCGTAGAGGCAGGCACTCAGGAGTCAGCAAACGGCCGCAAACCGATGAGCCTGAAACTCAACAATTCGAACCTTGTCTGTATCGGGGTGAGTATCAGGTATGGTATCTGTTATGTAGGCATCTCAGATATTGAAGGGAAGGTTATTGCACAGAGAGATATAGATTTCTCTAATCTGGCAGATGCGGATGAGGGTATAGCTCTGATTGCGGCATCTCTTTCTGCACTTATGGAAGACCATATTTCTGATGAGAGGGTTCTCGGTATCGGGATATCTTCACCCGGACCGGTTGATATCTACACAGGCAGAATACTGAATCCTCCGAATCTCCCTCTTTGGCGTAATGTACCCATAGTATCAAGTCTGAAGAATAGTTTTGATCAGACCATTATCCTCGAGAAAGACTCCGTTTCTTCAGCATTGACCTCAAAGAATTATGGATGCGGGAAGGACTATAAGAACTTTTTCTATATCGAGGTTGTCAGTGACGGTGTGGGTAGTGTCATCATCATGAACCATGAAGTCTATCGGGGAAATAGCGGATTTGCCGGTGAGTTCGGGCATCTCTCTATAGAACTTGATGGGAGACCCTGTATCTGCGGTAACAGGGGATGTCTTGAACGATATGCTTCATTCAATGCCATTCTCGATGTAGTGCGGGAGGATTATCCCAACGTGCAGACCTGGCAGGACATCATCGATGGCGCACAGACTGACCCCAGGTTGTCCGAACTGGTACGAACCGAAGCACGGTATCTCGGTATCGGAATAGTATCTGTGATTAACCTTCTTGATCTTGATGCTGTTGTCATCGGCGGAGATGTCGTAACTACCTCCCGGATGCTGCTTGATGAGATTTCTCAGTATGTGAATAGCACGATGCTGACACGGAATTCGAAACAGATTCCTATCCTTTTTGCCAGTCAGGATCATTACTACAGTTTTCTTTCAAGCGCATCCCTCGTTTCCGAGCGGTTCTTCTCTGGAGGACTCAGCGACTTATTATAAAAAAGGACGTATGGATCATATAAAGGAGGCTATATGAGTAACGTGTTGTTGAAAGTGTCTGGAGTGAGCAAAAGCTTTGGACATGTTCAAGCTCTCAAAGATGTGAATTTCGAACTGAACGAGGGAGAGGTTCTCGGTCTTGTCGGTGATAACGGGGCCGGGAAATCGACGTTCATCAAGATTCTCTCCGGCGTACATCGGAAGGATGAAGGTGAGATTATCTTTGATGGTAAGAATGTTGATTTTCATTCTCCATCGGAGTCCATCGAAGCCGGATTTGAGACGGTATATCAGGACCTTGCTCTGGCTCCTGATCTTCCGATTTATTCAAACATGTTCCTTGGAAGGGAGATGCTCCGCAAAGGATTTCTGGGAAAACTCGGTTTTGTTGACAAGAATGGAATGAGAAAGTCTGTAGAGGAGAATATCAAGAAACTGAAGGCAACACTCAACCATGTGGATCAGGAAGTAGGTACTCTGTCGGGCGGACAGCGTCAGTCGGTTGCAATCACCCGTGCTGTCATCTGGGGGAAGAAGGTTATCATCATGGATGAGCCTACCGCAGCTCTGGGAGTTGAAGAATCTGCCAAGGTTCTTGAAATTGTGAAGGAACTGAAGCAGCACGGCATCACAGTCATTTTCATTTCCCATACCATGCCGCACGTTCTTGAGGTTTCAGATAAAATCTGTGTGTTACGGCTCGGTTCCACTGTTGCTAATCTCAATGCGGCAGAAACCAGCTATGAAGAAGTCGTTGAATATATTACCGGCGCAAGAAGTCAAATAGAGGGATAGCACCATGTCTGATATTAAAGAATTCTCACCGGCAAAGCGTCGGATGTATATGTTACTGAGTGAATACTGGATAGTCCTGGTATTTCTGCTGATTTACGGGATATTTATCGTTCTTGAACCCCTCTGTTTTTCTCTCCCGTTTCTTTCGTCCACACTGAACTACATGACAGAGATCCTGATTCTGGGCGTAGGAGTTATGTTCGTCGTCATTACTGCAGGAATTGATCTGTCCATCGGTCCGGTAGAAGGCGCAGTGGGAGTGGGGGCTGCTTTGACTATGAGAGGTCTCGTTCCCGTGGTAGGGGTTCCTCTCGCAATCACGGCCGGAGTCATTGTTGGAATCCTGATGGGCATGGTGATCGGTCTATTGAATGGGCTGATCGTTACAAAGATGAAACTCGCACCGTTCATCGCAACGCTGGGGATGTCTGTAATCCTTACTGGTGCGGGGTATATCTTTAATAACGGTCTTGAGGTCGTCGGTCTTCCGAAAGTGCTTGCACGCCTCGGTAACATGCAGTTTTTCGGGTTTATCGGTACCACAACAATCGTGGCATGGTCTGTGTGGCTGATCTTCGGCATCATTCTCAAACATACACGATTCGGTGTCATCACGTACGCCTATGGCAGTAACCCTGAAAGTACTGCACGGGCAGGCATTAACGTCGACCGGCACCTTATCAAGGTCTTTATGATCAGCTCCACACTCGCTGCACTGTCAGGTGTTCTGCTGATTTTTCGCTTCAATACCGGTTCTCCCATTGCAGGAGCAAACGTCACTCTCTATGCAATAGCCTCCTGTATCATCGGAGGAACCTCTGTTCTTGGAGGGCGCGGTAAGATGATAGGCACTCTTATCGGAGCCGCGATCATCTCGATCCTTGTGACCGGTCTTGTCATGCTTGGTGTGCAGACGTACTGGCAGCAGGTGGCAACCGGATTGATCATTATCTTCTCCGTCTATGCAGACCAGCTCAGGCAGAGAAATGCTTTCATGTAAGGCAGAAATCATGTGAAAACAAACCGGAAGTTTTTCGGTGAAAAATACATTTTGGAGGTTTTTTTATGAAAAAACGGATTATTGTGGGTTTGATGATCATTCTCGTAGCTGGCATGTTCAGTGTCTATGCTCAGGGAACTCAGGAGGATGACGGGACAAAGACAGTCGCTTTTATTCAGGGTATCTCCACTGACGAATTCTACATCAGCATGAAGCGCGGTGTTCAGGAAGTCTGTGACAAGTATGGGTACAACCTCATCGTTGATGGCCCTACGAAATGGGACTATACCATGCAGACTCCAATTGTTGAGACCATGATAGCAAAGAGACCTGATGTTATTCTTATTGCTCCCAACCATTCGGATTCGATGATAGCTCCTCTGATGAAGGCTGTGAACGCTGGAATTCCCGTAATCACTGTAGATACAAACATCAATGATGACCTGTATCTCTGTAACATCACCTCTGACAATCTTCAGGGTGGTCAGGCCGCGGCAGATATGCTCGCAGAGATGATCGGTGGAAAAGGTAAAGTCTCTATCATGAACACTAATGTCGGTGTGACGACAACCGAAGCACGTGCAAAGGGATTCAAGGATCAGATTGCTGCTGCATATCCTGCCATCAAGATTGTATCAGACGAGTACTGCGAAGACGAAGCTGAAAGATCTGCTGCAATCACAGAGTCTGTTCTTCTCAAGAACCCGGACCTTGCCGGAGCTTTTGGTGTGAACCTGTATGCATCACTCGGTATCGCAAATGCTGTCGACAGACTTGGGAAAGACCTGCCTATCTTCAGTTATGACGCATCTCCAGCTGTGATCGAAGCACTTGCAGCAGGAACCATCAATGCTACTGTCTGTCAGAAGCCGATGGAGATCGGTGCTACTGCAGTTGAAATGGCACACCTCTATTTCAACGGTCAGGAAGACAAGATTCATGATGTTATGGTAGAGAACGTCATTGTCACTCAGGACAACATGGACGATCCTGAAGTGAGCAAGTGGTTCTACGTAGCTGAATAGGTACAAACACAGTTTGGTCGGGGATGATTTCTCATTCCCGACCGTTGATGCTGATTCTGAATGAAGATAAGGTAGTGATATGGATGTATTATCCGTGGGAGAGATGGTTATTGATTTCCTCCCGGGAACAGAACCGAACAGTTTCATAGCACATGCCGGAGGAGCTCCGGCCAATGTAGCGATCTCGGTCGCCCGAAACGGGTTGTCATCCGGGTTCATAGGCAAGGTCGGTGATGATAATTTCGGAAAGATGCTCATCAGTACGCTGAACGAGGAGGGAGTTGCGATTCCGAATGAGATCATAACCACACAGGCTGTGACCACGATGGCCTTCGTGCATCTCGATCAGCATGGTGAGAGAAGTTTCACCTTTGCACGCAAACCCGGAGCTGATATGTTCCTGGATTCTGATGATGTGAAACATGAATTCCTGCAGGATGCGATAATTATTCATGCAGGATCATGCTCCCTGTCAGCAGAACCTGCTGCCTCTGCTACGCGTCTGGCGCTCAGCAGAGGCAGACTCCTCGGGAAGATAGTCAGTTTCGACCTGAACTACAGAAACCTTCTGTGGGATGATGAGATCGATACTGCCAAAGCAGAAATTCTTTCTGTACTTCCTTCAGTTGATATATTGAAAATATCAGAGGAGGAGCGATTCATCTTCTCAGCCTATGAATCAGTTTTTGCATGTATGGAGGCCTATCACATAACTCTTGTGGTGGAGACCCTCGGCCGGGAAGGCGCAGTGTGCCACTATCAGGGAAAGTCCTTCAGGAAACCCATATTCGATGGTCCGCGTGTAGATACCACAGGAGCAGGGGATGCGTTCTATGGTGCGTTCCTTTCAACACTGATTACCAGTGGTGTTACCTCACCGGAAGACCTCAGCGAGGATATCCTCACTGAAGCTCTTATTGCAGGAAATGTCGCAGGCGGACTGTGCGTCCGCAGTAAGGGAGCTATCCGTTCTCTCCCGAAAAAGGATGACCTGGCAGAAGCGATAGCTCTGTACAGAACAAAGGAGTCTTCAGGTGCATGAATCCTGGACTGATAGATGTATCATTACTCCCTCACTGATTACTCTTGATCTCTGTAATCTGGAGCAGCAGGTACACATACTCAAAGATGCTGGAATGACGCATCTGCATATTGATATCCTTGATGGGTATTTCAGCCCATCATTTCCCCTAGGTCTTGAAGCTGTGAAACAGCTGAGGGATAAGATCGATCTTGAATTTGATGTACACCTGATGGTGAAGGAACAGCAGTATTTCGTTGATGAACTGATCAGCATCGGAGTCCAGCAGATCCTTTTTCACGTTGAAGAAGAATCTCATGTCGACAATATGCTCAATTATATTCGGGGAAAAGGAGTGAGAGCCGGTCTTGCACTGAAGCCTGCAACCTCGCTGACAGTTCTCGATTATGTTCTTGATAAATGTGATGCAGTTCTCCTTATGCTCATTAATCCCGGGTATGCGGGGAGCAGGAGTGAGAACAAGGTTCCCTATGCACATAAGAAGATACTGGACCTGAGGTCGCTCATTGACCAGAGACAGGCCTCTACACTGATCTCGATCGACGGAAGGATCTCACGTGATGATATCCAGACATATTCACCTCAATTCGTCGATATGTTCGTTACCGGCAGTACCTGCCTGAATAGAAATGATCTCGCACAGAGCGCTGCTTCTCTCATGAAGTTCAGAGAGGATCTGCTGCACACCATATGATGAGGATGATGGAATGAATGATTTTGCACGTGCCTACCACGACGTGACAGCAGGCGTTATAGACGAAATTTCGAAGAGTCTCGGCAGCATAGATCCCGAACAGAGCGAGGCACTGGTACGGGAGATTCTCTCTGCCCGGAAAGTGTTTTTCATCGGTGTCGGCCGTGTCATGCTTTCGCTTCAGGCCATAGCGAAGCGATGGGCTCATCTCGGGATCGATACGCACCTTGTCGGAGAGATCACCGAGCCGGCCATCACGCGTGAGGATATCCTCATAGTCGGGTCCGGAAGCGGGAACTCCCTCTTCCCAGTGGCAATTGCCGGGAAAGCAAAACAGATCGGAGTGAAAGTTATTCATATCGGATCAAATAGAAACGGGGATCTTGCACAGTATACTGATCTCATGGTACGGATCCCGGTACGGACAAAAGCCTACCTGGATGATGAATTTGATTCAATCCAGCCGATGTCTTCACTGTTCGAACAGGATCTTCTTCTCTTCGGGGATATCATTGCAAAGATGATTGTTGATATAAAGCATATTGATCTGAAGGAACTGTGGCAGTTCCATGCGAATCTTGAATAGTGGGTACTGAAATGATGAAGAAACAGGAGACTCTCTCCTACGTGGGGAATATGCAGCAGCTGGCATCGATCCATTCCGTCACCTATGATGAAGGGCAGGCAAAAGGTCTCGGCGCGTATCAGATGCGGAATGGAAGCATGCAGATGACCATACTGCGTGATAAGGCCCTTGATATATCTGAACTTTCCTACAAAGGTGTCAACATATCCTTCCTTACAAAACCCGGCATTCAGCATAAGGGGCAACTGGGCTCGGATGCAGGAGCCAGCTCCATTATGGGAGGTTTCCTGTTTACTGCAGGTCTGGACAATATATGTACTCCTGCTGTCATCGAAGGTCGACAGTTTCCTCTGCATGGACATCTCAGGTCAATTCCCGCGGAACATCTCAGTAACAGGGCTTTCTGGGACGGGGAAGAGTATGTACTTGAGGTCTCTGGACAGATGAGAGAGTCTGAACTGTTCGGAGAAAACCTTCTTCTAACACGAAAGATTACAACCCGGTACCCCGGTAGCTCATTTACGATCGAGGATGAGATTGAGAATCAGGGATTCCGGGATGAACCCTACTTCATATTGTACCATTTTAACTTCGGCTATCCGTTTGTCGATGAAACCAGCAGGATTTTGGTTCCTTCTGGACAGGTCATTCCCCGTGATGAAATCTCAGGCACCCATGCCGATCAATGGCAGAGGATGGGCCAACCGGTTGCCAACGAAGGTGAGTATGTCTATACCCATACCACCGGCAGTGATGCCGATGGAAGAACCCTGGTCGCAGTATACAATCCCTCAAGACAGCTCGGTGTTTCCATAGAGTATGATACTGCTGTATTACCTCATTTACTGCAGTGGAAGACGCTCGGTTCTGGAGACTACGCCCTCGGGATGGAACCTGCGAATGCCAGCGTATTTGGTCGGCAGTTCCATTATGAGAACGATTCACTGCCGATGATTCGTTCACAGGATAGGGTGAAATCGGTAATTACGGTTGCAATAATCGAGGGAGAGGGTGAGTATCGTATACTCAAAGAACACATAGAGAACATTACGCCTTAGACCTACGTCCAAGGGTAACGGAATATACTATATAAAGGGAGCAACATATGAAGCGATCTGACATCAACAGAATTATCAAGAACATGGAAAAAGTTCTCAAGGAACACAGAATTGAACTGCCTCCGTTTCTGTCCTGGACACCGGAAGAGTGGGCGACAAAAGGGCATGAATATGACGAGATCCGGGATAACATGCTGGGCTGGGACGTCACGGACTTCGGATTGGGAAAGTTTGATGAACTCGGTATTATCCTGATCACTCTGAGAAATGGAAATACAAAGAGCAGCAAATATACCAAAACCTATGCTGAGAAGCTTATCTATATGCAGGAGGGGCAGGTCTCTCCCATGCATTTCCATTGGAGCAAGATGGAGGATATCATCAACAAAGGTGGTGGTGACTGTGTATTCAGACTCTACAATGCGGATAAGGATGAAGGACTTGCCGATACGGATGTCATCATCAGCAGAGACGGCAGGAACTACGTTGTACCTGCAGGAGAAAAAGTAATCATCAAACCGGGAGAGTCGCTGACACTCTATCCCTATTACTATCATGAGTTCTATGTACAGAAGGGAGACGGGTACGCTCTCCTCGGTGAGGTATCCATGTGTAACGATGACAATACAGATAACAGATTCGAACAGGAATTCGGTAGATTCCCGGTTATTGAGGAAGATGAACCAGCATACCGCCTTCTGTGTAACGAATACCCTGCGGCACGCGATTAAATGAGCATCCTTTGTATCGGCCAGATAGTCTTTGATATTCTGGTTCAGCCGGTGGATGCAGGAATCTTCACCCGGGATACTACCCGGGTGAAATCCATTGACTTCGCAAATGGCGGTGATGCCCTCAACGTTGCTGTTGTTGCTCATCGTCTCGGAAATGATGTCAAGTTCTGCGGCAATGTCGGTGATGATGATATGGGCCGGTTTCTCATCGAGAAAGTATCTGCATGCGGGTTGTCCACTGAAGGAATACGAGTCAATCCTCATGCTCCGACATCAACTGCCGTCGCGCTGATTCAGGATGCAGGGGCAAGAAATTTTCTGTTCAATGGTGGGGCAACGCTATCATTCACCTATGATGATATATCCATGCAGGCAGTTGAAGAGGCAGACATTGTCTTTGTCGGCGGAACCTATACCATGCCTCTTTTTGACGGTGAAGGAGCGAGAAAGCTGTTCAGAGAAGCCAAATCGATGGGTAAAACCACAGCAATGGATGTTACCTACGACTCATCTGGACAGTGGATGAAGACCATAGAACCGTGCCTTGAATATCTCGATTACTTTATGCCGAGCGAGGAGCAGGCACGTGAGATTACCGGGGAAGAGGACCCCGGGAGGATGGCACAGGTGCTTCGCGATAAGAAGGTGCATCATGTGATAATCAAAATGGGTTCCAAAGGTGTCTATGTAAAAAATGATACAATTGACCACATATTTCCCGCACCTGAAGTTGGCGCAATTGTTGATACCACCGGAGCGGGTGATTCATTCGTTGCCGGATTCCTCAGCGGGATAAACAGGAAACTGAGTCTTAAGGAGAGTCTGAATCTTGGTCAGCTCGTTGCTGGAAAGTGTATCGGCGGACTCGGTGCGACTGCAGGATTCGAGAATATTGAACAAACTAATCTGTATAAACAGGAATCTGGAGGATTCTAAATGGCAAAAGATAGTACATTACAAAAGATGCTTGCAGATGCACAGGCCCGAGGGTATGCAGTCCCTGCATTTAATTTCTCTTGTATCTGGGATTTTCAGGCGATCATCGAAGCGGCAGAAGAAGAACGTTCTCCTGTGATCCTCGCTTCGCATCACTCTGTGTTCGATCGTCTTTCGGGAGAGATCTGTGCGGCTATAGGAACTGCTGCAATGAAGAAGGCGACCATTCCTATGGTGCTTCACCTTGATCATTCCTCTGAAGTCGACAGATGCAAGAAGGCGATCGATCTTGGCTATCCTTCAGTTATGATCGATGCCTCTTCTCTTTCTCTTGAACAGAACATCGCCCAGGTAAAGGAAGTGGTGGATTATGCAAGGGAAAAGAATGTAACGGTTGAAGCGGAGATCGGCAGAATAAAAGGCAATGGATATGAAGGTGGTCACGATGGTGATGACTTCCTAGCTCAGGTCGCTGATGCAAAGGATCTGGTTGAAAGAACCGGAGTTGATTCTCTTGCAGTGGGAATAGGAACTGCACATGGCTTCTATGTCGGTAAACCTGAGATCAATTTTACCCGGCTCGGAGAGATCAATGAGGAGGTTGATATCCCTCTTGTCCTTCACGGGGGGTCAGGGATTCCTGAAGAAGATATCAGGGAAGCCATCAAGGGTGGAATCAACAAGATCAATGTCGGTACAGTAATTCACTGCACACTCATGAACCGCATACGCAAAGAACTGATGGAAAAGGGAGAGAATCAGTATACCCTTGATATCACTCGCCCGGCTATGGATGAGGTGAAGGATGTGGTTCGCGGGTGGATACGAACCTGTATGTCAGACGGTAAAGCTGACTGACCACATACCGTATAGTGTGAAAGAACGGAGGTGCTGTCTGAACTATTCAGGGTAGCACTTTCGTTGTATCTCCGGACATATACGGAATACCTGTGAAGGAGGTTAGGAATGAACATTGCCGGTACAGGATGTTGCCTGGTTGACTCGATTTATATGAATGTGACCTATGCTGATGACGCGTTCTCAACCCTCTGGAGCAGATCAGGAGGAGATGGAGGGCTGATCGAAGGAGGTCTGGTATTTCGAGAAGATCTGGAGCATTTTGCTGGAAAAAGGTACCTTGAAATTCTTCGGTCAATGACGAAAGGAAGATCTCCAGATACAGTGAACCTGGGCGGACCAGCTATCATTGCGCTAGTACACGCAGCGCAGATTCTTGTTGCTGAAGATGCCCGTGTATCATTCTATGGTGCAGTCGGATCTGATGACCATAGTGAAATCATCCGCTCCAAACTGTCTCAGACACCTGTTGATGCCTACCTGAAGGATGTGGAAGGCATCGCTACTTCAACTACTGATGTGTTTGATGATCCTTCAAGACGGGATGGCAGAGGGGAGCGATCGTTCGTCAACACCATTGGTGCCGCGGGGGAATTTGACACCTCGGATCTCCCTGATTCCTTTTTCACATCAGATATTGTTCTTCTTGGAGGCACTGCTCTTGTTCCGCGGATTCATGACGACCTGAGTGCGATCCTTTCGCAGGTCAAGATGCATGGAGGGATAACCGTAGTGGGGACAGTATTTGATTTCAGGAATGAGAAATCACATCCGGATCAGATATGGCCCCTGGGTGATCAAGATGCATACAGGAACATTGACCTTCTCGTGACCGATCAGGAAGAAGCCTTACATCTTACAGGGGTGGAGGATATCATGGATGCCGCGAAGATCCTGATCTCCTATGGTGTAGGAGCTCTCATTATCACACGGGGAGCCTCTGATATCCTTGTATGGTCAGGAGGCAGTCTTATCGAACCCTATGAGTTGACTGCTCTGCCGGTGAACGCGTATATAGATGCTCTTCTTGAGAAGGATTCAGCGCTTCGAAAGGATACGACCGGCTGTGGAGACAATTTCGTGGGAGGGGTTCTCGTTTCCCTCTATCGACAGCTTTCCAGTGGGAGGAAACATCATCTTGACCTGCTGGATATTGTTGCATGGGGAGCCTCCTCGGGAGGGTTCACCTGCATGTACCATGGGGGAATGTATCATGAGAGCATGAAAGGGGAGAAGCTTTCCCGCCTGATCCCTGCTGTGAACGCATATTCGGAACAATGGGAGCAATGGAAATGAGGCCCCTGTTTATTCAATGGGGCGGCGGGAATATCGGGCGTTCATTCATTGGTCAGGTGTTTGCGACTTCAGGATATCACGTACTCTTCATCGATATAGATCGACGACTTGTGGAAGCTTTGAATTCTCAGAAGATGTACACTGTTGAATCGGTCTCTTCACAAGGAGTAGAGAAGATCCTTGTTGAACATGTTTCTGCAGTACCAGCTACTGACCAGGAAGCGATTAATGATGCCGTCATCAGGGCTGAACTCATGGGTGTTTCTGTTGGCAGACGTGCGTGGCCTTTGATTGCACCGTCACTTGCACAGTCAGTTCTGAAGCGATATGAAACATCCCCTTCCAATCCGCTTGATATCATTCTGGCTGAGAATATCCACGGTGCCCGGCAGTATGTCTCGTCATTATTGAAAACGTACCTTCCCGGGAATTTTCCTCTGGACACCTATGTTGGACTTGTTGAAACCAGCATAGGAAAGATGGTCCCCTTGCAGGATGCAGACGATAGTCTGACTCTGCGTGCAGAACCATACAATGAACTCATTGTGAACCGGGAAGCCTTTCATGGTATTCCGGCAGTAAAGGGCTTAAGCCCGGTGCATCCTATCGAAGCATATGTTGATCGAAAACTATTCATACATAATCTCGGACATGCGGTGACCGCCTATCTGGGCTATCATAAACATCCGGAAGAGACCTATATCGCAAAAGTCCTTGATGATGATGAACTGTACGGCCAGGTTCGTGAAACAATGTTGGAAGCCGCTGAGGTTCTCATTCACACGTATCCTGCAGTATTTTCATATGCATCTCTTTCAGAACACATTGATGATCTTCTTTATAGATTTCAAAATCCTGTTCTGAAGGATACCGTATACAGGGTCGGAAGAGACTTGAAACGCAAACTGCGATTTGATGATCGGTTGATGGGAGTTATCATACATGCACAGAAGCATGGACTGACATGGAAGAGAGTGGGTACTGCCTACCTTGCTGCCATCACTTTCGATGCAGTGGGCCCAGCTGGTGAATGCCTGGAATCCGACCGTATTTTCATTGAGAGTACCAGAGGGAATTCACTTACCGAGAAACTCCTGGTCGCAAGTGACTGGGAGCACAGCGGGTATGACGCATCCTTGTTTGAGCAGATTGCGGGCGGTTTTCTCGCACTTGAAAGGGATTCTCAGGTCCTCGCCCATCGAAGTACATGAAGAGAGAGAAATGCTACTCCCCATGAAAGCTGACGGAACACCAGGGAAATCCCAAAGAGATGATTACAACGAATCAGTCGCCTCAGGAATACTTGCAACAGCAAGTATTCTTTGCGTGATAGCCCTGTTTGATGCTATTATACGTATTCGAGAGGAAAAGAGACACTGTACCCTAGAAGATTTTTCTCACATCCATCCGAGCGGAAAGGTCGGAAAAGATATCTTAGTGGATAGGTAATCAGGAGGAACGTGATGTATATAGGTATCGACTGCGGCACACAGGGCACAAAGGTTATCGTCTACGATCAAAAGGCGCGGAAGATTGTTTCAGACGGGTATGAGAAACATGATCTGGTTGCCCTCGAGAACGGTAGACGGGAACAGGATCCCAAGTGGTGGATTGCAGCTCTTGATGTCGCCATGCATCAGGCTCTTGATGGTCTGGGAGAGAAGAGGAAGGACATCAGGGCGATCGGAGTCTCCGGCCAGCAGCATGGACTCGTCGTACTCGATGGTCGCAATGATGTTATCCGACCGGCAAAACTCTGGAACGACACAGAGACAGCGCGAGAGAATGCGGAACTCATAGAAGCCCTGGGAGGGGACATGGGGACGATCGAGAAGATCGGTACTTCCATTCCCGTAGGCTACACAGCCAGTAAGCTCCTGTGGATGAAGAAACATGAACCTGAGCTGTTTTCCCGTATCTCCATGGCATTCAATCCCAAGGATTACATCAACTATTACCTCAGTGGAGTTCTCGCCACAGATATCGGCAGCGCCTCCGGTACAGGGTATTTCAATGTAAACACGCTAACATGGAGTGACGAGGTTGTCTCTCTGATGGATCCATCGGGAATTCTCGCAAAGGCGCTTCCAACACTTGCGCTGGACGGCGAGCCTGTCGGTACGATAACGAAGGAAATCGCACGGCGTTACGGACTCGAAGAGAGTGTCCTTGTTGCACCGGGAAGCGGTGACAATATGATGGCCTCTCTTGGAACAGGCACCGTCGAGGACGGGACCGCAGCCATGACGCTCGGTACCAGCGGTGTGATCAATATGTACTCAAGTACAAACAGGCCGTTCTTCTTTGACCCCATCACACAGATACAGTGTGCCGGCAACGGTGGGTGGATTCCATCCGTCATGACCATGAATGCGACCAGTACGAGTACCGCGTATCAGGAGCTCTTCTCGCTATCAGTGAAAGAGTTCGACCGGTATCTTGAAACATCATCTCCCGGTGCCGAAGGTGTCGTGATGGTTCCGTATCTCAATGGGGAGAGGATGCCCGCCCTTCCGGGAAGCAAAGGCGTCGTCGCCGGTCTCACCTTTAAGACGCTTACCCCTGAAAATCTGATCAGAGCGTCAGCCGAGTCAGTTATTTTTAATCTTCGGTGGGGCAGGGACCTTCTTACAAAGAATACCGGAGCAATCGAGGTGATGAAGATCACAGGAGGTGGTTCCAACAGCGCACCCTGGCGTCAGATCACTGCAGATATCATGAATACTGAGATCATCGGGGTGACGAGCAAGGAGAGCGGTTCTCTCGGTGCAGCTCTGCAGGCCATGTGGGTTGACGGTCAGGGGGATATCACCCAGTTGTGTAAGGATCATGTGGAACTTGACTACTCAAAACATGCAACACCAAATCCCGAAGCGACAGAATTCTATAACGGCGTCTACGAATCGTATCTTGATGTGCGAATGAAGATGTATGGTGTCTGATACTGCTTCCCGCAAGGTGACGAAGGTGAAAAAAGACCTTACCTCTATAGTGCTCACGTTGGAACGCCCTCAGCTGATAGAAGTACTCTCACGGCTTGTGAAGCAGCAACCTGAGTGTGCTGCCCGGGTCCATGATCTCTCGTTACAGGTCCTGCGTCAGATACAAGATACTGATGTTGCAGAAGACGCGTTCCGTGACCTGTGCCGTCTGAGTGAGGATGATTATTATGAACAGGTGAACAGATTCAATGGGGGGAGCTATGTCGATCCATACGATCTTCCCTATGAGATGATAGAGAAGGAGCTTGCACCGTATACCTGCAGGATTCAGGAATTTCGCTCCGGGAAACTGTTTCATGAGGAAACAGCGTATGTGATCGGTGTTTTGAGTGCCCTGTATCAGTATGACGGCGATGCTTCCAGGTGGTTCTCTGATTACGTGGAGGAATGCCCCTTTTCCATTGCCTCTGCGATCTATGCTTCCTGGATGTCCTGTCACACTGATGAAACTTCCCGGCAGTCATTCTCTGCCCGTCTTTCTGAGCTCTGTCCTGACTGGCATCTTCAGCATTGATGTGAAAGAGGTTTCTCCGTCAGCGAGTTGCAGCCGAGATCGTTACTGAGAGAGGGCTGAGCGCACCAGAGACTCAGCAAGAACCCTCATCGGGTCGATAAGTGCAATTCCCTCATATTCAGTTCCTGTGAGGACAAGAGGTATTTCCGTGCAGCCGAGGATAATGGCCCGGGCACCCTTCTCTCTGAGTTCTGTGACCGCTTCATTCAGGATCTTCCGGTTCTCGTCGGATGGTCCGCTTTTCGCCTTGATACCCCATTGACTGTTGTATATGGCCTGAGTGACCGCTTCCTGATCTTCCACCTGAACGGCGGTAAAACCCGACTGTTCCAGTCTCTGGTCATACAGCCGTACAGAGCGTGTACCGCTCGTACTGAGTATACCGACAGTTCCTCCGGAGGGAATTCTCTCTGTGATTGCAGCGAGTGTCTCATCTATCATGTTGATAAGTTCAAGCTCCGGGAGAAGACTTTCCCTGAAGACAGAGAATATCGGTTCCGCGTGGAACGTGTTGCAGGGGATGCCCACTACTGCCTCACTGTTGAACTTGTGAGCCAGGTAATAGGCCTGATTGATGAGTTCGGCCATCCGCTGTGCAGCCACAGCTCCATAGCCGCCCTTCAGTGCCTCGGTCCTGTCAGGGATAAGATCACTGAAAGAGAGATGAATGACCCGCAGATGGTCCTGATCGGAACCATCTGTGGGTGTGAGTGAGATAATCTGGCGGTGGAGGTCGACTCCCGCTGCGGGACCCACTCCTCCACCGATGATGATAGTTTTTCTCTGAATGCTTTCGCTAACGGAGTTTGCTTTCATCAACCATCTTTTCGCTCTTTGCGACGATCCAAGTACCGACCATGTCACCGGTGACGTTGACACTGGTTCTTCCCATGTCGAGGATCGCGTCGATACCGAGGATCATCGCATAGGCTGCAGCCACAGGGCTTCCTGCTGTGACAGGGAGGCCGACCGAATTCAGGACCATCAGAAGCATGATAGCTCCTGCACCCGGAACACCTGCTGTTCCGATGGAGGCGAGGACTGCTGTCAGGATGACGGTGATCTGCTGACCGAAGGAAAGCGGCATGCCGATTGCGAATCCGATGAATAGTGCACATACTCCCTGATAAATAGCTGTTCCATCCATATTTATGGTTGCACCGAGAGGAAGTGTGAACGAATAGATCTTCTTGTCTACTCCGAACTCTTCGTCAACAGCCTTCATGGTTACAGGAAGGGTTCCACTGCTGCTTCGTGTTACGAAGGCTGTGATCATTGGTGTGCGGGCACCCTTGAAGAAGGCCTTCGGTGAGATCTTGTTGATCATCAGAAGGACTGTGTAGACTATCGCAACGTGCAGGATATATCCGAGGAAACTGGCTATGGTGACAGTACCGAGAGGGCCGAAGGCCTTTGCACCCTGTTTGCCGAAGACTACTGCTATGAGGGCGAATACACCTATCGGAGCATACTGCAGCACTCCGCGGACGATGAGGTACATGGTTTCAGCAAGGCCGTTGAACACGTCAAACAGTACGTCTCCGCTCTTTTTGATCGTCTCGTTCTTGCTCAGTTTCAGGTAGCTGATTGAAATACCGAAGATGATGGCAAAGAAAATCACCTGAAGAACGTTTCCACTTGAGAGTGATCCGAACGGGTTCGTCGGGATGATAGCAAGAAGCGTATCGATAAAGCTCGGTTTTACCAGTTCCTTTCCTGCTGCTCCTGCAATAGTTCCGAGTTCGAGACCAAGTCCCGGTCGGAAGATATTACCCATAAGAAGGCCGATCGCCACTGCGAAGGCTGAGGTCAGAAGGTAAAACAGAATGATCTTCACTCCGACCTTTCCCAGAGAGGAAGGGTTGATGCTTGCAGCACCGACGACGAGGGTTGACAGAATGACCGGCATGACGATCATTTTGAGAAGATTCACGAGCAGAGAACCCAGGGGGTTCAGCCATGCGATGCTCTCTCCGAAGATGATACCTACCAGGGCACCAAGTACCAGTCCAATCAGAATCCTGTAGAGCAGATTGAACTTGAAATACCAGTCCATTACTCCTTTTTTGTCGCTCATAGATGTTTCTCCTTTTACGATATTAATTTCCTGCCTACTAGCTAACACTATGCACGTGTGTCAGTAAATGAACCAAAAGGTGTATTTCCTTGGGTATTTTGCGCCTCTCTCACGGTAAATACACCAAATGGTGTAGGTCTCCAGGAAATGCAGGGAGTGTTCAACGCAGTGATAATCTGTTGCTATGTAAATATCTGAACGGCTATTCCAGCAGGTTTTCTTCAAAGACCTTCTTCATGAAGGTCACACGGGAGTTTACATCGAGTTTGCGGTAGATATTGAGGATATGTTTCTTTGCAGTAGCGCTTGCCATGCTGAGTTTTTCAGATATCTCCCGGTAGGTATCGCCCTCCACGATGAGACGACACACCTCGAGCTCACGGTGTGTCAGATGGTAGTCGGCAGGTCCCTTTCTGGTCTCATGTTTCTCATAGAGTTCCTCGAGAATGGTGCGGGCTGCAAGGGGAGAGAGGGCCGAACCACCGCAGTGAACGCTCTTGATCTGGGAGAGGAGGTCCCTCGGATCATTATTCTTCAACAGGTAGCCCTTGGCCCCGGCCTGGATGGCATTCACGATCTTCTCCCGTTCTGCAAAGATGGTAAGGATCAGTATGCTCATCTCCGGTTTCATTGCGGAAAGGATCCGGGTCGCCTCGATACCGTTCATGCCGGGCAGTTCGATATCCATCAGCACGATATCAGTCCTGTCAATGACGTCCTTGTTTGCAATAAGCGTCTCGGCACGGTCAAAGGAACCGACGATCCGGACCTGCGAATCAAGTGAGAGGAGATACCGGAACCCCTCCCGTGCATCGAATGAATCCTCAACGATCGTGATATAGATCATGTCCGGCTCTCTTTCGGGATGTGGATGCGGTAACGCACCCCTTTTTTCGTTTTGCTGGTAATCTGCACGAACCCTCCGAGGTATTCAGCGCGGTGGAATATGCCAGGTATCCCGAATCCGCCTTTCTTCGCTTTCTTCACGTCAAAACCGATTCCATCGTCACTGTAGGTCAGCAGCACATCTCTGTCCTGCAGTGTGAGGGTGGTTTCCACCGTGTGCGCGTGAGAATATTTGAGTGTGTTTGTCACCAGTTCTTCAAGTATCAGAGAGAGGCTGATAAGGATTTCGTCGCTGATCTGCTGTATCTGGTGTTCCTCCGGTAGTGAGTACGAGAAGGAGATAGACCGCACGCTCAGTCTCCGTGCGATATGCAGGGTGACGAAGTGAGTGAAATACCCTTCCGGGAGACTGTCCTCCTCCTTGGCTTCAAGGATATCCTTGAGATCATGGATTCCCTTCGTCGTATTGTATTCGATCCGTTCGAGCATCTGCTTCACCTTCGCGAAGTCCTCGACATGTACTGCATGGCGGGCGACGTTGTTGCTGATGTGTATGCTGGTCAGACGGGCACCGAGAGAATCATGGAGGGTCGTATATATCCTCTCTTTTTCCTCAATGATCCGAAGTCGCATATTCTCTTTCTGGAGCAGAAGGACTTCACGGGTGCGGTGTTCTACTTCCGTTTCCATCTGCTTTTCCCTTTCCTTCTTGTTCTCTGCAACCGTATTGAACGTCTGTGCGATCATCTGGAACTCAGGTACACTCTGAACGCGTATCCTCGAATCATATTTACCCCCTTCATGGTCCTTCAGGACGCTGATGATTTCGTGAAGAGGATCGGTAAGAAGGCGTTTTGATATGAATGCGACGATGATACCGAGCAGGAGCATCACGATGATATCATAGAAGATGATGATCTGACGCTGCATAAGTGAGAAGGCAAGAATTTCGGAGAAGGGGAGGGCAATCAGGATGGTCCAGCCGGTCTTTGCGCTTGTCTTGTGGTTGACCATGTACTGGGCACCGTACAGTTCATGCACCGAAGGACCGGAAACGCTGAGAGTTTCCGGATAGGGGAATATCCTCAGTTCGGTTTTCGCCTGAGTGGCGGTCTCGAACTGGGTAGCAAGCACCTCCCCGTCCCCGGTAAGGAGGACGATCTTTCCGCCCTGACCCGTCTGTACAAGATTCACCAGATTGTTCAGACCGTTGAGAATGATATCCAGACCGAGCACTCCCACAAGCTTCTGTTCATCATACACCTTCATGACTCCCGTAATACCGAGTGCATTGGTAGAGGCATAGAGGTAGGGCTCACTGAGTGTAAAGGTATCAGAGGCAAGACCTGTCTGGTACCAGGGCCGGGTCCTCGGGTCGTAGTCGGAGGGGAAGGAGGGAGTGTTGTCGACAAAGCCTTCTCCGACCCCCCATTCATACATCTCCCCGTCAGCGGTCCCGAGATAGATAGCTCTGATGATATGTTCATCTGCTGTTACGTGAGCCAGAAACTGATTCTTCATTGCCCCGGTATCGACCTGCTGAACACTGTCATAGGAACTGAGAGCTGTCAGAGTCGACTCGAGTGACCCGATCAGCAGGTCAATCTGTGCATCCACATTCGAGATCACCATCTCAGAGGTATCCTTGGCTCTCTCGATCGAATGGGAACGAAGAAGTAGATAGTCAATGAACAGCAGAAACGAGAGGGAGAGCATAGTAAGAACAATGATGATAAAGGTGTAGCGTTTCTGCAGTGAATCAAGCATACGCTATTATACGCTCAAGGTCAGGTATTCTCAATGGGAAATCGTTGCTGCCGTGCTTCCCCGCTCCACGGGCTGGACCGACTATCCTGTGTTTCTCCCCCCTGGCGAACATACGACCTCACTGCCGCTGATTCTGTCATGGAGACCGGAATGGGGAGGGATCAGAAACACAAGACCCAGAGTGAGGGTGTCCAGAGGCAGTGTGAGAGCCCGCAGCAGACACCGGGGAAGCGACAGACCCCGGCCATCTCGCCCTGTGACCCTGATATGTACAAGGCGCTCTGCAACTGTGCCGTCAAATCTCCACAGAAGGCTGAGATAGAGAAAGCGGAAGAGTGTGAACCCGTAGACGATGAGTGTAGAATAGCCCAGAAGGAAGATCCCGCTCTGATCACTGAACAGTCCTCGGACGAACCAGATGAACACAGGCAGCCAGGCGGTAAAGAGAATAAGGAGATCGATGATGTAGGAGGCAAACCTCCTTTTCAATGATGCTCTGTGTGTTTCCTCCATAGATTGTAAGTATACGACAGGTGGATGAAGAATAAAAGGTGGTGCCTCCTGCTCGTTTTTTGTGTATCTTGGTTGGTATGAAGTTTGTTGAACGTACTTTTGACCATCCTCTTGTGTCTGTGATCATCGCAGGAGAACGGTGTGATGAGGACCTGAAGAAATCGATCCGGTCGGCTCAGGATCAGTCGTATAGGAACCTTGAGATTATTCTTGTCACCCCGCAAGGGTGTGTAGCGGCAGCTGAAGATGCCGCGGGGAGTGTGAATATGCACACAGTCACATGGATTTCCATCCCGCAGGCCTTCAACCATGGTCTGTCTGTCTCCTCGGGGGATACGGTTCTCTTCCTCTCCCCCGGTCAAGAGATACACCGCGAGTTTCTTGAAAAGGGAAACGAATGGCTTCAGGTGTTCGATGCATCAGCACTACAGTGTGCGACGATGGTGGAAAAGGCGGGTAGTATCGATTCTATTGTGCTTCCCCTGGGTTCGGGCGGTTCGTTCTCGAAGAACCTTATACGAGGGAAGCGTCATATTCTTCATTCATTTCTGCTGCGAAGGGCAGTGTGTGCTTCCTTTCGCGAGGATTTGAGCACATCCTATGCCTCTGATTTCCTGTTCTCCTCACTTCACGGGAAAAAGGTAGTCGTGAAGGATGAGTATATCGGTGCTTTTTGCTCTGCCGACGTGGAACCGAAGGAATCTCAACCTGCCGTGGGAGAGGCCCGAATGATCGGTGCTCACCTTATTGAACTGAAGGATCCCGTTACCCGTTTCACTGCGCTGCTGCGCTTGTCCAGAATCTATGCATGCTACAGGAAAAGACGTGAAGAGGGGTCGGCAAGCCTCGATGAAAGATACGAACGGGATATGCAGGAGCATACACTCCTGCCGTCTTTCCTCTTCCGCTCGCCCTGTCAGGCGAACTGATCCACTTCTTCCACCTCATGCTCTCCCGCAAGGATCAGGTCCATTTCTCGGTGGATGGCCTGGGTGTGTTCACCGAAATCAAATACATCCCTCAGTCGCTTGAACAACGGTTTCACGAAGTGTCTCAGCTGATTCATATCGGTCTCCAGTGTGCTCTTTCCCTTGAGCATCATGACGGTGACCTGAGAGGGGGAGTGATAGGTTCCGATATCCTCAAATCCAAACTTTCTGTAGAGTCGTATCGTTTTCTCATCATCACTGAACACATCAAGCACCAACTGGTTGACACCCTTCGAGCGTGCAAGAAGGAACACCAGTATGATAAGACCGATCGATACCGACGTATTGCGCATCTGAGGCAGGACAGCCAGTCTGAGTATCTCACTGGCCTTGCCTTTTGAGAGCACCTCCGATATATCGAAGTACCGTGCCACAGGGAGAGGCCAGAAGGTATCACTGTTCATCAGTGAAACGGTCCCGACCGGGTGGATACCGCGGAAAGCGAGGATATGCATTGCCTTTTCATCCTCTTTGCTGTGGATTGTTTCTTCAAGGTATCCCTTCTCTCCTACAAGGACTTTGCGCTGAATGAAGAACACATCACTGAGCGACGATGCATCACTAGCCATGACAAACCGTATCGTGTCCTTCCCTTCATCACCAAGTGGAAGAATCACCGTGAATTCACTTCCTTCTCCTTCCGTACTTCTCACTCGTATCCTTCCTTCCATCTTCTCGACGATGTTGAAGCAGTTAGTCAGACCGAGACCCGTCCCCGCACCCGGCGGCTTCGTGGTGAAAAAGGGTGTGAATACCTGACTGAGGTATTTTTCCGGGATCCCGCACCCGGTATCGCCGATGGCGATATGGATGAACCCGTCCTTCTCGAAACAGGAGAGGGTCAGAACTCCCGCTCCACCCATTGACTGTGCTGCGTTCACGATGAGGTTGAGGAACAGCTGCTGCACCTCTCCCTCGTTCGCTTCAAGCGTGGGAAGTGCATGATAGTTGCGTTTCACTTCCACGTTCTGCATATCTGATCCCCTCATCGCCATCCTGAGAGAGAACTCAAGGGTCTCTACGATCTGAACGACCTGCTTCTCCTGGTTCTCCTCGGTTCGTGAGTAGATTGACATCTCCTTGATGACGTTGCTGGCTCCCTTCGCATAGTTGAGAATATCTTCGAGGTACTCTCTTTCCTTACTCTCGGGTGCCGCCTCACTCAGGAGGATCTCTGCTGTCCCCGAAATCGCTGCAAGCGGGTTGTTCACCTCATGAGCTATACCGGCGGCAAGTGTACCGATTCCTGCCATCTTCTCGGTTCGGATCATCTCTTCCTGCATATGTTTCTGTTCGGTGATATCCTGCATGATCTCAACGAACAGGCTCTTTGATTCTTCAGGGACCCGCACATTATGATACTGGAACGAGATAATTCTGTCCTTTTCCCTCGCCTCGGTCTCCTGAACTATCCCCGAATGGAGGGTGTCGACAGCAAGACAGTGGGGGCAGGGACGAACCCGTCTGAACAGAGCTCTGTAGCACTTCTTGCCGATAAGGGCATTTCTGCTCAGCTGGAACAGGGAAAGGGCTGCGCTGTTGGCTTCCTGAATGATATAGTCGATGTCAATGAGACAGACAGGAGATGCTATGCCGTTGAAGATCGCCTCCATCTTGTTCTTGCTCAGTTCGAGCTCCTGTCCCTGCTTCCTGAGCTGTTCAAAGCTCAGAGAGTTCTCAAGGGCCAGGGCACTCTGGGAAGCAAGAAGCTCGAATGCATCCACTTCTATCTGGCTCAGGGGAGCTGTCGATACATCGTAGGAAATAAGAATATACCCGCCGCACTGATGCCGGAAGATAAGAGGAATGATGATATTGAACGGAGGGATTCCCTCGGCTGTGAAGGTTTCCAGTTCCTCATCGGACAGGAGAATGACCGATGCACTGTTCCTGCTCTGACTGTCACCGATCGCTGATTCCCGTTCGGGAGACATCGAGAAGGTGACGATATCACCCTTGTTCAGCTTTGTCGGGCACTTTGCATTCGCGACTATACGGTAGTGATCACTTCCCTGAGCGGGGTCATAGGCAACGAACAGAACCCATTCACTTTTCATTCCCGTCGAGAGATTGTCGGTCACTTCCCGGGCAAGGTCTTCAAGATTGAGGATTGTCGGCATTTTCCGGCTGAGATTCAGAATCGTCGCCTGATAGGGATGGCGCTTTGGGATAATGACCGAATCCACCAGATAGCTCAGCAGATTCCTGACCGGGAACATGATAAGAGCCGTGACAAAGCCAAGGATGATGGATAGCTGCACTATGCTCCCGGGAGCAAAGTCTTCATTGAAGAACTGGATGACGGTGAACAGAGCGTAATAGGTCATCGAACCGAATATGGCAAAGATCGTCGAATAGATGATCTTCAGCCCGAGTAGCGAGTAACTGATCAATTTGTACTTGTATATCGTGTAGAACAGTAGAATTGCGTTTATCGTGGAAGCGAGTATATCAATCGGGTATTTCCCGATATGGGGAAAGACATTCATAAAGATACCTATCAGCATAATAAGTACACCGAGCAGCGGCAGGAAAAGATTCTTTCCCTCCGGGCTGAGAGGATTCTTCTTGCTGCTGACCAGAAGGATGATGAATGCAAGGAAAAGATAGGAATAGCTGATTGAATAGGCGTATATGGAACCGGGAGCGAGGATGTAATAGAACTCACCGTTTCCATGGAATCCCGCGTCACTGACGATGCTGCCGGTAAAGTTGAAGATCATCAGAGGAATAAGGAGAAGATAGCTCAGGCTCATGAAGACTGTGACGCGCTTTCTGTGCATCTCGAGGATGTCGATCACGAAGTGTGTCAGCCCGAACGGCACCGAGAGTAGTCCCACAAGCATGACCTTGTTCCAGAACAGAGGTGTCATGAGACCACTGTTCAGGTGCATCATAAGGGAACCGAAACTCCATATGGCGAAAAAGATGATGTAGAGCTGAAACGACCAGTAGAAATGGTCTCTTTTATACTGCAGAATCCCGAACACAAAGAAGAACACATACAAGATCAACGCGACTGCAGGAATGATTGTAGATATATCGATGATCATATTCATTCCCTTTTTATCTATGAATTATCCTGATTGTACACTATATTAGTCGAATAGTATGAAAATATTTGAAATTTTTATTATAGGAACAGCAGGGTATTTTTTGTTGATTCTCTTTGATCTGGCTATCATCAAGAGAAAAGTATTCCTTAGATGGATAACTATGACCGGTTTTATCCTTACCGCTGTCCCGTATGTTCTCCTTCACCGGCTGTACACTCCCGGTCACAGTCTCCCGCTGCAGATTCTGTTGTATTCGCTCCTTGCACTTTGTGGTGGACTTCTCATCTTCTCGGTCTTTCTGGAAGTGAGGCTCTTCTCATCAAAACAGGAAGGGGCGTTGTATAAAGGCGGTACATATCGCATCTCGCGTCATCCGGGTTTTCTGTGGTATACAGGATTTAACTGTGTCATAGCATGGCTCTTTTTCCGTTTGGATGTTCTGTCACTCGTCATAGGGTTGACCGCTGACAATTTCCTGCTTATCTTCCTGGAAGATAGAGTTTTATTTCCCCGCATGTTCGAGGGGTATGATGCATACAGGAGGGAGGTTCCGTTTTTGTTCTCCCTCAGGTTGAAAAGGGGTACACGATGAGCAAACATGTTGTCATCACAGATGATGACCCTGGAATCAGAAAGATTCTGAACATTCTTCTTCAGAATGAAGGATATACAGTAACAGTCTGCGATGGGGGCAAGGCCCTTCATGAGCAGTTGGAGTCGGGTAAAAAGATTGATCTTATCATGCTTGATATTAAGATGCCCGGGGAGGACGGTTTTACGCTTCTGGAGTTCCTTCAGTCCCGGCATCCGAAGATTCCCGTGGTGATGCTTACTGCGTTCAATGACCTGGAAACAGGATTGAAGGCGATCAGGATGGGAGCAAAGGATTATCTGACGAAACCGGTCACACGGGAGAATCTCATTACCTGTATACGCCTGATTCTTGAGATGAGTGAAGAGGAGCGTATCAAGGAAGAGCGGGAGGATGCCTTCCGTCACCATCACGAGGAGATCGAGGAACAGTTGAGTCAGTCGATGAGTACCCTCGACAGTGTCACCCGGTCCACCCTCATGGCATTCAGTGAGACTATTGAACAGAAGGACAGGTACACTAAGGGACACTGCAAGCGGGTAAGCCGTCTATCGGTCGCTCTGGGAGTTGCTCTGGGGTATAGCGATGACCGCCTTGAGATCCTGGAAGGGGGAGCTCTTCTGCACGATATCGGAAAGATCGGTATCAGTGAGGCCATTTTGAACAAGAATACGCCACTTACGAAAGAGGAGTACAAGACGATTCAGATGCATCCCGTCTACGGTGACCGTATTGTCAGTCACATAGAACTGTTCCAGCCGTACCGTCCGATCATTCGACACCACCACGAACGGCTTGACGGAACAGGATATCCCGACGGCCTGAAAGATACCGAGATTCCCCTTGATGTCAAGATCGTTTCTCTGGCCGACACGTATGACTCCATGACCAGCAACAGAGCCTACAGGAAAGCCTTCTCACCCGAGATCGCACTCGAAGAGATCCGCCTGTTCAGCGGCAGTCAGTTTGACTCTCACCTTGTGGATCTGTTCATAGAAAGGGAAATCTACGCTCTCACCAATTTCGATTGACCAGTGAGCTGCTCCCCGACCACTCATTCCTCTGAGGCCTTTACCCTGATACGACTGTTCAACGGCAGTGTATTCTGGTAGCATACATCTCACGAGGAGGCTGATGTGAGCAGACCTGAGAGGCCGATTATTTCGATATTCCATGATGGTTCCCAGTCAATTGGTGATATGACTGTGCGACTTCTTGAGACAGCAGGTCTCGAGGAACTACTACCTTCCGACAGAGAGAGTCTCATCGGTATCAAACCGAACCTCGTAGTTGCGCGTCCAGCTCATGAGGGGGGGACTACCCATCCACAGATAGTAGGCGGTATCATACGCTTTCTCACGAGGCTCGGGTACAGGAACCTCATGATCGTTGAAGGCTCCTGGGTAGGCGACCGCACCGCACAGGCCTTCAAGGTATGCGGCTATGAAAAGCTCAGTGCCGACTACGGTGTGCCTCTCTTTGACACGCAGAAGGATTCCTCCTTTACGCAGGATATAGACGGCTATTCCGTTTCACTCTGTTCGATAACCGAATCAATCGATTTCCTGATCAATGTGCCGCTCCTGAAAGGTCACTGCCAGACACGGTATACCGGGGCTCTCAAAAATCTCAAGGGACTTATCCCTGATTCGGAGAAGCGGAGATTCCACTCGAAGGGGCTTCATGAACCTATCGCCCGGCTGAACCAGATGCTCCATCAGGACTGTATCGTGATGGATGCCATCTGTCCTGACCCGACCTTCGAAGAGGGCGGGGATCCTTCCGATATGAATCGGATTCTCTTCGCCACCGATCCCGTGCTGATCGACAGTTTCGGTGCCTCTGTCATCGGGTACGCCGTTGAAGATGTTCCCTATATCGGTCGAAGTGCAGAGCTGCAGGTGGGTTCGCTCTGGAACGGAAGGGAAGACGCTGTTCTGGAGATCAATACTCACGGCGAGGTGAAGACCTTCCACCACGATGAGCGACTGGCCCTGCTCGAGAAGCTGGTTGATGAGAACGAAGCCTGCTCCTCCTGCTACGCTGCCCTTATCAGTGCGCTGAGGCAGCTGGAAGCACCCGAAACCCGTCGATACGCGATCGGGCGCTTTTTCCGAAGCGGGGAACTACCTGCCGACCAGTCGGACAGGGTAGGTATTGGAGTCTGTACAAAGCGCTTCGATACATCCATTACTGGATGCCCCCCTTCTTCAGAGGACATCCTCGAATTCCTGAGACAGCTGCCCTGAGCAGGTCTCGTGTAACGGTTCCGGTCTCAGAGTGAATCGATAAGATTCTGAAGAGGCGTCTTGTAGAGAGAGAACTCTTCTCCCCGATCCTCGGCATAGTCTTTCACCTTCTGATCGATATCTTCTATCTCTGCTTCCATGACCTGTTCTATCTGACTCTGTGTGAGGCCCTGGTCAATCAGGTCCGCGAAGGTGGTCTTTCCCTGAATCAGGAAGGTCGACCCGCTCTCCACCGGTTCTGCGGCAGCGGTTGAAGCAGGTACCGGCGATGCAGGATCACTATAAGGAACCTGATAACCGGTCTCAAGAAGCCGTTGTGCAACATCGTCCTCGATACGTCCCTCTGTGATGAGAATTTCCACAGCGGTGGAAGGAAGTATCGTATCTTCCTCGGACAGATATGGAATACCCATGAACAATGCTACGAAGGTGCGCACAGCATCGGTTCCGATATCCCCCGGAAGACCTTCGGTCCCTTCGAAATGTTCGTCCACGTTCTTTGCTGTGTACAGTGCAGGGTTGTTCTCGAGTGTATCGAGGGTGAAGGCCTGAGCCAGCAGCAGTGCAGGAACCTCGAAATGCTGTTCGATATCTGCAAAGGTATACGAACCGCGGATGTCCGCCGGATCGGATACTTCCAAGTCGTCCCCCACTGTTATCTTCTGCGGAATTTTCTGGGACTCAGTTACCCACAGACCGGCGATTCTCAGTACGATAACTCCGGCAAGAAGGACTACGATCAAAAGTATAGCGGCTGTCCGTGCATGTAGTGTCATGATGCTGATCCTCCCTTTGAACCTGATCTTGATCCTGTACTCAACTCAAGTGTCTTCCCGACAGGGCAGGCTGCTTCGCTGGTACACTCAAGACAGCTGATACACTGGTGATCCCTTACACGTTTCACCGTTGAGACATTCAGGTTCATGGGACATACGGTGTCGCATTTCCTGCAGGAAATGCAGGTGTCTTCGCTGCGTCTGATACTGAAGGGACGGAAGAGATTGGTGAGGCCGAGGAGAGCCCCGTAGGGACATGCATACTTGCAGAAGGGTCGTTCTATGAACAGCGAGAGCACAACCACGGCAGCCAGGGCGATAAACGCGGTGACGGCAACTTCTCCCGTCCAGAAGTTGAACAGGGCATAGTAGGGGTCGTACTCTGCAAAGATCAGTTTCGCGCTTGTCGCTGTTGCCCACAGGACCCAGAGCAGCACCCCGTAGCGCAGGTATCTGAGGACACGGTCTAACTTCGCAGGGACCATCCGGTTATACCGTTTCTTGAACAGAGCCCTTCCGATGTTGGCCATCCATTCCTGTACAGTGCCGAAGGGACATACCCAGCCGCAGAACAACGGGCCGGCGAGTACCGCTGTGATCAGGACAAGCAGCATAAGGTACAGGGAAGACTCATGTATCTTCTGGACGAAGGACCCTTCAGTGAAAAACTCATACAGGGTCACAACTCCTCCGAAGGGACAGATCGCGTGGAGCGATGCTCCCTGTATAAGGGGGAGCTGGATCCCCTGTTCCTCAAGCGAGTGGCCTATCACTACATACAGCACGATGATAAGGAAAAGCAGCTGAACCGTCAGACGCACTTTGCCTACCTTTGATAATCTTTTCATGGGTACCTCCATGGGTGTGAAGCTATACCCATGATGACACCACATATTGGTAAAGTATAGATAAAGATTGCGAAAATTTTACGCGATGAGTGCTCTCTGTGCCGTTACCTGATAACTGCCCCTATGAAATCTCTGAACAGCGGATGAGCCTTGTGGGGTCTGCTCTTGAACTCGGGATGGTACTGCACACCGATGAAGAAGCGGTGACCGGGGAGCTCAGCAGCTTCCACAAGCTTTCCATCAGGAGAGAGACCGCTGAACACAAGACCTTTCTTCTCCAGTGTCTCTTTGTAGGCATTGTTGAACTCGTAGCGGTGACGGTGGCGCTCGTCTATCGTGTCTGTCCCGTAGGCCTTGTACAGAAGGGTATCAGGTGAACTGATCGAGCAGGGATACGTCCCGAGTCTCATCGTACCTCCCTTTTCCACGTTCCTCTGGTTCTCCATGATATCCACCACGGGGTGATGTGTGTCCGGGTACCACTCACTGCTTGCGGCATCCGTAAGACCCACGACATTGCGGGCGAACTCGGAGACCATGCACTGCATGCCCAGACAGAGACCGAGGAAAGGCAGGTCGTGTTCTCTCGCATACTGGATGACATTGATCTTTCCCTCGATTCCGCGAAGTCCGAAGCCTCCGGGAACGATGATACCGCTGAGGCCGTTGAGAGCCTCACCGACCTGTATTTCATCGGCATCGTCAAGTACTTCCGTATCGATGGGGACGATCTCCACCTTTGTGCTGTGGTGGAAACCTGCATGGTTGAGTGACTCTATCACACTGATATACGCATCCGAGAGGTCAAGGTACTTGCCTGCAAGACCGATCCGTACCTTTCTCTGGGGATCTTTGCTGTTGTTGACTATGGTGTGCCAGCTCTCCATACGGCGTGGGCCAGCCTCGAGCCCAAGTCTGTCCAGAACCAGTGTATCCAGATTCTCCTCCTCGAAGTAGAGAGGCACCTCATAGATGCTCGACAGGGTGGGGTTGCTTATGACCGCTTCCTTATCGACATCACAGAACATGGCGATCTTGTCACGGACATCCTTCGGGAGGACGTTGTCGGAACGGCAGATGATGAAATCGGGGTGAATACCTATGTTCCTCAGTTCCTTGACACTGTGCTGGGTAGGTTTCGTCTTCAGTTCGCCAGTGGAGATGAACGGAACCAGAGTCACATGGAGATAGAGGGTGTCATTTCGTTTAAGGTCACGCTTCATCTGGCGGATCGCTTCGAGGAACGGCTGAGATTCGATGTCTCCCACGGTGCCTCCGATCTCCACAAGGACGATATCAGCTGCGCTTTCTCTGGCAAGGTAGTGCAGCCTCTCTTTTATCTCATTGGTGATGTGGGGGATCACCTGAACGGTACCTCCCAGATACTCACCCCGCCTCTCCTTCTGGATCACTTCCCAGTAAATCTTTCCGCTTGTCACATTGTTCGGTTTCCCGATCGAAACATCCAGAAACCGTTCGTAGTGACCGAGATCAAGGTCAGTCTCCGCACCGTCATCTGTCACGAACACCTCACCATGCTGGTAGGGACTCATCGTGCCCGGATCGAAGTTCAGGTAGGGGTCGAATTTCAGGACAGTGACTGCCAGTCCCCTGCTTTTCAGCAGTGCGCCAAGTGATGCTGCTGTGATTCCCTTGCCAAGGGACGATACTACACCACCTGTGACGAATACGAATTTTGCCATAAACCTCATGCTCCTTCTTATGCATCCCGGCTGTATACATGAAGAGTAGCCGGGTGGATATTTCGCACCGGTCATCAGAGTTATTTGAATAATGAGGATTGTGACACTGATACGTCGGTACTTACGGATACTAGCACAGAAAATTTCCCGAAAGCAATACCTGTTCCATAAAACAGAGAAACTCTCCCGGCCTTCCTGTCCATGTTCATCACGGACCGTCTTCTTCGTACGTCCCGGTATCTCATGGTGTATAGAACTCTTACCAGCGTACCCGATTTTTGCTAGGGTATCAAAAACATCCATTCTGGAGGGGTTCTTTCAGTATCTGGGAGCAAGATAGGTAACCCTGTCATATGGTGATGAGAAGGGAGGGATGCACTCAAAAGTGCAATCTGCCCGGGAAGAATAGAGAATGCAATGTCAGGAGCTGTTTCCCCTGAGGAGAACCGGAAGTGTATCGATAACAGCATCACGAAGAGTCTCGGTGTACCTGAGGATGTGGCCTATGCTGTCTGTTATCTTGCCAGCAGAGAAGCGTCCTTCGTCACGGCAGATACGATGAATGTCAATGGCGGTACACTGAGAGAATGATTTCTCGGTTTTCGCATACAGTAACCGAAAAAGGTTACCCCCCCTTATGTGCCCGGGATGATTCACGCTGTGTGTCTCCCGGGATTTCTGTGTTCCCTGTGATACGAAACAGCACTGACATTAAGTCCAGGGGAACAGAGTGCGGATCAGGAACCTTGATACGACACAAAAAAAGCAGAAGAATCTTTGTTCTTCTGCTTCAAAGCGAAAGACGGGATTTGAACCCGCGACATCCACCTTGGCAAGGTGGAGCTCTACCGCTGAGCTACTTTCGCAATACGGTCCTTTGCGAGAGGAGGGACTTGAACCCTCACACCAAAGGTACTAGATCCTAAGTCTAGCGTGTCTGCCAATTCCACCACTCTCGCAAGTGGCTTTGAGCCGTAAAGGGATCGAACCTTTGACCCGCAGATTAAGAGTCTGCTGCTCTACCAGCTGAGCTAACGGCCCATACACAAAATGTCTCATGCGTCCGGCAGGATTCGAACCTGCGACCTACGGATTCGAAGTCCGGAACTCTATCCAGCTGAGCTACGAACGCGTTCATTCCACCATACAGGTGAGGGTGGATGACGGGGCTCGAACCCGCAACAACCAGATCCACAATCTGGTGCTCTACCATTGAACTACATCCACCATGATCATGTTCACACATACCGTAGTGGACATGTGTAATCGACAAGAAGAAACATGCCTCAAATGGGAAGAATTGTCAAGTGCTCCCGGCTATTTCTGTGCAGAGAAGAAAAGAAATTCTCTTCTCGTATCAACCTCCTTATCGATCAGTGTGGCACTCAATACCCTCAGGAGCTCATTCTGCAGCTCTTGTGCCAGATCATATCGGGAAGCAAGGAGGTCCTGTACTTCCTTCCGTCGGTACACGTTTCGGGTACGCACCTCATGTGTGTGTGAGCGAAGCGCGAACCCCTCCTCTTCCAGTGCCCTGACAATCTCGTCCCGAGTGACATTCGGATAGTGCCGAGCTGTAAAGAGATCCTCCTGCTCTTTGAGAACGGCTTTCAGACTACTGTCAGTGATATGATCGGATAACCGGCTCGTCCTGTGCGGCAGTAGCTGTATGGCACTGAAAGTCCCCCCTGTTCGAATGCATTCCCTGATATCCCCCAACCGGTACTGCACAGGACCTGAAAACGGATTGTAGGACACGAAGTGGTCGTACTGATCTATGCCGGTTACCTCCTCTGAAGGGAGCTGCCCGGGCGGTACGATGAATGTGAAGGGTCTGGTAAGGAGGTCGAGATGCTCAGCGAACTCATCGAGGTACTGTTTTTCCTCCTCTCTCGTGCACAGCACGCTCGTGGAACCTTCCGGACACCTGCGTACAGCCTCCCATACAAGGAAGCCCCTGGAGGGATTGGTGATCAGAAGGGTATGGCTTCGCTGAAGGGGAATCATATCAAAGAGTGTGTCACGGAGGAAGGCGAAAGACTCATTCTGATGGGAGAGTGTGCGTTCGATCCATCGTCTTTCACTCCTGTTAGCGGGTGAGTAGGTGAGGTTCTGATCGTGTTCGGGAGCTGCGTGGATTTCACTCTGCACCTCCCGTCTTTCGAGGATCGTCTGTTTGATCGTCCCCTCGTATCCTGTCGTCGCCGGATTGTAGAACACCTGCCCCTGAAGGGAGGAGGGAAGGTACTGCTGGGCTACCCAGTGGTCCGTGTACGCATGGGGATAGAGGTACCCTTCCCCGTGTCCGAATCCCTTACCGTCCCTGCTGGCATCCTTCAGATGGTTCGGTACAAGACCTTCCTTCTCTTCCTGCACGCTTTTGAGAGCGTCGAAGAAACCGAGTGTTGAGTTGCTCTTCTGTGCTGTTGCGGCATAGAGCGCCGCATGGGCGAGGTGAAAGCGCCCCTCGGGAAGACCGATCCTGTCGAATGCCTGGGCATCGCTGAGAATGACACTGACGGCCTGTGGGTCGGCGAGCCCGATATCCTCGGCTGCACTTATCAGCAGACGTCTGAATATGTAAGAAGGGTGTTCACCCGCATGAACCATCTTTGCCAGCCAGTACAGTGCTGCATCGGGGTCACTGCCCCGGATCGACTTGATGAAGGCACTGATCGTATCGAAGTGGTAATCACCTTCCTTATCATAGAGAACCGCCTTGCGCTGGATGCTCTCCTCCGCAGCAGACCGGGTGATGATACGCGTTTTTCCGGGTTCTGAACCGGAATCTTCCTCCGTCTCCACCGCGAGTTCAAGAGCGTTGAGCAGGCTTCTGGCGTCACCATTGGCAACCTGGATAAGGTGTTCGAGGGCTCCCTCTTCGAAATCGATGTGCTGATTCCCGTATCCGCGTTCTGCATCCCTGAGCGCCTGACGGGCGATCTCGTGCATTTCAATGTCGGTGAGTTTGAGAAGCTGGAAGATCCTGCTTCTCGATACAAGGGCAGGATTCACCTCGAAGTACGGGTTCTCGGTGGTTGCTCCTATGAGTATGCATGTGCCGTTCTCGACATGAGGAAGGAGTGCATCCTGCTGACTCTTGTTCCATCGGTGTACCTCGTCGATGAACAGAATCGTCCTCTTCCCGTAATGCTTCAGCCTGCCGACAGCCTGCTCGATCTCATAGCGAAGCTCCTTCACTCCGGAGAGTACCGCGTTGAGCGTGGAGAAATGACTCTTTGTGGAATTTGCGATGACCCGTGCCAGAGTCGTCTTACCGGTACCGGGAGGGCCGTAGAGAATGATGGAGGAGAGCTGGTCCATCTGGATGGCCCGTCGAAGCAGTCGTCCCTTGCCGATGATGTGCTCCTGTCCAATATACTCTTCCAGCGTTCTCGGACGCATTCTGAATGCAAGAGGCTGATGGGTAGTGCCGTTGTTGTCATCGAAAAGATCCATAGAAGAGATTATAGCCGGCTATGAGCATGTGGACAACCGGAATAGGAGCGGAAACTGATCAGGTCAGAGGGCGAATACTCTGATCGCCGGCGACTCATAGTCGATGGCAAGAGAGCGGATGATTCCCTCCTCCTTACCCATCTCCTGTGCGAGTCTCTCCAGGATCGAGTTGATGGCTCGTGAATACGAAATCTCATCAATAGGTTGCGGAGAAGGTCTGCCATCTCTAAAAGCATCGATCCTCCGGATGCTGTTCAGAATCGAGAAGAGGGATTCTGTTGCCCGTGCTACCTGTTCGTCAGAGCTGAGATGTTCTGTCACGGAATCCGAGACAACGGGAAAGAACCGTGTGCTGAGCATGCGGGTCACCGCGTCACTGTCTCCCTGAATAAGGGCGTACGGATCGTTGAGTTCACCCAGGACGATCAGTGAATCGACCTCCTCATAGTTCTCCAGCACAAACCGGGTCAGGCTGTATCTCAGTGCCTGCAGGAGTCCATCCATTCTCTTTTCCACTCCTGCTGTGTCACGGTACTGTGTGATGACCCTAAGGAGTTCCTCATCCAGCAGATCCTCTTCGCTGAGGGTCTCTATATGGGAAGGGAGGCTTGACACAGCATTACGGGCTGAAAGGATTGCTATCTCTCTCACACCCTGACGGGCAAGGTCTATCTCACTTTCAGTATATTCCTCAACGGCCTGCGGGGTCTGGCAGGAAGAGAGGAGGAGCAGGAGCAGCGGGAAAAGAAGGATATGTCTGATGAGGAGAGGAGGGTTCATTGCATCACTATAGCATGAAGAACCCTGCAGGTGAATGCTGCAGGTGTCGATAGTGCAGAGGATGGATCACAGAAAAACTGTCTGGAGAATCCTTGACCCTGAACGGAAAAAGTAGGAAATTACTACTATATACAATGATTAAAAGCAAAGGAGTGCGTATGGCAACCATGCAATCTACATTTCTTACCAACATAAAAGCCCGGGAGAACAGTCTTCTCAGGAACGTATATCTGTGGATGACTGCAGGACTGACACTGACCGCAGTGGTATCGTATGCCATTGCCTCCAGTGAATCCCTGATGCGAATGCTGTTTTCGAACTCTTTCCTGTTCCTGTTCATCATCATCGGACAGCTTGCGCTGGTGATGTACCTGAGCACGAGACTGAACAGGATGAGCGCGACCGCAGCAGTTGTATCCTTCGCAGGGTACTCCATTCTTACGGGTATATCCCTTTCCCTTATCATCTATGCATATACTGCGATCACGATATCAAGAGCCTTCTTCACGACAGCACTGCTGTTCGGTTCGATGAGCTTCTACGGCATGGTGACAAAAAGGAATCTTGACGGTATCGGTCATTACCTCATTATGGGGCTATGGGGCATTATCATAGCATCTCTGGTGAACCTGCTGTTCAGAAGCAGCGGTCTGTACTATATGGTGAGCTACCTTGGTGTATTCATTTTCCTGGGGCTTACTGCCTGGGATACCCAGAAGATCAAGCGGATGAATGACCAGGTGGGTATGAACATGGATGAAGATACCTATGTGAAGCTCTCGATCATCGGTGCTCTCATGCTCTATCTTGATTTCATCAACATCTTCCTCTTTCTCCTGAGGATATTCGGAAGGGGCAGAGATTAGACTTCGGTTTGTGGATTCGTGAGAACGGCCGGCCTTAAGACGTTACAGGTGACGGCCGTGTGTATGTTCCGGGACCGGTTTCTGTTCTGGTACGAAGAACCCGAACCCGGCTGATCTCACCTCACAGGTCCTTCCACACCTTCAGGTGTGCCACCCTCTTCTTTTCTTTTATACTTCTCTATAGTATACTACCTCGTAGTATACAGCATGCAAATGCTGTGTAAGAACATCTGTGTACGGGGGGAGCCCATGGGATTCATCATATTTTTTGTCATCGTGTTCATCATTGTGCTTGCATTTTCAAGTGGCAGGAAGGAAGAGACAATTACCCGCACTGATGAGGAGACAGGACGGACTGTCGTGGAGAAACGGGTGATAGAGAGCCAGAATGCAGGGCGCTCTGCCGCACGGATAGTACTATGGACTATTGCTGTCCTGTTTGGTTCTCTGCTTCTGCTTACTGTGTGCGTATTGGCTGTTGCATGATACGAGCCCGCACCTCCTGTGCAGATACCGTTTAGTGACCGGGAATATATCCTCAGGTAAGGTAGAACACGTCGTGAGCTTCGAGCGCACTGCGGAGTGTGGAGAAGTCAGGCTTCTTACCCTCTATGATGGTCCGTCTTCTTCCCACCTGATTCAGTGTATGTGCATCGGATCCCTGAATGACAGGATAGGGCCCGTCCAGGTAGGTTCTGGTTGGGTGGATCATCTCTATGGCGGAATACGATGCAGGCGGGAGAAACCCGAGATTCGCCAGTGCACTGTTGCTCGGTCGGTCGATGTGTGCTGGCACAGCAAGTCCCCCGTACGACAGGATGCGGGCTACCAGGTCATCAAATGAGAAGGTGGATGGGCCGTACAGCAGATAGTCAACCTCACCGGTTACTTCACAGTTCACATTCACGATGTACTGATGGCCGAACAGTCTCGCCTTGTTTTCGATCTGTATGAGGCTGTCTGTAATCACCTGAGAGAATTCGAGCGCCGCTTCGACCGTCTCGAACAGACTGAGCAGGTGAACCTCCTCGATCGTGGTGATCTCCATGCCGTAGACTCCGGTGATTCCCACAAGGTCACAGGCTTCCCTGAACGCAATAAGGTTCTCCGTCGAATTGTGGTCGGTGAGAGCAACGATGTCGATCCCCCGATCCTTCGCTTCAATGGCCAGAATGGACGGGTAGAAGTCATCATCTGCACAGGGGCTGAGGCAGGAGTGATTGTGCAGGTCAATGGAGAATCTCATCTGAGAGCTTTCAATACCCCGTCAAGTCTGACTGATGCCTGATATTGCGTCTCCTGAGTCTGGAGAATCGCGACACCCTCCGCTTCGGCACTCTCTATCATATCCTGCAGAGCCTCTCGACCGTTGCAGAGGATGATTGCGGTCAATGAAAGCAGAGAAGCCACGGCTATGGTGTTTTTATGTCCCTGTATCGTGATGAGCACCTCATCTTCATCTGCATGACCCATCACATCGCTCAACAGGTCTCCGGTATATCCTCCCGAAACATTTCTCTCGGGTGACTTCATCGTGATCACGGTATATCCGAGAGTCTCAGCTACCTTCGCTATGTTCGCCATCAGTGTTCTCCTTCTGACATGTTTTCATCAACTCGATCTCCTTATCGCTGAACCTCACGGTAGATACGACAAGTGTTCCCTCCGGTGTACTTGAGATGGAAAAGGTGTCACTGACACTTTTTACGTTGGGAAGTCCCATCCCTGCACCGAACCCGAGGGAGCGGATCCATTCATTAGCTGTTGAATAACCCTTCTCCAGGGCTTTGTCAACATCGGGAATACCCGGGCCTCTGTCTTCACTGGTTATGGTGACTTCCTGCGGTCCGTACTCCGCGGTGATGCGGCCTCCGTTCGAGTGTACGACAAGGTTTATCTCAAGTTCATAGCTGGCTATGGCAGCCTTACGTATCGTACGGGGAAAGAGCCCTGACTTCTTCAGTCTCTTCTTGATCTCCGTGGACGCGAATCCCGCGTTCTCGAAATCATGTTTCATGATGGAGAAGGATGTGACTTCTCTGGACAGACCGTCAATGACCAGAGTTTCCTGATTCATTCTCTCCATATTCTCGACTTCACGGTTGATCTCCCACAGAAGGCGGGTCGTGATATCCCGGGTCGTAACGATACCTACCAGCTCCTTGTCCTTCGAGAGAACCGGCAGGCGATGGTATCTGTACCGGTCAAAATAGCTGATGGCAAAGCTGACCGGCATATCCTCCTCAAGGACGATCAGGTTCTTGCTCATGTGAAGTTCCACGGCATCTTCTATATACCCCTGATCGAGGGCCTGTATGATGTCATCCATGCTTACGATCCCGATCAGTCGCCTGTTGGAGACTACCGGGACACCCGTGATGGATTTCTCCCTCATCAGGTGCTGCACTTCCCTCATCGTCGACTCACGGGTCACTGCATGAAGGTTCCGTGTCATGACATCCTTGACTTTCAGACGGTAGATGAGCTCAAGTATGATTGTGGGGGAATTATAGGTGTTGATCGGAATCGTCTGCATAGTGACAAAGTATACACAAATGACTGTAACTATGAAAGGTATTTTGATAGAGTAGAGGTGAAATGGAGAGCATACGAAACCGCATGAGTCAACCCTCGGTCATTGCAGAGACGCCGCAGTATATCATTGTCGATAAGCCCCATGGGATTGCCACGGTCCCTCTGAAGAAGGGCTCGGACATGCCGACCCTTCTTGATATCGTCGGGGACCGGTACCCCGAGGTTCTCGGTGATACCCATGAAGGATTCACTCTTCACCGCCTTGACACCGCAACCAGAGGGCTGGTGATGTTCGCTCGTTCGCCGGAGAGTTATGCGGTGTTTCATGAGATGCAGAAACGGGGGGGAGATCCTGAAGGAATACCTGGCAATCTGTTCTCCTGAAGGGAAAGGGCAGGACAGAGATGGCTATCCCCCGCTTACACAACAGATTCCATTTCAGCAGCGGTTTTCCCTGGCAAGCCGTTTCAGGGCCTGGGGAAGAGGAAGGAAGGCAGTCCGTCCGGTTACAGCCGATTCTCCGTTCTCAGCTTCGACCAAGGCAGGAAGGAAGGAATACCGGAGTGACCTTTTCCTTCACCCTGCAGCACAAGACAGATTTCGCTGTGACGTGACAATCGTCAACGGATTCCGCCATCAGGTGAGGTGTCATCTTGCCTGGTGCGGCTACCCGATCATCGGAGATGCCCTGTATGGAGGACAGCAGAGTGATGTGCTCCACCTGTTCGCCTGCGGTCTCAGCTTCTACGATCGGTACGTGGACAGAAAGGTCCACTATGCACTTGATAGAAACGACCTGGATAAGGAGTGATATACGATGAATGATATAAGAGAGCGGAAGCTTGCAGAGCTTCTGGTAGAGTATTCTGTGGATCTGCAGAAGGGTGAGCGGTGCCTTATCAATGCTGTTGATGTTCCCTCCTCCATGGTGGAAGAACTGATTGCAGCGGTCTACCGAAGGGGCGGATACCCCGAGGTGAACTATACCAGTATCACCATAGAAAGGGCCCTCATAGAGGGAGGTAATGCCGAATCGTTTGCGTCTCTTGCCGACAGTGATGCCTACAGAATGGACCGGATGGATGCGTATATCGGTATCCGCGGTGTGGTAAACCCCAAGGAAATGAACGGGCTCTCCTCCATGAGTGATTATCTGACGTACTACAATACTCCGGTTCATCATGACCGGCGGGTAGCGCAGGAGCCCGTTGGGTTGTGCTCAGATATCCCACGCTGCTCATGGCTTCTCAGGCTGACATGCCGATGCGCCGGTTCACCGATTATTTCTACTCCATGATCCTTGACGTTGACTATCCGAAGATGTCTGCTTCGATGGATGCCGCGGTGGAATATATGAACCGGGCACAGGAGGTCCACGTATTGGCTGAAGGAACTGATCTCAGGATGTCGATAAAGGGGCTGCCCGCAATCAAGTGCGCAGGAAGAAGGAATATCCCCGACGGGAGAGATTTATACGGCACCTGTGAGAGATTCCGTGCAGGGCGTTTATCACCTACAATACGCTCAGCACCTACGAAGGAACGACCTTCACCGGGGTGCGTTTCGTGATTCGGGATGGAAAGATCGTGGAGGCGACTGCCAACAACACCCGACGGCTCAATGAGATTCTCGATACTGACGAAGGGTCACGCTATTTCGGAGAGTTCGCGCTCGGATGCAATCCTCGTATCATATCTCCGATGGATAAACACACTGTTCGATGAGAAGATAGCGGGGTCAATTCACTTTACTCCCGGCAATGCCTATACGACCTGCGATAACGGAAACCGCAGCGGTATCCACTGGGATCTGGTACAGATCCAACGTCCGGAATACGGAGGAGGGGAGATAACCATGGACGGCAGCTGATCCGCAAGGATGGAGTATTCGTTCATGAGGCCTTTACGTCTCTTAACTGATAAACAGCGAACCCTGTTTCCATCTCAGGATGGAGACAAGGAGGCTTTGCCTTCTTCTGCATGATGTACTGGGGGAGTTTCTGAGAAACTCCTGAGACAAGGGAGGCTTTGCCTTCTTCTGCATGATGTACTGGGGGAGTTTCCGAGAAACTCCTGAGACAAGGAGGCTTTGCCTTCTTCTGCATGATGTACTGGGGGAGTTTCCGAGAAACTCCTGAGACAAGGAGGCTTTGCCTTCTTGTCAATGTTCCGCGCTGAACACAACTGTCCTGTTCTGCCAGATGATGATGCGGTGCTCCAGATGTGATTCCACAGCACGGGTAAGGACTCTCCGCTCGACATCTTTTCCCACTTTTCTCAATGCGTCGGGTGTGAGTTCATGATTGACACGTACGACGTCTTGCTCGATGATGGGTCCCTGATCAAGGTCTTCTGATGCGTAGTGAGCTGTTGCTCCGATCATTTTCACGCCACGTTCGTAGGCCCGGCGGTAGGGGTTTGCTCCCTGAAAGGCGGGGAGGAATGCATGGTGAATATTGATGATTCTACCGAACCACTCTTCGGTGAACTCCGGTGTGAGAATCTGCATGTACCGGGCAAGCACAACGAGATCGATATGGTGCTGTGAGAGCAGCTTCCGTATTTCGAGTTCCTGTACTTCCTTCTTTCCCTTTTCGATCGGAAGGTAATAGTAGGGAATCCTGAACTGATCGGCGATATGCTCAAGGTCAGGATGGTTGCTGATGATAAGAGGGATTTCGCAGAAGAGATCACCCTCATGATGCCGGCTGAGCAGATCGAAGAGCGTGTGGCTTGTCTTGCTGACAAGAATCGCCATGCGTGACTTATAATCTGTGAAGTGACATTCCCAGGTAAGACCCAATGTATCTGCAAAACCTGCGAACTCATCCTGAAGAGCCTTCCGCGTCGTATGGAGATCAGCGATGTCAAGCTCCAGTCTCATGTAATAGCGTTTCCCTATCGTGTCACTGTGCTGCTGGCAGTGGAGAATATTAAATCCCCGTGAGTAGAAGTACTGGCTGATCTCGGCAAGCAGACCTTTTCTGTCTTCACGCTGGATCAGAAAGATGATTTTGTTCATATGTGTCTCTCTCTGGTATATGTCTGGGTGGTAGTATAGCCCGATAGGATGGATGATTCAACTCACAGTCTACTGTTCTTCACTCCGGTACGGGGCGGTTTTCAGCTCTCCCGTATCCTCGGGTGGATTGAGAATCACCTCCACCTTCATCTGTGCGTCATCAAGACTCTTCTGCACCTCACGACCGATTCCTACTCCCTCCTCAAACAGACGCAGAGCATCTTCCAATGGGGTGGACTCATCCTTGAGAGCCTGGGTGATCGATTCCATTCGTTCAAGCTTCTCTTCAATGTTCATATATCTTTACCTTCCTTCATGATCGTATCTGTTATGACATTCAGGGTCCCTCTATGCAGTCTCACGGCAAGGCGTTCTCCCTTGTGCACATCATGGGCATCAACCAGTCTGCCCTTCCCGTCTTCTCTGGTGACGACGGCATACCCTCTCTGCAGAATATTGAGCGGGCTCAGAGCCTGAAGTTCCTGTATGCCGGCCTTCAGTTCCTGTTTCTTCTGATTCAGCTTCAGCCGGGTCAGGTGTTCGCCGGTGCTGAACAGGTCATCACTGCGCTGTGCGTATTCTCTGAGTCTCCAGGAGATTCTTTCATGCATCATCTGAGGACTGTTGATATTCATCACCGCCCGAGCCTGCCGGACCCTGTGGTTCATCGTGAGCGCGATCTCCTTCATGGTTCCGGTGAGTCGTTCCAGGATGGTCGCATAGGAAGTGCTCACAACCTCCGCTGCCGCTGAAGGGGTCGGTGCCCTGAGGTCAGCAGTATAATCACTGAGCGCATGGTCAATCTCATGACCCACAGCGCTGATCACAGGAACCTGACATCGATGTATCGCCTCGATAACCTGCGGGTCGCTGAAGGGAAGCAGATCCTCCATCGCCCCCCCGCCTCTGGTGACAATGAGTACATCCAGATCGTTCACCGCAGCGGCCTGGTTGATTCTCCGTGCAATCATGGCGCCTGCCTTCTCACCCTGGACAAGGGTGGGGAAGATGCAGACCCTCAGGCCTCGGGTACGTCTCTCAAGAACATGAAGGATGTCCCTGATTGCGGCTCCGGTGTCACTCGTAACGACACCGATGGTAGAGGGGAGATCCGGTATAGGTTTTTTTGCAGACTCGTCGAAGTACCCGAGAGATGCGTAATGTCTCTTCCGTTTTTCGAGAAGAGCCAGGATATCTCCCTCTCCCGCGTACCTCATCGACTCGGCTATCAGCTGGTAGGTGCCGCGGGCAGCGTAAACGCTGATACTGCCCCGTACGATGACTTTGTCTCCATCGGCAGGTATGAATGATACATTGCTCTGACGGGAACGGAACATCACGACCGAGAGACTGCTGAACGCATCCTTGATGGCGAAGTAGTAGTGCCCGCTTGATGCCGGACGGAAGTTGCTGATCTCACCGGTCACATGAATATTTGGGAACTGCATTTCAAGCTGAGTCTTCACTACCTGAGTGATTCCGCTTACACTGTATATCTGAGCTTCAGGCATCATCGATCTCCTTTGACGGATACAGTCATCCGGGTACGGATTATTCTCTCCCCGGTATCACCTCATCCAGGTCTCTTCATCAATCCTGTGAAGTGTTCTCTTCGTTATTCCTGCCGGTTCCTTCCCGTTTCTTTCTGGTACTGTTCTGAACCAGTATACCCGAACCGATGAGGATGAGGCCAAGTGTCACGGTCACCACCGTGGTGAAGTAGTAGAAGGATGCGAACAGAAGTGCGAGGGCTATACCCCCAGCGGTGGAGGATGAGATAATGGCAGTCCACTTCCGTGACCGGTAACGGGCAATGAATACCGTTGCAGTCACAAGGATATACACGATTGCTGAGGAAAGGTAGCTGATGGGCTGATGTGTGAGCAGGGATGCGGCCGGCAGTACAGAAACCGGGGCGAGAATCATCAGGATAACGGGTGCACCGCGTCTCCAGAACCGGGTGATGAGGTATGTTGTCAGCAGCGTGAGTGCTATGATAATGACTGCCTGATAGAAGGGAAGTCGGACAGCCCATGCAAGGAGCTCCTGTGCCTGTGCAATGGCAGGGGAGGAACTCTGAAGTGCATAATATCCCAGGTGAACTGTGATCAGGATGGAAAAGAAAAGCGAGATGGCGAGTGCATAGGTGAAAAAGGCGCCATGAAACAGAAGGAAAGCGCTTATAAGAGAAAGGGGGATCATCAAAGTCGCCGGTATCGTCATATACTCACCTCCTTACGTAAAAAGACAGCTCCAAGGAGCTGTCTCTTTAGAAGTGCGGATCCCATTAATCTGGTATGATCGCGCCTGTAGGACATGCATCCACACAAGCTCCGCAACTGATACAGACATCAGCATCGATGACGTAGATATCGCCTTCGCTGATTGCATCGACCGGACATTCCGGCATACATGCGCCGCAAGCAACACATGAATCGGTAATCTGATAAGCCATACTTGGACTCCTTTTGATCAGGATATCTGTGACTATATACTCATCAACATGGTACGTCAAGGGCTCCCTGCATGGAGGAAAACCTCTTGTTGAGGAACGCTCTTTTGGGTACTATGGGCACACGAGAATAACGAAACAGAAGGAATGAGTGAACACATGAACAAGGCTATCGTACTTGCAGAGAAGCCCTCCGTTGCGAGAGAGATCGCGAAAGTCATAGGAGCCCACAAGAGGGCTAAGGGGTATATCGAAGGACCCTCCCATATCGTCACCTGGGCGCTTGGACACCTGATAGAACTCAGTGAACCTGCCGCCTACTCCCCCGATTACAGGAGATGGACACTCTCCTCTCTGCCCATGCTTCCTCAGGAGCTGACGCTCGAGGTTATGAAGGGGACTCAGGATCAGTACGAGGTCGTCAGTTCTCTGATGCACCGTGATGATGTCGATTCCCTTATCATCGCCACGGATGCAGGTCGGGAAGGTGAGCTCGTTGCCCGATGGATTATGAAGAAAGCAGGATGGGACCGGCCTGTGAAGCGGCTGTGGATCAGCAGTCAGACGCAGCAGGCGATCGAGGAGGGGTTTTCCTCCCTGAAACCTGCAGAACTGTTCGACGGACTCTATCAGGCTGGAGAGGCACGAAGTGCCGCCGACTGGTATGTCGGTATGAATGTTACCCGCGCACTTACCTGCCGTTTCAATGCACGTCTGTCAGCAGGGCGGGTTCAGACGCCGACCCTTGCGCTGATGTGTGAGCGGGAGGAGGAGAGGGAAGCTCACGAAGGTGCCATCTATTGGACGGTGAGGACGAATCTCGGACTGTTCAGTGCTTCTGTGTATGATGAAGAGGGTGTCATGAAGGTTCCCTCGTTGGAACAGCTGGATGGTATTGTCGCTGAGCTTGAGAGCAGTGATGCTGTGGTTCAGGATGTGGTGACGCAGGAGGTCATAGATCCTCCTCCGCTTGCCTATGATCTCACTGAACTGCAGCGGGATGCGAACACGATTCTTTCGTACAGTGCGAAGGAGACACTCGACATCCTCCAGCGTCTGTATGAGGTACACAAGATCGTGACGTACCCGAGAACCGACAGCCGATACATCACTGAGGACATCGTTCCGACTCTCAGCGGCAGACTGAAGGCACTCGGGGATACCGATTTCGGACAGCTGTCGAAGATGTATCTCGATCATGGTTTTCCGGGAGACCTGTCCCGGTTCGTTTCTCCCTCCGATGTGACCGATCACCATGCGATCATCCCGACGGAGCAGAGGGTCGACCTTGCCTCCCTGAACGAGAAGGAGAAGCATCTGTGGGCGCTGATAGCACTGAGATTCCTTGAGGTGCTCAGTGCCGATCATATCTACGATTCCAGTGCAGTGGAGCTCAGCTCCGCCGGCTATACACTGAAGGCCCGGTTTATCACGAGGAAACAGAACGGATGGCGGGATATGAGAGCATTCGCGCCTGAGGCGTTGAAAAAAGGGGAAAAGGACGACCTTCTTGGTGATGATGCGCTGCCTTCGTCGGTTGTGAGGGGAGCTTCCTTCACGGTCAGGAAGGTCCGAACCCGCAAGGTGAGTGACAGACCTCCTGAGCGCTATACGGAAGCGACGCTCCTGTCGGCCATGGAGCATGCAGGAAGGTTCGTTGACGAAGCTGATATGAAAAAGAGTCTCAAGGGAGGTATCGGAACCCCTGCCACACGGGCGGACATCATCGAGAAACTGATACAGAACCATTACATTGAACGGGATGGCAGACACCTCGTGCCGACCGGGTACGGCCGGGAACTGATCAGGCTTGTACCTGAGACACTGCGTTCACCTCTCCTCACAGCACAGTGGGAGTCAAGGCTCAGTGCCATCAGTGACGGTTCCCATTCCTATGCATCCTTTATCGCGGATATCAAGAAGGAGACAGCCTCACTCGTTTCCTCGATCGCCCTGAGTGATGAACGGTTCACCCCTCAGACACCGGACGCGAAGGTGTGTCCATACTGCTTTACACCCATGATCCGTGCACGGGATAATGAGGGGAGGGTTCACAATATCTGCCTTGCTCTCAACTGTTCCTATGAAGAGATGCTCGTTGCCCCCAAGGCTGCCAGACAGGTGCGGGTGAAACGGGTGAAGGCTGGAGCAGGCGGAAGAGAACGCAAGGTCGTCGTGAAAACCAGTGAAGCTCCTCCTGCTGAACCTGTCACTGTCGAGGTGGTCCGCGAAAGTAAGATGAAAAGACGTCCGTCAGCCGTTGAGACAGTCCGGAAGGCCCCTCAGCAGAGAACAGGCACGCCGCGCAGGACAGAGCATGGCGGAAAGCCGGCACGGGAGACTCACGAGAGTACCGGTGCTACGTTTGCCGACCTCCTGGCCGAGAGTGAGCGGAGAAAGAAGGATCGGGACAGGCGGAAAAAGCATTGAGTCAGAGAAGTAGCAGGATCTGTCGGTACGTATTTGCTTTTTTTTCAAACATTGTTCATACTGGATGTATGAATAGATGCTATGAATATGTAGGGTAGGAAAAAGAGTATGAGAATTCTTCTGACAGCAGATTCATATCTTCCGGCAAAAAACGGTGTGGTCACTTCTCTTCTGCACCTTCGTGATGGCCTGATTGATCTCGGACATGAGGTAAGGATCCTGACACTCAGCGACCATCACCATACCTACTACGAGAATGGTGTGTGGTATCTCAGGTCCGTCTCCCTTGGTCCGATGTATCCCGGTCTGAGATTTCGGGATACTCTGGGAAAGAATCCGTTGAACGACCTGATCCGGTGGAACCCTGACATCGTTCATTCTCAGAGTGAGTTCAGTACCTTTAGCCTGGCTCGACGCATTGCGAATACGGTGGGTGCACCGTTCATTCATACCTATCATACCCTCTATGAAGATTATACCTCGTATTTCTTTCCCTCGCGCAGGGGTGGGAGGGCACTGGCCCAACGGTTCAGCAGATATGTGCTGTCTCACACCGATGCGGTGATAGCTCCCACGGAAAAAATCCGCACGCTGCTGAAAACCTACGGGGTGCAGGTTCCCATTCAGGTGATCCCGACCGGTATCAATGTATCGCGGTTCGGCCGGAAGGACATTCGGCAGATAGAGGATCTCAGGGCACGATACTCCATCGGTGAGGATGATTTTGTTCTGCTGTACCTTGGGCGTCTTGCGGGAGAGAAGTCGATTGATGAACTGATCCGCTTTTTGCCGCCTGACCGTGAGAGGGTTAAACTGCTTATTGTCGGTGACGGACCTGAACAGGAGTCGCTTGAATCGCTTGTGGAGTCTCTCGGCCTTCAGGAGAGGGTCATCTTTGCAGGTGCTCAGGAGTATGAAGTTATCCCCCTGTACTATCAGATCGGAGACCTCTTCTGCAGTGCCTCAAGAAGTGAGACCCAGGGGCTTACCTATGTCGAAGCTCTTGCTTCTGCTCTTCCGGTACTCGGCCGAGCAGACAGCTGTATAGATGAACTGATTCAGGATGGCGTAAACGGCTGGCAGTACACCGGAAGGGAGGATTTTGTACGCTGCATTGACCTGCTGGCTCACGATTCACACCTGAGAGCAAGCATGTCATTGAGCGCTCGGGAATCCAGTCTGTCCTATTCACAGGAGACCTTTGCCCGGACAGTGGAGGCCCTGTACGTGGCACAGTGGACCAGAAAGAATGTGAGAAAGCACTGGTCAGCCTAGAGCGGAAGGGTTCCAGAGTATCGCAGACTCATAAAAACGGCAGTTCCGCTGCCGGCACGCAAAGCAGTGTGAAGGGTGCAGGCAGGGAATCAGGTTTCTATGAAACGATGATATCTTTCATGGAGTAGAGCCCTGTGGATCGTGTGGAAAGGAATCGTGCAGCGGCGATAGCCCCGGTTGCGAATACCTGCCGGCTGAAAGCCTGATGGCGGATGCTGATGAGTTCATCCTCTCCGGCAAACAGTACCTCGTGATCTCCCACTATCGTACCCCCGCGTACTGCGTGGATTCCAATCTCATCACCGGTTCTCAATGTGTCGGCACCTTCCCTTCCATAGGTATAGTGTACCTGATCCTCTCGGGCTTCTCTCACCGAATCGGCGAGCATCAGAGCAGTACCGCTCGGGGAATCCTTTTTCATGCGGTGGTGCTTTTCTATGATCTCCACGTCAAAACCGCTTCCCAGAACTTTCACAGCCTGACTGATAAGGTTCTGAACAAGATTGATTCCGAGAGACATATTCCCGCTTCTGAACAAAGCTATTGATCGAGATGCCTGATGTATCATCTCAATGTCAGATTCGCTGAGTCCTGTTGTGGCTATGACTACAGGGGTTTTTCGTTTCATAGCCTCCTGAATGAGCACTTCTGTGGTTCCCGGTGCAGAAAAATCAATTATGACATCACCCGTTGCCGTACACTGCTCAAGAGTCGGAAAGATCGGATAGTCTCTTTCACTCGGGTGAGGGTCTATCCCACCTACGACTTCCATGTCCCGTTCACGCGAGATGAGTTGTGTGAGCACTCCACCCATTCGCCCGCTGCATCCGCTTATCAGTACTTGAATCATCTGAAACTCCTGTTATTATTTGTACACTATGTTACTATAAGAACAGAAAGAGTTCAATGGAAAATATGAAACGCCTCCTACCGTGGCGTATATCCCATGAATACTGGTACCGGCTGGCAGCTTCTCGATCCGGCGAAGTGGTAGCAAAATATGTTATCATAAAAACATTCTGTTATATTATAGACATAATGTTTTTTATTTGCTAGGATGTATCCATCGCTACGCTGGCTCGTTCCTTCAGGTTGAGGAAATCGTATCAATGGTCAGCTGCGATATACGAATCAGTACCGAACACATACGGTGCATAAGGAGTCTTGTATGAAAACATTCAGAGGTGTATTCACAGCACTGGTCACCCCCTTCACCAAGTACGGTCTTATCGACCAGGAAGCCCTTAAGGATATCATAGAGTTCCAGATCGCTAGCGGGATTGATGGTCTTGTACCCTGTGGTACCACCGGAGAGAGTCCGACTTTGAGCCACTCGGAACATGACCGTGTGATCGCTGACACCGTCGCCATCAGTGCAGGCAGAGTCCCTGTTATCGCAGGGACGGGTTCGAATGCGACAAGCGAGGCAGTGCGACTGTCCAAGCATGCTGAAGCCGCCGGTGTCGATGCGCTTCTCCTTGTCAATCCATACTACAACAAGCCGACTCAGAAGGGACTGTACCTCCACTTCAGGACCATAGCCGACAGCGTGAAGATTCCCTGTATCGTCTACAACATCAAGGGAAGGACCGGAGTGAACGTGGAGACCGACACCCTGGTGAAGCTTGCCAACGACTGTCCCAATATCATTGCGGTCAAGGAAGCCAGCGGATCTCTTGAGCAGATGAAGGATGTAATCGCCCGCACACCTGAGCATTTCAGTGTTCTCAGTGGTGATGACAATATGGCACTTTCTCTGATAGAATCGGGCGGTGACGGAGTGATCAGCGTTGCATCAAACCTTCTTCCTGCCCAGATGATGGAGATGGTGCATGCAGGTCTTGATGGGGACATCGGTAGAGCCCGTGAACGTGAGAGCGCACTGAGCCCGTTCTTCAGTGCATGCTTCGTGGAAACCAATCCGATTCCCGTCAAGACAGCAATGGCACACTACGGGTGGTGCGAAGAAGAGTTCCGCCTGCCGATGTGTTCTCTCGAATCAGAGGAGCACAGGAAGACGATCCTTGATTCTCTGGCTGAGATCGACGTCACAAAAAAAGCATAAGGAATTACTATGGCAACGATCAATACGAACTATCGCAGACTGGCAGCCGGGTACCTCTTCCCTGAGATAGCCCGACGCGCTGCGAAGTTTCAGCAGCAACATCCAGGTGTATCTCTGTTTAAACTCGGAATCGGAAACACGACTGAACCGCTTACCCCCGCAATTCTTGAAGGACTCCATGCAAAAGTGGATGCCCTGTCGAACGTCGAAACCTATTCCGGGTACGGTGATGAACAGGGAGATACTCCCTTGAGAGAGGCTCTCAGCAGATACTACCGGGATATGGGAGTGGAGATAGCTCCTGATGAGTTCTTCGTCTCTGACGGGGCGAAGGCGGACGCCGGTAACCTGCAGTCGATCTTCTCTGTCGATAATGTGATAGCTGTACAGGATCCTGCGTATCCGGTCTATGTAGATTCGAACGTCGTCTCCGGGAGAAGTGGAGAATTTAATGCAGATATGGGGCATTATGAGGGCTTCGTCTATATGCCGGGCTCGGCAGAGACCAATTTCTTCCCGAAAGTTCCCTCCGGTAAGGTCGACCTCATGTATATCTGTTCACCGAACAACCCCACCGGTGCGGTGGCAAGCCACGAACAGCTTGCAGAGTATGTCGAGTATGCACGCACGCACAAGGCCGTCATTATATACGATGCGGCATACGCGGAGTATATCAGTGACCCCTCACTTCCGAAGACGATCTATGAGATCGAAGGAGCACGTGAGTGCGCCATAGAGATCAATTCATTCAGCAAGTTCGCCGGGTTCACCGGTGTGCGCCTCGGATGGACTGTCGTACCGAAGGAAGTGATCGCGGAGAACTCTGAACCGGGTGAGATCCACAAGATGTGGAACCGCCGCCAGGTGACCTTCTTCAACGGAGCGAGCAATATCGCTCAGGCCGGAGGTGTTGCCGTGCTCAGTGAGCAGGGCCTTGCCGAGGCACGTGCTCTCATCGCCTACTATATGGAGAATGCCCGTATCATCCGTGATGGAATGCAGAAGGTGGGCCTCGAAGTATACGGCGGTGACAATGCCCCGTATGTGTGGGTTAAAGGGCCCCAAGGCATGGGCAGCTGGGATCTGTTCGATGTGTTTCTTACACAGTGCAATGTCATTGTCACTCCGGGAAGCGGCTTCGGTCCGGCCGGAGAGGGATATGTCCGTCTCAGTGCCTTCGGTCACCGGGAGAATATCGAGCAGGCTGTCGAAAGCATTGTCAATAATCTGAAACTGAACAAAAGGAACTGAATTATGTCACACAAAACTCTCCCCCTGTCTCATTCCGGGATGGCCTCCCTTGCAGACAGACTGCCCACTCCCTTCCATCTGTATGATGAGAAGGCTATCCGGAAGCAGATCCGCTCTTTCAAGGAAGCGTTTTCCTGGGTGCCGGAATTCAAGAACTATTATGCGGTGAAGGCCTGTCCCAATCCTGCCATCATCCGGATCATGGCCGAAGAGGGCTTCGGTGCCGACTGTTCGAGCTATCCGGAACTGCTTCTCGCCAGAGACGCGGGGATACGGGGTGAAGATATCATGTTCACCAGCAATGATACCCCTGCTTCCGAGTATGTCGCTGCGAAGGAACTCAATGCGGTGATCAATCTCGATGATATCACCCATATAGACTTCCTCGACCGCGTCGCCATCTTCCCCGATCTGATAAGCTTCCGATACAATCCCGGTCCCGGACGGACAGGAAATGCCATCATCGGTAACCCGGTTGAAGCAAAATACGGGGTACGAGAAGATCAGCTTATCGAGTGCTACAGGAAGGCTCAGGATAAGGGTGCCACCCGCTTCGGTCTGCATACCATGGTCGCAAGTAATGAACTTGAAGGCTCCTACATTGTAGAGACCGCACGGATGCTCTTCACCAAAGCGCTCGAGATCCATCAGCAAACCGGTATTATTGTGGAATTCGTGAACCTCGGCGGAGGCATCGGGATCCCTTACCGACCGGATCAGGATGCTATGGACCTTGAGGCCGTTTCGAAGGAGATACGGGCCCTCTACGAAGAGATGATCGTTCCTTCCGCTCTGAATGGCATGAATATTGTCTTTGAATGCGGACGCATGGTTACCGGGCCCTTCGGGTACCTGGTAAGCAGAGTGCTTCATGTGACAAGCAAGTATAAAGAATACGTCGGTCTTGATGCTTCCATGGCCAACCTGATGCGTCCAGCGCTCTACGGGGCCTATCATCACATCACGGTAGTGAACAAGGAAGAGGCGGTGAAGGACCATGTCTATGACGTTACCGGTTCACTGTGTGAGAACAACGACAAGTTCGCCATAGACCGCACCCTTCCTGCCATAGAAGAGGGAGATGTTGTGGTCATTCATGATACCGGTGCTCATGGTCACGCGATGGGCTTTAACTACAACTCGAAACTGAGATCAGCCGAATATCTGTTGAAAGAGGACGGAGAGGTAGAAATGATCCGGCGTGCGGAAACGATCGACGATCTGTTTTCGACTCTGAAGTTCTGAGGACGTATCATGAGCAGTGTCCATACCTATTCCCAGCGGGTCTACTACAGCGATACCGATGCAGGCGGGATTGTCTACCATTCACGGTACCTCGACTTTGCCGAGCATGCACGGACAGAGTTCGTGCGTGAAGTGACCTCTATTCACGGGTGGTCGGATGAACTGCTCAAGGCGAAACGGATAGGATTCGTTGTCAAGAAGGTTGAGGTCACCTATCATACCCCGGCCTTTCTTGATGACCTGCTGCAGGTCCACTCGACGATTCTCGGGGAAAAACGTTTCAGCGTCACCCTGCGCCAGAGGGTGATGCGTGAAGATACCGAAGTCGCCACTCTCATTGTGAGAGCGGCGGCTCTCGACCTTGATACCTATTCTGTCATTCCTCTCGAGGATTGGTTTATTTCCGCAATCCAGGAGTATCTCGAACGTTAGTTCTCGATGGCCGGACTCGGCGAGACCGTGATCGTATAGCTTGCCGATCCCATGATGGGATTGGTCGTTCTGCCGACGATTACATCGTAGCGTACCGAACCGCTCACAGCGGAACTGACTATGTACTGATCAGCCGTGGCTCCGCTGATTGCAATGCCGTCAGCGTACCACTGGTACACCATATCCTGGGCAGATACACCTGCGGTGTCAGTGGCGGTGTAGGTGAGAGTGACGGGGTCTCCCTGAGAGGGCGAGGAGTTGCTTGCACTGATCGAACCGGTAATGACTCCGTCGGTTACATCCTCGATCGTCATGCTCACATTATCTATCACTTTTCCGATGATGAGTGTCGCATCCGCGTCTGATACGGTGGAGTCGATGATCCTGATACTTTCGGTATATCCGGCAATCTCAATTCCTGAGTGTGTCAGTGCGGCACGGAAAGTGTAGAAACCGGCATCGAGATTCTTCGTCACCGTACTTGTTCCTCCCAGCATGTCCGTAGATACCTCTGCACCTGTCACCGGAGTACCTGACTGATCGGTAAGAGTGAACGTGAAGACGGTAGCGCCTGTCACCTGCTCGGTATTCCACGAAAAATCAAGATGCAGCGAGCCGCTTCCGACCAGTTCATCAAGACTCAAGGTGATAGCATTGGTATTGCTGTAGATGTAAGTGTCGACACTGCCGGTTGCCAGTGACGTGCCCGAGGCATTGTAGGCTGTGGCCTCAAATGTCCAGTCACCTACAAGCAGGTCATTGATCGTGATGCTGTCACTGCTGCTGTTCGTACTGGAAAGGGTCTGTCCATCGGGTCCGACGCCGCTTATCGTGTAGTGGTCTATATCGAGAGGAGCACTCCCTGCCGGCATGACCGTCCGTTCAAAGATACGCCCGGAGGGGGCAAAGGTGACCGTGAGTGTCCCGTAGCCGCTATCTTGCTGGGCGACATCACAGGCTATCAGCATCAGGGAAAGAATCATGGCTGCAAAGACAGGATACGTTAATTGTGTTCGTTTCATGACGACCTCCATATGGTGTTATACAATGAAGGACGTCGTGGAGATTCAGATCACTTCTCTTCTAGCATACGATCTATCACAGCATGAGCGATCGTAAGTCCGAAGATACCGGGAATCGTCGGCAGGGAACCCAGTACGCGTCGCACCCTGCCCTGATCGCGGATCTGTTCGTTGTGGTCAGCATAGGCTTCTTCATCAGGTTCCTTGTAGTCGTAGACCACTTTTTCGGTTGAGTACACTGCCCGGATGCCGCGGCCTACTCCTCTGCGTCTGATCTTGTTGCGGACCATACGTGCAAGGGGACATTCCCTGGTATCCATCAGATCGTCCACATGGATGCTGGTAGGATCCCGTCTCAGTGCCGCTCCCATGCTGCTGACAGCAGGAATATTGTTCTTATAGGCATATTCCAGGAGTGATACTTTCGGGTTCAGGGAATCTATCGCATCGATGAGGATGTCGGGACTACCGCTGAACAGCTCCTCGAACGAGTCATGATGAGCGAAGAGGGGGAGGGGATGAACCACTGCATCCTCATTGATATCTCTGATGCGTCCCGCCGCGACATCACATTTCTGCGCCCCCACGGTCGAGGAAAGTGCGAACAGCTGCCGGTTGATGTTCGTGATTCCGACGGTATCGAAATCGACGAGGGTGAACTCACCCACACCGCTGCGGGCAAGGGCTTCCACTGCGTACGAGCCGACAGCTCCGAGGCCGACAATACAGACGTGAGTGCCTGCGAGGATATCGACTGCACGGGAACCGAGAAGGCGTTCAATGCGTAAGAATCGAGGATTGCTCATGCTGTTTCTCCACAAGGGTGGGCAGAGGTATCTTCGTCTCCCCGCTCACCCATCGGTAATGCTCCCTCAGGATGTCCAGGTACTCCACCTCATCCTCTCCCGTATAATCGGTTTCAAGAAGGAAGGGAATATCGAGTTCTTTCATTCTGTAAGAGAGTTTCATCTGTCTTTCACGAACAGCGGGTGCTATCGAGATGCGGATACCCTTTCGGTACAGTTCCCTCGCCGTCTCCACCGAGCCGCTGTACTGGTGGATGATGATGGGTATATCGCAGGAGAAGGAGGAGAGGGTTTGTACAAGCCTCACGAGAGTTCCCCTGTGATGTATCACGACCGTCCGCTTTAATTCTCTGGCGAGAGAGAGCACGGCCGTGAGTTGCTTCAGCTGGTGTTCAAAGGGAAAGAACGGCTCATCGCCCACTTCTGCTATATACCCTGCAGTATCGTGTTCGAGAGTCTCTCTCAGGTGGTCTAAGGAGAAATCCGGTGACCGGTCTGTGATGAGAGGAAGGTGACCGTAGCCCCTGAGTACCCCGTCGCCTGTCGTGCCGTACAGGTTCCACTGTTCTTCTCTGCTGGTGGCGTACCAGAGAACAACACCCTGATGGTATGCGATGGGATGAACTCTGCTGAAATGCCGGTGGAAGTCTACCATCTAGATGCCCTTGATGAGATGTTCCACCACGATCTTTACCCCAAGAGCGATCAACACTACTCCGCCGATCATCTCCATCCGGTCTCCGAGGAAGGGTCCGGCCTTCCTTCCCAGCAGAACTCCGGCAAAACTGATCAGAAAGGTGATGGTACCGATGATGATGATACTGATGACGATATTCGTCCCCATGACACCGAAGGTGATCCCTACCGCCAGTGCATCGATACTCGTCGCAACGCCCATGGTGAGCAGGACACGCTTCTTCAGCCTTCCTTTTTCCACCACCTCACAGACTTCCTTCTCTGCATTCCTGATATTCTTTGTCAGGTAGTCTTTGTATCCGTCAACGAACATCTTGATCCCGATGGCCGACAGAAGCGTGAGAGCTATCCAGTGATCGGCGCGCCTGATCACCGAGTAGAAGGCCGAACCGAAGAGCCAGCCGATCAGCGGCATGAGGGCCTGGAACAGACCAAAGGTGAAAGCTATGGCCAGAGGGTATTTCAGGTTTCTTATATCAAGACATGCCCCCTGGGTGATGGACACGGCAAAAGCATCCATGGCAAGGGAGGCGGCTATCATGTTCAGGGTGAAGAACTCAAGTATTTCCATCACCTACGCATAGTAATAAAAAATGAGAAGATTGCTCAAGTCCTCTTTCATCGCTTCCTCCACTCTGGTAGAGTAATACACAGGAGCGTACTCTATGCCTATCTTTATTCGCAATTTCTCTATGAACAGTCTTATGAGCCAGGGAGATATCGATAGTGATGTCATGCTGGACCTGTATTCCTCCGCACGCTGGAGGAATGCACATGGAGCCTTCTATATGGTGAAGGAACTCGATAACCGGGTTCAGTTCATCTTCCGGGGTATTCCCGACGGGGAGGAGATCAAGATACTGGGTACCGACACGCATTACCATGGCTCGTGTATCTGGACGGTACATCCCTTCTTCAATGCCACCCCGGAAAGTGCTGATCCACTCTCAGCTGTTATAGCGTTCACGAACGGTGACCAGTCGGCTGTGGCTGTTTCACACATTGTCAATGCCGCAGTCCTGCCTGAACTGACTGAGGGGGATGGAATCGAGGTTCAGGTCGCCGGCTTTCCTCTGCTCCTTGAGAGCTACGAGAACCGTGAGGCCTTTGAAAAACACTTCACACAGAACGCAGCAACTACCCCCTGGCCGGTCCTCGTTCCCGATCACAGGATACTTCCGATCAACTTCATGCTTGCTCATGACCCCGATCTGTCTGATACGGATAAGCAGACGGTTCAGAATGTGGACATCCTCCTTCTCGCCTCGAAAGTACTCGGTGTGCAGCGGATAGAAGGTATGGAGAAGGGGGAGCATTTCAACGTAGCTACCGTCTCCTGCGAGTTCGGGCATCTCGATCTGGTCTTCAGTGACGACCTGTGTGCAGCCCCTGTCACCAAGGGCTCCTACATCGTCACGAGTTTCATCCTCTCGAGCGATGTAGCCCTTGGCAAGTGGGAGAGCTGGGTGTAGGCGCCGAAACCTGCCTCAGAACCGCTTCGTATAGACGTGGCAGTACGGCTCAGACCCCTTCTGCCGGTAATAGTCCTGGTGATACTCCTCGGCATCATAGAACTCGGAGCGGGGAAGGATCTTTGTTGCCACATCATAGCCCTTTTCTTCCAGGGTGGTGAGAAGGTCGACAGCGGTATCGTATTCCTCCCGTGAGCTGTAGAAGACGGCCGAAAGGTACTGATTGCCGATATCGGGTCCCTGTCCGTTCGCCTGAGTCGGGTCATGGATCTCAAGGAAGTACTTCGTCAGGTCTTCGTAGCTGATCACAGTGGGGTCGTACTGTACCCTGACTGCCTCCAGGTGACCGGTAGTGTGAGTGAGCACCTCGCGGTAGGTGGGGTTCTCAGTTGTGCCGCCGGTATACCCGCTGACAACATCATAGACTCCATCAAGGGATTCCATGAGATACTCCACACCCCAGAAACATCCTCCTGCAAACACTGCCGTTGCAACGGGCGGACCCTCTCTGAAGACCAGGGAAGAAGAGTTGACACAGTGCCTGGTCTGAGTGTCGGTGAAACCTTCGTTGAGAAAGACATGTCCGAGGTGTCCTCCACAGGCGGCACATACGATTTCCGTTCTCATCCCGTCAGCATCAGCGTATCGCAGTACTGCTCCGTCAATCTCGTCATCGAAGGAGGGCCACCCGCAGCCGCTGTGAAACTTGGAATCACTGACATACAGGGGAGCATCGCACTGGCGGCAGTAGTAGGTTCCCTCTGTTTCCGTATCAGTGTACTCTCCCGTGAATGCATAATCTGTTCCCTTGTTTAGAATGACATACGCCTCCTGGGCGTTGAGTTCGCGCTTCAGGCTGTCTGCCAACGGCCTGTATGGATAGAGTGCTTCAAAATCCTTACTCATGCTTTTCTCCTCCTGTATCTCCGAGATCTCATGAGATTCCTGACTTCCTGACCCGTACACAGCTGTAAGGGTGATCAGGGTGACTATCATCACTGTGATGATCCGAGTCCTGTCCGTTAGTATCATAGACATCACCTCCACAGATATCTGTTGCCGGTGTATTCACCGTATCGTAACAAGATACCTACGAAAGCGGGCAGCAGGCAACAATCAGAGAAAAGAAAAGAGCCGGCAGAAGCCGGCTCTTAGAAATACCGTATCGTACAGAATCAGCCAAGGATCAGCTTGAGAACAAGCAGAATGGCGATAACGACCATCGTATAGCTGATTTCTTTTCCCTTTTTCGTGAAGATCTTGAGAAGAATCCAGCTGAGTGCGCCGTACATGATACCGTTAGCGATCGAATAGGTGGTGACCATGAAAAGGATCGTAAGGAATGCAGGGATTGCCTCGGTAGCCTCATCGAAGTCGATATCCTTGACCGGGGAGATCATAAACAGTCCGACGAGAATCAGTGCCGGTGCAGTAGCTGCTCCGGGAACGGATATGAACAGAGGCGAGAGGAACAGGGAGATGATGAACAGAGCGGAAACAGTCAGTGCTGTCAGTCCAGTCTTACCGCCTTCCGAGATACCGGATGAGCTTTCGACGTAGGTCGTGACGGTACTTGTTCCGAGCATTGCACCTACCGTTGTTCCGATTGCATCTGCAAACAGGGCCTGCTTGACGTTCGCGATGGTTCCATCTTTCTGGATCAGGTCAGCCTTGGTAGCACACCCGATCAGGGTTCCGACCGTGTCGAACATGTCAACGAAGAGGAACGTGAAGACGATGACCATCATGTCAACCGAGAAAATGTTCGAGAAATCAAAGACAAACAGAGTCGGTGCCAGAGATGGGGGAAGGAAAGAACCGCCTGCCCAGCTCGTGACTCCGAAGGGAACGCCGATAAATGTGGTGATGACGATACCGAGAAGCAGAGCGCCGCGAACCTTGTAGGCGACAAGGATACCGGTGATGACAAGGCCGAGGAGAGCAACCAGCGGTGCGCCCTGAGTCACATCACCGAGTTCTACCAGCGTTGCACCGTCCACGACGATACCGGAGTTCTGCAGCCCGATGAAGGCGATGAACAGGCCGATACCGACGCTGATAGCCTTCTTCATGTTGACCGGGATCGAATTGACGATAGCTTCACGGATATTGAACGCCGTGAGAATGATGAAGATGATACCTTCGATGAATACTGCCGTGAGAGCCTGCTGCCAGGAATATCCCATGGTAAGGACGACGGTATAGGCGAAGAATGCATTGAGTCCCATTCCGGGAGCAAGAGCGAAGGGCAGGTTTGCCCACAGTGCCATGACAAGCGTGGCAATTGCCGCAGAAAGAGCAGTGGCAGTGAAGACTGCTCCGAAATCCATGCCTGCATCAGCCAGGATCAGCGGGTTGACGATGAGAATGTAGGCCATCGTCAGAAACGTGGTGATACCGGCAAGGACTTCTGTGCGTACGTTTGTTTTGTGTTGAGAAAGTTTAAAAAACTTTTCCATTCAGATTCTCCTTTTTTGTCTGTTTTTTTTGGTCGACTATAGTGTACAGACATTTTTCTGATTTGTACAGAAAAATCCCTTCCATCTTGCATATATCGCAATAGGAAGGGGAAAAGTGAATCTATCTACAAGTCTTGTAGGTCAGGAGGATGGCTACTTCGTCAGAAATTCTCTCATGAGATCCTGAAGTCCGTCGATTCGTGCATTAAACTCATCGATCCTTCGTGTCACTCCAACGATGTCGCGGCCGAGAGAGAGGAAGTCATCACTCGATTCATAGCCCGCGTACGTGACGAATTCGTTGATGGTGTTATACGTGAACTCGAACTCTTTCTGGAGACCGGAGAGAGAGGTTTCAAGGCCGTCGATCTCCTGCTGAAGGGAATCTATCTGAGCCTGAAGGTCGCTGATCATCTCATCATGTCCTGTTACCTGAGATGTGAGTCCTTCCAATTTCTGGTCCTGTTCGACTCTCAGCTGGTCAATCATGTCCAACGCCTCGCTCGATGTACATGAAGTGACAAGCACGACAGACAATACAAGCAAAAGTGCAAGAAGAATACGCTGTTTCATACTGTTCCTCCTAGGGGATGGGTATTTCTTATTCATACTACACTATATCACAACTTCCTGTAGATATTAAGATTAAATTTTTCTGATGGAGATGAAGGGCCCCTCTGTTTCCTTCACCAGCCTGTATCCCGACAGGTGCACACACACCCCGGTTGCTCACCTGTCATGCACCCCTCCTTGAGGACCAGGTACTCCCAGCAGGCCGCAAGCTTGTCGACCGTGCTCACAAGGGCAGACTCGGGGAACCGGTAGCCTGGTCCGCTGCGTGGGAACATGTGGCTGGCGATGATGTCCTCCTCCTTCCGGGTCAGGCGGAATGTGTCTCTCGCATGTGCCAGCGCGACCTGTGCATGAGTGCCGATATGATCGATTCCCGCCCGGGAACGCTCTCTCCAGTCATAGAGGAAGAAATCATGAAGGAGGGCCCCGCGAGCCGTGCCGGCATAGTCGAGTGAAAGCAGACGGGCGAGCGTGTATGAGATTCTGGCCACACGAAGTACATGGTCATAGGTGCTGGTGGTATGGTGCAGGAATTCCTTCTGTTTCTGGAACAGTGGATTGGCGAGAATATCGTGCGCGATGAAGAGAAACTCACGTTCCCACTGGTGCCGGAACCGATGATACCGCTGATACACGAGCGCAAGTACATATCCTGTTATGTACAGTGACAGGATTTCCGAGTCCACCAGGGATTCCCTGTACCGGATAACAGTGATAAGAGCGATCAGTACAGATTCCTGAAACGGAATGCCGAAGCTCCTTTCTCCTGACCTGTCTGCGGTCTTCTCAGGTTTCAGTCTCTCCATCGGGTCTACTCCTGTTCTTTCTCTATGGAGAGTGTAGATCCATTGTATGAGAGAAGTATGAGTCTTTTAATCGGGTTTGGTGAAATCAGGGAAGGCCACTGCCACTCTGCAGTACGTGATAGCATGAACGGTACAGCGGTATCCCCTTCGGTTCCTAGGTGTTCAGATGTCTCAGTTCGCGAACTACCCACACAGCAGTTACCAGCGATGCAAGTGTGTCTGCCAGAGGGAAGCTGATCCAGACTCCGCTGATTCCCCAGACGCGCGAGAGAAGGAACAGAAGAGGAATCAGGAACACGAACTGCCTCGAGAGGGAGAGGAAGATGGCAGGAGCGCGCTTGCCCAGTGCCTGAAAAAGCGTGGAGCCGATGACCTGCAGACCGACAAGGGGAAGAGCCCCCATCACGATTCTCAGCGCAGGGGAAGCGATTGCGAGAAGCTCGGGGTCACTGGAGAAGACGGACAGGATCTGTGAAGGAATGAGCATAATGAACAGCCAGCACATTGATGCGAACAGTGTTGCCATGAGGACACTCGTTGCCAGAACCGACCGCACCCGTGTGTGGTTTCCCGCCCCGTAGTTGTACCCGGCAATAGGCTGAAAGCCGTGAACAAGGCCGAACATGGGCATCATGATGAATATCATGAGCCGGATGATCATCCCGTATGCGGCAATCACCAGAGATCCGCCATAGAAACGAAGCAGGTTGTTGACGAGGGTCGACATCATGGAAGTTCCCGACTGCCGTACGAACGTTGCAAACCCGAGGCTGATGATTTCGCCCATCATCGCCAGGCGGGGAATGAACGCTGAGGGCGATAAGGGAAGGGAACTGCGGCCGGCTGAGAAGTAGGAGAGCACGAGTACCACTGCGATAATCTGAGAGATCACTGTGGCAAGCGCCGCTCCCCTGATCCCCATCGAGAAACCGGAAATCAGCAGAGGGTCGAGGATCATATTGAGTACAGCACCGATGACCATGAAGGTCATGGAGGCCCGTGCCTGTCCCTCTGCCCTGAGGATGCCCCCTGAACACATCTTGATCGAAAGAAACGGGATCCCGATCAGTATGACGCGGATATACTGTTCCGTATAGGGAAGAATCTCCTCGGTCGCTCCGAAGAAAAGGATGACCGGCCGACGCAGCAGATAGGTGATAAGAGCAAGGACCAGTGTGATACTGAAGGCCCCGATCAGGGCATTGCCGGCTGCGGCAGCTGCCTGTTCAGGCCGTTTCTCCCCGAGACGTCTGCTGATGATGGAGGCTGCACCATACCCGAAGGTCTGTGCGAAGGCACCAAAGAGCATCTGGATCGGAAAGGCGATCGACAGGGCAGCAATACCGTAGGGACCTACAAACTGTCCTACGAAGATCGTATCGACAAAGTTATAGAGTGCATTGACGAACATGCCCACCATGGCAGGAAGTGAGAGCCGGATGAGGAGTGAACCGATGGGCTGTGTTCCCATGAAGGTGTTATCATGCAGTGGCTTGGGCATCTGTGCTCCTTGGCATTGACGTGAGATTCATGGGAAACGGCCGCCCTGCAGCGGCACAGGAAAAACCCGAGGGGCAGTACCTGTACAGCCGCGCTGAAACCGGACCTGCAGATGTGCTTTCTAGAATCGTGTCGGGTCTATCCTGCGGGAACGCTTCAGGTGGCGAAGGTACTCATATACAGCCGAGACCTTGTCCATGGTACTAACCACGAAGGATTCACTATACCTGTAGAATGACCCCGCCTTGGGAAACATGTGTTTTACGATGATATCCTGCTCTTTCTCATTGATAGAGAAATGCATCTTCGCATTGGCGAGGGCAATGTGGGGATGTTCCCTGCCGTGCTGGGATCGTTTTTCATCGTGAGCCTTTTTCTCTCTCCAGTCATACAGAAAGAAGTCATGCAGCAGACCGCCCCGTGCCGTTGATACGTAATCAAGGCCAAGCATCTTCGCTGCGACATAGGAAAGATAGGCCACTCGGACAACATGATCATAGATGTGGTGTGTGTGATGGTGGTAATCCCGGAGTTTCATGAATTCCTCATGGTAGAGGATCTCGTGCGTGATACGGGTGAACTCAACTCTCGAAGGTCTCTGAATCAGTGTGCAGAAAGAACCCGAAAGGCGGGAGGCGAAGAATATAGCCACCGGAATGGAAACGACCAGCAGTGTCATCACCCGAAAGAGGGCAGTGTTAACAGACAGGTATGCCAGGCGAGTCACCTGTGAGCCGGCCACATAGGTTATGAATGTTGCAAGAATCAGAAAGAACATCTTCCTCAGCTGATTCTGATTCCACCCCGTCAGGATGGCACCTGCATATCTGAACTCCAGACATCTACCTCCATGAATCGATTATTCCACTAAGCTAAATGATTTATCCTTATGCGTCAAGTGTTCCGGTCATCAGGGAAGGTCCTATCCTGCCGCATGATCTGTTCATGCTCTCTCGAGATGGTTGTCAGTGACTGATGGATCAGTGTGGAGAACCTCTGGATCTGTTCCTTTCTTTTCATGCCTTTCGTGGCCTGCAGCGGGATCCTCTCACCGAACAGCACCGATACCTGTTTCCCTCCTGGAGAATAGCGTGTATCGATCGTACCACCCTCCATACGGTTGACAAGGTCAAGAAGGTTAAGCCCGTATTCACAATCGCGGTGAGGATCGTCCGTTTCCGTGATATAGGTCGGGTCGATGTACTCGAGAATATCTGCAACCCTTTCATGGCGGAGGATCAGATGCCCTTTCAGTGCCTGCATCTCCAGCAGCCGTCTGCTCAGGGGGGACGGGTCTTTCTGTATCGCATCTTTGCTCCAGAGAATGTTGTTGCCTGCCTTTCGCAGGGTGAATACCCTGTCGATGACACGTCCCGAAGGAGAGATGCCGGCGAGAGACTCTCCCGCGCTGAGAACAGCCCGGCACATCTGCATCAGTCGCTCCCTCAGCGTACGTTCCGCGGTGATACTGCAGGAAAACTCCCTGCTGAGCTGACTGAGAGTCTGTTCAGTGGCTTCTATGAGAGCGCTCTTCGTATCAGACTTCTGTGACAGGCTCAGGCCGCATCGGTCTTCCCACCGCAGGAGGATATCCTTCAGTGTCTCCTGATACCCCTCCTTGAACGTGTAATAGAGACTTACCGGAAGGATAGAGACCTTTCTGTGCTCCTTCAAAGCAAGATGAGCCAGAAAAGCTGAGCCGTCGGAGATGGGAGCGACACGCCCTGTGTGGTAGGTTACCTGTGCTTCCGGAGCGAGTGCTATAGGATGCTCGCCTGCTATCACAAGCTCCTTGAGTGTCCTAAGCGATTGACTGTTGATAACCCGGTTCTCAACCGGAACCGCCCCGAGATGGGGAAAGACCATGGCAGCCTTCTTTCCTGCCCAGTTCAGGACATCCTTTCCGTACAGAAAGTGTGCATGAGGTGTGTGCCCCTGAACGGGAGGCGTGTTCATGAGGGTATACATCAGGGCCGGAGCGTCTTCCTTCATGACATGGCGGAACGCGATGATAAGGCGTTCCTCTCCCTGATAGAATGCCTCAAGAGCCCCTCTGTAGTGCTCTTCACCAAGGCGTTCCACGCTCTTCACTCCCTCGATATACTGAAGATAGTGAGGACCGACAACTCTGACGAAGTTTCGCATAAAGGGACGAAGAGAGCCTATCATCGTCGGATAGGCTTCCCTGACCGGTTCGATGCAGAGTTTACCGTTCTGTTTCAGCATGAGCAATCACCATCCGGTTGTAGTATTCTCTGTCGATCGGGTAGTGGTGAAGGATCAGGATTCCCGCTATATAGAACACAAGCGGCAGGGGACCGGTGATCAGACGGATTCCCACTCTGGCGGAATCCGTCACGGCATTCGGATCATAGGAGAAGATGGAGAGTATCCACCCGCTGAGGGCAAGGGCGAATGCCTGCCCGATCTTGCTGCTGAAGGTCCACAGGGAGGAGTACACTCCCTCCCGTCTGATCCCGCCATGATGCACGGCATCATGTTCGACCGTATCGGGAAGGATGGCGTGGGGCATCACATAGTGGGTAGACAGACCGATTCCCGCGATGGCCATGATCACAAGCGCTCCCGGGGCACCGAGTGAGTCGGTGAAATAGGCGAATACCATCACGGCACCGCTCATGATTGCCATACCTGCACTGTAGGCTCCCTTCTTCCCGATCCGCCCGGATATCTTCACCCACACCGGGATGAAGGCGAGGGCGAAGGTGAGCAGGAGCATGAGAGCCGCCTGAAAGAGAGCCTCGTTGTTGAGGATGTAGGAGAAGAAATAGACGAGCGATCCCTGCACCATCGTTGTTCCGGTAATGAACAGTGCCCAGGGAATCATGGCAAGGAGAAAGACTCTGTTCGTGAGAACCTCTCTGTAGGTCTTCAGGAACGGTTTCTGCTTCTCATCCTTCGTATGCACAGGCTCCGTGACCGCCCATACGGTGATCATAGCAGTGACCATCATGATGAATCCCATGAGGTATCCCATCATTCCCCAGCCGAGGATGCCCACAACAGGCAGAACTGCAGCGGCTCCTACGAAGGTGCCGATGACAGCAAAACTCATCCGGTAGCCGGTAAGCACAGTGCGCTGGTCATAATCATCGGTTATCTCGGGAAGAAGTGCCGCATAGGGGATGTTGACCAGGGTGTAGGCGGTGTTCAGCAGTGCATACATCACGGCGAAGTAGATGAACTGGGTCAGTGGAGAGCTGATGGAAACCGGAGTGAACATGATTCCCATCAGGAAGAAGGCCGCGATTGAGCCGACAAAGATGTAGGGTCTGCGTCTTCCATATCGTGTGATCGTCCGGTCAGAGAAGAAACCGGTGATCGGGTCTGTAACCGCGTCCCAGATCTTTCCGATCATAAGGACTGTTCCTGCAAGAGCGGGGGACATTCTCACGATATCGGTAAGATAAAACAGAAGGTAGAATCCTATGAGGGTGAAGAAGAGGTTCCCTCCGAGATCCCCGACGGCGAATCCATAGGTGACTTTCCTGGACAGTTTCTTGCTCATGGTATGATCCTCTGACTGATGGGGTATGCTAGGACAAGTGTACCGGTCTTCTCCGGTATTCACAAGAAAAAAGATACATGCTGATACCCCATTTTCTGATGATCTGATATGGATGCAATGATATGCTGTGTGGTAGGATGACCGGTACGTAAAGAGGTGAACAATGAACAGGAAAGGGAACGAGGCAGGTCATGCGGTCGCTCTGATCGTTACGGGCTATCTTATCTGGGGGCTGCTTCCGATGTACTGGAAACTGCTCAGCGGAGTCCCTTCCCTTGAGGTGCTGATGCACCGTATCCTGTGGTCTGCAGTTCTCTCTTCCTCCTACTTTCTGCTGCACCGCAGCAATCCTCTCAGGGTGCTGAGAGAGATTTTCCGCTCCCACAGCCGGGTTCTTCTTCTCACCAGTGCCGTGATTCTCGCCCTCAACTGGCTTTCGTATGTCTATGCCATCACCAGCGGGCACCTGCTGCAGGCAAGCATGGGCTACTTCATCGCCCCGATGCTGACAGTCTTCTTCGGTCTGTTGTTCTTCAGGGAGCGGATGAACCGTCTCCAGGCAGGGGCGGTGATCCTCAGCGGTGCCGGGGTCGTGTTCACCACCGTCCAGGCGGGAAAGGTGCCCTTCCTCTCCCTGTTCATTGCGCTCACCTTCTCCCTCTACACGATGTGCAAGAAGAAGATTCACCTTACGGGGCTCACGTCTCTCCTGGCCGACTCTCTGATCCTTCTTCCTGCAGTGGCTCTCTACCTTGGTATGCTTGACGTGCAGGGAACAAATTCCTTTACCCTCACTGATCCACTGACAAGTCTCCTTCTGGCCGGCAGCGGCATCGCCACCCTGGTTCCCCTGACGCTCTACATAAACGGTGCAATACGGATAGAGGCGAAAAGTGTAGGGTTTCTCCAGTTCATCACCCCTGTCATGGCATTCCTTCTCGGTGTGTTCGTCTACCGGGAGCCTCTCCTTGTTCAGGACATCATCACCTTCTCCTTCATCCTCGCAGGAGTCGGTCTGTACATCCGGTCGGTTCTTTCTCCGTACAGTACTTCTTCAGGGGCCTGATGCACCTGTCTCCGGCAGTGAAGGAAGAATCAGCCACAGCCGTCAGAGTATGATATGATGGGTTGCATCTGAGTGAAAGACTGAACCGGACGAGATCACAGGTCTGCCTGTGACGGAGATGGATACGGTTCCCGGCAGGGCAGGAACCCGAAGAGGAGAGGAAGCGATGGCAGTACTTGAAGTGAACGGTACACCGTATCAGTATACCGATATCAATGGGTATGCAGAGGAACAGGGACTCGATATCTCCGGGTTGCCGTACTCGATCAGGGTGCTGCTTGAGAACCTTCTGAGACACAGAGAATCCGCAGCAGTCCGCGAAGATGATATCCGTGCGCTGGCCGCCTGGAATTCGGAATATCCCTCTGAGGCAGATATAGCCTTTCACCCTGCCCGCGTCGTGATGCAGGACCTTACCGGTGCGCCGGCCATTGCGGATCTGGCAGCCATGCGGGATGCCCTGTACGAACGGGGCGGGGATATCGGCAGGGTCAACCCTTGTATTCCCGTAGATCTGGTGGTCGATCACTCGGTCATGGTGGATGCCTGGGGAACCTGTGACGCCTTTGAGAAGAATGTAGAGCTCGAGTTCCTCCGTAACGGGGAGCGCTACAGACTGTTCAAGTGGGCAAGCAGCACCTTTGATTCCTTCACGGTTATTCCGCCGGAGACCGGTATCGTCCATCAGGTGAACCTCGAATACCTTGCACGTTGCGTGAGAGTCGAACAGCATGAGGGGGTCCGCACGGCCTTCTGCGACACCTGCATCGGCACAGACAGCCATACGACGATGATAAACGGACTGTCGGTCCTCGGCTGGGGGGTGGGAGGTATCGAGGCGGAGGCGGCGATGCTCGGTCAGCCTGTGAGTATGATGATCCCTGCCGTGGTGGGCTTTTACCTCAGCGGGTCGCTCAATGAGGGCTGTACAGCCACCGATCTTGTCCTGCAGATCACTTACCTGCTCAGGAAAATGGGTGTAGTGGGGTCCTTCGTGGAATTCTACGGTCCCGCGCTCTCCACCCTGACGGTGGCAGAACGGGCGACGATTGCCAATATGGCCCCGGAGTACGGAGCCACCTGCGGGTTCTTCCCGATAGACGGGCACACACTTTCCTATCTGCGGCTTACCGGAAGAGACGAGGAGCATGTTGCGCTGGTTGAAGCGTTCGCAAAGGCTCAGGGGCTCTGGTACAGCGATGATGTGAGCATTTCCTACTCAGACACGCTCTCTCTGGACCTTTCACAGGTGAGACCCTCACTCGCCGGACCCCGTCGACCACAGGACCTTCTGAGTGTGAGGGATGCTCCGCAGAACTTCCTCTCCTCTCTTACCGGTGTATTTCAGGTCCCTGAGCAGCGGACGGGCATCCGTGTTCCTCTTGAGGGAACCGACCATGAGCTCACCCATGGTGATATTGCCATTGCTGCGATCACGAGCTGTACGAACACCAGCAACCCTGCACTTCTGATCACAGCCGGGCTCATCGCTCAACGGGCATACAGGGCAGGACTGAAGACAAAACCGTGGGTGAAGACCTCCTTCGCTCCGGGATCGCAGGTGGTGACCCGTTATCTGAGGGATTCGGGTCTCGACGAAGCTCTCGATGCTCTCGGATTCAATCTCGTCGGGTACGGTTGCACAACCTGTATCGGTAATTCCGGTCCTCTCTCTTCTCCTGTATCACAGGCGATACAGGAGGGCTCTCTGGTGACAGTGAATGTCCTGTCGGGGAACAGAAACTTTGAAGGACGGATCAGCGCAGAGAGTAAAGCCAGCTACCTCGCATCCCCTCCACTGGTTGTTGCCTATGCCCTCGCAGGCACCATACTGATCGATTTCGATCACGAAATGCTCGGCCGGGATCTGAACGGACAGGAGGTGTTCCTTTCTGACCTCTGGCCCTCACAGCAAGAGGTCGATCGGATCCTCGAAGCGTATGTGACATCTCAGGTGTTCTCAGAGGTGTATCAGCAGCACTTCACCGGCCCGCGTCAGTGGAAAGAGCTGTTGAGCCCTCAAGGAGAGCGGTATGACTGGCAGGAGGGGAGCACCTATATCGCACCGCCTCCCTTCTTCGAGGAACAGATGCGCACCGGAAGTTCCTGGTCCATCCGTGACGCACGCTGTCTTGCTGTCATGCCTGATTCAACGACGACTGATCATATCTCACCGGCCGGTGCAATCGCAGAACATTCTCCGGCGGGAAGGTTCCTTCTCTCTTCAGGTGTCCGGAAGGAGGATTTTAACTCGTATGGTTCAAGACGGGCGAACCATGAAGTGATGGTCCGCGGTACCTTTGCGAATATCAGGATCCGAAACCTCATGATACGAGACAGGGAAGGTGGGGTGAGTATCGGTCCCGATGGACGGGTGATGAGTATCTATGATGCAGCAATGGCCTGGAAACAGATGGATGTGCCTCTGATCGTCCTTGCAGGCAGGGAGTACGGGACAGGTTCTTCACGGGACTGGGCCGCCAAGGGCCCTCTTCTCCAGGGTGTCAGAGCCGTCATCGCTGTGAGTTTTGAGCGTATCCACCGCTCGAACCTTATCGGTATGGGAATCCTTCCTCTTGAGTTCACCGGTGATCAGGATCCTCAGAACCTCCTCCTCGATGGGTCGGAATCCTTCGACATACTCTTTCCCGAGGTATTCGGTGTGAATGCTCTGCTCACGGTCCATGCCCGGAAGGATGAAGGTGTAGGGGAACGTCATGAGGTGAAAAAGTTCACCGTGAGAAGCAGGATCGATACCGCTCTTGAGATGGCATACTGGGAAAGCGGAGGGATCCTTCCGTACGTACTCAGGGGAATGGTCGACTGAATTTCAGGAGCGGCAGCTCCTCAGCATCGCTCACACGGGAATTTCCCTGAGAGGCTACAATGGTTACCTGTATCGGTTTGTGAATCCATGGTATACTCTTTTCCAGTTGTACAGGGATACACAGGAGAACCAGGATAGATGAGTGACACACCTCGAGAAAGAATTCCACAGGGAATGACCAGAAAAGATGCGATGCAGATTCTTCTGTTCCTTGCCGCAGCGCTCACCGTAGTCCTCATCTTCTTCCATGTGTTTCTCTCTCCAAACCACGGTCAGGAGCATGATGAGTATCGTGTGGCAAAGAGGGGTGTGCTTGACCTTACCGGGTGGGACTTCGACTCGGACGGTCCGGTACCGCTTGACGGGGATTGGGAGTTCTATCCCCGTCAGCTGCTTGATGTGAACGGGGATTCATCAGGTTCGCTGTACACACGGGTTCCCGGGCGCTGGAGCCAGACCGGTGCAATGGATAATCAGGGGGTTGCCTCCTATCGACTGAGGGTGATGACCGACAGTGACGAGAGTCTGTTCGCCTTACGGAACTTCACCGTCTCGACAGCTTTCAGATTGTATATCAACGGGAAGCAGGTGGTCTCCGCCGGGAAGGTCTCAGATCGTGAGGAAGATGCACAGAGTGAGTTCCTGACCCGGCTCACCGTTCTGCCGGAATTCATGGGAGAGGGTGAATACGACATCGTTCTTCAGGTATCGAACTGGGATTACCGTACCGGAGGGCCCTGGAGACAGTTCTGGTTCGGCCCCTATGAACAGCTGGAAAGATGGGTCTGGAACGATCATGCGAAGAACATCATCCTTCTGTCCGCTCTTTCTATGATGGGTCTGTTCTTTCTCGGCCTTTTCCTGCTGAGGAAACGCGATATGCATTACCTTTTCCTCTCCCTTCTCAGTATGCTCCTCGCCTTCAGACCGCTGTTCTCCATCAACTATATCATCACCTATATTCTGCCTGCGATACCCTTTGACCTGATGATCAGGATCGAGTACCTGGCACTGTTCCTTGCCGTTCAGAGCGCAGCATTCTACTTCGCACGTATCTACAGAGAGCTGTTCGGTTCAGTGCATATGAAGTTCATGAGCATCGTGACTTCCCTGTTCATCCTGTTGGTCGTGCTGTTTCCCCCCGTGGTGTTCACCCGCTCGATCTACATCTATTACGTGTTCAGTCTGTACGTCTATGCCTACCTGATAAGTGTCATCGTCCGTGCTTTCCGGCTGAGGCTCACCGGTTCGTTTCTGATGCTCATAGGCGGGTTGATCTTTATCGTGTCGATTCTCAATGATTACCTGTTTTTCACCTTCTCCTGGAAGACCGAGACCTTCGTGGAGGTCGGTATGCTGTTCTTCATCTTCCTTCAGGCGTTCGCGCTCTCCCAGAGACTGACGGTGTCCTTCCACCAGGTACAGGAACTGTCAAGCAACCTGAGTGACCTTAATCAGCATCTTGAGGATGAGGTGGACAGGAGGGCCGAAGAACTGAAATCGGTGTATGAGTCGATGAGGACCCTCGAAGGGATCAGGGTGGCTGAGGAGGAGAGGAAGCGGGTAGGGCGTGACCTCCATGACAGTCTCGGACAGTCGGTACACGCTCTGGAGCTCCTTGGAGCATCCTTCGGTCCGCTTGATTCACTGCCGGAGGACCATAGGCGGAAAATCAGCACAATGCTTATGCTTAACGGTGATATCAAGAAGAACCTCTATGCCATCCTGGGAAACCTCTACCCGGTCGGCATCGGACCCAGAGGACTCCTTGCCGCCATAGAACGGTATACAACCGATGCGATGGCATTGTATGATCTGTCCATCGATGTGGTCTGTCCTGTTCACGATATCCCGGTAGATCCCGTGTTGGCAGATGATATCTACCATATCGTCCGAGAAGGAGTCATGAACGCCATCCGTCACTCATCAGCAGGATACGTAGAGGTCAGTCTCCTTCTGGAGGATGGCTGGCTCCGGGTGAGAGTGACCAATGACGGGGTGAGTGAGAAGACCACACTACAGGATCCGATGACTGCTTCGGAAGGGCACGGGACGAGTATCATGGCCTATCGGGCGGAAAGTCACGGTGGGACGTTCTCCTTCGGCGAATCAGGAAGGGGAAACTATACCATAGAGGCAGTGCTTCCGATACAGAGTACAGGTAACGAAGAAGGTGACGGATATGACGACAATTATGATTCTTGATGACCATGAGCTGGTCAGAGATGGTCTCAGGGCTGTGCTTGAGGTTCAGGAGGACCTCAGGGTGATAGGGGATACCGGCTCTGTCGATGGTCTGAAGACGCTGCTGAACAGTGTTCAGCCTACGGTCCTGATCGTTGATATGATGATAGACGGTATCCTCAAGGGGTACGATATCATAGAGTATGTGTCCCGGCAGTATCCCGACATCAATATTCTCGCTATCACGATGCTGTGGGAAAAAGAGTATGCAGAACGGGCTTTCGAACTCGGTGCACTCGGATTCCTTCCCAAGAAGGATGCCTCCTCCGCCCTGATCGAGGCGGTCCGTACTGTCGCCTCCGGTACACAGTACCTTTCCCAGAACATTGCATCAATGAGTAAGAATCCCGTCGTTTTTCCCGATGATCTTTCCAGTCTCACTAGACGTGAGAAGGAGATATTTTTTATGATAGGGAAGGGAAAGACGAACAAGGAAATTGCGGATTCCTTTCAGATACGAGGGTCCACGGTCAGTTCTCATCTGGAGAATATCAAGAAGAAAATTCAGGTTGTGAGTCTTAAGGAACTGACCAAGAGAGCGGTCTCCTACCTGATGAACTACCGACCTGAGTAGGTCCTTTCCCGAAGGATGCAGGTATGACAGACAGACAGATCCCACAGCACATCATGAGACAGATAGAGGCGGACCAGCAGAATGAGATCACTGCAGTGGCAGTGTACACTCGTGCTGCCATGCTGATGAAGGATCAGCATAATGCAGAGATTCTGAAACAGATCGCAGGAGAGGAACTCTCTCACTACCGGAGGCTTGAGAAGATCACCGGCAAGGTCAAGAAGGCTCAGAAGGGAAAGGTGGTGTTCTTTCTGTTCATCGTCCGCCTGTTCGGTATGACTTTCGGCCTCAAGCTGCTCGAAAAGGACGAGGACAAGGCTGTCAACATAGACTACAAGGGTCTCGAACAGTATATTCCGGGAATCAGCGAGATTACCGATCAGGAAGAGGCTCATGAACATGAGCTCCTCGCCATGATCAATGAACAGCGTCTTGCGTACATCGGATCTGTCGTTCTCGGCCTCAATGACGCACTGGTCGAGCTCACTGGAGCACTGGCAGGTCTCTCCTTCGCATTTCAGAATACCAGGATCATCGCCTTCTCCGGTTTCATCACCGGTATCGCCGCCTCCTTTTCCATGGCTGCGAGCGAATACCTCTCCGCCAAGGCAGACGGGGAGGAGGCCCCGTTCACTTCATCGGTCTACACCGGTATAGCATACATCATCACCGTGATTCTGCTGATCATTCCCTATCTGATCTTCAGCCACTACCTTGTGTGTCTGGTCAGTACTCTGATCATTTCGGTTCTTATCATTGCATCATTCAACTACTATATCTCGGTTGCGAAAGACCTCGATTTCAAGAAACGGTTCCTGGAAATGAGCGGTATCAGTCTCGGGGTGGCTCTGCTTTCGTTCGGGATCGGGATCGTCGTCCGTCAGGTGTTCGGTATCGAACTCTGAGACCGTTCTCAGTAGGCCGGTCTGAAGGCACCCCGCGTACCTGATCTCCTCAACGTCTCACAGCAGGCTGACCGTGGTGTCGCCGATGAAGTGTGCAGAGCGGAACCCGACCTTCATAGAGGCCTCGGCATTCTCGCGTCTGTCGTCGATGAACAGGACCGAGCCGGCCTCGCCGCCGAGGAGATTCAGGGCATGCAGATAGATGCCCGGATCCGGTTTGTTGATTCCCACCTGTCCGGAGTACACCCGGTGCGTGCACAGCTGTGCAAGGACGGTTCCTTCTATGAGGATCTCGGCTGCCTCATAGGCGATGTTCGAGATGATCATGAGTGTGATCCCTCCCGCTTTCAGGCGCCGCATCCACTTCAGCATCGGTTCCCTCAGGTGTGAGTACCCTGAAGTGTCAAGAGAGAAGAGCCTGCGGTAATCGGCTGTATCAGCTGCGGGAGATCCGCACGATTCGAGGACAAGTCTCATATAGGAGGCGAAGTCATGCTTACCTGAATCATACGAAGGGCGAAGGTCCCAATAGGGCCTGACGAAGGAACCGGGTTCGACTGAACAGGTCTCAGCGAGGATTGCCATGCTGCTTTCCTCTATCATGTCAGCTATCACTCCCCCGTAATCAAGTGCTACGGTATCAATTCCCATGGCTTCAAGATCAAGGGTGTACAGGTCAACCAGGTTCTCTCTCATAGTCGGTAAGGATAGCAGGTTTTCTTCCCGATGTCTCCTGTTCTTCTTCGTGATTGACCGGAGGCGGTACAGACTGTACAGTGGGAATGTGAAAACTCTACCCGTGGTTCTTCTTCTGAGTGTGTGCATTCTCTTTCCTCTGGTGTCAGGGGGCTCTGATGAGGCTTTCCCCTCGACCCGAACGAACAGGATAGAGCGGTATGAGCTACAGGAGCAGAGGTGGGGCTACCGCCATCTTGCAGGCAGTGCAGAGAGATCCATCTACCGGACTCTCCAGGAGGCCGTGCAGCTTCGATCCATGACAGCTACGATAGAACCGGCCCCTACGGATGTCGTCTTCGATATCTTCCTGACACTCATGAATGATTACCCTGAGTATTTCTGGCTCTCTCCCCGACTTGATTTCACCACGCGAAGTGTGAACGGCAGTCCCGTCGACATGGAAATCAGATTCACCCATACGGTGGATCCTCAGGAACTTGAGAAGAGGGAGGAGCAGGTGTCCCGTGTCCTTGAGAAGATTCTGGATGAAAGCGGTGATATCGCCGACCCGTACGAACAGGTGAAATGGGTCTATGAGTATCTCATAACCGAGACGAAGTACCGTTCCCGTGTGACAGACCAGTCGATGTACTCGGTGCTGGTCGATGGAAAGGGAGTGTGCGCGGGATATGCGCGTGCCTTCCAATTCATTATGAGGAATCTAGGATTCGAATCTGTCATCGTCACCGGAGATCTGAAACAGAGAGACAGGGAGGGATGGGTCCTTTCACTGTTTACCCCGTATATCAGTGAAGACCTGGACGGCCATGCCTGGAACCTGGTGAAGATAGGAACGAGCTGGTATCACGTGGATGTGACCAGCGGAGAGGCGCTGACTCCGATGAACCGTAATATCTCCTATACCTTTCTTGCGATACCCGATCAACAGCTGCTGAATACCCACACGCTGACACCGGGACAGGTGATTCCTCAGGCGGATTCCTACGACCTTGAGTACTACCGGACCCATGGACTGTACTTCGAACGGTTCGACCTGCGTGAATACGAGAGACTCTTCACCATCGCACGGGAGAGGAAGGAACGGGACCTTGATGTGCGTTTTGCTTCCTCTACAGGTCTGCAGGAGGCAGTGGATGAGCTTATCGGAAAGCAGAAGATCTTCAATATCCTGGATGACGATGAGGTCCGGTATTTCATTGATGATGTGAACATGATTCTTACGGTGAACGTGCCCTGATTACACCTGTACCCAGGTTTTTACCGTTTTTCATTGCACTCACCACGCAGTGTATGTCACAGTGGTGGAAAAGATATTGCAAGGAGCAGTTCCATGATAGTCACTGTAGAGGATCTTCATCTGGAGATCGTTCATATCGGAATCAATAGTGAAGATGAGAGGGAGGCACGGGCCGTGCAGAGCGCCTTCGCTGAACTTCTCGGTCTTGAGAAGAGGGACGGGAACTCATCGTTCTTCGTCGGGTCTGTGATCGAGTGCATGAAGAGCAGGTTCCGCGGTACCCACGGACACCTTGCACTGGCTGCCGATGATGTCGAAGAGGCGATGAAGGTGATGCAGGAGCATGGATATACGTTCGATCCGGGTACGCTGACCCGTGATGAGAACGGTGTGGCGAAGGCTGTATACCTCGAGAACGAAATCGGCGGATTTGCTGTCCATCTTATCAGGAGGAGCTGACACGGGATGAATGCTGAACTGCTCCTAGACTGTAAGAACACCCTGGCAGAGGGGATCCTCTGGGAGGACAGGAGTTCCTGTCTGTACTGGAGTGATATCGAGGAAAGACGTCTCTATCGCTTTGACACGCTTACTGGAACTCTCGCTTACCGGAGCTTTTCCGAAAAGCTCGGGTCGTTCGCCTTCACCGATAGCGGCGGTTTCCTGTTTGCCTTCTCTTCCGGACCCGCTCTCGGATCCTGGGAGAGTGATGAACTGCAGTGGCTGGGTTCGAGGTTGAACCCGGGTTCGGGTACAGGAGCTGTCAATGAGAAGGATGGAGCGGTACGACTCAATGACGGACGCTGCGACCGGCAGGGAAGATTTATCGTGGGAGACTATGACCGGGATACCCGTGGCAGAGGGTCTGTCTACCGGGTGACAGCTGACGGGTCGGTAACTCCGCTCTTCGGCGGATTGAACAGTGCGAACAGCACCTGCTTCTCTCCTGACGGGACGAAGATGTATTTCACCGACTCCCCTGAAAAGGTGATCTGGGTATACGATTACGATACAGCTTCGGGAACTCCGTACAACAGACGGCTGTTTGTTTCCCTGGCAGACCAGCCCGGTCTCCCCGATGGATCTGTCGTGGATGCAGAAGGCTATCTGTGGAACGCGCAGTGGGCAGGCAGCCGAATCGTACGCTACTCACCCGCCGGAGAGATCGATCGGGTCATCGAATTCCCTGTGCGGGATATCACCTGTCTCTGTTTCGGTGGGGAACACCTTGATACGCTCTATGTAACCACAGCACGCAATACACTCACCACTGAACAGCTGAAAGAGAGGCCGTTATCCGGGGGTATCTTCTCTGTCAAAGTGGATGTTCACGGCCTCAGAGAGAACCGCTTTCCCGGCTGAAGTGTTTCTCACCTTTTCTCTTCCCCTGACCTGTGACTATGATAGAATAGATACAGGAGGTGGAACCGAATGAAACGCAGAACGTTCCCCGAAGGCTTCATCTTCGGAACAGCAACAGCAAGTTATCAGGTGGAGGGAGCAGTAGCAGAGGGTGGAAGAAAGGCGAGTATCTGGGATACCTTCTCCCATACACCCGGCAAGGTATTCAACGGGGATACCGGGGATATCGCTGTCGATCAGTATCACAGATTCACAGAGGATATCGCACTGATGAAGGCGGCAGGTTTCAGTGCCTACCGGTTCTCTATCGCCTGGCCCAGAATCATCCCGGACGGGACAGGTTCTCCCAATCCCGAAGGAATCGCTTACTACCGTACGCTGATTGACGAACTGCATGCTGCCGGTATCAAAGCCGTCGCAACCCTCTACCATTGGGATCTCCCTCAGGCTCTTGAAGATACGGGCGGCTGGGTGAACAGAGACACGGCAGTACGGTTCGCCGAGTATGCGGAAGTCTGCTATAGCTCATTCGGATCCTCAGTCGATATGTGGATCACGTTGAACGAACCCTGGTGTGCGGCGGTTCTGGGGTATGGAACAGGCATACACGCTCCGGGAAAACGGGATCTCTCTCTTGCCTGGCAGGCAGGGTACAACCTCCTGTATGCACATGGACTCGCAGTACAGGGCTACCGCAGTCACTCTCTGAACGCTCCGATCGGAATTACGTTGAATATCGAAACACCGAGGCCTGCACTGAACCGTCCTGAAGATAGAGAGGCCGCGGACAGATCCATGGACCTGAAGACACGGTTCTTCCTCGATCCTCTCCTTGCGAAGGGCTTTCCGCTTCGCCATTTCCAGTCCTATCCCCACCTCACAGCTCCGCACATCAACCGTGAGGATCTGCGACTGATGGCTGAAAAGATAGATTTCCTCGGGTTGAATTACTATTATGAACATGCTGTTTCTGCAGTGCCACAACGAAGTGATGAGATCCATCCTGAGGGCTTTTACGAGGTCGTGAGCCATCATGATACAACCGAGATGGGATGGCCGGTGGTTCCTCAGGGGCTATACCGTCAGCTGAAGTGGGTAGGTGAGTATACTGGTGGTTCACTTCCCCTGTATATCACAGAGAACGGCTGTGCTGTTGCAGATGCACTCAGTGAGGACGGGAGCCGTTGCCATGATCAGGAGAGGGTCGGGTATCTCAGGGATCATCTCGCCTCGGCATTGGATGCAATTGAGGAGGGAGTCCCCCTGAAAGGATATTTTGCCTGGTCCCTGATCGACAATTTCGAATGGGCATTCGGGTATTCAAGACGCTTCGGTCTGGTCTATGCTGACTATGAGAGTCAGGAAAGGATTCCCAAGGATAGTTATTATTACATGAGAGAGGTGATATCGGGTTCCGAAGGGGTATGAGAGGAAAGGATTCTCCTGCAAGGAGGGGCGAAGGATGAAAAGGACTATATGCATTGTTCTGTTTCTAAGTGTGCTGATCGGCGCTGCATCTGCAGGCCTGAGCGCATACACCATCGGTATTGACTGGCAGATGAGTGCACAGGCGGGTCTCGTCACCAGTATCGGTGAGAACTTCTCACTGCAGGGTGCACTCGGCGCATCCGTAATGGGACTGATAGCGGGTGAGACCTATGCTTCCTGGCACACACCTCTGTTCGCTGCTCCCTGGCGTATGAGCATACTCCTCGGTGTTCCTAACTTTCTGATAGTTCCTACCCTGGAAGGTGCCATGCTCTCCCTGGGAGGTGCTTTCGAAATCGAAAGACGGTTCTCCGACCGTCTCTCCTTCGCTGTCCGTCTGGGAGCGGGGTATCCGTTCTTCTTCGAACAGGATAGACCGGCTATACGGGATATCACCTTTCCGCTCAATCTGTGGCCGGAGGCTGCTCTCGTGATGTTCTACCACCGGCCTGCTCCCTAAAGGAAGCTTTCTGCAGAACCAGGAAGAGGCCTCCCGTCAAGGACGAAAGGCCTCATTCGATGATGCTCTGAGGTACGGGTTATTTCACCCAGTCAGACCAGATCTCTGTATTCTCATCCTTCCACTGGCGGGCAGCTTCAAGGGTGTCAAGGTTTGATTCCTGAAGGTGCACCATCAGCGGTCCGATGGTCTCATTCGTCCAGTAGACGTTCTTCATGAACTCAGTGACTTCAGGAAGATCCTCTTCTACACCGGCACGACCGAGAATATAGATATCATTGGGAGCGAAGATCTCTTCTCCGTCCTGTTCAAGGATGACCAGATCGTACATACCGAACATGGAGTGGGGCTGCCAGCCCATGCCTACGATGTATTCTTCGTTCTCGATGGCTCCATCGATAGCTGCCATCATGGCAGGACCTGAAGAGGCAAGGAGTTCGATCCCCGCATCATCGAGGCCATAGGCGGGAATGAGGTTCTCTTCAGTCTGGATCATCATACCGGCTCCTGCATCGATTCCGGTGATCTTGTAGTCGAGCTTCTTTGCTACCTCAGGCTTCGCGAGGTCTGAAAGTTTGGTAACGCCGTCATCTGCCATGTACGTGGGTATGATCAGACCTGTGATACCGTTGTCATAGATCTTCTTGATCTTGACTATATCAGTGCCGTCAACATACACGCCATGCAGGGTAGGGAGCCATCCTTCCATGAAGAAATCCTGGTCGCCGTTAGCCACAGCGGAGATCCCGGGGGCAACATCCGCTGCTGTCAGGTTCACCTCGTATCCATATTCGTCCTCAAGAACTGTCGCAATAAAATGTGTCCAGGCGACACCTTCCTCCCAGTTAGCATAGGTCAGGTTCACTGTCTGAGTAGTCTCTCCTTCACCATTGGCGAAGAGTGCAAACGGTGTAAGCAGAGTAATCATCAGGGTAAAAAGCAGTAACTTTTTCATGTCTTATCCTCCATAAGATATTGTGTTTGTATGTCATTGTGATAGGAGCGGTCTCCGGATTCAGAGACCTTGGGCAACCACTGTCGGTTGCCCGTGCCACTGTGCCTGCACGGCACGTGCTGCACATTTTTCTCATCGCCTGCAGGCTGATGTGGAAAACCTGTCGAACTCCATGTGTGACAATGTTCGTAGGGGTATAGTACACTACTTTACACGTTTATAAAACCCCCTCAAACAACAAAAAAACACTCATGTATAATTTGCAGTGCCTAAATAGACGAATAATTCTTAATTTGTAACGTAAAAAACGTATCAAAAAATATTTTGTACATAGCTTTTACCAGGTGAAAAAACGGTGTTCTCTCTCCCGTTCTCCAGCTGGTGCCTGATGTCCGCTGAAGGTGTTCAATCGATACGAAGTCCTCGCTCGAGTTTCCGCTGTTTCAATTCTCTTCTCACGCTGGCGGCAACCTGTGATGATACCTGTGAATCGTCGGTGAGGGAAAAGATATAAAAGAGTTTCTGGACTTCCTGAGACAACACGGTCCACGACCCCTGTGACGCCTCCTGACCCGCCGGTTTCTTCCACAGTGCCTCCAGGAGTTCTTCCCTGATCCTTTCATACGAGTGGGTGTCTGAAAGCAGGTAGGAATCCATCACTGAGCGGATCCATGATTCGATAACAGATTGAAGAAATGCAAGGAACATCTTTGCCTCAAACAACTCTTCAAGCCGATGCCTGGGTCGTTTCATCCGTGACAGAAAATTCATAAACCCGGGTTCGAGGCGTTCACGGGCACGAATGTACCGGTATGCCTGTTCCGGTGGATATGAGTGCGAAGTCAGGTATCCTCTCAGTCCGCATGTTTTCATGGCGTTACTCTGGGAGTCCCGGTTGTGTTCAATGACCGTTGTATGATGTTCCTGATCTTCATGTATGTGGTAGTAGGTTGCATAAAACTCTTCATGGGCCAGAGCCGGGTCCTGTTCAAGCTCCTGTTTCCCTTTCAGGAATTTTCTGCCCAACTCTCTCTGTTCGGTTATCTGGTCGGTAGGTGACAGACACAGGTAAAGGGTGAGTGAGTAGCTGTTTGCGCCCCGTCCTCTTCTCGGGGCTTCCACAGTGATGGTCTTCCTCCACATATAGACACCGTATGGTTCATAGTAGTTGACAGTATCGTGAATATGGGCGCTCGATTCCCTCACAGCCTCCGTATAGAGCTCATCATCACTCGGAAGTTCCATAAAGAACCGGTAGCTGTTGCGCAGCAGATGATTGACATATGCCTGACTGTACGCTTTTGAAGAGAAGATCAGCACGGGACCCTTCCTCCAGTGAGTGTTTCTCAGATCCTTCAACTGCAGGTCAAGGGAATTCTGTGAACAATCGGGATCTTCACAGTCCAGAACCCGGTAGAACAAAGGACGAAGAGTACGCTCTTTGAGAAAGAGAAGGAGGGGAGGGATTCCCGATACAGGGTCGGGAGATATGACCAGAACGATGGTATCCGGGTAGGCGGACTGTGAATCCCTGGATTCAATCTCATGATGTTTCCTGAATTCAATAAGAAACCTCTGGATCAAATTTGTGTCTAGCAGCTTCAGCTGGTCCGTAATGAGGTGCTCATTCAGTTTCTGTCGGGATGTATGGAAACAGGTGTCCTGAAACAGTCTTGGACGGTACAGGGGCCTGTTAGGGAATGTCATCAGTAACTCGAGGATCGAAAGGACAACAGAGTAGCTTTCACCACATACCTTCTGAAGTATTTTCTTCATACCCGTGTCTGCACTGCCTCTTTCTATCAGTGCGGTAAAGCCGTACCGTTTTGTTTCGTACGCCGTTCCCTTCACTGCAAAAGCGCAAGGCGTCTCCTGTTCCCAGACAAGCCCGGTCTCCTTCTGAATCTGATCAGAGAGGGTCAGGAAGGTTTTGTTGGGAATGAATTCTCCCGTGCTGTTCAGTTTTCCGATACACTGTTTCGTCACTTCGGGATACGGCTGTCCTGGAACGTAGGTTGAGTGCCCCCAGTAGAGATAGGTGACTCCCGTCTGTTTGTTATGGTGACGTATGATCCTGTTTTTCTTCTCCATATATGTACGAAATATACATACTTAATCGGCATATGTCAATGGAGAAGTGTTTTTATAACTATATAAAATATAATATTTTATATAGTTTTTAAGGTGAATGTATATGTGCGGTTTTTCAGAAAAATCAATAATGAAAGTATGAAAAATTTCTGAATATGATATTTAAATGCATATAATAAATATATATATCTGCATAAATTCTGTTCGGTTGACGTGATGGTCAATATTCAGTATCCTAGAGTCACGTGCTGCACACCTGCAGCGAACACCCGTTAGGTGTGTGTTCTGTCTATTCGATAGGTCGAATTTCATTCATGTATCAGATTTTCAGGTGTCAGCCGATCAACTTACTAGGAGAATAGTATGGCTCTTGTAGAAGTGCGGGATCTTCACAAAATTTTCGGTCCGAATCCGAAAAAAGCGATCCCTCTCATAAAAAAAGGATTAACGAAACAGGAAATCCTGAAAAAGACCGGATGTACGGTTGCCATAAACGGCGCCTCCTTTTCCATTGAAAAAAAAGAGACGTTCGTTGTTATGGGGCTTTCCGGAAGTGGAAAATCGACGTTCATCAGGTGTCTCAACCGATTAATCGAACCTACCACAGGAGAGATCCTGATTGACGGGAAGGATATCATGAAGATGGATAAGGAGACGTTGCGGGATGTCAGACGGTATAAGATGTCGATGGTGTTTCAGCATTTCGGCCTTCTTCCGCACCGCAATGTCGTGAACAATGTCGAGTTCGGCCTTGAGGTTGGAGGAATGACTAAAGAAGAACGACGGGAGAAGGCAGTCAATGCCATCAGGCTTGTGGGTCTCGAAGGATTCGAGCAGAGCATGCCGAGTGAGCTCTCGGGAGGTATGCAGCAGCGAGTCGGTCTTGCCCGTGCGCTGGCCAATGACCCTGAGATCCTTCTTATGGACGAAGCTTTCAGTGCTCTGGACCCGCTTATTCGTACACAGATGCAGGATGAACTGCTTGATCTGCAGACAAAGATGCATAAGACGATCATCTTCATTACGCATGATCTTGATGAGGCTCTGAAGATCGGAGACCGCATCCTTATCCTCGGGCCTGACGGCAGGGTCCGGCAGGTGGGAACGCCTGAGGAAATTCTTGCCGATCCTGCAGATGATTATGTGAAGAAGTTCGTACAGAATGTAGACCGCACCAGAGTCATCACAGCAGGTCTTATCAAGCGCAGATCGCCTACCGTCTGTGTCGCAAAGGACGGGCCCGAGGCAGCTATGCGTCTGATGGAGAAACATGGTCATTCACATATCTTCGTCGTCAATGCGGAACGGGTTCTTCAAGGGATTCTTTCAATTGATGATGCAGTGAAGCTGAAGAAGGAGAAGATAAGAGATCTGGCGAGCAAGGTGAACACTGATGTGTACACGACTCTCCCTGAGACTGCCGTTGCAGATCTGATGGCAACTGCCCTTGAAACGCGTTTTCCTATCGCTGTTATCGATGAAGATGGAGTATTCCAGGGGATCGTCGATAGAGCGGCAATCATCCGTGAGGTCAATGAGGGTATGGATGACCAGACGCTCACTCCGACTGCTCTGAGTGAAATCCATGATGGGCTGAATGAAAGAGAGGGGAATGCGTAATGGAAAAGATACGTGAAATATTGAGTATAGGCGGCATCTTCGAGTCTCTGATTGACTGGTTGACAGAAAACGGAGACTGGTTCTTCGACTTCATTGCCATTCTTGTGGATGGACTTCTTGAAGGAGTCACCTGGGTCTTTTCGTTCCCGCCGGCACTGGTCATCATAGCGATCTTTACACTGCTTGCGTGGAAGGCGGCATCCAGGGGTGTTGCTCTGTTCACACTGATCGGATTCCTTCTGATCCTGTACATGGGTTACTGGCAGCAGACGATGGACACCCTTTCCCTGGTGGTCGCGGCTGTGGTCTTCGGCCTTCTTGTGGGTATCCCTATCGGTATCTGGGCTTCGAAATCTGATAAGGCATGGAATGTAATCAGGCCGATCCTTGATTTCATGCAGACACTTCCTGCCTTCGTCTACCTGATACCGGCTGTACTGCTGTTCAAACTCGGTCCTATTCCCGGTGTTATCGCTACGTTGATATTCAGTCTTCCCCCTGCTGTTCGTCTGACGAATCTCGGTATCAGACAGGTTCCCACCGAGATCAAGGAAGCTGCTCGCGCCTTCGGTGCGACTCCTTCACAGATGCTCGTAAAAGCCGAACTCCCAGTGGCACTTCCCACCATCATGGCCGGCGTGAACCAGACCATCATGCTCGCACTGTCCATGGTCGTCATCTCGGGTATGATCGGTGCCGGCGGACTTGGTAACGTCGTGCTCAAGGGAATCACCCAGCTCAAGATCGACATCGGTTTCGAAGGCGGTGTGGCCATCGTGATACTTGCCATTTTCCTTGACCGGGTAACTCAGGCTCTCAGTGACAGATCCGGTAAGCAAAGCTAGCTCAGACCTCCTCATACGACAAGCGGTTTTCCCGAAAAGGAAAACCGCTTTTTTCATAATCCGGTGGACAGAAGAGTATATCTGGCCGGTATTGCACCTCAGCTCAAGGGCTGATGGGGTAGCTTCGCTATACGATATAGGATTGCAGGATCCTGTTGAAAGTCTGAGAGGGCCGCATTGCCTCTTCAAGTTTTTTTCCATCGGGGTGGTAATACCCGCCGATATCAGCAGGCGATCCCTGAGCGCCAAGCAGTTCAGCGTCAATGCGCTCCCTCTGCGAGGCAAGTTCCTCTGCGATGGCAGTGAAGTGTTCCTTCAGGGAAATATCTTCATCCTGGCCGGCAAGTGCCTGAGCCCAGTAGAGTGCGAGATAGAAGTGGCTTCCCCTGTTATCGATCTCATGAACTTTTCGTGATGGCGACTTCTGCATCTCAAGAAGCTGTTCGGTCGCTGCATCAAGGGCCTTTGCAAGTGTGAGAGCTTTGGTGTTGCCGTGAACCTGCGAGAAGTGTTCCAGTGAAACGGCGAGAGCGAGAAACTCTCCCAGCGAATCCCACCTCAGGTGTCCCTCTTCAAGAAACTGCTGCACGTGTTTGGGAGCTGATCCGCCGGCACCGGTCTCAAAGAGGCCTCCTCCATTCATCAGAGGTACGATTGAAAGCATCTTGGCGCTCGTCCCGAGTTCAAGAATCGGGAACAGATCTGTCAGGAAGTCTCTCAGTACGTTCCCCGTGACGCTGATCGTGTCAAGTCCGTCCTTCATGCGCTGAAGGGAGAGTCGTGTCGCTTCCTTCGGAGAGAGGATCCTGATGTCCAGTCCTTCAGTGTCATGATCCTTGAGGTATTCGTGTACCTTCAAGGCAACCTGCATGTCATGTGCCCGTTCGCTGTCAAGCCAGAATATTGCAGGAGCCCCGGTGGCGGCAGCCCGTCTCACAGCGAGACCGACCCAGTCCCGTATGGGCTGATCCTTCGCCTGACACATTCGGAAAATATCTCCGGCAGCCACCTTCTGGGACATCAGGGTTTTCCCTGTGCTGTCTTCAATGATGACTTCCCCGTCTACCGGAATCTCGAAGGTCTTGTCGTGTGACCCGTATTCTTCCGCTTTCTGTGCCATCAGGCCGACATTGGAGACGTCTCCCATCGTTCTGGGGTCGAACGCCCCGTGGGCCTTGCAGAATTCTATGGTCTCCTGATAGATTCCGGCATAGGAACGGTCAGGGATGACTGCTTTCATGTCCTTGAGGTTCCCGTCGGGACCCCACATCTTCCCGGAGGAGCGAATGGCGGCCGGCATCGATGCATCAATGATGATATCACTCGATACATGAAGGTTCGTGATACCCTTGTCAGAGTTCACCATAGCAAGCTGTGGCCGCATCTGATAGCACTCGTCAATCTTCATCAGGATCTCCCGCTTCCTGTCAGTATCGAGATTATCGAGTCTTCTCAGAAGGTCGGCCATTCCGAGGCGGGGGTCGGCTCCCAGTTCGTTGAGTTCCTTTCCGTACTGTTCGAATACCGGTTCGAAGAATGCCAAAACCGCATGACCGAAGATGATCGGGTCGGAGACTTTCATCATCGTTGCCTTCAGATGAAGAGAGAACAGAACATCCTGATCTTTTGCCTCTTCGATCTGACGGGCGAAGAAGGCACGTACATCAGAGGCGCTCATCACGGCTGAGTCGAGGATCTCCCCTTTCTGGAGGTTCAAATCATGTAACAGGACGGTGGAAGAGCCGTCCTCTGCGGTCAGTGTAGCGCGTACCGCAGTCTCTGCTTCCACGGTGACAGACTGCTCTGAGCCATAGAAGTCTCCCTGCTGCATGCTTGCCACGTGGGTCTTTGAAGCTGGATCCCATGCTCCCATGGAATGGGGGTGTTTTTTTGCATAGTTTTTTACAGAAGCGGGTGCTCTTCGGTCGGCATTTCCCTCTCTCAGGACCGGGTTCACAGCACTGCCCTTGATGGCATCATAGCGTTCTCTGATACGCTTCTCTTCATCACTGCCCGGTGTCTCGGGATACTCGGGCAGGGCATACCCTTTGAGTCTGAGCTCTGCGATTGCAGCTTTCAGCTGAGGAACAGAGGCGCTTATGTTCGGCAGCTTGATGATGTTGGCATCCTTCTCCTGTACCAGGTTTCCCAGGATCGCCAGGTCATCATCTACCCGCTGTGACTCATCAAGGTATTCGGGAAACTGGGAGAGAATCCGTCCGGCAAGCGAGATGTCTTTTAACTCTACATGAATATCCGCAGGGGCAGTGAAAGCCCGGATGATGGGTAGGAGCGATGCCGTTGCAAGGGCCGGCGCCTCGTCTGTCTTCGTGTACACGATGGTAGGATTCATGTATTACCTCTTTTTTGTAGTGTTCCGGTAGATATGTATCTGTGCAGGCAGTGAAGACCTGCAACTTCATGCGTTGCTCAAGGCAGCCTCAAACCTAGGGGTTGCACCTATGCTACTACGTTTCAGTTGTGCAGTGTGCGTAGATACATGCACAGGTATACTAGCAGAAGCTGATGGATTTGGGAAGTCTGGGCAGCCTGGAGTGCATTGCTGAGTGATTACAATACCTCTCATCTGTTCGGAGAAAACAATACCTTTTCAAATAAGGTGCCGGGCTGAAAGGATACAAAGGTTAGAGTTGGGAAGGAAAGAGACGAAGTGTTCGACAGCCATCGGCCAGGTTCCTGAAAAGCAGATCACACAGCAAAGAGCATCAAAACAGAAAGGAAGGGGACTGAAGAACTCTGATGCAAAGCAGAGGGGAGAGGTGCCGGAAACACGATTCCCGTCGACTCTGTATATAAAAATATCCTGTAAGGAAAACCTTACAGGATAATATTTTATAGTCGGGCTGGGCGGATTTGAACCGCCGACCCCATGTCCCCCAGACATGTACGCTAAACCCCTGCGCTACAGCCCGTACTCGAAGGAAGATACCACAGGAGTCTGATTTGTGTCAATAAAGTCAGTGACTTCGTGATATTTTCTTCATTTATATGTCATAAGAATTACTGTTGCTTGCAGCTTCTGATATGTTTCTTATATTACCATATATACTTATGTTTTTTGTTAAGGTATTGTTTGAAAAAGAATTGACATAAGTAGCCGTTCGCCCTAGTATAGTGAGAGAAGTGCCTTGCGTTTTGAGGTGTCAAAACCCGAACACAACGGGTGCGTGAATATCTTGTCAAGGAGAAGGGTGTTCCATGGAAATGTACAGACTAAGCGGAAAGACCTATTTGCATCAAGTACTCTGTGGTGGTAGTATACATGGCATGAATAAGATTCGATTCGTCACGATACTTTTGCTCATCATGAGCTCGATTATGCCGCTGGCGGCATTTCAGTTCTCTCCTCTGGAGCAGAATTTCGCACCGACCGGGGCTGACAGCACAAAGACCTACACGATAGTCAATGATTCTGCAGACACCATCGCCGTTGAGGTCACCGCGCTGACACGGGACATTTCCTCCTCGGGTGAGGAAGAGAATGAGAGCGCTTCAGCGTATTTCTCCATCGTTCCTTCGAAGGTCCTTCTCAGACCGCAGTCATCACAGATCGTGCGAGTGCAGTACCGTGGACCTCGTACAGTTCCCAATGAACTGGCATTCAGAATCAGGGCTGAACAGATACCGTATACTCAGGGACGTGCGGCTGAGAACACGAGCATGTTCAATTTCCTGTATGTATACACAACAAGTGCATATATCACACCCACCCGGGTGACCGAGAAGGTAGCAGTGGCCTCTGCAGTGCCTGCACGCACTGTCGAAGGACGTCAGGTTCTCTCTGTCGAGATAGAGAATACCGGGAGTGTGCATCAGATCCTCAACGACCTGAAACTTGAGGTTATAGAGAACAGGACACGAAAGAGTGTCCTGTATCAGGGTGAAGCCCTTGGTTTTACCAACAGTATGAATCTGCTTGCCGGTAAGAAAGTCAGAGTGAACCTCACCTGGCCGAGTACCTTTGAGTTTCCCAGTTCGTCCTCAGGTGCTTCTTCCCTGTTCACGACAAAACTCAGTTACGGCAGTCAATAATCTCAAAAAGGATTTGATGTTTGATGGGAATGCGAAGAATCAGGGCTCTGGTAGTCCTGTTCATGTTGATAGTGTATTCGCTTTCCTTGCTTGCTCTCTTATCTGATTGCAGTGAGGAGGTCCGGGAGGACATCCCTGTTTCTGTGGTTCCCGACAGAGAAAGGATCGAACAGCCCCGTGTCTCGCAGGAGATGACGGTGGAACCTGTCCTCCCGCTTTTGCGTGAACCTCAACCCGAACCAACTGCCGCAGCAACTCCACGTGAGGAGTCAGAGGCAGAAGCCCCCTCAGCTGTGCTTCCTCAGGCAAAGATTTCTTCCTCTGTACCGGAAGAAACGACCGCACGTGAATCCGTGGAGGCCGAGGTGACTCAGGTCATGGACACACCTGCCGGGAAAGATGATCAGGTTCTCCCGCTGGAGGAACCTGTCGTGCTTCCTGATGATGGCCTGCCGGTTGTGGAACAGGCGGTGGGTGAAGAGGGAGTTCTTCCTGCATTATCTGAGGAGCCCCAGGTCCCGATAGAAACAGAGACTGTGGTAGTGGAAGAGGAGTTCGATGACGAATTCTGGGCTGACTTCTTTGTTGCCGGTGAAGAGGATGCGTCTCTCTTCGAAGAAGGGTCTTTCTATGTTCCCCTGTTTGTTAACACCGATTATGTCGGTGATATTCTGGTGTCCTTCCTTGAGGAGGATATTCTTATCAACCGGGAGGAACTGAAACTGCTGACCGGGGAAGACCTGGTCGAAAAAGTGAAACGTGCCCTGTTCGAAAGCGAAGAGGAATATATTGCGCTATCCTACCTCAACGCACTCGGAATCGGCGGTTTCTATGATTATGCGACCTTCGAGCTGTATCTGGAGTTCGCAACCTGGATGCTTCCGGTCAGGACCATCAGCATCAATCAGGGAGATGTGAAACGGTACGGCTCATACGAGATAAGCGGTTCGGAGTTTCTGGACACTGCGTTCTTCAGTACCTATACGAACCTGTCTGTCCAGTCAGGTCTTTCATGGAAGGTCGGAACCCCGTTAGCTGTGAACCCCTCTGAGATCTTCACGATGCAGGGTCGTTCAAGCATGACTCTCAGTGATCTCTCGTTCGATTTTACCTGGGCTCTCCATCCAGGAGGAGCCTATTCCGAGGTTACCGGACTCTGGAGTACTTCCCTGGCGGATTATGTCTCCTGGGGAGGGATTCAGGGTTTCTACGATTTTGTCGATACCTCGGTGAGACTGAGCTTCGGAAATATCTCGGAGTTTCTGGGACTGAACGCCGATGCGTACGGCATCGGGGTCGAGAAGCGTTATACCTATGGGACCGATGAACCGAACACCCATCAGTTCAGGTATTCAGTGCAGATCGATGAACCAAGTATCGTAGAAGTGTTCATCAATGAAAAAAGCGTCTACAGAAGACAGGTGCTGGCCGGCTTGTATACCCTTCAGGACTTTATTTTCACCCAGGGGGTGAACGATGCGGTGGTGACTGTTACGAGTGTCAGTGATCAGGAAAACACCCGGACCTACGATTTCAATATGAACTACGATTCAAGACTGATGGCTGCCGGTGACACGCTGTATTCGGCAGCGGTCTCAACGCCCTCAGACGCGCTCAGTCCGCGGTTCAGAATCAGTCAGAGTTACGGCCTGCTCGATGAGATGACGGGAGGGTATACGTTCGCAGCCTCCACCAGTGCATTTTCGACCGCGCTGAACTTCATCCTCAGTACCAGGGCCGGTACGGTACAGGGGCAGGGAGCTGCATCCCTCAACAGTCCTCTGGGGTTCGGCTACGCCTTCAACACATCCATGAATGTAGCGGCCATTCCTGAGACTGATCTGTTGAGTTCTCTGTCATTCACTCTTGCCTTCACAGATTCTTCGTTCACTACGAGTATAGATGTGCCAACAGCGGCAACTCCGATGAGCGGGGACCTCTTTCAGGGATCGCTGTCGATGTCAGGAATGTTGTTCGAGACTCTCAGGTACGGACTGTCTACAAGTCTCTCCTGGTACACCAATGAATCTGATGTGACCCTGAGAGGTTCTCTCACCACAGGCATATCACTGATACCCGACCTTTCGGTATCGGCCTCGCTGAGCTATCTGCAGTATACCGCGAGTGCGGGAACGCTCGCGGTTCAGATCGGAGCGTCCTATTCCGTTTCACAGAATGCGAGTATCTCGACCAGTACGAACCTTGAGAACTCTGCCTACATCAGCGGCACAGTGCGACCGTCTGCAGACAGTGATGACAGCCTCCGGTTCAGCTTCAACGGACTGTCCTTCAGTGATCCTCTCAACCATACGGGCTCTCTCTACTACACCAGCACCGGCCAGAGGGCGGGGTTGAATGTCGGAGCCGTATACTCCGACACCTTCAGTTCCTATGCACTTTCCATGAATCTCAATACGGCCTTTGCCTACGCTGGAGGTCTGTTCGGTATGGCGAGAAGTATATCCGATTCATTCATGCTCGTGAGACCCGGAGGAGCGATGTCTGACCAGGAGGTCGCGGTGACCAGGACAATGACCACCGACCCGGAACGCCTTCCGGCTCTGTTCGGAACAAGTCTGTATGACGGAATGAGCGTGCACCAGACAAATAACATCGTAGTGTACGGTATCGGAAGCGATCTGCTCAATTCTTCTGAATCGTTCATCTATACCGCACAGCCCCGTCCCCGTCAGGGCTACGCGGTACGGGTTTCCAGTGACGCGGCCTATTCGGTGGTCGGTACCCTTCTGAGGACCCCTTCTCAGCCGTATGACAGATATACGGTGGATATAGCGAAGGTGGAGACTGATGATTCCGGACAAGAGATCCTCATGATTGATGAGAGCATCTATCTGTTCACGGACGAAAGCGGATTCTTCTTCATGAGCGGTCTGACAGAGGGCATCTATCAGTTCAGCATGTTCCTTCCCGATTCGCTGGCTGACGATCTTCCTGTGGATATCAGGTTCACGGTGGAACGGCAGGAGGAGGACGAAGTGCCGAAAGTGCTTGTGCTGGACACCTATATCGGGCAGGAACTTGCCGAGAAGCTGGAAGATGAGGAATTTGAGAGGAAGGTGGGAAACACCGTCGAGGATCCCGTTCTCACAGAAGATGGCTACTATGAACTGGACGTCCTGGACGTCCTGGATGAGACCGAGTTCTGGGATGTGTACTATCCGCAGCGGGAGGTTGTATCCGCATTTGAAGAGGATACCACGGTGCAGGGTGATGACTTCATCCTCGAAATTGTCCCAAGACAGAAGGATGTTCCGATCTCCTCACTCTCTGTCCTGATGCAGGAGAATCCTCTCAGAGTAGGCAACCTGAGCCGTCTGAGAGAGATCGTACGGCCTCTGCTTGAAGCGACCGCTCCCGGGAATTTTGTTCTCAGCGGTGATATTCTGCACCCCAGCTTCTGACATCTTGTGCTTGCACCGAAAGTGCATCCCCTATACACTGTATGGTATGAGTCGACATGTGTTAGAAGAGGTCTTTCAGGTAGAACGGGAAGCTCAGTCCATCATTGACGAGGCAAAACGTGAAACTGCTCTCAGAGTGCAGGAACTGAGAAGTTCTCTGGAAAGACAGCTGCAGGAATATACTCTCCTTCTCAGAAAACAGCGTGAGATGGAAGTCGAGAGGCTCATGCAGCAGGAGAGGGAAGACCTTGCCGCCTTTCGAATCGAGCTCGAAGAGCAGCGGCCGGATTCCGATGAGATACACAGGCGGTCACAGCGGATCGTGAAGAGCATGAGTGACGTGCTGCTTTCCAGCAGACTCGATGTGGGAGACTGATGAACTGTGTCTCAGCTAGGCCGCTATGCGTACATTAATGCAAAGATCCACGCCCGTGTTTCCAGAATGCTCAGTGAACAGAAGCTCTCGGAACTCTCCAGGAGCCGGAGCATCGAACAGCTTCTCCATCAGCTTCTCCATACGCCCTATGAGCATCTGTACGACATCTACCATGAGACCGGTGATATACAGATGCTCGAAGCGGGAATCAACAGACAGGCGATCACCATCCACCGTGAGATCGCTTCAGATCTTGATCCGACCTACTCGAACCTCATTGATGCGTTCACCCGGAAACTTGAGATAGAGAACCTCAAAGGGATGATCCGCCTCTATTTCAGCAACATCATCAAGGGAGAGGATATCTCCCGGAGAGTTGCCTATCTCTACCAGGAACGCATAGTCGACGATATCTCCTGGCAGACCCTGGCGAATGCCAGAGAATTCAAAGAGATCAGAGATGTACTCGAACATACTCTCTACAGCAGCGTTGTCAACCGGTTCACTCAGGAGAACCTTACACAGGATGGGCTGTTCTTTCTTGAAACGGGACTTGACCATATATGGGTGCAATCCGTCCTGGCCGTTCTTCCCTCTCTTGCCCGTGAGGACCGCACTATCGTCTCAACCCTCCTTGATTCAGACGGAGATCTGAAGAACCTCATCAATATCTTCCGGTACCATGCACTGTGGAATCTCTCACCTGAGGAGCTCCGCCAGATCCTCTATCCGGCCGGTCAACTGCACAGGAGTGAAGACTTCCGTCGTCTCATGGAGGAGGATATGGATAATGAGCAGATCACGAAGGTTCTGAAGAAACGATATCCCCGCCTGGCAAGAGAGCTCATCGCAGGGGAGACTGAAGATGTCAGAGCCCAGATCCAGAGGGTTGAACAGTACCTGTTCATCATGAGAAAGGAAGAGTACCGCAGGCTCCTGAGAGGCAATCCGTTCACGATAGGGACGATTCTCGGGTATTTCTTCCTCAGCGAACAGCAGGATAGTGTTGTGAAACGGCTGATCAATGCGGTACAGTATTCATCGATGAGCGAACAATCCCGGGAGGCTGGTCTATGAACGTGTTCACCCTTAAGATGTCACTACTCACTGTGCTGGTGCTTAAGGAGCATGCTACTGTTGTGAAGAAGAAGCTGCTTGAACTCGGGATCGTGGACTTCAGAGAACTGGAAGGAGTCACCTCAAGCGAAGTGGTTCGTGCCGGCACTGATGAGACGCTCGAACAGGTCGCTTCGATTCTTCAGCAGGTGGAATCCCTGTTCCATCAGGTTCAGGAACCTCTTCCTGTCCTCACCCAGAAGGATCTCGATGATGAAACGGAGATAGATATCCGTGCAGCAGGGCAGCTGCTTGATGAACTGTTTCACTCTCTTTCCAGCCTGAGGGAGAAACAGAAGCAGGTTACAGGCCTGGTACACCGGTACCGGGAACTGCAGGGATATCTGAAGGGCAATCGGACCGACTTCCTCGATATCCATATCGGTTCCTTCAGTGAGGGGCAGGCTGAGAGACTGTCAGGCAGGCTCTTCGCCCACAGCGCGGTTCTCGTATCGAGCGAGAACTATCCGTCTTCCATCGTCCTTTCGCTCTCCAGAGAGCGGCAGAATGTCGAGCCTGTGCTTTCCTCCTTCTCCTGGACGGAGGAGGTACATGCTGATCTCTCAGAGGCGGTGGCGTTGTGTACTCAGGAGCTTGAAACAAGGATCAGCAACGCAGAGGAGGAGAAACGACGCCTGCTTGCCTCCATTACAGACCTGATACGGAAAAGCATGGAGGAGCTCGATTCCATCTACCGCAAGGGTCGTGTGAGGCAGTTACTCGGATATATCTCGGGGCACTTTTCCTCCACACGAAGCACGACGATCTTCAGCGGGTGGATTCCCTCCGAGGATACCGGGCTGTTCGAAGAGGCATTGAAGAAGGTGAGCGGCGGTGTGTGTGTCATCGAATACACGGATGAGAAGGAGATGGACCGGCGCACAGTACCTGTGGCTCTGGACGATATCGGCTTCCTGAAACCCTTCGAGAAGATTGTCACGAATTACTCGACTCCGCAGTACGGTTCGGTCAATCCTACGGTGTTTGTGGCGGTCTCGTATCTTGTGATGTTTGCGCTGATGTTCGCCGATGCCGGACAGGGATTGGTCATCTTCCTTGCGGGACTGATCGGTTCACGTATCAGGAAGGAGCTTTCGATTCTGAGGCTGATGATGTATCTCGGTATCGCCTCCACCGTCAGTGGGATTCTCTTCGGTTCCTACTTCGGTTTTCCCCTGTTCCCTCCGCTGTGGTTTGACTATCACGGAGCCGTATTCCCACACTCGGCTGATGTGCTTTGGGATGTCTACTCGATTCTCGGACTCACACTGAAATTCGGGATCGTCGTCATATTCACCGGACTGATCATCAACTGGGTCAACCTGATACGCAGGAGAGAGTGGATCCATCTTGTGTTCGAGAAGAACGGTATCATCGGAGCATTCCTGTTCGCCATGGGCATCTACCTTTCCTACGGTTTCGTTGCCAGCGGGTACACGAGTTTTCCTTCCTCGAACCTGATTGTAGCGTCAATCGCCGCGGCTGTTGCCGCCCTGTTCTTCCGTGTTCCGCTCGAGCACGTCCTTAGGAAGAAGCCGGGTGGATTTCTCCTTGATGCCTTCATGGAGTGGATCGTCATCATTCTTGAAATCTTCAGCGGATACCTTTCCAATACGCTCTCCTTCATGCGAGTGGCAGGGTTGGGAATTGCCCATGTGTCTCTGATGGCCGCCTTCAGTGAGATGGCATCCCTCTCACCGAATACCGTAGGTGCTGTGTTGATTCTCATTCTCGGAAACATTCTCGTAATAGCTCTTGAGGGGCTCAGTGCCGCTATCCAGTCTCTCAGGCTCAACTACTATGAGTTCTTCACCAAGTTCTTCCTCGGTGACGGAGTAGCATACTCACCGATAACACTGAACACCCGCTCATCCGGGCGTTGAATATAGATAGATTACATGAATGGAGGAATCTACCGTGACTGTACGTAGTTTTAAAAAACGTTTTCGACTTTCCCTGGCCGCTACTATTCTGCTCCTGCTTCTCTCGACTGCTTTCTTTGCTCCCTCACTGGCAGCATCAGAAACGCAGGGCACTGCAGAGGCAGGATCCTCGTCTCTTATGTGGGTCGTGCTTTCGGCAGCGATCGCCTTCTCCTTCGGTGCCCTGGCGGCCGGCTATGCCATCAGCCATGTCGGTTCGGCTGCGATGGGGGCAATGAGCGAAAAACCGGAGATCGGATCACAGGCTCTCATCTTCATCGCTCTTGCAGAGGGGGTGGTTGTGTTCGGTTTCATCACCGCCCTCATGATCCTGGGTAAGGCATAAGGGACAGACACCTCATGAAGTATTTCGTGATCGGCGATGAAGACAGTGTACTCGGGTTCTCTCTCGTAGGCACCCGCGGGCGGGTGGCTGAGGATGCCCAGACGGCACGTGATGCCCTCGAAGAAGCACTTGGTGACAGGCAGTACGGAATCATTCTCATCACTCAGAGTATTGCCGGAATGATACGCTCTGAAGTGGACAGGTATATCTTCAGCGAGACCTTTCCCCTCATCGTGGAAATCCCTGACCGGTCGAACGATTTTCAAAGCAGAGACCTTCGGAAACTGGTCAACGAGGCTATCGGAGTTGCTCTATGAATGAATCGAACCTGCTTTTCGAAGGGATCCTCAGCAGTGCGCGTCAGGAGGCAGAACGGCTTAAAGAATCGTGTGAAAGGGAGTGCGAACAGCTTTCGTCAGAGTATGAGCTGAAGAAGACGGCATTGAAGCAGGCTGAAGAGGACTGGATGCGCAGGAAGCAGGAGGAAGTGAGGCGTCTGGGAGAATCTGACCGCATGCACCTTCGCCGTGGGAACGAGATAGATGTAAACCGTCAGCTCCGACGTGAGAGTGAAACGGCTCTCATGAAACATATGGAGAGCATTCAGAATACCGAAGCATACCGCAGTGCGCTTATCTCCTGGATAGCAGAAGGTATCATCGCTCTCGATTGTGATGAAGTGATCGTGACACGTGGAATTCACGATACGGTGGATGATGACATGGTTCAGCGGGCCCTGTCCCTTGTGGAGACTCTCACCGGACGTACGGTGAGCCTTACGGTCAGTGAGCGGAAAGAGAGTTCCCAGGGAGTTGTCATCTGGTCCCCCGATGAGAGAATTGCCTACAACAATCTCGTGAAGACACGACTTGAGCGCTGTCGAAGTGAGTTCGAGAACCTGCTGGAAGGGGAAGTATGGGCGAAAAAGTAATTGGATATGTAAAGCGGGTGAACGGACCTGTAGTGACTGTTGGGGGGATCTCTGATGCGATGATGATGGAACTGGTCTATATCGGTTCGTATCATCTCATCGGAGAGATCGTTAAACTTGACGGGGAGACCGCGGTGGTTCAGGTCTATGAGGACACCACCGGAATCACTCCGGGAGAAAGTGTATACGGCTCCTCTATGCCCTTGAGCGTCGAGCTCGGCCCGGGTATCATCGGCACGATCTACGATGGTATCCAGCGCCCGCTTACCCGCCTGAAGGAACTCAGCGGCGACCACATCGCCAAAGGAGTGTTCAGTCCACCCCTGGATCGCACAGCACGGTGGAAGTTCACCCCGCTGAAGGAACCGGGAGATACCATCACGGCCGGTGAAGTATTCGCTACGGTTCCGGAAACGAGTCACATCGTCCACCGGCTCCTCGTTCCGACTGATCTGTCGGAAGATGGCCAGACCTTCACTGTAGAGAAGATAGCCGGAGCCGGTGAGTACCGGGTTGATGATGAGGTATGTACCCTGAAGGATCCTTCAGGGGCTCTCCACACTCTCACGATGATACATCGGTGGGCGATCAGAAAGCCGCGGAGCGTGAAAGAACGGAAAACCCTTACCGTTCCTCTGATCACCGGTCAGCGGGTGATCGACATGCTCTTTCCTCTGGCGAAGGGGGGTACCGTAGCCATTCCCGGAGGTTTCGGTACCGGAAAAACGATGACCCAGCATGCCATAGCCCGTCATTGCGATGCGGATATCATCGTCTATATCGGCTGCGGAGAGAGGGGAAACGAGATGACCGACGTGCTGAGGGAGTTTCCACTCCTCATTGACCCGCACTCGGGCAAATCTCTCATGGAGCGGACAATTCTCATTGCCAATACCTCAAATATGCCCGTAAGTGCTCGGGAAGCGAGCATCTATACCGGAATAACGCTCGCAGAGTACTACCGCGACCAGGGCTACCATGTCGCCCTGATGGCAGACTCGACAAGCCGGTGGGCGGAAGCCCTAAGAGAGCTCAGCGGCAGAATGGAGGAGATGCCTGCGGAGGAGGGCTTCCCCGCCTATCTGCCGACTCGGATCGCGGAGTTCTATGAACGTGCAGGCCGGGTTACCACCCGTGCCGGTGAGGAAGGTTCGGTGTCCATCATCGGCGCCGTATCTCCTCCCGGTGGAGATTTCTCTGAACCGGTGACCCAGCACACCAAACGCTTTGTCCGCTGTTTCTGGGGTCTGGACCGTTCCCTTGCCTCTGCCCGTCACTATCCCGCCATCAGCTGGCTTGACTCGTACAGCGAGTATGTTGATGGTCTGTCCAAGTGGTGGCAGGATAAGGGAGAAGGAAACTGGTACGAACGGCGTCAGCAGATGATGGACCTGCTTCACCGTGAAGTGCGGCTGGAACAGATCGTCAAACTGGTGGGTCCTGATGCCCTTCCCGATTCCCAGAACTTCATTCTTGAAGTCTGTTCGCTTTTCAAGAACGCCTTTCTGCAGCAGAATGCCTTCGATGATAATGACCGCTACTGTTCGATTGAGAAACAGCTGGGTATGCTCCATGTCATTCTCACTTACTGGGAACTCGGCTCTGCAGCTATCAGCCGCGGTCTTCCCCTCGTGAGGGTCAAGAAGATGAAGGTTGTGCAGGAGATCGCCCGAATGAGGTTTTCGATCTCCGATGAGAATATCGAGGAGCTTGACCGCCTGAACATCCGCCTCGAGCGGCAGATACACCGGCTTGGAGAGATGTATGAAACGTAAGGAACAGATGAACCGTGTCGAGCAGGAACTGCTCAGGGGGAGAGAGTATATCGGGGTCAACCGGATCGAGGGTCCTCTTGTGTATGTGCACAATACCCATCCGGTGGGCTTCGGAGAGCTGGTAGAGGTACACGACAGAGACGGGAGGACCCGTCTCGCCCAGGTACTGGATACCAGTGATGATGTGGTGGTGGTTCAGCTGTTTGAGGGCACCGATGGGCTGAACCTTCCCTCTACACGGGTCAAATTCATGGGAGAGTCGTTTACGCTTCCCGTATCCACCGGGATGCTGGGACGGGTTATGAACGGTCTCGGCCGTGCTGTCGATGATGCACCCCTGCCGAAGGGGGAGGAGATTATGAGCATCAACGGTCTTCCTATCAACCCTACCAGCCGTGAGTACCCCAGAGATTTCATCCAGACCGGGGTGTCGGTCCTTGATGGGCTCACCACGCTTATTCAGGGACAGAAGCTCCCGATCTTCAGCGGGAACGGTCTTCCCCACAACCGACTTGCCGCACAGATAGCGAATCAGGCGACAGTGCCGGGAAGGGAGGCGGAAACCGTCATCGTGTTCGCCGCCATGGGAGTCAAATATGATGTCGCGCGCTACTTCATCGACTCCTTTACTGCAAGCGGTGTGCTCAATCAGGTAGCCTTCTTCCTCTCACTGGCCGATGATCCGTCGATTGAGAGGACGATCACACCCCGTTCCGCACTGACCCTTGCCGAACACCTGGCATTCAACAAAGGGTACCAGGTCCTTGTCATCATGACCGACATGACCAACTACTGCGAGTCCCTCAGAGAGATCAGCACGCTGAGAGGCGAGATCCCCTCACGAAAGGGATATCCCGGGTACCTGTACAGCAATCTTGCCGAGCTCTATGAACGCAGCGGCAAGATCGTCGGAAGAAGCGGTTCGATCACACAGCTGCCGATCCTCACCATGCCCAATGATGATATCTCGCATCCGATTCCCGACCTTACCGGGTATATCACGGAAGGACAGATCGTGTTCGACCGGCAGATGCATTCTCAGGGAATCTATCCCCCGATCAACGGTCTACCGAGCCTGTCGAGACTGATGAAGGACGGCATCGGGGAGGGAATGACCCGGGAGGACCATCCTCACCTTGCAAATCAGCTGTTCGCATCGTATTCTCATGTCAAGGATGTGAGAAACCTTGCCTCCGTCATCGGGGAGGAGGAACTTACTACGATCGATCATCAGTATCTTGATTTCGGGACAGCCTTCGAGAAGGAGTTCGTGAATCAGAGGGATGATGAGAACAGGAGTATAGAAGAGACACTGGATAGAGGATGGAAGGCTCTTGAGCACCTCCCGCCGGAAGAGTTGAAGAGGGTGAGTGAGCAGGAGCTCGAGACCTATTACAAGGGGTGATAATGGCGACAATGATCGCTCCGACACGGAGTAATCTGCTGAAACTCAAGGACGACCTTGCATTTGCCCGTCTCGGGTACGAGCTGCTCGACCAGAAACGTTCGATCCTTGTGGTGGAACTGCTGACCATGGTCGATCAGGCGGTGGAATATCAGGGCAGGGTCGATGCCGCACTGTCCCTCTCGCATTCCTCCCTGCAGCATACGGTTCTCGAGATGGGCCGGTTGAAGGTGAACAACGTATTCCCCGCCGTGCGGACCGAGAGTTCTATGGAGCTCGGTGAGCGGAAAGTCATGGGTGTTCATCTGCCCCGGGTGACAACCTCCTACGTCGATTCCGGACCCTACTTCTCCCCGGAGGGGACGACCCTCTCGGTGGAGGAATCCCTCGAGAAATTCCGTGAAGCACTCAGTCTCATGGGACGTCTGGCGGAACTCAAGGTATCTATCATGCGTCTGGCACGAGAGGTGAAGAAGACGATACGGAAGGTAAATGCCCTGGAGAAGATCGTGATACCGAACCTGGAAGAAGACCTCAGATTCACGAAACAGAGAATTGAAGAATCCGAACGTGAATCGTTCATGATACTCAAGCAGGTGAAAAACAGGCTTGATGCTTCGAAACGACAGTATGGCAGTACGGATGCTGTGTAGGGAGCAGAAGGAGGGAAATGATGGAACAGATGTTCAAACGACTACTGGTCTACCTCGACGGGACTGAGGACTCCATGAGTGCCGCCATGGCATCTATCGTTCTTGCCAGGCAGCTCGGTGCTTCTCTCACCGCTGTCTATGTGGTGAATACGAAAGCTCTGCTCGACCTTGTGAAGGCACATATCTTTCTTGATGCGGAGCAGCAGGAGTACCAGAGGGATATCGAAGGTGATGCAGAGAGACACCTGAACCATGTCCGTAAACTGGGGTTGAAGAAGGGCCTGGATATCACCTGCATCAAACGGGAAGGTGAGGTGACGAAGGAAGTCAGGGCTTGTATCGGTGAATATGATATCGATATCCTGGTGATCGGTGGTCTCAGCGAGATTCATTCCCGGCGTGATGAACTTCTCAGTGATACCGACCGGATGATGAGAAGCGCGAGTCTGCCGGTATTCGTTGTCAAGGACAATGATGATGTGTGGGACATGTATGAATCGCTAGAAGATGTAGATGGAGAGGAAATGTATGAATCTCGGTGATGTATTACACAAGGATCTGGTGAAGGTTCCCCTGACAGGGATGACGAAGAATCAGGTGATAGAGGAACTGGTCGACCTTCTGGTCACGAGGAGACAGCTGCCGAACAGGGATGATATTCTCAGGGCTGTCATGGAACGTGAGCACCTCGGTTCCACAGGGCTTGTAGACGGGATTGCCATTCCCCATGCGAAGACAGATGCTGTGAGCGAGGTCTTCGTAGTTGTCGGCATATCAGCCGCGCCCGTACCCTTTGAATCCCAGGACGGAGAGGACTGTTCCTATTTCTTTCTGGTCCTCGCCCCGAGTGATCATGCAAGTGCCCATATCGAGATTCTCTCGGCCATCGCACGAACTACCTCTTCCTCTTCCTTTAAAAGAATTCTCAAGGCTGTGAAGAGTCCTGATGAGCTGTATGAGCTTTTCATCGACTGAATGATCCAGAGGCTGAAAGCTGTATCTCATACAGAAGCCCTCCAGAGCGACCGTGTGCTGCCACATGCAGGCACTGACCTGGGGGGCCTGTTTCTGGCATCAGGTACCGTGTATCAGTCGGCCTCACACAGGGCGGATGTGACGCTAGTACCCGAGATCCTCTCCCACGATGATGACATGGATCCTCTGGGCAATACTCTGGTGACCGAGGACAAGGAAAGAGGAACAGATTCCGTTGGTGCACGCGCCAGCCGGTATGGCCATCAGGTTCTCATCACTGATGTTCCCTGCTATGCAGACACCGTGCTTGGCGCAGTGGGTGTCCTTACTGAGCCTTACGGCATTCGCCGGTGCAGCGAGAGTCCTTACCCGATTGACCGCCTCTGAGAGATTCCTGACGATCTTGTTCTGACCGACGATCACATAGACCTTTGCAGGACCCCACAACAGGGCGCCGAGGCGGTTGTTCGAGCCGTCGACAACATAGATCTCTCCCCGTTCGGTGAGTGCATTGGCACTGCTGAAATAGATGTCACTGGCAAGATGAGCCCGGGTGACCTCCTGAACCTCCTCAGGGCTCAGAGCAGCAGCATACCTGTCAAGATAGGAGAATTTCCCGCTGCGAAGGAACTCAGTGACTCCTGACTCCTTCAGGGTCACCGAGCCGCCTGCACCGATGGTACTTCCTTCGGGGATGAGGGAGGAGAGGAGCGATATGACGCCTTCCCTGTCGGGTACATATGAAACCCCGTAATTGTTCTTTTCGAGGTTGTTCATTGTCCGTTTTACTGAAAGACGTAGGATCTTTTCCTTGTGCACATCCATAACTCTTCCTCCTGCTGATATCGTTCAGGATGTAAGTATAAAATACTTTTTCTAGACAGGAAAGCACTCTGGAAGTATCCTTGAACTATGAACATTACATTTTACGGCGCTGCACAGACTGTCACCGGAAGCTGTACCCTGCTGGAATGTGCAGGGACACGTCTTCTCGTGGACTGCGGTCTCCCTCAGGGAGCCGATGAGAAGAAACTGGGAACCGACTTTCAGTTCAATCCTGAACAGATCGATTTCATCCTCCTTACCCACGCCCATATAGATCACTCGGGCAGGATCCCGATGATGGTACGGGAGGGGTTCCATGGTGCTGTGCACTCCACCAGTGCTACCGAGGACCTCTGCTCCATCATGCTCGCTGATTCGGGCCACATTCAGGAGATGGAGGCGGAATGGACGAACAGGAAACTCAGACGGGACGGGAAACGGGAGATAGAACCGATCTATACGGTCGATGATGCGAAACGGGCTATGGATTACTTCATTCCCCATGAATACAATCAGGAGTTCAACCTCACCGATTCTATTCAAGTGACTTTCACCGATGCCGGTCATATTCTTGGCTCCTCATCAATACGGATACGGATGAAGGAAGGAAGCGAGGAGCGCACCATCGTCTTCTCCGGTGATATCGGAAACACCGATCAGCCGATCATCAATGACCCGGTTCTTCTTGATGATGCGGACTTCGTCGTCATGGAATCGACCTACGGGGACCGCCAGCATCCTGTTCCCGATCATTCCACTCAGAGAGAGAATACTGTGGCACGTTCGGCTCAGCTTGCCGACATCATCGAGAGCACCTTCAAACGGGGAGGGAACGTCATCATACCCTCGTTCGCCGTAGGACGTACCCAGGAACTGCTCTACCTGATCCGCCACATTATCGACAACAATCTGATCCCCTCAATCGAAAAGATCCCCGTCTTCCTCGATTCTCCTCTTGCTATCGAGGCGACACGGGTCTTCTCCCGGAACATCGAAGGGTACTTCGATGAGGACGCCATGAAGATCATCGAGGAAGGAGATAATCCCCTCAGGTTCCCCTCCCTTACGATGTCTGTGACCAGTGACGAGTCCAAGAAGATCAATGAGTTCACCGAGAGCTGTGTCATTATCAGTGCGAGCGGCATGTGTGAAGCAGGGAGGATCAAGCATCATCTGAAGCACAATCTCTGGTCGAGCAGAAATACCGTGCTGTTCAGCGGGTATCAGGCGAAAGGAACCCTCGGCAGAAGTATTCTGGACGGGGCAAAGAAGGTGAAGATCTTCGGTGATCATATTGAAGTGAAGGCACAGATCACCCGGCTTATGGGTATCAGCGGTCACGCGGACAGGGGCGGACTGATCAAGTGGATAAGCAACTTCTCGGGCAGGTTGAAGCAGGTGTTCGTGGTTCATGGTGATGAGAGGGTCAGTCAGCACTTTGCCGGGCTGCTGTGTCACTCACTCAATCTTCCCGCCTGGGCTCCTACTGTCACCGAGAGCTTCGACCTCCTCTCAGATGAGTTCCCTCAGGCTGAGGAGATGAGTATCTGGATTCAGACTCAGCAGGAACTGAAGGGCTCGATCTCGGTGCTCGAACAGGCCTATCAGGAGTCAGCTTCCATTCTGACGCGTATGAAGGAGCATGCGGACCAGATCATGGAAGAAGAGGACACAAAGGGAGCCCTGCGGCTCTCCCGGGCGATGGAACGGCTGAGTGAAAGCATCGATGAGCTCAATGCTCACTGGAACCTTCATAATGGGAATTAAGATACTGGCTGTAGGAGCACACCCTGACGATGTCGAGATCGGGTGCTTCGGCACCCTCGATGCATGCGTGAAGAGGGGGGACACGGTTATCGTGTGCTCCCTCACCAACGGGAATCTGGGACACAACCAGCTCTCGAAGGAGGAGCTCGAGAGGACTCGTCTTATTGAGGGCGCCCGTGCTTCGGCCGTGATCGGAGCCCATTATACCTGTCTCGGTTTCGACGATATGTCCCTCGATCCCTATACCAGTGCCCAGGCAGAGAAGCTGACCGACCTGATCCGGTCTGTTCAGCCTCAGATTATCATCACGCACGGACAAGGTGATGGTCATCCTGACCATACAGCAGCACATCTACTTGTGCTGAAATGTACGACGCTCTCTGCCCTGAAGAACTACACGACCGACTCGGAGCCTCTCAGTGCAGCGGTTCCCATATACTGTATGGAAAGTGCTGAGGGAAGCGAGATGCACCCCGATATCTATGTAGACATCACCGGGTCCTTCGAGAACAAGATACGCGCACTTGGAGAACATGCAAGTCAGCACAATTTCATCCACGATGATACGGTAAGAGACTATATCCATTACATTGAAGTGCTCGGCGGCTACCGGGGATGGCAGTGCGGTGTGAGAATGGCGGAAGCCTTCCAGTACTGCCCGAATCGTCTGAGGCCTACCACACGTCATCTCCCATAGCCTGCCTCAGACGAATGATCGACAGGGGTGCAGATCCCTCGAAGTGATTGTTCACTGCGACATAGATCTGATGCTCCTGTGCAAGAAGTTTCAGGGAGGCTGCCAGGCGCACAATATCGGTTGACTTGTCAAACACGATGCTGTCCCACCTGTTTCCCGTCGCCTCTTCTATGTCCGAACGGTTCTCTCCATGAAGACGGAGGACCATCACCGGAGAGAATGCTTCCCGATATCGTTCAATGGTCTCTGTGACGTCAGGCATCCAGTACCCGCTGAGCAGGACCGGTGAGATATCCATCTCCCTCAGGGATGCAAAGAACCCGTAGCTGAGATACCCGGGATTACGGATCTCTATTCCCAGAGGGATGTGTCCGGGCACCCCGCTGCGGAACGCCTTCACGGCCTGGAGGAACTCCCCGACCGTAGAGAACATCGACCTGTTCAGGTACCCGAACTGCAGCATATGCATCGCTGTTTTCGGTTTCAGGATCTCCAGTGAGGCAAGGTATTCGTCCATAAGAGCCTGTGACAGAAAGAATCGGTTCTCGTTCCCTGTGTGGGGATTGATCTTCAGGGTAAGGGCGTTGGGGCATTTGACGATGAAACGAAACTCATCCGGAGTGGAAGCATCATATTCTGCAACCGTATCAGAGGACGGAAGTCCGGCGCTATCCTTTCCCAGTGACCAGAACCACCGGTCGATCTCAACCATCGGGTACCGTGCTGCATACTCGGTCAGGGGGTGTTTCGGGTACTCACACGAATAGACGAGGGATTTCCAGGAGGGGTAGATGAAGGATGATGTGCCCATCAAAACAGAGTTCATATGTACACAATACCCGCAAAGATAGCTATTGGCAAATCCTCTACTTTGTGTACAATACCAATATGGCTACAAAACAGGATACACAGACGCCGCAGAGCTTCCTTTCGAAGATGTTTGAACTGATGTTCTATGCCAACCGTCGTCTCGGAATTTTCACTCCACCCGACAATCTCGATCCGTACCTTGAGGAGAAGCGGAAGGAGCAGGAACGTCCCTACAGTCCTGTGAAGATCCTGCTCTTCGCCTCCTCGTTCACGGTTCTGTCGTTTGAAGGAGTTCCTGTGGTTCGCTTCAGACCGAGAAAGCGCCTGGCAAACAAGCGTATGCTCTACTTCCATGGAGGAGCGTACGTGGATGATGCATCAGCCCTCCATTTTCATTTCATCGATTCCCTCATCAAAGAGTATCCGATGGAAGTGTATATGCCGATCTACCCGAAAACGCCGACACACACTGCAACCGAGGTGATTGAAGTCCTGGCAGGATTGGTTCCGGCTCTCCCCCCGTTCGATATCGTAGCAGGCGACAGCGCCGGAGGCGGACTGGCACTCGCGGTCACCTCGATGCTTCACCTGAAACCGGAACATCTGATCCTGATTTCCCCGTGGCTCTCCATCTCACTTACTCACCCCGGAATCGAGCAGGTGATCCCCACCGATCCTCTGCTCAACAGAGAATACCTGAGAGAGATCGGACGTATCTATAAGGGAGAACTCGAGTGGGACGATCCGAGAGTATCGCCGGTGCACGCTGAACTGGATGAACGGATACGTGTATCAGTGTTCAGTGGAACCCATGAAATTTTCTTCCCCGATATCCGTGATTTTGCCCAGCGCATGAAGCTGACACATGATATCCTGTACGTGGAGAGGGAAGGGATGAATCATGACTATCCTCTGTTCCCGATGAAGGAGGGGGTGGAGGCCGTAGGGCAGATCATTCAGAGGATCAGGTAACGTCCGCTTTCAGATACGGTTCATCGGGCAAAACGTGCACATACGATCTTCCGTGCGGCAAAGTAGCCTGAGAGAATATACATCGAGGTGAGGATGAAGACTCCTTCATAGCCGATATAGCGCACAATGGAACCGACCGCGATGGGAAAAACGATACTCATGATCGCTCCTGCTCCGCTGAGGCCCGCATAGACCGATCTGTTCTCATCATCAGATATCTCGAGGAGGATCCCCGGCTGTACGATCTTATAGAGTTCAGCACTTGCCCCTGTGAACAGGAATACGAACATATAGAGTGTTGACGATCCTTTGAGTATAAGAGCGAGAACCGGTGTGGCTGCAGCAAGGATGATGAACAGATTAAGCAGGGGCCGGTATTGTTCCTTTTTGTACAGGAAGTTAAGAAGCGATGTCGTAATCAGAGCTCCTGTCATCTGGAATAAGAGAAACGTGCCTGTCGTTGATCCGGTGACTTTGAACTGCTCTCTGCCGTACATCATCAGAAACGGAATCGTCGACATGATGACCCCGCTGAGGTTGATCCACAGCAGATAGTATCTCAGGTTCTTATCATGTTTCAGTGCCGAGGCGAACAGCGAGAGCGACCGCTTCCTTTCGACAACCTGCTGCGTTTCTCTCAGCGGCTCCCGTATGATCCAGAATCCAGTTGTTGCAACAAGAAGAAGGGATGCTCCTATGATGAACAGGTAGGAATAGTTCACCGGATACGAATACGAGGATAGAATGACCTTCACGATCAGACTTGAAACGATGATGCCGATACTGCTGATCAGCTGTTTGTTCATGAGAAGTTTCTTTCTTCTGGCAGGAGGAACTGACCGCCCCATCAGGTCCGTGTAACTGATATTGGCAAATGCACCGCTGAACGAGAAGGTGGTCATGAGAAGAATCACGGCCCATATCTTCCAGTCTGCCTGACCACCCAGACGCAGGAGGAAGAACCCCAGGACCATGAGGGCTGTCACCCGCAGGTAGATGCCGGCAAGGAGGGCGGGTTTCTTTCTCGGAAGGTGGGTGATGAACCCTGCAAACACAAGCTGCATGAAACTCGTTCCCCCCACCATGACCGCGGAAAGCAATCCGAGGTGGAACGCTGTACCCCCCAGTTCTCCGATCATGGAAGGAACCACTGTATTCACATCGATGAAATTCATTGTAAGTGCGAGAAACAGTGCATGAATGAGAAATCCTGCATAGTTTCTTCTCTGTATCTTTTCCTGCATGTGTAATCCCTTTTTCGAAAGTCCCACACAACAATACAGAGAAAGCTGCGTGAAAGTAAAGTGGAAATGATACAATGCATACAAATCGTGCCAGAACCGGATTATTCCATCGGTTTCTCTGAATTATCTTGATGTTATCGTATCACGGAGGTGTCTACGTACAGCAGGTGAGGCAGACTTCATGGCTCTGATCATCTGTGACAAATGCGGTGGTAGTGTAGCTGATAAGGCTTCTGTGTGTCCTCATTGCGGCTTTCCGCTGAGGAGGGAGACGACTGCTCAATAAAGCACCCTGTGCAGGTTTGTCTTCATTCCTTCGTATGCACAAGGACTGCGATTCGTTCAGGTTATCGTTTTGTATACTCGAAGGTCAGCCGGACGGTATCTCCCCGGTACCAGCCGAACGAATACTCTATCGGCTCCCCGTTGTCGAGATAGACGATATTCTCGAAATACTGCAGGGGAGTGCCGACTGGCACATCAAGATAATCCGCCTGATCTCCGTCAGCGGCCACTGCCTCAAGAATCCGCCTCGTTCTCTCTATCGTGTATCCGTAGGTGCTCTCAAGAGCGTGATGGAGGGAGGTGTCGGTGAGATCTACCGTCTCAAATCCCTTCACCTTCTCAGAGGGGAGAAATGACTTGATGAAAAGGATCGGTGTGTGCTCAACGGCCCTGACACGTTCGATGCACAGCATCTTCTGTCTGTGCTCGAGCGGAAACAGATGGAGCAGGGCCTCGTCCGCAAACACGTACTCCATACGAAGTATTCTTGTTGAAACAGTGTAGCCCAGCTGAGTGATCTCTTCTCCCATGGAGCCGTGCCACTGTCCGAAGTTGCGGGTGAACTTCTGAGGTTTTACGAACGTGCCCTTTCCCTTCGACCGGTAGATGTAGCCTTCGTTGACCAGCTCTGTGAGAGCCTGCCTGATTGTCGGACGAGATATGCCGAAGTGGAGTGATATCTCTGTTTCAGAGGGAAGAGGCGTATGAGGAGCCTGATGAGCTATGATCTCCTTGAGTATCTCCTTGAGCTGATGGTACAGAGGAATCGGACTGTTCTTCAGAATCGAATATGAATCTAGCATGTGTTTCTTCTTCCTGTATTGTGAATCAAACCGGTTTGTATGTCCAGTTGTATCACTTCGGATTGTCTCCATGAACATCTCTTTTCCTCTGACGGTGTTCAAGAGCCTGTTCGATACGATGCTGCACCTCCGGATAGCCGTCAAATATCTCCTGGGCCAGTTTCCTCCCCGTCTCGATTCCATCTGCTTCCATTCGTATAGTTACACAGGGTTCGGTGACACTGTTTCTGACCACAACCCATCCACGGGGAGTGTCAACCCGCACTCCGTCCAGATAGCTGAGGGTGTACCTGCTTCCCCTGGTTTTGACCAGGTCGAGCAGAGTGTTTCTCTCCTCCGTGTCTCGATACACTCTGATATCGTTGGTGATGAGGGGCATCTCAATCGAGTCAATATACTCGGACATGCTGCGGCTGCTTTCAGACAGGATCGAGCATACCCGTACCGCTGCATACAGACCGTCGTCATGTCCCAGTTCACGGAAGAAATAGTGACCGCTCACCTCGCCGGCGAGGACAGCCTGTTCTTCAAGGAATCTTTTGCGTATGAAGGCATGCCCCGAGCGTTCGGGAATGGGGATTCCACCGTGTTCCAGGATACCCGTATGGACGATAGAAGCGGACTTTCCGTCATAGACCACTTTTCGGTCACCAGATGGTCTCAATGCCTGCTCTACAAGGAGGAGGAAGACAGCCTCACTGTCACAGAACCGTCCCCGGTCATCGATGAACACAACCCTGTCTCCGTCCCCGTCAAAAGCGATGCCGAGCTCTGCCGTATGCTGCACCACCTTTTCCTTCAAAGCACTCAGATGTTCCTCGACAGAGGGATTGGGATCTCTGTGAGGGAAATTCCCCAGCGGTTCGCAGAACAGGGGAACAACATCAAATCCGAGTTCCTCGAAGATCTGGAGGGCCACGACACTGGCAGCTCCGTTACCGCAGTCAAGAACAATCTTCAGTTTCCGACTCATCGTGTGGGATGAGAGCAGCATCTGCAGGTAGGAGGGGAGTATCTTTATATTGGTGTACACGCCTGTACCTGTGAGGAACCGACCTCCTTCAGCAAGCTCCCGGATACTCATGATATCCTCTTCTCTCACCGGGGTGTCACCGATAAGGAGTTTGAACCCGTTATACTCCGCGGGGTTGTGAGAAGCTGTCACCATGACGGCAGCGAAGGTATTGAGCATCCCTTTCGCGTAATAGGTTACCGGGGTCGGTACCGTGCCGATGTCAGTGACACTGCTCCCGGTGGAGAGCAGTCCTTCTATGAGCGAACGTTTCAGGGGATCGGTCGAGAACCGGGTATCTCCTCCGACGATGATGGAGGAACCGTTGATGAACGTGCCGATTGCCCTGCCGATGAGCAGAGCTTCAGATTCGGTAAGCTCCTGACCGTACACACCTCGAATGTCACATGCCTTATACATACTCACTGTGTCATCTTCCCCTCAGCGTGTTATCAGTTCTTCGGTCTCACTGTCGAAGAACAGAATGGAGTTATGGTCGAACTCAAGGGTGATCTCATCATCGATCTGATACTCGACAAATCCCGAGACCTTGACCCGCATCTCCGCTTCACCCGTACGCGCTGTGATGATCGTCTCAGACCCGCTGGGAAGAACCGCATACACGATGCTCGATACCGAGGGTCTTCCCCGGTCTGTCTTTCCGATGCTGATATTCTCAGGACGGATGGCAAGTATGACCTCCCTTCCGTCGGCGAGTAAAAGCGCACGCGGAGAGCTGGATACATCGATGGTGATATCTTTGTTCTCGAGATACACCGTGTCGTCATCGCGTCTCTTGATATAGCCTGATATAAGATTTATCGGGGGAGAGCCGACAAATTTCGCAACAAAGAGGTTCTTCGGTCTGTGGTAGATCTGTGAGGGAGTATCGAACTGCATGATACGCCCCTTATTCATCACGACGATCCGGTCCGAGAGGGTAAGTGCTTCCATCTGGTCATGCGTCACATACACGGTTGTCGCACCGAGCGTCTGGTGCAGGTGCTTGAGTTCACTGCGCATGTCTACCCGAAGCAGTGCATCAAGATTGGAAAGCGGTTCATCCATCAGGAAGATCCCGGTCTCGCTGGCAATCATGCGTGCGAGAGCCACCCGCTGCTGCTGTCCCCCAGAGAGTTCGGACGGGTAGCGCTTCTCGTACCCTTTCATCTGTACCTGTTCCAGGACGCCTTTCACCCGTTTGAGTATTTCCTCTTTCGGGAGTTTCTTTGTCTCAAGTCCCAGCGAGATATTCTTCGAAACATTCATATGAGGCCACAGAGCATAGCTCTGGAACATGAAACCCATTTCCCTCTGCTCGGGCGGGATGTACACACCTTTTGCTTTTGAATAGAGAATCCGCTCCTTCGTCGATATCTCTCCGTCATTCGGGTCTTCCAGACCTGCTATCATCCTGAGGGTCGTCGTTTTGCCGCAGCCTGACGGTCCCAGAAGCGTAAGGAACTCACCTTCCCTGATCTCCAGGTCGAGGCGGTCAACCGCAGTCACTTCACCGAAATTCTTTGTCACATTCTGTAATGTAATGGCATTCATACGTCATCCTATATCTATGGTTTTATATTTTGATTTGAGAGAGACGAGTCTGATCAGGACATTCGCCACTATGATAATGAACAGCAGCACAAGGGTAACACCGTTGACATGCTGCGTCTGTTCCTGAGTCTTGTAGGCGAAGATCATCGTTGTGAGCAGTTCTGTTTTCGGCGTCACCAGCAGTATGACAAGGGATAGTTCCCGTACACTCGTGATAAAGGTCAGGAGCATACCGCTGAAGAAACCGCTCTTGCTCAGCGGCAGTATGATCAGCCGGAAACGTTTCAGCCAGGGAATTCCCTGAGTCACTGCTGATTCCTCGAGTGAAGCATCGATCTGCATGATGGCTGAGATACCGGAACGGGAGGAGAAGGGGAGGTTCTTGACGATCACGATCAGCACGATAAGACTGAAGGTTCCGTAAAGAGCCGGAATCGGTCCAAGCGACTGGCTGAACATTCCGAGGTATATGGCGGCAAAGGCGATGCCGGGGAATACGTACGGTGCGAACGCGACTGCCTCGATCGTTTTCGCGATCCTGGTGCCCCTGTTCTTTACGACAGTGTAGCCGATCAGGAGTCCGATGAAGGCATTCAGGACTGCACTGATCACACCGAGTTTTATCGAATTGAACATCGCACGTATGATTCCTTCGTTCTTCAGGATACCCTTCTGCCCGCTTGAAATCAGCGGATCACTCTCTCCTACCCAGAAGTGTGTGGTCATATTGCCCGGAGAGTAGTTATCCGGGATCATGATAAACGTACTGAGGACCAGCATGATCAGGGGAAGGACGATCACAAGGATCAGAAACAGGGAGAGCAGGGCCATGATAAGCGGTTTCGATGTGCCGAGTTTCATCGGATTGGCACGGAACCCTTTGCCCTTCATGGTAACGAAGCTCTTTCTGACACCGATCATCTTGTTGTTGATCAGTATCGCGGTGATTGCCAGTACGATAAGAACGAGGGCGAGAACGAACGCATCACCCACATTTCTGGAATTGATCATCGCATAAATCTGAGTCGGCAGCGTGAAGAACCGTACCGGCAGTCCCAGCAGGGCAGGGGTGCCGAAGGTTCCCATACTGCGGGTGAATGTCAGTACGAAGGAGGACCCGAGGGCAGGAAGAACGAGAGGAAAGGTAATCTTCATAAGGACTCTGGTCCGCTGCAGGCCTGCCACTGCTCCGGCCTCCTCGAGCTCGCTGTCAATCGTCCTGAGTGCTCCGGAGATCATGAGGAAGGTATACGCGTAGTAGTGAAGTCCAAGGGTGATGACGATGGGGACATACCCGAAGGCCAGCCAGTCGGGGATCTGGATACCGAACAGTGACTGCACGATGCCTGCTGTTCCGCCTATCCTGTTGTTCTGAAAGAACAGCACCCACACCAGGGCTATAACCCAGGAGGGGATCATATACGGTATCGTAATGACAGTCTGGAAGAACTTCTTATGGGGAATGTCGGTTCGTACAAAAATCCAGGCGAAGATCGACCCGAGGATCATTGCAAGGACAGTGACACCGAACCCGACAGCAAGACTGTGCAGGAGCGGTTTGATGAGGAACGCTTCAGTCAGGTCACTGGCGAATACACGGATGTAATGGAACAGGGTGAAGGCACCTTCAACAGCATCGCGTTTCAGTCTCAGGTCATATCCCTGATAGGTGAATGTCGTGTAGATCATCCGAAGGAAGGGGACTATGATGAGAAACGAAAAGACGATGATGAAAAGGATGCTCAGAATCAGTTCAGGTTTGCTTCTCAGTCTCGACATGAGAAAACGGTATCTTGGCTTCATACGGAACACTCTCTCTTTACGGGGTGATGTATCTGGTGAGGGGTTTTCAGATCAGAAGAGCCGGACAGCCCGGCCCTTCTGAATACGTTGGTTTATTTTGCTGCTTCCTGCATCCAGAAGTCCTGGACTTCCGGTCCGAGGTACCAGTCATCCTCCGGATCGACAAACCACATGTCCATCTCGTCCCATGCCTCTCCACCGGCGGGGATTGAGATGTTGTCACGGGGTGACTTTGATCCCATCTCATAGTAGGGAGCCAGGCCCTGAAGCATTTCAAGAGCTTTGCCTTCTGTGTAGGGCTCCGGGATCTCGGTATCCAGCGTGATTGCCGGGTCTCCAAGAAGGAAGGCTGTGAAGAGTTTCGATGCATTGGGATGGGGAGCCTGTCGTGCGATAGCCGTATAGGTCGGGAAGATAATTCCGTCGAACGGATCGAGTGGGTAGATCAGACCGTTGATGTAATCCTTGGTATTGTTGTAGCGAAGATAGGTGAAGGTGTTGATCGAAACAGGTGCAGTTCCACTCTGTCCCCTCTTACCGCTTGCACCGCTGACTGTGCCGCCTGAGTCTGAGATGATCAGATCGTTGTGAAGGAGGCGGTAAATGAATTCAAAGCCTGCATCCTTGACTCCCGGACTGAGGGTGATCTCTTCGTTGAAGTGTCTCTTGTAGGCAGCTGCCATCTCTTCAGGATGTCCTGCGATCGCGACAACACCCATGAGGTTCGACAGGGACTGAAGCGGATCCTTGATCACGACCTTTCCTCTGTAATGTTCCTCAGTGAGTTCCCAGATATTCTCGATTGGTGGGGCGTCATTGAGTTCTGTGTTATAGAAAAGTACGATCGCTTCAAGAATTCTCACCAGAGCAGGTTCGCGATACTGTTCGGGGATCATATCCTTGTGCATCGAAGGAACGAAGTTCACTGCCCTGTTCTTTTCGATCAGGTCATAGATAAAGTTTCCGCTTCCACCGGTGGTGATGATATCAGCATTGTAGATGCCGGCTTCCTGTTCACTGATCGTCTTTTCAAACGTCTTGACTGAACCGAGGTCATAGGAGGTGACAGTAATCTCGGGATATACCTTGCTGAAAGCCTCTCCGACAGCGCTCATTCGGGATGAGGCACTGTAGATGATGACTTCACCCTCTTCCTTGGCTTTGGCGATGATCTCATCCCAGTTCTGTTCACCTTCGTAGATTCCAAGCTCTGCGTCTCTCGCCCAGGCGTCCATCTCTCCAGGATATCCTGTTTCCTGCTTTTCCTCCTGAGCACCGGCGGCAGCAAGCGGTGCCAGCATCAATAGAATCAGCAGTGTGACAACTACATTCTTTTTCATAGATATCTCCTTTTCCTTTTCTGTGAAAATATGAACACATGCATGATGATGTATCCTGTCTATATGTTAAGTTGTCATTACAGGTAAGTCAAGCAGAAAGATTCAGAATCTGTCATCTTTTCACATGGTACCTTTTACCTGGCAGTGTGATGAATATCCCTCGGTACCGGCCATCATCGTTCTACCGATGGATGAATTTGTGTGATACAATCATCTGGATGATTTCACGACGGTATCGGATGACACTCTATATGCTGCTCATACTTCTCTCCTGCCTTTCAGGTGCACAGTACCGTTTCATCTCGTATACGATGGAGTCCGGACTGTCCAACAACTCCGTGTTCTGTATGACCCAGGATAGTTACGGCTATATGTGGATCGGTACATTCGGAGGTCTCAACCGGTATGACGGCACAGAATATACCGTTTACAAGCCTGACCCGGCAAACAGTACCGGTCTTACCAGTTCGGTGATCTTCGATGTGTATGAGGATTCCAAAGGACAGATCTGGGTCGGTACCGACGGAGGTGGATTGCACCTGTACGACCGGGAAACCGATTCTTTCAGTTCGTACCGGTTCGACTCGAAAGACCCTCATTCCATCAGCTCAAACCAGGTGTTCACGATACTGGAGGATACGGCGGGAGTCCTCTGGGTCGGCACAGGGGGAGGGGGATTGAACCGGATGACAGAGGACGGGAAATTTATCTCGTACAGTACCGATTCCTCCTCCCGCTATGCCCTTCACAGTACCATCATCCGCAAGATTATTCAGGATTCCGGCGGCAGGATCTGGCTGGCGACTGATGGCGGCGGCCTTGCCAGATATAATCCCGATGCCGACACCTTTACCAGCTTCATTCACCACAGGGAACTGCCCGACGGCAATTCAATCTCAGGGGAATCGATCAAGTCTCTATTTGAGGACTCCAGCGGAACGCTGTGGGTCGGTTTTGAAGATGCGGGACTGGCACAGTTCAATCCGAAGACGAGGGAGTTCAGGACAGTTCCGCTGACGGATAATCCGTATGAGAGCCTGTCGGTCCGCGCAGTGAATGAGGATGACCAGGGGCGGCTGTGGATCGGAACCGATGGGGATGGTCTGTTTCTTATGACCGGGGTGAACACAGAGAAACAGGAGATCACTCATATTCAGCAGCAGGATACTGTCAGGACCGGTCTCAACAGCAACCGGGTGCGGAGTATCTTCATAGATGCGACCGGACTTGTCTGGATAGGGATGCGTGACGGAGGGATCAATCTCTTCAACCCCCTCTCGCTTTCGTTCGCGCGATTCACGACATCGGGAGAACCCTCCTTCACGCTGCTGAACAGTCAGATACGCGAGATTGTCGAGACCGAGGATCATATGGTCTGGGCGGCCACCGACAGCGGCCTCATTCACAGGATCGATCCAGAAACCATGGAGGTCACGATCCCTCTGGATCTCTCCTCCATGACAGAGGATTCTTCGTATGCCCTGTTCAGTGACGGAGAATACCTCTGGGTAGGCACGGACGGGAGCGGGCTGTACCGGTATCATATCGGCTCGGATACGGTCGACAGGCAGTACACCAACCAGGACTCCTCCGGGCTGAAAAGCAACGTGGTCTGGGATATCTTCCGTGATTCGAAAGGGACTCTGTGGGTCGGGACCGAAAACGGTGGACTCCATGCCTTTGATCCGGAAACCGATACCTTCCGTTCGTATCAGTTTGAGACTGATAACCCTCACAGCATTCTCGGAAACTCCGTGAGAGAGATCTTCGAGGATTCCTACCAGAACCTCTGGATAGGTACCTGGGACGGAGGTCTCAACCGGTTCATATCCGAAGACGAGGGATTCGAACGCTTCAGCTTCATTCCCGGAGACGTCAGTTCACTTCATGACAACAGTGTAAATACGATTTTCGAGGACTCCCAGAAGGTCCTGTGGGTAGGAACGACCGGCGGAGGACTCAACCGCTTCGACCGGGAGAACAGGACGTTCACAAGCTACGGAACCCGTCAGGGCTTTTCTGATGACCACATTCTGGGGATCCTTGAGGATGACAGCGGCTATCTGTGGCTCTCCACGAACAACGGTCTTATCAGGTTCCACCCCGCCACCGAGGATGTCGTCAGCTTCTGGGAGGAGGACGGCCTGGCCGGTAACGAATTCTCTCATAAAGCCTACCTCAGAGCTTCAGACGGGAGATTCTATTTCGGCAGCAGCAAGGGGATCACCTCATTCTTTCCTCAGCGGATATCACCGAGAAGCATCGAATCTCCCTTCCTTCTCACGGGACTGACACTGCAGAACGAGAAGATACCTGTGGGTCCTCTGATCCTATCCCAGGCTCTGGAAAGCAGATCGTTTATCGACCGACCTCTGTATGAGGGGCCGACGGTATCTCTCGAGCCGACAGACCGGTTCATCACCTTCACCTTCGCGCTGCTTGATTACGTGAACCCGTCGAAGAACCTGTATCTTGTGAAACTCGAAGGGTTGAACGAGAACTGGACACGACTGGGAACACAGAACAGTATCACCTTCGCAACAATACCCCCTGGTACCTATGACCTGAAGATCAGGGCTGTTCACTACAATGGGCTTCCTCACAGAGCCGAACTGTCTGTCACGATACATGTGGATAGCTATTTCTATCAGAAATGGTATTTCATCCTTGCGCTTTCGGCCACACTTCTTCTTGTCCTCTTTATCCTCTTCCGTGTACGGATACGGAAGCTGGAGATGAAGAACCAGCAGCTCAAAACCTATGCACTGAGCATTCAGGAGGCGCGGGAGAAAAAGGGAAAATCGATTGCTCGAGAGATTCATGATCAGCTCGGACAGATCCTCACGATCCTGAAATTCGATCTGTTCAGGATAGCCCGTGAGCTGAAAAGCCGTTCTGATATCGATCCCGACCTAGCACTGAGGACTGATGCAGCCATCGAAACGGTGGATGCAGCCATAGAATCGGTTCGGACCATATCGACCCGACTCCGTCCGAGTGCGCTGGACAGTCTCAGTTTCTCTGAAGCGATTCAGTGGCAGTTCAATGAGTTCAGTCGGCGTACCGGTATCGAGGTGACTCTCGATATAGCGGAAAACACCCATCCGATCTCGGAAGAGAAGTCGGTCATGATGTACCGGATAGTCCAGGAGGTCCTCACCAATGTCATCCGCCATGCACAGGCTACCGGAGTATACTGCAGGTTCCATGAGAATGATCAGGGCTACTACCTTCTGATCACCGACAATGGAGTGGGGTGTACCCAGAAGGAGCTCAACTCCAAGACAGCGTTCGGGATCATCAGTATACGTGAACGGTGTGAGTCTCTCGGCGGGACCGTAACGATTCATTCCGAGAGGATGAGACGGAAGACTCCCTCGGTGAAGCGCAGGAATCTTCAAGAGTCTTCGGTGAATGAGTCACAGGAGAATCCCGGAACCCGGATCGAGATACTGATACCACTGGACAAGGAGAAATCGCCGTGAACATTCTTATAGCCGATGACCATCCGCTTATCCGCAAAGGATTGAAACAGATTCTATCCGACAGTGTAGCCATTCAACATGTCTATGAAGCATCCGACGGGGACAGTGCCCTGCAGAAACTTGCCGAATGTTCCATTGATGTACTGATCCTTGATATCTCGATGCCTGACAAGGACGGAATTGAAGTGCTCAAGGATGTCAAGGTCCTCTACCCGGACCTTCCTGTCCTCATGCTCTCGATCCAGCCGGAGACCCAGTATGCCATCCGCGCCTTCAGATTCGGGGCTTCAGGATGTCTGAACAAGGCCTCTGCGCCTGAGGAACTGGTCGATGCGATCGTTCACGTGCACCGGGGAGGCCGGTACCTCAGCGAGGAAGTGAGCGCCCTCCTTCTCCAGAATCTACAGCAGAAACAGAGCGACCTTCCCCATGAGCAGCTCTCAGAGAGGGAGTTCCAGGTGTTCATCATGCTCGCTTCGGGTAATTCACTTGCCGAGATCTCGGAAAAGCTCTTTCTCAGCGTAAAGACCGTGAGTACCTACCGGGCACGGCTGCTGGCGAAAATGCATATGCACAATAATGTGCAGCTTACAAACTATGCCCTTACCTATGACCTGATACGCTCGAATATGTTCTAGTGATGTAAGAAATATCCTACATGATAATTGTAGGGTTTCCTACATACCCGGCACCTGTGGGATTCTAGAATCAAAGCATGCATGAACGCTGGGTGTCGAAACATACAGAAGAAACGGTCCGTGACTGTACACGTGTACTGAGTACGCAGGGTCTGCTGTGGGAATCCGATATTGAATTCTCGGTGATTATCTATGACAGTGACGAAGGATCCTACAGCAACCCCGTTGCAACCGGCTCTTTCAGCAGCAATGTCATCAAGTGCCTTGCTGTCCACCCCTCGTATGAGGGCACCGGTCTTGCCCAGAGGATTGTCACCCTCCTCATCGAGGAGCTCTCTGAGAACCATGTTGACAACATATTCGTGTTCACAAAGCCGAAGAACATACCGGCCTTTCAGCCCCTCGGTTTTCATGAGATCGTCACAGTGGATTCCGCTGTCACTCTGATGGAACAGGACCCCCGCGGTATTGAGAGGTTCTGTGAACAGCTCACCGTCCACCGTGTAGAAGGCACTTCCGCAGGCGCACTGGTCATGAACTGCAATCCCTTCACGCTGGGGCATCGGTACGTTATCGAGCAGGCTGCACGGGAGTGTTCGCAGCTGTTCGTCATCGTTGTCGCTGAAGACCGCTCCGAATTCTCGACGGAGGAGCGGCTGTCACTCATCACCTCCGGTGTCTCGGATATGACAGGCGTTACCGTACTGAACGGTGGCGACTATGTGATCTCACGTGCCACCTTTCCCACCTACTTTCTCAAGGACGAGCACCTGGTCAGAACAAGCTATGCCCGAATCGATGCCATGATATTCGCCCGATACCTCGCACCGGCTCTCGGAGTGCGCACCAGATTCGTCGGTGATGAACCGTTCTGCCCGGTTACACGGGATTATAACGCTCAGTTGAAGGATGTCCTCGGTGAAGCGGGGATTACCCTGAAGGTGATTGACCGCCTCGAACATGAGAAAGTCGCAATCAGCGCATCGCGGGTGCGGTCCCTGTTCGCACAGGACAGGCTCGAGGAGATTGCCGCTCTTGTGCCTGACAGTACGTACCGGTTCCTCTCATCACCTGCATCCGGTGCCGCTAAGCAGAAGATCCTGAAGAAGATACAGACAAAGGAACAGAGCGTATGAAGATCATTAAGACCGGTTCAGCCGGAACCCTTGAGTCGAGTGATGTGCTCATCACGGTACGATCCAACAACGGCAGGGGTGTAGAGATCACACTGAGCAGTACGGTAGAGAAACAGTTCGGAAAGCAGATACGGTCCGTGGTGCTCGAGACCCTCAGGCAATTTGATATCACCGAAGCCGCTGTCGATATTCAGGACAAAGGTGCTCTCGACTGCGCCATCCAGGCGCGGCTCATTGCGGCTGCCCACAGGGCGGCGGGGATAGACAAGATCAGATGGGAGGAGATGGGATGAAGGAGCGGTTGCGCAGAACCATGCTGTATGTTCCGGGGAATAACACAGGTATCATTCGTGACGCGGCGATATACCGTTCGGATTCCATCATGATCGATCTGGAGGATTCCGTTTCCTACCGCCAGAAGGATGCGGCACGTCTGCTTGTCTATACCAGTCTGCGCACCTTCGATTTTGAGGGAGTCGAGACTGTTGTCAGGATCAACGGTCTGGATACCCCCTATGGTCGGGAAGATATCCAGGCGATGGTGAAGGCCCGGCCCGACATCATCCGGCTGCCGAAGACCGACTGTGCTCAGGATGTAGAAGAGGCCTCCGCTCTGATCCTTCAGGAGGAGAAGAGAAACGGCCTTCCCGAAGGGAGTATCGGTCTGATGGCTGCGATTGAATCCCCCTTAGGTGTCATTAATGCCTATGAAATCGCCTGTTCCAGTGAACGACTGGTGGGCATCGCCATCGGAGCCGAAGACTATGTAACTGCAATGAAGACCAGCAGAAGTGCCGACGGGGTCGAGCTCCTGTATGCCCGCAGCGCAGTAGTCACTGCAGCACGTGCAGCCGGGATCCAGGCCTACGATACCGTCTACTCGGATTTGAACAATGAAGAGGGGTTCCGCAGAGAGGTCGAGCTGATAAAACAGCTGGGATTTGACGGAAAGTCGATAATAAGCCCACGGCAGATCAAGACAGTGCATGAGGTGTTCACACCATCGGCGAAGGAGATCGAACATGCTCAGAAGGTGGTTGAAGCGATCGAAGAGGCTAACAGAAAAGGGTCGGGAGTCATTGCACTGGATGGAAAGATGATCGACAGACCGATAGTGGAACGCGCGAAAAGGACTCTGGAGATGGCATCCGCTTCCGGTGTCCTGACCTATAAGGAAGGAAGAAGCCATGCCTGATGCGATACAGACTCATATCATCCCCGAAGAGATCCTGAAACAGTTTCAGCGGAAGAAGTTCGAAGGACCCTACACACACACTCCCCACGTCCGTGTTGATAAGGGGAACCGCTCGCTGCCACGGCTTAATAAGCTGGTCGACACCCTTGAACAGGTCATCATCAAGACCGGTCTGAAAGATGGTATGACCATCTCCTTTCACCACCATTTCCGTGACGGAGACCGTATCATCAACATGGTGATGGATGTGATCGCTCACATGGGTATCAAGCATCTGACTCTCGCGGCAAGTTCTCTTTCCGATGTTCATGCTCCCCTTATCGATCATATACAACATGATGTAGTTACTCAGATCTACACTTCCGGTATACGGGGAAAACTCGCTGAGGCGATATCGAACGGTCTCATGGAAAACCCCATCCTGATCCATTCACACGGTGGACGTGCCAGGGCTATTGAGTCAGGTCGTCTTAAGATAGATGTCGCTTTCCTCGGCGTGCCGAGCTGTGACGTGTACGGCAATGCCAACGGCTACACCGGCCAGTCTGCATGCGGTTCTCTCGGGTACGCCAAGGTCGATGCTCTGCATGCGGAAAAAGTTGTCCTGATCACCGACATGCTTGCAGAATATCCCAATACACCCTTCAGTATACACCAGGATCAGGTTGACTTCATTCTCAAGGTTGATCAGGTCGGGGACCCAGAGAGAATCAGTCTGGGAGCGACGCGTGACACGAAGAATCCCCGTGACATCCTGATCGGCTCGCTCGCTGCACGTGTTATCGCCTGTTCAGGGTATTTTGAAGAGGGTTTCTCTCTTCAGACCGGATCGGGCGGAGCCTCTCTGGTGACAACGAAATTCCTGTATGACTACATGAAACAGCAGAATATCAGAGCAAACTGGGCTCTCGGCGGTATCACAGCACAGATCGTGAAGATGCATGAGGAGGGATACATCAAACGCCTTCTGGATGTACAGAGCTTTGATAAGGAGGCTATCAGATCAATCGGCGAGAACCGTTACCACTCGGAGATAGATGCATCGTACTATGCCAATCCTCTGAATAAAGGGTGTGCTGTCAACAAGATCAATGTCGTAGTTCTCAGTGCTCTTGAAATAGATACCGATTTTAACGTGAACGTCCTCACCGGTTCGGACGGTGTGCTTCGGGGAGCTTCCGGCGGTCATTCCGATACAGCTGTCGGTTCGGGGCTTTCTGTTATCGTGGCTCCTCTTATCAGGGGGCGGTCTGCTACGGTCGTTGAATCGGTCAAGACGATCATCACCCCGGGGTCGACTGTTGATGTACTGGTGACTGACCGGGGAATCGCGGTAAACCCGAGAAGACCGATAGTAGCACAGCGGCTCAGTGAGTGTAACCTGCCGATCGTTCCCATCGAGGAACTGAAGAGGAAGGCAGAGAGACTCGCCGGAGTTCCCGAACCCATCGAATTCGAGGACAAGATTGTTGCGGTGGTCGAATACCGTGACGGAACAATCATCGATGTCGTGAGACAGGTCAAAATATAGGAAACACATCCGGGATGTCCGGGTGAAGACATAACAAAAGGAGTTCTTTATGAAACACGCAAACAAACTGGTAATGGTTCTGCTGGCTATTACACTCGTGCTGTCCTCTGCCACAGCGATCTATGCAGGTGGTGAAGCCGAATCCGCTGACAACTATCCCAGCGGGAACCTTGACTTTGTCGCACCGGGCGGCGCAGGCGGCGGCTGGGACCTCACTATCAGAACAGCGGCCAAGGTTCTCAAGGACACTGGTCTCGTCGATGTACCGATGCCTGTCAGGAACAATCCAGGTGCCGGCGGTTCGGTTCACCTCGCAAGTCTCCAGGAAATGAAAGGTGAAGCACGGACCATCACCGTCTACTCACCGCCCCTCCTGCTGACGAAACTTGCCGGTACGACCAAGCTCGGCCATACCGACGTCACTCCCCTTGCACGTCTGATCGCGGACTATGCGGTATTCGTCGTGTCAGCTGATTCTCCCTATAATACCATGGCTGATGTCATGGACGCCCTCAAAGCGAATGTCAAGAGCGTGAAGGTCGGCGGTATCTCATCGGCAGGTTCCATGGACCACCTGCAGTTCCTCATCATGGCCAAGGCAGCCGGTGTGAAGAATATCAATCAGATCGATTACGTGAGTTTTGATGACTCTGCGGTCGCACAGGTGCTCGGTGGTCATATCGATCTGTTCTCAACCGGCCTTTCAGAAGTCGCAGGTCTCATCGAGAGCGGTGATCTCAAAGCACTCGGTCAGACGGCTCCCCGCCGTGTAGGTACCGGTATCGTCGCAGAGATTCCCACCTGTATGGAACAGGGAATCAACGAGACCTTCGTGAACTGGAGAGGACTGTTCGGACCTCCCGAGATGCCCGAGTACGCTGTCCAGTACTGGAGAGAAACACTGAAGAAGCTGGTGGCGACTCCTGAATGGACAGCCGCAAAAGAACAGAACGGCTGGGATGATGCCTACATGGATGCACCTGAGTTCGCTCAGTTCCTTGAAAAGGCGAACAGTGACTTTGAGACGATCCTGAAAGAAATCGGGATGATCAAATAGGAATTCAACAAACATGTTCGGCAGGGGCAGTGATTCACAGCTCCTGCCTATTTGTAGGAGTCGAGTATGAAACGAGATAACTTTACCCCCAATCCTGTTCAGAGGGTTTCTCTGATATCTGCGGGTGCGGGCATCGTTCTGGGGATTGCATACACAGTGATGACACTCAATCTTCCTGAAGCCGCGATCGGAAGACCGAATGCTCCAAAGGCATTTCCTTTGGCACTCGGTGTTCTGATGATCCTGCTGAGTGTAGCCCTCTTTGTTCAGCAGATCATGAAGGTTCGCTCAGACAGTGCAGCAGGTACAACGCAGCAGGATACCGCTTCGCATCGGAGACCGCTTGATCCGCATACGAAACAGATCGTGATCACCGTTGCCAACGGTGTCTTGTACGGAATGCTGTTCAAGGAAATCGGGTATGTGCTGTCCACCCTGATTTTTCTCGGGATCGAACTGTTTCTCTTCAACGGGAAAAAGAAATGGAAGACTGTGCTTATCGTCTCTCTGGTTTTCAGTCTCTTCATCTATATTCTGTTCAACAAGCTTCTTGGAGTGTACCTTCCGAGAATGCCCATTATCGGATTCTAGGAGGGAAGTATGGAAAGTATCGTTCAACTCATGCAGGGGTTCACCACAGCCCTTCAGCCAATCAATATCATGTGGGTCACCATCGGAGGAGTTCTGGGAACCATCATCGGAATGCTCCCGGGACTTGGTCCGGCAACCGGAGTTGCCGTTCTGCTTCCCCTGACATTCAGTATGGGACCTGTGGCCGCACTGATCACCATGGGCGGGGTCTACTACGGGGCTATGTTCGGTGGCTCCCGTGCCTCGATCCTTCTCAATACCCCGGGAGACGGGGCAGCTGTGGCCGCTACCTTTGACGGGTATCCTATGACTCGCAAAGGAAGAGCGGAGGCCGCTCTCGCCATATCCGCCATTGCCTCGTTCATAGGAGGAATCATCGCGACGGTGATTATGGTGCTTATTTCGATGCCGGTGGCACGGTTCGCCGTCAAGTTCGGAGCACCTGAATATTTCCAGCTGTATGTATTCGCTCTGGCGGCAACGGCCTCCATGAGCAAGGGAAACCGTATCAAGGGTTTCATTGCAATGACCATCGGTCTCATGATCGCAACCATCGGAATAGATCCTCAGTCAGGGATTCAGCGTTTCACGTTCGGAATACTGGAACTCCAGGCGGGTATCGACTTTCTGATTGTCATTATCGCCATCTTCGCCCTCGGAGAGGTCTTCAAGAGCTTCCAGAACATCCGCGAAGGAAAGATCAATGTGCAGAAGGACTTTGGTCGGATCTGGATTACGAAAGAGGACTGGAAACGCAGCTGGCTGCCGATTCTTCGCAGTTCGCCTCTGGGCTTCTTCATCGGGGCACTGCCGGGTGCCGGCGGCACCATGGCTTCACTCATGGCCTACAATAACGAGCAACAGATCTCAAAACATCCTGATGAGTTCGGTGAAGGTGCCATCGAGGGTCTCGCTGCTCCGGAAGCTGCAAACAATGCAGCCTCGGTAGGCGCGATGATTCCGATGCTCACTCTCGGTATCCCGGGTTCGGGAACGACTGCTGTTATGATGGGAGCTCTGATGATTCTCGGACTCAAGCCGGGTCCGCTTCTGTTCCAGCAGCAGCCCGTTATCATCTGGGGACTGATAGCGAGTATGTTCATCGGAAATGTCATTCTCGCTATTGTGAATATCCCCCTTGCAAAGGTCCTTGTACGGGTGCTGTCCGTTCCACCGAAGGTGCTGTATCCGATAGTCCTCGGTCTCTCGTTTGTCGGAGCGTACGCGATCAGTTCGTCTGTCATGGACTTCTATATCCTCCTGTTTTTCGGAGTACTCGGGTACCTGCTTGGGGTCGCCAAGATACCGACGTCTCCTCTGATCCTTGCTGTCATCGTGGGAACCAATATGGAACAGTCGTTCAGGAGGGCGTATACCATTTCCGACGGTTCACTCGGAATCTTCTTCAACTCTCCTATAAGCATCACACTCTTCATACTCACGCTGCTCTCAATCGGCTTCCCGATTGTCAAGGCACTGATGAACAGAACCCGGAAGGGTAGGTAGAAGATGTTTTCCCGGGCTCATACCTGCATGGTACGAGCCCGTTCGGTGAAGAATTATGGACTATCAAGACATCCTGGAGAGCCGCGAAAAACGGGCACAGACCATCCGCAGGTGTATGCGCTCTATCCGCGAAACACATGTAGAGGTCACTCTCAATATCCCCGGACGAACGAAGGACTCCCGGTTGTACCGGGCTGTCCATATGGAGATGCTCACGCGTCTGATTCCGGCTCTGGATGCTTATCTGAGCTTCCTGGAATACCTGCCTTCAGGTCCGTTCGCTCTGCTTCACACCGAAATGGCACCGGAACGTGTGAAAACACTTGCAGTACAGATGGAGGAGGAAACTCCCATCGGCAGAGTGTTCGACATAGATGTATTTTATCCAGATGGAAGGAAGATCAGCAGGGATGGACGCCTTCGTCACTGCTATATCTGTGACGAGGCGGCAGCAGTGTGTGCCCGTAGGGAGTCCCATACCTACGAAGAGCTGAAGTGCAATATCCTTCAGAGGATCCAATCCAGTCCTGCATTCCGCCAGATTTTTTCCCTGGCAAAGACACTGCCAGGCGGCTGTTACCATGCTGTTCCCTGTACTCTCGACTCCGACAGGGCATCGTTGATCGGACGTCTGGCTCAGCGTGCACTCGTGGAGGAAGTAGCCCTCACCGTGAAACCCGGTCTTGTCGATGCCTATGATAACGGATCTCATTCAGATATGGATATCCAGACGTTTCTCAGTTCTGCAACCGCACTCGGACCCACCTTCCACCGTCTGGCGAAAGCTGGTATGGAGTATGAGGGAAACGACCCTGCCTTGCTTTTCCCTGAGCTGAGGAATATCGGTCTAGAGGGAGAGCGGTCGATGTTCCTGGCAACCGGAGGGGTGAACACCCACAAGGGGATGATATTCTCCTGTGGTCTCATCACCGCCGCCGCGGGTCTCTGTTCACGGATCGATGAGCTGCCCCGAACCATCGCCCGCATCTGTTCCTCTCTGGTCTCGGATGACCTCGGGAACCTGAGGGTGGCGAACACCTACGGGGAGAGGCTCTACCAGACCAGCGGGAACAGCGGTGTCAGGGGAGAAGCCGAACAGGGTTTTCCCGCAGTGTTCAGGGCATACAGCAGATACCGCGTCCTTCGTGAGAGACACGACTCAAGGACATCGCTGCTTCAGCTCCTTATCGAGATTATGAGCACTCTCGATGATACGAACATCCTCGGCCGTGGTGGAGAGTCTGCGCTTGCATGGGTCCATCTGCAGTGCAGAGATTATCTGAACGGCGGGGGAGTCATCGGAGACAGGGACCTGAAAGGTCTGTACGGGCTCAATGAGACATTCAAAGAGAGAAACCTGAGTCCCGGGGGAGCGGCAGACACTCTAGGCTGTGTCATCTTCCTTGACCTTCTTGAGACTCAGGGAGTTCTCAGCTGACATGCTCACGCCTCCTCAGCTCTGTGTCACTGTGAAGACAATCAGCCGGGAATCCCTGATCAGGTAGTCCCCATCACATGGATGATACGTCAATTCGCATTCAACGGTGTCTGTCTGCTCAGAACCTCTGGACGTTCACCACCATGGGATCAGAGAACCAGAATATGGAGGCATCTCACATACCATACCTCCTCAGGTCTGTGACCTTTCCCCTTGAATGGAACAGGTCCTGCCTAAAAGAGTCTGGCTGTTTCGATTGTGAGCCCTTCAAAGATACAGGAGCCGGCACTGTCACCGGAGGTGAAGGTTATCTGGTCTTTCAGGTCTCGTTCTTCGAAGTGGTAGATAATGAGATGCTGCTTCTCAATATCCACGACCCAGTATTCCTGTATTCCGCTATCCATGTACAGCTTTGCCTTGATCATGATATCCTTGGATTTCGTGGATGGTGAGAGAATTTCTACAGCAAGCGTCGGTATTCCCTGATATGCTCCTTTCTCATCCACCTGGTCCGTGTCACACATGACGAACATATCGGGCTGAACAACATTGGGATTATCCTCGAAGCGCTCTGCCTTGCCGAACAGCTTGACATCCAGCGGAGCCATGAGCGGCCTAAAGGGTTTGTCTTCGAAATAATGGAAGAAGGTCACATGCAGCTCACCCAAGGCTTTCTGGTGGGGAACCCGGGGAGAACCGAGAAGGTAGATCTGCCCGTCAATGAACTCATACTGACAGGTGTTATCATCCCTTTCAGCAATTTCTCAGAATTCCTCGTAGGTATATCTGGGATGTGCCATGTATGCTCGTGACTTCTCCCTGAGATGCCAGCGTTCTTCCTCGGTTACAGCTTTCAGTACTGCTACAGGTTCGCTGTTCTTTTCAATATAGACAGGTGTGCCCTCTATTGCCTGTTTCAGGTACTTGCCGAATGAATTCTGCAGTACCGTAGTGGAAACTCTCATATACTGCCTCCCCTGATGATGATGGTCGGTGCAATTCCAGCTAATGATTTCGTTGAATTGTACTATACGTATGCCTAAGATGATATCTTGTATTAGGGAGAATTGAACATGGATTACGATGTCCGCAGGTGCTGCGTGTCAGAGTCCGAGAGATCCTCTGTAGAGCATCAGGTTTGTCTTCCATGCGATTCCGTGTATAACCTGAGTTTTCACGTAACACCAGACAAAACCGGACCCAGAGTACTGTATTGTAACAGTTTATTCCGGGTCCTCTGAAAAATATTTCTGTGTTACATCAGCTTTTTCTCTTCGTTTTTGCAAGCATGCTCCGTATCTGTGCACGGCTATACACATTCTTCCCGAAATCGATTCCCAGTGTATCATGGAGGTCCTTAAGGACCGGATCATAATAGAGCGTCTTGAACGTCGTGCTATTGAGTTCCATGACATTTCCTTTCCTCAATGAATGGATGATCTGTTCGGTTGAGTGGGTATGATTGAGTTCATGCTCCAGAATTCTCACGATCAGCAATGAGATGAAACAGGTAAGGAAATGGGAACCGATGCGGTCTTTTCGGGCCACATATACAGGACGGGCCTTAAGTTCGCTCTTGGTCACCCGGAACGTCTGTTCAATCTTCCACAAGCCATGGTACATATCGATGATGTCATGGGGTGTGACGATCCTGTTGAGCTGCAGCATCCCCTCTTTTTCCAGCCACCGGCTCTTTGTGTCGAATACATTCTCGATCTCTCCGGTCTCATGTCCCTTTCTGTCAAGAACAGGACGTAGACCAGTCACATTGGTCTCAATCACATAGAAACCGTCAAGAGATTCATCCTCTTCGAGTTTTTCAAAGTCGAAAACCGTCTTCGCATCATACTCTTCAATAGCCTGTTTCGTTTTCTTATCGTAGACCTGGGTCTTGAGGTACTTGTTCTTGCCATGATTGTTGTCAATGACATCCTTGCTTTTGGATTGAGATGCGGCGAGTGCCTTCTCGACTGCAGCCTGACGATCAACTTTCGCCCGGGCAGCATACTTGGCAGACCAGTAGATGATCTGGTAATGGCCGACTCCCTTCACAGCCCGTCTCTTTCCCTCGACATTTTTCACGTAGGTGTCCTTTACTTCATCAAGCACCTTGTACATGAACGACACAGGAGTGTCTGAGTCATACGAGGGAATCTCATTACCGCCATCATCGAACCTGATATACCCGTCAAAGTCTCTCACCGTATTCTTGAGAAGATCCGTACCTCCCCTCACAGACTTGCTGAAGATGTAGCCGTTATGGTTGGTGATCACCTCAGCAACATTGTCACCGCTCATCATCGCCTTGTCAGCGACAAAGATGATATGATCCATAGCGAGCTGAGATCTTACTCTTTCACTCATAGGAGTGAAGGTCTGACAGTCGTTCATATTGCCCTCGAACAGATCATAGGTGACCGGGAAGCCCCTGTCGTCCATGAACAGTCCCATCTGAACGATAGGTGTCTTACGTTTTTCCTTGCTCACTCCCTTCTTTCTGAAATCATCCTCGTCATCGATCTCGAAGTAATAGTTGGTCACATCATAGAACAGGAGCGTGGAGTCTCTGTCATACTGCTGTACCATCTGCTGATGCAGCAACTGTAGCAGATCATCGCGCCAGTGGGGAAAGATGCTCAAGGAATGGTAGATGTCATTGAGGGAGAAGTCCATCTTGTCGAAGTACTTACCCCTGCCCAGCCACGCTGCTCTCTTTGATCCGGGAGCAAGGATACGTTCATACACCAGGAGTTTCATCACGGCAGTAAGGTTGTATTCGCATCCATACCTATGCCGTCTGCTGTCAAGGAACTGATGAATGCCCAGAGAGTGGAATACCTGAGAGATAGCCGCATGACCGATGTTCTTCACACAGTCATACGCCCCTGTGTCCTCATCGAAGGGAAGTCTTCCATCCGGCTCGAGGGTGATGGTGACTGGTTTGGAGGCTTCCTGCTTCTCTTTTGTCTTCTGTTTGGCAAGTTTCTTAAAATGAGAAAGGGGATCATCGTAGAGATGCTCAAACTCATCGATGAAGCCGATACGTTCGACTTTTCGTTGTTTGACTTTGCCGTTCTCACGGTAACCCTCAGCGTAATACATGAGGATACGGCCGTCCTTGTTTTTGGGAGCTGTCTGAACAAACACGATAGAATCTCCTATGGATTGAGTATACCACAAGCAATAAGACAACACAAGACAAAACAGATAAATATTTTACAAAGAATTGCCGGGGACGTAATAAAGGCCCCTCGCGGGACCTCTGATTGGGATTCTGGATTGTTAGGGGTTAACTACAAGTGAAAAGACCGGCGGTGCAATTCCAGCTAATGATTTCGTTGAATTGTACTATACGTATACCTAAGATGATATCTTATATTAGGGAGAATTGAACATGGATTACGATGCCCGCAGGTGCTGCGTGTCAGAGTCCGAGAGATCCTCTGTAGAGCATCAGGTTTGTCTTCCATGCGATTCCGTGTATAATGGGGTTCAAAGGGAGGAGGTTTCTGTGTTTGATATCCGAAGACATTCTTCAAAACATATCGAGGTGAAGATAACGTATCCGTTCTTTTCCACTCACGGGTATACCAAAGTTATCGACCATTATATATTTTCTCCTCCTCAGCTCAATGTTTCTCCGAAGACCATCAGCCGGGAATCCCTGATCAGAAAGTTTCAGTCGCATGGACGGTACAGCACACCGAACCTCTCGTTCGAGGAGATACTTGATGATTACAACGAGAATTCTCCCCTGAACTTCCTCGACCGCAATGTCCGTCTCATCAGTGAGAATAAAAGAATACAGTCAGACTCTCTGATCATCAACTCGGTGCAGCTGCTGGCAAATACCTTTAGAGGTCATGAATCCTCACTGGACCTGCAGGTGAGGGAGCACTCACTTGACTCCTCACAGATCGAGCAGTGGTTCTCCTCAGCCCGCGAGATACTCAGGCGTTTCAGGATTATTATGCAGAGCATCTGTCTCGCATATCCCATGGGTAACAAGCTCACCAAGGCTTTCGAGTGGGGGGATGAGGAGATAAGTCTTCAGGTAGAGTCTGCTGCAGTCAGTGCCTTTCAGGCGGGGGTGGACCTCAGGAATCTTCTTGATATTGCCCGTGAGGAACTCGAGTACCGCAGGAGAAGGCGATACGCATCAGTGACCGATGAGAGTCAGAGAAAAGATGAGAAATATCAGTTCCGCTGTGCCGAGCTGAAGAAGTGGACCCAGTCGCTTCTCTATCTGCATCCGGTCATTTCCAAGGCTCCGCAGAGAATGAGTTCGATCCTTGCCGGGGCCGCCGCGGCAATCGCCATGACCTTCGCGACCCTGGCAGCCATCTTTGCAGAGGCCATCTTCATTGAGAACAGTCTGCCGTGGGCCATGATGATCATTCTTGCCTATGTGTTCAAGGATCGGATTAAGGAGGGGCTGAGGGCCCTGTTCGCAGCAACTATTCCCAACATCCTTGCCGATAAGATCATTCACTTCCGTTCTCCCTGGAGCGGCAGGAAGCTGATGAAAGCGAATATGCTGATCCAGATGTCCCCGTCCTCGAGTCAGCCGGAAGTGGTTCAGATTGCCAGAGAGTCGGTTGCCGGTCCGTTCTTCGATATCCTTCCCGAGGAGGATGTCGTGCACTATCGAAGGATCACGAAAGTGTTCAAACGAAGAGAGATTCACCGGGTGAGTGACAGACTATCGGCTCTTACGGTCGTTCTCAGGATACGGCTTGATGACTGGATGAAGGAGATGGATGATTCCGAGGATGATATCTTCATACCTACCGAGGAGATCGGTCTTGCACGCACCAGGAGCATGAAGGTCTATCACCTGCATATGCTGAGTATGCTTCAGGATCGAACCGGGCATATAGAGGAAATGCAGCTGAACCGTATCGTGATGAATACCGAGGGTATCGTGCGGATCGTAAGGATCCCGCTCACCCGTTGACTGTTGACCGCCTGGAGCCCCCTCCCCGGGGGCACCGGCGCTCATTTCCTCCAGGAGGGTGGCTTCGGTTACACCTGCGGCGTACCTTCCAGTCCGATGTCGGCGGCAACCGTTCTCATTCCCTCGATGGTAAGCTGGATGACGTCATTCCTCTCCATCGGAAGCATGTCGCAACCCTTCTGGATCAGGTCTCGGTCGACTCCGACACTGAATCCCTTTGTCTTCCACTTCTTGGTGACCGACTTGACGGTAAGGTCATGAAGGCTTTTCGAGGGACGCATCAGGGCGGTGGCCGTAATAAGTCCGGTGAGTTCATCAATCGTGTAGAGTACTTTCTCCACCTGTTTCACCGGCTCGACGTCAGTACAGATACCCCACCCGTGGGAGACCACGGCACGGATCATCTCATCGTCGATGCCGGCCTCTCTGAGGAGGGTCGGTGCCATCTTACAGTGCTGATCGGGATACAGTTCATAGTCGATGTCATGAAGAAGACCGATCCTTGCCCAGTATTCCTCATCCTCACCGTAATATTGAGCGAAACGTCTCATCACTGCCTCTACACTGAGTGCATGGGTAATGAGACTCTCACGTGTGTTATACGTTTTAAGCAGTGCCAATGCTTCTTCACGATCCATCATGGTGTCTCCTTGCTGTAGGTTATGAAAAAAGTTTGAAACCTCTTTGTATCATTGTATCGATATGATACTATACAAAAAGGGTTTTCGTCACCCGTACATCTTATACTTCAGGAGGAACCACATGTCTAATTCAGACGATGGAGGTAGTTTACACTCTTATACAGCCATCTCAGACAATGCAGACAACGAATCTCCTGAGGATGTGTCGCAGACACGTTAGCAGATACTGGTTCTTCAGGAGATACCAGGAGGAACCATGATTACCATCAGAAACACCATAGGAAAAAACCCGGCAGGTCCAACGGGCAGTGAGATGGACTATACCTGGGTGGATGCCAGGGAAGTCACCCGTGACGATATCGCACAGCTTCAGGAAGACTATCCGATCGAGTCGGAACTCCTTGCAGACATTATGGATATCGATGAACAGGCCCGTATCGAGAAGGAGGACGAGTACGTCGCTCTGATCGTGCGTATTCCCGCATTCAGTGATGATGCACACGGAATCAATCAGTACTGTGTCCCTCTGGGAATCGTGATGATGGAACACACGATCATCACCATCTGCCAGAGTGATTCAGTGATTCTTGAGGATTTTGCACGGAACCGGTTCCGGCATTACCCGGTAGACACGATGGAGGGGTTCGTCATCTCCATCATGGGACGGGCTGCGCTGGTGTATATCCGGTTGCTGAAGTATCTGAACAGACAGAAGAACCGGGTTGAAGAGGAACTTCACCGGTCTGTGAGAAACGATGAACTGATTCAGCTCCTGTCGATTCAGAAGTCCCTTGTCTATTTCACTACCAGCCTGGCAACGAATGAAATCCTCCTTGAAAAACTTCAGAAATCTCCCTACTTCAGAAAGCTGGACGAAGAGGAGAAGGAATTCCTCGAGGATGTCATTATCGATAATAAACAGGCTATCGAGATGGCCAACATCTATTCCTCGATCCTCACCGGTACGATGGACGCCTTCGCCTCGGTCATCAGTAATAATCTCAGTATCATCATGCGTCGTCTCACCGTGATCTCTATCGCGTTCATGTTCCCCACCTTCCTTGTGGGGTATTATGGTATGAACATCGCTCTTCCGTTTCAGTCGTTTCCCTCGATGATGTACGTGATCTTCGGAGTGTCTATTCTCGCCGCTCTCGTCAGTACCTTCATCCTCAGTGACAAGAAACGCTTTATCAGGGGACGCGGAAAACAGGATTATGCTTCAAAGAAGAAAGAGAAAAAACGCCGCACACAGAACCGATATGTAAGGGACTGAGCTGGAGTCTGTTCGATCAGTGGTATTCCTGCACAGGGGAAAGAACTGTAATAGTTACAAAAAATAGGTAATAATTTATCGATTTATTATTGACTACATCTTTTCAGAGCTGTAATCTGCTAATAAGAATGAATAGTATTAGTGAAAAGGATGTACCTATGAAACAGACTGATGTACTTGTCATCGGAGGAAGCGCCACGGGTCTTGTGGCAGCTATGACAGCAAAAAGTGATAACCCTGATAAGAGTGTCACCATGATACGGAAAGAGGAGATCGTGATGATTCCCTGTGGAATCCCCTATATCTACGGGACTACAGAGAACAGTGAGAACAACATCCTTCCTGACGGTGGTCTCATCAAGCTCGGTGTCGAAATCATCGTCGATGAGGTGGTGGAGATTGATGGAGAGAAGAAGGAATGCCGTACCATGAAGGGAGAGACCGTCTCGTACGACAAACTGATCCTGGGGACGGGAAGCGAACCGGTTATTCCCGGATGGCTGAAAGGCACCGATCTGAGGAATGTTTTCACGATACCGAAGGATAAGACCTATCTTGACGGGTTGCAGGAACGTCTTTCCGGCCTCGAGAAGGTCGTAGTCGTCGGGGCAGGGTTCATCGGTGTCGAGACCTCCGATGAATTGCACAAGGCCGGCAAGGATGTCACTCTCGTCGAGATACTGCCCTATATCCTCGGAGCCACCTTCGATGACGAGTTCGGATCCGCTGCTCAGGAAAAGATCATCAGTCGTGGTGTGAAAGTGAGGAGCAACCTCGGGATCACGAATATCAACGGGGATGGAAAAGTTGAATCGGTGACCTTCAACAACGGAGAGACGATACCGGCCGATGCGGTCATCCTCTCACTCGGTTACCGACCGAACGTTGATCTTGCAAAGGCAATGGGCCTTGAAATCAACGACTACGGTTTTATCAAAGCGGACCAGTATCGCAGAACCAGTATGCCCGATGTCTACGCTGCAGGGGACTGTGCGAGCAAGCTTGATTTCGCTACCGGACGGCTGAGCAGGATCATGCTTGCTTCAACCGCCTGTACAGAGGCACGCATAGCCGCCCTCAATCTCTTCGAACTGAACACCTATACCGTATTCAGGGGAACGGTCGGAATCTATTCAACCTGCATCGGAGAGACAGCCTACGGTGTAGCAGGTCTGATCGAGAAGAATGCCCGCAGGGAAGGATTCAAGATCGTCACGGGAACCTTTACCGGCGTAAACCGTCATCCGGGCAAGATAGATGACTCTCACTCCGAAACAGTCAAACTTATCGTATCGAAGCGTTCAGGTGTCCTCCTCGGTGGCGAGGTGATGGGAGGCAAGTGTATCGGTCAGCTGATCAACGCTATAGGTATTGCAATTCAGAATCACATGACAGTTCATGACCTCCTGATAACTCAGATCGGGACTCAGCCGCTGCTCACGGCCAGCCCGGCAGGTTTCCCGCTGATCAAGGCGGCAGAGATCGCTGCAAGAGCACTGCGATAGTCCTTTTTCCTGTCTGAAATGTATACCGGTACAGAGATAAAGCCCCCGGAAATACGGGGGTCTCTGGCACCGGAGGGTTTCCCTTCAGGGTCTCCACCTTCGGTCAGTGGAAGCTGTCTGTCAGAAAAATCAGGCGATAGTGTTTTCAGGTGATTGACACAGAGTGCATAAGTTGGATATACCTGCATCACTCTTCATATAGATATGGATGATGATGTATTGGAAATGTTCTCAAATGTTCCGTCCGTGTTTCGGACCAATGGTGTGCTGGAAAGGGCTGAAGAACTCCTGAAGTTGTATGCTGACATGGAAGAGGCTTCATCCTCATTCACATCACATTTCGGCATTACCTGCCCCCCGGCCTGTGGTACCTGCTGTGAGCACTTCATACCGGCGATTACCGCTACTGAAGCTGCCCTTGTTGCACTCTACCTTCTCTATGTGAAGCCTGAGCAGAGACTGTTCGATGCTCTGTACAATGCTGAACATACAGGGGCCTGTCCACTCTATGATCCTGATGATCCTCACCACTGTCAGGTGTATCCTGTCCGTCCTGTCGTGTGCAGGTCATTCAACTCGCTTCCTTCCCGCGATAAGAACGGAAATCTCCGGTTCAGGAGCTGCAGGTTCACCGATACGGGATTTGAGAAGCGGGTCCTGGGTCATGCAGAGATCGCAGTTCTCGATCAGGTCAGGAGCATGAGTGACTTCGGTTCCTCTCTTGTTCTCGCTGAGGCGTCCTCTGATGCAGAATCCCTGCCCAAACAGGTACTTCGACAGCTATCGAAACTCCTGCTCACCCTGAAGTTCTCCCAGGAAGAAACATTAGTTCCTCTCACAGATGGCGATGATGATGTCCCGCCTCAGGATATAGCCGTATAGTCACGGAGCATCCTTCGTACAAGCAGGAGTATCATGATCAGAGCGAGCGGGTAGGCAGCTCCCGCGAGGAATCCGGTCCTGAGAGCATCTCCCGCCCCCTGTTCGATATTGGCTTCACTTACCAGGCCGACAATGAACGGTCCCACACCTGCTCCTGTGTCTCCCGCTGCAGCCAGGAGAGCGAACATCCCTGCTGATGCATGGGGAAATGCTCTGTGTGACAGTACGATCGAGCCCGGCCAGAGCAGGGAGACTCCCAGACCGCTCAGGATGCAGGCGATGAGAGAGATGACAGGATACGGTGAGAGGCTGATGGTCAGGTAGCTGATCAGAGAGAGGATAGATCCGAAGAACATCACATGCCAGATATACTCTTCCTTTCCCCGCTGTGCGAACAGATGTCGCCCGATTCCGAGAAAGAGTGCGAAAAGCAGCACTCCGGTGAGGTCTCCTACCTCTTTCGACAGTCCGAGCGATCTCTCGGCGAAGGTGGATGCCCACTGACTCATCGTGACCTCCGTAGCCCCGCCGAGGGTGATTGTCAGGATCATGAGGAGGAAGAACGGACTGCTCAGCAGAGCCCGGAAGCGGATACGTTTATGATGCTCCACCATGGGTGCAAGGGGTACCCGGAGGAAGAGAAAGAAGTTGAAAAGCGGAACGATAGACCAGAGGAGAGGGAGGTAATACCATCTCTGCATCGTGAACAGGGCAAGACCGGCGGTCGTGACAATAACGACGAAGATGAAGCCCCATGCGTAGAAGGAGTGCAGCAGGCTCATCGCTCGTGATTTCTCCTGAGACGGGATCGCCGCAACGATCGCACTGAGCAGCAGTTCGAGAATCCCTCCGCCGTAGCTGAATACTATGGTTGCAAGGACCATGAACGGGTAGGGGTCCTCAGGTCGGATGAACGGCGCAAGACTGAGGAGTATGAACCCCGCCACGACCAGAGCATGACCTGCAGTGATGAACGGTCTGACTCCGTACCTGTCCACCAGATGCGAGTGAATGAGGTCACTGGCTATCTGGGTGACGAAATTCACCAGAACCAGAAAACCCATCTGTTCATATGTGAGTGTATAGGTCTCCATGAACGTGACGAAGAGCAGCGGCGAAAGGTTCACCACCAGAGCTCCCACGAGGTTTCCTATATAGGTAGCCGTTATTGTCCATCTGTACACGAAAAAGAGTATAGATTCCTCTAGAAGCGATGGCAATAGGTCCGTATAATACATTCATGAAACATACACAAGGAATTCGGGCCATCCTGTTCGATCTGGATGGAACCCTCGTGGATACCATTTCCGATATCGTTGCCGCGATCAACGCAGCTCTTGAGACGGTCTCTCTCGATCCTGTTGATCTGGAGACGGGAAAGGCCGTTGTGGGACACGGACTGGCCAATGCACTCAGGTCTGCGGCACTCACTCAGGACAGGGTCCTGAGCGAAGAGGAGCTCGAAGGTATGCTGCCGGTGCTCAGAAAGCATTATGCACAGAACCCCTGCCGGTATGCGGCTCTCTATCCCGGAGTCAGAGAATTTGTCGATGAGTGTACGGCCAGAGGGTATGCCCTGGGTGTGCTGAGCAACAAGGATCACACACTGACAGTTCCTATCGTACAGAAGATGTTCCCTGATGCTCCGTTCACCTATATACGCGGAGCCGGCGAGGAGTATCCGCTGAAACCCGATCCTGCAAGCACACATGCGTTCATCGCACAACATCAACTTACTCCTCAGGAAGTACTATTCATCGGAGATACCGAAGTGGATGCACTGACCGCACAGAACAGCGGAACACGCTCAGCACTTGTAAGCTGGGGCTTTCGTGATAGAATGGAACTGATAGCCACCGGACTGTCGACTGTATATGACGACTTCACACATCTTGCCAGAAAGGAATTGACATGAACGATACAGAAAAAAAAGAGATCTACAGCAGGGCTGAGCAGTATATAGCATATGAGAAGAGTTCCCCATTTAGACAGGAGGTGGTGCTTTCCTTGGATGAACATGCGGATGATGATCTGTATGACAGGTTCTACACGGCCCTTGCCTTCGGAACAGCCGGAATGCGCGGCGTGATCGGAGGCGGTACCAACCGGATGAATCCGTTCATGGTCCGCAAGGTGACTCAGGGGCTTGCGGAGTACCTGCTCACCCAGGAGGAGAGTCCTTCGGTGACCATCGCCTTTGACTCCAGAAACTACTCAAGCCTGTTCGCAAAGACAGCCGCTCTGACTCTCTGCGCCAACGGTGTGAAGGTCTACCTCTACGATACCCTTCAGCCCGTTCCTGTCCTCTCTTTCGCCGTGCAGTATCTGCAAACCACCTCCGGCATTGTGATCACCGCCAGTCATAATCCTGCGAAGTACAACGGATACAAAGTATATTACAAAGATGGAGGTCAGGTGACGCCTCCTCATGATATCGGCATCGCCGATACGGTGAACGCTCTCGACGTCTCCCGGATCAGGGAGATCAGTGAAGAAGAAGCCCGCAGCAGGGGCCTGCTCCTTCCGGTACCAGCCGAGGTCGACCAGGCGTATGATGATATGGTTCTCTCCGGCATCCTGAGGAAGGATGTGATACGTGAACAGAAGGTGTCGGTTGCCTACACGCCGCTGCACGGTGCAGGGAATATCCCGGTGAGACGGATGCTTGAACGCCTTTCACTCCAGTGCCATGTGGTTGAGGAGCAGGTGGAACCGAACGGGGATTTCCCCACAGTCTCTATGCCGAACCCCGAAGACCCCGAAGCGATGCGTCTCGTGCTCAGGAAAGCGAAGGAGGTGGGTGCAGATATCGTGCTCGGAACCGACCCCGATTCCGACCGCCTCGGCATCGCCATTCCATCGTCACCCGATAAGAGTGAGTACACTCTGCTCAGCGGCAACCAGATTGCTGTCCTTCTCACCGATTACCTCCTTGCACGGTACAAGGATCTTGCATTCACCGACAAGCGACCTCTGGTCGTGAAATCCTTTGTCACCACTGATCTTGTACGGGCTATAACTGAAGCACAGGGAGGACGTTGCAAGGACGTTCTCACCGGGTTCAAATATATCGCGGAGCAGATCGTCGAAGTCGATGCTTCCCCATCAGAGTTCTACCTGTTCGGATGTGAAGAATCGTTCGGCTACAATGCTCTCAAGGGAGTACGGGATAAGGACGCGGTCTCATCCGCGGTTCTTGCTGTCGAAATGATGAGCTATTATGCATCTGTGGGAAAGACCCTCCAGGATCGTCTCAATGAGATCTACGGGCTGTACGGGTTCTATACCGAGAAGGTGCTCTCGTTCTCCTATGAAGGTGCCCGCGGCAGGGAGAAGATGAAGCAGATCATGGAATCATTCAGGAACAGGAAACAGGGGGATATGTTCGCCGATCTTACCATCGACAGCACACTCGACCTCGCCTCCGGTGTACAGACGGGCTTTCCCAGAAGTGATGTGGTGATCCTCACGTTTACCGAGGGGACCAAGATGGTGATCCGTCCCAGTGGAACTGAGCCGAAGATCAAGTATTACTTCTTCTTCAGAACTGACACGAAGGACTATGCGGCGTATCTTGCAGGTCTCGATCAGAAGATCGCGTCCATCAAGGCCTACCTCTAGGATAGCGTATGAAAAACTGTTATCTGCTTTCACGCTCATCCAGAGAGCTCCTGTGCATTTCTCCCTTTATCGAGCCTGCAAAGGTTCTTGACTGGCAGGAGGGGGAGGAGCTGAACGTGTTCAGTGCCGCAACTCTTACACAGGGACAGCGTGATGTGCTTCACACTACGCTCTACAGGGAGATAGACAGGGGGGTAGACCGCTGGGTCCAGGATACCCGCTATCTGCCCCGTCTCTTCCTCGGTGGTCTGGTCTTCCTTGTAACCTACTTCATCTTCTCGCTTGCCGTTCGTGATCCGATTCCCATGATCGATGAACTGCTGATCGCAGGGGCAGCCACCGTCATAGCCGTCAAGGTGATGAGCTCCCGGGACAGAAAAAGTCCTCTGGCTCTCAAACAGCGTCTTACGCTGAAGAACCGTGTCGGAGAGGCTCTCTATACCGTGGATGATGAACTGAAATGCTTGGAGAATCACCTGTACGAACTGTCTCATATTGATCCCCTTGAGCTTGCAGAGAGTATCTCCAGAGGAGAGGTTACCTTTGTGTGTGCTCTGACCGAAGGCGCTCTCGTCGATTTCTCGGATCAGTTTCTCAGTTGGGTGAAGGTCAACAGGAAACAGTTCCTTCCTCTTCTTCAGACGGTCAAGCACCTCGAACACGATACTGCCCGTCAGAACTCCTTCAGTGCACGCCTGCTGAAGCTTTCGATGAACAGCAGTCTTGATCTGCCTCTGTTTGCTCTGGCTTACCACCTCTCGAAGTAGGAACCGTCAGCTTTCCGTACTTCTGAGGTATGGGAAGTTCTCTCATTCTCGTCACAGCTATCGTGTCCCACGCGTGGTTCACGCTCTCATCCCCGCCGCCTGCCGTACCCCTGCTCATCTTCTTCACGCTCTCATCTCTTCTCATCGTCCTTGGAACCATGACACCTGTTCTGATAGGCATCATCGCCGTGCTGATATCTTCCTCAGTGGTCCACCTTCATGAGACACGGCTCTGTTCAGGAGCCTTGCCGCTGCCGGTCGAAAGCATCTCCTCCTGGACGTTTACCGTTCTCGAGGACAGTGATCTTTCGGGGTACCTCAGTCCCATGACACGTGTACACCTCACCGGCATTGAAGATTCACGTGGTACCTTCTCTACGGTATCAAGAACGGGGATCCTGTTCTGCGATGAGATGTTGCTGCAGGGCAGGAGGGGAGAGGCTTCAGGGAAGATCAGCAAGGAGAATGGGCTCGTATTCCTAACCGCATACACGGTACAGTGTGAAAAGGAGACTGGATTCCAGGTCATCCGAAGAGAGGTGAGAGAGTATATCGGATCCCTGATGGAACGGCGGACGGGAGAGCTGTCAGGATTTCTTCAGCTCCTTTTCCTCTCGCTGCCGAGTGTGGAGGGGAACAGGATCATGGAACAGGCGAGGAACAAGGGAGTGTCGCATCTGTTCGTTCTCTCAGGCTTTCATCTGCAGTTCATCACAGGGGCCCTTGCGGTACTCGGGAACCATGGAAAGAGACGGTTTCTTATCATAGGGGCTGCTCATCTGTATGTTGCAGTCGCCGGATATTCACCTTCCCTTACCCGTGCGCTGATAACGGTGACGGTCAGCAGCGCATCACCTGTCCGGCAGCGTCCGCTCGTACTTCTTTTCACCCTGGCACTCCATGCGCTCGTGGTTCCCCACCACCTGTTCACCTATTCTGCTGTCCTTTCGTACAGCGCCGTCACCGGGATCCTGTTCGTATATCCCGCCATAGTGTCTCTCCTGTTTCCGTATCTTCCCCGTATCCTGTACATCCCAATTTCCCTCTCGTGTTCAGCCTTCAGTGCAACCTCAATCCTCGCATTTCTGTTGTTCTCCTCTGTTCACCCTGAAGGGATTCTCTATACGCTGCTCCTCTCTCCACTGATGCTTCCTCTTGCGGTTCTTACGGTGATTATCATGTTCTTTCCACTACCGCCGGTGTATCAGCTGCTCAGCATGTCTGTCTCTGCAGTGCAACGGGTGTTCGATCTTCCGGATATCGACCCGCCAGAAACGTTCCTGCCGGTCCTGATTGCGTATGCGGTGATGTTGACCTGGTTTCTCCTTCAGTGGTACTGTAGCCGTATTCTGCAGAAAAGGAGCCTGAGAAGATATGAGCTGGACGTTTCGCTACGATTCGCCTTCAGAGATACACCGTCTGCTGGAGAGTCATTCACTTGCAATGACCAAGAAGTTCGGCCAGAATTTCCTCCTTTCACAGGATACACGCAGCCAGATCGTGGATCATATCCTCAGTGAGGGAGCTCAACGTGTCTGGGAGATAGGACCCGGTATCGGGAACATCACATCAGTGCTTCTCTCCAGGGGGTGTGAGGTTACTGCCTTTGAAATCGACCATGGATTTATTTCGATTCTCAAGCACGAGGCCTTTGCTGATGAACCGGGTTTTCATCTCGTCGAGGGGGATTTTCTCAAGACCTGGAATGATCAGCTGCAGAAGAACCCGGATATCGATGCTATCGCAGGCAATCTCCCCTATAATGTGGGCTCAGTCATGCTTGCCCGGCTGCTCGAACAGAGAGTCGGTGTGAATGTCATGGTCTTCACACTTCAGAAGGAAGTCATAGACAGGATGTGTTCTTCTCACGGATCCAGGATGTTTTCCACCCTTTCCATTCTTGCACAGGTTGATTACCGGGTGGAAAAGGTCATGACCATCAGAGCAGGTTCCTTCTATCCCCCACCGAAGGTCGACTCTGCGCTCGTGAAACTGACACGGAGGGAAACCTCCCAGGTGCCTGACCATCTTCGCGAGCTGTTCTTCCTTCTTGTACGGAATCTGTTTGCCTCACGTCGCAAGACCGTGAGAAACAATCTGATTCATGGAAGGATCGGGAAGCGGCTGGATGGTTCTCAGATAGAACAGGTCCTGCTCCAATCGGGTATTTCTCCTATGCAGAGGGCAGAGATGCTCTCCATTGACACCCTCGTACACCTCAGTGAAGTGATGTTTTCTGCATTCAGGAAATTCTGATCCCCTGCATCAGTGCATGCGGAATCTTCCGGGTACAGGGCAGGAAGGAAGCCTTCAGGCTGACGTTTCTCTGTGTTCCCAGAACTCGATCCACGAACCGGTACGGTATCTGTAGAAGTTCAGCATGCCTCTCACCGCAAGGTCTGCCACCATACATACCCATAGAACCGTGAGAGAACCGCCGAAGAAGGTCACGAAAAGGAAGGCCGGAAGGAGTCTGACTCCCCACATGCCGATGACCGAGTAGATGAACGGCCATCTGGTATCACCGGCACCGCGAAGTATTCCGCTGATGACGATACTCATCGCGAAGAAGGGCTGAGCGAAAGCCTCAATGCGAAGAACCTTCCCCCAAGTTGGATGACCTGTGCATCGGGCGTGAACAGACTAAGAAGATGGTACGAATAGATGAACAGGAGCACCCCCGTCATACTCATCAGGAGCACACCACCTGTCAGTACCCTTCGAGCGAAATCCCGTGCCATCTCCTTCTTTCCGGCTCCAAGCGACTGTGCGACAAGTGTCGCTGCTGCCAGAGAGAAGCCGCTCACCGGCATGAAGGTTATCGATTCCGCTGTGATAGCCAGATGGTGGGCGGCAAGCGATGCAGTTCCCAGGGATGAGGCGAGACTCGTGAGGACGATCTGACCCGTAGAGAGGGTCGCCCGCTCTGCAGCCATGGGGAGAGCGATGGTGAAGACCTGTCTGGTGTAGGCCTTTTCAAAGGTGAACAGGAATCCGCTGAACCTGATTCTGATGTCATTCTCCCTGAACAGCATCACAGACAGAAGGATCACGGCACTGACAACCCGTGAGATCAGGGTGGCGATTGCGGCTCCCTCGACACCGAGATCTGCCCCCCACAGTACGATCGAATGGCCGCCGAGAATTATTGTGCGGGAAGGGAAGATCAGGAAGAAGTTCCCGACAACGTTCAGAATATTGGTGAACACGTTACTGATCAGCGGCGTTTTCGTATCACCACTGGTTCTGATGATGTTCGAAAAGAAGACGAAGGTGATGAAAAAGGGGAATGAGTAACTCACAATGCGCAGATAGGAACTGCTTATCGGCGCTACGTTGGCCTCAACCCCCATCCAGAGGGGAAGGTGCCCGCTTATCCCTCTCACGAGGGTTGTGATGATTGCCGAGAGGAGGACGATCGCAAGCAGGGACTGCTGAACTCCTCTGGTGATGTTTTTCTGATCACGGGAACCGATTGCCCGGGCTATGAGAATTGAGTAGGCCGATCCGAAGGCGTACATGATCCCCATGAGCAGCCACATCGTGCTAGCCGTCACCGCGATACTTGCTGTTGCTGCAGCCCCGAGAGAACCGACCATTGCAGTATCGACATATCCCATAAGGGTATGAAAGGTCTGGTCGAGAATCACAGGCCAGGAGAGTGAGAAGATGACTCTGTTGGGGGAACGGGAACCATCTATCAGAGAGGGTATTCGCTTCATCGTTTTTTCAGAGGCCATGGATTTCCTTTCAGTAGAACAGAAGGCCATTCACGTGTGAGGTGAATGGCCCTGCATCGCTATGATGAATTGACGTGGATCAGTCCTGAGACAGGGTGATAGCGCTTGTCACCACGATATCTTCGACACTGCATCCCCGGGAAAGGTCACTGACAGGTCTCGCAAAACCCTGAAGTATCGGGCCGTATGCTTCGGCACCGGCAAGACGCTGGACCAGCTTGTACCCGATATTTCCGGCCTGGAGGTCGGGGAAGATGAGGGTGTTCGCATGTCCTGCGACCTGAGAACCCGGTGCTTTCGAAGAACCGACCTTCTCAATAATGGCAGCATCAAGCTGAAGTTCCCCGTCAGCTTTCAGGTGCGGAGCTTTCTCTTTCAGAAGCCGTGTCGCTTCCACCACCTTGTCCACAAGCTCACCCGAGGCTGAGCCCTTCGTTGAATAGCTGAGCATGGCGACGACAGGTTCTGTTTCGAGATAGGTGCTGCAGCTCTCTGCAGAGGCCATGGCGATCTCTGCAAGCTGCTCAGCGGTAGGGTTTGGTATCGTCGCACAGTCACTGAAGATGAACGAACCCTCCGCACCGAGGTCCTTCATCGAAGTCTCCATGACAAAACAGCTCGAGGCACTCTTGATACCGGGTTTCGTACCGATGATCTGGAACGAAGCGCGCAGTACATCACCAGTGGTATTCTCTGCCCCGGCCACCATCGCATGGGCATCGCCGAGACGGGTCATCATAGCACCGTATTTGAGCGGTTCAGCGATCTGCTCGAAGGCCTGTTCCTCACTCATTCCCTTGTGTTTTCTCAGCTGAAAGTACTCAGAAGCGTACGTTTCTCTCCGGTCACTTGAAGCAGGATCGATCACCGTTACACCGTCAAGGCTCACTGACAGTTCAGCGGCAAGAGAGGTAACCTCTTCCCGGCTGCCGAGCAGCACGACCGCCTGTGCGATCCTCTCGTCAATGATCCGGCGGGCAGCCATCACGGTTCGTTTTTCAGTTCCCTCCGGAAGGACAAGAACTCTCTGTCTGGCAATAGCCTTCTGTTTCATGTTCTGGGAAAATGACATATACACCTCTTTACCTGGTTTGTTTTCTCATAGATACCATACCATATCCGATCGATCAATCCTACTCTTCCTTTTCATTTCCTGTGAGATTGTCTGAGGGAATAAAAGTATGGTAAGGTGAGGCGATATGAAAGTAGGTGTATTCGGATTAGGTAGATTCGGGAGATTCTGGGCCGGGCAGCTTGCCCGTCAGGTCCCTGTGGTGGCATATAACAGAAGCCGACGGGATATCGAACTGGACGGTGTCGATATCGTTGCATTTGAACAGCTTGTCACCTGTGATGTGATCTTCATCTGTACAGCGATAAGTTCTCTTCATGAGGTTCTCACCCGTCTTGCCCCGTCGGTCAGGGAGGATGCGCTCATCATTGATACCTGTTCAGTGAAAGTCTATCCGAAACGCCTGATGCAGGAACTGCTTCCTCCAGGCGTTTCCATCATCGCCACTCACCCGATGTTCGGACCTGATTCGGGCAAGGACGGTATCGGCGGACTGCCGATCATGATGGATCCTGTCAGGTGTCCTCAGGAGCTCTCCGATTACTGGAATGACACGTTCCGTACCATGGGACTTGAGGTGCTGCACATGAGCTGTGACCGGCATGACCGGGAAGCAGCCTACTCACAGGGGGTCACCCACTTCGTCGGAAGGATGCTTGATGAGCTGAAGCTCGAGAAGACACGGCTTGCAACGGTGGGATACACGAAACTCCTCGAGATAGTGGAACAGACCTGCAATGACCCGCTTCAGCTGTTCCTTGACCTGCAGCGGTACAACCCCTACGCACAGCAGATGCACAGTGAACTGAACAGTGCCATTACCAAGATCCTCGCTCTCCTTACCCGTATGGATGATGCTCCCATGGAGGATCTATGACGGTCAGGCTCTACACGCTCGGCTGCAAGCTCAATCAGTGTGAGTCGGAAGCTATAGCCGATGCCTTTGTTCATCAGGGCTTCGATCTGGTTCATTCAGATGAAAAAGCCGATATCTATATCATCAATACCTGCACGGTGACAAGCAAGGCCGAGCAGAAGGCCAGGAGAATGGCACGGCTGTACCACAGGACCAATCCAGCCGGGGCGATCATTATCACCGGCTGCTATGCCCAGATGGAGAGGGATCTGCTCAAGGCGATCAGTGACCGCGTCATCGTCGTATCTCTCGACGACAAACCCGGTCTGCTTACCCTTCCCGAGCGTCTGAGCAAGAGACTTATCGCGGATTTCGACCTCGTTGATGCGATCAGAGATTCCCTGGAGCATCAGCAGACCCGGTCCACCAGCTTTGATTACGATGCGGCAAGCTTCTCCTTCCACTCACGGGCGTTTCTGAAGATACAGGACGGGTGTGATAATTCCTGCGCCTATTGCCGGGTCACCATCGCACGCGGAGACAGCCGCTCTCTCTCAGCCGATGAAGTGCTCGATCGTTCACGCTCTCTTGTAGATGCAGGATACCGGGAGATCGTTCTTACCGGAGTCAATATCAGTGCCTACCGGGACGGCGGGAAGCATCTGGAGCATCTGCTGCAGTTGCTGCTTGAACATCTTGATGAGCGTGTCAGGATCCGTCTCAGCAGTCTGGAACCCGATATGTTCACACCCCTGCTGTTTGAGGTGATGAAGGATCAGCGGATTCAGCCTCACTTCCACCTTCCGCTCCAGTCTCTGAGTGACAAGGTCCTGGAACGGGTCAACCGTCATTATACGTATCACGATGTGCGTGAGGTGATGGCCAATCTCAGACGGGTGAAACCGCATGCGTTCATTGCGGCCGATGTGATAACAGGACTGCCGGGAGAAGAGGATGAGGATTTCGAGAAGACTTTTTCCCGGCTGAAGGAGATCGGTATCACACAGCTTCATGTCTTTCCGTATTCACCGAGGCCGGGAACCGCTCTTATGGGTGCCACGGACAAGGTTCCAGAGTATAAGAGAGATGAACGGGCAAAGCGGCTGAGGGACCTGTCCGGTATACAGTACAGACGGTATATCAATGACCAGGATGGGAGAAACGCAGAGGTTCTGGTGGAGAAGACGGAGCAGGGAAGGCTGACGGGCATCACCGGAGACTATCTGAAAGTCACGATCACTGAAGGCCCGCAGCAGCTCTCTCCGGGGGCGCTGATTGAGGCCGTTCTGAGTGTAGACCACACTACAGTAACGGCCCGCTACCTACGGCTCCTATACGCCTGAGTATGCGTTGAATCCCCCATCTACAGGGATCAGAACACCTGTAACAAACCCGCTGGCTTTGTCATCGACCAGGTAGGTGACGGTGCCCAGCAGATCTTCGGGAACGCCAAACCTGCCCATGGGAGTCCCTGCAAGGATCTTCCCGCTTCGTTCTGTGAGGTTCCCGTGTTCATCGTACAGCAGGGTTCGGTTCTGTTTCGTGCTGAAAAAGCCGGGAGCTACCGCGTTTACACGGATACCCATATGGGAGAAGTGAACGGCAAGCCACTGGGTGAGGTTGTTCACAGCGGCCTTGGCTGCCGAGTACCCAAGCACCTTCGTTAGAGGTGTATAGGAAGACATCGAAGACACGTTCAGAATACTGCAGCCTTCTCTGCCTATCATATCTGATGTGAACTCCCTGGTAGGCAGAAGAGTACCGAGAAAGTTCAGTTCAAAGACGCTCGAGACACTGTCCATATCGAGATCGAAGAAGGTCCTCACCGAGGGGTCTATCTCTTTCTCGTGATATTCATTGCCGGTGTTCGCCGCCGCCATGTTCCCGCCTGCCCCGTTCACAAGGATGTCGACCGGACCGAAGTCCTCCCGAATCCTCTCATGGACGGCACTGAGTGCTTCCGCATCGAGCACATTGGCCTGATAGGCCTTTGCCTGAAGTCCGCGGGCAGTCAGTTCCTCTTCGAGAGCCTCGATTTTTTCCCTCGATCTGTTGACCAGAGCGACCTTCGCTCCCAGTTCAGCGTAGTGACGTGCGAATTCACTGCACAGCACACCGCCGGCTCCGGTAACGACTATGACTTTATGTTCAAGAACACGATCCATCAGGTATCCTCCTCAGAATTCTCTGTACATCTGGTCCTATGATAGCAGAAACCCTCGCAAGAAAAAAGGTGGAGGCGGGCGGGGACCGGGTGACCCACTGCACGGGAATGCTGCTTCTCAGTCTCCGATAGCGGTTATTCAGGTTAATCATTCGATTTTTCGTTGTTCGCTTTACTATTTCCTGTACTGGTTTTATGATGAAGGTTACGAGCTGTCAGGTTCAGCTGCGACGAATTGATTGATAGAGAGTGACGAGTATGAATGATGAGGTGAAATTCAAGGTGCCAGAAGACCTGAATCTGATTCAGATCGAACGGGAGTATGAGATAGAGAGTGAGATCTTCCATGCGATCAAGTGGGGAAATCCATATCAGGTCGAAGAGGTGCTTTCGTACAGGAGAGGAAGTGCCGGTAGAAGCTGCTGTGACGGAAATACGGTAGCCTCGAAAGCGCTCAGGTGCTGCAAGAACCATCTCATATCGTTTAATGCACTGTGTTGTTATGCTGCACGGCAGGGAGGTCTGCAAAGTCTCTATCTCTACACGATGGAGAGTAAGTTTCTTCTGATGATCGAACATGCCGTCTCTGTGGACTACCTGGATGAAGTGCTGTACAACAGGATCGCGATCGAGTTCGCAAAATCTGTCCTTGAATTCTCAGTCAGTTCCTATTCTCCCATGATACGCGATATCGTGACCTATCTCACCGTTCACCTCAGTGAGGATGTGAAGATCGATGATCTGGGACGGATGCATTCGGCCCACATCTCCCATATCTCCCGCAAGTTCAAGAAAGAGACGGGAATGAGTATCCCCGAATATGTTTCGCGGCAGCGGATGGCACTGGCGAAGCTTTACTTCGAGGATGGAGAGGTCTCTGTCAAGCAAGTCGCCCGCCGGCTGGGCTTTATGGACAGCAACTATTTCTCAAAGGTCTTCAAGCGCTACTGCGAGCAGACGCCTACCGAATACATACACATGATCCACCGACGCTAACTTTTCATTTTTCGTTCCCGTATCACCGTCCTGGGTGACTCGTTCTGTACGAAGGAGTATGCGGGCACATCTTGGTGGATCCATGCACTGGAACCGATGATCGTGTGATCCCCGATGGATATATCGCCGAGGACCGTCGTGTTCGCGTAGATAGTGACGTAGTCTCCTACCGTGGGATGCCGTTTCGCTCCCTTTATGAGCGCACCGCAACTGTCCTTGGGAAAGGAGAGAGCTCCAAGTGTCACTCCCTGGTAGATCTTCACGTGATTGCCGATGACGGTGGTCTCGCCGATGACTACCCCGGTGCCGTGATCGATGAACATGGACCTTCCGATCGACGCTCCCGGGTGTATATCTATCCCGGTCTGGGTGTGTATAATCTCTGATATCATACGGGGTATCAGCGGGACCTGTTTACCATACAGGAAATGGCTGATTCTGTGCATCGTGAGTGCACACAGTCCCGGGTAGGCGAGGATGATCTCATGAATGGAACGTGCCGCAGGATCCCCGTCCAGAGCACTTTGTGCGTCCTCCTTCATCATGATCCTCAGCTGGGGAAGGTTTTCAAGAAGGCAGACGATCGTGTCATGCGCGTGTTTCAAGTACTGGGCTGTATCGTTATCCGAAAGAGCCAGAGGGTTTTCATAGAACCATGCCAGAAAGAGCTGGTGCTCGAGCCTGGTAGCTACCCGTTCCATCAGTGAGGTGACCACCTCCACTACGGAATTCCTGCTCAGGACAGTGTTACCCGACCTGCCGGGAAAGAGAAGCTCGAATATATCACTGATGATCCCGATGAGAGCTTCCTTCTGAGGTGCCGGTCTGAAGGAGACATAGGGAGAATCCGAGAACCGGTCGAAACTTTTCAGGTAGGAAGGTATGAACGATGTGATATCGAAGTGTTTTCTTGTCATTTCTCAAGCATACCTGCCGTGTAGAATTTGCACAAGAAGCAGGGCATCTCTTGAAACTCACTATACCTTATCTGTATAGTGCTATAAGCATGATTTCACTGAAGTGACTGGAGAGTAGTATGTATCAGCAGGTAAAAGAATATTGGAAGAATCTTATAGAGGAACAGGTGGCCCTGATTGCGCAGGAAAAGGGCATCGATGCCGCCACCCTCAGGGAAGCAGGTGAGCTCGCAGTGAACACTACTCCGAGTCCGGACATGGGAGACCTGGCGTTCCCTCTGTTCCCGTACGCCAAAGTCCTGAGAACATCCCCTCAGGCTATCGTAAAGGATATCACCGAACGCCTTTCCAGGGTAGACACAGTGAGACCCGGTTCTCTCCTTCCCTCCGGTCCCTATCTGAATGTCTTCATTGACATTCCATCACTTGCAGGTGCCCTCAGGGAGACCGTATATGCCGAGGGAGATTCCTACGGTCATACCGAGCTGCTCAAGGGACAGCGGATGATGGTCGAATTCAGCTGCCCCAATACGAACAAGCCTCTGCACCTCGGGCATCTGAGAAATGATGCTATCGGAGAGAGTATCAGCCATATTCTCAAGGCGAACGGAGCAGAGGTGGAAAAGGTCAACCTGATCAACAACAGGGGAATTCACATCTGTAAATCGATGCTCGCTTATCAGAGATTCTCCGAAGGGGAGACGCCGGAGAGTTCGGGCATCAAGGGTGATCACCTGGTAGGCAAGTATTATGTACGCTATGCTGCGTGGGAGAAGGAGGATCCTTCAGCTCTTGAGCAGGCCCAGCAGATGCTCCGTAAGTGGGAAGAGGGAGACCCCGAAGTTCTCAAGCTGTGGAACCTGATGAACAGGTGGACCATAGAAGGGATAGAGGAGACCTACCGGAAGACCGGTGTCAGCTTCGACTCCTATTACTATGAGAGCGACACCTACACTCTCGGCAAGGATACCATCCTCAAGGGACTTGAAGACGGGATATTCTACCGTGAAGAGGATTCCTCCATCTGGATTGATCTTGAAGAGATAAAACTCGATAAGAAAGTGCTGTTGAGAAAGGACGGCACCAGTCTCTATCTTACTCAGGATATAGGAACGGCTATCCAGCGTCACGGGAAGTGGCCGTTCGACTCACTGATCTACGTGGTGGCCAGTGAGCAGTCCTACCACTTCAAGGTACTGTTCCATGTGCTTGCAAAACTCGGGTACGAGTGGGCCCGCAACCTCTATCACCTGTCGTACGGAATGGTCAACCTTCCCGACGGGAAGATGAAAAGCAGAGAGGGAACAGTAGTGGACGCCGATGATCTGATCGCCTCGCTGACGGCTATGGCCAGGGAGGAGATCATCGCCAAGAACAGGGAGAAGGAAGTCGGTGATATCGACGATGTCAGCGAAAAAATCGCGCGCGGAGCACTGAACTACTACCTGCTTCAGCCCTCTCCCATGAAGGATATGATCTTCAACCCTGCCGAATCGATCTCTTTCAACGGAAACACCGGTCCTTACCTGCAGTATATGGGAGCCAGAATCAGCAGTATGCTCGCAAAATGGGAGACCGTGAAGGAGGAGTATGAAGGGATCCGGTTTGATCCTTCCCTGCTTTCGGTGCAGGATGAGAGAGAACTGATCAAGATGCTCGCACTGTGGCCCACTCTCGTTGCTCAGGCGGCCGCAGAGTACAACCCCTCGGTCATCACAAGCTTCCTGTACGACCTTTCACGCACCTTCAGCCGGTACTATCATGATCATGCTGTCCTGAAAGGAGAGAGCCGGGAGCTGATCGTTGCACGGGTTACTCTCGTGACCATGGTTCTTCAGGTGCTGAAAAATGCGTATGCTCTTGTCGGGATTCCGTTCCTGAAGTCGATGTAGAGACGGCGGATACGGATCAGGGTTCCGTGAGGCTGCAGGCTTATCTGAACCTACTTGTAATAATTATTCTTGTGTGATATAAGAAACACTGCATATTTTTGATAAGGATGTATTAACATGTACGCACTGGTAGAGATTAAAGGAAAGCAGTATAAGGCTCAGGAAGGAGATACCCTTCAGGTCGATCAGCTCGGTGTCGATAGCGGTAATGAACTGACCTTTGACACAGTCGTCGCTGTCGGCGATGGCGAGAATTCCAGATTTGGAACCCCGTATGTTGACGGTGCACAGGTGACTGTCACTGTGAATGATATCGTGAAAGGGAAGAAGATCAAGGTATTCAAGTTTAACAGACGAAAAGGATACCGCAGGACCCAGGGCCATCGCGAAAAGTATTCGATGATCACTGTGAAGAAGATCAACGCGTAAGGAGTGTTCAGATGGCACATAAGAAAGGTGGCGGTAGCTCTAAGAACGGTCGAGACTCAAGAAGTCAGAGACTTGGTGTAAAAAGATTTGGCGGTCAGTTGGTAAAGGCCGGTGAAATCATCGTAAGACAGCACGGAAACACATTCCACGCCGGAGATCTCGTAGGATGCGGAAGGGATTATACCCTGTTTGCAAAATCTGCGGGCACCGTTGATTTTCACACACGCAATAACCGCAAGTATGTGAGAATCATCGCTGAGTAATCTTTCCAGATTCTCAGGCGTCAGAGACGATACATGTTTGGATTTTCAGATGAAACGTATATAGATGTTGCCTCCGGAAACGGGGGCAACGGTTGTGTTTCCTTCCGTAGAGAGAAATACATCCCGAAGGGCGGTCCCGACGGGGGTGACGGAGGGAAAGGCGGAGATGTTGTCTTTGTCGTGAAGGAAAACCTTCGAACCCTCGCACACCTCAAGAAGATTCGTTCGTTCAAAGCAGAGAACGGCCATCCTGGCCGTTCCGCACGTTGTTTTGGACGCGATGGTGTTGATATGATCGTTCAGGTTCCTCCAGGAACTGTTCTCAAGGACCCGATATCTGGCCGTGTGATCAAGGATCTGACCGGTCTTGACTCATACACCCTGCTCAAAGGCGGACGTGGTGGTCAGGGGAACTGGCATTTCAAGACGTCCACGAGACAGACTCCCCGCTTCGCTCAGCCCGGAGAGAAGGGTAGTGAGATGAGAATCGGTGTAGAACTGCTGATCATCGCAGACATAGGTTTCGTCGGGTTCCCCAATGCAGGAAAGTCCTCTTTACTCAACAATCTGACAAACGCACGCACCAAGGTAGCCGGCTACCCCTTCACGACCAGGATTCCCCAGCTCGGAATGCTTCGGTACGGCGACAGAGATATCGTTCTTGCAGATATCCCGGGAATCATAGAAGGGGCAAGTGAAGGTAAGGGAATGGGCTTCAAGTTCCTCCGTCATATCTCACGGACGACGGCTCTTGCCTTCTTCATCGACCTGTCTGATGCTGATGCGCTCTCACACTATCATACGTTGCAGCATGAACTGGAATCCTATGCTCCTGAGCTTAATAGGAAACCTCACCTTATCATAGCGACCAAAATCGATATGGAGGACACCCGAAAGGTGTTCGGGGAACTTCAGGAATCACTTAAGGGAGGCACAGTTCTGCCCCTTTCCAACATCACAGGAGAAGGACTTCAGGATGTGAAGGAAGCGTTTGTGCGTATGTCCGAGAAAGCTGAACAGGTGGAAGATTCCGGATTCACAACCCGACCGGAGATCGATGCAGAGTACAGAGATGAGGTATGAGGTGTGAAGACTATCATCTTTGGTGGTACCTTCAACCCGATTCACTTCGGTCATCTCTACCTGATTCACACCATAGCAGAACAGACAGACTACCAGCGGATGATCCTCCTGCCGTCCAGAGAGCCTGTTCACAAGTCCTACAGGGAACAGATCAATCAGGAACAGCGGCTGGAACTGATCTACCGGGGAATCGAAGACTATCACAGGTACTATGGATCTGACAGACAGATAGATATTGTCGTTGATACCTGTGAACTCACCCGGGAAGCGGCCAGTTACACGTATATGAGCGTCACGGATATCTATCAACGATACGATATCGATGGTACACTTGGTATCGTCGTAGGTGATGATCTTGTTGAGGACCTCTCCTCCTGGTATCGCTATGAGGACCTGGTTCACCTTGTGTACTTCCTCGTCATCACCCGTGAGAAAGAGACGAAAAGCAGGAGGAATCTTCCTGTGGGTGTCAACGGTCGGTGGATTGATGTAGAACCGATCGAAGTCTCCTCGTCACATATCAGAAGGCTGCTGTCAACAGGAGCAGGAGACATACAGGAGTTGCACTCACTTCTCAGTGATGGCGTTCTTGACTACATACTGGATCATGAGCTGTATAAAGAAAGTTAAAGCCCAGGGAAGAAAGAATCTTTCGAAAAAACGGTATGCCCACTCGAAGAGCTGTGCACGAATGGCTGTACAGATCTGCGAGCATTACGACCTTCTAAAGGATGATCAGAGGACACAGATAGAACTTGCGGCCCTCTATCATGATATGTATCGGGAGGTTTCTGTCAGGAAGCTCCTCATGCATACGAAGGATATGTCCATTCCCCTTACACCTGAAGAACAGCAGTGGCCCGGTCTTCTCCACGCACCTGTGGCTGCCCACTATGCAAGCAGGCACGAATGTCTCAATGATACCGCCATTGTTACCGCTATCAGATGGCACACCCTTGCTTCACCCGATATGGGACTGATGGGTACCGTGCTCTATTGTGCAGACTATATGGAGCTTGAGCGTACCTATATGACACACAAGAAGGTGAAAAAACTGTTAGATGCGAAGCGTATCGAGCACCTGTTGAAACGGGTTCTAGAGGATCACTTCGAACATTCCGAGAAGAAGAAACGAGATGTTGCCGAGACTACCTTCGAAACCTACCGCTATATTATCCAGGGCGGTCTGTTCGGATGACGTTATGAGGTTTTTCCGAGCACTTCGTATCCTCGTTCTCACCTCCATTGTAGTCTTCTCAGGCTGCACGAGTGAAACAGGGCCTGTTCATATCTTTATCGTAAGCGACCGGTATGCATCGATAACCGTTATTGACCGGCAGAAGGAATATATGCTTATAGCCGTGATGCCTGTTGAATCACTGGCAGCCTACCGCGGCACTCTGATGAGGGAAGACATACAGACAGATGTGTTCTCTTCTCTGAGCCGCCTGAGCGGTATTGAACCGGATATTATCGTGTCGGCTTCTACAGAGCAGTGGAGAAGTCTCTATTCCTCCCTCGCTCAGAGCCCGGGCGAATCTGGAACAGCCGCAGGTGCGGAGTCTGTGGCTGAGCGGCTCAACGCGCTGAGAAACGGAGATGCGCAGAGCCTGTTCTCCGCGGTGAACGCGTTTTCCGTGGAAGGGGAGTCTGCAGGTGAGGTGGAAGACCTCTTGCGTTTCATGAGAGAATCACGGTATGTTCTGAGGGTGTATCAGATGGAAACCTTCTTCACCGGAAGAGGGCGGAGCACTCTTGTGGAAAGGAACACCAGAGAGTGGCTGAAACGTGCACATCAGGAGATAGAATCAAGGAGCATTGATAGATGATAGAGAGAGAACGTGAAGAGATCATACAGGATATAGCACGGTTTATTACGGACCATAAGGGGGAGGACACTGTCGTCCTTGATGTGAGTGAGGTGAGCGGATGGGCTGATGCCTTCATCATTTCCACGGTAAACTCGCTCGGTCACCTGAGAGGTCTTGCCAGGGAACTGTGGGATGTCCTGAACGAGAAGGGTATACACGTGATCAACCGCCATAAACAGGTTGGTGATGACGGGTGGGAGCTGATTGACTGTGGAGACATCGTTATTCACCTCATGGGACGTGAACTGAGAGAGTTCTACAATCTTGAGAAACTGTGGTCTACCGCCGGGAAAGTCGAATTTCTCGATAAGCTGGAAAACAGCTGAGCTCCGGCGGATACCCCATACTATTGAAAAAGGTTTCAGGCAGCACCTGAAACCTTTTGATTATGCTAGTGAACGCCGTGCCCAAAGATCCCTCCGGGTCGTGTGTTTCTAGGAGAGCAGGTCCTCGTCAGAGGAATACTCCTTGTTCTTGATAGACTTGAACATCTCTACGAGTTTCGGAACCGTCAGGTTCTTCTTCTCCTCTTCCTTGAGGTCCAGGATGATGTTCCCTTCATCCATCATGATCAGCCGGTTTCCATATTGTATGGCGTGCTGCATGTTATGGGTTACCATAAGGGCCGTCAGATGATATGTATCGATGAATTGTGTTGTCAGATCCATGACGATCTGTGCATTTCTCGGATCGAGAGCCGCAGTATGCTCATCAAGAAGGAGAAGCTTAGGTCTGCTCAATACGGTCATGAGCAGGGTGAGCGCCTGACGCTGACCTCCGCTGAGCAGTCCCACATTGTCTTTCAGGCGATCTTCAAGGCCTATGGAGAGCTGCTTCAGTTCCTTTCTGAATAATTCACGCTTTGCATGGTTCAGACTGATCTTCAGCCCCTTCATTCCTTTCCGGTATGCCGTGATCATGTTGTCTTCGATACTCATTGCAGCAGCAGTGCCGACAGTGGGGTCCTGGAAGATACGTCCGATGGTGAAGGCACGCTTGTACTCCGGTTTTGAGGTCACATCAGTACCGCTGAGCACAATCTTTCCTCCGGTAACGGGAAAGGTTCCTCCTATGAGGTTGAAGAGAGTCGATTTGCCTGAACCGTTTGATCCAACGACGGTGACAAAGTCTCCGTCAGACACCTCAAGGTTCACATAGTCGAGAGCTTTCTTCTCGTTCACCGTTCCCGGGTAGAACACTTTCGATACCTGTTCTATCTTAAGCATGCCCAATCTCCTTCTTCTCCTCAGTTTGAGCTCTCATCGCCTGGTTCTTTTTCATGGCCTTCTTGCGGGCATCCGCGCTGCTTGCCGCATTGCGTGTCTTCGCTATAATGAGAGATACGATGACAAGAATTCCGGTGAGCAGTTTCAGGTCACTCGGAGTAAGGTTGATATAGTATCCATAGTAGCGACCGAAGAACATCAGTCCCTTATAGATGATAGCTCCGAAGATCACCCGAAGCGAGATGAGGAAGATCTTATTGGTGTTGAACAGGAACTCTCCTATCATGATTGCTGCGAGCCCCTGTACGACCATACCGACACCGAGATTTGCATCGGCAAATCCCTGGTACTGGGCGAGGAGGCCTCCCGAAAGTGCGATCAGTCCGTTCGACACGGCGATACCGATCACCTTGAGAACCCGGGGATTGATTCCCATCGATACAATCATCTGTTCATTGCTTCCCAGAGCACCTATGGAGATACCGAGATCTGTCCTGAAGAACAGGTCGATGATCAGCTTGACGATCATGACGATAATGAGCGTTCCCACGAGGAGAGCCCAGGGCTCGGAGAGAAAGGACAACTGCTGAGGCATTCTGGAGTAGAGTGTCTCTATCCTGAGCAGAGGGACATTCGCTCTGCCCCCCAGTATTCTGATGTTGATCGAATAGAGCATCGTCATGGTGAGAATACCTGCAAGGAGTCCGGGAACTTTGAGGTGGTTATGGATCGTCGCTGTCACTATTCCCGCAGCCGCACCTGCCAGAGTGGCAAGCAGGATGGCAGGGAACAGACCCAGTCCGTTCACTATCGAGATAGTCGCAACAGCGGCCCCTGTTGCAAAGGAGCCGTCTGTCGTCAGATCAGGGAAGTCCAGTATCCTGTAGGTGATGAGAACACCCAGCACCATGATGGAAAAGATCAACCCGTCAACAAAAATGCCTTCAATCATGTAGTTCGTTACCTATCTGTCTAGTTTTCAATCTTCTGACCGTTTTCGTAGTAGACGGCCGCTTCAGCGAGGAGTGACTGAGGAATCGTGATTCCCAGGTCGGCAGCGGCATCCTTGTTCAGCCAGAGTTCGAAGTCACTCGGTTCTGCAAGGAACACGGTTCCGATCTGTCCGGGTCTCTTGCCGTCGATGACATCAGCTATCACACGTCCTGTGGCGATACCGATCTTGTAGTAATCGAATCCCATTGCAACCAGGAAGTTCAGCCCGTCCACTCCGGAAGGGTCAGCGGCCATCAGAGCGACACCGGCCTTTGTACACACATCATCAATAGAGGGGAGTGCACTGATGACCGTGTTATCGGTGGCAATGTACATCGCATCAATACGTCCTGCTATGGACTGAGCCGCCTGCATGACCTCGCTGGTGTTGCTCACTGCAGCAGGAATAAACTCAACACCGAGTTTCTCACATGCAGCCTTTGCACTCTCCATGAGAAGTACGCCGTTGGCTTCGCCGCTTGCATAGACATTACCGATCGTCTGAGCGCCGGTAAGCCCGACAAGGAGAGAGATCTGAGCTTCTACCGGATTCATATCGGACACGCCGGTTACATTCACCGAGTATCCTGGCTCATAGGTGGGTACGAGACCTGCATCTACCGGGTCAGTGACAGCCGAGAAGACCACGGGGATATCGCTGAAGACATTTGCCAGTGCCTGTGCGTTGGGAGTTGCGATTCCTACTGCGATATCGACCCTGTCACTTTTGAATTTCTGAGCTATCTGTGCAGCTGCCGATACTTCGGCATTGGCATTCTGGAAGTCGTAGCTGACCTCATACCCTTCCTGGGCAAGATAATCCTGAATTCCCTGTTCGGTCGCATCGAGTGCCGGATGGGAAAGGAACTTGCTGATACCGATCTTCGTCACCGACGAGGAAGATTCCTGTTGTCCCTGTGCGAATGCTGTAGCGGAAATGATGATCAGTGTGAGCATGATAAGAACTGTTTTTTTCATGGTATACTCCTGTGATTGATACGTTGTCTACGTTCATTCACTATAGAGGGAAGGGGCTTTCTTGTAAAGACGGACATACGAAACGGTGCATAATCATGCACCGTTTATTCAAAGTCCCATTGTCCCATTCATCGTTCTCTGTAGAGAACAAGAGCGCTGTCAAGATACTCCTGCGGAATGTCGATACCGAGCTTCTCGGCGACATCCAGATTGAACCACAGCTCAAACTCTCCCGGCTCGGTACTGAAGAGGGTCCCGACCTCTCCTGCACTCTTTCTGCCGCTGAGCACCTGGGCGACAGCTTCGCCTGTCTTCCTGCCGTGAACGTAGTAGTCGAAACCCCATACCATGAAGTAATCAAGGCCTTCAGCACTGGTCGGGTCGGCCGTGAAGAACGGAATTTCATACTGAGAGGCTACATCGCTGATCCCTGTGATAGCAGATACCACCGTATTGTCAGTCCCGACATAGAAACCGTCGACTCTCGGTGCGAGTGCGAGGGCAGCTGATTTCACTTCACTTGAATTACTGATACCGCTTGCGTGGAAGGCGAGTCCGAGCTTTTCAGCTGCATCCTGTACCATGTTCATAAGCTGGACGCCGTTCGCTTCACCGCTGGTGTAGATGATCCCGATGCTATCTATCCCGGTAATCTCGGCAAAGGTTTTTACCTGATCATACACCGGGTTCTTGTCACTTGCGCCTCCGACATTACCATCATTCGGTGCATACGAAGGGACGAGGCCTGCCTCAAGCGGGTCTGTCACGCCCCCGAAGATGACCGGTGTCTCAGTGAAGACGTTTGCCAGAGCCTGTGCCGAGGGTGTCGTAATACCCACAGCGAGGTCAACCCTGTCGCTCTTGAACTTCTGCGCTATGCTGGTGGCAGCAGAGATATCACCATTCGCGTTTTGAGAATCATAGGTAATCGTGAATCCCTGTTCGGCAAGGTAGTCTTTCATTCCCTGTTCGATGGCATCAAGAGCCGGGTGCGCCACTATTTTCGATATACCGATCCTGAATGTTCCTTCTTCCTGCTCCTCCGGCTGAGCCTGAGCCATCAGCGGCATGGCAAGTAGAAGGACGAGAAATGCGGTGAATACTGGTTTTTTCATGTTCATTGGTGTTCTCCCCTGAATACGTTTCATGGGGTACTATACCGCATAGAGGTGTTTCTGTAAATAGAAACAAAGAAAAATGTTTCTATATAAAGAAACCGGCTGAAGGAGAGCTCCTCAGGGAATTGTTACACCATACTGTAGATACTGTAACATCGTATCCGAGTCACAAACGAGTAGTGTAAAAAGGGGAGCTGAACCTCCCAAAGAGGCTCAGGTGGGACCGGTTGTCTTCGGCATGCAGACACGATGCATCTGACGAGTCCATCTTCACTGATAGTTGTTTCTGGAGAACGGGCAGCCGTAGAAAAGCCTCACAATGAATGGCCGGGAGGAGGAAAGGAACGGGTTTTCTCGTGCACGAACACACAAAATGCCTGACAGGTTATCAGGCATCATACACAGTATCTGTCCGGGAACAGATCTTAGAAATCGAAATCGTCCTCGTCCTCATCGTCGTCGAAGAAGAAGTCATCATCCTCTTCATCAATCACTTCGGTCTCGTCATTCTCGTCAAGGAAGAAATCGTCTATATCATCGTCCTCGTTCTCATCATCAAAACCGTCATAATCATCATCTTCCCGGTACTCATCAGGATCAAAGTAATCTTCTATCTGCTCCGATCCGTCAGAATCGGTATCATCAAAGAAGTCATCCTCATAATCTTCGTTATCCCGGTATGCCATAGAATTTCCTCCCCGTCGAATCTCCATTCCTAGGTAAACAGTATGATGATAGAATTGAGTTGTCAATAAGATTTTTATCGTACAGTGTCCCCTTTTTCTGCAACTGTGCTAAGGTGTATAGCATACACGAAAGGGTGTTCATGCCGTGCTCCTGCTTGCCTTTGAGCAGTATGCTTTGGTATAGTCCTGCACGTAGAGAGGTTAGTATGAGACAAAAGGTACACAGGTACGTTGCCATTCCCATGGGGGACCCTTCAGGTATCGGTCCCGAGATCGTCATCAAGGCTCTGCATGATGATTCCCTGAAAGGACGACATGTCGTTGTCACGGGCGATGAAAAGGTGTTTACACAGTTCTGCGAACGCTTTTCCATAGCGTTCCCCTTCGACTCGGTTGTGAACGATATATCCTCACTGAGAAGGGATGTGGATGACGGCGTCTCCAGGATACTGTACAGTGCAGATCTGGTTGATCCTGAAGGGTTTGCGTACGGCAGGATTCTGGCGAACAGCGGAAAGGCTGCCTACAGCTCGATCGGTATGGCCGTTGATGCGGCACAGCAGGGTATCGTGGATGCACTGGCTACGACCTGTATCCACAAGGAGGCGCTGAAGGCTGCGGGAATCACGGGGATCGGACATACCGAGATACTCGGTGAGATGACCGGCAGTACCCATCCGCTTACCATGTTCGAGACTCGAGGTCTTTCAATCTTCTTCATGACCCGCCACCTCTCGCTTCGTGATGCCTGTGACGCAGTCACCCGGGATTCCGTGCTCTCGTTCATCAGGGAGGTGGACAGTGTCACATCCCGGCATTTCCTTCATGACGACCTTCCCCTTGCGGTAGCGGCTCTCAATCCCCATGGGGGGGAGCACGGTCTGTTCGGGACAGAGGAGATGGAGCATATTGAACCGGCTGTCATGGATGCCCGCAGTGAGGGTATCAACGTCGTGGGTCCCATCGGAGCTGATTCGGTATTCCATCAGGCAAAGACAGGTATGTACAAAGCAGTGCTGAGTCTGTACCATGATCAGGGACATATCGCCTCCAAGACACTGGACTTCGAGAGGACGATCAGTGTCACCTGGAATCTGCCGTTCATACGCACGAGTGTCGATCACGGAACAGCCTTCGATATAGCAGGGAAGAACGTGGCCAGCGCCGTGTCGATGGTTGAAGCGATTCTGATTGCCTTCAGATATCTTGAAGGAAAGGAGATTCAGGCATGAAAATGAAGAGAGCTGCTGTGTATCTGGGAGTCCTTGTGTTCCTCATTCTTGTAATGACCGGCTGCGCCACCAGCATATCCATGAGCTACATGGTTCCTGCAGAGTATGATATGTCAGACTACAGGATGCTGGCCATTGCAACCACCGAACCGTACCGGTTCAGACCGTTTGATGTCCCCTCTCCGTTTGTACAGGATATGAGCGGGACGAGTCCCGTCATCCTCTATTCGGGAACCAGATACGGCATAGAGAATCAGCTTGCCGCCTACGTCAATGAAGAGGTGATGAAGGAGGCGAGGGGAACCGGCTATTTCACCCTCGCATCGAGCGGTCTCGCTGACAGATACCTGAACAGACCGTCCATACTCGCCGAGCAGGGCTATGATGCGTATATGAGAGTCTGGACTGATGACCTTGATATCGATGAGTATATCTATGCAAAGGAAGAGACTGTCAAGGTGCCCTCGGAAACCGATCCCTCAGTGTTCGTGGAAGAGACTGAACTGGTCTACTATATCAGTCAGCAGGTGCGCATCGTCTTCTCCTGGGAGATACGTTCCACGAAAAACGATGCCCTCCTTGCATCGGATACCTACTCGGGACGAAAATCTCGGACTACAGAGATCGATCTTTCAGGAGATGACGTCCAGTCAGCTCCCTCCCTTCTCTATCTGATGCGTGATATCGGAGGAAGTTTCACCCGCAGCATTTTCTCACAGGTAGCTCCGACTATGAAGAATGTCTCGTTCTCCCTGATGAAGAATGATCCGAAGAACCGCAGGGCAGAGGATGCCTATCAGTCGGCAAAGGACGGGAACCTTGTGGATGCACTCGATACGTTCCTGAACGAGTGGAAACGAAGGGATCATATTCCCTCACTGTACAATGCCGCACTGATCATGGAATCACTAGGAGACAGGGACGAGGCAATCAAACTGCTTGAGAAAGGCTGGCGTGACACGGGCAATACCAGGATCAGTTCCCTCCTCAGTTCCATGAAGGAACGTGAAGCCCTCGACAGTGAAGCACAGGGGCAGTTATGACCAGGTACCCCCTCATTCTCACTTTTACCGGAAACGGGAAGGGAAAGACCACCGCAGCTCTCGGTATGATGCTGCGGACGCTTGGACATAAGGGAAGGGTCGCAGTTATCCAGTTCATCAAGAGTGAGGAGCAGGATACCGGTGAGAAACGGTTTGCCGCAGCGCATGATATCCTGTTCGAACAGTGGGGTGCCGGATTCACCTGGAACCACAGCGAGGAGGAAAACCGGATGAGCAGTGAGAAGGGATTCCTCCGTGCCCGTGAGGTGATCGACTCGAATGAGTATGACCTGGTGATCCTGGATGAGTTCACCTATCCGCTCTCGCTCGGATATCTTGACGTTGCTCAGGTGATACAGTACCTGAAGGATGTCAAGGGACGGGGTACGAGACCGCATATTGCCATCACAGGGCGTGATGCGCGGGCTGAACTCATCGAACTGAGCGATCTTGTCAGTTCCATAGAGATGGTGAAACACCCCTTTCAGCAGCATATCCCGCCTCAGCAGGGAATCGAATTCTGAAATAGGTCCTGAATCTGCTTTTAGCTGATAAAAACCTGTACCAAAGGATTACTTTAGGGTATAATACCTCAAAAGGATTCATCATGGGTTACATTGAAATGCACTCTCATCTGCTGCCGGGTATCGATGATGGAGTAGCTTCACAGCAGGAATCTATCTCGGTGCTTGATGCCTATGCTCTGGCAGGGTTTACTCACATCGTAGCGACACCTCATCTGTACAATCCGAATGTGACGACCCACGTTCAGGAGATACGAAAGGAGTATGCATGGTTTGAACGGGAGGCGTCTCTGCGAGGTATAACGACGGAACTCGGAAGTGAGACCTTTATCGGAAGCTCCAGAGAACCGAAAGCGATACCGTTCCTCCACGGATTTGTTCTTGTCGAGGTTGAGACGATGGTGGAGCCGATGTATCTGCTCAAGTTCGTTCGGGATATGATCGACAGAGGCCATACTGTCATCCTTGCGCATATCGAGCGGTACCGGTGGATGACACCGACCCATCCGCTTGTCCATCAGCTGAGAGAACTGGGTGTCTTCTTTCAGAGCAACTGTACAGCCGTTCACGAGGGAAAGGTCAGTCAGTACCTTTCGAGAGATCTCGTGGACATCATCGCCGGAGACAACCACGGGGATCCCGAACTGCCGGCGCTGCTTGCACACACACTTACCGAGCACCCGAGAGTGCTGAGTATCATGAACCGTTTATTCTCATAGACGTGAACGGTAGAAGAGGGAGGACTGTATGATATTGGATCTGACTATTTCCAATTTCCGTTCGGTTCAGAGTCCGCAGACAATTTCATTCGAAGCAGTTCGCGACAATCGGCTGCTTGGTGATAAAGTCGTTGAAGTGGATGAGAAACTGAATGTTATCAAGACGTGTGCTATCATCGGACCCAATGGAGCAGGAAAAAGCACCTTCATCAGGGCACTTGAAGCACTCAAGGCGATCGTGACCTCGCCTGTAGAGATGGAGTGCCCGGTTCAGTATCTTGCCGGCACAGCATTCGCCTACACTGACGAGAAGGGGCAGCCGGCCCAGATCGTCATGACCATTCTTCTGGGAAAGGATGAGGAGACGGGAAAAACTCTCACCGGACGCTATACGCTTGCGGCTACCAGAGAGAAGGTGTTTGAAGAGTCGTATCATCTGTTTGTGGGGCGTTCCCGCAAGATGATGTTCGAGCGACGCCTGACCGGGGTCGATGATGCCGGGCAGTCGACCTACTCATTCAGATGGGGAAAACACTACCGCGGTGAGAAAAAGCGCGTGTCGAAGAAGATACTCCCCGGGCAGACGTTCCTCGCCATTGCGGCGTCGAAGGATTCTCTTACACTTAATCCGCTGTTCACCTGGTTCAGCGAGACCCTGACCATCCTTCCCTTCGGACTTTCAGCGACCAGTGAAAAACAGATCGTCGATCAGCTGACATCTCATCCCGAGTGGAAGGCCGAATTGATAAACTTTCTCTGGTCGATAGATATTACGGACATCCGGGATCTCAGGATACAGGATGACCGTCTCATCTATGTTCATACCAATGTAAAGCAGCACTACGCATCCTATTTCTCGAATGAGTCACTCTCTCTGAGACGGTTGACAGGCATTGCCGTCGCGATGTTCGAGAGCTTTATCAGTGAACGATTCCTCGTGATCGATGACTTCGGCATGCTCCTCCATCCAGATGCTCTCGAGCATCTGGTGAATGTGTTCGAGGGATCGAACAGAATCAACTCTCAGATGCTTGTGGTCGACTGCAATCCCGGACTGCTGAAAGATGGTGTACTTCGGCGAGACGCAGTCTGGTTCGCTCAGAAGACAAGCGCAAGTGCCACCGAGTATTATTCTCTCAGTGATTTCCGCTTCACCAAGAGCAAGAAGGATATGGCCCGTCAGCTCTACATCAACGGTTCTTACGGTGCTCTTCCGATCACAAGCGAGTACTCTTTCAATGCAGTACCTGTCAAAGGAGAAGACCGATGAAGCGCATACGAATGAAAGAAGTTCCACGGAAGACCATCCTTCTCATCACATCCACTGAAGCTGAGGCTCTCTATTTCTCTCAGATGAGAAAGGACTGCCGGTATACCAATCTCTCCGTCCTGTACGCCTCTGACGCACAGACAGTCGAAGAGCAGGTCAGTTTTGCAGCGAAACAGAGGCTGAAGGGGCATTATGATATCGTATGGTGTGTATTCTCCACCCAGGCGATGAACGTGGATGCTCAGAATATCGATGAGATTTCAGCTTTCGCGGAAAAGAAGCGGGTGAAGCTCGCATGGAATGCCCCTGACCTGTCACTGTGGTATCTGCTGCATCTGCAGATCCCTTCAGAGCCTATTCAGGATGTCTCTGTCATCTCCAGTGCCCTGCGGGGTGTGCTGCCAGGCTTCTCAGCCGATGCGGGATATCTGCTGAAAGGGGGCTCCTCGCTGCATCTGAAACTCTTCAACGCAAAGGCACAGGCGGTGGTCAATGCATCGACCTATAACGCGATGGCAGCATCGAGAGGGAGAAAGCTGCAACCTGTTCAGATGACCAGACTCCTCAACGATATCACTCAGGTGTGCGGTACTGCCGATATGAGCCATAACCAGAAACTCATCGGGCTGAAGAACGGCTGACGGGTTACGGGTAACAGGTTCACGATGGTATTTCAGGGACTTATCCTACTGCTCTACATATTCGCTTTCGCCGCAGGATGTATGGCGCTGGTCCTTTCAGTCGTATTTCATCTACGTGAGAAGCTGGAATGGACCAGGTACCTTCTTCTCTTCGAGAGTTCTCTGCTTGCAGTCATCGTCCTGAATGTATTCATCGTTTTCATGCGAGTCTTCGCCACTGAATTCGTGGAGATGCTGTTCACCTATATCATTGAGCCGGTGATCATCGCAGACATAGCGTTTCTGATCGTCTTTATTCCCTATTTCATCTCCTGGATCTTCGCCATTCCCTGGCGTACTCCGTTTGCCCTGATCTCGTACGTCCTCAGCGGAGCCTATATCGCTCTGCGTGTATTAGATCTTGTGTTTTCTGCGCTTGCGATATTCGGTCCCCTGAGCGCAGTTGTCTTCATCCTCTCTCTATTCCTTGCACTTTCTCTTCCGATCAGGAACCTGAAGGATATCACAAACCACCTGGCACGGGTCATGGCAAAGGTTGTGCTCATCATCACGCTTTCGATGATCCCTCTGCTTATTCTTACCCTGATCTTCCCGCTGTTCATCGACATACTCTATGCAGCCTTCTATCTGGCTTTCAATGTGATGATGATCGTATTTCTGTTCATCTACTTCAGAAAGATGCCGCAGAGTGAAAACCGGGAGATCACCTACGAGGATACCAGAGCCTATCGGATAACCGAACGGGAATACTCGGTTATCCTCCTCATCAAGGATGGCTACACAAATAAGGAAATCGCTGAAGAACTCTCGATATCGGTTAATACGGTAAACAACCATGTGGCGAATATCTTCAGCAAAACGAATGTCAGGAGCAGGATCGACCTGCTGAATCTACTGCTGAAGGAGGGATGATAGATGAAAACAGAGACGTCCGTTTACAAGAAAGACACGGACAGTGCGGTACGTACCTGTGCGAAACCGATCGAAAGGAAACACCGTACACAGGTCAGCAAGGCTGTCCTCGGTCTGCACGGCTACACCGGGTATCCCGGAGAACTCTTCCTCCCTCTTGACCTCCTCTTCAAGGAAGGCTTTGACGTGTATGCTCCCCGTTATCCGGGGCATGGGACCAATGGTGAAGATTTCCTGAAGACGACAATGAAGGATTGGGCAGCGAGTGCAGAACGAACGTACCAGAGACTCACGGAACGCTACGATGAGGTCTACCTGATCGGTCACTCTATGGGAGGGCTGATTGCCACTCATCTGGCGTCGATGCACCCTGTGCAGCGTATGGTTCTCTATGCTCCTGCCCTTGTGCTTCAGCAGAAGATACCCCTTCAGCTGCTCGATCTGATACGTCTGTTCAGGAAACGTTCACCTGTCGCCTGGCAGAGGGACTCTTCCTACCCGCTCTACGGTAAACGGGATGAGGATGATGATCAGTTCCTCGGGAAGGAGTACTGGTCTTACCGATACTACAGACAGATCGCTTCACTCGAGAGGCTGAGGCGCCAGGTGCTCCTTGAACTGCCAGATATCCTCACCGACACCCTTGTGTTCACGGCGGGTAACGATGCTCTCATCGCTAAGGAGACCGGACCGCTTGTTCAGGATGGGATGAAAGGGGAGAATAACCGGTGGGTTCATCTTGAGGGAGGAACCCATCTGATCCCCTACGATAGGGATGACGCTTCCCGACAGATGGCGATGCAGGAGACTCTGCTCTTTCTCGGCAGCTGATACATGAGAGTATCTCCTGCACGGTGCACTGTTCCCTGACCGCGGTTCCCGCACTCGCTGCGGGCAGGGTGAGTGTGTCCTGAAGGTACCCTCAAACACGAGAAAATATACGCATTCCGTATCATGAATCTGCTCAGTTGTTGCTACTTTTACTGATATGCGGTACAAATTGACAGTAGCACATACTTTTCAACAGGTGGGTATTCATATGAGTGTCAGAGTACGCTATGCGCCGAGCCCGACCGGCTTGCAGCATATCGGCGGTGTCCGCACAGCATTATTCAACTATTTCTTTGCCAGAGCAAACAACGGGTCGTTCATCCTTCGTATCGAGGATACCGACAGGGAGAGAAGTACCGACGAGAGTATTCAGGATCTCTATGATACACTCAGCTGGCTCGGTATCGAATGGGACGAAGGTCCCGTTGTCGGTGGCGAGTACGGTCCCTATATCCAGAGCGAGCGGAGTGCACTGTACGCTGAGTATGCAGAGAAACTGATTGCCGATGGGAAGGCCTACCGCTGTTTCTGTACCTCTGAACGTCTTGATGCCCTCAGAGAGGAGCAGGAGAAGACGAAGAGCAAGGAAAAGGGATACGACAGACACTGCCGGCATCTCAGTGAGGAAGAGATTGCAAACAACCTTGCTCAGAACATGCCCTACGTCGTTCGGCTCAAGGTTCCCTCCGAAGGGAAAACCTCGTTCGAGGACGTGCTGATGGGAACGATCACCCGCAAGAACAAGGATGTGAATCCGGATCCCGTTCTTCTCAAGAGCGACGGGTTTCCCACATATCATCTGGCCAACGTCATCGATGATCATATGATGGGCATAACCCATATCATGAGAGCCCAGGAATGGATTCCCAGCGGTCCCCTCCACATACTCCTGTACGAAGCGTTCGGCTGGACACCTCCTCTCTACTGCCATCTACCGATGGTGATGGGCAAGGACGGGCAGAAACTGTCAAAACGTCACGGTTCAACCGCGGTGAAGGAGTTTCGCCAGAAGGGATATCTTCCCGAGGCACTTATGAATTATGTGTCGATGGTCGGCTGGTCGTACGATGACAAGCGTGAGTTCTTCTCGAAGGAAGATTTCTGCGAACTGTTCAGTCTCGAGAAGATCAACAAGGCTCCGGGAATCTTCGATTACAAGAAGCTTGACTGGTATAACGGTATCTATATCAGAGAGAAAGGTGATGAGGAGCTTGCACAGCTTCTTCTGCCGTATCTGAAGGAGGAAGGCTTTGTCTCTCAGGAACCGACTGAATCTGAGCACTCCTTCCTTCTTTCGATTATTCCGCTGATCAAGGAACGGTTGAAAGTCCTCAGTGATGTGATTCCCCTTACACGTTTCCTCTATCAGGAGGTCTCTGTCGGGGATGTACAGGACTTCGTGCCGAAGAAGCAGTCTCTCGAGGAGACGGCAGTCGCGCTCACACGGGCCTATGAGATCCTGAAAGCGGACGCAGGCAGAGAGGATGAGGTTATCGAAGAGAACCTTGTCGAGGTCTCCAGGGAACTCGGTCTCAAGGTGAACGGCGTGTTCATGCCGATACGTGTGGCGGTGACAGGCTCCCAGGTCTCTCCCCCCCTGTTCGATTCGATCCGGGCCCTCGGTTGGGAAAAAGCACTACAGAGAATAGAAAACGGCGTGAAAATGCTGAAAGTTGAGGTTGATAATGAGTGATACAACAATGGATAAGATTGTTTCCCTGTGCAAGAGACGGGGTTTTATATTTCAGTCCAGTGAGATCTATGGTGGTCTTACCGGAGCATGGGACTACGGCCCGCTCGGTGTGGAACTGAAGAACAATATCAGAGATTTCTGGTGGAAGGAAATGACTCAGCTCCATGATAATATCGTGGGTCTCGACGCTTCCATCCTGATGCATCCCAATGTCTGGGTTGCAAGCGGTCATGTGTCGAACTTTACCGACCCGATGGTGGACTGCAGACAGTGCAAGAGCCGCTTCCGGGCGGATCAGATAGACCTCAGTGCTCCCTGTCCCGTATGCGGTGGAAAAGAGACCTTCACGGAACCGAGAAACTTCAACCTGATGTTCGAAACCCATATGGGCTCGGTCAAGGATGATTCCTCGATCGTGTATCTCAGACCTGAGACGGCACAGGGCATCTATGCGGATTTCAAGAATGTGGTACAGTCAAGCAGGGTGAAGATCCCCTTCGGTATTGCACAGGTCGGCAAGAGTTTCAGAAACGAAATCACGACGAAGAATTTTATCTTCCGTTCCTGTGAATTCGAGCAGATGGAGATGCAGTACTTCTGTGCTCCGGGTGAGGATGAGAAGTGGTTCGATTTCTGGAAAGAGGAGAGGATGAAGTTCTACTCCAAGATGGGAATCCGGCAGAAGAATCTCAGGTGGCATCAGCATGGAGAGGATGAGCTGGCCTTCTATGCCAAGGATGCCTACGATATCGAGTTCAATTTCCCGATGGGCTGGCAGGAACTCGAAGGAGTGCACAACAGGACCGACTACGACCTCACCCAACATCAGAATCATTCGAAGAAGGATCTCACCTATCTTGATCAGGAGACCAAGGAACGGTATGTGCCCTACGTGGTAGAGACCTCAGCCGGTCTCACACGGAATGTACTGATGGTGCTCAGTGATGCCTATGAAGAGGAGACTCTTGAGGGTGGGGATGTCAGAACAGTCCTTCACTTCCATCCTGCCCTCGCTCCGGTGACCGTGGCGGTTCTTCCTCTGGTGAAGAAGGATGGTATCAGCGAATACGCTCAAGATCTCGAGAAGACTCTCCGGGATTCCTTTGCCACCTTCTACGACCAGTCAGGTGCAATCGGACGTCGGTACCGACGTATGGATGAGATTGGTACGCCTTTCTGCATCACGGTAGACTACGACACGCTCACCGATGGAACGGTGACCGTACGCGACAGAGATTCAATGGAACAGGTGAGGATCCCTTCAGATGCCATCGTTGATGAACTGAACAGACGGATCCGTTCGTATCATAGAGGGTAGACGGATAGTATGAATGCAGCATTACAAGTATTACAGGATCGTGGTTTCATACGGCAGTGTACCGGAATCGAAGAACTCAGTGACCTGATGGATAGAGAGAAGGTGACCTTCTACCTGGGAGTTGACCCGACCGGCAGGAGCATTCACATCGGCCATATGGTTCCCTTCTTTGCCATGCACCACCTTCAGGAACACGGGCACAACCCCATAGCTCTCGTCGGCGGCGGGACGTCCCTGATCGGGGATCCCAGCGGAAAGACCGAGATGAGGAAGATGCTCACGGTGGAACAGATCCGGGAGAACAGTGCCAGTCTGAAGGACCAGTTGGGCACAGTGGTGGATTTCTCCGATCACGGCGATCCTTCGAAAGGGAAGGCCATCATGGTCAACAACTATGACTGGCTTGGACAGCTGAATTATATCGAGTTTCTTCGGGATATCGGGCGTCACTTCTCGGTCAACCGGATGCTGACTTTCGAAAGCTACAAACAGCGCCTTGAACGGGGCCTGAGTTTCATCGAATTCAACTATCAGCTTCTGCAGTCGTACGACTTCCTCGTGCTCAACCAGCGCTACGGAGCGAAACTCCAGATCGGTGGGGATGATCAGTGGGGGAATATCGTCAGCGGTATCGACCTGATCAGGAAAATTGAGGGGAACGACTCCTATGGGCTGACGTTCAATCTCATCACCCGCAGTGATGGTCAGAAGATGGGTAAGAGCGAGAAGGGAGCGGTATTCCTCGACCCCGAGATGTTCAGTCCGTATGATTTCTTCCAGTACTGGAGAAACGTCAATGATGAGGATGTCATCAGGTTCATGAAGCTGTTCACCTTCCTGAGTCTCGACGAGATCGCAGAATATCAGAGAGAGGGAAGGAACATAAACGAAGCGAAAGAACGTCTTGCCTATGAACAGACCTCAATCATTCACGGAAAGGATGAGGCAGAGAAGGCTCTCAGCGCGGCCAGAGCGATGTTCTCATCCGCAGGGGCTGCCTCGACAGAATCTCTTCCTTCCATTATAATTGAAAGAACTCTTCTTGAGGCAGGTATCCCTGCGATGCAGCTTTTCGCTATGACGGACCTCTGCAAGACAAACAGTGATGCACGACGCCTGATACAGCAGGGCGGTGCCGTGGTTCAGGAACGAAAGATCTCAGATATCAACGAGGTGATCGATGCATCGTATCTTGCCGATGAACCGGTCCTCATTCTCAGAGCAGGAAAGAAGCGGTTTTACAAAGTCATAGTTGAATAACCGCAGGAGAACGAACAGATATGAAACATCAACACGTACGAACCTACATCCTTGCCTTGCTGATGATGGTGACATCCACTCTGATGCTGCCCGGGCAGGGTATGCAGGACCTTAATCAGGATAACAGGGAACAGTTCACGGTCAACCTCGGTGTCATGAAAGGCCCGTCAGGCTTTGCTGTTGCAAAGATAGCCCAGGACGAGGGGGTTATAGCCGCTGACGCTTCGATCGACATTCAGGTGCATGCCTCTCCCCAGGAAGTGATCGCGAAGATGGTCAACGGAGAACTTGACGCTGCCTTCCTCCCAAGTAATGTTGCTGCGAACCTCTACGGTAAAGGGGTGCCGATTTCGATGGCGGCAGTAACGGGTGAGGGCATGCTTCAGATGATCACTACCGATGAATCGATCGAATATATCGATGACCTTGAAGGTGTGCGTATCGGAGTGCCCGGTGAGAACAGTACTCCCGATCAGCTGACGAAGATCATCTTCGCCGCGTTCGGAGTGGATGCAGAGACCTTCCTTGACCTTGACTATTCGGTGGCGAGTCCCGCTCAGCTTACTCAGATGTATATTGCAGGGAAGACTCCGATCGTCGTGCTTCCCGAACCGTTTCTCTCCCTTGCGATGGCAAAGAGGAGTGACTCGATCATGCTGCTTGAATATCAGGCGGTGTGGGGTGCGCTCACGGGAGTCGATAACTACCCGATGACGGTTCTTGTCGTGAGCAATGCATTCAGGACCTCCAATCCGGCACTCTACCAGTCGTTCCTCGATGCGGTTGAATCATCGGTTTCCTGGGTGAAGAGTAATGTCGATGAAGCTGCACAGGTGATAGAGTCTCTCGACCTGATGAGCAGTGACGTCGCCCGCATGTCAATCCCGAATCTGAATCTCACCTTTATACCCTCCTCAGAGGCAGTAGAACGTGTGGATATGTATTATACGATTCTCCACGGTTTCGACAGTACCTCGATCGGCGGCTCTATCCCGGATGAAGCTTTCTACGCAGAACAATAAGAGAGCTGCTGCGGTAATTCTTTCACTCCTGGTGCTCATCGGAGTATGGCATGTTGTGAGCATCAGGATGGATATTCCGATCATTCTCCCCACTCCGGGGCAGACCGGTGAGGCGCTGGTTTCAGTTATCATGTCCCGCGATTTTCTTGTCCACGTAGGCACAACCGTCATCCGCGGTCTTCAGAGCTTTCTCATCATCAGCATCGTTTCTACCACTCTCGGTATTCTCAGCGGTGTGTTTCCTATCGTGGGATCTCTGCTTGCACCTGTGCTGGTGGTCAGTAAGGCCACCCCGGTCATGGCGATCATACTCCTTGCGTTTATCTGGTTCACCAGTAATACCGTACCGGTCTTCAGTGCGTTTCTCATGGCCTTTCCCGTGATGTTCACAACCGTGGAGAACGGTGTCCATCAGGTATCGAAGGAGCTTGTGGAGATGTCGAAGGTGTATCGGTTTTCCCGGTACTCCCGACTGCGCTATCTCCTGATTCCCTCGATCACACCCTATATCATCACCGGAGCGAAGAATTCCCTCTCGCTGATATGGAAGGTCGTCATAGCCGCCGAGGTGCTCACCAGCCCCTCTCTCGGTTTGGGAGCCAGGATGCATTCTGCCCAGATCAACCTGGAAACGGCTGAGGTCATGAGCTGGACTGTCATTGCAATCATTCTCACGGCAATCAGTGATATCCTGTTCTCAGCGATTCTCAGATTCATCACACCGTCACGGAGGGGAGCGGGGAATGATCATTGACAGACTGAGCAAATCGTACACCCATGATGGACAGAGTATCGAGGTTCTCACAGAATTCTCCCTGGAGGTCAAGGTTGACAGTATTGTCGCGCTTGTCGGCCCTTCGGGATGCGGAAAAACGACACTTCTGAGACTGATCAGTTCTCTCGAAGCGATAGAGAGCGGGGCAATCACGTATCAGGGGATGGAGAGTGAGGGGAGTGTGAGTTATCTGTTCCAGGAACCTCGGCTGCTTCCCGGGTGTACCCTCACGCAGAATATCAGTATACCGCTGAAGCGCTACTATCCGGTCCATCAGGAACGGGTCGAAAAGGCTGAGGAGTTCCTTTCTCTTGTTGATCTGTGGGAATTCCGCAATGCCTATCCTCATCAGCTGTCAGGAGGGATGCGCCAGCGGGCCGCCATCGCTCGTTCGTTCGCCTATCCATCACACACGATGCTGCTTGATGAACCGTTCCAGTCTCTCGATGCAGAGCTGAGATGGTCTCTTGTCAGGAAGTTCGCACAGCTGTACGAGAGCCACAGGCGGACGACTCTGTTCGTCACGCACGACATACAGGAGGCGCTTTTACTCGCTGACACGGTCGTACAGCTTTCAAAGCGCCCCATGAATATCGTCGAATCGACCGAGATCACGATCCCGAGGACTCAGAGGTCACTGCGGGATCCTTCACTTCTTTCGCTGATTGCTCCTTCTTATACGTATCCCTGATCGATCATGGCACCGGAGACCTTGAGGAAGCTTGCGATATTCGCTCCGTCAACGTAGTTACCTTCACGCCCGTACTGTCTGGCAGTCTGTGAGATGGTCGCATAGATGTTCTTCATGATCTGATGCAGTTCCTGGTCCACCTTCTCTCTGGTCCACTGAAGTCTTGACCCGTTCTGGGCCATCTCAAGTCCGCTGACTGCGACACCGCCGGCGTTCGCAGCCTTTGCGGGAAGATATATCAGTCCGTTTTTCTGGAAGATTTCGACTCCAGCGAGGGTTGTCGGCATGTTGGCCCCCTCTCCGACAAGAATCACACCGTTGTCCACCAGATTCTGAGCATCGATGTCATTGATCTCGTTCTGTGTAGCGCTCGGGAACGCAAGATCCGCCTTGTAGTTCCATAGCGGGTTTGTCTCGCTTGACGCATTTCTCGGGGTATAGGTAGCTGTGGGGTATTTCTCGACGTAGGCACTGATCCTTCCTCTCTGAACATTCTTCAATTGCTTGACGAATGCCAGCTTTTCGGCATCGATGCCGTCCGGGTCATAGATACAACCGCTCGAGTCACTGAGTGTGACAGTCTTCGCACCAAGTGCAAGCAGCTTTTCGACCGTGTACTGAGCGACGTTACCTGATCCGCTGACAAGAGCGGTCTTTCCTTCAAAACTGTGCCCCTTCGCTTCAAGAGCTGCCCCTGCAAGGTAGACAACCCCGTAGCCTGTCGCTTCTGGTCTGATATAAGATCCGCCCCAGGCAGGTCCTTTACCGGTGAGCACACCTGTGAACTCATTTCTCAGCCGTTTGTACTGTCCGAACAGGAACCCGATCTCCCGTCCGCCGACCCCGATGTCACCGGCAGGTACATCGGTATCCGCTCCTATATGGCGCTGAAGTTCCGTCATGAAACTCTGAGTGAACCGCATCACCTCGGCATCGCTCTTTCCTTTCGGGTCGAAGTCGCTTCCTCCCTTTCCGCCTCCCATCTGAAGACCGGTGAGAGAGTTCTTGAATACCTGCTCGAAGGCAAGGAATTTGATAATACTCAGATTGACGGAGGGGTGAAATCTCAGGCCCCCTTTGTACGGACCAAGTGCCGAGTTCATCTGAACACGGAACCCGCGGTTGATCTGAAGAACTCCGTCATCATCCATCCAGGGGACACGGAATATGACGGCACGTTCCGGTTCTACCATGCGTTCGATGACTTTGTGATAGGTCACATGGGGAAAATCGTCAATGATCACATCCATGGACATGAGGAACTCTTCCACAGCCTGGTGGAATTCGTACTGATTGGGATCGCGTTGCTTGACCGAATTGAGAATTGCCTGTGTAGCAGCTTTCATGCTGTCTACCTCCTTGGTTCACGTGGTGGAATTGGAGATATAGAATAGCAACAATAAGACAAGAAAGTACAGACACCCTGTTGCAAAAAATTACATAAATAGGAGATTTCTTGTATATTCATACAATTGTGAGACTGGATAATGAGGTAACGATCACAGGAGAAACAGAGTCTGTTCAGATGTACCCGAGAGCGAGAAGGGTGAAGGTGATGAGAAACAGCGTGAAAATGCTCAGGAACGTGGTGAATACGACGATGAGCCCGGCCAGTTCTCCGTCTCCGTTCATCCTGATCGCCATCGGGAAGGATGAAACCGCGGTGGGAGAGGCGAACAGCGACATGATGATGACAAGGCTCTCGTTCCTGAACCCGAAGATGACCGCTGCACTTACTCCGATGAGAGGTGCAATGAGAAGTTTTCCGGCGGTTCCGATGACAAGCTGTTTCCTGTTACGCTCGACGTGTGAGTAGCTGACCGATCCACCGAGGACGATGATGGCCAGAGGGGTTGCGATGGAGGCAATCTCCGAGACGAAGGAGAAGGCAAAATCGGGTAGTGTGATACCGGTGATCTTGATGATGTAGGCGCTGATTGCGGCAATGATGATCGGGTTGATGAGGATACCCCTGATCGTCTTGAAGAGGCTGAAAGCGGCATTCCTGAATGACTCCAGTGCGATCACTGAAAGGATATTGATCAGGGGAACCGCAATGGATACCACGATACTGGTGAGGGAGTCCGCTGACTCTCCATAGAGATTGTGAACGACAGCGGAGCCGAAGATGATGAAGTTGCTCCGGCTGATGGCCTGTACCAGCACACCGCGCTTCGCGTTCTCCTGTTCGATTCTCGGGATGATAATCATCGCTGAGGTGAAGATGAACGTCAGACCTCCGCAGGCCATGAGGATGAGACCGATATCAAAGTCACGGCTGAGATTGCTCGCGTAGATGTTCTTGAACAGCAGAGCCGGAAGAAAGATGGAGAAGATGAGACCGTTCACCTCTCTGAAAGCCTCCTTCGAGAGAAGGCCGAAGTGCCGAATCGAGTATCCGAGGGCGAGTTTCAGGGCGAGGGGGAGTACGACAGCGAGAGAGGTGAGTAATAGTTCCATCTGTTATCCTGTCTGATTCTTCAACTGTGCGATCGCCTGATCAAACGGCGGGTACAGAATTCCCTTCTCCGTGATAAGGCCGGTAACATGTTCATGAGGAGTGACATCGAAGGCCGGATTGTAGACCTGCATTCCTGTCGGAGCCACCTGAACACCCTGGATGTGAGTCACTTCTTCAGCATCACGCTCCTCAATAGGGATCTGTGCTCCTGTGGCTATAGAGAAATCAATCGTCGAAACCGGGAATGCACTGTAGAAGGGAATGTCGTACAGTCTGCACAGCGCGCTGAGCATAAAGGTCCCGATCTTGTTGCACACATCACCGTTCGCCGCCACCCGGTCAGCACCGAGGATCACCAGGTCGATGTTTCCGTCCCTGATAAGCGTGGCAGCCACCGAGTCGCTTATCAAGGCACTGTTGATCCCCTCCATCTTCAGTTCCCAGGCTGTCAGACGGGCACCCTGAAGACGGGGACGGGTTTCATCGGCATAGACAAAGATGTCAGGGTCCTTCAGATGGGCTGATTTGATCACACCCAGTGCTGTTCCCCATCCGGCAGTGGCCAGGGCCCCGGTGTTGCAGTGTGTCAGGATCGTCGCCCCTTTCGGAATGATGTCGGCGCCGAAGGTGCTCAGCTGCCTGTTGATCGCGACATCCTCCTCCGTGATGTAATCAGCTAGGGCAAGCAGCTCACTGAGAACCTCATCGATCTGCTTTCCCTTCAGAGAAGAGTAGGCCATCTCCATGCGCTCGATAGCCCATCCAAGATTCACTGCAGTGGGCCGTGCATTGAACAGAAACCTGTTGGTAGCATAAAACGCCTTATCAAATGCCTCAGTGTCGAGCGGGTCGTACAGGTGTGCTGCCTCTTTTGCACAGAAGTACACACCGTAGGCAGCCGTAGCTCCGATAGCCGGTGCTCCGCGCACTACCATGTCTCGGATGGCGAATTCCACATCGGAACTGCCTCTGCAGCTATAGTATTCAACGCTGGTGGGCAGTACTCTCTGGTCGATGAGAGAAAGTGTTTCGTCAGCAAATCTCAGTGTGTAGAAAGCATCACTCATGTCTGTCTCCTCCTGTATCTATGACTCTCTGTTTCATCTCCTTCCAGTGGAGGATGAGCTGTGTCCTGATTGTATCGATATCAATTTCGGTGAATCGTTTCTCATGGTATACGGCTCTTCCCCGAATAAAGACCGAGGAAACGTCAGTGGAAGATAGGGTGAAGACCAGGGCGCTGTAGGGGTTGTTGAGCGGTGTCGTATGAATGCCGCTGGTATCCATGAGTACGATATCGGCATCCTTTCCTTCTTCGAGTGTCCCGCAGCTGTCGAGACGGCCGAGAGCCTCAGCTCCATTCCGTGTTGCCATCTCTACAATCTCATAGGGAGAGACGGCCGTTCCCTGTGAGGCACTTATCATGGCTGCAAGCCGCATCTCACGGAACATATCGAGTGTATTGTTGCTGCTTGAACCGTCTGTGCCGAGCGCTACCCTGATCCCCTCATCCAGGTATCTCCTGATCGGAGCAATCCCGTTTGAGAGTTTGCAGTTGCTGCTGGGGTTGTGGAGGATGACAGCGTCTCTCTCCTTCAGAAGTGCAATATCTTCAGAGTCGGTATGGACTACGTGCGCGCAGAGTGTATTGCTGTTCAGGGCACCAAGCGTGTCCATGTGTGCAATAGGTGATCTGCCGAGGTGCTGTTTCGACTCCTCAACCTCGAACAATGACTCACTGAGATGTGTATGCACCATCAGACCATGCTCCTGTGCAGTCCGGGAGGCCAAACGGTAGGTGCCATCGGTACAGGTATAGGGCGCATGAGGGGCGATCGTGAAATCAACAGTTCCCTCACCTGTACGCCTGGCTTCAAGCAGAGTCTGCAGTGAGCGGTCTATACGCTTCCTGCTTTCCTCCTCATTACCGAAAAGGGTGAGCCCCACGGTACCTTTCATATGGGTTTCCTGAAGTGCCCGGATCGTCTCGGGGACAGAGAAGTACATGTCGTTAAAACAGGTGGTTCCGCTTGCGATCATCTCTGCTATCGCGGCAAGAGAGCCCCAGTAGATATCGTCATCACTCATGACAGCTTCATAGGTCCACACAGACTGGAGCCATGACTGCAGGTTCGTTTCCGCGTCATTGAAGTTCTTGAAGTACTGCATCGCAGCATGCGTATGAGTGTTGATAAGGCCGGGAAGGGCAATCGTGTCAGTCCCGTCAATGACAAGGTCGGCCGTGACGGAGTCATCCACCTTGCCTATCTGCCGGATCGTGGCGTCTTCTATCAGGATAGAACCGCGAACTTCCTCACCGTCTCCCGTCATGGGGAGAATGAGCGTGTTGTGTATGAGAATCTTCATACAGGATACTGTATCACAGATTCTATTTTGAGGTCAGCAGTGAAATACAATTCTTTCCATATACTCTCTGAGATGCCATACCCGATACGATGCATACGCAGACATACCTAAGGGGTCCCTCTATCCATATCAGAGGTAGCAATACAATAGAGTGTCCTGGAACAAGAGAAGTCGAAGACGCAGGGAAAGGAGGAATCCCCAGATACCTTTGATGATGAGCGCGGCTTTTCATTTCTCTCTCAAGGTAGCAGGTTCTTTCTCTGTTCTTCTCTCCACCCGTTTCAGTACCTCCTTTTCACTGGAGCGATCAGAAGAGGAAGTATCACCAGATCGTCAAGATACCCGAGGACCGGGATGAAATCCGGAATAAGCAGGCAGGACACTGGGCAGAGGCCACTGTGACACACAGAAGGTGAATGAGAAGGGAACGTATCACGGTATTCCGTCGCTATTGGTTGAGATCCTCTCTCCCGGCACGAAGGAGAGGGATCTCGTCCTGAAGCTGGGCCTCTATCAGACGAGCGGAATAGGGGAATACTGGCTGATCGATCCTGACAGGCAGATGTGCATCCTCTATTATTTTGATAAGAGGAAATTGAAGGATCATCAGATCGTGTTATCAGGCGGTACTATTTCTTCGCTAAGGTTTCCAGGACTTGCTGTAGACATGGCAACCCTGTTCTCTGAGTCCTGAATACCCCTTCTACTACCCGAAGGAATCCACAGGCTAGACCTGTGGTGCGGTAGGAGGTTATACCCGAACAATTGTTATTGAAAGAAGGGCCCCCTGTGATACAGTTGAATAGCGGTTCCTGGCGCATTCGAACAGAAAACAGGAGACCCAATGACAGAACAGAGTGTAGCACACACTCATCTGGGATTGCACATACTACATCGTGTGGATACCAAAGTATCGCAAGAAGGTGTTATATGATGAGTGCCGAGAGGAACTGAAAAGTATACTCTGGCAACTAGTGGATATGAAAAAGATAGAAATCGTAGAAGGGTCGATACGCAGCGATCACATCCACTTGAGCGTGAGAATACCGCCACAAGAAGCGGTGTCAAAGATCATGGGCTATCTGAAAGGAAAGAGTGCCCTCATGCTGTACGACAGACATCCCCAATGGAGGCGGAGAAGCTGTTGAGATAGAACTTTTTTACTATGTAAGGAACTGTTAGAATCAACGAAGAAGTGATCAAAAAGTACATTCACACCAGGAACAGGCGGACCGGTTCTGAGACGAATAGAGAACCACTTCAGGAGTTGCGAGTATTCAATGCAGGTGTGAATCGCAGCTTTAGCTGCAGCTGTAACAGACCTTTATAGGGCGAATATCAATTCACCGGCTATGCCGGTGTTCATGACTTTATACTGACCACCATCTGAAATACCACGAGGAAATGAACGACTGATGCAGGTAGATGCCATCGTGTGTCATACCACTGAACCTGGTAGTAGATCTACCAATCAAGCATCATTGAATATTGAGAACCAGTTTCAGACCATACTCTATTTCTGCTAGAGAACTCTGAGATAGGACACAGACTTTTTTCTGTAATCTTCTCTTATCAAGAGTAGAGATCTGGGATATGTTGACTACTCCATCTTTTGGTAAGCCTGATTCTTCCTTCTCAATATGAACATTTCCTGGTGACTCAGCGAGATTCATATTGGTGGTAATTGATGCTACAATAGTGGTTTTGATCTTACTTTTATTGAATGCATCGTCTTGAAGTATTACTACGGGTCTCTTGAACCCCGGCTCATTCCCAAAAGGCACTCCTAGATCAGCCCACCAGAACTCACCACGAGTCATGCTCTGTTGCCTCCCTCAGTGTATCTAAACCTGCATCTATGAACTCATTCTCTGTATCCATATCTTCATACTGCACATTCAGCTTTTTCGTAATGCTCTCTTTATTCTGATGATCTATGAATTCTTTAATAGCTTGTACGTATAACTGGCTTCTGGCCAGACCCAGTTGTTTTGCAGTGACTTCGGCTTCATTGAATATGTTGTCTGGTATCGATATTGCGGTTTTCATGAGGTAAGTATACCAAAAGTATAACTGAAGGTCAGTGTATCGGTCTGAGTCTCCAGCTTTTCACAAAATGCCTCATGGGCAACAACGATGCGTATCATCTGCCGGTCTATATGACAATAAGACTAATCCAGTAGGCGGGGACTGTTAGGCCTCAACCTCTCAAACTACCGTACATGCCGTTCTGTATACAGGTGTCCAACCACGTAGAAACTCTTGTAGTGCCGATTGAGAACATCACCATCCATTCCTGCAGCGCTTTTGACCAACAGGTTGGTACCTCAGACCCTCCTAAAAGCGAAGGAGAGAGCGGTATCAGAGAAATCACCGCAGTTGGTCTGTGTACACATGCGACAGTATTTCCTGGTACGGCCAAAATAGTCCGTATCTGCAACAGAGAGCTCCGTCTCATCAATGATTTTCCCATCGGCATCTTAGAAAGCAGGTGCATGGCATCAGAAGCCACGAATCGATTACACAACCGGGCTGCAATGAACTCGGATCAGTTCACAGGCAGCCCGGTGATTGGAGGTATTCACTATACCTGAGTCAGCTTACTTATACTGACCGTACAGCGGTCCGTAGGTGGCACAGGCACGGTAGTCGGCTCCTTCGGGGTCACTGCCGAAGGCATTCCAGGAGTTCGGCCGGAAGATGTCTTCCTCCCTCACGTTATGCATACTCACCGGAATCCTCAGGATGGAGCAGAGACTGATCAGGTCAGCGCCGATGTGTCCATAGCTGATTGCTCCATGGTTTGCACCCCAGGCAGCCATCACGCTGTACACATCCCTGAACGGCCTGTTGTCCGCATCAAGGCGTGGTACAAACCATGTTGTCGGCCAGGTTGGATTGGTGCGTGCATTGATCGTGTCGAACACTTCATCGGGGATATCACAGGTCCATCCTTCGGCGAGCTGCAGGACGGGGCCAAGACCTTTGACGATGTTGAGACGGGTCATGGTCACGGGCATCTCTCCCCTGGTGAGGAAGGTGGAAGAATAGCCTCCTCCTCTGAAATACCCGCCGTCACCGACTGAGAATGTGCTGTGTTCAAGAACAGTATTCACATCTTCATCTGTTATGTCCCAGAAGTTCTTCATGACAGGCTTTCCGTTCTCGTCTTTCATTGCTCCTGTGGCATCAAGAGTTGTAGCTCCTGAATTGATCAGGTGAATGAACCCATGTTCAGCTCTGCCAGTCGGTTTCCACCCTGTCACCCTCTCAATAGCCTCTGGAGACCAGTAGGTTCTCACGTCGGAAAAAATCTGTGCGGTATTAGTAAGGAGTTTCCCGAAGAGCATCGAGATACCGTTCAGGTGGTCGTTTTCGGTGGCCATGATCATCGGTTCACGGATTCCGTTCCAGTCAAAGCTTGTGGTGAGCATAGTCTCCATGAAGTCTCCGTTGGGACGGAAGTCAGTCCACTGACGCTGACCCTGGAAGCCCGCTGCGACGGCATTGTGCCCCATAGCCTCTTCACCGAAGCCAAGCTCCTTGAGTTTCGAATTCCCGATCATCAGGTCCCGTCCGATCATCACCATCTTCACTACATAATCCCAGTCCTTTTCACGCTGGGCGGCATCACGCTGATATTCCGGAGGGTTTTCTGTGTCTTCTGCCTCACTGATATTCTCAGCAACCCAGGTTCTGGCCATTTCATATTCCTCGGGATCGAAGATGTTCTCTTCAACCCGTCGTTCGATCTCACTCATGTCAACCACCTCGGTTCTCATGCCCAGGTAGGCTGCAAGGAATTCCTGGTCGACGATCGAGCCGGCGATTCCCATCGACATGCCGCCGATGGAAAGATAGGACTTGCCCCGCATCGTGGCTGCTGCAAGACCGGCACGGGCAAAGCGGAGGATCTTCTCCTGTACATCTTCAGGTATGGAGGTGTCGGATGAATCCTGCACATCCCGTCCATAGATGCCGAAGGCGGGTAGTCCCTTCTGTGCATGAGCAGCAAGGACGGCAGCAAGATAGACGGCTCCGGGCCGTTCCGTGCCGTTGAAGCCCCAGACTGCCTTGATAGTGAGAGGGTCATCATCGAAGGTCTCAGTACCGTAGCACCAGCAGGGGGTTACGGTGAGGGTGATGGCTACCTGTTCCTTCCTGAATTTGTCAGCACACTGAGCCGCCTCGAGGACTCCACCTATGGTTGAATCCGCAATAACGCATTCCACCTTGTCACCATTGGGATGCCTGAGGTGTTCGCTGATCAGGGCCGCAGCAGACTTTGCCATGTTCATTGTCTGCTCTTCAAGTGATTCCCGCACTCCTCTCATTCTCCCATCGATAGCCGGTCTGATACCGATCTTCGGCAGTGCTCCTGCATACCATGCCTCACCGGTTCGAATCTTCATATTCTTGATTGCCATCAGAAACCTCCTGTGGTACTATTCTTACAGATTGTTGTAATCGTTTACATTCGAAAACAGTATCGCATATCACCATAGATAATGCAATTGAAAAAAAACAAGAGAGGTCCCTGAAATGCTGAAGAACATACCGTCAATCCTGTCACCGGAACTGTTAAAGATTCTCATGGAAATGGGTCATGGCGATGAAATTGTCATAGGAGACGGCAACTTCCCGTCAGCCAACTACGGGCAGCGTCTTGTGCGGCTCGACGGGCACGGCGTGCCCGAGATCCTCAGGGCTGTTCTGCAACTGTTCCCCCTCGACAGATTCGAGGCGAATGCCTTCCTGATGAAGAAGGCTGAAGGTGATGAAACAAAGACACCCATATGGGAAACCTATCGTGAGGTTGCCAGTAAGGGAGACGTTTATTTCAAGGGTTTTGATTTCATAGAACGGTTTGCCTTCTATGAGCGAGCGAAGAAGGCCTACGCCGTCATAGCGACCGGTGAGTCTGCGCTCTACGCGAACATCATTCTGAAGAAGGGTGTCATAGAATAGCCCTCATCATCCTTTCAGGCGGTCAATGGTTCTCTGGACCTTTGTACGCTTGATCTTGCGTGTGCTTGTCATCTCCATGGGCTCGGTGAGTATCGTTGTCCTGCTGATTCTCTCGTAGGGGTGCAGACGTCTGTTCACGTCATCTATGATACTGTGAATCTTCTCCTCGCTCACGTGATTCTCCGGGTCGCAGTAGATGAGTGCCTCGATCTGCTCACTTCTGGTATCTTTGTTTCCCATATACATTCGCACAACAGCCTGCTCTATCTCTGCATGAAGCAGAATCTGTTCCTCGATCTGCTCGGGGTACACATTCTTGCCGCCCTCCGTGACGATCAGATTCTTCGCTCTTCCCTTTATGTAGACATAGCCCTTACGGTCAACTGAACCGAGGTCCCCGGTTTTCAGGTATCCGTCTTCAGTGAACAGATCGTTCGTTGCTTTCTTATCCCTGTAGTAGCCGCTTGTTACATTGGGGCCCCTGACCTGGATCTCTCCGACTCCGAGCAGGTCCGGTTCGAAGATCCTCAGGTCAACAAGAGGGAAGGGGATCCCTACCGAGGCGGGCTTTATCTTCTTTCGCGGATTGAGTGTGATGATTGGAGATGTCTCGGTAAGACCGTATCCCTGGAGAAAGGTTATTCCGATCGCCCGGTAGAAATTCACGACCTTCGGCGATAAGGGGCCTCCGCCGCAGATCGCAAGGCGGTTATCAGCGAATCCTATCTGCGTGAGGATCGAAGAGAACCACGTTCTGCCTACAGGAATACCTATCCTGCTCAGGGAAAGCGAGATGAACAGAAGTGCTGAGATGGCTCCGTAGGCTACGAGGCCCTTCTCCCTGACCTTCTTCAGAATACCCTCCCGTATCTTATTGTAAAGGAGAGGAATACCGAGAATATTGGTGACATGTCCCCTGCTCATTTCGTTGATATTTCGGGATATGAGAACCTTCGGGGTGAAAAGCAGTTCACTGCCATGAAGAATCGATTCAAGAAACACGGCTGTCATTGCATATGAGTGATGAAGGGGAAGAAGACCGTAGAATACGTCTGTCTCATCAAGTGTGAGGAACAGCGGGTCGCTTGCCTGATACGCATCACTGATCAGATTCTCATGGGTAAGCATCACTCCCTTCTCATTGCCGGTCGTTCCGCTGGTATAGAGAATCGCTGCAAGGCTGGAGGCCGGCACCTCGGGGAACTGCTGTCCCGGCCCTGCATCGGGAAGAAGCCACAGAGAGCTTACCCGTTCAATGGGATTCTCCAGTGACACCTTCACGCGGAGTGTTGATTCGAGTTCACTGCCGGCAATCCTGAGCAGCCACTGTTCATCAGCAAGCATTGCGGTGACTTCACTGAACAGACCCAGGTCATTCACCTTCTGTGGGGTACTGAACACATCGAGAGGCACGACCACAGCACCGATTGATTGGATGGAGAGATATCCGATTGCCCATGCAGGGCTGTTCTTCCCGATAAGGAGAACACGGTCTCCCTCCTGCACTCCGCCTTCTTTCAGGTAGCATCCGGTTGTGTAGATCCTATCGGCAACCTGACGATACGTGTAGGTATGTTTATCGTTTCCTTCGAAACAGCTGAAGGCAGGACGGTCAGGAAAACTGGCTGCTGAGCGGTTGAACACCTGCACAATTGACGGCCAGTGCCCGCCCTCACTCACGTACGTATGATATGCTTCTTTCATGATGGATCCTTACATGGTATATTCTAACTAGTATGCGTTATAGTACTTCAGAAATATAGGATAATCAACTACAATATAAACAATTGTGCAAGGGTGGTGCGAGCAGTGTCTTCTCTTTACGGTTTCTGCGGTCAAATACTGCTCTCAGAGGGTTCCTCTACGTACACGAAACACACAGGCAGGAGTGCCCGGTGCTGTCGCCCCTCAGGGTCCTCGTGAACGGATGTGAGTGGAGAGATGCAGGGATATGGCAGTACGTGATATGCGTATTCGGTGATGCCCAGGGGCGGACAGGAAGGTCACACCACGAAGAAGCCTCAGGAGGTCCCTGAGGCTTCAGTCATCGAATACGGATTCAGCACGGTCAGGAGAACATATACTGGTTGATAAGGTTCTGGATCAGTTCCTGTTTTCCGCTTGTCTTCGAATCGACAGCTTCCATACCGAGTTTCGCCAGGTCAGCAAGGGAGAGTTCACCCTGCTCGAAGGCTTTGCCCTTTCCCGTGTCGAATGATGCGTAGCGCTCACGCTTCATCTGAGAGAGCTTTCCGCCCTCGAGTATTCTGTGAGCTATCGTGAGACCAAGTGCAAAGGCGTCCATGCCACCAATATGACTGATGAAGAGGTCTTCAAGGTCGGTTGAGTTTCGTCGTCGCTTTGCGTCGAAGTTGAGTCCGCCGGTGGTGAAGCCACCGTTTTTCAGAATGACGGTCATGGCTTCGGTCGTCTGATAGACATCTGAGGGGAACTCATCGGTATCCCAGCCGTTCTGGGCATCACCCTGATTCGCGTCTACACTTCCAAGGAGCCCTTCGTCGGCACAGACAGTGAGATCGTGTGCGAATGAATGCCCTGCAAGGGTCGCGTGATTGTTCTCGATATTGCATGAGAAGTCATTCTCGAGTCCGTATTTCCTGATGAAACCGATTGTAGTCGCTGCATCGTAATCATACTGATGCTTGCTCGGCTCCATGGGTTTCGGTTCGATATAGAAGGCTCCGTTGAAACCGATCGAACGTCCGTAATCCCGGGCAAGAGCGAAGAACCGTCCGAGATGATCAAGTTCTCTTCCCATGTCGGTGTTCCACAGGCTCATATATCCCTCTCTTCCACCCCAGAACGTATAGCCGAGCCCCCCCAGCATGACGTTTACATCGAGAGATGTCTTCACCTGGACAGCTGCACGGGAAAGTACGCTGAACTCAGGGTTGCTGATACCGCCATTCATATAGCGTGGGTTGCTGAACAGATTGCTCGTATTCCACAGGAGCCTGATACCGGTAGCATCCTGCAGTTCTTTCAGCTTTTCCGCCACCTTCAGATAGTTCTTCACATATGCAGAAGGATTGTCCCCTTCGGGAGCAACATCTGCGTCGTGGAAGGCATAGAACGGGGTTCCGAACTTGCTCATGAATTCGAAGGCGGCATCAGCTTTCCGGTAGGCGCTGTTCATAGGATCGCTGTCACTCCAGGGGAATTCCATGGTTGCGTTGCCGAAGGGATCTTTGCCGTCAGCACAGAAGGAGTGCCAGTACGCGACCGAGTATCTAAGGTGCTCCTCCATCGTTTTATCGCCAACCACCTTCTGCGGGTCGTAGAATTTGAATGCAAGAGGGTTGTCGCTGTGCGGTCCCTCATACCCGATCCTTCCGATTCCCTTGAAATATTCAGTGCTTCCTGTATATACCTTTCTCATATGGTACTCCTTCCACTATGTGTTTATTGATGTAGCCTCTACAGCGGCCTGGTTGTTCATCTACTACTAAACAGTGCAGCAGATGAGAGTTGCAGTGAATAGACAAAATTGACTTTCCATGTATATTATTGACCTATGGATATCAGAGACGCGGTTTTTGTCTATCAGATGAAAAGTCAGAACGAACTGCTCTGGCACGGGCGGGTTCATGCTCATGAGCCCGACATGTGGGAGATTCACTACTTTCTGGGCGGAAACGGGGTGTTTGTCAATGACAGCACACGATACGCGATCACTCCCGGTTCACTGTTCGTCTCCTCTCCGAGGATTGTGCATGCCATCAGCGCCACAGCCCGTGAAGCTGTCACCTATTACGCTATTCTCATCCATCTTGAGGAGAGGGATGACGAGCTGAGGAGATTGCTTGAGGAGAATCTGGGAGATGGACCGTTCCGGGTCGGTACGAACTATCGGTTCTTCTTCGAAGAGGTGAAGGAGAAGTCACTCTCAGGAGACCACAACCGCCACCAGTCCGCCTGCCATCAGATGGCCAGTCTCCTCTACCAGATAGCAGCGGGAGACCGCGGACCTGCAAGAAATCAGGAATCGCATCACCTTGAGAAAGCTCTCAGGATCATGCATCGTGAGGTGTTCAGCACTCTAAGTCTTGAGGAGCTTGCTTCTGCAGTCAATCTTTCCCCCTCGTATCTTGTGAGGCTGTTCAGATTCAGGATGAACCAGACACCGATGCGCTACTATATGAAGCTTAAGATTGAAGCCGCCAGTGCAATGCTCACCTGTACCGAAGAGTCAGTGAAAGCCATCAGTGAAAGGCTCTCCTTCTCAAGTGAGTTTCATTTTTCCAGACAGTTCAAGGCTCATACCGATCTCTCTCCGACTCTGTACCGGAAGAACTACCTTCAGAAGATCGAATCATAGGAATACAACAGCTGCGATCGTTGTAGTGATTCCCATGAAGAAGATCGCAACAGAGGAGAGTGCGCCGTCTATCTCACTGTACGCAAAAGCCCTGGTAGTACCGATGACGTGGGCGGAAATGCCGAAACTGAGGCCGCGGATCACCGGGTCCTCTATCCTGAAAAGTCTGATGAGCAGGGGATTGAGCAGGACGCCTGCGAACCCGGTGATATACACCCCGAGGATTGAGATGGAAACATCTCCCTTCAGGAGTTTTCCCAGCTCTATCGCTATGGCTGTTGTCACCGACTTCGGTACGAGCGACATGCTCGTGAAATCAGACAGGCCGAAGAGCTTTCCCAGGATCATCACACTCGCCAGGTTCGTTACAGCCCCGACGACGGTACCGACAAGAATCGGTATCGCATATGTTCTGAGAACCGGAAGATTGAGGTAGATGGAGTAGGCAAGAGCAATCGTTGCAGGGACTATCATGAACTGCAGAGCCGCAGTGCTTGCCATATAGTTCTCAAGTCTGATATCAAGCAGCCAAATGACGATGAGGATCATGACGGCAGTGAGTATCACTTCGTTCACAAGAGGATTCGCGAGCTTGCGTGCGATGGACCGGGACATGAGGAACAGGAACACGGTGACTGAAACTCCGAAGAACGGATTCATTGATATCTGTTCGATCATACCTGTTTTCTCCTCATGATCCGCACAGTCACCATGATTGATAAGGCGCTGACACTGAAGGTGATCAGCATAGCAAGGGTCGATACGATAATGATGGGTATGAGTTCATCTCCCGCCTCAGAGGCCGCTTTCACCATCGATACCACGGGTGTGACGAAAAAGAGTGCCATGACCTGTATGAGAAATGTTGATACCTCTCTGATTCGTTCCTTCTTCAGTACTCCAAACAGGAGGAGGAGAAAGAGGATCACCATGGAGAGGATAGAAGAGGGGAGAGCGACCGGTGACCAGAAAGAGATCGCTATGCCGGCCAGAGCAATAAGTGAATAGATCAGGACCTGAGTGAGTATCTTCATATACTCAGGTTATAAAGGAAAGGAGCTGTTTGTACAACTGATGCTTCATCCCTGATTCCTGATTTCCCACGGTACGTTCATCCGACTGGTTATCGACACGGTGATACAAGTTTTTCTAAAAATAGTGTCTGTCTGACTTGAAACTGAAAGTAAAGTGAAATATAATCGAAAGCAATTAGAAACTGAATCAAAAAGGAAATGGAAGTTTAATGGTGGGAATGTCGAGCAGAGAACAGGATATCCTCTCCCTTGTTGTCGCTGAAGGTCAGATTGCTGTTTCAGTACTGTCAGACCGACTCGGCGTTTCAGCTGTCACCATCCGAAGTGACCTCCGTTCCCTTGAAGCGAAGGGAATGATCCTTCGGTCTCATGGATCAGCCATGGCGGCCTACAATCCGTATTTTCTGGAAAAGCAGAACAGCAACACTGAATACAAGAACCGCATCGCTCAGATTGCCGCAAGCATGGTGCATGACGGCGAAAAGATCATGATCACGAACGGGACCACCAGCGCCCTTATCGCAAAGTATCTGTACGACAGACGGGACATCCAAATCGTTACCAATTCAACACTTCTCCTGCCGTATATGCGTACGAATCCGAACATTTCACTTACCGTCGTCGGCGGAGAGTTCCGCCCCTCTGCCGAGGCGCTTGTCGGACCTATAGCTCTCGGTCAGCTGGAGCACTATCATGTGGGAATCACCTTTGCCGGTACTGACGGATTCTCCGTCACTCACGGTTTTACCACACATCTGACAGAAAATGCGGAGATCGTCAGAAGGATGTGCGCACAAGGTGCCAAAAGAGTTATCGTCGCAGACTCTTCCAAGTTCGACCAGGTCGGTTTTGTCAGGATATTCAACCTCAGCGAAGTTGATGTGATTATCACAGATGACCGTCTGGCTGATTCAGCGCGCCATCGTATAGAAGATTTGAACATAGAACTGCTGATTGCAGAATGAGCATACGGTTGTATGAAAACCGAGGGAGATGAGAAATGGCTACAGAGGTAGTGATGCCCAAACAGGGGAACAGTGTAGAAGCATGTATTCTACTTGAATGGAAGGTGAAACCCGGAGATGCTGTTTCCCTAGGTGATATCATTTGTGAAGCGGAAACAGACAAGTCCACCATCGAAGTTGAGTCGACTGCGGAGGGTACAGTGCTCGCCCTTCTGTGGAATGAAGGTGATGAGGTTCCTGTCATGCAGCCGATTCTTGCACTCGGTGCTGCAGGCGAAGTCTATGATGCGGGGCCGGCACAGGTGGAAAAGCCTGAGGAACCTGTTTACGCAGAACAGTCAGTGCAACCGGTGAATCAACCGCAGATACCTGCACCTGCCTCCACAGAAGCGCCATCTCAGGCCTCATCAGCGTTCTCGGGCGGAGTGTCTCCGAGAGCGAAGAACAGGGCAGGGAGGGAAGGAATTTCCCTGGACAGCATCACACCCACCGGTCCGAAAGGACGGATCATTGAACGCGATGTGGCTGCAGCCGCGGCGCGCCCTGTATCCGTTTCCCCCGCTGCGCGTGCTCAGGCACAATCGACCGGAGTTTCCCTTCCTCCGAGGGGCAGCGGCATAGCAGGGCGGGTTCTCCTGAAGGATCTTCTTTCCGCCACCGCTACTGAGGAATCTGTTGCACAGATATCCGGCGGGACACGGGTGATTCCTGTCAAGGGAATACGGAAGGTGACCGCTCAGCGGATGAAGGAATCTCTTGAAACGACAGCCCCGTTCACCCTCAATGCATATGCAGATGCCAGCGGTCTCCTCGCTCTGAGAAAGCGATGCAAACAGAGCAGTGACGAGCTGGGGCTTAATTCGGTAAACATACACGACATGGTGATGTTCGCAGTCTCCAGAACCCTCACTCGATACCCCTATATGAACGCTCACTTCTCACAGGCGGAGATCACACAATTCGATAACGTCCATCTCGGTTTTGCAGTCGATACTCCGAAGGGACTCCTGGTTCCGGTGGTTCCCTATGCCGAGCTGCGCTCCCTTAAGGAACTCAGTGATGAATCGAAGCGTCTTGCGAGTAAGGCGATTGACGGAAAGGCTCAGATGGATGAACTCAGCGGATCCACCTTTACGGTGAGCAATCTCGGTTCTCTCGGCATAGATACCTTCTCCCCGGTGATCAATATCCCTGAAGTTGCGATACTCGGTGTCGGGGAGATCGCTCTGAAACCGGTGGGAACCGGAGGAGAGGATGTCAGGTTCGTTCCCCATATCGGTCTCTCCCTCACCATCAATCACATGGCTGTTGACGGAGCTCCCGGAGCACGGTTCCTTAAAGCGCTGACGCAGAATATCGCAGACATCGAGCTTATGCTCGCCCTGTAAGGAGGATCTCATGTCACAGTATGACCTTATCGTTATCGGATCAGGACCCGGAGGCTACGAGGCGGCCCATAAGGCTGGAAGCCTTGGAAAGAAGGTCCTCCTCATTGAGCGCGATGCGCTCGGTGGTGTGTGTACCAACTGGGGGTGTATTCCGACAAAGAGCCTTCTTCATTCGGGAAAACTGTATGATCATGCCCTGAACTCTCAGTCGAAGGGAGTGATCACCTCTGATGTCTCCTTCGATCTCACTGCCGCCATGACATGGAAACAGGAGACGATAGCAACCCTGCAGAAGGGTATCGCCTACCTGATGAAGAGCGCCCATGTGGAGGTCCTGTTCGGTGAAGCTACCGGGAACAGAGACGGAAGTGTAACCGTGGACGGACAGACCTACACAGCTGATGCCGTCATCATAGCAACCGGCTCTTCTTCAGCCATGATCCCGATTGAAGGGGTTCAGCTTGACCACGTGGTGACCAGTACCGGGATTCTTTCAATCGATCAGCTTCCCACTCACCTTGCAGTGATCGGCGGTGGAGTTATCGGAGTCGAGTTCGCCGCTCTCTTTTCTATGCTCGGTGTTACGGTGAGCGTCATCGAAATGACCGACGAGATCATTCCGATGGCTGATAAGGAGATCGCTAAACTGCTCAGGCGTGAGATGAAAAGAGTCGATTTCCATCTCTCTTCCCGTGTGGTGAACATAGATGAGAAGCAAGTCTATTTCATCGGTAAAGACGGTTCTGAGAACTCGGTGGAGGCGGATCTCGTTCTCATGAGCACCGGAAGAGTTCCCAATACGGAACTTGCAGAGCAGATGGGAGTGTTCATCGACCGCAGGGCGGTTGTCGTGAATGAGGTTCTCAAGACCAATATCCCGAACGTGTATGCGATCGGAGATGTGAACGGCAAGTCACTGCTTGCACACTCAGCGAGCAGAATGGCTGAGGTGGCTGTAAACAATCTCTATGGAGACGGATCACAGAGGATGCACTACGATGCGATCCCCTGGGCTGTCTACACTCAGCCTGAGGTCGCAGGATGCGGTCTAAGCGAGAGCGAAGCTCGCGCACGCGGATACAACGTACAGAGCGCGACACAGCAGATGAGAAGCAACGGCAGGTTTCTTGCTGAGAACGGCAAGAAGGCCTCAGGCCTCTGCAAGGTGGTTGCTGACGGTGATACACGTGTCATCCTCGGTATCCAGATGATCGGTCCGTATGCATCGGAGATGATCCATGCAGCGGCTGTGATCATAGAGAGTGAACTGAGAGTTGATGAGATCGCTGAGGTGGTATTCCCCCATCCGAGCGTTTCGGAAGTTTTGAAGGAAACGATCCTCTCTCTCAGATAGAGAGCAGGTCGGTTAGCGGAAGATACAATAATAAGATCCAAAAGAGGTATAGTATGTCAAGGCAGATACAGATTGACCCGATTCAGGTGAGGAAGAGCGAACAGCTGAAACTCAAAGACATTCCTGTAAACCAGTACAAGAGTGACATCAAGACTGAGCTCAAGACCTATGGTGAGAAGCGGCTGAAGAAAGTCTACTACGATATGGTAGTCATCAGGGAATTCGAGACGATGCTTGATGCGATCAAGAAAGAGGGTGTGTATGAGGGGATTGCCTATAATCACAAAGGCCCGGCTCACCTTTCAATCGGACAGGAGAGTGCGGCTGTAGGACAGTCGATGAACCTGGACCCTGAGGACTTCATCTTCGGCTCTCACCGCTCTCACGGGGAGATTCTTGCCAAATGTCTGTCAGCCATCGATAAGATGGATGACAGTGACATTGAAACAATCATCCGTGAATTCATGGATGGTGACACCTACAAGGTGATCGATACCCATTTCAAGGGCAAGGATATCAAGGATACTGCAATCAATTTCATTATCTACGGTACTCTTGCGGAAATCTACGCGAAAGCTACCGGCTTCTCACGTGGACTCGGCGGTTCGATGCATACGTTCTTTGCTCCCTTCGGCTCGATGCCCAACAACGCGATTGTAGGAGGCAGCGGTACGATCGCCTTCGGAAGCGCCCTGTATAAGAAGGTGAACCGGAAGAAGGGAATTGTTATCGCCAATATCGGAGACGGTTCACTCGCCCGAGGACCCGTGTGGGAAGCGATGAACATGGCCGCAATGGATCAGTACAAGACACTCTGGGCTGAAAACAAGGGTGCTCCTCCCTACATGGTCAATGTGTTCAACAACTTCTATGGTATGGGAGGACAACCTGTCGGAGAAACAAGCGGTGTCGGCATCCATGCCCGTATCGGAAGCGGGGTGAACGCAGACGGTATGCACGCCGAACGGGTTGACGGGTTCAATCCTCTTGCCGTGGCGGAGGCTACGGCTCGAAAGAAGGAACTCCTCCTGAGAGGTGACGGCCCTGTCCTGATGGATACCATCACCTACCGTTTCAGCGGACACTCTCCCTCCGATGCCATGACCTACAGAACGAAGGAAGAGGTTGACGCATTCCGTCATCAGGACCCGATCATCTCCTATGCTGCCTATCTTGTAGAGAATAAGGTCGCTACAGAAGACGAACTCGAAACGATGAGAAACGAGGTCCTTGTAAAGGTGAAACAGGCTCTTACCCTTACAGTTGATGAAAAGATCAGTCCCATGGTGGACGGTGATTTCATTGAATCTGTCATGTTCTCTGATGGACAGGTAGAAGCCTTCGATGAGAGTGAGCCTGAATTGCTTGAACCTCTCGAGAAGAATGCACGGGTGCAGCAGATAGCCCGCAGGAGCCGATATGCTTTTGATGAAAACGGTAAGGAACTGAGCGCCTCACGTCAGTACCAGTACCGGGATGCGGTGTTCGAGGCTATGGCCTATCGGTTTACGAAGGATCCCACTATGGTCGCATATGGTGAGGACCATCGTGACTGGGGCGGGGCGTTTGCCTGTTATCGTGGACTTACAGAACTCCTTCCCTACCACCGGTTCTTCAATTCGCCAATCAGCGAATCGGGGATCGTGGGCAGTGGAGTAGGGTACGCCATGAGCGGAGGGCGGGCCGTTGTCGAACTGATGTACTGTGACTTCCTCGGCTGTGCAGGAGATGAGGTGTTCAACCAGATGCCGAAATGGCAGAGCATGTCGGCCGGTGCACTGAGAATGCCCCTTGTACTCAGGGTCTCGGTCGGCAACAAGTACGGTGCCCAGCACTCTCAGGAATGGACCAGTATGGTTGCTTCGGTGCCCGGCCTTAAGGCGATGTACCCTGCCACACCCTATGATGTGAAGGGTATGCTGAACTATGCTCTCAGAGGTACTGATCCGGTGGTGTTCTTCGAAAGTCAGAAGCTGTACGGTATCGGAGAACAGTTCGTCAAGGAAGGGGTGCCTGAAGGGTATTACGAGATCCCTGAAGGTGAACCCGTGGTACGGGTGGAAGGTAAGGACCTTACGCTTATCGCCCTCGGACCATCCCTGTACACCTGTATGGCAGCTGAAAAGAGACTGAGAGAAGAGTACGGAATCAGCACAGAAGTGATCGATCTGAGGTGGATCAATCCACTGAAGTACGAGCGTATCATAGAATCACTGAAAAAGACCGGTAAGACTATACTTGTCACAGACAGCAGCGAGAGAGGTTCGTACCTGCAGACGGTTGCCGCGAACATTTCACGCCTCGCCTTCGACTATCTTGATGCGCCGCCGGTCGTTGTCGGCTCGAGGAACTGGATCACCCCCCCGGCAGAGATGGAGGAGATCTATTTCCCTCAGGTGGATTCAATCATAGATGCGCTTCACGAGCAGATCCTGCCGGTCGCGAACCGCAAGGTCGTGAGAAACATGAGTGACGGGGAATTTCTCCGGCAGTTGCAGAAGGGTGTATGATGAACCTGCAGCACCTTGAAACGAACATCAACAGTCCCTCGTATGATACACGCATCAAAGCTGCACAGGAGATCAGAGAACTCCTCAGGAAGGGAACCGTCAGGTTCCCTTCTCTGACAGAAGTCAACAACCATGTGCACACAAGCTATTCATTCAGCCCCTATGAGCCAGCCGCTGCCGTATATATGGCGAAAAAGGCGGGTCTTTCCATCGTAGGATCGGTCGATCATGACTCGATTTCCGCCTCTCTTGAGACGAAGAAGGTGGGGCAGCTGCTTTCCATAGCGGCGACAACAGGCTTTGAAGTGAGAGTATCCTTCCTTGATACCCCCTTTGCTGATAAAAACATCAATAATCCCGATTCTCCCGGTATCGTCTATATGGTCGTTCACGGAGTCAGGAGCAGTGCGATTGCCTCGGTAGAACAGTTCCTGGCACCGATACGGGAGGCAAGGATGAAACGTAACCGGCTCCAGGTCGCTTCACTCAACCGTATCCTCAGGGAAAAAGGGATCGATGAAATTGACTATGATTCCGAGGTGATCCCCATATCGAAGTGGACCGAGGGGGGAGAGATCACCGAACGTCACATTCTCTATGCCCTTGCTCTGAAGCTGCAGGGGATGATGGAACACCGAAGTGACCTTGTGAGGTTCCTGAGAGAAGACATGAAGATTGACGTGAGCGAGAGTATCAGGAACACACTTCTTGATGAGGTGAATCCTCACTACCTGTATGACCTTCTCGGTGTAATGAAAAGCGCCTTTCTCCCATCTTTTTTCATTCAACCTTCCGGCGATGAGATTCCCGATGTGAGGGATGTTGTGGATTTTGCACTCTCGATTGATGCAATCCCTGCGTACGCATACCTTGGAGACATCGAACAGAGTGTCACAGGAGATAAGAAGGCTCAGCGGTTCGAAGACGCCTTCCTTGATGAGCTGATCCCCTTCCTCGCACGGCTTGGATTCCCAGCGGTCACCTACATGCCGCCGAGGAATACCAGGGAGCAGATGGCACGCCTCCAGGGTCTGTGCAGAAAGCACAATCTTATGGAGATCAGCGGAGTCGATATCAACTCGTCCCGGCAGAGCTTTACCTGTCCCGAACTTCTCGAACCCGAAGCAGTGCATCTGGTTGATTCAGCCTGGGCGCTCGTGGCTCATGAGATTCTTGTGGAACAGTCCTCCTCCTACGGCCTCTTTGCCCGGGACAACCCGCTGGGCTCCACACTCACTGAACGGATACAGATCTATAGTACGCTGGCACGGGCGATGGACCCGGGTGATACCGGCACTCTTGTAGAGAGTGCCTCGCACCTGCGTACAGAAGGAGAACCTGCTCTATGAATACGTCATTGGCCCCTCTGCTCAGAGGATATTTCTTCGATGGTGAATCCTCGGTGTTTGTTCATACTGCTGAAGGCAAGGTCGCCGAGGTAACCCTCCCTGCCGATATCTTCGATCGATCAGTCGAACAGCAGATTGACCTCATTCACAGTTCGATTGATACGTTTGTTACAAGCAACGGACGATACCCTTCCTGTATCTCGGTAGAGGAGGAACACCTGGTGTACTGTCTCGGGACCACCTACGATGAGGCTGTGAAGAAGGAATCCTCCTTCTCCAGAAGTATCGGCTATAGAGGCTCCTCAAGACGTTCAGAGGTGATGAAGAACAAGATTTCACTGGTGACCGGCGGAGCTCAGGGGTTCGGAATCGGCATGGTCAGAGGCCTCATAGAAGAGGGCGGCTTCGTTTTTATTGCAGATATGAACTATGAAGGGGCGAGAGCTCAGGCCTCTGCACTGAATGAAGAGCATGGAAGGACAGTGTCGGTTCCTCTGGAAGTGAATGTCACAGATGAACACTCCGTGGAGGCGATGATGGACGAGGTTGTCCGTATCACCGGAGGGCTCGATATCTTCATCAGCAACGCCGGAGTACTTCGTGCAGGAAGCGTCAAAGAGATGACACTGAAGGATTTCGAGTTCGTAACCAGTGTCGACTACACCGGTTTCTTCCTCTGCACCAAACATGCTTCTCCTGTCCTGGCTGCCCAGAATGTCGGTTCAGGAGGACGGTATATGAGTGACATTATCGCCATAAGCAGTAAGAGCGGGCTGGAGGGATCGAATAAGAACGGAGCGTACGCGGGTGCAAAGTTCGGAACGATCGGACTCACCCAGTCCTTCGCTCTGGAACTGGTGAGAGACAATATCAAGGTCAATGCAGTCTGTCCGGGGAACTTCCTTGACGGGCCGCTGTGGTCAGATCCTGAACGGGGGCTGTTCGTGCAGTACTTCAAGGCGAACAAAGTTCCCGGAGCGAAGAGTATCGCTGATGTGAGAGCCTTCTATGAATCTAAGGTTCCCCTATCACGAGGATGTACAACAGAAGATGTGATGAGAGCAGTCTGTTACATCGTTGAACAGAAATATGAAACAGGGCAGGCTGTTCCCGTCACAGGCGGGCAGGTCATGCTGAACTAGGAGGTTGGCTATGAAAACACGTGCAGTACGTCTATACGGAAAGAATGATCTGAGAATCGAGGAGTTTGAACTCCCTGCCATCACAAAGGATGAGATCCTTGCGAAAATCGTCACCAACAGTGTGTGCATGAGTGACCACAAGGCAAGTGAGCAGGGAGCCGACCATAAACGGGTGCCGGACGATGTGGCACAGAATCCGATCATCCTCGGACACGAGTTCTGCGGTGAGATTATTGAGGTGGGAGACACGTGGAAGGACAGGTTCACCCCAGGCAGCAAGTTCTCCATTCAGCCGGCTCTGAACTACCGGGGCTCTCTCGATGCCCCCGGCTATTCGTTCAGGTTTATCGGAGGCGATGCCACCTATATCGTGATTCCCCGTGAAGTGATGGAGATGAACTGCCTTCTCCAGTATGACGGGGATGCCTACTTCCTGGGCTCTCTTGCAGAACCTGTAAGCTGTATCGTGGGAACCTACCACGCGATGTATCACACGAAGAATGGTTCGTATGTTCACGAGATGGAGATCGTCGAAGGAGGGAACCTGGCTATTCTCGCAGGGGTCGGACCCATGGGACTCGGTGCGATAGACTATGCGATCCATACTGAACGGAAACCCGGTCTCATCGTAGTCACTGATATCGACGAGGCGAGGATACAACGGGCCAGAAGCCTGTTCAGCGAGGAGGATGCCGCAGCAGAGGGTGTCAGACTTGTCTACCTGAATACAAAACATACCGATAACCCCGTACAGGCCCTTCTCGATGCCAGCGGCGGTAACGGGTATAACGACGTGCTCGTCATGGCTCCGGTATCCCAGCTGGTGGAACAGGCAGATAAGATCCTGAGCAGGGACGGCTGTCTCAACTTCTTCGCAGGTCCCAACAGGACTGATTTCACCGCCTCTCTCAATTTCTATAATGTCCACTATGGCTCAACGCATATCGTGGGTACCAGCGGCGGTAACACAGATGATATGATCGAGTCACTGAGGATGATGGAAAGCGGAAAACTCAACCCCGCAAGTATGGTGACCCACATAGGAGGACTCGATTCAGTGCCTCAGACTGTCATAGACCTTCCGAGCATCCCGGGAGGGAAGAAACTGATGTATACCCACTATAACCTTCCGCTTGTAGCAATCAGTGACTTCGCTGAAATCGGCAGGACTGATCCTTTCTATGCAGCCCTTGCTGACATTACCGAACGCCACAATGGGCTCTGGTCTCTGGAGGCTGAGCAGTATCTTCTGGAACATGCCCCGAAGGCGTAAAAGGAGGTATGCATGAGTACACACATTGCTATTGATCTGGGAGCTTCCAATGGACGGGTCATCGTGGGAGACATCACCTCATTCGAGGTCGTTCACCGGTTCATTACACGCAACATACGGATTCTTGACACCACCTACTGGGATCTTCTCTATATCTATGGAGAGATCCGACAGGGAATCAAGAAGGCTGTAGAGCTCTATGGAAGTGAGATTGTCTCGATCGGTGTAGATACCTGGGGTGTTGATCATCTCCTTCTGGATGAGAATAGGGAACCTCTCACCTTCGCCTATCATTACCGTGATGGTCGCACTGACGGAAAAATCGAACAGTTGTGCGCCGAGTATGGTAGAGAGCATATCTACCGTGAGACGGGGATTGCCTTCCAGTCGTTCAATACCCTGTATCAGCTGCACGCCCTGAACACACAGAGGCCAGAACTGATGAAGGTAGCCTCCTATTATCTGAGCATTCCCGATCTGATCACCTACTGGCTTACCGGGCGTATCACGAATGAAATGACTCACGCGTCCACGACACAGCTGTTTGATCCGCGGAAGATGGACTGGAACAGGACCTTTATCGCAGAGGTGGGACTGAATCCCGACCTGTTCTCACCGGTTATCCCGAGCGGCAGTATCATCGGCCCGCTGGAACCGGTCCTGAAGGCGGAACTCTTCCTTGACCATGATATCCAGGTGGTGGCCGTCGGGACACACGACACTGCCAGTGCCGTCGCTGCTGTTCCCGCACGGGAAGGGGAGGACGTACTGTACATCTCAAGCGGTACATGGTCACTGTTCGGAGTGGAAGCTGCAGAGCCAGTGTTGACCGAGGCCGCTCTTCAAGCCGGTTTTACCAATGAAGTCGGAGTGAACGGGAAGATCCGATTCCTCAAGAACATCATGGGAATGTGGATCCAGCAGGAGTGCGTGAGGCACTGGGAGAAGAAGGGAGAGACGATCGACTACGGAACGCTTGACCGCGAGACCCTTGATCAGGCTGATTATGAAGGGTATATCGATGTGATGGATGACATGTTCCTCAAACCCAACTCACCTGATGCACTTATGGAGGACAGGGTGAAGAAGAGCTGTATCCACCTTGGCTTCAGAGCCCCTGAGACGCATGGAGAGGTGATGGTCGCCATCTACAGGGGGCTGGCAAAGGCCTACCATACCTCACTCAGAGAGATCGAGAAGATCACGGGGAGAACCTATACCCGCATCCACATCATCGGTGGGGGGTGCAAGAATACGATCCTCGATGAGTGGACAGCGAAGGAGACGGGGTGTGAGGTCGTTGCAGGACCCGTGGAGGCAACAGCGCTTGGAAACCTTCTCGTGCAGATGAGTGCCATGAAGACCATTCCTTCCCTCGCTTCGGGTCGTGAGATTATCACATCGAGACAGAAGGTGAGAATTTTCACACAATAGTTGATGTAGGCTGAACGATCTGAGAGCTGGCAGGCTGGTAAAACACCACACTGACAGCTCGCAGCGTTGTACGCAGGGTATCGTGTGAGTGGAAAATCTCCCGGGAAGAGGACAGGGCCAGTTCCTTCGGTGCAGGAGCTTCATGGTTACAGGACGACCTTCTGAAAGCAGTGAGACACTCGGACCTGTGTAATAAGGAACAGGCAATGATATTTCAGCGGATGCAGGATGCTCTGCAGGAAGGTCGGCGGGTGGTACATGCATGAAGAGACCAGGTTCCTGAACTCAAGCTGATGGTCCTGTTCGGTTCCCTGACGACCGTTGAACCCCGGGATGAACACATCGATAGTGAAATTTTCTTCGGGAATAATCGCTGGATGGGTGTGCTGCAACAACACTGGAGTGTAGGTAATCAGTTGATCTCGTCGATTGGAGATTACTGCATGACTGAGCGCCTGATCAGGTAAAACTGAGCCAGGTAATACACTTAAAATTGAGCCAGAGGGGGGAAGGATCCTCCACCCGACAGGACAGGTAAACCTGACATCCTCTCCTTGGTTACGGGGGGCACTATCACTAAGATCAGGGAGTCTGCTGTGTATCGTCAAGAACGACTACAAGAGAGGGGATGAGGACGAGACAGGAACTTGGATGGGCGGTACCGGGATGTGCACTGCATACTCTCTGAACAACCGGGAAAGACGCTGTCTAAGCATAGGAAAAACCTTTCAACATCACCTGCCGGCTCAGGCCTGGCACACACAGCTCAAGGAGGCCATACAGTCTGACCTGCCCGTATCCTGCCCTGTTCCAGATTCTGATTGACTCCTGGTGCTGTAGAGAAACATTTCAAGAATGACAGAAGTCTTTCACGATTTCATATCTGCGATACTGTTCGCTACTCTCCCAGATGGTTGTTTCTGAGGTACACCCGGCACATTCTTGGAAATACTGACCACCTGTGAAGAGATGTATGTTGCGCTACGAGTGTGTTATTGAATATTTATCCTATTATACAGGATAATACCCCTAAGTAGTTGCATAAATATACAGTTTTCTGTAAAGTGCAACACAAAACCATGAACAGGCAACAGACCGTGTTGCAATAAGAGGGGTGATTCTTTTGACGTACAGATATCTTATTCTCAGAGATGGCACGGTATTCAAAGGAAAACCGTTCGGGCATCCTGAAGCCGGCAGTGGTGAAATCGTGTTCAATACTGCATGCAACAGTTACCCTCAGGTGCTCACTGACAATTCCTATGCCGGGCAGATCGTCGTGATGACCTCAGTACATATCGGCACGTATGGATGCAGACCCGATTTCTATCAGCACCTTACCGACAAACCGCTCATCAACGGTATGATCGTCAAGAAACTCTATACAGGAGCAGTCCCTGCAGGGACTGTTTCTTTAGATTATCTTATGAAGAAGTGGGAGATCCCCGGCGTGAAGGACGTTGATACCCGACGCCTTACCGTTCATATACGGGAGCATGGAGCGATGTACGGTGCCATGGTGGACACTGATGAAGCACCTGATACAGCCTTGATCAATGAAACCATCACCCGGCTGAAAGCACTTCCTTCAATGAGTGAAAGAGACTTTATCACGCTCTGCTCTCAGCCCGGTGCCTCCTTCAGTGAGAAGGGGAAGAGCAGAAGCGTTCTCATTATCGACTACGGTGCGAAGCGGGAAATTATCGAGTCAATCAGGCATCTGGATGTAACAGTTGACTCTCTGAGCGCTGATGAGTTCCTCTCTGCATCTGAAGTCGATATCCTGACGTATGACTTTCTCTTCCTGTCAAACGGACCGGGAGACCCGAGGTTTCTCGTTGATCAAGTTGAAAAGATACGATCTCTCATAGGGAGGATGGCCATCCGAGGAATCTGTCTCGGTCATCAGCTCATCTCGCTGGCTCTGGGTGCACAGGTAGAGAAGATGGCCTACGGTCACCACGGTTCAAACCACCCTGTCCTCAACACAGAAAGAGATACCGTATGTATCACAAGCCAGAACCATACCTATACGGTAGAAGAGTCGTCTCTCCCTGAAGATGCACACGTGTGGTTCACAAACCTGAATGACGGAAGTGTGGAAGGTCTGATCTTACAAGCAAAGAACGTAATGTGTACGCAGTTCCACCCTGAATCTGCCCCGGGAACACATGATGCCCTCTATGTGTTCGAAGATTTCCTGACCTGAGAAGTGAGGTGAATGATGGCAGTTGACATGAAGAACAGTAAGGTATTGATACTCGGAAGCGGACCGATCGTGATCGGCCAGGGGTGTGAGTTCGACTATTCCGGAACACAGGCTCTGATCGCTCTCAAGGAGAAAGGCTACGAGGCTGTGGTGGTGAACCCGAACCCTGCGACCGTGATGAACTCCTCGGTTCTGGGGGGGAAGATCTATATGGAACCTCTGGAGGTTCCCTATATCGAACAGATCATAGAGAAAGAGAAACCCGGCGGGATTATCGGCACCTTCGGCGGTCAGACAGCCCTCAACCTGACAATGGAACTCCATCAACAGGGAGTGCTCGAGAAGTATGGGGTGAAACTCCTTGGTGTTTCCGTGGAAGCGATCCGCAGGGGTGAAGACAGACAGGAATTCAAGGACCTGGTCACCCGACTCGGATACAGGAGTCCTGAATCACTCCTTGCCCATTCGCTTGAAGAAGCGCGTTCCTTTCATGAATCGTTTTCCCTTCCTCTGATTCTCCGCCCTTCCTACACTCTTGGCGGCGTCGGAGGCGGTATCATAGAAAAGGAAGAATCGTTTGATTCCATGGTGAACACTGCCCTTCAGGCCTCTACCGTCCATGAGGTGCTTATCGAGCAGTCCCTGCTCGGCTGGGCTGAATTTGAGATGGAGGTGATAGCCGATGCGACCGGGAACGCCATCGTCGTCTGTTCGATCGAGAATATCGACCCGATGGGAATCCATACCGGAGATTCCATCACGATGGCTCCGGCGATCAACCTTCCCGACCATGTCTATCAGGATATGAGGGATGCCTCTCTTGCTATCATCAGAGAAGTGGGTGTCACCAGTGGCGGGGTGAATGTTCAGTTCGCGATCAATCCGGACACCTATGAGATGATGGTTATCGAGATGAACCCCAGGGTGAGCCGCTCCTCCGCCCTTGCCAGCAAGGCTACCGGGTACCCCATTGCAAGGGTATCGCTTCTTCTTGCACTCGGGTATTCATTGGATCAGGTGCAGAATGAGATAACCCGCACCACGAGTGCCGCATTTGAGCCGACTCTGGATTATATGGCGGTGAAGGTCCCCCGTTTCGAACTTGAGAAGTTCCCTCTTGCCACCAGCACCCTCGGAACACAGATGAGAAGTGTAGGGGAGTCTCTCGCACTCGGCAGAACGTTCATCGAAGCACTCAACAAGGGAATCAGAGGCTGTGAAGACGGTAGGGAAGGTCTCGTTCCTCTCTCATGCATCACCGGCTACGGTAACGGGAACGTTGCAACAATCCTATCGGTCCTTCATTCTCTCCATCCGTATAAGATCCACGCCCTCTACTCCTTCCTGAAGATGAGCGGGTACGGTGCCTTTGAAAGTGCCCGTCAGATCACTCAGTACCATCCCTTCATCATTCAGGAGGTATGGGAACAGGTTGAGTTTGATCTTGCTCTGGAAGATACAGGGCTGACCCGCGAACGTCTCCTGGCAGCGAAGGCCCGGGGAATGAGTGCGAAGAGGATCGCACAGATTCTTCATGTCAGTCCTCAGCAGATCTCCCGTGCCATGGAGGAATACGGTATCAGTGCAGGAATTCATGTGGTGGACACCTGCGCCGGGGAATTCGAGGTCTCCACTCCCTACTGTTATCTCACCTATGGTGAGTTCAGTGAGACACGTCCCGTGGGACCGCGCAATGTGCTTATCATAGCAAGCGGACCCAACCGGGTCGGTCAGGGGCTCGAGTTCGATACCTGCTGTACTCAGGCAGCGCTTGCCTACAAGGAGGCTGGACGGAAGGTCATCATGGTCAACAACAATCCAGAAACGGTGAGTACCGACTATACGATCAGCGACAGACTCTACATGGAAACCCTCACACATGAGGAGGTGCTGACTATCATCGATAAGGAGCACATCGAGGAAGTGGTTGTCCAACTTGGCGGGCAGACACCTCTCAAGCTCCTGGGAGAACTCAGGAAGCACCACGTGAAGATACCAGGCACTTCGTATGACAGCATCGAGATCTGCGATGAGAGGAAGAAATTCTCTCAGCTGCTTGACAGTCTCGATGTACACACGAGTCCCAACCGCTCAGCCACAGATATCTCACAGGTGAGGGCCCTCGCTCAGGAAGTGACCTATCCTCTCATAGTACGACCCTCGCATGTCCTTGGAGGAGCAAGGATGGAAGTACTGTACAATGATCATGATCTTGAGACCTACCTGTCTCACCCTATGGTGATAGATGAGGAAAACCCTCTCCTGATAGACTACTTCCTCGAAGATGCCTTCGAGTATGATGTCGATGTAGTCTCGGATGGCATTTCCATCTATATCTGCGGTATCATGCAGCACATTGAGGCGGCCGGTATCCACTCAGGTGATTCCGCGGCAGTGTTCCCGCCGTATCAGCTTAGTGAGACCATGAAAAGCGAGATGGTGAGAATTGCAAAAAACCTGGCACAGACACTTCAGGTGAAGGGCCTGATGAATATCCAATTTGCGAGCAAGAATGAGAGGCTCTATGTCATTGAGGTGAACCCGAGGGCAAGCAGGACTATCCCGTTCCTGTCAAAGACCACAGCCGTCGACATCATCAGTATGGCAGTGAAGGTATGGGAAGGACAGAGCCTTGCAGATCAGGGCATCGTTGCTGAGGACGGGGGAGTGGGTATGGGAGAGTGCATAACCGGCTGGGCGGTGAAGGAGGCCGTGTTCTCCTTCGGCAGGTTCTCTCACCTTGATCCCCTTCTCGGACCTCAGATGAAATCCACCGGTGAGGTGGTCGGCGTCGGGCAGTCCTTCGGAGAGGCCTATTACAAGAGTCAGACTGCCAGCGGTAATCCACTTCCTCTCAGCGGCAAGGTGTGTGTCAGCGTTACCTCGTCTGACCAGAAAAAGGTCGTGCCCATCATACGGGACCTTATCGGACTCGGTTTCACGATCGCGGCGACCAGGGGAACCGCAGGTGTGCTGTTTGATCACGGAATTATCTGTGAGGTGCTTCCCAAGGAGGGTGAGGGGCACCCGAATATCGTCGATCAGCTTGAAAACGGAATGATCGATCTGCTTATCAACACCCCGAAGGGTAAAAGAGCTCATGAAAGTTCAATCTCTCTGAGGCAGATGGCTCTCATACATGCCATTCCCTATACAACGACACTCTCTGCGGCCAGAGCGGCAGTGGAAGCCATCACGTTCGCAAAAGGTGGTACCATTCACATTACAGAGATCTGACACCGCACCGGTGCGATTGACTCCGGCAGGCAGGGCACAAGGAGTGGTACCTGCCTGATCCCCCATTTCCCCTCAGAGAAAAAACACTGTACAGGTAAATTCCCGAAAACTGCCTGTTCATGCTAGGTTACATGCTTTCTTTGTGCTATAGTTGCGCAGCTATGTTGAAAACAAACAATCAGATACGAAATATTGCGATCATTGCTCACGTCGACCACGGCAAGACGACTCTTGTGGACGGACTGTTCCGCCAAAGCGGTCTTCTCGCTTCCCGGGACACACAGGAGCGGATCATGGATTCGGGGGCTCTTGAAAGGGAGCGGGGCATCACTATCAGTGCAAAGAACTGTGCGATCACATGGAAGAACGTGAAGATCAATATCATCGACACTCCGGGACACGCCGACTTCGGAGGTGAGGTCGAACGGGGGCTGTCGATGGTGAACGGTGTCGTTCTTCTCGTAGATGCTGCCGAAGGACCGCTGCCTCAGACCCGTTTCGTCCTCCAGAAAGCGCTTGCACTTGATCTTGCCGTTATCATCGTGATCAACAAGGTCGACCGTCAGGATGCACGACCTCAGGAAGTGCTTGAGGAGGTCTACGACCTTCTCCTTGAACTCAATCCCGACGAGGCGATGCTCGAGGTGCCTGTTCTCTACTCAATCGGGAGAGAAGGGTCCTGCGGGTCCGATCCCGGTGCCCTTGACGGGGATCTGCATGCACTGCTCGATATGATGGTGCGGGTGATTCCTCCCCCGAAGTACGATGATGCGGAACCGTTCCAGATGCTCGTCAGTGATCTCGGCTATAGTGACTTTCTCGGACGTCTCGCGATAGGGAAGGTTGTAAACGGCAGTGCCGATACGAATGACTCTCTCATCTGTCTCGGTACTGATCACGAGAAAGTCTCCCTGAGGGTCACTCGCCTGCAATGCTACGATGGACCGACATTCCACGAGGTGGGTCATGTAGAACCCGGTGATATCGTCGTACTATCAGGGGTGGAAAAGGTCTCCATCGGAGATACGATCTGTACGAGGGAGCAGCCGAAGGCTCTCGAGCGGATCACTGTCGATGAACCGACAGTGGCCATGAGATTCAGCAAGAACATCTCACCGCTTGCGGGCAAGGAAGGCACTCATGTACAGGCCACGAAGATCTACCAGCGGCTACAGAAGGAAGCTCTCCAGAACGTTTCGATCAGGGTGGAAAAGAGTAGTACAGATGATTCCATCATCGTAAAGGGGCGCGGAGAGTTCCAGCTTGCGGTCATTATAGAATCCATGAGACGGGAAGGTTTCGAACTCTGTGTCGGTCGTCCTATGATCATTTTCAGGGAAGATGAGAAGGGGAATAAGACCGAACCGATCGAATTGCTCCGGGTTGACTGCCCTGAGACCTACAGTGGAGTGGTGATGGAAAAACTTGCCAAGCGCAAGGGACAGATGATGGATATAACCTACGATGTTGAGGGGAGGGTGAACATGCATTTCGAGATACCGTCCCGTGCTCTCATCGGGTACCGGGATGAGTTCCTGACAGATACCAAGGGTACAGGAGTGATGCACGCACTCCTGAAAGGGTACGAACCCTACCGCGGTGACTTCCCCGACCGGTTTACCGGTTCACTGATAGCTGACCGGTCTGGAAGTGCTGTAGCCTACGGTCTGTTCGGACTGGAACCCAGAGGACGACTGTTCGTCACTCCCGGAGATCCTGTCTACGAAGGGATGATCATCGGTGAACACAATCGTGAGGTCGATCTCGCAGTGAATCCTGCGCGGACGAAAAAGCTCACCAATATGCGGGCATCGGGGAAGGATGAGGCTGTCACCCTCACTCCCGTTGTTCCCATGACACTTGAGCAGGCGATCCGGTTCATCAAGGACGATGAGATGGTGGAAGTGACTCCCACCTCGGTGCGTCTGTGCAAACGTATCCTCAGCGGGACACAGCGGAAGATCTATGAAAGCCGTGGGTACATCCCCGAGTATCTTACATGACCGGGAACTTGACAGCCGTAGATCGTTCGGAGAAGAAACGTCTTCCCACATCGATACAGCTGCATGAAAGTCAGGAAAAGACAAAAAAAGGAGGAGCAGCCATTCAGCCACTCCTCAATCGTATAACGGTATCGGGCAGAGAGGATTTGAACCTCCGACCCCTTGGTCCCGAACCAAGTGCGCTAGCCCCTGCGCTACTGCCCGTCAAGATGATACTATAGGGAAAGAATCGAGGTATGTCAACGACTGTGATGAATATAGTCTTCAGTGTTTCCGTTGACATTATCAACCTCCCTATGATACCTTTGCGAAGGTGTCTATTATTACAGTAGAACACCTATATTCAGTGAAAAAGAGGTAAGGCATGCCCTCCAATGACTCTAACAACAACGAACAGAACTCAGGAAAGGTGGTAAAACTTTCAGGCAGTCAGAAGAAAGAGACTGGCAGGAAGGTACGACAGCCGATGACTTTTTCTAAAATTCTGACCTATATTATTCTTGCTGTCATATCGATCGTTCTGATTGTCGGCATCATTGTCCCTTCTCTGGGTTCCTCAGCCCGTAATGCATCCATCTCCTTTGGTTCCTATGACGGTGAGGATATCGTGTTTACGCCCGGCAACTATTTCTACCGGCAGTATCAGGCTCAGGCACAGCAGGCTACAGGTAGCGATGAAATGGCCGCCTACCAGATATGGAACGGTGCCTATCAGAGCACAGTCTTCCACACGGCGATGACTCGGATGGCTGATGATGCAGGAATCGTCATTGCAGAGGAGACCCTGAAGCGTCAGATCATTGAAAGCGGCGCCTATGACAAGGATGGAAAGTTCGATAATGCGACGTATGAGAGTGCTTCGATTGAGAGCAGGAATGCTTTGAAGAAGCAGGTCGAGGATCTTATCCCTACCCGGATGATCCTGGCCGATATGCAGAGTACCCTTGATCCTGCAGGAGAACTCGAATATATCCAGGCTCTCGGTCAGGAGGCGAAGGCGTTCGAATATGTCGTCCTTGATGCTTCTCTGTATCCCGAGGAGCTTACTCGAGAATTCGCCATGAACAATCCCAGCGAGTTCGTCATGATAGATATTTCCATCATCTCCCTTGCCTCAGAAGAGGAGGCGCTTGACGTGCGGTCCTCAATAGAAGAGGGGCAGATGACCTTCGAAGAAGCCGCGGTGCAGTATTCGCAGGATGCTCTCGCTGCTGAAGGAGGCAAGGCCGGAGTATTCCATCTTCATGAGATCAAGAGCAACTTCGCGGTTGAAGAGGAAGTAAACGAACTGTTCTCGACCGCGCAGGGTGAGGTGACCAGACCCTTCGAAACCCCGGGCGGGTATGCACTGTACCGGGTTGAGCAGAAGCCGTTCCCGGCAGACCTTGCTGACCCGGAGGTTCTTGATAACGTGAGAGCCTATATCCAGACGAACAATCCCGATATTACGAGTACCTATGTGAAGAATGTAGGCGAACAGCTCCTTGCAGACATTTCCAGCGGGGTATCGTTCTCTGAAGCGGGAGCGGCTCTGTCCCTTGAGCCTGTGACTGTAGGACTCACTCCTGTTGATGTCAACTCATCAGCATTCCTTATGGGATTCAGATATACCGATCAGGGAGGATTCCTTGCCTCTCTGAGTTCCGATGTCGATGCTATGAGAAGCCTGTACTCACTGGAGACCGGAGACGTGAGTGATCTCATCGAAACCAACGGTTCCTACCTGGTTGCTACGGTGAGTGAGACTGCCTCTGTGAGTGACTCGACCAGTCAGTACATAGGTATGCTGTATGACTATATCAAAGAACAGCAGGTGCAGCAGGAACTTATCAGTTCGATCTTCTCATCAGACTCGTTCGAGGACAACTTCATGACAACCTATATCTCTGAGATCATGCAGGTCAGGAGTAACTGACCTCAGGATACGATAGTCAGGTACATGAAGATACTGAATCGGAACAGATAGGGGAGGCACTGCCTCCCTTTTGTGTGATGTGGCATTCCCGGCGCTTTGTGGTTGCCTTTTTCCTCAACACTTTGTACGATAGGTCAATGAAATCTCAGAAAGAACTAAAACTTGAACAGAGACTCTATTCCCTCCTGGATGAACAGAGCAGTGCAGGCCGGCTCCTCAGAATGCTCATCGAGGACGAGGAAGTGCATCTGATGCAGGAGTACGCCAACAGTGTCAGCATCGTACGGCTCGGATTCAACGACCACGGGCCCGTGCATATGCGTCAGGTGACTATCAACGCAATAACGCTGTTTCATCTGCTGAGAGAAAACGGCATTATCGGCAGCATAGAGCAGGACCAGGTAGGAACCGCTGACGATTCGATGGCTGCGATTCTCCTGTCATCCTTTCTTCATGATCTCGGTATGGCAGTGGGAAGAGAGGACCATGAGCTGATGAGTTCGACGCTTGCACTGCCTTTGATCAACAGGTTCCTTACAGCAGTATATCCTGATGCCATGTACAAGCAGGTCGTTATCCGCTCGGTTGCCATAGAAGGAATCGTGGGCCATATGGCGAACCGGAAAATTCATTCGGTTGAATCAGGAGTTATCCTGCTTGCAGACGGCTGTGACATGGAGAAGGGACGCGCAAGAATCCCGCTTGCCCTTTCTCACGGGGCCAGAGTCGGTGACATTCACAAGTACTCATCAAACGCGATCGAGAAGGTCCGCATCGTACAGGGAAGAGAGAAGGCGGTTGCGATTGAAGTTGATATGACAAGTGAGGTCGGTTTCTTCCAGGTCGAGGAGGTGCTTATCCCCAAGATTAATATGTCTCCGATCAAGCCGTATATAGAATTGTATGCTAGAATACTTGGAGAAGATTACAAACAGTATCTGTAACATAAAGGAGTTGCTATATGATAGGTTTTCTTGGAGAAGCACTGATTGATTTTATTTCCAGAGATGAGGATGCGGGATCCGATCCCCTGTTCCATTACTATGCTGGCGGGTCCACACTGAATGCGGCCACGGCAGCGAGCAGGCTTGGAAGCGACACTCTTTTCCTGGGAAAACTATCCAGGGACATGTTCGGGCAGAAGATGAAGGCCTATTTTGAGGCGAACAACGTGCATTTCCGCAGCGAACTCGTTGATGTGCCACAGAACTCCATGATCGGTTTTGCAAAGATTGACGAAACAGGCGCTGCCAGCTATGTTTTTTATACGGCAGATACAACTGTCACCTCCTTTACTTCAGAGGAGATTGTGAAGACAATCGAAGAGTCTGAGAATCTTGATTATATCCTCATCGGTTCGGTTTCGGTAGCTCTTGAGACAAGTGGAGAACACATCAGAAACGCTCTTAGAAGCATCAAGGACCTTCCCTTCGTCTTCTTCGATCCCAACGTACGTCCCACTGTCATTGAGGATTTCGGGCGGTACCATGAGAGAATGAAGGAACTCGCATCTCTCGCGTCTATCATCAAGCTGTCACATGAAGATCTTGCGTTCCTCTATCCCGAGCTCCCCGTTGCCGAAGGACTGAACAGGCTGATGGAGGGGAACACCCAGGCGATTATTCTGACACTCGGAAAAGATGGTCTGAGATGGATTGACGCCCAGGGGCGGAGTATAGAGGTCCCGGCGATCGATAACCCGATAGTGGACACGGTAGGTGCCGGAGATACGGTCAGCGGGGCTGTGCTCACGTTCCTGAGTGAGCATTCGGTTATGCAGGTACATGAGTTGAGTGATTCTCAGGTTACAGAGATGCTTGAGTTCGCAGTCCAGGCTGCTGCCGTGACGACAAGCCGCAAGGGAGCGAACCCGCCTCTCAGAAGTGAAGTCGGCTCAGTCCTCTAGAATGCGACCTGCGGCCTGATGTTTCAGGCCGCACAGCAATCAGTCAAGTTTCAGATCCCGGTAGGCATAGCCGTCGAGGAGAGAAAACTCTGTCGGCCGGGGAATGGAAGGAAGAGCTCCTTCCCTCATCACCGTGATATTGCTGGCCTTGCTGGCACGCACCAGTGATTCCGCGACCGACACGTCCCTGCTTCGGTTAGCGACATAACAGCCTATGAACGTATCGCCTGCCGCGGTGGTATCGACGACCGGGACATCCCACACGCCGCAGGAGGTAATCTCTCCGTTGCCCTTCGCGTGCAGCACTCCGTCCTTGCCCAGTGTGATGAGTATCTCTGTATCGGGATACATATCACTCAGACTCTTCAGTGAAGCTACAGGGTCACTCACTGTGCTGAGGCCCTCTGCTTCAGTCTCATTGAGTACGAGAATGTCTAGAAGGTGGAGAGGAAGCTGCTTTACATCATCGTTGTACGGTGCAGGATTGAAACAGATCTTCAGCTCTCTTTTTCTGCTCTGTTCGATGATATAATGATTGAGGTTGATCTCATTCTGGAGGAGGATCCAGTCGCCTTTCTTTGTGTGGGACAGTACCCGGTCAACATCTTCTGCGGTGAAGGTCTGATTGCCGCCGCCATAGAGAACGATGGAGTTCTGGCCCTCTCTTGAGACCTGGATCAGAGCCTGTCCGGTCGGTGTCGAGGATTCCTGCAGGAAGCTCACATCAACACCCTTCTCTTCAAGCAGGGGGATGATGAACCTGCCGTCTTCACCGATCCTGCCCACATGATATACCTGTGCCTCGCCGGCGTAGGAAGCTCCTGCAGACTGGTTTGCTCCCTTTCCCCCGACACTTCTGGTAAGTGATGAAGAGGGTATCGTCTCTCCAGGTCGAACGATATGATCGACCTTGAAGATGATATCTATGTTCGTTGAACCGAAATTATACAGAGCCATTAGGTATTTCCCTCATCGCAACTACAGGAGCGTTACCTGGTGTTCAGCTGCCTCATCATGGATGGCTTCGGGCCATACGGAGGCCTGAACCTCGCCGATATGTGCCTTTTTCAGGAGGAACATGCAGATACGTGACTGGCCGATACCACCTCCCACACTCTGGGGGAACTGTCCGTCAAGAAGGCGTGTATGCCAGTACAGCTCTTTTCTCTCTTCCTTACCCGTTATCTTCAGCTGCCGCAGCAGAGATGCCTGATCTACGCGTATGCCCATGGAGGAGAGTTCAAGAGAATCCTGACGAACCCTGTCCCATACGATGATATCACCGTTGAGACCATAGGTCGAATCAGAGGTAGGTGTAGACCAGTCATCATAGTCGGGAGCTCTTCCTCCATGGACCACACCGTCCTCCAGGACCTTGCCGATTCCGATGATGAATATCGCACCGTACTCTTCTGCGAGTTTCTTTTCCCGTTCTGCGGGCGTGAGATCCGGATATCGTTTGAGGGCCTCCTCGGAGTGGATGAAGGTGATGTTCTCGGGGAGGTACGGGGGACACTGGGGAAACATCTCGCCGATGAGGAACTCTGTCCGCTTCAGTGCTCCGTAGATCTTCTCAACGATATACTTCAGGTACTCAAGAGTCCTTGAGTTGTCAGGCATTGCCAGCTCCCAGTCCCACTGGTCGACGTAGATGGAGTGAATCTGGTCGAGATCATCGTCGGGCCTGATGGCGTTCATGTCTGTGTACAGCCCGGTTCCCTTTTCGAAGGAGTAGTCGGCAAGGGCCATTCTCTTCCACTTTGCAAGTGAGTGCACTATCTCCATCTTTCTATTGTCAAGGTTCATTACCTCGAAACTGACAGGACGTTCAATACCGTTAAGGTCGTCATTGATACCGCTTCCCTTCGCTACGAATAGTGGTGAGGTGACGCGTGAAAGATAGAGTTCTCCACTCAGCTCTCTTTCGAATGTATCCTTCACATACTTGACTGCTCTCTCGGTGTGACGCGCATCCATAAATGGAGTGTACCCGTCAGGAAATTGCTTGTTCATGCCTGTATTCTCCTTGCTGCTTCCCTTGCAGGCGTATAGCTCATTACTACACGGCCGAAAAGGTTTTAGTAACGATATAGAAAGATACAAGGATCTGTCAATGTTTTATCGGTAAGATCTGATCATTGCTCCGATGGAAATTCCCGAGCAGGTGTTCCGTGGAAGCAAAAGAACTGTCGGTTGACGGATAGATCATTGCCGGGGCTATCTCCGCGGTGTCCCTTTTTCTCTTCCTTCCTACGTTCAGTGGAAGCAGTACCCGTGTGATACTGTTGCTGCTATATATCATATAACAGGCACATAGTATCTATATGGTAACAGGTAACTAACCTAGTATATCAGTATAAAAATTATATACATATGATAGCATTACTCTGATGATATGGCATCCTGACCGTGTCCTGATTTTCCATATATCTGTATAGGAATAGAACTATTTCTATACAGATATGTTCTACCGGTAGATATCTGTTAAGCGATAATCGGGAGGCTATTCGGAGCCGGTCATTTTCCACGAAAACGTGACTTGATTTATCAGGTAGCTGTTCCTATAATTACTGAATAAAGGTTCGATATCATGAACAAGACTATTTCATTCCACTTGCAGAAGGGAGGAGTGGGTAAGACCACCATTGCCGGAGCGGTTGCATGTGAGTCTGCCATGAGTGGATATCCAACTCTCCTTGTGGATCTTGATCCACAGGGAAATACTTCCTCATGGTTTTATACCGGTTCGGCGGAATACGAGGTGGCTGATGTGCTTCGCGGGACCTGTTATGTGTGGGATGCAATCAAGTCTGTTGGATCGGTTGATAATCTGTACATCCTTCCTTCTTTCGGCATCGGCGGAGAACTGAAGGAGTATGGAGAGCAGTCGATCCGGAATGAACCGTACATCATTCACGAGATGATAGTGCAGTTGTCTAAGAGATTCGATCGGATTATTCTCGATCTTTCTCCGGGACTGGGACATCTTGAACGTTCAGCCCTCATCGCAAGTGATGAGGTCATAACACCGATGACACCGGAAATATTCAGTCTTGACGGACTTGAGATATTCATATATGAACTGGAAAAACTGAGAAAAGAGTTTACTTCTATAGCCTTTCATAAGCGAGTGATTATCAATGGTTTTGACGGCAGGATAGCGCAGCACAAGGACATGTGGCGTGCTGCTGAATCCGGTCCCTTTACCATATATCGCCTTCCCGTGGACCCTGTGTTCAGGAAATCTCAGGAACAGCATCTTCCCCCGCAGATGTATTCTCATCGGGGAAAAGGACTGAAACGCACAACGAAACATGCGATTCGTGAGATTGCAGGTGAGATCTGGAGTTGAGGATGGCGCTTAAGAAGAAAGAGGGACCGACAGATATATCATTTGATACTGTCAGGAAAGCAGAGAAAGTATTTCAGGGGGCGAAACAAAGTCAGAAGGAAAAGAAGGTCCTGACTACATTCTCTATCGAACCCTCCTTCAAGCAGGAGCTTGAGGGTATGTTCCAGGATATGGGGCTGGGTTGGGCAGCCGGAATACGGTTCGCACTGCGGGAGTTCATCAAGAAATACTCTTCCTGACAGTCCCCTTCTCATGATAGTGCCGTGGTGTGCGTCTGTCTCTGATTTTTTCCCTGTTCCTGTATGGAATCTGTATGAGAAAGGGGCTGGTATCATACAACGTTTCAGGCATCCGCTTATCAGGCTTCCTTTCTCTCCTTCTCATCAAGCACGTTCAGAAATGCCTTAAGTCGATCCATATGATCTTCTCTGGTCATCTCCTTCGGTTCCTCCGGAGGTGCGAAATGCATATCAGCTATCTCGGAAAGGAAACGGGAAGGATGTGAGATGATAACTTCCCCTCGTACCTTGCGTTCTCTGGCATAGCTGATGAACAGATGTTTCCGTGCACGGGTGATCGCCACATAGAACAGGCGACGTTCCTCTTCAAGATTCCCGTCATTCTCCTCGACGCTTCTGCGATGAGGTATGATGGAGTCCTCTATCCCTGCGAGGAAGACCGTATGGAACTCGAGACCTTTCGATGCATGCATCGTCATCAGACTGATTGCTGAGGACCCTTCATCGCGCTCGCTTTTCTCACTTGAGGTGAGTGTAAGTCTTCTCAGGTAATCATAGATGGACTCATCACCGGCATGTTCCTCCTCCCACTGACGGAAGAACTTGATATACTGTACAGCCGACATATATTTCGCCTGTGCCGTCTTCTCATTCGTCGGGTACTCTCCCATCAGGTAGGAACGGTAATGAATCTCGTCGAGCAGACGGGAAAGGATCCTGTGACGTGTTGTGCTGTTTGTCATGAACATCTGGCTGTACTGGTCAATGAGACTCAGGAATCCACTCAGTGCATCCTTCTGCCGGGAGGATTCAGCTGATATGTTCTCTATGGCCATTCGAATCGCCTCATAATACGAGACTCCGTGGGCATCTTTGATGGAACGCAGCAGTTTAAGCGTTGTCAGTCCGATTCTCCGTTTCGGCGTATTGATAATTCTCAGTAGGGCAATATCATCATTCTTATTCACCAGGACACGGATATAGGCGATGACATCCTTCACTTCCCTCCTGTCATAGAAACTCATGCCGCCACTTACATTCACACTCATCTGGCGATCCATCAGCTGCGTCTCCAGGGCAGGGAGGAGATGGTTCGTTCTGACAAGGATCGCATAGTCACTATACGGGCGGTTATGGGTGAACGAGTCCTGCCGTATTCTTTCGGCAATATCGGCCGCTTCTTTCTCGCTGTCTTCGCTTTCTATCAGCGTGATAGCCGTTCCCTGATCCTCCTGAGTCCACAGGTTCTTCTTCTTGCGTTCACTGTTATTCAGGATCAGCTGGTTGGCGGCTGAAAGAATCATTCCTGTGGAACGGTAGTTCCGGTCCAGGAAGATCTCGGTACGTTCCGGAAAGTCCTTCTCGAACTGAATGATATTGCCGTAATCGGCACCCCTCCACGAATAGATCGACTGATCATCATCTCCGACAACAGCAATATTCCTGTGTTCCTCTGCAAGAAGACGGACGATACGGTATTGCTCCCTGCTTGTATCCTGAAATTCATCGACCATGATATACCGAAACTGTTTTCGATACTGCTCAAGAACCTCCGTATGTGTTGTGAAGATTTCAAGAAGCAGGTATATCAGGTCATCGAAATCAAGTGCATTGTACCCTTTCTTATGTTCCTGAAATGAATCGCACAATTCTCTGGTAAGACCGGTATATTCACCCTGTGCATCTTTCTGGCCGCGCCTGAACCGGCTATACACGTCAAGGAGGTCCCGTGCATCGACTGCGGTGATATCGACATCGTGCTCCCGCATTACCTCTTTCATCAAAGAGATTGAATCCTGCGTGTCATAAATCGTGAATCTGCTCGTATACCCAAGCAGGTGTATCGTGCTCTTCAGAACCATCATCGCAAAGGAGTGAAACGTTGATGTGAGAGGAGCCTCGCCCTTGCGACCTTTTCTCAGTTCTCCAATGCGCTCTCCCATTTCACGTGCCGCCTTGTTTGTGAACGTCAGAGCGAGGATCTTCTGCGGGGGAACCCCCCGTTCCATGAGATAGGCTATCCGGTGTGTGATCATTCGTGTCTTCCCGCTGCCGGCACCTGCAATGATGAGAAGAGGTCCTTCGGTCTGTTCGACACTTCGCCTCTGGCTTTCGTTAAGAGAAGAGAGTAGATGCATGCTCATGGAAGCTCCTGTTTCAATCAGATATGTTTGATGAATATCGAGTAGGTTCCTTCTCCCGCAAGTAGAATGAGAGAGACGATTGTCGCAGATATAAAAACACCGAGTGATACGGCAAGGAACGATTTGCGTCGGTTCATACCGAACAACCAGGACCCGAGAGTCCCGGTGTATGCTCCGGTGATAGGCAGGGGGACTGCCACGAAGAGTGTAAGTCCGATATAGCCGTATCGCGCGATCTTATGTTCGATCTTTTTTCTGGTCGCGATGACTGAGCGGTCGAAGAGGACCGAATAGAAGTCAAATCTTGAGTAGAAGAAATCATGGAAGAATGTGAGAAAGAGAGACAGGATCGGATAGACCAGCAGATTCGCCCCGACCGCGAGGACAGCTGCCAGCGGCAGGGAGAGACCGTTGAAATATGCGTAGGGTAGTGCACCCCTCAGTTCGCTGATCGGAGCTATGCCGAGAAAGACTGTCATCAGGATATCTGCTGTGTTCATCTATCGCTCTCCCTGGTCTTCGATATGGATTGCATCTGCAGGACACACCTCGGCACAGCAGTAGCATCTGATACATGCCGTGTAGTCCGCCTGTACCTGTGTATCAGCATCAAACTGTAACGCTTTCCCCGGGCAGATTGCAATACATCTGCCACAGGAAATGCATGCTTCATGGTCGAACAGCGGTCTGGGCTTGTTCTGTGCGATATGGAATCTGAACCTGCGGGTGAACAGCGGCCCGACGAGCGTTCTCAGCATCCTGATCTTCTGATGCTGTGGGATCCGTTTGAAATCTTTGATGACCAGGTCTTTTGCATCCAACAGAGGGAATGTGATATCCTCAAGAGAGGATGCACCGGTCAGCCGTTTTCTGGCAAGCTCCCTGAGCAGCGGTATCTGATCCACATCGTAACCCATGATTGCTGCCATCGACATATCAAGGGCACCGCCGTCATTCGATGCCATGACAAGCCCTGCATGCCTGATATCACCATTGGCCGGCCCGGTTCCTTCCATGGCTATGATGCCGTCTATAAGAGAGAAATCCGGAGTTGCCGCGGCATAGATACCGGCAATCAGGCGTGAGAAGGATTCAACAGTGGGATAGCGCATGTGAGAGGCACTCTTGTGCAGTCCGGGAACAAGACCGAACATATTCTTCACAGCGCCGGTGAAGTACATCAGCTGATGCGACTTCATCTTTGCCAGGGAAAACAACAGATCGACCTTATCGAGAATTCCGGGAAGCGGCAGGTTCCTGCCATACGTGAACGGGATCCGAGTGGATACAGGTTCGTGAGCGAAATTCACCCAATGAGCCCCTGTTTCCCGGCAGACATCGTAGATTCCCGATTTGTGAGGTGTGAAGTGATTACCCTGAAGACCGGGAGAATCTCCTACATAGATCGTTTCTGCTCCCCTGTCGAACAATATTCTGATAACAGCCTTCACGAACTCTGGATTGGTCGTGATCGCCTTGTGTACCGGGGCATCAGAGAGGATATTGGGTTTGAGCAGCACACTCCTGCCCTGGACCTCGGGAAAGTCTGATGAGGCGATAACCTCGTTCAGTGCCTGCGTGAGAGAACTCTGTTCATAGGTGGAACAGCGCTGGATCGCTACCTGTGGTTTCTTCATGTTTCAGACCGTCCTTTGAATCAGGGCATAGTAGATCGGCCCGATATTTCCCTCTGTATCAGGGAGGATGAGGATTCCTGGATCACAGTACTCACCCCGCTGCAACCCGGTATCGATAATGCGGTACCGTCCGGACCGTTTTCTTTCAAGTCTGTTTACGATATCCTGATTCTCATGAGGGTTGATGCTGCAGGTGCTGTACAGGATGTGTCCGCCGACTCTCACCGCTTCAAGCGCTGATGCAAGCATGGCGAACTGCAGGGACTGAAGAGTCTTCGTACGGTTGACGCTCCAGGCGGCGATCGCCCGGGGGTCTCTCAGGACATGCCGCTCAGAAGAGCAGGGTGCATCGAGCAGAATGGAATCATATCTGTCTGTTTCATACAGAGACCACTTCGCTGCATCATGACTGGTGATCCGTATCCTGCTGCGGACCTCTTCAGTGGTGTATGCATCAAGCACCCGGTGAAGGCGGGCACGCCTTTGAGATGACCTGTCATTGCACACGAGGGTTCCTGTTTCTCCCAGTTCACCACTGAGAACGAGGGATTTCCCGCCGGGAGCGGCACACATGTCGAGAACGCTGGTGTCAGGGAGGACAGGCAGAGCGCGGGCTGCTATGATACTGGCCTCATCGAGGAAATACGGAGTATCCCTGTCGTCCAGAGGAATCTGCTGAGGTTCTGAAAGAAGGGCCTTGCAAAGCCCATCCCATCGTTCTTTGTATATCTGCCGGTAGTACGCATCAAATGACAGCTTTTCACGTGTCCTGGCCATGACACTACCTTAGCTGAGTTTCCATTCCCTGTCCACTGGTTCATCGTTCCAGGAACGTGACCAGGAATCCTGTTGCAAATAGAGCCGAGGCAAGGGTACAGAAGATGTGCCACACGGCGTGAGCGTAGGGCAGGCGCTTGAGCGCGTAGAATATGACCCCGATGGTGTACGTGATCCCACCGCCCAGGACGAAGAAGAAAAGCCGTGCAGGAAGGACAGCCACCGCATCATTCCATACCAGAACGATCGACCACCCCATCAGGAGATACAGGACCACGTGGAGTGCTCTCAGTCTCCCCCAGAACACGATAGTGAAGGTGCTTCCCATGACGAGAAAGAGTGAGAGAAAGATAAACAGCACAGTGGCCCATCTGGTGGACATACCCATCAGCACAGGAGCATAGGTTCCCCAGATGAGAAGATAGATATTGAGATGATCAAGTATCCTTCCCACCCTCTTGAGTGTCCCGGTAGGAGCCCAGTGATAGAATGCACTTGAAGAGAACAGGAGCAGCTGCGCCAGGCTGAACAGGATCATGCTGCCGTATACCATGGTCGAAGCGAATCCGGATCGGTTCAAGATGACGAAGAGGAGATACCCGAGAGCCGCCAGTGCGGCAGCCAGATGGGTGACTGTGTTTGCCTTTTCTTCCTGTTCAGTTACGTTCGTCTGAAGGGTAATGTGACTGTCAAGCCATGCGGTAATCTGTTTCATAGCCTCATGGATACCTGAATACGGGTAGGAGTACAATAGTGCGTATCTACTAAAACGCGGAACAGAGGGCTGTAGAGATGTACCAGTGACCTGCATACTATGCCCATTTGCGACATAGCCAGAGAAACCCGGCACCATCCTGTGAATACAGGAAACGGAGACCATAGCGGTCTCCGTTGTCCTCTAGAGAACATTCTTCAGGAAATTCTTCAGTTTCTCATGTTTCGGGTGTTCGAATATCTCCTTGGGAGTCCCTTCCTCCATGATCAGGCCGTCAGCCATGAAAACGACTCTGTCAGCCACTTCCTTGGCGAACCCCATCTCATGCGTTACACAGAGCATCGTCATGCCCTGCTTGGCAAGACTCTTCATGACGGCAAGCACTTCACCAACGAGTTCAGGGTCAAGAGCGCTGGTAGGTTCATCGAAGAGCATGATCTCCGGTTCCATGGCAAGAGCCCTCGCAATGGCAACCCGCTGCTGCTGCCCGCCGGACAGCTTGCTCGGATACACATCTATCTTATCGGACAGACCGACCCTCTCAATAAGTTTCGTAGCCGACTCAATCGCCTCTGCCCGTGTCTTTTTACGTATCAGAATGGGAGCAAGAATCAGGTTTTCGAGGACTGTCTTGTGAGGAAAAAGGTTGAACCTCTGGAACACCATACCCATCTCCAGCAGGAGAGCTTTCTGCTTGTCCGCAGGAACTCGGTGGACAGTGTGGTTGTTCTTCCGGTCAAGAAAGAGTTCATCCTCTACAAAGATTCTCCCGCTCGTGATCTGTTCAAGGTGATTGAGAGAACGAAGGTACGTGGATTTCCCTGCACCCGAAGGTCCGATGATAACGATCACTTCACCTTTTTTCACCGCAAGGTCAACATCCTTGAGCACCTCAAGGTGTCCGAATGATTTGCAGAGCTTTTCGGTGCGTATCAGATACTCGTATTCGTGCGGAGTATTGGAATTATTCATAAATCGACAACCTCTCTTCCATCTTTCCGAACAACCAGGTGAAGATGCCGGTCACGATTAGGTAGATAACCAGAGCGGGAAGGAACACAAGGTAGTTGCCCTCACTGGTCATGATGGTCTTTGATATAGTCGTTATGTCCATCAGTGAGATGGCAAAGACAAGTGAAACATCCTTGATCATCATGATGAACTCATTCGACAGGGGGGGTATCATTCTCCGGGTGGCCTGGGGAATGATGATATGTCTCATAGTCTGAGCATATCCCAGTCCGAGAGCTTTCGCAGCTTCATGCTGTCCCTTGTCGATAGACTGGATGGCTGCACGGACGATCTCTGCACAATAGGCGGCGGAATTCAGGGAGAAGGAAATCAGAGCCGCAACGAAGGCACCTTTGTACACCGCCTCCGGATCTCCCATATCAAACAGTCCTCTCCAGGAGAATCCGAAGATTCCGGGAATGGAAAAATAGACCACAAAGAGCTGGATCAGCAGGGGAGTGCCTCGAAAGAAGAACACATAGGCACTGCTCACCTTACTGATGATTTTGTTTGAAGATATCTTGCCTAGTGCCAGAAAGACACTGAATATGAACCCGATAAATATCGACAGTGTTGTGAGCAGAAGGGTGAGTTTTACACCGTGCAGGAGGTTCTGACCGATACCGAGCATCCGGTAGGTGTAGTTGACCATCTGACCTGTGAACTTTCCGAATCCCTCATCAGCCTGGAAGATAGTTCCTGCAAAACCGATATATGCTTCCTGGAAGGCATTGGCACCTCCGGTCGAGAACGACAGGTACCTGATTGCCTTGAAATCGTTGTACGTGATCGTGAGGCGTTTTCTGGAACTGTCCTTCTCGGCCTCTATCATCTCCTTCACGGTGACGGAGGCATTCTCCATCATCCCGGTTTCGGAGATATTGATGATTGAAAGGACGATATACACAGCGACAACTGCCATAACGAGTATGACAGCTGTCTTTGAAGATTGGTCCCATTCTCTGACGTGTATGAGTTTCTGTAGGAATTTCTTCATGGGAATCCTGATTTTATGCACCGAACCAGTAGGCGATGCTCTCTTTAAAGAAGCCTTCCTCTTTCAGTTCCGCGATTGCTTCATTGATTGCTTCAACAAGTGCGGTATTGCCCTTGGTGACAGCTACACCGAACTGCTCAGCTTCGCTCTTGTCAAGGTAGACGATCTTGTACTTGTCAGGATACTTTCCTACCTGACCATCTGCTACAGTTGAGTCAACCACAACAGCATCAATCTCGTTGTTGTCAAGCTGAGTGAAGCAGGTGATAATCTTCTCGTTCTGTGCAAGGGTACAGTTCAGTGAACCGGTGGAAATATAATCCGAGATCAGGATATCAGAGGTGGTTTCCTTCTGGACCGCAAGAGCAAGCCCGTCAAGATCAAGGAATCCGTCAACTTCGAGATCGGAATCAGTGCGTACGACAACTGCCTGATAGTTATCGATATAGGGATCGGAGAAGTCCATGGACGCCTTTCTTTCTTCGGTGATCGTTACAGCGGAGATGACAGCGTCATAGTTGACACCGATTCCCTGGAATATTCCGTCCCAAGCAGTATTGATGAATACAACTTCCACACCGAGTTTCTCTCCGAGGGCCTTCGCGAAGTCGATATCGTATCCGATGGGAGTCACTCCATCATTCGCAAAATCTTCAAAAGGAGGATAGCCGATCTCTACACCGATGGCCAGTGTTCCTGCCTTCATGAGGTTGAGTTCCGATGCAGGCTTTTCCTGCTCCTGAGCACCGCCAGCCGTTATTGAGAACAGCGCGACCATGAGTACCAATGCAGCAACAATGATTTTCTTCATATTAACTCCTATGCATTATGATTATAGAGGCAATTGTAAATATTTATGCATAAGAAGTCAATAATTATGCAATAATTCTCATTAAAGAATGATAGTGACGATGATTCCGATAAGCAGGCCGAGCCCGAAACCGCCGAATACCTGGTTGAATGAGTGGCCGAGCATCGTCTTCAGGTTCTCCGGGGTGAACTGTCCCTCTTCGTGGATCGTAGCAAAGATCTTGCTCCAGTCATTGATGATCTGAGCCTGTTTTCCTGCTTCTCTTCTGATTCCCATGGCATCATGTATCACGATTGTAGCGAAGGTGAGAGAGATCGCGAAGTAGTAGTTCTGCCACCCTTCGAGGATGAATATGCTTGTACACAGTGCCACGACCGAAGCTGTATGAGATGAAGGCATCCCTCCGGTAGAGATGAACAGGGTAGGGTCAAACTTCCGTTCCACAGGATACAGGAGAAACGGTTTCACAAACTGTGCAACAAAGGCGGCAAGTATTGCACTGATCAATGGACGGTTTTGAAGCAATTCTTCCATGGGTATCATTATTCACAGAACGATGGATAAATTCAACTATATGGTATGAGTATTGAGTGAAAATTGACTACCAGACAGAAATTGTTCCAAAACCCCTTGCAAGAGTGAGTCTAACACTTTAGATTTCCATTCCATGAAGGTCACTGCCGGTTCAAGGGAGATCCTGAACCTATCCATCATCTCGTTTACCTCCCAGATGGCTATAACAAGCGTGAATCTCGCTCTCGTCTATGTGCTCAGGATTCATTTCAATGTATCCTCCCAGGTGATCGGATTTTCTGCTGCAGCCTATACTTTCAGCTACTTCGTATTCTGTGCCCTGGTGGACCCTATTGCTTCGAAACTGCGTCCCTCGACGTCGATCATCATCAGTATGGCCGGTATGGCATTAAGCATATTCGCCGTGGTGTTTCTCAAAGAAGTCTGGATGGTATTTCCCGCCTTGATTATCTACGGGTTTTTCATGGCCTTTCACTGGCCCCAGCTGGCAGGATGGATGTCCCGGGGAAAGGAAGGTCAGCTCCTGAGCCGTGCAACCGGTGCATTCAATGTATCCTGGTCTGTCGGAGTTGCCCTCTCTCCGCTGGTGACAGGTTTCATCGTGGAGGTGAATCCGGTTCTGGCACTTCAGATCTTTACCGCTCTGTTTCTCATTGTAGCCGTGCTGACAGCCCTCTTCACCGCTACGACACCGGAGATGCGTACTGCGGTAAGTGAGCATACCACCAGGAGGATGCATCAGGGGAGTGATAATTCAACGTCTCTACGGTTCGTCTCCTGGGTCGGTAATCTCGCGTTCTATGTAGTCCTGGCCGTCATCCTCACGATCTTCCCGCTGTTCGCCTTCGATGCTCTTCCCTACCGTACAAGCAGTGTGGGTCTTCTTCTGTTCATACGGGGCATCTTCTCTGTTATCGTGTTTGTGTTCATGGGGAGGACCCGGTTCTGGCATTTCAGAAAATCCCTGATTGCCGCTGTGCTTCTGACGGGTTCTCTTGTCACGTTCCTTGCCCGTTCGATCGTGTCGTTTCAAGGATACCTGATCTTTTTCATAGTCTATGGTGTTCTCTTCTCTGCGATGTATTCGTTCAGCATATTTCATGGGTTTTCAGGAAGTGTCAACCGGACCCGACGCATGCTGATACATGAATCCCTTCTCACGGTAGGATCGGTCATCGGTAATACCTTCGGAGCTTCATTGTACCAGTACTATTCGTTCTCTACAGTACTGCTGATGTGCAGTGTGCTGCTTCTCCTGCCGCTTGTGCTGCTGTTGATACCTGATTCCAGAATCCGGCTAGATGATTGAACCATATGTCCAGCCAGATGATGCACAAGGCACTGAACACCAGCGAACACACCTCAGAAGGGTGAACTCCTTGTATCATACATCTACGCTGGATACGCTACAGAGCACAGGGAGTATCGTTCCCGCAGGGAAGAGGTTTTCCAGCATCCAACCTGCCAACCATGATTTCCCCATGAAATTAAGAAAGAGGTTGTGAGTACCTGCCGTATTCGACTCCTCTTCCTGCATCGTCATGAAAAGTGAATGTGATGTGCTCCGGTTACCGGGAAGCCTGCTTTGACTGCCGCATGGTATTCTGGTGATATGACGAAAAAGAGAGCTTGGGTCTTCACCAATTCACGAATTTTCACCACAATGGGGAAATAACGGAATTCAGGAGGAATCAATGGGTCAGAATGTAACCTATAAAATTCTCAACGAGCACCTTGAACAGGGATCTCTCGAGAAAGGAAACCCGGTAGCTGTACGAATAGACCAGACGTTGACACAGGATGCGACAGGCACGATGGCATACCTGCAGTTCGAAGCTCTTGGTCTTCCCAGAGTTCAGAATGAGCTTGCTGTGAGTTATGTCGATCATAATACGGTACAGGTCGGTTTTGAGAACGCTGATGACCATGCCTACCTGAAGAGTGTTGCAGAACGGTATCATATCGTGTTCAGCAGACCTGGAAACGGTATCTGTCATCAGGTTCACCTCGAACGGTTCGGTGCCCCGGGCAAGACATTGCTCGGCAGTGATTCTCACACCCCCACCGGTGGAGGACTATCCATGATCGCCATCGGAGCCGGCGGACTCGACATCGCTGTTGCCATGGCAGGAAAACCCTTTCAGCTTATCTCTCCAAAGGTAGTAGGGATTAAACTGACTGGCAAACTCAGAAACTTCGTGAGTGCCAAGGATGTGATCCTCACTGTTCTCGGACACTATGGGGTGAAGGGGAATGTGAACACCGTATTTGAATACTTCGGTGAGGGAGTGAAGACGCTGACGGTTCCCGAACGGGCGACGATCTGTAATATGGGAGCGGAAGCCGGCGTCACAACCTCTCTGTTCCCCAGTGACTCACTGACGAAAGAGTTCCTGGAGAAACACGGAAGAGGGGACCTGTACAGGGAGCTCTCCAGTGATGGACCTGATACCTACGATGAGGTGTTCGAGATCGACCTTTCACAGGTCAGACCGAGGACTGCCGCTCCTCACTCACCGGGTAATATCCTGGATGTGCATGAGGTTGAAGGGATGAAAGTCGATCAGGTGCTTATCGGTTCGTGTACCAACAGCTCCTACCAGGATATGCGACGCGTTGCCGATATCCTGAAGGGCCATACCGTCCATCCCGATGTCTCTCTCGGTATCGCACCAGGCTCCAGAGAGGTTCTCATGATGCTCTCTCAGGACGGATCCCTTGCCACCTTCATCGCCAGCGGTGCAAGGATTCTTGAATCGGCATGCGGTTTCTGCATCGGGAATCACCAGTCACCGGGAAGCAATGCAGTATCGTTACGAACAAATAACAGGAACTTCGAAGGAAGAAGCGGAACGAAGAGTGCTCAGGTCTACCTGGTCTCTCCCGAAACTGCAGCTCTCAGTGCCATCAAAGGCACTTTTGTGGATCCGCTTGGTGACCATGGTGTACCCTATCCGGAGAACGGCGGTCTCAGTGAGTTCATTGTGGATGATGAGATGTTCATATTCCCTCCTGAAGACGGCAGCGGTGTAGAAGTCAGAAGAGGACCGAATATCGGGGACCCTCCCAAGGGAAAGGCGATACGAAAAACTATCACCGGCCAGGTAGCGCTGAAGGTTGGCGACAAGATCACGACCGACCATATCATGCCCGCAGGACAGCGACTGAAATTCCGATCGAACATTCCCGAATATGCGAAGTACACGTTTGAGCCGGTTGATCCGACGTTTCACGACCGATGCCAGCTGAACCAGAAGGATGGAAGGGCGAACATCATCGTAGCGGGGGCAAGCTATGGTCAGGGGTCGTCACGTGAGCACGCGGCAATCTGTCCGATGTATCTTGGTGTTGAGGCTATTATTTCTAAGGGATTTGAGAGAATTCACCACACGAACCTGTGCAACTTCGGTATCCTTCCTCTTGAGTTCCTCGATGAGTCGGCCTATGACGGAATAGAACAGGGTGATGAGCTTGTCATTGAAGGTGTAGAAGAACAGCTGGAACAGTATAGGAGGGACGGAATCTCCTTTACGGTACAGAATGTCAGTAAGGGGACATCCTTCACTGTGGTTGCCAGGCTGACTCCAATCCAGATAGCCTACCTGAAAGCAGGTGGACTGCTGGAGCATATGAAAGGGGCAGTGTGACGTGAGATCGGGAAAGGGCCCGGGGGACAGGATGCGACTGACAGGTAGCAGGTACTCGCCGGCACCTCTTTCTGTCCTGTAGGTGAACGTGAAAGAAAAAATTCGGGCTGCATCCCACCAGTACATGTGGTAATGCAGCCCGTTTTATGTATGTTCAGATTATCGCTCGTTGAGCGGTGGAACCTTCCTGTGAGTCGGACCGAGGTAGACCTGACGGGGTCGTCCGATCTTGCCGAACGGATCCTTCTTCCATTCAAGCCAGTGTGCTATCCAACCGGGTAACCGGCCGATGGCGAACATGGCGGTGAACATATTCGTCGGTATCCCCATCCGTCTGAAGGTGAGACCTGTATAGAAGTCAACATTGGGGTACAGCCCGCGTTCGATGAAGTAGGGGTCCTGAGTCGCCCTCTCCTCCAGTTCAAGCGCGATGTCGAGCAGCGGGTCATGCTCTCCCCCCTCACTGAGCACTTCCTTGCACAGTTTCTTCGCTATCTTGGCACGAGGATCGAAGGTCTTATAGACGCGGTGGCCGAATCCCATCAGGCGGAAGGTGGAGTTCTTGTCCTTTGCCTTCGCGATAATGTCATCCACCGACCACTGATTCTCATGAGCCTCTTCCAGCATCTCGATCACAGCCTGATTGGCTCCGCCGTGCTTGAAACCCCAGAGAGCGGCAAGGCCGGCAGAGATTGATGCGTAGAGGTTCGCTCCGCTGCTGGCGATAAGTCTTACAGCTGTAGTCGAACAGTTCTGCTCATGGTCGGCATGAAGTATCAGCAGCTGATTGAGTGCCTTTACATGCAGTGGGTTGATCTGGTACTCGAAGACAGGAGACTGGAACATCATGTTCAGGAAGTTCTCACAGTAACTCAGCTTGTATGAGGGGTTCACAAAATCCTCTCCCTTCATATGACGGTACTGGAACGCAGTGATCGTACGTATCTTTGAAACGAGACGGGTTACGGCAAAGTCGACCGACAGTTCGGGGTCGATGTCATCCATCTCAGGATAGAATGCACTCAACGAGGCGCTCATTGCCGCAAGGACGGACATCGGATGGGCATCAAATGGATATCCTCTGAAAAAACTCTGCATATCGTAGTGCAGAAGAGATTCCTTGTTGAGCAGGTCGGCGTACCGTTTCCGTTCTTTCGCATCGGGCAGTTCACCTTTAATCAGGAGATAGGCCACTTCAACGAAATCACAGTTCTCAACCAGATCTTCGATATCGTAGCCGCGGTAGCGGAGGATACCTTCTTCACCGTTCACATAACAGATGGTGGAGTCGCAGCTTCCCGTGTTTACGAAACCAGGGTCGTAGGTGATATACCCGGTTTCTTTCCTGAGAGCGTGAATATCGATTGCACGACCTCCCATCGTATCCTCAATGACCGGTATCTGGACCGGATCCTTTCTGTCGGGGAGTATCAGAGTTGCAAATTCCTTATGTTCAATTCCCATAGTACCTCCTCAGAATCAGAACAGGTGTGTACCGTTGATTCTATCTAATGCTTTGATGAGCGCCTGTGTTCCAAGTGCTCCCTCATCAAATTCCATCATCCCCTGATACAGGTTCTGCACCAGGGAGAGTGCCGGCAGGGTAAGTCCCATCTTGTCAGCCTCGCTGAGGGCAATACCCATGTCCTTGACAAAGTGACTGATCATGAACCCTGGATTATAGTTTTGCTTCGATATGCGTGGTGCAAGGTTGTCCAGGGTCCAGCACCCCGCAGCTCCCTTGCTGATCGTTGCGATCAGGGTGTCTATGTCAAGACCTGCCTTGCGGCCGTACAGCAGTGATTCGCACACACCTGCCATCGTCCCGGCTATCACGATCTGATTGCACATCTTCGTATGCTGTCCGCTGCCGGCTTTCCCCTGCAGTACAGCATTGCCCATCGTTTTGAAATAGGGTTCTATGATACTGAAGGTGTCGCTTTCGCCTCCTGCCATGATAGAGAGAGTCCCGTTCCGGGCTCCCACATCTCCTCCTGACACCGGTGCATCGATACTGGATATACCGAGTTTCTTTCCGGTTTCATAGATCTCAATGGCAAGAGATGGTTCGGTGGTGGTCATGTCGACTACGATCTGTCCTGATTTTTTAGCTGCAAATATACCGTCTGCACCAAAGTACACTTCTCTCACATCACGTGGGTGTCCGACGATAGTGAAGACGATATCTGCCTGTTCAGCGACTTCCCTGGGGGAATCAAGTACCACAGCGCCCTTTTCCTGCAGGGCCTTCGTCTTCGCCTGTGTGCGGTTGTACACCACGGTCCTGTCGGCAAGGGGCATGAGGTGGGCACACATCGCATTTCCCATCACTCCCGTACCGATCCATCCAATAGTCTTCGACATACTGTGACATCCTCCTCTGTTCTTTTGTATCCGATAAGTGAGCTCTCATGCAATATGCAGCACGTGTACCGGATGCGCCAACTGTCTCATATAACAAAAAAGCCTCCCAGATATAGCGATCTGAGAAGCTCTTCAATCTGCCTGATCGGCAGTCTATTCCATCTCTTTCGCCTTGAGCCAGTAATGGTGTGCCTGAAGCCTGATTCCATTTATATTGATGAAACCTTTGCAGTCAACAGGCTGGTACCCTCCACTGACTTCCATTGATCCGAGTTTCTCATTGTAGAGAGAATAGGGACTTGAGACTCCTGCACTGATCATATTCCCTTTATAGATGGCGACCTTGGCCACACCGGTTATCAGTTCCTGACTTTTGTTGATCGCTGCTGAGAGGAAGTCGAATTCAGGGCTGAACCAGTATCCATTGTAGATGAGTTCAGCGAACTTGGGAATGAGTGAATCTCTGAGGTGCATGACTTCCTTATCCATGCAGATACCCTCAAGGTCCCGGTGGGCAAACCAGAGAATCGTCCCGCCGGGAGTCTCATATACTCCTCTGCTCTTGATGCCGACATACCGGTTCTCAACCATATCAACTCTTCCGACAGCGTTGTCATGACCGATCTTGTTCATGTAGTTGAACAGTTCAAGAGGAGTGTCTACAACGGTACCGTCATTCTCGTTCGTGACTTTGGTGGGAATACCATCTTCGAATTCAATGGCGAGCACGGTAGTCTTGTCGGGTGCATCCCAGGGGTTCACGGTGTGGCTGAACACATCAGAAGGGCAGGCAAGTGCCGGATCTTCAAGTATTCCCGCTTCATGAGAGATATGAAGCAGGTTCTCATCTTCACTGTATGGTTTCTTTGTGGAAGCTTTGACCGGGATGTTGTACTTTTCAGCATAGGCGATCATCTGAGACCTTCCTTCGAACTCGCTGAGCCATTCAGGGTCTTTCCAGGGTGCAATAATCTGTACCTCAGGCATCAGTGCATAAAAGGCGAGTTCAAACCGTACCTGATCGTTTCCCTTACCGGTCGCGCCATGAGCAACGTACACGGTGCCTTCTTTCATCGCAATCTCAATATGGCGTTTTGCGATGATCGGGCGGGCGATCGAGGTTCCGAGAAGATACTTTCCTTCATAGATCGCATTTGCCTTGAGTGCATGATAGATGTAGTCGGTGACGAGTTCCTTCTTCAGATCCTCGACATAGACTTTGGAAGCACCTGTTGCAAGAGCCTTTTCCCGTATCGCATCGAAATCCTCCTGCTGGCCTACATCAGCCACATATGCTATGACTTCAAACCCCTTGTTTGCAAGCCATTTGAGAATAACCGAGGTATCCAGCCCTCCGCTGTATGCCAACACTACTTTCTTCTTTTCCATGATAGCTGTTCCGCCTTATCGGTATTATGTATATTGATTCTGTAAAATTGTATGTTCACCCTATTAATTGCATAATAATTACAAATAATCAAGTATTTAGTGTATAAATATACAAAAAGTTTATCGGATACGTTTCAGAGTCGTTCTTCGTGTGATCGGGAGATCCTTCGGACTGAGGTTCGTCACCCGGGATTCCATATACGGTGTCTGTTCCGATTCCCTGGTCAGCGTATATTCAATCCTCAACGTGGAGAAGGTGTCTGTTTCATCCGACAGATACCGCAGCGTATAGTTTACGGGGAACCGTTGGGGGTTCGTGATCTGCTGTGAAACGATCAGCGTGTCAGTTCCATCGCTGATTCTCTGGCCGTACATGCTGATGGTGAGTGTCACACGGGAGGGAAAATACAGGTTGTCTGGATAGGATACTGTTCCGTCATGTATGGAGTAGGGTACCACTCTTGAAGGAGATATTTCTTCAGATGTGAAGGAACATCCTGCGAGCACGAGCAGTATGGTGATGACGGTCAGGAACAGGGGCATCCTCTTCATGCAGATACTATAGCGCACCTGTTGATTTTGATAAAGCCGGATTGCCATACTGGACAAGATTCTCTCGTTGATAACCCGGCATGCGAGTATGGTACAGCAGTATGGTGTGAGGGCTCAATGCATCTGAAATTGATGAGTAACTAGATAGAGAGTAAATTTATACTATTTTGAAAATATTTTTTTACTCTCTTTCTCTATAAATATTTATTAGTTTTTATAAATCGTGTATAATTACTGTAGAACTGCACATGCTTTCCTGTATTTGTTCGTGATTGAGTGAGAAGACAGCGTGTTGTTGTCAGAGAGTATGATGGCAGGGATTAGCGGCTATCTTAGGAGAATCGTATGAATACGTATCAGCACAGGTCTTACATTGAAGTCCTCAGGTCCCATGGAATCAGGCCTCTCAACCATCGTGTTGCGGTCTATGAATATCTGGCAAAGCATCCTGTCCACCCGACCGCGGATCAGATCTACACGGAACTCAGGAAGGATATGGCTTCGATTTCACGCACTACCGTCTATAACGTGCTTCATCTCTTAGCTGAGAAGCACGTGATAACTCCTATCACGATCGACCCGAAAGAACTGCGGTTCGATGCCAATACGAGTGAACATATCCACTTTCTCTGTGAGAAATGTCACCGCGTCTTTGATCTTGAATCAATGGAGGGGCAGGCTGATGTCTCTGTTCCCCACGGATTTACCGTAAGCTCAGTGGCCCTTTATGTGAAAGGGACCTGTCCTGACTGCTCGGAATGATAGCAGTATAGAGAGGCTTTCTCTCACCTGACATATCAAATGACCTACAGGGGGGGGTATCCGGTACGGGTAGCGCCCTGTAGGGATTTTTTTGCCCCGGGCTTCTAGCCCCGGGCTTCTTGCCCCGGGATACCGAATCCCTATCCACGAACTGAAGGGTACGACGGTACCTCAAAGAAACAGACCCTTCAGGTTAACTGAAGGGTCTGCTGGTACGTGACAATACCTTTGTTAATCAAGAACTTTCGGTCCGTACAATGTATCGAAATAGAGCATGTCAGTAGAAAGTATCTTATCGAGTCCGGGAATGGTCTTCCGGTAGGACTCCAGGGTTCTCCAGAGTTCGAAGAAATCGGGGTCTGCCTCATAGCTTTCAGCATAGATTCGTGTTGACTCGGCATCCGCCTTACCCTTGATATCCTCGCTTTGAGCATATGCCTGCGAAATGATCACCTTCTTGTCATTCTCGGTCTTACCGATCCATTTCGCCATCTGTCCTTCACCGTATGATCGGTATGCTTCGGCGATCTGATTTCGTTCCTTGATCATTCTCTGATACACACTCTGAGTCAGGTCATCACTGTACCTGATCTGTCTGATCACGATATCAATTACCTCGATACCGAACTCGGTGGTGAACTGGCTGGCCATCTCGAGCATTCTCTTGGACAGCTCTTCTCGACCGATATAGATCACTTCCTGCTGTATTTCAGTTCGGGTGAGGTTTCTCAGCTGCTCCGCATCTTCAAGACTTTCAACGTTCTGTGCCTGATCCTCGATCTTCAGAATATTGATCTTGTTGGTGTTCCTGACGGCTTCGTTGAGGTAGTTCTCACTGATGACGGTTCTGATAGTCGAGTCGATCACATCATTCAGGCGCAGAAGCGCATTGGGAACGGTGGTGACAGACTGATAAAAGAGACCCGGGTCAGTGATCTTCCACCGTGCGGTGGTATCTACCCAGATGAACTGATTTTCCTTTGTCGGAATTCTCTGGGCGTCCCCGTCCCAGCTCATGATCTTCTTCGGATAGATAATGACTGTATCTACAACAGGAACACGGATCTTGAGACCTGCATCCTCATGTGTGTTCACGATACGACCGAAACGGGTAATGACTGCAAGTTCTCCCTCTTCAAGGATGAAGAAGGGTCCGAGAAGAAGGAATATCACAATAAGAACAAGAGCGATGACTCCGGTAGTTATAAGTTTCTTCATTTGACACCTCCCTGACTCTGTACCTGTGAGATAGGCAGGAAGTTTTCAAGTGATTTGTCTATCAGTGTGATAGAACCCTCCTCGGTAGCAGTGAGGATATCTTCGAGTGTCTCGATATACAGTCTCCTGCTGGTGATCTCTTTGCTCTCTTCGTATGCCTGACGAACCTGGTTGAATCGGGCTACATCACCGGTTGCATTGTTGACACGCTCTGCAGCATATCCTTCTGCAACCTGAATAATCTTGCTGGCTTCACCCTGTGCTTTCGGAATCTCCTTATTATAGGATTGTTTCCCTTCATTGATCAGTCGGTTCATGTCCTGTATAGCTTTGTTGACATCCTCAAAAGCATCCTGTACCTCACCTTCGGGTGGGACGATGTTCTGAAGTTTCACTGTCACTATTCTGACCCCCAGACCGTATGAGTCAAAAGCACTCTGCATCCGTTCCTGCGATTCAACTTCAATAGATGTTCTTTCACTACTCATGATCGCCAGAATGGGAAGGTCTCCGACAAGCTGATTTATTACACTCTGAGAAATATCTCTGATGGTCTTATCCCGTTCTCTGACATTGAACAGCCAGGCGGCAGGATCCTCGATCCTGTACTGAATGATCCACTGAACATCAACAATATTGAGATCCCCGGTCAACATGATCGAATCCCCGGCAGTGGAGCCTGAGGGCGTGCTCATGAAACTACTGGAGAGAGAAGAGCTCTGGGAACCTTGACCGAACGTCATGGTCTGAACAATTCGTGTTGGAACATTGAAGTTCCTATCAATACCGAACGGCAGTTTTGTCTGCAGACCCGGACCTACTGTTCTGTTGAACTTGCCAAATCTGAGCACTACTGACTGTTCACTCTGATCCACTACAAAGAAACTGCTCATGACCGTTATAATAAGCAATACGATCGCTATGGCAGCTACTATCAGTTTAGGACTCAGGCGAAACTGCTGTCGGGATGAACCCGAGTTTTCCATTATTTTCCTCCTCGAAGAATCGGAAAGAATCTGGAGGAACCTTTTCCTCCTCGCTTCTTCCGTTCACAGTATTAATGTAATGCAGATATCTGCCATGGTCAATGAACGAGAGTTGCCGAATCTGCCCCGGTTCATTGTTTTATCTCTCAGATTGTATCTTTCTGATTCCTGGCCGTCTCTGTACACACGTATGTGAGATAACCGTTCTTCCGTTTTACAGCTTGATCATGATGATCTGTTCTCATCCTCTGGTACGAATAGGTAGCTGATACGCTGACCTGCCCATCGCCTACATCGAGGAAACGCATTATGGTCTGCCTTGCCTCCTTCTGCGTATGTTCCGGTCTATTCTTTGTCAGTCCCTGATTGAAAAAGAGAGGCACAGAGGGTATAGTACATGACATGAAAAAACGACTCGTCACCTCAGCCCTTCCCTATGTGAACAACATTCCTCATCTGGGAAACCTCCTTCAGGTTCTCTCTGCCGACTGTTTCAGCCGATTCTGCCGTATGAAAGGATATGAGACCCTCTATGTATGCGGCACCGATGAATACGGGACCGCCAGTGAGACCCGCGCACTTCAGGAAGGCATCACTCCCCGGGAACTCTGTGACCGCTATCATGTCATCCATCGCGATATATACGAATGGTTTGAGATAGCTTTTGACCATTTTGGTCGTACAAGCACGCAGTATCAGACAGATATTGTCCAGGATATCTTCACCAAGGTGGATAAAGCTGGATATATCTCAGAGAAGACGATCGAACAGCTCTACTGTGAACATGATCAGCGGTTTCTTGCTGACCGGTTCGTGCATGGAATCTGCCCGAAATGCGGTGCTTCAGGAGCACGCGGTGATCAGTGCGACTCCTGCCAGTCGCTCCTTGACCCTTCCGAACTGATAGAACCGACCTGTTCCGTCTGCGGCAACACCCCGGTAATGAAGAGTACGAAACATCTCTATATCGATCTTCCGAAGGCGCTTCCCCTGCTGCAGGAATGGATGGATACAGCTTCAGTGGAAGGATTCTGGGCAAAGAATGCGATACAGGTAACCAAGAGCTGGATACGTGACGGGCTCAAGGAACGTGCAATCACCCGTGATCTTAAATGGGGAATTCCTGTTCCGAAGAAGGGCTATGAGGATAAGGTGTTCTATGTCTGGTTTGACGCACCGATCGGCTATATTTCGATCACTGCAGAGTACACCGACGAGTGGAAAACCTGGTGGCACAATAACGATGAGGTTGAACTGTTCCAGTTCATCGGAAAGGACAACATCCCGTTCCATACGGTCATCTTCCCCTCATCGCTTCTTGCCTCCGGGGACCCGTGGACGATGCTGCACCATATGAGCAGCTCGGAGTACCTGAACTATGAGGACGGCAAGTTCTCCAAGTCGCTCGGAATCGGAATCTTCGGCAATGATGTCCAGGATACCGGTATCCCGGCGGATGTATGGAGATTCTATATGTTCTATAACCGCCCTGAGAAAGCTGATGTGACCTTCACCTGGAAGGACTTTCAGGAAAAGGTAAACAAGGAACTGATCGGGAACCTTTCGAACCTGGTAAACAGGACACTTTCGTTCGTTGAGAAGTTCTACGGCGGCGATGTCAGTTCCTATTCCGTTGATACTGCTCTGATGGAACAGATCCGGATACAGGAGCAGAAGATCGACAACGCCTTCGAGCATGCCGAACTCAGAGATGCTCTTCGTGAACTTCTGGCCCTCTCCTCAATCGGAAACAAGGCCTTCCAGGATGGAGAGCCGTGGAAAATGAGGAAGGAATCGCCAGAAGAGACGGGAAGCCTTCTCAAGACTCTGGTGATACTTATTCGGGATATCGGGTATCTCTCACAGCCGTTCATGCCTGCAACCGGAAGAAGGATTCTCTCCTTCCTCAGTGCAGAGCAGACTGCCTATGAGGATCTGTCGACAGAAGAGGGTATCGGAACACTGAAAGAGATCGAACATCTGTTCAGCAAGCTTGAGGATGAACGGATAGAGGAACTGAGAAATACGTATAAAGGAAAACAGGATACGAAGATGGAACAGGAAAAAGAAGAACAGGTAAGCATCGCTCAGGACTTTGCTGACAGAGTTTCTCTCGTGGCAGGGAAAATCGTGGAGATTGAACGGCACCCGAAAGGTGAGTTCCTCTACATCCTTCAGCTTGATACCGGAAAGGAGGAGCGCACTCAGATCGTCTCCTCTATCGTACCGTACTATACTGAAGAGGAACTGCTCGGAAGGAATATCATTCTTGTTGAGAACCTGAAGCCGGCTAATTTCCGCTCAGTCAAGTCCCGTGGAATGCTTCTTGCGGCAAGTGACCGTGATGCAGAGCCCCACACGACCTGCGAAGTGATCTTTGCCGATGATGTTGAGCCCGGCACCTCCTTCCTTCCGGAAGGGTCCCAGGCACCCGAACAGCGCAAGCAGCTGAAGGCGGATGTGTTTTTTAATTTCAACCTGATCAGTGAAGACGGAATCGTGAAGATCGACGGAAAGCCGGTAGCAGCAGAGGGCAAAGCGCTGAAGGTGCACACCTATGTGAACGGGGATATCGGTTAGATGGTTCAGCCTGTTCATCTTACACCTGTCGGTATCGATGAACTCCCCGAAGAAGGCCATCCCCTGACCACCAGGCAGTGGGCCTTGATAAAACGTCTGAACGGATGGTCAGCCCATCCGTTCACACTCCCTTCGACAGGAAGACACCTGCTCATACTGGAAAAAAGAATTCTCTTTCTGCGAATCGGGTATGTACCCTATGCGGATCTGAGCGAGGTGAGTGAGGATGTGCTGCTTCAGATTACCCGTGAGGTCATCAGTCTGACGGGCCTTGCCTTCCTATTCATCAGATATGAGTTGGCCTATGGCCTGAAGCTGACCGGCTCTCTCGGTCACAGGAGTATTCACCGGTGCCCGCACCCGGTGCAGCCGGCATCTTCAGTTCTGATCCACCTTTCAGCAGAGTACCAGAGGGTACGTGAGGGCTATACGAAACGGGCGAAACGGGCACTGAGGAAAAGTCTGCAGGCTCATGCAGACACGATGCTCTCCGACGGACAGCCTTCCCACATTGAACGGTACCTGTCGCTCTATCGTGAGACCGCTGCCAGGGACGGGTTTCATGCAAGGAGCAGCGAGTATATCAGAGGGGTGCTGAACATGCCGGGAGCAAACCTCTTTCTGACCTTCTACCGGGAGGATATCGTGGGAGGCATTATCACCCTGGAAAGTGAAACTCACATCCTCTACCTGTTCGGGGCAACTGCGCGAGACCTGCCGTTCCCGGCAGGATACCAGCTCCAGGATGCCGTGATACGGTATGCCTGCGATAAGGGACTTTCCGAATATGATCTGCACGGTATCGGAACCGAAGGTGACCACCTGAGCTCTCTCACCCTATTCAAGACATCGTTCGGAGGTCAGATCGTCCATCGCGAGAAGGGTGTCGATGTAGTTCCCCAGTATCCTCTGCTGTATACGCTGTACCGGGGCATTGAGAACATCAGGATGCGGCGGGCACGAAATCGGCACTAGAGAGCATTGACCTCACGTGCAAAAATATCTCCCCTCTCATCCGAATGGCGGAACAGGGAGAAGCTCGCTGCCCCCGGGGAGAGTATCACATCACACTCGTCATCCATGTGAGCAGCACGGATAGATGCGAGCACGGCTTCCTTCATCGAGAAAAACAGACCGAGATAGGGGATACCCTGTTCTTCGAGGAGCGGGATCAAAGCACGGTCAGTTGCGCTGCCGGCAAGCAGGCATACTGCCTGTGCCTTCCTGAGATATTCGGTGAGAATCGAGTAGTCTGAGTGTTTGTCAGACCCTCCGCAGATCAGTATGTAGGGTCTGCTGTGCTCTGTGAGCGTATGGATCGTCGCTTCAGGGATGGTCGCCGCTGAATCATCATACCATGCGGTTTTGCCGGTGCTGCGGATGAACTGATTCCGGTGAGGAAGCGTGGTGAACTCCTGGTGAGAAGCAGCATCATACAGTTCGGATAGTACACGGTACGTCCTCACCGTTTCAGGAATGTGATACCCTCCGGTTCTGAGGAATTCATATGCCTGATTGTTGTAATAGACTGTGCCTGAATCGAGAGCATAGAGCTGCATTTTTTCATCGATGTATTCACTGACAGAGCCATAATAGTCCTGATGGTCAGGGAAGAGTGAGGTCAGGAACAGGGATGAGAACCGTAGTCCGTCAGGGATGCCGTACCAGAAGAGATCACGTATCTGAAAGGATGAGAGCTCGATGACGAGGGTGACTGATCCGTTGATCGAACCCAGAGCAGTGAGAGTCTCAAAACCGCTGACTCCGATGTTGCCGCTGACAAGCACCTCTCTGCCCTCCCTGCAAAGCAGCTGTCTCAAGGTATTCACGGTGGAACTCTTTCCCTTTGTACCGCTTACACCGATCAGTTCGACCGAGGGTCTGGAGGCGCAGTAGGTGAGCAGTTCCCTGATGTCGGTAGTCGTCTTCGCTTCGCTGCCGGTCAGAAGGGGACGGTCCGGGGATACTGCGGGGCTCTTGATGATGAGGTCTGCCCACCTCACATCCTCCGGTTCATGGCGGCCGAGGGTATACCTGACGCTCAGATCAGAGAGCTGCCCTATGGCTTCGGGGAGCTGGGAGGAACTCTTCAGGTCGGTGATACGCACCGAATCCCCTCTGTGTGCATAATATCGAGCTGCAGCCGACCCTCCGCCGTGCAGTCCCAGACCGAATATAAGAACGTTCATACAGATACGATTATAAGCTGTACCGTACAGTTTTCCTATATGAATCTGCCGGTGTGGGACCGATTCTCTGGCTGAAGATACAGAAACAACCCGGGTGCAGAAAAAAGAGATCAACGATACCCTTGACCTAAATCGCTATACCCTACATAATAGCCGACGTAATTACACTATACTTATCGGTAAGGAGTCCTATTGTGCCTTGTGGTAGAAAAAGAAAAAGACATAAGATTGCAACACATAAGCGAAAGAAAAAGCTTAGGAAGAACAGACATAAGAATAAGAAGTAATCCTATTCTTAGGCAGTCATGTCACTGAGAACACAAGCCACCGGTCGCTCCGGTGGCTTGTTGCTTCCTTGACACTGATGGTCTCTCTGTGATAGCGTATCGTGACCTCTTTATCCACCATGCGTGGATCATATAGTCCGTAAGGAGGAACTATGAGAAACTATGAATTCACCGTCATCTTCGATCCATCTGACGAAGTTGCGGTACAGGGACTTGAACGGGTGAACGCTCAGTTCGCCGAACATCAAGTCGAAGTCACCAAGAGTGAAGATATGGGTGTGCGAAACCTTGCATACCAGATCAAGAAACAGGACAAAGGCCACTACCATTACATGGAGCTGAGCGCTGACCCCGCAGTCATCGTGACTCTTGAGCATGCGTTCAGACTTATGCAGCCGGTACTGAAGTTCCTGTTTGTCGTTAAGGATAAATAGACATAACTGAACAGGAGTGTAACGTATGGCTAACGATATCAACAGCGTTGTCCTCGTCGGAAGACTTACCCGTGATATGGAGCTCAGATACCTCAACAGTGGAACGGCAGTGGGTCGTTTCTCTCTTGCTGTAAATCGAACGAAGAGGTCAGGAGATGCAAGGGAAGAGGAAGTGAGTTTCTTCGATGTCACGGTATGGGGCCGGCAGGGCGAAGTTCTGAACAACTACCTGAGCAAAGGTCGACAGGTGTGTGTGAGTGGAGAACTCAGGCAGAGTCGATGGGAACAGGATGGTCAGAGCCGCAGTAGAATCGAGATTGTAGCCAATTCGATACAGCTTCTCGGTGGTAACACCGGATCTTCAGGTCAGAGCGAACGCGGTTCCTATACCAATTCGAACAGTGGATACCAGAGCAATCAGACTCAGAGCCCTTCACAGGCGAAGACTCCGAGCGGTTCCTCGTTCCCCGGTCCGGAACAGTTCGACGATGACATTCCGTTCTAAAACTGCAGAAGGAGAAACATATATCATGGCAGATGATAGAGATAGAAACAGTAGCAGCAGAGATGATTCCAATGGTGGAAGAGGCGGTTATTCCGGACGCCGCTTCAATAAGAGAGGGCCTTATAAGAAGAAGGTCTGTAAGTTCTGTACCCAGGGCCTTGTAGCAGATTACAAGAATCCTGACATGCTCCGGCGATATGTGACGGAAAGAGGGAAGATCCTTCCCAGCCGCATCACCGGTAACTGTGCAAAACACCAGAGAGCGCTTACCACGGAAATCAAGCGGGCACGTGTACTTGCGTACCTTCCTTTCGACAGAAAGTAAGGATTCCCTGGTATGAAAGAGTACAACAGCCGTCTTCTAGTCGGTCTGCTGTTGCCTCCGATGCTTTCCTTCGGGGCGTATCTGGCAACTTCATCGGGAGTGTTGAGCATTCTGCCTCTCCTTCTGATGAGCGAACGACTTGACGAGATGTGGAAGAGAATTCTCAGCGTTTCCCTTGTGGTCATCGCGGTAATCGTACTCCATGTCATACAGCTGAAGGATATCTTTCAGGATATGAGTTCGACGACAGGTGTTCTGATTGTGGGCCTGTTCATGCCGGTTTCCCTGCTTGTCTCAAGCGGGATATGGATCATGTTGAGTCCCCGTCGATACGTTACGCGTCTCAGCGCGGCAGTGTCATTTCCTGTTGTCATCGGATGTTTTATAGTACTATGGTTGCTTGGAGAGAGTGAGAGTTCGAGGGAGACTCTCAGGATATATCAGGAGGTTCTCGATTCAGTAATACAGATGCTGATGGGAACCCAGATGGTCGGGGCTGACATTCATACGATGAGCGGGTTCGTGAATGATATGATCATTCGATTCGGACTGAGTATCTATCTGGTTCAGTTCCTTGCCGCCGTCTATATCAGTGAGATCTTCCTTCACAGGAATTCCCCATCGTTCGAACAGAGGATGATGAGATGGAGAGTACCGCATGATGTGCTCTGGGTGTTTCTGGGGGCATTCACACTCGTACTGGTGACCTTCTTTACCGAGTCGACACTCGTAGAGATTATTGCGTACAACATCAGCAGCGCTCTTGCCCTGCTGTATGCGGTACATGGAGTCTCGATAGCGGTCTATCTGCTGAAAAGAAAGTTGGAACACATCAGGGTTCTGAGAACGTTCAACTTCTCTCTCATGCTGATGGCGCTGCCGGGAATCAATGTGATAGCGTTTCTCGGATTCTCGTTACTGGGAATCAGTGAGACCTGGGTCACATATCGTAAACATGAGTAAGGAGAAAAGGGAATTATGAAAATTATTTTAAATCAGGATGTTCATAATCTCGGAGAAGAGGGGGACGTGGTAGAAGTCAAGAACGGCTATGCACGGAATTTCCTTCTTCCCAAACATTTTGCAGTTCTGTTCAACAAGGCCAACCAGGCAATCTTTGCCGGTAAGGCGAAGGCCATTGAGAAGAGAAAGGAAGACAAGAGAAAGGCAGCATCCACTCTCAGAGAGAGACTTGATGAGATGACGCTGACACTCACCGTTTCAGCCGGTGAAAGCGGGAAACTTTTCGGATCCGTCACGAATACCATGATCATGGACGCACTTGCCAAGGAAGGTATTGAGATTGAGAAGAAAAGAATCGAGGTCGCTTCCCATGATATCAAGATGGTCGGCACCTATACGGTCAAGATCCGTCTCTATGAGGGCGAAAGTGCTTCATTGAAGGTTGATGTCCTCAGCGAGAAGGCTGTGAAGGATGCCGCAAGCCGGAAGGAAGCGGAAGCTGCCGCAGATGTGAAAGCCGCTGAAATGGAAGCTGCTACTGAAGCAGCCCAGGAGCTCGAGACAGCTGTTGAAGATGCTGTTCCGGAAGGCGATGCAGGCGTAGAGGCAGAGGCCGAAGACGACAAGGAGTAAGGGTCCAACCCGTGGCAGATATCGCAGGGGGGAGAATTCCTCCTCATAACATTGATGCAGAAAAAGCTGTACTGGGAGCGATCCTGTTAAGCTTAGACGCGTTTCATGAGGTGTCGCAGTCGTTGAGGAAGGATGATTTCTACTCACCTGCCCACTCGACCCTCTACGATGCCATTCTCCTGTTTCATAATGAACATAGTGGTCAGACAATCGATCTGATCACTATTACTGAATTTCTTAAAGGGCAGAAGCTCCTCGACCTGTGTGGCGGCATGGCCTATGTGGCCAGCCTCACCAGTGAAGTACCCACAATCACCAACGCAGTGTACTATGCCCAGATCGTGCAGGCACTGTCACTGAGACGGTCACTGCTTACCCTCTCCTCAACCCTCTACGATTCAGCCTTTGACGAGTCGAAGGATATTGATGAGATCCTTGATGAGGGTGAACACAAACTCAGCGATCTGCAGGTATCCACGGAAGTATTCTCGGAAAGCTACAAGGATGGTTCGACTCTGGTCAGGTCGACTGTTGACCATCTGCTTGAACGGGTTCAGCATGGAAACAAGGAAGGGGTGATGTCCGGTTTTTCACGTCTGGATGATATGACAGGCGGGTTCAGACCAGGTGAATATATCGTCATCGGTGCCCGCCCTTCGGTCGGTAAGACCGCATTCGCCATTTCCATGGCGATCGATATGGCAATACACAGAAAAGTGGCTACCGGTTTCTTTTCGGCAGAAATGACGAGTATGGCTATCATGGAAAGAATCTTGTCCGCTGAGGCTCATGTTGATTCAAAGAGAATCAGAAATGCCGTCCTGCGTACCCAGGATACCAATGCAATCATCGATGCTGCAAGCAGAATATATGAGGGGAAACTGATCATTCAGGATACTCCTAACATCAAGCTGTTTGACCTGAGAAGTCAGGCAAGACGGATGAGAAGGGAGAAGCAGATTGAGATTCTCTTTGTTGACTACCTGTCGCTGATCAATCCTGAAAGTGGTCCCAATGTCCCCCGTCATGAACAGGTTGCAGAAATCAGCCGGTCGATGAAGTCCCTTGCCCGTGAACTGAGGATTCCTATCGTGGCACTCAGCCAGGTATCCCGTGATGCCGAGGGAAAAGAACCTAATCTTGCCAATATCAGGGAATCAGGGTCTGTAGAACAGGATGCGGATGTGGTCATTTTCCTGCACCGTGACCGTCTGAGTGATCACGATGACAAACATGGTGAACAGGAACAGCAGGTCATGATGAACGGGTTCCCCGTTCAGGAGACCAAGGTTATCCTTGCAAAGCAGCGTAACGGTGAGACGGGGGTCATCACGATGGGCTTCCAGAAGCAGCTGGTCAGATTCGTAGAGCTCGAGCAGTATTCGTAAGGTACCCCGGGTGATCGGATCACCTGGTACCGTACCGTGGTGTATGCAAGCTGTTCAGGAAAGAAAGAAGCGCGCATCGCTGAACAGTACAAAGAGAATCAGTGCTGACAGGATGAAGAATCCTACCGACTGATACTTCATGTATACTGACACGGGAAGGCGCCTGCGGCGAACCCACTCGATCACGGAGAGGAGGATCGCTCCGCCGTCAAGAGCGGGCAGTGGAAGGAGATTGGCGATACCCAGAGAGATACTCACCATCGCCATCAGCTGGAGAAAGCTCCTCAGTCCGTTCGCGAACGTTTCCCCGATCACATAGCTGATCCGAAGGGGTCCCGCCAGTGACGAGCCTGCATCCACTTCGCCGGTGAACAGGTCACTGAACAGTCTTCCTGTCTCCCGTATCATCCTCACTGTTTCCATCCCTGCCTGAAGAGAGCTGGAACCCAGAGATGATCCCTGTATGCGTATCGTCTTCCGTTCAAAGGAGAGTTGGGGCAGAACCTGACCGTCAGCAGTGCGATGGGGGCTGAAGCTGACCGTCTTGACCGAACCATCAAGACTCCGTACCTCCATCTCCATCCTTGCGTTCTCTGAAAGGTACTGAGAATACACGTCAGCCATGTATGACACCGGCTCCCCATTGACCCTGATGATCGTGTCACCCTCAGCCAGGGAAGCCATTGCTTCAGGTGACAGATCCTGGACCCGACTAACCTTTGCTTCTATGGCTGAAGCTACCCCGAGCAGATACCGTCCATCCCGTTCAAGGGGAACAACAGACCTCGTCATCCTCTCTCCGTTACGGATGAACGTGACAGTAAGTTCTCCCTTTCCGGAATAGTCTCTCATCACCTGTGAGATATCCTGGAACCGTTCAATCTCTGTACCGTCAATCAAAAGTATGGTGTCCCCACTTCTCAGGCCGCCTTCTTCAGCAGCATTTTCCTGAGAACCGTAGACGAGAGGATAGTCGCTGGTGACGATGATGGTCGCCGGGTCATCATAGGAGTTGTAGGGGAGCATGAAGAACGGAATGAAAATGAGCATGGCAAAGAGGATGTTCATCAGAGGGCCTGCGATATAGGTGAATATCCTTCTGGCAGGGTGGGCTGCAAAGATCGAACCTTCTGAGAGCCTGGTGATCTCCCGTTCCTTACGCTGATACGATTCCATCAGATCCTCTGCACCCTTGAGTCTGCAATATCCTCCGAGTGGAAATAGGTTGATCCGGTATTCGACACCGTTCCTCCTCCACTTCTTCAGTGCCTTTCCCCAGCCGATGGCAAAGGTCTCGACAGTGATGCCGCTCACACGTGCTCCAAGGAAATGACCAGCCTCATGAACGGTGATCATCAGTGCAATGGAGGCAATGCCGATAAGAAAGGAAAATGCCATGTTCACGACGTGAACCTTTGTAGGAGGGATTCCGTCCTACTCGAAACCATGTTGTCGATTGTGAGAATATCCTCGAACACTGAAGGCCTGTGTGAATAGTCGGCCTGAAGTACTTCCTCAACGATACGGCCGATGGAGGGAAACGAGATCATCCCATCAAGAAAGAGATGTACAGCGATTTCATTTGCACGATTGAAGGCTATCGGATAGCTTCCTGCGGCTTCGATTGAGCGGTAGGCAAGGGATAGCATCGGGAACCGAGAGGGATCCCAGGGGGAGAAGGCAAGGTCCAGATGAGAGAAGTCAAGAGACTTCACTACGTTACTCAGTGGATATCCGTTGATATTGATTGCTTCCATGATAGGAAGACTCATATCAGGAGGAGACATCTGTGCATAGACCGCCCCGTTTATCAGCCGCACCATCGAATGAACTATAGACTGCGGATGGATCACCACCTCAACCCTGGAAGGATCAAGATCGAACAGGTAGCATGCTTCTATCACCTCGAGCCCCTTGTTCGCCAGAGTCGCTGAATCAATGCTGATCTTCTTCCCCATGGACCAGGTAGGATGCCTGAGGGCATCGGCAGGTCTCACATCCTTCATCTGTTGTACAGTATGGGTCCTGAAGGGACCGCCGCTTGCCGTAATGATCACGGATGAGAGGGATTGTTTCCCGTGAGCGGCGATAAGAGCATCGATGGTCGAATGTTCAGAATCAACGGGAATAATGGCTTTTCCGTTTTTTTTGGCAGCTTCGAACAGAAGGTGACCTCCCATGACCACGCTTTCCTTGTTCGCGAGGGCAAGGTCTCTTCCTGCCTCAAGCGCCCAGAACGAGGGTATCATACCCGCAGACCCGCTGATACCGTTGAGGATGACGTCGCACTCGATTTCCTTGATCATGGCATGGAGCCCTTCTATTCCTGCATAGAAGTGCAGGCTGGAAGGGGCGCTGTCCTCAGGTATGGGGCCGGCCCCGGTAACACATATGTTGATAACCAGGAACTCCTGTGCCCACCGAACCACCTGCTCAGTGTTCGTGTGACAGGAAAGCCCGACTATGGAGAACTCCTCTCGATACTCTCTAAGGGCAGTAAGGGCAGTGACACCGATGGAGCCGCTTGCTCCAAGTATCATGACACGTGTGGGTCGGCTATTCATAGTTACCTCATCTGAATATACAGGACGAAGTAATAGAACAGGGGGGCGACGAGCAGCAGTGAGTCTATGGAGTCCATAAGACCTCCTCTGCCCATGATCATCGTCCCAGAATCCTTGATACCTGCATTCCGCTTGAACATCGATTCAACAAGATCCCCTGCATCCCCGGCAATAGCGCACATCACAGAGAGCAGCACGAGCGAGAGGGGAGTGAACATGCCGTGAATAACCGGTGAGAACAGGTAGTAGAGCAGTGAAGCTGCAACAGCACCGATGATACCTCCGATAAACCCTGCAATCGACTTGTTTGGAGAGACTTTCAGGATATTTCTGTTATGTTTTCCCAACAGCATGCCAGCCACATAGGCAAGAGAATCATTGGCAAACACGATCGAAAACAGAAGGAGGAGAAGGTTCCCCGGGTTGTTCAGGAAGAGGATGAGAATGAGAAACAGCGAAAGGAGGGCAGGGTAGACGAACAGCAGAAGATGCCGTGCTACCCGCTCTATGGAATTCTCGAACGGATCCTTGTCACGTTCACCTCGGAAAATTTCGACAGTGAATATAGTGAGGATGAGGAGAATTCCGTACGTCGCCGTCACCGGGAAAGAGAATGCAAAGTATTTTTCCAGGTAGAGCACAAAGGGAAACAGGGAATAACCGGCGTACTGAACTAAATTCACCTTTTTCCAGGGTATGAATATCCGATGCATTTCCCGTGTCGCGCTCACCATGGCTGCAACTGTGAGAAGTGCAAATGCCAGATGGTTATAGTGGGGCAGAAAATACATGAAAAGAAGGAGAGCAGGAACTGTGGTAAAGGTGAGGATCAACCGTTTTGCTACACTATTCATCAAGGATACCTCCATATCTTCGTATCCGGTGTGCATACTCCTCACAGGCTTGTACCAAATGTTCCTTTTTCCAGTCAGGCCACAGTGAATCAAAGAACATCAACTCGGCATAGGCTGCTTCCCAGAGCAGGAAATTGCTGATTCTCTGTTCGCCTCCACTGCGGATGATGAAGTCTACCGTAGGGATCTCCGGGTGATCGAAATATTTCATCATAGCTTCTGCTGAAAACTGCTTTCCCTTCGAGTCGTTCAGTGAGAGCCACCTGTTCACTGCGCGTACTATCTCATCCTGACCGCCGTAGTTGATTGCAAGCGTCACGGTGATATGGGAGTTATGAGAAGTAGCTTCCTGTGTTGAGCGGATGGCATCAAGAACGGAGGTCGGGAAGCGGGAGGTATCGCCTCTGACGATAATACGAGCCCCGACCGAATTGTAGAAGTTGATCTCACTGAACAGTCTGGTCGAAAACAGATTCATCAGATAGTCGACTTCCCTGGCAGGACGGGACCAGTTCTCCGTGGAGAAGGCGTAGTAGGTGAGGTATGGTATCTGCAGTTCACTGGCAGCCTGCACGATCCGTTTGGCTGCCTTCACTCCTTCGAAGTGACCCATGGAACGGGGAAGAGATCGTTGTTTTGCCCATCTCCCGTTTCCGTCCATGATGATCCCTATATGGACAGGATACCTGTTCTGTACTTGTGATATCGATCCAATGGTGTCCACCGATCAGATCTCAAGTATCTCTTTTTCTTTATCAGAGGCGAGATCAGCGATCATCTGGATGTAGGTGTCAGTCATCTTCTGGACCTTTGTCTCTCCATCTTTGAGCTCATCTTCACTGATATCGCTTGATTTCTGCATCTTCTTCAGCTCATCAATCGAATCGCGACGGATATTTCTGACTGCAACCTTATACTGTTCAGCTATCTGCTTTGACTGCTTGGCAAGCTCTTTTCTGCGCTGTTCCGTGAGTGGCGGGAAGTTGATTCTGAGCAGTTTTCCGTCATTGTTCGGGTTCAGTGAAAGCTCACTCTTCAGAATGGCACGTTCAATGGGAGCGAGCAGACCTTTGTCCCATGGTTGAATGACAACAAGCCGTGCTTCCGGTACAGAAATACTCGCAACCTGACTGAGTGGAGTCTCCTGTCCGTAATAGTCGACCTTGATCTTGTCAAAAAGAGCAGCAGAGGCTCTTCCGGTGCGAAGGGTGCCGTACTCTGTATCAAGAGCACTGACGCTCTTTTCCATTCTGGATTCACATGTTTCCAATACTTCTTTCATGGTACCTCCATGTAAGAAGCCGTCGCAAGCGACGGCCTCAACTTGCGATTACTGAGCAACTCCAACCTTGTAGAATGCGTAGTCGACAACCTTGAGGGAAACCCCTGTATCTTTGGCGACTGCAGCAACTTTCTGTTCAACACTCATGCTGTCATCTTTGACAAACGGCTGAAGAAGGAAACATACCTCTGCAAGGTGTTTGTTCATCTTACCCTGTACGATACCGGCAAGTACCTTCTCGGGTTTTCCGAGACTTGCAGCCTGTTTGGTGAAGATCTCAGTGTTCTCTTCGATGTACGCAGGATCAACGTTCTCCTTGGCGAGGTAGGCGGGGGTGAAGGCAGCCACGTGCAGTGCGAGATCATTGGCGAGTTCAGCCACTGAGGAATTCCCAGCTGCAGATGCATCACCTGCCTTGATGAACACCATGGTTGCAAGGTGTCCTTCGTGAACGTAGGAACCTACAATGGTTGAATCATCGATATCCCATACCTTCATCCGGTTAAGAGACATGTTCTCCTTGATCTTTGTGATCAGGTTTTTGACCTCATCTTCAAGCGGTTCACACTTCTCTGTGTAGCCGTTGTCGATGACCATGTTCACAAGCTTCTCACCCAGTGCGATAAAGTCTTCGTTCTTGGCGACAAAGTCGGTTTCGCAGACGAGCTCCAGAAGGACAGCTTTTCCATCTCGTGCACCAGCGAAGATCGCACCGTTTTCAGTTGCACGGTCAGCACGTTTGGCGACTGCAGCGAGTCCCATTTCCTTGAGAAGCTTCTCCGCCTTTGCGAAATCACCGTCTGCCTCGACAAGAGCCTTCTTACAGTCCATCATACCGGCGCCTGTGGCATCTCTCAGTTCTTTTACTATCTTTGCGCTAATAGCCATGTGTTACCTCTTCAAACTTAATCTTCGTACAGGATCTCTTCATCCACTTCAATACCACCCTCGGTGACCTGAACGGATTTCACTTTGCTCGGTTCTTCTTCCTCTTCCTCTTTGACCTCTTCTACCTCGAAGTCACTGAGGTCGGCATCCTCGTCGCTTGCGAAAACGACATGTTCATCGTCGTTTTCCTCTTCAACGTACTCCTCTTCATCAATAGAGGCTGCTTCCGCTTCAAGGTCGGGAAGAGTCTCGATGATCTCAAGGCCGCCTTCCGTGTCGGCATCCTGCACAGCGTTCGCAATCACTTCAACGAAGAGACTGATGGCGCGGATGGCGTCGTCGTTTCCGGGGATGGGGAAGTCGATATCGGTGGGATCACAGTTGGTGTCTACCACTGCGATGACGGGAATACCAAGGCGCTTTGCCTCTGCTACTGCAATGGCTTCTTTCTTGGTATCTATGATGAAGATAGCACCGGGGAGATCCTTCATCTCCTTGATACCGCCGAGATTCTTCTCGAGCTTTGCTTTCTCCTTCATATAGAGAGCGATTTCTTTCTTTGTATATGACTGGAGAGTACCGTCGAGTTCTTCCTTCTCGAGTTTCTTCAGTCGGTTGACAGATTTTTTAATGGTTGTGAAGTTCGTGAGCATACCACCGAGCCAGCGGTTATTGATGTAGGGCATGCCACATCGTTTCGCTTCATCTTCAATGGTCTGCTGAGCTTGTTTCTTTGTTCCTACGAACAGAATCTGCTTGCCGCCCTTTACCGTCTCTCGTACTGCTTCGTACGCTTCCACGATACAGGCACTGGTCTTCTGCAGATCTATGATATGAATCCCGTTTCTTTCTGAGAAGATGAAGCGGGCCATCTTGGGGTTCCAACGTTTGGTCTGGTGACCAAAGTGTACGCCTGATTCCAACAGGCTTTTCATTGTGACTACGGACACATTTCCTCCTAAGACAGGATCATTTCCTGTCCCCTTCGCTATTTCTCACCATGTGGTGGATATTCCTCACTCTCAAAAGAATCAGGTTCCAATACTATGTCAGAAATCTGCTCCAATGGCAACCCCACAACCGTTGAGAAATGACCCTGTATCTCTTTCACAAGAGGAATTATCTGATCCTGTATGCGGTAGGCACCTGCACAGGACCGGTAGTCGATACTGGAGAGGTAGGTCTCGATATCGCGTGAGCTGAGCGGATGGAAGAGTACCTCGCACACTTCATGGCCGGTGAAGATCCTTTCCCGGTAGAGAAGGGAGTAGGCACTGATGACCTGATGGGTGCCTCCGGCGAAGCGTCTGAGGAAACGTACAGCCTCCTCATAGTCGGCCGGTTTCCCGATAATCTCACCCTGATGAGAAATGATCGTATCACAGGTGATCACGGGAAGGGCAGGGTTCGGTGAAGAGACCAGAAAGGAGTCCATCTTCCGTCTCGCAAGAAGCCGGGAGAACAGGGCCGGGTCTCTCTCTCGGCAGTGTTCATCGGTATAGGTGGGCCGTGTATGGACGCGGACCTGATGTTCTTCGAGCAGTTCCCTTCGCGCGGGAGACTGGGAAGCCAGAATCAGTTCACTGACGATATCAATGGGCCAGCTCATTGCAGAGACTCCCCGATCTCTTCCATCTCCTGACCCATCTCAAGCCATTGGATCTCCAGATCCTCTTTCTGCTGCTGCAGGTCTTCCTTCTCACAGACAAGGGCGGTGATTCGCTCAGCTACCGAGTAGTTCTCTCTCAGCGACATCCGAGAGGACACCTCTTCGAGCCTTTTCTCGGTGGACTCGATCTCCTTCAGGAGCACCTCCTGCTGTTTCTCCAGATTCTGAAGTCTGTTCTTCAGACGGTTGTACTCCTTCCGTTCGATCGGAGCCTGTGATCCTTTCTCTTTTTCAGGTTCTAACCGTGTCCGCTCTTTGGCGGGTTCCAGAGATTCATAGGCCTCCTTCTGTTCCAGCTTCCAGGAGAAATACTCATAGTCTCCCTCGAACAGCTCCATCTGCCGGTCACTGATATAGATGATCCTCTGTGAAAGCTGCTTGATGAAGTGGGTGTCGTGAGACACGCAGATTACTGTACCCTTATACTCCTGCAGAGCGTTCAGAAGCATCTGTTTCGTATTTATGTCGAGATGGTTTGTCGGTTCGTCAAGCATCAGGACATTGGCCGGATGGAGAAGGATCTTCAGCAGGGCAAGGCGGCTTCGTTCTCCCCCGCTGAGGACCCCCACTTTCTTATCGATATCGTCGTTGCTGAACAGGAAGGCACCGAGAAGGTTCCTTAACCGGGGAATGTCTGTGGTGGAGGCACTGCCCGCTATCTCCTGATATACCGTATTCTCGTTGTCAAGGGTCTTCTCATTTTCCTGCGTGTAGTAGCCGATCTTCACTCCGTCGCCTGTCAGGATAGTTCCCTGATACTCGGTGTCGACCCCCGAAAGAAGATTCATAAGAGTCGTCTTTCCCGCACCGTTCTGACCGGTGATGGCGAGTCGGTCACCCCTGTTGATATACAATGAGAGAGCGCTGAAAACGGGGATGTTACCGTACTGTTTACTCAGGTCCTGTACCGTGAACAGCACAGATGGAGCATGAGGGGGGGGAGGGAAGGAGATGTTCATCTTTTTTAGATGTGGCGGGATTTCTACATCCTCCATCTTCTCGAGCATCTTCACCCTGGACTGTACCTGCTTGGCCTTACTGTCCTTGTATCTGAACCGTTCGATGAACTTTTCTGTCTTTTCCCGTTCCTTCTTCTGTTTCTCTGCTTCTTTCGTGAGCTGTTCGATCTCCGCCATACGTGTCAGTACGTACCGGGTATAGTTCCCTTTGTAGCGGTTCAGATGGCCGTTGAACAGCTCATAGACCTCCCGTACCGTCTCATCGAGGAAATCCTGATCATGACTGACAATGAGAACAGCACCGGTGAATCGGTTGATGTAGTTCCTCAGCCAGATACGGCTCTCTATGTCCAGATAGTTCGTCGGTTCATCCAGGAGAAGCACATCAGATTCCTCTACAAGGATCTTCGCAAGTGCAATCCGCATCTGCCATCCGCCGCTGAAGTGCTCACACCTGCGTGACAGATCGTTCTCGGTGAATCCGAGACCTTTGACGACCTGTTCGATGACCGCATCCCGCCGGTAGTAGGAACCATCCAGCAGCAGCTCCTGATACTGATGGAGTTCGATCAGATCAGCTTCATGCGACGAGTTCTGAGAGGCATCGGCAAGCTTTTCTTCGAGTCTTCGTATGTCATGAAGCAGGGGTCTGTAATGGTCGAAACCCTTGAGGACCTCCTCCTTCAGCGTCGATCCGCGGTGTATGATGCCGGTCTGCGGCAGATAGGAGACTCTCAGTCCCTTTGTGACCGTTATCGAGCCCGAATCATATTCCATCGTGTCGGAAAGGATCCTCATAAGGGTCGTCTTTCCGCTACCGTTGCTTCCTGCAAGGGCGGATACGGTTCCCTCCTGAAGGGTGAGAGATATTCCGTCAAGTATCTGCCGGTCGCCGAAGGCGAGTGAGATGTCGTTCGCCTGGAGTGTCTTCATTACGCTGTGAAACTCCCTGTTCAGGTGTTGAAGATTCTCATGTGAGTGAGTATGATAAAGCCTATCACATAGGTTTGCAGGGTTGCAAGGACTCGCCCTTGTCCTGAATGGGAGGAATGTTCATTGATCTGTCTTGTACTCAATACACCTACACTCGAGGAGAATGCCGACCTCATCAGACAGCACCGGCCTTATGTAGATATCGTAGAACTGCGCGTGGACTACCTGAGCTCGCAGGAAGCGCTTCATGCCGACCGGTTCCCCTCCATGACCGATCTCCCCGTTATTCTCACGTGCAGAAGAGCTGAGGACGGTGGTCAGTACAGAGACAGCGAGAAGTCACGGCTTGCTCTCATCGAGAAGGCTATGGAGGGAGATTTCGCCTACGTGGATATCGAAGAGGATGTGAAGCGGTCGGTGTGTGTGACCAAGGCACAGCAGAAAGGTATGAAGGTGATCCGGTCGTTTCATGATTTTCATCAGGTTCCTGATGACCTTGTCCACCGGATGGTCCAGATAGCTCGGAAAGGGAGTATTCCCAAGGCTGCTGTGATGCCTGCGTCGATCCAGGATGTTAAGCGGCTGTTCGAAGCATCACGTGAGATGAACTCGATAGATGAGAAGATTCTGATCGGCATGGGGCCCTGGGGGCTTCCCACCCGGATCCTGTACAGGAAGATGCATTCTCTTCTGACCTTCACAAGCAGTGATGAGGCAGCTCCCGGTCATATCTCTGCACGGGAGATGAAGGAGACCTACCGGGCCGACAGAGTAGATGACAGGACCCATATCTATGGGATCATTGGAAACCCTGTGGCACATACGAAGTCCCCGCTGATCCATAACCCCGGTTTCGATGGTATCAAGTACAATGCGATATACGTGCCGTTTCAGGTCGATTCGGTACGAACCTTCTTTGCCCTGGCCGAAATGCTTCCCATATACGGGTTCTCTGTGACGGTCCCGCACAAGCAGGCTGTTCTGCCCTATCTCGGGAAAGTCTCACGGGAGGTGAAACAGATAGGTGCCTGCAATACGGTGGTGCGAAAAAAGAATCTCTGGGCAGGAACCAACACTGATTATTACGGATTCATCACTCCATTGATCACTCCTCTGCAGCGCGAACAGATCAGGAACGTGCTCGTCGTCGGTGCCGGAGGAGCGGCCCGTTCGTGTGTGTGGGCACTGAGAAACCACGGATGCAGGGTCACCATCGTCAATCGCGATGTACAGAAGGCGGAGAAACTCGCTCAGCTTACCATGAGTTCGTTCGATTCACTTGAACATGCAAAACGGTACAAAGATGTTGATGCGGTGATACAGACCACGACCGTGGGAATGGGAGAGCTTGAGGGGATAGATCCGATTCCCGATTTCCCCTTCAGCTCGCATCATCATGTGTATGAACTGATCTACTCACCCCGCTACACCAGACTGCTTGAACGGGCTGTCGAGGCGGGAAGCAGTATATACTACGGAATTGATATGCTTATCGCACAGGGAAAACTGCAGTTCGAGAGCTTTACCGGATATCACTATCCCAAACGTCTACCTGTCACGCTTATCAGCGAAGAAGAAGCTTAACGGAACGGTCTTCACTTTGAACAGCGATCGCACCTTCCAGTGCTGCTCCTTCTCTTCAGGGTGAGTTCTCAGGACAAGTATGTCCTCGTCATCCTTGCGTGTCAGAGACAGTGGAGTGCCGATGTACTCCACTGTGGTTCCTTCCCCGTCAAGAAAGGTCACCAGCAGATGCAGTGATCCATCTTTCATTGCCGCGCGTATGACACGCAGCTTTTTCATGTAATCAAGCCCGCCGGCAGACAGTATCTTCTGCTCCTCGCCGGTCGGATGCAGCTGTTGTTCGCTGACGATGATGAAATCATCGATCCTGGTTCCAAGAAGAGCCTTCACATCCTCACTGAAAGGTTTTCTGGTCAGCACTTCATGCAGATGCGGGCGAAGATCAGGGGCGGTACCCCGTTCAGGCTGCTGTGCCGGCTTCCCGACAGTGATAACAGGTGGCTCAAATGCGAAATCGGGGAGATGCTGCATTCCCGGCAGATCCCTGTGCAGCACCAGATCCTGTGAAGTCTTGAGATCTGCGATGTGCTGTACACCGATCTCGCTCAGGATCCTGCGCCACTGCGCCTGATGTTCCTGATTCATGACATATACACCGTTCGCTATCTTCATTTCAATGAAGGGTGCCAGACTCGCATGGGCATCAAAGATCCGTTCCATCCTTGCATCTGTCTTCAGCACGATTCCCCTGATTTCCATCACCTGTGTGAACTCCTGATAAAGAAGGGGGATAAGGGAAAGGATCGAGGAGGGGACGCGGGAGAAAGAGTGCTTCATGTCAGAAACGATATCCTGAGGACTGAATGAGCGTGAGAAGGCCTTGAACAGACTCTTTTTGTCTATGGTGTACCTGATTGTCGCATCAAGACCGGTGAGCCGGCTGTACAGATGATATCGTCCTGTCGGGACAGACGGATTGCCTCTGTGTATCGTGATGCTGTGATCACTGTCGATCGTGTCTGCGGTGCCGGGATGTCTTGCCGGTGCTTTTTCATCGTTCTCTGAAATGATGGAGAGCGCTGACAGAAGAGACCTCAGAGTACCCGTATCGATTTCCTTCATGGACGCAAGGCTCTGGGCAAAGCGGACAAGGGTGAGGGCCCCGGATTCGCCTCTGACCTCAAACGTCTCGCTGAGAGTCCTCAGGCCCGATATGAACAGTCCTGTCTTCTCGAGGGTGAAGCGGTCTGAAAGGCCGGCATGCAGAAGCGCCCAGGCAACCGATTCTCTGGTTGTCTCCCTCTGCTCAGTAAGATCCATGGCACCGGTACCGGATCGACCGGTGAGGAAGGCCGGGATACGATCGAACACAGCCCTGTGCTCTTCCCACGTATCAGGCAGACTCATCGTGCTGTTCTCGCAGTGGATGGAGTAGGAGAGGAGAGCCCGGTAGATCAGATGGACATCGTCACTGAATGCATATCGTGAACCGGCGTGATCATCAAAACCGAAGAGCAGGCGATGGTCGATAACCTCTGAAAGTCTCTCACGGAAAAGAGGATTGATGATGAGCATGTGAGAGAGGTGGGGGTCAGGAATGACGATGAGCTTCTGCTCAAGGAGCAAGGCTCCGTGCAGGCACTCATGGAAACCGTGACGGACGGTGCAGAGGTATAGCAGGTCCTGTTCACTGACGCTGTGGAGGATGGTTAGTGCACTCACCAGTTCCCGTTCGATGGTGCCCAGGTGACTCACGATCTCGCTCTGATGCTCATTCCTGCTGATTCTCGAAGCAAGGGTTCTGTTAAGCTGATGCTTGTTGAACGGAGTCGGAATTGTCCCGAGAAAGCCCCGCAGCAGTGAAAAGTATATGTCCTCGGGAAGTGTAAAAAGAGAGGAGCTGAATAGGTCGTATGCGGTTCTGTCAATCAATCCCAGACCTCCATACGGTATTGATAGCCCTGTTCACTGAGGAACTTCTGCCGGTTGGCGGCAAACTCCTCTTCTGTACTGAAGCGGGTGACAAGAGAATAGAAGTGAGAGTCCCGCTGTTTGGGTCGAAGAATCCTTCCCAGTCTCTGTGCCTCCTCCTGTCGTGAACCGAAGGCTCCGCTGACCTGAATGGCACAGGATGCATCGGGCAGGTCTATGGCGAAATTCGCAACCTTTGAAACTACGAGCACCCGCACGTCACCTTCTCTGAAGGCCTGATACAGTTCATCACGCTTTGTATTCGATGTGCTGCCTGTTATCAGAGGGGCTTCGAGTTCTTTCGCAATGGTTTTAAGCTGGGAGATGTACTGACCGATGACCAGGATGAAATCATCCGGGTGGTTCGCCACCAGTTGTTTTACGATATCGACCTTTCGGATATTTTCGCTCGCTATGCGGTACTTCTCTCTTTTCCCCGCAACTGCATAGGGTAGTTCCGCATCGAAGGGAAGAGGGATGCGTATCTCAACGCACTCGGCCTGTGCTATCCACCCTTTCTTTTCGAGCTCGCTCCAGGGCACATCGTACCGTTTAGGACCGACAAGAGTAAACACTTCATCCTCCCGCCTGTCTTCCCGTACGAGGGTTGCGGTGAGACCGACCCGGAAAGAGGACTGCATCTCACTTGTCACCTTGAAGACGGGAGCAGGGAGCATATGGACCTCATCAAAGATGATAAGTCCCCAGTTCTGTTCTCTGATCCTGTCCAGGTGCATGAACGGGCCGTCCTTATCCTTCCGGTAGGTAAGCATCTGATAGGTGCACACCGTGATATCCCGTATCTCCTTGCGCATGCCGGTGTATTCTCCGATAACCGAATTCTCAGTTCCATCAGAACAGGAGAGAGACAGCTTGTCGCCAATCTCTGCGATCCACTGATGCACTGCAGCCACATTGGTAGTGAGAATCAGGGTTGTCGTCTTGAGACGTCTCATGATCTCCATGGCAACGACTGTCTTTCCGCTGCCGCAGGGAAGGACGATCGTCCCGTATCCACTGCCGCCGCCGAGATCACCGAGGAGCGCATCAGAAGCCTCTTTCTGATAATCGCGTATTGTCAGCGGCAGCCCCTGTAATGTCGTGCTCCTCATCTCGATGGGAACGTGCTTTCCCTTCATAAGAGGAATCACATCATCTACCGGGTACCCGGCCTTGATAAGTCTGATCTTGATCTCACCCCGATCATACCGTCTGATGAACATGCTCCTTCCTTCCTGAAGAAGAAGGCCTCTGAGTTCCGAGCGAGTCTGTACTTCACGCTCTATCCGTTGATTCCTGAATGCAAGTTCGTACAGCTGAGGATCTTCACATGGTTTGAGAATGACTGCTCCGTACCGTGCGAGCAGTTCCTTCACGGTGAAGGAAACCGTCTGCGGAATCTCATAGCGGCTGTGACGATTCAGGCGTTCGAGGATCATCTCCTCAGTGAAACCGCTTGAAGCAGCATTCCACAGAGTAAGTGGTGAGATCCTGTACGTATGGATATGTTCCGGTGAACGGATCAGTTCAGAAAAGGGTATGATATCCTTCCGGGCATCTTGTGCAGAGGGGGAGTGGACATCCATCAGGAGAGTGAGGTCGCTTTGTACGATGAGAGCCTTATATTCCATGATCAGGATTTGCCGAACTGGTCATAATAGAGGCTGAGGATCGTGATCGCGGTCATCGCTTCGATGACGGGGACGATCCTCACCACGATGGACGGGTCATGCCTGCCTTTCACAGTGATCGTCTGCTCATGTCCGTCAATGTCTATGGTCTTCTGAGGTCGTTCGATCGAAGCGGTAGGCTTTACAGGAACTCTGAAGAAGATATCTTCCCCGTTCGTGATCCCTCCGTTGATGCCCCCGGCATGATTGCTGAGAAACCCGTCGGGACCTATTTCGTCATTGTGCTGGGATCCACTCATCTGAGAAGCTGCGAATCCTTCACCGAATTCGATTCCCTTCGTTGCTCCGATGGAGAGGATTGCATGGGCGATAAGTGCCTCCGTCTTCTGGAAGACAGGCTCACCGAGTCCGGCAGGACACCCGCTTACGATACACTCTATGGTGCCTCCGACACTCTCCTTCGATGTTCTGCACGCATCAATCAGCTGTTCCATCTCATGTGCAGCATCAGGGTCGCAGCAGCTGACGAGATTGCCGCTGACAACGGACAGGTCCCGTTTCTTTGCCGTTACTGAACCGATTTGGGTCGTATATGCTGTAATCGTGATTCCTTTGGAGCGGAGGATCTGCATGGCAATGGCACCGGCGGCAAGTCTCGCGGCAGTCTCTCTGCCGCTGCTCCTGCCACCTCCACGCCAGTCACGGATACCGAATTTTTTCTGCCAGGTGAAATCAGCATGACCGGGGCGGAAGAAGCCCGCGATATCTGAATAATCATGAGAGCGCTGATTGGTGTTCCTGATGATGATGGACAGGGGAGTTCCTGTGGTCTTGCCTTGAAAGGTCCCAGAAAGGATCTCTACTTCGTCGGCCTCGTTACGCTCGGTTCCGAGACGGTTCCCTCCCGGTCTGCGGCGGGACATGTGATAGGCAAGGTCATCCATATCGATCGTGAAACCGGGTTCGAGCCCATCAATGATGACACCGAGTGCCGGACCGTGAGACTCCCCGTAGGTCGTGATCTGAAGGGATGTTCCGAATGTATTACCGCCCATGCTAGACTCCTAGAATAGTTCTTGTATGAAAGCCGCCAGGTTCACACCATTATATTCGACGCTTTCGAAATCCGCTAATGGTACCACATGATCACATAACTTTCTATAGAGACAGTCACGCTGGAGATAGAGAGCATGGAATGACTCTTCCGGTTCTTCACGGTCGATGAACGGAGGAAGGCCCCTGCGCTGAATCCTCTCCAGGAGGGTATTCTCCTTAAGATAGAGGTAGATGATCACGCCCGTTTCCTTCATCCGGTGTATCAGGGGATGGTTGTCACAGACACCTCCTCCGGTGGCCATGATCGTAAGGTGAGAGCTTTCCCGGGTACAGAGGAACTCCTCGTGCGCCTCGTACTCCGCCTTCATGAAAGCGTTCTTCCCTTCCTGAACATAGAAATCCCGGAGACTCTCATAGGGGATCCGGTTGAGGATAAGGTTGTCAAGGTCAAGAAATGAGACCCGGTTCTCGAGGTTGAGATGATCGGCGCAGTAGGCTCCGACATTGCTCTTGCCGCTGTGTTTGATCCCCGTCAGGTAGATCAGTGATGTCTTGTTGCTGTCAGTGCTGGTCATAATAGGTGATCCATTGTACTGGATACCGGTCTCCTCCTGTTTCCTGTGCTATGGATACCTGTTTCAGGCGTTCTTTAAGCAGGTTCTGTCTGTGTCGCCTGTATTCCTTCTGCTGAATATAGCGCGCTTCGTCAAGGTTCCTCTTCCTCTGCTCCTGGAAGCTCTTTTTCGGTATCAGTATGCTGAGCAGAAAATTATGGATGATCAGAAGTGTCGCCCACAGCATGACGATAATCAGGGGGATGATCTCACGTACCGAGGTGTCGGGAGAAATCTGTACCTGATAGGTGCCCTCATACACCTGAACGGCATTCATTCTCAGCGGTGCCAGGGAGATCAGGAAGAAGAGGGTGGTGATGATCAGCGGAAGGATCCAGTAGATGCCTCGCGGAGTGAACAGAAACCGCACCGATGCAATGAGGCACACAAAGAGAATAAATGAAGTTGTGAGGGCCACAAGTAGCATCAGCATGCGAAACATGGTACCATGAATGGCGTTGATAGGGAAGTATAACTCGTGCAGCACCCATGCTGTCAGAGGAGGTTGAGGATGCCCGGAACATTTGTGAATCATCTTGAGCAGGACGTGCTCACCGAACGGAGGAATGAAAGGAAACGTGACCTGCGAAGTGCCTATTACCGTGATACTACTGCGATCATCCACTGTTCACCGTTCAGAAGACTGAAGCACAAGACGCAGGTCTTCTTCGCCCCGAGTAACGATCATATCTGTACCAGGATTGAACACTCACTTCATGTAGCTTCCATCGCATCGACTCTCAGTCAGGGTCTCGGACTCGATCATGAGCTGGCATGGGCTATCGGGATGGGGCATGACCTCGGTCACGCGCCGTTCGGACATGTTGGGGAATCGATACTCTCCGAACTGAGAATGGCCCGCTCGAACAGAACCTTTGAACACGAACTTAATTCTCTCAGGGTCGTTGATTTTCTTGCCGATAACGGTAAAGGCCTCAACCTCACCTATGCAGTACGGGACGGCATCGTCAGTCATAACGGGGAGACGTTTCTCCAGTATCTCAAGCCGACCCATGTCCGAAAGGATTTTGCGACCGTCACAACCCGTGCCGGCATCGTTCCTTCTACCTGGGAGGGCGTACTCGTGCGTTTCAGTGACCAGATCGCGTATCTGGGCCGTGACTTCGAGGACGCATGCAGGCTCAATATTGTTCAGCCCGACATGCTGCCGCGGATTGCCGCCGATCGCCTGGGAACGAGTAATTCAGCAATCATCGATACGCTGGTCCATGATCTGCTTACTCACAGTAGCGTAAGCGGCGGGGTAGGACTTTCCGATGAGGTCTTTGAAGCTGTCCTGACCATGAAGAAGTTCAACTACGAACAGATCTACCACTCTCCTCTACTCAAAGGGTATCATCGCTACTTCCGCCGTCTTCTCTCACTGATTGTAAACTATCTTGATGAACTGTTTTCCACCTACGGGTTCGACTCCCCTTCCTATGAGAGTGAGAAGAACATGCTGGCTGCCGGGTTCAGCAACTACATCCGTGACATGGGTGACAGCTACCGTCAGAGGGAAGGGGGGTATGACAACCTGATCTATGACTACGTTGCCGGGATGAGTGACACCTTTGCCCTTGACTGTGCCGATGAGATCCTGAAACCTACCCATCTCAACGATGATATCGAACGCTCCCTTACCGGTAAGTGGTTTGATGTGAGGTGAACCGCACGCCACGGGCGGTACGCTGAGGCTTCAGAGTCCTTCCCTGACCTTCTCAATTTCCTCTATGAACTTTTCAACGGAATCGAAGGCGCGGTAGACCGAAGCGAACCTGACATACGCCACTGCATCAACCTTATAGAGGAATTTCAATGCAATCTCTCCTATCGTGGTACTTGCGATTTCCCGTTTTGAGGATGCCTTGATGATGATCTCATCTTCGATATTGATCAGCATCTGTTCCACGATTTCCTGTGGTATGTCGCGTTTTTCCGTGGTGATCACGATTCCTCGCTCGATCTTGCGGATATCGAACGGTTCAAGTCGTCCGTCACGTTTGACAACCATCAGAGGTTTCTCCTCTATCCGTTCATAACTCGTAAACCGGTATCCGCAGTGAAGGCATTCTCTCCTTCTCCTGACCATCGAACCGCTTCTGTTCTGACGTGATTCTATCACCTTGTCATGTGTATGATTGCACTGTGGACACAACACTGGAGGACCTCCGTTCTCAACCGGTTCATTGTAGCACACAGCGGATGATATGAGTACGGTAAGAACACAGGCAGGATCTCTTTGAAAGTAACAATATATCGCGAAGGTGTTGCTAATGATAACATTCTGTGATAATAATAACAAAAAGCTTATGAGGAGACAGTATGGAATCTGTGAGCAATTCCGTCAAACGTATCATCGACCGTTCGCCCTTTCTCCATGAAATGCTGATCAACGGTATTCTCAGTTACAGCAACTATGCGACCTCGATACATCCCCTCGTCGAGAAACTGCACGGAAAGGAAGTGAAGACTTCAGCGATCGTCATGGCCATCCGTCGCTACGGAGAGGAGCTGAAACGGAAAGATCTGGAGCATTCAAGTCCGGCACTCCACTATGAGATCATCATGAAGACGAATATCTATGATATCAACCTCGTCAGGAGTGATACGATTCTTGAGAAGTTCGATGACCTGTTCTCTCTGGTCAATCCGCAGAGCGGTGATTTCCTGAATATCTCGGTCGGTTCACATGAGGTGTCCCTCTCCATCAGCGAGAAGTACCTCGACCATGTCACACCCATCCTCGAAGGAGAGACGGTCCTGCTTCAGCAGGGTGATCTCGTTGCACTTTCACTCGTATTCAGCGGGGACTTCATGTCCACTCCCGGTATCGTATACGAGGCTGTGAGGAAACTCGCCTGGGAGGAGATCAACGTGAATGAGATCATCTCGACGATGAATGAGCTCACCTTCGTTATTGACCGCAAAGACTCAATGGCAGCCTTCAGTGTCCTGCAGAGTTTTCTCAAAGGAGATACGGCATGAGTGATATCATGATCATCACCGGAGGGAGGAATTCCGGGAAGACCACCATGGCCTACGCCCTGTGCTCTCTGCTTGACCTTGACGGGAAGAGTATCGGCGGGGTGATCCAGGTTCTTGCCCTTCCCGACCAGAACAAGGATATCTATGAGCTCAGTTCTCAGGCTGACGGTTCATCTCTTGTGATGCTCTCATCTCACAGGAGAGATTCCTGGCCGGTCTTCGGGAATTTCTATTACAATCCCGGAACTGAAGCGTGGGCTGAAGAGCAGTTCAGAGCCTCGTATGCAAGTGACGTGATTGTCTTCGATGAGATCGGACGGTATGAACTGGCCGGTAAAGGATTTGACCATGGATTCCGGTTCGCCGTGGAGCATGGTGAGGGAACGGTACTCGCCGTGATACGCGATGAGAATATCGCTGCAGTGTGCGACACGTATGCAATCGACATCGAATCATGTATCGTCATCAATGCTCGGGATGATATACAGGAAACATATGCGAGGATACGAGACCTATGAACGAACTCTACTGGGCCCTGATGCTCATCATCAATTTTCTTCTCATAATGGCAGCCTATCGGCTGTGGGGCCGTGCAGGGCTGTATATCTGGATCCCGATCTCGGTTATGCTGGCGAATATCCAGGTGACCAAGACCGTGGAACTGTTCGGTCTTGAGGCTACCCTCGGTAACATCATCTACGCCACGAGTTTTCTTGCCACCGATATTCTCAGTGAGAACTATTCAAAGCAGGATGCACGGCGTGCCGTGGCCATAGGCTTCTTCTCCATGATAACCATGACAGTTCTCATGAACCTCGCCATTCTGTTCATACCGGCTGAAAGTGATTTCGTGCAGACAAGCATGATAACGATCTTCGCCCTGATGCCCCGAATAGCGGCAGCCTCCCTGCTCGCCTACGGGATCTCTCAGATGCATGATATCTTCGCCTACAGCTGGATCAAGACTCATCTGCCTCAGAAGAGGTTCCTGTGGGTGAGAAACAACGGGTCCACTCTGGTATCACAGCTGCTTGATTCTCTGATTTTCACCTTTGCAGCCTTCTGGGGACTCTTTCCCATCGGTGTTCTCATCGAGATACTGATCACCACCTACGTGCTGAAGGTCGTGGTATCCCTGTTTGATACCCCCTTCATCTATATCGCCCGTTACTGGCACGATGCAGGGAAGATCAGAGAAGCACTGTGAACGAACGGGGGAAGGGAAGGGAGACTCAGCCGAACAGGGATCTCATCTGCCTTACAGCTTCAGGCGTTCCGCTGAGCAGGATATCGTTGAACGTCTTCCGTTCAACCAGAAGAGCATCGGTGTAGGTGAATTCCTCACCGTTTCGGTAGATCACCGGCCAGCCCGCCGCTCTGAGAAGCGCATGTGCACCGGCAACATCCCATACATAGCAGGGGATACTTATCGAGCCCTGTATTCTCGGATGGATCAGCGGTGCCACCATGTGCAGGATGTTGCTTCCGAAGGATCGGATCTTCCCCCGGTAGCTCTTCAGGTCGATATAGTGCTGTACGTGGGAACCCATGGTGAGCTGTTCGATATCCTCGCCGTCATCGGCAGGAGAAAAGGGTTCCCCGTTCAGTTTCAGTATTCCATTGAGGTCCAGAGTGAGAAGCAGAGAGTCGCTTCCTCCGAGTCCCCAGCGGGGAGCAAGCACAATGGAGGCCACCGGGAGGCGGTTCCTGTCAAGTACACCCACCGAAATACACCAGGAGGGAAGTCCTTGAGAGTAGCTGTCGGTACCGTCTATCGGGTCGAGGATGAAGGTGAGGTCACGTCTCTCATCAAACACGGTTTTCTGTTCTTCGGTGATGATACCGGCCTCGGGAAAGAGTGTCTCGATCTTCTGCTTAACCTGATTGTTGATATAGGTATCAGTTTCGGTAAGTACCGATCCGTCATCCTTGTACGTCACCTGTATCTTCTTCTGGTTCTCACCAGCATAGTGCCCCATTTCCTGTATAAACTCTACCAGCGAATGAAATCTATCCATTGAATACGTTCTCTCTTCTATGCTAGGGTAAGTGCGGTTATGAAGCAGCATATACTTCAGCCTGTACAATCCTACCTGAAATCAAGTGAAGCGTACAAGGCTTTCAGGAAGAATCCGGACAGTATCTCAGCCCTGGAAGGCCTCGGGGGGTATCCCCTTGCCCTTCTTCTCCACGTCTATCAGGTCTATCTGGGTAAGCGTGTATGGGTGATCTGCCCGACCGAACAGCAGGCTCAGGGGCTCAGCAAGGATCTCAAGGTTTCGAATATCCCATCGCTTTTCATGAACAGTGCCGGTAAGAAGCTGTACAGCTCTCTCGACGGTGGGGATGAGGACTATCATCTGGTCAAAGACCTTCAGGCACTCGATTTACTGAACGGCGGTATCGTGTTCATCCCGATACGAACGTTCGTCTCACCCGTACCTGATGCGGCCTTCGTCTCTCAGACAAAGAGAACGATCAGTGTTCACGATGAGTTTGATCCCACCACTCTCAGCCGTATGTTCAGCGAAGCCGGCTACTACCGCAGTCCAAGCACCTCCGTACCCGGAGAATTCTCCGCTCATGGAGAGATCTTTGATTTCTTTCCCTATGACAGTGACTACCCGGTCAGAATCCACGGGGACTGGGATGCAGTGGAGCGTATCACTCTGTACGACAGTGAGACACAGGATATGGTCAGGACCATTCCTTCGATCACGTTCCATCTGATGAGCGATACGAGTACGAGGGGCTGGGGCCACATCAGTCAGTACTTCAGGGATTCAGATTATTTCTTCATGATCGGCTCTGAACGGCTCGACACCTCCTTCAACTCAATGCAGGTCGAGGCAAAAAGTCTTTATCGTGAGGCTTTCCAGACAGACCGCTCTTCACCCAAGCCGTATGAGATACTGTTTGATTACCCTGCATTTCTTGAAAGAGGCAGACGACAGTCGGTACTCTACGATGTGAGAGGCCAGCACGGTGCGTATCAGTTCGACGTGCGAGAAGGTCATTCCTACTTCGGAAACTTCACCCTCTTCAAGGAAGACCTCACAAACCTCCTTGCAAACGGCTTCACCATCGTCATCTATGCAGGAAGCGTTCTTCAGAAGGATCGACTCTCCTCGATGCTCCAGAACTACCGGGGACTCACGATCCTCCCGGAAGAGCTTTCCGGCGGATTTGTTCTCGAATCCCAGAAACTTGCGGTGATCTGCGACCATGAGATATTCGGCCGTCGCAAAGTGCTCAATAAAACCCTGCACAAGGTACATAGCTCTCCTCTGGATTCCTTTGTTGATCTGAATGAAGGAGACTATGTCGTTCACATTAACTACGGAATTGGACAGTTCGAGAAGATCGACCGGGTCAATGTCGCCGGACGGGAACGGGACTACATCAAGATCCTCTACGGCGGTAAGGAGCACCTGTTCGTTCCGATCGAACAGGCGAACCTTGTTCAGCGGTATATCGGTTCAGAAGGCACTGCCCCCAAGCTCGATACCCTGAGCGGTGCAAGCTGGTCTGCAAAGAAAGCCAAGGCACGAAAGTCAGCTGAAAAGCTTGCCGAGCGTCTGATCGCATTGTATGCAAAGAGAAAGAACACCTCAGGATATCCTTTCCCCAAAGATACCGACTGGCAGCTTGAGTTCGAAGCCTCGTTTCCCTACGATGAGACCGAAGACCAGCTTCAGTGTGTCGAGGACATCAAGAATGATATGGAGTCCCCCATCGTCATGGATCGGCTGATCTGCGGGGATGTCGGGTACGGAAAGACAGAGATAGCCCTCCGAGCAGCGTTCAAGGCGGTGATGGCCGGCAAGCAGGTGGCGTTCCTTGCGCCGACCACGATCCTGGCTGAGCAGCACTATGAGACGCTTCTCACACGACTCGGCACCTTCCCTGTGCAGGTAGCCATGATGAGCCGTATCGTTGAAAAGAAAAAGCAGAAGGTTGCTCTGGAGAAGGTCGCCTCGGGAGAGATCGATATCCTTGTCGGCACGCACCGTATCCTGCAGAAGGATGTTGTCTACCGTGACCTCGGTCTTCTGATCATAGACGAAGAGCAGCGTTTTGGAGTGAAGGATAAGGAGAAGATGAAGGAACTCAAGACCAACATCGACTCGATAGCACTCTCAGCCACTCCGATTCCGAGAACCCTCTATATGTCTCTGCTAAAGATACGGGACATGTCTCTTCTTACCACGCCGCCTATTCAGCGTCGTGCGATCAGGACCGTAATCGAAGAGTATGATATCTATACGGTTAAGAAGGCGATACAGCATGAGACAGACAGGGGAGGACAGGTGTTCTATCTGCACAACAGGATCAGCAGTCTTGATGAGGTCCTGTCCATTCTTCAGCAGGAACTGCCTCATCTGATCTTCGATGTCGTTCACGGTCAGATGGACGCGCGTCATATCGAGGACGTGATGCACCGTTTCGTCCACGAGGGGATACAGGTGCTGATTTCCACTACTCTGATTGAAAACGGCATAGACATCCCCAACGTCAACACGATCATTATCGACCGGGCAGACCGATACGGGGTGTCTCAGCTGTACCAGCTGCGAGGGAGAGTCGGGAGAGGAGACAGGGAGGCCTATGCGTACCTGTTCTACCCTCACTCCTCTCAGCTTTCCGAGGTCGCCATCAAGCGTCTCAAGGTAATCAGTGACCACACGGAACTCGGCAGCGGGTTCAAGATCGCGATGAAGGACATGGAGATCCGCGGAACGGGGAATCTGCTCGGAAGGGAACAGAGTGGACAACTTGCCTCTGTCGGACTTGATATGTACATCAGGATTCTTGACGAGGAGATAGCCCGCCTGACGAAGGAAGAGAGGATCGGAGAGGAGGAGGTCTTCCTCGAACTCGATTACAGCGGGTTCATACCCGATGAATATATCAGCGAGCCCTCAGTCAAGTTCGAGATATACAAGAAGATCGCCTCGGTCAATACCGAGGAGGCGCTTCTGTCTCTCAATGGTGAACTCCTTGAACGCTTCGGCCCAGTACCCGAAGTCGTCGCAAATCTGATGTATATCGCGGAGCTGAAGGTGCTCTGCCGGAAGCTCGGTGTGTATCATCTCAAGGAGAGAAACGGACGGGTGGAGGTGACCTTCTCGAAGGTAAAGGATATTTCAATCGACAAGGTGATGCAGCTGATGCAGCTTCGTCAGAACAGTGTGAAACTCGATCCCAAGAGGATCAATGTTCTGATTCTGACTACTCAGGCAATCTCACTTAAGGATAAATCGCTGTTCATCCTTGAGATGCTCAAGCGGTTGTTATAGGTAGGAAGGCGATATGGATATTACAAAGGACCGGGTTGATCTGCCCGGTGAAGACGGCAGACGTGATGTGAAGAGTTTCGTCCTGAGAAAAGGAAAACTCAGACCATACCAGGAGGAAGCGGTACAGCTGTACAGTGATGAGTATGTCATTCCCTTCACCTCAGGGGAGCTCGATTTCCCGACCCTGTTTTCCAACGACAACCCCACGGTCATAGAGATCGGGTTCGGAATGGGTACCAGCACAAAACGGATCGTCAGGGAGCATCCCGATACAAACTATATCGGTATTGAGGTCTTTCTCAGCGGATTCACCAAACTGCTCTCTGCAGCCGGCAGGGAAGAATTGAAGAACCTCCGTCTCATCAGGTTCGATGCAGTGCAGGTACTCAATGAGATGATACCCGATGGGTCTGTTGCTGGTTTCCACATCTTCTTCCCGGACCCGTGGCCCAAGAAGCGCCATCATAAACGTCGCCTGATCCAGAAGGAATTCGCTGAACTGCTCTCACGGAAGCTGAAACGGGGTGGGTACATCTACTGTGTCACCGACTGGCTTGAGTATGCACATCAGATGGTACAGGTGTTCGATTCAGTCGAAACTCTGAAGAATTCTTCCGGGGACTTCTGTCAGCCCGTTCCCTGGAGACCGTCCACCGGGTTCGAGCAGAAAGGTAGAGAGAAACAGCACCCGATCAGTGAGGTGTGGGTGGAAAGAGTCTGAACGCCTCTGTCAGACCCAAATCAACCTGTGAGTGCCCGTCCCCTTCAGACAAAGAAACAGGGGAGCTGAAGTGATCGCTGCTCCCCTGTGTGATACCGGCACCTGCCGCACGGATATCCGTGCGGCAGATTTTATCAGGTTTGTATCATTCTGCGTCGTGATCAGCCTTGGCCCGTGCTATCACGTCATCGGCAATACGGCCGCTGATGGCCTCGTAGTGGTCGAAATCGATCTCAAAGGAGCCGGTGCCGCTTGTCATGCTCTTCAGGTCGATTGAATAGTTGAGCATTTCAGCCTGCGGGACCTCTGCCTTGACAAGAGTGATCCCTCCTCCGATATCTTCCTGACCGAGAACACGTCCTCTCTTTCCGCTCAGGTCTGAGAGAATGTCACCCAGGTACTGGTCATTGATATAGACCGAAAGATTCATGAACGGTTCAAGCAGGACAGGTCCGGCCTTTTCTATTCCCGCCTTCATAGCACCTTTGGCAGCGAGGCGGAAGGCCATCTCCGATGAGTCAACCGGGTGTTCCTTACCGTCTACGATGGTGATTCCGATATCCACCAGCGGGTAGTGAGCGAGGAAACCCTCTTCCATTGCGTCATGCAGGCCCTTTTCGATACCCGGCATGTACCCCTTTGAAACGCTGCCCCCCTTGATGGCATTGGTGAACGAGTACATCTCCCCACGCTGAAGGGGTTCGATCTCGATGAGCACCTTACCGTACTGGCCGTGTCCTCCGGACTGCTTCTTATGAGCGTATTCAACGACACCGCTCTTTTTCGTGATTGTCTCCCGATAGGCCACTCTCGGAGTCTTCGTATTGATCGAGATCTTCTGCTTCTCCTTGATCCGGTCGAGGATCATGGTGATATGAAGTTCTCCCATTCCGCTGACTGTTGATTCCTTGGTCTCCTCGTTGAAGGAGGTCTGGAAGGTGATGTCCTCTTCAACGACACGATGCAGAGCATCGTTCATCTTGTCCTCTGATTTCTTATCACCAGCGGTGATGGCGAGGGAATAGACGGGACTGGGGAATCTCAGCGGGCGGAAGGTGAATCCCTGGTCTCCTGCTGTAAGGGTGGAATTCGTGTGTGCGATATTGCTCTTGGCGATGATCCCGATCTCTCCGGCAGTGAGTGAAGGTACTTCAACAAGTTTTTTCCCGATGAGATGATAGACCTTACCGGGTTTCTCTTTCTTGCCGATAGTGGGATTCATGATATCGGTTTCTCCCGAAAGATGGCCCTGCACGACCTTGATGAAGGAGAGTTTTCCACTGAACTGATCGATAGTCGTCTTGAAGACGTAGGCCGCAGTAGGTCCCTCTTCGTTGATATGAATCGACTGTACCTCTTCACCCCGAAGGATCTCATCATCAGCGCCGAGCGGGTTCACAAAGTTATTCTTGATGAAATGAAGCAGAGATTGGATACCGCTTCCCTGTTCTCCTGCTCCCGCAAGTACGGGAACGATCCTGTTCTCAGAGAGTCCCTCACGCAGCCCTTCACGGATTTCATCAGGAGAGAGAGTCCCTTCCTCGAAATACTTTTCGATCAGCTCATCAGTGCCTTCGGCTGCGGCTTCGATCAGAAGGAATTCATACTCTTCGACGATATCCTTGTATTCAGCAGGTATATCACTGACAGTTTCTTTTCCATTCGGGTCATATGTATATGCCTTCATTTCAATGAGGTTGATCACTCCCTTGAAATCACTTCCGGATCCCATGGGAATGGTGACCGGTACGTAGGTGGCATCAATCTGCTCTTTTAATGTTTTAAAGGATGTAAAGAAATCCGCACGGTCTCTGTCACATCTGTTCATAAAGACAGCTCTGGGCTTGTTTCTGCTGTCAAGACGTTTCCAGAGCTTGATCGTCTCGATCTGTGCTCCGTCTCGTGCATCCACTACCATCAGTGCATTCTCGCACGTTCTCAGTGCACCAATGACTTCTCCGATGAAGTCGGCCGTTCCGGGTGTGTCAAGGAACGTGAGGAGTTTTCCCTCATATTCCACCGGTGCCATGGCCGTATGGATCGACATCTCTCTTGAGATTTCCTCTTCGGTGAAGTCACTCACACTTTTCCCTGTTGCAACTTTCTCGGCACGGGAAATCACTCCACATTGAAACAGTATCTGCTCCAATAATGAGGTTTTCCCGGTACCGATGTGCCCGATGATAGCAATGTTCCTCAGGTCAGTACTGGATACGCTCATATGTCCTCCTTGGTATAGGAGAGTGCATCAATGCACGTGGTGCACGCCTACACTCAACAAGAAGTATCGTATGATGTGGATGACCAGTTGTCAAACACTTATTAGGAAACTGTTAGTTTTTCGGCGCAAAATGAGAGAATTCCATGGAAAAAGTACCTCGTCCCTGCGTGGATGATCGGAGAACCGTAGAGTAGCCGAAGAGCTTGGCCAGGGGGGCTTTTGCCTCTATGTGGTCCCCGCTCACCCTGGAATGCATCGAATTGATAAGACCGCCTCTGCTGGTCAGAGAACTCATCACATCCCCTACAAACTGGGTCGGTACGATAAGGTCCACCTTCATCACCGGTTCGAGCAGAACAGGATCGGCATCTCTGGCTCCGTTCTCAAAACAGATGGCACTTGCAGCCTCGAAGGCGAATTCGCTCGCAGTGAGAATTGAGAAATTGACCTGCTTGAGACGTACTTCTATGTCTACCACCTCGTACCCGAATCGTATTCCCGAACGGACTGAGTTCATAACACCGCGCTCGATTGCTTCCAGATACTCCGGTGGAAGATCTCTTTTCGACAGGTCGCTGATGAAGGTCACGCCGCTTCCGGTAGGTTTCGGTGTGATGGAGAGCGTAACGGTAGCCTGATGTTCCTTCCCTGCAAGGATACGGCTGTATGTCTCAGTGTATTCACAAGGCTGTGAGATCGTCTCACGGTAGGTAACCTGAGGATTGCCGATCCGCGCTTCCACCTTCATCTCTTTTGTCAGCCTGGTGACAAGAACATCAAGGTGAAGTTCTCCCATTCCTCTGATGACGATCTGTCCGGTATCGCTGTCTTCCTTCCACGTGAAGGTCGGGTCCTCGACACTGAGCAGGGTTAGGGCATTCTTCAGTTTGTCCTGGTCGCTCATGGTCTTGGGTTCGATAGCCACTGATATCACCGGTTCGGGGAAATGCATGCTCTCCAGAAGGATCTGATGTCCTTCCGAGCCGATGGTATCTCCCGTCTGGGCATTCTTGAAGCCTATGATGACACCGATATCGCCCGCCGCAAGGGAGTCTATCGTCTCCTGTTTGTTCGCGTGCATTCTGACGATTCGGTTGATCCTTTCCTTCTTCTTCTTTCCGATGTTGAAGATAGCCGTTCCCTTCTTCAGTACGCCGCTGTAGACACGGACGAAACAGAGAGGCCCTGCCTCCCTGTCATGCTGTATCTTGAAGATCAGTGCAAGGGGCTGAGCGGAAGGATCGTGCCTGACTTCAACCTCCTTCTCATGTTTGACGCTGATTCCCTTCATGGGGGGAAGGTCAAGAGGCGAGGGCAGAAGTGCAGTGATACCGTCGAGCAGGGGCTGCACTCCGATATTCTTCAGTGCGGAACCGACGAAAACAGGGTAGAGATTGCGTCGGATAGTCTCTCCCCTCAGGACATCATAGATCATCTGCTCAGGGATCTCCTCACCGGAGAAGAACAGTTCGGTGATCTCATCCGAGTAGGAGGCAACGGCATCGATAAGGAACTCATACCACTTCTCACGCACATCCTGCTGTTCAGAGGTCAGCTCGTGCCTGGTCATTTCTGAACCGTAGGAGGTCTTGTCGAATTCTATCCGGTCACCCCTGATGACGTCGATGATACCGCTGAAATCACTCTCACTGCCGATGGGAAGGAACAGGGGTACGGGAGTGATGGAGAACTTGACCTTCAGCTCTTCGATTGCGGCATAGAAGTCGGCACCCAGCCGGTCCATCTTATTGATGAAGACGATGCGCGGCACACGATAACTGTCAGCCTGACGCCAGACCGTTTCGGTCTGAGGTTCCACTCCGCTCACACCGCACACCACTGCCACGGCTCCGTCAAGCACGCGAAGAGAGCGCTCCACCTCGGCGGTGAAGTCGACATGACCCGGCGTATCAATGATATTGATCTTGTGATCCTTCCAGTAGCACGTCGTCGCAGCACTGCTTATCGTGATACCCCGGTCCTGCTCCTGCTCCATGAAGTCCATCGAGGCTTCACCGTTATCGACTTCCCCGATGCGGTAGTTCTCTCCCGAATAGAACAGGATCCGTTCGGTGGTTGTGGTTTTTCCGGCGTCGATGTGTGCCATGATGCCTATATTTCTAATCAGAGTATCGTCCATACAAGAATTCCTTTTATGTGGAGGCAGTTGTCATACGCCCCGAAACAGGGAAACTGTACCACACTTGAAGAGAAGTTTAAAGAGATATAGGGAACGGAATCGGGGCGGTCATCGAGGTGTCAGAAGAAGAATTTCGTAAGGGCCTGTGATCACTTCATCGTTGAGTCTTACCTGTTTTCCCTGAAGCAGCTCGGTCCACAGACGGGTTCTGATGGCGGAATACTCATGCTCCTTCAGCCTGACCTGTTTCTGGTGTTCGCTGAAATTGGCAAGCACTACCATCATCTGATCTTCGTAGGAGGGATGGCGCGGTATGACGAGCATGCAGATCACTCCCTGGTCACTGGTGGGGATACTCCTGAGGATATTATTGTTTCCCATCATCGAATGCCCCTTTGCCGCACCGATATACCGGTTGAGCCGGTAGAAGACCTGAGATGAATAGCGTGTAAGGTCTCCAATGGCGTTCGCTGCAGACCAGTCGAATGCACCGCGGTGAAGGTATCGGCTGTCTCGTCCTTTGTGAGGATCCTGAATATACGAGTAGTCATTGAGCTGAGCGATCTCATCACCGCTGTACAGGACGGGTATACCGTTTGCCACGAAGGCGAACACCTGAAGAAGGATGATCCGCTTGATGGCCAGCTCTCCCTGATACTCATCACGCTCAAGAATAGCCTGTTCAAGCCCGCAGAGCGATGCGGTCGTCCCGCAGTTTCTCGCATCGAGAGTCTTCGGGTCGGATTCATACAGCTCTCCTCTCGAGAACGAGCCGGGGTAGGAGCCCAGGTAGAAGGAGATGAGAAAGCGTTTATGAAAGAACGGATCATAGCCCTGGCGTCGTGCGCTCTGTTCATTGAAGCCCCAGCCTATGTCATCATGGCACCTGACATAGTTGACCCAGCAGGCAGAATCGGGAACATTCTCGGGAATCGATTCTATCAGATCACTGAGCATTCTCGTGTCCCGTGTAGCCAGAGAATTCCACAGTTCCACCATCATCGTGACATTGTACAGCAGGTGGCATTCCGGTTCCTTCTCGGTTCCGAAGTAGGGTGCAACCAGATGAGGAGCCATCACCACCTCCCCCTTGATGATAGCCGCCGGTGCGGCGAGTTCAAGAACAAGTCGGAAGATACGTACGAGGGTGTGCACCTGGGGTCTGTTACGTGAGTCAGTTCCCCACTCCTTCCAGATATAGGGGATCGCATCGAAGCGGAAGATGTCCACACCCCTGTTACACATCTGCAGCATCGCAGCAACCATTTCCCGGAGGACTTCCGGGTTCCCGTAATTGAGATCCCACTGATAGTGGTTGAATGTGGTAAGTACCCACGCCGAGAGAGCGGCATTATACGTGAAATTCCCCGGTGCAAGAACGGGAAATACTTCATTCACATGCTCCTCATATGCATCCGGCATCGTTCTGTCACCGAATATAAAGTACTTGCTCTGCGCATCAGTGTCACCCTCCTTTGCCTTCAGAGCCCATTCATGCTCATCACTTGTGTGGTTCAGCACGAAATCGATACAGATACTGATTCCGTTCCGGTGACACGCCTCTGCAAAAACATTGAATTCCTCGTCACTTCCGAAACGAGAGTCGATCTTCGTGAAATTACTGACAGCATATCCCCCGTCGTTCGCGAATTCAGGCATATCGAACACCGGCATCAGGTGAAGGTAGGTGATGCCGAGTGATTTCAGATATTCGATACGGGAGGGCATAGAGGCGAAGGTATCCGAGAAGTTGTTGACATACATCATCATGCCCACCATCGTGGGGTCCTGATACCAGGTCGGATAGGCGATACGCTGTTCATCGAGGAGGAGCATCTGGTCGCTCCGTCCTGAATAGAGGGTGCGCACGGTATTCAAAAGGTCCTCGTACCCGGATTCTGTCTCACCATACAGGGAGGAATAGTATTGTCTGAGCTGTGGTTCTATGATTGCAAACCGGTCCTGGAACCCTTGTATGTGTCTGTCGTTCTTCATCGTCGTCTTCTTCATGGTGTATAGATATGGAAACAATTCCATGAATAGATGGTACATGTATACCAATACACGTGCAAGATGGAAAGTTTCAGAAAATGCAAAAAGGAGGGACATGAGTTGACAAAGATCAGACAACTGTGGTAGTTTCAAATCCGTTACGGGGGGTTAGCTCAGTGGGAGAGCGCCTGCCTTACAAGCAGGATGTCAACAGTTCAAATCTGTTACTCCCCAATTCTCAAAGACGGTGGAAAGCTGAAAGGCTTTCCATGTTTTATGCAGGGGTCATAATCGCACCCGGAGGGACCGCCGGCAGACCTGCTGCGATTGATTTCTGTTTCTCCTATCCATCGCACTTCTACCAGCCAGACAGATATGCCGTTTAGTATCGTACACGGGAGTTTTTAGGTATCTGCCTGCTTTTTCCTTGGGTTCTGATGACGCATCGCTCTAGAATCAGGATGGTGGAGCCCGCTGCCTGGTCCCTCGATGTACCTCAAAATTCACTTCACTCCAGTGCACAGTACGCACCTTGCCACCGGATCCCCTTTACAGCACATTCAGATACGCCTGTGCGTACCTGTTGTGACAATTATTGTATATATGAATATTGAATACACTTGATTATCCATACAGGCTGTACTATGCTGATTTCATACCAACTGAAGGAGCTTACCTATGAAACATCTGGTGTATGGAGCAGTTCTTCTGCTCGTTATCTTCGGCACGTTAGGATGTGCCGAATCCCCGCAATGGGAAGAAACAACCCTGACGATCGTGAACGATTCCGGAATTGAAGTTGATACTGTTCTGATAACTGCATACGGGCTATCCCGTGCGACAACTAGTGCCATGAATGCTCTTGGGGACCAGCCACTGGCTGATGGAGAGTCTGTTGTCATAGCATTGCCGCCTGTATTGTCAGATACAGGGCTGATCTTCTTGATGGCAGCTGGTGAAGAAGATGAGTTCACATTCTATTATGACGATACAATTTGGCCCGACCCTGATGATGAAGAAGACCGCACAAATACAACATTGTACTTCTGGTACGATCAGGGGGCAGAGGTCACGGTGACACTGATTGATGATAGCGGTGAAAAGAAGTATACAATCACCGGTGCAGAGGTCCTTCCTCCTACTGCCTTGGTGTTCTGATAGTTCTTACTACCATGCCGAATCTCTCAGCACACACTTCGGGCTGTCACTGTCTACCAGTGACAGCCGTACGTTCAGGTGAAATGTGCATGAAACTCGATAGAGTTCATTGTCTTACAGTCAAAGGCTGATGCACCGCTTTCACCTTTTGTGAGAGCCTCTGGTTACATAGCAAAAGTCTAGTAATTATCTCTTTCTGTATCATCCTTAATCACCTATGTGTGCAGAAAATAGTTCTTCTGAAAAAGCTGTGGTGAGTGGATCGGTGAGAAAGAGAGTGGGTAGAAGATAGTAGAAAAAAGGACCCCCCTACAGGTATGATTTGAGTATACAAAAACCAAAGATACCAGGAGAGAACGTCCATGAACCGGTTTAGCGGTACTACCTTAGAAATTCCATACTTTGAAGTCACCCGTGAGTCAACAAATCGTATCAAAAGGTATAGGGAAATACCTGAATTTTATTGAGACGATACAGGGGAAAGTGACATCAGCGATCCACACAACCTGCCCGAAGTGCGGTTGTGTGTTGGTGGTTAATCAATATCTATACATCCAGTTGCATCATCGTACCCTCTTCAACACGCCGATTGTGCTTGACGTGCAGTACAAGTAGTATCTGTGAGAGCATTGCCACAAGACAACGGCCGATGGAGAATACTCTTTGACATGTGGTGTCGTCGTATCTGGAGGGTCGTATCGTGGGACACCTCAGCCGGGACTCGACTGCGAACGAGGCACGCGAGAAGGCGCCCGATACCAAAAAAGACGTGAAGCCCAAGGGCAAGCGTGGCAGACCACCGAACGGTTCTGAACCGAGAGACAAGAAACAAATCGTGTTTGAGAAGCAACTTGCACAATGAGTCGAACAGGCAGTCGGACACCTGAATACCTTGTGCATCTGGATGTCACCGACAGTGGTATCCTCATGAGCGCCATCGTCACCGGTGCAAATGTCCATGACAGCCAAGCAGCCATTCCTTTGGAGCTGATGTCCAGTGAACGGGTTACCCATCTGCATTCACTGATGGATAGTGCCTATGATGCGAACAATCGGCGCAAGCAGTAACGCGTTCTCTCTCCCGCTGAGAAGCAACGCTTCAAGATACGCTCTACCGCCGAACTGTCACATTCCCATCTGAAGGATTGGCTGATCCCCTCGAAAATCATGGTACGGGGACCGGACAAGGTCTCCCACTGCCTGATGACCGGAGTGTTGTGTCCTGAAGCGATCAAGATACTGCAATATTGCATCCTTCCGGGCTTACAGAAGACAGCGTAGCACCATGCAGACAAGAGCAATTTCACCTGTCGTGGGGCAGGTGTTCATTCTCATGCTCGATCGACTGGATGTTTGGTGTGATTTTTCGCTCAAAACCATCGATTGGGTATTCCAGCCTTCACAATCATCGTCAACAGTTTCTTTACATCAATGCTGATTCATGATGATTGCTCAATTGGGAAGACCTTCTGCATATACCCTTGATTATATATACAGGCTGTACTATTCTGATACTATACCAATTGAAGGAGCGTAACGATGAAACATCTTGTGTTTGGAGCAATCATGCTGCTTGTTATGTTCGGTGCCATCGGTTGTACCGAGTCCCCGCAGTGGGAAGAGACAACCCTGACAGTCGTTAATAATTCCACTGAGGATATCACTACTATTACGGTATTTGCCGGGAATCTTTCCAGAACTACCAATTATAATATCCTTGATGCAGATCTTGTGGTCGGAGAATCCATTGTCATCCCCCTTCCTCCGGTACTCCATCCGTCAGCATCTGCAAACATCTATATCGGATCTGAGACTCTCTTTTTTGACAGAGATTTCACCTACAAAGAAGGTGCAGAGGTAGTCATTACGTTCAAGGACACTGATGATGCCGACATAGTCGGTGGCGATTTTGAAGAAGCACAATTGTAAAAGGCGCCTTGTCTTTCCATAGGGTGTTACGTTAACAGACCGAATCAAGGAATTCGGTCTGTGTTATGGTATTCATGGAGGAGGCATTTCTGACATACATTTCGGAATCCCCGCGATGGATCTACCCCATTGCTCTGCATGTTCTTTTCCTGGCAGCACGATGAATCTACCAGCACACACTACGGGCCGTAGAGGTATAGCAGTGACAGCCATACGTTCAGGTGCTATGTGCATGAAACTCGATAGAGTTCATTGTCTTACAGACAAAGGATGATGAACCGCTTTTACCTTTTGCGAATATAGTCTTAAAAAGTGTGTCTTTCACCTTGAGTTCCTGTTATACTACTATCAGATGTTATGGATAAGGAGTTTGTACTATGAAACGTGCACTGTATGTTGCTACCCTCGTTCTCGCTGTTGTTCTTGCTGCCGGTTGTTCGATGTGGGAAGAGACCACTCTTACTGTCGTCAATAATGCCGGAGAGGATATTGTCACTATAGCCGTTGACAATGGAAGTATTTCAAGAGGGTATGCCCCGAATAATATTCTTGAATCCAATCTTGCAGACGGGGAACTCATTAAGATTCCTCTTGCCCCGGTTCTTCACGATCTATCGTATGCATCCATTCTCATTGAGACTGATTATGATGAACGTGTAGCTAGAACCCCTACTACGCCAACGACTCTTTCTGTTGATAAGTTGTTTACCTACGAAGAGGGTGCCAATGTTGTTATTAGGTTTAATGGAGATGATGATGCCGATATTGAACATGGAGAATGGATAACCTTAGAATAGAAGGTTGCTTCTGGCATATCAACAATGCTCTACGATACAGGCCGTTTTAATGCATTCGGTCTGTATTTGTCATTACACAGGTTCTTCTCGATTTGCATGATTTCTTGCTATCCCGCGTTTCAGGATATTTAGGAACTCATGAACAGTGCCTATTCTTATGAGTCACATCTCTGTATCAAACAGGGCGTTTGTAGTATAGTGAATGATGTTCGAGGAGGTTCGTTCCCATGGAACACACGATTGAGACGCAACGACTGCTGCTGAGACCGTTCAGGATCGAAGATGCCGAGGCGATGTTCACCTGGACAAGTGATCCCGAGGTGACCCGCTATCTGCGGTTTGCCACACACACAGATATCAGCCAGACACAAGAGTTTCTCTCTGCCGTCACCACTCATGACACCTTTCCCCATTCCATGATATTCGCCATCACGCTGAAGCACAGCGGAGAACCGATCGGTTCCATAGGTATTTCCGTCGAGAACGCTACAGACCAGAGAGGTGATGTCGGCTACGGTCTGAAACGAAGCGAGTGGGGGAAGGGGTATATGAGTGAAGCGCTTCCCAGGGTTCTCCTGTTCGGGTTTCAGAAGATGAATCTCCATCGTATCGAGGCCTCTCACTGTGTTGACAATCCTGCCAGCGGACGTGTGATGGTCAAAGCGAACATGGTCAAGGAGGCCGACAGGCTCCGCCACTATGTGAAGGGCTCTCAGGTCGGTTTTATGGACTCAGCTCTGTATGCCGCTTTCAGCGATACCTTTACACTGCCGAAGTAGGAGAACTGAGCATGACGATGAAAGAACAGATTGAACGTATTCACTCTGAGATAGAAGATGCACGGAAGAAGGCGGGAACTGTCGGGGGTGTAACTCTCGTAGGTGTGACGAAGACTCATCCGTGGGAGGCTGTCAGTGAAGCTCTCGAAGCGGGCCTGACCGTGTTCGGTGAGAACAGGGTACAGGAGCTCACCGCAAAGTTTCCGGTTGAGAGGACCGGCTACGCTCTTCGCCTGATCGGACATCTGCAATCAAACAAGGTCAAACAGGTGATTCCTTACGTGGATGCCATCGATTCGGTGGACTCTCTTAAGATACTGAAGATGATCAATACGGAAGCACAGAAAGCCGGCAGAATCATGCCCGTTCTCCTTCAGTTCAATACGAGCAGTGAGGAGTCAAAGAGTGGTTTTGCATCGAGGGATGAGCTGTATCAGTGTATCGAGGGAGCCTCAGACCTCTCTTCGGTGAGGATAGACGGGCTGATGACCATCGGACCGCTCACCGATGACGAACAGGCGATCAGAGAAGCCTTCTCGCTTCTGAAGAACCTTCAGGAGGACCTGAAAAGACGCTATACAGAACACAGCTTCTCTGAGCTGTCAATGGGTATGAGCTCCGATTACCTGCTGGCTATAGAGATGGGTTCGACCATGGTGAGGATCGGCTCTGCCATCTTCGGGGCACGGGATTACAGATGAAACGAACGATTGCAGTCCTGCTTGTCCTGAGTATCATCATCCTGCCGCTCACCTCTGCACCGAAAGAGTACACCCCTGATGAGTTTCCCCAGTGGGCAATTGATTTCAGACGGGCGGAAACGATCTTCTTCGGCTCTCTTCCTCTTACGTTCCTTGCCTCGACACTTGCCTATGAAACTTCTCTCGGCCTGGGTATGCAACCCTGGACAAGCGATGATACCACCCGAACGCTGTATATGCTCTCCTCAGCTGCGGCAATATCCCTTACGATAGCCATCATCGATCATCTGATGGATCCGGGAGAGGAACCATGAGAGGCACAGAACACACTCAGACCTGTATCATCGAAGACGAGGAACTGGATGGAAAGCGAGTGGATGTCGCAGCCACAGTGCTGATAGACTCCTTCACCCGTTCACACGCATCACAGGAAGGAACAACATTCCTTCTCAACGGGAAAGAGGTGAGGAAGTCCAGAAAAGCAGGCCTGAATGACACTCTGGAAGTCACCTGGGTCACCGAGGATGATGGAGGTATCACAGCTCAGAACATTCCCCTCGACATTCTCTATGAAGATCCACAGATCATCGTGATCAACAAACCTGTCGGTATGAGTGTGCACCCGGGAGCGGGAGAAAAAGAGGGTACTCTTGTAAACGCACTTGCCTATCACCTGACAGAGAGCTGGTTGGAAGAGATGGCTGATGAGCGCATAGAGCAGGACAGACCGGGGATCGTGCACCGTCTTGACAAGCCGACAAGCGGGACCCTTGTAGTCGCTAAGACACGGGAAGCTTTGTTTGATCTGAAAAAACAGTTCAAAAAGCGTATCACCGACAAGCACTACATCGCAGTGGTTCAGGGGCACCTTCTCCCGCCTCTCGGGACCATCGAAAACTACCTTGTCCGGGATGAACACCACAGGACCCGTTTTGCCGTCTCAACGCGCGAGGAAGTGGGAAAACATGCAGTGACCGAATACGAGGTCCTGCGGCAGTACGCTACCTGCGCCCTGGTACGCATCCATCTGGTGACAGGACGTACCCACCAGATCCGCGTTCACATGGCCTGTCGCCATCATCCCATCGTGGGAGATACCCTCTACGGGGAGAGACGGTCGAGCCTTCCGCTGATGCTTCATGCCCTGAGTCTCTCTATCCGTCATCCTGAAACGGGCCAGGAGATGGAGTTCACCTCTCCGATGCCTGACAGAATCAGGGAGTATCTGAAGAAACAGTGATGCAACGAATCAGGTGACTATCGATGGGTGGAAGACCTGATCAAGGTCATTCGTACTTGAGGCATCAATCAGATCCATATTGAACAGTTTCTCGATCTTGATCGTACTGAGTGTGCCGTGACCCGGAAAGATCACGAATCGTTCATCCAGGGTGAGTAGTCTCTGCTTGATACCCTTGAGCAGGAGAGCCTTCTCGACCACTCCCGAGGTACTGCCGATACGACCGGCATGGAGAACGTCCCCTGTGAACAGGGCATTACCAATCTTGAACACAAACGAATCAATCGTATGTCCGGGTATCTGTATCGCCTCGACACTGATACCGCTGAGACTCATGATCATCCTGTCCTGAAGCGGTTTAGCCTCGTCGTGATCAACCATGGAGGGATTTCCCGTATACACAACGGGATTGTAGATCTTCTTCAGGGTGCCCAGTCCCTGCGTGTGGGACTCATGACGGTGCGTCAGCAGCACATAGGCAACACTGTAGTGATTTTTTTCCACCCGTTCGATAATCGACAGGTCTATATGGCCCGGGTCGATGAGGATCGCGTCCCCGCCGTTCTCGGGTCCGACAAGGTAGGTATTTGAATACTCTGTAAGAGAGAAGTGGCTGAAGATCTTCAGAAGAGCGCCTCCTCGTAGTTCGAGTACTTAAACGATACGTTCTGACGTGTAGAATATCTGAAATCAGTATTCTTCAGATTGCAGTCAATAAAGTTCGTATCTTCAAGGTAGGCGTTGCAGAACGTGGAATAATAGAGGTCACTCGTTGAGAAGTCACAACCACGTCCCTCGATCCCCATGAAATTGGTGTGAATCATGATCGAATCTGTGAAGTTGCAGTTGATCATCGTCGAGCCGGCAACCACGGTGTGACGGGAGTCATTTTCGGTGAAGTTGCAGTTCTCGAACAGGCAGAAATCAAAAAAGGTGCTGTTGATGACCGAATGAGAGAAGTCCACGTTTCTGAAGGTGCATCGTGCAAAGTTACACATATTGACATGCGTCCGGGAAAAATCCCTGTCGATGAACAGGGCGTCCGTGATCAGCATATCCCGATGGGAATGACGGTCACTGAGTGCCTTATCGATGACGAACATGATCTTGTCAGGGTCACGTGAGTGCTCTAGGCACGTGTAGTGATCTTCCACAGCATATTTGTGACATCCGGGATGGCTGCATGGTATCGAACGAAACATACAAGCAATGTAGCACTTAGATGGAGCAACTGTAAAGTCACAGCTGTTGAAAAAGAGGGGGGAATAGAAGTATGGTAGGTGAATGGAACATATGCGCGGAATGGTGATCCGTGGAATCAACAACATCTACTCTGTGGTTCGCTGCGATGAGGGGGGACCCCGTATCCCCTGGCAGGTGATAACCTGCAGGATAAAGGGAAAAGTACTTCAGGGGATAGACCGGGAGTACGCACCTCTTGCGCCAGGGGATGTTGTCGTCTATCAACCGGTTGGTGAAACGGAAGGTATGATAACCGGCCGTGAGGAGCGCAGAACCCGGTTCACCCGATGGAACGCAAAACGGCAGGAGAATCAGACCCTCTGCGCCAATATCGATCTCCTTGTCATCGTCGCAAGCGCAGATGAGCCTCCACTCAGACCTCGGTTCATCGACCGTGCGATCGTATGCACCTATGATACTGATATCCTTCTGATCCTCAACAAATGCGATCTTCCGCTTACCCCTGAGGAGGATGAGCGGTTCCGTCTCTACCGTGATCTCGGGTACAGGACACTCCATATCTCCGCCTTCGATACGGCAGGAATAGCTCTGGTGAAACGTGAGATTGCGGGAAAGAGTGCAGCCTTTGTCGGACAGTCCGGGGTAGGCAAATCGACGATTATCAATGCTCTGACTGGTGCAGAGGAGCAGCAGGTGACCGGTGATATCAGCGTCAAGTACAACAGGGGACGGCATACTACAAATCATTCCCTGGCCATCAGGACAGAAGATGGTATCGTGATAGATACTCCCGGGGTCCGGGAGATACATATACCCGATACAAGTGAAATTCACATCGTTGAATCTTTTCCTGAATTTAAAGTTTCCTATGGAAAGTGTGATTTTACCGGGTGTCTGCATGACCATGAACCCGGTTGTGATGTAAAGAAACGGGTTGAAGAAGGCCTCATCCATCCCGATAGGTATGAGAGTTATCTCAGGATGCTTGATTCGGTCCAGTCCCGTAAGAGGCACTATTGAATGACAGACTATAGAATGGAACATACACTTCATGATCTGGAGTATGAGAGAGTATTATCCCTCTTCTTCCCCTTTGCTCTGAGTGACGAGGGAAGAGAACACCTGCGAACCCTCCCGTTCTCCCGTGATCTGCAGGAGATAGGACTGACTCAGCGGATGATCGGGGAGATACGGTCGATCTCAGCACGACACAGTGAGAAACCTGAGAGGTTCGTAACCCTTTCAGAGGTTGACCGGCATCAGCAATTAGGTTCGTTCAGTCTGAAGGGTGAGCATCTGTATGTCATCAAGGAGTACCTGAACTCTGCCAGAGCCTTTGTCTCCTTTCTCCGCCATCATGATAGTGATCCTCACCAGCAGGATCATGAAAACAACCTCGTATCTGAGGTTATCACCTCGTACAGCGACACCCTCGAACGGTACCGGCGGGAACTGGAAACAGCAATAGAATCCCCCGGTATCGTAAAGATGTCTCATCCCGCCATCGCACCATTGGTAAAAAAACTGGAGGGAAAGAAACGTGAGCGAGGAACGTATGCAACCGGGTTTCTCCGGGAACATGAGAGTTCAGCGCAGTCACTGACACCGTCCTATCGTGACAATCGCGTAGTCCTTCCGATCCGTAATGATCATAAACGTGAAGTTGACGGACTGCTGCACTCATCCAGTCAAAGCGGACAGACTCTCTATGTGGAACCCTATACGCTCGTATCGTACAACAATGCGGTCGTACAGGCATCCCAGGAAATTGAGAGGGAGATCGCAAGGATCCTGAGAGAACTGTCGGATACCTACCGGAGTCTTATCCATGAGTTCGATGCCCTTCGTCAGGAAATCGGTCTCGCAGACTCCCTGTACGCACGCGCGATGGCGATGGACCCGTATCAGCTTGTGTTCCCCCTTGTAAGCGGTGATCTGGAACTGAACATCGTTGCAGCCAGGCACCCCCTGCTTGGACGGGAAGCGATCCCCATCTCCCTGGAGATGACCTCTCCGGTACGCTCACTGCTTCTCAGTGGTCCGAATGCAGGTGGTAAGACCGTCTCAATCAAGACAATAGGACTGCTTGCACTGATGCACCAGCACCTTGCAGTGGTTCCCTCCCGTGAAGGCACCACCCTTCCTCTGTTCTCACGCGTGTTCACCGACATTGGGGACGAACAGTCGATTGAGAAATCTCTATCCACCTTTTCGGCCCGCATGCAGAATATCGGCAGCGTACTGAACAGCATAGATGATCATGCACTTGTCATTCTTGATGAGCTCGGCAGCGGAACCGACCCGGAAGAGGGCTCTGCTATCGGCAAAAGCATCCTCGAGTACTGTATCAGCAGGGGAGGCATCACTCTGGTTACGAGCCACCATACGGCTCTCAAGCAGTTTGCCTATGCCCGGGAAGAACTTATCAACGCATCAATGGAGTTTGACGAGACCACACACACACCGACGTTCCGTATTATCAGCGGGCTTCCCGGAGACTCTCATGCTATTGACACAGCCCGGCGGATGTCACTTCCCGTGGAGGTCATCAACAAGGCTGAGTCCTACCTCGGTGAACAGAACCTCAAGGCAAGTGAGATCATCAGGCGGCTGGAAGAAAAAGAGCGTGAAGAAGAGAGACGCCTGAAAGACATGGAAGAAAAAGAGAAGACAATTCGTGAAAAGATACGCGCTCTGGACCTTCATGAACTTTCACTGAGGCAGAAAGAGATTCTGCTGCGTCAGGAACAGATAGGTTCCTTATCATCATTTATCTCACAGAAACGGGCTGAACTCGAAAACCTTGTTGCAGAACTGAGGACGGGGGAGATCACACGGGAGAAGACACGGAAGATGAAGAACTTCCTTGACACCCTTGATGAGAAGAAAGAAGAGAGTACCCGGCACGTACAGAAGATGAAGCAGACTCTTGCACCACCTGAACTGGAGCTCCGAGTCGGAATGGATATCCTGGTCGGAGAGAATCGCCGTCCCGGTACGATCGTGAGGTTCGAGAAGTCACAGAAAGTACAGGTTTCCGTCAACGGAATGAAGTTCACTGTCGATGCAGGAGAGATCACCCCTGCACCACAGGGAGCGCAGAAGAAACAGCCTGCAGCAAAGAAAGCCTCACTCTCCTATCAGGTGGACACTCACGCTGCCATGACCCTTGATGTCAGAGGAAAGACACTGAACGAGGCGATCGAGATCGTCGATTCGCAGATCGAACGCGCACTGCTCAGTGGAGTTCTCTCCTTCTCTATCATCCACGGACTCGGCACCGGAGTCCTGATGAAGGGAATAGGTGACCACCTGGCCTCTCTCCCCTTCGTCAGGCATTTCGAATTCGCACGTCCTGAGGACGGCGGGCACGGAAAGACCTATGTGGAACTCGGTGCCTGAACACGTTGAAAAAGTGCATGACACGCAGTATCGTAGAGCTATGACATCCAAAGGAGGTTTTGCATGACAGATTATATGGAAGGAAGCGGCTTACAATACCATTTACATATCAAGAAAGGAGATGTCGGCAGATATGTTATTCTGCCCGGAGATCCCAAGCGCTGCGAGAAGATTGCGGCCCATTTCGATGATGCTCAGTTTGTAGCTGACAGCAGAGAGTTCGTCACCTATACAGGCTATCTGGAAGGTGAGAAGGTGAGTGTCACATCAACCGGCATCGGAGGCCCTTCAGCCGCCATCGCGGTGGAGGAACTGTATGCCTGCGGAGCCGATACCTTTCTCAGGATGGGGACCTGCGGAGGCATCGATCTTGAAGTGAAAGGTGGAGATGTCGTCATCGCCACCGGTGCGATACGTCACGAAGGAACCAGCCGTGAGTACGCTCCCATTGAGTTCCCCGCGGTCGCTGATTTCTCCATCGTCCAGGCATTGAACCAGGCTGCCGGACAGCTGCAGAAACGAGCCCATACCGGCATAGTGCAGTGCAAGGACTCGTTCTACGGACAGCACTCTCCCCGGATCAAGCCCGTGAGTTATGACCTGATAAACAAGTGGGAGGCCTGGAAGCGTCTGCATGTCCTTGCCAGTGAGATGGAGTCCTCGACTCTCTTTGTCGTGGCGAGTTACCTTCATGCCCGCGCAGGAAGTGTATTCTTTGTCGTGGGCAACCAGGAACGTGAGGTACTGGGAATGGACAACCCCATCTATCACGACACGGATGTCGCGATAGAGGTTGCGGTCCAGGGGCTGAGGAACCTTATCCTCGAAGACAGGAAGAAGGGACGCTGACGTATCATGTGAGCGGGTGTGACCGGTAGGATATGGCTGTCACAGGACACGCCTCTGCACATGCACCGCAGGAGATGCAGAGGGAGGGATCGATGACAGCTTTTCTGTCCACCATCGTGATGGCATTCGTCGGACACACCTGCACGCACTTCCTGCACCCGATACAGGTCTCGCTTTCGACGGCATAGTGCCTCCTGCTATGTTTTCCCCCTGTTTTCAGGAGAATCGAGAAGGGGCAGAGATAGGTGTGCCACGCAGATGATGAGAAGGCGAGCGTCCAGAGAAACGAAAGGACAAGGTAGACCAGAAGTACGGGAAGCTGCACATTCAGGACCTTCTTTCCCCCGATCATGATCAGGGCCGCAATCAGCAGTGAGACGAACGGAAGATACCTCCTCAGATTCGTGTTGAGCGCTTGCAGCCTTCTCCCCCGGTTTTTCCCTTTGATCTTCTCAGACAGCCTCATCGCGGTCTGCATCGGACAGATATACCCGCAGTAGAACCTGCCGAAGAAGAACGACAGGATCACTGATACTCCATACAGTGCCAGCCACAGCACCATTGCACCGCGCACGGTGATAAGGACGAAAAGAGCGAGAAACACGAGTTCGGTTGTCAGTTGTACGATATGTTTCTGTGTAGTATTCATGGATACCTCCTGTGTGACAGGTATCATGAAAAACTCCTATATATCGTTGCATCTGCAACTCATAGGGAAAAAGTTCGGTCTGGTCCACCTGCAGCCGACAGGCTCACCTGACTGTAGAGATATCACATCCACACTGTGATACCCCCGTTTGAACCGATCAGGACTGTCGTTGAAGTCGTATCCGGACTGTGCCATCAGCCTTCACGGCAAGTCGTCCCATATGCATACAAACCGTATATAGAGTACATACCCTGCATATCTGATTCAGAACGAAAGCAGTAAAGTAATATACAGGTTTTCAGATTAACGTGTTTTCTTTGTGAATTTCTATGGACTTTGTGTGAAATCCACCATATCAAATCGCTTACGAGCGACCTTTAACGCAGGAGACGTATTATTACCCCGATATTCCATCATATATGAAGTGGTACAAAAAGGGATAAGAAGTGTTGATATTATATCCTGAACTAATTAAGATGTACAGCAATCAACGAAGTGGAGAATACCATGGAACTACAGATTCAGGACCTGATCGATTCCATCAAAACAGATGGAATTCAGGAAGCAGAGAAACAGAAAGAACAGATCCTCAGCGATGCGAAGAAACAGGCTGAAGCACTCGTGAAAGAGGCTGAAAAGGAAGCTGCAGCGATCCTTGAGGCATCACGCAAGAAAGCTGCTGTTCTCGAGAACAGTGGTAAAGAAGCAGTCAGACAGGCATCACGTGACGTGATCCTCTCTCTCAGGAAGAATATCAATACGACGATGGAACGTCTTCTCAAGACGAAGGTCTCCAAGAGCTTCGATCAGAAACAACTCTCACAGCTCATTGTAGAAGTGGTAAAATCAGGTATCAGCGATCCCGCGACGAGTGCAGTGGAAGTGAAGAAGGGGAACGTCAAAGCCCTTCAGGAGGCTCTTGCCTCCGATCTCGACCAGGAACTGAAAAGCGGACTCGTCATTCGTATGAACAATGATCTCGAAAGTGGTTTCCGTTACGCCGATACCGAAGGACGAAGCTATTACGATTTTAGCGACGAAGAGATCAGCGCATTTCTTCTTCCCTATCTGAATGCTGCAGTAGCCGATATCCTGACAGGTAACGAAAAAGCCTGAGCGGGGGATAGGTGAGTGGCAGTCTATTATTACATTCTATCTTCTCTTCCGATGCTTCAGTTCTCTCAGAAGCTGCCCTTGTCATACGCCGATTTTCTCTCTTCCTACAGCGAGAGTGTTAGTGTACCTGACGGGATGTTTCTTCAGTCCCTGAAGAGAAATTTCAGGTTCGAAACCGAGGATGAATCGGGTGAAGATCACCTCATAACACGTCAGTGGAATGAGTTCGTACATGATGTGACAAGTGAACTCGCCCACCTGCGTATCATAAAGGCCCGTAAAGAGAGCGAGCATCATCAGCATGAGGACAAGGATATCTATTCCATGGTCCTCAGTGGAGAGGTCGTGGATGGGGTGAGGACCGTGTTCTCCATGGATGACCCCCTTGCCAGCGAGTTGGCCCTGCTGAAACTGTACTGGGACAAGGCCGAGTCTCTCAGAGGTTCCCACGCATTCGACACAACGAGTCTCCTTGTCTACGCTATCCAGCTGAGGATCCTCGAACGCAAGGAATTGTTTGATCCCCTGGAAGGTAATCAGGAGTTCAAGAGACTGTTCCATGATATTCAGACAACGATAAAGAGCATATAAACGGAGTAAATAGTTATGGCGACGAATACTGGTCTTGTTACTGGCGTCAACGGCAACATGGTGACTGTTGCTTTTGATGGAGACATTCTTCTCAATGAGGTTGGATACATCCTGATAGGTGCAGAGAGACTCAAGAGTGAAGTCATCAGAATATCAGGGAACATTGCTTCGATGCAGGTCTTTGAGATGACGAACGGAGTCAAAGTCGGCGATGCCGTTGAATTCACCGGTGAACTCCTGAGCGTAGAGCTCGGTCCCGGTCTGCTTACCCAGATCTATGACGGCCTTCAGAACCCGCTTCCGGAACTAGCTGCTCAGTGCGGGTTTTTCCTGCAGCGCGGTGTCTACCTCCAGGCTATTCCCGATGCCGAGTGGGAGTTTACTCCGGTAGTTAAGAAGGGAGATACGGTGACTCCCGGCGAGGCTCTTGGAACCGTCCCAGAGGGGATATTCACTCACAAGATCATGGTCCCCTTCGGCCTCTCCGATGAACCGTGGAAGGTCGTCTCAATAGTTGATGCAGGCACCTACCATGTGCGCAGTGAGGTAGCAGTGCTTGAAGACAGCAAGGGAAGAAAGGAATCTGTCTCCATGGTCTTCTCCTGGCCGATCAAACGCCCCATCACACGCTATAAAGAGCGGTTAAAACCTACTGAACCGATGATCACCCAGGTGCGTATCATCGACACGTTCCTTCCTGTTGCAAAGGGCGGTACCTACTGTATCCCCGGACCGTTCGGAGCGGGTAAGACCGTGCTCCAGCAGATGACCAGCCGTAACGCCGATGTAGATATCGTGATCGTGGCTGCCTGCGGTGAACGTGCAGGAGAAGTCGTTGAAACACTCAAAGAGTTCCCTGAGCTGATAGACCCGAAGACCGGCAAGACCCTGATGGAGAGAACCACCATCATCTGTAACACCTCGAGTATGCCGGTTGCCGCCCGTGAAGCCTCCGTATACACCGCGGTGACCATCGGAGAGTATTACCGTCAGATGGGACTTGATGTCCTTCTCCTTGCTGACTCCACCAGCCGATGGGCTCAGGCGATGCGTGAGATGAGCGGTCGTCTTGAGGAGATTCCCGGCGAAGAAGCCTTCCCTGCCTACCTTGAATCAACCATCGCCAGCTTCTACGAACGTGCCGGTATTGTACGACTCAAGGACGGGAACACCGGTTCGGTCACTATCGGAGGAACCGTATCCCCGGCAGGAGGTAACTTCGAAGAACCTGTCACACAGGCGACACTGAAGGTTGTGGGAGCATTCCATGGACTCAGCAGAGAACGCAGTGACGCTCGTAAGTATCCTGCGATTCACCCGCTTGAATCCTGGACGAAGTATTCCAGCGTGATCAACGAGGAAAAAGTATCCTACGCACGGACGATACTGTTCAGGGGCAACGAAGTCTCACAGATGATGAAGGTCGTCGGTGAAGAGGGGACCAGTCTGGATGATTACACGACCTACCTGAAGAGCGATCTTCTCGATTCAGTCTATCTCCAGCAGAACTCGTTCGACCCGGTCGATTTTGCAGCACCGATAGAACGACAGCAGATCGTCTTCGACCTGCTGTTCGAGGTGCTCGCCAGTGAGTTCAACCTTGAGGATAAGAAGGATGCGCGTTCATTCATGAACGAGATGAGACAGTCCTTTGTAGACTGGAACAACACGCCTCAGGACAGTGAACGGTTCGGTCAGTACAGGGATGAGATCAGCTCGGCTCTCAAATCCCGATTCGTATCCTTTGAAAAGAAAGCTATGAAGATCCTTCAGTCAAAACAGGTGGTCTAAGATGCAGAAGATATATACAAAAATCGATTCGATATCAGGTAACGTCATCAGTGTGAAGGCAGAGAATATCAGGAACGGAGACCTTGCTGTTGTCACGAGTAAACACGGCGAGTCTCTTGCTAATGTCATTAAACTGAACGGTGAGAACGTTACACTTCAGGTGTTCGCGGGAGGCAGAGGTGTCTCCACCGGAGACAAAGTACGATTTCTCGGCTACCCCATGCGTATCTCCTACACGGAGGACCTGATGGGACGGGTATTCAACGGCTCCGGTATTCCGCGTGACAACGGACCGACGCTCGATGAGAATATGATCGAGATCGGAGGTCCCTCAGTCAACCCTGCCAAGCGTATCATCCCCAGGAACATGATTCGTACCGGAATCCCTATGATCGATGTGTTCAACACACTGGTAGAATCACAGAAACTGCCGATCTTCAGTGTCTCGGGTGAACCGTACAACGAAGTGCTTGCACGGATTGCCATGCAGGCGGAGGTCGACCTGATTATTCTGGGAGGGATGGGACTGAAATACGACGACTATCTGTTCTTCAAGGATACTCTGGAGGCAAGCGGAGCAATGAGCAGGACGATATTCTTCGTTCACACTGCCAGTGACCCGACCGTTGAATGTCTCCTCGTTCCCGATATCTCTCTTGCCGTGGCGGAGAAGTTCGCACTTGATGGAAAGAAGGTCCTGGTCCTTCTCACAGATATGACCAACTTCGCAGACGCGATGAAAGAAATCGCCATCACGATGGAACAGGTGCCCTCCAACAGAGGGTACCCCGGAGACCTGTACAGTTCTCTGGCTTCCCGTTATGAGAAGGCGGTAGACTTCGAAGGAGCAGGTTCGGTCACCATCCTTGCGGTAACGACGATGCCCGGTGATGACGTCACCCATCCGGTACCAGATAACACGGGGTATATCACAGAGGGGCAGTATTACCTGAAGAATTCACGTATCGAACCGTTCGGTTCACTGAGCCGTCTCAAGCAGCAGGTCAACAAGGACACACGTGATGACCACCGCGCACTGATGGACGGCATGATCAAGCTCTATGCATCGTTCAAAGAATCGGTCGAAAAGAAATCGATGGGTTTCCAGATGAGTGAATGGGATGACAAGCTTCTGAAATACGGAGACCTGTTCGAGTCTAAACTGATGGACCTGAGCGTGAATATTCCGCTCGAAGAGGCTCTCGATCTTGGCTGGGAAATCCTCAGTGACTGTTTCGATCCCAAAGAGACTGGTATGAGAAGTGAACTTGTTCTCAAGTACTGGCCGAAAGACAACTAAGGAGTCACTATGGCCGGTGTGAAACTGACTAAGAATGAACAGAAGAAGCAGAAGGACCAGCTCAAGCAGTTCCAGCGCTATCTACCTACGCTGCAGTTAAAGAAACAGCAGCTTCAGATGGTGATCAGGAGAATTGAAGCTGAAGTGAAGGACCTTGAGGACCGTCAGAGACAGTTCATAGAGTCTCTTCAGCCCTGGGTTGCTGTCTTCAACGAGAATACCACCTTCAGTGAACATCATACCCTGAGTGACCTCGTGAAGGTTGATACGGTGGAGCGTGAGAAGGGAAATATAGCCGGTGTCCCGATACCGGTGTTCAAGAACCTCACATTCCATCCGATCAGGTACGACTTCAGGGAGTACCCCCTGTGGGTGGATGCCGGTGTATCGGTTCTTATGGAAGTGGCCCGTCTTGATGCCAATATCGCAGTGCTTCAGCAGCAGATCAGACTGCTTGGACGGGAACTGCGTGTTACGAGTCAGAGAGTGAATCTCTTCGAGAAGGTGAAGATACCCGAAACGAAGGAGAATATCCGAAAGATCCAGATCTACCTCGGAGACCAGCAGACCTCGGCCGTTGTTCGCGGAAAGATCAGTAAGCGGAAACTGCTGAAGAACGCACAGGAGTCAGCATGATAGTAGGAATGAAACGAGTTTCAATCGTGATGCGCTCTCACGAGAAGGTGAACACGCTGCGTGCCCTTCGCAGGATCGGAGTGATGCATCTTGATGATGTTGAAGTTCAGAGTGAGACCCTCGGCGAACTGACAGATCGTCTCAGTGACTTAGAGACAATCAGCGCAATTCTCACTGAACGTGCGAAAAAGGTAAAGGGAAAAGGGAAGGATACGCAGATCCTCTCAGCTCAGGACTTCGCTACAGCACATGATCATCTTGTAGACCTTGTCGAAACAGAAGAAGCGCTGAAGGAAAACCTTGCACAGCTTACGAAAGACCGAGACATGCTGAGTCCCTATGGGGATTTTGACATGAAGGCACTTCGTGAACTTTCCAGGTACGGGTGGGAACTGTGTTTCTACGAATGTGAAAAAAAGGTACTGGCCTCGATCGAACAAGACTACATTCCCATCGCCTCTATGGTGAAACACACCGTGATAGCAACGGTGGGAGAACAGCTTGGTGAGGATGGAAAGGTCGAGAGGATACACTGGCCTCATCAATCGCTCAGCGAGACGGTCTCTCTCATCGAACGTGAATCGGCACGTCTCGACCAGGTGAGCCGCGAAATTGAGGAGAATGTCTATCTCCTTCCGTCCTATAGCTTCCACACGCGTGTGGTTGAACAGGAGATCGAATTCGAGCGGGTAGAGGAAGGCATGGAGGAATCGCATTCACTGATCTCCTGGATCAGTGGATACATCCCCGAGGACCGCCTTGAAGAGTTCAAGGAATTCGCACGTCAGGAGAAGGTGGGGTACTCGCTCCGTGAGCCTGAGCTAGAGGATGAACCCCCGACGAAAGTGAAAAACAATAAAGTCATTTCGATCATCTCTCCGGTGTTTGAACTGCTTGGAACCGTCCCTGGATACCGTGAGTATGATATCAGCATGTGGTTTTTGATGTTCTTCGCAGTATTCTTCGCCATGATTATCGGAGACGGGGCCTACGGTCTCATTCTCCTGTCCATCGCCGCAGGTGCACATTTCAAGACAAAGAAGGCAAACAACGGTATCATCCTCCTGTATGTGATGAGCGCTGCGAGTATCGTGTGGGGTGCGATCACCGGCGCATGGTTCGGCTCAGCCTGGATTATCGAGCACGTCGGATTCCTCAATGCCCTGGTCATTCCCCAGATATCAGCCTATCCGGAGATTTTCGGTCTCGAGGCTACAACGGCTCAGAATACCGTGATGCAGCTCTGTTTCATCATCGGAACCCTTCATCTTTCCCTGGCCTGCGTGATAAACATCCACAGGAAGATAGGGGAGAAAGATCTATCCCTTGTGGCGGACTTCGGCTGGCTGATCATGATTGATTCTCTCTATTTCCTCGTCCTTCTTCTGGTCATTGAACAGGCGGTCAACCTCACCGCAATCACGACGGTTGTTCTCTTCGGACTCCTCCTTGTGATCCTGTTTGGCGCTCAGGGACCCGGAATTCCCTTCGTGAAGGGGCTGCTCGGCGGTCTTGCCGGACTGTTCACCACCTTCCTCGATTCCATCAGTGCCTTCGGTAATATCATCAGCTATATCAGGCTGTTCGCAGTAGGCATGGCATCCCTTGCCATCGCACAGTCGTTCAACTCGATGGCCTCGATGATGATGCACGGGTTCGCCATTCCGGCAGCAATACTCGTGCTTCTGCTCGGGCATTCACTCAATTTCGTCATGGCACTCCTGTCGGTTGTCGTCCACGGAGTCAGGCTGAATCTTCTTGAATTCTCCGGTCAGCTCGGAATGGAGTGGACCGGTTATGCATATGAGCCGTTCAGAGAAACGGTTGAACCAACATCACACACGTTGTGAGATACAACGATAAGGAGCTAGAATATGAATATCGGATTGATTGCTATGGCAGCAGCGTTAGGTCTTTCAGCAGCCGGGTCTGCACTTGGTACAGGAGCAGCATCGCTAGCAGCGATCGGCGGCTGGAAGAAATGTTATGCGAACGGTAAGCCGGCACCATTCATTATGGTTGCATTCTCCGGTGCTCCGCTTACTCAGACGATCTATGGATTTCTTCTGATGAACTTCATCAGTGCTGCAGTACTGGCAGGTCAGGATGGAATGAAGATCCTGGGGGCGGGTCTGTTCGGCGGTCTTGCAATCGGACTCTCAGCATGGATGCAGGGAAAGGCCGGGGCAGCTGCGAGCGATGCGTACGCAGAGACAGGTAAGGGAACAGCGAACTACTTCATCGTCATCGGTATCGTCGAGACGGTCGCACTGTTCACTCTCGTCTTCCTCCTTCTTCTCCTCCAGTAGATTTACCATCATCGTCTATACATGGTGAAAGACCTCCTGTCATTGGGTACAGGAGGTTTATTATGTCCAGAACGCATTACTGCCTGCAAAGGATCAGTAGGATGGTGACCTGGTGCAGGTCCCTCACTACCGATGCCCCTGAGGAGCATTCCCTTCGGGTACTCTTTACTTGTACAGGTCAATTCCGATACACTCTCTAGAGAATCAACGAATGAGGTAGCGCGCACTATGAATCGAAGAATCAGTCGTGAGGTGAAGGTCGGTTCACTCACTCTGGGGGGACAGCATCCTATTGCAGTACAGACGATGTATGGAGAACCGCTTGGGTCTGTCACGGACAGACCCTGGTACGACTCCCTCCTGTTCACCCTCAGGTCCTGGGCTACCATGGGTGCCTCAATCGTACGTTTCAGCTACCCCTCTCACGATCTCAAGGAGACTTTTTCCTCCATCTGCGCCGATTCACCTGTGCCGGTTGTCGCTGATATACATTTCGATTACCGTCTCGCTATCGAAGCTCTTGAGTGCAAGGCGGACAAAATCAGGATCAATCCAGGAAATATCGGAGCCGCATGGAAGACCAAAGAGGTCGTCAGGGCGGCTCAGGATCACGGAGCTGCGATACGCATCGGATTGAACGGAGGTTCCCTTCCCAAGGGTGCTCCCGGGGAGCCGGTCAGTTCCCTGATGGCATCAGCAGTACGTTCCTACCTTGATATCTTCGAAAGTGTTGGATTTACCGACACGGTGATAAGTGTGAAGCACTCCGATGTCAATATCACCTATGATGCATACAGGAAGGTTGCGCAGATGTGTGACTATCCGCTTCACCTCGGAGTTACCGAAGCAGGTTCCATCGTCCCCTCAGTTACCCGAAGCACCTGGGCCCTCGGCCGTCTTCTGCATGAAGGTATCGGAGACACGATCCGCATCAGTATCAGTGATGATAACTTCTATGAGATCAGTGCCGCGAAGGAGCTTCTCAGAACTGTAGGGATCGAAAGGGGAGGGATACAGCTCATCAGCTGTCCCCGCTGCGGAAGGGCAACGTTCGATTCTCAGGAGTTCGTCAGAAACATTGAGAAACGTCTCCTTTCCTATGAGACCCCGCTGAAAGTCGCGATCATGGGCTGTCAGGTAAATGGTCCAGGAGAGGCAAAGCATGCCGATCTCGCTATCACGGGGATTGGACGGAAGGTCTTCCTGTATCTTCATGGTGAACTGGTGAAGGAAATAGCCGCTGAGGAAGCGGAAGAGGAACTCTTCAGATATCTGGAGGAACTGAGCTGATGCACAACAAACTGATCATCAAAGGGGCGAGACAGCATAATCTCAAAAATATTGATCTGGAACTTGAGAAGGATACACTGATCGTCATCAGCGGACTGAGCGGCAGCGGCAAGTCATCACTCGCCTTCGATACGATCTTCGCAGAAGGACAGAGACGGTACGTAGAATCCCTCAGTGCATACGCACGACAGTTTCTCGGTCGCCTCGAGAAGCCCGCTGTCGACAATATCGAAGGTCTGAGCCCCTCGATCGCGATTGAACAGAAGACGACCAATAAAAACCCGCGTTCGATCGTCGGTACGGTCAGTGAGATCTATGACTATTACAGACTCCTGTGGGCGCGTGTGGGTATTCCTCACTGTCCCCAGTGCCACGAGCCGATCAGTGAACAGTCGGTAGATCAGATCATCGATGCAGTGTACAGGCATGAGGATGGTTCTCGATTGATGATCCTTGCTCCTGTCGTGCTTGCACGAAAGGGTGAACACAAGAAGATCTTTTCCTACGCCAAAAAAGAGGGGTACACCAGGGTCAGGGTGGACGGGACAATCTATGCGATAGATGAGGTGCCTTCTCTGACCAAGACCGAAAAACATACAGTCGAGATCGTGGTCGACCGACTGATCCTTTCTGATGAGGTACGCTCACGTCTGGCCGACTCGGTGGAAGGTGCTGTGGAACTTTCGGACGGCCTGGTCACGACCCTCCATGTCAGGAAGGATGGAACCGAAGAGCTTACGACCTTCAGTCAGAGGAACAGCTGTATCCACTGCGGCATCTCCCTGCCTGATCTCGAACCGCGTCTGTTCAGCTTCAACAACCCCTTCGGTGCATGTCCGGAATGCACAGGGCTCGGTTTCAAAAAAGATTTCGACCCTGATAAGCTGATCCCCGATTACAACAAATCGTTCAATGAAAGAGCGATTGCAACCCACAACCCTGAGGCTACCCACTTCAGAATCCCGATGGAGGCTTTCGCCACCCATTACGGATTCTCTCTTGACACTCCGCTTGGAGATCTCAGTGATGAAATCATCGAAAAGATCCTGTACGGGGACTCGGTTCCTCTTAAACGGATGTATCAATCGAAAGATAAGAATACGATGTATACGAGCAGGAAACCCTTTGAGGGGGTTATTCCTGGTCTTCATAGACGGTATCGGGAGACCGGTAGCAGTTATATCAGGCAGTGGATGGAGTCGTTTATGAATGAGACGACCTGTCCGGTCTGCCACGGTGAGAAACTGAATCCTTCGGCCCTCTCGGTACTGATAAACGGCAGGACGATCTGGGATGTCACACGCCTCTCGGTCAAGGATGCTCTCACGTTCTTTGAACATCTCAGTCTCACCGAAACCCAGAAGACCATTGCTGAACAGGTGCTGAAGGAGATCATCAGCCGCCTTCTGTTTTTGAAGAATGTCGGACTCGATTACCTTACCCTCGACCGTTCCACGGGCACTCTCAGCGGCGGTGAATCGCAGAGAATCCGTCTTGCGACCCAGATAGGCAGTGCGCTCACCGGAGTGATGTACGTGCTTGACGAACCCTCGATCGGGCTGCACCAGAAGGATAACTTCAAACTCATCGAGGCGATGAAAGCCCTCAGAGATATCGGGAACACTCTAATCGTTGTCGAACACGATGAGATGACGATGAGAGAGGCCGACTGTATCGTCGATCTCGGTCCCGGGGCCGGAGCCTATGGAGGGTATATAACCGCAGTAGGAACGGCTGAGGAGATCATGAAGGTCAGCGAGAGCATTACCGGTCAGTACCTCGCCAAGACCCTCACGTTTCCTCCTGTCAGTGAACGGAGAAAGGGGAACGGAAATCAGATCCTCCTGAAAGGTGCGAAAAAGAACAACCTTCAGGACATTGATGTAGCCTTCCGTCTCGGAGTGATGAATGTGATCACCGGTGTCAGCGGCAGCGGTAAGTCAACATTGCTGCATGAGATCCTTATACCTGCACTGCACAGGATACTCGGCAGACAGCACGAGACCCGCGACGGGTACCGTGAACTCGAAGGATCTCAGTACATCGACAAGGTGATCAGTATCGATCAGTCGCCCATCGGACGGACCCCGAGGAGTAACCCTGCCACCTACGTTGGTGCCTTCACTCCGATCAGGGATCTGTACGCCTCACTTCCTGAAGCGAAGATGAAGGGATACAAGCCGGGACGGTTCAGTTTCAATGTGGCGGGGGGCAGGTGTGAACACTGCAAAGGTGACGGCTACAAGAAAATCGAGATGAACTTTCTGCCTGATGTATATGTGACGTGTGAAGTGTGTAAGGGAAAGAGGTTCAACAATGAAACACTCGGAGTCTATTACAAGGGAAAAAATATCTATGATATTCTTCAGATGAGTGTTCAGGAAGCCTCTGAATTCTTCTCCTCGATACCTTCGATCTACCGCAAGCTCAGCACATTGAACTCGGTCGGTCTGGGATACATCAAACTCGGCCAGTCAGCCCTCACCCTCAGCGGGGGTGAAGCACAGCGGGTCAAACTTTCGAGTGAGCTTGCCAAGATCGGAACAGGGAACACCCTCTATGTACTTGATGAACCGACAACGGGTCTTCACTTTGCAGATGTCAAGGTGCTGATGGATGTACTCAACAGAATCGTGGACAAGGGGAATACCGTCATTCTCGTGGAACACAACCTTGATGTGATCATTCACAGCGACTATATCATAGACCTCGGACCTGACGGGGGAGACAAGGGAGGTGAACTGGTGATAAGCGGCACCCCTGAGGAAGTCGCTCTATGCACACACTCCCACACGGGGTATTATATCAAACAGTCACTGTATGAAAATTCGTAATGTACTGATCCTGATTCTTATAGCTCTGTCACTGCAGAACTCCATCTTTGCACAGGAGGGTCTTTCCACTCTGATGCTCAGGGACCTGGCAGAGATGGAGGTATCACTGCTTCGTCAGAAATCAGAGTACCTCGGACTTTCTACCAAGGGATCGAGAGAAGAACTGCTTGAACGGCTGTACGCCTATTACGGCTTCGTGCCGGAAACAGATACCCGGGTGCGCTCTGCCCTGGACGAAAAGGGCAGTTCCGTTCAGTTCGACCGGGCTCATTACTACTACATGAACCGCGAAACAAATACTGTCATCCTCTCCGGTTCCGTCTCGCTTTTCGGCACTGACTGGACACTTACTGCAGATACGGTGTTGTATGACCTGAAGATGCAGATCCTCTCGGCAGTCGGTTCTGTTGATTTCATTCAGGCCGAACGGGAAATCACGTCGTCCGGTATCACCTTCCAGGTGAATGAGCGCGACATGATCATCATGGACGGCAGGATTCTGTTTGACAGAACGACAAGTGAGGACCAGCCTCTCCTGCTCCTGTCAGAGGGGGAGAGGATGCACTTCATCCCCGAACCTGCCGCCTACAGCGCTGAGAATACTCTGGTGACAAGCAGTATCGAACACTCGTACTACCATATTGATGCTGAAGATGTTCTCTTCGTGGAAGGCAATGATGTATTCATAACCGACGCGACCCTCTCGATGGGGAGGGTTCCCGTACTCTATCTTCCGTTTTTCTTCTATCCCGGCAAAACCCTGATCTTCAACCCGCTGTTCGGATTCGATTCTGAGGCAGGTTCGTTCATGACGCTTACCTATGAACTCTACGGGAGGAACCGGCTGCATGCGGCAGAAGAGCAGGAGGGAACCTTCACAACCTTCTTCACTGACGACCGGGTGCTCTCACGCATTCCCGGGTCACCGACCTACGAATATACAGAGAACCCCTCATCCAGCCTGCAGAAATGGGCTCTGGAGAGCGGTTCCTTTGCATCCCTCTACAGCGATGCATATCAGGTGAATGGTCTCCACCTCGGCCTTGAATCCTACACAGTCCTGAACGATAAAGCCTTCATCGCGGACCTCGCAGGCGGTATAGCCTTCATGCCTCCATCGAACACGGATCCTTTTATTCCCATGACCCGTTTCTACCTGGAACCTGAATTTCGTTTGAGTCTCCCTTCCTTCAGACTCTCTCTTTCCTTCCCGGTCTATTCCGATACCCAGGTCCTTCATGACTATGTGATACAGGAGCGTTTCGGGAATTTCTTCTCCTCATTCTTCACCGATGAGAATTCTCTGACATCTGGCAGCAGTGTATCCAGCTACTCGTGGGAGGCCTCAACCTCCTTTACTCTCAGCCCTGAGTTCCTGCACCCATTCATCAATACGATCAGGGTGGAATCCCTTAACACCTCGGTACGATTCGTTCCCTCGTATGATATCGCAACCGGCAGGTACATCATTGCCTCGAGACGGCCTCTCTCCTATGATGCCTCTGTCAGCGGTGAACTGTTCAATGTCTCCTTCGCGGAGGAATCCTCCGGAAAGGAGAGGGTGACGGGATATGATGAGACGACCCTTCAGAGGCTTACCGGATACGGACTCTCTCCGATAAAGGCGAAAAGAACGGAGGGGACGGAGGAACTGAGAACTGCCTCAGCGAAATTGAGCTACTCTGTACGACAGACAGGCAATGTAGAGACAGCTTATGTGAAGGGAATAGCAGATACAGAAATCAGCAGATCGGTCAATACAGGACTTCTGACCCTCAGTGAAAGCATACTTCCCGATCTTCTTGTCGGAACCCATCGTCTGGAAAGCACCTATTCTGACACTCGTGAAGACATTGAGCGCTCACAGCGCTACGGACTCGTCTACTCTCATACTGTGCGGATACCGGCTGTGTCGCTCACACATTCCTATACGCAGGAATTGTATCGGTGGGAAGGCCTCACTTCATCAGACGGTACTGTCACGAACAGCACCTATCCCGCACAGTTCAGTGAGGACTCGGTGCGTACCCATACGCTCTCATTCGCTCCCCGCATTGAAAGGACGCCTCTCACGATCACACCGTCGGTCACCTACCGTCTTCCACCCTTCGAAGGGAAACTCACCACAGCCGTTACAACCCGCATCGGAGGCTTATCCCTTGTTTCATCACTTGAGTTCGAGGAATCGGAGGATGAGTACAGCTTCACCTACACGAGAAATTCTCTTTCGTATACCGACAGGTTCTTCAGAACCAGCCATACCCTGACCACCACTCCTGACGGGCTTGATATCCTGAACAGCTATCAACTGAGCAGTCTTGTGGGTCTGGAGACTGAGCTGTGGGACCTCTCGGGCAGTGTGTCTACCCTCTGGGACAGTGACCTCAACGGCTTTGATTCTCTCCGCGGCAAGCTTGAATGCCGCTTCGGCGGACTCAGTCTTTCCTGGGATCATGACGGAACTGCACTGGCTCCGTCCAGTGCCGATATCAGTCTCACAACCGGTCAGCATTCTCTCACCCTCTGGCACGAGAGAATCAGTCTTTCCACTGACCTGAAAGGGACATTTCACCACTCCTTCTATGATATCTCAGGCTCGTATCTTCTGTTCACGCTCTCATTATCCTTCGATATCTACCGATTCCTCTCCTTTGAGCTCGCACTGACCAGCCAGAACAGGAATTTCGACCGGTATCTCACGGTTCAGGATATGCTGGATGATCTGCTCGATTCCTTCGACTTTTTCTCGGGGGGACGCTACAGTACACAGTTCGTCATGAACTCTCTTCAGATCAGTGCGACTCATCATATGGAGGACTGGGATCTTGTGGGACGGTATGAGGGCACTGTTGCCTATCATGATAACCGCTATGAGTGGACACCGAAGGTTTCCATCTTCCTGAAATGGAAGGCTATTCCCGAAATCAATATTGATAGAGAGCTGGAACTATGATTACAATGGAACTTCCTTAAGGAGGAGTATGAAACGAACCATCGTATTTGACACACGTGATCAGATGAGGAGCATCTGCGGCGTCAACGATAGAAATATCGGGTACATTGAACTGCTGCTGTCAGGGGATATCAGTGTGTATGGGAATTCCATCACGTATCAGCCTCCCGGAGAAGACCGGCAGAGAAAAGAAGATCTGTTCGTTGCTCTCATAGAAAGGCTCAAGAAGGACTGTGAATCCATGGAGGAGATCAGTGAACCACAGATCTTCATGAGCTTTCAGGATCTCAGGTCCGATCCCTCTCCCTCTAACCAGGAGCAGATCTCGATTGCTGTGGGACCGAAACTGGTCTACCCGAAAACGAGTCACCAGAGGCAGTTCATCACTCAGATGGAGAAAAAGCAGCTGAACTTCGCTATCGGCCCTGCAGGGACCGGCAAGACGTTCCTCGCCATCGCCTACGGACTGAAGGAGGTGCTGAGCGGAAGGAGGCAGAAGATCATCCTGACACGTCCGGTGGTGGAGGCGGGGGAAAACCTCGGCTTCCTGCCGGGAGACCTCAACCAGAAGCTTTCTCCCTATCTCCTTCCTATCTACGATGCAATGGAATTCCTGGTATCGAGACCGGTTCTGAAGAGGCTCGAGGAGAGCGGGGCGATTGAGAGTGCGCCGCTTGCCTATATGAGAGGTAGATCGTTCAACAATGCATTCGTTCTCCTTGATGAGGCACAGAACACCACGACACAGCAGATGAAGATGTTTCTCACCCGCCTGGGTGAGCATTCCAAAGCCGTGGTCACCGGTGATATCACCCAGATAGATCTTCCCGGACGGGAGCGTTCAGGTCTTGTGCATGCCCGCTCCATTCTTCATACTGTATCAGATATCGGCTTTATCGAGTTTCATCAGACAGATGTGGTGAGAAGCCGACTCGTACAGAACATCATACGTGCATATGAACAGGAGAACCATGGTACAGACAGGTAACAGCCGACACCGGCACCCCTCACCAGCCTATTTCATCGCACAGTTCCTTCTCATCACTCTCATCGTGATCCTGGCTGTTGTGATCCCCTCGATGTATCATTCGAATACCGAGATGGTCGTCACCCGGATTAACAATCAGTTCGCTGCAGGGGACATCGCCCCGTTTGATATCGTCGCCACCCACACGTTTTACTATCTCGATGATCAGGCGACCGCACGGGCCGAAAAAGAGGCACTTCAGAACACACTCCCACGCTTCTATTTTTCCCTCCTCGATACAGAACAGAACCTCCTGACCATGAAACAGAAGATTGAGGAGAGGATCCTCACAGACATTGAGGATGAACAGCACAGAGGATACATTGAACGGATCCTGTATGAACTGAGTGAAGAAATTCTGTCTAACGGTGTCTACGATGAACAGGAACTGTCAGAGGCGGTCTCACTCGGGTACTCCAAGGTACTCATCCAGGGAGCGGTGCGGTACCCGCCTGAACAGGATATATATATCAGAAACGTCGACACGCTGATGACAGCTGATTCGCTGGCAGAGTATGTGTTCTCCCGTCAGGACCTGTATCAGCAGATGGGACTTCTTGAGGTGGTAAGGGAGTATGTGTCCATTGCACGTGAGACACTCACCGGCAATGTGCATTATGATGCTGTTGCCACCACACTAGAACAGGAACGGGCAGTCAGTTCCGTGGAACCGGTGATGGTACGTGTCACCGAGGGCGAACAGCTCATACAGAAGGATTCGGTCATCACAGAGGAGATGATGAGGCGTGTTCTTGCCATGCAGCTCATCGTCCATCGCTATTCTTCCCAGCAGATATTCGGGAGAATCCTCTTTTCCCTCATCATCACCCTCAGCTCGGTCTATGCATTCTCGCAGGTGTTCATCCACATCAGACGGGGACGGCAGTATACGATGCTCTTCATGGCAGGTATCATCGTGACCCTCCTTCTCACCTTCGCGCTCATCTCTTCCCGTGCTGCACTCGCTGTTCAGTTCCTCGATCCTCTCCTGCCGGTCTTCTTTCTTCCTCTGTTCCTGTACGTTCTGACGGGAAAGAGACGTGCCGGCATGATAGCGGCGGTCGCACTTGCAGGGCTCATGAGTCTGTACGACCACACAACCCTGATGTCGTTCTTCTTCATCATTGCGGTGAACTTCATCAGCGTCTACTTCATACGCTATGTATCCAGACGAATCGACATGATTGCGCAGTGGCTTCTTACAATCGTGTCCTCATCGACGGTGCTGCTGATCCTCATACTGGTCGAGGGGCTTTCTCTCAGGAATTCCGGACTATCCATTGCACTGCTCAGCGCGAACATCACTCTGAGTTATGTCTTTCTCGCCTTCCTCCTTCCGCTGCTGGAACTGCTGTTCAATGCACCGACCCCGTTCCGGCTTCGGGAGCTCTCATCTTCGAACGCGCCTGTCCTGCTTGCACTTGCCTCACACGCCCCGGGGACCCATGCACATTCACTTAATGTGGCAGAATTCGCCCAGGCGGCTGCACAGGCAGTACAGGCGGATGATCAACTTGCCTATGTCGGTGGTCTCTATCATGACATAGGGAAGCAGGAGCACCCGGAGTATTTCGTCGAAAATCAGAAGGACCAGAACAAGCATGACGAGCTGAAGGCATCGCTCTCCGTGGCGATCATCAAGAGTCATGTTAAGCTGGGAGTAGAACGGGGACGTGAAGCGAAACTTCCACAGGAGATCATCGATATCATATATCAGCATCATGGCACGGACATCATACAGATCTTCTATCAGGAGGCTATGAAAGAGGCTGCTTCCGACAAGAACTCCACCGGCATCACCGCTCATGAGTATTCGTACAACAATGAGATACCCCAGACGAAAGAAGCGGCCATTGTCATGATCGCCGACAGTGTCGAGGCTGCCAGCAGATCGGTGAAGAAACCCTCCCACAAACGGTACGAGAACCTTGTCAGATCTGTGGTGAACGGGAAAATCGAGCGTGGACAGCTCGCAGCGAGCATGCTTACAATGAACGAGCTCGAACTGATCACCACCTCACTGATCCATGCCATCACAGCAAAGAACCATATCAGGATGCAATACCCCAAGGATACAACCGAGGAATAATATGATAACTATTCAGGTACATTACAGCGAAGAGGAGATCCCTCCGGGAATGAACGAGGAGAGAGTCAGATTGATCTGCAACACGGCAGGCGCCTACGTCGACCTTGATGGCGAGATCGATATCTCCTTCATTTCCCGCGAGACAATGAGTGAACTCAACAGGACCTACAGAGGAAAGGACGGGAGTACCGATATTCTCTCTTTTGCCACCTTCGACACCGAGGAGGACTTTCCGAGTCCCGAGAGTGACAGCTACCTCGGCGAACTGATCATCTCCATTTCGGATGTTCTCGACAACTGCTCCTATTTTTCGGTTGACCCCGACAACGAACTCATACGAATATTAGTACACGGTATGCTGCATCTCAAAGGGTATGACCATGAAACCAATGATGAGGATGAACCGATGCTGATTGAACAGGAGAGGGTTGTGGAGCTGATCGCGAAGGAGCTTGCAAGGTGAAGGGGAAGATGACGAATGTGAATAGACTTACAGAGATTCTTGCGCGTCTGTTCCGTGGTGAACGGGAAGGTGACACGGTCCAGATGATTGAAGAGAAACGTTCCATGATCGAGGGAGTAGAAGAACTTGAGGAGACGATGGTGAAGGAGGTGATGGTCCCCCGCATTGATGTACAGTTCATCAGCGAGGAACTCTCACTGAGCGAACTGTATGATCTGATCCGCGAAGAAGGCTTTTCCCGCTATCCGGTATTCCTCGATACGATCGATAATGTCGTAGGCGTGCTGTATGTGAAGGACCTCATCACTGCCAGTCAGGGTGAACCCTTCGAGATACGCCATCATATGAGAAAACCCTATTTCGTTCCCGAGAGCAAACGCCTTGATGAACTGCTGAGGGAATTCAAGAAGAGAAAGGTCCATATCGCCATAGCCATCGATGAATACGGTGGAGTCAGCGGGATCGTCACTATGGAGGATATCCTTGAAGTGATTGTCGGAGAGATACAGGATGAGTTCGATGACGATGAGGATGATCAGATCATAGAGATGGGGCAGGGGATCTACCTGTGTGATGCCAGAACGAGTATCGATGACATCAACGAACGCCTTGGACTCTCACTTCCCGATGAGGAGACCGAAACGATAGGAGGCTTCGTATTCGAACAGTTCGGCCGTATACCGAACAACCAGGAGAAGGTCACCTATGAATCCATTGATTTCATTGTGCAGGAAATAGATGGTCACAAGATCAATAGTGTGAAGATAGTGATGAAGAATCGATAAAAAAGTATTGTTTTGTTCATGGAAACCTTTAGGAAATGGTCATCCTTCGTTGACTCTCTCTATGATTCTTCAGTATACTAACCGCGATATATACCTAGTATGGAGGATAAAATAATTATGAAAATTGCTATCAATGGCTTTGGTAGAATCGGAAGGAACGTGTTCAAGGTTGCCTTCGAAGACAAGAACATCGAAATCATGGCTATCAACGACCTTACTGATCCGAAGACCCTGGCTCATCTGCTCAAGTACGACTCAACCTACGGCGTATACGGAAAGAACGTCGAAGCAAAGGAAGATGCTATCGTCGTCGATGGTACTGAGATCAAGATTCTTGCAGTGAGAAACCCTGCAGAACTTCCCTGGAAGGAAATGGGAGTAGACATTGCCATCGAATCTACCGGTGTGTTTGCAACTGCAGAAGGTCCTCGAGGCGGTTACAAGGATCATATCAAAGCTGGAGCAAAGAAGGTTATCCTCACAGTCCCCTCAAAGGATGCTATCGATCAGACGGTAGTACTCGGTGTCAATGATGACCAGATCGACAAATCGCTTCTCGCATACTCGAACGCATCCTGTACGACAAACTGCCTTGCCCCTGTTGCAAAGGTACTCAACGACTCCTTCGGCATAGAAAGAGGTCTCATGACCACCGTACACGCATTCACAAACGACCAGGTGACTCTTGATATGCCTCATAGTGATCTGAGAAGAGCACGTGCTGCTTCACTCTCGATTATTCCTACCACTACCGGCGCAGCTCGGGCAGTAGCCAAGGTCATTCCCGCACTCGAAGGTAAACTCAACGGCGGTGCCATGCGCGTTCCTGTTCCCACAGGAAGTATCGTTGACCTCACCGTTCTTCTCGAGAAGGACTGTACCGTTGAAGAACTCAACGCAGCTATCAAGGCAGCAGCTGACGGACCGATGAAGGGTATCCTTGAATACACCGAGGATCCCATTGTATCCTCAGACGTAAGAGGGAACTCGCACTCTTCGATCTTCGATTCAGCTCTTACGATGAAGATGGGACCGAAGTTCTTCAAGATCATGAGCTGGTACGACAACGAAATGGGGTACTCGAACCGTGTTGTTGACCTTGCAAAGAAGCTTGCTGACTGATCAGATCTTCTTTCTAATCGGATAGAATCCCACGCACTCCCCGTCATGTGGGAGTGCGTTTTATCTTGTACAAGGAGTCTTCATGAACGTACACACAGTCAAAGACATTGACCTTACCAATAAACGAGTCCTCATTCGGGTAGATTTCAATGTACCCGTCAAGGATGGCCTCGTAACCGATGATACGAGGATCGTCAAAGCTCTCGATACCGTCAACTATATACTCTCCCAGAAAGGTACCTCACTTGTTGTCATGAGCCATTTTGGAAGACCCAAGGGGCAGAAGAACAGCGATTACAGCATGGCTCCCATTGCCAGACGGTTCAGCGACCTGCTCGGCAGAGAGGTTATCCTGGCAAAGGATGTCATCGGTGATGAGGTTGCTTCTCAGGTCAAGGCACTAAAAAGCGGTGATGTCCTTCTGCTTGAGAACGTCAGATTTTACCCTGAAGAGGAGAAAAATGACCCGGAATTCTCAAAGACACTGGCCTCCTACGGTGATGTCTATATCAATGATGCATTCGGCACCGCTCATAGAGCCCATGCTTCCACCGAGGGTGTTGCACACTACCTGCCATCAGCAGCCGGCCTTCTCATCGAGAAGGAGGTTCAGTTCTTCGCACCGCTATTGAGTAATCCTGCCAAGCCGTTCGTCGCCATCATCGGCGGTTCTAAGGTTTCAAGCAAGATCACCGTTCTCGAGTCCCTCGTGAAGACCTGTGATACCATTGTTATAGCAGGAGGAATGGCGTATACCTTCCTTAAGGTCCAGGGACATGCTATCGGCAAATCTCTGCTCGAAGAGGATTACCTTGATACAGCCGCATCCTTCCTCAAGAAAGCACAAGAGAAGGGTGTTCAGGTAATTCTGCCGCTCGACCACATCGGGGCTGAGAGCTTTGATGAGCATGCTGCACCGGTAGTGATCGACTCCGTCGATATCCCCGACAATCTTATCGGTATGGATGTCGGAGAGAAGACGCTCGCCGCTGTAGAGAAGGAACTGAAAAAGGCTTCCAGTATCGTGTGGAACGGTCCGATGGGAGTGTTTGAATTCGCTTCCTTCGCCAATGGCACGAAAATGGTCGCTGAGATGGTCGCTTCCTGTTCAGGAACGACTGTCGTCGGAGGGGGAGACTCGGTCGCTGCAGTCAACACCTTCGGCTTTGCTGACAGAATCGATCACGTAAGTACCGGTGGAGGTGCTTCCCTCGAATTCCTCGAAGGGAAGATCCTGCCCGGAATCAAAGCTCTGGAGAAATAACATGAGAAATGTATGTATCGCAGGAAACTGGAAAATGAACATGACCCCTTCACAGGGTAAGGACTTTGCCTCGCAGCTTATCCATGCTGCCTCAAAGGCGGCTGATCATGAGACGGTTGTGGTGGCCCCTCCGTTCATCACCATCCCGGCTGTTGTCGAAGCTGTCAGGAACTCCTCCATCAAGGTGGCTGCACAGAATATGAGCGATCAGGTCAGCGGAGCCTATACCGGTGAAGTGTCGGCCGATATGCTTCTGGATGCAGGTGTCACCTATGTGATTCTCGGTCACTCGGAACGCCGTGCGCTGTACGGTGAGAATGATGCGTTCATCAACAGAAAGGTTCGCTATGCACTGGAGAAGGGACTCAAAGTAATCCTCTGTGTCGGCGAAACACTGGAAGAACGGGAAGCGGGGAACCTGGAGCAGGTCCTTCTTACTCAGGTGACTGAAGGTCTTAAGGATGTCTCGGCATCTCAGATGGATGATGTGATCATCGCCTATGAACCGGTATGGGCTATCGGCACCGGAAAGACTGCCACTGCAGATGATGCGAACAGTGCTCATGCCTATATCCGCGGTGTTGTTGCAGATATCCTCAGTGAAGATGTTGCCAATAACCTCATAATACAGTATGGTGGTTCAGTGAAACCGAACAATGTGAAATCCCTTATGTCTATGGAACACATTGACGGAGCACTCGTCGGCGGCGCCTCGCTCACTGTTGAGCAGTTTGCACCGATCGTGCAATTCAACGATTAATTGGAGACCACAATGGGTATCATCAGCATTATTCTTCTTGTCATTTTCGTTATCGCTGCTCTCCTCCTTATTCTTCTCGTTGCTCTTCAGAGTGACGGAAGTTCCGGTCTTGGAGGTGTCTTCGGTGGTGGAAGTGATTCAACGTTCGGAGGCCAGGGAAGTAAGGTTCTCACGAAGATCACCGCTATTGTAGGCGGTTCGTTTCTCGTCATTGCCCTGCTGCTTGCAGTGATTAACAAAGGACCGGGAGCAGACACCCTTCTTAACAGTGTCACGACCGATCAGGTTCAGGCAACCACTGAATGGTGGAATGACGCTGCAGAAGCACCTCAGGAATAGTGTTCGTCAGAACTCTCATATAACCGCATAGTCTCTATGCGGTTTTGCTATTGGAAGGGAGGTCACATATGAAATCAGTAGTTCTGTATGCAGATAGCGGTCAGAAGACAACAGCAAAGGAATTGGCAAAGGCTCTCTCGAAAGGCATTCAGCAGCAGGGAGCGGAGTGTGACCTCATCGATGTGAAGCGTGACGGTGGTACACGCATAGCGATGTATCAGTATGTCGCGATTATCGCAACACCGACGAGCCTCTGGGGTGGAAAGATCGACCCGGTATTCTCCTCCTTTCTCAGACAGAACGGATCGGTTGCAGGCAAACGATGTTCAGCGTTCGTCTCGAAACACTCGATCCGCAAAACGAAGACACTGCAGGCATTGTTCAAGGTGATGGAACAGGAGGGTATGTACCTGACCTATTCTGACATTCTCACCAGTGCGTCACAGGCACAGGTGAGCGGTACGCACCTGAAACTCACCTGATACATAGGAGTACACATTCATGAAAAAACGATTTACTATCGGTATCATCCTGACCCTGATGATGGTACCATCACTGTTCAGTGCAGATACCAGTCCCGCAGCCACGGTGAACCTGATCAGAGAAGAGGTCATTACCTATGACGAGCTCAGAAGCAGGGTTGAAGAGGAACAGATTCAGCTGGAGGCTTCAGGGAACACGACAGGTGCTGTTGACCCGACTCGGATACTCGATGTCATGATAAATGACATTCTCGTCCTTCAGGGAGCTGAACGGGATGGATACCGCATCAGCGATGCACAGATCGAACAGGTTATCACACAGCAGAAGGCATCTTTGTCACAGCAGACGGGACAGACCATTACCGATGCACAGTATGAGATGAGCATCATGAACGTCTACGGCGTTACTCTGCCAGAGTTCAAGGCGATGCTTCGTGATTCCTCCACAGTCGACCAGTACGTCAGGAACACACAGCAAAGTGTCATCAATGCATACGGAGAACCGACTGAAGAGGAGATCAATGCCTTTTTCAGAACGAACCGTTCTCAATTCATGAACCCCGAGCTGGTCCGTCTGTCACATATCTTCATGCCTTTTGATGAAACTACGAAGGCAAGTGTGAAGAAGGAAATGGATAAGGTCTCGCGATACATCAAGTATAACACCTATACCTTTGAGGAACTTGTTCCCAAGTACTCGAAGGATACCGAGAGTATCGACCGCGGCGGTGACATCGGCTGGCTCGCCTTTGATGATACCCAGATGCGCCAGGCCCTCGGTGCTGAGTTCTTTGACGCGGTGTTCGAACTCAGTCTGGGGAAACCGTCAGGGGTCCTCGAGTCAAACAGCGGGTATCATATTGTCAAAGTGATTACCCACACCGAACCGAAACTGCTCTCACTTACCGACAAGATCAATCCGGAGAGTTCGACGACAGTCAGGGAATACATCAGAAAAACACTGACCGACCGACTCAGACAGCAGGCCTATCTCAAGGGAATAGACTCACTCGTCTCAGACCTTCGCTCTCAGGCCGCTATCGATGTTTCCTATGAGGGAGAATCACTGCTGTGAGCAAACGACATGAAGGGAGAGAACTTGCTCTCACAACGCTCTATGCACTTGATTTCAACGGTGAGATTGAAACCGGGATCGTTCCTGATTCATTTCCTACCATCAATGCTGACGAACAGGACCAGATCGACACTGAGACTGCCCTGTTCGCGCGGTATCTCATAGCCGGAACGTTGGAGAACCTGTCGACGATAGATGAGATGATCAGCAGATACAGTATCAATCGTCCTATCGAGAGAATCGATATCATCGACCGAAATATTCTGCGCCTCAGCGTATTTTCTCTCCTTTTTGACAAGAAGATCCACTCTCGCGTCGTTATAACCGAAGCGGTGAAACTGTCGCAGGAGTACAGCAGGGAAGTGAACTATAAATTCATCAACGGAATCCTGGATTCCATGGAAAAACACAGATCATGATTCTATTGAAGACAGAAGAACAGATAAAACGGATAGGGGAGTCCTGTCGGCTGCTCGCACAGCTGCACGATGAACTCGCCGGGTTCGTTGAGATCGGAATGAGTACCAAAGAGGTTGATTCCTTCGCCTACGATTTTATTACAAGGCATAAGGGGACACCCGCGTTCCTGAATTACATGGGGTTTCCTGCGACCTGCTGTATCAGCATCAATGAAGAGGTCATTCATGGGATTCCTGGTAAGAGGATCATCAAGGACGGAGACATCGTCTCCCTTGATATCGGGATCAACCTGAACGGATACATCAGCGATGCAGCCAGAACTCTTATGATCGGAAACGTAGCCGAGAAGACCAGACGTCTTGTCAAAGTAACCGAAGAGTCCTTCTTCAAGGGAATAGAACGCATCGAGAACGGCAAAGGGCGTATCCATGATATTTCAAAGGGCGTGTACACGCACGCAGTCAGCAACGGGTTTTCGGTGGTACGTGACTACTGCGGACACGGTGTCGGCCTTGAAGTGCATGAGGAACCGCAGATCCCCAACTACGTGTCCTCATTCTCAGCCAATCCCCGCATTCGTGAGGGGATGGTACTGGCAATCGAGCCGATGGTCAATCAGGGAACCGAGGATGTGAAGGTCCTCTCTGACGGATGGACCGTAGTGACCCGTGACGGACAGCCGAGCAGTCACTATGAACATACGATCGCTGTCACGTCACACGGCATAGAGATCCTTACCCGGCTCTAGGAGGAGCAATGACATGAACAAGGAATTCATCACCCCTGAGATGCAGCGTGATGCGGCACTGAAACTCGTCAATACGATGCACAAGACAGACGGCTTCGTTCCTGACATCATCTATGTCTCCCTGAGAGGCGGAGTCTATATGGGTAACGTCTTCAGTGAGTATTATAAGCTCATCCGCAATCAGAACGGTGAACGACCGGTGTTCTATGCGGCTGTTGTCGCCCGTTCGTATGAAAACATGCGCATGGAGAGCGAGGTTCGGATCGACGGGTGGACGTACAGTCCCGAGCATCTGCGCAACGGAGATAAGGTTCTCATCGTGGATGACATCTTTGATACCGGGAAAACCGTCAATGCTCTGGTCTCCGTGATCCTTTCCAAGGGAATACCCCGTGAGGACATCAAGGTAGCGGTCTATGACTACAAGATACCGCTGTTCAGTGATCAGGAACCCCTTCCGATCCAGCCTGATTACTACTGCAGGAAGCATGAACTGCATACCCCTCAGGAAGAAGCCTGGATACACTATATGAACCATGAGTTCATCGGACTCACCAAAGAGGAGATAGACCAGCAGTACAGCGATCCCGAGGTGAGGAACATCCTTCACGAAGTGAGATGTGACTGACACCGTTCACCTGGTCTTACGGAAAAAAAGCATCCGAAGAGTTCAATCTCACCGGATGCTTTTTCTTTTCAGTCACACGTACACTGACAGCTATTGATCTAGGGCACAGCAGCGAACTCGATCTCAATGATGCCGTGTTCAGTCGTACCCGCATAGTGCTTCCCTCCACCGGAAATGTAGCTGATGATATCGAAGGTGGAAAGGGTGGTGACAAAGTCCTCTTCTGCTGTTTCCGTCACACCGTCCGTCATGCTGATCGAGTAGATGATGTTGGCACTCCCCTGCATGTACAGTGCATCATCGTTGGTGATGACCGGAAGGAGCATGAACTCCGTATTGGTTGTTTTCAGGGTGATGGTGTGTGCGGTATCTGTCGGTGGTTCTGTCGCCACATCAGATGACCGGTAGACCGAACCGTCTCCAAGGACGAAAATACCCTGATCAGTACTATCCACAAAGAAGGCACGAACTGGGGATACTGCATCTGCTAACACGGGATACCGGGTTCCACCTTCATACAGATAGGAGGTGTAGGTGTCATCAGCGGTCTTCTGAATCTGGACGAGGAAGGTATCATCATCCTGAGCGAATACCTCTGCGTTCCGGTAGGTTGATGTGGAGAAGGTATCGTATGAGGTCGCAGGAGCACTCACGGTTCTCACTTCGAAGTCAGTGACAGTCTCGACCACCATGACATCCCCGTGCAGACCCATCGATACCACATCCATCGTACTGTCATACGCCGTAGCACTCGGTGCGGATTCACTCTTGAGGATAGAATACAGTGCATTGTTCTCTTCAAGGGCAGCACTCTCACCGATAAAGACACGGGTTGCATCAGTGGCCAGAAGGTTTGCTCTGATCGGGCTGGTGTTGCTGACGGCAATTTCGGACCAGGTGCCTGCAGCAGTGTTGTACAGCCGCATGCCCGCATCCTTCGTGTGGGCGATAATGTTGCCGTCTGTGTTGAAATCTATCACGGTGACGGCTCCCACTTCCACGGTAGGCTCTGAAATACTCACGCGGTAGAAGATTCCCTCATCATCGATATTACACGAGAGAGTGAAGAGAATAAGGAGCGCAGCAGCCCCTGCAAGTGTCCGGTGTATCATTGTGTTTCTCATGTGGTGCTTCTCCTATTCGCCGCGGTACGACAGTGAGAATGTGACGGGCATAAAGCCCATCACGGTCTCCTGATTATTCGGATTATCAGAGAACAGGAGCAGCTCAGGTATCACCTGGAGCCCTGCTGAAAGAGAGACCCCCCAGTTCTCAGTCCAAAAGAAACTCACCCCTGCCTCAAGAGTTCCCAGGAGACTCATGAAACTCGTCTCATAGTAGGAGTTATAGGCAAAACCGAGTCCCAGTGAAAGGGGAAGTTCGACAGTGCCCTGTACCGGCAGATACGTTGCCTTCACCTGAAAGGGAACACTGGTGAACAGATCGCTCTGATCATAGGCAAAGGTGTAGCCGAGTTCTCCTCCGATAGCAAGGTAAGGATTGAGAAATCCCTGATACCGAATCGCTCCGTATCCACCCGTTTTAAACCGTGTGTCACTGAAGGTCAGAAGCTGATCCTCCTGGTTGGGGCGGAACATGAACGCCGGCACGACCGGTCCGAATCGGAAGGTGAACATCTGGGAACCTTTTTCATACTCAAGGGGTTTTGCATCAGATTCTGCTGCGAATATCGGCAGAATAAGCAATATGAGTATCATAAGAACGAGAATTCGCTTCATAGTGTTGAGCTCCTCTCAAGGATTGGTTTCTAGTTTCTTGACATCCATCATACAGGGTTTGCGACTCTTTGAAAACCGTGTCGCAAACAGGAGTGAACCGGAATGTCCGGTACGTGTGTACATACCTGTACGAATTTTGTTATAACAGTATCAGTGAAACCATCCTACGTGTCGGGAGTTACGTCATGAGAGAATTAACAGGAAAAGAAGTGGCAGAATCAGTGTATTCGCGGATCAGGACCACCCTCGTACAGATGTTAGAGCATGGGGGAAGAGTGCCTTCCCTTGCAGTCATACTGGTCGGTGACGACCCTGCCAGTCAGGCCTATGTGGGCTCGAAACAGAGGATGTGTGAGAAACTCGGGTATTCCCATGTTGATATCCGCCTTCCTGCAGACACTACCCAGGAGCTGCTCATGAAGAAGATCCATGAGCTGAATGCCGACGACACTGTAGACGGGATTCTTGTTCAGCTGCCCCTCCCGGCCCATCTCGATGAGAGTGAGGCGATCACCTCGATAGATCCTGAGAAGGATGTCGACGGTCTTCATCCGATCAATCTCGGACGTCTTGTCAGAGAGGAAGAAACCCTCTATTCCTGCACCCCTCACGGGATCTATCAGATGCTGAATTATTATCAGATCCCGATAGGCGGCCGCCATGTAGTGATTGTCGGCAGATCAACCCTCATGGGAAAACCGATGGCACTCCTGCTCGCACAGAAGGGCATAGATGCCACAGTGACCATCTGCCACAGCAGAACGAACAATCTGAAGGAAATCACCTCACAGGCCGATATTCTCATAGCAGCCGTCGGCAGAGCTCATATGATCACTTCCGATATGGTTAAAGATGGAGCGGTAGTGATCGATGTCGGTATCAACCGGATCGACGATCCATCACAAGCGAGAGGCTACAGGCTTACAGGAGATGTTGATTATGAATCAGTCAAGGAGAAAACCTCAGCAATCACTCCCGTGCCCCGTGGTGTCGGGGTGATGACCATTGCCATGCTGATGGACAATACACTTCTTGCATCACAGAAGAGACAAGGACTGCTTCGGATATGAAAAAGCATCACGAGACGTACTGGATAGAGACCTACGGCTGCCAGATGAACGTTGCCGAAAGTAACGCCCTTGAAATTTCTCTTGCAGAGTATGGTCTCACACGAGCATCAGGCGATGACACGGCCGACTGTGTGATCATCAATACCTGTTCGGTGAGAAAGACTGCAGAAAACAGGATATGGGGCAGAATAGGGCACTACAAACACCTCAAGGATACCCGTGATATCACCCTGATCATCACCGGCTGCATGGCCGAACGACTCCATGACGAGATCATCGATATGGCACCGGCTGTGGACTATGTCGTGGGAACGAACGATAAACACCGCATAGGCGCAATTCTCACCGGTGCGAGCGATGAGAGAAAAAGCGAGTACACCTTCACACACTCCCACTACAAAGAGGGTGAGATCCGTTCGTATGTACCGATCATGAACGGATGCAACAACTTCTGTGCGTACTGCATCGTACCGTATGTGAGAGGAAGGGAGATCTCACGAAGTGTCGATTCAATCCTGGATGAAGTATCCCGTCTCGAAGACAAGGGTGTCAGGGAGATTACGTTACTCGGTCAGAACGTCAATTCGTACACCTATACGCAGAATGGAACCCTGTATCGCTTCCCGGACCTGCTTGACCGTATCACAGGCAGGAACAGAACCATCCAGTGGTTCCGCTACGAATCTCCTCATCCGAAGGATTTCTCAGAGGAGCTGATTCAGCTGATTGCAGAACGGGATTCCATCCCGAACCACGTTCATCTACCTCTCCAGAGCGGCTCGAGTGCTGTCCTCAAGGCGATGGGAAGGAAGTACAGCAGGGAAGGGTACCTTGATCTTGTCAACCGGATGAAACAGGAGGTGAGAGGAATCACCTTCACCAGTGATATCATGGTCGGCTTTCCCGGGGAGAGTGATGAGGACTTCAACGATACCCTCTCTCTCATGCAGGAGGTTGGTTTTATCGAATCCTTCATGTACTATTTCAACCCGCGGGAAGGCACAGCAGCCGTGAATATGCCGGACCAGATTCCCCTCCCGGTCAAGATGGAGCGACTGAAGGTGCTCATCAATACTCAGAGAGCGCTCACCAGAGCTCACAAGGAAGCACACACCCGGGGCGCTGTATCCGTGATAGTCGACGGTGTCAGCAAGAAAGACGAGAACATGCTGCTCGGGCATACCGGGCATGACGAGATGATCGTGTTCTCTCCCGATTCACTTCTCCCTCCCGGAACTGTCGTTCAGGTTGAGAAAACAGGACTTATCGGCAGTACCTATACAGGAATCCAGGTCTCAGGAATCTAAGCGGGGAAAGTCTTCCTCGATCACATCGATATAGAGTTCTCCCTCCACCTCATCTACTCCGACGATCGTGAAGCCGAGACGGAAATCGTGATATATCTGATGAATCACCGCTTCATGGATCATCTCACCGGGGATGATCTGGGGGAACCCGGGAGGATAGATGCAGACCATGTTGCCCGACACTTCCGAGACCGCATCTGAGAGTTTCATCCGCTTCTTCTCTGCGTAGAAGGCGTCACGGGGAGTGAGAAAGAACTCGGGCAGTTCTCTCGGGTCCTCGAAATCATCAGGTTCGTCTACCAGACCGAAGCCCCGTTCGACCAGCCGTTCAAGAGTCTCACTGAAATAGATAAGGTTCTCACGTGTCTGATCAAGGTCGATTGCATCTGCCAGTGACAGGGTGAGCAGCATGTGATTCTCATCCGCAAGTTCTATCTCTATTCCATACTGCTCGGAAAGAATAACCTTCAGCTTCATCAGGTTGAGGTAATCTTCACTGACCGCCATGAACAGGAGTTTCATCTGATCATAGGCGACGAAATTCCCTGCACTCATGACTCCCTTAGGAGGAATAATCACCTGGAAGTTTCTCGTATTCAGCTCATACCTGAGACCTTCCAGCATATTCAGCATCCGGCCATAGAGCTCTCTACCCGTCCTGTTCGCCTCATCGAGTGCGGCATCGATACTCATGATCATCAGTGCGCTGGGGCTCGTGGTCTGCAGCATGCTGAGCATTCGTGCGATCTTATCCTCATACTGGGCATACGTGCCGGCTGAGTGTACCAGAGCACTCTGATACAGCCCTCCGAGGGTCTTATGCATCGACTGGACGACGAAGTCCGCCCCCTGCTTCAGAGCAGGATGAGGAAACCCTTCATGGAAGGAGAAATGAGTCCCGTGTGCTTCGTCAACGAACAGAGGGACTTCGTGGGAACGGCAGATACTGCTGATCGACGCAATATCAAGAGCAAGTCCGTAGTAGTTGGGACTCGTGACCATCACCATCCTGATGTCGTGCTGCGTGAGCAGTTCCTCCACCTTCTGCAGATCGACTGAGCCGTAGGCATATTCGGGAAGATTCTGAACAGGCTCAAGATATACAGGTATGGCACCGCTGTACACGAGCCCGAACAGGAGAGCCTTGTGGCACTGCCGGTGCACCAGCACCTTTTCACCCGGTTTCACCAGTGCGCCGAGGACAGCGTGAATACCGACGGAGGATCCATTCACGAGATACCATGACCTGTGTGCCCCCATGATCTCAGCGGCAACTTCCTGAGCCTCTTTTATACTGGTTCGCGGATAGGCGAGAACATCGGAGCCCTTCACTTCGGTGATATCATAGGCAAAGACCTCTTCTCCCCAGAGTTTCTTCAGGAGTGGGGGTGCACCGAGTCCCTGTTTATGCCCCGGCATGCAGTAGAAGGATTTTGCTGTGGTTACGTATTCGCTCAGGTGGGAAGCGAATGGTGTTGTCATGGGCTGGTCATCGTGCACGAAACAACCTCCTGTAATCATGGAATAACTGGTACAGTTGAAACGCGTGAAAGACCTGATTATTCTCAGAGTTCCTCTTTCGTTTATGCGCTCACCCACTTTGCCTCAAACAGGGACATTTTACAATAAGTAGGGAGAAATTTATATGATTTTTTTCCCGCAGGACTGTGCGCAGAACCGGTCAGAAGACCACTGAATGGTGTATGTATATACACTGCAATGAATATTGATTGAATATTCTTATGAATAACACTAGGCATGAGGGGGGAAATAGTGCATGCTAGCTAGCAAAAAAGAGAACATACCACCCAGGAGGATTTTCGTGAAAGCTTCAACAATCAACGGCAAGACAGTCGTGCTCGGTCTCCAGCATACATTCGTCATGTTCGGTGCCACAGTACTTGTCCCCATTCTCACAGGTCTCGACATAGCCGTAGCCCTGTTCGCTGCCGGTGTCGGCACCCTGATTTTCCATGTCATCACAGGATTCAAGGTCCCGGTGTTTCTGGGCAGTTCATTCGCGTTCATTCCAGGCATCATCGCGGTGACTGCAGCGGAAGGAGACATCAGTTATGCACTGGGAGGCATTTTCATTGCAGGTTTCCTGTACATCATCGTCGCTCTCATCTTCAAGTATGTTGGATCTCACAAGCTGCATGATATTCTTCCCCCTCACGTTACCGGGCCGATGATCATCATGATAGGCCTTATCCTTGCCCCTGTAGCTATCAGTAATGCCAACGGTACCAACTCTCCCGATCTATCCAAGAATATCGCATGGCTGATTGCCCTGTTCACCTTCGCCAGCGGCGTGTTCGTGAAAATCTACTTCGAACGCTTCGGCTGGAAATTCGCCAGCAATCTCCCTGTCCTCATCTCCCTCATCGCCGGCTATCTGTTCGCATCGATTCTCGGTGCAACTGATTTCACCGCGGTGATGGAAGCATCCTGGTTCGGCTTCCCTGCCTTTACCACTCCCTCATTCTCTATCAAGGCTATTACTATCATACTGCCTATTGCAATCGTCACTATGGTGGAACATTTTGGTGATGTGCTGGCAATAGGCAATGTCGTGGAAAAGGATTTCATAGAAGATCCAGGTATCCATAGGACTCTTATCGGTGACGGGTTAGCCACATCACTGTCCGCCTTCATCGGAGGACCTGCAAATACCACATACAGTGAAAATACCGGTGCTGTCGCACTTACCGGCGCAAAAGAACCGGTGATCATGAGAATAGCCGCCGTTTTCGCAATCATCCTTTCCATGATACCGAAGTTCACTGCCCTGATAGCCACGATACCGGCCCCGGTCATCGGCGGTATCAGCATACTGCTGTTCGGAATGATATCATCAATCGGAATCAAGAACATGGTTGATGCCAAGGTGAACCTGTCTAATCCAAGACTGCTGATTGTCAGTGCATCGATGCTTGTTCTCGGTCTCGGAGGCGCGTCGATAGAAATCGGTCCGGTGGAACTTTCCGGCCTCGGACTCTCTGCACTCTTCGGTGTTATCGTGAACGCAATTCTGAGACCGCACAAGGAGAGATAGAGCCGAACCCGGCTTCTTCCCTCAGCCGGGTATGCATTTTACGTATACCTGGCGTACTCTCGGTCCGTCGAACTCCACGAGGTATATTCCCTGCCAGATGCCGAGCTGAAGGCGCCCCTTATCGATGATGACGGTGCATGATGCTCCCATCGCGGAGGAGCGGGCATGGGCATGAGAGTTGCCTTCCATGTGGCGAAACCGTCTGTCTGAGGGAAACGCCTGAGCGAAACTGAGACGCAGGTCATGCTGAACATCAGGGTCTGCGTTCTCGTTCAGTGTGATACCGCAGGTTGTGTGGGGTGTGAATACTGTGCAGATACCCTCTGTGATCCCTTCCGATCTGATCATCTGCTGTACCCTTGCGGTAATATCAAAAAACCCTTCAGCCTCTGTCTTGATATCAAGTGTTGTATACATACAAGTAATCTATCGTCTTTGACACGCTCTTACAACTGAATTCCCGTATCAGTGACTCATGATATCTCCTGAATGTACAAAGGTCACAGTCTCGCATCATACATCATGCAACGTGAATTTCTCATCATCAGACTGTACGATAGCAATAATTTCGTGTATCATACAAGAAAAATGCAAGGGAGGATTATGATGAGCATGATGCGTAAGGGTTCGGTTCTTATGGTGCTTCTCATGGGTTGTGTGCTCCCCGCTATGGTTTTTGCAACAGTAGGTAACACCACGATGACAGGGATGACCGGGTCTATCGTAGTTCCCTCAGCCGTTCCGGTCTCGACTCCGGATAATCCTGCGGTCACAACAGGCTACAGTACATTGTATAACACCACTGATGGATTCTCTCACATTCCTTTCCTTCAGATTTCCTTCATGGATGATTTCGAGGCGGCATTTGCTGCAGATATAGGCCCTGACGTTGATCTGATCCTCAACGGAAAATGGAGATTCCTGCAGACACAGGCAACGGACTTCGCTCTCATTGTGAACGGGCAGGCTCTCGGCCTTGATACCGGCATTTCCTGGGCAGGTCGACTCGGAGTAGCCGGTACCTTTGACTCACGGCTGCTTGACTATCCGACAGTGACAAGTATTTATCTGGGATACACCTTTGATACCCCGCTCGATACCGATATAGATTTTGCGATGTCCTTCGAAACTCCCGTATTCTCAGACGAACTCGGCGAGATGCTCTCCCTTGTTATCGACTTCGGTAATGTGGGCTACTCAGCACAACCCAGCGGTGGGGACGCTGCTGACAGGGGTCTTCTCAATCTCGGGCTCCGATTCTTACCCGTCGAGTTCTTCAAGGACACCTATTTCATGGCAGATCTGCGGATTCTTGACATATTTGACTCTTCCGGTCGGGCAGCAAGTCTCGGCATCAACATCTCCTTCAGACCATGATGATTACCATGGAACTGATGGAAATCGAGACGCCTGCTCTTCTCATAGAAGAGAATATCATGAAAACGAATATCAGGAAGATGCAGGAAATTGCCGATGGATGGAAGGTTGCTCTCCGTCCTCACACGAAAACGCATAAGTCGACCTATATCGCCCGCCATCAAAAGAAGGCGGGTGCAGTAGGCATCACGGTAGCGAAAGTGAGCGAGGCGGAGGTCTTTTCCCTTGACGGATGCACAGACATCTTCATCTCCAGTGAAGTAGTCAGCCGGCAGAACTATGAGAAGATTGAGGATATGCTCAGGCGGGAAGTGGATGTCACCTTTGCAGTCGACTCCGTTGACGGGTTGAGATCAGTACATTCCCACTTCTCCCCGCTGCTTCCGGCACAGGTACTGATCGAGATAGATAGCGGTGAACAGCGAACCGGAGTGAGCGATACTCAGACCTTCAAAGCGTTGCTTGACTTCATCCAGGAATCGGATCACATCACTCTCCGGGGGATCTTCACACATGAGGGTCACGCCTACCGGGCAGAGAATGAGCGTAAGGTGATCTCTATCTTCCGTGAGACCCAGTCCATTATGGCCCGGTATGCATCAATCGCATCCCACAGGAACATACCTCTGGAACGGGTCTCGATCGGCTCAACTCCATCTATCCTGCTGGCATCAGCGCGGGACGAGAAACTCAACCCTGCAATCACAGAGATCCGTCCAGGAACCTATGTATACATGGATGTGGGGCAGGCGATGGCGATAGGGGACTGCAGCAACTGTGCTGCTACGATTCTCACCCGTGTTATCTCCAAACCGACACCATCCCGTGTGGTGGGTGACAGCGGGGCTAAAGCCCTGACGATGCAGACACGGGATATCGGTATCTGCAGGACTCCTGGAAAGGGATGCATCTTCGGTATGGAGGATGTTCATGTGACTAACCTGTACGATGAGCACACGATCATAGAGAATCAACACTTCAGTTCACAGGTCGCCCTGGGAGATATCTTCCGGATCGTACCGAACCATATCTGTCCAGCGGTGAATCTCTACGACCATTTCTACATCGTCAACGGGATGCGTGTCATTCAGAAACTCAAGGTGGATGCACGCGGAAAAAGCAGCTGACTATCTGCCCGTTTTGATCACAACGATCACCAGATAGGTGATGTAGGTGATATAGGTAATAAGGAGCAGAGCCCCCTCAAACCGGTTTATCCTGCCTGTGCTTTTGTTCCAGTGATACCCGATGATGAACAGACTGACTGTCAGTCCTCCCATCAGGAGGAAATCTCTGGAGAGGATTTCGATGTCGACCTGTATCGGCGTGATCACCGCAGCAAGGCCTACCACTAGTAGCGTGTTGAATATATAGGAGCCGATGATATTGCCAAGGGCGATATCATCCTCGTGTTTCCTGACGGCGGAGAGACAGGAAGCAAGTTCGGGAAGACTGGTTCCCAGGGCCACCACCGTAAGACCTGTCACCACCTCGGAAACCCCCAGAGCAACCGTGATGTTCACTGCTCCCCAGACGAGAACTCTAGAAGCCACGACCAGCAGAACACCTCCGGCTGCGATATACCAGAGACTTCTTCTCAGCGAGATCTCAGGCACTTCACTGTTTACTTCATCGACGACTGCATCCGGCTGTTTCTTGCGGGATACCATGTAGGTCCAGGCCATGAACAGTGAGAACGTTATCAGGAGCAGAACTCCGTCAAGACGGCTGATCAGCAGGTCACGGATAAGAACATAGGAAAACACTGTAATGAGAAGGAGAAACGGCAGTTCCTTCTTCAGTATTCTCGATGCGAAGAGTATGGGAGTGAGTAGGGCGGTAAACCCCAGAATCAGAGCGATATTGGCAATGTTCGAACCATAGGCGTTTCCCAGCGCGATTCCGGGATTCCCCCCGATGGCGGCCATGACTGAAACGACCATCTCGGGAGCCGAAGAGCCGAAACCCACGATCACGATTCCTATGAGCAACGGAGAAACCTTGTAATGGCGGGCCGCTGAAGCCGACCCGTCAACGAACAGATCGGCAGCATACAGAAGGAGTGCGAGGCCTGCAAGTACTGAAATTATTGAAAGAACCATGTAGAAAACTGTAGTCGTTTTACGCCCGGTATTTCAAGATAGTTTCGACAGAATTCCCCGGGAAACTCCTGTGAAACTCATCCGTACACATGCTACCGCTCTCCAGTGCTCCTTATACTTCTATCAGGGAATACTCCATCACACCCAGACCGATCTTCTGTCCATGCTCGAGGGCAGAGATCCAGTTTGTTTCCGGTGATACATCGGTAAAATGATCACCATGTGCATGCCCGTGCTTCTGAAGAAGAGAACCGGCAATCGTAGGCTGTCTGTTCACAGCATCTGCACAGGCCTTGTCCAGAGCGACAGGATCAAAGGATGCATACATGCCTACATCCGGAACGATCGGGATATCATTTTCACTGTGACAGTCACAGAAAGGAGAGACATCTATCACGAGGGAGATATGGAAATGGGGACGGTCCTGTAGAACGGCCTTCGTGTATTCCGCGATCTTATAGTTGAGAATATCATTCGCTTCATCACGGCCTGGTCTGACCGCATCAGTCGGACACACTCCAATACACCGGCCGCAACCGACACAGATATCATGGTCGATGAAAGCTTTCCTGTCTGTTATCAGGATAGCGTCGTGTGCACAGTTCTTCGCGCACTTGGCACACCCGATACAGAGCATCTGTTCAACATACGGTTTCCCTGAGCTGTGCATCTCCATCTTTCCTGCACGGGAACCGCTTCCCATACCCAGATTCTTCAGAGCACCGCCGAAACCGGCGAGTTCATGTCCCTTGAAGTGGGTGAGGCTGATGATGACATCAGCATCCATGATAGCGGTTCCTATCTTGGCTTCCGTGATGTATTCGCCTCCCTGCACCTTCACCAGCGTCTCATCGGTTCCCTTGATCCCGTCGGCTATGATGGTATGAACACCCGTCTGAAAGGGGTTATACCCGTTTGCATAGGCACTGTCCAGATGGTCGAGTGCATTTTTCCGCCCTCCGACGTACAGTGTGGCGCAGTCGGTGACAAAGGGCTTTCCACCCAGGCGTTTCACATAATCTGCCACAACCTTCGCATAGTTCGGCCGAAGGAAGGCAAGGTTCCCCGGTTCTCCGAAGTGCAGCTTGATCGCTGTGTACTTCTTATCGAAATCTATCGTGTCAATTCCTGCTTTTTTCAACAGTCTTTCGAGTTTCTGAAGCAGATTGAGCTCTCCGGTGGTATGCATGTCTGTGAAGTATACGTTTGATCCATTCATGAGTATATGTCCTCCATGTACTATAGTATCAGGTTATACCATAACGAACAGGGAAAACAGGAAAGATGTAAACTTTTTTCGAGATTCAGTGTTCAACGGTAGTGCGGGAAGAATCCGTTCGTTTCCCACTACTTTCTGTATTAGCATGTAATTAACACATATATTCCCTTCTGCGGTGTTGCATGAATTGACACAGTATATTGATGGGCTTTATTATTTAACAGTTCATCCATCATGAAGGGTGTAATCTTCTCCTGAAGCATGTGCACCACGGTATATCCCTTCGTATGTTTTTATCTGTATGAAGTACATACAACTTTAAAATCAGACTACACGAGGAGTGATTGCATGAAAAGGATAATGCTCATTACCGCTATAGTCCTAGTTTCCTCACTCTTTCCAGTACTGAGTAACCATACACCCTTGAACGTGTCGGTATTCACAAGAAACGACTCAATACATCTTGGCCTGGGATACAATGCGGATGACCTGAGATCGTACGGTTTTGCAGCTGAATTACGTTTCTCTTCTCACTTTCTACTCTCTCTCGAGATGAATGGTTTTACTCTGCGTGAAACGGGAGGTGTGGAAGGGGAGCGGTTTGATGAATTCGCAGGACTCCTCTCATATGAACTGAGCTATGATATTTCTGATTTCTTGCATCTGGCAACCACAATAGGTCTCGGAATGACTTGCTCTGGTGATCTTGGTCTTCAAACGGTACAGAACAGGTATCATCTACTGCGCAACCTGCCAATTATCACCCTTTACTATGACAGGGAGTATTCCAATTCCCTTCTTTTCACGTATGAAATATCGAACTACCTGACACCACATATGCCCTTCCTTTCCCCTCTGTCAGTCTCAGTAGCTCAGCAGGTTCATTCGACTCCCGGGTATGAGACTATCATTTCGGGCGGTCTCAGGCTGCAACTTGTTCCACCCTTTCTTTCTGTCGAAACAGGATATACATCAACGATCATTCAGGACTCCTCGCTTCTCCATACTGTTAATTCCGACCAGGAATCCGGCATCTATACAGACATACACATCAATATGGGTATCATCCGATTCCAGCATAGGTATTATCCTGAGGTCGGAAGAAGTTGGGGAAGTATCGGAATAACGACTCATGCAATAAAACCGCATGAAAACTCAATAGACCTTCCATTAAGCTTCTCCATGTCACTTCTGCTTCCTAAGAGCCGAGTCTCGTTTTCTTTGAAGTATTCCCTTTCGGACACGTATCGGCTCATCATGAGCGATACATTTTTCAGCAGAATCCTCAATACACAGGGAAATGTTCGTGAACAGTACGGAGCATGGCTTCTGGGCATTGAATGGCAGAGACCGCACCATACCGATTCATTCTATGTCCCGTTTGTTTCACTCCTTGGTGGTGTAAGACATATACAGGTCTATTCATCTTCAGCTGACCAACCAGGTATGTATGAGAGAAACTACAACAGCATGTCGTCTCATCTGCAAGGGGAGGCCGGGGTCAGGTTTTTCACCAGTGAACGTAATAGGGAAAACGGGTTCCTCTATTCATTAGAGATTGCGGCAGGATTGGCAATCTCTCCCGGTCGCTCATCCACATATGAATATGAACTCAGATATGAACAGGTGTATGACCTGTATCTGCGTACAGGAATAGTGATTGAACTGCTATGAACTATGATAATCAGACACGGTGATTGATCCTGCACCGAAACGAGGGGGACATGACCTGTGTAAACGGGGTTCTTGCGAGCAGTGTCTCCTTCGGAAGGAGCACGAGGAGGAGGACTTTCGGGTAATGATAGACACAGGTAATGGTTCTGTGCATCCGCAATACATCCGGAATCGACGAAAAACTGATACCACATTCGACTGTGTTCGCTTGCGGATATCATAGCAAATCACCAAGAACCGCTGAGCGAGTTCTCATCCATCACCTGAGTACCAGAAAACCCGTCCAGAAAGAGAAAAAATACTCTTCACAGACGGGTTCTCACGGAACAGATATGTTTTCGAGAAGTATTGGAGGTGGGGGGAGTCGAACCCCCGTCCTCACGGGCCACCCAATGGCCTCTACAGGCTTAGCTGCTGATCATGGTATTCGAGATCAGATCGGATCAGCAGCATCCGTCACTATCTCTACACCGGAAAGGTTGTCCGCTCTCACCCCCGGTAGGTGAAAACGTAAGCCCCAAAGTTTTACAGGTCATCACTGGTTAGGAGCCGCGCCGGCAATGCCTGTACGCTGTTACTTAAGCAGCAAGAGCGTATTCTGCGTCGTAGGAGACTTCGTCTTCTTTCTTGGCAGTTAAATTGTGTGCTAGTTTTAGGAGTTGGCGCTCCGCCTGCAACCACTGGCATGATCATCCGCCAGTCGAAACCAATACACCCCCTTTCGGGGATCCAATTCAGAATATACTGGTAAATGAAGAATAAATCAAGGAATGAAAAACCTATCTGTTGTAGTTTTTCATTTCACGTCTCATATCACGCTTGGTATCACGTTCTTTTATCGTGTTTCGTTTGTCATGGGCCTGTTTCCCCCTACAGAGGCTGACCTGAACCTTCACGAGATTGCCTTTGAGATAGATTTTGGTGGGAACAAGAGTCATCCCCTTCTCCTCCACCTTGCGCCGCATCCGTTTGATCTCGCTCTTGTGTGCAAGAAGACGCCTTTCCCGGTCAGGATCATGGTTACTCATTGATGCATGCGCGTATGCACTGACATGCAGAGAGACCAGGAACAGTGAACCATTCTGAATCTTTACATAGGCATCACCGAAACTGAACCGGTTGGCCCGCAACGACTTCACTTCAGTTCCCTCAAGAGAAATGCCGCATTCGAAATCTTCTACCACTTCATAGTTGAAATAGGCTTTCCTGTTCTTCTGTAATAAGGTGTAGCTGTCTTTTGCCATCAGTTCCACACGATCCTGAATCCTGCAGTATCACTGCATTCGTCTTGTGCGATCAAACCGATACGTGCCGTATCGATTGAATTGCTGTCGTTCAGGTAGCTTCCTCCCTTCACTATGATCATCGTCTCCGCGGAATCTGTATCGATGGAGTAGGAAAGGTAGCGTGAGAGGGGAACATAGGAATCCTCCGTCATCTCCCAGACACCGCCGAGCAGACCTGACGGAGCAGTACCGGTACGGTAGCTGGTGAGCGTCTTGGAATACGTACGTGAGCTTGAGCCGGCATACTCCCACTGAGCACTGGATGGCAATGTCACGTTGCGTCCTGTTTTCTCACTCAACCATTCGGTGAATGCCTGTGCCGCGTGGTAGCTGATATTTCTGACGGGAGTCATGGATTCAAAGGCTGTTGAGGGATATATCCCGTCAAGATATGACTCATCCACCAGGTTCTGTGCTATCAGCTCATCCTTGTTCTCTTTCGCCCACATGGGGCGCTCTTCGAGGAAACGGGCCCACAGATACTCACTTACCTCACTCTCACTGATGGTAAATGAATCGACAACGGCCTCTGTTATTCCTTCCTGAACGCCGGGATAGGTTGCTCTGGAGAGGTTTCTTCCCAGTTGCATGCTCCCCCCCACATACCGGTACCCTCTGATTTCGACATCAGAAAAGGAGAGAGTCTCACCACCCTCAGGCTGCGCAACGAACTCAGGTAACGAAGAAGGTCTCTGGTAATCTTCATAGCTGATGGCGATCAGTTTTTCCCGGATCGTTTCGAGTTCACTTGTGGTCACCCCTTCTTCAGCGAGCATGTCCAGAGCTGTCAGGTAGTCACTTCTCATCTCAGGGGAAGTCACGAACAGGGCACTGTCGCGCATAAAGGGAAGTACAAGTGAGCCCATATCCCCCTGGAGAGCCGTCTCTGCTGCATAGGTGAACAGGGGAGGATAGTGATATACATCATCATAGGTGAGAATCGAGGAGTGGATGATCACATCCTGAAACAGGCGATCAAGATAGTTCCTCAGCTGGTCTGAATCGAGATAGTAGGGAGAAGTAATCTGATGTTTTTTCGGAAAAAGATGAGTGAACAACATGGATCTGTGTACTTCAAGGTCCATCTCATAGGAGGCGATATCTCTGAAGTCGAATCCAAGTGTGTACGAACCCGATGGAATAAACTCGGTGATCGTTCCGGAACCGAGGTACTCCCCGTCAAGATAGACAGCCGAACCCTGTACGGGTGAGCTTATCGTGTAATACCGACCGCTCTTGATCTGTCCGGGGAGAATGGCGACCACATAGAACACTGCTATGATGATACCTGCCCAGATAATCGTGAGATAGACCGGCGGCTCGAGATTCCAGGTTTTTTTGAGATGTACCGGTTCGACCGGTGGGGCAGGGTGCTCTTTCTTTTTTGACATACCGTTAGAAACCTACCTTGAAGGCCGTATATTGTCAATATAAAGAGAGTATGATACGTTGACAGCTATGAACAGGTATTCAGTGTGGATAGTCTCCACTTCAGAAAGAATCCTTACCAGCCGGAAACAGAGAAAGGCTGATGAGAAAGCATTGAAAGGTCAGAAAAAGACTCTCAAAGGCGAACTGCTGAGCTGGCTTGATGCCATCGTGTTTGCAGTTGTAGTGGTGCTCCTGCTGAATCAGTTTCTTTTTCAGCTCTTCATGATTCCTACACCCTCCATGGTGGATACCTTCCTCATCAAGGACCGTGTGTATGTAAGCAAGATCAGTTACGGTGTGGAACTGTACCCTACCGGACCGAAGGTTTTCTCCTCGAACATTCCCCTTCGCGATGATGCTATCGTCTTCTATAACCCGATGTACGAATCCCGTGGACCCCTCTACGATATTGTGTCCCAGATGATCTATATGGCGACCTTCTCCCTTGTGAATATCGACAGAGATGAACAGGGAAATCCGCGTGAAAGACTGTACGTGAAACGTGCGGCAGGAATTGGCGGTGATATCGTTCGGATCAGTGAAGGAACCGCCGAGACTCGGGGTTTCGGTCAGAGCACAGCGCTTCCTGATGAAACGTTCAGAAAAGTCAACAACCTCAACAGTGCACCTAAGCAGACAATTGAGAAGGATGCATATCAGGGATTCGAAGCCTATGGTGAACTGCTTGCCTATCAGGAAGCGAACATCGAATCACCGCCATCCTATCTACTCCAGGCGTACAAGGCAGTTCAGACGTACAGCGGACTCATAGACTACTATGAGATAGACCGTGCAACAAAACGTGCTCATGCCCAGCTGGCTCCCCATTCCCTATCCCGACGCAGTGATCTGGCTCAGAAGGACCGGGGCCTCTATGTTCCTGAAGGGTATACACTTCCCCTTGGTGACAACCGTGACAACTCCCAGGATGGAAGGTATTTCGGACCGGTGTCCAACGACTCGATCATCGGGCGTGTCAAATTCATCTTCTGGCCGTTTACCCGTATCTCAGCGATAAGCTGATGAACACAGAGACCAGCGGGCTGTATATCCATGTCCCGTTCTGCTTCTCCCGCTGCTCCTATTGTGCCTTCTACTCCACCAGCGGAGTAACCCCTGCTCTGCTGAACAGATACTCAGACATCATCACCGAAGAAATTCGGATACTCATGGAACAGAGAACAGGACCCTACTCTAGCGTGTACGTCGGCGGAGGTAATCCTGGAATGCTTTCTCCACACACGCTGATATCACTCGCCCGGATACTCACCCGCAAGGGAGATGTAAAGGAATTCACCATAGAGATGAATCCCGAGAGCCTCACTGACCGGATGACCTCGATCTTCGACCATGGGTTCAACCGGTTGAGCGTCGGTATCCAGTCTCTCAACACACAGCATCTGAGCACTCTGGGAAGAAGCGCCTCCCTAGAATCGACGTTGCGTGCACTCAAGACGATGCAAACGCTCTCCCGTGAGAAACATGTCGCGCTCAGCGCTGATCTTATGACCTGCATTCCCTCACAGACGAAAGAAGATTCATTCGAAGATATCGGGCGGGTACTCGAGAGTATTGCACCCGGTCACCTGTCTCTGTACAACCTCACCTACGAAGAAGGAACTGAACTGATGAGGCAGAAAACAGACGGGGACCTGATCCCCTTCGATGAGGAGATGGAACGGGATATGCTGCTTACTCTCTGGGACTATCTTGAGCAGCAGGGACTTCATCAGTACGAAATCTCGAATTTCTCACGAACCCGGGAACTTCGTTCCAAGCACAACCAGCTGTACTGGAGTGACGGGCTGTACGATGCAGTCGGTCCCACAGCGGTGGGGGTCATCGAGAGAGGTGGAAAGCGCTTTCGGACTACCGGAGCAGCCGACCTGGATACGTTTGTCAACACTCCTCCTGAACGACGGTACGAGTATCAGGGACTGACACAACGAGACAGGATTGCCGAATATATCCTGTCGGCAGTGAGAACCACGGACGGTATCGACACAACTCACATGAACCATGCCTACGGGTTCGATTTCTTCGAGACCTATGCACGGCAGCTATCACTGATCCCTTCCTCACTGTGGAACCCGCAATCACAGGGCAGCGACAGATTCTCGCTCACGAAGGAAGGACTGATGCTGTGTGACAGTATCACCCGACTGTTCCTGAGCGCCTTGTAGCCTCTGGTTTCTCCATCGCTGGTCTCTATCCGGAAGAGTCTTGACGCAAAAGAAATGACCGTGATACCCTTAGGCGCCTTTCGTTAAGGGTAAAATTGAAATCAAAGAGGTACATACGGTATGTCCGGTCACAGTAAATGGGCAACGATCAAGCATAAGAAAGGGGCTGCTGATGCAAAACGCGGTCAGATGTTCACAAAACTGATCAAAGAGATCTCGGTGGCAGCAAAGATGGGAGGAAGTGATCCTGACTCGAATGCACGGCTGCGTACTGCGATCATTAAAGCCCGCTCAGAGAATATGCCGAAAGATAATATTGAGAAGGCGATCAAGAAGGGAGCAGGAGAACTTGGCGACGCCACCTACTATGAACTGACTTATGAAGGGTACGCACCAGGAGGTGTTGCTCTAATCATTGATACGCTGACAGATAACAAGAACAGAACTGCAGCTGATGTGAGAAGCACTCTCAGCAAACTCGGAGGCTCACTCGGAGCTACCGGTTCAGTCTCCTATATGTTCCAGACAAAGGGTATCATCACCTATGACGCTCAGCAGTACGGAGAGGAGGAGATCCTCGAGGCAGCCCTAGAGCTTGGAGCTGAGGACATCACCAATGAAGACGGCGTTATCGAAGTCCTGACCGACCCTTCCGATTTCTCCAGCGTTCTCGAAGGCATGCAGGCTGCAGAATTCACCGAGACAAGCGCGGAAGTCTCCAAGATTGCCGATCAGATGGTGACACTGGACAATGAACGGACTCAGAAGGTGCTCAAGATCATCGACAAGCTTGAAGATCTTGATGATGTGCAGAATGTTGCCAGCAACCTTGATATTCCGGATGACTATGAAGATTCAGAGGATTAACCTGTGATCATTCTGGGTGTTGATCCAGGACTCGCTCATACAGGCTGGGGCGTGATTGAAGCAGTCAATCATCGTTACCGGCCTGTTTCTTATGGAGTGATCCGCACTCAGGCAAAGGATGACCGTCAGAAGAGGATCATTCATATAGCACAGAGCGTCTCTTCGATAGCAGAGACCTATCATGCCGAGGTTGTTTCAATGGAAGACATCTTCTTCGCGAAGAATGTAAGTTCTGCACTCTTGGTGGCAAAGGTGATCGGTGCTATGATAATGCAGCTGCACACCATTGATCTGGAGGTAAGACTGTACACGCCTCTTGAGATAAAGATGGCGGTCAGTGGACTCGGTACTGCTCAGAAGGAGCAGGTACAGGAGATGGTGAAGCTGCTGCTCCATCTTGATGCCCGTCCGAAACCTGACCACGCGGCCGATGCACTTGCAGCGGCTATCACCTGTGCAGCGAAGGGCCCTGCCGGCTCCTTGACACTTCATTGATCCGAAAGGAGACGCTATGATCCATGCAATCATCGGAAGCCTGATAGAGATAACCCCCTCGTACGCCGTGATACTGACACCGGGTGGTATTGAATTCACTCTGCTTATCAGCAATTCAACGGCCAGCCGGCTTTCAGCTCTTCAGGGGGCAGACCGACGTGAAGTGAGGATACTCACCCATCTTCAGCACCGTGAGGATGCGATGATCCTGTTCGGATTCTTTGACGAACGGGAGAGAACGATTTTTCTTGAACTTCTCAAAGTCAACGGGATCGGAGCCAAACAGGCGCTGAAGATTCTCAGCGGGGTTCAGGTGGATGCTTTCATACGGGCACTTGATGATTCAGATGTGGCTTTCATCGCATCGATACCCGGCATCGGACCCAAGACAAGTCAGAAGATCCTTCTGGCCCTGAGGGACACGATCATCGTGGATCGACAGCAGAACACACAGAATCGGGATGCGGGAGGCCTTGAAGAGGCCTACCGTGATCTGGCCTCGGCTTTGAGCGATATGGGCTATGACAGGCGTCAGGTGGTGCAGACCCTCCAGGATCTCATCAGTGAGCATCAGGAGACCCTCGGGACCATGAACATGCATGAGAAGGAACAGTTCCTGTTCAAACAGGCTCTGATTCAGTTAGGATAGGCAGATGGATACGCAAGACCTCACAGAAACATCGTTCGTCTCAACCTCTTTTCAGGAGGAGAACGACTCTCACGAAAATATCCTCCGTCCCAAGATGCTGCGCGACTTTCAGGGACAGGAAACGATGAAGGAGAACCTTGATATCTTTATCAAGGCAGCACGGGAGCGAAGAGATTCCCTTGACCATGTATTTCTGATCGGACCTCCCGGACTCGGGAAGACCACTCTCGCTTCGATCATAGCCAATGAGATGGGTTCGGAGATCAGGATGACAAGTGCTCCGGCACTGGAAAAACCGAAGGACCTGGCCGGCATACTCACCAATGTGACTGAGAACAGCATTTTTTTCATAGATGAGATTCACCGTATGAGACCCGCTCTGGAGGAAATGCTCTACATCGCCATGGAAGACTATGAGATAGACTGGATCATCGGTCAGGGCCCGGCGGCCCGAACCATCAGAATTCCGATTCCGAAATTCACCCTCATAGGTGCAACAACCAAGGCAGGGCAGGTCTCCTCTCCGCTGTACTCCCGTTTCGGGATCACCTGCAGGATCGAGTTCTACAGCGAACAGGAGCTGTCGAGGATCATCAGGCGGTCCGCCTCACTGCTGGAGGTATCCATCACCGATGAAGCGATCTCGATTCTCGCCCGCTCCTCACGCGGAACACCGCGCATAGCGAACCGGCTGCTGCGCCGTCTTCGTGATTATGCAAGTGTCCTCGGTGACGGCACGGTAGATACCGAGATCGTCCTGAACAGCATGGTCCGCCTCGGTATTGATGACAACGGACTGGAAGAGCAGGACAGAAATATACTACGGACCATCATCGAGTTCTATGATGGAGGACCGGTAGGAGCAGAAACCCTCGCGATCAGCGTGGGGGAGGCCATAGAGTCTCTCGAGGACTTCTATGAACCCTACCTTATTCAAAAAGGATATCTGAAACGTACACCGAGGGGAAGGATGGTCACACAGCTTGCCTATGACCTCCTCGGTACGAGCGTAAAGGAAAAACGTGATGGAAATCAGGGAATTCTCTTTTAATCTGCCGGAGCATCTGATTGCCCAGTACCCCTCCGACAGGCGGGGAATGAGCCGCCTTCTCGTACTTGACAGGTCTGATGGCTCGCTTCACGACTCGACAGTGAATGACCTGGCATCATTTCTTCCCGAACACTCGGTTCTGGTCGTCAACAACTCGAAGGTGAGAAAAGCCCGTGTGTACGGGACGACCGAACATGGGGGTACGGTGGAGTTCCTGTTTCTCAACCAGATCGATTCCCTTACATGGCTCGTCATGACAAGCAAGTCCAAGCGCCAGCACCCGGGAAGACAGTATACGTTCACCTCCGACAGTTCAGTTACCGGTACCATCCTGGAAACCAGAGGTGACACGAAGGTACTGCAGACAAACATACCACTTGATGATGAATTCTTCGATTCCATGGGGCACATGCCGCTACCGCCGTATATCAAGCGGGACGATGAATTCCTCGACGCCTCCCGGTATCAGACGGTCTATGCCGATGCAAGCGGTTCGGTCGCCGCTCCCACTGCGGGACTCCATTTCACAACGGAGATCCTTGAAACCGTCAGGGCACGGAACATCACAATCGCCCCGGTGACTCTGCACGTCGGTCCGGGCACGTTCCTTCCGGTAAGGAGTACACATCTGGAAGACCACACGATGCACACAGAGTACTATGAGATTTCATCTGAGAGTGCCGAGGTGATAAACAGGGCAAAACGGGAAGGGAGGAAGATCATCGCAGTGGGAACCACGAGTGTGAGGACTCTCGAGAGCGCTTACTCAACCGAAAGAGGGGAGGTGACTCCAGGCAAGGCTTCCACGGATCTCTTCATCACTCCCGGTTTCACCTTTCAGGTGGTCGACCACCTGATGACGAACTTCCACACTCCTGAATCGACCCTCCTGGTCCTTGTATCATCGTTCGCTACCAGAAAGCAGATAGAACAGGCCTATGAGCATGCTGTGAAGAGTGAGTACCGGTTCTTCAGCTACGGTGATGCGATGCTGATCCTATAGGATCCGGTGTTTCTTCAGGATATCCACGATCTCCTCAGTAATCGCATCGATTGGTTTGCTACCGTCGATGCGGATGAAGTTCACCTCCTGAGGCAGGTCGGCAAACGACTTCTCGTACAGTTCCCTTACCTTGTTGAGATAGACATCCTCTTCGAACAGTTCTCTTTTCACATCCCTCCTGTAGATCCTCTGCATGCACACATCAGTGGGGGTGTCTATGTAGAAGACGTAGGCAGGATAGGGAAAATCATTCAGTTCAGCGATCCGTTCATAGGTACAGTCTATCGACTGATAGGCAAGAGAAGAGAAGATATATCGGTCACAGAGAACGGTCTCACCCCTGTCAAGCATATGGGTCAGGCCGTGAACTGGATTGTTCAGATGGTCTTCCCTGTCAGCGGCGAACATCAGGGCAAGTGCAAGGGGTGTGGTGACCACGTCCTTCTTCAACACCGACCTGACGATCTTGCCCAGTGCAGAGGTCGTCGGCTCAAAGGTGGCATGCACTGACCTCTCGTCCCTGTCAAACCGTTCAGCTATCTTCTCGAGCTGTGTAGTCGTTCCCGACCCGTCAAGTCCCTCAAGGACGATAAAATTGTCAAGAACCTTCTTCATAGATGACTCCTCCTGCACGTGATATCAGTGTACAGAATCCTTGAACCTGAGGCAATTCCTTCCGCTCAGATTATCAGAAATCATGGAGAGACTGTCACCAATGGAACAGTCGCCTGTTATACATCGTAAAAGGGTTTGTTGAGAAAAACATTTCCCGCTATACTTGAAAACCGTGAGTAAAAGAAAACTGTTTCACGCAACCACATCTACAAGAATCATCGCAGGTGCGGTTCTCCTCATCTCTCTGATACTCTTCTCTCTGTTTCCCGTGTCACAGTATCTTCTTGCACGATTCACCGATGAGGTTCTCCTGCTGACAGGAAAGATAGAAAAGGAACTTGACCTTTCGTTCTCCTTCGAGCATCTCTCGAGCGACATTCTTACCCGTATTCATGTTGAGGGAATACGGGTCACCACCGGATCCTCTCATCAGCTGATTCACATTGATTCGCTCGAGATTGATGAGCCGGCATACATCTTTATTCCGCGCCTCCTGTTCACCCGGAGTATTCCCGTCGAGATCAGAGGGCTCACACTCAGCGTTGACGAGGACACTGAACAGGTTCTGCTTGCAGCACTTGAGGCGTACAGCAGTAATGGCGGAAAGGCCCCTTCTTCTTTGCTGAGAGCATCCGTCACGGTTGAGGAGGGCACCATCACCTGGGACGGAACGAGCTATACAGGCCGTGCGGAGATCCCATGGCTATCAGCCGACATCCGTGATTCCCGGGTAACACGCCTGCAGTCACAACTCGACGTGCTTGCGGTGGAGGGCAGGGGAATCACAGGTATACTCACCGATAGCTATACCTCATATCAGAATACTGATGAACATGCCCAGGTCGAGCTGTCGGCCGAAGATGCGGAATTCGACATACCGGGGTATATTGAGAAAGCCGGTTTCACCCAGCTCTCTCTATCCTACAGGATGAAGGATGACACATTCAGCGTGTCACTGAATGATGCTGAGGGAACGCTGATGCGCACCGTCGGTGAAGGAACATCCCTACCGGAGACAACTTTTTCAGCGGCTACGCTCTCTCTTGAAGGTCGTGGTATCTTTTCAGGAGACCTAAAGGGATCAGCAGAGACCACGGATCTCATGCTTGATACCGAAGCGATGCATGTGAGAACGGAACGCCTCTCGGTCACAGGTTCAGCCGACCCGCTTCAGGTCTCCTTCTCAGCCCCGCACGGGTTCCTCCTGCACATGGCACAGGAAGAAACAGTACAGGGCGGTGATACCTCCTTCAGTATCCTCCGATCTCCCGATGAGCTCAGAGTCTATACCTTCAGTGACAGTATCATGGTTTCTGATTCTCTGATGAACCGGCTGTATCCTGCAATACACGTACAGGGGGTCCGTCTTGATAACCCTTCACTGTACGGGCGATACGGGTTCTCCGAGGAGACCAGTGAATGGGAATCGGACGGGGACCTCTCATTTGACCTTGTCTCTCCGATGCAGACATCTCTCTCTGCTCTTGTCTTTGCTGATGCGCGCATATCTCATGCCCTTCCTGACGTTGCGCTGTCGATTGAATCACTGACTGTGCACGGAAAGAACCTTGCGACCGACCGTATCGATGACCTGTTCGATGCGACCGTGACCTATTCACACCTCGGGACAGACCAGATTCTCTCTGCCTCCCTCTCTCAGGGAAACAACCTGTTTCTCAGATACCTGAGGGACAGCAGAGAAGCGGAACAGTCTATCTATGTACATGCTCAGGATCTCCGTCTTGACGAATACCGAACAGTCATCGAAGAGTTCGCACCTGAAATTCTGCCCTATACATCTGTGCAATCAGCTCTGACCGGCGAATTCAGAGGCTCCTTTGTCCCCGGGTTTCAGAACTTCAATGTTAATACCTCTCTTGCGCTTACCGGCATCAGAGTCGCCGATGTTACGAGGAACGCGGCGGCGACTCTACTCCTTGAAGGCACGGAAGACACACTCATCATCCCCTCCGCTACGGTAACAACAAAGAATCTGCGTGCAGCGTTCAGCGGAGAGATTGACCGCCTTACCATGTTTCCCCGCGGAACTCTGGAGGCAAGCAATGTCAGCAGCGGAAGGAGCTACGCGACAGCAGTGTTCAGTCAATCCGCCGAGAGAGCCTTCGGGTATACCGTGAGCAGTTCCTACCTTGAATCCTTCAGTGCTGAAGGGACTCTGCGGAGGATAGGAGATGAGCTCATCAGCACTGGGGGGAACCTTACACTGTTCAGCCAGACGCGCCCGTACATAGCGTCTCTCTACCTCGATACCCTTACTCTTGAAGGTTCGATGCCGAGACTGCAGGTGAGGGTCAAGGTGGATGAAGATGAGGCATCACTCACCGGTTCGTTCAATGCAAGCGGATTCATCCTCCCGCAGGAGATGATAACCGGGATGAACAGACCGTTCCAGCTCGATACGCAGATAGAAGGTTCCTATTCCTTTACTGATGCCGACTATACGGTCAGCAGCTCCTCCTTCTCTCTTTCCGACCTCTCCTTCCTCAATATTGATCAGGGTGGGATCGATCTTGATTTCACTCTTGACCCGCAGTCACTGGAAATCGGCACACTCTCCTGGAGCGATGAATACGGAACACTCACCGGCAGTGCCCTCTACGAGTTTCCTGAACAGGAAGATTCCCATCCGAAGGATATCAGAGATACCTTCCTGTCGGTCGATCTCACCGGTGAACAGGAGTCTCTTGAGCTGCTGCTTCTTCCATCTGAGGGAGAGCCTGCCAACCCCTTTTCGGTTACGGTGAACTCGTTAAATCTGAGACGACTGTATCCGCTCTCCCAGGACCTGTTCACAACGGTATCCATCTACGGTTCGAGTGATTTCTCTAGCGTCATTGATGCAGAAGGGGAGGTCTCCTTTGAGTTTGCAGAAGACCAGAGCACCGTATCCTCCTCAATCACTGTTGATCCAACCGGATGTACCCTGTACGACGGGCTTTTCACCAAGGGACCACACAGCATTTCTGAGGGATACCTGTCGTATGATACCAAGGGGCAGATATCCCTTGAGGCACTGTTATCATCGAAAAGGACCTATATCTACCGGGATGCAACAAGCACCTCCAGGATACAGGCTTCGGCTGCACTTCCTCCTGCAGAAAACCTCTTCGAGGGCTTTACGAAGCTGCTTCCGATGGCTCAACAGGGAGATATTCCTGATATCATGCTTTCAATTCGTGACACATCCCTGTTTAACATGCTTCCGGTACCGGACAGTGACCACCTCATCAGTCTGAATGACAGGATCCTTACGGTCACGAAGGGGAACGGAGGCTTTCTGGATCTTTCATACCATTTTGACACGGGGGAGATCGCCGTCAGTGCGGATGAATCGTTTCTGTGGCCGATGGAAGGTAAGGGACTGGCTTTCCGGGATTTCATCAGCATCGACTTCTCACATATCGAGTTTGATTTCACCCACATCAATGCACTGTTCGTCGATCCGAGTATCAGGTTCGAGAGCGGAAGGCTCAGCGGTTCGGTGCTGATAGAGGGGGATCCAATCGATCCCGGGTACTACGGAATGATGCACGGGACTGATATCTCTCTTGCCCTTTTCTGGCTTCCTGATACGGTCCTTACTGTTGAGAACCCCGTTGTTACCCTTGACGGGAACACCTTTACCCTTCCGTATACCTCGACCAATGCAGGGGGAAGGAACAGCCCTCCGGCGACCGGGGAGTTCTCGATGAGCGCAGAGTTCGCACGGTGGGTACCTGACTCCTATGTGATCGATGCAGAGATTGAAACAGGAACGATCCCCCTGTACATTCCCATCACGAACATTGATATGCTGATTCAGGGAGAAGCCAGGGGTTCCTTCTCCATCGAGGGCACCCTCAAAAACGAGACTCTCCGCGGCGATATCTTCGCCCCGAGTGCCAGTATCAGCTTCGGCATTCCCAAACTGCCTGATTGGTACATACCCCGTGCACGTACAAGCGGGGAGTTCACCTTCACCAGCGGCAGGAACGTCACCTTCGTCTATCCGAATGAAGAGTCTCCCATCGTCAGTGCTACGGTGCAGGATGGCCAGAAGCTGTCAGTCAGTTTCACGGCACCCGAAATGACCTATGGATTCACAGGAAATGTCGGTCTGAGAAGCGGGGAGATATTTTATGTGCAGGAGAACTTCTATATCACAGAAGGGAATATCTCCTTCAATGACACTCCTTTGGGGACGTTTGATGAGGTGCTTCCGCGGGTGGATCTGAGAGCTCGTCTGCGCAAATATGATGAGGACAGGGAGCGGATAGACATTTATCTGATACTTCAGAATTCCCTTCTTACCGAAATATATCCCCGTTTTGAATCAATCCCGTCGAGAACCGACAACGAGATCCTTCAGCTGCTCGGCCAGAACCTTCTCACCAGCGGGAACACCGCCGTCGCTGATGCAGGGTTCCAGTCGGTGCTGAATGCAGCCACTGCGGCTACCGATGTGATTACACGCTTCGGTCTGATCCAGGGGAATACGATATCCTTCGGGTTCTCTTCAGTTATCCGGGAAGCTCTTGGACTTGATGTCTTCACGATCAGGAGCAACCTCCTTCAGAACATACTGCTTGATGCGATCCCGGGAGCTATCGACAACGAGAATGCATCCCCCTTCGGCAGATACCTTGATAACACGACCTTTTATCTCGGCAAGTACCTCGCCGACGAGCTCTATCTGCAGGGATTGATCTCCCTGCAGAGGGATTCCAGCGTCACACAGTCCTCGTTCCTCGCTCCCGATTTAACCCTCGATACCGAACTCAGTGTCGAGTGGCTCAACCCGCTTGCGACCTTCTCGGTTTTCACTCAGCCCACCGAGTTGTCTCTCTTCAATATATTCGATACTATGGGGTTCAGTGTTACCAAGAGCATTGAATTCTGAGAGGAGTTTTCATGAATACGAAACGATCCATTATCATATCTGTCTTTCTCATCCTTACGTTGTCTCTCTTCGCTCAGGAGTTATCAGGTTCGTGGTGGGAAAGCTCGGTCATCCAGGACACGATTATCGTCGGGACTGAGTCGATAGACGCCGAGGTGCTGAAATCTCTCAGTGAACCGCTCGAAGGAGAACCCTATCAGCAGGAAACCATCGACCGGGTTGTCGAGTCCATGTATGAGACGGGGCTTATTCTTTCGGTAGAAGTCTTTCCCTCTCCCTCTGAGCAGGGAAAAAGTCAATCGATCCTCTATTTTGAGATAACAGAGGCACTGCCTCTTACTCAGGTCATCTTTCGTGGAAACGCGAACCTGAGCGCTGAAGAGCTGCAGGAGGCCTATCCTCTGGAAAGGGGGAAGGTCTACTCATCGGCAGCCTATGATGAGACTGTCGGCGTCCTGAGTGAGTATTACAGTTCCCGGGGCTACGATACGGTCGATATAACCTATGAGGTTGTTCAGGATGATAGCGGCAGAGGTATGGTGGCTGTCTATCAGATCAGAGAGTACGACTGGTATATTCAGAAAGTCATCAAAGGCTTCACCTTCAGCAATCTGGTCAACGTGAATACGAGTGAACTGGAGGATATCACCTACCCGTACATCGGACGTCCCTTTACCCAGGTTCTCTACAAGGAGATAGAAACCAAGATCCAGTCTCTGGGATATTTCAGCCTCATCGAATCTGAGATGAAACGTGGAGGAGTAGGTAATCAGGATCTGTTTGTGAACTTCAATCTCAGTGAACTTCCTGTGATAGCGTCGATTGAAGTGATCGGCAATGACGGGATCAAGGAGAAGGTTCTTGTGGATTCCCTGTCTGTCAAGCTTGATGACTTCCTCAGTATCACAAAAGTGAACAGCGGTGCCAAGGAGATCTCCGCTGTATATCTGGAGAGAGGGTATCGTTCCAGCGAGGTGACCAGTTCCTACTCGATTGATGAGACGACCAACACGATCAGCCTCACCTACACGGTGACCGAGGGAAGACAGTCAAAGATTGAGGAGATCCTTTTCAGCGGCAACGAGGCAATGAGTGATTCGATGCTGAAGAAGCTACTCGAATCAAAGGTCCAATCCCTCTTCTTCAAGGGAAATTATCAGGAGGAACTCATCTCTCAGGACCGACAGGCGATAGAACTGGCCTACCAGAGCGCAGGGTATATCGATGCGAAGGTCACCGATGTGGAACTTCAGGAGAACCCTCAGGATGATCCTTCCAAGAGAATGCTCTCAGTCACATTCATCATTGATGAAGGGTCTCTGTGGTACTTCGGGGGACTGGAGGTGAAAGGAGCGTCCGTCTACTCGCAGAGTGATTTTGATGCGATCATCTCCATGAATGTCGGGGATGTGCTCAACATCGCCCGAGTCCAGAAGGATATCAGCAACATAGCCGACCTGTACTGGAACGAAGGCTATGTCCAGAATACGATAGACATCGCTGAAGCACGGGAACCCGAGAACAATACGATACGCTACACCATGACCATCACTGAGCGTGGTCAGGCCACCGTTGAAGAGGTAGTCATCAAAGGTCTTGAGAAGACCAAGGAGTATGTACTGCGCAGGGAACTGGCCCTTAACAAGGGTGATATCTTCAGCAAGAAAAAGTATGTACAGAGTGCCCAGAACCTCTATAACACCGGTCTCCTGATCGATGTCGTCCCTTCCATCAACTACGGAAGTGACCAGAGCACCCTCGTTGTCACCTATACGGTCACCGAAGGGAACCAGATGAATATCGGCTTCGGTGCCACCTTCGGAGGCAATGTCGACGGGTTCCCGGTCAGCGGCTTCCTCAGCTGGGAAGACACGAACCTAGGAGGAACAGGACGTGACCTCACCCTTTCCACAGAACTCTCTCCAGATTCCCAGTCGGTGAACCTGCGCTTCGCAGACAGCTGGGTTGGAGACAGGAGATGGTCTAACTCAGTCAATCTGCAGTTCAAGCGCAGTGACATCACGACAGGATTACAGCTCGGGGACAACTCTCCGACAACACAGTTCCGTGATTCACAGGCATATCCGTATCCCTATCAGAGCTATGAACAGTGGGAAGCAGACGGTAAACCCTCACCTGATTCTCTCTATCTGATGCCCTATACATCTCTGAAATTCACCCTCGGCTATTCTTCGGGCTACACCTTCATGTTCGACGCAGGGCGTCTGAGCGTGGGAGGTGGACCGGCTGTCACACTGAACCGTGCCCTGTTCGACGAGACCCTATACACCCCCTATGATTATCTCATCGGTGAGTACCAGAGTGGGTGGAAACTGAGCAACCGTCTGGCACTGTCGGTCAGCTGGGATGGACGGGACCTGGTCAACAACACGACCAAGGGCTATCTGGTGAGTCAGAACTTCGTCTACTCGGGAGGTATCCTCGGTGGTCTGAGCAACTATATCAAGTCCTCCACCAGTGCCTCCGGCTTCCTGAAACTGTTCGATATCCCCACCGATACTCCGATCCCTGTTGTCGCAAGCCTCAACTCGACAGTCTCCTTCCTGTTCAATCAGTACTATCCCGAGTTCGGTTCCTATTCTGACAACTGGGTGAGCGGTATCAGTGCAAGCATGTACGAGTACCTGTACATTGACGGCATGACACTTGCACGCGGTATCACACCGACGTTCTACAAGGAGTTCCTGTGGGACTCTTCACTCGATATCTCGATGCAGCTCGCTCAGAACGTTCTCTGGGGAGAAGCCTATGTGTCAGCTACCAGCGTACTCAGCGATCTCGGTGAACTTGGTTCAGTCCCTCTTGACTGGTATTTCTCAGCCGGGATCGGCATACGACTCAAAGTGCCCGGTTTCCCGCTCGGTCTCTACCTGGTCAAGAATGCAACGATGGAGAACGGTGGAGATTTCGTTTGGGACGGAGGGGCAATCTTCGGCTCGGCTGATGATCCTTCCAAGGGCCTGAAACTGGTCCTGGCAATCACGAGCAACCTCTACTGATGAAAGGTGCTGATCGTACCAAATCATGAGCCAGGCTGATCTCACCCCCATGATGAAACAGTACCTCGACATAAAAGAATCCTACAAGGAGGAGGTACTGTTCTTCCGCCTCGGAGATTTCTACGAAATGTTCATGGATGATGCCGTGGAAGTCTCCAGACTGTTGAACCTCACCCTGACAAAGCGGAACGGGCATCCGATGTGCGGCATTCCCCACCATGCTGCGAAGACCTATCTGAAACGGCTTCTTGATGAGGGGAAGAAGATAGCCATATGCGAACAGACAAAACTGCCCGATACTCCCGGTGGTATCGCTCAGAGGGAAGTCGTTCAGATCATCACGCCCGGAACTGTGGTGGAGGACGAGTTTCTTGAAGATATCAGTGCCAGCTTCATCCTTGCGCTTTCACGTGTGGCTGATGAGTACTCTTTCGCCTACTGCGACATATCCAGTCTTTCATTCTACACGGTCGATGCAGCCTGGGACGGAACATTCCATGAACTGAGAACCCTTCTTGAACAACTTAACGTCCGCGAGGTCGTGGTCGATGATGCTCTGCTCGACGAGTTTCCATCCCTGTACTCCATCCTGGAGGAGAAACACCTCGTGATAAACCGTCTGCCTTCCTGGCATTTCACGGTCAGAAAAGGATATGAGCTCCTTACTCGGGCTTTTTCCATGGTGAATCTTCATGCCTTCGGTCTGTCAGAGGACCATGCCACACTGGCCGCAGCAGGGGCTCTGCTGTATTATATCGAACACACTTCAAAACAGCCGGTCTTTCATCTTCAGAATCTCTACCATATTCGGCCGCAGGAGTATCTGCTGATTGATGAATCATCGAGACGCAATTTGGAACTGGTACGCAACCTTCAGGACGGTTCTCCCCGAATGACGCTGTTCAGCGCCATCAACGATACGGTCACCAGCAGCGGAGCCAGGGAGCTTCAACGATGGATTCAGATGCCTCTCACCTCCCGGGAGCAGATAGAGGCCCGCACGAGCCGGGTGTCCTGGTTCCTTGAGAATATGGAGGAACACTACCGTGTTCGGGGCTTGCTCAAGGAGACACGTGATGTGATGAGGATCATCAGTCGAGTGAGTCTGAACCGGCACACTCCGCTGGACATGCTCACCCTGTGTGACACACTGCACGTGTTCTTTGAGTTGACAGGAACCTCTGCTGATCAGTACCTCTTTCGTTTCAGTACGGTGCTCGATCCACAGGAGCTCTCAATGCTTGAAGAGCTCTCTCGGGTTCTCTCGCAGGCCATCAGTGACCGTGTCAGCAGTCTGTACACACCGCATACCATCATCCGTGACGGGTATGACAGCGAACTGGACAGAAAACGGCGTCTGATGAACAACGGGTCAGAGGAGATCAGCCGGTATGTAGAGGAACTGAAAGCCCGTCACGGCATACCTCAGATCAAACTCTCCTACAACAAGATCATCGGCCACTATATCGAAGTTACCAAGACTCATGCGGATAAGGTTCCCGATTCCTTCTTCCGCAAACAGACTCTGGTGAATTCGGAGCGGTACACAAGTGAAGAACTGATACAATACGAAAGTGAGATCAATGCAGCTCACAAAGAGTGTGCAGAGATTGAGATGCAGCTCTTTCAGGCTCTTGTTGAACAGGTCACCGAGGCGATCCCCGCGATACATCGTATGGGACAGCTTCTCAGTGAGATCGACTGTATCCAGTCGTTCGCCTACACTGCTCAAAGACGTTCCTATGTACAAGCCGACCTCACCAGCAGCAGAAGGTTCGCGATAGAGGAGGGGCGGCATCCCGTAGTGGAACAGTTTCTCCCCGAAGGAAACTTCATCGCCAATCCGCTTTACCTTGATGAAACCAGAGGATGCCTTGCCCTGATTACAGGACCGAACATGGCAGGTAAGTCAACCTTCCTCAGGCAGAACGCTCTCATCGTGATACTCGCTCACATCGGTTCATTCGTACCGGCCAGCCGGGCTGTGATCCCTCTTTCGGATGCCGTGTTCTGCAGGGTAGGTGCGAGTGACAACCTTGCCCGGGGGGAATCGACCTTTCTCATTGAGATGCAGGAGGCTGCTTTCATACTTCGCCATGCGACCCCAGCTCCCTGGTCATTATGGATGAGATAGGACGGGGCACCAGCACACAGGACGGACTCTCTATCGCATATGCAGTGATGAAGCGGCTGCAGCAGGGCATGATACCGACCCTGTTTGCCACGCACTATCATGAACTTACGATGATGGATACCTCCGAAATCCAGCTGCTCACTCCCGCAGTCAGGGAGCAGAAACGGAAGATCACCTTCCTGAGACGGATCATCGAAGGAAGTGCAGACAGCAGTTATGGCCTTCATGTCGCTTCCCTGGCGGGAATGCCCAAAGATGTACTCACCAGTGCTCTTCATTTCCAGAGAGAACATTACGCATCCTATTCCCTTCAGAGTTCTTCCGCCCAGCTTGATCTGTTCACCGGTGCAGTTGAACAGATACCAGAACATCCCGTTCTTGAAAAACTACGCTCCTATCCTCTTGAGAAAGTCACTCCGATCGACGCGATGAACTTTGTAGCAGAACTCCAGAAGGAATTGGACGAGTCCTGAGGTGTCGGGAAGGCATAACAGCTCTGTCGTGTAAGGTGATTGCTCGCTGTCACTTCTATTATAGGAATACTTGTGCCTGAGCGATTGACTAAAGGGGGGAGATACTCTATTGTTTTGTATACAGAGTAGTACTTTTTAGTCTGGGATCGCACAACTGCAGATCCCTTTTTTATGGAGAAATATGGAAAGACGATTGTTTGAACAGAGTGATTATCTCACACTCAGACCGTTCGTGGAAGCGATGGGCCTGATTCTTGTCGAGGTTTCCAGAGATTCCTACGGCTCTTCTCTTCGCTACCGGGTGACTATAACAACACATGATAACAAGGCCACCATCAAGGATTGTGAACAGGTTCACCGCATGCTGCAGACCCGTCTCACGCTGATTGAGGAAGACCGTGACCTGGATCTTGAGGTCTCGACTCCGGGAATCACCAGGACACTCAAGGATGCCGGGGAGTTTGTTCTCTTCACAGGCAGTGTATGCCGCGTCTACGACAGTGACCGGAGTGAATGGGTCAGGGGAATCATTGCCCCTGAGGATGCAGCACAGCAATCACTTACCCTGCTTCAGGCCGTCACAGAAGATACCAGGGAGAAGCTTGCTTCTTATACGATACCGTACAGCCGGATACCAAAGGCGAAACTTGCATATGGATGGGAGGATATTACGTAATGTCCAGTGAATTGAGTGAGGCAATCAGAAACCTCGTGAACGAGCGCGGAATATCGAAGGATGTTGTTATTGAAACAGTCAAGGATGTCCTTCTTGCCGCTTATAAGAGAAAATTCGGAACCAGTGACAACGCTGTGGTGGAATTCAACGAAGAGACAGACAGCGTTGACCTCTATGCAATCAAGGAAATCGTCGACGATGATGACTTTGACGGCATGCATGATGAGATAGCCCTTTCCGATGCCCGGGAATTTGAACCCAACTGCGATGTTGGAGATAAGCTCCAGATCTCCATTAACCCTCAGACCTTCGACCGTATCAGTGTTCAGAGCGCCAAGCAGAAAGCCAGACAGGAACTGAGAGAAATCCAGAACAACACCATCTACGCTGAATACAAGGCGAAAGAGGGTGAGATGATCATCGGGTACTATCAGAGAGAGAGCGAACGGGGCGATATGATCATCGACCTGGGAAAGATTGAGGGAATCCTTCCCAAGGCATTCCAGTCGCCCCGGGAATCATACAAGAAGAATGACAAGATAAAGTGTTACGTATTCCGGGTCGAGAAACCTGAACGCGGCAACCCCAGAGTCGAACTGAGCCGAACTCATCCGGAATTCGTGAGAAAGCTGTTTGAACTTGAGGTGCCTGAAATCTACGATCACTCCATAGAAATTCACAAGATCGTCCGTGAACCGGGCTACAGGACCAAGATTGCAGTATATTCACACAGGAACGATCTTGACCCCGTTGGGGCCTGTGTCGGGTTGAAGGGAATCCGAGTTCAGACTATTATGAGAGAGATGGAAGGGGAGAGAATTGATGTGCTCCGGTACGATACCAATCCTATCGAATATATCAAGAACTCTCTCAGTCCTGCGGAAGTGAAGAAGGTTCTTATCGTAGATGAAGCAAAACGTACCGCTATTGCTGTAGTCGATGATTCCCAGCTGTCCCTTGCCATCGGAAAACAGGGAATCAATGTCAGGCTTGCGAACAAGCTCGTTGACTGGATCATTGATGTGAAGACAGTTGATCAGTACCGCGAGATGGATTTCGACTCAGATACCAGAGAACGGATTGATGCACTGTTCAACGGTGAACAGCAGTACATCGAAGAGTACAGTGATGAGTATGAAGAGCAGGAGCTCGTCCTTGAGGACATCGAGGGATTCAATGCTGAGCTCATCGAGAAACTTCACTATTACGACATCTATACGGTAGAGGAATTCGTCAATCTCAGCGATGATGAGATCGAAAGTTTCGAAGATATCGGACGGGCAGAGTTTGATGATGCTGTTAAACTGCTCTCTGAATATGTAGATATCGTTGAAGAAGAGCCTGCCGGAGAAGAAGAAGTTGAGTTCGCCTGTCCAGAATGCGGAGCAACTCTCACTCCCGAAATGACTCAGTGCCCCTCCTGTGGAGTCGGACTGAGTTTCGAAGAAGTTGAAGTGGATGAGGAGTAACGACAATATACTATGAGTGATGATAAGAATACGATCAAAACGACCCTGATAAAACAGACGAAACCGACCTCTCAGGAGGAGACCGCCTTCAAGGCTTCTCATAAACATACTGAGAAAAAGAAGGTCGTAGTCGTCAAAAAGCGGGTCGTTGTGGTCAAGCCGCAGGCAAAACACCCCCAAAAAAGTGCCCAGGAAGAACCTTCTGAGCCACAGAAGACACAGACCGTAGAGTCTCAGGTCCTCAGGGGTGATAAGAAGGAAGAGGCCGCAGCTTCTGCGGAGCCAATGCGATCTGCCGAGCCTGCTCAGACGTCAGGAAAAACTCCTCCTGCCAATCCTCCCAGGACGAATCAAGGGGCCAGACCCTCTCAGACACAGACGCCTCAGAGAACCCAGTCCCCTCAGAGACCTCAGCAGTCACGTTCAACGGTACGTCGCAAGGCCCCTGAACCATTCAAACGTACGCCTAATGCAGGAGTGTCAACGATTAAGGTCATTGATCCGAAGAACCTGCCTCCCGTACCCGGTCAGGGACAGAATGCGCAGGCGCACGTCGAATGGAGAAAGACCAATCCGAACCCCGATACACAGCGTGCTCCTGGCACCGGTCCCAGAAAGGTCGGTCAGGTGGGAGGGTACAATCCCCGGCAAAATGCCGGTGAACGTCCACCGAGAAACACTGGCGGTCCCGGCATGGCTCCCCGGCGGTTCAATACCGGAGGACGCCCCTCTGACAATACCGGTCGGCCCGGCGGTCCCAGACCACCGCGCCCCAGCGGACCCCGTCCCGGCGGATACACCCCGCGAAGTGATACTCCGGAGACGACAGATGCCCACAAGCCCGGCAAGAAGGTCTTCCGCAAGAAGAAGAACTTTACCAAACGGGAAAAGGAAACGGAGAAGAACTTCCAGATCAAGAAGAAGGACATTCACCGCGCGAATCCTGTACCGAAGAAAATCGATATCATGGATGTCATCACGGTCTCGGATCTTGCAAAGAAGATGAATCTCAAGGCGAACGAGGTTATAGCAAAACTCTTCGAAATGGGTATGATGGTCACCATCAATCAGCAGATCGATTCTGATGTAGCCACTATTATTGCAAATGAATACAACTGTGAGGTGAATCTCGTCTCTCTGTATGATGAGACGCTCATTCAGACCGAGGACGATAGTGCTGAGGATCTCGTCCACAGAGCACCGATCGTCACAATCATGGGTCACGTAGACCATGGTAAGACAAAGCTCCTCGATGCCATCAGAAGCACTGATGTCGTTGCCGGTGAGTTCGGTGGTATCACCCAGCACATCGGAGCCTACAAGGTTTCACTTCCTGAGAGGGGAGACATTGTTTTCCTTGATACTCCCGGACACGCTGCATTTACCATGATGAGAGCACGGGGTGCTCAGGTGACTGATATCGTCGTCCTTGTCGTTGCGGCAAATGACGGTGTCATGCCTCAGACAATCGAAGCTATTGACCATGCCAAGGCTGCCAAGGTCCCCATCATCGTTGCTGTGAACAAAATAGACCTGCATGATGCGAATGTTGACAGGGTCAAGCAGCAGCTCTCGGATCATGGTCTGATGCCTGAAGACTGGGGCGGTGATACCCTGTTCTGTGAACTCTCTGCTCTTAAGGGGATCGGTATCGATGAACTTCTCGATACAATCCTGCTTCAGGCTGAGATGCTCGAACTCACAGCAAACCCCAATGTCAGAGCTGAAGGCAAGATTATCGAAAGCAGGATCGACCCGGGTCGTGGAACTGTCGCCTCGATCATCATAGAACGCGGAACACTGAGAATTGGGGACAACTTCGTTGCCGGTATCTATCCCGGAAAAGTGAGAGCCATGACCGACGATCACGGTCAGAGAATTCTCGAGGCAGGACCTGCGACCCCCGTTGAGATTACTGGTCTGAGTGATATTCCCGGAGCAGGTGATCCGTTCCAGGTGACCGAGAATGACAAGCAGGCACGTCAGGTCGGAAGCAAACGGCAGGAGCTCGAACGACTGGGTCAGGCGAAGAACGTGAAGAAAGTAACACTGGACAACATCTTCGACAAACTCCAGGATGGAGAGATCCAGGAATTCAACGTCATTATCAAAGGTGATGTACAGGGTTCAGTCGAGGCCGTCCAGCATGCTCTTGAAAAGCTGAGCAATAAGGAGATCAGACTCAATGCGATCAGAGCTTCGGCGGGTGCGATCATCGAAGATGATATTAACCTTGCCATAGCTTCTAACGCTCTGGTTCTTGGTTTCAATGTCCGTCCTACGCCCCGTGCACAGACTCTTGCGGAACAGGAGAAGATCGAAATCCGCAAGTACAACATCATCTACGATGCGGTTGATGATATCCGGGATGCGATGGAAGGCATGCTTTCTCCCGAACGCACCGAAATCATCATCGGTACTCTTGAAGTGCGTGATACCTTCAAGGTTCCCAAGATTGGAACCATTGCCGGCTGTTACGTGACAAGCGGTAAGATCAGAAGAAATGCACAGGTCAATGTGATACGTGACAGTATCCGCGTCCATACGGGCAAGATCAGTTCACTGAAACGCTTCAAGGATGACGCGAAAGAGGTCGCAGAAGGATTTGAATGCGGTGTCGGCATAGAGAACTATCAGGATCTGAGAAGCGAGGACATTCTGGAAGTGATTGATGTCGTCGAAAAGAAGAGGAAGCTGGTGGCAGATGAGTAATCATGTACACGAACGTATCGAACAGCGTATCCAGAAGGCGATCGGAACAATGATCGTAACACAGGAGATAAAGCATCACAAACTGAGTCAGTTCGTCTCGGTGAGTGATGTGGTTCTCTCGAAGGATAAGGCCTACGCTACCGTATATATCTCCAGTTTTAGCGATGATGGATCTCTCAAGGAATCTGTTGAGGCCCTGCAGCACTCTGCGGGCTTCATACAGAGCCGACTTGGTAAGATACTCAAGACACGCAACACCCCTCATCTGAGATTCAAGGAAGACAACTCGATTGCCGAGGCGAAACGGATCAACGATCTCATCGATTCGCTTACATAGGGGTCGTTTCGTGTCTGGACGTTCCACGCTCATGCTTATCGATAAACCGACAGGCATCACCAGTTTCTCCTCACTTTCTCCCATCAAGCGCCATGTGAACAGAAAGACAGGTCATGCCGGGACGCTCGATAAATTCGCCAGCGGCCTGATGATTGTGCTTACCGGTTCGTATACAAAACTTAACCCGATATTCTCTTCTCTCGATAAATCCTATCTGGCAGAGATACGCCTCGGTGCGGAAACCGACACGCTCGACCCGGAAGGGGAGGTGATAGCCACCTCCGCTCTTCCGTCTCTCGAAACGCTTACCCGGGTTATCGACGAACAGTTCATCGGCACGATACTCCAGCACCCTCCGCTGTACTCGGCCATCCATATCAACGGAACGCGGGCTCATACCCTTGCACGCAAGGGAAGAGTCGATATCGTACCCGATGCCCGCGAAGTCACTATCGCTTCGATCGATATCATCTCGTATACGGATGGACTTCTCACGCTTGATATCAGTTGCTCGAAGGGTACCTATATCCGCTCCCTCGCCCGTGATATCGCACGAGCCTGTGATGCACGGGGATACGTTGAGAACCTGAGGCGGACTCGAATAGGTCCGTATCGTGTGGAGGATACCGCTGCGGGTATCGAGAAGGACCTCCTGCTTGCTCATGCAGAGGGGAGTCTTGATCGCCTGAGACAGATTCCCTTACTCGGACGCATTGAGCTCGACGCCCCACGGGTTGAAGCCCTGCGTCACGGAAGAAGACCGGAAGTCAGTGAGTACGTAACGCATGATATTCCACTCGGTTCAGAGTATGCGCTTATCTATGACAGTTCAGAGCAGGTGATCAGCATAGCCCGGCTTGACAGCACCGGTTCGGGAGCCGTGGTGAGGAATATCATACTTGACGGGGGTAACGATGGAGTTTCATGACTTTGATCAGCTCCTCTCTTCCCGGACCTTTGCAACCCGGAAAGCTGTTATCTGCATAGGAGTGTTCGACGGGATCCACATCGGCCACCAGGCTATCATGTCTGCTGCCCGTGCAGAGGCCGCTCGAAGAGTGGATGCAAAGACGGTCGTGTTCACCTTCGCACAGAACCCCAAGATGATGCTTGCGACGTCCCCCCTCACCGAGCCTCTTCTTTCCATGAGGCAGGCAGAGGAACTGTACGAACAGTTGGAAGTCGATATCGTGGTGGTGATTGACTTTTCCCCTGATTTCAGTAAACTGTCAGGAGAAGAGTTCATCGAAAGATGTACTCAAATATTTGATGTGCAGGCAATTGTTGTAGGGGATAACTTCAGATGCGGATACCGGGGGACAACCGGCCCTCAGGAGATCCGGAACTTCCTTTTCAGAACAGGACGGCACATTGATGTACTCGTACCGACCACGTACCGTTTATCAGACGGTACCGTTGACAGCAGTACGGTAGTTCGTACTGCGATATTACAGGGTGACATGGGGCTGATACCCCAGTTGCTCGGCAGATATCATTCATTGGATCTGGGCCATATACCTTCCAGTATTCATGAGTGGCCTCTGCTCGTACCGATAGACTCGTTCATGCAGCTCCTGCCGCCACCGGGATTGTATGAAGGATATCTCAGGCTGAATCACTGTTCACAGGCATTCAGCTGCCGCTGCTGTATTTCTGCGGAACGTATTGAATTCTCCATAGGAGAAGGTGACCGGAAATATATTCAGCAGAGGATGTCCCATGAATCGTATCGGTTGGATAGTTTTGAATTTACAAAGGAGAAAGCACAGACATGCTGACGAGCGAACAGAAAAAAGAAATTATTGCTACCTATGGTGGAGACGAAGCGAATTCAGGCTCTGCTGAAGTGCAGGTGGCACTTCTGACAGCACGGATCAAGGACCTTCAGGATCACTTCAAGGCCTATCCGAAAGACCACGCAAGCAGAAGAGGACTTCTCAAGATGGTAGGTAGAAGACGACGTCTTCTCAAGTACATCAGACTGAAGGACGTCACGAGATACAGAACACTCATCCAGCAGCTTGGACTGAGAAAGTAAGTAATGATACATACACACAATTGAGTGAAAGATCAGCCTCCTGCAGTTGCCCATCTCAGGTAACGTGGAGGCTTTTCTCATCTCAGAAGAACATACAAAGACGTAAAAGAAGTAGGAAATCATGGAAACAAAGAAAGTAGAAATGAAGCTCAATTCAGGGACTCTGGTTCTTGAAACAGGAAAGATGGCCAAACAGGCAAACGGATCGGTTTTCGCGACCTTTGAAGGATCAAGCGTACTTGCAACCGTCTGTGCCGGCAGAGTGCCGGAAACCCCATTGGATTATGTACCGCTCCAGGTAGAGTATAACGAGAAATATTATGCGGCAGGGAAGATCCCCGGCGGATTCCTCAAACGGGAAGGCAGACCCAAAGACAAGGAGATCCTTGTGTGCCGTCTCATTGACCGCCCGATGAGACCGCTTTTTGATAAGGCATTCGGACGTGAGATTCAGGTTGTTCCCACTGTCATCTCGAGTGACATGGTCAATCCCCCTGATATCATCGCCATGATCGCCAGCAGCGCTGCTGTCACGATCAGTGATATTCCCTTTAACGGGCCGATAGCTGCAGTGCGTGTCGCCCTCATCGGGGATGAATATGTGATCAACCCCACCTTCCAGCAGATTGAGGAAGCTCTCCTTGAGATCGTCGTCGCAGGTACGGAAAAGGGTATCACGATGGTCGAAGGCGGTGCAAAGCAGGTATCCGAGGAGCAGATGCTCCAGGCAATTGAGACAGCTCAGCCGGTCATCGCCGATCTGTGTGCTGTGCAGGTTGAACTCGCAAAGCTCGCTGGAAAGGAAAAACTGCCCCTGATGGAGATCGATAATGACATGTCCTTCCTCGACCCGGTGAGGGAATGGGCGTATCCCCTGATACAGAAAGCATCCTTCGTCAAGGGTAAGGCCGAACGTCATGATGCGATCAGTCAGGTGAAGACCGAAGCACAGGAGAAGTTCGCTGAACTGCTTGAAGCGAGCGAAAAACCTGAGAAATTCAACAAGCTGTTCGAGGAAATGGAATACACGATCCTCCGTTCCTCCATCCTCGATAACGGTGTCCGTGTTGATGGACGAAAGGTCGATGATATCAGGAAGATCTCCTGTGAAGTCGGCGTTCTTGCACGTGCCCACGGGTCAGCACTGTTTACCAGAGGTGAGACTCAGGCACTGGCGACTACCACGCTCGGAACCTCAAGCGACGAACAGATGTTCGACACCATCGATGGGGATAAACACTTCAGCAACTTCATGCTTCACTATAACTTCCCCCCCTTCAGTGTCGGTGAGACCGGAAGGCTCTCCACCGGAAGACGTGAGATCGGTCACGGCCATCTTGCTCAGAGAGCGATCCAGGGTGTGCTGCCGGTCAAGGAGGATTTCCCGTACACGATGAGAATCGTTTCTGAGATCCTCGAATCCAATGGTTCATCATCCATGGCCAGCGTCTGCGGAGGATGTCTGTCCCTGATGGACGCCGGAGTCAAGGTGAAGGACATGGTCGCAGGTATCGCCATGGGACTCATCACTGAAGGTGAGAACTATGAACGCTATGCGGTACTCTCCGACATTCTCGGTGAAGAGGATCACCTCGGTGACATGGACTTCAAGGTGGCCGGATCGAGAAAGGGTATCACTGCATTCCAGATGGATATCAAGATTGCAGGCGTCACCCGTGAGATCATGGCCAAGGCTCTTGAACAGGCCAAAGCCGGAAGACTCCATATCCTGGGCATCATGGAACAGACAATCGATACTCCACGAAGTGAGATCTCAAAGTACGCACCGAAGATCCTTACCTTCAAGGTCGATGAAGAGAAGATCGGAGCCGTTATCGGAACCGGCGGAAAGACCATCAAAGGAATCGCCGAGCAGACCGGTGCTGAGGTGAATATCGACAATGACGGTACCGTGATGATCTACGGAAAGAACAGTGAATCAGCCAGCAGAGCGCTGGAACTGGTCAAGTCTATCGTGGAAGAACCGGAACCCGGCCGTATCTATCAGGGCACAGTGAAGCGTATCATGGACTTCGGAGCCTTCGTTGAGATCCTGCCAGGAAAAGAAGGACTCTGTCACATTTCCAAGCTTGCACGCAAGCGTGTCAACAATGTAAATGACGTGCTTGAAGTGAACCAGCAGATCCCTGTGAAGTTACTCGATGTTGACCGAATGGGAAGACTTAACCTTTCATACATTGACGCACTGGAAGATCAGGAAAAGAACAAATAACCAGGGAGGGGAGTCGACATGGATCTGCTTACGATACTCACAAAAAGAAAAGCCGGAAGTGTCCTCCCCGAATATCATTCGATACAGGCCTCCGGGGCTGATCTGAGGGCCTTCCTTCCGGAGGGCCCTGTCACTCTCTCTTCCCGTGGAGGGTATGCACTGATCCCCACAGGACTGATCCTCGAGATACCTGACGGGTATGAGGGTCAGGTCAGGCCGAGAAGCGGACTCGCAGCCAGACACGGAGTTACCGTCCTCAATGCTCCGGGTACGATAGATGCGGACTACCGGGGCGAAGTGCAGGTCATTCTCATAAACCACGGGAGCGAGGACGTTGTCATTCAGAACGGAGATAGGATAGCACAGCTTGTCATTGCACCTGTGATCAAAGTACAGTTTATTCCTACCCACTCGACAAGTGAAACACAACGGGGAAGTGGAGGATTCGGATCGACAGGAGTCTGATGTGGCACGGGACAGGAGCAACCGAACGAGGCTAACTCTCGTACACAGCTACATAGCAAGGGAGTTCCTGCTCTCGTTTCTGGTGGCCTTTCTCTTCTTTTTCTTCATATTCTTCATCAATCAGGTCCTTCTCTATGCACAGAGGATTCTCCTCAAACAGGTGCCGGTCAGACAGATGCTGACCCTTGTTGCACTGAGCATGCCTCAGATCCTTCTCTATACGATTCCTTTCTCGACTCTGAGCGGAGCCTCGATGGTTATCGGCAATCTCTCAAGCAACCACGAGATCATCGCCATGAGAGCGCTCGGTATCTCTCTGTATCAGATGCTGCGGTCAGTCATCATCGCATCTGTTCTGCTCAGCATTATCACCTTTACCATAGCTGACAGCGTACTGCCGGTCTCCCACCTGCAGTTCAAACGCCTCTACACAGAACTCCTGAGAACTCTTCCGACCATGGAACTTACTCCGTATTCGGTCAATGAAGTCGGGGATGTGGTCATCGTTACCAGGGAAGTACAGGACGGTTACCTTGAGAAGCCCGTTCTGTTCACCACGAACCCCAGCGGGGAGCAGATACTGATTTCGGCGAGGAACGGCACCCTTGAACTCATCGATCTTGAGCGGTTCATCTACCGTCTTGATCTGCAGGGAGTGAGTATCCTCAGCAGTGAGGGGGACAAAAAAGGGGATTTCCGTTTCGGAGAGGGTGAATCAATGAGCTATTTCCTTGATTTTAGTTCACAGGTAGAACAGGTAAGAAACGTGAGTCCATCTCAAATGTCCACCAGGGATCTGATCAGACAGATCGACTTCCGACTGGAAGATCATGAGAAGAGCCTCCGTGAACGCTCAGAGCAGCTTGAACAGGTTCTGATGGAAATCGAACAACTGGAAACTGCCGATACGGCAGAAGGTGATGGATTGCATGCGAGTGAGGGCACCATGCTCAATGAACTGTATGAGCGCAGGGCTTTACTTGAACGACATGTCCCTGTAAATTTCTATCTGCAGTACTACCGGGCGGAACTGCATAAGAAGTTCGCACTCAGTGCTAGTGCCCTTATCCTTACCCTGATTTCGTTTCCGCTCTCTTTCGTCAATATCCGGCACGGACGTCTGTTCGGCTTCGGGCTCTCTCTTTTTGTAGCGGCTCTGTACTGGGCGATGCTTTTTGTTGCACAGACGCAAATCATCAGAACCAGCATCCACCCGCTGTTTCTCATGTGGGCACCGAATGCCGTCATCATCACCGTCTCAACGCTTCTGCTCGTGAGGCTGAAACAGTCATGAGACGAATTGACCGCTACCTTCTGGGCACATTCTTAGAGCTTCTATCGATCACTATGCTGCTTCTCACCTTCATCATGCTCCTCTTTGATGTCTTCAGCACCCTTGAGCAGTATATGAAGGCGGAATGTACCCTGATGCAGATCATGTATTCGACACTCCTGTTCGTTCCTGAGGCAGTCTCATTCACGCTGCCCCCTTCGGCACTGTTCGCATCCACCTACATGCTGTCGATCATGTATGCAAACAACGAGATGATCGTTCTCGCAGTCTCAGGGTACTCGTTCTCAAGGATCACCACCTCGCTGATCATCACGGCCCTGCTGCTTACCTCACTGTTTTTCGCGTTCAACGAGCAGGTGACCCGACAATTCAAGGTGATGAAAGAGGAGTATACCTCAGCCTTTTTCGATTCAGGTTCATCAGCACATTCCTCCCGTCTCGTGCTTACTGATGAGAGTGGAGAGTATATCCTGTACGCCAGGCGGTTCGATGAGAGAACCAGTACACTCTCGTATCTCTCTCTGATCATTCTCGATGAAAACGGCCAGTTCCTGCAGCGCTATGATGCCCGCAGGGCGGAGTATCAGGAAGGCAGGTGGACCGCTGAGCATGTGCTGCTGTATGACCTGAAAGAAACACGACTGGTTGAGACATCGGATTCTGAGACGCTGGTTCTTCCCCGACTTGATCTCGAACCTGATGTGATAGCTCAGAGGGCTGTTGATATTGATTCCATGGACCTGATGGCAGCCTACCGGTATATTGAGAGGCTGAGAAAGGTGAATAATCCGGGGTACACGGGATACTCGGTGGATTTCTATCAGCGGCTCAGCATGAACTTCGCTCCGCTGATTCTGATTCTGATTTCGTGTGCGACGGTCATTCCCTGGAAAAAGAATGTTCTGGTACTCAGCATCATAACCAGTATCAGTATTGCAGTTGTCTATTATGTACTGGTATTATCAGGAACGATACTGGCACGCCAGGAGATCGTAGAGGCAGGACCCGCGCTGTTCGTGCCACCGGCCGTACTCATCGCCATAGCCTCCGGCATACTCATCATCAGAAGGAAATGAACCATGAAGAAGATACATCGAGTGACGCATACTCATCCCTCCACGAACGCCCGTACCGGCATCCTCAGTCTTGATCACGGGGAAGTGGTGACCCCGGCCTTTATGCCGGTAGGGACCAACGGAACAGTCAAGGGAATCTACCATGAACATGTACGTGAGATGGGATATAACCTCATCCTTGCCAATACCTATCATCTCTACCTCAGACCCGGGGTCGAGGTACTGAAAGAGTTCGGAGGACTTCACCGTTTCAGCAACTGGAATGACAACATCCTCACCGACAGCGGGGGGTTTCAGGTCTTCAGTCTGTCGGGCCTGAGGAAGATCCGGGAAGAGGGTGTGGTATTCCAGTCCCATATCGACGGTTCCCGACATATGCTCACCCCGGAGAAGGTCGTGGATGTCCAGAATGTCATCGGAAGTGATATCATGATGGTCCTTGATGTCTGCACTGCCCCTGAGATTCCTCACAGAGAGGCAAAGACAGCATGGGAGACGACACGTTCGTGGGCTCAACGTTCGTATGATCACTGGATGAGGGAAGGGGGAGAACGCAATCTGTTCGGTATCGTTCAGGGCAACTTCTATCAGGATCTGAGAAAGGAAAGTGCGCTCGCGATCAGTGAGATCGGTTTCCCCGGAATAGCCATAGGAGGCCTCAGCGTCGGTGAGACTGCTCAGCAGTTTGCCGACTACCTTGCCTATACGACCCAGTTCCTTCCTGCAGACCGTCCCCGGTATGTGATGGGGATAGGGACTCCAGACTATATTCTCGAGGCTGTCGCAAACGGTATCGATCTGTTCGACTGCGTTCTGGCCACCCGAAGTGCACGCAATGGTTCGGTCTTCACTGACGACGGGATGATTCAGCTGAAAAAGGCGAAACATGCCTACTCTCAGGAGCCGATCCAGGAAGGCTGCACCTGCAGAGCATGCACCCAATACTCCCGAGGATATATGAGGCACGTGTTCAAGGCAAATGAGATGATAGCCGGTATGCTCGCGACCGAACACAACCTGACCTATCTTCACTCATTTATGCATCGAATCAGAACAGCAATCACTGAGAATCGTTTTCCTGAATTTAAAAAATCTTTTCTGGAACGCTATTATGCAAGCTCATGATCATGAGAGGCAGGTGCATTCGACTATCCTCATGATATTCACCCTGCTCTCGAGGATTCTCGGAATCTTCAAGGCACGGGTTCTCGCAATCCTGTTCGGAGCAAGCGAGCTTGCAGACGTGATCAACTTCACCTTCAACATCCCGAACAACTTCCGGAAACTCTTTGCCGAAGGTGCGTTCAATGCTGCCTTCATCCCGATCTTCACCCGTTCCCTGCAGGAAAAAAAGGATACCCGGATCCTGCTGATCAGAATGATCAGTGTACAGGGTGTTATCTTTGCTCCTATCACGGTTGCAGTCATCGTATTCAGGCAAGGCATCATTTCCTTTCTCAGTGATTTCAATGATCCGCAGATGATCTCCCTCTCTGCTAACCTTCTCCTGTTCTTCACTCTCTACCTTGCCATGATATCCCTGTATGCCCTGTTCAACGGAGTGCTCAACGCCCACGGCACCTTCATCACGGGAGCCGTGGCTCCTCTGATCTTCTCGGTGACCCTGATTCTCTCATTGTATCTGCTTGAACCGTCGATGGGAGCCTATGCGATGGCAGTGGGTGTGCTTGCTGGAGGTGGCGGCCAGCTTCTGTTTACCTGGAGAGGTGTCAGAAGATACGGATACCGGTTCGCACTCACACAGGAAGTCTTTACACCGGAGATCCGACAGGTGATGAGGAAGTGGTTCATGATCACCCTGAATGCTCTCATCATGGTGATCTCACAGCAGGTTGCCTACTATTTCGCCACAACGATGGAGACAGGCAGTGTCACCTCCTTTGCAAATGCCATTATCATCTGGCAGGCTCCCTACGGTATCTTCTATGCAGCAATTGCCACTGCATTTTTTCCCTCTCTTGTCAGGTCGGCAGCAGCACAGGACCGGAGCGAGCTTCATCACACGTTTTCCCATGGGATGACTCTCATTCTGGCAACCCTCCTGCCCAACATGCTTCTCCTCTCCTTCTTCGGCTCACAAACAGCCTCCGTTCTCCTGCAAAGCGGTCAATTCACCCTCGCAGACAGTATACGCACCGGTTCCGCGCTCCGCTTCTTCGCCTTCGGCATGCCGTTCGCCGCCATGTACGGGTTCTTTCAGCGCATCTGCTATGCGGACGACAGGGAACGTGAGGTATTCATCATCTCTCTGGCAGTGGCCGCTGTCGATATCATCCTCACAATCGTTCTTACACGCTATGAGAACTCCATCAGCTCAATAGCACTGGCAAACAGCATAGCTTTTGCCGTTGGTGTTGTGATCTACAGCCTTCATCTGTCCCGTCTCAATCTTATCAGATTCTTCACGGTGAGTGCCCTTCGCACCCTGGGTAGCATTCTGGTGATCAATGCTCTTCTGGCACTGGTGCTGTTCTATGCAGACTCACGTTTAGGCTCTACCTGGTGGGAGCAGGGTTCCTCCGTGCTCAGCCTCGCAATTCTTGCTCTGCTATTCTCCCTGACGTTTCTCATTGCTCTTGTGCTGTACCGAATTATGGGAATCAGGATCATCTCATTCCTGACCCGCAGGAAGAGAGCCGGGGATGGGGTAGGTGGAGGTATAGGAGAAGAGTAACGAAACGACCACCCGGCATGCAGGTGGTCGTCTTCGGTAAGTGTGTATACACCGCGTCCGCAGTGTAGTACCTGATACGTACGGGATCAGATCACGATCGCCTCGATGGATTCGACAGTGAAATCATAGGGTTTCTCGTTGATCTCGAAGGTGAACCGTTCACCGGGGGTATGGTTCAGGAGCTTCGCTCCGAAGGGCGCCATATAACTGATGATATTCTCGTTCGGGTTCGATTCCCAGGGGCCAAGAATACGATACTCCTGCATTTCTCCACTGAGGTTGTTCTTGAGACTCACCTTCGTACCGAAGGAGACCTTGCTCACATCCACCTGATCCTTCGTGATGACGTTCGCACGGGAGATCTCATCGGTCAGTTTCACCATCGTCGTATTGAGTATACCCTGCTTCTCCTTGGCGGCTTTGAATTCGGAGTTCTCACGGAGGTCTCCCAGTTCGAGTGCTGCACCGATCTCCTTGGAGTTCTCCGGTATCTCGACATTCATGATGCGGTCCAGTTCATTCTGCTTCTCGATGTACCGTGCCTTGGTGACCATGAGACCGCTGCTCACCATCTCCTTGGAATCAAGATCCTCACCAAGGAACACGAAATCAGGGAACCGCTCAAGAATCACGTGTTTCACCTCAAGCTTCTTGGACATCTCGAGAGATTCCATGCGCTGTATGATGAAGTTGATTCTCTGAGCCTGACCCTCGTTCGCTTCATCGAGGAACTGATACAGAGAACGTTCATCGAACAGGATCGTGAGGAGTGTCTTCACGATCTTTTTATTGTCCGCTGTAGCACGTTTCGCTTCGATGGCATTGAATGCGTAGTCCAGAAGCTGAAGCTGACTGGTGATGAGCGTCTCGAAGGGAATCCGTATCTTCTTCTCCCAGAACTTCCTGTCGTAGGAGCGGGAAAGGTAGGTGAACAGGTCAGAATTCTCCTTGTAGTTTCTACAGGCTTTTTTAAACATATCGCTGATGACCCGGTTCTTTCCCTGCTCTCTGAGAGTATCCATGATGTAGTTCGTGAGGTAGTAGGGGTACAGAGAGACCAGCACCATCGGGACCCGTTCGGGGTCCTCGGTCTCGACGACCTTGTCAATAAAAGCCTTCTTCAGCTCGGCATCCTCGATCGCCTCGAAAGTCTTTTCGACTGAATCAACCATGCCGTACAGGTGTTTGAACTCGGCTCCCTCGGGACGGCCGATGAAGGGGTAGCGGTGTGAGAGATAATCAACCAGAAGGTAGGAGGAGATCACCTGATCGGTCACTCCCTGATAGATGCTGCACTGGTCTCTAAAATATTTGACCATCTCTATGAAGAAATCCGACTCCACGTCTCCGTTGATGAGGAACTCCCGGATGATCTTCACCTTCGCATAGAAGCGTTTCTCATTGCGGAAAATGCCGAGTGACTTCTCTTCATAACTGATCGGGGTCTCACGGACCGTATAGACATCACTCGCATTGGGAAGAAACCCGATGAGAGGGTCGTTCATGAGGACTTTCTTCGCCTTGTTAAGCCAGCTGGTCCACTCCTTGGCACTGAGAATGGAAGGGACGATCTCGCTCTTCATTGCTTTCAGCGTCGCGGCATTCCCGTTGCTCTGTATCAGAGTTCTCAAGCCCCAGGGGACATCGCTGACGAATTTCTCCTTCAGCTTATCCTTCGGGAACAGGGATTTCAGTACCCAGATATGCTGGGCGGGAAGCACCTGAAGAGAGCTGAAGGCCATGGCCAGTGACATCGAATGACCTCTCTTCGAGGGAAAATCTATGATGACGTGCTCACTGGTGATTTCCTTGATACGTCCGATTGCCCATGATTTATGGAACACGAAGGAGCCCTTGTCGAACGCAATGTTCTTTTCGAATTCATTGATCGCAAGATGGATGTCCCGGTAGGCCTTGTCCAGATTGCTGCTCTCGATACAGGAGGAAAGACGGCTGTGTGTGGCGTATTTCTTCTTGTAGGTCGCGACAAGCTGCTCCCGAGCCCAGTCGTTCGCAGGTGCGATGTTGAGGATGGTCTTCATCGCATCGATGGCATTGTCGTAGTTATCGTGTTCGAGACTCCGCTGATACAGGGCACCGATCGGCTTGAAGGCAGGTTCACCGTGGAACTTATCGGCGATCCGCTCAGCAAGCGAAAGCACGTAGGGGAACTCATCGGGCATCATGTCGAACAGAATGGTAAACACCTCTATGACCGACTGATAACTCTGTGCATTCAGATACCTCTGGAATGCCTTCTTGTAGTATGCGATTGCCTTTTCTCTCTGCCCCCCTTCAAGTGCCCGCTCGGCAAGGGTGGTCAGCAGCTCGGTCTCCTCGAAGTCGACTGCCACGAGACGTTCGTACAGGGCATAGGTATCATCACGCTTTCCCTGTTTCTCGTAAATCGAGGCAAGAATGCGAAGCACATATTTGTCTTCAAAGGCCTCAAGCACCTTGAGGGACAGAAACTCAGCGATCCCGTCCTTACCGTTTTCGATGAACATTTCGATCAGGTTCGTCAGGTTCCCGTAATCGAATGATTTTCTCATTACCGAGATGATTCCCGAGATATAGAGTGCTGCGATACTGTTTTTATTCTTCTTGAGATGCTCATCGCAGATACCCTTGATTTCAAGCAGATCTTCACTGCCTTCAATGCCTGCTATGGTTGTATCAATCTCCTGAAACATCGGCACAGTGTAGGTGGTGAGAGCGGTACGGGTCCATGCCTCTTCTGTTAACAGTGATCTGATAGCGTCTTCATTCATGTGGATTATCCTTCTAACTGAATATGACGTTCTTTTCCATACACAATAACACTGATTACTGTACTATCTTCATCTGAGAGAGAAATAGATACAGATCAGCACTATAGGTGAGAACGGTAGTAAACGTTTTATCAGTATAGAACAAAACCGGTATACTTGCAAGCAACACGGAGAAAATCGACAGCAAGCCACTTGCCGGCCGACACTCAGATCACGTGCAGGTGAGCAGCGCTGTCCCGCGGTCAGTGAGACAAAGGGGTGATACTCTGGGTAAAAGTGTCCGATATATTACCTTAACAAATGTTTCATTTTCTGGTACAAATAAGCTATGAAAAGAGAATCGAAGTGTTTAGTCGCGCCAAGCATGCTGTCAGCAGACTTCAGCAGAGCGGGTGAAGGTCTTGAGGAAGTGAACTCGGCAGGTGCTGACTGGGTTCATCTCGATGTGATGGACGGCCAGTTCGTACCGAACATATCGTTTGGACCGAAGTTTATAGCCGACCTGAAGGATAAGAGCTCACTGCCCTTCGATGCTCATCTCATGGTGCAGAACCCTGAACCCTTCATCAGGGAGTTCGCCGATGCAGGTGCCGATTACATTACCGTTCATGAGGAGGCCGTGACTCACCTGCACAAGGTTATCGGCAGTATACATCAGTCGGGGGTCAATGCCGGAATCTCGATTGTTCCCTCGACACCGGTATCGTCGATCTACCAGATGCTCGGTGATGTGGAACTCGTCCTGCTCATGAGTGTCAATCCCGGATTCGGCGGTCAGAGCTTCATAGAGTTCACGTTTGACAAGATCAGGGAACTTGATGCGTACCGTACCGAGCATGATCTGGATTTCCTGATCTCAGTGGATGGTGGTGTCAACGTCCACAATGCCCAGAAGCTCTACCAGAGCGGGGTGGATGTGCTTGTGGTGGGAACCACCTTCTTCAAGAGTACGGACAAGTCTGCCCTGGTGGATGCCTTCCACTCAATGAGTCGATAGATGAAGGCGGTGGTACAGCGAGTGATCGATGCTTCGGTTACCGTGCAGGGAAACGTGAGCGGCTCGATAGAGAGGGGGCTTCTTGTATACCTGGGGGTATGCCGTGATGATGACGAAGCTGATCTTTCCTATATTGTACGGAAGATCGCAGCATTGCGCATATATACCGACCAGGAAGGGAAGATGAACCGGTGTATACAGGATGAGAGCAACAGCATTCTTCTTGTGAGTCAGTTCACCCTCTGTGCCATCACCACGAAGGGGAACCGCCCCTCATTCAATCCTGCAGCTCCCCCTGAGACTGCCCGGACGGTCTATGAAAAGGCCGCCGAAGGCCTGAGAAGTCTCGGAATAGAGGTGCAGACAGGTATATTCGGAGCACATATGAAAGTTGCCTACGTCAATGACGGTCCGGTGACGATCATTCTTGATTCTCATGACATCCAGAAGTGATACTGTGGTACAGTACGTATTAGAATAGTAGAAAATATCCGAAAAGGAGAGCGCATACATGGCCAAGAACAAGAATAGTTCCCCATCCATCACGATAGACAAATCAGCCGACACAAAGGACAAGCTTATCGCACTTGAAGCCGCGAGGAGTCAGATGGACAAACAGTACGGTAAAGGTGCTCTGATGAAACTCTCCGACTCGGTAACAGATTCATCGATTGCAACCATCAGCAGCGGATCGATCCTCCTGGATGAAGCTCTGGGAGTAGGCGGGTTCCCGCGGGGACGCATCATCGAGATATACGGGCCGGAGTCATCGGGTAAGACGACACTCTCTCTGCACGCGATAGCCGAAGCCCAGAAGGCGGGCGGTATCGCCGCCTTTATCGATGCCGAACACGCTCTCGACCCTGTCTATGCCAGAAAGATCGGTGTAAACACCGATGAACTGTGGATCAGCCAGCCTGACAACGGTGAACAGGCTCTGGAAATCACCGAGTCACTGGTGCGCAGCGGAGCTGTTGATATCATAGTCGTCGACTCGGTTGCCGCTCTCACGCCTCAGGCGGAGATCGACGGGGAGATGGGGGACTCGCACATGGGTCTTCAGGCTCGTCTGATGTCTCAGGCCTTACGGAAACTGACAGGCATCCTCTCGAAAAGCCATACCACCATCATTTTCATCAACCAGATCAGAATGAAAATCGGCATCATGTTTGGAAATCCAGAGACCACTACGGGAGGAAATGCCCTGAAATTCTATTCCTCGATCCGTATCGAGGTGAGAAAGATCGAGAGCATAAGCAAGAGCGCTGATGAGATCATCGGAAACAGAGTGAGAATCAAGATTGTCAAGAACAAGGTTGCACCGCCGTTCAAGAAGATAGAACTCGACATGCTCTTCGGAGAAGGTCTAAGCTATTACGGTTCTATTCTTGACGCAGCGATAAAATATGACATGGTGAACAAATCCGGTTCATGGTACTCGTATCGTGATGAAAAGATCGGACAGGGACGTGACAACGCGATACAATTCCTCAGGAGCAACGCAGATATCACCGAAGCCCTCGACAGGGAACTGAGAGAGCTCATGTTTCCTTCTGAAGTGAAGGAAGAGTCAATCGTTGGACAGGAGTAACGCACCTGCAGTTCTCCCCCCTGGTACGCAGGGGGGAGACACATACATCCTTTACCATGTTCCATCAGGTGCGGTATAATCGTCTGATATGGGAACACTGACCCATTCAGGAACAGAACATGCACAGAATGCACCCCAGCATCCTCTCACCTACAGCATCAGGGAGTTCGAAGGTCCTCTTGACCTTCTTCTCCACCTGATAGAGAAGGCACAGGTAAGCATCTACTCGATACCGATAGCCGAGATCACTGACCAGTTCATGCAGTACCTTGATATGGCTTCGAAGGTGGATCTTGATGACCTGACCGAGTTCTATCTGATGGCCTCCCATCTGCTCCTTCTTAAGAGCAACATGCTGATCCCTCACGAGCAGGCTGAGGATGAGATGTGGCTTGAAGACAAACAGGAACTGGTGGAACAGCTGCTGGAATACCAGAAATACAAACGGTACAGCGTACTTCTCAGTGAGGCACAATCAGAGAACACCCTTCTTCTATCACGCAAGAAGAGTCAGTTCATGCTTCCGTTCCCCGATGAACAGCTGTGGAAAGAGGTCAATGTATGGGATCTCCTCAAGACCTTCAGCAGCCTTCTCAGCACGGTCACCCATGACAAGATTTTCAATGTCTATGAAGAGGTGAGTGTGAAACAGAAGCTCACGCTGATGCAGGAACTGTTCGAACAGCGAGAAACCATCACGTTCATGGACCTGGTGGTGCACGAGGATTCACGAATCGATATCATCTGTGCCTTTCTCGCAATACTTGAAGCCGTGAAATTTCATATGATCATCATAGAGCAGCATGTCCTGTTCGGTGACATTCAGATACGGAGAGCTCCCGAGGAGGATGAGCCGTACGATATAGGCGATGAACGGCCGGAACTGTCTACCCCCCCGGCACCTGAGTCACACTCTGACCCGCGCTTCGTATCACAGCGGGATCTCCGTGAAGATAGTGCGGTTACCAGTGGTCTGGACGAGGACGATGATGATCAGGTTATCGTCATCTCCTTTGATGACGAAGATGAGGAGGATGCGTGAACCACGACAGCACCGATACAGTACAGCTCATCGAAGCAGTTCTGTTCATTGAAAATGATGCGCTCAGCCGAGAGAGACTGTCTCAGATGACCAGTCTCCCGATCGATGTGGTCGAACAGGCAATTGGTGAACTGCAGACAACCTACCGTGAAGGCAAGCGGGGGGTGATGTTGGCAGAGACTTCACAGGGGTACCAGCTGGTACCCTCACCGCACCTTCATGATGAACTCAGGAATACGTACGGCAAACGTGTCGACAGGCGGCTCACCCGTGCAGCGCTTGAAACACTTTCCATCATTGCGTATGCTCAACCGGTCACCAGACGGGATGTGGAGAACATACGGGGAGTCTCGAGCGATTCGATCATGAGGATGCTCCTTGAACGGGAGTACATTCACGTGGTTGGAAGAAAGGATGTCCCCGGTCACCCGGGACTGTATGGAACAACAAGAAAATTCCTGCTCCAGTTTGGTCTGAGCAGCATCTCAGACCTGCCCAGACTTTCACAGCTGGACAGAGAACGATTCTTACAGAATGAGGAAGAGAGATCATGAAGATAGAGTATCCGATACGGCTACAGAGTTATCTGGCAAAAAGCGGCTATGGCTCGCGCAGGGCCTGCGAACGTATCATCCTGGATGGGCGAGTGAGCATCAACCTGAAACAGGTGAGCGAACTCGGAGTAAAAGTAGATGAAGAAGATATCGTCCAGGTTGACGGCATGCTCGCAGAGATCAGCGAGGCAACCTACTATTTCGCCCTTCATAAGCCCAGAGGGTATATCTGCAGCAACTACGACCCGAATGAGGATCACTATGCCAGAGACCTCATCACGATACGGGACAAGCACCTCCTGTTCCATATCGGGCGACTCGACAAGGATTCAAGCGGTCTGATCCTGTATACGAACGACGGGGATGCAGCCAACAGGATCACCCACCCATCCTACGGGATAGAGAAGGAATATGCGGTCAAGACGAAGGAACCGATCAGAAAGGAAGATCTGAAGAAGGCTCTCAAGGGGATCATGATCGACAATAAGCTTCCCTACAAAATACAGAGCTTCGACATTAAGACGAAGACCTGGGTGCACGTGACTCTCACTGAGGGTAAGAACCGTGAGATCAGAAAGATTTTCGAGGTTCTGGGCTATGAGGTCGTCAAACTCATTCGTCTGCGGATCGGCTCGATAGAACTCAAGGACCTGAAGGTCGGTGAGTATCGTCCCCTGAAGAAGGGAGAGATCGACTCTCTCCTGAAGGATACGCGCAGATGAACATCGAACCGTTACAACACCTGCATGGAGCAGTCGTCGCGATCGACGGACCGGCCGGGGTAGGGAAGTCTACTATCGCCAGGACCATCAGCGACCGCCTCGGATATTACTTCGTGAACTCCGGGAACTTCTATCGTTCGATCACCTACACGGCTGTGAAAAGGAACGTGTCGCTCACCGATGAGGACCAGATTATTGCTGTTGCCCGAAGTGTCCGCCTGTCGCTCAAGGAGGGGCTTCTCGCCGTGGATGGAGAGATCGTCGAAGGATACCTTCACACTGATGAGATCGATGCCCTGGTCGCACAGCATTCGGCCATCATCGCTGTGAGGAATATCGTCAACGAAAACCTCAGACGGCTTGCCAGTGAGGGACTGAACATCGTGTGTGAGGGAAGGGATATCACGACAGTGGTGTTTCCTGAGGCACAGTTCAAATTTTTTCTCGACGCATCAGCCCGGGTCAGAGCAGAAAGACGGTATCATCAGCAGGAAACAGCGTACAGTATCGACGAAATCAAAGAGAGGATCGCTCAACGTGACGTGATAGATAGAAATAAAGTCTATGGAGCCCTAAAGATCTCAGAGGAAGCGACCTATATTGATTCCTCATACTTGACCATAGATGAAGTTTATGCAAAAGTGTTACAAGCTATGCTCGACCAATTGGGAGAGTAAGCAAATATGGATCAGGAGAATATACGTGGAAGAAGTAAAGGAAGTGTTGGAAACACAAGAAAAACTGCAGCAGAAGGCTGAACTACAGACAAAGTTGCAGGAGCATTACCTTAAATCTCTTGATGAAATTGAAGACGGTCAGCTTGTTACCGGTACTGTTGTTCAGGTCAATAACGAGTATGTATTTGTGGATGTGGGATATAAGTCCGAAGGAAGAATTTCCCTGGATGAATTTTCCACCAGCCCTGCCGTCGGCGACGAAGTCAAGGTTCTGATAGTCAACAAGGAAGGAAAAGGCGGCCAGATCGTCATTTCCAAGAAGCGCGCTGACATCAAAGAGAGAACGGATGTTCTCAAAGTAGCAGCAGAAAACCGGGAACCGGTTATGGGTAAGTTCGTGAAAGTCATTAAAGGCGGATACGAAGTTGACCTTGGGAATGAGTTCCTAGGATTCTGTCCTCTCAGCAAGGCAGATGTAGTCAGAGTCGAGGATCCCGAGACTCTCATCGGTATTGCAGACTATTTCATCATAGACAAGTTTCATACAGGCATGAAACTCAAGTCTGTCGTTTCACGAAGAGAATATCTTGAGAAGCAGATCAAGATCAACAAGGAACATTTTTTCTCGACCGTCAAGATCGGCGATGTTGTGGAAGGGACCGTTAAGAGCTTCACAAGCTTTGGTGCATTCATCGACCTCGGAGGATTTGATGGTCTTCTTCATATAAACGATATGAGCTGGGGCCATGTGACAAAGCCCAAGGATTTCGTAAATAAGGGTGAAGTGGTTCATCTCCGCCTCATCAACATCGATCCTGAATCACAGAAGATCAACCTCTCGCTCAAGCACATGACCGAAGACCCCTGGAATTCCTTTGAACAGCGCTACCATGTTGATGATGTGGTTGAGGCGCCTGTGACGAAGATCACCAACTTCGGTGTGTTCATCGAGATCGAGCCGGGTATAGAAGGTCTTGCGCATATCTCTGAACTTTCCTGGACTAAACGGGTCAACAACCCGAAGGAGATTGTTTCAATCGGTGATATCGTCAGTGCCAAGATTCTGGGATATGACCTTGACAAGAAGCGAGTCTCTCTCGGTCTCAAACAGCTTGAGGAAAACCCCTGGGATACCATTGATGTACGCTACCCGGTAGGTATGACGTTCACGAAACCTGTTGTCAAGATCACCGCCAATGGCGCATTCGTGAATCTTGAAGACGGTATCGACGGATTCCTCCATGTAGATGACATCTCCTGGACAAAGAGAGTCAAGAACATGAACGACTTCTGCAAGGAAGGCGACGTGATCGATGTTGTCGTAACCCGGGTAGATCCCCAGACACGCCATATCAGACTCGGAGTCAAGCAGCTTTCAGGCAACCCGTGGACAACTCTCCGGCAGGAATACCCCAAGGGATCGATAATCAGCGGGGAAGTCACCAATGTGACTGACTTCGGTGTGTTCGTCCGCGTACTCGGGGATATTGAAGGACTTATTTCAAAATACAACCTTATCGGACCGGATGAGGAGTACAATGATTCTGTTCTCTCGAAATTCAAAGTCGGCGACCCGATTGATGCGGCAGTTGTGGAAGTGAATACCAACACACAGAAGCTCTCTCTTTCGATCAAGGAGAAGATCCGGATTTCCCAGCAGTCTGAGATCTCAAAGTACATTCATGGCAGTGATGACTCCGATACCTTTACCTTCGGTGATCTCATCAGTTCCAAAGACAAAGACTCAGAATAGTGGGGCAGGGTATGGCAGAGAAGGGTAGAAAAGAAGTTTCCTTTCAGAACAGAGTCGAGGAATCGCTCGCTCTGTTCTTTCAGAAGAACAAACATGTGTTAATCATAACTGGGGCTGTCATCGTTCTCGCCTTAGCCGTTCTGATCATTGCTCTGTCTGTGGGTTCCTCACAGACAGAGAAGAACCAGCAGCGTATCGATGAGCTGTCACTTCAGTATGACGAATGGGTCTCTTCCTCCGAGGAAGGTGCAGCTGTTCCTCAGGAACTGGTTGACGGCCTCGAGGGGCTGACCTCCACGAAAAAGAGTGCCTATCCGGCTCTCAAGGCTGAATACCTTCTGGCTCTCATCAGTGCCGAAGGTGAGCAGTGGAGCGATGCCGCACAGAGACTCGAAACACTTGCCGAGAACGGGAAGGATACCTACTTCGCCTCTCTCGCTCAGTTCAATCTCGCTGTAGTCAGTGAAGCAATGGGTGATGACTCAGCTGCGCTTGCTTACTATCAGCAGGTATATGATGATAGTGAGGGTAGGGCTTCAGAGTCGGCGAGAGCGTTACTGAGTGTTGCACGTCTTCACGAAAAAGCAGGAGATACTGACCTGGCCAAAGCCGTGCTGCAGCAGCTCGCTGATGAATATCCTGAAAGTGAGTATGCAAAGCTTGCACTTTCTCATCTTGTATTACTGTAACGAATAAAGTAGTAACCAACCGGTCACCCGCAGGAGGAGACCATATGCAGAACAGGCACAGGCACCGATCGAAAAGACACATCAATGCAGCTCTTTTCGCTATGGTGCCTGTTCTTTTTCTGGTTATTCTTTCCTGTGGTGTTCCTACCTACCTCTATATTGAGGAATCTGAAATTCAGTTTGATTCCAATGTGCTGACAGAGAACGAGAGTTTCTCAGTGACAGTCAATCTCACTGAGGATGCACTGGATGAATTCAGGGATAGAGATACTGTACCTGCTGTGAAACTGTTCTATGTGCTTTCAACGGATTCTCTTGCAAGCTCACAGATCAGCAGTCTTTCCTCACTCCCGGTCAGATCAGAGAGCCAGACTGCCTTCAGGAGACTCTATATCAAGGAGGGCGGGAACGGCGATATGTGGACTCCCCAGTCCGTTTCACAGGCAAGCGGGTTCTACATCTATAAGACACCGGAGACTTCCGTAACGTACCAGACGACTCGTCCTGAGTATGAGGAGGATACCGAATATGATGTTGTTCTCGCCTCCACGTTCTCCTATTCAGCCTCAGCAGCCTCCGGCGGCGAATTCGCAACAGCACCTGACATGGATATCTCTATCCCGGTCAGTTCGTTCCAACCCGAACCCTCTCCTCCGTTTTCCACCTATACGTTTACCATCAGAGCTCTCGATACTGCAGGAAGGTACAGCACGTTGGGGTTGTACGATCAGGCTGATACGCTCATCGGGTATATGAACAACGAACGGAAGGCTCAGTTTTTCGGTGCAGATACGGACACAGATACTCTGACAGTTGATGAGATCAAACAACGGTACGAAGCATATGATGGGGTCAGCTATCGTGTTCTCAGCGATGCACTCATAGAGGGAAGTGCCTTGTACCTCCATATCTTTGCCTCCCTGTATGGAGGAAACGGAGATGCTACCAATATCTACTGGTCACCGCTGCAGGAAGTCGGCACCCTGCGTCTTCGCTGATCTCCTTCATGATGTAAAATGTATATAATGTATATTCTGTAAACTAGAAAGACAGAAGAATGGTTTTGCCTGCATATCGGGGCACGCGTCCAATTCACCTGAAATAGAAACACCTCAACGAAAAACCCATTTTCAAGACACCGATGACCCGCTATACTCTATAGCATGATTGACTACACCTATACAGAGACAGAAACAATTACAGAAGCACTCGAGCAGCTCTACACGATCGTGACGATACTGAGAAATCCCGGCGGGTGTCCCTGGGACCGCAAACAGACAGCAAAGTCAGTCTCATCTGCTATTCTCGATGAGACATATGAATATATCGACGGTATCCTCGAGGGAAACAGCGAAAGCATGAAGGAAGAGATCGGAGATGTATTGCTGAATGTGCTGATGTCGTACCGTATCCATGAGGAACAGAACACATTCTCACCTGTTGATTCGATCAACGCTGTCTCTCAGAAACTTATCAGACGTCACCCCCATGTCTTTTCCGATGAACAAGCGGATGATGCAGATTCTGTCATACAGGTATGGGATCAGGTGAAACAGAAGGTAGAGGGAAAAACCTACGATGCCGATGATCTGTTCTCCAGGATTCCCAGGCAGTTGCCTCAGCTTGCCCATGCTCACGAAGTCCAGAAGATCATGAAGAAACTCGGTTTCGACTGGCCCGAGGTGAATGGAGTTATCGACAAGATCGAGGAGGAACTGGAGGAAGTGCGGGAAGCAATCCATACAGAGCGGTCCAAAGACACGGAACACATTGAAGAGGAGATTGGAGATCTGTTGTTCAGTGTCGTCAATCTTGCAAGGTATCTGAAGATCGACCCGCAGATTGCCCTCAGGCGCACCAACAGGAAACTGCAGAAACGGTTCAACAGGCTGTACTCTCTCTCCAGGCAGGAGAACATCGAAATGCATTATGATAATCTGGATCAGCTCAATGATCTGTGGGATTCGATCAAGGAAGAGGAATAATTCTTGCCCGCGTTCCTTCACTTTGGTCCCTGTGCATGATACAGTCAAGAGAAGGGGGCGCCTATGAAACGTGTTTGGATAGCAATCTCATTTGTTCTTGCACTTACCAGCATGTCGCTCTTCTCTGCCGGTGACATGGAACAGAAGGCAGATGATACCGTTATTATTCGTGTGGCCGATAATATGCCGGGCCTGATAACCCCCGGATTATGGAATGGTCAGGTTTTCAGTCTCAACTCCTCAGTCTATGACTACCCCGTCGTTCTCGACCCTGATACAGGGGAACTCAAAGGAGAAGTTCTCAGTTCATGGGAAAGCAGTGACGGAATTACCTGGACTCTCACCATCCGCGAAGGAATCGTGTTTCATGATGGGACTCCTCTTGATGCCGATGACCTGATGTTCACACTTGAAAGAACCCAGGACCCTACCCTCTCCCATGTGAAACAGAAAGAATTCGAGATCATGGAGTCTGTGAACAGGATTGATGACTACACCGTCGAGGTGAAACTCACCGAAGTCCGTCCCGGTTTCATCTACCAGCTCACTGATTACAACATGGCCCTCCTCTCCTCGGAATATGACTACCGAAGCAACGGTGAGTCCTCCCCGATGGGCAGCGGTCCGTTCAGGGTTCAGGAACTTGTCACGAAGGAGTATGCACACCTGGTTGCTTTTGATGAATACTGGGAAGCCGGCTATCCCATCAGTGATGAAGTACACATCTATTTTGTCTCCGACCGTGATACCGCTTTATCGATGCTTCTCAATGGGCAGGTTGATATCGTTCCCTTTATTACCCCGATCATGAAGCAGAGAGTCGATTCCAATGAGAATATCTATGTGACAGTGCCATACACAGAGCAGAGGTTCCTCTCCATGCGGGTTGATACCCCTCCGTTCGATGACAATGATGTTCGCCTTGCTCTGAAATACTCACTCTCACCTACCCTGCTCGCCAGAAGCCTCAACCTTGAACTGGGCTCGCAGTTCTATTACTCGGAAGGTCCCGTGATGGAGACACAGTCTCAGTTTGTGAAGACGGGACCGAGAAAACGAGACCCGCAGAGGGCACGGGACCTGTTGAGTCGTGCAGGATATCCTGAAGGACTGACAGTGTCTCTCACTTATGCGGGTGACCATGCATTCAATCAGAGTATAGCTCAGAGCATCCAGGAACAGGCGAAAGAGGGAGGTTTCACCATAGAACTCAAGGGGTATCCGAGAGATATATACTTCAGTCAGTACTGGATGCAGGTGCCCCTCAGTCTCACCACCTGGGGAGGAAGGGTTGACCCTGCTGTTCTGCTCTCACTGGCCTATGATTCCAGAGGAGTGTGGAATGAATCACATGTGAAAGACCCCGATCTGGATGCGCGTATCAACAATATACTCAGAGAAATAGATCCATCGGCGCTGGAGATGCACTACAGAGAGCTTCAGGAGTACTTCTATGAATTCGGGCCACTGGTAAACCTTCAGGTCCCCTACCTTGTTGCACTCGATTCATCGATCAGGGGATACACGCAACCTATGACTATGCTCCCTGTGTATAAGTATGTAGAAAAACTAGACTGACAAGGTACGGGAATACAATGGATCATGACACAACACAGACACAGTACGTTTCCTCCAGGAGGACTGCACATCCGGCTTATCTTAAGATAGCCTACGATATCGCACGGCGGATTTCCTGTCAGGAACTGCCGGTGGGAACTCGATTGTTCGGCAGGTCGCTGATGAGCAGCGAGTACGGTGTCTCTCCGGAGACGATCCGCCGTGCACTCTCACTGCTTTCTGAGAAGCAGATCGTTGAAATTCACCGCAACAGCGGGGTTTCAGTCCTTTCTAAGGAAAAGGCTGACACCTACATACGGGAGGCATCGAAGGATACGGAAAACCGGGTTCTTCTGTCACATCTGTACGACCTTCTTGAACAACAGAAAAAACTCTCTCAGGAGATTTCCTCAACCGTTCACTCCCTCACCCGTTCCCTGAGCAGGAAATCGGCGGACCTGTTTCCGTATCACACCTATGAAGTGACCATACAGGAAGGAGCTGTCCTGTGTGGAAAGACTCTGTCCGACGTGGAATTCTGGGGAAAAACGCATGCAACAGTCATTGCGATACGGAGACAGGGGCATATTCACCTCTCTCCCGGTCCTGATATATCACTCGAGGCTGATGATGTCCTCGTTCTTGTGGGACATGAGGATCACGGCGAAGCCCTGGAAGCCCTTACACGCGCCTGATACACACCATATTCTTTTCCTCTTTGTTGCATATGTCATACGTATACGATGCACACCGATTCCTGCTGTGTCCCGCCCGGCACCATGACTTGACAAACTGACATACTCAGTACAATAATAAAGTTGTCAGTTCTCTGTTCCATGAACTGGCATATCAATTTCACTGGAGGTAAACAATGAAAAAGATAGCTGTCTTACTCGTATCTGTGCTGCTTGTCACGTCTCTGCTTGTTGCAGGGGGAGCTGGGGAACAGGAAAGCACAAAGAAATCATTACGGGTCGCTACTCAGGTTCCGGGTCTCATCACGATGGGTATCTGGGACGGTCAGGCATTTGCTCTTAACTCGAGCATCTATGAATATCTTATCGAAATCAATGCGAAGACAGGAGAACTTGACCCGGTCCTCGCAACTGACTGGGAAACAGAGGATGGAAAGACCTGGATCTTCCACCTGAGGGAGGGCGTAACGTTCCATGACGGATCAGCCTTCACCGCTGAAGATGTCAAGTTCACCATCGAACGGACTCAGGACCCTGAAGTCGGACACCTGAAGAAGAATGATTTCGCAGCGGTCAAAGAAGTGGAGATCATCGACGATTATACGGTCGCCCTCCATCTTGAGAAGGCACTGCCTACATTCATCTACCTGTTCACTGACTACAACATGGGAATACTCTCAAGTGACTATGACTATGCCTCTAAGGGAGAGATGCACCCGATGGGAACAGGTCCCTTCATTCTCAAGGAGATCATACCCAAGGAATCAGCATACCTCGTGAAAAACGATTCCTACTGGATTCCCGAGTTGCCGAAGGTTGACGAACTCCTTCTCTATTTTGTCGGTGATATCGACGCATCGGTGTCCATGCTGGAAAGTGGTGAGGTTGATGTGGTACCGCAGATCTCTCCGATCATCAAGAAGCGACTGGATCAGCAGGATGGAATCACCGTCGTCTCTCCGTATCAGGAAAACAGGTTCATCGCCCTTGTTCAGGATATGGAACCGTTTGACGACAACCGTGTACGTCTTGCGTTCAAGTACGCGATGGATCCCGAAATCATCGCACGCAGCGTTGCCCAGATGGAGCTGAACGAAGGAGTATTCTACAACGAATCGTTCATCCTCAATGAACAGGCCGAGTATCTTGATATTCCCTTCAGAGGCAGAGACATCGAAAAGGCAAAGGCTCTGCTTGCCGAAGCTGGGTATCCAGATGGAGTCTCAGTCGATCTCTACTATGCATCTGATCATCCATACGGCAAGGAACTCTCTCAGACGATCAAGGAACTCTCTGCTGAGGCAGGATTCGACCTGAACCTCAAAGGATTCACCCGAGACGTATATCTCTCACAGTACTGGCTGAATGTACCGATGTGTATCACCGGCTGGGGCGCAAGAGCCGATGTGTCGATGCTGCTCAGCTATGCATACCACAGTGAGGGTCCCTGGAATGAATCACACATGGATATCCCTGAAGTTGATGAGCTGATCGACCTGATCAAGGCCGAAGTCGACTACGATACCAGATTGGGATATTATCATGATCTCCAGAGGATTTTCTATGAAGAAGGGACAGTTATCAATGTGCAGGTTCCCTATCTCGTTGCGTTGAGTGACAAGGTTATTGACTACCGTCAACCGCTGAGTATGCTGCCGCAGTACAAATATACGGATATCAAATGAACACCTATCTGAGTACCGTTTTCAGTAAAGTGGGGTCGCTTCTTGCGACCCTGCTGATCATCTCCCTGATTATCTTTTCCCTCGTCGAACTGATGCCCGGTGATGTCGCCCAGATGATACTCGGCCAGTCAGCCACTGAGGATTCACTCAGGGAATTACGGCAGGCCCGCGGACTTGATGATCCCTTCTTCACCCGCTACGGAAGGTGGATCACCGGTGTGGTACGGGGAGATCTCGGTGATTCGATCTATATGCAGGGAGTACCCATCAGTTCGATACTCTGGAGGAAAGTGGGTCATTCCCTCTTTCTTGCACTCACGGCATTCATCATCTTCGTACCGGTGTCCATCGTCCTCGGCGTCATTGCCGGCGTCAAGGAGAAGAAGACAGCTGATTCCATTATCAGTTTCACGGGACTGGCGACCATGGCGCTGCCGGAGTTCGTATCAGGGGTTATCCTGATCTCTATCTTCGCAGTGCGGCTGAAGTGGCTTCCGATAGTCAGCGTCATCCCCATCGGTCAGACACTCTTTCAGAATCTCGATATTCTTATACTGCCTGCACTCAGTATCACGTTCGTCATGTTCGGATACGTTTCGCGAATGCAGCGGTCAAGCATGATCATCGTCATGAATTCAGACTATATCAAGGCTGCACGCCTGAAAGGATTACCTGAACGATACATTATCTTCAGGCATGCTCTCAGGAATGCACTCCTGCCGACGATCACGATCATCGGCATGAACATGGGATGGCTGTTCGGCGGACTCATCGTTGTCGAGACTCTGTTCGGGTTCCCCGGCATGGGCTCCCTTCTGATGACTGCGATCAAGACCCGTGATGTGCCTCTCATTGAAGCCTGTGTACTTCTCATAACCGTCATATTCGCACTTTCGACGATGATAACCGATCTCCTCTACGGGTATCTCAATCCACGGATCCGGTTCAAAGGTGGTCAGCGATGAAGTATATCCTCTATCAGCTGAAACGGCATCCGCTGGCAATCATCGCGATCCTGATTATCCTCGGCTGGATTTTCCTTGCCTTCGCAGGACCCTCGTTTCTTTCCTATACATACACGGAAATGGACAGTACGTTCCAGATGGCGGCTCCCGGAGTGAACAACCATCTGCTTGGAACAGATGCCCTGGGACGGGATATCCTCTCCCGGATCATCGTGGGGAGCAGGTCAATCCTCACCGTCGCCCTGTTCACCAGTATCCTGTCAACGATCCTCGGTATTATCCTGGGATTTTCCGCAGGGTACTTCGGCAATGCCTTTGACACCATATTCCTCAGGTCGATGGATATCCTGATGTCGATACCTCCTCTGGTACTTTCGATGGTCGTTCTCGGCATACTGGGCGACTCGACGATTGCCTCATTGACTCTCATCGTCTCCATCGCCTTCATACCGGCGACCGCCCGTGTTTCCCGTGGAGTCCTACTCAGTGAGAAATCTCAGGAGTATGTCCAGGCTGCAAGGATACGGGGAGAATCTCACATCTACATCATGTTTGCAGAGATTCTTCCAAACACCGTAGGTCCGATCATCGTGGAAGCAACAGCCCGATTCGCCTACTCCATCATGATGGTCGCCTCACTGGGATTCCTCGGAGTCGGCCTGCAGCCTCCGACACCTGACTGGGGTATGATGGTCATCGAAAACAGACCGATCATAGCAGATGCCCCCTGGACAGTTCTCTTTCCGGCGCTCGCAATCGCTTCACTGGTGATCGCCATTTCGATCTTCAGTGATTTTATTTCAAAGGTACTGATCCATGAACGATAATATATTAGATCTGAAGCACGTCAGCGTGCACTATGAGACCTTCGAGGGACTGTTTACCGCTGTCCGCGATATTTCCTTCTCGCTCGGCTATAACGAGTCCATCGGGATCATAGGAGAAAGTGGATGCGGCAAGAGCACCCTTAGCTATGCAATTCTGAGATATCTTGCGAGCAATGCGAAGATAGAGGGTTCCATCCATTTCAAGGATCAGAATCTTTTCGAACTCAGTGACAGAGAGATGGAGAGCATCCGCGGTAACAGGATATCGATGGTATATCAGAACCCCTACTCATCCCTTAACCCTTCGCTAACCATCGGCAAACAGCTTGATGAGGTGACGATATTTCACCGCGGTCTGTCAAAGGCGAAGGCACGTGAAGCCTCCCTTGAAGCTCTGGAACTGATGAATATCGGTGACGGGAAGAATCTGGTCAGACGGTATCCTCACCAGATCAGCGGTGGTATCCAGCAGAGAATCATCATTGCCATGGCTATTCTGGCCCGACCTGACATAATGGTGCTTGACGAGCCGACCACTGCTCTGGATGTCACTACCGAAGCTGTTATCCTTGATTCCATCAATGACCTGAAACAGAAACTGAATATGTCCTTCATCTATATCTCTCATGATATGGGAGTCATCAATAAGGTGGCGGAACAGATCATTGTCATGTACAACGGAGAGATGGTTGAGCGCGGTCCGAAGGAGAAGATCTTCGCCCATCCGTTCCATCCTTACACCCGGGCGCTCATCAACTGCATGCCCCGCGGTGGTGTGGTTAAGGAGAAAACCTACCTTAACACGATCAAAGGCTATGTGAAACGGCGGGGGGATCTTGCTACGGGATGTCCGTTTGCCGACCGCTGTGATAAGAAGACAGCTACCTGTGAAGAAGACTACGGTATCCGGGAAGTTGAAGACGGTCACTATGCTGCCTGCGCAAGGGCATACGCAGAGGACGTTCCGGCGCCAAAGGTAAAGGCGTTCCAACGGGCAGCTGTCATAGCCTCAGGGGATCAGGAAGGTACCAATGAGCTCATTACCATCAAGAACCTGAAGAAGGTCTACGGGCTGAGGAGAAAGGTTCACGCACTGAACGGCGTATCATTTTCCATGCCGGCCGGAAGCGTATTGGGCGTTGTCGGTGAGAGCGGCTGCGGAAAGTCAACTACAGGCCATATCATTACCGGCCTCTACTCCCCGACCAAGGGCAAGGTGGAGTTCAAACAGAGAGATATCTCTATCGACTGGAGGAAACGCGATTCAGACACGCTTCGTGATATTCAGCTCATCTTCCAGAATCCGGGAAAATCACTCAACCCCTCGCACACGGTAGAACAGATCATTGCACGTCCTATGAACAAACTCATCGGGCGCAAGAACAGAAAGGAACGGCGTGAAGAAATCGTACAACTCCTCAAGACTGTTGATCTCGGAAGCGACTATATCACCAAGAAACCGAAGGAGATGAGTGGTGGAGAACAGCAGCGGGTTGCCATAGCCCGTGCACTGGCGATCAATCCCGAACTGATCGTGTGTGACGAACCGACCAGCGCCCTTGATGTCTCGGTTCAGGCCTCTGTCCTAAACCTCCTGAATGACATTCAGGAAAAAACAGGTACAAGCTATATCTTCATCTCTCATGATCTGAACGTGATCAACTATATCAGTGATACCATCCTGGTGATGTATGCCGGGTTTGTGGTTGAGTACGGATTACGTGATGAGGTCATGGCCCCGCCCTTCCATCCTTACACGGAAGCCCTCTTCTCCGCTGTTCCGGATGTAGACCCTACGAAAAAGAAGAAGGTCATAGAACTGACCGGAGCATTACCCGATCCCAGTCGAAAAGTGAAAGGGTGCCCGTTCGCCAGTCGATGCCACATAAAAGTGGGAGATGTGTGTGACAAGGTATATCCCCCTAAACGGGAGATATCACCGACTCACTACTATTACTGCCATGCTGACAGAAGCTCTTCGTAGGTGATGAGTCTTCCATCCGCCTCATCCTCACCTGTGGTGAGAAAATCGCGATGGATTCTCATGGAAGAGAGGACCTTGAATTTGTCAGAATGCTCGGGAAAGAGAGCCTTCACAGGGTTCTTCTGTCCTTTGACGTAGACACTGAAGCTCTCCCTGTTTCCCACCGATATCCGGCTTACCGTGATATCCTTCGAGCATGACCGGGAGAGTTCTCTCAGACGGTTACTGTAGATTTCCTCCTGTACCTGCTCAATCGTGTACATGGCTCCTGTGTGGTATTTGCTAAGTGTCGTACGTCTGTCTTGAGGAAGGACAACGATCTGTCTGAAGAGGAAACCCTCCGGACTGAACCGGTTCAGATCTTCCAGAACCTTCTGAGTGTCCCACTGTTGCGGTCCGTGAGCAAGAATACCGAGCACTTCGCTCTGACCGCTCACTCCCGTTGACAACGGGTGGACGAACTCCATCCTCGGTTTCGGGTTGAACCCTTCCGTAAAGGCAACAGGTATTCCTGCCCTCTGGAAGGTCTGCTCCATCGCTCTCATGGTGGAGATGTGGGAGAGGAAGACTGCTCTCCCCTTTTTCTCATAAAAGAAGACAACTGAGGAGATACTCTCAGTGATTAAGGAAGGAGGAGGGAGCCTGTCGGAGTCCGCAATGGTTTCGGGATTATCTGAAGCTCTCACGACCGGGGACTGAGGGGTACAGGAACCACAGGGGGTCGCACAATCCGCCAGACACGGTGGAGTCAGCTCCCCGTTCTGTGAACGCAGCCACTCCTGCCGGAGGAAGGTCTTTGAGACCTTCAGGCTTACCGAATCCCAGGGGAGAGGAGCATCAAGGTCATAAGGGGAATACAGGATAGATTCAACATCTATCCCTGCCTCCTGTATCGCTTCCAGCCACAGGTCTTTGTTGAAATGTTCCTGCCAGGCATCAAGACGGCATCCGGCTTCATACGCGTAGCGTATCATATCTGAGACACTACGGTCTCCACGAGATATGATACCCTCGACATAGGAGACCATAGGGTTGTGAAAGGAGACCTTAGCCCCCTTGATGGTATTCTGTATCGATCGTTTGATGGCAAGTAGATGCTCATAAGAGGTCTCGAGGTTCAGCTGGGCAGCCCACTGATAGGGAGTATGTGCCTTGGGTATGAAGGTCCCGATATTGATGTTCATTCCTATCCGCGTCTGTTCTCTGACCCGGGCCAGGAAATCAACGATGGCAGGCCCTTCTATGGCAGGATCGGTGCCGGGAAGGCCTACCATGAAATAGAACTTCGCCAGTTTCCAACCGCGCTTCTTTGCCTCCTGAATAATCTCAATGACCGATTCAACCGAGACTTCCTTGTTGACAGACCGTTGCCACTGACTCAGTGGAGTCTCAATGGCAAAGGTCAGCCCGCTCTTACGCACCTCATTCAGACTCTCGAGTATCGAAAGGTTGAAAGTACTCACTTTGAGCGAGGGAAGAGAGAAGGAAACATGATGGGAGGAAAAATCTCTGTTGAGTTCATGGATCATTTCCTGAAGCTGAGGATGGTCCCCGCTTGAAAGCGAAGAGAGGGTAACCTCCCGATACCCGAAGCGTTCAACCTGCTGGCGAGCCTCACGGTATACTGTTGCAAGCTCCTTCTGCCTGTACGGTTTGTAAAACTGACCTGCATGACAGAATCTGCACCCGTTGGGACACCCGCGCATAATCTCGACCACACCGTGATCCTGTGCAACCCGGAAGGCCGGCATGACATAATGATCGAACAGGACGTGCTCGTCATTGCCGAAGTTCTCATCTATCGCCCGGTATGCCCGTTTCGTACGTTCACTCCACACCATCGGGAAACTCTGTTCTATCTGTTCGGTGATGAACTGCCTCGAAGCTCCCTCCCTCTTCAGTCTTTGAATGAGTCTGATGATGTCGGCCTGTCCGTTCTCGGCTTCTCCGATGTAGACAAAATCAAGAAACGGTGCGAAGGGAAGCGGATTTGTGATTGCCGGCCCTCCTGCGATGACAAAGGGATCATCATCTCCGCGATCCCTGCTTAACAGCGGGATCCCGCCGAGATCGAGAATCTGAAGAATATTGGTGGCTGCAAGTTCATAGCCGATGGAAATTCCCAATACATCAAGGGAGCGAAGCGGAATTCCGTGGTAGAGAGTCGTAAGAGGGATATCATGTTCGCGAAGGAGCGCCTCGAAATCAGGAGCGACGGCAAACACGTGGTCACAGACAACTCCTTCGATATTCTGAAGGAGATTGTACAGTATCCTGACGGCATTGTTCGACATCCCTATCTCATACAGATCGGGAAAACAGATTCCTGCTGTGAAAGATGCGTCGGTGACTTCTGGCTGAGTACCGTAGCGGTATTCTCCTGCAGTATAGCGGGCAGGCTGTTCGACAGTGAGAAGAACGTTTCCCAGTTCCTGTACAATATCTATCGTATCCAATGATTTCTCCGATGGGGGTGGGTAAAAAAATGGTGGACCATAAGCCGGGTTCTGTGTTATGCAGTCATCTATCTAGGCATACCGTTACCGGTATGCTCAAGCGATCTACCCGCAGGAAATGGACGGACAGCCCTCCTGCATACTTGATCTTGCTCCTGATGAGGTTTACCCTGCCGACCCTGTTGCCAGGATTCGCGGTGAGCTCTTACCTCGCCTTTTCACCCTTACCTCTCCCCATAGGGGAAAGGCGGTATATTTTCTGCGGCACTTTCTATAGCCTTACGGCTCCCGGGTGTTACCCGGCATCATGTCCTATGGAGCCCGGACTTTCCTCCCGAAGGATTTCTCCTCCCGGCGACTGCATGGTCCACCAGAGAATAATCAACATATCGCGGCAGACACGATCCTGATGAAAGTTCTATGGTATCTGGTGATACGGGGAACTAATCAAGTAGATCGCTGAATTCATCACCATCAATGAAATCAGTAAGTCCACCCTCTTCAATCTCCACGTCTCCGCTTGAAGCGGCAACTCCGATATCCTCAACCTCTTCATAGAAGAGCACGCGGGAGCAGTAGGGACAGAACTTGAATTCCTCATTCTTTCGTACGTCATTGACGAACTGAACGGGAAGGGTCATATGGCAGCCCTGGCAGACAATTCCGTGAATCGGGACAATACCGATACCGGCCTTGTTCTTGATGATACGCTCAAACTTGAAGAGAATACTCTCGTCAATTCCGGGAGTAAGGGTGCTCTCCTGTGCGGACAAGTCTGCGATCTGAGCTTCCTTGACAGCCAGCAGTTCGTCTTTCTTCTTCATCTCATTCTGAACTTCTTCTTCCTGAATCTCCATGAGCTGCTCATGTTCTTCAAGCTGTTCCTGAAGCTCACCGAGATACTTCTCCTTGGCGAGGAGGGACTTCCTGAAAGACTGTTCCTTCAGAGATGCATCAGCGATCTCCTTCTCAAGAGCCTCGTATTCCCTCTGAGTGGAAATCACTTCCATCTGCTTTTCATAGTTCTCGCGTTCGACTTCAGCTTCATCAAGAGAAACTCTCAGATTCTTCAGCTCTTCGCTGGTCTTCTGGATCTTCTCGTGCTTTTCGATGTAGAGCTTCTTTCCACGGTTCAGCAACTCTTCTTTTGTTTCGAGTGTCCGAGGGATCTCGATGATCTCCTCCATGATGCTGAACTTCTTTGCAAGAATATCCTGAAGGTCTCTCAGCTTATCGTATATGTCATGCATACTGTTCTCCTGATCTGGCTATTATAAAAAGTCTTTTAATCGTCTGCTTCGTTTCGGGTGTCTCAATCGTCTCAGGGCCTTTGCCTCAATCTGTCTGATACGTTCCCTCGTTACCTGAAAATACAGTCCAACTTCCTCGAGTGTCAATGAGTAACCGTCCTCAAGACCGAATCTCATCTTCAATACTTCCTGTTCTCTCGGTGGAAGTGTGTGAAGGACATCCTCAAGCTGCTCCTGCAGGAGTCTGAAGGCTGTCTGGTTCGCCGGGTTCTCAACATCCTTATCCTCGATAAAATCACTGAGAAGGGAATCTTCCTCTTCTCCGACGGGTGTCTCGAGACTGATCGGTTCACGGGCAACATTCTTGACCGATTTCACCTTGGCAGCCGTCCACCCGAGTTTATCTGCGATCTCCTCATCGGTCGGCTCACGTCCATATGCCTGCATCAGCATGCGCGATTCACGGACAACCTTGTTTATCTGTTCAATCATGTGAACTGGAACACGGATAGTTCTGGCCTGATCGGAAATACTTCTGGTGATCGCCTGACGGATCCACCAGGTCGCATAGGTGGAGAACTTGTATCCCTTTCGATACTCGAACTTCTCAACTGCCTTGATAAGCCCGATGTTTCCTTCCTGAACGAGGTCAAAGAAATGGAGACCCCGGTTCGTGTACTTCTTCGCGATGGAGACAACGAGTCTCAGGTTCGCCTGAATCAGACGGTCCTTGGCACTCTTCATCATCTCCCGCCCGCGGGTGATTTCCTTGGCGTGACTGATAATAGCTTCGCAGGAATCCTCAAATTCGAATTCTATCTGTCGCAGCGCCTTTTCTGTGAGCTGCACCTCACGGATAAGGTCCTTGATGCTGTCACTGGTGAGATTGAGTCGCTTCTCCACCTCAGCACGCTGAGTCGGCACGGCAAGTGAACGACCAAGACTGCGCAGTTCCTTTGAGCTGTTGATACCGAGTCTCAGTTCTATACTGCTTTTCTTGTTCTGAAGAGAAATGATCGTATGTTCAGCCTCGACATACTTCTGAGAGATACTGGCTATCTCCTCGGGCTGGAGAATGATCTTCTGGAGTTTCTTGAGAAGGACGTTACGCTTTTTCTGGATCAACTCGTCCTGCGAGATGTCACTTCCGGCGGCATGCACCTTCCTCTTGAGTTCCATGTAACTCTTCAGACCGCTCTGCGTCTCTTTCAGTATATCCTTATAGCTGGCGAGATATCGTTTCTGGTCAGAGATTTTTTCTTTGAGCTGCTTCTGACTGAACTCAAGTTCCTCATCATCGAACTGAGCAAACGAAACCTCCGAGATATCAGCGAAACTGGTGATCATTACTCCTGAAGCATGAATCACTTCCTTGATGATCTCCGCGCCCTCTTCCATCCTCTTGGACAGTTCCACTTCCTGTTCCGCGTTGAGAAGACTCTCTCTGCCGATCTCCCTCAGATAGAGACGAATTGGATCATCTACAGAGGAATCAGACTTATCAGACCCGAGAACGGTTCTCTGGACACGCTGATTTCCTGAAGACTGCACTTCGTCATCTTCCTCATCATCAGAATCATTCTCCTCATCATCCGAATCGTCATACTCGTCATCATCGTCCGAAGTGTCGTCTACGTCACTATCATCGTCTTCATCAGAATTGGATACCGTGTCATCGAGTTCTTCTTCATCGGGAAGATCCTCCTCATCGGGGACCTCAGCCAATGAAGAATCCTCCAATGAATCTTCATCATCCAATTCCTCATCAAGGATTTCTTCTTCGAGTTCTTCAGCATTATCTATAGGTTCGTCGAGCAAATCTTCCTCCAGGATATCATTTTCATCATTCATGGCTTTTCTTCTTCCATCCACACAGTAAACTTCAATGCACCGACACCGGCCTGTCACTCAGTTGCTCAATCGGTAGACCCTCACTGAATGCTCTTTCGTATAAGGACTGCAATATCTTCATCAATTCCTTTCTTATCATACAACAGCTGAGAGATATCCTGCTCACTTGACCCTTCCCGTGCAGCAATAGCAATCAGATGTTCTATCTTCTTCTGTTCTCTCTTCAATGTACGAAGAGTGATACGATTCATCAACTCATCTGCGGATTTTTCTGCCTGCGTGGAAAATTCATCATGAACAAAACTCGAGAGAACCAGTTTTTTCAGGTGCGGGTCCTCTATGTTGGACAGCATCAGTTCATCACTTGAAAACGTACCATCTCTCATACTGTTCTCGAGAAGTGTATACAGCGTTACAGCGCGAGAATCCTGAAGGCTTGCAATCGGAACCCTGTTTCGCACCCGTGCAAACAGGTCCCTGTTATTCATGATGATCAGCATGAGATAGAGATCTACAGGGACATGCGTAACATTGATGTCCTTCGGCATCTCCTTTTGAGCTGTCTGTTCCCTCTCTCCTTTCATTCCATAGGTATTGCGGCTCTCCTGATTGAAGTCGTGCAGCAGTGCAGATTCATCAAGCTGAAGATGACGCGAAAGTTCGTGCAGATACGTCTGCCGAACAATATGTGAGTCAACGGCCTGTAAATATGGTGTAAGCTCCTGTAATATCTGCAACTTCCCCGTAGCCTTATTGCTATCATACACTAGTTTAGCTGAATGTACAAGATAATCGAACCCGGCAACAACAGTGGAGGCTGTACGGGAAAGCGATTCAATTCCGAAGCGGGAGAGGAATTCATCCGGGTCCTTCGCTCCTGTCAGAGTGATCACCGAACCCTCGAGCCCTACCTGCTCACAGGTGATCAGGGCTTTTTTCGTCGCTTCCTTTCCAGCACTGTCCGTGTCGAAGAGCGTATGGACACTGGAGGCATACCGCTTCAGCAGTCGAGCCTGCTCATGAGTGAAACTCGTTCCCATCGGAGCACACGCGTTTCCCTTTCCACTTCTGTAAAGCGCAATCACATCGAAATACCCTTCACAGAGGATGACACTTCCCTCAGTCTTGATGGAAGAGAGCGCCTCGTGAAGACCGTACATTACTTCCCGCTTTTTAAATATCGGGATCTCGGGGGTGTTGATGTACTTGGCCTTACTCGTACCGCTGATATCTCTTCCGCCGAAGGCGACTACATCCCCTTTCCACGATCTGATCGGGAAGATGATGCGATCCCGGAACAGGGGGTAGAAGGTGCCGTTACGAGTGAACAGTCCTGAGTTCCTCAGAAGTGTGTCGCTGTAGTTTTTCCTGCTGAGAAAGGAGTAGAGCCAGGAAGGATCAGCCGGAGCGTATCCGATCTGAAAGTGCTCCGCCGTCTGCTCGTCTATACCTCGTTCCAGGAGGTACTCACGGGCGGTTTCTGACTGGGGACCTTCGGTGAGAATGTAATGGAAACTGGAAGCGAGTTTCGTATACAGGTCGCCAAGTACTTCACGTTCGTTACGTTTTCTCTTCTCCTGCAGATTCTCCTCTTCCACCTGTATCCCGACTGATTCAGCGAGTGCCTTGACCGTTTCAGGAAAGGTCAGATGTTCCATCTCCATATAGAAATCAAAGAGACTGCCGCTCTTTCCGCAGCCGAAACAGTGGAAGAAGCCCTTGTCAGGAAGGACAGAAAAGGAAGGAGTCTTCTCCTCATGAAACGGACACAGCCCCCAATACCTGTCACCCTTACGGTTGAGCGTCAGATAACGGGATACCAGTTCGACGATGGAGAGACGGGCTTTAATGTCTTCAAGTACATTCTGAGATATTTTTGCCATATACTCTTTTATTCACTCAATCCTTTTTCTGCATCAGATATCATTGAGAATTCTATTGATTTCTTCACGCGTCACCGGCGGATGCTTGGTGCGCAGGGCAAGAGCCTCCTGAATCTCCTCCTTCGTATGCAGGATACCCTGCCCTATTCCGGGACACCAGGCCTTCTCCTCTTCCCAGTCTGCCGGACCTTCCAGAATATGAGCCCAGAACGGATAGGTAGAACACTGTATGGGTCGATGGTCATAGATACCGCATCCGTTCGGGGTGAGAAAGATACAGTCATTCTGAGGCGTCTCTTTCAACGAGAAATGGGTGACATCGCCCATGGGTACAGGAATGCAGTACTGGTCAAGACACTCAGCAAGACTCAGGCCTGTACCCTGTGATATCCGCCTGAGATCATACAGGGAAAGAAACACATACCCCGGTTCCACTGAACAGCAGTACCGGCAGCCGGGTATACAGGAGAAGGTGAGACCATGTTCATACCAGCAATCCACTATGCAGTCCTTGTAGAGTCAGAGCAATAAAAAGAGGGTCCTCGTCTGAGGACCCGTCAATTGGGGAGAGAAGGATTCGAACCTTCGAAGGTGTAACCAACAGATTTACAGTCTGCCCCCTTTGGCCGCTCGGGAACCTCCCCGTTTCTTACTAAGCAAGAGCCTAATGAAAACTCCCAACTTAGTCAATAGCCACCTGTCAGATTCGAACTGACGACCCCGAGATTACAAGTCACGTGCTCTGGCCAGCTGAGCTAAGGTGGCGTTAACGAGGTGAACTATACGAAAAACCCCGCTTGTATGTCAACCTACTATCAATATTCTTCCAACAAATTTTCTATCTTCTCGATAGTCCGTTCGTCGGCACGGGAATGGACCGGCCATACACTATACTTGTTCTTAGCATACATAAGCAGCATAGCCGCTTCCTGCCTGTCACTCATGTTATTGAGTGCAACCGAAGAGTAATGAGGAACATGTGATACCCCGTAGGCACCCTCATAATAGAAATGCTTTTCGAAGGTGTCACTCTCCTTCTTCCAGTCCTTTTCAAATCCCTTGATCTTGCTTGTTCTCTTTGAGGCACTCCAGTCCCGCTTGTAGAGCATTTCTGCCAGGGCTTTGTAGTGACCGTGGTAGAGCTTATCCTCCGGGATCGTATCGATCGCCTTGCGGGCCATACTGATTGCGATATCCAGGTCTCCATAGCTCAACGGCCATCCGGGAAGTTTGAAATAGAGCTGACCGATAACGTACCACCCGATGGTCTTATCAAGCACGCCCAGATCATTGACGACGTAGCTGATCGTATCCTTGATCGGGTTCGCCTTTCCCAGTGCATTAAGAGGGCCTTTCGTCTCTCCCCACCTGCCGATATTACTGGCCTTCCAGATATAGGCATCGGCATTCTCCGAGAGTGATAGAGAGGTATCGGCATACTTTTCACCTGCTTCGAACAGTGCGAACAGCTCATCATCACTCGCACCAAGCTCTTCAAGCTCATCTGCCTGATGAAGCACTACCTTGGAAAGTCTCCAGTACAGTTCACTCTGCTCAACAGGATCCTGTGTCTCCTTGAGTGCTTTTTCGATTGCGGCCTGTTCCTCGTCAAGACGGTCGTACATATCAAGAAGGTCGATCTCTTTAAGAGTATCAGCAAATGAGGCCCATAGAGGGATAGATACAATCAGAGCTATAGCAAGAACACCTATCAATTTTTTCATACGTAACTCCTCGGCAGGTTTTTCTGTATAGTACAACAGTTGAAGAATAAGTCAATACGGGAGTGAGAAAAAGGTCCTGAACTACGGTGAGAATTGTGTGAGGATGCAGTGTATCAGGTTCCCGAGAGGTCGGGTCTGAGTGCTGTGGTAGCTCCATGGTAGAGTGCACGCGGAGCACCGAGAGATGATTCCCGGTAGAGATGAAGCATCACGCGCACGGTGCGCTCGGGCATTCCTTCAATCTCGGGTTCCTGTGAGCAGAACAGCGGTATGGACCCCTCCCCCGTCGCCTTCCTGAATGCTGTGGCAGGGTTCAGGCTCGTCAGATCCCGTGTTACGGAGAACTGTATCGAAACCACCGATTCGGATGCGATGCCGTTCATCTCGAACAGTTCTTTCATCAGAGCTCCGACCTTCTCCTGCATCTCCTGAGGAGTGTCCATGTGAAGCTGAGTAGCTCCTCTCAGTGCATACAATCTTTCCATACCGTCACCGCTACCTTCACCCCTGACCTAGAGGATTCCTATCGTCATTCCGCGTGCAGACAGCGAAAAGAGCACCTGCACGAGAACGAGCATAAAGGAACAGATGATCATGTGCAAGACCGTTTTTATGAACTTCCATGCAAGAAGCATTCCATCCTTGATGAGAATAAGGATCAGAAGAGTCAGAAGATACCCGCCGTACAGGATTCCGGCAGAGGAAAGGAGTGTGAGAAGTGTCGTAGTGAATGAGAGGAAGAGCTCGGTCGTACGAAGGAAGAGGTTCAACGAGTAGACACCGGCCGTAAAAAGAACAACCAGCATATAGTACGAGTAGAGTTTTTCACTGTATGCGTATAATCTTCTTGTCCGTATCATCTACTATAGTATATCATACATCACGAGAACAGAGACATCACTGCAGAGGCAATTTCTGCAGACTTTGTTACACGGTTCTGCCGTGAATCATCACACCGTGTCATGCAGCTATGATGCGAATAAGGAAGGTATCACCTTGAAACACTCATCAGACACATTGAAGAAGTACGGAATATGTCCGCCGGACATGCTTATTCCGAACCCGAACATCGACCTGAACAGATGGGCAGTGGTTGCGTGCGACCAATATACCTCCCAGCCTGAATACTGGGAGAAAGTCGCCAGTGTAGCCGGTGATGAGCCATCGACGCTTCATCTGATCTATCCGGAGGTCTTTCTTGAAGAAGAATCTCCCGAAATCCGCATCGAATCTATCAATACTACTATGAAGAAGTACCTTTCTGAGGGAGTCTTCGACGAGTATCCCGAGACATTCTTCCTGGTGCACCGAACGACGGCACAAGGCGCTCAGAGATGGGGACTCATCGCAGCGCTCGATCTGGAACACTACAGCTATGCGAAGGACTCAAGAACCTGGGTACGTGCGACCGAAGGAACTATCGAGTCCCGCATCCCCCCGCGCAAACTCATCCGCAAGGATGCACCCCTGGAACTGCCCCATATCCTTGTACTCCTCAGTGATGAGGAGAGAAGTATCATCGAACCGTTCACCGGGATGACAGATCAACTCAAGAAGGTGTATGACACCGACCTCATGCTTGGAGGCGGTCATATAACGGGCTATGCGATCAGTTCAGACGAACACCTTGAGCGTATCGCATCCGCCTTAGAACAGCTGTTCCTGAAGGCGGACAGCAGCAATCCGCTGATCTACGCGATGGGAGACGGAAACCATTCACTGGCCACAGCGAAGTCGTGCTGGGAGGATCTCAAACAGGAACTCAGTGCAGAGGAACAGGAGGGACACCCTGCCCGCTATGCACTGGTTGAACTGGAGAATATCTTTGATGAGGGACTAACCTTCGAACCTATCCACCGCGTGCTGTTCAATACTGATGAAAAGAAGTTCGTGACGATCCTGTCGAAGTACTGTGAATCATACACTCAGGAACGCTTTGCAGATGTTTCATCACTGATGGAGGCGATTGAATCGAGGAAGGATGGACAGACCTTCGGCTATGCCGATGCATCGGGACTCTCCCTGTTCATCCTTCAGGGTGCGCAGGCTTCGATCGCGGCGGGGACCCTTCAGCTTCTGATCGATGATATCACACACGACGGCACGGCAGGTGTAGACTATATCCATGGTGAAGACGTCACCGAAGAACTCGGGAGCAGGGAAGGAAATATCGGTCTGTTCCTTCCGGCAATCGAAAAGGGTACCTTCTTCGATTCCATCATACAGGATGGCGCATTACCGAGGAAAACGTTCAGTATGGGTGAAGCAGACGAGAAGCGGTACTACATGGAAGCACGGAAAATCACGCTCTGAGAAACCTGCAGTATGCACTGACAAAACACTGAAAACTCCCTGCCGGATGAGGCGGGGAGTTTTTCCTGCTCAGCCCAGCGATTTCGGAGGTCCGTATTCCCCGGTCATCACCGGCATCTCCGTGGACTCTTCAGATTCTTCCACCAATGACACCACAGTGTATGATGAGAGCCCCGTGGTTTTCCAGAAGAATGGATATCGCCCTGAGAACCTGCTGGTGTTCATCGGGTACGTACATGAGAGTTCCCGTGTGAGTCCCCTTCAGTCCGTCGGGACCGTTTCACGAGATACACCGGCAATCCTATACCGGCGGTTACTGCACAGGAGATCAGGAACGAAATGAGTGGCCTTCCTGCCCATACGAGGACACGATATACGACAGGAAGGTTCTGAGGTTCCGGTGTTTCCAGGGCGTCGGGTATATCGGGAGAGATATCCTGAGGGAAGATGAAGACCTGTTCACCCCGCTTCGCATACCCGATAGCATGCATGACCTCATCCATCGAAGATTCACCGTTGACTTCGCTACTCTGCCGGTACAGAACATCCACTTCCCTTTTCAGTGTCTCCACCTGCTCGGCCAGTTCAGCGGTGTGGCCCGTGTTGCCCTGGTATCCACTGACGACAAGAAAGCTCAGCGCCTGAAGAAGCAGCGAGAACAGAAGAGTACAGAACATGACACAAAGAAAGGAAAACGCTGCTGTCTTTTTCATACATACACCTGTTTCCAGTGATACTACCATCTTTTTCTCTTTTTACAAACCCGATGAAGTGAACAGCGTTACCGGTAACCCGTTCTCTGCTGTGCCTCTGCAGGAAAGCCGGCTTGCGGCACCTATGGAATAAAAACGCCGACTGAATTATCAGCTGAACCAGTAAGTCAGTTCACCATACCGATGGGACCTGGGAGGTGTCCGGGAACTGGTGATATTTCAATGCCATGATTGGCTTTCAGAAATGAACCCTGCGGCATGTTGGAGTCCTCGACTAGTGAATAACAGGCATTCCGCTTTATCGGAAAGACGCTCTATTTCCTTGTAATAACATCCTGAAAGGGATATACTGATGGGTAAAAGAGATTGCTCATGACATCGTGGTGAATCAGAAAAGGCTTTTTCTTACTGTAATCTGAGGAAATGAATGAAAGTAGAGAGTACAAGACGAAACCGCAGGATAGTTTTTTCGACATTCATCTTGAGCAGTCTCATTCTCGCAGTGGCAACGTATCTGTTTGTCACTGTCATGATTCCCCTGTACGGTCTTGATCCTTCACAGATCAGAATGATTCTTATCAGACTCCTGCCCATCGTGACAGGATTTCTTCTGGTCGCTTCTGCTCTCGCAATACATCCACCCACGCTTGATACCCGCGGTGAGAATGAGGACGAGCTGGAACGGGATCCTCTCACGGCTCCCCTCTACGTACTTCCGGACGAAGAATCGAACATGTCCCTCGGCCCAATTCTTGAACCGGTCGGGCCCTCGCAAAAACAGCAGCGCATCGTGGAAAATAACCTCGACAAGGTTGACCGCACTCCTGTGAACACTCTTGATGAGGTCACAGCACCACCGGTCATCCTCGACACAAATCAGATCTTCGACTTCCCGAGAGGAGAACAGGAGGGATTATCAGAACCTGTACCAGAGCCGGAAGCAAGCCCCGAAAACCAGGTTTCTGAAACGAGGACTGAAGAGGCCGTCGAGACTGTGGCTTCTTCACCGCTGGACAGACAGGTGCTGTTCGCTGCCTACCCCTTCCCCATAGAACCCGATTCCTCCATAGCAGAGCTGCTGGAACCGATACCGGAATCGGTTCCTGTCGATGATGATCAGAACCTCTCATTGTATCTCCAGATTGATGATACCTTTGATGACAGACTGTCAGAAGAAATTGAGTATGCGAAAGCTATAGGCTACCCGCTGTCTCTAGCCTACCTTACCTGTGACGGTGATGAGCAGATGGAAGACCTGACAGGATCACTGGTTTCCCTGGACGGTATCGTGTACCATGAAGGTCAGACCCTGCGCATCATCCTTCCGTTCCTGTCGTTCGATCAGTGCAGAGAAGTCTTCTCCAGTGTGCTTTCCCGTGTCAGGAAACAGTATCCGGAGCACAGGCTCTCATGCGGCTATTCAACATTCTCTCTGGAATCCCAAAGGACGACACCTCTTACCGAGCAGGTCGAAACGGCACTTACTCTGGCCACCGAACACGGCAGCTATGCAGTCATCGGGTATGATTCGATCATAGAGGAAGAGTAACCGGTTTTCGGTTTTCTATTCTTTCAGAGCAAGTTCAATAATCTGTCTGTCACGCGCGAGGAAGGTATTGGGAAAAACCTCCCGTGCCTCCGTCCTGAGAAGTTTCAGCTCCCTGTTGGTATATCGAGGGGAATAGTGGAACAGCCCGAGGGAAGTAACGTTGGCATCACGTGCTATCGTTGCCGCCTGTCGGGCACTCATGTGCTTCTTTTCCCGTGCACTTGCCAGCAGTGAATCATCAAACATTCCCTCACAGAGAAGCAGGTCAGAGTTTCTGACGTGTTCAGCGATACTGTCCAGATACAGTGTGTCTGTCACATAGGAGAACTTCCGTCCCTGACGCGGCGGTCCCATAACCATATCAGGTGTGACAACAGACCCGTTTTCAGCGGTTACTGAGGCACCCTTCTGGAGCAGAGACCACTGGGGACCTTTCGGAACTCCAAGAGCTGAAGCCTGTTCAGGATAGAACATACCGGGACGATCCTTCTCGGTCATCGTATAGCCGACACAGGGTTTCGTATGATCGAGTTCAAAGGCCTCTATCGTATACTCCGGGGTCTCCAGGATGACACCCTCCTCCACACTCTTCACGATGATCTCGTAGTTGATATACATATCGAGCATCTTCCTCGTGGAGTGGATATATTCATGGAGCTTTTTCGGTCCATATATCGTCAGGGGTTCACTTCGGTCCACCTGAGAGGAAAGCATCAGCATTCCCGGAAGACCCGTCACATGATCCGCATGCATATGGGAGATGAAGATGGCGCTGATCTTCTTCCACTTGAGATTAAGCATCTTCAACGAGATCTGAGTCCCTTCACCGCAATCGAAAAGAAACAACTCTCCTTCTCTTCTGAGAAGAGCCGAGGTGAGAAACCGTCCGGGTAGTGGCATCATTCCGCTTGTGCCGAGAACAAATATTTCCAGATTCATACCGGATAATCTACCCTGTATTCAGTCTTGATGCAACACGTCTAGAGGCCTGATATGTATGATGTGACGCAGTGAGGCTGCAACCGAAACCATACTCATTGCCAGCAGAGTTGCTGTAAGTGTTATGATCTTACTGCCGGGGATATCAATCTCGAATGAAAGGAGGTAGTATCTCAGTGCAGGGATATCTGCATCCTTCAGCAGGATCATGAGGAAGGTGAGATTCCGTGCCAGAAAGATCCCGATCATCGTTCCCGTGAAGATGGCTATGGCAGTGACAGCGGTAACGGCAAGAAGGTACCCCGCAATGATATGTTTCGAGAGAGCACCGAGGACCTTCATCATGGCTATTTCTTCTTTTGCATCCTCGATGAGTTCATGACTCACGGCCGTTACATAGAACACCGCTGCAACAAGAATCGTGAGGAAGACTGCGAATATGACCTGTCTGCTGGTGGCGAAGTTCTCATACATGTCGGTGTTGAACTGGTCATACTTCGCCCACTGAAGACGCACGTCACTGTGCTGCTGGAGTTCCTGCATGTATTGCTCCACCCTCCTCTCATCCCAGGAATCGAATAGTATCTCAGTATGAACATTCTCCTGCGGCAGAAGCAGCTGTCCACTCTCCTGGTCCATGAACACAAGCGAGTCATCAAGTGCATAAAATCCGGTATCATAGATTCCCTGAACCACCGCAAGGGCAGGCCTTACCCTTCTCTGCCCCTGGGAAGGTATGATGACCAGGGCAAGCCTGTCCTGCACCCCTACATTGAAATGCCCGGCAAGCTTCCGGCTTATGTATATCCCGGGAAGAGCTCCCGATCGAGACAGGTCCTCGTCAGCGTTCAACGTCAGTTCACCGATCCTGCTTTCGTTAAAATAGGAGGGAGCCACCCCTTTGAGGTAGACCTCCTGCGTCTGATCCTTTCCATAGAGGATGCCGTATCCACCGATCGTCTGATCTACCGTTGCTACAGACACGGCAGGTGTACCGGATTTCTCGTTCGGGTCTGACAACAGAGCCTGCGCATCGGTGATAGATCGGGAAGGGGCGTATACCTGAACATGCCCGTCCATCAGAAGGATATACTTCTCTGTGATACCTTCGATCATCCCGTCTGTAAAGCTGAGAGAGAGGACAAGGGGAACCATGAGAATGGTGATAAGGACAAACAGGCGTATGATCGCGGCGTTCTTCCGGGTCTTACCCGGATGATACAGGATCGACCGTGCAAGGGTGAACACGTAACGTGAGGGTGCGCTCATGAATACCTCTCACACCGGTGATTGCTGAGCTGATAGATATCAGAGCAGCGCTGAGCGAGTCCAATATCGTGGGTCACCAGCAGCAGGGTCCTGTTCTGCTCCCTGACAAGGTCGAACAGAAGGTTCTCAATGCCGCTGCTGCTCTGTTCATCAAGGCTCCCTGTCGGCTCATCAGCGATGATGATATCGGGATCATTGATCAGAGCCCGGCACAGCGCCACCCGCTGACGCTCTCCTCCACTGAGCTTGCCCGGGTGGTGTGATGCCCGCGAAGAGAGGTCAACCCGCTTTAGAAGCTCCAGAGCCCTCTGACGGATCCGTGAAGGTTTCAGTCCCTTGATGAGGGAGGGCATCATGACGTTCTCGAGTGCAGTGAAATCCTCAAGGAGGATGTGCGACTGAAAGACAAAACCGATGTTGCTGTTGCGGTATTCACTAAGCTGATGATCCTTCATGCGCGAAAGCACCCGGTCGTTATAGATGACCTCTCCCCGCTGTGGAACATCCAGTCCGCCCGCGATGTTCAGGAGTGTTGTCTTTCCGCTCCCGCTCTTGCCGATAATCGCTACGGAGGCTCCGCGCGGAACCGTCAGTGACAGATCTTCAAGTACGGTCAGCTCTGTCTCTCCGCTTTGAAAACGTTTGGTGATATTCTTTAGGGTCAGTAATGCATCATGCATGGTACAGCAGCTCCATAGGTTCCTTCTTCAATGCCTTCGAGATGACATTCGAGGAGAAAAGAAACGAGAGGATGAGAATCAGGGACCCGCTGATAAGCAGTTCCACGATGTTCAACTTCGGTGTGATAGGATAGGAAAGAAGGGGATTGTCCACGTCGAACAGCCTTAGATACATACGGTTTGCAACGGAGAACATCCAGGGAAGGTAACGGACGATCAGAACCCCGAGAGCGATCCCGAAGGCACTGCCCGCTGACGAAACCACCATCGCTGTCCGTATCATCATCCACCTGACGTCTTTTCTGCTCATCCCGATGGAACGGAGAATCGCAAGCTCCCGTTTCTTCGACTGGTAAAGGCGCAAGGTAGAATTCTTCTGGTGGAAGGTGATGATGACAAACATGAAGAAGAGGAAGATATACATGAGCACCTTTTCAAGAATAAGGGCAGAATAGAAAGGACCATGAATCTCCCTCCAGGTATGTACGGCAGCCTCAGGGAAACGTGCAGCTATCTCGCGGACGATACGGCTCTCCTCCCTTACCGAGAGATTGTTCACATACAGACCGTACGATACATCCTCATACTCTTCTCCACCGCTGAGAAACCTGAGGGGAACCAGCACGGAACCGCCTGTCATCTCCTTGAGCTGGGTTGAGAAAAGCCCGGTCACCGGTGCACTCTTTTCCTGTACGGTAAGAGTCAGTGTTCTGCCCCGGGCCAGAAGCGTGAACATCAGGGTATCTCCGTACGAGACACTGAGTGAATTCATCAGAGGCAGTGACAGGTAGGCACCGTCATCAGAAGGATCGTCGACCATGCTGTCGAGAAACACCCGACGGGTAAACGGATTATCCTCTCGGAGAAAGTCCTCTCCGTAGCCGATAACCTGCACACCGACGCTGCGCCTGTCAGTAGCGATGACTGAACGGACACGGGAGAACGGATACACATGCTGAACTCCTTCGATCCGTGAAAGGATATCCTGTACTGGCTCATCCGCCGTTTCTCCGATTCCCTCCACCTCAATATGAAAGGACTGCACGTTTCTCAGCTGGTCGAGCACATCAATCTGCAGGGAGTTCATCACCGACATAATGACTATGAGGGCGGCGAATCCGACAGCAAGAGAGGTCATGATCAGGAGACTCATCCTGCGGTGTCTGTTCTTTCTGCTGAACGTGTATCTCCAGGTAAGAGAGGCCCGGTTCATCACTGTTCCTTTCTGTATTCAATACTGATGATACGTTTTCCGTCCGATGCATAGTTCACATCGGCATACGGAAGACCCTCCTCGAAGATAGTGACGACCATCGTACCATCCGTGTTATACCGGGTGGACCTCTGTGGAACTCCGTTGATCCACTGCGTCTCCGTTTTGAGGGCGTTATTCACAAACCAGCGTTCAATCCGCTCCTTCTGAACGTTCGTACTCTCATCCTCGTTCGCATGGTCGGGTACCTGTACGTTCACGTTCAGTTCATCTGAACGGATCAGTGTTCCTGCACTGTCGTATTCATACTTCGTAGTGGATCTTACACCCTCACCCTTCTCCTGTTCCAGGGACAAAAGGAGACCTCCGGGACTGAATACCCTGATCATTTCCTTGCCGAACATGAGTTCTTTCAGGGTCAGGGTTCCATCCTCGTCATATTCTGCCGTATACGATTGGATCGGGACTCCGTCCTGCAGCCTGGCCTCAGCCATAAGGTTGCCGGAGAGTATCTCTGTGATGCGAACCTCATCGCCACCCTGTCTCGACAGGGTCAGCAGGGTCCCGTCCGTGTTGAACAGGGAGAGGACACTTTTCCCTTCACGGTCTATCACCCGTGTACCGCCGAGAGTGCCGTCCTGATGTCTGTAGTAGGTGATAAGCTGAATCATTTCCCCCTGAACCAGATTCTTCCGTTCGGTCATTCGCCCATCGGTATAAGAGAACTCCATTTCAAGGGTCTGCCCTTCGGAGCTCTGGACCGAAGCAACCAGCAGGTCGTTCTCATAGAGGTATCTGGTCAACCGGCCATCCTGATAGGTGATGGTCACCTCTCGAGTATCATCAGTGTGCTCTTCTACTCTCTGAGCATAGAGTAAACCATCTCTGTAGAGTGTCTCCACCGTCCCTTCACCATCGACCTCGACAGCCCACGGCATGGTAAGAGCCGTAAACTCATCACTTTCCTGGTTTTTCTGCATGAGCTCATTTGAAATATACCAGATGCCCTCGGAGGCAATAAGAGGAAGCGAGGTAAGAAGAATGATGGTAACAGTCTTCCACAGATGTTTCATGTATTGATTCCAAGCAGTGTATCAAGGAAGGCATCGGGGTCGAAATCTATCAGATCATCGTAGGTTTCACCCACTCCCACGAACGTGATGGGAATCCCGAGTGTATCGCAGATCTGGATAAGAGAGCCTCCCTTCGCCGCTGAGTCATATTTCGTCAACACAACTCCGTCGAGTCCTATCGCTTCGTGGAACATCCTGGCCTGAGAGATTCCGTTCTGTCCGGTTGTCGCGTCTATCACAAGCAGCTTCTTATAGTCAGGTTCATCTACTCCGCGTGTACGAATCACCTTGTCGATCTTTTGCAGTTCACGCAGGAGGTTCTCTTTATTGTGCATCCTTCCTGCCGTATCTGCAAGCACTAACTGATCCCCTCTCGCTTTGGCACTCTCGATGGCATCGAACAGGACCGAGGCAGGGTCTGAATTGGGTTTCTGCTTTATGATACGGGCTCCGAGCCGTTCCGCATGGAGTTCGAGCTGGTCAATCGCCGCTGCACGGAAGGTATCTCCGGCAGCCAGCACCACCTGATTGCCCTGTCTCATGAACCGGTTGGCCATCTTGGCGATACTCGTGGTCTTTCCGACACCGTTGACTCCGAGTATCAGGTAGACTGACGGGGAACCCTTCGAAGGATCCAGTGTGATATGTTTTACCTTGGGTAGCAGAATCTCCTTCATCAGGTGCTGGAGGATGTCTAGATCCTTCACCTTGTCCCGCTTGACCCGTGCCCTCAGCGCATCTGATAGCTCCATTGCATTCGCCGCTCCAAGATCGCCCTCGATCAGAAGATCCTCAAGTTCTTCGTAGAATGACTCATCTATTTTCTGTATGGAAAAAAGTGCCTTGATACGGGCACCGAAACTCTTTCTCATCTCACAGTATTCCTTATTATTGTTCACGTACAGTGCTCACACTATACTTGCTTTTCGTGTAATAATCAAATAACAAACGAACAGTGTCTCCTGCACTGATCAGCGCCACCCCGTCAAGGAGATTGGACACTACAGGATGAGACTCCTCTGTAACAATATCATAGATTCGTGATGCCGCAAAAGAAAGCATAGTGACTGCCAGTGAGGAATAGAAGGAGCGCTGCACTCTCGCGATGGTCGCGGATGGGTCGAAGGCCACCGGTTTCAGTCTGATCTTTACGGCATCAGTTTCCCCCTCAATTGTCAGCACCGTTGAGATGTACCCCTCTGCACTCGCTTTCAAGGTGATCGGCAGTGTCCTGTCGATAACTGTGAAGGGCAGGTCACTCAGAAGATCCTGCCCGACAGCGGCCTTACCTTGACCTGTTACGAGCATCCCGCTGAGCATCACAGGATCAAGATCAGCATCTATGGAGAGGAACTCTCCCTGTTCAGCGGTTATCTGACGCGTCTCCGTGTGATGAAACGGAGAAGAGAGTGTGATCTGGTGAGTTCCCGCAGGGATGATATACAGCACAGAGGGAGGAACGGGGCTTCCGTCAAGGGAGAGGTCCGCACCGTGCCTGAACGAGTTGAGCTTGAGCAGGGCGATCTGTTTACTGTACATCGCCTGATAGAGCACCGGAAGGACCCATGCAGTGAACTCCTCCTGTCCGGCAGGATCAATCAGTTCATCAGTGACCAGATCTCCGTCTTCTTCACCCCTGTGGTACAGGGTGATCCTCCCGATACACATCTCTCCGGCCTTTTTCAAAGAAATGATCCACAGTGCATCAAGTTTCCGAGTAATCATGATGTGCTCTCTCAGAGGATACGAGTGAAGAGAGACCTCCTGACCGGATAGGTCCACCCAGGAAACCTCCTCCCCGTTCCTTTGCGATTCGTATTCGGTGGGAAGGGTCTCGGACTCCTCGAAATCGCCGCTGAGATACATCTCATGAACCTGCTGCGCCTGTTTTCTCATCACCTCATAGCGTTCTGTTCTATGCATATCTGATATGAGTTGCGGATCGAGGACAGGGCTGGTCAGATAGTGAGTTTCGAGCTCAAAGGGGCATTCGCCCTCAAGGACGTATGCGAATCGTACTGCCCCTATGGTCTGAAAAGAGGAGACAAGAAGGACCACGATGAGAAGGTACGATCCGCTTCTGCCTCTCATCAATCCTCTCCGTTAGCCCACTTGAGATATGCTTCTATGAACTGAGTGATATCGCCATCCATCACACCTTGAATGTTTCCCGCCTGCTGATTCGTCCGATGGTCCTTGACCATCGTGTACGGCTGGAAGACGTATGAACGTATCTGGTTCCCCCAGGAGATATCCTTCTTCTCGACAGCGAACTGAGCATGCTCCTTCTCCTGTTCTATCCGGTAGTGTTCGTACAGTCTGCTGGTGAGTATCTTCATGGCAAGAGCCTTGTTCATATGCTGGGAACGCTCGTTCTGACAGGCAACGACAATGCCGGTCTTCAGGTGAGTGATCCTGACGGCCGAGTCGGTCTTGTTGACATGCTGTCCCCCTGCCCCTCCTGCCCGGTACGTATCAATGCGGAGTTCCGAGGGATCAATATTCACTTCCACCTCATCATCGATCACAGGAGATGCGTAGACACTGGTGAACGAAGTATGTCTGCGATTCTGGGAATCGAAGGGAGAGATCCTCACGAGACGGTGCACACCGGCTTCCCCTTTCAGGTATCCATAGGCATACGCTCCCTTCACCTGCAGCGTGACTGACTTCACACCCCCCTCAGCTTCGAGGAGATCCACGACAACTACTTTATAGTCATTGCGTTCACACCAGCGCATATACATCCGCATCAGCATCTGCGCCCAGTCACAGGCCTCGGTACCTCCTGCACCGGAATGAACGGTGAGGAAACAGTCGTTCTTATCGAACTTGCCGTCCAGAAGAGTCTTCAGACGAAGTGTGTGATAGGTCTTCTCCAACCTGAGAATGATCTCATCAATCTCAGCCGTATCCTCTTCACCGTCACCCTCATCTTCGTAGAGTTCAATGAGATCGCCTGTCTCTTCTATTTCGTCAATCAGGTCCTTCCACGGAGTGTAGGTCTCCCGCAGGGACGTAAGTTCTCTGAATACCGATTCAGCCCGCTCCTTGTCATCCCAGAAGCCGACTGCAGCCGATTCGTTCTCAAGCTTTTCTATTGAAGCGAGCAGTTGAGCGGAGTCAAAGCCGCCTCCATACGTCGTAGGCTTCTTCCTTTATCGTTTCAAATAGGTTCTGATGTTCAAGATTCATGTAGACTCCTTCTGTCTTCTCCGCGGTCTTCGGTCTATGCGCCATCCAACCGTCCAGTGTATGCTCTCGCCCGGTTCAAGTGAATACTGCCAGTTGAGCAGGAACAGTGTATGCTGATACAGCTGTTCTCTTCCCACGATGGTATCCATCTCATGAGAATAGTCAAGATGTAAGAGCGAAAAACGTGTATTGCAGGCCACCGAAAGAATCGTGCGGTTGACATTGTCCGCAATACGGAAGTTGCTGATACTCTTTACGAACTGCGTATCGCTTATGACTCTGTTACGGTTCGTCTCTATGCTGTACAGCTGAGTCGTTTCATCACGAGTTCCCAGCGCGAGGTTCATCTCAGTGGCGAATATGCCCTTCATGGAGAAGGCAGAATCGTTCTTCAGATGGTAATCAACCACGAGAGAGTTGTTCTTGAGTGAGAACTCCTTGGTCACCGAGAGGCGTTTGATACGGGCGGTGCTGATAATATGCTGGGCTCTCTTTTCATCTACTTCAGTCGTCCAGTGATCATCCGATGTGTCGTGAACTGCCGGATGGTTTTTCGAATACCGGGTATAATCAAACCCGTCAAAGGGAAGAAGCACGTCATGAAAGGCATTCTGAAAACTTCCATCAATGGTTGCGGTCATATTGGATCGCTTCGCTTCACTGTGATACCCGCTGAACGTGTTAAGATAATTCCACCCGGTAGGCAGATAGTTCATCTCCTGAACCCTCCCGCCATGCCTGTGAATGACCACCAGCAGGTTCCGGCTCATGGCAAGGATCTCCTTACATCCGTCATAGTCAAGCTCGCTCTCACGCGGGTAGGAGATGCCTTCATGCAAGGAAAGGAGATTCTCGGCCTCGTTGAGGTACCTGTATACATACTGCCGGTACTCTCTTCTGTAACACCCGGCAAAATGGTCTCTGACACATGCAGCTCCGTTCTGGGCTTTCCTGAGGAGCACTTCCACCCGTTTCTTCACATCCTTGTTCTTTCTATGAATACGTGCGAGCTCTATGACATGATTGATTCTCCCGTACAGGTGGTTGAGTTCTTCGTACTTGGTCAGCATGTCATTGACATTCACCTCTGTATTGAGATGCGAATCATAGCCGTACCACCCCATCGGAAGGTACCCTCTATGCCGGGTAAGTTCACCGACAGGTATCGTAGAGAGCAGTGTGGAATTGCCTTCAGGGACGATGATGCGCGAGTGGACGAGGTTGAACAGAGAGTGAACCTCTTCCCCAGCTCCTGCCGCAAGGGAAGCCTTACACAGGGAATCAAGGTCAAGCATCACAGCAGCTGAAGAGGAACGTATATCCTGCTCGTACAGGCTCAGCATCTCCTCGAACTGTACGGTTCCCATCCCACCCTGACCTATCTGGTGGATCCCCTGTTCGATCCGGTGCTCGATCGGGACGACTTCTATAGTCCTTCCGATATCCTGCATCGTATAGGGTTCATCGAAGTAGAGAGAATCGTGTGCCTGGCTGTAGTTGCTTATGATCAGACGGTCAACCATCGAAAGGTTCATCACCGATACGAGATGAGGAGACCACGACTGATTATACAGCCACATCGTCTTCGGACGTCTGAGGAATCGTTTACGGATATAGGTCGTTGTCTGCTCAATCTGCAGCGACCTGTCCTTGGGAGGCAGGAGGGAGAGTATGGCATGATCCGAAGGACCGGTGAGCAGTTCCACCTGATCCTTCTTCACAAGGTCAGCGATCAGCATGTTCATCTCGGGATGGTTCAGCTCGAACCACTCGAGAACCGTTAAAGAAAGGTACAGATGCACCTTCATCCCGGGATTCTGATAGATACTGGTCAGTACAGGCTTGTACACTTCAGAAAGCAGTGACTGAAGAATGGAATGTGGGGTCCCCGGGGGAACCTGGCTGTACGCACCGAATATCATGTGATCACCTTAGAGGACTCAGTGAGCCTCAATGATACATTTCGTGGGACATGCTGCTGCGGCCTCTCCTATCTGTGTATCTGGTTTTGTATAGTCGCAGTGCGAGAGGAAGTCCTCCACAACACAACCTGACTCGGGGAACTTCTTTGCGCAGATGTTACAGGCAATGCAGCCCACTTCACAGATCTTGCGCACCACACCGCCCTTGTCATGATTGTTACAGGCCACGACATGACTTGCCCGGTAGGGAATCATCTTGATGACGTTGGTAGGACAGACAAGTGTACACTTCTTGCATCCGATACAGGCTTCAGGATCCACGACGATATTGCCGACCTCGTTACGGTGAATCGCATCAACAGGGCAGACTTCGATACAGGAACCGAGATGATGACACCCGTATTTGCAGCTGGCCTCACCCTTGAACAGAAGGTGAGCAGCTGAACAGCTGTCCAGTCCTTCATAGTGGAAGTCCTGTTTCGACACCGCGGCATGTCCGGTACAGTGGACGAAGGCCACCATCTTTTCCTGTGCCTCTCCCGCAGCGATCCCGAGGATATTCGCAACGGCTTCTACGGTCTCTGCACCACCGGGTGAGCATAGTCCGTTCTCCGTCGTACCCTTCGAGAGAGCATCGGCATATCCCGCACATCCGGGGAACCCGCATGCACCGCAGTTGGCACCGGGAAGGATCTCAAGGATTTCCTCGGCGACGACATCCTTCTGCACAGCGAACTTCTTGGCTGCGACCGAAAGTCCCAGTCCGAGGAGAAGACCGAGAGAACCAATGATTATGAAAGCATAGAGTATATTCATCTCAATTATCCTAATAAGTTAGCCAGGAGGGCTTTATCAAATGCCATAAAGGCAAGTGCCATGAGTCCACCGCTGATGAATGCGATCGGTACACCTTTGAACGATTTTCTGACAGGGGCCATATCAAGCTGCTCCCTGATGTTGCTCATCAGGACAATAGCCAGCGTAAACCCGATCCCGCTGGCGATACCGGCGGCGAAGGACTGCATGAAGGTATAGCCTTCGGTGATGTTGATCAGAGCGATCCCCAGTACGGCACAGTTTGTGGTGATCAGGGGAAGAAAGATACCGAGAGCCTGATAGAGACTCGGAGAGTTCTTCTGTATCACCATCTCGACAAACTGCACAAGGGAGGCGATAACCAGAATGAAACTCAGAGTCTGCAGGTAGGTCAGATTCAGCGGCACGAGCAGGAAATGATACACCAGATAGGTGATGATCGATGCCAGCGCCATGACGAAGGTCACAGCCATTCCCATCCCGATGGCAGACTCGGAGCTCTTCGACACACCGATGAATGGACAGAGACCGAGAAACTGCGTCAGGACAATATTGCTGATAAATATGTAGGTTATGAACAATCCAATGTAGAACATGAGCGATTACCCCCTTTTCCTATTGCCGTACCAGGTAAAGAATGCCTTCAGATAGCCCATCAGTGCCAGTGCACCTGCAGCCAGGGTGAGGATTCGTACAGGATACGTGTACAGCAGCGGAATCTCAATGACACCATCGAACGAACCGACCTTGAACAGGGTGATAGTCCCTGAACCGAAAACTTCACGGATCAGAGAGATCAGAAGGATCGCCAGGGTGAAGCCGCTTCCCATCCCGATCGCATCAAGGAAGGAATCGAACATCGAGTTCTTGCTTGCAAACGCCTCGGCCCTTCCGAGAATGATGCAGTTCACAACGATCAGTGGAAGGAAGATACCGAGTGACTGATAGACACTCGGAGCATAGGCATGCATGACCATCTCAACGATCGTAACGAACGTCGCGATAATAACGATGTATGCCGGTATTCTGACATTGCTTGGAATGATGCTCTTCAGCAGAGAGACCAGAAGATTGCTGAAGATCAGAACGAAGATGACTCCCGCCCCCATCCCGAGGGCATTCACAACCTGAGTCGTGACACCGAGGGTCGGACAGAGACCGAGCATCAGGATGAATACGGGGTTCTCTTTGAACAAACCGCGTGTGACAATTGTTTTCTTATCTGCTGCCATCTACTTGCCCCCTAAACTCTTCACGTACTCTGACCCGTAGGCAAGAGTCTTCGCTATGCCGGTGAAGGTGACTGTAGAGCCACCTATGCTGTCGGCTTCCACTGAGGAGAGTTCATTCTTCTTGAGCGGTATCGAATCCTTGTTGGTGAATTTCTCCATGTATTCGGGATTTTCAGCCTTCTTTCCGAGTCCGGGTGTCTCCGCATTGTTCAGGAGACGTGCATCAATGAGCTTCCCCTGATCGGAGTAACTGGCCATGAGTGTCATGGCCCCGCCGTATCCATTGCCGATAAGAGAGAGTATATAGCCGGCATTCTGACCGCTTTCATCGGTAAGAGCATACAGTGCACTCACCGATGCATCCTCGGAGGGTTCTGCCTCTCCCACGGAGAAACCGCCGGCTACCTGAGCAAGCGTGTTCTGTATCACCTGAGCATCGTAGGCTGCGATACGGGGTGCTGTGACCGAATTGATCAGAGCAAGTGCAGTCGCTGCGACTGCAGCTATGAGAGCAAGTGTTACGCCTGTTTTCATCATTGCCTTCATGCCCGGGCCTCCTTCTTCTCCTTGACAGGGCGGATCACCTCTCCGAACTTTCTTGGCTTCACATACCGGTCAATAGCAGGGACAAAGATATTGACAAGGATAATGGCAAGAGAGACTGACTCGGGCAGCGATCCGAAGTAGCGAATCAGGAAGGTGAAGAAACCGATCAGTATACCGTAGATAACCATCCCCTTGTAGGTGACCGGACTTGTTACCATGTCGGTTGCCATGAATATGGCACCGAGCATCATACCTCCACTGAACACAGGAAGGAGGACTTCCCCGCTGAACAGGCCGTTGCCGTTCCTGAGACCTCCGAAAGCCCACGCAAGAATGATGAAGGTACCGAGGAAACTTACGGGAATATGCCAGGTGATGATCTTTCTGACGAGCATGTAGATGCCGCCGAGAAGCAGGAGGAAGGCGCTGACCTCTCCGAGCGAGCCGCTGATATTACCGAAGAAGGCATCCACCGTGTAGGGACTGAGATCCAATCCGATCGAGGAGAACATTCCGCTGACCTGCTGCGCAAACGCAGTAGTGGGAGTTCCCAGATGACTGAGCACCTGAGAGCCGCTTGCCTGTGTGAGCACCTGATCATTCATCGCCATCTTGACGCTCGACAGATAGGTTGCTCCCCCGACCGAGTCACTGGCACTTCTGAGCAGAGTACGCGGCATCGGATAGGTATTCATCAGATTCGTGAATGAAAAGAAGACAAACACACGCCCAGCCAGAGCCGGGTTCATCCAGTTCGCACCAAGACCTCCGAAGGTCCACTTCACCACAAAGATAGCAAACGCAGACGCGAGGATGGGAATAACGAACGAGGAACCTGAAGGAAGGTTCATACCGATAAGAAGTCCTGTGAGGAACGCAGAGCCGTCCTGAACGCTCGCATCCTTACTGATCTTCAGCAGCAGATACTCGAAACCGACTGAACTCACGATACTGATCACCATGATCAGCAGTGCTCTGAACCCGAAGACATAGACACCCCACAGAGCCGCCGGAAGCAGCGCAAGCGAGACATTCCACATAATCTTCGAGGTACTCATGGGCCCCTTGAGATGAGGTGATGATGAGACTGTTACTACCTGATTCTGTTCCACTTATTTCCTCCCCAACCTTTTTCCGAGTTTCATCGCATGTACAAGTGGGAGCTGGGCCGGACAGGTATAGGCACAGCAGCCGCATTCCTTGCAGTCCATAAGATCGGTCTGCATGGCTTCCTCATATCTCCGGTTATCGATGTAGCGGTACAGCTTTGTCGGCTGAAGTCCCATGGGACACACAGCAATACACTTTCCGCACCTGATACAGGCAGTCTGCGGGGCTTTCTTTTTCGAAGTGAGAGCAAGAAGCCCGCTTGTACCCTTGATAACCGGGGTCGCGTGATCATAGAAGGCGAAGCCCATCATCGGCCCGCCTGAGACAAGTTTTTCGGGAATTGAGGAAAATCCTCCTGCGAAGTCGATGAGTGTGCCGATGGGTGTACCGATGGGTGTACGGACATTTTTCTTCTCATTCATCGCCTCACCGCTGACAGTGACAATACGGTCGATGAGGGGTTTCCTCTTTGCGACCGCTTCGTAGATGGCGAAGGCAGTACCGACATTCAGAACAACCGCGCCTACATCAAGCGGCAGCTTCCCCGAGGGGATCTCACGGTTGATGGTCGCCTTGAGCAGCTGTTTCTCATCGCCCTGAGGATATTTCACTTCAAGAGCCATCACTGTTACATCGACATGCATCTCCTTAACGGTCTGCTTCAGTACATCGATCGCATCGGGCTTGTTGTTTTCGACACCGATGATGACCGATTCCGCCTCAGTGATTCTCTGAGCGATCAGAATTCCCTCAATGATCTCCCTGCTCTGTTCGAGCATGAGACGGTGGTCACTGGTGAGATATGGTTCACATTCCACGCCGTTGATCACAAGGTGCTTCACATGTTTACCCTTGGGGACCATAAGCTTCACGTTTGTAGGAAAGGTCGCTCCTCCGGTACCCACAACACCCATATCCTTCACGATAGCAAGCATCTCCTCCTTCGAGAGAGCATCATAATCCTGCTTCTCGAACTTCACAGGTGCTGCTTCCTTATCAACAGTGATCACGAAGGCATCACAGACTACCGAATTGGCCAGCGTGATGGATCGTATCTCCTTGATGGTCCCGCTTGCGGGCGCGTGGATATCAGCAGAGATGAACGAGGAGGCTTCCCCTATCTTCTCTCCCATGACAACGGGATCTCCCTTCGCCTTGAGAGGTTTTGCGGGTGCGCCGAGATGCTGACTGAGCGGAACAATGAGTTCATCCGGACACGGGAGCTGTTCAACAGGTACAGAACAGGACAGTTCCTTATGGTCGTGAGGATGTATCCCGCCTTTCCTGAAAGTAGGCAATCTAGACATGTTCTTTAACTCCTTCTTTGATCACACGGTAATAGACCTACCACACTTCAGAGAGAAATTCTAGGTTTTTTACGCAATGTCTTTTTATTGTACCTGAAAACCTGTATAACAGTAAATATGAATCGCATCTTCCGCTACCTTTTTTGGAAAATAAAAGGTATCAAGGTATATGCCCTGGTGGGAAAGAGCGGAACGGGAAAAAGCTTTCGTTCCAAACTGGTGGCACAGAAATATAACATAGAACTCATCGTTGATGACGGTCTCCTGATTAAAGGGGATCGTATTATTGCGGGCAAGAGCGCGAAACGTGAAGAGAACTTTCTCAAGGCGGTGAAGACCGCCCTTTTCGATGATGAAGAGCACATGAACGAGACCCTGGCAGCCCTTCAGAAAGAATCGTTCCACCGGATCATGCTCATCGGCACGAGTGAGAAGATGGTCTACAAGATCGCAAGCCGGCTGAAGATTCCGGAACCTGAGAAGATCTTCCGGATCGAGGATATCGCGAGCAAGGAAGATATCGAGACAGCTATGCGCATCAGGTTCACTGAAGGAAAGCATGTCATTCCCGTACCCACGATCGAGATCACACGTTCGTATCCTCAGATCGTATATGACTCAATGCGTGTGTTCTTCAAGAACAAGAATCAGCTGCCATGGAGGAAGGAGCAGGCATTCGAAAAAACGATAGTGCGCCCGGAATTCTCCAAGTACGGAAAGATCACGATGAGTGAAGCGGCCCTCAGCCAGATGGTGATACACTGTCTGGATGAGTTCGACCACCTGATGAAGGTGAAGAAGGTGACAATGAAGGTCGAACCGAGCGGCTACAATCTTTCGGTCAAGCTCAGGGTTCCCATCAAGCATGAGATATCGTCTACTCTGGCTGAACTTCAGGAGTACATTGCCGACTCTCTCGAGAAGTACGGCGGCATTTTCATCAGTGCGGTCAATCTTGAGATTGAGGAGTGGGGGTAGAAGGCTTCTTCCTCCGGTTACGGGTACGGGGAGTTTTTCCCTTCTTGACCTTGTGCGCCTGTACGGTCCTTCCGGGATAGTTGGCGGGAATGCGGGACCGGTACCAGGAGTCAGGGATCGACAGTCCTGATTCCTGCAGAATCTCCGCTGCGGCAAACTCCACATCATAGTTGGCAGGTGTAATAGGCTGGATGATCTGTTTGAGATGGTAGAACACGCTCTGGAAGTATTCCTTGTCGCTCTCTCCCTCTTCCCGGGCAGGCAGAGCGATATCACCGGCGAGGCAGGCAAGCATCTCACCGCGGGTCACCGTTTCCCTCCCCGCTTCTGCGTGCTTGACATCGTTCACCCGCCGGTCAAGCACCTTCAGACGGTTCAGCACGGCTTCAAACTCCGCTGAAATACTGATCGAAGGAAGCATGTACACGAGAATCTTGTGTTTCTGAAGACTCCTCATGATCGATGCTGCATGACCCGAGGAGAGGATCTTCATCACCTCTTCGGTGATCCGTGAACTGCTGATGCGGATCAGTTCATGACCGTCCTTACGTATCGCCCGTTTCACCGGATAGACGAGGGCGAAACCGGTTGTGACAGAGTATTTCACAGCCCTGACCATCCTCACCGGATCTTCCTTGAAAGAGGACTCCAGAGGAAGAATGGAGGAAATCCTCTTCTTCCTGAAATCCTTCATAGCATTATTGAAGTCGATCAGTTTGCGCTCGAGAGGATCGTAGTAGAGGGAATTGACCGTGAAGTCCCTTCGGGCGGAATCCTGTTCTATGGTTCCGTAGATTGCAGTGGGATCCTCGGAATTCTCCACACCGCTTCTGAAGGTGGAAACCTCGATGATCTTGTCTGCAAAGGTGAGATGAACCAGCTTGAAACGCCGGCCTATGATACGCGCATTATAGAAAAGTTTCTGAATCTGACGCGGCCGGGCACTGGTGACGATGTCGAAGTCTTTCGGGATATTGCCCAGGAGGAGGTCCCGTACCGCGCCACCCACAAGGTAGGCACTGTGGTTCCTGCTCTGCAGCTTCCGGATAACCCAAAGCGCATCACTGTCGATGGAGTTCTGTCCGATATGGTGCTCACTCTCATCGTAAATATATGCTATGGGAACATTCTTCCCCGATTCCTGTACCTTGTATCTTGTCAACATCGACCTACGGACCTTGTGTGTGATATGCTTATTGCAGTTTGTGTACGATTTCTTTACACTACTAATCCTGTGTAACCCATTTTATGAAAAAAAGCAACAGGAGCCGCACCAAGATGATCCAGAGCAGAGTATTGAAAGGATTCAGAGATTCCCTTCCGCGTGGAGAACAGATTCGCAAAAGCCTCATTGCACGTCTCGAAAAGACCTTCGAATCGTACGGGTTCGTTCCCATCGATACCCCGGCTCTCGAATATACCGAAATTCTCCTCGGCAAGGGCGGAGGAGAGACCGACAAGCAGATATTCCAGTTCCAGGATAACGGGGGAAGGGATGTGGCTCTTCGCTATGACCTGACCGTCCCCTTCGCCCGGTTCTTCTCGATGCACCATACTACCCTTCCCAGCCCGTTCAAACGGTATCACATAGCGAAGGTGTGGCGGGGGGAGAAGCCCCAGAACGGCAGGTACCGTGAATTCTTCCAGTGCGATTTCGATATCGTGGGGACCGACTCGATTCTCAGCGATGCAGAGATTCTCATGATGATGATCTCCTCCTTCCGGAACCTCGGTATCGAAGGGGTTCAGATACATGTCGCTCACCGGGGGCTGTTCAATGCCTTCCTTTCCTATGCAGGAATACGAGAGAAATCGGAGGATATACTGAGAACCGTTGATAAAATGAGAAAAATCGGTTCTGAAGAGACACGGAACCAGTTAGAACAGATCATTTCATCGGTAAAACCTTCACAGGCAGAAGAAGCCGCACAGACGATCATCGATTTTATCACCTGCAAAGAACAATCCCTGTCTAACACTGAACGCATCGACCTTCTGGAATCACTCAGCGGAGGAGAGAGCGAGTCCTCGCTGCGGCTGAGACAGCTGATCGCGATCCTCGAAGCCTCGGGCATGTCGGATGCAATCCTGATCGACCCCTCGATCACCCGGGGTCTGGATTACTACACAGGAATCGTCTATGAGACCTTCTTCACCGACCTTCCCTCCATAGGTTCGGTGTGCTCGGGCGGCCGCTACGACAATCTTACCGGTCTGTACATGAAGGAGCCGGTAACCGGTGTCGGTTCCTCGATCGGGCTCGACCGCCTGATCGCCGCACTCGAAGAGCTCTCCCACCCTCTTGTTCGGGAGAGCGCCAGCGCGGACGTGATCATATTCAACGATGACAGGAGTTCGTTTCATGACCGGGTCAGTGCGGCACAGCAGCTGCGCGAGGAGGGGTTGAGGGTTGATCTCTACCTCGATACGAAGAAGATGGCTCTCCAGTTCAAGTATGCACAGCAGCATGATATTCCCTACGGCCTTTTTGTGCGGGAAGATCAGTCGCTTCTGGTCAGGGACCTGAAGACTCGTGAAGAGTTCACATTTCAGCCGGGAACGGCCGGCACGCTCATGCGTCATATAACGCAAAGGAATTAGATGAAGACAATGACCCATCTGCCTGTGTATCAGCACAGGCAGGAAATACTTGATGCGCTTAGCCGCCATGACATCATCGTCGTGGAGAGTCCTACAGGAAGCGGGAAGACCACCCAGATTCCACTGATCCTTCATGAAGCGGGATACGCGGATACCGGTATCATCGGGGTCACCCAGCCCCGCAGAATTGCCACACTCAGCGTGTGCGATTTCATGATGCACCAGCTTGAGGATGAATCAGGCTACGTCGGGTACAAGATGCGTTTCGCCGACACGACCAATCAGCTGACCAGGCTGAAGATCATGACCGACGGTATCCTTCTCATGGAGCTCAAGGCCGACCCGCTTCTGAGAAAGTACTCGGTGATACTCGTCGACGAGGCGCATGAACGGTCACTGAACATCGATTTCATTCTCGGCCTCCTCAAACAGATTCTGAAGGAACGGGATGACTTCAAGGTGATCATCTCCTCTGCGACGATCAACACGAAGATCTTCAGCGATTTCTTCGGTCACTGCCCGGTGGTCTCCATCTCCAGCAGGGTCTATCCGGTCGATATCCTCTACCGTCCTCTGCAGCGAGCAGGCAGTGAGGAGGAACTGATCAACTCGATCCGCTCGCTCGGCGAGGACATCGTACGGAAAGAGAGAGGTGACACTCTGATATTCCTCCATGGAGAGGCTGTGATCAAGAAGACCCTGGAGGCTCTGTCGGTTTCACCACTGGCAGAGAAGATGGAGCTCTATCCCCTGTACGGGAGACTCAGCAAGGAGGAGCAGGAGCGGGTGTTCACCCCGACGGGCCGGGGAAAGACAAGTTCGTCATTGCTACGAATATCGCGGAGACCAGTGTGACCATTGACGGGATCAAGGTGGTCGTCGACTCGGGTATCGCTAAGATGAACTACTATAATCAGAAGGATTTTACAAGCTCTCTGATCACCCTGCCGGTAAGCCGCTCGAGCTGTGACCAGAGAACGGGCCGGGCAGGAAGAACCAGCAGCGGAACCTGTTACCGCCTGTACAGTGAACAGGACTACGCACTGCGCGGTGAGTACACGGTTGAGGAGATTCTCAGGACCGACCTTTCCGAGGTGATCCTGAGAATGAGTGAGCTGGGAATCTACGATTATGATCACTTCCCGTTCATCACGAAACCGAAGAGTTCAGCCATTCACTCGGGAGAGAACACTCTCAGGTTCATCGGCGCCATCGACGAAAATCGGCGTCTCACTTCCACCGGAGAGAAGATGGTCGCCTTCCCCCTGATACCCCGTCATTCACGGGTCATCATCGAGGCTATGATGCATCACCCTCAGGTGCTCGAGGAGGTGATCATCGCAATCAGCTTCCTGTCCACCCGTTCCCCCTTCTTCCTCCCTCCCGGTGAGGAGGAGGCGGCACGGAATGCACACAAACAGTTTGCCAATGAGTGGGGGGACTTTGTCAGCTATCTCACCATATTCTATACGATTCGCGGAATGAAGAGTGCAAAGGAGAGGGAGAGGTTCTGCGCTTCCCACTACCTTGATGTTACGATCATCAATGAGATCTTCCATATCTATGAGCAGCTGTGCGAAATCGTCAGTGCCTTCGGCATCCCCATCGGACACGGGGGAAGCAGGAAGGAGTACCTGATCAGCCTGTCGGCCGGACTGCTTCAGTATGTACTGATGAAGGGAAAACGGTACGAGTACCATAGTGTCACTGCTCAGAAGATATTCATCCACCCAGGCTCCGCCTGGTTCAGGGACCTTCCTCAGTACCTCCTTGCCGGAGAGATCGTGTATACCACTAAGATGTATGCACGTACCGTCTCCCCGATCAAAAAGGAGTGGCTTGATGAGATCTCGCCTGGCCTCAGGGTCCGTCTCGGTGAAGCTTCAGGTGCAAAGGATACGAAATCATCGAAGAAGAAGGACCGTGCTGGCAGGGGTGAACAGGGGAATACCGCTGGACAGGGCACTGTCAGTATCGGAGGGATCGAATTCAATACGATGCCTTCGAAGAAGAACCGCAACGGCATCATCGTCATTCCGCTTGAGAAGGCTCAGGACCTGATACGAAGGCTGTCGGGAGGGTCCCGTCGGGCCGATAAGCTCCGCGCGGCGCTCCAGTGGCGCGAGGGCTTCATTCATTACGGAGATTCTCTCAATGAGGTTCTCGCCGCTCTGCCTCTGATCGACACGGACAAGGGTATCCTCGACATGCCACCCAAGGGAGGCTTCTCGAGCTATGACCCTGCACTCCTGATTGAAAACCTCGAGTGGATCCTTTCTCTGACACGGATCAAGGGGAAGAAGAACCGGTTCTTCTTTGTTCACCTCGACACAAAAGGTCACGGCTACTACCGCTTCGAAAGTACCCGTAGCGCCTTTGACGCACTTGACAGCTCACTGTACGCGCTCGGACAGCTGATAGACGAAATACCGGCTTCCACGTTTGCGAAGGAGAAGAAACAGGCTGAGAAGAAGTTCAATCAGCTGCTGAAACTGTTTGACGCCCAGTAGGTCACCGTTTTCCTCCTCGTCCAGCAAAGCAGGGGTTCACACGAGGTCTCTGATCTCCCGGGTATTGAGAGGGACCAGGACCGGCTGCCCCTGTCCTAGGAGCAGGACGAACCGGACACGTCCTTCCCGTTTCTTCTTGTCGCTGGCAATCGCACCGAGATAGGCATCGACATCATCAATGCCCGGATCACTGTTGAACTGATAGAGGTCGAACAGCCTCTCGCCGTAGGAGAGGAACTGACGGGAACAGAGGTTTCTCTCGGCACTGAGCCTGAGAGCGCGTACCACTCCCCAGGCCACGGCCTCTCCGTGACTGAAACGGCACAGTCCTCCCATCGACTCAAGACCGTGGGCGAAAGTATGTCCGAGATTGAGGGCCTCTCTGATACCCTCGGTCTCCTTCGGGTCTCTCTCAATGTAGCTTCGCTTCACCTCGAGAGAGAGTCTGATCATCTTCTCGATAGCCTCTCCGTCCCGTGTAATAATCTGGTCATGATGGGTCATCAGGAACTGATAGAGTTCGTCGTCTGAAGAGAGAAGCGCATGTTTAAGCACTTCCCCCAGCCCATTTTTAAATTCAGGATCGGGCAATACCTGCAACGTCTCAGTCGAAAGATAGATCATGGAGGCAGGATAGAAGGAACCGACCAGGTTCTTCACTCCTTCGAAATCGACTCCGGTCTTCCCGCCCAGAGAGGCGTCCACCTGGGACAGGAGGGTCGTAGGGACAAGGGAAAGACGCGCTCCCCTCATATAGAGACTGGCAGCAAAGGCTGTGATATCGCAGATCACCCCACCCCCGACGGCAACGAACAGATCGTCACGGGCAAAGGAGAGGTGCTTCGCACGGGAGAGTATGGCACTCACCGTGTCGAGCGTCTTTGCCTCCTCACCGGCTTCGACGAGGATATGCTCGACACCCTCGGGAACGAACCGGAGCGTGTTGGCATCTGCCACGGCAAGGACTCTGGAGCCCTGAGATGCCAGAACTTCGAAGAACTGATCAACCGCCGCGCCCTGGAACACCTGCGATTCCCTGTCAGAAAGTGTTGCTGTGAATAACCGTTTCATAGATAGAATATATACCACGGGTCCCTTGTAAAAGTCACCCGATTACTGGAAAATACCTCATATGAAACAGATCTACTTCGATACCGCCTCCACGACACGAATCAGTGAGGCGGCACTGAATGCCTATCACAGGTGCAGTGAGGAGACCTACGGGAATCCCTCCAGCCTCCACGACACGGGAAAGCAGGCAAAGAAGGTCCTGGAAGCCTCCCGGCGGAAGATCGGGGCACTTCTTGGCTCTCATGCGTACAATCTCGTCTTTACCAGCGGAGCGAGCGAGTCCAATTCACTCGTCATGTCCTCACTGCTGTGGAAGCGAAAGCCGGGAGCCATTCTCCTCTCCCCGCTGGAACATCCTTCGGTTACCGGCTATAGAGTATTTCTGAAAGAGAAGGGATACAGCTGGGTCGTCTGCGAAGCCCCTCGCGGTATCACCTCTGTCGACAGTATCCTTGCGTCTCTGAGTTCACAGACACAGCTCGTTGTCCTTTCTGCGGTGCACAACATCCTCGGCACCGTTCAGCCGATACGGGCCATATATGATGCGGTGAAACAGTTCAATCCCGATATCCACGTGCATCTGGATGCCACACAGGCACCGGGAAAGATGCTGTGGGATCTAGAGACCTTCCCCTGTGATTCATTCGCCCTCTCAGCTCACAAGGTGCACGGACCGAAGGGAATCGGATTACTGGCCGTGAAGAAGAACAGCACTATGAAGGCTCTGAGTGCCGCAGGCGGTCAGGAATCAGGCATGAGGGGCGGAACGGAGAATCTTCCTGCGGTGGCTGCCTTCGCGACTGCCCTGGAAGAGACTCTGAGTGTTCAGGAGTCTCTTCTAGCCGGACTGAACAGGAACAGGGAATTCCTTGATGCACACCTGAAGACAGTCCCCGGTATCACCTGTCTTTCACCGGGAAGGGACCACTCGGTACCCAATATTCTCACCCTGTCCACTCCCCTTCCCTCCGAGGTCTTCCTGAGGATCATGAACGATAGGGGCTTCGCGCTCTCGGCTTCCAGTGCCTGCAGCAGCAACAGGAAGGGGAAACAGACGCTCGATGCCGCTATTTCGGGATTCACCGACACACAGAAGAAGCAAGCCGTGAGGATTTCCTGGGACCGGTATACCGGTGAGGATGATATCAGTCAGCTGATCACGGCCATCAGAGAAACGCTCGACACCTACGGGAGAAGATAACAGTATGCAGACGAACCTCTATGTGCTCCGTCTCGGAGAGATATCGCTGAAGAAGAATAACCGCTCCGTGTTCGAACAGACACTCAAGCACACACTGAAATTCAAGCTTCGTCCCTACAGCACGATCATCAGAACCTCCAAGGGAAGGATGTTCGTGGAGATCGAGGAGGGAACCCCTCAGAACAAGATCGATGAGGTGCTCTCCAAGACCTTCGGTATCGTATCGTACTCACAGGCAGTCTCCTGTGAGAAAGAACTGAAGGCGGTCTGCACGATGGCGGTCAGGATCATGTCCAGGGACCTGCGGCCCTCAGCTATCCGCACCTTCAAGGTGGAAACTGTCCGCTCGGACAAGACATTCGAACACCTTTCATACGATATCAGCAGAGAGGTCGGCCATGCAGTGCTGGAAGCTCATCCGGACCTCACCGTGGATGTGAGAAACCCTGGCACAGTCATCCGGGTGGAGATCAGGGACAAGGCCTACATCATCCCCTACGAGAAGGAGGGGCAGAAGGGCCTCCCTGTACGGGCAGGGGGAAAGGCGATGCTGATGCTTTCAGGAGGGATCGACTCTCCCGTGGCAGCCTGGTATGCGGCGAAACGGGGAATCCATCTCCATGCCGTCTACTTCCACGCATACCCCTATACCTCCGATGAGGCGAAGGAGAAGGTGATCGCGCTCGCCAGGCAGCTGAATCCCTATCTTGACGGAGTTGTTCTCCACATCATTCCCTTCACCGACGTGCAGCTGAGGATCAAACAGGTGGGGCTTGAGGAGGAACAGACCCTCCTGATGCGGGCAGCTATGGTCAAAATCGCCAATGCGCTCGCCCGTGCCAATGAGTGTACCGCCCTGGTGACCGGAGAAGCACTCAGCCAGGTCGCATCACAGACTCTTCAGTCCCTCTCCTTCACGGACCATATCTCAGACCTCCTGATCCTCCGACCTCTGATCGGCTTCGATAAGGAGGAGATCATCACAGTCGCGAAACGGATCGGCACCTTCGATATCTCGATCCTTCCTTTTGAAGACTGCTGCACCATCTTCTCACCCAAGCATCCGCTGATCAAACCTGACAGAGAGGTCGTGACCAGACACTACCGGGAAGCAGGCTTGGGGGAAGCTATCGAGGCGGCTATAGAACAGGAAGAGATCATCACCTTCTGATCAGTCGATGGCAGGATGACTAGTACCCCTACCGCCCCTTTAATGGTTAAATGGTTAAATTGATGAATGGCTCATCAGAAAGCCCGTACAGGCCTGACCCTGTAATCGTCGTCCCGATAGGCGTTGCTCTGAATCCCACTGAGGAAGTACTGGCCCCACGCGTAGTTTGCACTGGACTCGGAGGAACTCCAGTAGCCGTTGAACGAAAACCCTCCGGTCTTTTTCAAGTAAAGATTTTGACGGATCAGGTCCAGCTCATCTTTGCTCGGCAGAAACCAATCATCGTACCTCACTCCGTCTTTGGTTACCACCAGGTCTGCACACAGCTTCGTCGCATAGACAGTCTTATTGTTATTTGGCTCGGCATTGCCAAACTTTGCTATAATCTTCTCTGTATTCTCCTTACCTGTCCCTATTGCAGTGCCGGTGCCTCCTACACTCGTTTTGTATCCTCCCCATACCCCGCTAAAATCATAGTCTTCAGGTGCAGATTCCAAATATCGCCACCCATCACTGTAGCTACCCTTGTCGTAGAAGATGTACCCTCCAGCTGGGCCTATGTCACCCTTGTTATAATAATCTCTCCACTTCGCATACAGCGTCATGTCAGCAACCACTACATCCGTGCCAAAGTTCCACTTGTCCTCAAAGCTCTTGTCTTTGTACCACCCACCAAATACATACCCGCTTCGTGTCGGCTCGCTGGGACTCTTAACAGGCATTCCGTGCATTGCGTTTTCTAGTGGAGGAACAGAATTACCACCCCCGCTGTCGAATGCCACCGTGTAGCTGGGAAGCGCCTTCGCAACCAGCGTCATATCAGGTACTCCCAGACGCACATAGGTCGATTCTTCAAGATCAATCTGATCCGCTAATTCTATGTATTCCTTTCCATACGTATAGCGCACCGTATGCCTGGCTCCCATCACCCGTGTCTGTTGGCCAGAGGTGATTACCCCCGTACCATAGGCACCGACAAGCTCAGCTTTTACTCCTTCTGGAAGATTGGGCAATATAAATGTTGCATCGTATAACGGGATGATCTGTGCCGGTTCTGTCGCATAGTTCGCCTGCAGCTGGGTTGTCCGGTTCTCCTTCACTTCGAAGGTTCCATACAAGCGTTTGCCGGCGTAGGTGACGTATACCCGTATGGGTCCCACGGGCATGTTGGTCAGTCTCCGGTCGGTCTGCCCGTAGCTCACTCCATTGATCTGGATGTCGGCTCCCCTGAACGGTACGCTCCTGATCTCCACCGTGCCCGTCTTCTGCCCCAGCACCACCGTCTTGTCGTCCGCTCCAAGCGCCTCACCCCTGACCTGAGGCTTCGTCATGTTGACTTTCAGATTGGTCGCTTCTCCCGCCTTGATGGTCACCGTCTGGGTGGTACTGCTGTACCCTTCCTTCTGCAGTGTGATGCGGTAGCTTCCGGGATCGAGCATCAGGACGCTGCTTCCTCCCACGGTGATCCCTTTCATCTCCCCGTTCACATACACCTGCACCCCGTCGATCGCCTCAACGGCCAGAAATCCCTGTACCGCTGAGAACAGCGTTCCGCCGACGATGAGGATGAAGAATACCATGAGACTGATACGTGTGAAGTTCTTTTGCATGAGGCTACCCCCGAACGTGTGAATAGGTAATTATAAAGCCATTGGGAATTGATTGCAAAATAAAAACTCCAATTACGTTCTCTACGCGCGCGGTAAGATGAAATGCACGCCGAAAGGCGAAATAAAAAAAGAAGTCCCACGGACCTCTGTTACAATGGAATTACAACCAACCAAAAGTAACGAGGGAACCATGGGACGACCAAAGGTTACCATAGAGGATCATGCACATCATAGTCATTTCGCCTGGGATCAGAGAATTCAGATGCAATATTACTACGCTGGAGCGAATGGATACGAGAAAATTCGCTCACCCTTGTTGTTAGGAAGGATATTCGGTAAACACGAGTCAACCATCCGTAGAGAGCTAAAGAGAGGTATGGTGACCCACATACTTGAGGAGGAACCATTCGAAAGGAAGGAATACAATGCAGAATACGCTCAGATAGACGCCATGAGCAAAAATTCCGCCAAAGGGCCTGATTTGAAGCTGGGGTATGACTGGCTTCTCGTGGAAGCGGTAACGCACCTGATTCGAGAGAAGAAATATTCCCCCTACGCCGTTATTGCTGAATTCAACAACGAAGGATGGCCCAGCGAAACCAGGATCTGTGCGAAGACGCTGTATAACTATATTCAAGCAGGGTATATGGGCGACCTGACAGAGAAAGACCTTCTCCTTGAAGGGAAGCGGAGGAAACCGAAAGGAGAGCCACGACAACACTCACGTGCGGCAGCCGCAGCGAAGAGTATATCCACGAGGCCCAAAGAAGCTGACGAGCGCAGTGAATTCGGACACTGGGAAGCTGATACGATTGTGAGTGGAACAGGGACATCCTCTACCTGTTTGCTGACACTTACAGAGAGAAAGACCCGTTTTGAGATTACCCGGAAGATTTCAAACAGGACGGCTGAGGCCTTCAGGAAAGAGCTTGATGTACTGGAACGACAGATAGGTCCAAAACTCTTCAGAAGGCTGTTCAGGACTGTCACAGCGGATAATGGGGGCGAGTTCTCGGATATTTGTGGAATAGAGGCTTCTGTACAGTCATCGAAACAACGGTTGTCCCTTTACTTTGCACATCCCTATAGCAGCTTTGAGCGTGGCACCAATGAGAATCATAACGGAATCATCAGACGCTTTATTGTAAAAGGCTCTGACATAGGCAAATATTCCAAAAAAACTGTGAGAACCATACAGGACTGGATGAATTCATATCCCCGAAAAATCCTGAAGGGTATGACTCCTCACATGGCGGTTCAAGCAGAGCTCGGGCCCGAGCTCTGCTTGCCTAGAATACTGGAGGTGAGAAAATGTTAAAGAAAAACGTGCATTCTACTTTACACGGGGGCCAATTACGTTCTCTATACGCTCATGACTCATTTCCATCGGGGTTTGTGCACGTCTGATCTTCTTAGAATCTGCGAACCGGTCTGAAGTGAGCTTCGTTCAGTATTGCCAGCGTCTCCAGAGACTCATTTCCGACACCTCCAACATAGGCTACGAACACATCAGCGAGTGTGGAACTCCAATAGTAATCCCCATTCGACAGGTTGATCTTCAGGGGCCTTTCTCCAATGACCTGCATCAGCTCACTCAGTTCATCGGCAGAGGGCAGGAACCAGTCGTCCTTGCCATGCAATACCAGGGTGGCACAATTACTTGCAGGGTAATCCCCTTCCCCGTAGAATGCTACGATCTTTCGGGTGTTCTTATCCCCATCACCAAGCAGTGGTGAGGTGGTCTCGATGTGGTAGCTTTCACTGTTTTTTAATACTTCTTCGGTCCAGGGCAGATCAACCCAGAACCTGGATCTTCCACTCAAGAAGTCATACACATAATCGGGTGCGGCCTCCAGGTATCTCCATCCATCGCTAGAGGTCCCTTTATCATAGAAGACAACCCCACCGCCGGGTCCGATATCTCCTATCTGATAGGCTTCTCCTGTAGAAACGGCTTGTACATCAATCGTAAATTCAGTCACAGAAGTACCTGACCTGTCTCTGACAATCACATTGCTGGTTCCCGGTCCGATTGCATAGATGTTCTGGTTCTGAGACACCAGAAGAACTGAAGGATCACTGAATGATACCTCAAGAAAGCCGCCGCGACGATATCGGTTGATTGTCACCTGATCAAAGGTGAAGGGGAAATCATACAGGGGAAGAGAGTCTCCTAGTTGAAGTTCCTGGTCTCCTGTGATGAAGGTTGAGAAAAATTCCTCTTCATCTTCTGATCTGGCTGAAACAGCCTCCACGGATGACTCGTCTCCACTATCTCCCGATACTCTGGTATGAAGAATATCCTGATTCTCTTCAAACGAAACATGCTTCGTGTAGAGGATGAGGGCACACAGAAGCAGGAATGCACACACATTGAACAGAACAAGCCCGATTATGATACGTTTCTTTTCCATAGCCTTTTACCACACGTGATACCAGATCTCGAATGCATGACACACCAGCGAAGGTAGTTATTCCATTCTACTGTACAGGCCGTGGCAGAACAACATGAACCAATTACCCTCGAACAAGTGTCTCATTTCATGGTATCAGATTTCTCAGCAGATTGTGAAAAGATATTATACAAGACGTTCTTGCTGTATTTCACATTCTGTCTTGTATGGAAGACATTTCAGTCTACTCATGTACACAAGAGGGTACCATGGACATTCAATCAGCAATGGAAAAACATGCCATCAGGGTTTTTGCAGGAATGCACCGTGTCGGCAAAGAGATCTGAGAGTAATGGAAAAAAGAATCACGGGTCCCATGGACAACAGGTCTATTGGGAGCGTAATGGTATAGAACAGCTCTTTGATGACCTGAAGAATGAGCTGGATTGTCAACGGCTACGCGTACATTCAAGCTCTGCCATGCAGGGGAGGCTGTTTCTTCAGTTTATAGCGCTGACTCTGCTGACCTCGATCAGAAAGGTTATCGAGGAAAAGGAACCAGCTTCAGTACATATGCGAAAAGTTACCGTGATGTACTCAGGAAAGCAGCGGCTTTTTCTGTGGTGAAGTTCAAGGGAAAATACAAACAGGTCTATACAACACCGACCAAGGGAACCAGCCTGAATTTTATAGCCTTCGGGTTTGATGTCCCGGCTAGCTCAGATGGTTAGTGCTAAACGTTGAGCGAGAGCTACGACAGACTGACTGCAAAGGGCGTCCACCACAGTTGCTGTAGCCCGCGAGATGGCCTGTTTCGTATTGGGTATGATGAACGACAGAATCGATTAAGCTGAAATAAGTACCGTACTGGTTATTATTGAGAGGGCTTGATAGACAGGACAATCGGGCAACGATCCTGCTATCTTCGAAAAATCTATGTTGACACCCTTGTGATGGTGATTCACGATGCGAGACAGAAAGAGCTGTAGGCGGACCATTGGCCTGTGGTAGCCAATCCACGTATATCAGAATGGTCGTCAGATGCCGAGTACTGATATCCTGTCTATCAATCCCTTTTCTTTCCGACTGGATATTCGCCCGCAACAACACCGGTAGTTGTGAAGGTGAGCACCGGTGAATCGCAGGAATTGCACCATCAAGGTGTACTGCTCAGGAATAGACTCTTTGAAACGAGGCTGGTACCTATCCCTCAAAATTCCTTCTAAAATAAAGATAGTTAAAGATTCTTTCCGTTATTGATCAGATTTATCAACCTAACAGCACGCAATTTGGGAAGTGGTGCTAATGGTGCCACGGTCGGTTCTGAATGTGCGAATATTGGTGCTCAAGCGAGCGAATATTCACCGACGACGGAGTTTAAAAACGAAGAAAGTATTGAGAAATATTGCTTGACTAAGGTCACATCATATCAGATTTTCAGTTATTATAGTTATTTTCACCTGCCCCGTTTGGTTGTTTATACCGGACGACAACAACTTCTACTCAACCGAATAGTCTCGATGTTTATTCCCAGTTTATTATTATAACGTATAATATAATTCATTTGAGATGGTGTTAGTATTAGTGAATATGCAACTGAAAAGTGCGGCGGTTATAAATGAAAAAGCATATCAGGTATGGAATAGTATTGATTTCTCTGATTCTTTCATCTGCCTTTTTTTTATATCTTCTCAATTCCATAATTCCCTTCAGTGAAAATCTTCATGTACGGGAAGGAGTAATACATATCTCCCCGGAAGAAGGAGAGTCATGGGGGGCAAGGCTACAGGGTGAGTGGGAGTTCTATTGGGAAGAGTTGCTCACCTTCCATGATCTTCAGAGTAGAACTGCAGCCCAAGAATTTGGTGAAGTTCCTATGGTCTGGAATAGGTATAATGGAGAGGAGAAACACCCAGGCTTTGGGTATGCCACTTATGTTGTAGAGGTATCTGGAGTTACTCCAGGTAAACAGCTCGGTTTAATAGTACCTACTACCTCCACGGCAAACAAGGTTTTTATAGATGATGTACTCGTACATACCACTGGTTCGGTATCAAATAGCGCAGCACTGCATATTCCCTCTTATAAGACAGGTTTTTTCCCTTTTGTAGCCAACAATGAGTCATTTCATATAATTATACAGGTTTCCAATTTTGTCTATGCCAGAGGAGGATTGTGGCATGAACCGATATTGGGAGAGTATCAGACCTTGAAGGGGTATCACGACAGACTACGGCAAAAAGACTATTTCCTTCTTGGCGGACTTTTGATCATGGTACTGTTTCATCTGCTGGTCTTTGGGTTTGATCACTCCGACCGCAGTCACCTCTATCTGGCACTCCTTGCGCTGAATGCCTTGGTAAGGATCCTGGTATCCGGCAACTATCGGATATATGATTTTACCAGTATTGTCTGCTTTCGGTTTATGTTTATAGTTGAGTACATTTCCTTTCACTGGATTGCAACAACCTTCCTCCTTTTATCACATACTCTTTTTCAGAAAGGCCGAAAAAACGTCATTATCAAGGGAGTTGTAGTTAATGCACTACTTTTAAGTGTATATACAATTATCATTCCGATCAGATTCGTCAGCGCCATCATCAACTACGCTCAGATTTCCGTGTTATTTTCTCTCTTCTATGGGCTGTTTATTGCCTTCAAAGCCTTGCTCCGTTCGGAAAGAGGCGCCGGGATCATCTTCGTGTGCGGGTATCTTGGAACCATTATGTCTCTATTTGACATTTTGTTCTACAATAATCTGGTTAAAAGCTACCTCGGAGAAACTACCTCGTTTGCAATTTTTATATCAATTTTAATTCAGTCTTCTGTTATAGCGGTCAGATTTGCACTCAATACACGACGGTTGCAGAAACTCAGTGGCGAACTGATCCGCCTCAGTGTATTGAAGGATGAGTTTTTAGTGAATACTTCACACGAGTTAAAAACTCCTCTGAGTAGTATTATTGCACTATCTGACAGCTTGTTGATGGGTGGCACGAAAACAATAAGCCCCGTACAGCTTGAGGCTGCATCACTTATACGGACAAGTGCTCGGAGACTCTCTCATACAGTCAATGATGTTCTTGACATAGTTAAGCTGCGTAATGAAGATTTGAGTCTCGCCATACGAGCTTTGGATTTGAACCGTGTCTATCGGAGTATATTAGGAATGTTTTCTATATTGGCCATCCCCAAGGGGTTGAAGATACAAACTGATATCCCGGATACCTTGCCGTTGGTCCTTGCAGATGAAAATCGTTTGGCTCAGATTCTGTACAACCTGATGGACAATGCCCTGAAGCATACTGACAACGGAATTATCACCATCACAGCTGAATCAATTGACTCATTTGTGAATGTCTCAATAACTGATACCGGGAGGGGTATTGATGCCGCACTGCTGGATGCAATACTCAATGTAGAGATGAAAGAGGAGAAATATCTTTTTACACAAGGTTTTGCCAGTGGTATCGGACTAGCCCTGTCGCGCTATCTTATAGAAACTCAGGGAGGCAGAATGTGGGCAGAATCTCGGATAGGTTACGGTTCCAGTTTTCATTTCTCACTCCCTGCAGCAGAGATGCTGAATGACCCAGAGATTCAGCAGGTGCTGGCATCGACCATACTGAACATAAGCTCGCCTATTGAAGATTTCATGGGTAACCAAGGAGAATCTGCATTTACTTCGAGACCCCAGAATAGTGTAGAAAACCCTATCATCGGCAGGGGTAAGTCAAAATCGCCACATGTCCTTGTGGTGGGTGATGATTATATTAATATTCGATCAGCAGTTGCTCTCCTGCGGCAGAGCGGGTATGAAGTGTCAACGGCTTTTAACGGCGGGGAAGCGGTGGGATTAATCAATTCCTATGAAGGGTTTTCACTGGTAATTCTTGATGTAATGATGGCCGGTTTGTCCGGTTATGAGACGACAAAGATTATTCGTGAGAATAAATCTCTTATAGAACTTCCCCTCCTTATGATGACCGCCCGACACTGGGGGGAAGACATATTGAAGAGTCTGGAAGCTGGGGCGAATGATTATCTTCCAAAACCGTTTGAGACTGAGGAGTTTCTTGCCAGAGTACAAACTTTGTTAGAAATGAAAAATTCTGCTGATAAAGCGTTGCGTGCTGAAATGGCGTTTCTTCAGGCTCAGATTAAACCTCACTTTTTGTTTAATTCTCTAAATACTATTATTTCCTTTTGTGATTCCGAACCCAATAAGGCTTCGAAACTCCTTCTTCATTTAAGCAGATACCTGTGGATGAGCTTTGATCTTAAAGCTCTGCGGTCCTTTATTCCGTTTTTCCAAGAATTGGAAGTAATTAAAGCATATATTTCGTTGGAAAAGGCTAGATTTAAATCAGGGCTTGAAATGGTGTATGACATCGATCACAGTTTACAGTTTAAACTGCCTCCACTTATTCTTCAGCCTCTCGTTGAAAATGCTGTAGTTCATGGGATTCGCAAAAAGTCAGGAAAGGGGCAGATCATACTGCGAGTAAAAAAACTTCCGGCGGAGAAGCGTATATTCATCTGCGTTGAGGATAATGGTATTGGTGTAACTGAGGATAAGCTTAAAAATATTCTTGTCACGGGGAGAAAGGGGATTGGATTATGGAATATTAATTGGAGATTGAAACGTATCTATCAGACTGAACTAATACTAGCTAGTAAGCCTCAACAAGGGTTCACGGCTTCTTTCAATATTCCCCTGCAGATTGGAGAAGATTACAATGCTTAAAATTGTGATTATAGATGATGAAAGCCCTGCAGTAGACAGGCTCAATAAATTACTTCAGAAAAGCGGAATGGCTGAAGTAGTTAAAGCTTTTACCAATCCGCTGGAATCGATCAGTTTTGTTCGTGACAATCATGTGGATGCGGTTTTTCTTGATATTGAAATGCCGGAAATAAACGGTTTGGAGCTTGCCACACAGCTTATTGATATTCAGCCGGCTTTAGAAATTGTTTTTGTCACAGCCTACAAAAATTACGCTGTTGATGCCTTTGAATTAAATGCGCTTGATTATATTTTAAAGCCCTTTTCCCTTGAACGGCTGAAAACCAGCTTGAGACGAATTCATATAAATACCCATCATTCGGGGACCATCCTTCGTTTGAAGGTGAGCATGTTTGGAAGGATGCAGATTACCGCAGGTGGTGAACCAATTCATTTTAGAACGCAAAAAGCAGAGGAGCTTTTTGCCTACCTGCTGGACAGTGATGGTGAGTTTGTCAGTCGAAATAGTATAATTGACTCTCTGTGGCTTGATTTTCCCGGTGATAAAGCAGTATTAAACTTTCATTCAACTATATATTATATAAAAAAAGCATTATTTCCATACATAAAGACTTCTATTCTGGAGCACTATCGTGGCAGCTACAGAATTCTTATGGATCATATTGAATCGGACAGTCAGTTGATTCGAGAGGCAGCCAAGAATGCCTTGGATAATAATCTTGAGGCATATGAGGGGATAAAATCCGCAATTGAACTTTATACTGGACGATATCTCGGTGCTCACGACTATCCATGGGCTTATCAACGGGGATTGTACTACGAGCGCATGGCTACAAGAATTGTTCTCGCACTAACCGACCTTACTCTCAGATATAAAACACGAGACGCGGCTGTGGAAATACTTTCTGATTTTTTGCAATTACTCCCTGAGAATGAGGAAGTAAATCTCAGGTTGGTTAAAGTACTTTTATCTATGAACAGGCCGACGCAGGCTCGTCAATACTATGATCAGTACAAAAATCTTCTGCATATCAAGTACGATCTGGAACCTTCTCTGGAATTTCGGCAATTGTTTCGTCACTAGTGGGAATCACCTGAAATTGTGTACAAGTGAATACCTTGGGTTATTCAGTAATTATACAAAAAATCATTACCCAAATTCCTCCGCAAATTATAACATGTTGTGATAAACCCTGCAAATTGAGGTGAAAAGAACTGATGATCTCGCCATGAAGCTTCGACTGCGTACTTTTAACCAAAATTTCTATAATCTTCGCACTACAGAGTGTATTTTACCACCTGAAAATGTATACATGATTCTTTTAAATATAGTTGTTCTTCTTGCATTTGGAGATTACGCTCTAGGTGAACCACCGTTCCGCTAAAACTGAGCCAGTCAATACGCTACAAACTGAGCCGTCGGGGGAAGAATCCTCGTCGGTCGAATAGGTTTCATAATTTACCAGGATATTTTGTTTGACACAGGTTCTATTCACTTTGGATTACGAGAGCGAATCCTTTTGAGACTGACCTGCTGTTTATGGCATTATCGGTCGTGTACCCAGGAAAACGATTACTTCAATCGTCGGATTCAACTTGAGAGCAGATGGCGTATCGCTGTCCCATTTCGTTCGTCGATGAGATCCAGGAGGATGAATTCTTTAACCTGATTACGAATTGGAACCATCAACCAGTCATCAAGTATAAGCGCTGGTAATTGATGGATTTCATAAAATTTTGTCATTCTTTACCATCTCCCTAATTGTCTATTGCCGGAATATGGCATTTGAAAGTCTATCACTTCAATTTTAAAGGTGGCTCAATTTAGTGTGAAACAGGTGGCTCAATTTTTACGGAACATTGGCTCAGTCATGCCGTAATATCCAGCATTGTCTGAGATGTAGTGAAAATGCGGTAACTACAGAGGTGCACGATGGCAATAATAAGACAGAAAAACAAGCAATCCGGTATCGAATATGTCTTCCTTTCAGTCAGCAAACGGGTGCCTGACAAGAAATGGCCCGTTTCTCAGCGTACTTCGCTCGGTCATTTCGACCTTGACGGCGATTTTATCCCGAGTGCATACTTTCTCTCTCTCACTGAACAGCAACAGCTTGCCACTGGCCTGGTCAGTGAACCATTCGTACGAAGGAGTGCTGATAAGGCCGTTCTGCCACTGGCCTGGTCAGTGAACCATTCGTACGAAGGAGTGCTGATAAGGCCGTTCTGATGAGAAAGCGATGCGGGTTTGATCTCCTGTTCTCTCATGTCGCTCACCAGACGAAAATAGATAAGATCCTTCGAGCGGTCTTCCCCTCTGACTGGAAAGCATCATTGTCACTGGTGTATTTCAACCTTGCAGAACCTGACCTGCCAATGTATCGATTCAGCAGATTCGACAGAAACAATCTTCACCCCTACTCTCAGAATGTGCACAAAGATATGATCACAGCCCTCCTGCGTCTAGTAGACGAAGAAGCCCGCAGCATTACCTTCGAGCGTCTTCGTGAGGCGAACAGCTCAAAACGTGCTACGCTTCTTGCTCTGGACACCACCTCAATTACCGCTTTAGGGGAGCTGCTCTACCGGGCAAGCCGTGGCTTCAGTAAGGAGGGCATCCGGGATGAAGATCAGATTGAGATGCTGACGGTGTATGATCTGAACAGCGGAATCCCGATCTACTACCGTACTCTTGAAGGGAAAATCGCTGATGTCTCCACATTAGAGAATACGGCGAAAGATCTTAGCAGGGATGGCATAGACCCGAAGAAGTCGGTATTTGTCCTTGATCGTGGTTTCTACAGTGATGAGAATGTTCGCAGGATGCTCAAGGCACGCTACAAGTTTGTCTGTGCGATCGATATCAAGCAGAATAGGTTTGTGAATGATGCTGTTTTACGCACAGGGTTGTCTGTTCAGCGTGCTGACAACTTCATTGAGGATAGAATCTAAATTTTTCGTCTGAATTATAACTCAGCGAAGAAAAACCTTATAAATCCATACATTTTATGCTTTTGAACATTGTATTTTTCTTGAATTGTGAGTTGCTATAATATAACAACATTCGGGAGTGCGGTATGTCAAAAGTGTTACGTCAGAAGGCGGCAAACGGTGAGATCTACTTGTTCAGTCAGGGGCCAAGAAAACGTATGGCCGATGGGAAACAGGCTTCCAGTAAGCGCATCAGCTACGGGAAGATCCTCGCTGATGGGTCCTTTCAACCCAATGCCTACTACCAGAGTCTCTCCATTGATGCAAAGCGTGCTCTCGGTATCGAAGAAAACCCTGAGCCTTCTGAACTTGAAAGACAGCTCAGTAAAACGAAAATCTCCAGAGGTCGTCCAAAAGAAATCCTTCAGGGATTCAGAAAGACTCATGGAGATTCATATCTGCTCATGCAGATCGCACAGCAGCTGAAGGTGACTTCGCTTCTCAAACAATACTGGCCAGGCATCTGGGACAAGCTTCTTTCAATCGCACTGTTCATGAGCCTGAATCACGAGGACTCCCTCTATCTTATTCAATCCTGGAGCAGGACTCATACCCTTCCAGCTCCTTCAGGTCTTTCCTCAGGTAATCTTTCCCGTATTCTTGATGCTGTAGAGGAGGATGACCGACAGAATTTTCTCAAAGACTGGGCTGCGCTACGTCCTTCAGAGGATACCTACTGTGTTGACGGCTCTTCCTTCTCTTCAATGTCACAGTACCTGAGACGGGTGAGATGGGGATCAAACAAGGAGCACGATCCCTACGAGCAGATCAATGTTCTGGTCGCATTCGGTAACGAAAGTCATCTTCCTCTGTTCATCAGTTCTCACAGCGGCAATATTCCTGATGTGTCCACTATGGAAGATTTCGCTCACACTATGTACGGGCTTGATGTCAGAAACACCGAATTCTGCTTTGACCGCGGGTATTGCTCAGTGAACAACATCACTACTCTTATCAAGAGAAAGCATACGTTCATCCTCGCAGCGAATTCTCTTACTGCCGGGTACATCAAGCATGTACTGGATACGGTGTCAATGGAAGAGCTGACCTCCCTTTCTTCGTATCATGATGATAAGGAACTTCACGGCATCACCAGAAAGAGTGAGTGGTCTTACCAGGTAAACGGTAAAGGGAAGGCCTTATCTACTGCACGTCTGTACATTCATATCTTCTACAATCCCCAGATGGCGTTGGATAAACAGAAGCATGAGTACTCCCTCATTAAAGAGCTTGAACGAGAGTTGACGACAAAGCCGATACGTTCCCATCTTGAAAAATACGAGAAATACTTCACGATACACTGGGGGTCACAGAATCCGTATGCAAAACCTGAGTATGGTGCAGAGCTCAAGAAAAAGAGACGACCTGCCCTTACTCCTCCTGCTTCCTTTTCCATGAAAGCCGTCAGTCAGAAAGAATCACAGAGTATGCAGAAGGGACTTTTCGTCCTGATCTCCAATTCTCAGAGCAATTGCTGGGAAGCACATCGCAGATACCTGAAACGCATGTCCGTTGAGAAAGCTTTCATGAACTTGAAAACAAGAATCGGTCTCAGGCGAATCAGGAGTGGACAGCAGTCTGTTGTTGACTCACGATTATTCATCGCTTTCATATCGTTGATCCTTGTGAGTGAACTTGAAAAGAGAATGAGTGATACATCTGAAAGCTCCGCTTTGATGAGAAAATACAATCCTGAGTTACTCATGAAAGAGTTCGCCAGCATTGATCAGTACCACTACTCTTCAAAGGCGAGGCACGTGACTCCCGTCACCAAGAAGCAGCAGGAACTTTATGCGCTGCTCGGTGTCGACTCCCCTGCCCGTGTTATGACAGATGCAGAGCAGGCACGCTGTGAGATCTCATGAGTTATAATTTCAGCGAAGAATTTACAATAAAAACCTGTACTGCACTCGTCTGGCCCATACGATTGAGCTCCCCCGTCGGGGACGGGGAGAGAACCGCAAGGATCTTGCTCTGGATATCTGTTACAACCCTCTCAGGGCTGAAAGAGAACAGAAGCTGCTCTCTAAGAAATTAAAAAAGATGCGCATCGCATTAGAGACCGGAGAGGCTTCTCTTGAACCAAGAACTGAATACAGCAGATTCTTCGAAGTGGTGGAAAAGAAAGTATATGGTAAGGGAACAGTTACCACCTATGTGGTAAAACCTGATCAGGAACGAAAGGAACGGTCTTTATGTGGATTCTTCGCCTATCTGTCAGATGGGTCTCTGATAAAAGAAGAGGTAATTGATGCCTATGCTGAAAGAATGATGATTGAATGTTCCTTCAAAAACTTCAAGGAACGATACAACCGTCCTCTTCATAGTGATGACCAGGGAGTTGATGGTGAGATCTATGTCACCTTCCTTACCGTGGTCCTTGAAAGCTGGATTAGAGAACGGATGAAACAGCATGGGCTGAACAGGAAATACACGATGCGTTCCCTGTTTGATGAGATTGAAGGGATCGAATGCTCCTTTCCTTCAGACAAACCGAAGAGCAGAGTCTACTCTGAGATCACAAACAAAGCCGGCATGATTCTCTATCAGATGGGAGTGAACATGCCGGAGGAAACCTGGCCGGTTAAAGTTCGTCAGGCTGTAGCCCGTGAGAAAAAACTGGCGGCGAAGTCTGCCGAGTGACCCGCCGATTCTAGTAGTGAGAAAAATACTGCTTGACAAAGGTCACATCATATCAGATTTTCGGTAACGAAAAGTTCTCTGCTACTGTCTGTATCGACTCATCCTTGAGCCAGACCAGGACCGCCTGCTCAAAGGCTATCGTGAACCGGGAGTTCCTCTCCGCACAGTTAACCGGTAGCTATGTGACACCATGCTCTTCACATCTCACCAGCGGGAACTTTCCCTCTACCATCGTCTTATGATTACAGGAATCAAGATGTCGCCATATGCGTTTCCGGTGAGCATGAAGCTTGGCAAGGTAACCGTACTCAGGGCAGGGTAACGGGACCTCTGAGGGAATCTCGACATTTACTGTCACTACCGTGCTCTTGGCGTCCCGGTTTATTCCGACAACCTTCGAGGGCAACTCAATGTCCAGTAGATTCTCATAGAAGTTCTCTCATGTTTCACTTATCCACCAAGCTTGCCAGCTTTTGACAAATTCCTCTATCTTTCCACCTTATTGCCTGAAGCGCTCAAAGAAAAACTCAGAAACCTATGCGCTAAGCTTCTGGGGTCAGGGTTTAAAACCGGGACGTGGACTAAAACTCAGAAAGTCAGGAGTCTACACGGTCACCTGTTCCCGTCCTCCGTCAAGGACAGGATATCATCTACGACTTACCAATTACTGACATACTACTTTTTTTTCAAAATTTCTCTTCCGGTTGATTCGCTGTTAATACTCCATCGATAATAATATTTTTATTCATAGCCAAAATCATGATGATGAAGAATCTTCAATAGGGGATACAGGATGAATACCACAAATTTACACAACCACTTTCTTGCTGCAGTATTATTGTTCCTATTCTTAACAGCATCAGCGTGTAACATTGACACCTCTTCCGGGGAAGGGTCGGTCCTATTGAGATTGGGAGATACCTCACGTAGTATCTGGTACCCTGATGGTGAAAGCGATTTCATGGAAATAGACAGCTATAAAATCACCTTCACCAAAGGAGATACTGAGATTGTATCACAAATTGCGCCTTCAACCACATTCGTGATGGATGCATTGGAAGCTGGTATGTGGACCATTCAAATCGAAGGCTACAATGAACCGCTCATTCAGGATACCGTACTTAACAAAATGGTGGTTTCCGGTGATCAGGTTGCTTATCTTGAATCGAGAGATGTGGAGGGAAACCCCCGGAATATTCTAGTGGAAGTGAATCGCGGTGAGGTCACCCAGGCACAAGCCACTCTTGTTCCCATAGACAATGAAGGTTCGGGAATACTTGAAATAACCGTAAATTGGCCGCAAACCGGTTCAAACCTGATTCTAAACAACCCTAAATTGACAATATCCATTACCAATATCAATGATCGATTTGATCGATACACCGATTCAACTTATACCAATGAGTCGGAAACTTCCGACACCTCTGATACTAAAACCGTAACCTTCAGCGAACTTCCGCTAGGGTGGTACGAAGTAATGACAACACTAACCTCCACGAACCCGGATAACAGCGATGTACAGATATGGCGAGGAATAGATTTCGCACGGGTGACCTATGACCCCAGCACTACTGCCTCTATCACCACAAGCGGAACCATAACGATCAGTGATCTCATGCTAGAGACAGGAAGCATCGACCTTGATATTAACGAAGACGGATTTGAGCTTCTGCCCGTAACCCTGTCGGCACAAGCCGGTGGTACAACACTGACCGACGGTAATGGCGCCTATGTTCTAAATACCTCTTCCGCAGCGGAGGTGAGTTTTGCAGCAACAACAGGCTTTGAATCCTATTACTGGTATGTAGATGGTGATGACACACTAATAACCGCAACCGATTCAGAAACCTCTTTAGTCTTTACCGAATCAGGCAAATATACAGTAACGGTATTTGTCTTGGGCGAAGGGATTTTTGGCAGTGATTCATTGGAAGTGACAATTGTCAGACAGGAAGAGATACCTCAACGATTAGAAGAGATACCTCAACCATATTAAAGCAAAAAAATAATATAGAAGGAAGATAACCCTACAAGGAGTACATGATGGAAAAACAACAATTAGAAAGGTTTACGTCAATGAGAGCTGAACTGCTGCTCGCAGCTCTAGTACTTGCGTTGGTGATAATACTTACTGCAGGATGCAGTATGGGTACAGAATCGGGAGAGGGCTCCATGGTGATCCGGTTAACCGATTCGGCACGCGATATCTGGAATCCCGATGGAGACTCGACGTATATGGAGATCGAGTCCTACAAAATTACCATAAGCCATACGGTTGAAGATGTTCAGGTCTATGAAATTGACAGCACCTCTGCATATGTGATTGGTGGAATCCCATCAGGAATCGTATACATCGAAATTGAGGGGTACAATGGAGTTCTCGATAGTGAGGGGCATGTTTCCGGTAAGCAAATTGCCTATCTTCAAAAGAACAGTGATGTGGATGACTTCCGGGTGATAAATACCGTTGTGTACCGTGGTGAGGTAACTGACGTCAGTGCTGTTCTGGTGCCGATAGATGATGATGGATTTGGCTCCCTTGAGATTACCGTGAACTGGCCGACAGATACCGACCTGATTATTGAAGATCCTAAACTGGTTTTAACTTTATCTAACTTGAACGACTATTTCACCTATTATACCGATTATCCCTTAACGCTTGAAGAAACTGCAGATCTGGACAACGATCTCGGTACCTATACAGAAACCTTTCCAAAACTTCCGGTTGGTTGGTATCAGGTAGAGCTTAAACTCTATTCTCATCGTGATGAACTGCTTGTTTCGCAACTCCATTTTGCCAGGGTAACGTTTGATCCTGCTGCAGATAGTCCGGTAACCTCTACCGGCAGTGTGACGATAACTGAAGAAATCCTCCGAAGCGGGGCTGCAGAAACTTCCATCGATGAAACTGCGCTGGATGACATACTGAGCCTTACCGTTACCGCCGAAGCAACAGCCGATTCCGGCACCGAGTATAATGAAGCAGACAGCATATACTATCTGGATACCACCAGCGGGGAAGCCTCAATAGATTTCACCGCCACCTCGGGGTACGGCGAAACCGGGTACATCTGGCACATAAACGGAGGCGAGTTCACAGCTGATAATACAAACAATACCCTAACCTATGAATTTGATGAACCGGGAACGTATACCGTACTTGTTATGGCTAGCAGCGAAGGCAAATTGGGCGTTGCCGAGATGCAGGTGACTGTTGCATGTATTCCCACCTATAATATTGGTGATATCGGCCCGGCCGGAGGCTACGTTTTCTACGATGACACCATCGGCTATGACCTAAATGAAAACGGTACCATCGAATCCTCTGAGAAAGACCTGCTCGATGGCACCAACGACGGAACGGTAACCGGCGACCGCTACCTGGAAGGCACAATCACACCAGTGTTAGATATCTTGCTTTGGGGAGCAAATCCAGATACCTCCGGTGATTTTCAAGTAGGAACCAGTACTGCTATTGGAACCGGAGCAGCTAATACAGCTGCAGTCATGGCGCATGCGAATACACCGGATACCGGAAGTGCCATTTATTTAGCATATTCCTATGAAGTTACCGTTAATGAGGTAAAATATGACGACTGGTTTCTGCCTTCATCTAAGGAAATGCAGTCGTATTACAGAGCATGCGATTCCTTGCAGGGTGGGGTGAGTGATTATGCCTGGACTTCATCGGAATCTCCGAGCTACGAAACAACCAAAGTAAATAATATTCGTTTGTATAACGGCTGGGAACTGTATTTATTAAAAAATGAATCAAAGTATGAGCCAAGAGCTTACTTCGTTCGCTCTTTTACCTACTAAGGGGGTCTTGGAAAAAAAATGACAATGCCTGAACTTGCATTGGCTTCTACAGAATACGATGACACACAACCTACTGGGGTGAAGGCTATGTACTTAATAACTGAAACTCAAATTAGATTTAGATATGTTTTGAAAAGAAAATCTATGAATTATCCGGGAGCATATTTCGCGCGGGCTTTTTAGCTATTTTTAGATGGAACAAAGGAAGATAACCCTACAAGGAGTACATGATGGAAAAACAACAATTAAGAATTATTGCGTCAATGAGAGCTGAACTGCTGCTCGCAGCTCTAGTACTTGCGTTGGTGATAATACTTACTGCAGGATGCAGTATGGGTACAGAATCGGGAGAGGGCTCCATGGTGATCCGGTTAACCGATTCGGCACGCGATATCTGGAATCCCGATGGAGACTCGACGTATATGGAGATCGAGTCCTACAAAATTACCATAAGCCATACGGGTAACAATAGTCTGGTCTATGAAATTGACAGCACCTCTGCATATGTGATTGGTGGAATCCCATCAGGAATCGTATACATCGAAATTGAGGGGTACAATGGAGTTCTCGATAGTGAGGGGCATGTTTCCGGTAAGCAAATTGCCTATCTTCAAAAGAACAGTAATCTGTATGACAACCGGGTGATAGATACTGTTGTGTACCGTGGTGAGGTAACCGACGTCAGTGCTGTTCTGGTGCCGATAGATGACGATGGATTTGGCTCCCTTGAGATTACCGTGAACTGGCCGACAGATACCGACCTGATTATTGAAGATCCTAAACTGGTTTTAACTTTATCTAACTTGAACGACTATTTCACCTATTATACCGATTATCCCTTAACGCTTGAAGAAACTGCAGATCTGGACAACGATCTCGGTACCTATACAGAAACCTTTCCAAAACTTCCGGTTGGTTGGTATCAGGTAGAGCTTAAACTCTATTCTCATCGTGATGAACTGCTTGTTTCGCAACTCCATTTTGCCAGGGTAACGTTTGATCCTGCTGCAGGTAAACCGGTAACCTCTACCGGTAGTGTGACGATAACTGAAGAAATCCTCCGAAGCGGGGCTGCAGAAACTTCCATCGATGAAACTGCGCTGGATGACATACTGAGCCTTACCGTTACCGCCGAAGCAACAGCCGATTCCGGCACCGAGTATAATGAAGCAGACAGCATATACTATCTGGATACCACCAGCGGGGAAGCCTCAATAGATTTCACCGCCACCTCGGGGTACGGCGAAACCGGGTACATCTGGCACATAAACGGAGGCGAGTTCACAGCTGATAATACAAACAATACCCTAACCTATGAATTTGATGAACCGGGAACGTATACCGTACTTGTTATGGCTAGCAGCGAAGGCAAATTGGGCGTTGCCGAGATGCAGATCGTCGTGAGCTCCCCGCCTCCTGCTACGTATGAAGTCGGAGATACCGGTCCTGCCGGAGGTTATATATTCTATGTGGATTCAGATGATGAATTTGATGACTGGGATTATCTTGAAGCCCGTACAACAGCGGTGGAAGATATTCTCTATTGGGGCCAGAACGAAAATAATTATGCCGTCGTGGGAACCAGTATGGACATAGGCACCGGTGAGGCAAATACTGCCGCAATTGTTGGCCATGTAAACGGTGTTGAAGCCGCTAGTGCAGCAAATCTTGCCTATACGTATGAAACAACCGTTGATGGAACTCTCTATGATGATTGGTTCTTACCATCTGCTGAGGAGATGGCGGCTCTCTACGATGCTAATGTTTCCTTACATCTGGGGGTACCGGAGCTTGCGTGGACATCTAGTGAATATATAAGCCATCCTGAGGGGGCGGCATATGCTCATTTATTAGTAGATGCTAGTTCTGGATATACTTCAGCTTTAAAAAAAGAATCTATGTATTATCCGAGAGCGTACTACGTACGGGCATTCTAAGAGAACCCTGAGAGGAACCAAGCTTAAACAATGAATAAACGATCAGCAACCTTACATGTATACTACGGAGCTGTGCTAATTACCCTGTTGCTCGTCCTTTCAGCATCAGGGTGCATATTGGGAGAGGGGGAGGAGGGAAGGCTTGTCCTCAACCTCTCTCGGAGTACCCGCAGTATTTCCTGGGATCCTGATCCAGCCATTCTCTCCTATCGCATAGATGTCCAGGGAACAGAGGCTCAGTCAACCTATATTTTCAACAATAGTTCTCCCACTTGTATCATTGAGAATCTGGCTACGGGGATTTATACTATTACCGTTACCGCTTACGATGATGAGGGCGCTAGAGGAAACCCAATCGCACATCTGCAAAAAAACAGTGAAGGGAACCGCTCTATTACCGTAGAAATTGAGTTTGCACAGACTACGACTGCTGAGACTATTATCGTGCCAAACATGGAGGGGTCTGGGGAGCTATCCTTTTCAGTTATACTGGAAGGAGTAAATTCGGACCTGCTGCAGTTCCACCCTGATGTTCGAATTTCTTTTGAACAGGTTGATACCAAGCTTTTAGATCTAGATCCTGAGAAGATAGAGGTATCAGCTGTTCGAGGCAGCACAGTCCTCCAACCCCATACCGATTACTCCTTACTCCTCAGTGAGGACCGCCAACAGCTTATTCTGGAAGTATTTGGTTCAGAACTGATAGAACCTGAAAACCTGCTGGTAGAACTAAACTCGCTCCCGGCTGGGTGGTATGCAATCTCTATCAGTGTTGAAGCGAAAAAAAAGAATACCGAGGAATCTACCGGTTCATGTATGTGGAAAGGAATTTACTTTGCTACTGTAATGCAAAATATTCCCAATACAACAGGGCAAGTACTGGTACTTGATGAGCATCTGGAAACCGGCAGCATCCTACTGGGTATTGATGAATCCATGGATCCACTACCTCTAACCCTTATGACTCATACTCAAGAGGATTCAGAAATGACAACAGAAGTCTTCAATCTCGAACCTTCATCAGAATTGGAAATTTTCTGCTCTGCTTCAGCGGGGTATGAACAGTATTTTTGGTACGTAAATGGTGACAGCACCGAAATAATTGGAGAAGGCCCGAATGTTTCCACCATTCTGAACGAATCGGGACAATATACAATAACTGTAGGGGCTCTTGAGAAGGGCAACTTTGGGAGCACTTCTGCTGAGATACTCATTGTACTCATTGATGAATAGAAAGATAATTCCATAGTAAAGTAAAATTAACATATGATTGTAAAAACACAAGGACTGAAAGTAATTCTACTCTTTTCTATCTTCCTCGTTTTAATTTCCTTTAGTTGTGACCTAACTGGTCACCTTGAACTTACCGTTGACAATTCTTCTGACTCCACCCTTACCTCCATCTCCGTTAACGGTTCCAATCGAGTTGGGGAACCGATGGTTTTTTACGCGATAACTGATCTTACTGAAGTCGAGTTCCAATGGTTCGTGAATGGGATATCGGCAGGATATGAAAGATCGCTAAGTTGGAGCTTTACCGAGAAAGGTTTCTATCGGATAGTTCTTGTGGGTAAGATCGCTTTTCAAGGTGATACATACCAGATTACTACCGTATCAAAGGAACTTTTCATTCAGTAATAGATGCACATATGCAGAGAAGAAAAAGGAATAAAACTTGAGAGATGTACGATATTTCGAACACATAAGACGCTGTTGGAGTCGGGAATAAATAAAGCCTGTCCAATTTTGGTGAAAAATGACCAGGTTGCTTGAAGGGGTCTCAACCCGCTGGCAGTGATACCTCAGGATTCAGCAAAACAAGTCTCATTCCATCCCACATTCCTCTTCTTTTCTGAAGAAAATCCATAGAATTTATCCTGAAGTATTTTGAAGTGGTCCACTATCAGTCCAAGTCAATGGGAACTGTGAAGATCAATCCATACAGAACTCCCTTTTACGCCCATAGAGAGTGTTTCTAACGAGTGCAGGGGTAAATGGTGAGTTTCTTGAACTGAATCCGCTTCGGTGATACTGTTGCTATACTGTTTTTGGTGGAGAGAAAATTTCTGTCAGGACCAAACAACAGAAGGGCTTCCTCTTCACTTCTCCTAAGGTTTCAAGAAATCTGATTTCTTGAAATCAGGGATAGATCCTTTGCTTCAGGATCTCTCTCCCTCTTACTTTGCCTTCCATGAAACCTAACTTCTTTCTCACTGAAAAATAATCATTTGAGATAAGATCGGGAAGCGGCTTTGGGGGAAGCTATAGAGCAGGAAGAGCTCATCACCTTCTGATCAGTCGGTGGCAGGGGTATCCTTCGCACTTCTCGTATCGGTCTTATAGAAGCCTGAGCCTTTGAAGATGATCGAACTCGCATCGAACAGGCGTCTCACCTGTGCTCCGCAGGTCGGGCAGGTGCCTAATGGTTTCTCACTCATACTCTGAAACACTTCAAAATCCAGATCACAGGTTTCGCAGTGGTAATCATAGAATGGCATGTGATGTTCCCCCGTCATGTTGTGGTATCACCTGAGAGAAGACGGACATGATTGCATCACTCTGCTGGTCAGAGAGCTCCATTCCGTTGATGTATACATATGATCCCTCAAGTTCGAAGAGTCCGGTAAGATCACCAAGTTTCTCTCCGTTTCTCCGTTTGTCGCTAATATACTTAGTTTTCAGGAGAATGGAAAGGGACTTCGCCAGAGAATCTGCCTCCATGTGGAACACGGCTCCTAGGATAAGCTTCCCCTCCTCGTCCGTGTCGAGCACTACGGTCATCGAACGGGTCTTTGCCAGCACCGATTCAGGGACTTCCAGCCCGATATCGATCAGGTTCTGGGACCCCTCACCATGAAAACCGAACAGGGCATTACCCATCCGCTCGGCAAGGGTCTCAGGTATCTTCTGTTCTCTCTCTTTGTAGGTCTGCCGATACGCCTTCATATACTCGTCACTTGCAAACAGAAGGAGTCCGCTCCTGGGTGAATAGACATCGAGACCGAGGGTGTCGTTCCGGTAGTAGCGAACCTTCCCCTCTTCCACCTTCTCGAACCCGTCATCATAGAGGAAGAGTGTGTTTGTGAGAAACGAGGGGATATTCCCCTCCACTCCTCCGTAGAAACTCAGCGGGCCGTCCTGACTCCCTTCTCCTCGGTACAGAGAGAGGCTGATGCGGTCGATCCTGTCAAGGAATGCAAGGAACGGTTGCAGAGCAGGTGAATCGGCCAGGTCGAATACCCGGGCTCCTCGCTGGGCGTCAACAGTGACGACCACCTCTCCGGGGTCACCCAGTGCGTCATAGTAGTACCTGTCACGGAACGGACTGTGATGAACACAGGAAACACTCGCCAGCAGTACAGCTATCAGGAGAGAGAGCAGCACTGCAGTGGATAGGGCGTTCCTGCGACTCATGTTCACACCTTTGACACGCTGATCATGGCGCTGGTATCCCCGCACGGGACCTCTACCATTCCGTCCGTCTCTGCAGGAGTATCCACCGAGTCCGCGAGGGTCTCACTCCTGATGTAATCACTGAACCGGGCGAGCGAGTTCTGTACGTGAGGGCCCCCTGTGATCTGCAGCGCGATATGGTCGGCAACATCAAGGCCGATATCCTTTCTCAGGTTCTGTATCCCGCGGATGATGTCCCGGGCGATACCCTCGAGGAGGAGTTCCTCGGTGATCTCGGTATCGAAACCGACGGTGAGTGACCCTTCGTTGAGAACCTTCGTGTTCTCCATCTCCTGCCGGCTGATGATGATATCCTCGGCGGTTATTGAGATCACAGAATCTGCATAGCTGACCTCGACAGGGTTCCCCTTGAGGATCTGAGCGATCGTGGAGCTGCTGAATTCGCTGATGCGGGAGGCAACCTCTTTCATATGCCTGCCCAGCTGTTTGCCGAGCACCTTAAAGTTCGCCTTCGCCTGGTAGGAGACAAGGGTCGATTCATCCTGTTCGATCCTGACCTGTTTCACATTGAGTTCCTCGGCGATGATCGTACTCATCTCTGAGAGGATATCCTGCTCTTCAGGTTCGATTGTCACGAGGTAGAGCGTACTGAGAGGCTGGCGGATCTTCAGTTCCTGACTCATCCTCAGTGACCGTCCCATGGCGATTGCCTGCCGTGTCAGTGCCATCTTCTGCTCAAGCAGCTGATCCATATGGTCGGCTTCATACACCGGGTAGTCGCACAGGTGAATGGACTGAGCCATCTCAGACCTTCTCAGGTTCTGATAGATCTCCTCAGTGGTGAACGGGATGACAGGGGCAGCTACCGTGATGAGGGTGTTGAGAACCCGGTAGAGGGTATCGTAGGCCTGTTTCTTGTCGGTATCATTCTCCGAACGCCAGAACCGTCTCCGGCTCCTCCTGATATACCAGTTATTCAATGAGTCGATGAAGGTGACGATAGACTGACACCCCTTCTGGGTCTCATACATGTCCCAGGCCTCACTCACATCCCTGATCAGGGACTCGCTCAGCGAGACGATCCATCGGTCCATCGGATTGACGAGGTCACTGAAGTCAGTCTCAGATACCTCATAGCCGTCGATATTCGCATAGGTGACGAAGAACGAATAGGAGTTCCACAGGGGAATGATCAGAGTCTTCAGCACTTCCTTGACCGCATCCTCGCTGAACTTCAGGTCCTCGGCGCGGGTAACTGCTGAGTTCATCAGCGTGAAACGCAGGGCGTCGGCACCGTAGGCATTCACGATCTCCATCGGGTCGGTGTAGTTCCTGAGAGACTTCGACATCTTCTTACCTTCGGCGGTGAGAACGATTCCGTTGGTCACACAGGTGGTGAACGCCGGTTTGTCAAACAGGCCGGCACCAAGAATCACGAGGGTGTAAAACCAGCCTCGTGTCTGATCGAGACCTTCACAGATGAAGTCCGCAGGGAAGTGGGATTCAACATACTCCTTGTTCTCGAAGGGATAGTGGTGTTCAGCATACGGCATCGAACCGGACTCGAACCAGCAGTCCAGTACATCGGGAATCCGTCTCATCGTGCCCTTGCCGTCAGGGGAAGGCCAGGTGATCTCATCGACATACTGCTTGTGTAGGTCATCCACCTTGACGCCGCTTTTCGTCTCGAGCTCTTCGATGGAACCGATCACCTCGAGATGGTCGGAACCGTCACATTTCCATACCGGGATGGGGTTACCCCAGAAACGGTTTCGGCTGATGGCCCACTCGCGGGCGCCCTCGAGCCATTTCCCGAAACGGCCGTGCTTCAGGTGGTGAGGCATCCAGTAGATCTGCTCGTTCGCATTGAGCATCTTCTCCTTGATCGCGGGGACATCGACATACCAGCACGACATGGCCCGGTAGATCAGCGGCTTATGGGTCCTGTAGCAGAACGGATAGGAGTGAAGATAGTTCTCGCGTTTCACGAGTTTCCCCTCTTCCTTGAGTTTCCTGATGATGGCTCCATCGGCGTCCTTCACGAAGGTCCCGGCGAAGTCACTCACCTCCTCGGTGAACACGGCATCATCGTCGATGGGACAGACAACGGGGATCCCCGTTCCCTTGAGCACCTGGTAGTCATCCTCTCCGAAGCCCGGTGCCGTGTGAACGATACCGCTACCGTCTTCTGTGGTGACGTAGTCGCCGAGAACGGTAATGAAGGCTCCCTGAGCCTTCAGATGGGCAAAATAGGGAAACAGCGGCTCATAGGTCAGTCCGCCGAGGTCTGAACCCTTCATGCGTTCAACAATCTCGTACTGGCTTTCATCCTTGTAGTAGGAGCCGATACGATCCTTGCCGAGAATGTAATAGACCCCTTCTGCCGTATCATGAAGCTTCACGTAGTCGATCTCAGGGCCCAGAGCAAGTGCGAGATTGCTCGGAAGGGTCCACGGTGTGGTCGTCCACGCAAGGAAATAGGTGTTTTCCATGGAGTCTGCTTTGAAACGGACGGTGATGGCCTGATCGGTGACGTCCTTATAGCCTCCGAGGTTTACTTCGAAGTTGCTGAGCGGGGTCGCCAGAGCGGGGGAATACGGAAGGATGTTGTACCCTTCATAGATATATCCCTTCTCATAGAGGGTCTTGAAGACCCACCAGATAGACTCCATGTAATCGGTATCCATCGTCCGGTAGCCGTCTTCGAAGTCGACCCAGCGACCCATCCTCTCTATGGTACTTTTCCATTCAGAGGTATAGCGGAGTACGATTGATTTACACTGATCGTTGAAGGCCGCAACCCCGTAATCCTCGATCGCCTTGTGACCGCTGATGTTGAGTGTCTTCTCTATCTCATATTCGACCGGAAGACCGTGACAGTCCCATCCGAACCGTCTGTTGACCTTCTTTCCCTTCATCGTCTGATAGCGGGGATACAGGTCCTTGATCGTACCGGGGACCAGGTGACCGAAATGGGGAAGTCCTGTGGCGAACGGAGGGCCGTCGTAAAAGACATACTCATCCCTATCGCTTCTGTTCTCTACCGATTTTTTAAAAATATCGTTCGAATCCCAGAACTTCTGGATAGCTTCTTCCATCTTCGGGAAATCTGTTTTCGGATCAACGGGGGTAAACATACTGCACGGCTCCTCACATTCAAAGTGCACAAGAACATTCTACTGTCAGTGCTATCTTGCGTATCATAGTAATTTTACACCGTTTATTCAATCATATTGACACATTGAATACCCTTCGGTAGCATATTTCGATGAACACTCTCCCCATAGACCGTACCATCAGGGATTTCTCGCGGATTTTCAAGGAACACGGTCATGTCCTGTATATCGTGGGAGGGGCCGTACGGGACGCACTCCTGGGCAGGGCCCTCTCCGACTATGATTTCTCAACCGATGCCACTCCAGCTCAAATGAAGGCGATGTTCCGCAGTGTCATACCCACCGGTATCGCACACGGGACCCTGACGATCCTCTTCGAGGGAGAGATGTTCGAGGTGACGACCTTCCGCACCGACGGTGAGTATGTCCGGCACAGGAAACCCTCGCAGGTGGAGTTCATCACAGATCTGAAGGAAGACCTGAAACGACGCGATTTCACGATCAACGCTCTGGCTGTGGATCCTGATGACGGGACAGTCTATGACTATGTGGAGGGGAAACAGGACCTGAAACGGAAGCTCATTCGCTCCATCGGGGATCCCCACGTCCGGTTCCATGAAGATGCACTGAGGATGCTTCGGGCCTGCCGTTTCGCCTCCACGCTCTCGTTCACCGTGGATGAGTATACTCTGGAGGCGATGAGGGAAATGCACCACCTCCTTTGCCATGTATCGGGAGAGAGGATTCACATTGAGATGTTCAAGATCCTCTCATCTCCTGTGCCCTCTGTAGCTCTGTTCCTGATGCACCGTACCGGAATCCTGGATACACTGTTTCCTGAGATCTCGGCCGGATCAGGGATACAGCAGAGAGAGCTTCACATCCATGATGTCATGACCCATAATTTCTACGCCTGTGATGCCGCACCACGGGAAGAACCGCTGGTCCGCCTTGCCGCGCTTCTGCATGATGTGGGCAAAACCTATACACGAACAGTGGATGACACGGGTCAGCTGATATTCCACAACCACGAGAAGGAATCGGTGAAGAAAGCACAGAGGGTCCTCAAGAGGATCAAGTGTTCGAACGAAGAGATAGAGACTGTGCTTCATCTTGTCTCTCACCATATGTTCCACTACACCAGCGAGTGGTCGGATGCCGCGGTGAGAAGGTTTATCCACGCGGTCGGCGAGACTCACATCGATCAGCTTTTCGCACTCAGGATAGCTGATATTCGGGCAACCAACAACGCACAGGTACCTCCTGAGGCATTCAGTGAATTCAGAGAGCGCATCGATACGCAGCTCAGAGATGCGAGGCTGCTCTCCCTTAAGGATCTTGAGATCAATGGCAATGATCTGGCGGAGATAGGGATTCCCAAGGGGCCGCAGATGGGTAAGGTGCTTCATGAACTGTTTGAGACTGTGCTGGATGATCCCTCTCTTAACACCCGTCACAAACTTCTGGAGATTGCGGGAAAGTTCTGGGAAACGAGGATGAATCTACTTCTGTAAGTGTGTGAGTGTCTCGAAGGCGATCTTGGCAGCTGCCTGTTCACCTTCCTTCTTGTTTCCGCCGCTGGCTGGACCGAATTTCTTCTTCTGGACCTGAACTTCCACCCAGAAGGTGTTATCGTGCTCCGGACCGGTCTTCTTCACCACCGAGTAGCGCGGATACGTCTTATATTTCTTCTGGACGAATTCCTGAAGCAGTGTCTTGTAATCCTTGCGGTGCTTGTCTGCAAGGACGATCCTGATCTGGGGAACGAGAAGCCGCTGAATCAGATCAGTAGCGTTCTTGAATCCGTTGTCAAGGAAATAGGCTCCGAAAATGGCTTCCATGCAGTCGGCAAGAAGAGCCTTCTTCGTTCTTCCTCCGCTGAACTCCTCTCCCTTTCCTATCAGAATGAAATTATCGACTCTCAGACTGTGAGCAATCTCAGCCAGAGAATCCTCCGATACGACAAAAGACTTGATACGGGAAAAATCCCCCTCATCAAGATCAGGGAGATTGACAAACAGCCAGTTCGCAACAACAAGCCCCAGTACACTGTCACCAAGGAATTCCAGACGCTCGTTATTGTCAACGGACTCGTGTGACTCGTTGGCAAACGACCGATGAGAGAATGCAAGGTTTAACAGTCCTATATTCTTGAAATGTATTGAAGCCTGTTTTTCAAAGAGAAGAAGCTCCCTTTTTCTCTCCGGAGAGACTGAGGGAGCTTCACCGTACGAATTATTCTTCATACCTGGTTGGGGCTTACGCCCTGCTACAGAAGGGTCGAGAGGAAATCAACTGCGTCACGTACCGTTTCGAAGTCATTAGCCTTCTCATCGGGGATAGAGACACCAAGTTCCTCTTCAATTGCATAGACGAGTTCGTAGGTATCCAGACTGTCAGCACCAAGGTCTTTTCTGAATGACGAATCAAGAGTGATCTTGTCCTCTTCGATTTCCAGCTTCTCTGAAATCAGAGCTTTCACTTTCTCAAATACTGTATTTGTGTCCATCTATTTCTCCTTAGAATTGACCGAAACCGGCGCTTTATGCCATATCGGCTGTTTCGATAACCTGCTTTCCTCTGTAGAAACCACACTTGGGACAAACACGGTGGGGAACGACGATATTGCCGCAGGTGCCGCACACCGATAATGTGGGAGACGCAAGACGCATGTTAGCTGATTTTCGCTTCGCTGCTCTTGCCTTGGAAGTCTTATATTTTGGTACTGCCATATTGTGAACCTCTTACATGGTATAAAATGCTTCTAGTAACATAACGGAATCATGGGGTATTGTCAACATAAATAGCACTTTCTCATATCTTTTCATGAGAATGTTTTACACGGTACAGAAAAAAAATGGACTGCCCCGGACAGACGATATCGGACACTCCTCAGCGCAAACGGCGCGAAACTTACTCAATCAGCCTGCTTCACCACACAAGCCTTCTGTCGGTGGACAGAGGGTTTACAACCGGCTCTCAGTATCCCGCCGGTGGATACGTTCCACAAGACGTTTCGAGACACTCAGAGGAACCATCGTACTGATGTCTGCTCCGAAGGATGCCATCTCCTTGATGGCAGAAGAACGCAGCACGAAGAATTTCGGATCAGTAGGAAGGAAGATCACTTCCAGATCCCTGTTCAACTGCTTGTTCGTCATTGCCAGTTCAAACTCATATCCGAAATCGACAAGCGCCCTCACTCCCCTGATCATGACATGGATATCGTTCTCTCGTGCATAATCAACGATAAGTCCCCGATGGAGGGCTACATCAACGTTTGTATAAATTCCTGTGAGTTCATTGAGCATCTCAATACGCTCTTCAGCGTTGAACAGGCAGGTCTTCTGGATATTGTCGGCTACAACAACAGTGAGATGCGAGAACATGTTCGCTGAGCGTTCGATCAGGTTGAGGTGACCGAGGGTGGGAGGGTCGAAGGTTCCCGGGAGGATCGCCCTGACAGACATTCCTTCGCTCATCGCTTTGACCCTTCGACAAATTTCTTCATCTCTTCGAATTTCTCTGCACTCTCCCACACAATCCGTTTGACAAAGACCATCTGTCCTTCATCATTGGTATCGACGATTGCGAAGGTTCCTTTTCCGATATATGAGACCTTCTGTTTCTCGGTCGGTCTCTCATCTTCGGTGATCTTCCTGATAACACAGTCGAAATGTGAGTACTCCCCTTCTCCGGGTCCGCTCAGTGCCTGAGCAATTGCCTTGATAGGCTGAGAGCAGAGGGCGCACACCGGTGTCGGTTCCTCGATCTTCAGCACATCAACCGGGTCATACTGCGTCAGAGGTCTTTTTTTCTTACGGTTTGAGGCAAGAGGATCGAGAATGGATGTGTTGCCGCGTTCATTCCGCTGCTTACTGTTCTTCCTTCGTCTCTTCCGGGAGTTCTTGGGAGTGCTCTGCTTCGTCTTTTCCTGTGCCATCTGTGTTAGTACCTCTGTTGCTTCACCATACTCCAATCACCGATAAAGTTCAACTGAACACGGCCTCATACCCTACCCCTGGAACGTCAGAAGGCCAGGAGCTCTCTCATGACCTTCTTCATTATCCTTATTCCTGCAGATGAGGCGGAGAGGGTTTGCTTGGCAGGATCGGATTTCCCTCCTGCTGTCCATTGATATTCGCGTAGTCCTTTGTCGCGACAGGAACGAGGAGCGGTCCACCTGAAGCCGGATCAGATTGAGGGTGAACTGCGCTTCAAGAGAACCCTTGAGATCTCCTGTCATAGATGGAACAGACCAGCCGGGGGACATAATTCGCTGTTGAGCACACGTCACCGACAGAAAGACCGCTGTTGATAAGAGGGTCCCTACCGCAGGATGGCATGATTGAGAACAAAGGTCTGAAAAGCTTCACCTCGTTCGCAATCACCGACCCTGTCCTCCTCAAGGAGAAACTCGGCAGGGTCCGTGAAGACCAGATTGCACGGTACAGAAATGAATACATCCTGAGGGACAACGGCAACACAGCGCCTATACGTGACCGATCCGGAAATATCGTAGCAGCTATCAGCCTTTCCGCCTTCGAGAACTCTATGAGTGCAGAAGACATTGAGGCTGCCATTCCGGCAATACAGGAAACTGCACGCAAGGTCTCGCATATGGCTGGCTATCATGTAGGGTTTCTGTGAACCGGTCTGCAGGCCGGAGGACTTACCACTGAGCCGGCAGGCACGCATTCACACGGTCTCTTCACATCTATCCGTACAGAACTCAGGACCGGCTGTCATGAAGAGCGGATAATGGGTGTTTCCCGAACACCTGAGGCTCTGGGCCTTCAGAGGGAATCAGATGTCTGACTGAAAGACACAGCAAGAGCTTCACGATAGGCTTGTACCTGTGTGAAGCTCCCGGCAGTTCAGTAACATACTGTAGGTAAGGATCTAGTTCTTTTTCACGATAAGTTCAGGCACCTTTGCCTTCTTACCGATCTTGCCTCTGATGTAGTAGAGCTTCGCTCTTCTCACGCGGCCGCGACGGGTGACTGTCACCTGCTCTACGCGGGGTGAATGCATCGGGAAGATTCTCTCAACGCCCACTCCATAGGAGTTCTTTCGAACAGTGAATGTCTTGCGGATTCCACCGTTATTGAATGCGATAACCAGACCTTCGTAGATCTGAATTCTTTCCTTATCGCCTTCTTTGATCTTAAAGTAGACCTTGACAGTATCTCCGACATGGAAAACGTCCATGTTCTCCTTCATCTGACCAGCTTCAATTGCCTTAATCTCGTTCATCTCTATCAGTCCCCTTCGACTCAAGTTGTGTGTGTGTTCCGTATGTTTCGACCGCCTTCTGGTAGTACGGTGTACCAACAAGGAGGTCGGGGCGGTTAAGAAAGGTCTTCTCGATCCGTTTCTCGAGCCGCCAGGCTTCGATGTGAGCATGATGCCCCGACAATAATACATCAGGAACGGATCTTCCGCAATAGGTTGCAGGACGCGTATAGTGCGGATATTCCAGCAATCCGTCAGTAAAACTCTCTTCCAGAAGCGACTCAGGTGTAATCACACCGTCAAGCAGGCGATACACTGAATCGATTATCACCAGAGTGGATATCTCACCACTGCTGATAACGTAATCCCCGATGCATATTTCGTCATCAACATACATGTCAATGATTCTTTGGTCAATACCCTCGTAGCGGCCGCAGATGAAGACCAGCTCTTCTTCCTGAGCCAACTCATAGGCATACTTCTGTGTTAGCGGCTTTCCTGCAGGAGAGGCATAGACGACCCGTTTCTCACGTGCACCTAACGACTCGAGAGCCGCTCCCAGCGGTTCGGGCTTCACCACCATCCCGGCTCCCCCACCGTAGGGGGTATCATCACAGGTGCGGTGCCGATCCTGGGCAAAGGTGCGGAAGTCTATCACGTCATAGTCAACCAGTCCGTTGCCGACACTGCGGGCCATGATCGATTCCTGAAAAAACGGTTCTATCAGTTCAGGGAACAGTGTGAGAATCGTAAAGTTCATGCATCGCCTTCTTCCATGAGCAGTTCTCGCATCAGCAGATCGATCGTCTTCCTTTCGATATCCACTTCCCCGATATATTCTCTCATGAAAGGGATCAGTACGTGCTTGCCGTCATGTTTCAGCACTTCCAGGAGAAGTGCCTGTGCACCTTCGAACGTGGCTGTGACCGTACCTTCCGTGACTCCCTGGCAGAACAGTTCGCATCCGACAAGGTCAGCCACATAGAATTCACCGCTCTCCAATGGAGACGCCATCTCACGCGGAATCCACAGTTCCCAGCCGTTAAACCGACGGGCTTCCTCGGGTGTATGCACACCGAGGAACTTGATGAGCAGTTCGTTACCGTGGTCGATGAATCGTTCGATACGCATCACCTCTGCAACCCCGTCGTGCCTGAGCTCCACTTCGCTCAGGCCCTTCAGGTATTCATACTCTCCGCTGTAGGTCTTCAGTTTGATGTTCCCCTGTATGCCATGGGGACCTCTCAACACTCCGGTGGCGATCATGTCCATCTAGTCGAGGATTTCCAACTGTACGTGCTTGTTCGTCTTTGCCGCAGAGGCATTGAGAATCACTCTCAGGGCATTCGCTATGCGCCCCTGTTTACCTATCACCTTACCGACGTCACTCTGTGCAACCCGTAATTCAAGAATTGTGGACTGTTCACCTTCGATGACGTTGACGTTCACCTCTTCAGGATAATCAACAAGAGATTTGGCTACATATTCTACAAGGTCTTTTTCCACAGTATTCTCTCCTGTATCCGTCTTTATGACTTGGTGACTCGTTCAACTCTGATGTCATTCTTGTTAAGCAGTCTCTTGACAGTCGGAGATACCTGGGCACCCTTTCCGAGCCATTCACGGATTCTGTCTTCCTTAAGAACAACCTGCTTGTCCTCTGCTTCGATCGGATGGTAATATCCGACTTCCTCGATCGATCTGCTGTCACGTGCTGCGCGTGAATCAATCACTACCAATCTGTAATAAGGTCTCTTCTTCGATCCAAAACGCTTAAGTCTGATACTCGTACTCACTCTATCCTCCTGGTAGGGTTACAACCCCATCTGTTTCATCATCTGTGCCTGATAGTTCTTGTTCCGTGAAACCTTCTTCATCATCAGGCGCATTTTTTCGAATTTTTTGAGAAGCCGGTTCACGTCATAGACGCTCGTTCCGCTTCCCCGGGCAATGCGTTTCCTCCGGGTCGGACCAAGTATACGGTAATTCTCACGTTCCGCATAGGTCATCGACTGGATGATTGCCTTTTCTCTCTTCATTTCACTCGTGTCGATATCGTCTTCACTGATAGCACCTTTTGCTCCGGGTATCATGTCAAGAATCTTGTCGACTGAGCCCATCTTATTGACCCTGTCAAGCTGATCGAGATAGTCCTGAAGGTCGAAGGTATTCTTCGACATCTTCTTCTGCATCCGTTCAGCTTCCTCTGCATCGATTGTCTCCTGGGCCTTTTCGACAAGAGACACGACGTCTCCCATTCCCAGGATCCTGGATGCCATTCTGTCAGGATAGAACGGATCGAGATCATCAATCTTCTCACCGACACCGATGAACTTGATCGGCTTACCGACAATGGATCTGAGCGAAAGGGCTGCTCCTCCACGGGTATCCGAATCGAACTTACTGAGGACCACACCACTGATTCCTACAGAGCTCTCAAATTCCTTGGCGATGGTGACAGCCTGCTGGCCGGTCATCGCATCGGCGACGAACAGGGTCTCATCCGGTTTCAGTGTATCTGAAACCCGGGTGATTTCCTTCATCAGTATCTCATCGAGGTGCATGCGTCCACTTGTGTCGACGATCATGACATCGTACTGTTCCTTCTTCGCCCGTTTCAGGGCACTCTTTGCCACCTTGACCGGGTCTTTCGTCTCCTCCGTGTGGACGGGGACACCGACCTGTTCACCCAGCACCTGAAGCTGGAGAACTGCAGCGGGACGCACGAGGTCTGCGGCAACGAGCATGACCCGGCGGCCTTCCTTCTTGAGACGGAGTGCCAGTTTGGCTGCAGTGGTCGTCTTTCCCGATCCCTGAAGCCCCATCAGGAGGATGACACTGGTCGTGTCGGGTCCCTTGAGGGTGAGCCCCTGATGTTCCTGGTCACCGAGCAGATCAACCATCCGGTCGTACACGATCTTGATGAACTGCTGTCCCGGATTGACTGATTTGAGCACAGCCTCCCCGGTCGCCTCCTCCATCGTACGGTTGATGAACCTGCGTACGACCCGAAGGTTTACATCAGCATCAAGCAGAGCGACCTTGATGTCCTCTACCGCTTCCTGGATATTTTTTTCGGTTATTTTTGATGTGCCGCTGAACGATCTGGCAATCGAACTGAATTTATCGCTTATAGAATCAAACATTATCCATCCACATAGTATCGTTTACAATACAGTTTTATACTTCATTAGGTAAAGCATTGTCAACATCCCCGGTATCATCGAAGATGACATCCTCGGAGTCGGTGAATCCCATCCTGTACGACACTGCCTTGCTGACACCCTTCTCCTGCATCGTCACACCGAGGAGTGTCTGGGACCCCAGGACCGTATGCTTGTTGTGCGTAATGATGATGAACTGGCTCTTTTCACTGAAATCCTTGAGGACATCAAGGAAGAATCCGATATTCCTGTCATCAAGGGCTGCATCGATCTCATCGAGGATACAGAAGGGTGAGGGTTTCACGCTGTAGGTCGCGAACAGGAGAGCAACAGCGGTGAGGGACTTCTCCCCTCCGCTCAGCGGAGCGAGGCGGTCAAGCTTCTTACCCGGAGGCTGTGCGAGGATCTCGATCCCGCTGCTCAGGGGATGCTCGGGGTCGATCAGCTTCAGTTCCGCCCTTCCTCCGGCGAACATCCGGTGGAACATGTCATGGAACGCTGTTCTGATCTGATGGTAGGTGGAGGTGAACAACTGCTCTGACTTCACCGTGATCTCCTGAATAACCCTGTTAAGATTCTCACGGGCATTCAGCAGGTCTCTCATCTGTTCATTGAGAAAATCGTACCGTTCCTTCACCTCTTCGAATTCCTGAGCTGCCATATGGTTGATGTACCCCATCTTATCGAGGGAGGTCTTCAGTTCCTTCTGCCGCTCTCTCAGCGCCGTCTCATTCTCATCCTCAGGTGGGGTCTCCTCCTCGAATTCCCTGAGCGACCGCCCATAGGTGTCGTAGAAGAGATGATACACCTGAGAGATCTGATCACCGATCGCCTCTATCTGAACGCGGTACTTCTCCTGAGAGCTGCGCAGTTCATGCACCCGCTCATACTGCTCACTCTGCGAACTCTGGAACCCATTGAGTTCTTCTGTCTGGTCTCCGATCCGCCCGTCAATGTCTGCGAGCTCGTTCTTCAACTGCTCTATGGTCTCATCAAGAGTGGTCTGTTCCTCCTTGACCTCCTCTATGCGCTGCATCGTCTCGTCCATCCGTTCGGCGGCATGTTCCGCATCATGGCGGGCATCCTCAAGACTGAATTCCCGTTCATGCTTCTGGGACTGAAGACTTTCTATCAGCTGAGCAGCGTTCTCCAGCCTTCCTTCCGCTTCCTTCTTCTTGAGCCGTTCCTCCGTCTCCTCTGTCCGAAGGTCCTCCAGACGCTGTGAAGCGTCAGCGCGATCCTGTTTCAGGGCAGCTATACGCGAGCGAAGGTGCCCCTGACGATCTTTCACTCCAGTAAGGACTGCATCAAGGTCATGTTTCTTCGATACAGCGCCCTGTGGAGCGACAAGAGCATCAAGGATCTCTCCATACGAACCGAGAAATCCGTGCACCTGTCTCTCCAGAGCAGTGAGCAGTGACTCCACCTCTCCTCTCACCCGCTCGACCGCTTCACTGTCATCCATCGAAACCTGCAGCAGTGTGGCCAGGGAATCGAGTTTTCCCCGCACCCTCTCGAAGTCCTTCGCTATCGAGGTCCCCATGTGTTCCCGTGATGCTTTCGTGTAGGAATGCGATGCGAGTTTCTCCTCAAGTTCACGAACAATCTGTTCGCTGATCTCTCTCAGCTGTTCAAGAAGAGCACCCTGCTCTTCGATCTGCTGATGCAGCTGCTCCTCAGCAGATCGGATGTCATCATCAAGTGACGAAGTGAGCTCCCGTGTACGGGCAGCGGTCTCCAGTATTGTTCCGAGTTGATCCTCAAGCGATACGATATACTCTTCAAGAGAATCCTTTCTGTCAGTGTAATCTTCAAGTGCATCTTCTTCCTGTTCGATCTTCTCCTGTATCAGAGAAAGACGGGAGACGGCTTCCTGACGCTGGGAATGGAAATCATGATACCGCTGGGTCAGGAGCTCAAGACGGTCATAGGAGCCTTTCTTCTTCTCTTCGGTCTGATGAATCCGGGTATTGACCGCTACCCGCAGAGCATTGAGTTCACGAAGCTGTTCCTTCATCTCTTCAAGCACATGAGTATTCTCTTCAATCGTCTCCTTCAGGTCCTCATACTCATCAATGGCACCCTCAAGATCCTTTTCCTTACTCTCCTTCAGCTTCAGAAAGGATCTGATCGAAGAAAGATTGAACGCAACGTCTATCGTGAAGAGTTCGTCACTCATCGCCTTGTAGGAGAGAGCACGGTCAGCCTGCACCTTTCTCGAATCGTACTGACGCTTGATCTCCTTTAAAAGTGTTTCCACCTGCTCGATATTCTCCTGAGTGCGTGAGAGCTTGCGCGCAGCCTCCTCGCTTCGCTTGCGGAACCGGGTGATTCCTGCGGCTTCTTCGAAGATATAGCGGCGATCCTCTGGTCTGGTGGAGAGGATCTGATCAATCTTACCCTGTTCCAGGATCGAGTATGCGCTCTTTCCAACTCCCGTATCGAAGAACAGCTCACGGATATCCTTCAGCCGTACCGGCTGACGGTTAATGAAGAATTCACTCTCACCGCTCCTGTACAGTCGCCGTCTGATCTCCACCTCACTCGACTCGCTGGGGAGAAGCTGGAGTTCGTTGTTGATGACGAGGGATACTTCACAGACATTCAGTGCAGGTCGCTTCTCAGTCCCGTTGAAAATCACATCCTCCATTTTCCCTGCTCTGAGGCTTTTTGTGGACTGTTCACCGAGAACCCATTTGATGGCATCGACAATATTGCTCTTTCCGCATCCGTTGGGCCCGAGCAGACTGCTGGTGCCGGGTGCGAATTCGAGACGTGTTCTATCTGCGAAGGATTTGAATCCATACAGTTCGATGCTTCGTAAAAACAACAGGTACTCCATGTGCGGCAGATTTGTCGAATATGACTGATGCAGTATATCACAGGGAGATTCTCTTGACAAATGGAGAGCATAGGAGCCTGCGGTCCTGTGCGAACCATCTGGAGGGAGCCGATGGAATACTCCGGGACAGGTGTACCGTCCAGTAAGACTCCATTATGGAGGATGTTCTCGCGGGATCCTGGTACAGAGGGCAGCATCATCCCCGGTGTATCACAGCACCATGTGAGTCTCCTGCCCGCTCACATCCCTGTTGCATCGAATCACATATAGACATAAAGTGAAGACATGAACAGTGAAGTACAACTCTATTTCGACGCTCTTGACAGTGATACGCGTGGAAGACTGATGGAGGTGAGAAGGCATCTGTTGAGCAGAATCGAAAAGGGGGAAGGTGAAGAGGGAATAGCGTACGGCATTCCCTATGTGTCCTGTCATGGGAAACGGCTGCTCTACTACAGTGCAGCGAAGAAATGGATCTCTCTGCACCCGTTTCCAGAGACGCTGGATGCATTCAGGGAGCGTCTGGAGACCTATTCACTGAGCAGAGGAACCATCCGGTTTCCTCACACACAGGATATTGATTTTGAACTGATTGGTGACATAGTCTCCTACAGAATGCAGGAAGCAGGATGCAGACCATTGATGTCTGATCAGGATTCGCAGAAGTGATTGAAACATACCCGTCGTTCCCGGACATCTCCAGGATGATTGCAGAGAATGCGGATCATGAGGTGTCTCATGCTTTGAAGCAGGATGGCTCAGTCCAGATCGGATGACAGGCCACAGGCAATGGTGACTGACGACCGGAAAATATGGGTCACCTGAGGGTGAAACTGATGGTGAGAGCAGGTTCCTGCTGAAAAGACGTTGACACGTACACCGCGTTGGACGTACGGTCCTGAATATGAGCTACCTATGCGGAATTGATGAAGCAGGAAGAGGGCCTCTGGCCGGACCGGTGTGTGCAGCAGCTGTCATCCTCCCACCCGATTTTCCGGTGGACATCCTTGATGACTCTAAACGGCTCTCCCCCAAACGGAGGATACTGCTTGAGCAGGTGATCTGTGAGCGCGCTGTTGCATGGCATGTCGCCTACAGCTCACACTCGCTTATAGACAGGATCAATATCCTTCAGGCCACACTCGATGCGATGAGACGCAGCTACGAGGGACTCGTCCGCCGGGGATGTGACATCGAACAGGTTGTCGTCGACGGGAACAGGACGTTCCTCTGTTCCCACCCCGTCACCGCGGTGGTGAGAGGGGACGCGACCGTTCCGGCCATCATGGCTGCAAGCATCCTTGCTAAGAACCATCGGGACAGAATCATGCTCGCCCTCGATTCACGGTACCCCGAGTGGGAGTTTGCCTCCCATAAGGGGTACCCCACAAGGAGACACGCCGTACTGTGCAACCGGTACGGTCTTTCTCCCGTTCACCGCAGGAGTTTCCGTATTCCCTCTCTCAGCTAGAGAAGGAAGGGAACTCTATGGCAGGATCCATCTATTTTGACGACTGCTTGATGAAGTCAATTGACTTCTGAAACTCCTTGATGAATTCACCAAGGTCTTCCTTGTACACGAGAATCGACTGACGCAGGAAACGTCCGCTTCCACCTTCAGCTCCCTTGCTCTCGACGATATTCAGATACATATCTCCATACACGTTCTCTTTCACATTGAAGAAATAGGTTCTCTCCCCTGTAACAAGCTTCGTGGAGAACACTTCACCTCGTAATCCCATAGTATACCTCTATTGTTGTCAACTGGGACCGGTCATACCGGAACCCGCATCCCTACCCTAGCCGAAAGTGAGGAAATGTACAATTGATGGAGCAGGGATTTGCCAATCTCTTCGGTTGCCTTTTACCATCTTTTACCGTAGGATGAGAGCTATGGAGAATACAGCCGTACCCGAGCAGGCTTCACTGCATCAGGACACAGGTAGAGGAACACCGGTATCCTTCGAAGAACTCACTGTCAAATTCCCTGCAGCTGCGAACTATCTGGTCACGATGTTCCTGCTGGAACGGGAGCATGGTATGGTACTCAATTCTCAGCTGGCAAAGAAGCTGGAGGTGACCAAACCGGCTGTGAATCAGGCGATCAAACGCCTCAAGATGCTTAATCTTGCCACTCAGGATGCCTACCGCCAGATACGACTCACCGAACTGGGACGATCGTACGGGAAAAAGGTTCTTATCAAGCACTATCTGTGCGAATACATGCTGATCAAGCGAATGAACTATCCCTGGGAAAAGGCAGATGAAGAGGCACAGAGACTGCAGCACACGATAAGTGACGAATTCACTGACTATCTGTACGATTTCTTCGGGCAGCCCGAGGTCTGCCCGCACGGGAACCCGTTCCCAGACTCACCGGGAGAACACTACATGCTCTCCCTTTCCCGGCTTGATACCGCTCCTGTCGGTATACCTCTGAGACTCCTTCGGATCACTGAAGAAGGAGAGGCTATGACCGGGCTTCTGAGATTCTGCCACATGCACAATCTGTATCCGGGCACAATTATCACCGTAGATCTGATGAAGGCTGACGAGAGCATGGAGATTCTGAACGAATCGTACCGCATCACTCTACCCTTCTCCATCGCAAAATATATCTGTTACGAAGAAATACACTAGAAAAAAGGGGAATGCACTGCATTCCCCCTTACTTCTCGCTCATTCATCTCTGTTTTTCGAGTGAACACCCCTCATTGAGGGGACACGCGGAGCACGAAGTGCACCGGATATTCCTCTTCTTGTCGTGAATGATCTTCCACACCGGTATCGCAAGAATACCGGCAATAACTGCAATAACTATCACATTAGCCATATCAGGCCTCCATATGTACGCGCCCCGAAAGAATGACACCACCCTTCGGTCTGTTAATCAGGTAGATGATGAATCCTGCAAAGGCCAGGATCGCTATCAGTCCGCCGATGAATCCGTCACCAAGAGCTCCTGTAGTGACAAGCGTTCCCACCTGATACACGAGGAATGAAAGGACATATCCTGTCGCAAGCTGATATCCTATCGCTCCAAAGAACCATTTCCTGGACTCAAGTTCCGCGTTCATCGCACCGATCGCTGCGAAGCAGGGCGGAGTGAACAGATTGAATACAAGGTAACTGAGAGCCGCAACCGAACCGATACCGAACACATTCATGACCTGAGATCCATCCGCTACAAGGGCCAGTTCATCAACCGATATGAAGTTCGTAACCGCAAAGGTCACAGCCAGAGTACCCACGACGTTCTCCTTGGCAATAAAGCCGGTGACTGCCGCAGCCGCGAACTGCCATATTCCGAAACCAAGAGGAATGAAAATGAAGGCGAGCGGAGAAGCAACCGTTGCGAGTATACTTGTTTCCGGGGCGCTTTCAAGCACGACTGAGAAATCCCAGGTGAAGGTCTGAAGAACATGTACGACAGCATTACACACGAGGATGATCGTTCCGGCCTTCACGATGAAGGCTTTTCCCCGGTGCAGCATACTGACCGCAGCACGTTTGATCGAAGGCAGCCTGTACTCGGGAAGCTCCATGATGAAGTAGGATTGTGAGGTGTCACCGGTGATCTTCCGGATGATCAGACCGCTGACGATAACGATCGCAATGGCCAGAAGGTACATGCTTGTGCCGACCCAGGAGGCGTCAGCAAAGAAGATGCCGCTGAACAGTGCGATGATCGGAAGCTTCGCACCGCAGGGCATGAACGGTGAAAGCATCGCCGTCGTCCTGCGCTGCCGAACATTTCTGATCGTACGAGTCGCCATGATACCGGGTATCGCGCATCCGGTTGACACGATCATGGGAATGATCGATTTGCCCGAAAGCCCGATCTTCTTGAAGAACCGGTCCATAACAACCGCTACACGGGCCATGTACCCGACATCCTCAAGAATTGCGAGCGTGAAGAACAGCACCATAATAAGAGGAAGGAACCCGATGAGAGCGCCCACGCCTCCGATGATACCGTCAAGAAGCAGCGCAGAAAGTACGGGACTGACGGTCTCGGGCATAAGTGACTCCACCCAGGCATAGAAGGCATCGATCCAGGAGACGAATATGTCTGCAAGGAAGGGCCCGACCCAGGCCTGGGAGATCGAGAAGACAAGATAAATGACACCTACGAAGATCGGTATACCCAGCCACTTATGGGCAACAACACGGTCAATCGTATCCTGAACGGTCTGCTTGTGACTGCTGACTGCCCGTCGTTCCACGTTCGCTACGATCTCATTGACCTTCTCATACCGTTTCTTCTCCAGCTCCACCGCCTCCTGTTTACTGTGAGCATCACTGACGTGCACCGAGACAGCCATCTTCTGTCTGGTACCCTTGACCTGGCGAAGAGCATCGACCAGATCGATGAGGCCGCGACCGACTCCGCCGCTGGTGGCGACGGTCTCAATGACCGGACAGGAGAGTTTCTCACTGAGCTGAAAAGCATCAAGCACGATACCACGTTTTGAAATGAGGTCTGCCTTGTTCAGTGCAACGACAACCGGGATTCCGAGCTCGACCAGCTGGGTCGTGAAAAAGAGCGAGCGGGAGAGGTTCGTTGCATCGACGACGTTCAGAATGACGTCAGGATTCTCCTTCTGTACAAACTCGCGGGTGATCGATTCCTCTTCCGTATAGGGTGACATCGAGTAGGCGCCGGGAAGGTCTACTATCGTCATGAACTCATTGCGTTCGGTGAGAGCCTTACGTATTCTGCCCTCCTTCCTCTCGACCGTCACACCCGGCCAGTTTCCCACGTGTTCAATCTTTCCGCTGAGTGAGTTGAACAGGGTGGTCTTGCCGCTGTTCGGATTTCCTGCCAAGGCAATCTTCATACTGAATCTCCTTACCTGTCTACATCACACACAGATCGCATGTGCAAGAGCGGTATCTATACTGTATCTGGCATCCTTTACCGTTATGATCATATTGTTCTTCAGGTGACTGATAATGGTGACCGGTTCTCCGGGATAGCATCCGAGGGTGAAGAGGAACTCCTCCATCCCGCTCTCCTGTGCATCAATCTTTGACACCATATACGTCGAGTTGACGTGTCCTTCAGATAATCTCATACTCTTCAGGTCTCCTTTCGTTCGTCCTGGTTATAGTTTATCCATATTAACAATACTGTCAATACCTATGTCTGATAAAAACATTATTTTTATATCGAATGTATCAGGCAGTTAACTTGTACCGTTCAGCTGCAGCCCATTGAGCACCTCACGGTAAATATGACGGGAATCAGGAAGGATCGATATAGATTCACTCACCCAATTCAGACGGTTTTCACTTCTTCCCGGGCACAGACCGGTTGTTTCAGAGCCTTTTCATTCCGAATAAGAATTGGTATATTCATGAAACGATACGCAAAGAGAGGAATTCTATGAAACTGTCAACCAGAAGCAGATACGGGCTTCGCCTCCTTGTCGAACTTGCTATGGCCCCCACTGAAACAACGATGTTTCTCGGTGATATAGCAAAACAGCAGGATATCAGCGAAAAATACCTGAGCAAACTGGTCATTCCCCTCAGAGGGGCCAGACTCATCGTCTCAAGGCGAGGAGCAAACGGTGGATATATGCTTGCAAGAGACCCGCGTGAAATCACACTCAAGGAGATCATTGAGGCCCTCGAAGGAGAGCTCTTCCCCCTTGACTGTGTAAAGGACCCTGAAGTCTGTACGCGAAATCCACAGTGCGCATCTCATGATGTATGGGTAGACCTGAACCGGGCGATAAGCGAGTACCTCGAGGGAATTTCCCTGGAGAGCATCGTGCAGGACTATAAAAAGAAACTCGGTCTTTCCGATCCATTCGTCTATACGATTTAAATCACCAGCCGGTTCCCTCCCCCCCGCTTTCACCATCAGCGCATCCACCTCGCTCTGAGAAACTCTTCCTGTACCGTAACCGTACACCATCCTTGAATCTCTGACATACATATACAGAGCACATGAAAACCGTTGACAGGAACCTGCCTTCGGTGTAAATTACTACCAATTAGGTCTATTTAGTAGTAATACATGAAGGAGCAGGTGATGCGCATATATGAAACGATGAAAGAACTTATTGGAAACACACCACTGGTTCGGGTGAACACCCTCAATGAAGAAGGCAGGGCACATGTTCTTGTAAAACTTGAAGCGGCAAACCCCTACTCTAGTGTGAAAGACAGACTTGGTATGGCACTGATAGAAAGTGCCGAGGCCCATGGCGACCTCACTCCCGGCAGTGTCATCATTGAACCTACAAGCGGGAATACCGGTATTGCGCTTGCAGCCATAGGAGCTGCCAGGGGCTACCGGGTGATTCTGACGATGCCTGAGACCATGAGTATGGAGCGGCGTAAGGTACTGCTTGCCTTCGGAGCAGAGATCGTACTCACAGACGGGACAAAGGGAATGAAAGGGTCTATAGAAAAGGCTCAGGAACTGAAAGCGCAGATACCGGGTTCCTTTATACCTCAGCAGTTTGAGAACCCCGCGAATCCTGAAATACACAGAAGAACGACAGCAGAAGAGATCTGGCGGGACACGGATGGTTCTGTGGACATCTTTGTTGCAGGAGTGGGCACCGGAGGGACCATCACCGGCACAGGAGAAGCGCTCAAGGCAAAGAACCCTTCGATACAGGTGGTGGCAGTGGAACCGGACACCTCTCCTGTCCTTTCGGGCGGAAAAGCCGGCGGCCATACGATACAGGGCATCGGAGCAGGGTTTATCCCCGATATTCTCAACACCGGGGTTATTGACGAGGTGATCCGGGTAACGGATGCCGATGCCGGAATGACTGCCCGATCGGCAGCACGACAGGAGGGTATGCTGATCGGCATCTCTTCCGGGGCAGCCCTCTGGGCCGCGCTGGAACTCTCCAGAAGAGAGGAACATGCAGGAAAAACGATCGTCGTTCTCCTGCCGGATACAGGAGAACGCTATCTGTCGACCTGGCTGTTCGACGAAGCTGCAGTATAAAAAACCATGAACGGGAGAAACCACAATGTCAGAGAGAACCTACCATTTTGAAACACAGACACTTCATGCCGGACAGACAGTGGATGAGACACATGCACGAGGAGTTCCGGTACACCGGACCTCCGCCTATCTGTTCAACAACACCGAGCATGCAATGAACCTCTTCGCCCTCAAGGAGCTGGGAAATATCTACACACGACTGGGAAACCCGACACAGGGTGTTCTGGAAGAGCGCATCGCGGCTCTTGAAGGGGGTGCCGCCTCGGTGGCACTTGCATCGGGGACAAGCGCTATACACTACACCATCATCACCATAGCGCAGAACGGAGATGAGATTGTTTCTGCAAGCAACCTGTACGGAGGCAGCTACACGATGTTCTCATCCATCCTTCCCCGGTTCGGTATCACAACCCGTTTCGTCGATCAGAGTGATCCCGAGAACTTTCGAAAGGCAATCACCGATAAGACGAAACTGCTGTATCTGGAGGCAATCGGGAACCCCTCACTCGGGATGACAGATATAGCAGCTGTCGCCGATATCGCCCACGAGCACAACCTTCCCCTCGTGGTTGACGCGACCTTCACCACTCCCTACCTGCTCCGTCCGATCGAACACGGAGCGGATATCGTCATTCACTCTCTGACAAAGTGGATAGGCGGGCATGGGACAGCCATCGGCGGTATCGTCACTGATTCAGGGAGATTTGACTGGAAGAAAGGAGACTTCCCGCTCTTCAACGAACCGGACTCAAATTATCATGGCATCAGATGGTCCTACGATCTTCCCGAATCTCTTTCCCCTGCGGCCTTTGCTCTCAGGCTGCGCACAGTGCCCCTGAGAAATCTCGGAGCCGCGATCTCCCCGGACAACGCATGGATATTCCTGCAGGGGCTGGAGACACTACCGCTGCGGATGGAGAAGCACTCTCAGAATGCAGCGAGGGTTGCCGGGTTCCTTGAACAGGATGAGCGGGTTGCCTGGGTGCGGTATCCGGGACTCGACTCAGACCCGTCGCATGAACTTGCCTTGAAATACCTGGGAAACGGACACGGATACGGAGGAATGGTGGTCTTCGGCATCAGGGGCGGATTTGAACGAGCAGTGAAATTTATAGATTCCGTTCCCCTGTTCAGCCATGTGGCAAACGTGGGAGATGCGAAGTCTCTTGTCCTCCACCCCTCTTCCACCAGTCATTCACAGCTGAGTGAACAAGAACAGCGCTCTGGCGGTCTCACTCCTGAGCTCATCAGGCTCTCAATCGGGCTGGAACACATTGATGATATTCTCTGGGCACTCGACCAGGGTCTCAGTGCTTCGCAGAGCTAGAGACACCCGGACCGGCGGCCGGTAGCAGTACAGACGTACTGGGTTGCCGGCCTGATCTGAGCACGTCTCCTGACGAAACGGGCACACACCTCTGAAGATATTACCATCATACCACTGGTGATATTTTCACCAGATACGTGCTGATGTGAATAGATGGAACAGGAGAAAGCTGTCGTACTGATGCGTGAGGAGAGATTCAGTGTCTCGATTCAGCTTTGGCATTGTTTCTGCATTACAGATAAGCAGAACAGGTATCAGACCGGTTTCATTTCCACAGGATAAAGTAAGAGGTATACACGATGACACACTACATTGCTCCGTTCACCGCCCTGGTGACAGCATACAATGCAGAGGAAGAGGTTGATCTTGAGGCGACACGGCGTCAGATGAGACGACAGATTCAGGCGGGAAACAATCTGTTCTGCAGCGGGACGAACGGAGATTTTTCAGCCCTTTCCTTCGAAGAGCGCGTATCGATCGTCAAAGCGGCACAGGAAGAAGCTCAGGGCTCGGTGAAGGTCTTTGCCAATGCGGGAACCCCGAGCACCTTCGAGACCATCAGGCTCGCCAGAGAATATGCCAAAACCGGAATTGACGGGATCGCAGTGGTCGCTCCCTATTTCATCTCCTGTACACAGGAGGCTCTTTATCTTCATTACAGGAAGGTTGCCGAGGCAGTCAACGCTCCCATCTATATCTATGATATCCCCTCCCGTACGGGAAACCCTGTCGAACCTGAAACGGTATTCAGGCTGTCGGAAATCGAGAATATTGCGGGCATTAAAGATACGAGCGGCAATGCTGACAACCTGAAGGCCTACTGCGACCATAGAAAAGACCACCCGGAGTTCGATGTCTATACAGGACCAGATCATATGATTCATGATGGACTTCTCATGGGCGCAACCGGCTGTGTGTCGGGCCTCGCCAACGTAATTCCCGGCTGGGTGAATGATATCGTCCGCCTCTACGCTGAGAACGATGTGGAGGGTTCAGCCGCAGCACAGGCGAAGGTGAGTGAATTCCGCACGGCACTCTACCGGCTCGGATTCCCTCCCGCACTCGTAAAACGTGCCCTGTACATCATGGACCCTGCTGTCGGAAACAACAGAATGCCATCACTGATTCCTTCCCGGGAGATTGATGATTCCCTGAGGGCCCTTCTGGAAACGTACGGATTACTTTAACCGCCCCCCTCTTCCTGTATCGGGGTGGAATGACGCATGTGGAGGATAGACATGATAGGTATAACCATGGGAGACCCGAACGGGGTCGGCCCTGAAATAATTGTACGGGCAGCCGCTGACGGAATTCTTCCGGAACATGCTGTGGTCTTCGGAAATACAAAGATTCTCCGCTATGCCGCAGGATTTGTCGAAGGCGACATACATTTTCCCATCATCGAGGTGGGCGATTTCACGGTAGCTGACCTGAAGCCGGGACAGGTGGATGGAAAGGCAGGCCATGCTGCTGTCAGTTATGTGAAGGCGGCATCAGAAGCAGCACTTCGAGGCGACATCACTGCCATAGTGACCCTTCCGATCAACAAGGAAGCAGTGAGACTCACACACCCCGATTTCTCAGGCCACACGGAGTATATCGCGGATCTCTGCGGAAATCCTCCGGTTACGATGATGCTCGCAACAGAGAAACTGGTGGTGACCCATGTGAGCACGCATGTCTCCATCGTAGAGGCAGCGGCCAGAGTAAAAAAAGAGAGGATTCTGGAGGTTATCCGCCTTACCGATGATGCTCTCAAGAGAATCCGCCCTAGCGCGCGCATCGCCGTCGCAGGTCTTAATCCGCATGCCGGCGAGAATGGTGCGTTCGGGCAGGAAGAACTGCTCGAGATAATTCCTGCCATAGAGCAGGCAAAAAAAGAAGGGTATACGGTCATCGGTCCGGAACCCGGTGATACGGTCTTCTTCAATGCAGTCCATCGCGATAAATTCGATGCGGTTGTGTGCATGTACCATGACCAGGGCCATATCTTCATCAAGACTCTCGACTTTGACGGAGGAGTGAATGTCACCCTCGGTCTTCCGATCATACGGACCTCGGTCGATCACGGTACTGCCTATGATATCGCCTATAAGGGGATTGCACGGGTAAGGAGCTTCGCCCTTGCTCTCAAAATGGCCCAGTCCCTCGCGGACGGCTGATCGCTGTGCTATCGGAGAAAGCCGTTCAGCGCGACAGTGCCCCGCTTTCTTCGAGATTCTTCCTCACCGTGGAACGGTCCAGTCCAAGGATACGGGCCGTTCTGCTGATATTCCGATCATTGGCCATCCAGCATGAACGGATTACCTCGATTGCAGAGCGTTTGACCGAGTGCTCATCAAACTCTGCCCTGTCGGGCTGCTCGGATCCCCGGAAAACAGGGCCGGCAGCACCGGTATCATGGAGGTCCTCAATGAGATCCGAGATAATTCCATCGGTATCCTCCGAGAGCGAGAAGAGTACACACACCTTCTCGGCAAAATTTCTCAGCTGACGGACGTTTCCCGGCCATGAACAGTGAAGGAGCGCCTGTTTCAGTGCGGGAGGTACCTGACTCACGCTGTACCCGTATTTTCTGTTGAAATAGCCAACAAAGGACTCGAACAGCGGCAGCACGTCATCTGGCCGCTGTCGCAGTGGCGGCAGCGTGATATCGAGTACTTTCAAACGGTAGTAGAGGTCCTTTCTGAACTGACCACTCTCTGTTTCGGCGAACAGATCCTTATTGCATGCAGCAATGACCCGGACATCAACATCATAGACACGGTTTCCGCCTATCCTCATCACCTGCTTCTCCTGCAGGACACGAAGCATTCTGGCCTGCACGTTCTGGTTCATGTCGTTCACTTCATCGAGGAATATCGTTCCCTTGTGGGCAAGCTCGAACAGACCCGGTTTACCCCCTTTCTGGGCACCGGTGAAGGCTCCTTCGGCATACCCGAACAGCTCACTCTCCAGCAGCGTGTCGGGAAGCGCTGCGCAGTTGACTGCCACGAAGGGCCCCTGATGTCTGTTCGATGCGTTGTGGATGCTCTGTGCAAACATCTCCTTACCAGACCCTGTCTCACCAAGGAGCAGAATCGTGGCGTTTGTTCCCGAGAAGGTTCTGGCCTTCTCGACAATCTGACGGAACGTGTGGTCGATGGCGGTTATGGAGTCGAAATCGTACTGGGCTATGAGACCACGGGATACCATCTCCTTCCTCAGCATCCCCTCAAGGTCCTTGATCCGGCTGCTGCTCTGAAGGAAGACAAGGACCGACCTCATATTCTCTCTGTCGCGTATCCGTTTCACCTCCACCATGTAATCCTTGCCGTCGATGCTGATCAGTTTGCTCCCCCGTTCACCGGCAATCACCTCTAGAAGCGGTGTCGGAGCATTCTCCTCAGTCAGCTCCTGACCGATGAGGTACCCCTTTTCTCTGTTCAGCATCCGTTCCGCTTTCGAGTTGACCAGCTGCACAAGACCGTCTGTGGCGATATACAGGATACCCATATCTGTCTGTTCCATCATGAGGTTCAGCCGCTTATTCCTCACCAGTTCCTGATTCATCCTCTCCAGAAGTCTCATGGCCGACTCTATCGCACTGTGAATCGCTTCAGGACCGCTTCGAACCAGCTCCGATGCGATGCCGAGCTCCCGGGCGGTATTCACCGAAATCGTGTCTCCCACGATCACTTCAGCTCCCCAGGCATGAGCCTCTTCAACGACGGAGACAGTCTGAAGCCGCTTGGTGATCAGAAAGTACCCAAGATCGATCCCGAGAATCCGTGCGATGCTCTTTGCACCGTTGATGACGTTCTCATACCCGATGACCGCTATTCTGGCCTCTCTCAGTGCATGGGGATAGATGACCCTCAGCAGATCGTACCCGCTGACCTCAATCTCGAACACCGGGAGACTCAGATGCTTTTTAAGAAGGGTCGCAGTCCCTCCCCGTGAGATCACAACCTGGATCGACTGTTCACTCAGCACCTGCTGTGCTGCGCGAAGTCCTGCATGAAGGTTGCCTTCGACGATTCTCACTTCGTACGGAAGAGAAGCCGCTACCCCGGTCGCCTGATCCATAAGGTCAGGGTATGGTGCTACGAGTAATATGTTCATAGCAGGGAAGTATACTACAAGAATCGTCAATGAGCAAATAATCTGCACTTTTTATCTTCACTGATGATTTTTTCTTCACATTGAAGAACATGGACTCATTCCCCTGCGACCGAAACAGAACACCTTATTCTTTATAACAGATACCATTACAACGTCTTTCACATTGACGGTACGTGAGATTGGCATGCTACCTGCTTTGGCTTCTGCAATGGGAACTATGAAACGACTTGTAATAGCTGATGATCTCACCGGTGCAAATGATACGGGAGTGCACTTCCTCTCCGGAAACGAGAAGGTGGAGGTCGTCATCGACTCCGTCGCCTTTTCACTCCAGCCGCTGGACCATTCAGTCGACACGATTGTAATCAATACGGGAACACGAAATGCTACACCGCAGGAAGCTGCACAGAAAGTGAAAGAGTATGTTCAACAGTTCCTCACCTACGGGCCGAACGAGATCTATAAAAAGATCGACTCCACGCTGAGAGGAAATGTGGGAGCTGAGATCGATGCTCTCATGCAGGCAAGCGGGTTCTCATTGGCCTGTGTCGCTCCCGCCGTTCCGCGAAACGGAAGGACCACGATAGACGGAATATGTTATGTCAACGGAATCCCGCTCGATAAGACCGAATTCGCTCAGGATCCCTTCTCACCTGTAGCAAGCAGCAGTGCCTCTGCAATTATCACGGCGCAAAGCATGCGAAGGACCTCCGTGTTGACACTGAGTCAGCTGAGAGCTCCGAGAGAACAGGCTTTGCGGACCCTCACCTCCATGGTGGAAGATGGGTGCGAAATCATCGTTGTAGACTCAGAGACCAGGGAAGACCTTCTACTGGCAAAAGAGTTGTTCACCCTGCTTCCGCTTAAGGTGCTGTATGTAGGAGCCGCAGGATTCTTCCATGCTGTCGGTACCGAAACACACAGGCACTGTAGAAATCCGCTTCCCGGGACACCGAAGATCCTCTTCGTGACCGGCAGTATGATGGAAACCAGTAAGAAACAGTGTGATTATCTCGTGAATGAAGGCTACCTTGACAAGACATTTCCGGTGATATCAAAACAGGCTATCCGTGATGAACGTGCAGAGATTTCCAGAGTCGCACAGGCAGTCTCAAAGGAATTGAGGAACGGGCAGATAGCTTTGATCCATACCGACAGAGACAGTCATGAAATCGCTCATACGGCTCATAAGGTAGGCTCCACCGTCAGCAGGATCGTCCGTGAGGTATTACAGAGTACTCATGTGGATGCTCTGGTAGTCACAGGAGGCGAAACCGCCATGAACGTGCTCAGTGAACTCAGGGTGAAAAGCCTTCAGCTGATTGACGAGGCCCTCCCCGCTGTGCCGGTATCCCTTATGAAATGTCCCGTGAATGGGGAAATCATGTTTATCAGCAAGGCGGGATCCTACGGAGACACCGATGTCCTGGAGGGGATCATACAGTACGTAAAAACCATGAAGAAGACTCGATTGGAGCAGGAGAACATATCATGAACATGGCATTCGATGTATCGACATCAGGCAGAACAATTCTTGGAGAAGGAGCGGTGAACCAACTTGGCACGTACCTGAATGAGTACGGGTGCACTCGCATTGTCGTCCTCATGGACAACGGCATTCAGGCAAGCGGAATCGGTGAAAGGATCATCAGTATCATCACCGCTTCCGGTCTCAGCTGTTCCGTTCTCACCGATCTTGCACGTGAACCGGGTGTCCCTGATGTCAATGCCGTTATGGAACAGGTCAGATCTGCCGATCCCGATTGTGTCGTGGCAGTCGGAGGAGGTTCCGTTCTTGATGTCGGCAAACTCTGCGGAGTGCTCACCAGGACAGACAAAGGGATCCTTGATCTCCTGGACGGTGCTGAGGTTCCGGAGCATACGACCTTCACCGTAGCGATCCCCACTACTGCAGGCACTGGTTCAGAGTCAACCAGGAACGCTATCATCGCGATTCCCTCCCGCAATTCCAAGGGAGCCGTGGTGAACGAGCGGCTGCTTCCTGACCTCGTCATCCTTGACCCGGAGCTTACCCTCAGCCTGCCGGCGAGCATCACAGCCACTACCGGCATGGACGCCCTCTGCCATGCGATGGAATGCTATCTCTCGAGGAAGGCCAACACCTACTCAGACCTGCTCGCACTCGATGCCATGACCCGGATCGCCCGCTCGATACGGAAGGCAGTGAATATCGGTACCGATATCGAAGCACGTTCCGATATGCTTCTAGCCTCATACTTCGCAGGGATGTGTATCACCCTCTCGGGAACCAATGCGGTACACGCCATGTCCTACCCCCTCGGAGTGAAGTATCACATACCTCACGGGCAGTCTAACGCGATGCTCCTTCCGTATGTGATGGAGTACAACCTCTCGGCGATGCCTGATAAGACACAGAAGATAGCTCAATGCTTCGGCTACGATGAAACCAACACTGAGAGAACAGCTGAAACGTATCTGATCGAAGAGCTGCACTCCCTGCTTTCCGATGTGAATATCGGAACATCGCTGGCAGCGTTCGGGGCACGGCACACCGATCTTCAGGAGCTGGTGAGCGGAGCCTACACCAATAGAAGGCTGATGGATAACAATCCTGTCGCACTGAGTGAAGAACAGATCGGAGATATCTATCTCCACCTTCTCGGAACACAGGAATAAGGGAGATGAATGTGAAAGTGAACATGAACGATACAAGACCGCTGCTGGGAATCAGCGTCGGAGACCCGGCAGGAATAGGACCGGAGATTACGGCAAAAGCCCTTGCGGAGGCTCATACATATGAGATCTGCAGGCCTCTGGTCGTGTGTGATCTTGAGGTGATGAAGGAAGCCATCAGATTCAGCGGACTTGATCTTGCCACCAATGCAGTCTCTTCCCCGTCTGAAGGGATGTATGAACTCGGTACCGTGGATGTCCTCGATATGAAGAACGTTGACATGTCGCAGCTGAAGTACAAGACAGTCGCCGCAATGAGCGGGAAGGCCTCATACGAATACATTGAGAAAGTGATCCAGCTGGCACTGGAGGGTCAGATCGATGCGACAATCACCGGACCTATCCATAAGGAAGCGATCAATGCCGCCGGCATTCACGAAGCAGGTCACACCGAGATCTATGCCCGTCTTACCGGAACGAAAGACTACGCGATGATGCTCGCCGAAGGGGATTTCAGGGTTGTGCATGTCTCTACCCATGTCTCTCTCCAGGAGGCAATCAACAGAACCAAGAAAGAGCGTATCGGAAAGGTCATCGACCTTGCTGATGAAGCTCTTAAGAAGATGGGCATCAAGAACCCCAGAATAGCCGTTGCAGGCCTCAACCCCCATGCAGGAGAAGGAGGAATGTTCGGACGCGAGGAGATCGATGAGATCATTCCCGCCATCGAGAAAGCAAAAGCTGAAGGAAAGAATGTGGACGGTCCCATTCCTCCCGACACCGTATTCTCAAAGATGCAGGGCGGCCAGTACGACATCGTCGTGGTCATGTACCATGACCAGGGACATATCCCGACAAAGCTTGCCGGATTCAATTACGACATCAAGACAAATACCTGGCTCAGCATGTCCGGAGTGAACATCACCCTGGGACTGCCTATCATCAGAAGCAGCGTAGACCACGGGGTCGCCTTCGGTAAAGCCGGAGAAGGAAGAGCCAATCCACAGAGCATGCTTCAGGCGATAGAGATGGGAGTGAAGATGGTGTAAGACGTTTCATGAGGAGGATTTCTGATCCGCCTTATGAATCATTCAGGAAGAAAAACAGCGTAATAACACGCGTAAAAAAGGAGAAAACGTATGAAAAAGATTCTGGTAATCTCTCTCATGATGTTCGTACTTTTCGGTTCACTGTTTGCAGGAGGAGCACAGGAGGCTGCAGGTGAACAGGAAATGGTACTGAATATCGCTCATCCGGTGCTTCAGCAGAACTGGTCACCCCTGCAGGGTGGAGGACATGCTGCACGCTGGCAGTCGCTGATGTGGGCAGCACCTATGTACTTTGATGCCGATGGAGTACTCACCCCCTACGTACTTTCCAGTGCGGAACCCAATGCCGACTACACGGTATGGACACTGAAGGTCAATCCCGACGCAGTGTTCTCTGACGGGTCGAAGATTACCGCCGCAGACATCAAGGGAACCTGGGACCTGAGTGCACGCCCCGCAACCAAGCACGGCAGGATCGACCTGTTCATAGGTGGAGTGGAAGGGTTCAATGATGTTCTGGTCGGCAAGGCGGAGAAGATCACCGGTATCGTAGTAAAGGATGAATCTACTCTGGAGGTCACCCTTACCGGAGCTGATCCTATCTTCGATCAGAAAATCGCAACAGCTCTGATCGCCCCTGTAAAAATTTCCCTTGCAGAAGACGCAAGCGGCAAGGAAGTACAGGAATGGTGGACTCCCGCCAAGGGCGTGGTTGTCTCAGGCCCGTTCATGCCTGAATCAATGGACCTCGACCAGGGAATACTGACCCTTGTCCCGAACCCTAACTTTTTCGGTCCCAAGCCGAAACTCGACAAGATCGTCATCACCACAGTCTCTGATGCAAGTACAGCTACTCTAATGCTGAAGACTGGCAAGATGGATGCCCACACAGAGCTTATCACACCGACCATCATTCAAGATCTTGGCGCCGGTTTCCTCAACGGTCCTCCCCTTGCAAAAGGACAGCAGTTCTGGATCGATGCTCACAAACCACCGATGGATGATATCAACGTGAGAAAGGCTCTCATCATGGCAGTGAACACAGAAGAGATGGGTCTTGCCGCCTACCCCGACGGCCCCTTCGCTCCTGCAACACAGCTGTTGTACAAGGTTCCCGGTGTGGATCCCGACTACGAGCCGTACCGGTATGATCCTGAAGCTGCAAAGGCAGCTCTGGCCGCTTCCAAGTACAAGGACGCACGACTGCTTCCCAAGATCATGTTCGTAGGAATCAGCACACCGACACATGAAGCCGCGGCTCAATACATCGCGGAACAGTGGAGACAGGTCCTCGGTATCGAGGGAGTTGAAATGAAGCCCGCAATCGAAACCTATGCAGGTCCCGATCAGAAGAGTGTGCAGATATTCCGTGACGACACAGGTACCCGTGTCCCCGATGCGGTTTCGTATCTCATGGGAACCATCCACTCTCAGTCCGGGAACGCAAGAAACAAGCTCGGCGGTTATGAGAATGCTGAGGTGGATAGACTCCTTGAAGAAGCAAGCACAAAGGGAGTCAAGGATCCTGCCCGTATAGAACTTGCACAGCAGGCTCAGAATATTTTCAGAGATGAATATCTGTACATCCCCTACTATAATGATGTCATGTCCAAATGGGCGATGCCCTGGGTCAAGAATTTCGACAAGAATGATGACTGGCAGGTCATCGAACCCTGGAACGTGGAGATCGATGAATCCCTGCGTCCATAGTTGATGAATAATGAGAGCACGGCCGGGTTGCTCATCACGGGGACCCGGCCTGCTGTTCAAACGAAAAGGAAGTAACATGGGACGTTATATATTACATAGACTTCTTCGGTGGTTTCCTACCGTAGTCTTGATACTCTTGACAATATATGCACTCGTCTTTTTCGGAGCCGGAGATCCTATCAAGCTGATCTTCCTGAGAGCCCCGGGAGATGTTGCCTATGATGTCGAGCGCGTTGAAGCTATCCGCGAAGAAGCCGGATTGAATGAACCGTTCCTCGTACAGTTCGGTAATTATATGTGGAATATCATGCATGGGAATTTCGGTAATTCTCTGGTGTCGGGGCGCTCTGTGAACAGCATGCTTGCGGCAGCTGTACCGGTCACGTTCCAGATCGGACTGACGGCGATATTCCTCCTGACGATATTCGGGACATTGCTGGGAGTGATAGCGGCATTGAATCATAACAGGTGGCTCGACAACCTTATTGTCGGCTTCGCACTGATAACCTGGGGTGTTCCGGTATTCGTTGCAGGACCGCTGGTGGTTGTGGTTCTCGTCCTCGGTCTGGGAATGGATGTACCGTACGGGTGGTACGGACTGTTTAATCCGATGGTAATCACCCCGCTGGTAATCCTCAGTCTTGCTCCGATGTCTCTTATCATACGTCAGGCACGAGCTGGAGTCCTCGAGGTTCTCAGTGAGGATTACATCAGGACAGCCCGATCCAAGGGACTCCCGCGACGTACTGTTGTGCTGAGGCATATCCTGCGTCCGGTGCTGACACCGGTGGTATCTCAGGTAGGTCTTCTCATAATTGCAACCCTGAACAATTCAATCCTCATCGAGAGAGTATTCGGTCTGCCGGGACTGGGAAGATTGACAGAGACGGCTATCAAGGATTCTGACTACCCGGTCATACTCGCCATTGTGTTCATCTTCTCGACGGTAGTCATGTTCTCGAATCTTCTGGTTGATATTTCCTACCCCTTACTTGATCCACGGGCAGCGGCAAAAAAAGAAGGAGATGAGTAATGATCAGAAAACACAAACACTCCAATTCCTCACAGGATGAACAGCAGTACAACCTCTACAAGGATGCCTATACGAGATTGGTCGCGAATAAACTTGCAGTGGTAGGAATGATCGTATTGTTTCTCGTATTTTTTGTTGCGATATTCGGCCCATACATAACACCCTATGATTTTCTTGATCAGGACCTGATGGCACGTAATCAGCCGCCATCAATGAAACACTGGTTCGGAACCGACGACCTGGGAAGAGATATACTAAGCAGAGTGATCTACGGAGCAAGAACCGCCTTCATCGTTGCTGTATCGGTGACCTTCCTCTCTCTGATGATCGGTATCGTACTCGGATCACTCGGTGCCTACATAGGAGGGAAAGTGGACACGTTTGTCGTATGGCTGATCGATGTGTTCATGTCGATTCCATCTCTGCTGCTGGTCATCGTGATCAATGTGTCTCTGAAGCCGCGTCTGGTCAACTGGATGGACATGCAGTTCCTGGCTACACAGAACGAATTTTTCCGTAATACGATTCTTGCAGACTTCGTGCTGGTGTTCGGGTCACTTGCCCTCATCAAATGGCCGAAGGCGGCCCGTATCATACGTGGTCAGATTCTTTCAGTCAAGAAGAAGAACTATGTGCTTGCAGCCAAAGCGCTCGGGGTACCCTCGAGCAGAATCGTGAAGAAATACGTGATCCCCAATTCGATAGGACCCATCATCGTCTATATCAGTGCATCACTCGGAGAAGCAATGGTATTCGAATCAGCCTTCAGCTTTCTTGGTGTCGGTGTCCGCCCCCCGATACCAAGTTGGGGAAACATGATCAGTGATGGCCTGAGAGTGTGGCAGCTGTACCCTCATATTCTAGCTGCTCCTGCTCTTGTTCTGGCGATCGTCACCATCGCATACAGCTTTCTCGGTGATGGGCTGAATGATGCCCTCAACCCGAGACAATGGAAATAGCCGATACGAGGCAAAGGGGAATACTGTGTCAAAATTATTGGAAGTAAAAAATCTTGAGACACGATTCAAGGCACGTAATGGGTATGTCTACGCTGTAAACGGAGTGTCATTCAGTCTTGAAAAGGGAGAGATGCTAGGGGTTGTAGGTGAGTCAGGGTGCGGAAAAAGCGTTACCATGATGAGCCTCATCAAGCTGCTGCCTCCTTCTGCTGAGATCACCAGCGGCGAAGTGTTCCTTGACGGGGAAGATATTTCCCATGCGTCAGCAAAGAAGATGAACTATATTCGCGGGGTGAAAGTAGGGATGATCTTCCAGGATCCGATGACCAGTCTCAATCCATTCGTGAAAATAGGTTTACAGCTTGCTGAAGGGATCATGTATCACAAGAAGCTATCGAAGGAGGAGGCGTACAGACAGGCAGGCATCTACCTTGACCTTGTAGGGATCTCCAACAGTACAGAACGTCTCAATGAGTTCCCTCACCAGCTCTCCGGCGGCATGCGACAGCGTGTCATGATCGCCATGGCACTTCTCAGCGAACCGTCCCTCGTCATAGCCGATGAACCCACTACCGCCCTGGATGTGACGATACAGGCTCAGATAGTTGAACTGGTAAAGGAAATCAGAGAAAGACTCAACACCTCCATCATCTGGATCACCCACGACCTCAGCCTGCTAGCCGGTATGGTGGACAGGATTGTGGTCATGTATTCAGGTATGATTGTTGAGGAGGCTACTCTTGAAGAGATATACAAGAATCCACAGCACCCGTATACAATTGGACTTCTTCAATCTATCCCCAAGGTGGACGCCTCGCACGGCAAACGGCTTCCATCGATCGGCGGGGCACCTCCAAATCTATTCATAAAACCCACGAGCTGTCCCTTTGCACCACGCTGTGCCTATAAGATTGATAGATGTGAGCAGGAAAACCCTCAGATCCGGGAAGTCCGCACATTACATGAGAAGAATCATCACCGGGTCGCGTGCTGGGTTGATGTTGAGAAAAGGAGTTGACTATGAGGGCAGTATCAGAGAGTAAACCGATCATCCAGGTACGTAACCTTGTAAAACACTTCCCTGTCAGACTTGGTGCCTTCGGGGAAAAGGCGGCTGTCGTGCATGCGGTTGATGATATCTCCTTTGAAGTCTACCCGGGTGAGACCGTTGGTCTGGTCGGAGAATCGGGGTGTGGAAAATCCACCACGGGATTCACCCTCATGCAACTCAACAGGGCCACTTCCGGGGAGGTTATCTTCAATGGAAAAGACCTCACGAAGCTCAAGGAGAAGGAACTCAGAAAGTATAGGAAGGAACTCCAGATAGTGTTTCAGGATCCCTATTCCACTCTCAATCCGCGTATGACTATAGGAGAAGCTCTGGCTGAACCCATTCGAATGCACAAAATTGTTCCTCAGAATGAAGTGGCGGCAAAGACTGCACAGCTGATTGAGGATGTCGGACTGAGTCCGAATGTTGCCAACAGGTACCCTCATGAATTCTCAGGAGGACAGAGGCAGAGGATCTGTATAGCACGAGCCCTGGCCAGTGACCCTAAGTTCATTGTCTGTGACGAACCTATTTCAGCGCTGGATGTGTCGATTCAGGCACAGGTCATCAACCTCCTGATGGATATTCAGGAAAAATACAATCTCACCTACCTGTTCATCGCTCATGACCTTGCTGTTGTGAGACACATCAGTGACAGAGTCATAGTCATGTATCTGGGAAAGATCATGGAGATCGCTGATAAGGACGAACTGTTCAATAATCCCGTTCATCCCTATACGACAGCACTCCTGTCAGCAGTACCTGAAGCAGACCCCGATAGAGAAAAGGAGAGACGACGCATTATCCTGAAAGGAGATGTCTCAAATGCGATCGATCCCCCCAGCGGGTGTCGGTTCCACCCCCGATGCCGGTTTGCGGTACATACCTGCTCCCTTGAGGAACCACCACAACGGGATCTTGGTGATGGACATCTGGTCGCATGCCACAGAATCGATGAGATCAGGAAAGGGACAATCCGGGAAACCGAAGATCATTAACGTATAAGGAAACGGCATGAAAATCATATCATCACAGGCAATCCCGACACGATGTACAAGCAATCATGCATCGAACCTTCTAGAACTGAACAACGGAGACCTTCTGTGCACCTGGTTCGCGGGAAGCATGGAGGGTTCATCTGATATCAGCGTCTACCTGTCACGCCTTGAGGGAACCTCAGGTGTATGGAGCGATCCTGTCAGGATGAGTCAGGATCCTACCCGCTCAGAACAGAATCCTGTCCTATTCAACATGAAGGGAAACGAGCTCTGGCTCTTCTATACTGCGCAGGTCCTCACTGACCAGGGGACTGCACTGGTACGGGTAAGAAAATCGAAGGACCAGGGAATCACCTGGTCTCCAGAGGAAAATCTCTTTGCGGAACAGGGAATATTCGTCAGACAGCAACCCTTCATCAACGAAGAAGGCTCTATTATTGTTCCTATCTGGTTCAGCAATATGAAGGAGGCTTTCGGTCTTGATTATTCTGCAATTAAGATTTCTACGGATGACGGCATCTCGTGGAATACTGTAGCTGTTCCAGACAGCTACGGGTGTGTGCACATGAATATCATGGAAGACGGGAAAGAGGCCTTCTTCCGAAGTCGGAAATCTGACAATATCTATCGCAGTACAAGTGACGGGAACGGGGTGCAATGGTCAAAACCGCAGCCGATGAGTCTCCCGAATAACAACTCTTCAATCCAGGCACGTATCGTCAGTGACGGCAGGATTCTGATCATCTTCAATGATATCAGGGCCGAAGGGCGTCGCTCGGAAAGCTCTGTCCCCCCCTGGGTCTCTGACAAGGAAGAATTCCTTTCCAGGTGCACCATCACTGAACGCAGTGCCATCTGGGGAGTCCCGAGAAACCCTCTGGTGATAGCATCCTCCACCGATGCAGGAGCATCATGGACCACAGAGATCACACTCGAGTCTGACGCTCGCCTCCGCTCAGAACACGATGAGAAGGGCTCTTTCATCGGAGACTACTCGTATCCATCCATCCTGCAGACAAAAGACGGACGCATTCATGTCACCTATTCATACCTCAGGGACTACATCAAGCATGTGATCCTGGAACCCTGAAACTCCGGTCCTAGGTGAAACGGAACAAAAACGGGAACAGATAGACAACCACCGCACACCAGAGAGCATAGATGGGAAGAAACCCGGTTTTTGCCCGCAGGAGGATCTGCCTGTCATCAGCGTTCACCAGATATGCCTTACCCAGATACAACAGATGAGTAAAGATCAGGATGTTGAGCCCAAGACCTGCGCTCTTATGCGGTGTTATGCCAGAGGCAATCAGACGCGAAGTGATTGAGATCAGTGCCGTGATGTCAAGAATGAGTGCTGATGCTATCAGAATCAACTCAAGATAGAAGAACACCGTCCCTTTCCTGCGAACCGGGCTTACAAGCACAAGACAGATCACAAGGATAAGAATGATATCGATAAGGATGAGCAGTTCTCTGTCAGGAGCACCGTGTCCTGCTGTGAGAAGGCGTGCAGCAATGAGAGCGAGCAGGAGGAGGTCCACCAATGGGACAAATATGGTGGCAAGACTTGTTACGACTGTTTGTCCGTCATGGTATCTGATCAGGGAAACGAAGGCAGAAACCGTTACAAGGGCAGAAAAACCGGAAGGGATCAGCCATGTTTCGATAACCGGGTCGCTATCAAGGCCGAACAAATCCATTACCATTGAGAATATCCCGGTGAGTGCAAGCCACCCGATCATTGCAAGCACCCCCACAGCAACGGTCTCTCCTGCAAACACCAGCCCTTCGTTGATACCCTCAACACGTGTTGTACCCGGAGTCAGGTAGCGGAAGTACGTTATGAGCATGAAAAACAGGATGAGGAAAGGGAGATGAACAGCTGCAAGCATTGCGGTGTGGCTGGGCTCGGTAACCGGATACCATGAAGAGATGAGAGGCAAAATGATCAGAGACGTTGTGAGCAGGATCGTTTTTCTGAGAGATACGTTCAGAGCACTGCAGAGATAGAGGGAAACGGGTGTACATACGGCAGGAATTAGGAACCGTAGGGTTGTGGCCACTGTGAGAGAGTCTTTGAACAACAGGAGTATACGTACCGACAGTGCACCTGCCAGTGCAAGTATCACCATGAGCCCGACATCCCTTTTCGCTATCACGGCATGCCGGCCGGACAGCCTCTTCCTGTGGCGGAGAATAACGGAGATCTCCTGCTTACTCAGTCCCGCTTCCGCCAGCTGACGCAGTTCAGTCAGATGCTTCTCATCCTGTTCCTTCTCCATGGCACACCTCCCCGGGATGTTGTCCGATACCTTTGAGTATGCCAAGGACGCGATAGCGTGACAATGGATCACTGCAGGTGTTACGGAAATTTCTCATGTCATAAGGTGAAATGATTTTACATATGATATCACCATAGTGTAAGATAGAGGCAATCGATGGGGGTGCTTCTTGAGCTTTTATGTCATGTGATGGAACATGGGTGTGATGTGTATGAAAAATTCTGGAAACAATGGATATATGCATGGTCTGTACCAATAGGCTTTTTCGCCAAATCATCATACTCGTTGTGGCACTGTCCTGCTTTTTTCCCCTCCATGCTGAGGCGATGTGGACGATGGTTCCAGATGAGACGCTCTACCCTCCCATGATAGCTGATTCGGATTATCCCCGTTTCGTGTTAGAATTCCCTTTGTATATCGAGCAGAGCATCGATACACTCCAGGAAAGCTCAATACTCAGTGCACGGGAGATTATGAAATTCGGTGGGGTTCAGAGCCTGTTTCGTCTCTCCTTCGATGCCCGGCAAGAGACTGCAGCAGAAGTCTCTGCAGGCGCTGGACTCACCACCATGTTCGATACCTTTGAAGATGCACTTGAGAATATCGGTTGGGAGGGAACAGGCTTCCTTACCGTAGACCTCAGGGTCAAGGACTTCTTGAGTTTCCGGTTCGGTTTTCACCACCTGTCCAGCCATGTCGGGGATGAGTACCTTGCACGCTATGAGGTTCTTGACCTGCCGGTTGATGACCAGGCAGACCTGCTCGTCGGAAGCACCTACGGGATGGATTATGTGAGAGATTCTCTATACGGCGGTCTTTCCTTCCAGATAAGCCCTTCGTTCCGGTTTGCGGGTGAAGTGCGCTACTCGATGAACATGCTTCGCTACATGCTTCGCTACAATGATTTCCCCTGGCAAACTTCGATATCTATCGAATACAGAGAGTCAGAAAAGGGGGAAGGAAACTGGAAGTGGTATTCAGGAGTACATGTTTCGATGTACCAGGAGTCATCCTGGTTCCCCAGCACGACCTTCCAGTTAGGAAGAGCACTGAGTCAGAAAGACAGTAACAGAGAATTCAGGGTGGGTCTAGAGTATTATTACGGAAGGGTGCAGATTGCCTCCTTCAATCATACTCAGACGCGTATTTCCTGGCAGGAAGTGAAACGGGAATCACACATGGCTGTCGGAGCATGGTACGATCTGTGAACAGATTCCACTACGAACAAAGGGTTCCCCTTCCCTGCCCCCTGTCGCTTGAGATTGGCAGAGCTTTGTTCGGTTTCTGTGGATTTCCGGTCATCTGCCATCTATGCGTAACGATATACCATGAGAGAGCATCAATCGTCCAGTTCCAAAAAATGTGCGATCTACACAGATATTCACCAACTAAGCGGTCACTCATACGTCTGGAGATGATGGACTGGGTTCCGGGGCTTCATAATCCCATCCTGAGTTCGGATTCCATTCCACCGGTTTTTGGTCCTGCTGCAGCCAGAATGGAGCTGTGAACCGGATTATCTGTGTAATCACCTCTTCCAGAGACAGATCGGAATGATCATTGCGTAGCTTCCCTGTGAATGTTTTCCACTGCTTCTGTTTTGCCTGATCGTGGAAAACCTGTTAGGAGAAGACAACAGGCATCTCGGTAGGGAAGGTTGTCCTTCGTCTAGTGAATGTCAGTTGTATGGCCTTCAGAAGCTCTTTGTAATTGAGTGAGAACGATCTGGAGATGATGTAGAGATCATAGAAGTCCTTCATCCGACTTGTGAGAAGGCTTAGGGTAACTGCAGCCTCCAGCTTTTCAGCGATGACTGTTTCAATCGGATTGGCTTCAATATGCGGAGCATCCATCTGTAGCACTACTGGGATTTCCTGTGTAACGGGACCTGGGTATACCGAGTCTCCATGGCCTATATCGACGTGCAGGATAACTTGGGCTTTCCCAATGGATGCTCGAATCTTTGCCCTTTGCCCATGATAGGTACTCTGTTCCCTGATATCCCGAAGCGAAATGGATGCTGTATCAAAAACTACTGCATCCTCAGGATATGTAATAGAACAGATTGATTCCAGGGATTCTCTGACACTATCAGTGTCGGTCCTGCCGGTTTTCAGGAAGTCGATGTCTTTTGTGGTCCGATAGGTTTAATCTTCAAGGACGATTGTCAGAAGATAGGCCCCTTTCAACACATAACTGTCTTTATATACAGATTCACCGAGTCTGAAAAGAAACCGTTCCGCCACATATCTGGTGAGGAGTGATTGGAAATCTTCCCTGTGTTTTCTGCTATGATTGAGCAAGCGGGCCAGAACGGATGCCGCATAGTCTTTCTGTGCATCTTTCATACAAGTGCCTCCAAATACGGCATCATGACCTTGGAGACTCTGCATATTTTTGCAAAGTGAATGAGCTCTTCAAGTGAAGCCCGCCTGTTCATAATAACATCTTTCAGGGCTTCTATTGCGACATCAATGCCTATCTTATTTCGGTATTTGAAACAATCGGCTATTGTCTTCGGAATGCTGTACACTCTGATTGTCGTTCCATCCACGATTCGCTCCTCAATACCACTGATGTAGGAGTCTGTAGAGAACAGCGAGATTTTAATTGGAAGATTGTTCACTTGAGGGATTCGGCTTCCCCTCATCAGCGCTATCCAGATATCATGTGGATTCTGTGTACCGATTTCATGGAAGGACAGAGCGGACAGAAGGCATACAACTCCTGTATCGACTAGCTTGCATGCTTCTATAAGCGAGTGATAGGTTCCGGGGATATAGTCTGCGGCGGCATATAGACCCCGCGTTATACGCTGGATCTCACCATCGGGCACCATTCGTGTCAGTGTTTTTATGTCTATCCCTTCTGAAGTGAATTCTCTGGAGGTCATAAGCGGGTTGCGATTGAGAAGTTTCTTGACTCGTTCCTTCTGAGTGTTCATGCCGCTAATTGTACACACATATTATTATATGTCAACTTTTACCGGCATCGATAGTACAAGTTTCCCACCTCCGTACACCATGAATCCTCACCTCGCTTTCGGTGCCTGGTACGATCTGTGAACAGATTCTACTATGAACAGAGGTTTCCCCTGCCCAGAGACCTGTCGCTTGAACCCCAATAATCAGAAAGACTCTGCTTTCGCAGAGTCTTCCGTAAGAGCGCCCGACGGGAATCGAACCCGCCTCTTCAGCTTGGAAGGCTGAGGTAATACCACTATACCACAGGCGCAATCACACGGTGCACATATCTCATGTACGGGTGTAATTTATAGCTGAAATCTTCGTATGCGTCAATAGGATCGGGCAAATAAAACATGATTAGCCCCTTTTTACATTTCTCGCTGACTGCGCTATACTGAACCTTGGTGATAAATACCAGATAAAGAGGTTGTATGATAATAGAACAACGGTATATCGATAGTATTCTCCACGTATCGCTCCAACTGAGAGAGGGAGAAGCCCTCTCGGTCAACAGTACGGACCGAAACATGGAGTTTGCACAGAAGGTCGCTCAGAAGGCTTCCGAGATCACAAAGGTCCCGGTGAAGATCGTGAGTATCGAACAGGGAGAGGTGAAGGAAGTGTTCACTGTCGATCCCGTGCACAGTGACATCCTGAAGGAGGACTCACAGGAGAAGGTACTGCTGTATCTGGCAGAACCGCTTGATATGAGTCTCCTTGAGGAGATGTCGATTGGTCAGATTGCCGGAAATCCTCCTCTGCTTCAACAGGCAGGAAACCTCTGCCCGCCGCAGATGGACCGTCCCGTTGCCCCGTTCGCAGTTGCACCCGTTCCGACCATCGCATGGGCACGAAGGCTCTACCCGTCAAGCACGGCTCCTCTGGAAACGTTCTGGTCGTTTCTCTCATCAATCTACCCCCTATCAGATACATTCCTGAATGACTGGATAGATACGTTCCGGCGTCTTGTAAAACTCGTTAAAACAATCAATGCCTCCGAACCTGCACACCTGATCATCACGCAACAGGAAAAAACACTCACTCTCGGCCTGTTGACCGCTGCTCAGGCAAGACAACCGCTGCACCACCTCCCCCCCGACAGGGTTTTTCTGCCCCGTATCACCTCGAGAGGGATCTCGTTTCTTCCCGACCCGTCCCGTGTGGAAGGCTCGGTCAGTGCGTCCCGCCGGTTCCCGCTGCTCGGTCAGGACATACGTGATCTCACCCTTACCTTTCAGGAGGGCACGATCACTGATTATACATCCTCACAGGAAGAGGTTGTGAAACATGCCCTTGCTATTGATGGTGACGCTGGAAGAATCGGTCAGTGCACGCTGGTGGAAGAGGCACGTGATATACAGCACCTGCCCTCACCTCTGCCGATAGAGTTCATGGAAAGCATCTGTTCCTTCATCACCCTCGGCGGAGGTGAGTCAAACCATCTGAAGGAACTCGACGTATATGAGAGTGAACAGGATCTTCAGGACAGGACGGGGATGAACATCTCGCTGCTCAAGGCAGATATCCCCTTCGGCACCTGTACCACTACAGTAGATATCATTACCCGTGAAGGTATAAGAATCCCGCTTATGAGAGACGGGAAATTCATCATTGCTCAGGAGTCACTATGAAATCGATAACAACCATGAGAAGACAGTACGCACAGATGATCATCGAGGCAGGAGTCTCCCTGAAAAAGGGGTCGTGCCTGAGGATCAAGACAGGTCCGGCAACCTACGGGTTTGCACGGGAGCTTGCCGAGCATGCCTACTCGGTCGGAGCAAAGCACGTGCTCATCATGATGGATGATCTGGAGCTGCTGAAAAGCAGACTCATGCATCAGGACGAGGAGGATATCACCTACATCCCCTCCTATGAGAAAGCGCTTGATGATCAGATAGTGCAGGAAACATGGTCGCTGATCAGAATAGACAACACCGATGAGAGGGATGTGCTTCTTGATGCTCCGGTTGACCGCCTCGGCGCCTACTCAAAGGCGACAGGAGCCTTTCACAAGGAACTCAAGGCCTCTGCGATGAATAATGAACTCACCTGGTGCGTCGTGTGTGTCCCCTCCCCCAGGTGGGCACAGAACGTACTGGGAGAGTCACGGAGTGAGGAGGATATGTGGCGTTTCCTTGCTCCGATCCTTCATCTGGACCAGGAGGATCCTCTCGCTGCAATGAAAGACAGATTCACCAGGATAGAAGAACGGGCGGAAAAGATCACTGCCCTGCACCTGAGAACGCTTCATTTCACAAGTTCCGTGACCGATCTCACGGTCCGGCTGAGGGAGAATCATATCTTCACCGGAGGAGGGGACCTTATGGCCGACGGGAGCAGGTTCTACCCGAACATCCCGAGTGAGGAGGTGTTCACGACTCCTGACTATCTGCTCACCGAAGGATACGTCAGAACGACCCGTCCGATATCGGTGATGGATTCACGGGTCGAAAACGCATTCTTCCGGTTTGAAAAGGGAGTGGTCGTGGAAGCTCATGCAGAGGTCGGAGACGAGGTCCTGCAGCAGTACCTAGACAGTGATGAAGGAGCGAAACGCCTCGGTGAGATCGCTCTGGTGGATCAGAGTTCCCCCATCGCCCTGGCGAATGTGGTATTCAACTCAATACTGTACGATGAGAACGCATCCTGCCACTTCGCACTCGGAGCAGGCTACCCGACCTGTCTGAACCTGGAGAATCCGCAGGCGGATGAAGAGGAACTCCTTCAGAACGGGTGCAACGTATCACAGGTGCACACCGATTTTATGTTCGGCAGCGATGATATGAACCTTACTGGCTATGATGCTGAGGGCAAGGAGTACCTGATTATGAAGGACGGCTCGTTCACCCCTGATTTCGCATGATACCTTGATGAATGAGTTTGAGCCCTTCCAGCGTATGGAAGGGTTCTATGCTGTCAACCCGATGAAGGAGAGGAGCAATCGTCTGTGAGAGTCCTCCTGTTATGATGATCTTCAGATTGCAGCCGAGTTCCTCTTCTGTCTTTCTCACCATGGAATCCACGAGACCGGCGAACCCTATCATGATACCGCTCCTGATGGCGGTGTCACTGTCACGTCCGATCACAGAGGAGGGAACCTTGAGCTGGACTTGAGGAATCTGTGCAGTGTTGTTGAACAGAGAATTCACTGCCGTAATCAGGCCGGGGGCTATCGCAGCACCAAGGACCTCTCCTTCACTGTTGACAGTGGTGAAGGTTAGTGCGGTACCGAAGTCTATCACCATAACCGTCTCAGAGGGAAAACCGGCATGAGCTGCAACCATGTTGGCAACCAGGTCATACCCCATCTCGGGGGGAATACTGCCTCTCACAAGGCCGATACCTGTCTCATGTGAGACCATCACCGGTTTCGTTTCAGTGACACTGGCGACCACCTTCTCGAAGGTCCGTGTCAGGTTCGGGACAACCGAACAGATGATCGATTGGTCGATGGAGGAAGGAACCATCCCGTTCTGCTTCAGCATTGATTCCACTATGACGAAGTACTCATCACTTGTCTTCTTCTCATCCGTGTGGATACGCCAGTTCGTCACCCACCGATCAGTATCGTGGATGGCCATGACGACGTTTGTGTTTCCGATATCAACAGCAAGCAGCATATGGCACTCCTCAGATCTGGACCCCGCTGTGTCCATGATAGTACGAATCCCTCAGCGCTCTGATGTCTTCGTTCTCGAGATACTCTTCAAGGCGGATCATCCGGTCAATGACCTTGCCATCCGGAGCAAACTCCACGATCCGGTTTGCAATAGTGTCAACAAACTGATGGTCATGGGAGTTGAACAGGAGGATACCAGTGAAGTCTATGAGACCGTTGTTGAGGCTCGTGATGGCTTCAAGGTCAAGATGACTCGTCGGCTCATCAAGGATAAGCACGTTCCCTGCTTCCAGCATCAGCTTCGAAAGCATACACCTCACCTTTTCCCCTCCACTGAGAACGGTGCAGTCTTTGAGAGACTCGTCACCGCTGAACAGCATTCTTCCGAGGAACGATCTGACGAAGGTATCATCATTCTCGGTGGAGTACTGTCTCAGCCAGTCGGAAATAGACATATGCTCGGTGAAGTAGGTGATATTGTCCTTCGGATTATAGCTCACCTTCGTGGTTACACCCCATTCGTATGAACCGCTGTCGGGTTCCACATTCCCGCTTATGATCTCAAAGAACAGTGTCTTGGCTGCATGCATCGGACCGACGAAGGCGATTTTGTCTCCGTTGTTCACGGTCAATGAGAAGTTGTCGAGAATCTTCTCTCCGTCAACGGTCTTTGTCAGGTTCTTTACTTCCAGGATATTCTTTCCGGGCTCCCGCTCAGGTTTGAACGAGACATAGGGAAAGCGTCTCGAAGAGGGTTTAATATCGTCAATGGTGAGTTTATCGATCAGTTTCTTTCTGCTTGTTGCCTGACGGGCCTTGGACAGGTTGCTGCTGAACCGCTGGATGAACTCCTTGAGTTCGGCTATCTTATCCTCTCTCCGTCTCTTTTCGTCCTTCATCTGTTTGGCGGCAAGCTGACTCGACAGATACCAGAAGTCGTAGTTACCCACATACAGCTGGATCTTGCCATAGTCAATATCGGCAATATGAGTACAGACGCTGTTGAGGAAGTGTCTGTCGTGAGATACGACGATGACCGTGTTCCTGAAATCTTCAAGGAAGGATTCAAGCCAGTGGATCGACTCGAGGTCAAGGTGGTTCGTCGGTTCGTCAAGGAGAAGGATATCCGGATTGCCGAACAGAGCCTGAGCAAGCAGCACGCGAACTTTGATCGTGTCATCGATATCACTCATCTTCCGGCTCAGCATAGAGTCGTCTATTCCCAGACCGTTGAGCATCACACCGGCTTCCGCCTCCGCTTCCCAGCCGCCGAGCTCGGCGAATTCGTTCTCCAGCTCTGCAGCTCGCATGCCGTCCGCCTCACTGAAGTCTTCCTTCGCATAGATGGCATCGCGTTCGCTCATGACGTCGAACAGGTGCTCGTACCCCTTGATGACTGTTTCGAGCACGGTGAAATCATTGAAGGCGAAGTGATCCTGCTTCAGTACGGCAAGACGCTCTCCCGGGGTGATGATGACCTCTCCGGTATCCTGTTCGATCTCTGAGGAGAGGATTTTCAGAAACGTGGACTTTCCAGCTCCGTTGGCCCCGATAACTCCATAACAGTTGCCTGGAGTAAATTTGATGTTGACTTCCTTGAACAGTATCTGTGTCCCGAAAGCAAGCGAAATGTTTGAAGCTGTAATCATGTTACCCTACCCTTTGATTTCTGGTGATGGTGTATGGAAAAAGAAAATGCCAGCTTCAACCTGAGCTGGCATTAGGTGTTAGTCCCTAGGGGAATCGAACCCCTCTTTGAAGACTGAGAATCTCCCGTCCTAACCGATAGACGAAGGGACCAATAACGCTACTGGGATGAAGGGATTCGAACCCCTAAATGCAGTACCAGAAACTGCTGTGTTACCCTTACACTACATCCCATCGGTAATGAAGACTGCTTGAATGTACTAAATATCCCACCTCTTTGTCAAGGCAGTCAGGGATAAGAATGTTTGAAAGCTTTGACCCGTGCTGAGGCGCCGAGATCGAGGCCACTCGTTTCTCCCCTCCTGAGGTACTGATACGCTAAAGCGGCGATCATCGCTCCGTTGTCTGTGCAGAGTTTCATGGAGGGAATTGCCACCTCTATACCGTGCAGCTGTTCCAGCTGGGAACGGAGAAGAGTGTTTGCTGCAACTCCCCCCCCGACGGAAAGGCGTGTCAGACCGGTATCATCAAGGGCCTTGTGCACACGCTTCATCAGAATCCCGACAGCTACCCGCTGAAAACTCGCGGCTATGTTCTCGGGAGACTTTTCGCTTTCACCGTCCCAGAAGGAATCAAGCTGATTGATGACAGCGGTCTTGAGTCCCGAGTAGGATACATCGTACGGGTGATTACCCTTGTTCAGTGAGGGACCGGGGAAGAGGAAGGCTTTGTCGTTCCCCGTCTGAGAGAGACGGTCGATCACAACACCGCCGGGATACCCGAACCCGTGGTGCTTTGCAACCTTGTCGAAGGCTTCACCGATCGCATCATCAATCGTCGTTCCCATGACTAGCAGATCATCGAAGTCATTGACCCGGCAGATCACCGTATGGCCACCTGACACGAGGAGTCCGAGGTACGGGTACGCAAGAGGATGCTCCACCTGTGAGGCAAACAGGTGCGCCCTGATGTGGTCAATCCCGATCAAGGGTATCTGGAGTGTTGCAGCAAAGGCTTTCGCGAAGTTGACTCCGACAAGCAGCGAACCGAGAAGGCCCGGACGGTTGGTCACCGCCACTGCATCGATCTCCCTGAGAGACACTCCTGACTTTTCGATGGACGACATCACCACCGGGGAGATCCATTCGGTATGAAGACGGCTTGCTATCTCCGGGACAACTCCCTGATACGGTCTGTGAATCTCGATCTGAGTCGCGACCTCATTGCTCAGAATCTCCTTGCCGTCACGTACTACGGCCACCGAACATTCGTCACACGATGTCTCGATGCCCAGAATGTTCATGGCAGATCCTCAAAGGAAGCATCTGTTATCTGAGATTCTGTGGGCAGTCCCCTCTCAAGCATCTCAGGGTACATATCAAGGTAAAAATCGGCTACCTCAGGGGACCACGAGAGTCCGCTTCGTGCACTGTGCCGATAATTCAGCTTTATGGCTACCACCCTTTCGGTGGGTACTGATGTGTGCGGCACATGCCGCGTGTGTTTTTTGTTCAGAAGATACTCCAATGTGAGTGTTACCGTCGTTGCCTCACCTATCTGTAATTGATTAACCATAAGAAGAAAGGAAATGTTCGTCAATCCCTTCATCCTCTTGCATTTTATGGTGAAAATCTGTAGATTAATGACCGTGCCAAAATAGCTCAGAGGTAGAGCAACGCACTCGTAATGCGTAGGTCGTGGGTTCAACTCCCACTTTTGGCTGAATCTACCGACCAGAAGAAAAAGAAAGAAGGAATGGGCATATACGCTTCTTCCTTCTTTTTTTGTTTTCTTCGGCCCTGAATCAGAGCCGAAGAATCATTCACCTGACAGCAGTCAGTTCACTAGAGAACTGACTGAGCTGCTGCGAGACGGGCTACCGGAACTCTGAACGGAGAACAGGAGACGTAGTCCAGTCCTATCTTCTGGCAGAAGGCAACCGTCTTCGGATCCCCGCCGTGCTCTCCACAGATACCGAGCTTGAGGGTCGGATTGGTTGACCGTCCAAGTTCGCTGGCCATCTTCACCAGTTTCCCTACTCCGTCGACGTCGATCGATGCAAACGGGTCATACTCATAGAAACCTTTGTCAATATCATTCACGTAGGGACCCAGGAACGATCCCGCGTCATCTCTGCTGAATCCGCAGGTCATCTGAGTAAGGTCGTTGGTACCGAAGCTGAAGAACTCCGCACTCTTGGCGATCTCATCTGCAGTGAGTGCCGCTCTGGGAACCTCGATCATCGTACCGATCTTGTATTCGATGGTCTCCCCACGTTCCCCGAAGACTTTCTCTATCGTAGCGATGGCATGCTTCTTCGTAAATTCGAACTCCTTGTAGTGTCCTACAAGAGGGATCATGATCTCAGGGATGACAGCCACACCCTTCTTCCGTGTATTCAATGCAGCTTCAATGATTGCTCTCACCTGCATGTGGAGGATCTCGGGGTAGATAATCGCCAGACGACACCCTCTGAAACCGAGCATCGGGTTGAATTCATGAAGCTGAGCCGATTTATGAGCGATTTCATCAACACTCACACCGAGCTGAAGAGCCATCTCGTGACGTGAGGTATGGTCGTTGGGGAGGAACTCATGGAGAGGCGGGTCAAGAAGACGAATCGTTGCCGGCAGACCGTCAAGGGCTTCGAAGATCTCCTCGAAATCACCACGCTGCATCGGCAGGAGCTCACTGAGTGCGGCTTCCCGTTCGATCAGGTTGTTTGCAAGGATCATCTTCCTCACAGAAATAATCCGCTGTCCACCGAAGAACATGTGCTCGGTTCTGCACAGACCAATTCCTTCCGCGCCAAGTTTCACAGCCATCTGCACATCAGCGGGAGTGTCTGCATTGGTCCGGACTTTGAGGCTCCTGATCTCATCGACATAGCCCATGAACGTGACATAGTTCTGATACAGCAGAGAATCCTCAGGCTTCATCAGGCCGTTGAGGACCTGGACGATCTCCGAGGGACGCACTTCAATCTTGTCGCCATAGACTGCCCCGGTGAATCCATCGATCGAGATGAAGTCTCCTTCCTGTATCCTCTGACCGGCGACTTCCATCACCTGCTGTTCATAGTCGATCTTCAGATCGCCTGCTCCCGATACACAGGGTACTCCCATACCACGGGCTACGACAGCCGCGTGAGATGTCATACCGCCGCGACTGGTGAGAACACCTTTCGCAACAGCCATACCGCCGATATCTTCCGGGCTGGTTTCTATCCTGGTCAGAATGACAGGTTTCCCTTCAGCGGCGACCTTCTCAGCCTTGTCAGCCGAGAACACAACCACACCGCTTGCTCCACCGGGAGATGCGTTAAGTCCTTTTGTGAGGGTGTGCAACCCTCTGTTCTCAATATCACTCGAATCAAGAACCGGTGCAAAGAGCTTGTTGAACTCACCTGCAGGGACACGGGATACAGCTTCCTGTTTGCTGATAAGCCCCTCTTCCACCATCTCTACCTGGCTTCTCAGCCAGCTGAAGACGGTACGTTTCCCGTTACGTGTCTGGAGCATGAAGAGCTTGCCTTCCTGAATGGTGAACTCAAGGTCCTGCATATCCTTGTAGTGCTGTTCAAGAAGCTCACGGATCCCTACGAGCTGGTCATACACTTTCTTGTTGACCTTCTGGAGGGTATCGATCGTCTGAGGGGTACGGATTCCCGCAACAACGTCCTCACCCTGAGCGTTCATCAGATATTCACCGTAGAAGTGATTTTCACCGGTTGACGGGTCACGGGTAAAGGCAACTCCTGTACCGCTGGTGGCACCCATGTTTCCGAACACCATCGACTGTACGTTCACGGCAGTACCGAGCAGTCCCCGTATGTCATTCATCTGGCGATACTTGATAGCCCTTTCATTGTTCCAGGAACCGAATACGGCATTGATAGCCTTGAACAGCTGATCGATAGGATCTGTGGGGAAGTCTTCCCCTACTGCATCGTGGTAGAGTTTCCTGTAGCGGGTGATCACCTCTTTGAGGTCATCCACATCAAGGTCGGTGTCGATTACTCTGCCACGTTCCTTCTTCACACTCTCAAGCGCATGCTCGAAGTCGTGGTGAGGCACACCCATCACAACATCCCCGAACATCTGCATGAAACGGCGGTAACTGTCCCAGGCGAACCGTTCATTGTTTGTCTTTTTGGCAAGAGCGATCGCCGATTCGGGTGTCATGCCCAGATTGAGGACCGTGTCCATCATTCCCGGCATCGACTGAGCGGCACCAGAACGGACCGAGACAAGCAGAGGGTTCTCGGCATCACCGAGCTTCGCTCCCATCACGTTCTCAAGATGTGAAAGGTGCTCAAGCACCTCCTCTCTCAAACCTTCGGGATACTCTCCGTTGTGTTCACTGTAAAAGGCACAGGCCTCTGTGCTGATGGTGAAACCCGGAGGAACCGGAAGGCCGATCGATGTCATGTCGGCGAGGTTTGCTCCCTTTCCGCCAAGCAGATTCTTCATGCTGGCAGATCCTTCTGCAGTTCCGTCTCCAAAGAAATAGACGTATTTGGTCGTGTTGTTCGACATACTATTAAAAACCCCCTATGTGATTGTTATCCTTTTACTGAACAGAGTGTAGTTTAAATGCGGAGAGAAGTCAACGAAACCGCCCCGCTGTGCACTCACTCAACTGGTCCCGCACCGGTGCATTCCAGGGAATGCACGTGCAAGAAAAATCCTCCCTGAGGGGAGGATTCTGCCATATCAGGCACTATATAGTTCAAGCTCTCTCGAGCGCATCGGCACTCTCATTCTCTCGATGGCCTTCTTTTCTATCTGACGAATTCTCTCCTTGGTGAGGTTATAGAGTTCGCCGATCTCCTTGAGAGACATCGGGATCGCACCGTTCAGACCATATCTCATCTCGATAATGTCACGCTCCTTCTCGGAAAGTACGCTCATCGCCTCGTTGATCTCATCCTTGAGAGATTTCTCCATCAGGATATCATCGGCGCTGCGGTAGTTGTCCTCTACGAAATCCCCCACCGTCGAGTTTCCCGGTGTCCCGAATACCGGAGCATCAAGTGAAACCATCTCGCGACTGATCGAAACAAGGTCATCAATCAGTTTCGGGTCCAGATCAAGAGCCTCTGCAAGCTCCTCGGTTGTGGCCTCTTCACCGTTCTCATGAATCAGTTTTCTCTGCATCTTCTGTATCTGCAGCAGTTCATTCGCCCTGTTCAGAGGAAGCCTCACGGTTCGTGATTTCTCATATACAGCCTTCAGTATCGCCTGACGAATCCACCACACCGCATAGCTTATAAAGTGGTATCCACGGTCTACATCATACTTATCAAGAGCATTCATCAGTCCTATGTTCCCTTCGTTTATGAGATCGATGAGAGGAAGGCCCTGATTCTGATATTTCTTTGCAACATTCACGACAAATCTGAGATTACCCTCTACGAGTTTCTTCTTTGCCGTCTCATCTCCCTCACGCACCCTACGTGCTAATTCCACTTCTTCTTCCCGGGTCAACAGAGGGATCCTGTTGATTTCTTTCAAATACATTGAGAGGATGTTGTCATCTTCGAACTGTTCACTTCTGTTAATAACCTGTTCATTCCTTGCCATTGTTGAATCCTCCTGTTGTTATTGAAAGGAAGTAAGCAGGAACCGTGCCATCACGTACAGATATTTTTTTAATTACTTATATTTCAAACAGTTAGCAAGTCAGCTAAACACCATCTCCTGTGAAGAACTCACAGAAGATGAAGCATATACCATCTCAAATGGGTAATATTGTCCCAAGGTTCCGGATTGTCGGAAATTATGTGTCGTAATGACCCATTTTTCAACAATGGTAGAATTCTCTGGTGTCTTTCGTGTCAGAATGACACGGAATAAGGTCACTTATCTCATACGGGAAGTCAATAATGACCGAGGCATACCATCGTTTCAGATCCGAGCAGACAAACGAGAACTGAGACGTGTCAAGCTCCTGCATAAGCTGTTCCCACTTCTGGTGAATCAGATCGTAAATCATATCCCCTTCGGCAATGGAAAGAACCTGTCTGTCCTTCTTTCCCAGGATATAGAGGGTGAACTGCACCGAATAGAAATCACTGAACCGGTACATTCCGTCTGCCTCAGGTTCCTGATGGATCAGTCTGAACGCATCCTGATAGCATCTCAATGCCCCCGGAAGCTCACCGAGGATACTCAGGGTATTCCCCATGTCCACCAGACAGCGTGCACTTGCCAGAGCATCCTTCCCATCATCACAGCGGAGTGTCCCTATGCACTGTCTCAACTTTTCCCGATAGGTCTGTTCCTTTGCGAAATCCACTTCATTCCCCCGTTCTGTATCGTAATATACTCATGAACTGTACAAGAGAAAAGGGGCTCAGTCAGTGTTCCGGTATTTCCAGAGAATTCCTCGTCGTTGCTTGACCCCCGGTGTGTTTGTTCATATATTATATTCGGTTTTGTAAGCCACACATACGTTAAAAAACCTACAACACACAGTCACAGGAGGAAACTATGACTATCAAGCCTATGGGAGACAGAGTACTTGTCAAAATGGAAGAAGTAGAGGAAAAGACCGCCGGAGGTATCTACATTCCGCAGACTGCGCAGGAGAAAACTCAGGTTGCACAGGTCGTTGCGATCGGTTCAGACGAGATGATCACTGTACAAGCAGGTGACAAGGTGATGTACGACAAGTACGCAGGAACCGTTGTCAGTTCCGAGGGTGTGGAGTATCTGATTCTGCACATGTCCGATATTCTTGCAGTCATCGAATAGATTCTTTGTTCAGATTGAATCGTAAGGTCCCGGTAGTGGACCTTATTTTTTTTCATATACCATTCACCGACAGGTGCCGGGCTCATAGGTTCTGAAGGGTCAGGAGTAGAAGAACATCTCGATCTTCTCAGAAAGCATGGAAAGAGAACTTTCCGAGTAGTAGGACTCGGGCAGTGCATGAGTCACCCACCGTCCGTAGCTCTTGTGGATGAGACGGCTGTCAAGGATGATGACCACTCCCCGGTCTCCGCTGTGCCGGAGGAGTCGACCGAAACCCTGTTTCATCCTCATAGTCGCCTCGGGCAGTGCAAGATGGTAGAAACCGCTCTTTCCCTGACTGTCCAGATGCTCGCTCCTTGCACGGAATACCGGCTCATCAGGGACCCGGAAGGGAAGCTTCACGATGATGACCTGACGAAGAGTGTTTCCGGGGGCATCGATTCCCTCCCAGAAACTGTCCGTCGCGAACAGGACACTGTTCACATCTTCGATGAATTTCCCCAGAAGCCGGTGACGGTCCATATCTCCCTGAGTGAACAGGGTAAGCCCTGCCCTGTCACACGCATCCTGTACCATCTTCGCTATCCTCTTCATCATGAAATAGCTGGTGAACAGAACCAGTGTTCCTCCGTCGGATGCGAGGACCGCGTCAGTGACTGCCTGAGCCATATAGGTATAGTATTCCTCGCTTGTCTGTTCCGTGAATGCGGGAGCATCGTGAAGAGCAAGGAGAAGCAGGTTTTCCTTGTAGTTGAACGGACTGGTGAACACCTTTCGTACATACGCATGTGCCGAGACGGGAGGAAGCCCGATCCGCTCCCCCCAGTAGGTGAACTCATCATGCAGATCAAGGGTCGCACTTGTGAGGATGACCGTTTCAAGCTGACTCAGGAGTGAGGACCTCATCTTCTCGGCAACGGTGAGCGGTGAAATATGCAGGTGAGCCGACCCCTGAGCTGAGGAGGAGGTGCTGCGTATCTCGATCCAGTAGATATCCTCCATCACCTGGGGAAATGAGAAAAACGAGAGAAGGGTCTCCTTCTGGTAGGAAAGTCGACCTATATGGCTGAGCAGTTCCTTGACGAACATCTCATATTCATCGGGAAGCTGGGAATACCGAGCGACCCTCGTCAGTTTCACGATCAGTGCATCGAGTGCCGCCGCAGCTTCCCGGGAGAGCCTCACAGCTATCTCAAAATCCTCCCTCATCGAAGGGTACAGAAGGAGTCTGGTCTTCTTCGCCCGCTGGAAGGTCTCGAGAATGTGCATCTCGAGATAGCTGCAACGTTCACTGACAGCGACGAACTCCCCGCTGAGGTCTTCATCGAACCACTGGGGAGGGATCACCGAGAGAAGGGTGTCGATAAAGCGCTGTTTACCCTGAGTTCTCCGTGTCAGCTTATCGACACTCTTCTGCACCACTTCCCTCGAGAAGGTCGCAGTGAAGTAATCCGTCCCGTTCTTTTCGATATTATGGGCCTCATCGACGATCAGGTGCTGGAAGGGAGGCAGGACCGAGGGTACATCGTAGGGAATATCCTCGACGAGGCGGCTTGCCGCGTCACTGAACAGCAGGTGATGGTTCGTGATGATGATGGAGGATTTCGCTCCGAGTTTACGGGAGTTGAAATAGAAACACTCCTTCAGGAAGGGACACTGATAGGAACTGCAGGTGTCGCTGTCACTGCAGATACTCTGCCAGAGAGTGAAGGGAACGGGGAAATCGAGGTCGCTCCGCACACCCGTATCCGAGTGTTCACTGAAATCGAGCAGTCTACCGTACACACTTTCGGGATCCTGGGCCAGCAGGGGATTCTTCGAGGCCTCCTCTCTGAGAAGTCTCCTGCACAGATAGTTGTTCCGCCCAAGCAGAAGGGCGATGGGCAGGTCCTCTCCCATCATGCGCATCAGCTGCCGGATATCCTTTTCGTAGAGCTGTTTCTGCAGGTTGATGGTGCTGGTCGCGATAACCGTCCGCTCATCAGGATGTTCCAGAGACCATAGTATCGCAGGGACCAGATACGCAAAGGACTTTCCGATGCCGGTTCCCGCCTCGAGCGCAGCGACTGTGGGCACCTCGTAGGCCATAGCCACCGTGAGAGCCATATCAAGCTGCCCCTGCCTGAACTCATAGCTTGCGAACTCCTGATCCAGGAGCCCGCTGACATCGAAGATGCCGTAGATATCATTCTGATTCAATTGCGTATTCCTGTAACTTCCTGTGCAGAGTCTTTCGTGCGATCTTCAGGGTATCGGCAGTCTTGCTCTTGTTCCCGCTGCAGCTGGCGAGAGTCGCGAGAATGACCGACCGTTCAACCTGATCCATGCTCGTGCCGACCGGGATGATGATCTTTTCCGTGCCGCTGGCAGAGCGGATAGCAGAGGGAAGGTCTTCAAGTTCGATCACCGTACTGGTGGAGATCACAACGGCACTTTCGATGCAGTTTCCCAATTCTCTGATATTACCCGGCCAGTGATAGGAAAGGAGGGCCGATTTCGCACGGGAGGAGAATCCGGTGATCTGCCTGTTGTTCCGTTTCGTATACATCTCCAGGAAGTGGCTCATCAGCAGCGGGATATCCTCCTTCCGCTCCCTGAGCGGAGGTACGTGGAGGTGAACGACATTCAGACGGTAATAGAGGTCTTCCCGAAAGGTTCCCTTCTCCACCTCCATGGAGAGGTCACGGTTTGTAGCAGCTACGAGACGGACATCCACCTCGATCGATTTCTCTCCCCCCAGACGCTCAAAGGTTCGTTCCTGAAGAACCCTGAGCAGCTTCACCTGGGTGCTCTGTGATATCTCCCCTATCTCATCAAGGAACAGCGTTCCTGTATCAGCGAGTTCAAACCGTCCTTTCCTGGCTGAGATGGCCCCCGAGAAGGCTCCCTTCTCATGCCCGAACAGTTCATCTTCGAGCAGGCTCTCCGCAAAGGAGGCACAGCTCACTTTTATGAACGGTCCATCGGAACGGGAGGAGAGGTGGTGAAGAGCATCCCCTATGAGTTCCTTACCCACGCCCGATTCTCCGGTCACGAGCACACTGGCCTGCGCATCAGCCACCTGTTTCACCGTATCCATCAGCCGGCTCATCGGTGCGCTCTTTCCGATGATCTTGTTATACGAACTCTCCTTTCTCAGGCGCTCGAGTTCGCTTTTCAGCTGCCGGTTCTGATCAGACAGTTCAAGGTTGCTGAATGCCCGTTTTAATAGAACATAGAGGCGGTCGAGGTTCAGCGGTTTTGTGAGAAAATCCACCGCTCCGTTGCGCATCGCCTCCACGGCAGATTCTATCGTCCCGTGTCCCGTGAGAATCACGACAGGCATCGTCGGGTAGGCGCTTGACACTTTCTTAAGCAGTTCATTCCCCGAGACCTTCGGCATCCTCAGGTCGGTGATCAGCAGGTCGATATTCTCTCGGGTAAGAAGAGTCCACGCCTGTTCTCCGTTCTCTGCAGTAAACACTTCATACCCTTCATCCTCAAGGGCGAGGGAGAGCCCGTTTCGTATGTTCTTCTCGTCATCTGCTACCAGTATAGTCCGTTTCATGCCTGTTCCTTTGATGCCAGAGCCAGCCGCTGGGATTTCGGTACCGGAAGGGAAAGGGTGAAGGTCGTTCCCTTGCCCGACCTGCTGCTCACCGAGATATCACCACCGTGTTCCTTCATCACCTTGAATACCACGGTGAGACCGAGACCGCTTCCACTTGCCTTGGTGGTGAAGTACGGTTCGAAAATCTTATTCTGTGTCACCTCGTCCATACCGCTGCCGGTATCGGTGATGAGGATATCGACGTTATCCCCGGTATTCCGTGTCCTGAGGGTCAGAACGCCTCCGCCCTCATCCATCGCATGCATCGCATTCTTAATAATATTGAGGATTACCTGTTTGAACAGATTCTCATCGATACGGAGTTTCGGAAGGTAGTCCTCAAACTCCTGAATCACCGTGATGCCGTACTCACTCAGTTCATAGGTGACGAAACTGATCACATCCTTCAGGATCCTGTTGACATCCTCCAGACGGAGACGGACATCCATGGGACGGACGGCAAACAGGAAATCAACAACGATTAAGTTCAGCCGTTCGATCTCCTCGTCGATCACATCAAGATAGCGGCTCGCTGATTCCGCGGTCATCTCTCTCTTCTTCTCAAAGGCCTTCCTGAGGAGCTGCAGGTGGATACCGATAGAGGCAAGCGGGTTTTTGATCTCATGAGCCACACCGGCAGCAACCGTCGTGAGAGAAGCGAGGGATTCGCTTCTGTGCAGCTGGGCATCCTTCCGCCGTTCCTCGGTAATGTCGTGGATGATGAAGACAAAGCGCTGACGGCTGTCAGCAGCGAGGAGGGGTTCGAAGGAACTCTCGAAGACGATGCATCTGATCAGGAGTGTCACGACAGTCTCTCCATGCTGCAGGTAGAACTCCTGCTCCAGAGCATCCTCGCTACCCATGCTCTGCATCGCCTGCTCCATGAAATCAGCAATCGAGGGATCCTTCATGACATAGCGCAGTGTTGAGCCCTCAATCATCACCCGCTGCTGAGGAATGAGCCTTTTAGCGGAATCATTGCAGGTCAGGACCCTTCCGTTCCTGTTCGTGACGATGATACCCGTGTTCAGTTGCTGCAGGACTGTCCCGAGCAGTTCGTTCTCCCCTGCCTGGTACCGTACCAGAGTCTTGACCTCGTCCGTGCTGAGCCGTTCTATCTTATCAAATGCGCGTCTGATGAAATTATTCATACCTGCACCCCCAGCAGAGAGTAGTACAGGCCTTCAAGGCAGGTCCTCACCTGCTGGTTGTAGGTCCTTGCCTTCTGGTATGATTCACGGATCCTCGTCAGCATCGAGGTGTACCGTACCAGTGAAAGCCGCCCGGTCTCCTGCCGCTCCTTCAGCATCTTCATCACCTGTTCAAGATAGTAGGAGAGCATCCGCATCGAGTCTATCGGTGAGAACATCTCATCGAGCGCCGCGGAGGAAAGAGGGGTGCCCTCGGACAGAGAGTCTGCGAACGAGGATGCACTGCTGTGGATATCCTGGAGCCGGTAGCCCGCTGACGAGAGATAGAAATCCTGAAGAGAGGAGACCTGTGCTGCATCAGAGAAAAAGTAGGTGGAAAGGATTGTCTTCAGTTCCTCTTCACGGAGAGCCGGTATGTAATGTTTCTGCAGCCGGGAGAGGATGGTTGGCAGCAGTCGCATCGGACGGCTGGAGAGAATGATGAAGTAGGAGGTATCGGCCGGTTCCTCGAGAATCTTGAGAATTGAGTTGTTCGCAGGACCGGTTGACTCCTCCATCCCTTCGATGATGGCAAAACGGGGAAGGTCATCGACACTTGTCGAGTGCATCCATGCATGCAGACCCCTGAAGGCATCAATGTTCACTGCGCTCTTTTTTATCGCGAGCAGCGGTGCAAGCGCCTTCTCCAGGTCTGGCAGGGCACCTGCGGCATCCTCTGGCGGCAGGGAAGCCATGTCCTCGAGCAGGAGATCGACCTCTCCTGCCTGAGCGAACAGGGCCGCCCCCTTTGTATCCTGAATTCCGACCAGCGCCTCATGGTAGGACATCAGCAGGATTCTGACACTTTGTATCAGACAGCCAAGCAGCCACTGCGTCTTCAGACGCCTGAAGTGGGCGACCGCGCTCTGTATCCTCATCGCATGGTCACGGTTCGAGAGAATAACGACGTTCTTCATCCCGTAGGTGGCAAAATCAGTGCAGGAGGAACACTGGCAGTGCGGTGCACCTTCCTGCCGGCAGCTGCGCCGCCTTGCGGCCTCAAGAGCGTGTGTCATCCTTCCGCTGAACTCACTGCCGTGAATAAGAAGTGAATGGGCCGTGTTATTCCTGTCGAACAGCGGATTCCCGTCAATATACGCTTGTGAACGCACCTTCAGGAGTGCTTCAAACATGCGATACCGCCCGGTTCATGGATTCGACACCTGCCTCTATAACCCTGACGATATAGCGGGTATACAGCTCACTCGAATCGAAGTAGATCCTCAGGTCCAGGATATTCTGAAGAGAGAGGATGTAGATCACCACCGTGATGAGGAGAGCCATCTGCACTGCCCCGAGAACGAGCCCCAGGATGGTGTCGAGCCATCCCAGATGCATCGCCGTCAACAGACTTTCAAGACCGTTTCCGAGACTGAGCATAACAAAGTATACGACGAGGAACACCGCCATAAAGGCCAGAAAGGAGGACCACAGCAGCGGCAGTGCAAACGTCTGGAAAATGAGCCTCCCTACAAGTGCATTGAACAGGGCAGAGACGAACACTGCGATGATAAACCCGAAACGGCTGGCAAACTCATTCGCAAATCCCTTGAAGGCACCAAGCACTGCTGAAAGGAACAGCAGTGAGAGGATGATAACATCCACGATATTGAACTGCAATGAACCGATTGTGAAACCCCATGTTTCCATATGCATCTCCTTCAACTATCCCTATCGTACCATCTATCTGCTGTTTCCATCTACTAGAATCTGTGCAATAGCGTGTGCAGCATCCGGTCTGTACAGCTCTTTCATACGTTCCTGTATCCTCCCCCGAGCCGAGGGATTCTCAACAAGGATCCTGACGGCCTGAGCCAGTGATGCGGCACTGACCGTGTCGTTATCGAATACAGAAGCGCACCCTGCCTGTTCATAGAGACCGGCGTTCTCGATCTGATCCCCTCTGCTGGCAGACAGAGGGAGAGGGATCAGGAGCATCGGCACCTGAAGTGCCAGAAAATCTGCGATGGCAGAGGCACCGGCCCGGCTGATCACACACACGGAAGATTTCAGCAGAGCTGCATACTCGTCGGTCAGGAAGGGAACGCGAACGTACCCTGTTCCCGGCCTCTTCTGACCGGAGAAGGGCCCGGTCTCCATCCTTCCGACTCCGCACTGGTGCACGATCTGGATCTCCGGCTGCAGCATGTCATAGAGTTCCGGGACCAGTTCATTGATACGCATCGCACCGAGTGAGCCTCCGATGACAGTGACAACAGGTTTTCCCGGATCGAGAGAAAACCGCTTATACACATCAGGCGGATTCTCCACCTCATGCCCGATACGGGAAGGCAGACCGGTAACGACTGCCTTTTTCCTGAGTGAAGAGGAAAGGGTCTCCAGGGTTTGAGGGAGGTTCACACAGAGCGTACTGGCATGAGGTGCACACAGACGGTTGGCAAGTCCGAAAGACAGATCACTTTCATGCAGCACTATGCGGACCGAGAAGAGCCGGGCAAGTAGCAGAGGAGGAACCGAAATGTAGCCGCCCTTCGAGAAGATCACATCGGGACGGCTTGTGATGAGGAGGATCAGAGACTCGAAAAACCCCGCAGCTATCAGGGCAAGGTCGGTGATATTCCTGAGTGACCGGTACCGTCTCAGCTTTCCCCCATGGATATGACGGGTTTGGATCCCGCACTCACAGACCCATGAGCGTTCCCGTCTGCTTCGTCCGGTGACCAGCTGACCCCGGTACGGTATGCCCCGGACACCACAGAGTGCCCTCACCTCCTGTTCCACCGCGAACAGGGGAAAGATGTGACCGCCTGTACCTCCCCCCACATACCAGATGCGGAGGACTCTGCCAACCCGTTTCATGGACATAGTCTACTTGAAACTGATATACATAGGCAACATTAATGGGTATACTTTACGGTATACATACATGGCACAAGAGGAAACAGATGGCAAAGAATATTCTTCAGCGCATATTCGGAACAAAGCAGGAAAAGGATCTGAAACGGCTCACACCCATTCTCAAACAGGTCCTCAGCTGGGAGTCCTGGGCTGAGAAACTGACCGATGAGCAGTTCCCCCAGTTCACCGAGACCTTTAAAAAGCGCATCAGTGAGGGGGAGTCCCTGACGAGTATTCTTCCCGAAGCATTCGCGCTTGCCAGGGAAGCCTCATTCCGTGTACTCGGTGAGAAACATTTCGAAGAACAGATCATGGGCGCTGTTGTCCTCTTTGAAGGGAATATTCTCGAGATGAAGACAGGTGAGGGAAAGACACTCACCTGTGTTCCCGCCGCCTACCTCAATGCCCTGACGAGCAAGGGTGTCCACATCATCACCGTCAACGACTACCTCGCCGAGCGTGATGCGGCATGGATGGGACCGATCTACCGTTTCCTCGGTCTTGAGGTCTCCGCTATTGTATCCTCAATGGATAATGAATCCAGAAGGGAAGCCTATTCGAAGGACATCACCTACGGAACAAACAACGAGTTCGGGTTCGACTACCTGAGAGACAACATGAAATTCCGTCAGCAGGACAAGATCCAGCCGAATCACAACTACGCGATCATCGATGAGATCGACTCCATCCTCATCGATGAAGCCCGTACACCGCTGATCATCAGCGGTCAGGCCGAGGATGACACGGCCCGTATCGCTCAGGCGGCACGGGTTGTTCCTCTCCTGACTCCCTGTGAACTCAACCCTGACACACTCGAATACGACGATGATGCACCGGGAGACTATCGCAGCGATGAGAAACACAAACGCATCACCTTCACGACCGAGGGACTGACACACGCGGAGCAGATCCTTCAGATGCACAAGAGCATCACGGGAAGCCTGTACGACAATGAGAACTTCGAGTTCGTTCATTACCTCACTCAGGCGGTGAAAGCCCAGTGCCTCTTTCACCGTGACGCCGATTATGTCGTCGCTGACGGAAAGGTGGAGATCGTAGATGAATTTACCGGACGGGTGCTGCACGGCAGACGCTACAGTGACGGTCTCCATCAGGCTATCGAAGCGAAGGAAGGGATCAGGATAGCCTCTCAGAACAAGACCCTGGCCACCATCACCTTCCAGAACTTTTTCAGAATGTACGATACCATAGCAGGTATGACCGGAACGGCGGATACCGAGGCCGGAGAATTCAACGCGATCTACGGTCTCGATGTCATCGTCATACCCACACACCTCCCGATTGCACGTACAGACCTGCATGACCTCGTCTACCTCAATGAGCCCTATAAGTACGAGGCCATCATCGGTGAGATCGAACGGGTCCATGCCACCGGCCAGCCGATCCTCGTGGGAACGGTGACGATTGAGAAATCGGAACTGATTTCATCTCTGCTCAAGAAACGGGGGATCAGGCATGAGGTGCTCAATGCGAAGAACCATGCCCGTGAAGCTCTGATCATCGAAGATGCAGGTGCAAAGGGTGCGATCACCATTGCCACCAATATGGCAGGGCGCGGTACCGACATCAAGCTCGGCGGCTCGTTCGATGCAATGGTCCGCCGTGAGGTGAGCTCGGAGGCTTCACACGAGGAGATCGAGGCAGCCAGAACACGGCTCCGTCCGCACTGGCAACAGCAGTATGAGGAAGTGAAGCAGCTCGGAGGGTTGTACATACTCGGAACCGAGCGGCATGAGTCACGGCGCATAGACAACCAGCTCAGGGGAAGAAGCGGGAGACAGGGAGACCCGGGGACCTCCAGGTTTTTCCTCTCTCTCGATGATACCCTGATGAGGCTGTTCGCCAAGGATACCGTGCGCTCTCTACTCTCCAGAGTCGGAATGGGTGCAGAACCTATCGAACACAGCATGATCAGCCGTGCCATCGAGAAGGCTCAGATGCGGGTAGAGGAACAGAACTACGAGATACGTAAGCACCTTCTCGAATATGATGATGTGCTCAACGAACAGCGAAACTTCATCTACTCACAGCGTGATGCGATTCTCGGTGATGACAATCTTGTGCATCGGGGCTTTGAGACGATCGAGGATACTCTCAGGATGCTCGCTTCACAGGTAGAGAAGGAAGGAACCATCCCACAGAGACTCCCGATGTTCACAGCTCTCATTCAGGAGACCTATCAGATAGATATCCAGGAGCAGATGAGTGAGAATCTCAGAGAGGACAGTGATCTGGCTTCCCTCGCCTTCGAAATCATCTCTCAGACGATCAACGAGAAGGTACGGAAAGTCTCCCCTGAAATGTTTAACGACTTCCTGCGCTATCATTACCTGAGACAGATCGATACCCGATGGCAGAACCACCTTGATCAGCTTGAAGGACTCAGAGAGTCGGTGAGCCTCAGGACCTATGCCCAAAAGAATCCTCTGCTCGAGTACAAGCTGGAAGGCTTCGACATCTTCGACACGCTCATCGCCTCTATCAGAGAGTATATGGCACTGCTGATGGTGAGGGTACAGATCCAGACAGATTCGAAGGTCCCCAGCAGAGCCAGCCGGTCTCAGGCGGTGAACCTGCATCAGAATGTATCCAGTTTCAACAGACCGGCTGCAGGTGCCCAATCGGGTCAGACCGGTCCCGTTCAGGTGAAACGGACCGCGCCGAAGGTAGGCAGGAACGATCCCTGTCCGTGCGGCAGCGGAAAGAAGTATAAACACTGTCACGGACGAGACGCATAGAGCATGCTACCATGAGTGTAAGAGTGCAGGCATGCAGGCGGTTTCTGTACACTCCGCTCTGAGATGTCGCAGCACTGTAGTGATGATGATTGCGGGGGACTGTCAGTCCTGAAAGAAACTGAGGGGATCGAGGGCAACACCGTCCTGCTCGATCGAGAAGTAGAGCGTTGGTGAGGTTACCGCTCCGCTGTCACCAAGGGTACCGATCACATCCCCCTGTTTCACCTGGTCCGATACTGCCACGTTCACCTCTTCAAGGTGGGCATAGGTGGTGCGGTACCCGTTCTCATGGCTCAATGTGATAAACCGTCCCATCTGTGTGACATCATGAGCCGTATCCACTACGACACCGCTTGAAGATGCCCGCACCTCGTCACCGACCTTCCCCTGAACCCAGATTCCCTTGAGTGTGACGATCTCCTCGGAATCCCCGTACACGACTGTCTGATTATACAGTCCGGTGACCTTGCCCACATAGGGAGGGACAAAGCGGTTGTAACTGTCCAGAGAACCGTCCTCGGAGACCCGTACATCGGGTATGAACAGCTGCTGACCGGGAAAGATGTCAGGAGAGTCGAGATCATTGAGTTCCTGCAGGGTCTTCCATCCCAGCGAGGGGTTGAAACGTGCAGTGATAGTGGAAAGTGAATCTCCCGACTGAACGGTATACATCCTTCCGTCCATGACAGGAATCTTCAGCTCTACCCCCTGGCTGAGTGAAGAGAGATTCTTGACAGCGTTGATCCCCAGGATGGTCTCCTTCTTGAGATCGTACATCGCCGCTATCGTGTCCAGATTCTCTCCCGGCTGCATCGTGTGATAGCGGAACCAGCTCTTCTCTCCGTTGCGCTGGACGAGAGAACGGGTCGTATCAACCTGAATATCATCGAGCTCCCGGGAGATCCGGTCGGAGGAGTTCACCTCAGACGGACCCAGATCCTGCACCTCAGCAACCTCTGCAGGCATGCTCTGAACCGGTGCTTCCGATGCGACAGCCGCAATCGGTTCGGAAACAGAGACTGGCTCCTGCGCAGGCCGGAAGAATACATACCAGATGATGATGATGGAAGCCGAGAGGAGAACACCTGCGATCACTACGGCGATGATGATACCGAGAGAACGGGAATCCACTCCCTTTCCCCGTTTCCGTCCACCGCTGGTATCTACATCATCATAGCTATGAATCTCGTTATTTGCCATATATTTTCACTCTCGACACTGGTATCACTATATTACTATACTTCAGTCATGGCATCCAGAGAAAAACGAAACATCAGAGCTCTCGCAGTCATACTCACGATTATCCTGGCCGCCATTACGGTGCGTACAGTATGGATGATAATAGACCATGGTTCAAGTACTAAGGACTATGAGGACCCCGTTGTCGCCCAGCGGGTCGTCCGTGGAACGATTTATGACCGCTACGGGCATGTCCTCGCCATTGAGACACCCTACTACTCTCTCGCCTTTCACCTGAATGAGATACGCGACCTTGAGGGGACTGCACAGAAGGTTGCGGAGGTGACTGACCTCACCTCAGATGAGATTCTTGAGATCAGCGGACGCCACACGAGCTATGCACGGATCAAACTGAGACTGACCGGTGAGGAACGGCTGGCGCTTGAGAACCTCGGTATCAGAGGTCTCGTCATAGAAAAACGGTACGGACGACAGTATCCTCAGGTACATCATGCATCCAACCTGCTCGGATTCGCAAACCGGGAGAATACGGGAGTGGAAGGACTCGAGCTCTCCTTCGAAGAGGAACTGAATCCACTTCCCGGGCTCGATGAGGTGATCACCTACGGAAACGATCTCTACCTCTCCCTCGATATCTCGCTTCAGTACATCCTGGACGATGCGGTTCTGAGAATGACAGAGGACCACGGTGTACACAGTGCGAGTGCGATACTCCTGAACAGCGATACCGGAGCTATCCTGGCTTCTTCCTCCTACCCGTGGTTCGACCCGAACGCCTACAGCACGTCCACGGCTGAACAGCGTCGTGAGCAGATCAGCTCACAGATCCGCGAACCCGGGTCTGTGTTCAAGATCTTTACCCTGGCAGCACTGATGGATGCGGGTCTGGTACACGATGAGGATCACTTTACCTGCGATGGTGTTCATGAATATGTCACCGAGAGCGGAAGCACCTTCGATATCAGATGTGTCGAACCGCACGGGGATGTAACCCCACAGACGATGATAAGCAAAAGCTGCAACGGAGCAATCGCTTCCTGGTCTTCCCGTATGAGCAGTGAGGACCTTGCCGGATACCTCAGTGAATTCGGGTTTCTCTCAGCACACGATATATCCCTTCCTGTTGCCAGCAGCGGCTATCTTGCTGAGCTTGATTCCTGGTCACAGCGGACCAAGCCCACCCTGTCATTCGGTCAGGAGATAGCTGTGTCGCCGATACAGCTGGTCACAGCGGCTACGGTACTTGCTGAGAACGGGTACAGGGTGGAGCCCTATCTGGTAGAGGCAGTCGTCAGCCATGAAGGAGACCACATGTACCTGGCAGAGAAACATGTGAGCAGGGAACAGATCATCGGAGAACCTGCTCTTCAGTCGGTTCTGAGCGGTATGGAGGAGGCTGTGATACGTGGGACGGCGACAGCAGCCGGAGTGCCGGGGATTCGGGTAGGAGCCAAGACCGGCACGGCTCAGGTCGCCGACCCTGACGGGGGCGGTTACCTGAAAGGAACATTCCTTGCAAGTACCCTTGCCATATTCCCCCTTGATGACCCCTCGTACATTATCTACGTTGCCGCCATGGTTCCCTCAGGGGAAACAATCTGGGGTTCAGCGATCGCGGCACCGGCCATATCCCAGGTGATAGAGGATATGGTGAGAGGCGGGTATATTCGCAGCGATGTGATGAAGGATGCAGCGTATCAGGAGGGACTGGTGAGCGGGGACTGAGAAGACCAGAGGGACTCGAAGTCAAGACTGAATCCATGAAGGAAGGATAGAATGACGGTGGCGCTCGCCTTGTGAAGGTCACTGGGTACCCTCTGGCCGTCGGTGAAGAAGAGCAGCGGGATATTCTTCTCATAGGCGGCAGAGAGAATGTTACCGATACTGCCGGTCTCGTCCACCTTCGTGATGATCAGCGAATCTATTCCCAGATTCCGGTATGAATCTATCGTCCTGAGCAGATCCTCATGCTTCATACTCGCAGGCAGGGCGAGAGAATGCTTCTTCTCCCCCGAAGGGATCAGCGACAGGAGGGAATTCATCTGGACTGACAGATGCATATCCTTCGGACTCCGCCCGATCGTATCAATGAGGATCAGGTCCGTATCCTGATGCTCACCTACCGCACGGTACATCTCCTGTTCGTCCGTTATCAGGGTCAGCGGGATCTGCAGAGAATCGGCAAAACTCGAAAGCTGCTCGAACGCTCCGACACGGAAGGTGTCGACCGAAAGGAATTGAACCGATTTCTTGTACTCCTCGCTGTCCTGAAGGGTATACAGGGCACCGAGTTTCGCGATAGTCGTTGTCTTTCCTACCCCGGTCGGACCGAGAATGATCCGGTAATGGGGAGGATGTATCTGGGATGCGTGGTCTATAGTGATAAGAGATACGATCTTATCCACGATAACAAGCTCGAACTCTTCCTTCGTGGGAACCGCACCGACTGCAGAGAATTCCTCACTCACAAGAGCCATCACGGTCTCACAGGTGTGTTCACTGAACCCGTTCTTCTCAAGCAGGAACCGACCGTGATCGAAGAGTGTGTCCAGCAGACTGGGAAGCTCCTGCTTTTCAACCGGGCTCTCCTGTTCCGTCGTAGCGTCTTCGGTGCTTTGAGACATGAAGGCTCTCGAGGAATCAGGGAGTTCTCCCGGTTCATTGACAGGATGCGGTGTATCGTGGTGCTCAGTCTGCCTCAGCGGAGCCGATTCAACCGGGACAGATTCAGGCCCTGCTGCGGCACTGCCCTCTTTTTGGATCGGATGAACTTCGGGAAGATAACACGTCAGTTCGACACAGGGACGCCGGAAGAGCCAGAGGAAACCGCCGCGACGGAGATAATCGCGCCGCGAGTGTATCCGGATACGGTGTCCGTACTCCTCGCGCGCCTTCTTCACCGCGGAGTCGAAATCCTGTTCCTGAATCGTTACATATTTCATCGGCTTCCTTACCCTATTTCATCCCTAAAGAATGTATCGGCTCAGATCCTCATTTCCCAGCACATCCATCAGTCGCTCATCTACATACTGCCGCGTTACACGGAAGGTCGTTCCTGTCAGGTCTGTAGCTCTGAAGGAAATATCGTCAAGGAGTTTTTCCATGATGGTGTACAACCGTCTGGCACCGATATTCTCTGTCGAAGAGTTCACCGAATACGCCACCTCACTGATCCGCTGCAGCGCATCATCATCAAACTCAAGAGTGACGTTTTCGGTGTCTATCAAGGCAATGTACTGCTTGATGATGGCATTCTCCGGCTCAATGAGAATCCTGTGAAAATCATCGGCGGTCAGTTCGTTCAATTCAACCCTCAACGGGAATCTTCCCTGCAGTTCCGGAATAAGGTCAGAGGGTTTGGAGACATGGAATGCACCGGCACCGATGAACAGAATATGGGACGTGTCAATCATACCCCACTTGGTATTCACCTTTGACCCTTCAACAATGGGAAGGATATCCCTCTGTACCCCTTCACGTGATACATCGGGCCCGCTCTTAGCCCCTCTCGAGCCGGCGATCTTGTCGATCTCGTCAATAAAGATGATTCCCATCTGCTCAACCCGATCCTTGGCAAGTTCCACCATCTGTTCATGATCGACCATACGGTCCATCTCTTCCTCTGTAAGCAGATCCCGGGCACGCTTGATGGAGACTTTCCGCTTCTTTCCATTTCCATTGAACATGGAACCGAGTGACTGAAGGGTATTCTGTAGGTCTTCGACATTCCCTCCTGCAAGGAGTTCGATGCTGCCTCCTGCCGGACGGTTCTTCACAGACATCTCTACGATCCTATCCTCAAATCTCCCCTCTTCCAGGTACTTCCTGAATTTCTCACGAGTCTCCTGAGCACCCAGAGCTAGTTCAGTTGAACCCTCCTTCGAATTCGAGGAGGGGAGAAGGAGGTCGAGAAGGCGTTCATTGACGCTTCTGGCAACGGCATCTTTCTGTTGCTCGGCGAGGTCCTGCTTCGTCATCTGAACACCCACCGCCATCAGGTCACGGACCATGGATTCCACATCCCGCCCCACATATCCCACTTCGGTGTACTTGGTAGCTTCCACTTTGACGAACGGGGTATTGGCAAGCCGGCTTATCCTCCGGGCGATTTCAGTCTTTCCGACTCCGGTCGGTCCGATGAGAATAATGTTCTTCGGCGCGACTTCATCTCTCATGGCCTCGGGAAGGAGTTTTCTCCGATACCGGCTTCTGAGGGCTATCGCGACAGCACGTTTCGCCTCGTGCTGCCCAATGATGTATTTATCTAATTCTCCCACGATCTCCCGGGGAGTCATCTGATCCAGATTCATGACTGTGCTCCTATAGTTCTTCTACTCTGATCGACTTGTTCGTGTACACGCAGATATCACTGGCAATCCCGAGTGCCTTCTGGGCGATTTCACGGGCACTGAGCTGTTCATTCTCCATGTAGGCGCGTGCCGCAGCGAGGGCATAGTTGCCTCCTGAGCCGATCGCGATAACATCGTATTCCGGTTCGATGACATCTCCCATCCCGGTGAGAAGGAAGGTCTTCGACCTGTCAGCCACGATGAGCATCGCCTCAAGACGACGGAGGTTCCGGTCCGTTCTCCACTCCTTGGCCATCTCGACCGCTGCGCGGGTAAGATCTCCATTATACTGCTTAAGCTTGTCCTCTATCACCTCATAGAGGGTGAACGCATCGGCTGTGGCACCGGCGAAGCCGGAAATGATCCGGCCTTCCATGAGGGTTCTCACCTTACGTGCATTCCCCTTCATGATGGCATCCCCCGCCGTCACCTGTCCGTCACCTGCGATTGCGACATGACCGCCTCGTCGTACTGCTATGATTGTCGTTCCCCGTATTTCCATTATCGTTTCCTTCCGTGCGGATGAGCGGCGCGGTATACTTCCTTAAGACGCCTTCCACTCACGTGGGTATATATCTGGGTCGTGGAAAGCGATGAATGACCGAGCAGTTCACGTACCAGCTGAATCCCAGAATCATTATCGAGCAGATGCGTGGCAAAACTGTGCCGTATCATATGGGGAGTGATCACTCCCTCCAGATGCAGCTCTGCACGATACTTCTCAAAGATACTATGACAGGAGCTGGGCGACAACCGTTTACCCTGAACTCCCAGAAGAATCGCATCCGTATCCGCAGCTTCACGTATCGGATAGCGATAACACCAGGCCTCCCGTTTCCCGCGGTGTTCATCCAGGAGTCTCAGTGCACCCGGATTCAGGAAGACGAACCGTCTTTTGCCGCCCTTCCCTGTCACCACTATCCTGGCCTGATCGCGGTCCACATCGCGATAGTTCATCGCAAGGATCTCGCTGAGACGGCAGCCGGTGGAATAGAACAGGTGAAACATGAGAGAGTCTCTCAGCGCGGTGAGCGTATCGGTCTCAATACTGAGAAGGCGGGAGATCTCTTCACGGGTAAGATACCGGGGAAGTTTCCTCTGACGGGGATTGCCTTCTATCGTGGAGAAGATATTCCTCTCAAACCCTTCATAGCGTATCAGATAGCGATAGAATGATTTGAGCGAGGAGAGTATCAGATTGATACTCGATTTCTCATAGTCCCCCATCATCGAGTAGATCCACTGGCGTGCGTCGCTCTCCCGGGCATCTTTCAGCTTCCTGGGAAGCTCATCCAGATACCCGAGAAACTGTTTCACACGGTAGGTATAGGCGTGCACAGTGCGGTCACTGAAGGAGCGTACGTCACTCAGGTAGGATCTGTAGTGTTCAAGATATTCACTGTGTTCTTCCTTCATACCTTCTCCTTCTCCCCGTCTGGATGGTACGTACGGTATGACTGATACAGCTGTTCGCTCTCACTGTGAAGATAGATCTGTGTCGTGCGGATATCCGCGTGTCCGAGCAGTTCCTGCACAGCCCTGAGGTCGGCTCCCCCCCTCAGGAGATGGGAAGCGAACGAGTGACGCAGTGTATGCACCTTCGCCTCTACCCCCGCCTCAGCGCTGTACGCCTTGAACCGTTTCCACACAGACTGCCGTGTCAGACTCCCACCTCTTCTTCCCAGAAAGAGATACGGAGAACGTCCGGAGCCGAGAAGGTGCGGCCGGACGTCCTTCATATAGAGACCCAGGAGGTCTTCGGCAACCTCACCGAGGGGAACGAGACGCTGAATATCTCCCTTCCCGAGGACACTGAGCAGGCGTTCATCTCTCAGGTAATCACCGACTTTCAGATGGACAGCTTCACTGACTCTCAGGCCGCAGGAGTAGATGAGTTCGAATAGAGCCTTGTCTCTGATCCTCAGCGGATCGTTGTCCGAGATATCTATCGCATCGAGAATCGCATCGACCTCATCATAGGAGACGCCGTCGAAATGGGGCTGAGTGAGCCTCTGATGCTCGACAAGGTCGAGTACGTTCCTGGGAACCTGTCCGGTCTCGAGAAGGAACCGGTACAGTGAGGCAAGCGCACTCATACGTTTTGCGACAGTCGCGGAGGAAAGCGAAGAGGCTTTCATGGAGGTGATATACGTATTGATATCATGTGGTTCCAGTGTCTCAAGGGTCAGATGATGCACATCAAGATAGGAAAGAAAGTGCTCTGCCGAGGCTGTATATACATCAATGGTTGCAGCGGAGACTCTCCGAGCAACCATCAGATACACTGCGTAGTCTTTCAGCAGCTGCTTATGTGATGACTCTTTCACACACTACTCCTCCGACTCTCCTCTTCTGTACCTGAGCACGGCAGGAAAGGAGTAATCATTCTCGTCGCTGCGGGTGCCGATCTGTTGCTGAAGGTCTTCCCACCGGTTCACGGTGATGACGTTCTCCTTCGTCTCCTCCTCCGAGGAGGACGGATTCGGTTCACGGACCGGGTTCCTGAATGACGGCCCCTCCACACGCGGTCTGCGTTGTTCATTCATCGACCTGAAGGAGGCAACTCCCTGCGTGTCGGAGTGTTCGAACCCCGTTGCAACGACCGTCACCTTGATCTTCTCACCGAGTTCCGGGTTGTACGCCTGTCCGGCGATAATGAGAGCGTTCTCGTCACACTTGCTGGTGATCAGTTCCACAACATCCTGGTATTCCTGCAGGGTCAGGTTATCACCGCCGGCAAGGTTCACGAGCACGGACTTGGCCCCGTCGATCCGGGCATTCTCCAGAAGAGGATTATTAATGGCCTCACGGGCCGCATCAACAGCACGGCTGGTTCCTTCCCCGATACCGATACCCATCAGCGCATCACCCCGCCCTTTCATGACGGTCGTCACATCGGCAAAGTCGATATTGATCTCTCCGGGTTCCGTGATCAGTTCACTGATACCCTGAACCCCCTGACGGAGCACGTCATCGGCAAGAAGGAACGCCTTCTTGATAGGGGTGTTGTTCTCCACGATCTTGAGAAGATACTGATTGGGTATGAGAATAAGGGTGTCGACTACCTTCCTCAGTTTCTCGATCCCTGCAAGAGCCAGTTCAAGCTTCTTCTTTCCTTCGAAGGCGAAGGGAGTGGTGACCACCGCCACGGTGAGAGCATTGACTTCCTTGCTTACCTCAGCAACGACTGAGGCAGCGCCTGTACCGGTCCCTCCACCCATTCCTGCGGTGATGAAGACCATGTCAGTACCCTGAAGGAAATTCTTCATCTCCTCTCTTGATTCCTGAGCGGCCTGCTCCCCAACGTCGGGGACACCGCCGGCACCAAGACCTCCGGTCAGTTCTCTTCCGAGAGGCATCCTCACATGGGCATTCGAGCGCTGCAGAGCCTGTACATCGGTGTTCATCGCTACAAAGGTGACTTTCTTCAGACCACTGGCAATCATCCTGTTCACAGCATTACCGCCGGCACCGCCGACTCCTACGACTTTGATATCGGTAGGTGGTGTCTGCTCATTCTGCAGCAGGTCATCTAGCATGTCGAAATCCATCGATCTATTCCTCCGGTGTCATCACTGACACCTTACATAGTTAAAATAGTGTTTTGAAGAGACCTTTCATCCTGCGGGAGAAAGGTTTCTTCCCGATCCGCTGAGAACTCTGAGATGAGGAAGAGGCTTCCTTCAGTCTCTTCGCTTCACTCATGACCTCTCCCAGTACAGTCGTATACTTGGGATTAATGTACGACCTGTCAAGTCCCGGCAGCGCATCGGGGAAGCCGATTCGTGCAGGCATCCGGAACACTTCCGAAGCCAATTCGGTCGCACCCGAAAGCAGTGCACCGCCACCGATGAGAACAATTCCTCCGCCAAAGGCTCCCCGAACCTGTTTTTTCTCAAGTTCCACACTCAACAGGCTGAAGATCTCAGCCATCCTCGGTTCTATGATCTTGGCAAGTTCCTTCCGGGGCATCCGGATCGAGGGAAGATTACCCACCTGCGGAATGATGATCATCTCCTGGTCATCTATTGAAGGCTGATGACAGGAACCTGATTCACACTTCACCTGTTCTGCTATCTCTCTGGGTTTGTTCAGGAGATAGGCGATATCACCGGTGACGTGGTCACCGCCGATCAGGATTCCTCCGGCGTAGATGGGAGCGCCTGCCGAGTAGGCGATCATATTGGTCGTCCCCCCGCCGATGTTGATCAGGATGGTACCCATCTCCTTCTCTTCCTGACTCAGTACCGACTCGGTATCGGCAACCTGCTGACTGATCAGCCTCTGCACCTGATAGCCTGCCCTCTGGATACATTTCCTGTTGTTGGAACAGATGCTTGAGGAGGCTGTCACGATAAGGACTCTTGATTCGAGTCTGTGACCGAGCATATCGATAGGATCCTTTATACCCCCGCGGCCGTCAACCCGGAAATCCTGAATGAGCGTGTGAAGGATCTCCCGGTCAAGGGGTAGTTCGAAAGCTCTGGCGACTTCGAGTGAACGGAAGATATCTTCACGGGTGATCTCCTGATCCTTCGCGTTGATACCCACCACTCCGGTTGAGGGGATTCCCTCTATATGGTTTCCTCCAACGGCAATGATGACGGTACTTATTTCGGCACCGGCCTGCAGTTCCGCCTCTCCGATCACACTGGTGATAGTCTTGATCGTCTGTTCGATGTTTACGATGGAGCCCTGACGGATCCCCTCACTGGGCCTCTCACACATACTGTCAACCATCATCGAACCATCAGGGGAGACAGTACAGATGACAGCGCGGACCCATGAGCTACCGATGTCCAGACCCATCATGACTTTATCTGAGCTCACATCCTACCTCCATACTGTACGTTGCTTCTGCACAAGAGATTGCTGCGACAGTTCATACCTCTGATGAGAAGTAATCATCCATGCCGATTCATCAGCCTGTGCACGTTCGCTTCCAAGTCTAATCAATTGGAGGGCAGTATGCAAGCGGTCTGTCGATGTCTCTTCCTTGACATCGATAGTAACACGGAGTCGGGGAATATGTAAGTGCATATTCGCAAGGAGACTGTCTTTGCCTGCTGCAGGATCCAGCACAACCTGTGCAACCTGCTCAGCGAGTTCCACTGCCTCCTGCATGCTGAGAGCCCCTGTCAGTGTGAGAGAGGGGACTTTGCTGCTGTAGAAATGGTGATCCCTCTGGTCCACCGGGTGAAAAACACCGCCGATTCGTGCCAGATACAGGGGCCTCCCCTCCGGAGAGACTCCCTCAAACAGGAGAGTCGGCGTGTAGAGAGAAAGATGCACTTTCACTCCTGATGATGTCCTGTCTACCTGAGCGAACTGAACAAGCGGGTTTCCGTTGAGTTCCTTCTCGAGCCGTTCGGGAGTAAAAGAAAACAGAGAGCTGTGAAAGACATCACCAACCAGGGTTTCAGCAGAGAGAGTCGGCGGGACGGAAGATGAATCACCGAGGACTTCAACGCTCCTGATATCGAAGGCGGGAATGTTCTGAAGAGTTATGACAAGGAACGAAAAGGTGGCAAGAAAGACAGCAAGGGAAAGGATTCCCTTCTGGAGTGTGGACATCTCGAATCCCCGTGCCACCTGCATATCTACAGGTCTCTCACGAAATACGCGCAGAGCATCGTAGTCGCAGCCTGCCGTGTACGTGCTGGTGTAGGTGTAATCAATCATGCTCTCCCCTCCCCTTCCTGTACACAGCGGTACAGAAGCCCGCACTCGGCCATCACGACCAGAAGATTGGTACCTCCCTGACTGAAGAACGGCAGGGGTATTCCCGTGGGGGGAAGCATTCGTGTGACGACAGCGAGATTCACCAGCGCCTGCAGGAGGATCATCGTTGAGAAGCCGAAGGCCAGATACGAGATAAATCGGGCACCGTGAAGTGCGATAAGGGCACTGGATACCCCGAAGGTGAACAGGAGCAGGAACAGGATTGCAAGGAAAATCACTGCGATCGCACCCGATTCCTCCACAAAGGATGCAAAGATGAAGTCAGAATGCACTTCAGGGATGATGCCGAGTTTATACACCCCGTTTCCCAGCCCCTTGCCGAACAGACCTCCACTCCGTATTGCCTCCAGCGCTCTATTCACCTGGTAGTTCATTCCGGACGGGTCAAGCGAAGGAAACAGGAAACTGACGACCCGCCTGATCCGGTAGGGTTCTATCAGGAGGAACACCGTCATCGGCACCATGAGGGCCAGCGAGAACAGCGAAAGCCACAGCAGTCTCACACCGGCGACGATGAGAAGCACTCCTGAGGTTGCGATAAAGATCACCGTCGTCGAATAATCCTTCTGGGCCACCATAAGTCCCGCGGACACGAGAATCAGTGCCGCAAAGATCAGAATTCTCACACTCCGGGTCTTCTCTTGACTCTCCCCGCTGCCGCCGAACAGACTGGCGGCTGTGAGAATGAGTGCGATCTTCACCAGTTCCGAGGGTTGGAACGAAGGTAGGAGAGGAAGGTCAAGCCACCTTCTCGCTCCCATCTTCTCTACACCGAACGGAGTGAAAAGCGTCACAAGCATCAGGATGAGGGAAATAACAAGTAGTGGATAACTGCTGAACCGTATCCATGAGAGGGGGATGATAGAAAACAGGGCGATAAGAACAAACCCTGCCAGAGCGAAGACTGCCTGACGGGAAAAGAAGTAGTGGGGAGGAAGCCCCATACGCATCGCCTCATCATAGCTTGCACTGTAGAGAGTGACCAGTCCCCAGAGAACCAGCATGACGACGACGAGGAGAAACAGAAATGACCGCCCGATGACAGGCGGTGATACCGGGGTGGCCCCGGATGAGCTGATAGACTGTGTTTCGAAATGATCCGAATAATCCATACCGTCCTCGTTCGTTTTCCCTACCTGTGTGTCAACAGGAATATATAAATGGCGAGCAGTGTCAGAAGCATGCTTATGATCGAAAAACGTGTTACAATCTTTCCCTCTTCCATACCTTTTTTTTCCAGATGATGATGAAGCGGAGCGAGGAGAAAGACCTTCTTCTTGTACAGTCTCAGCGAGACGATCTGGATGAAGGAAGAGATGAGCTCACTCATGATCAGGCCCGAAGCGATCGCCACGATGATCTCCACCTTCATCAGCAGTGCGCTGACACCGATGAATCCTCCGATCGCGTGAGATCCTACATCCCCCATGAACACACTCGCCTTGTATCCGTTGAACCAGAGAAAGGCGAGCAGCGAGCCGATGACTATCCCGATGACGGGAATCAGGTGCATCGCCTGTGTTCCTATGATGCTCACGCCCGGTACGATACGAGGTGAATGGGCATACAGGATAGCGATTGCCAGAAGCAGGAACAGGGGTGAGATGGAGACGCTCGTCGCAAGACCGTCAAGGCCGTCACTGATGTTCACGGCATTAACGAAGATCACCATGTAGAACAGGAAAGCGATCGGGAACCACATCCCGATGTCCAGCTGCACCGACGGATTCCAGAAGGCGCTCACACTTGTCATCTCCAGTCCGATCACAGTCCTCATGATGTAGTACAGGAGGGCAGAGGCGAGAATCTGAAGTGCCAGTTTCCTCATCGATGTAAGACCCATATTATTCTGCCGCCGAAGCTTGAGAAGATCGTCGGTCATCCCCACTCCACCGAATACCCACAGGGTGAGAACACTTATGTAGACGTACGGCTGACTGATATCCGCAAAGATGAGGGTGAGAACGGTTGTCGAAAGAATGAAGCATATACCGCCTGCCGTCACAGTTCCCTTCTTGGAATCATGGGACGCGACATCGGGATTGATTACCTGGTACAGTGACCGTGTGTTCATGAACCGGATGAACATCTTCAGAAAGAGCACTGTCACCGAGAAGGCCAGGATGACCAGGATGAGTGCCTTCAGAATACTCTGCATACTGTGCCTACCTTATCGTATGTATCGCAGGAACAAGACGCTCCATCTGCATTGCTCTCGATCCCTTGAGCAGGACGAGATCCCCCCTGTGAGTATCATCGAGGAGTTGTTCCTGAAGCCTGTCGTACTCTTCTGTGATGAACAGATTCTCTGTTCCCCTATGCCGTTTGAGAACATCATAGGCATCCCTCATCTCATGTCCGAACAGATAGATGGATGCATCTCTGGAATGGATCAGCCGCCTGGAAATCGCCTCGTGAGCCGTATGCGAGTAGGCTCCCATCTCCTTCATGCTGCCCAGCACTATTCTGGTGTTACCACGTACCGGAAGGGTATCTATACACTCGAGAATGCTCCGCGTCGAATCGGGTGATGAGTTGTACCAGTCCTCGATAAGAGTCACGCTGCCGTAGGAGACTTTCGACCGGCCTGCGACCGGGATGAAACGGCTGAGGCCCTCGGCTATCACGTGAGGTTCCATGTCAAGCGATTCCCCGACAGCGATCGCCGCAAGAGCGTCCGTCAGGTTGTGCCTGCCGATCGCCCTGAGATGAACAGGAACATCACGATAGGTGAAACGCCATCCGTCCAGCCCCAGTGAGGTGATATCCCGTACAAAAGGAGAGCTGGCATGGCCGTAGGAGGTGACCTCGACCTGCTGCCTCCGGGCAATCTGTCCGGCCCATCTGCTCGACTCCGCCATAAGTGCCTTTCGTACGTCCTGATGGAAGATCTTTCCCTTTTCTTTTGCCGTCATCGCCACAGCACCGAGCTTGCCTACATGGGAAAGACCGATATTGGTGATCAGAGAGACCTCCGGGCGGATGATCTGCACCATGGTACTCATCTCCCCTATGTGGTCGATACCCATCTCGAACACGCCGTAGCGACTGTGTCTATTGACATTGAAGGCACTGATTGCGACTCCGATCTCACTGTTGTAATTTCCCTGGTTCTTTGCGACAGGCCCCTCGAGAGCGAGTATCGATGAGACCATCTCCTTCGTGGTCGTCTTTCCGCAGGAACCGGTGATGCCCACACGGATGAGTGATGGGTGCCTCTCCATATGGGAGCGGGCCATCTGCTGCAGGGCATGCAGAGGATTGGTCACGAACAGAGCCATCGTCTCTTTCCCGTGAATGGCAGCCTCGACCTGATCACGGGAGTGCTGTGATGCAAGAACGAGAGATACCCCGCGGGCCACAGCATCCTGAATGAAGAGGTGACCGTCAGTGTGTTCACCTTTCAGTGCGACGAACATCGTGTTCTTTCTTGCCTGTCGGCTGTCGATGACGATATCATCGATCAGGATGTGACGGTACCGCTGTGCATCAGGATAGTCGATAAGGCCGGCAAGGTAGGAGGCGGTCATCTGTTCCATCACCGATCCTCCCTGATATCCACATAGGTCGCCTCGTCGATGGCGAATTTCCGGTATTCATACCCCTGTTCCTCTGCCGACACAAGTACTACCTCGGGCAGGGAACTCTTCGCGATGTACGCAAGAAGAACATGCTTCTCCTCTTCGATTCTGGCGGAGTCCGCTGTCAGTGAGTGCTGATACAGCTCTCTCTGTCTCATCACAGCCATCTGATGGACCGAGAAGAGGAAATAGAGAAAAAGCACTGTCAGCATTGCCAGCAGTGCGAATCTGTCTCTTATCTGCAGGGTGAGGGGTGAACGGTCAAACATCGGTTTCTTCCCCTTTCTTCCGTGCGACTCTCAGCTTCGCGCTGCGGGAAGGAGGATTCGCTTCGCACTCTGCTTCATCTGCTGTAACGGGCTTTTTCGTTATAATACTGATGTCGCTTGTTTTTCCGCAGGTGCAGATGGGTGCTTTCGGGGGGCAGATGCATCCCTTCTCACGCTCTTTCAGCAGATGCTTCACAGGACGATCCTCGAGTGAGTGAAAACTTATGACGCCCAGGTATCCACCAGGAGCGAGAATATCGATAGCACGGTGCAGAGAGGGAACGATCCGATCAAGTTCGCCATTCACCTCGATCCTGAGCGCCTGGAAGGTGCGGGTGGCAGGGTGTATCCTCTGGAACCGGTAGTTCGCCGGCACTGCATGGTAGATGATCGATGCGAGCTGATCAGAGTAGACTATCTCCCCCTCACTGCGGGAGGTGCAGATCGCACGCGCTATCCGTCGTGCATACCGCTCTTCTCCGTAGAGGAATATGATCCTGCTCAGATCCTGCTCGCTGTAGGTATTGACGACATGAAAGGCATCTGTCCTTGCTGATGCATCAAGCCTCATGTCAAGCCGTTCGGATTTCGAGAAGCTGAAGCCGCGATGGGATTCAACGTAATGAAAAATGGAGATGCCGAGATCAAACAGAATTACCGACGGCGCCGGTCCCTCATAGGTCTCAAGGAAGGTATCGAACCAGGTGTTCACTGCAGTAAAACGCTCACCGTACACGCTCAGGCGGTTGACAGCCTTTGCCATGATTGTCTCATCCCGGTCGAGACCGGTGACGTTGAGAAACGGATACGCTTCAAGGAAGAGAGCCGAATGGCCTCCCTCTCCCAGAGTGCAGTCAATCATATACGGATGGGCAGTGTCCGGGATGAGGTGTTGGAGGGTCGGTCCTGCGAGGACAGGAGTGTGTACGTATTCCATTACTTCTTTCCCTCCCCGTACAGCTGATTGCTCAGGTCCTGAGATGCCTGTGAGAAGAGCGCCTCACTCTCATTGAGATACTGTTCATACGAGGGCACTGACCACAGTTCCATGTAGGTGGAGATTCCGAGGAGCACGGTCTCCTCCTTCAGTTCGATATTGATCTTGGTTCTCAGCTGAGGCGGTATCAGAAGTCGTCCGGACTTGTCTATCTCGACCTCCATCGCCTGACCGATGATGATACGCTGAAGGATACGGGTCTGGGAATTGAACATCGCTCCATCACCGTCCATGATCTTACGGCGTATCTTCTCGAAGTATTCGGGCGTCATCAGCCACAGACAGTTCTCAACGGCGCGGGTGATGATGAGAGTGGTGTGCCCGTCCAGGGCAGCTCTGACTTTAGAGGGAATAAGGATTCGACCTTTTTCGTCGATTGTGTTTCTGTATTCACCGGTTAACATTGATCCCCTTGTTCTGTGCCAATTACCACATGAATTCCCATATAACACCACTTATCGGGAATTTTTACCACTTTCTACCATCAACTATAGTATCGGTTCCACCGGGACACAAGAATGATACAAGAGAAAAATCACTGGTGACAGGGGAAAAAAATAGAAACCGGTAAACATCCGTTCACAGCCTGCAGAAGAAAAGAGAGAAATTTATTCTTTTACGATGAATGAATTACCTGAAGACAGACCCTTCCAGGGGAGGAGGAAGGGTCTCACAGAGCGGCTGCATCTGATTCTGGTAACGGTTGTCCGATGTCTTCAGAGACCCGTCAACCGTTGTATCTGTTGCGGTCGCTGTCCTTGTTAAACATATTGTAGTCGATATCCGGGAAGACGATGTCTCGCTTCTCCGCCTTCACAAGCCATTCGGTATTCACGGCATTCTTGCACATGTGCTCATAGACAACCGAGAAATTCTGTACATGGTCGAACAGTCTCCGCGACGCATAGGAGGAACTCGTGCCGTTATGCATGATGAAGGGCCAGTCGCTCGCCATCGAGAGGATCACCTCGCGGGCGGCCTGGTTGAGGAACCGCTTCTTGAGTGAGTTCTGATGGGGAAATCGTACTGCAAGCTCTTCCATCCGCTGCAGGGCCTTATGGACATGACGGTAGGCATGAACGTTGTGCCCGTCAGTCCACACGTTGGCATAGCCCCCCTCTCCCCAGCTGCTGAAGGCCGGGGTCAGTTCCTGGACATCCGGATAGGTTGCTATGTAATCCTTCGGCGTGTTGAATCCGACGTCATCCGTCTGTGCCGCAAGGCGTATTACCGTATCGAGCCAGTCAATGCCCTCATGCCACCAGTGCCCGAACAGTTCAGCATCGAAGGCGAGGGTATAGAACGGAGGTCTGTCAAGGAGGCCTTTGAGTTTCTCGGTCTTGCGAGTCACCTCATACAGGAAGTTCGATGCGTGCTCCGAGACCTTTCTCTGTGCCTTCTCTATCGAATAGAAACGCTTTTCCTGTGAACCGGTTATGGCGTAGTATTTGAAGCCGGTGAAGGCGCGTGCCTGCGGCTCATGAATATAGGGTCTGATGTACTCCATCGGCAGGTCATAGCCGATGTCGCGGTAGAACTCTCTATACACGGGGTCTGAAGGATAGCCCTCGACATTGGACCAGACGAGATTCGTCAGGTGGTAGTCCCGGGCGAATGCGTACACACCGCCGGGTGTGATGACCGGAGCGTAGTTTCCACGCTCTGGTCGCGTCTCACTGAGACTGAATGCCTGAGCTCCGAGCTGGAAGAAGGATATGTTCTCCTTCTTCAGATATTCATCGAGACCGGGATAGAAACCGCATTCGGGAAGCCAGAATCCCTTGGGCCGCTTCTTGAAGAAGTTCACATGCGTCTGTACCGCCAGTTCCACCTGTGCATTGACCGCTGTCGGGTATTCGCTGTACAAGGGGAGAAAGGCATGGGTTGCTGCCGTTGTGATGAGTTCGACGTTGCCTGACTCCTCCAGATCTGAGAACCCTGAGAGGATATTGCACTGATATTCATCAAAATAGTCCGACAGGTTCTCTCTGATACGTGCCACATACGATTCCACGACAGGTGTCAGTTCGGGAGACTCCGTGGCGACTCTATTCAACTCCTTCTTCCCCAGTTCTTCCTGCATGCGCAGGTAGTTGGTGAAGCGACCCTGAAGGATCGGGTCGATGAGCATGGTGCACAGTGTCGGTGAGAGCGAGATGGTCATCCGGAAAGGGATCTCATCCTCCCTGAGTTTCTTGAGCATCCTCAGCAGAGGGAGATAGGTCTCGCTGATAGATTCGAACAGCCAGTCCTCCTCAAGAAACCGTGGATACTCTGGGTGTCGTACAAAGGGGAGGTGAGCATTCAGGGTCAGGCCGATCGAGCCTTTCTTTTTCTTGTTCATGCCAGTTCTCTCTTTTGCTCAAGGGCAGTAAAGATCTCATGGATGGCGCGGGAATCAACCAGCACGCCTCCCTTGGTCACGAGGGATGAGAACATAAGGTAGAAATCATCCTCATTCTCCTCCAGTTCATCTATATGGTCCTGGAAATAGGGCCTGCGGGTCGATATGGTATTGCTTGTGGCAAGCACACCCACCTCATCATCGTCGTACTGATACATCAGGGAAATATAGAAGGAGCGTCCGCGCTCGGGGAGGTTCACATTCCATGAGATATCATCTGCGGCAACCGGTATATCGAAGGAATCGACAAGGTCGCCATGCACAAGATCACACATGAATACACGAAGGAGGAAGGATGGATCCCTGGAGTTCTCTGACAGCTTCTTGAAGTCAGCGGGTCCGATCGACCAGTAGGCGTGTGCCCAGGAGGGATCCTTGAGGAGCAGGTGAATAGCAGTTTCACTGTAGAAGGGAGGCAGCTCCTGCACTCCAGGCAGAGAGCCTACCTGAAAGTCCTCCGGACTTTCATATATCTGATTGAAATAGCGTTTCTGATTGGAAGGGGAATAGAGTGCACTGAGCGTGGAGTATTCTGCTCCGTACTCCTCGAACAACTCATGAAGGGCTTCCCTCAGATCATCCTCCGCCAACTGATCACCTTTCTCAATACCATATCTCTTCGCAATGAACTGCAACTCGGAAATCGAAAGAGCTTCAATATTGGGTATGATCATAACCACCTCGCTACCTTGATATATGCTAGAGTCAGAAACATGCACCAATGGTAGAGAAATAGACTAAAAGAGTCAACATTCCGGGAGACCGGTACTCGCCGTATCAGGCAGGTGATGCAAAATCAGTTCAAATGACCGAAAGCTACTGCTCAGGAAGCCTCTTGTATGGTATGATCATGTTTCATGGACACCAACACACAAAACAGAACTGCTCTGATCATACACGGACATTTCTATCAACCGCCGCGGGAGAACCCGCTGAGTGAGCTGATTCCCGCTCAGAGCTCAGCCGCACCGCTGTCGAACTGGAATGAGAGAGTCTACAGTGAATGCTACAGAATGAACGCCTATTCACGCTACCTGGACGGCTACGGCCACGTATCCGATATCGTGAACAATTATGAATATATCAGTTTCAATTTCGGTCCCACCCTGCTTAACTGGATGGCCGCTCACCACGGACGCACATACAAGAGAATCATCGAGGCGGACAGGACGAGCAGAGACCGTCTCGGGCACGGCAATGCCATAGCTCAGGTGTACAACCATACGATCCTGCCTCTTGCATCCAGAAGAGATTCAAAGATGCAGATAGCCTGGGGGATCCGTGACTTTGAGCAGCGGTTCAGCAGAAGACCCGAAGGGATCTGGCTTTCAGAGACTGCGGTGAATGCCCGTGTCATTGATGACCTTCTTGATGCGGATATCTCGTATCTCATCCTGTCTCCATACCAGTGCAATATGGTTGAAACAGCCAACGGTGATATGAAGCAGGTCAACGCACACGAAGTGCCCTATTGGGAGCCGTTCCTCGTGGAAGGTGAGAGCGGAAGGACGATACCTGTGTTCTTCTATCACCCGGATCTTGCCAGCTCAATCAGTTTCGGTCATCTGCTGCATGATGCAGACACGATGTACCGCAGGATACAGGAGATCAGAGATACCGATAAAGCTCCTCTGATCAACACCGCAACCGACGGAGAGATCTACGGTCACCACGAACCCTTCGGTGACATGGCCCTTGCTGCACTGGTGAAGAAATCGTGCGAAAAGCATGACTTCACACTCACCAACTACGCTGCATACCTGAGTGAGCATCCTGCTGTCAGAAAGGCTGTCCTCCACCTCGGAGAGGAGGGAAAGGGAACCAGCTGGTCCTGTTCTCATGGGGTTTCCAGGTGGTACAAGGACTGCGGGTGCCACACCGGAGGACAGGAGGGGTGGAACCAGAAGTGGCGAACCCCCCTGAGAGAGGCATTCGATTACCTTGCTGAACGGATCGATACGGCCTTCGATCAGGAGGTCGCCCGGTTGACCGATTCCACGATTGAACCCGATGACCTGCTCGAACGCTATGTCGATGTTATGAGCAATTTCGTCTATACACCCGATTTCTTTCACACTCTGGAGGACGAGGGTGTTGTGATACGCAACCGGCAGCGACTTGCCATCCTCCTTGAGGGACAGAAGTTCAAACATTTCATGTTCACCTCCTGTGGATGGTTCTTCAATGACCTCGCCGGGATAGAGCCGAAACAGAATATCATGTATGCCGTCCAGGCTCTCAGCTGCTACGAAGAGAATCTCAGTGAAGCCGAGGTGAAGGAATTCTACCGTATTCTCTCCAAGGCGAAGAGTAACCGGAGAAATGACGGATCAGGAAGGAGCATCGCACTGACCTGTCAGAAGGTGGTGAGCGGGGTGATAGAGGCAGCCACCTACTTCATTCTCAACAGGACCTTCGCACAGCAGGAGGATCGGCACCACACCTACGGGAAGTTCTCACTTACCATGATCGAGGTCTGCAGGAACGACCGGTTCTGCTTCTCTCTCCATTTCAGTGATACACGAACACTCGAACAGTACTATGTCAAGGCACACATCCATATCCCGAATGACCGCAGAGGGTACACGATGGAAGTTTCGGTCAGGCACAGTGAAGAGGAGGAAGAGGTGATCGAACAGTATGACGATTCCTATCTTCCCCTTGAACTCATCGAGGAGGCCTACAGCTGGATCGATGCCTCGATGAACACAATGAGCGACGAGGAGATGCTTCGTGTGGCCCGCACCATCAGATACTACACGCTGCTGATTCAGGGCAAGAAGAACGTGGCCTCACAGACGTTGTTCATCGAGACAATGGGGACCAGTCTCTCTGCACTGAGATCGCTGTTCACGACACCACAGACCATCAGCTGGTCTCAGAAGCGGGAATCGATAGGGGATATACTCCGTTTCATCCGCCTCACCGGCAGAGAGATGGAACACCAGACTGTCATAAGCATCTTCTCACAGGAGATCGAACGTACCGCCCGGGAAATCGACACCTTCGGGTTCAACTACCACCGTGGATCCTACCTCCTTGATGTCATCCGTGTAGCACGTGAGCAGGCCTATCAGCCCGATATCACGATCGCACAGGAATCACTGAGGGAGATCATCAAAGGGGAAGGAGTACAGGAAATCTCCCCTCCCCTCACCCGGAATCTCATCAGTGAACTGAGGAGGGAGCTCAACTTCTCTCCCGACTGAGGTACCGGCAGAAGGCTCAGCCCTGGCCGGAAGCCGTGTCCAGACCCGACAGGAGTGCAGAAGCATGCTCGAGTGCACGTTCATCATGCTCATGCCCGCTGAGCATGCGGGCAATCTCCTCAACTCTGTCACTTCCTCCGACTTCTCTGATATGAGAGTAGGTACGTACTTCGTCACTGTGTTTACTGACGACCAGATGGTTCTGGGCGAACGAAGCGATCGAGGCAAGGTGTGTGATGGCAATCACCTGGTGATGGGTGGCTATCTGAGATATCTGACGTCCCACCGCAAGAGCAACCTTCCCCCCGATACCGGTATCCACTTCATCAAAGATCAGCGTGTCTATCGTATCTGATGAGCTGAGCACCCGCTTGATCGAGAGCATCACACGGGAAAGCTCGCCTCCGCTGGCAATTTCTTTGAGTCGCCTCAGATCCTCCCCGAGGTTTGCCGAGAACATGAACTCGAGCGTATCTCTGCCATGGACAGTATACTCCGCCTCCCTGATATCTATGGAGAACCTCACATGTTCCATGTTAAGCTCCATCAGCTGTTCACGTATCTTCCGAGAAAGGATATCGGCATGGGTTTTTCTCGATTCACTCAGGGCACGGGCCGATTCTGCCAGCTCCTGTTCGCGTGAGGAGAGCCTGCCGTTCAGTTCCTCCAGGAGCTCCGTACTGTCACTCGAGAGTTTCAGTTTCTTCTCACTCTCCTCCTGAAAGGCAAGGACCGCCTCAATCGAGGTCCCGTATTTCTTCTTAAGACGCTGGATCTGTGCCAGACGGTCCTGGAGAGCATCAAGCTGATGCTGGGAGAAACTCATCGAGGAAAGATAGTCACGCACCGTATAGGTGATATCTTCGAGCTCGACCGCCATCGAGTCTACCCGGGAAGCGACCTCAGCGAAGGAATCATCGATCTTGGCAATCTTGCGGGAAAACTGGCGGGTCAGCTGAATTGCAGGAAGGGCTCCGTCGGCCTGTGATGTACCCTTCAGTGTCTGGTAGAGCTGTTCGGCATTGTCATGAATTGTCTCATACTGACTCAGCACATCGATCTCGCTCCTGAGTTGATCATCCTCCCCCACCTTGAGCTCTGCACGTCTGAGCTCATCAACCACAAAGCCGAGGTAGTCCTCCTCCCTCTGTGCCTGAGTGATGCTCACCTGCAGCCCATCGATTTCACTGAGAAGGTCCTGACGTTCGTCATAGATCCTGCGGTATCGGGTCAGCAGTTCAGCGTTACCCGCATAGGCATCGACTATTGTTCGCTGTTTGACATTCGACAGAAGAGACTGATGCTCACTCTGGCCGTGAATATCGAACAGGGAATGAGAAAGGAATGAAAGATCTCCGAGAGTCATAGGCTGTGACTGTACGTATATCGATCCTCTCGAGTTCAGACGGACAGTACGGGTGATAATAAGAGGTTCACCGTCAAGATGAATCGACCGTGAGGAGAGAAACTCAAGAATCTGGGGCTGATTCTCGACTGAGAGAGAAGCGGTGACCGAGGCTTCACTTTCTCCTGATCGGATGATGGAAGAATCAACTTTATCCCCGAACAGAATGCTCAGGGCACCGAGAATAATGGACTTTCCGGCCCCGGTTTCGCCTGTCAGCACGGTAAACCCGGGCCTGAACTGTATCGTCAGCGATTCGATGAGTGCAAGATTACGTATCGTCAGGCTTTCAAGCATGCATGCCCCCGGACCAGTTGAGTTTGTCACGTATCACTTCATAATAGTTACGCTTGGTAGATTCAATCAGCAACGCTTTCGAGTGAGATTTCTCTACGATGATTTCATCGCCCTCCTCAAGCGGGAAAAGCACCTGCCCGTCGACCGTCAGGGAGAGCTGTGTCTTCTGATAGGGAAGGACCACTATCCGGACCACATCATCACCGGTGACGACCAGAGGCCGGTTGGAAAGGGTGAAGGCACAGATCGGATTAATGATAAGGGCATCCAGATCCACATCGAGGATAGGCCCCCCTGCAGCAAGGGAATACCCGGTGGAGCCTGTAGGGGTTGCGACGATAACACCATCGCTTCTGAACAGTCCACCGTTGGTGTCGTTGATATACAGCTGCAGAAGCACCATCTTGGAAATCCCGCTGCTCGATATCGTCACCTCATTGAGGCCATGAGAATGAAAGAGCCTCCTGTCCTTTCGCATCACCGATACGCGCACCATGAGACGTCTCGATACGCGGGCAGTACCCTTTTCCCAGAGTTCAAAGGCCTCTTTCCACTCATCCTTTCCCACTTCTGTGATGAAGCCGAACGAGCCGAGATTGACTGCCAGCATCGGGATCCCCCGGGAATGGAGGAAGCGGGAACAGGAAAGCACCGTACCGTCGCCACCGAGGATGATGGCAAAATCGGTCGCGTCAGGAACCGAGGACACCTCATCAAAGGTAGTCGTGAACATGACGTCAAAGGAGATCCCACGCTCAGCGAAGTACTGACTCATCTCCTCTACGAGACACTCAGTCTCCTCCTTGTGGGAATTCGCGAGGATCGCTATGTGATGTACGGTCCGTTTCTCTCGTGAATGCACGGCAAGTCCTCCTCAGGGTATGTGGGCAATGACCCGCTCTATCTGCTGCACTTCCTTCTCCGTCAGAAAGGGATAGAGGGGAAACCGCATGGTCCGTGAAGCGACAGCTGCCGAACGGGGGTAGGAGATGAACGCGTCCCCGGCTTCATCAAGAAGGATATCCCGGAATGCACGCGAGGTTAGTATACCATGTTTCTTGGCGAATGCCTCAGATTCTTCATACTTTCCTTCAAGGGTAAGGATGAAGGAATACCCGTTGTGAACATATCCCTCGTCCATCATGGCATAGCTGCGGTGCCTGTTTCTCTGACTTGCCAGAAAGAACCTCTGGTGAAAGCTTTCCCTGCGCAGGAGATTCTCCTGCATCTGGCCGAGCTGGATCAGCCCGAGAGCACTGTTCATATCACCGAGAGCGATGTGCTGATACACTTCCCTCACCTCTTTCTCGATTCCGTTGCAGAGAGATTCGTCAGCAAAAGCCACTGCAGCTCCACCTCCGCAGGAGACAATATCACTCTGTTCAAAACTCATGATCACGATGTCTGCAGCTGAACCCGATGCCAGACCATCTCTGGTACTGCCGAAGGATTGTGAGATATTGGCAATGACAGGCACCTCAACTGCCTCGTAGAGTGACTTCGGTGCCTGATATCCGTACATCTCATCTACAATAAGGGCTCCCAGAGCCTGTCCGGAGAGTTTCTGTTCATCCATGCAGAGCGTATCGGGGTCGATATCGACCATGACCGGCTCAAGTCCATACCTGGCAATCACCTGACGATACCAGGATGGGGCAAGTGCGGATACTCCTATGAGGGATCCCCTTTCAAGGTTCAGAGAGCGGAGTGCCAGTGACAGTGCATCAAGGATACTGCGAAGAGTGAACAGGCGTGCAGGATAGGACAGGTACTGCGAAAGAGCGTCTGCAAAACTATCTGTATTCTTCCCAATTCCGATATGTTCATCGGCCAGAGTCTGCAGAACAGCAGACATATCCCTGCGCCGGATAGTCGGTCTCTCCAGTTGAATCATCATACTCAGAAGCATATGCAAGAAACCCATATTCATCAAGTGAAAAAGAGCTGTCGTGGAAGATACAGCTCTTCATATACAGAGAACAGTTACCGATTCTATGCCGGCAGGATCTGCTGATCCGCAGTGTTCACTCCATCGGGAACCGTACAGTGCAGGTGCGTACCAAGACAAACAGCCCATCGCCAGGCATACCTGCTCTTGACAGATACTTTCCCACAGATAGAGTGTCATCAGTATCTCAGGCGAAACACAGGAAGGCAACGGGAGAGATCCGATTCTGAGAGAGGGAGTGGATTGTGATGCGCCTGTCCATACTGATTGCAGTCCTGTTACTCTTTGGCGGAGTGCTCTACTCATCAGCTGTCAGCTTTCATGCAGGGATCTCTGCACGTGCAGGCTTCTTCTCTTTGTATGCATCGGCAGAGGGCTAAGTAGAGTCAGCCCTGTCAGAGACTCTCTCCGTCGGTCTGACACAGCGCATCAGATACGGATTCACCTACCGTGAAATAATCGGCATGAGTGAACTGAGAACATACCTGTAGGAGGATCTGTTCGTCCATATCGAAGCTTCCTACCATCTGGTTCAGTCTCCGGTTGCAAATCCTGATTTCCAGTCCGTTGTTCTTCCCTATCTGGGTTTCTGACTCAATATTCCGTTCTCATCTGAACGAAACATCTATACTGTACCACGCATAGAAATGAACCAGTCATTCTTCCTCGGTGAAGAGGTGAGTCCGATGTATGCAGACCTGCCCTTCCCCATTGCTGGACAGGTATCTCTTGCGCTCGAATACCGCACAGAGTGATGACCGCAGGAGATCGTGCCATACCGCCTTTCAGAATATGCTGAAGCCCCACCTATCCGTACATCCGACACGAGAGTGAGGAAATTCATTGTGCCTTCATTGCGATCCAACCTCAGGACACAAAAAAAGACTGAAGGACTCATGGTGAGACTTCAGTCTTAGTGTATATACAACTCACGTAGTGTGAGCAAAAGGAAAAAAAAAGATCCGGCAGCTACCTACTCTCCCGCTATAAGCAGTACCATCGGCGTGAAAGGGCTTGACTTCCGTGTTCGAGATGGGAACGGGTATGACACCTTTGCTCTGGCCACCGGATCAAGTTTACTCCAGATACACTACTCAGATAAGTCCGTGTATCCACCAGCAAACATCTAAGGAATTTCTCCCTAGAATCCTTGAAAGGATCTATATAATAATATGGTCAAGCCTCACGGCTGATTAGTACTGGTCGGCTGAACATGTTACCATGCGTAGACCTCCAGCCTATCGACCAGGTCATCTCCCTGGTTCCTTTAGAGCTCTTAAAGAGCTAGGGATGTCTCATCTTGAGGAGGGTTTCCCACTTAGATGCTTTCAGCGGTTATCCCTTCCGAACGTAGCTACCCAGCAATTGCCGTTGGCACGACAACTGGTACACCAGAGGTTCGTCCACATCGGTCCTCTCGTACTAGAAGCAGACCCTCTCAAACATCCAACGCTTGTGGCAGATAGGGACCGAACTGTCTCACGACGTTCTGAACCCAGCTCGCGTACCGCTTTAATTGGCGAACAGCCAAACCCTTGGGACCTGCTCCAGCCCCAGGATGCGATGAGCCGACATCGAGGTGCCAAACTTTGCCGTCGATATGAACTCTTGGGCAAAATCAGCCTGTTATCCCCGGAGTACCTTTTATCCGTTAAGTGACGGCGCTTCCACTCGCTACCGCCAGATCACTAAGACCTACTTTCGTACCTGCTCGACTTGTGAGTCTCGCAGTCAAGCCACCTTGTGCCTTTACACTTGACAGACGATTTCCAACCGCCTTAAGGTGACCATCGCGCGCCTCCGTTACTCTTTAGGAGGCGACCGCCCCAGTCAAACTTCCCACCAAGCAATGTCCAGCACCCAGCTTCATGGGCACCGTTAGAAAATTGAACAAGAAAGGGTGGTATTTCACCAACGGCTCCACGCAACCTAACGGTCACGCTTCACAGCCTCCCACCTATCCTACACATCCTTATCCAAGTTTCAATGCTAAGCTGAAGTAAAGGTTCACGGGGTCTTTCCGTCTAACCACAAGTAATCGGCATCTTCACCGATACTTCAATTTCACCGGATTTCGCGTTGAGACAGCGCCCAGATCGTTACACCATTCGTGCGGGTCGGAACTTACCCGACAAGGAATTTCGCTACCTTAGGACCGTTATAGTTACGGCCGCCGTTTACTGGGGCTTCAATTCACTGCTTCGCTTGCGCTAACAACTCCTCTTAACCTTCCAGCACCGGGCAGGTGTCAGTCCATATACTTCCCATCACTGGTTTGCATAGACCTGTGTTTTTGGTAAACAGTCGCCTGGGCCATTTCTCTGCAACCACCAGAAAATTACTCCCCCAGTGGCCATACTTCTCCCGAAGTTACGTATGTATTTTGCCGAGTTCCTTAACGCGAATTCTTCCGTGCGCCTGCGCATATTCAGCTCGCCTACCTGTGTCGGTTTACGGTACGGTCCCTTTGTGTCTAACCTTAGAAACTATTTCTTGGCACGACGATTACACGCGCTTCGCTTTGCCGTAGCATCACTCGCATTCGCAACTCATCTCTCCCGACGGATTTGCCTATCAGGATCATCAACTCGTTACTTAGACCAGGACTACCGTCGCCCGGCCGCGCTTCACCCTATGCTTCATTCCTTCGAAACACAAAGAGGTACTGGAATATTGACCAGTTTCCCATCGACTACGCTTTTCAGCCTCGCCTTAGGGGCCGACTAACCCTTGGGAAGATTACCTTTACCCTGGAAACCTTAGGCTTTCGGCGGACGGGGATCTCACCCGTCTTTTCGTTACTCATGCCTGCATTCTCTCTTCTGTCCCGTCCAGCAAGGCTCCCGCCTTACCTTCATCCGTATACAGAATGCTCCCCTACCCACAGACTATAAGTCTGTGCCGTGGCTTCGGTGATACACTTAGCCCCGTTACATTATCGGCGCTCGACTACTCGACCAGTGAGCTATTACGCACTCTTTAAAGGGGTGGCTGCTTCTAAGCCAACCTCCTGGCTGTCTTCGCAATCGAACTTCCTTTCCCACTTGGTGTATCTTGGGGACCTTAGCCAACGGTCTGGGCTGTTTCCCTTTCGACTACGGCCCTTATCAGTCGCAGTCTGACTCCCGTGTATTGTGTTACGGCATTCGGAGTTTGATTGAACTTGGTACCCGGTGAAGGGCCCGCATCCATTCAGTGCTCTACCTCCGCAACAATCACCACGAGGCTAGCCCTAAAGCTATTTCGGGGAGTGCCAGCTATCTCCAAGTTTGTTTAGCCTTTCACTTCGATCCACACCTCATCCCAACCCTTTTCAGCGGATTTAGGTTCGGTCCTCCACCTGACTTTACTCAGGTTTCAACCTGGACATGGATAGATCACTTGGCTTCGGGTCTACCGCACGCAACTAGTCGCCCTATTCAGACTCGGTTTCCCTACGGCTCCGGGACTCCTATCCCTTAACCTTGCTACATACGGTAACTCGCAGGCTCATTCTACAAAAGGCACGCCATCACCAGATCGCTCCGGCTTTGACCGCTTGTAAGTCCACGGTTTCAGGTTCTCTTTCACTCCCCTCCCGGGGTTCTTTTCACCTTTCCCTCACGGTACTATGCGCTATCGGTAGCTGTCGAGTATTTAGCCTTGGAGGGTGGTCCCCCCAGATTCCGACAGGATTTCTCGTGTCCCGCCGTACTTAAGTAACAAATCCACGCAGTGAAGTTCCTTCGCATACGGGGCTTTCACCCTCTTTGACTCACCTTCCCAGATGATTCTGCTCACAACTCCATTTCTGACTGCGCGAGAAAGGTCGATCTCTCTCCAATTCGCACTTGCAACCCTGCATAGGCAACACATCGACGCTTACACTCTATGCAGTTTAGGCTCTTCCCCTTTCGCTCGCCGCTACTCAGGGAATCTCATTTGATTTCTATTCCTGTAGGTACTTAGATGGTTCAGTTCCCTACGTCTCGCTTCCATACAGTATGTGTTCGTGTATGGATACTGGCAATCTATACCAGTGGGTTACCCCATTCGGACATCTGTGGATCACAGGATATTGGCTCCTCCCCACAGCTTTTCGCAGCTAATCACGTCCTTCTTCGCCTGACAGCTCCAAGGCATCCTCCGTGGACCCTTATTCGCTTGACCATATTATCATATATATCCTTTCGCTATTCATGTAAAAAAACCATTACTGGAGGCAAGGGGACTCGAACCCCTGACCCTCGGCTTGCAAAGCCGATGCTCTAGCCAACTGAGCTATGCCCCCGTTGCAAATAAAAAAATAAGGAAGAAAGAGAGAAGCTGGTGTGTAAGGGGTATTCGGCAGACTCTCACTGCCAGGTCAACGACCTATTGTCTTAACTACTCCCTGATGTGAGATCAGGGATGAACCTTTCTTATCAGAAAGGAGGTGATCCAGCCACACCTTCCGGTACGGCTACCTTGTTACGACTTCACCCTCCTCACCAGGCACACCTTCGGCATCGTCCTCCTTACGGTTAGACTAACGACTTCGGGTGCCCCCAACTCGGATGGTGTGACGGGCGGTGTGTACAAGGCCCGGGAACGTATTCACCGCGCCATGCTGATGCGCGATTACTAGCGATTCCAACTTCATGGAGTCGGGTTTCAGACTCCAATCCGTACTGAGACCGGCTTTTTGCGATTCGCTTGGCTTCGCAGCTTAGCTGCGCTTTGTACCGGCCATTGTAGCACGTGTGTAGCCCAGGACATAAGGGCCATGATGACTTGACGTCGTCCCCACCTTCCTCCGGTTTGTCACCGGCAGTTCTATCTGAGTCCCCACCTTAACGTGCTGGTAACAGATAGCAGGGGTTGCGCTCGTTGCGGGACTTAACCCAACACTTCACAGCACGAGCTGACGACAGCCATGCAGCACCTGTATACCGGCTCCGAAGAGCGTACTGCTTTCACAGTAATTCCGGCATATGTCAAGCCCTGGTAAGGTTTCTCGCGTATCATCGAATTAAACCACATGCTCCACCGCTTGTGCGGGCCCCCGTCAATTCCTTTGAGTTTCACCCTTGCGAGCATACTCCCCAGGCGGTACACTTAATGCGTTAGCTTCGGTACTGAGTGCTACCACCCACCACCTAGTGTACATCGTTTACTGCGTGGACTACCAGGGTATCTAAACCTGTTTGCTCCCCACGCCTTCGTGCCTCAGCGTCAGTACATGGCCAGAAGTTCGCCTTCGCCACCGGTGTTCTTCCAGATATCTACAGATTTCACCCCTACACCTGGAATTCCAACTCCCCCTCCTGTACTCTAGTGACACAGTTTCCAGCGCGGTCCCTCGGTTGAGCCGAGATCTTTCACACCAGACTTGCATCACCGCCTGCGCACCCTTTACGCCCAATGATTCCGAACAACGCTCGCCCCCTACGTGTTACCGCGGCTGCTGGCACGTAGTTAGCCGGGGCTTATTCCCGAGTTCACGTCATCAGACGGCCATTCCCTGCCATCCTTATTCTCCCCTCGGAAAAGAACTTTACAACCTCACGGCCTTCATCGTTCACGCGGCGTCGCTCCGTCAGACTTTCGTCCATTGCGGAAGATTCTTAGCTGCTGCCTCCCGTAGGAGTCTGGGCCGTGTCTCAGTCCCAATGTGGCCGGTCGCCCTCTCAGGCCGGCTATCCATCATCGCCTTGGTGAGCCTTTACCTCACCAACTAACTAATGGACCGCGGACCCATCCTTCGGCGGCGCCGTAGCGCCTTTCCTCACTATACCTTATGGTACAGTGGTCGTATTCGGTATTACCCCATGTTTCCATGAGCTATTCCCAACCAAAGGGCAGGTTATCCACGTGTTACTCACCCGTCCGCCACTCTAGAGATACCGAAGTACCTTTACCGTGCGACTTGCATGCTTAAAACGCGCCGCCAGCGTTCGTTCTGAGCCAGGATCAAACTCTCCGTTATATAAGTTCCGGTATAAATACCGGAGTTATTCAACTTTAAGCCTTCCCCTGTCTTCTCGCGCCACCCTGTCTCCAGGATGACCAAACGTTAGCTTTTCACTTTCGTTCGTGAATTGACTTGGAAGCCCTTACACGTGACCACTGCCTTGCGGCTGTGATCCCTTGCAAAAACTTGCTTAGCAAATAATTTTGCTGCTTCTCTCTTTCCTTCGCTTATTCATTGTAAAAAATCAATTCTTAATCCCGTTCTCACATCGTCACCGTCATGATCTCGGGTTTCAATCAGCACTCTCAGTGAGCGTGCTCGCCTAAGATACAATAACCGGTAACCAGTGTCAATAGGATTATCTGTTATTTTGTGTCTGTTTCTAAGCATCTTCAACCGTTTCAGGTCTCCCTTGCGACAGGCAACGAATGGGATACTACCTGTTTTGCATCGGTATGTCTAGGGGGATCAGGATTTTTTTTCACTTTTTTCTTTAAGGGGCGACAAACCCCGGTTCTCCTGCTATTCTTCACACTGTATTACCATCAGATTATTCATGGGTTAAGGAGAAAAACAGAAGATGAATCTAGTATTACTCGGACCTCCCGGAGCAGGGAAAGGGACGATCGCGGGAATTGTTCGTGAAAAACTCGGCATTCCCCACATCTCTACCGGCGATCTGTTCAGAGCGGCTATCAAGAACGAGACTCCTCTCGGTCTCAAGGTGAAGGCGATACTGGCAAGCGGCGAACTGGTTCCCGACAGTGTGACCGTAGATATGGTAAAAGAACGTATCGCGTTACCGGACTGTGCCAAAGGAATGCTCCTTGACGGGTTCCCTCGAACGGTCTATCAGGCTGATGAGCTTGCTAAGATGGTGAAGATCGACCATGTCGTCAACTTCTCTCTTTCGGAAGAGAGTGTTGTAAAACGTCTCAGTGGACGCAGGATGTGTGTAAGTACCGGAAAAATCTATCACATCATCTACAATCCCCCGAAAGTTGAAGGGAAGGATGATGAAACCGGCGAGCCACTCATTCAGCGGGATGACGATAAGGAAGATGCCATCCGCAACCGATTGAAGGTCTATCAGGAATCAACAGAACCCCTGATCACCTACTACAGGGACAAGGGTCTGCTTAAAACCATCGATGCCTCGGCAGCACCTGATGTGGTGGCTGAGAGTTTCCTCTCTGCTATCAATGCCTGATGTCAGAAACCCTCCTTCACCGGAGGGTTTTTTCATAATCCAGCACCTCGCTCCAGCCCGCACTGTCCTGAACGGATGCATCAGCAAGGATTTCGAGCACCTCCAGAGAGTCAGGGTGGTAGGTGTACAGGGTGCGGGCAACAGTAACAGCCTCCTGCGCCCTCCCCTGTTCTCTGAGGACACGTATCAGGATAAGGCCGTTCTCCAGATCGTAGGGATTGTGTTCATGCCTCTCACGGTACAGCTGAAGAGCTGATTCCCTCCGGCCCGCCTCAAGCAGCAGGAGAGCTTTGATCCCGTAGTACCTGTACCATGAGTCCTGATCAACCAGTATCAGTCGATCGATCAGCTCAAGGCCCCGTCGTATATCCTCGGTCACCAGGGCATGTTCGAGCGCAAGTGAAAGAACCTCGACCGACTCACCGGATTCCTTCAGCAATTCACGGATACTTCTGGATGCACTCTCGTAGTCACCTTCATACAGAGCCTGCTGTGCATCCCCGTAGTGCTCCTCATAGACAGAACTGCTGGCGCAGCCGGTACCAATGAGAACTGGCAGCAGGGACAGAAGAAGAATTCCGATCCTTACCATGGGATTCAGCTCCTTACGTGCCCCCCGAGCACCGTTGACTCAATCTCTTTGACCTGGTCCCGATAGAGGTTGGTGATCGTCGTTCCGTAATCGGCCATAAGCTGGATCATATTCCTCGGGTTGTCGGGAAGGTCCTGACCGTTGAGACGGTCACCCGCGTCTCCGAGACCGGGAAGGATATAGGCTTTCTCATTGAGAATCGGGTCCATCCAGAGTGTATGAACATGAGCATTCTCGATAGCACGTACCACCCTGAGCGAGCCCTTCAGGGCTGAAATTACCGTAATGAACCGGATTGACTTCGGCTTCACCCCCTGACTCTCCAGATATTTCACGATCGTGACGAGGGATCCTCCGGTTGCATTCATCGGGTCCGCAAAGACCAGGTCCTTGCCTTCAAGAAGGGAAAGGTCGAAGAACGAACGGTTCAGATCAAGCAGGTAATCCATATTCTTCTCCTTCTTGGAATCATCCCGCTTGATCTTGAACAGCGCGAAGGGAGTGATATAGTTATTGCTCGAGTATTCCTGAATCTCCTTCGAGATGATCATGGAGGGCAGCAGTGCTCCCCGAAGCATCACGCACATCACCGAGTTCTCTATGAACTGATCCACATCCGGAATCTTGTGAATCGCATAATTCTGAACGGGGAAGGCAACGGGAGTTCTCGTGACGATGGAACGCTTTGAAGGAAGCGCCCGGTCCGCATATACATGGGCGAACAACAGCTCGTATGCCCTCTGTATATAATAGAGGAATTCCTCGCGGCTGGTCTGAGGTTTTCTCAGTTTAAAGATCAGGCGACTGGCGGCGCCGTGCTGCTCCTTGGGGGTCTCAAATGAGTATACGTGGATTCTGTCCTGTTCTGAGACCACCTGCTTCAGATACTTTCCTATCCGCTCGAACACCCGGGTCATCTCCTGCTTGGTCGCTTCATCGTGGAGGAGGGACGGGTCCCCCATTCTGTTGAACAGGTCGGTTGTTTCCTCATAGATCGCATGCATCTCTTCAAGATGAGCGATATCTTGGGAAGTGAGATACCCATCCAGGTCCGTTGCGTGTAGGGTCACTGTATTCATATGCGTCTCATTACCTCATGTATCGTTCTTTTTCGGGCAATACCGAACCTGATTCGGAATTACCCGAGCACAGGGAGAAGTGTACCGCAAGAATGGCTGTTGGACAACATCCAAGAGAAAAAGAAGAGTCTATGAATGACGCTGAAGAAAAAAGGGGATGAGGAAACCTGGAGGCAGTCTCCCCCGGGCGGAACTGTCTGCCGGACACGAAGCGCAGGTTAATCAGAAGAACCAAAAAAAGGCACCCTGATAAAAGGTGCCGTGAACAACATCTCCAGGGGGAATTGAACCCCCGTTGCCGGGATGAAAACCCGGTGTCCTAACCACTAGACGATGGAGACTAGAAATCGTATGGACTTGTACCATGCCGGCTGGAAAACGTCAAGTAGTTCTCCGGTATTTCTTTTTTTTTACCCTGAAGCAGACTCTTTACAGTATCCTGTTGTATACTCACACTGTCCTGACAGGAGGAGAAGATGACGATAGTGATTCTAGATGGCTATACTGCAAACCCGGGAGATCTTTCCTGGGAGTGCATTGAGGAATGCGGGGAACTCACGGTGTACGACAGGACGCCCGCTCGCCAGATACCTCAGCGGATCAGGGATGCCCATATCATTCTCACCAACGACTACAGCCTTTCTGAGCGGGAACTCACAGGAGCGGAGCATCTGGAATATATCGGTGTACTTGCCACAGGCTATAACGGCATTGATCTTTCCTACACCTCGTCCCGCGGTATCTGTGTCACCAACGTTCCCTCCTACAGCACCGATTCTGTTGCTCAGCACACCTTCGCCCTGATCCTGGAGGCCACCAACCATGTGGGAGAGTATGCTCATCGTGTACAACAGGGACAATGGGTAGACAGTGAGGATCCCACCTTCTATATCACATCTCATCTCAGTGAACTCCATGGAAAGACTCTGGGAATCATAGGCTACGGCAGTATCGGCTCCCAGGTCGCCCGGATCGCCCGTGCCTTCGGCATGACCATCAGGGCCTACCACCCCGCAAAGGTCGGGCAGAGTTTGACCGAGGGAGGGGAGTATGTCTCTCTCCGGAACCTCTGCACCAGCAGCGACATCATCTCGCTCCACGCACCTCTGACTGCGTCGACCACCGGCATTATCGGAAAAGAAGAACTGGAAGCAATGGCCCCCCATACCATCCTGATAAACACCTCCCGGGGAGCACTCATCGATGAGGATGCCCTTCATGACGCTCTGAAGAATCAGAGCATCGCCCTCGCCTGCCTCGATGTTCTGTCGGAGGAACCCATGAAGCCGGACCATCCGCTCCTGTCCGTGAAAAACTGTATCATCACCCCTCATGTTGCATGGGCACCGGTGGAAGCCCGCAGAAGACTGATACAGACGGCCTGTGAGAATGTACGCAGCTACCTTGCCGGGACACCGGTAAATGTCGTCACCTGAGAGACAGGACCCGATTCGCAGTGCCTGAACCCTCTATGTCATAACAAGGCCTATCAGAAAAAAAACCTTGCTCATTTCATCTGTGTCAGCGATACTGAAAACACAGGTAATTCAATAAATACTGCATGGATAGGCATGAAAGACAAAAGGCCAAACACCGGCAGCCTCATGTCAGATGTCCTCTAAGGCATTGTTGCCGATCAAGGTTCTTCATGACGCATCCGCCATGTGGTAGAGGAGTATGTATGAGACGAAACTTTGCTGCAATTCCGGCACTGGCATCTGTCCTTATTGTGAGTACGCTCATTCTCATCACCTCGTGCCTCTCGATGAGCGAGCGAGCGCTGGGAGAACTGAACTCCGGAAACTACATCGAAGCAGCCAGGTACGCATTCGAAGCCCTGAGAGAGGAACCGGGAGATACTGCAACACGAACAGTGCTTGAGCAGAGCTACGCACGGGCCAACAGTGAGTGGAGTGCATCGATCGAACAGGCACTTGCACAGGAACAGCCGCAGAGGCAGGAGCAGGCACTTGCCCTGTATGATGATCTGATTGCCCTTCACACGCTCTTCCTGCAGAACGACTACACCTCAGTGAACCCCGCTCCGGATCCGTATGGACTGCAGGAGGAACGGGATGCAGTGCAGAAGGATATTGCACAGCTCTACCTGAACATTGCCAGTGAACTCTATTATCAGGGGACACGCGAGAGTGCAATGCAGGCAGTTCCCCTGATCCGAACGGCATTTTCTCTTGATCCCGACCTGGAGAACAGATTCTCCTACCTCCTCGACAATGCTATGAAGGCGGCCACGATACGGGTCTTCGTGTTTACCGGTCCCGACACGAACTTCTACCTCAACGGTGTGGAAATCGTTGCCCATCTGGAAGACCTCCTTGACTCCCGTGAATTTGTGGAGGCGGTCAGGGTACCTGCCAGATACGCTGCGCCTGTCGATGACGACCACAATGCGAAAGATTTCGCACGGGGCCATGGAGCTGAACTGATGCTTCACATCGAGCCTTCAACCACGTATTCGGTGCAGACAAAACAGGAGAGCAACTCTCTCAGCATAGCTACCTGGGATATGGAACACACCTACCTTGAAGCGTCAGGAGCATCACAGGTACGGATGGTCCTCATCGACCTCTCCGATGATTCGGTGCTGCTTGACAGCACGATCGACGTCTCCGAGGCCATGAAGAGCGGAGTCACGTTGCATGCAGTCAAGGCGACAGGGACGAAACGCCTCCAGCTCCCTGCCATGCAGCAGCCTCGAGACCTGAGATTTCACTCGGTACCGGCCACAGTCACCAGAAGCAACCTGAACAGCAGCCTGATCATGGCAGGCGTAGATATGCCCGACTGGGGATTCGAGACAGGGCTGGAACCCTTTTCTGTCACGAAATTTGATCTGAGCAGCTACAGAAGCCTGGCAGAGCTCGAGAACCTGAAACGGATCAACGATCACACCTTCTTCCTCTTCGATGTAATCGAGTATGATCCCTACAGTGATGGTCAGCTCTCCTATGACTATACCTACGGAGCATACCTGGGTGAGGGCGCAGACGGTCGGCTGGCGACATCAGCCTCTGATAGAGCGCTGCACCAGGCTTTCGAGCAGATACTCACAAGCCAGGAATCAAAGGAAATACTGCAAAAGCGGTTCCTTGAGACCTTCTACCGGAAGACGATAGCCGAGGCAGTCGCAAAGGCTTCCGAAGGACTGTTCTGACCAGCCATCTCTGACCTGTGAAAGAGGGAGAGTTGATAAGGACTCTCCCTCATCGTCTGTTTGTTTACTTAGAGACGAACTGCAGCACATTCCTTTTCCCTTTTGAAAATCAGAAGTCCTATCCAAATGATAGTTGAACCACGATCTATACACCGGGAATGCTCTCCATGTTTCCCCTAGTCTATGAATACATGATTCAGAACAAACTGATTGTTTATTCAGCCAACAACACCACGGGTGTGAACCTGTGGATGGAGACTACCCGCTGTAAGTTGTGAAATAGTGAGGCATGGAGTTTAGGAAACAGACACATGCAGTGTATTACACACGATATCATATAGTAGTATCTAGTAGTATCGACCAAAATACCGAAGGAAAATACAGAGAGGATGTGTTGGCGAATATCTGAATAAAGTAGCATTCCAGATAACACGATATCATCCTGAAATAGAAATAATCGAGATCAACACTGATGTAGATCACATGCATGTATTGATATCAGTACCCCCCAAGATGTCGGTAAGCGAGGTGGTAAGAATGAGAAAAGCCAACACCGGGAAAAATTTGATAGAAAAGTTTGCCCATTTAGATAAGGTATACTGGGGAATCGAAGGTATATGGTCGATAGTGTACTTTATATCAACAGTCGGGGTCGATGAAAAAGTAATCCAGACCTATATCGAGCATCAGGGCCGAGAAGACAGAGGGCAGGTGAAGCTTGAATTGTAATAAAGATGCTACGAGCGTGAGCCCGTAGTTGTCACTCCAAAAATCAAAAAGCTCTGACAAGTCGTACTCTGGCATAGGTATATTCATCGCTCCTGTACTGAGTGCCTGTAGAAAACCATTGGTCTCGTGCTGTAGATGCGTCAAATTCAGTTGACCTCCAGTAGGATGAGAGTTCATAGGATTGCCCATCGTATGTCCCAGTCCCCGCTGTACCAGTAAACCCTCCAAGGCTTGGTTCTGCCTTATCCAGCACATCGTCCATCTCATTCAATTCATCACGTGAAGGCAGGAACCAGTCATCATATGTCGTTCCTTCGTACACGCTCGAATAATCAGCACAATATTTAGTAGCATAAGGCGTTATTCCATAGGTGTTTTCCACATAGGCATCCACGACAAGACCCGATTTTTCACTGCCTTTTACGATCGACACGCAAGTTCCACCTACTTCATGTCCATAACCGCCCCACTGACTCAAAGAATCTTCAGACGAGCCGCTTCCAGGTATCTTAAGCCATCACTGTACACACCTTTATCATAGAAGACATACCCACCGGCAGGCCCCAAGCTACCGACTGTGTATACCTGTGCCTACTTCGTATAGAACTCGACATTCCCGGTCGATCCTGACTCGATGCTTGAAGAGAGTGTCCCGAACCCTGCATCACTGTACCAGCCTAAGAAGGTATAGCCGGCCCGGGACTGTCGGCCAGGTTGATCGTGCTGCTCTCTATCGTATAGGAAGAGGGATTGCCCACGGCATTCGTTCTTTGTTCAACTCATACGTGATTGTGTAGAATATCGGTGTCCACTTCGCATAAAGATAAAACGTTTCCTCAATTCTATCGTTGTCAATGTCCCAAGTCGTTGTATAGGAAGTATCGGTGTACCAACTTCCGAAAGTGTAGCCTTCTTTGGTAGGGGTGTTGGAAAATTCCATCACATAACCGACTGCAAATTGATCTTCGATCGGATCATCTCCGGCATCAATGACGCTCCGCGGCCCAAGGGACGGGGTATTAGCACCCCCTCAGATTCAAGAGCGAGACCGTACAACAGGAAACGGCTTAAACAGACAGTGTCCCGGTTGCCGAAACCTACTCTCAAGGATGCTGGGTAGCCTATGGATTACATGGTTGACTTAGATTCAAAAAATATTGCAATACAATGATTTGTTCGTTTAAATCGCTCAGGGCAACTGCGGAAACATGGTAAAAAGACCGAAGGATGAATCTTGTCTGATTGAGATGAAATATTTATCACCGCTAAAGGATTAGATTATGCTACAATATCATGCCGTTCAGGTGAAAGCCTTTTGAAGTTTGAACCCTGAGTAGGTATGCCTGTGTCCTCAGGAGACTGCCCTGTATGTTGAGAGTGGAATATTGAAGGCATCGGTGGGTTCTTGCGGATGTAGGTCTGTTACGATTTCAGAGCTACGAATAACCTTAGTTATCTCATTGATTGAGTGACACATCTATGTTTTTGGAGAAACTATGAAGACTAGACTACCGATTATTGTTCTTACATTGAGTCTATCAGTATTTATTCTGGGAACCGCCTTGAGCGGCTGCAGTCTCGTATCCCCGGATGTATACACCGTGACCTTTGATTCCAATGGAGGAAGCGCGGTTGCCCCGGCTGAAGGAATCAAAGAAGGAGATCCGGTGTCGGAACCGACAGCACCGACGAAAGACGGGTACAGCTTTGAGGGCTGGTATTCGGATGCCGGGTTAACGAGTTCCTGGGATTTCAGCAGTGATACGGTCACTGAAGCAACCACCCTCTATGCGAAGTGGAGTGCAAGCACGGGGACCGCTTACACGGTGGACCATTACCAGCAGGATGTCAGTGGTGACGGGTATTCGAAGGTGACAGCCGATACACAGAACCTGCAGGGTACGACCGGAGAAACGGCAACGGCCACAGCAAAAAGCTATACGGGATTCAGTGAAAACACCACCCATACCGACCGGGTTGCCAGCGGGACGATAGCCGGAGACGGTTCGCTGGTACTGAAGCTGTATTATGACCGAAATACGTACACGGTGAGCTATGAGGAGAATGGCGGGAGCAGCGTCACTGACACGACAGATGTCCGCTACGGAGCGAAGATCACTGCCCCGACAGCACCGACGAAAATCGGGTACAGCTTTGAGGGCTGGTATACTGATGCCGGGTTATCGAGTTCCTGGGATTTCAGCAGTGATACGGTCACTGAAGCAACCACGCTCTATGCGAAGTGGAGTGCAAGCACGGGGACCGCTTACACGGTGGAGCATTACCAGCAGGATGTCAGTGGTGACGGGTATTCGAAGGTGACAGCCGATACACAGAACCTGCAGGGTACGACCGGAGAAACGGCAACGGCCACAGCAAAAAGCTATACGGGATTCAGTGAAAACACCACCCATACCGACCGGGTTGCCAGCGGGACGATAGCCGGAGACGGTTCGCTGGTACTGAAGCTGTATTATGACCGGAATACGTTCACGGTGAGCTATGAGGAGAATGGCGGGAGCAGCGTCACTGACACGACGGATGTCCGCTACGGAGCGATGATCAGTGCCCCGACAGCTCCGACGAAAGACGGGTACAGCTTTGAAGGCTGGTATGCGGATGTCGAGTTAACGAGTTCCTGGGATTTCAGCAGTGATACGGTCACTGAAGCAACCACACTCTATGCGAAGTGGAAAGAGCCAACAGTAGGTGATCTGGGGCCCGCAGGTGGCTATATCTTCTACGATGATACAGTAGGCTTTGATTTCAACGATGATTCAACGATAGCCAGCGATGAGAAAGACCTGCTTGACGGAACCAACGATGGGATAGTAAATGGAGACCGGTATCTGGAGGTAGCTCCTTACGGATGGGACAACGGGGGAGATGATCCTCTAATGATGTGGGGTGCTAATAATGTGTATATTCCAGATATTAAAGGGATGGAAATTGGAGACGGGGAAACTAATACTTTTCAGATAGTAAACACAGCCGGAGATGCCGCTCTGGCAGCAAAAGCTTGTAATGATTATTCGGTTACAGTGGGTGAAACGACCTATGATGACTGGTTCCTGCCGTCCAAATATGAGTTGTTCGTTATCTATAAGAATCTGCATGTTTCTTCTTTAGGCGGGTTTCTCAATGAAAATGGGTATTGGTCTTCAACTGCTATAAATAATACAACGGCATTCGCAGTAATATTCGATACCGTTTATAATGGAGCTTCTACGTCATATGATAGGGAGGATTCGCTGTATGCAAAGAAAGTCCGGCCTGTACGTGCCTATTGATTGTTCAGGCCCGATCAATCGCTCTATCACACCTGTAATCGGATAGGAGGAGCTAGGGGAAATCCCTAGCTCCCGTCCTTCCAGTCGGGTAGCCCAAGGGAATTTCACCCTCAGGCTCTCACAGAACCGTATCGGAACCTCTCGATTTATATGGCTCCTATCATTCACCATTTGTCAGATGCTTTCACAGGCAGAGATGCAGAGAGGCTCCTTTATGACGCATCCGCCATGTGGTAGAGGAGTATGTATGAGACGAAACTTTGCTGCAATTCCGGCACTGGCATCTGTCCTTATTGTGAGTACGCTCATCCTCATCACCTCGTGCCTCTCGATGAGCGAGCGAGCGCTGGGAGAACTGAACTCCGGAAACTACATCGAAGCAGCCAGGTGCGCATTCGAAGCCCTGAGAGAGGAACCGGGAGATACTGCAACACGAACAGTGCTTGAACAGAGCTACACACGGGCCAACAGTGAGTGGAGTGCATCGATCGAACAGGCACTTGCACAGGAACAGCCGCAGAGGCAGGAGCAGGCACTTGCCCTGTATGATGATCTGATTGCCCTTCACACGCTCTTCCTGCAGAACGACTACACCTCAGTGAACCCCGCTCCGGATCCGTATGGACTGCAGGAGGAACGGGATGCAGTGCAGAAGGATATTGCACAGCTCTACCTGAACATTGCCAGTGAACTCTATTATCGGGGGACACGCGAGAGTGCAATGCAGGCAGTTCCCCTGATCCGAACGGCATTTTCTCTTGATCCCGACCTGGAGAACAGATTCTCCTACCTCCTCGACAATGCTATGAAGGCGGCCACGATACGGGTCTTCGTGTTTACCGGTCCCGACACGAACTTCTACCTCAACGGTGTGGAAATCGTTGCCCATCTGGAAGACCTCCTTGACTCCCGTGAATTTGTGGAGGCGGTCAGGGTACCTGCCAGATACGCTGCGCCTGTCGATGACGACCACAATGCGAAAGATTTCGCACGGGGCCATGGAGCTGAACTGATGCTTCACATCGAGCCTTCAACCACGTATTCGGTGCAGACAAAACAGGAGAGCAACTCTCTCAGCATAGCTACCTGGGATATGGAACACACCTACCTTGAAGCGTCAGGAGCATCACAGGTACGGATGGTCCTCATCGACCTCTCCGATAATTCGGTGCTGCTTGACAGCACGATCGACGTCTCCGAGGCCATGAAGAGCGGAGTCACGTTGCATGCAGTCAAGGCGACAGGGACGAAACGCCTCCAGCTCCCTGCCATGCAGCAGCCTCGAGACCTGAGATTTCACTCGGTACCGGCCACAGTCACCAGAAGCAACCTGAACAGCAGCCTGCTCATGGCAGGCGTAGATATGCCCGACTGGGGATTCGAGACAGGGCTGGAACCCTTTTCTGTCACGAAATTTGATCTGAGCAGCTACAGAAGCCTGGCAGAGCTCGAGAACCTGAAGCGGATCAACGATCACACCTTCTTCCTCTTCGATGTGATCGAGCATGATCCCTACAGTGATGGTCAGCTCTCCTATGACTATACCTACGGAGCATACCTGGGTGAGGGCGCAGACGGTCGGCTGGCGACATCAGCCTCTGATAGAGCGCTGTACCAGGCTTTCGAGCAGATACTCACAAGCCAGGAATCAAAGGAAATACTGCAAAAGCGGTTCCTTGAGACCTTCTACCGGAAGACGATAGCCGAGGCAGTCGCAAAGGCTTCAACCGAACTGTTTTAATCAAACGGCCAATATCGACCGATCCCACCCACTCGGAGAAACACGGGGAGAGAAGGTACCCAAGCTCTCCCCCACTCCTTTTTTCTCATACTCCTCAGAAGAAGACCGTTCTGCCACTTCATCGCTTGAACACCTTAATGAGGAAAACTCAGACCATATCCAGCAAGAATGACAAATCAGGGTTGACTCAGAGCAATGGGCTCAGGTCACCACTTCTTAAGAAAAACAATCAACGACGGGACGATGTTCTGTAATCGCCCTTTAGTGGTATCAATTGAATCACAAAGTTGTATCACAGGTAGGTATCAACGTTCAAAACAGAGGCATGAATAAAAGTTCTATATTCCTCATCGCGATCCGGTACGTGCCGTGAGGGGCGTTTTTCTGCTGAGACGACAAAACGCGCCCCAAAGAGCGCGTCTCGTACAAGAACCGTTTTTATTCCGCATTATGACGGCTACTCTGTCCGGTACGTACATGCCGGTTACTTGAAAGGTTCGTCGACCTGACCACTTCGCCAGCAAAGTTCAGGCACTTCCCAGGCCTTGCGACCTGGTCACTTCTCTGAACATCTATAGTATCGGCTATCAGATTAATGATGTCAATGTTCCTCATGACATCTTCATCATTGACTAACCCGAAAAAGAAAAACCCAAAGAAAAAGGATGTCTTTCGACATCCCGATTGTTCTGAGCTACGCTGGGTTCGAACCAGCGACCCACGCCTTAAAAGGGCGTTGCTCTACCAGCTGAGCTAGTAGCCCGTTACGAACGTGTTGGATAGTACCAAGATGACCTGAAAGTGTCAACACTGGGCATAGAAACTTACCGCTGTTTTTTCAGAGCATCCATCTCTGCAGAGACGAGGGAATCACACATCTCATTGAGTTCGATTCCACTGTGACCTTTCACCCATACCCAATCAATATTCAGATACTCCCGTGCCTTATCAAGCACCTGCCAAAGATCCTTATTCTTGACCGGTTTCTTGTTCGCTGTCTTCCATCCGTTTCTTTTCCAATTGTAGATCCAGGAAGTGATTCCCTGCCTCACATACTGACTGTCGGTACAGAGAGTTACTGAATCGGGGTGGTAGGCCCCGTAAACAAACCGGAGAGCTTCAATCACGGCGGTGAGCTCCATCCGGTTGTTCGTTGTCTGCATCTCTCCCCCGCTTGAAGAGGCAACAACACCTTGTTCGGTCGAAACGACGTATGCCCACCCACCGGGACCGGGATTTCCAGAACACCCGCCGTCTGTGTAGATCGTAATTGTATCCATGCCTCATCCTACGGAGAAACTTTCCTGTCAGTCAAGAACGGGTGAGAAGAAACCTTGGATTTCCCATTGGATCACGAGAAAGCGTTCTGGAATCAGAGCGAGTCAAGGGCTGCCAGCAACAGATCAGGAAGAGGTCTTCTCTTCAACCTTCTTGAGCAGATCTATCGTCTCCTGTCGTGCATAGTACCGGTACGCATAATCAAGAGGAGTGTGACCCCTGGTATCTCTGGCGCTGATATCAGCGCCCTTGTCAAGAAGCGCTTTCACGACTTCATGATTCTGGGTAAAATGTAGACTCAGAGCAAAGTGAAGCGGAGTCCTGCCCTCACAGCAGGTGCGGTTGATCTCATCGTCATGTTCGATGAGGTAACGGGCCACTTCGCAGTTCTCCCCCTCACAGGCAAGCATCAGAGGAGTCCTTTCGCTGGCATCACACCGGTGGAGGTCACAGCCTGCTTCAACGAGTAACGTGACCAGTTCAATATCATCCAGTGCATGGTACAGGACGCTGTGTCCTTCCCTGTCCATGAAGTTGAAGTCAACGCCAAGTTCAAGAAGAATCGGAACCATCAGGTACGGGTCCGGATTCTCATAGATAGCGAAGACCAGAGCGTTTTCCTCCACCAGAAGATAGGAAGGGAGCTGTTCATCCGGTTCGTCATCCCAGTCGAACTCAGGATAGATATCGAGTCCGAGCGTCGCATCGACACTGGCCCCCTCTTCCAGGAAGAATTCAGGGAGCGTCTTTTCTGTTCTGTGTGCGGCACTGAGAAGGAACAGGTAATTCATCTGCGCCTTCGTCGGATGCTGTATCTCCTTGAAGATCCTGATAGCCACGTGCGGATTCTGGTTGTGCTTCACTGACTCTTCGACCAGGAACAGATCCAGGAACGCACCCCGCTGAATCAGCGCTTCAAGTACCTCTATGTGGGGATTCTGTGTAGCTGCATAGTAGGTCGGCGAATGACCGTTGATGTCAATGTCATTGATGTTCATCACCTGTGAGAACATACTCTCAAGAAGGTTCACGTCGGCTGTATGTATACACAGATGACAAAGCCGGGCAAAGGTATCAGTTGAATCCATGTATCCAGTGTACCATCATTTCATTTCAAGTTGAATAGGAAATTGCACTGATTGACACGTGACGAACAATCTCACTACCATAGAGCACGAGTATGGTGTAGGGAAACAGGTGTAAGTCCTGTGCGGTCCCGCCACTGTGACCATGGTACGGGTGATCGGGTGATGACGAGACATCGCCCCTCCATTGAAGAGCGCTGTTCGACCGGAACAGAAAACTCTTCGAGAAGGATTTACCATATATCCCATGCAGCCAGGAAACCTGCCATACCGCAACCTGTCAGTCTGAGACTGGGCCTACGGAGAATAGGTCGGGTATGTACACTCATGCCCACACACCATCATCATGGAGGAATGGACATGAAACGTACCATCGCCCTTGTCAGTTGTGCTCTTCTCTTCACTCTCGCGCTGTTTGCACAGGGTGCCGGAGAGACAATCGAACCGGAAACATCCCGATTCCTTACAGATTCACGGGGAATAGAGATTCCTCTTCCCGATACCGTGGAGCGAGTGGTATCACTCAGCCCGAACATCACTGAAACGATCTACGCACTGGGCAGGGGAGATACCCTTGTCGGACGGACCGACTATTGCAACTACCCGCAGAAGGCTCTTGAAGTACCCTCGGTGGGGGATCTCATGAGTCCCTCTGTAGAGCAGATCATCGCTCTGGAGCCGCAGGTCGTTCTCATCAGCACTCTTGGACAGCTTCAGATCATCGATGCTCTGGAAAGTGCAGGAATCACCCTCTTTTACGTCAATGAACCGGGTTCCATGGAGGGCACCTACCAGATGATCACCATGGTGGGAGAGATGCTGTCAGCTGAGGCTGAGTCACGGACACTGGTCGGGGAGATGAGAGAGCTGATCCGGGATGTACACGCGAAGGTAGGTGAGGAGGAACCTGTTTCCACCTATTATGTAGCGGGCTTCGGTCAGTGGGGAGACTTCAGTGCGACCGGAGATACGTTCCTTCACGAAATCATCACGCTTGCGGGGGGAGATAACATTGCCTCGGATGGAAGCAACTGGACCTACTCTCTCGAGCGGCTCATTATGCACGACCCTGAAGTGATTATCCTCCCCGCTACCTGGGGTTCCACCTTCGAACAGACCCTCGAAGCCTTCAGTTCATTTGAAGCCTATCAGGGACTTACTGCTGTCAAACAGGGCAGAATATATGATGTCCAGGCGGATATCCTCAACAGACAGGGACCCCGCTCAGCACTGGCTGTCAAGCTGCTTGCGCAGATCCTCCATTCGGAGCTGTTCAAGTGAACAGGAAGATCGGTACCCTCACTCTCACATTGGCTCTCCTTGCGACCCTGGTGTTCATGTTCTTTGCATCACTGACCCACGGGAGCGTGACGATTCCCCTGAAAGAGACTGTGAACATCCTGCTTGGAAACGAAGCGGAACATGCAACGAGCAGGCACATCATATGGAATCTGAGGTTTCCCCGTATCCTCGGGGGTATCATCACAGGAGCGGCTCTGGCTGCAAGCGGGATGGTGTACCAGGGGCTCTTCCGCAACGTGATGAGCGATCCTTTCGTTCTGGGCATCAGCAGTGGTGCCGCATTCTCGGTCTCGCTTGGAGCGTACCTCGGCATCGTAAGTGGAGCCGCGGGGACGTATGTGGTACCGCTTGTGGCCTGCACAGGTGCCATACTGACCAGCATCCTCATCTTCTTCATCTCAGGGGGACTCAGGAACTCCACCACTACCCTTCTGCTGACCGGTGTCGCACTGAACTTTCTTCTCTCTGCCCTGATGACACTGTTTCTCTACCTGAACCGTACCCAGCTCCATGCGATCCTTCAGTGGACAATGGGTTCGTTCGTCAGCAGTACCTGGACCAAAGTCGGCATTCTCACCGTGACGAGCCTCATCGGCATCGCTCCACTGTTTTTTCTGACCCATGAGATGGATCTGCTTCTTCTTGATGAGGACAGTGCCCATTCGATGGGTCTGAGTATGAGAAGAACCCGTATACTGCTGCTCATTCTGTGCACCATAAGCACGTCGGCGACAGTGGCCTTCTTCGGCATTATCGGGTTCGTCGGTCTGATGGTTCCTCATATCATGCGACTGGTGGTTGGACCGCTTCACAGAAGACTGCTTCCCCTCACCCTCATAGGGGGGGCCATCATGGTCCTCATAAGTGATCTCATAGCCCGAACGGCCATCGCTCCGACCGAGCTGCCGGTAGGTGTGATCACCAGTATTGCGGGCACTCCCCTCTTTCTGATACTTCTGGTTAGAAGCAGGAGAGGCCTATGAGACAGCCGGCGATCGAACTGAGGCATCTCACCTTCTCCTATACCGACGAACCTCTGTTCAGGGATCTCTCCCTCTCGTTTCCTCACGGCAGTTTCGTAAGCATCATAGGTCCCAACGGAGCAGGAAAGACGACTCTCATCAGGGCCCTCATCAGGACGATCGAAACCGGTAGCGGATCTCTGACCTATCACGGGCTGGATGCTTCCCGCATGAGCAGGAAAGAGCAGGCAAGGCATATCTCCTTCGTCCCGCAGAGCAACAGGATTACATGGGATCTCAGTGTATACGAATGTGTTGCCATGGGACGCTATGCGTACCGTTCCCGGTTCTCACAGCTGACCGGAGAGGACCATGAGCAGGTCAACAGAGCCATCGGGGACCTGGGACTTTCCCATCTCGCTCACAGGGGAGCCAGTGAACTCAGCGGGGGGGAGTACCAGAGAATGCTCATCGCCCGCGCGATCGCACAGAACTCATCCATTATTGCCCTTGATGAACCGGTAAGCCATCTGGACGTACATCATCAGGTGGAGATACTTTCCCTTCTCAAGCGTCTGATCGTCACTCAGGGAGTCACGGTTATCACCGTCCTTCATGACCTGAACGCAGCCTATGCCTTCAGCGATCAGGTGGTTCTCCTCGACAGAGGAATCCCCGTTGCAACAGGGACCCCACAGGAGATCCTTACCAGAGAGAGGATAGAACAGGTGTACAGGGTGCATGTCGATGTCATCGAACGGAGCGGGAAAGAGAGAGCTGAACGGGTATTTGTGCCCTTCTGGACGTGATGAAACCGATTCGCGATCGGTAGGGTCTCAGCGGACCCCGGTCTTTTTAATGATATGAAAGCCGAACTGCGTAGGAACCACCGGTGAAACGGCACCGACCGACAGGCGCATACAGGCCTGTTCGAAAGGCGGCACCATCTGCCCCTGAGTGAACCAGCCGAGATCTCCTCCCTTGCTCTTGCTCGGACAGGTGGAGTACTGACGCGCAAGGGAAGCGAAATCGGATCCGGCTCTGATCCGTTTCAGTATCTGCTCCGCAAGGCCTCGTTCTTTGACCAGAATATGTGAAGCTCTCATTTCCATAGTTCGTATGCTCCTTCTCTCTGTGCTTTCAGCATCTCGCTGTAGTATCGCCCCTCAAGGGGAACATAGTCCAGCTCGAGTGCGCTGCGGACTCTCATCAGCTCATCGAGAGCTCTATCGGTACTGAGATCCGCCACTTCATCCAGAAGGATCTCCATCTCGAGGTACCACCCGAGCGTGCTCACCTCAACGAGCTCGATGGTGAGATGGTTCACTGACCACATCCATCCATGCTTTTCTTTCCTGTACAAGGGGATATATCCCAAAGATGAGAAAAAGGAATGTACCTTCCTCATGTCGGGTTCGACGGTGAACTCGATCTCCTTATTCACTTCAAGACCGTCCGACCTCTCCTCCTTGCTTTTGCGGGTGAGAAGGACCCCCTCCCGTGACTCGCGGATACGGAACATCGCCTGCTCCTGGTCATCGACACCCCAGTACAGATCCTTCTTGTCGACCATATCATGTGTTGCATCCTTCGGTACGAAAGAGACTATCCGGTGATACAGATCAGTGACTGCATCGGCCTCTATGGCCATTTTGCATTCTATCTCAGTTCCCATACTCAGTCTTTCCAGGGGAATATGATCGATCGAAGCGACCGCCGGCCCACCCTCTCCCTCTCCTCATACAGGAGTTCGTCCCAGGGTAGGTGTTTCCTCTCTGCCTCAGGATGCTCTTCAAGATAGTCGTACTTCAGCATGAGGATATTCACCGCTGCACTTCGCGATACTGCAAGCCCGGAAATACCGGGAATGATCGTAGCAAGGAAGATCGACATGACAAACAGGATCACCTGATATACCGAAAGGAATATGGTGAACAGAAGATTATCTGCAACAAGAACTAGAGACTTTTTCGCACTCTTCAGAGGCGTATCCTGAGGGAACTGCACGGCAAGGGGATAGTAATAGAGGTTGATGAAGGCAAGGAGCAGCAGCACCCAGAACAGAATCACTGCAAGCACAAGGGCGAACACTGTCTGAAGTGACAGATAGAAGGGTATAACGAACAGTGCGATTGTGAGCATCACGAGCTCGCCTGCCCACATGAGCAGTGCGTGCTTCCACATCAGTGTGAACGAAGCCAGGAATTCTGGGAATTCAGCCCGTCGTCCCTTTACCATCGAATGTGCGAGTGTGTTGACACCGGTGGCATAGAATGCATGGAGACCAACCGTCACTGCCATGAGAGCAAACGCAAGAACTACATGGCCTGCCATGAGAGAAAAAGCCCCGTAGAGGGAAAGCAGAACAAGGAGGTACCCGAGGTTTATGACGACAAGTGAAATCATGTTGTCCCACCCGTCGAAGAAGGCCTTTTTCAGAAAGAATCCAATCATACGCCATACAGTACTGTCTCGAGGTGAGAATATCAAGAGAGGGATGCAAAAAAAAGCTCCCTATCCCGTTGTTTGGGAAAAGGGAGCATCTCTAGCGGCGAAGGGACTTGAACCCCTGACCGAACGGATATGAGCCGTTTGCTCTACCGACTGAGCTACGCCGCCGCTGTGCTGTCAACAGGCGACAATATAATCGGCTTGGCATGCTCATGTCAAGAGGATTCCATGCGACAGTATCAATTATTTCTCATCGAGAGATAAGAGACGATACACTCCATCTCCATCTTCCTGCCATATACTCCTGATCGTCACCGGGTCTCCGGATTCCGGGCGATACACAACCTCTGCAGAGACACTGTCATTCCCACTGGTGATGCGGACCGACTCTATCAGAGATTCACTCATCACCTGCAGCAGGTCCTGATGAAGATGAACAAGGATACTTCTCACCTCTTCTGAAACGAAATTCTCGACCCACAGCAGGTCGTATGGATGCCTGGATGCAGCGACAATCTGCTGTGAGACTCCATCTGAATCGTTAAACAGATCCACTGTACGGCCGGATGTAACCTGATACGGAAGCATCCCCGTAAAGGGGAGCGTTGTGAATGGAACAGGAGCCCTCCCTGCTGAAACAGATAGAAGAACAGCGCCTGCCATGGCAAGAATCATTGATCTTTTCATACACCTCATATGTACTGCAATTGAGTGTCCGTGTCAAACGGATCAGGAATCAGTGGACAGATGGAGTACATTTCTATAAGCTGTCCTATACCATGAACCCACCGAGCACACGACTGCAGAGTATCATCGCAACGCTTCACAGGGAAGCGACAGAGATCATACGGGACCCGATACATCACGACATCCCGTTCTCGATGCCGCTGAAGGCGCTGACGAACTCCCGGGTGATGATGAAACTGCATTCGATACGGCAGCTCGGACCTGCCTACCTGCTCTATCCCGGAGCGCAGCACACCCGGTATGAACACTCCCTTGGAGTATATGCCGTGGCACGCCAGATGATACTGTCGCTTCTCTCAAGAGAGCCCGAAGGGAGCTCTTTCCCCTTCACTTTGAGGGGGATACACGCATTCTTCACCGCCTGTCTTCTGCATGATGTGGGTCATTTCCCCTATGCCCATGCATTGAAGGACTGTATCGAGGAGGAGCATGAGGTTATCGGAGCAGCGAAGATTGAGCAAGATCAGCAGCTTCGAGGGATCATCACTGATCAGATCGGGACCTCGATCTCTGCCGTCTGTCAGATCATCGACCAGAACAGACCATGCGGGGACCCGGAGATACTTTTCTACCGGTCCGTTCTCAGCGGGACCCTTGATCCGGACAAACTCGACTACCTGTGCCGGGATGCCTTCTACTGCGGTGTTCCCTATGGCGTGCAGGATGTGGACTACCTCCTGCGCCATATCGGAATAACCGGAAGCAACAGGCTCTACCTTGATAACAAGGCTCTCGGTGCCGTGGAGCACCTGCTCTTCTCAAAATATCTTATGTACAAGTATGTGTACTGGCACGCGAGTACCCGAAGTGCCACAGCGATGATCAAGAAGGCTGTCCTGCTTGCGAGGAACGGAGGATTGCTGAGTGACGGTGAGCTGACTCATCTCGATGATCATCAGTTCGCCATCCTTATGGACTCTCTGCGGGGAACCCAATACCCTTCCGCTGAACTGTTCGACAGAGTGCAGGAAGGCCGGCTCCTGAAGGAAACAGTGCGGATCCCGTTTGATCCCGGCAATTCCGCTCATCAGAGATACAGCAGCGAGGTACAGAGAATCGCTCTTGAACGATCGATCTGGAAGGATCTTATCCTGACGTATCCGGACCTGAAGGAGCATACCATTGTCCTGGATATAAGCGAAAAGGTCACCTTTGAATCGGACCTTCCGATCTTCAATCAGAAAACTGGCTCGGTGGAAGTGTTTAACAGGGCAAGCGAGCTGTTCAGCGACCAGCTGGTGACGCTGTTCACCTCCTCGCTCAGAGAGTTTCGCCTGTTCGCCCCCGAAGAAATAGAGGCATCAGATGCCGAAGGGATCGTGAGGAAATACCTATGATAGAGGAGAAGAACTCTCCGCATTATTCAGACCTTGTGAAGGGAAAGATTCCTCCGCGGGTAAGACGTTTCATTAAACTGACCGGAAAAGGGATCAATAATCATTCCATGATAGCGGAGGGGGACCGTGTCCTGCTCAGTGTCTCCGGAGGAAAGGATTCCCTCGCTCTTGCCACAGCGCTCTCGCTCCGTCTGAAATGGCTTCCCGTGTCGTATCATCTCGAAGCACTAATGATTGACTGGAAGGAACATCCCATCGGAGAGGAGGGCCTGAGTAATCTCCGCCGTTTCTTTGCGACCCTCGATATACCCTTCACCATTTTCCATGAACAGCAGTATCCTGAAAGTTTCAAGGGTGAGTTCAACTGCTATCTGTGCTCACGCAACAGGAGAAGGATACTCTTCGAATACGCTGACACGCACGGGTACCCGCTCATTGCCACCGGACACCATCTGGATGATATGGTGGAAACAACGATCATGAACCTGGCAAAGCGGGGCACTTTCCACACGATGCTGCCGGTACAGGAATTTTTCAAGGGGAAAATCCATGTGATCCGTCCTATGATTCTCGTTCATGAGTCTACAATCGCCCGGATCGCAAAGGAATATGCCTTCCCCGCGGTAAAGCCGGTCTGTCCGTACGATCAGACGAATATCAGGAGTTCCATCAAACCCATCGTCTCTTCGCTTGTTCAGCTCGACAGGGATGCACGTGAACATATTTACGCAGCACACCAACATCAGTTTGATTATACTATAAAAAGGTAGTACAATGGACCCGCAATCCTGATGAAGATTATGGATGACAGTTGCAGACTACCACTATTTGGAGTACATTGACAGTATGAAAAAGAAACGTGTAACCCGGTACGGCCTTACTACAGTTGTAATGATCCTCCTGCTCGCAGCAGGAGCCATGCAAGGATTTGCCAGCTCATCTACCAGCTCCATACAATATATGCATATAGTTGAAGGGATGGGAGATGCAGCACTGCTGTTCGACAACAGCGGAGCTCTGGTAGCTGAAACGATCCCCCCGAAGGCTATAGACGACGGATGGGTGATCCTTTCCGATCAGGAGCCGGTAACGATCAGCAGCCGTGATATTACGATCGTACTTCAGAAGGAGTCCATCCTTTCTGTGATCTCGAACAACTCGAAACATCTGAAGTATTATCTGGTGGGAGGGTCAGCTTCCTTCCTCACCTCAAAGACCTTTACCGAGACTCTCACTGTCACGACTCCTATCGGCATTTATGAGACGAGGGGAGCATCAGAGCTCTTTGTCTCCTCCGATCTTTCGGAACTGGTGTTCTCACTCGGCGGTCAGGTCTCAATCACCAATACGATCAGCAGGAAGATTGCGAACCTTGCTCCTTACCATTATATGGACCTTGCCGATCCATTCCTTAAGGAAAAACCACTCTCTCAGAACACGTTCAAGACACTGAGTATGGCACCTGAAAGGAAGACTCTCTCCCTGATGCCCAGCGACGCTGTCAGAGATGAATTCTCTCTGGTTCCGCCGGCGGTGTCCTACCAGAAAGCACAGATTGCCTCTCAGGCACCGGCTGTTCAGGTGGAAGAAAGCCTGTCCGTAGCTGAACCTGCTGTCAAAGCGGCAGCTGAACCTGCTGTCAAAGTGGCAGCCGAACCTGCTGTCAAAGTGGCAGCCGAACCTGCTGTCAAAGCGGCAGCCGAACCTGCTGTCAAGGCGGCAGCCGAACCTGCTGTCAAAGCGGCACCCGAACCTGCTGTCAAGGCGGCAGCTGTCAAGGCGGCACCCGAACCGGTAATCGAAAAAGTGTACATAGCTCACACCAACGACGGCATGGGAGCCCTCACTGATTCACAGATATCGTACGGGCGTCTTGCGACACTGGTACAGTGGGGTCGTGACAGTGAAGACCGGACACTCCTTCTTGATGCCGGAAACACGGTAGGTGGAAGTGATATAACCCGGCATGATAACGGGGAAAGTCTCGCGACAGTGCTTGAAATGATTGGCTACGATGCCATCGCTCCCGGAACTGCAGAATTCACCTACCCTGTCGATTATCTGAAGCAGGCTGCAGAACTTGCACGCAGTAACGGGTATGTAGATATTCTTTCAAGCAATGCTCTTGATGTAAACGGTTCGCAGCTCTTCACTGCGTACAGAGTGTATGATCTGGATGGAATCTCTGTCGGAGTGATCGGCCTCAGTGCACCACAGCAGACAGTGGACGGAGTAACCTTCTATTCGGATGAGATTGCCGCTCAGGCACAGGGCCTTGTTGACAAGGTTCGTGCCGACAGTGATGTCGTGATTCTCCTCGGTGGGATTCCTGGTCAGAGCGGTCTTACAAGTCGTGACATAGCCCGTGAAATAGAGGGTATTGACCTGATAATAGAGGGGTCAGATGGTGATGGAGAGGATGGCGGCTACCGTGTGGGTAATACACTCATCGTGAATGCGGGTGAACGCCTTTCCAGTATCGGCATTGTCGAACTCACCTTCACTGACGGGATACTCACTGCTTCCAATGCACTGTCACTGGATGCTGATACGGTCAACAATCCGTCAACCTCTTCACTCGCACAGGCATACGGTGTTATGCGGGTACCTGAAGATCAGAACATTGCATCCTACATCGATACGGTTAAAACAGCCTATGCTGCCTATCTCAGACAGGAAGAGGCACAGAACGCAGCGGTACCGGAACCGTCTCGGGAGCAGGAAGTCGAAACTGCAGCAGTGACGATGGATGAGCCTGTGAAGGAAAAAGAGGTCTTAGAAGCCCCTGCGGGGGATGGGGATTCACTTGCCGTAGCATCGGCAGAAGTCTCCCTCCAGCCGAAGGAACCTTCACCGGCGCAGAGTGAAACTGCAGCGACGCCTCCTGAAAAAATAGAAGAAACACCGTCCTCCGAAGCCCCCCTCACCGTGAGCACAAAGTCTTCCATTACGGCGGATACGGAGGAAACACCTCTTGTCAGCGAATTCGGAGTACGTGTGGGATACGATGCTGTACGTGAGAACGTCGTCTCCTCTGGAGATGTGTACCATGGATTCAGTGTGAAGCCGTTCCTTACGGTACTGAAAGCTCAAATCGGTCTTCAGGCCTACTTCCTGACAGACGGATCATTGATTGATCCTCAGGCTGCTCCATACACGAATCTCAACCCGTCCTTTGACTCAGGTCTCTTTGATATGACCCGAAGCGCTCTGAGCTTCCTTGACTACCTGATCATCGGGGATGAGACTGATCCGTTCTACCTTGTCATCGATGATCATACGCCCATAACCTTCGGTGACGGATATATGGTGAACGGACTTGCAGTGAGAGATACGTTCCTCGATGAGAAGCTCGGTCTCTATATGAGGGCCGATGTCGGCGCTTTCGGACTTGAGGCATTTGCGGATGATCTCTACCTGAACGCACTCGACGCAAGTGAGAGACAGACCGGAGGTCTGCGGTTCACCTTTGATCTGGGTGAATCATTTACTCTCGGTGTGGGCTCGCTTGTCACCTCTGATAGATCTCTTGATGAAATAACAGCCTATCCGACACTTGATGCCAGGTTCACTCTCAGCGACACGCGGACCCGGAGCACCTCGCTGTTCCTCGGTCTTTCGACGACCCTTGATATCCGACCGTTCGATATTGCTCCGATGTTCAATGAGAGCGGCAGTGAAATCCTCGATAAATTTGCGAACTTCCAGGCTACAGGAGGAATCGACCTCCGGCTGAACAGGTTCAACATGAGACTGCTGGGCTCTTATATCAATGCTGTTGATCCTATTCTCGCCCTCGGATCTCTGAATTCCACCCTGTACTCTGGGGAAAGAATGGTTGAAGATGGAAATCCGTACTTCTCCTTCGCGACGGAAATGAGCTATGCAGGAGATACTCTGTCTCTAGAGGCATCCTACTCGATACCTGTCGCCTATGACTTCTCCCGTATCCTCGAACTGAACGACATGGCCGGAACCTCCGCTGATACATTCCGAGGAGGCATTTCCTACAAGAGCGGTTCATTTACCGCCTCAATGGGACTCCAGAGAGTGGGTTTCCTTTCGGGAATCGAAGATGTATTTGCTTTCAGCGATCTGTCTGAACTGCTGAGCAATACCTATGATCTGCTGACGGCCAATGGTCTTGCCCAGCCGTATGCATCACTGTCACTGGCAGTCGGTCCTGCACAGCTGTATGCCGACCTCCTGTTCAAGACTGATGGGACTTCTCTTCTCAAGCTTGGTGCAGACCTGACAGTGGGAAAACGTGCGTCAGCTCAGACGGCACCTCAGAAGACCGTGGAACCGACCGGACAGAGTGCTGTCTCAGTAGGAATGAGATATGATGTTCACAAGGGATTCAGAAGTGGCAATGATGTGTTCCTGATGTCTTTTGCTCCTTTTGCCGGGTATGAACGGGAAAACTTTGCTTTCCGGCTCTCACCGTATATCTCTTTTGATCCCTCAGACTATTCTCTCTATTCACACAGCTACAACGACGCCTTCACGTTCGGCAGTGATGGTGCATCCACGTTCACAACCGCCTATGACATCTTCAGTGATTCGATGGCACTCATCGATATGATTCGTATCGGAGAGAAGGGAGATACCTTCTTCCTTGAACTCGCCAGAGACACGAAATATTCGAATGGACTGTTCATCGACGGTGTTGATGCATTGATTGATTCGGATCTTCAGAGACAACTGGCAATGACCGCCAAGCTGGATACAGCGAAGTTTGATGCATACATGTATGTAAACAACCTTGTGATGCCTCAGTTTGCAGATATCGGCATGTCTGTCACACCGTCAGCTTCCTATCAGGCGGAAATTGGATTATCCTCACTGTTTGAAGCAAAGCTCACCGAGACAGAAAAGAGGGTGTATGCCGTTCCCAGTCTTTCGATCGGTCTGCCGATCATAGGCAACGGGGACAGTGGCCTTGCTCTTGACCTGCAGGGGAGTGCACTATTTGCATATGATTCCGCTGACGGATTCTTTGTCCTCTCCTTTGATTCCTCTGCTCCTGCCCTTCTCGATAAGATCAAGAACTACTATGCCTACGGAGGACTTTCCTTCTCTTCCGGTACGCTGCACGGATCTGTCGGGGCGAGTGTGAGAAACGGAATGCTCTTCAGCAGCATGTACAACTCACTGTACCTCAGGGAAAGGGGATCGCTGATCGATGCATATGATGATGTATACGACGGATCGTACGTCTACGACGGGATCGAATTTGACGCGAAGGGCGCTCTTGCACTGGATACCGATCTGATAGATATCACGGCATCCTATACGATTCCGTTCAGCACGGCTCTGGATTTTGAGACAGATGCAGACCTTGCACAGATCACTGCCTCACTCACATCGGGGAATTTCACCTTCGATGCCCAGTACAGCAGGCGTGGCCTGTGGAACGCGTTCCAGACAGATGTACTCGAATCGACCGCTTCAATCGTAGATAGAGCGATCACCTTCATGTTGAACGATGAAACCTATGCGAGTATCGCCGCCGAATACACGATTGACAACCTGTCACTGCACACACGTGTCGGCTCCTATACTGAACTTCAGGACGTGAGCGGAAGCTATAACGGTGTTGGAGTGGTGAGGACTGTTCCCTTCGTCACCTTTGGAATGGATATTAGCTATTGATACGGACATGGAGGACCTGGTTCTCCAGCACATCCGTAGATCTTCCGACGAACCCCTCCCTACGGCGAGGGGTTCCTGTTTACGATAGAGGTATACTATGAGTCAAGAGAGAAGAGTACAGCTTCTGGAACCCATCGTCGCGCAGAGAATCGCAGCCGGAGAGGTGATAGACCGTCCAGCTTCGGTCGTACGGGAACTGATTGACAACTCTCTCGATGCATCTGCCTCCACGATCTCTGTCATCATTGAGGAGGGGGGCATCCGCCGCATCAAGGTGATTGATGACGGCCTCGGGATTCATCCGGAGGATCTGAAAGTCATCGGGCACTCCCACGCGACGAGCAAGGTGAGGACCCTCAGCGATTTCGACACACTTAAAACCCTCGGTTTCAGGGGAGAGGCCCTCTACAGTATTGCGGCAGGTGCCCGCCTGACAATATCCAGCACACCACAGGGAAGCATGGGAGCAAGTATCACGATTCAGGGAGACTCCTTCTCCCGGGTCGAGCCAGGAGGTCCGACCGGAGGAACGATTGTTGAGGTCACTGACCTGTTTGCCGAAATCCCTGCGAGGAGACTCTTTCTCAAGCGTCCGTCAAGCGAGGCGATGATGGTAAAACAGGCGATCATCGAAAAGGCGCTTGCGTTTCCGCAGGTCACCTTCACTATGACACACAACGGGAAGGAATCCTTGTATCTTCCCACAACCAGCCTGAAAAAGCGAGTCTCACAGGTGTTGAAGAACAATAAGGACATCGTCGCCTCGGAACTCCTGGAGATGCACGAAGAGGGCGAACACTTCACCCTCTCAGTCATCTCCACCGGTACTGACACCTACAGGACAGACAGGAAATATATTCAGATCTTCGTCAATAACCGTATCGTAGATGAGTACTCGTTCGTTCAGGCAGTCACCTACGGGTATGATCCATACCTTCCGGGAGGAGCCTTCCCCTACTGCTATGTCTATGTGAACGTAGACCCTGAACTTGTAGATTTCAACATTCATCCTGCAAAGCGGGAGGTCAAACTGCGCAACAGGGCAGAGATACATCACCAGCTTGTCCTTCTGCTCCAGTACAACCTTCGGTACAACAAGTTCTCCGCGGAACGTACACGGGCAGATGACCGGTATTCGGCAGGTTCAATGCTGTTTACTGCATCTGAAGATCCCCCTGAGGGGAAAAATTCTTTATCCACATCTCACCACTCAGCACAGGAAAGCTCGAGAACGGTATCTTCTTTGCACCGGCCGGGCCTCCGGGTCCCGGAACACACGGGTCGGCAGGAATCCTGGTATGATACAGCAAAACAGTTGTTCACGCGACCAGACGATCGAACTTCAGAAGAGTCCGGCCATACGGGGCAGGATGAGTTCATCTATCATGGACAGATCTTCTCGCTCTTTCTCCTTGTAGAGAAGGGAGACTCCCTGTACCTTGTTGATCAACATGCAGCCCATGAGAGAATACTCTACGATGAGATGAGGCAGTATGACGGTTTTCAGCCCCTGATGATACCGGTAACCTTCGAGGTGGAAAGAAGTGTTGATGAATTCCTGACCTCTCATAGTGATATGTACCGGTCCCTCGGTATCCATCTCGTGAGGACGGACGACCTGCTGTGGGCTATCGAATCCACGATCCCTCACTATCGGGAGATGGAGAGTCAGCTGGTCGAGGGGATTCAGTCGTTCAGTTCAGGAACTCTTGAGGAACTTCATAAGATGCTGTTCGCAACTGCTGCCTGCAGGAAGGCGATCAAGGAGGGAGATCCTATTGACACTGCACAGGCAGTGGCTCTGCTGAGGAAGGTATTCGCTCTGGCGAGACCTACCTGTCCCCATGGAAGAGAGTTCGTCCTTGAGATCACCCGGGAAGATCTCTATCGCTCAGTGGGAAGGATACTCTGAGTCAGAAGCCGGTGTACTATCTGCATCTCACGGGTTTCGTCATAGTAGGAGATACTCACACGAACTGTGATACCTTCCTGCACGTCACAGGATTCGGGGAGCGTGAAACCAGTACTGTCAGAGGAAACCTGAAAGACCTGACCTGAGAGAAGAACCTCACCGGACCATGAGACGGTATCCGGCAGTGCGGTGACTACCCGACAGACTCCCCCGCTCTCGCGTATCTGCAGACCTGCTTCCTGATACTCTGCTATCGGTTCTCCTATCACACTCAGGGTATGACGGGCACGTGTCCCTGAGGGACTGATAATCTCAAGTAAGTATTCTCCTTCAGGGAACGGTGTCTCGCCTGGCATGAGAACGGCATTGAGAACCAGAGCCGAAGAACCATTGAACTGAGTGAGCTGTGCGGTCTGTTCCCAGATATAGGGAGAACCGCTGGATACAGAGGGGCTTTCCAACCTGACCTGATACACCTTTTTCTCTTCCAGATCCTCGCTGGAGAGAACAATAAGGAGACCTGACTGCGATACGGTAAGACCGTTCATACGCGAGAATACAGCAGTCGGTATGAGAGACACTTCGTCTATATCAAACGGCTGCTCAGAACAGGCAGTGAACAGAAGAAGAGTCAGCAGCACTACCAGGAATGATCTCCCAGCGTTCATCACTACATACCGAGTTCTTCAAGCTGCATGACAACAGGGTTGGCATACGATCTCAGGATACTCCTGCGAACCTCTTCACTCAGTCCCTTGTATCGTTTCAGGAACTGTTTCGTATCAAGAGACTCGTACTTCTCCTCGAAACGGGTCGGCCCTTGAATCAGATCATAGGCATAGTAGTTGGTATCCATCAGGCGGTAGCCGATATGAACCTGCCTATCAATCTCTCTTGCCACCTCATCCGCGTTCCTGAACTCCCCTGTCAGCGGCTTACCGAAGTTGACATGTACATGACCCTTGAAGCGCCTCAGTCCACGGAGCATATTGACAAGGTCCTCATATTTCTTCTTCTGGTAGGTGCCGTGCAGCTTCTTTGACAGCTGTTCCCTCCCCTTGTTGATATCATTCGGGTCGTACTGATAGCTGATTGCGACAGGAACGATATTCAGTGAATTAATCAGTTCGCTGAAGGGAACCCCGGATTTCTTATAGCTGAGATGGAGCATCTTGATAATGGCCGGGTTCGTGACATCTATTCCGTCTTTTGCCCTTCCGCTTTTCTGTGCCACCCATATGGACTTCTTCTCATCACGCACCAATTCTACGAAATACCTGCTCAGATGCATCGACTCAGCATACTGTTCCCTCATGGGAAGGTTCCGTTTCACCGTCACTCCGCCGTTAAGCTTGAACAGGTCCTGGGTGAATTGGTTGACGAGCAGATTGTCGCCGATCGCCATCTCACAGATGGGAAGTTCAGCCTGAAGAAGGGCATAGTCGAGCAGAGCACAGTCAAGCACGATATCACGATGATTGGAGATGAACAGGTACGGGGTATCTGCACTAAGGTGTTCAGTTCCGGAGTGAGTGAACCCTGTCATAGAGACCTTCTCTATGATCGGAAGGAAGAATCCTGCGGTGATGACCCGTTGAAAATCGTCATAATTACGCACGGTATCGAGAAGGGGGGGCAGCGCATCCTTGATCTGATGCGACTTCCATTTCTTCTTGATGAAGTTCCCCCCATACAGGACATCGGCCAGATTCGAGAGAAACGCGGGGTGGCTCTTAAGCCGCTCCACAGCATCTATCACATCCTGCCCTGAATAGGGTGCTATGTCTCTGTACTTCTCTCTATCCATTGACTAAAACTCCACGTTCAGAGATTTCATGTACTGGCTTCTCTCCCACACTGCAGGATCCTCCATCCTTTTGTGAGCAAGAGCACCTCTGAAGTCGACGAACGATTCATACCCTTTTCTTTCCATCCATGAGGTAAGCGTTCCGTTCATCTCGGAAATGACTCCCAGACCGTTTTTCATCGCTGCTGTCACAACCTGCACCGATTTAGCTCCTGAAAGAAGGAGTTTGATCAAAGCGTCCCCCGAGTGTACACCGCCGCTTGCACAGATATCACCATTGAGATAGGCAGAGAGAAGAGCAGTCCACTGCAGAGCCTGTCCGTAGTCATGTTCCGTCGAGAAGTTGACCATAGGTCTGATATTCATGTTCTCGATATCTATCTCCGGCCGGTAGAATCTGTTGAACAGAACAAATCCCTCGATCCCGTATGAGTCGAACTGTCTGATGGTATGGGCGAGAGAAGAGAAATAGGGTCCCATCTTGATCGCAACAGGAATGGAGATGCTCTTCCTCACTTCTTTCACTACAGTGTGGTATTCCTCTTCTATCTCCTGGCTGGTGGTATACATATCGTTGGGAAGGATATACTGGTTGACTTCCAGAGCATCAGCGCCGACTGCACTGAACCGTTCGACGTAGTCGACCCAGGTGCCGTGGCTCCTGCAGTTCACCGATGCGATGACCGGGATATCAAGGGCTTTCTTGGCCTGTTCGATCAGGGAGACATACCGGTCTATATAGAAGTCTCTTGAAACCTCCTCAAGAAAATCAGCACCGTCGGTGTGAGCAACATAATCGCTGCTTTCTCTGATCATCTGAGCAGACTGTGCATCGATCTGTTCTTCGAATATCGATTTCACAACGACAGCACCTGCGCCGGCGTCCTCACATTTCTTCAGTCCGTCAAGGGTACTTGTGAGAGGGGAAGAGCCTATGATGATGGGATTCCTGAGTCGCAGACCCATATATGTTGTCTCGAGTGTTGGCATGTGCAAATATCCTCCTGAGTATAGTATCATACCCAAAAACAGGTCTGTTGTACAGTGATGCCACAGCTTTTACCCGCTCTAGAGGGGCAGGAAACACAGAGGCCCATGGGTATCACAGATCCCATGGGCACGAACAGGAGGCATCTGAGCGATTAACAGCTCAGTTTTCAGCAGATAAACAGCTTCTGTGGGTACTCGAGGATCTTCTCACACCCGCTGTCGGTAACGAGGAAGGGCTCACTGCATTCGAACCCGTAGGTGTCCAGCCAGATACCGGGCATGAAGTGAATGGTCATTCCCTTCTGGAGTACAGATTTGTCCCCCGGTCTGAGAGAGACGCTCTTCTCTCCCCAGTCAGGTACGAACGCGAGACCGAAGGAGTACCCTACCCTGCTCGGCTTCTCAACTCCGGTTCCAACGAGCTGCTCCCGCCAGATCCGTTCGACTTCTTCAGCTGTTATGCCCGGCCCTATCCGTGAAAGGGTCTTCTGAAGTCCGTTCACAACAACGTCAGCTACGTGACGGAGATCTGAAGGGGCATCCCCGATGAACGCTGTTCGGGATAGAGGTGCATGATAGTGGTGCCGAGCTGAGCCGATCTCCAGCAGAACAACATCACCCTTCTGATACAATCGGTCACTGTCATAGGTAAGATGGGCAGAGGACGTGCGCTCGGCAGAGGGAAGGATCGGGAAAATAGCGGGAGAGTCTCCCCCATATCCATTGATACCGCGTATCTGGGCAGCTGATACCAGTGCAGCGACCTCCCGTTCGGCAACACCTTCGCGGATAGCGCCGAGGGCGATGTTCATCGTCTCCACCGTAATAGCTCCCGCCTGACGTATATAGGCGATCTCGCTCTCACTTTTGATCGTCTTTGCCCAGCCGACCATGTTCTCTGCATCAACGATCTCGACATCAGGCAGTTCACGATGCAGGACTTTCTCCATCTTCGGGTTGCACCAATAGCCGTCCATTTCGATCGCGAGTCGTTTTCCCCGTCCCCTGAGAATGGCTGCAACATACTCCATCGTATGGATATACCGTGACTGCACGTACTCATCCTTGTATCCGTGAATGTTCTCTTCTGGCAGATACGTGGTCAGTCGGGCGGCGTTTGAATCCTGGGCACGGCCGAACCAGTGAGGATGTTCCTCATCGAGAAAGATCAGAAGTCCCTGATGGACATAGAAACTCCATCCGTCAAAACCGCTGAGATAATTCATATGGGAAGGATCGAGGACGAGAAGCATCTCTATACCCCGCCTGTCCATCGTCTGTTTCACGAGGTTGACCCGTCGTGCATACTCACTACTCGTAAATGGCAGTGTCTTCACATTTCACCTCCGCTGTGGAATCTAGATCGTGATTCCCAGCCCCTTGTTCTTTGCAAGTGTGTAGGCCAGCATAGCGACCATCGTATCCTGAACACCGACGCCTGTGAGGTCGCAGATGGTGACCTCATCATCGTTAACCCGCCCGTTTTTCTTTCCTGAGATGACGTGGCCTATCTCACGCACCTCAGAGAAGTCGGTGATGATGCCTGCCTCTTTGACAGCTCTCAGCTCCCCGAGCCGGGTCGACTGGCTCAGCAGATCACACGCGATGACGTCAGCCTTCCTGAACACGTCGGCATACAGTTCCTGCTTATCCTCAGCATCACTTCCCATGCTCGTGATATGCAGGCCCGGCTTGATCCATTCAGGAGAGAAGTAGGCCTTTCTGCTGGGCGTCGTCGTTACCACCACGTCACTCGCTGCAACCAGATCATCTCCATTCTCTGCCAGTACGACATCCACATTGAGACGCTGCTTCATATCATCGACGAAAGCCTGCTTCCTTTCGGGCGGATCCAAAGAGAACATAACGATCTTCTCGAACCGTCTGACAAGCGCAAGCGCCTCCATCTGATACCGTGCCTGTACACCTGAACCGAACACACCGACAGTGTGTATCGTCTTCTTTGCAAAATACTTGGCGGCTATCGCGCCGGCGGCGGCGGTACGGATCTGCGTCAGGTACCCGTTATCGAGCAGGACTCCCTGAAGCATGCCCGTGACGGTTGAGAGAACGAGCATCTGGCCGGACTGACTGGGAAGACCGAGATCCGGGTTCTCGAAGAACCCGGAGGCGATCTTCACCGCCATCAGATCCATCGTATGAACAAACGCGCTTTTTATATCGACTTCACCATCCCGTTCGGGCACCGGTATCATCATAATCGGAGGGACTGTCGCCTTTCCTTCACTGAGAGCTACAAAGCCCTTCTCAATCTCTTTGATAAGCACCTCATCAAGCGGGATGTTATCCATCAGTTCTTTTTCGTTGACAATCAGAATCGGTTCTTTCTTCATACTGTTTCCTTTGTATCCTGTATACATTTCATCACGCTTCGATCACCTGTCGGTATCGTTTGAAATCAACGTTTCTACCGGTGCATACGAGCGCAGCGTTCCTTCCCTTCAGGTTGACCTTTCCACTCAGAGCGGCGGCGAGGGGGACAGAACCGGCTCCTTCCACCACAAGTCCCATGTTCCGGTAGAGGGACCTCATCGCCTCCGCAGTCTCCTCCTCGCTGACAATGACATGGGTATCAACGAATCGGGAGACAAGATCGAGTGTATAGTGATTTTCAACACCGATCCCACCAAGGAGGGAATCTGCCAGGGTGTCACTCTCATCGATGAGAACGGGCCTACCTGCCTCAACACTCCTGAGCATGACCGGTGAGCACTCTATGGAAACACCGATTACCTCAACAGACGGTTTCAGCTGTTTGATGGCAAACGCCGTCCCGGCAAGCAATCCTCCTCCGCTGAGCGGAACAATCAGCGTATCGAGATCGTCAAACTGCTGATACAGTTCGAGGGAGATCGTTCCCTGACCGCTGACCACGTACGGATCATCAAAGGGAACAACCGGAATGAGATCCCGCTCCTTCCTGAGCCGTTCGTAGATCAGTTCTGCCTCATCCTGACTGTCACCGTCCTGTACGACCTCGGCACCGAGAGCTCTCATGGCCTCCACACGATAGGACGGAACCCGCTTCGAAACACACACCACCGAGGTGATAGTGTTTCGGGATGCGACAGAGGCAACAGCCCTTCCATGGTTTCCGGTGGAGAAGGTGATCACCCCGCGCTTCTTCTGTTCCTCGCTTAATGAAAGGATCCTGTTCGCAGCTCCCCGCTCCTTGAAGGATCCGGTCTCCTGGAACATCTCGGCCTTGAATGCAACTTTCTCTGCGTGGAACAACGTAGTGAAATAATCACTGTCAAGCAACGGAGTGCGCCTGACAGTGGGATATATTCTTCGTGAAGCCTCATATACTGAAGCTATGGTTACTTCTTTCATGCCATCCGCCATTACGGATTGAGGACGATGTCCATCGGATAGGTGAACAGAGGTTCATAGCCGTTCTCCGTGAGAACAATCGAGGCGTCAAGCTCGAATCCTACATCGTCATACCAGATGCCGGGGATAAGGTGAAGGGTCATGTTCGGTTTCAGAATCGTGGTATCCTCACTTCTCAGGCTGATCGTGTGTTCGCCCCAGTCCGGTGGATAGTTCACACCGATCGAGTATCCGAGACGGGACTCCTTGACGACGGTCGAGTGGGCTATAGCGGCTCTCCACTTCGCTTCGACATCGGCAGCGGTCACTCCCGGCCTGATCCAGTCCAACGTGGCCTGCAGACCTTCTATGACAACCTTTGCGGTATCCTTCATCAGTTGAGGGGGTTCATTTCCGAGAAAGATCGTCCGTGCGATAGGGGTATGGTAATGGTTATAGACACCGCAGAGTTCAAGAAGAACCGCTTCATCCTTTTTGAACGGTGCATCTGTCCAGGTGAGGTGAGGGGTCTTGGATTTCTCACCGGCCATCATGAGGGGAACAATAGCAGGATAGTCTCCTCCGTGGGCAGGAGTTCCAGCATACTGAGCACGGACAATCTCGCTTGCCGCGTCACATTCCCTTACTCCCGGTCTGATGTGCTTGACAGCGGCATCCATGACCTTCTCGGCGATCGTACCAGCGATCTTCATCATCTCGATCTCTGCATCACTCTTGACCACGCGGACCCAGTTGACCAGAGCATTGGCATCCTTGAAGGAGGCATCGGGGAGAGAACGTTCGAGTTCCACATAGGAGCGGTGAGTGAAGTAGAACTGATCCATTTCGACACCGATCGCCTTCCGTTCCCAGCCGTACTGTTTGATGATATCGGCGACAAAGTGCATCGGGTGACGCTCCAGCGACTGCACATAGTTGTCGGCATACTGATAGATACTGTCATTCGAGAGAAACGAGGTAATCCGTGCTCCATTTGCATCCATACCCCGACCTATCCAGATGGGTTCCTCTCTGTCGAGAGAGACAAGGACACACTGATGAACATAGAAACTCCATCCATCATAGCCTGTGAGATAATTGAGATTTGCAGGATGAGATACCATGAGCAGTTCCACCCCCCGCTCACTCATCAGTTTTTTCGTCTCTTCAATGCGGCGTTGATACTCCGCTTTCTTAAATACAGTCATAACGACCTCCTCGTGTAATTTACATATGACCGGTAAACGTACGCTGCACCACCGCATCATGAACGTAATCGATCATGGTGATATAATCAAAAACAGGTAAGCCCGTCGCTTCACCCACGGCTTTTGCAAACGGGGGAAGCAGGGAGCACTCGAGCAGTATCGCTTTCGATTCAGGATACTGCTCTTTCATCTCTATCGCCTTGGTGACAACACAGTGCTCGACACGGTCGGTATCATAGACACCCCGTTCTTCAAAGACAGGTACGGTGAAAGCCTCACAGTCCTCGAGTCCAATGATCCTGCAGCGTTCGATATACTTCTTCTGCACTGAAAGCTCTTCGAGCAGGGAATCAGTGAGCGAAGGGGAATTGGCTGTGATGATGATGACCTCGGCTTTCTCGGCGAGTATGGGGAAGATGAAGTTGAGCTGAAGCAGAGAGGAGAGGAACAGGGGAACTTTGACAGTCTCTCTCAGTTCCTTCTGGAACAGAGCAAGAAACCCGCAGTCCCCGGTTATCGCCCTCACACCGGCCTCCTGCAGGGCAAGAGCACAACGCTCAAGCTCTGCAAGACTGCTCGTGTCGTGAGAGAACAGCTTCTCCACAGATAGACCCATAACCGGCTGAAACCTCACAGGATACCGGTAGCTCGTCGCGTTCGCGGTATCCCCCGGGATAAACGGGGCATAATTCTCTATCAGGAGAATCCCTATGGCCTCTCCATAACTCAGCTGTCTGCCCCGCGCAGTGACTTTCATTCTCTCAGAGCCTCCACTCTCGATAAATTCTAGAACCCGGCTGCGTTCGGAATGAACAGTGCGATCTGCGGGAACATGATGATCAGAGCCGTCGAAAGAATAAGGATCAGTACGAACGGTGGAGTCTTTCTGATGACTTCAAGATACGGCCGTCGGAAGATCAGCTGTGCGGTGAATATATCGCACCCGAACGGAGGGGTTGCCGATCCGATAGCTGCCTGAAGAACAATCAGTGTCCCGAGGAATACCGGGTCGATCCCGGTCATCTCGACGTACGGCTGGAAGATCGGAGAGAGGACATAGATCGCAACGATCGGGTCCACGAACATACAGGCTACGAAGTAGGCGACAACAACGGTGATGATCAGTTGCAGCTGTGTAGGATCGGTACCGATAATGCTGGGCATGACAGCCTGAGGTATTCTCAGGAAACTGATCGTCCAGCTGAAGACCTGTCCTGCTCCGACGAGGATGAACACAACTCCTGTTACGATACCGGCATCAAGAATTGCCTTGACCATCTTGTTCCAGGTGAGAGTCCGATAGATTGCACCTTCAAGGAGAAGAGCGTAGGCTACTCCTGCCGCCGCTGCCTCCGTGGGCGAGAAGATACCGGCATAGATACCGCCGACAACGATGAAGGGGAAACCGAGAACAAGATACCCGTCCTTCAGAGCCTGTATTCTCTCTTTCGTAGTCGCTTTCTCCATGATCGCAATCTTCTTGATCTTCGAATAGAAGTAGACAAAGATGCTGAACAGTATGAAGATCATAATCCCGGGGCCTATCCCTGCCAGAAACAGCTTGCCGATCGAGGTGCTTGTGACAACCCCGTAGACGATAAAGCCGATCGAAGGAGGAATCAAGAGCGCGATATCACTCGCGTTGATGATCAGTCCAAGCGTGAACGAAGAGGAGTATCCTGCCTTGAGCAGCATCGGCCTCATCGTTCCACCGATAGCTGATACTGTTGCCTGTGTCGAACCCGAGACCGCACCGAACAGCGTACAGCTTGCGTTGGTGGTGATCGCGAGACCTCCGGGAATATGGCCGACAAAGACACGAATCATCTCAACAAGACGTGTTGCTGCCTTTCCGCTGGTCATGATATTCGCTGCGAGGATGAACATCGGTACTGCAACCAGAGATGCCGGGGAGAAACCGCGGATAAGCTGCTGGACAACAACCTGCAGGTTCATGTTCGGCATATTGATTCCGAAGTAGGCAAGCAAAGGTGCCAGGAGCGTGATGACGAAGGGGAACCCGAGCATCAGTAACGCTATCATCAATAATCCAACTATACCCATACCCATATTATGTACTCTCCTTAGGCAATTCAGAACCGAAGGTCATGCTTGCCTTGGCTTCTTCCAGCATGACTTCCTCATCTTCGAATTCTCCCTTCTGTTCGGGACTCAGCCACACATCCTCTTCTTTGAAATTCTTGATCACGGTCCTTACGTACTGGAACGAAGCCATGAACAGACCGATCGGTGCAATGAGCACGAAGGTCCAATAAGGTGCCCTGAGCGAAGAGGTCACTGTCTGTCGCTGGTACAGAACGATGACATACTCAAGAGCGATCGCTCCGAGAATAAAGAAGATAGCTGCACTGATAATCGATATGATGATGATAAGAACCTTCTCGACTTTCGTCGGAAGCAGTTCGAGAAGTGCTCCCATTCTGATATGTCGTGCTTTTCTTGCGGCATAGCTGGTACCTACAAAGGTGATCAGCATGATGAAGAGTCTGGAAAGCTCTTCTGCGAAGTGGATACTTCTGTACACATTTCGCATAATTACATTGATTATCAGGAGAATAGCGAGTGCCGCTGTACTCACTACCAGGATAGTAACCTCAAATCTGTCTACAGCTTTCGAGAGTACCGCCCCGGCCTTCTTCATTCGATCCTGGAATGTTCGATCTTTTCCGGTATGTTTACCCATCTGTTTTTGCCCTTATGAACCCTGTGTCCGTTTCCGGACACAGGGCACGTGGTGTTTCTTGCGTGATTACAGTCCGAGAGCTGCCTGAGCGTCTGCGATATCTTTCTGGAGCATGTCCAGAAGCATCTCAGAATCTTCGCCGGCGATCTCACTGAAGGTAGGCCATACTTTGGTCATAGCCATGTCCTTCAGCTCTGCGACCTGGTCTTCATTAAGTTCTTTGAAGGAGATTTCAGGACGTTTCTGTGCAATGGTGTTTTTGAAATCAGCATTCTTCTGAGCAAACTGTTCGCCGCTTTCCTTGACGACTGACTTCCAGTAGTCGCGGATCAGCTTCTGGTCTGCTGCAGAGAGAGAGTCGAACACATCTGCATTCACTGCCGGGATACCGATAAACGGTTCAGCCCAGAGCTGTACGAAGTGGTCTGCGACTTCATAGAAGGCCATTGAATAGTTAGCGAACATAGGCTGGCTCTGAGCGTCGATCAGACCAGTCTGAAGACCGCTGTAGATTTCTCCATAGGGAAGCGGAGTGGGGTCGATACCGTATGCTGCATAGTCTTTTGCGAGCATGGCTGAACCCATGATACGGGTCTTGAGTCCTACGAGATCGTCTACAGAGTTGATCGGGGTGTTCTTCGTGGTGAGCCACTGCCAACCTTCAAAGAAGACACCGAGGGGGATGAGACCCTTCTCTCTATATTTCTCTTCAAGCTGACTCATGAAAGCACCATTGTTGTTTACCCAGTCGAGGATATCAATAAGTCCCTCTCTCGGCCACACATAGTGAAGTGCGAGAACATTGGTCTGCGGGATGTAGGCACTGAGCCAGCCGTAGTCTGCGAACACGAATTCGACAACACCGTTCTGAGCAAGCTCAACTATGTCATCATTCTCCCCGAGTGTTCCGTACGGAAAGACATTGACTGTCCATCTGCCGTCAGTCTCTTCGGCCATGTATTCTCCGAAGTTCCTTGCCCACACAGTCATGAAGTCACCCTCGGACTCACCGGTCGGGAAGCGCACTTCATATGATTTCGAAGCTGCCTCTTCAGATCCCTGTGCGAACACCACTGCACCGCTGATCAGCAGTACAAGAATAAGTGATGCGATAAAGAATTGTTTCTTCATACGTTCCTCCTGTTATTTTTCTACGATTCGTCTGAACCGTATACATTACTACGTTCATATCCCCGAAAGAACCTCCCAGACCTCGGGGCTTCTACCGTCAGTGCACCTCCCTGTCGGAGAAATAGGAAAGCGCTGCTGAAACAAGATACTTCACGCCTGTTGCGAGCGACGATTCATCGATCGTGAACTTGGAATTATGATGCGGATAGGTACTTCTCGCTTCATTACTGGCAGTTCCGATAAATGCGAAGATGGCCGGTACATGCTCGCCGAAGGCAGCGAAATCCTCACACGCCATTGACTGATGCTCCACCACCATGCTCTTACCTACGAGCGCTGCTGCAGTGTCGTATGCAATGGAGGTCATGTGGGGGTCGTTTACTACAGCATCATTCTCGTGGTCGATGGAGATGTCGGCAGTACAGCCGTACGTGTCACACACCGAATTCACCATCTTTCTGAATGCATCGGTGGGATAATCCTTCTCCCCGGGACTTGTGGAGTAGAGATATCTGATCGTGCCTTCGAGTTCAACACTCTCGGGGATGATGTTCCCCTTGCTGCCGCCGCTTATGCGACCGAACATGAGAGCGATAGGTTTCATAGGAGATATGAATCGGGTCTGAATCGTCTGTGCCTGGCTGATGATCTGAGCCGCACAGATAACCGGATCCACGGCACTGTCGGGATAGCCGGTGTGACCGCCCTTACCCTGTATTCTGACCTTGAACACGTCCATACTGGCCGTCACTGCACCGCTGCGGATACCGATACGACCGGTAGGTATGGGAGACCAGAGGTGAACACCCATTGCCGCATCGACTCTCGGGTTCTCCAGAACACCCTGGTTGATCATGATCTGAGCGCCTGCGATCTCCTCGTTCGGCTGAAACACGAACTTGATCTTTCCTTTGAACTGATCAGTCATGCCGCTGAGTATCTTTGCAGCTGTGAGCATCATAGCCATATGGCCATCATGCCCGCAGGCATGCATCACACCTTTGTGTGCGGAGCTGAAAGGAAGCCCGGTATCCTCTTCAACAGGGAGGGCATCCATGTCAGCTCTCATCAGAAGTACAGGACCAGTTCCGTCATCTCCACTCAAGGTCGCGACAACCCCGGTCGTTGCCACACGGGAAGTCTCCAGGCCCAGAGCCTGGAGATATGTCTCGACTTTTTCAGAGGTTCTGAATTCCTGGAACCCGAGTTCAGGGTAGGTGTGAAAATCCCTTCTCAGGTCGACGAGTTCCTCATAGAGACCGTCTACCAGTACGCTGATATCACTCACTATACTAATCCTCTTGTGATAAGGGTCTCAGCGACCTGAACAGCATTCAGGGCAGCCCCTTTTCTGATATTGTTCGATACAACCCACAGGTTGATACCATGTTCGATGGTGAAATCCTCACGGATACGACCGACCATAGTCAGGTCCTCATCGTTACTCTGTATCGGCATAGGATATACATGATTCGCAACATCATCAACGACCTTGATACTCGGAGCCTTTGAGAGAAGGTCTCTAACCTCTTCTGCTGTAAGCTTTTTCTCGGTCTCAATGTTGATGCTTTCCGAGTGGCCGTACCAGACGGGGATCCTCACACAGGTGGGACACACCTCAATGTTCTTATCGAGCATCTTCTTCGTCTCGTTGACCATCTTGTACTCTTCCTTGGTGTAACCGCCCTCCTGAAACACATCGATATGCGGAATCGCATTGAAGGCGATCTGGTAGGGATACACCTGCGGAGCAGAGACCTTACCGGTCTCGAGCATCTCTTTCGCTTCATTCTCCAGAGCATCGATCGCCCTCTTTCCCGAGCCGCTCACTGCCTGATAGGTCGACACGACAACACGCTTGATCGTAGCGGCGGTGTGGATCGGCTTCAGGGCGACAAGCATCTGGATCGTCGAACAGTTCGGGTTCGCGATGATTCCATTGTGCCAGTCAAGGTCTTCGGGGTTGACTTCCGGTACGACGAGAGGGCACTTGGGGTCCATTCTCCACTGGCTCGAGTTGTCAACGACGATAGCTCCCTCTTCCACTGCCATAGGAGCCAGGACTGCACTTGCATCCCCTCCGGCACTGAAGATCGCGATATCGACCCCTTCGAAAGCTCCCTTCTTCGCTTCAGCGACCGTCCAGGACTGACCCTTGAAGGTGACACTCTTGCCCGCGTGAGCGGCGATATCGAGGGGGACAAGCTTTCCTACCGGGAAATTACGTCTTTCGAGTGTCGACAACATTTCCGTGCCGACAACTCCCATAGCTCCAACCACTGCGACTGTATATGTTTTTTCCATGATACTGCTCCTACTCTACCTTTCCATCCTGAATATCTCTGATGACACCTTCGATGATGTCGATGCCCTTCATCAGATACTCTTCAGAGATCACGAGCGGGGGAAGGAGACGAGCCACGTTATTGTGGTGACCGCCAACTTCAATCATGACACCGCGCTGGTGGGCATACTTCCTCACCTTCTTCGCGATTACGGACGAGGGAGTTCTGCTGGCAGAGTCCTCAACCATCTCAAGAGCGATCATGAGACCGATTCCGCGTACTTCACCCACGATATCATAGGCCTTCTCGATCTCTTGCATCTTGACCATAGCCTTGTTACCGAGTTCAGCGGCACGTTCGGGAATCTTGTGTTCGGTCATCCACTTCAGTGCAGTGGCACCTGCTGCAAAAGCGACCATATTACCCCGGAAGGTTCCGATACTCTTACCTGCAGGCCAGGTGTTGAGCTCTTCTCTGTAGGCGATCGCCGAGATCGGGAATCCAACACCTCCGAGAGCCTTACTCATCGTGATGATGTCAGGAACGATGTCGAAATGTTCGAAGGCGAACATCTTGCCGGTACGACCGAGTCCAGCCTGGATCTCGTCACAGATCATCAGCACGCCGTGCTTTTCTGTGATCTCTCTCACTCTCTTCATAAACCGGGTTGAGGGAATGATCGTTCCGCCTTCGCCCTGAACGCTCTCGAGAATGACCGCCGCAGGCAGAGAATATCCGGAGTGCGAGTCCTCGAGGATTCTCTCAAGGTAGGCCGCAGCCTGAAGGTCAACATCCTCATCGGGGCAGCCGAACGGATTTCGGTATGCATACGGATAGGGAATGAACTTGACATCCGGCACGAGCTGTCCTACACCGTCTCTGTGAGAGCTGTCTGTCGTCAGTGCGAGTGCGACACCTGTCATGCCGTGATAGGCACCTTCAAAAGCGATGATACCGTTACGTCCGGTATTGTATTTAGCCAGCTTGATAGCCTGTTCAACAGCATCTGAACCGGTAGGTCCGCCGAAGAACACACGTGTCAGCTCTTTGGGAAGCAGAGACTTAAGTGTCTCGACCATCTTCTGCCGTGTGGGTGAAGGAATGTCGAGTGTGTGGGTGACTTTGTCGATCTGCTCATGGGCAGCCGCCAGCACCTCTTCATGACCGTGACCGAGCGCCATAACCCCGGCTCCACTGAACATGTCGATATAGATGTTTCCATCAACATCCTGGATTGTCGCACCTTTACCGGTGCTGATCGCCATTGGCATTCCCTTGGAGTATGAGACTACTGAACTCTCATTGTCAGCCTGATACTGCAGGATCTCTTTTGACTTCGGTCCGGGGGGTACTGTGGTGATCTTGGGTGCTCCAGCCATAGACATCTGTTCAAACATCTTTTCGTTTTCCATATATATCCTCTCTTTACACTCTGAACAGTATCTACCAGTTCAGAGGTTTGTTATTCTGTATCATCTTCTCGGTGATCAGGGCCGCACTCGTTTTCAGCGGCTCTATACACTCCTGAAGCTTCTCTTCGGTGAGTCTCATGGAAGGACCAGAGACACCGATCGCCGCGATCACATCACCGTTACGGTCACGAATCGGACTTGCTATCGAATTAAGGTGATCACCATGTTCAAGAAGCTCGAGAGCATAACACTGCTCTCCTGCCTGTCGAATCTGTCGGCGGAACTCATCCTTGTCCATGATAGTGAATTCAGTCCTTTTCACCATGGTCAGTGAATTCAGATAGGCATCAAGATTCTCGTCAGTGTATGAACTGAGAAGGATCTTACCCGATGCACAGGTGTTAACCGGATAGGTGTACACGATATCGGGGTTAAGGACGACAGTGTGAACACTCTTCACTTCCTCTATCGCTATCACCTGGTCATTGTACAACACAGTGAGATAGATATTCTCACGCACCAGGCGTTCAAGTACATGCATCTGCTCACGGGCCAGTTCTCTCAGCTGCTCCTTGATCGGCACGGTGGAACCAAGCTGAAACAGCTTCAGAGAGAGCTGATACCCGTTCTGAACCTTCTCCAGATACCCGGTCCTCACAAGTGTTGCAAGGAGACGATGAACATTAGCTCTTGTCAGCTTCAATTCGCGTGTTATGACAGCAGGCTGAACCGGCTGATGGTGGGCAACGAACTCCAGCAGCGTAAGCGCCTTCATTACCGTGGTAGCCAGTGGATAGCTTGTATCATTATTTGAACTCATGTTTGTATAATGACTCATATGCCTAGTATTAAGGATTCACTCATAATTGTCAAGAAAAAGTTTCAATATATCTATTTTACCGATACATTTTTATCGTATCAAGAAGCGCAACAGCATAGAAGATCAGCAAATCCTTGGTTTTCTTACCCGAATCCCCATTTCGGTATGCATACTCACCCTGCATAGTACGATATCCGGCCTATACACGATATATTTTTATCGATACAAATCCTGATATTCCACTGCCCTCGGCGACAGCCATATTGAGCATTCTGTGCTGTTCATCCACTGTCACCGGAAACAGCAGCAGAAGCACCTCCGCAGCGAGAGTCCCTCCCCTGTACGTTTCACTTCCTGCTGCAATTCGATCTTTCACCACACGGGGTTTTCCACCTGAACGGCCTGAATGATATGTCACAACCTTGATACAGCATAGCCCATACCCTCCGTCAGGTCAACGCCATGATGGATCGAGTCAGCGCAGAAGCACAGACATACACTACAATAAAAAGACATATAACGTATCTGCAGCGTAACTAATGTACAATAAAACCCAGACTCATTCATCAAAGAACATGATTTGTATGAATTCGCTGAGAAAAAATTTCATACTTGTGTCCATTAACTTATAACATCAGTTGTGATATCCTGAGAAAGAGAGTTCATGTGAGCATCCGGTAGATATAGGTAGACTCTTAGAAGGAGGCCCAATGAAGTTTCAAAACCACCCGCTTTCGGCACGAGCCACGATTCTTTTAATTATCGTTTCCCTCACACTATCCGGGTGCATTTCAATCACACCCGGTCCGTCAGCAGGACAAGACGGGTATTCACTCGATACAGGCAGCGGTGAGAGTGCAGAACAGAATCAGGATGCACCATCCCCTCACCAGCCTTCCGGTTCTGAACCAACGCTCGCGCAGTGGATCTATACGGTCGGGCACGACCGGGCTCTGGTGAAGTCCCGTACTGAGACCGGGGAAGTATCATGGACCTTCTCAGGTCATACGGACTGGGTTGCAGGTCTTGCTATGGATGAACAGGGATATCTCTACACTTCAGGTGGAGACTACAAGATTCGCAAAATTGACCCGACTGACGGGACCCTCATCTGGACATTCAGAGAACACACGTATGCCGTCAACTCTGTCGTTGCTGACGGCAAGGGGTTCATCTACACCGGGGGTTCAGATAAGAACGTCAAGAAGATAACCACCGGGGGAAAGGAAGTATGGAACTACAGGTCGGAAGATGTCATTCACTCGGTAGCTGTCGATAAGGACGGCAATCTGTTCACCGGAGCACGAAATGGAACGGTGCGGAAGATCGATCCCGACGGCAACTCACTGTGGACCTGGAAGGTTCCTCATATCAATACGATTGCAGTGGATCCTACCGGCAGTGTGTACGTAGGAGGCGCCGATGAGACCGGCCTCGTCAAAATCTCCTCCTCTGGAGAGCAGCTGTGGCGCTATACGGGAACATGCATCAAGGGCAGTGTCACCCACATCACCATAGGTCCTGATCAGAGCGTGTATGCCTCTGACAGCGCAGGAGGAATAACGAAAATAGAACCTGAGCATGGCAGGGTGATAAAACGCTTTGACGGCTTTGCTGATGCCTTGTACGGCAGTGCTGTCGACTCCGACACACTGGTCTATGTAGGTTCAAAAAGCGGAGAACTGTTCTGTCTAGACTTCGATACCGATGAGATCCTCTGGTCGAGAAAGATTCACTCAGGCCCCCTCAGAAAGATAATCCTCCGGGGAACACCCTCCGGTGAAGGAGCTGCTCTCCCTGATACCGTATCATCACAAAAGGATGAGGAGATGAAACCCGGCTCCTATGAGGTGGGGGACACAGGACCTGCCGGCGGCATCATCGCCTATATCAATCCATCTGAGGAAGGTTCCTGGAGCTATCTGGAAGTAGCTTTACCCACCTGGAGCGGCGCAGAGGAGGATCCTGCCTACCCATTCGGTGGACGGGGAGTAAAGATTCCGGATCTGTCTGATGCTGTGGGAAGCGGAATGGCAAACACGGCACGGATTGTAGAAACGCTTACCCCGCTGGTGAGCCTGGAGTTTGCTGCCGAGGTCTGTGATGATCTTGTACTTGGCGGGTTTGATGACTGGTTTCTCCCGTCTCAGGAGGAAATGACCCGTATCTACGAGAATCTTGCAGCGCACAATATTGGATCCTTTCACGAAAAGAAGGCCTACATGACCTCAAGCAAAGGGAACTCCATAAATGCCCAGCTGTTCAGCATGGCGAAAGGAACTCCCTCATGGGGTGCGAAAACAGCACCATTCCTGGTACGACCGGTACGGGTGTTCTAGTGCAGCACTGCCAGAGGACGGGCTGTTACTCTTCCTTCAGACATAGTGACTGTCATATACAGCCGAACTCCCGCAGTACACGGGAGTCCGGAATAGGTGTGTTTCCTGATTTAGAGAATATAGGGAAGAAGATAATTATGACTCTGGTAGACTACAAAGGTTTCCACCTCCGAGATCTCAGGAACCTTGGAGAGTTCCTTCTTGAAGAAATCAAGGAGGGAGAGGTTCTCCTCATCGTTGAGAAGAACCTGCACGATGAGGTCATACCTGCCTGTCACTACGATAGCTGAGACTACGCCCTTGAGACGGCTGAACTCCTGAGCTTTTCTGCCGAGGTCCAGAGTCTTGAGCTTCACACCCATCACGACCACCTGTACCTCGGGTACATACTCGGGGTTCACCAGACCGGTGATGTGAAGAATCCCTTCATCAATCAGCTTGTTCACACGGCTTCGCACCGTGTTTTCGGTAATGGAAAGCTCTTCTGCAATTGCACTGTACGCCTTCCGGCCGTCTGTCAGCTGACGGATGATTGCCTTATTCGTCTCATCTAACTTCTTCATGTCGCTATTCCCATATCTGTGAGTTCACTACTCTTGTACCCTTAACCGTTCACTCTCTGGAATTCCTTCATGAACCCGGTGAGAGCCTCTACGTCTTCAACGGGGAGAGCATTATAGATGGAAGCACGCAGGCCTCCAACACTTCTGTGTCCCTTCAGACCGAGCATACCTGCTTCGGTAGCTTCCTTGAGGAACTGTTTTTCAAGATCTTCACTGGGAAGTCTGAAGGTAATATTCATCTTGGAGCGATAGGCCGGGTCGACCGGGGAGCGGAAGAATCCGCCGCTTCCTTCGATCGTGTCATAGACCAGTGAGGACTTCAGTGTGGCACGCTTTGCCATTCCCTCTGCCCCACCGTGCTTTTTGACCCATTCGAGAACGAGTTTCACTGCCCAGATACTGAACACGGGAGGTGTGTTATACAGTCCATCACCTTTCGCGTGCACGCTGTAGTCAAGGTAGGCTGTAAGATCGGGGTTCTGTCTTTCGAGCATATCCTTGCGAAGAATCACAAGAGTTGCACCGGCAGGACCGAGGTTCTTCTGTACACCGCCATAGATCATCGCGAACTTGTCCACGGGAACCGGTCTGCTGAGCAGATCACTCGACATATCCGCGATGAGAGGAACATCCCCTGTGTCAGGGAAGCTCTGCCACTCGACACCGCCTATGGTCTCGTTCGAACAGAGATAGAGGTATGATGAGTTCTTTGACGGCCGTACCGTTGCCGGATCGGGAAGACTGGAGAATCTGTTCTCAGTCCCATCGTAATAGAGATTGACTGATCCCAGTTTCTGAGCATCCTCGACTGCCTTGTTACCCCAGGTACCGCTCATGATATAGTCGGCAACCGTTCCGGGAGCAAGGAAATTCATCGGGATCATAGAGAACTGCAGTGTGGCTCCGCCACCGAGGAAGAACACGTCGTAATTCTCTGGCACTCCCATCAGTTCCCGGATAAGGGAGAGAGTTTCTTCATACATGCCTTCAAAAGGCTGACCCCTGTGGCTCGCCTCGATCATCGATACTCCATAGCCCTTATAGTCGAGGATATCGTCATGGATCTGTTCCAGGACTTCAACCGGAAGGGTTGACGGACCTGCAAAAAAATTCTTCTTTCGTGTCATAGGGCACCTCCTTGCACAAGTTCTCTCAGGATGTCTGCAGCCTCTCCTCCGATTCTGAGGAGATTCTCTTCGGTGTTGGCACCGACGTGAGGTGTGAGTGTCACACGGTCACAGGAAAGCAGGGGATAATCATCAGATGGAGGGTCACTGGGATAGACATCAGTCGCATACCAGGAGACATCACCGTCTGCAAGAGCCTTCTGCATGGCATCTGCGTCAACGCAGGGGCCTCTTCCCGTGTTGATGATAACAGGCTTCTTCGTCATGGTGGAAATCAGATCAGCACCGACTATGCCCCGAGTCTCGTCAGTGAGGGGAAGATGCATCGAGATGTAGTCAGCTTCCCTGACAGCCTCTTCTACCGATTCCTTCATGTCTGCCGCGTCACTGGTGGAAACATACTTGTCGTATGCTACGACTTCCATACCGAAGGCTTTCGCACGAGCTGCCACCATGCGTGCAATATTTCCGATACCGAGAAGAGCCAGTCTCTTGCCGTACAGCTCGGTTCTCTTCTCCTTCTTGAGCCACTGCCCGTCCTTCATGCCATTGTGCATACGGATCAGATTGGACGGCACTGATATCATAAGTGCGAAGGCAAGCTCAGCCACCGCGATGGATGAGGACTTCGGTGTATTCCGTACCAGAATACCTTTCTCGGCTGCATAGGCAGAATCAATATTGTCGATACCGACACCACCGCGAATAATCAATTTCAGATTCGGTGCGGAGTCTATGTACTCCCGGGTACATTTTGTCTTGCTTCTCACAAGAACAACATCGGCTTCAGCCAGACGGCTGGTATCCTCGGTGACCTCTCCGAACTCTTGTAAAAGGGCAGGAAGGGTTGCATCGAAGGCATCGGAAATTAGCAACAGCATATACCATCTCTCCTCGTATGTGTAGGTTACCCACAACTATACCGAGCACATGAGGATTTTGTCAATTATTATTCAAATTTTTTAGCGATTCCGAGATTTAATCTGTATTTTTCTAATCTTTCCAATATCTTCTTCTGTACAGACAGGCATCAGACAGGACAGCCTTTCCCCTTAGTTCAGTACGGTAAGATCGTATGGTGTCGTCTGATATACATAGTAATTGAGCCAGTTGGTGTACAGCAGCTGACCATGTGAATACCAGGAGACCCTGACCCCTTTCTCGGGATCATCATCGATGTAGTAATTACGAGGCATCTCTATGGGCAGGCCCTTATCTCTGTCCCTGCGGTATTCCGCATCCAGAGTCAGTTTCTCGTACTCGGGATGACCGAAGACAAACACCTTCCGACCATCCCTGCTCGTCGCGATATAGAGTCCCGCTTCATCGGAATAGCTGAGGATGTTGATATCATCTATCGAGCGCACCTCATCAACCCTGACATCGGTATGTCGTGAGTGAGGAGCACAGAAGGTCTCATCAAAGCCTCTCAGGAGCGGGTCCGTATGAGCCACGACGCGGTGATCGAACACCCCGAACATCTTCTTGTCGAGCTGATATTTTTGAACCCCGTAGTGGTAGTACATTCCTGCCTGGGCGCCCCAGCAGAGGAACAGGGTTGAAAAAACATGATGTTCTGCCCATTCCATAATCTCACACAGCTCATCCCAATACTCCACCTCTTCAAACGGCATCTGCTCTATGGGAGCTCCGGTGATGATGAGTCCGTCATAGATCCGCTCACGTGCCACCTCATGGGTGATATAGAACTGTTCCATATATCTGCTGGAGGTATGTTTGCTGGTATAGGTCGCGGTTCTCATGAAATCGACTTCAATCTGGATGGGAGTGTTCGACAGCCGTCTGAGCAGAGAGGTTTCGGTGGAACTCTTGAGCGGCATCAGATTCAGGATAAGGAGACGAAGAGGCCTGATATCCTGACTCAATGCCCGCTTCTCGGTCATAACGAAGATATTCTCCTTCTCAAGAATACGTCTTGCGGGCAATGATTCGTGGATCTTAACAGGCATTTCTTCCTCCTCGTATGCAGCTTATCAGGCCGTATCCATCAGGTCTCGGCCTGTCACTCTCACACTGTCCGCCTCGTGCCGCGGGCCGACCGGCTTCAGTATGAATAAAAAAAACCGTCGGTGTACGACCGACGGGGTATGCGTCTCATGTACAGAGATAATTACTAATAACTCTTCATGGAGTGCATCTTACGAACTTTTTTCATCTGCTTTCTCTGCAGTGCTTTTTTTCTTCTGTTCTCGATTGTCGAAGGCTTCTCAAAATATTCGCGTTTTTTCCATTCGCGGATAATGCCCTCTTTCTCGACCATTCTCTTGAACTTCTTGATCGATTTCTCGAGAGGTTCGTTGTCGTCTACACGTACGTAAGCTATAGTAATCACCCCCTTTCCATTGTGCTGGTAAAATGTACTTCATAGTTATCGAACAGAGAAGTTTTGTCAAGTGGTACACGGGGGCACAGAACAGGCATCTCTGAAGGACAGGTCACTCGTGTACTCTCATGATCTCATCAAGGGGAGTACGGTACTTCCTGATATCCACGACAGTAAGCTGAAGCGACTCCTGATTTCTGAAATAGTTGCGTCCCATCCTGAAGACCATGTCGATCTCATCTCCGGCTGCATACTTCTCACTCACTTCCTCAGCCCCGTTCCACATGAGAGCAGGCCACTTGTAGGAGCCGTACGCGATGGTGAGTTTCACATGATTCTCTCCCTGCGAACGGGAGTTGTTGAGGATCTTCACTTCTTCAATGACAGCCTTGCTCATCAGAAAATGAATCGGAGGATTCCCTTCACCGTATGGTTCGAACATCTCGACAAGCCGGATGATGTCTGGAGTCATATACTGCTGGGGCAGCTCTATATCAATGGATATCTCCTCTTCGGGACTTTCCACTTCCTCAAGGTGACCGATTGATTCCTTCACCCGGGACGCAAGAGACGGGAGATTCTGCCGGTTCATACTGAAGCCGCCGGCACACCGGTGTCCTCCGTAATCATAGAAGAGATCCTCGAAGGAAGAGAGAAAATCTCTGACATCGAGTTCTCCGGGGCTCCGTATCGAGCCGGTGACACGGTCACTGTCGATATGAGCAATCACCATGGCAGGAACCTTGAACTGTTTCATGAGCCGGCTTGCCATGATACCGGTAAGCCCCCTGTTCACCTGGGCATCCTCGACAACGAGGAACTTGTTGTCGTTCTCCTCACAGCTCACCCGGGCCTTAGGAAGAAGAGAGTTCCATGACTCCTCCCCTATCTTCTGCCGTTTCCTGTTCAGAGTCAGCACCTGCTGGACATATCCTTCAGCCTCCTCCATCGTCCTGCACAGAAGAAGCCGTACAGCGACTGAGGGCTCCCCCATCCTGCCGCTTGCGTTTATGACGGGGGTAATCCTCCACCCGACATCAGTGGTCGCAAGCTGCTTGCCCAGCAGGTTCTGCTGATTGAGAAGCGCCGTGAGTCCGGGACGTTTCGTTCTTGACAGTTCCTTCAGTCCCTGTTTCACCATAATCCTGTTCTCATCCGCCATCGGCATCAGGTCTGCGATGGTTCCGAGAGCCACAAGGTCGAACAGGGAGGAATAGTCATCTCTCAGATAGGGTATCGACTGGGTGACATGGTGTCTGAACAGGCTGATGAGCACATCGAGCTCACTGGCATACTGTGAATACCGGACAGCCTTACTGACTTGTTTGAGAGAGAATAGTGACTGTCCCTTCACCTGAGGAATCGTGTTCTGGATCAGAGCACGCAGTTCAACAAGGTGGATATCCACCGCACCATCGAAGGCTCTGTCAAGCAGCATCTTCTCGGTGTCCGCATCAAGGGTGAGAATCGGCAGCGCACAGTTGAGGAATTCGAGGATACGTGACTGATGGACCTCAAGCACACCGGGAACGATCTCTTCGATCATCCGGTCAGTCTCCTTCAGGTTCCTCATCTTTACCGCCTCGATGATGACCGTCTCCTTTCCCGTCTCACTGTTGCCGGGGTAGCAGTGAAGAAGGATCACTTCCTGCTGGAAGAAATCGCTCACCCCGAAGGCCACTGCCCACACGAGCTTTGCAGCGACACCGCAGCCTGCAAGATGGGCAAAGGGGTATTCACACTCCTCGACCTTCGGATCGATGACGGCAACGGCATCGGGGAGGTAGTCACCGCTCAGATGGTGGTCTGTGATAATCACGTCTATTCCGAGATGTGAGGCATAATCCACCTCATCGATGTTCGAAATTCCGCAGTCAACGGTGATGATAAGCGTCACATCACCCGACTTCGCTTCATCCACGAGAGCTGTTGTCAGACCGTAGGGTTCATCTCCTTCGGGTAATCGCCAGGAGACATCCACACCGAAGGACTCAAGACTTTCACAGACAATCGCAGTGCTGGTGATTCCGTCCACATCACGGTCTCCGTATACCAGCACCCTCTCATGTTCCTCACGGGCCATGAGAATCCTCTCGACCGCCTGTTCCATATCCGTGAAATCAAAGGGATTATGAGCATAGGAAAGCTCTGACTCCAGATAGTACTTGAGAGCTTCTCGGTCATGAATATCTCTTCGGGTCAATAGTGTCGCAGTGATATAGTCAAGACCGAAATGCTCGTGGAGAGCACGCACATGTTCCATCCTGATAGCTTCTTTCTTCCAATGTTTCATTCCAGTTGTATTTCCTACTCGCTAATCGCGTATCATAAACATAGTACTATCGACAAGACTCTGTAAAGAGTAGCCGAGAATATCACGGAGAGTCTCCCGGAGGTAGAAGAATATCCGTTTCCGTGCAGTCTCAGAGAGTTCCAGAGCCGATGCAGAATCTATATCGAGTGTACTGCTCACCACGAGGTAGCGCCTCATCCCGGGGTGAAGCAGCAGCTGAGAGGTGTCTGCACAGGAACTGCATACAGCAGCATGAATCCCGCTGTTGTACGATAGAACCTCTTTCTCCGAATAGCGGTGCTCACACAGAGGGCACCGTGTCAGGTCTCCTTTGAGCCCCATGATACCGATGGAGCGGAATATATACTGAATGAGGACCTGAAGCGTCTCACTCTCCTCCCGGTCAAGCAGAGCGAGTGCATCGCTGAGCAGTCTGTAGACCTGGCTGTACTCACCCCCGTGCATCTTGAGACTGATCTCACTCATCGCATGGGCCGCATAGATCGATGAGAGATGACTCCTCAGAGAGTGCAGTTCACTGACGATCTCCATATCCTTCAGTGTATAGTAGTCGCGTCCCACCTGCCTGTAGAGAAACACCCTCGAAGAGGTGAAGGCTTCACAGGCTGCAGAGAGTTTCCCCACTCTCGCACCGTAGACGACAGCGTCTACTACACCGAGATCCTCAGTGAGAAGGGTGATCTTTCTGTGCATCTCTCCCCAGTTGATGCTTTTCAGAGTGATCGCGTATGTCTGCAGGTCTCTACTCACCCGATGTGTCTCCTTCCAGTACTCATTCTAGACTGACACTCCTTACAAGGATAGTCAATCCGATAGAAAGCGACAATCGGCTGCAAAGGGGCTACTCAACACCCCGTTCTTCGGATATTCTAGGAATACCAAGCCATGAAACACTTGTTGATTATCTTCACCGCACTTTGTTTGACCGCCTCTCTCGCTACGGTATCAGCGATTTCCCTGATGCCTGATCAATCAGTCGATAACCCCAATTCTTCAATACACATGCTTGAAGGAGAGGATTTCTGGGATGTTGATGCAGCGCAGGAAGACCGGTACAGGCTCTATCTTACCACCATGGGGCGTGGTGACCCCCTCTACGTCTGGTTCGGCCACACCTCTCTGGTCATCGAAGATACCGTGAGCGACCGTCAGGTCATGTACGACTTCGGTATCATCAGCTTTGAAAAGGGTTTCTACCAGGCCTTTGCTCTCGGCAGAATGTGGTATCTCACCTGGGCGACCGATGCGAAGATGCGGGTTGCCATGGCTTCTACTGAGCAGAGAAATATCAGTACAGTGGAACTTAGACTGCCTCAGAAAGTGATAGTGGAAGTGCTGAGACATCTGAACACGGTTACCAACGAGGAGCATTCAACCTATCTGTATCATTATTATGACGAGAACTGTTCCACCCGGATCCGCGATATCATAGATACGGCAGTACGGGGCGAGTTCAGACAGTATGCAGAATCGATTGCCATGGATTCCACGCTCAGAGACCTTGTGGCCATGAGTACAGCGGGTTCCCCGTTCGTGATGTGGGCACTCGACTTCCTGCAGAGCGGCGTGATCGACAGGGAGATCACCCTCTGGCAGGCAATGTTCCTTCCCAGAATCCTTGAAGAAGCAGTACTGGATTTCTCCTACACCCTGGAGGGGGGCTCAAAGACTCCCCTCGGCGGTGCCAGGGAAATACTGTCGGTGGAACCGGAGGGACTGCGGCCCGATATGGCTCAGAGCAGGGGGAGAGCCAATCTGATACTCTTTGCCGCATCGATCTTCACGGCCCTGGTGAGTCTGCAGCTCAAGAGAGGTTATCTCTGCGCTCGAAAGCAGCTGGTGAGGAATACCTCAAAGAGGCTGTACGGAATGATTACCGTTGCATGGACATTCGTTCTGTCGGCGTTTCTTGCTGCAACGCTCTTTCTCATGGCCTTCACCACGCATGATGTGACCTACTTCAATGAGAACATTCTCATTGCATCTCCGCTTGTTTTCATCATGTTCTTCACTGCCCTTCCCTTCCTCGGCGGGAAGGAACCTGCTACAGGCAGGATGGAGAGACTCAACACGATAGCACTGTGGCTTTCGGCTGTGCATATCCTCCTTAAAGTGCTCTTTCCCGAGTACCTGTGCCAGGACAATGCCAACATCTTTTTCACGATACTACCCCTGTACCTGACGAACAGCACCTATTTCCGCTGTTCCAAAAGCAGGAGCGAACGGATGGCACCGGCATCAGAATGAAACACATCCTCCCCGGTGAGAGGAGGATGGTGTAAGAAGGTCCCTGCGGACCTGAAATGACAGAAGATCAGTCACTGTACATGTGAAAATATCAGGAGACGATCTTCGTTCCTTCATCGCCATACACTGCGTCGTACATATGTTCGGGATTCGTAATGATCCCGGTCTGACCGGTCGTCTTCACGAAATCCATCATAGCCTGAATCTTGGGAAGCATGCTGCCCGGAGCGAAATGCCCCTCATCGACGTACTGCTGACACTCCTCAAGGGAGATCGTTGCAAGGTCCTTCTGATCGGCCTTGCCATAGTTGAGAGAAACCCTCTCGACAGCGGTCGAAATAACAAACATGTCTGCATTCAGCTGCTTTGCAAGCAGGGCGGCGGCGAGGTCCTTGTCGATTACGGCTTCCTTGCCATCATATGCTCCGCTCTCATCACGAACCACGGGAATACCGCCTCCCCCGGCCGCAATGACGATGACACCGTTTTCGACCAGAGTACGTATCGTGTCAAGTTCCACGATGGATACAGGCTTGGGAGAGGCAACTACCCTTCTGAACCCCCTGCCGGAGTCCTCCATGATATCCCATCCATGGTTCTGATGGTGTTCCTCTGCATCCTCCTGACTCATGAATGACCCGATAGGCTTGGTGGGATGGGCGAAGGAAGGATCCTTCGGGTCCACTTCTACCTGGGTGACGATCGTCGCCACCTGAGCATGGACATCAGATGCCGTGAACTCATTCTTCAGTGCACGCTGAAGCTGGTATCCGATTGCACCCTGCGTATCGGCGACACAGGAGTCAAGGGGAACCGAGTGGAGTATCTTACTTGAATATTCCGCCCTCAGAAGAATAAATCCTACCTGTGGTCCGTTTCCGTGAGCGATGACGACCCTATGTCCGTCCTGCACCAGCTTCACGATACGGTGAGCGGTCTTCTGTGCCGCCTCGTACTGGCTCTTTACCGTCACATGCTTGCTGTCCTCTATCAGGGAATTTCCCCCGATAGCGATCACTATCAGTTTACTCGTATCCATGCTCTTGTTCCTTTTCCTTTGTGGAAGTCTCGTAGAATCCAGTATACTCTTATTGCAACAAAATGCAACAAAATTCTATTCAATTGACCCGATTTCCTATCTCTGATACTCTTACATCAGTTGTCGGATCGCTACGATGGTCCGATGACGAAGGAACGAAGTTGATGAACATTCCCCTCAGCAATGAACAGTCATTCGCACAGCGTTTTGTGATTGGACTCGAGGGACCTCAGCTCACTCAGGAATCGATCGATGCCATTCACCATTTCAACGTAAGCTCCTTCCTGATCAGAGGGAGGAATATAGAAAACAGGGAACAGTTTACTGCACTTGTTGATTCGGTCCGTACTGAAGTGAACAAAACAGACGGTCTCGATCCTCTGTTCCTCCTTCTCAGTGATGAGGAGGGAGAGAGAGCGCTCCGGCGAATCATGACATACATCCCAAGCAACCTTGCCCTCTCCTCATCAGGTGATGAAGGAAGTGCGTTTTCCGCGGGCAGGATCCTCGCTCTCGAACTCGGTTCTCTCGGCGTTGACGGCATCATTGCCCCCTCGCTCAATGTAAATACCAACAGAATAAAACGGGAGCAGGGACTCCTCTGTTTCTCCGACCAGGTAGATATCGTCTCACGCTTCGGCAACTCCATGATGCAGGGGCTGATGAGTTCCTCAATGATCTCCATAGCCCATGACTTCCCCGGTTTTGCGGGGACCTACCAGACGCCCCAGAGCACGCTCAGAATCAATGAGAACATCCTGGAGGAACTGGAATCCGGGGAACTCTACCCGTTCACCTCTGCTATATCTCTTGGCCTGGAGGCACTGATGTGTGCTCCTGCGTACTATCAGGCATTCGATACCGAGGTGAAGATCTCGAGCATGAGTGAGTCTCTGATACGGAACCACCTGCGTGGAGAGCTTGGATTCGAAGGAATCGTCTGCTCCCCTGTCATCGACATGCCCATGATCAGTGACCACTTCCCGATAGATACTGTCGCAGTCGAGAGCGCGAGAAGCACCTGTGATCTCATGGTCCTGAGCGGGAACTACGGCAATCTGGAGATCTGCTACAGGGGTATGTGGAAGGCTCTTTCCGACGGGTACATCGATACCACTGTTCATGAGGCATCGGTAGAACGGATTCTCTCGATGAAACAAAGACACCGGCAGCGGCGGAAGGAGGCTGACCTTGCCTTCGTCAGAGACCACCATGAATCCATCGCCGCCTCAATCATCGAACGCTCCCTCACACTCGTTCAGTCGCAGGAGGAACAGCTTCCCGATCTCGGTACCTTTCCGATCTTTCTATCGAGAAAACGGGAGGAACACGAACAGAGTCCGTCGTTCGCCGCATGGATGCACGAGAGACTTGGAGGAGAGATGGCGGAGTTTTCTGCTGAGATAGAATCACACGAGATAAACCGGATGCTTGAGGAAGTCAGTGACAACAGCGCCATCGTGATCCTTCTGGATGCAGGACAGGAAGACAGCTCCCAGCTTGTTCTGGCCAATGCCCTCGGTGCGACAGGTATTCCGACGATCGCCGTGTCGTGCGGCAACCCGTATGACCTCCTCTTCCTTCAGGAAACGGTTGATTCAATCGCTCTCTTCGCTGACACACCAGACGCCTATGAGGCTCTGCTGAAAGTCATCACGAAGGAAAGAAATGCTACGGGGAGTGCCTCAATCCACTGGTAGACGTCTCCTCTGTACTCCGGAATCGGGGTAGTTCCCATGAGATGTATCGGCTCTTTACCAAAGACTCTCTTTCCTATATGGTGTGACAAACATGTCTGGGGGGAAGGTGAATCATGACAGGTAAAGACAAGAAAATACTGTTTCTTTTTGCTCTCTACATCACATCCATGGTACTGGTGAACACTCTGGGTTCGAAGATCACGACAATAGCCGGAGTCAGAACATCGGTCGGGGTGTTTTTCATACCGATTCTCTTTCTCGTGACCGATATCATCGGAGAAGTCTATGGGAGAAAGATGAGTTCCCTGTTTGTCAATTACTCCGCGATCATGCTTCTGTTCATGTTCCTCATGATGGCAGTCAGTATTCATCTGCCGCCGAACCCGACCTGGACGCTTCAGGAGAGTTACGAATCGGTCTTCGGATCGAGCATGAGAATGACCATCGCCTCCCTGATCTCATTCTACGCCGCACAGCAGATCGATGTGCTGACCTTCTCCCTTCTGAAGGCTCTTACGAGGAAAAAACACCTGTGGATACGAAACAACGTCAGCACGATACTGAGTCAGTTCATCGACACCAGCGTATTCATGTTCCTCGCTTTCTACCGGATGAGTGACCGGTTCACAGTTCAAGTCATCTTCACCATGATCATCCCCTACTGGCTGTTCAAGGTCGTCCTTGCACTGCTCGATACTCCTCTGTGCTACCTCGGCGTCTACTGGCTGAGGAAGGAGAAACATGAGACTGTACCGGTCAAAGCCTGATCTGTTCATTGTCGGAGATTCCATGACCAGGGGGTATTTCGGTATTCCCTACACACCGCTGCTCACACTTCCGTTTTGGACCAGAGGGTATGACGGAGCTACCCTGGCACAGACAGCTGAGAATGCTGCCAGAGTTCTGCGCAGGACTCAGGGGAGCCTTCTGCTGCTCGCAGGAGCGAACGATCTGCTTGCTTCCTACTATCACGGCCACGGCCACGGCTCATCCGTCCCACAGGACCTGGTCGGCACTCCGGTCGATGATACCGGAACCTGGATCAGAAGGACTCAGACGGCATTGGAACCTCTGAAAGACTCCTTCACACTCGTGCTGTCCACCGTTCCCATGATCTATCGCTCGTCATTGCCCCGGTTCAATGAACTGATGGACAGGTATGACCGCGCTATCGGTGAGCTCTCACAGGTATGCGGCACCTGGCTGATCGATCTAGGCTCCATGCTCCGAGCACGTCAGGAGGCTACCGGGAGCAGCTATTTCCCTTCCTCCAGAGCAGCTCTGCATGAAGATGCAAAACTGCTGCATGAATCAGAACATGCGGAGCAGCGGCTGAAAGAGGAGCGGGGACTCACTCTCAGTGTAGACGGGGTACACCTGGACAGCACTGCCGCAGCAATCGTAGCGCAGGGGATAGATGCTTTTTTCAGGGATACACTACACGTCGATGATACTTTTTAGTACATTCATACAGATAGAACAACATCAGAACCATATGTGGAGGATTTGAAATGGCAGATCAGGAATTATTGCCCGTTGAGCAGACGCTCCCCCGCAATCTATATATACTTCCTCTTGTGGGAAATCCGATATTCCCCGGATTGTTCACTCCCCTCGTGATAGAAGCGAAAGAGGATATAGACATCGTAAGTCAGGCGCTGAATCAGGGTGGTGACATCGGCCTTCTCCTGGTGAAGGATGAACAGAAGACCGAGTACGACAGTGAGAACCTGTACCGTGTGGGGACGATTGCGAAGATCATCAAGAAGATCAAACTGCCGGACGGTGGAATGAACATCTTCATTTCGACGATGAAACGTTTTCAGGTGAAGGAATTTCATACCAACGGCAAGTTCATTGCCGCCGAGGTTGATTACCTTGAGGACATAGAGGACAACCCCACGGAACTCAAGGCATGGACACGGCAGCTGATAACTGAAACGAAGAAACTGTCCAAGGGGAATCCCCTGTTCACCGAAGAGATGAGACTCAACATGGTGAATATAGATCAGGCAGGGAAAATGGCTGACTTCATAGCATCGATTATCAACATCGACCGTCGTCAGCAGCAGAGGATTCTCGAGACTCTTAATGTCAGACGTCGTATGGAACGTGTTCTGGTGCATATCAAAAAGGAACAGCAGGTTCTTCAGATGCAGGAGAAGATCCAGAACAGAGTCAACAGCAAGCTCGAAAAGAACCAGCGGGACTACTTCCTCAGAGAGGAACTGAAGTACATTCAGCAGGAACTTGGCCTGACCAGCGATCCGAAGACTGCAACCTATCAGAAACTTGCGAAGAAGATAGCCTCCTTGAACCTTGAAGGTGAAGTGCTTGAAGCTGTGTCGAATGAACTGGACAAGTTCAAATCGCTCGACCCGAACAGTCCCGAGTACTCGATCACCCGCACCTACCTGGAAACGATAGCCGCCCTTCCCTGGAAAGACCCTGACGTAGAGGACTTCTCCCTCGCATCAGCAAAAAAGATTCTGGAAAGGGATCACTACGGACTGAAAGACGTAAAAGACAGAATCCTGGAATTCCTTGCAGTACGCAAGATGAAACAGGATACAAAGGGGTCCATCATCTGTCTGGTCGGGCCTCCGGGAGTTGGAAAAACTTCTGTGGGCAGATCTATCGCCTCGGCTCTGAAGAAGGAGTACTACCGGTTCAGTGTCGGAGGGATGAGAGATGAGGCAGAGATAAAGGGACACCGCAGAACCTACATAGGAGCGATGCCGGGAAAGATCATCCAGGGCCTTAAGACGGTGAAGAGCAAGAATCCGGTATTCCTTATTGATGAGATAGACAAGATGGGGGCAAGCTACCAGGGAGACCCGGCTTCAGCCCTTCTGGAAGTGCTCGACAGCGAACAGAACTATGCATTCCGTGACCATTACCTCGACCTGCCCTTTGATGCCTCTCATATCCTGTTCATCGTGACAGCGAATACCCTCGAGACTATTCCACGACCACTTCTTGACAGGATGGAAGTCATCTCACTGCCCGGATACACGAGTAACGAGAAGCTTTCAATCGGGAAGAAGTACCTTGTACCCAAATCACTCAAGAAACACGGCCTGATGAAGAGCGATGTACGCTACACTGATACGATTCTCCGTGAGATAGCGGAATCGTATGCCCGTGAAGCCGGTGTGAGAAACTATGAGAAATCCCTTGACCGTATTCACCGGAAGGTAGCTCGTGACATTCTTGAAGAAACCGTGAAGAAACCGGTAAGAATCACCGAGAAGCGTATGATCAAATACCTGGGCAAGCCGATCTTCCGTGAGGATGAGATCAAGAAGGCAGATCGTCCGGGAATGGCTGTTGGACTGGCATGGACGAGCATGGGGGGAGACACGCTGATTATAGAGTCAGTGAGTTACCCTGGTAAGGGGGAACTGAAACTGACCGGAAAGCTTGGAGAGGTGATGCAGGAATCTGCTTCCATCGCTCTCACTCACATCAAGAGCATAGCCGATCACTGGAAGATTGATACAGAGTGGTTCAACACCCATGCGATACATCTTCATGTGCCGGAAGGAGCAACTCCCAAGGATGGGCCGAGTGCAGGTATCACGATGGCAACGAGCTTTTTCAGTCTACTCACTGACAGACCGATCAGAGACCACCTTGCTATGACCGGAGAGCTCGACCTGATCGGAAAGGTAATGCCGATAGGCGGGCTGAAGGAGAAGGTCCTTGCGGCCAAGAGGAATGCCATAGATACGATTATATTCCCGAAACACAACGTGAAGGACCTTGAGGAACTAGACGAGGAAATCACCAGCGGGATCACCTTCCACCCGGTGTCAACGTTCGAAGAAGTCCTTCAGTATGCCTTTGACGGCATCAGGAAACAACGTTAGGAGGGCGGCATGGAACTGCTCGCTCCGGCCGGATCTCTGGAAAAACTGACCTATGCCTACACCTATGGGGCTGATGCAGCCTACATGGGTGTTCAGACCTTCTCGCTACGTGCAAGAAGCACCAATGCAGATCTGTATGATGCAGAGGCACTCAAGACGGCGAAGGGCAGTAAACGGCTCTATGGGGCTGTGAACAAATTCTTCCACCAGAAGGACTATGAACTGTTCGAACAGAGCGTGGAGGAGCTCAGAGCGTTTCCGTTTGATGCGTTCATCGTCAGTGATCTCGGCCCGGCCCGTCTGCTGAGAAAGACCTTCGGGGACTCGGTGAGACTTCATCTCTCCACTCAGGCCAATACCCTCAACAGCGGGGCCATTGAAGCGTACAGGGATCTCGGGTTCAGCAGAATCATACTCGGACGGGAAGTCTCTCTGGATGATATCAGGAGGATACGGGACAGATGCCCTGACGTGGAGCTGGAAACCTTCGTCCACGGAGCGATGTGTATGGCCTATTCAGGCAGATGTTTTCTCAGTGCACACCTCTCAGGCCGCAGCGGAAATGAAGGGGACTGTGCCCATACCTGCAGATGGACGTACAAACCTTATGCGAAGATGAAGGAAGGCTACGAATTTGCACTTGAAGAGGAAACCCGACCCGGAGAATACTTCCCGATCATCGAGGAGGATGGCTACACAACCCTCATGAGCAGCAAGGACCTCTCCATGATAGACCATCTCAGGGATCTGAAAGAGGCAGGGGTGGATTCTCTGAAGATCGAGGGGCGTATGAAATCGCTCTACTATGTTGCCGTGATAACCCGGGCATACAGGAAGGGTATCGATGCCCTTGAGAAAGGAATAGGCATTCATGATGCTGAACTCTACAGGAACGAGATAGCGACGGTCTCCCACCGGGAATTCTCCACCGGGTTCTTCTACTCTCCGGAAGATATAGAGGAACCTACGCAGATTTCGTATGTGAGACAGTATCTGCTTATCGGGACCATCGGTGAACAGGTCTCTGACGGCCTGTTTCGCCTTCACCTGAAGAACCGCATACAGAGAGGGGAACAGGTTGAATACATCGGCCCCGATATCCTGTTCATCACTGACAGTGAGTTTACTCTCATGGATTCTGAGGGTAATCGGCTTGATACGGCCAATCATCACATGGAGGTATACCTACAGACCTCTCAACCTATCGAAACAGGCTATATCATACGTCGCAGAATCACAAAAACATGAAGTATATTGCATTTTTAGCTTTACAACCTAAAGATAATCAGTAATTATAGTTGTATAACGTATTACACATAGGAGGCTTTACATGAGTGTACACGAGCAGATCCAGGCTCAGTTCGAAGCATACATTGCTGAGAATCAGAAATTCACCGAAAAGGGTGTTAAGGCGTCAGCTGCCAGAGCAAGAAAAGCACTGGGAGAACTTGGCAAGCTTGCCAAAGAGAGAAGAAAGGAAATTCAGGACGCAAAAAACGAGTTATAGAATTTCTCTATCTGATATTGGCTGGTTCCACGTTCCGTGTTGCCAGTCTTTTTTCTTTTCACAGATGCCCTGTCAGGCAGGGGCCTGTGTGACAGCAGAGACCGGAACGGGAGTTTACCCGGTCGCCGGGACGATAGCTGTGCAGGGCAGGCTGGTATACCGAAGAGACCTCCACCTGACAGCATTTCTGCAACCGCAACCGCGATACTGAGATAGCATACAGCACTCCGAGTGGCGGACTTGGTGCCCTGTCAGTGACAGCCGGTCACACGTCCCTGCTCTCCTCATGCATCGCTTTCTCCATCCACAGCACGTCACGGTATTCACCGAATTTGAACCCTGCCTCACTGAACCTTCCCACTTGTATGAAGCCGAAACGGGTGTGAAGGGCTATGGAAGCCTTGTTCGGCAGAGTAATGCAGGCAAACACACGGTGAACGTCGGTATCCGAAAGCGCTTCAAACAACTTTGTGTACAGTGCCGCACCCAGCCCTTTTTTCTGATGGTCAGGATGGATGTAGATACTCGATTCCACGGACTGGGCGTAGGCCTCTTTCTCCCGGAACCTGCTCGTTGACGTATACCCGATTATCTCTCCCTCGTGTTCTGCAACGATAAGCTTGTACCGGGAATCGGATGAATAATGGGAAAACCAGGTACGACGCTGCTCAATAGTGACAGGGTTCAGGTCGAAGGTCGCAGTGGAGTTTAAAATATAGTGGTTGTATATGCCGGTAAGCGCAGGAATGTCACGCTCCTCGGCATATCTGTAGATACTTCTCTCTTTCATGGGTTCATTGTACGGGAAAAGACCGTTTCTGCACAGATATATGAGAGGGATTCGAGTTCATCGTCAGGTACAGACCATGAATACCCGGTGTTCACGAGGTGTCGAACACCGGTACTCTCTTCCTACTTCAGCTGTTCAAGGAGGGTCAGGTGCTTCAATCCTTTCTCCTTCTTTTCCGTGAATTCGGCTAGCTTCTGGCGCTCCTTCTCAACCGCTTCGGGCTTTGCATTGAGAGTGAACCTCTCGTTTCCCAGTTTCGCGGCACTGCCCTTCAGTAACTTCTCATTCTTCTCGAGTTCCTTCGTGATGCGTGCTATCTCCGTGTGTACATCAATGGCATCCTTCACTGCAACGAACGCTTCGAAGCCTGCTCCAGAAACCGGTACCGCAGCGCTGATATCTGCGCTGTGGTCTGCATCAAGGGTCAACACACTTGCATTGAGGAATGATGAAATGAGATCATTGTTCTCTTCCATAAAATGCAATACCGCATTGTTCTCATCCGGACGGTAGACTATTGCAAGTTTTCTCTCGGCGGGGATGAGCAGTTCACTCTTCAGTGCCCTTACAGCCCGTACGAACTCCTGCATCGACTGCACGATGGCATGTTCCTCATCGAATACTCGAGCCGTATCAAAGGTCGGGTAGGAAGCATCTATGATCATTCCCGTGGTGTTCGGCAGCTTCTGATAGATCTCTTCACTGATGAATGAGAGGAACGGATGCATGAGACGCATCAGAGTCGCCAGGAGATCAAGCATAAAGGCAACTGCCAGATCCTTCTGGGCATCGCTTTTTGTGGAAAGGTTGAACTTGGTCACCTCGACATACCAGTCACAGAAGTCGTTCCAGAACACATCATAGATGTGCTGTGCCGCATCATTGAACCGATAGGAGGCGAGGGCCTGCTCCACTCCTGCCGCTGCCTGATTCACCTTGTGATACATCCACGCATCAACAACAGAGAGACGGGAAAAGTCGGGCTCAACCAGCTCCCTCCCTTCGAGGTTCATCAGGAGGAACCGGGTCGCATTCCATACCTTGTTCGCGAAGCGGGAACCGAGTTTGAAGGAATCAAAATCTATCAGGATATCCTGTCCCTGGGCTGCGAGGTAGCACAGGGTGAACTTCATGGCATCCGCCCCATACTCTTTCACCACATCGATCGGGTCAATCCCGTTACCGAGTGATTTGGACATCTTCCGTCCGCTCTTGTCACGTACAAGACCGGTGATGTAGATATCATCAAACGGCACCTCTCCGAGGAACTCAAGAGAGGCCATGATCATACGTGATACCCAGAAGAAGATGATGTCATAACCGGTCACCAGGGTATTTGTTTTAAAGAACCGTTTCATATCATCGGTGGATTCAGGCCAGCCGAGAGTACTGAACGGCCAGAGCCAGCTGCTGAACCAGGTGTCGAGAACATCTTCTTCCTGCCGGAGGCGGGTGCTGTTACACACGGAACAGTGTGAAGGGTCCTCACGTTCAACCATCATATGTCCGCACTCTTCGCAGTACCACACGGGTATCCTATGGCCCCACCACAGCTGTCTGCTGATGCACCAGTCCTTGATATTCCTCAGCCAGTGACTGTACGTGTTCTCCCACCGCTGAGCATAGAAGTGGATCTTCCCGTCTTCCCATGCCTTCAGCGCCTTGTCTGCCATACCCTTCATAGAGACGAACCACTGATCACTCACATAGGGTTCGATCACTGTGGAGCAGCGGTAGCAGTGACCCACATCATGACTGTGGGGTTTCCGGCCGACAAGGTAACCCGCATCCTCCAGATCCCTGACGACCTGCTTGCGGGCAGTGATCACATCAAGTCCCCGGTATGCGGAGGGAACCACCTCGTTGAGCGTACCGTCAGGATTGAGTACGTTTCTGACCTCGAGATCGTGCCGCTGGCCGATGGCCCAGTCATTCGGGTCGTGCGCCGGCGTGATTTTGACCATCCCCGTACCAAATTCCATGTCAACATAGGCGTCTGCTATGATCGGTATGGGGATGTCGGCCAAAGGAAGTATCACATGGGTCCCGACGAGGTGTGCATAGCGCTCGTCATCGGGGTGAACTGCAACGGCAACGTCTCCGAACATCGTTTCGGGACGGGTTGTCGCAACGGTGATCCCCCCTTCTCTATCCTGGAAGGGATAGGTGACCTGGTACAGTGCTCCCGCTACATTCTGATACTCCACCTCATCATCGGCAAGAGCCGTTCCGCAGCTCGTACAGTAGTTGACCAGATACTTTCCCTTATAGATCAGATTTCTTTCATACAGAGTGACGAACGATTCCCTCACTGCCTTGCTGAGTCCTTCGTCCATCGTGAAGCGCTCCCGGTCCCAGTCACAGCTGCTTCCGATCTTCTCCAGCTGCTTTTTGATCGTTGTATGGTGACGCTCCTTCACCTTCCAGGTCTCTTCGAGGAACCTCGTTCGACCGAGATGGGTCCGGGATTCGCCCCTGGCCCGCAGTTCCTTCTCGACAACGTGCTGAGTCGCGATACCCGCATGGTCCGTTCCCGGCAGCCAGAGCGTGTCATATCCGCTCATTCGCTTATAGCGGATCAGGATGTCCTGAAGAGTGTTGTTCAGGGCATGCCCCATGTGCAGGATACCGGTGACATTCGGGGGGGGCATGACAATGGTGTACGGGATCTTTCCTTCAGCTGAAGGGGAAAAGTGGTTTCCCTTCTTCCATGCAGCATACAGCTTCTCTTCGAATTCTGCCGGATTATAACTCTTATCTAGTTCTATCGATTTCATGACCTCTCCTGTTGTGAGCACTCTGTTCCAGCATAGTACCAAAATCGTGACACTGTTACAACATAACAGAGGGGGCCAGTGAAGGCAAAATGAAACCCGTCCTGTACGGACGGGTCTGTGCTGCTGACACGGTGAGGGGGTACGGCAGAAGAGCTCGTGGCCCTCCCTCCAGTCCTCTATTTTCCGGTATCATCACCGAGCACGGTCACTGACTTCAGCTTCAGATCAACTTCATACCCTTTCTGATCAAGATAGCTCAGGATCTCTTCGAGAGAGAGTTTGCTGAGCACCTGAGAGGCTGCGAGGTTCTCGGTCGCTCTGACCTGCATTGCTCCCTGACCCTGAGAATCCACCACCTGGGGAATGATCACGTTCTCTTCGTTCAGTGTCGGAGAATTCAGTGTGAGAGCCCCTACGAACATCAGAACGAAGGCAGCGGCGACACCTATGACAGCCGATGTCTTCACACGAAAGTCCCGGTGAAGAAATTTGATCTTCTTCTCCTTCTTCAGGTAACGGTTCTCAAGGTATGCATAGATCTTGTCCTTCGAGGTATCAACCTGTTCATCCGTCAGGCGGGAAGTGCTCACCATCGTGTGAACCGCCTTGAGCTGTTCGTAACGTGTCGAGCAGGCACTGCAGTACTTGAGATGCTCTATCACCTGCGTCTTCCATGGTTCAACAAGCTCATTATCAAGGTAGGTATTTAAAATCTGATCATCTAGACACATGTATCTCTCCCCGGTCTATCATCGAACTCATCATCTTGCGAGCCCGGTGAATCCTGACCTTCACATTGCTTTCAGAAATCTTGAGAACCAACCCGATCTGTTTATAATTCAGGTCAGCATACTCTTTGAGTATCAGAACCGACTTCAACTTCTCGGGCAGTTTCTCAACAGCCATGCGCACCATCTCCTTTGTCTCGGAGTCAAGCAGAACATCTTCTCCGTTCTGCACCGGAGTCTTGGGAATCTTTTTGATCTTGTCGACCATAGCCTTCTCCCGTGACTTCCTCTTGACAACGTTTATCGCCAGATTCTTGGTTACGCGTATCAACCAGTATTTCGCTTCATCCAGTGACTTGAAATCAATGTTCTTCTCATAGAACCTGATAAAAGCCTCCTGCACGATATCCTCGGAAACATCCATATTGTAGGTCACATGGTATGCAACACGCATCAGTACCGGAAACACTTGTTCGTACACCTTCTGAAATGATGCATTCTCGCTACTTTTTATTTCCATACAATTAACAACTCACCTTAGCATTCGGTTACATGGTTCTGATTATTTCGACACCGTCTTTCGTATCCTTGACAGTATACCCCTTCTGCCTGATCTCATCTCTGAGAGCATCAGCCTGAGCAAAATCCCGGTTCCTCTTTGCCTCCGTTCTCCTGTCTACAAGAGCGAGGATCTCCTCAGGAACAGGGTCATCTTTCTGCTGCTCTTCCTGCAGTACATCAAGTGCGAAAATCGAATCCATGCTCTCGATGAGAGAGAGTTTTTCCGATGGATCAATATCCTTGTCCTTTACGAGTCGCCACAGAACAGCAAGAGCCTGAGGGATGTGGAGGTCGGTCGCAATGTGTGATTCAAATTCGCCAAGGATGGCTTTCGCTTCGTCACTGGTCACCGGCTTTCTGCTATCACCAGCCTGTGACCGTATAGCCTGAATCTGTTTTTTCAGGTTGAGTCTTCCGCCTCGAGCCGCCTGAAGTGACTCCCAGCTGAAAATCAGTTGAGACCGGTAATGTCCGGTAAGGCAGAAATAGCGGAAGTCAAGCGGATCAAAGCCCTTGTCGACAAGGAGGGAGAGTGTGAGAAAATCACCCTTGGATTTGGACATCTTCCCGGTCTCGTCGATCAGGAACTCTCCGTGAACCCAGTACTTGACCCAGTTTTTCCCTGTCGCGGCTTCACTCTGGGCAATCTCATTGGTGTGATGCACACTCACATGGTCGATCCCTCCGCAATGGATATCAAACGAATCTCCCAGGTACTTCATACTCATGGCAGAGCATTCTAGGTGCCAGCCTGGATAGCCCACTCCCCAGGGACTGTCCCACTTCATCACCTGATTCTCGAATTTCCCCTTAGTAAACCACAGGACAAAATCCTTCGGATTCCTCTTGTTCTCATCAACCTCGATCCTGGCACCACTGTTCAGCTGGTCGAGTTTCAGCCTGGCAAGACGTCCGTACTGAGGGAAGGTGTCGATGGAAAAATAGACATTCCCGCCGCTGATATAGGTGTGACCGCGCTCCTCGAGCCGCCTGATCAGATCAATCATCTCCTGAATATGGTCTGTCGCCTTGCAGGTGATGTCCGGAGTGATGATGTTGAGGGAACCTGTATCATGGAAAAAGCTGTCCGTGTACATCTGCGCAATGTCATAGACACTCATGCCCGACTCACGGCTGCGCCGTTCCATCTTGTCTTCACCCTCATCCCCATCGTCACTGAGGTGACCGACATCGGTGATGTTCATCACGTGAGTCAGCTGGTACCCGCTGTAGGTCAGAATCCTGTGCAGCAGGTCCTCGAAGATGTAGGTCCTCAGATTTCCTATGTGGGCATAGTTGTATACAGTAGGGCCGCAGCAGTACATCCCCACCCTGTCATCGGCAAGAGGAACGAACGGCTGCACACTTCTACTCATCGTATTATATATCGATACTTGCATGAATTATCCTTCTTCCACACGATTGTACCACATTTCATTGAACGGCAGGTAAAAATGAGATACTATACCCGTGTGAATACAACAATACGTGATGGAAATGAAAAAATCAATACAGAGGAACGTATCATCCCCGGTGCCCCGCTGAAGCAGCTGTGTACGTTCAGAACCGGCGGTGAGGCAGATTACCTGGCCCGCCCGAGGAATCTGGAGGAGATGAGAGCACTTCTTGGATGGGCGAGGGAGAGGAGTCTACCCGTGACCATTCTCGGCGGGGGATCGAACGTCCTGATAAGTGACAGGGGAGTAGAGGGCCTGGTCATCTCCACCGTCGCCCTTTCTTCCACCCACGTGCGCGGACTTCTCAGTGTATCCCAGTGCGGAATCTCTCTGGACCGCCTGATAAACTTCACGATCGAACACAATCTCAGCGGACTTGAACCCTTCGGGGGAATACCGGGAACCATCGGAGGTGCGGTGAGGGGAAACGCCGGTCTTCTCGACTACTCTATAGCAGAGGTGCTTGAATGGGTCGATTATCTCGACCTTGAAGGAAACCTGTTCCGCTACTATCCCCAGAAGACCTTCAACGAGTACCGCAGGAGCTTCTTCTCAGGCTCTCCGTTCATTCTCTATGAGATAGCTCTCAGACTCTCTTCTCACCGGAACACCAGTGAGGCTAGACAACGCAAGGAAGCGAGCAGAAGAGACAGGCTCCAGCAGGGGCAGTATGACCTTCCCTGCGCCGGGTGCATGTTCAAGAACCCGGAGGGTGTTTCGGCAGGGAAGCTGATAGACGACCTTCAGTTGAAGAACACCCGCCTCGGCGGAGCCATGGTGAGCAACTCGCATGCAAACTATATCGTGAATGTTGCAAGAGATACGAAAAGTGAGGATATCTGGCGCCTCAGCGAGCAGATCAGGGAGCAGGTGGCTCAGAGGTACAGTATAGAGCTTGAACGGGAAGTGATACTCATAGGTCGATGGTGATCTCCTGCGCCTTCAATCCCCGTTCACTCACGGCCAGTTCTGAACTCCACCAATCCTTTTCTATCGCATACTTCAGCACAAGAGATACCGACAGCTCCCTCCGGTAAGTGACGGTCAGGGATGTCCTGACGCGCTCTGAAGTGATGAGCACCCGGGTGCGGCAGGTCGTCAGGGATCCATCGAATGCAGCAGAAGCTGTCAGACGCCAGTCGAAGAACTCTCCCTTCGATGCATATGCGAAGGTGAGAGTATCGGACAGATCCTCTGAGCCCCACCTGTCACTCTCCCACACCCTCTCCCATGACAGTGAGAGGGACCTCCACTGCCATGACAGGGAGAACTCTCCACCCTCCTCTCCCCGGTGAAGAGCATAGGGAAGTGCTCTGTAGGAACGGAACGTCCAGCGAGCCTCTGCGGTAAGCTCCCCGTACACTCCTGTATAGCTGCCCTGATATCTCAGTTTTTCTCTTCTTTCGAGCTCCGTAATATCGTGCTCCCAGGTGTGCAGACGATGGGAGAAGACGACCCGGGATACGGTGAACAGATGATGCGGTTCCAGTGCGACAGTGATATGACTCTTCGATGAAATCTGGTCATCGGTTGCTTTCAGGTAGGATTCCGCCTGAAAGACTCCCGCATGTGTTTGAACAAGCAGATAGGCATCTGTACTGACCGGTCCCCTGTCACTCTGCCAGTCGATGTACGGCACCTCCTGATCCCCGCTCCGGCGTTGATGAGTCACAGCGAACCCGAAAGTTTCTGAAACATACGAGACGGCATGGAGATGATGGTCAGTATGTGCCAGAAGGTACCTGCCGCCGGTCAGAGGAAATGCCGCATACACCGCATCCCCTTTCGCAGGTGAAAGGCTCATGCCGGCCTGCTTTGCCGCCTGGGGTTTCAGGATCAGGTAGGAGCCGTTGAGCGCCCTGGTACGTGCATCACGGGACAGGTCACCGAGGAGGAAGGAGGGAGAAGCGATGCTGAAAGCAAGAATTCCCTCGAATCCTTCTCTCAAGGCAAGTTCGATATCACTCTCCATGTGCCAACTCCGGCTGGTCTCCCTCTCAGTCTCAATGGTGAGAGCGTGTCGGTCGGAGAGCCAGGAGGTACTGAAGGTGACAGATATGCCGGAAACTGTAAAAATAGATGCATAGATGCAGAGAATGAGCAGATACTTCATGAAAAAAAAGACCGTTTACAGACGCTCGCTACTTCTCCAACGTTGATTAAATGAACGTAACGTGTAAGAATTATCAGGTAAAACACATTTTTAATGAACATACCAGGAGGTAGTCATGAACATTCTCACGCTGAATTGCGGGAGTTCTTCCGCGAAGTATCAGGTGTATGACTGGTCAGAGAAAGCCGTGCTCGCAGTCGGAGTTGTTGAGCGGATCGGCCTTGAGTACTCGACGATCGAGCACAAGAAAACCGGTGCCGAAGAGTACAATGCGAAGGTACAGTGCCCGACTCACGAAGAAGCGATCAAGCTCATCATCGACATGCTCCTTGATACACACCACGGAGTCATCACCGACATGAGTGAAATCGGCGCTGTAGGTCACCGGATGGTACATGGCGGAGAGAAGTTCAAGCAGAGCGTCATCGTCACCGATGAAGTGCTTGAAGAGGTCAGGAAACTGATTCCCCTCGCACCTCTTCATGAACCTGCAAACATTATGGGGGTGGAAGCCGCACGTCACGTCATGCCCGACATCCCGCATGCTATCGTGATGGATACGGCATGGCACCAGAGCATGCCGGCAAAGTCATTCTTGTATGCAGTTCCCACCGAATGGTATCGGCAGTACAATGTACGGCGCTACGGCTTTCACGGGACGAGCTATCTCTATACGGCAAAGAGAGCCGCGGTTCTTCTGGGTAAGGACCCGAAGGAGACGAACCTGATCATCTGCCACATCGGTAACGGTGCAAGTATCTGTGCCGTGAAGAACGGCGAAGCTGTCGACACGTCAATGGGTCTCACTCCGCTCGAAGGCCTTGTGATGGGAACGCGAAGCGGAGACCTTGACCCCGCCATCATTCCCTTCATTGCCAACAGAACCGGTATGAGTATGAAAGAGGTTGATACTGCTCTGAACAAGCACAGCGGTCTTGTAGGCCTCTGTTCGATGAGTGACCGCAGGGATGTCCGTGATGCTGCCGCCAACGGAAATGAACAGGCCCAGCTGGCTATAGACATCGAGACACAGCGGCTGAAGAAGTATATCGGAGCCTACGCAGCCGAACTCGGCCAGGTAGATGCAATCGTCTACACCGCCGGTGTCGGTGAAATGGCACCCCATATTCGTCTTGGGGCAACCAAGGACCTTGAGATCCTCGGCATCCACCTCGATGAAGAGAAGAACAGGATCGGTCAGTGCAGGAACGGCGAGCTCGATATCAGCAAAGACGGCTCTCCCGTGAGAATCTTTGTGATCCCGACCGATGAGGAGCTTGTCATGACCGAGGATGCCCACGCGCTCATGGAAGGCACCTACGATGTCCATACCAACTTCACCTACTCGTTCCAGCATGCTGATTACGTGAACAAGGCACGCGCCGCAGGCCTGGAGAATGATCTGAAAAAACGACCGGAGCTGAAAAAGGTGCTCGTCTATCCTCCTAAAAACTAACGTTCCCCTACCTTGGTATACCGGGCTTCCTCAATCGGGGGAGTCCTTTGTATACAGCGACGACAGCAGCACTCACGCGCCGGCTTTCCCATCGAACCGGAACAACAAAATCACCTGGTAGATGGAGATATCCGGGATCATTCCACTGCAATCCACGCACATCAGCCCGTTGGATCCAAACGACTGAATCACGCAGAGAAAAACCCTACTCACCCGGTCCGCCCAAACTCGCATGGGTATCTATCGAACAGACTCTCTACCCGTCAGATCCCGTTTTTCGGTGCAGATAAGCCAGAGGCCGGCCACCGCGGAATAACCGCCATTGCCAGAATGATGCCTGGCGAAGTTCACTCTACGGCATATCAGACCTGACAGGCCGTACCAACCAGTGATTCTTTTCAGGAAGGTCTCCTTTCGGGTTGAACCGCCTTACAGGCAGACCCCCTCTTCTGAGGAGACCTTCATGCAAATTCCTTCGTCAGAGAACGATTCCTCTCAATGCGGTACACGAAGCGTCCTCGCTGCGTTCAAGGTTGCAACGAGAGCTACTCCTACGTCTGCAATGACCGCCTCCCACATCGTGGCAAGCCCGAAGGCACCGAAAGAGAGAAAGATGAGTTTCACAAGAAGTGAGAAGAGTATATTCTGTATCACGATCTGACGGGTTCGATGTGCGATCCTGACAGCTTCACTGACACCCTCGACCCTGTCATCCATGAGAACGATATCTGCCGCTTCGATGGCTGCATCAGAGCCGAGAGCTCCCATGGCAATGCCGATATCACTGCGCATCAATACCGGAGCGTCATTCACTCCGTCTCCTACAAAGGCAAGAGTCTTTCCTTGTTTCATCTGCTTCAGGAGCTCTTCGACCTTCCCGACTTTCTCATGAGGAAGGAGCTGTGAGTAATAGGTATCGATAGACAGACTGTGTGCGACGGAAGCGACCTGAGGCTCCCGGTCTCCGCTGAGAAGGACCATATGCCTGATACCGGCTGTTCTAAGTGTTTCAATTCCCGTCAGCGAATCTTCTTTGAGCTCATCTGCGATTTCTATATACCCGAGATATCTACCGTTGAGGGCCACATACACAAGGGTAGAGGATGAATTCACCTCTGCAAGTGAGATCTGCTCGCGATCCAGGAACCTCCTGCTGCCGGCAATGAGCTGGTCACTGCCCCTTCCGGCTCTCACACCCAGACCCTTCTCTTCCGTGTAAGAATCATATTCAGTGACATCCCGTTCGGGATAGTTCATGGTATGAAAGTGCCTGATCGAATCGGCAATAGGATGGTTCGAATGAGATTCCGCTGCGACGGCAAGGTCCAGCAGAGTCATTTCATCAACACCTTCAGCAGGGACAATCGCAACTACGGAGAATTCGCCTTTCGTGAGAGTACCGGTCTTATCGAACACAACAGTATCGAGTTTCTCGAGTGCGTCGATAGAGGAAGCCCCCTTCATCAGAATCCCTCTTTTAGAAGCCAGACCGATTCCCCCGAAATAGCCAAGCGGAACGGATATGACCAGTGCACAGGGGCAAGATATGACCAGGAGCACCAATGCACGATAGATCCAGATGTTAACAGGATCGCCGGTGATGAGAGGAGGAATAAAGGCGACAGCGAGAGATAGAAACACTACGATAGGCGTATAGACCGAAGCGAATCGTGAGATGAATCGTTCCGTGGGAGCTTTCTTGTTCGCTGCCTCCTCCACGAGGGCGAGGATGCGCGCGACCTCAGTCTGTTCGTATCTCTTCGTGACACTCACCAGTACTGTCCCCCCATCAATGATGAAGCCTGAAAGAATCTCATCCCCCTCCTGTACAACCCGGGGAACAGACTCTCCGGTGAGAGCAGAGGTGTCTACACGTGAAGAACCACTCAGGATAACGCCGTCAAGGGGTACACGCTCACCTGACCTGACCTGAATGACCGAACCGATCGTGACATCCTGAGGATGTTTCTCCTGTACGGTCTCACCGACTACGACCCGTGCACTATCAGGACGTAATGCTGTCAGAGCCGCGATAGAACGCCTGGATTTCCTGACAGCCTTGCTTTGTACCCACTCCCCCAAAGTATAGAAGAGCATAACGCCGACCGCTTCCTCCAGCTGACCGATACTGATAGCCCCGACCGTAGCTATACTCATCAGGAACATCTCATCGAAGAAACGGCCTCTGAAGGAGGACCTGAGAGCTTGTGAGAGGACAGGATACCCAACGATGAGATAGGCAGCGAGATACAGCATCCAGCGAAGCAAGGCAGGAGAGCCGGCCATCAGATGCTGCACGACAAGTGCTGAAGCAAGCAGAATGGAAGAAGCCAGTATACGCAGGAGATCAACCTGCCAGCGGCTTTCTTTCTCCTCTGTTTCCTCCAGCACGATATGAGCACCGGGTTCTATCCTTCTCACAATCTTCTGAGCCTGCTCTACACCGCGGGAGGGAATCGAGACAGACTGTGTGGCGAAACTCACAGCGGCATCTTCGAATCCGTCCAGGCTCTTCAGGGCGGTCTCTATCTTGAGTGCACAGGAAGCACATTCCAGCCCTTCTATATGATAGTTCTTCATTCCTTCATCTCCATTCGACATAGTGCTCCCGTGCAACTTCAATTAAAGACAGGACATGGGGGTCATCCAGGGTATAGAAGACCTGTTTCCCCATCCTTTTCGATCGCACAAGTCTCATCACCTTGAGAAGCCTCAGGTGGTGGGAAACCGCCGGAAGGGATATGTCAAGCAGGTAGGCAAGGTCACAGACGCACAGTTCCTGTTTCGATAACAGATACAGGATTGAGACCCTGGTCTCATCTGACATCGCACGAAACAGTTCAGACAGGCCGGAAACCTCAAGAAGGGAATCCTTCAGGTCCTCTTCATGCCTCATGCAGGAAAGGGAATACTCGCTGCACACATCAGCTCTTCTGTTCTCATGATCGCTCATCTCAGCCCCCTTGTATTAAACAATTAAACAACTACTTAATTGTATAACACGAGCATTCCTCCAGTCAATGGGTTTTCCCGATGAAAGAGCGTCAGGAGGATTATGTGGTTTCAGACAGGCTCTAGGCCTCCCGGATGGTCACGTAAGAGGAGATTACCTCGATAGCTCGTTCAATGCCTATCACTCCGGTATTGAGCGTAAGGTCATAGAACTCGGCATTTCCCCAGGTGTTGGCAGCGTAGTAGTCATGGTAGCGCTTTCGTTCCTTGTCATACCGGTGAATACGACTGTGAGCCTCTTTGATCTCGATCTCTTCCCTCTGTGCTATGCGCTCAGCCCTGAAGTCTTTGTCCGCATGCAGAAAAATCGAGACATGGTTCTCAACATCCTTCAGCACATAGTCACTGCAGCGTCCGACAAATACACAAGGGCCCTTTTCAGCAAGCTTCCGTATGATCTCATATTCGGTGAGAAAGACCGTGTCGCTAAGGGGCATCGTATACATCCCGGTTGCCGCAGCCTGTCCGAGAGTCGGCAATCCCGAGGGAACAGCATACAGAAAACGGTTGGCAGCCTTCTCATCAAGATTCTCGACAATCTGTTCATTCATGCCGCTTTTTTCGGAGGCCATGGCAATCAGAACTCTGTCGTAAAATGGGATAGCGAACGCATCAGCAAGACCTTTTCCGATCTCTCTTCCCCCACTCCCTGTCTGGCGACTGATGGTAATGATAGTGTTCATACACCTTCCTCCTCTATCTACATTGTAGAGCCAACCGATCCTCGCAGTAAAGAATATTCTACTCGTCGAGGAGGTTCCTCGAAGGGAAAACCGGCTCACTGGTCACCCGTATCGTCAGCTTTCGGAATCCGTTCATATCCCCGAGACTGGGCAGATGGGTCAGGTGCACCTCGCAGTTTCTCAGCTGGGGGACCATGTCCATAGCTGCCTGACTCGAGGGATTCTGTGCCGCACTCATGGCCAGACAGATCAGCGTCTCCTCCATATCGAGACTCGTCCGCTTCCCGTTCAGCACATCCTTTTTCAGATGCCGTATCGATTCAATGGTCGAAGGCGAGATCAGATCAATTCCCTTCGGGATCCCTGCAAGGTGTTTGATTGCATTCAGGAACAGAGCAGACGAAGCGTGCATCAGTTCACTGTTGCTGCCGGTGATGATCGTGCCGTCAGACAGTTCTATCGCGGCTGCACTTACGATACCGTCATGCCCCTTTCCCTTCTTCACAGCACTGGAAAGAGCCTCATGAGCAGCGGGAACTGTCTTTCTCATATCGCGGTCAAGCTTCATATCATCAAGAAGACGCTTGATTCTGCTCAGAGCCTCGCTCGATCCGGTTCCCTGGGCATACTCTGAGGCTGTTATAAAGTATCTGCGGATGATTTCCTGAAGACTTGCAGACCTGACGACATCATCATCCACGATGCCGAATCCTGCACGATTGACACCCATATCCGTGGGAGATTTGTAGAAGGATTCCTGCCCGGTGATTTTCTCGATGATCCGCTTGAGAAGGGGAAAAGCCTCCATGTCACGAGAGTAGTTCACTGCAGGTTCACCATAGGCACTGAGGTGAAAGTGGTCTATCTGATTATAGTCCCCGATATCGACCGTAGCCGCCTCATAGGCCTTGTTGACCGGGTGCTCGATGGGGAGGTTCCAGATCGGAAAGGTTTCAAACTTGGCATAGGCACTCTTTCTGCCGCTGCGGTAATCATGGTACAGCTGAGACAGACAGGTTCCGAGTTTTCCGCTGCCCGGGCCGGGACCGGTTACGATGACCACCCGACCGTCTGTCTCGATATAGGGATTTGCCCCGTACCCGCTGTCACTGACGATCGTGCTGACATCATTCGGGTATCCTTCGGTCGCCTTGTGCGTATATACCTTGATACCTCTCCGCTTGAGGCGGTTCATGAACTGTGTGGCACCAACCTGCCCGTTATACCGGGTGATGAGCACTTTATTGACCTTAAGTCCCCAGTCAGAAAAGTCGTCTATGATCTTGAATACATCGGTATCGTAGGTGATACCGAAGTCGTTACGTATCTTGCGTCGTTCGATGTCCTCAGCGTAGATACAGACAATGACATCAAGGTCATCCTTCAGTGCCTGAAAGACCTTCATCTTCACGTTGGGATCGAATCCGGGAAGGACACGCGACGCGTGATAGTCATACAGCAGCTTGCCCCCGCACTCCAGATAGAGTTTCCCGTCGGTGGCATTCACCCGCTCAAGAATTGCCTTCTTCTGCTGTTCAAGGTATAGCTCATTGTTAAAACCTGTGTCTCCCATCTCTTCCCTCTTCCTTTCCTGTGATCATTGTTCTGATGTTGTGCCGGTATCTGATAAGGACACCGTGAATTGCTACTCTTTGTGAAGGAGACTTGCAGAGAGTGAATCCCTGAGGTCTCTGTCATAGAGGTGTTCCACGATGGCAAGAGCGAACTCCATTGCCACCCCGGCCCCCTGAGCCGTGATGAGATTTCCATCGACACAGACTCTCATGTCGGAGAAGGTGAAATCCGGAGAATGCTCCTCTGCCCCGGGATAGCATACGGCCTGGTGTCCGTTCAGCAGTCCCGCAGGTCCGAGTACAACAGCCGGAGAGGCGCAGATCGAAGCAAGGAGAGCTCCCTTGTTGACCAGCAGCAGCATCTTCTCATGGGTCAGCCAGGACTCGCTGAGATTCTTAGCGCCGAGCCCTCCCCCCGGAAGAATGATCGCATCGAAGTCTGTATCGACATCCTCGATCTTCGCATCACACACCACACTGATACCGTGGCCTCCGGTGATCACCTCACCGTCGATTCCCGCCATGACCACCTCCGCTCCGGCACGACGAAGGACGTCCACGGGGGTCAGTGCCTCTATCTCCTCGAAACCCTCTGCGAGGGTGACAAGAATACGTTTCTTCATAACTCTCCTCCTTTCCGTACCGCGCTTCGCAGCAGCTGGGCTGCTTTCAGCAATACCGACTCAGTCTCATCCCACCCGATACAGGGGTCGGTGACCGACACTCCGTAACGGAGCGCACCGGGATCTTCTGTGATCTGCTGACATCCTTCAAAGAGGTTGCTCTCGATCATGAAGCCTCTGAGCTCCTTCCTTCCCATCAGGACCTGGTCTATGACCGACCTGAGAACCCTGCGCTGACGGGTGAAGTCCTTGCGGCTGTTCGCGTGCGAGCAGTCAACGATGATCGACGGGTTGATACCGAGGGTGTTCATGCTCTTCACAGCATCCTCCACCTCTTCTTCATAGTAGTTCGGACCGGTATCGCCTCCGCGCAGGATCAGGTGTCCGCTGCTGTTACCCGTCGTCCGGTAGATCGCGGAGTTCCCGTCCTTGTCGATTCCGATGAACGCTCCACCGCCGGAGGCACTCTTGATGGCATTCAGCGCATGAGAGACCTCTCCGCTTGTACTGTTCTTGAACCCCACCGGTACACTCATCCCACTCGCAAGGGTGCGGTGGACCTGACTCTCGGTCGTCCTCGCGCCGATGGCGCACCACGAGATGGTCTCGTCAATGTACTGGGGAACGATCGGGTCGAGCATCTCGGTCCCCACCGGCAGACCTTTCTCGGTAATCTGGATCAACAGCCTGCGCGCCTGCCTGAGACCTTCTCCGATATCATACGATCCATCCATCGCGGGATCGATAATCAGGCCCTTCCACCCACCTATCGTTCTCGGTTTCTCGAAGTAGGTTCTCATGACAAGCAGAAGCTGATCAGATACCCGCTGAGACAGGTCATGAAGCCTGTCTGCATACTCCAGTGCGGCTACAGGGTCATGTATGGAACAGGGGCCGACGATGGCAAGAAGCCTGGGGTCCTTTCCGAGAATAACATCGTCGACACGTTTTCTGTCCGCCAGGATACGTGCTTTCAGCTCATCACCGATGGGCAGTTCCTGTGCAAGTTCATGCGGGCTCACAAGGGAGTCGACTCGATCTATTCTCAGGTCGATACTGGGATCTATCACTGTGTAACCTCTCTAGTCCTTCTTTTCATCCTGTTCGTTCTTCTCCGGCTGATTCCTGTGAGTCAGAGAATACAGATAGCGTTTGATCTTCAGTGTGGGCGTCCTCTGGAACGGTTCCTCATGAAGTTTTGTTTCAATAAGCCGGCTGAAGGAGTTCAACTCTCTGTTGATCTCCTTGCGGAGGTTCTTCACATAGGCTCCCGCTTCACTGCGGGCGTCCTCCACCGACATCTTCATCTGTTCGGCCATGAGTTCGAAATCAACCTTTATCAAGGCTCCGATACCACCTTCGCCTTCCATGACCAGAGATTCCTGAACATACGGCTTTGCATTGATGAGGGCTTCAATCGATTCGGGATAGATATTCTCTCCCCCCGGTCCGAGGATCATTGTCTTGCTCCGCCCCCTGATACTGAGACGGCCGCGTATAATCTCTCCCAGGTCTCCGGTCCTGAGCCACCCGTCGGAAGTGAAGGTCTCCCTGGTCAGCTCCTCATTCTTGTAGTAACCGAGCATCACATTCGGACCGCGGGCCACGATTTCACCTACTCCTGTAGCTGTATCCGGTTCGTGAATACGAAGCTCCACTCCTTTCACGGCAAACCCGATGGTCCCGAGCTTCGTCTGTTTCGGACCACTTCCGGCCAGGAGAGGAGAGGTCTCGGTGAGTCCATACCCGATGGAATAGGGGAATCGGGCTTCCTTGAGAAAGGCTTCCACCTGTGAATCGAGTTTCGCTCCTCCGACCCCGAAGAATCTGAGTCGGCCACCGAAGGTCATCTTGAGCTTGCGCCCTATGATCCGGTTGATCTCCCTGCGAAGCAGCGGGCTCTTGTACATTTTTGACAGTCCCTTGCTGTTCTCGATCTGGGGGACCACTGAGCCCCGGTACACTTTCTCGATAAGCAGCGGAACCGAAAGCATCATGTCCGGTCTCACTTCCTTTAGAGCGGGAAGCAGGATCGAGGGTACAGGAGGACGTCCGAGGTAATGAACCTCACATCCGCACAGGAGCGGCAGAAGGAAACCGATGGTGAACTCATAGGAGTGGCTCATGGGAAGAATGGAGAGGAACTTCATTCCGGTCTTCACTTTGAAGAACTGCCTTGAACTGGCAACGGCGTTACTGGTGAGGTTCCTGTTGGAGAGCATGACGCCCTTCGGATTCCCTGTCGTCCCACTGGTGTAAATGATGGAGACCAGAGAGTCCTCACCATGAGAAATCTGACTGAGGGCCTTCGCATCGGCTTTCCTGCGCCTCATATTCTTGGCGGGAAGGTCACCGAAGGTTTCCTTGTCCAGTTCATCCGATCCACCCAGAGAGGGGACATGGAACAGGTCATCCACCCGGTATACTTCAGCATCGTCACCGCGAAACTGAAGAGGGATCTTCGGGGCCTGAGATGAAGAGACGAAGATTCCTTTTGACTCGCTGTGCTGCACGATATGCTCCACTTCCTTTGCGGAGAACTCGGGAAGGACCGGCACAGCTATACATCCGGCACTCACGATGGCGAGATAGGATACTCCCCACATCGGAGAACTCTCAGATAGAAGGGCGATCCTGTCTCCCGGTTTCATCCCCCGCCGCAGGAGATAGGACGCGACCTTGTCGACACTTTCCCTGAGTTCGCCATAGGTAAAGCGTTCCTTCTCATTGTACAGGACCAGAGCAAGACGCCGCGGATACCGCAGGGCCGACTGTTCGAGCAGTGCTCGTATCGTAAAGATCTCCAGAGTATGTTTCATACTACCTCCTCCTGGGGTCTGATGACACCCGAATATGTCCTGCCGTTCTCACAGATCGTATATGGTCCCTGATCCCGCCACTTCCGCTCCAGGGATGCCTTCAACACCTCGGGTGAGTTGTTCTCAAGCGAGAGATGGCAGAAATAGACATTCCTATCGTCATTATGGTTCAGAGTGTTCAGGAAGTCTATCGAAACATCGTTCGAAAGATGTCCTTCATTACCGCTGATGCGTTTTTTCAGGTAATAGGGATACGGCCCGTTTTCCAGCATGGACTCATCGTAGTTCGCTTCCAGGAACAGCACATCACTTTCCGAGGCGTGAGATATCATGTGGTCGCTCACCGTACCGGTGTCGGTAAGCAGGACGAACGTGCGTCCCCCGACCTGCACACTGAAGCCCTGAGAATGGGGCGAATCATGGTGCGTCGCAAAGGATGAGACCAGGAACGGACCGACGCTGACCTCCCGGGTGTCCATAGGCATGTGCAGCTCTTCAGGAATACGGAGATTCCTGAACTCCCGGATCCCGTCATGAATCCGGTGGTGGAGAAACACCGGCCGTTTCATCTGCCGTGCAAACACTCCCGCACCGCGGGCATGGTCAGGGTGGAGGTGTGTGATGAACAGGGCACTGATCAGTGAAGGATCGAAACCGGCGGTCTCGCACCGCTGTCTGATCTGCCTGAGGGAGAAACCTGCATCGAGAAGAATCGCCACACCCTCACGTTCGATGATGTAGCTGTTACCGCTCGAACCGCTTCCCAGCACAGCATAACGAATCATAGACACTCCAGGATGGGAGAGAAATCGGTCAGACCGTGAGCACAGAGAATCTTTTTTCTGGATTTGATCAGGGGAGTCGCAAGGAGCTCGGGATGCTTCACCAGCTCCTTTACCGGGTTGTACTCACGATAGAAGTATCCGTTTTTCCGATAGTAGGTACTTTCGGTATCAATAAGTTCCTCAGGATCGAGATGGATGAACACTTTCTCCCATTCACCTGCACTCAGATCCCGTTCCTTCAGATCGACGAACTGATGCTCGATCCTGCGCTCCTTGCAGAAGCGGATCGCCTTGCGGGTATCTTTGCATGTCTTTGTTCCGATAATCTGAACCACGTGAACACCTCCAGACCACTATAGCGAGAACTCCGGCAGACGTCTACCGGCTTCATACATTCAGCCAACCGTACCGTGACAGAGTCGGACAGCTCCTTCGATGCACCAGGTATCAGGATAATCAGAAGAGATTCTTCCTTCCCTGCCGTTCATTCACGGTCGATGTGAGTTGACAAAACCTGCGTAAGAATGAATTATTCTCAGATGGTAGGAGTCAATTCATGAAAGAACGCATTATTCATCTACTCAACAGGAAGCCTTCAGACACAGTCATCACTGCAGAAGGCTGGGTCCGCACCAAACGTATGAGCAAGACCGTCTGCTTTCTCGAGCTCAACGACGGTTCGAGTCTTTCGTCCCTGCAGATAGTCGTCGATCTTGAAACGTTCATGAATAACGCGATCCTTGACAGCATTCAGACCGGTGCCGCCATACGTGCAAAAGGGCTCCTCGCAGCCAGCCCGGGCGGGAAACAGTCAGTGGAGCTGCAGTGCACGGAGATTGAACTGCATGGAGAGGCAGGACCGGACTACCCGCTCCAGAAGAAACGGCACTCCCTCGAATATCTACGGGAGATCGCTCATCTGAGGGGACGGACAAACACCATGTCTGCCGTGATGCGGGTGAGGAACGAGATATCCTATGCCATCCACACCTATTTCTATGAGAAGGGCTTCACGTACATTCACACACCGATCATCAGCACAAGTGACGCGGAAGGTGCAGGAGAGATGTTCCAGGTAACAACGCTCGACCTCCTCAACGCGAAACGTACCGAGGACGGACAGATTGACTACTCAAAGGATTTCTTCGGACGAAAAGCCTCCCTCACGGTGAGCGGGCAACTTCAGGGCGAGACCTATGCCCTTGCGCTCAAGGATATCTACACATTCGGTCCCACCTTCCGTGCAGAGAACTCGAACACGAAACGGCACCTCAGCGAATTCTGGATGATCGAACCGGAGATGGCCTTTTGTGACCTGGAAGGGGACATGCAGGTAGCCGAGGAGTTTCTCAAATATGTATTCTCACGGGTCCTGAACCGCTGTGAAGAGGACATGGCCTTCTTCAGCCGCTTTATTGAGAAGGGAGTGAGTGAGGTGCTTCAGCAGGTGATAGAGACTCCCTTTGCCCATGTCACCTACACTGATGCGGTTACCGAACTGAGTAAGAGCAACTCAACCTTCGATTATCCCGTATCCTTCGGAGTCGATCTTCAGACAGAGCACGAGAGGTTCCTCACCGAACAGGTCTTCAAGGGTCCGGTGATCGTCACAGACTACCCGAAGGAGATCAAAGCCTTCTATATGAAGATGAATGACGACAACAAGACCGTCAGGGCGATGGATGTCCTTGTCCCCCGACTCGGAGAGATCATCGGGGGAAGTGAGAGGGAGGCACGTCTGGACGTCCTCACACATCGGATGAAGGAACTGAACCTCATTCCCGAAGATTACTGGTGGTACCTTGATCTGAGGCGCTACGGCTCGGTCAGCCATGCCGGCTTCGGTCTCGGATTCGACCGTATCGTACAGTATATCACCGGCATGCAGAATATCAGGGACGTCATCCCCTATCCGAGAGCAGCAAAACAGGCAGACTTCTAGAAGAGCTGCCTGTTCAACCGGTGAGGCACCTGCCCCTGCGACGCAGTGCGGCAAAGAGAGTGAGCTGCTGGAGGGTGTGAGAATCCGTCTTGATATACAGACTCCGCTGATGGGCGGCTACGGTGTAGGGAGAAATGCTCAGTTCGTAGGCGACCTCCTTCACGCTCATTCCCTGTGCGAACAGATCGAGCACCTCGTTCTCCCGTGCAGTGAACCGTACGGAATGACTGCCCTCTTCTTCCCTCTCTCCTTCGTCCCGGATAATACCGCGCAGATAGTCGATACACAGCTCGAACGAGACAGAGGGAATCTCCCGTGAGAGAAATGGGACGGAACGGAAAAGCCGGTGTCCGCCTGACAGTTCACCTGCAAGACGTTCATGATAGACGATGAGCATATGTTCAGGGACAGGACCTGCCTCGAGGATATCTGCGGATGCACGCGCATCTTCGGGATGGAACACCAGATGGATATGGAGATACCCGGTTTCTTCATGGAGCGACTTCATCGTGAACCTGTTCTGACCGGAGACCTGCAAGAGAAGGGTCCTTACGGTGTGAAGGGAGGGAAACTGACTGAGAATCCAGTACCTGAAAGTCTCTATCAGTGCGGCATCAAATCCTGTAATGAGTATCGCTAGATCGTTCACATACAGAAGGACGTGCCGCAGAGACGTTCTGCTTCACCGTCCGAGCCGTGTCAGTTCTCGGTCTAGAGCGTTGGCAAACTTCTGGATCTCACGGGCATTCACCGGCTTGTTCTTCTGATCGAAGATCTGCATATCCCTGAACTCACTCATCACATTGCGCAGAGACAGACGTTCCTTCACGTTGTTCTCAGTGAACAGTCCACCACGATCGTCCAGTACTTTGAGCCCTTTGACGACAAGTCGATCCGCCAGGATCACATCCCGGGTCACCGCCAGGGCTCCTGATACTGCATTGTCCACAAGGAAGTTATCTGCACTGTCATCCCCTCTCTCCACCACCACCATCCTGATCAGGAAGGGCTCACGATTCTCCCGGCGTTCCGCCTCGAGAACATCCTGGAGTGGACGGTCTGCGACAAAAATTGCGGGAACACGCCGCTTCAGCACCGCCTTAAGCAGAATAGTGCGTATCTGACGAGGACAGGAATCTGCATCGACAAAGAGCTGTATATGAGAGAATTCCTTCATGCTGCAATCGTACCTTCTCCTGTACCATCAAGTCAATAATCGACTGTTATCACCCGATTATCCTGCACAGCTGAGTGTGAAACTCTTGCATGCGGATAAAAAAAATCGGTACAATGAGAGTCACATACAACCCCTCAAGGAGCCATAGAATGGAGTATTCAGCACTACAGAAGGCACGATACGAGTATCAGCCGAAATTACCCTCAATACTGAGGAACCCCATCCACTCTCTTGTAGCAGTCACGGGAGAAGCGACAAGCCCGGCACAGGATGCTGCACAGATCAGAGAACTGTTCCCCTCAACCTTCGGCCTTCCGAAAGTCGACTTCAAGGTCACACAGGACACTGTCTCACACGAGGCGTTCAACATGGGTGTCATACTGAGCGGCGGGCAGGCCCCCGGCGGCCACAATGTAATCAGCGGGCTGTACGATGCCCTCAAAAACGCTAACCCCGCATCGAACCTCTACGGCTTTCTCGGAGGCCCCTCCGGTCTTCTGGAAGACAAAAAGGTGCTGTTCGATGATGCATTCATCGATGAATACCGTAACACCGGCGGATTCGATATCATCGGTAGCGGCAGAACGAAACTCGAAACCACCGAGCAGTTCGACACCTGTGCAGAGGTCTGCAGGAAGAACAATATCACAGCGATCGTCATCATCGGCGGGGATGATTCGAACACCAACGCCGCGGTCCTCGGTGAATATTTTCTGAACAAGGGCTCTGACATCTCAGTCGTGGGGTGCCCCAAGACGATCGACGGGGACCTGAAGAACGAATTCATAGAAGTCTCCTTCGGTTTCGACACTGCGACCAAGACCTACAGTGAACTCATCGGAAACCTGATGAGGGATGCGAACAGTTCGAAGAAGTACTGGCACTTCATCAAACTGATGGGACGAAGTGCCTCGCACATTGCACTCGAGTGTGCACTGCAGACTCAACCGAACGTCTGTCTCGTCAGTGAAGAGATCGAAGCGAAAAACATGTCACTTCAGGATGTGGTGGGAATTATCACCGATGCTGTCGTGGCACGCGCTGAGAAGGGTCTCAACTACGGGATCGCTCTCATCCCGGAAGGACTTGTTGAGTTCATACCGGAGGTGAAGACCCTTATCTCCACCCTCAACACCCTCCTTGCGAAGGAAGAGGAAGCCTACGGCAGCCTGCATACCTGGGAGGAACAGAAGGAATTTGTCACTTCCAGGCTGGAAACAGGCAACAGACATGTATTCCTCTCGCTTCCGACCGATATCCAGAAGCAGCTTCTCATGGACCGCGACCCTCACGGCAATGTGCAGGTCTCACGGATCGAGACGGAGAAGATGCTGATCAGCATGGTTGACAGTGCGCTCACACAGAAGAAGAAAGAGGGAAGCTACCGAGGCGCCTTCACCGGCCTCAATCATTTCTTCGGGTACGAAGGACGCTGCGCCTTCCCGTCCAATTTCGATGCAGACTACTGTTACTCTCTCGGGTACAACGCATACCTGCTCGTATCGAACAGGTTCAGCGGGTATATCTCTTCGGTGGGCAACCTCACCGCACCGGCGGACCAGTGGACCGCAGGCGGTATTCCCATCACGATGATGATGAACCTTGAAGAACGGCACGGAGAGATGAAGCCTGTCATCAAAAAGGCACTTGTCGACCTGGAGGGGAAACCGTTCAAGTACTTTGAAAAGATGAGAGAGACATGGAAGGTTGAAACCTCATTCATCTTCCCCGGTGCTATCCAGTACTACGGCCCGAGTGAGGTCTGTGATGCAGTGACACGCACCCTGACTCTGGAACACAACTGAAGGCAGAAAACCCCCTGAGACAACGGTGCAGCTGAGTATCTCAGCTGCATCTTTTTGTAATCGCGTGTACCGGGAGTGTATCACAAGACAATCTGGTGCACCTCACACCCTTCAGATGATGGAATAGAGAATATCTTTCACCTCGGAAGGAGGAATCGTGACCGGGGCGTTTCTCTGTGCCTTGACGACATCCAGAGTGTCCATGTCTTCACGGGTGAACCCGAAAGCGGAGGCGGGAGGCAGCTGAGCGAGAAGCTCGAGACGCTCGAGGAGTTCAATCGCCTGTTCCGGACCCGTCAGATCCCATGCGAGGGCAAGACGGTGAAGCCGTGTAAGGTACTCATCAGCATCCCCCTGCGCTACTGCACGGTCAAACATGGCCCTGTTTGTCTTCGCGATAAGCAGGGCACAGGCGACACCGTGAGGTATCCTGTGGATAGCTCCCATGGGGCCGCTCAGTCCATGAACATAGCCCAGACCTGCATGAGCAAGTCCTACACCGCTGATGAAGGCCCCATAGCTGAGGGTAGACAGATGATCCTCTCTCCTCCCGCTTTTCTCAAGAAGCCCCATGAGGGCGTAGGGCATATACTCAAGCGCCCTGATAACCAGGGAATCAATATACCGGTTCGTCGAGACGGAGAAGTATGCCTCAAGGAGCTGTGTCAGTGCATCCATCCCGCTTGGGATGAGAACTGACAGAGGGACTGTATCAAGCAGCAGCGGGTCAAGAACGGCAAGGTCACACACATACGAGTCATGTCTGAGTGATTTCTTGAAGCCATCGGTTCCGACTCTGGTAAGCACCGCATTCTTGGTGGCCTCGCTTCCGGTTCCTGCTGTCGTGGGAACGAGAACGAGACCGATCCGTCCCGCGGGCGCCGTTCGGTCACCGACCCCTTCCAGATACTCGATGACAGACGCGTCGTGCATTGCCGGATCCTTTCGGTGAAGAAGCATGGCTGAAACAGCTTTGGCAGCATCCAGAACACTTCCGCCTCCGATACCGAGCACCGTATCCACCGGTTCTCCCCGATAGCGTTCGGTGATCGTATCGATTACCTCCACCGTCGGCTCTCCACTGACCTGTTCCCGGTAGTATCCGATATGTTCCCGCTCGAACGCATCAAACACCTCCACAACCGCTCTGTGACTAGACGCGGAGGGAGATACCAGACAGAGCACATGCCTACCGGCAAGCTCAGCTGATACCCCTCTCAGGGAACCGGGGCCGCTGAGGACCTTAGGAACCTGGAGAAGGGTGAAACGCTCGTCCATCAGTCGGTCACCGAATCAGGAATGTGGATGACCTGAGCATCAGGGTCCTCATTCTGCCGGAAGATGATCGCAACATGACCCACAGTAGTCACGACTGCCGCGTTGACCTGTTTCGTGAGTTCATCCGCCAGCGGCCGTACCTCATTCTTGAAATCCTGGAAACGGACCTTGACGAGTTCATGTGCAATGAGGGCTTCGTCAAGTGCCTTGACAACGCCCTCATCAACCCCTTTCTTGCCCACCATAACTGCCGGTTGCAGATTGTGGGCAATCCTACGTAAATAATTTCTTGTCGAACTGTTCATCATGATACGTTCATACTACACCTTGTCGTACTGCTTTGCAACAATGTGGCGCTTGATTTTCTTGGTACTTGTCATCTCGAGAGGCTCTTTTGCGATGGTGAGACGGGTGATTCTCTTGTAATGAATCATCTCCTTGTTGACCGCATCCACGATCCCCTGCATATGCTTCAGCACATGGTTGTCGAGGTCTTCAGCGCTCACCTCTTTCTTCACTTCATCAAGATATTTTTCACTCGGGTAGATGATACAGCGGATACCCTCCGACTTGTTCTGCACATCGACCAGATAACCGAGCACACAGATCTGTTCTATCTCATCATACAGCTGGAACATATCCTCTATCTCCTCGGGAAATACATTCTTTCCTCCCTCGGTGACGATAAGTGATTTCTTCCTTCCGGTGAGGTAGACAAAGTTTCTTGCATCGATGTATCCGGCATCTCCGGTTCTCAGCCAGCCGTCCCCGCTGAGCACTTCCTCGGTAGCTTCCTCGTTCTTGTAGTAGCCCTGCATCACCATCGGTCCCTTGACAAGGATCTCTCCGATATGTCTGTCATCCGGATCAAGGATCTTCATCTCGGTTCTGGGAAGAATCTTACCCACCGAGGTCTCGATGTAATCATCGATAGGATTCAGTGTGATGATGGGAGAGGTCTCTGTGAGTCCATAGCCCTGGACAAAGTCGATTCCCAGCTGATTGAAGAGCTTGAAGGTCCGTGAGGGAAGAGGTCCTCCTCCACTGATGCAGATACGGATATTGTCCATAGAAAGCTTTGCAAGAATTCCGTTGAACATCTTGTGTCCGGGATTCACCTTGAAAATCTTCTTGATCAGGCCGCTTATGCTCATCAGGAAGCGGATAAGGCCGTACACAACGATCCCCTTCTCTCTGATTCCGTTGAGCAGTCCCTTGAGCATCTTGTTGAACAGCATCGGAACGGCCAGGAACATGGTGACCTTTCCCTGTTTCAGTTCCTTCAGGATCTGTGAGACGAGCAGCTTCTTCCCGAACACGATTTCTGCACCCGTGCTGATGGCTTCGATGAAGACGGCCAGCATGGTATAGGAGTGGTGGATCGGCAGAAGTGCGTAGAAGACGTCGCTGGGAAGGACAGTCAGAAGATCCTGGGCAAGGTAGCAGTCACTGACGAGGTTCGAGTGACTGAGCATCACGCCCTTGGGTTTCCCTGTCGTACCGCTGGTATACAGGATGGCTGCTATATCATCCTCACTCGCTTTGTCAAGCTTCTTTCTCTTATCCCCTTTCTTGTTCATGATATACGACTCATCATCACCGGGTTCGAGTGTGATCTTCTCTGTCAGCCCCACCTTCCCGTCGGCATCAACCTTGTTGATCCGTTCGGCGTCTATGAACAGATGAGTGACCGAGGAGAATGCAAGCAGGTTGTCAATTTCCTTGTCCGTCAGCTGATAGTCGATCGGAACGACGGTAGCGCCTGCCTTGAGTATGGCAAGGTACGCTATAGCCCACTCAGGTGAGTTCTTTCCTGTTACCGCTACGTTGCTGCCCTTCCCTATCCCCTGTGATTTCAGGTAATAGGCAACATTGATGACCTTTTCCTCGGCCTCTGCATAGGTAAGGGTCAGTTCAACAGGGGAGAAGGCGGTAAAACATCTGTTGTCAGGGAATCTCCTGCAGGTGATCTCGAACATCTCAGACACGGTTGGCCACTGACCGCTGAAGACATCGCCCCTGAATTCTTCCAGGAAATCCCAGGGTTTCCCGGCAGCTTTTTCATTCGTTCCCATATCTTTCCTCCACATTCAATTATCTGGTTTTATTCCTTCACTATAGAACGGGAATGGGGAAAATACAAGTGATATCGCTTTGTTCCCGGACCCCGGGTAAAGGAGAATGCACGTGTTTCCTTACCATGTTCTCACCTCCAGTATTCCAGAAAGGCAGAGCTCGGGCCCGAGCCCTGAGCACCCCGAAACCTGCCGGTATCACACAGGAAAACGTATTCAGAGTCCACCAACAGGAGTTCCTGAAGACGTAGAGCAACGGCGGTTTATTGACCTTCTGCCCACCCCTATACTACATTGACTTCATGTATCACACGACGTTCAATGAGTTCTGCTTATATCTTGATTCATTCACAAATCTCGAGAAGCGAACCGGCACCTATTCCGCGAGAGAGTACCGGCTTGACAGGATGAGTGCCATACTGGCCTATCTTGACAACCCCCATCTCTCATACCGCACGATCCACCTTGCAGGGTCGAAGGGTAAGGGTTCGACCGCTATGATGATAGCGAGTGCCGTTCAGGCGGCAGGTGAGAAGACGGGACTCTACCTGTCGCCCCACCTGGCAGATTACCGCGAACGGTTCACCCTCAGCGGACAGTTCTTTGATGAACAGGTCCTGATTGCCTCCTCCAATGCGTTTCGAAAGGACATGGAAGGGTTCGTCTTTACCGACGACCTCGGTGTCTCGGAGGTCACGACCTTCGAACTGTACACCTCCTATGCATTCTTCCTCTTCAGATACACCTCCTGTACCGTTGCCGTCATCGAAACAGGGCTCGGAGGAAGACTCGATGCGACCAACGTCGTACAGCCGGAGGTATCGATCATCACCCCCATCGAGCTTGAACACACTGCGATCCTGGGGGACACGATAGCCAGGATCGCTTATGAGAAGTCCAAGATCATCAAGAAGGATACTCCTGTCCTTATTAGCCGCCAGCACAGGGACGCAAAAGAGGTTCTTACCCGGGAAGCCGATGAACAACACTCCCGTCTGTGGGATATCACGGTTGAAGTTGAGGTAATCACCAGCCGGACAACGATGGCCGGCGAGCTTGTTCATATCGAGTGGAAGGATGGTCACAGCAGTGACCTCACCCTTCAGCTCCGTGGAGAAGTGCAGGGAGAGAACGCGGCCCTTGCTCTGTTTGCTCTCGGGATCTGCGGATTCTACCGTGAGGGTGTGAGTGAACGTGCCGTCGAGCAGGCGACTCTTCCCGGGCGGATGAGTCTTATCGAGGAAGTCCCCCCCGTCATCATAGACGGTGCCCACACCGAACAGTCGATGAGGCACCTGTTCAACTCCTTCACCTCCTGGTTTCCCTCAGAGAAACCTATCGTGATCTTCGGCGCTCTCGAGGATAAGGATATCCTCCACATGGCACGCATCATCATCGGTCAGAGCGACCACATCATCATCAGCAGACCGGGGACATTCAAGAAAAGTGACACCACAGCCACTTTCCATCTCTTTCAGAAAGAGATTCTCAGACAGACCTCTTCCTGCCGGCTCTACCTCGAAGAGGATTCCGATGCTGCCCTTTCCCTCGCCCTGTCACTCAGCGGGAACAGCGTCCCAATCCTCTGCACCGGAAGCTTCTATCTCGGAGGAGAGATCCTCCTTGCCCATCGAAGACTCAAGGGTGACCTGGAGCGTGTATCATGTCCCTGAACTGGAAGGAGATTGCACTGATTCTCAGTGAACTCCCGCTGACAGGATCAAGAATCCAGAACGTGTATCAGCTCAATATTCATACGCTGGTGTTCGAACTGTACCATCCGGAAGAACACTTCTGGCAGCTCTATGTCGAAATAGGAACCCCTGAAGCCCGGATCCACCGTATCAGCGGGAAACGGTACGTGCACCGCGGTATCAAGGAGAAGAAGACGCAGAGGTTCAATCAGTATCTGACACGTCATATCAGCGGAACACTGATCACCGCTGTTCAGCAGACACCGCAGGACCGTATCGTGACGCTCACCGTGGAGGGAAATGAGGGACCGCTGCTCCTCATCCTCAGGTTCTACAGCACATCCCGGGCCAATGTCCTGGTATGTGATGAACACCTGACGATACTGGATATCCTGTACCGCCGCCCTGCGCAGGGAGAGATGAGCGGCAGAACCCTTGTCATCTCACCGATATCATCCGCACAGGGAGACCCCGACCGGTTTTCGGTGAGACAGTACCCTCAGGAGATGAGCTTCAACAGCTATATCGAGGAACGCTACCTCACCGACCGCAGTGACGAGAGGTCATTCCTGACCGAAAAAATCAGGACCAGGATGGAGAGCACCCTCAGCGAACTGCACAGCGATCTGGAGAAGACTCTCACTGCCCTTGATTCGGTATCTTCGGGAGAGGAATACCGTCGTGCAGCCGATCTGCTTGCCTCGAATGCCCACCTGATTCCCCCGGGCAGTACCCGGGTCACATTGAAGGACTGGGAAGGCGGCAGTGTGGAGGTGGAACTGAAACGGGACCTTTCCGTCGGAGACAATATCAGCAGGTACTATCAGAAGTACCACAAGGAAAAGAATAGAAAAGACCATCTGACCGGGAAACTGGAAATTCTCGAGACTCAGATAGAGGAACACACTGCCCGGTATCATGCCTTCACGGAGACCTCACAGCTGCCGCTGAAGGAACTCAGGGCTCTGGCCGGACAGGAGCAGGCAGGAGCGCAGGAGGTCAAGTTCGCGAATGCCCCGGGAGTATACATCAACAACGGCCGTTTCGATCTCCTGATTGGAAGAAACGCGAAGGAAAATGAACTCCTGCTCAGATCCTTCGCCAGAGGAAACGATTTCTGGATGCACACACGGGATGTTCCGGGAGGGTATGTGTTTATCCGCTCCTCCAGAGATAAGAGTGTTGACCTTGAGACAATCATCGATGCGGGGAACCTTGCCATCCACTACTCCAAGGCAAAGGGTCAGCACAAGGTAGACCTCTATTATACGCAGGTCAAGTATCTGAAGAAGGTGAAGGGTGGAAAGTCAGGCCTGGTGCTTCCCACTCAGGAGAAGAACTACACGATAGACTATGATGAGAAACGGGTCGAAAAGCTTCTGAGCAATCAGGCGTCAGAATACCAGAACAGGGGGATGTAATGAACAGATTACACAGTGAATTGCGCACCATAGAGGGACATACCTACTGTTCTCTCATGATCGGGGAAGTATCCGGAGAGATACCCCGGCATCTGCTTACCGGAGAACAGGAATGCGGATATATCTATCGGGATGGCAACCTCACGGAACTCTACTATTCGCGGATCATCGATATCGACGGAACACGTTCGATCCTGTATGACACCCCGCTCCTGATCCCTGTTACCGAGATCGGCCGTCACTTTCCCCATGAGCTTACTCAGAAGCTGCTTGAACTCTCATCAGCAGTTCAGGCAGCACCGCGGACATTCTTCGAGAATGAGAGAGGTCTGATACCCTCGTGGAGACTCTACCTGCTCGAGCAGGGAGGAGTCGTGATGCTGAGCGAACGTGTCAGTGACCTGATCTTCTATTCGGCAAGTACGGAAGACAGGAACGAACATGTACACCGCTACTACCGGAAGGATCTTTATGCTCCATTTGCTCTCTGCCACCAGTTCACTCAGCTGTTGTATCTTGCACTTGCAGACTTCGCCCCATTTGAGGCCGAAGAGGTGAAGCAGACATCCTACCAGCCGATCCCCTTTCAGATCGCCACCGGCTGCCGGGACGAAACCGCCTCGGCAATGATAGACTCGATCCTGACGATGAGAATATCGGACCAGAGAGCATCGGTTTCCGGGGCATACAGTGCAAGTGAAAATCTCTCATGGTTCGATGAGAAGATCAGGGACCTCACGTTCACCAGAGTCGATAACAGCGTGAAGAGGGAACAGCTCGAGACCTACCGGGCCGTACTGAAGAGAAAGGCTCAAAGGCGGGAGTTCTGGAGGAAGAAGGGGATTGCGCTGCTGGTCGGTGCCGCCGCCCTGCTGATCGTGATCTCAGTCTCGGTTCAGGCTATCCTGCGGAGCAACGCCCCGCCGGCAACAGCCGGCATGAGCCCTCAGGAGGTTATACAGGACTTCTTCGCTGCTCAGAATGCACTTGATATCGAGAGAATGAACGAATCCCTTGCACGGGGAGTAAAAAACCCGTTTGAGCAGGAGGTAACCACGCTCTTCGTCAATTCAAGAGTCAGACAGGCCTATGAACAGTTTGATGCTCACATCACCCCTGATGAGCTGAAAGCGTCGGAGCGTGGAACGATTCCCGATACGGCGATCCTCTACGGGGTGGATGAGCTGCAGATCTTCAGAGACTCCGAGGATAGCTACATCGCTGAGTACCTTCTCTACATGCCGCACGTACCACAGGCGAGTGAGGAGTCCTCGGAGGGAAATGGAGTGTTCGCTGCAGCTGTCGTACAGAGCAGCATGAGGTTCACCGTACGCGAGGACAGGGGATACGTTGAGATAACCGGGATAGAACAGCTTGAACATGACGTGATTGAGACGCTGAGCATCCCCTATGAGAGGTAGGTTTCCAGAAGGGACTCAAGCTGTGCCCTGTCATCGGGATGAATCCATGATACACCGCCTATCGACCGGAAGAAGGTCATCTGCCGTTTGGCATATCTGATGCTGTTACGCACGATCAGCTCCTTGAACTCTTCCACCGAAAACCCGCCGGACTCCTGAAGAGTGAAATACTCCCGGTAGCCGATGCCCTGCATGCCAGGCCATTGAGCTGTTGCTCCCATCGCAAGCAGACTGCCGATCTCGTCCATAAGGCCCTGTTCCATCATCTGCTCCACCCGCTGTCTGATACGCAGGGAAAGTTCCTCCCGGTCCCGCTCGAGTCCGATGATCAGAGGGGTAAGACCCTCACGGGGAAGGGTGGGAACAGAAAACGAGGAGAGGGGACAACCGGTACTCCGGAAGACTTCCAGCGCCCTGGTAATGCGGTAGGTATCGTTCTGATGGATCTTTTCTGCAGATACCGGATCCACCTTCGCTAGCTCCTCATGCGCCCAGGTGAGCCCATTCTCCTGCACCAGTGCATTGATCTCTCTGCGGACAGAGGCTGAACTTTTCGGACTCTCCGGGAGCCCGTACAGAAAATGCTTGAAGTAGAAAGCCGTACCTCCGCTGACAACCGGGATCCTGCCCTGCAGGCGGATCTCATCGACCGCTTCGTCGGCCCGGTGGACGAACTGGCCCACCGAGAAGTCCTCCCACGGGTCCAGGATATCGACCAGATAATGAGGAATACGGGCAACAAGTGAAGGCTCCGGTTTCGCGGAGCCTATGTCAAGGTGCCTGTAGATCTGTTTGCTGTCAGCGTTTACAACCGAATAGCCTTCTGAGAAATACGACTCGAGAAGAGCTGTCTTTCCCACTCCGGTCGGACCGAAAAGAAAGATGAGAGAAGCGTTATTCCTTTTCACCGGAAGCAAATTCGACTTCTTCTGTAAGGACTCGTTCCAGGACGAGAGATACCACCTTGTTGTTACCGGCCTCTATCTCACGACCTCCATCCTTGGCAATCTGGTTGGCCAGAGAGATGGCGACACAGGTCATCTCGTACACGTTATTCTCTTTATCAACTAATTCATCTATTGGTATGCTCAAGCTATAATCTCCTTACACCGGTATAACCGCTTCACTATACACAAATTCATTCCCTTTGCCAAGGGTGCACTCAGAGATCCCCACGGGTTCCCTCTGTCACTTCTCTGATGATGATGTCAGCGACCTGACGGGGATCAAGACCATCGGTATCGATGACAAGATCGGCTACCGAAGTGTCGCTGTTATCGATACCGTACAGTCTCCTGTACCGGGCGGTATCCTTCTCATCACGCTGCGTCGTCTGTTCAAGTCGTTCGTGGAGCGACCCTCCCTCCCGTTTATGGATCCTCTGGGCACGGACCTTCGTGTCTGCAGTGAGGTAGACCTTCAGATCGGCCTTTGTAAGCATCCAGATGGCTAGACGCGAACCAAGCACACAGTTATCCTGCGCCATGGCCATCGCCACCTGTCTTTCATCAAGCTCTCGGTCTATCGAGTCATCGGTTTCGGCGAGTGTACAGAACTCCCAGAACTCCATCCCCCGCTCCTGAGCGAGGGATCGGAAGGTGAAGTTGATCAGCGGATAGTCCAACCTATCTGCAACGAGTGAACTCACCGTCGTATTCCCGCAACCGCTCTTTCCTGATATTGCTATCCTCATGGTGCTGTAGACTCCTATTCGACGTTTCTGACCTGTTCCCTGATATTCTCCAGGTGGTCCTTGAGTTCTACCACAAGATGATTCACCTCGGCAAGAGAGCTTTTACTTCCGATCGTGTTGATTTCCCGGTTCATCTCCTGGCAGAGAAAATCAAGCTTCTTGCCCACAGCACCGGTCTCCTCCATGATCGAGGAGAATGCGGAAAAATGGGTCCTGAGCCGGATAATCTCCTCCTGAATGGAATACTTCACAACCAGCAGTGCCACTTCCTGAAGCAGTCGGCTCTCATCGTGATCCTTCGTTCCGAGCATCTCTGTGATACGCTCTCTGAGGGAGTCTCTGAGCCGCTGTTCGAGAACAGCCGCATAGGAAGCTACCTGGCCGGCCAGTTCCTCCATGCGCCTCTGAAGGTGTGTGATATGGTTCCGTGTCGCCTCCCCTTCCCGCTGCCGCGATGCACTGAATTCCTCCAGGACCTCCTCGAACAGAGAGAACAGGGGTTCGCGGTACACCTCTGGATGATGCCGGTACACCTGGTTGACAACACCCTCAATCGAAGTGAAATCCTGCAGCAGGGGACGGTACTCGATTCCTGACAGAACCGCTATCTCCCGATAGATCGACTCATAGGAGGTGATCAGGTCACGGTCAAGGAACAGCTCTACATCGCTTGAGATCTTCTTGAGACGGACAGTGAGTTCAAAGGAACCTCTCTGCGTCCGGTCTCTGAGAATCTTCACCAGCTCCTGTTCATACACGGAAAGAGAGGGTGAGATGTTCGCCTTGATATCCTGATATCGGGAGTTGTACGACTTCAGTTCTATCTGAAGCAGATAATTCTCTTCCAGACGCTCCTTCGCGCCGTAGCCGGTCATACTGATCATCGTTGTACTCCTTCCTTTCCTGCAAGCAGCCTGCGGATTGTGTAGGTGTTGCCTGCGCCCATCGTAACGCACACATCCTCTTCGTGCAATACAGCCAGTACCAGACTCTTCATCGTTTCATCACCGGCCGCATAGCTGCCTCCCGTCTGCCGGCACAGCCGGATGGAGAGTTCCTCTCCCTCCTCAGCGCTTCCGTCGTGACGGGCAGTGGTAGAAACCGGTGCGATGAACAGCACATCACTCTCGCTGAGAGCGCTGACAAAACCGTCCCACAGTGCTCTGGTGCGACTGACGGTATGGGGATAGAAGCATACGATGATCCGTTTTCCCGGATGAAGGATGCGCAGAGAGCTGATAGAAGAGCGTATCTCACTCGGATGGTGCGCATAGTCACTGTACAGATACCACCGGGAAGAGCTGTCACTGAGCCGCTCGACACGATTCCTGCAGCCCGTGAACCGACCTGCCAGGGTGATACAATGCAGCCTGTCAGCTCCCGTCACTGAGGAGACGGCCAGAGCGGCACCGATGATATCTTCGAGAAACCCGCTGCCTGCAAGAGCGGTAGGGACCCGGTGCTCCTCTCCTGCCAGATGCACGCTCACCTGATGTCCGTCTCCCTCTGAGGGGTAGGTGTAGGTCACCTCGCCCTCCTGCGTTCCGTAGGTGAGAAGAGACAGGTCACTTCGATGCTCCTTCGTCCAGAGAAGGAGAGACCTGCACAGAGGGGTGTTGATCGACAGGACAAGGGTGCCGGAAGGCGGCATTCGACCGATCAGGGAACGAAAGGAATCCTCCACCGCCTGTTCATGCTCATAAAAGTCGACATGTTCCCACTCGACGTTGGTGATAAGAAGGGTATCGATACGATAGGAATGAAAGTGGTTTCGGTACTCACAGGCCTCAAGGACAAGCAGCTCATCATCTCTCCCGGAGCGAAGGGCTGACTCGTGAATCGGACGGGCTCCGTAGATCGCACCGTGAGGAACGTCGAGGGAACTCAGAACAGCATCGATACAGCCGGCAGAGGTGCTCTTTCCGTGTGTTCCCGCCACCCCGATAGTGGGGCGCGCGGCACTGAGCATCCCCAGAAACTCGTGATAGCTGTGCCTGGGCAGAGAAACCGCATCTGCGGCTGCGAGAAAAGCATGCTGCTCATGGGCGCTCGAGTAGATGAGCAGATCGTACTCACTGGCTCTGAACTGAGTTGGATCGGGATCGGTGTCGGTGTCGATTCTGATGTGCTTTCTCTCCAACTCATCTTCACCGAGAAAGCTCTCCGGTACATCCCACCCCGCTACCTGATGACCCCGTTCACACAGATACAGGGCAAGAGAGGACATCCCGGTTCCCTTGATCCCCACCATATAGATACGCTGTGTTCTGAGGCTGCTCATACGAGTCATTCCTGAAATCGAAAAAAAAGACTGCCACCGGGGACAGCCTTATACACGTGACACGTTCTGTTACTTCGCATTCTGTGTCTTCGCATGACACTGTTTGCAGACCTTGACCTTGTTCCCGTCGATCTCCTGTTCGTACATCACCTTGATCTCGGTGCGGTTGCAGACGGGGCAGATACCTCTTGCGTTGTTGTGCTGGTCACGAATGCCGGCTCCTCTATGTGCTTTGGACATGTAAATTTCTCCTTACCAGATGGTGTTACCTACACAAGACTATAGTGATGGCGAATCAATGTGTCAAGGCTTCTGTGAGCCGGGAGCAGATATCCAGAAAAGCCTTGCGGGCGGATACGGTCAGAACATATAGGTGAGCGTCAGGACAGCATCCATCCTCTGATCAACGGAGGCGGAGGAGAACCAGAGAGCGGGGACCTTTACGGCCGAGTGGACCTCAAGATTCCGGTACCGTGCACGCAGTCCGAAGGAGACCTCCCCGCCCCAGTCGAAACCGAAGTAGGGGTCAGGCAGGGGACGGCTCTCACTGTAGCCGGTCTGAAATGCAATAAACAGATCGTTGAGGAACTGGATTTTGAGTTCACCCCCGAACCGTATCGCTCTGTATTCCTCATCACCGATATCGGTGAAATCGAGCGCCGCGGTCACCACATATCTGCTCAACTGTACATCACTGTCATATTTTTCGCTCGAGAATGCAAAACCGACCGACAGTTCGTCCACCATCGCCTGAAGGTCGAAGGTGATCTCATTCGTCGTATTGTCATAGCCGAACAGGCTGTCGCTCAGCACACCGAACGAGAGGTACGGATAGGTCACCAGCAGACCGGCCCCCGTTGAGAAGGTCTGCTGCATCCCGGAAGGATAGTAGCGGGAGAAATAGACTTGCGATACGTAATCAATCAGCACATTCTCCTGATCGATGGCAACCGGACGGTAGAGGGTCGCCCCCCCCTGCGCATACGCTCCCACAGAAAGTATCTCATTCCCATAGGCAAGATTGAGACGGATCAGTGAATTGTTGAAGGCAGTGTAGGATACCCTGTTCTCAGCCGGTTCGCTCTCCCTCTCACCCAGAGAGTAATCCAGAGCGACCGAGAGTGCACTGAAGGGTGTGGCGAATGTAACATCGAGCTGATTCACCGGTTCATTCAGGAACGGGAGCACATCGAAAGCCTCTCCATCGGGATGCGAATACCTGTCCATGTACCCTGCCTCGATTGTGAAGAGGGACGGAGCCATTCGGAACAGCGCCGCCGGGTTCACCGTAAACGCATCCTCGGTATCAGAGAGGGCAAGACCGCTGGAGCCCATGCCGGCCCACCGCACTGATACCGGCAACCCTGCAGGGAGAAGCGATACGGTCACTAGGAGCAGGAGGCTCACCCACCAGTGATGCTGTCTCATAGGGTATCTCCTGTGTTGATCTGTGAGAGAGAGAAAAACCTGTTGAGTTCGCCACTGAGTGTCGTACGTGAACTGAACAGCTGTTCATGGTTTCGATAGACCTGCTTCATGAATGCGATTATATGGTCAAACCGATCCTTTTCATACCCGTGTATGAAGCGCAGCAGCGATATCATCTTTTTTTCGATTCTCACCCGTTCTTCTCCGGAGAGGTCTGAAAACGATGAGAGGTAGAGGTCCGTAAGGTACCTCAGAGACTCTGAGGCATCGGGGATCACAGCCTCTTCAAGTCGATGAACCATCTGTGTAAGCTGAATGAGAGTGCATGAGGTGTATGCTTCGTAGGATGGATGCGTATCAATAAGAGCACCTGCGGTGAAACTGAACCCCTCAATACCTTCATCACCGACATCGCGGAAGACTCTGTCCCGCAGACTCTCGATAAGCCGGACGCATTTCAGCTTCTCGAGCCCTTCACCAGTACTCTGATACGTCGGGGGCATGTCCCCTGCGATGAACAGTTGCTCGACAGGAGCCGCACCCTTTGCCCGGCGCCCTCCCGTACTCTGCCGCGGAAGCGCGCTGAGCGATATGTGAGGATACTTCCTGCTCAGCATCTCAAGAATCTGCTCGGTACTCACCAGACCGTTGTCCGGGTACGTGAGGATGAGAAGGGGTGAGTCGACAGCATTGATAAGCGCGTGAAATGCTCCGTAGGCATCTTTCCTCGAGCAGAACGGAGAGCGGTGATCCTTCCAATCACGCCGTATTCCTCCCCTGTCTCTGAGGTATCCCTCCGCATCGAGGCTCTCATCAGTCATCGGGTCAGTGTACAGTGTTACCGTGTTGAGCAGATGGTAGGCACTGCCGTACTGCTGATCGGACGAGGGGGGGTCGAGGTAACAGATATCGCCTTTCACCTTTCTGAGGAGACTGAGAGCATCCTCCTGATATACGGTTCCCCTGGGATAGCGTTCATCAGGCAGGTACGGGACAGTCAGACTGACCGGCTCGATGATTCTCGAACGCACCGGATGTGCCGTTCCCGGCCGGTAGAACCGCTTATGATAACTCGTGAAGGTTCCGCTGGTATTCGCCCTGACAGAAGCCTGATACACCAGAGAGGAAAGGACCACCGCCTTCTCTGCCGCCGTGATCACCCCTTCGCTGTGAGAGCTCTCGAGCTCCTCTCTCACAGCATCGATGAAGAGGGCATTCTTACGTGTAAAGTACAGCCGCTCCTTTCCCACCTTCACGTCAAGGGCATCTTCCGGTGAATACAGTCGTGACAGGAAAGCCTCCCCCTCGGCATACCCGCTGTGAGATGCATACAGGCCATGGAGATTGATGAACGAGTAGTACGCGTCTATACCCCCCTGAGAAGGGAACATCGTAAACAGATCATCCTGAGAGAAGGTCAGGTAGACACTCGAACTCACACAGGCAAAGGGCTCTGTGTCACCTGCGGTGACGGTCAGACCGAGATCTCTGGCTGCTCTGGAGACGACTCCGCTTCCGGCGAAGGGGTCAAGAAAACTCCGGGCACCCGTCTCCTGTGCAAGCTGTGCTATCACCTGCTTGAGTACAGGGAGGACCTGCCGTTTGCCACGGATGATGGAGATGACCTGATCGCTCTCAAACGAAGGGAATGTTACCTGCTCGTGTCGTTGTTTCATCGTCGCACCTTGCCACCCTCTTCGTTCGATGGTAGTATCGCAACTGAAGGGGCAGGCATGAAAAGAGTATCAGTCTTACTCTCAAAAGACAAGACAGATCAGGTGTACGAGATACGCAGAGAGGGTGATCCCCTCATCGCCGGCGTCACCTATCACAGCGCCCGTGCAGATACACACACAGCCTTCATCGCACTGAAAGGGACTCGGAGTGACGGACACCTCTATATAGACCAGGCCGTAGCGAACGGGGCAAGATGTGTCATTCACTCGAGAAACGTGGACACCTATCACAGCGGTGTCACCTACGTGCAGTGTCCGAATCCGCAGATCCTTGCTTCACAGATAGCCTATGACCTGCACGGCCCCTACCCTTCCCGTATCATCGGAATCACCGGAACCGACGGCAAATCAAGCACAGCCGTGTTCCTCTACCGTTTTCTGAAAGCGGCGGGAACCAGATGCGGAATCCTTTCCACCATCAGTATCGATGACGGCAGCGGGTACAGGGACACTCCCTATCGGCAGAGCACCCCCGAACCGGAAGTTCTCTACCCGTTTCTCGCCCGATGCTATCAGAACGGCCTTGATACCGTCGTTCTCGAGGCAACCAGCCATGCACTCAGTCACCGTACCGGGAGACTCTATCCCCTCACCTTCTCTCATGCCATCGTCCAGACCATCAGCCGGGAGCACCTTGATTTCCATCAGACGCTGGATCAGTATATTGATGACAAGATGAATCTGGTCAGGCAGGTCAGAGAAGGAGGGGCGATCATCTGCTCCACGGAACACAGGTACCGGGCACAGATCGAAGGGGCGAAGAAGGGATCTGCCCGTGATCTCACCTACAGTGTCGATGCCGGCCACAAAGAGGGAACTGCACAGATCGTGAGTACAGGCGAGGGACTCCTTCAGCGCGCGTTCACCTGTACCCTTGGCGATCAGAGCCTGCGGTGTGTGACATCGTTTGCTCCCCCGTTCTTTCTCGAGAACATCGCATCTGCAGCCGTGACAGCTGAAGCGATCACACACGCTCCGCTTGAGTCCTTCCTCACGCACTCCACCCTCACACAGGCGATCCGGGGACGCTATCATGTGATCCACTGCAGTGACGACCGATACATCATCATCGATTTCGCTCATACGGGAGATGCCTTCGAGAAACTGCTCGGCTTCATCCATGAGGCAGAACCCTCGAGGCCTCTCATTGCTCTGTTCTCGGCGGCCGGAAGGAGGGATAGCGGGAAACGCGGTCCGATGGGCAAGGCCGCGGGAAGATTCTGCTCACGGATCTATCTCACTGAGGAAGACTGCCGGGATGAGGAGATCCACCAGATTTGGGAAGAGATCGAACTGGGGATACATCAGAGCGGTTTCTCCGGACACCTCGAGCGGATTGAGGAGCGGGAGACAGCTGTGCACACCGCGATTACAGAGCTGCGTCCAGGAGAGCTGCTTCTCCTTCTCGGCAAAGGGCATGAGAAGAGTATAGAGCGCAACGGCATCTCACAGCCGTACGATGAGACGAGCCTGGTGGAGTCGATTATATGGGGAACGTCATGAATAGAAAACGGATCGCTATCATCTACGGAGGAGTGGGTGAAGAGCATGAAGTGTCTCTTCTGAGCGCACTGAATGTCTACAGAGCTCTCGAGTCGGAACCTGCCTATACCCTCATTCCGATCTACCTATCCCATAGCGGCACCTTCTACGAACAGCACGCGCCTGAAGAGAAGATGATGCGGGCAGAGGAGAGCTCTTCGGCCCTGCGGGTCAAGCCTCCTCACGGTTTTCTCCGTCCCGACGGCTCTCCTTTACACATTGATGTGACCGTTCCCGTCGTTCACGGCACCGGCGGAGAGGACGGTCAGCTGCAGGGATTCCTCCGTACCAGCGGTATTCGCTGTATCGCCAGCGGGGTACTCCCTTCCGCCGTCGGCATGCATAAGAGCGTTGCGAAACGCCTTGCTGCATCCCATGGAGTGCCGGTCCTTCCCTTCGTCCTTGTCACGGGCAGGGATATACGTGATTACCTTGAAGGCACACGGATACCGCTTCGCATCGGAGACCTTCTTGGAAAGGGAGCACACACCGACGCCTCCTATGAGAACCTCCTGCATGCACTGATCATGCGCTTCGGCAGTCACCTCATCATCAAACCGGAGGATGGTGGCTCCTCGGTAGGCGTCAATGAGCTGCGCGGTTCTGATGTCGACAGGTTCCGCTCTGCGCTGCGCGATGTGCTGAAGATCAGTGACAGGGTACTCATCGAGCCGTTCATGACCGACCGGCTCGAGGTGGAATGTTCTGTCCTGGAGGACTCCGGCTGGGTGGTGAGTACTCCTGTCATCATCGACAAAGGGGGAACACTTCTCACCTATCACACAAAATATGAAGTGGAGGAGTCTCTTGACAACCCGGAAGCCGCAATCCCGGATCAGAGTGCACAGCAGATTCAGGACTACTGTCTCACCCTTGCCCAGGCGCTTGAGATCGAAGGGTTTGCACGCATTGATTTCTTCGTGGGAAAGAGCAGCACAGAGATATTTTTCAACGAAATCAACACCCTGCCGGGCATGACAGGCAGGAGCGTCTTTCCCGCTATGGCAGCATCATGCGGGTATCCCCTGCGGGACCTTCTGGTGATGCTCATCGAGAGGGAACCGTGAAGCAGGTGATATTCCATGTCGACCTTGATGCCTTCTACGCCTCGGTCGAACAGCTCGACACACCGGAGTACCGGGGAAGACCGGTTATCGTGGGAGGAAGCGGGAACCGGGGAGTCGTGTCCGCCTGTTCCTATGAGGCGAGAGCCTTCGGCGTTCACTCAGCCATGCCGATGTTTCAGGCACGGCGGCTCTGTCCCGATGCGGTGTTCACCCGGACCCGTATGGATCGCTACAGCGAGATGAGCCGGAACGTATTCGAAGTGCTCTCACGCTTCTCCGATGACATTCATCAGATCTCGATCGACGAGGCGTTCCTTGACATGAGCGGGACGACACGCCTGTTCGGTATCCCCAGAGACGCAGGAGCCCTGCTCAAGCGTACCGTTCTGGAAGAGACCGGCCTTATCATCTCGGTGGGGATCGGACCGAACAGACTTATCGCGAAGCTGGCAAGCGACTATGACAAGCCCAACGGGCTGTGCAGGGTCAGCGAGAGCAGAGTGATCGACTTCATGGATACCCTGTCGCTTTCGAAGATTCCCGGGATCGGTAAGGTCCTTCTCTCGAAGCTGCAGGATGCGGGACTGAACACGGTGCAGCAGGTAAGAGCGTGCTCTCTCGAGCGCCTCGGACGACTGTTCACACCCGGCTCAGCAGAGTACCTCTGGTCGGTGGTACGGGGGAAGGACCCAGGCATCTACTCGAAGGAACGGAAAAGTCATTCGATAAGCACCGAACAGACCTTCGGGGAGGACGTCACCTCAAGGGAGATCCTTGAACAGTATCTTCTCGAGATGTCGCATGCACTGATGTTCCGGGTCTACAGCGAACAGGTTCACTCTGCCACAGTGGGTATCAAGATACGCTATAACGATTTCTCCACGGTGAATGCGCAGGCGACGCTCTCAAGCACGCTGATCAGTGCCGAACAGGTGGTGAGCGAGGCCCGTAGGCTGCTGGGCGAACGGTACCGGGAGGGTACTGCGGTCCGACTGATAGGCCTCTCCCTGATGAACGTGCAGAAGGGCCTTGATGACGACCAGCTTGAGATGTTCTGCGAAGAGCAGGAGAAGAGACGGGCGGTCGAGCTCTCAGTCCTGTCGCTGAAGGAGAAGGGAAACACCGTGATCAAAGCGAGCTCACTCGAGTTTCACAGATCCTGAGGTGCCCTCTTGAGTGCGTTTCCTGTATCATGGTAGCATCGCCTCATACTACTGCGGATACCGGTCACGGTCCGGCCGGACAGAGCGGAGGCTCACATGAGACTGAACATAGTCCTTTTCGAACCTGAGATACCCCAGAACACCGGGAATATCGCACGCACCTGTGCCGCTCTCGGGGCAGAGCTTCATCTTGTCCATCCTCTGGGCTTCTCCATCGGTGAAAAACAGGTCAGACGTGCCGGGCTCGATTACTGGAAGGATGTCAGGATCCATGAGCATGACAGTATCAAAGGCTTCCTCAAGACGCATGCCCGGTGCAGCCTCTGGTTCTTCACGACCAAGGCACCGCAGCTGTTCAGCACGGTGCAGTACGAAGAAGATGTCTTTCTGATCTTCGGAAAGGAGAGCAGAGGTATTGAAGAATCGATTCTTGTAGACTATCCTGAGCGGTGTGTGAGGGTTCCGATGAAGGAGCACACACGGTCGCTCAACCTCTCGAATTCCGTAGCAGTCGCTGCATACGAGTGGGAACGGCAACACGATTATGCGGACCTGCGAATCAGAGGCGAACTGCATCGCCTCAGCTGGCAGGGACAGTAACACGAGGTGATACAATGATTGATATAGGAATCATCGGATGCGGAAACATGGGATTCGCCATCGCAAAGGAGCTTTCCCGAAATACTTCGTTCCGTCTCCATTTGTATGATGCGGACTCTTCCCGCCTCAGCAACGTGTGCGGAGAATTGTCACTCACGCCATCAGCCCTTGACACCCTCCTGAGTGCGTCACAGATATCACTCATTGCTGTGAAACCCCAGGTACTTCCTTCCCTCTACCAGCGTCTCGGCAGAGCCGTGAATATGAACTGGATCAGTATCGCTGCAGGGGTATCGCTATCAAGCCTCTCACATGGGCTGAACAGCGACAAAGTCATCCGTTTCATGCCGAATATGGCAGCATCGATCGCCTCCTCGGTGACCGCCATGGCTGTGGGAGAAAACTGCAGCAACTCCTTCGTAGAGACAGCTGAGCAGATCGCATCCGCCTTCGGGACCGTCTACCGGATAGAGGAGCACCTGATGAGTGCCTTCATCGGTATCAGCGGGTCGGGGATAGCACCGCTGTTCGCAGCGTTTCACCACATGGCGATGGCAGGTGTCCGGGAGGGACTTCCCTATCCCACTGCCCTTTCCATTGTAGCCCAGACAGCCGAGGGTGCGGCGAAGATGCTCTCACACACCGGTGAACACCCGCAGAGCATCATTACAAAGGTGTGCAGTCCGGGGGGAACAACCATCGAAGCGATCAAGACCCTTGAGGAAGAGGGGTTTGCCTCAGCGATGATGAATGCCGTGAGTGCAGCTTCAGCCAAAGCCAGAGAACTTGAAGAAAAAGCAAGAAAGAGAGAACAGAACAATGATTGACCTACGACACCTAGCCGAACGGAAAGAGGAGATCGCCCGCAATATCAGCAACCGGGGATTGAACATAGACCTTGATGCTGTCCTTTCCCTTCAGAGCAGCAGATCCGACCTCCTCAGTGAAGTCGAACTGCTTCGCAAGAACAGGAACGAGAATGCCAGAAAGATGAAGGGGAACATGGATGCTGATCAGCGTTCTGCCCTCATAGAGGAGGGCAAATCGCTCAAGGAACGGATCAGCGAGGTAGAAGAGCAGCTCAGAAAAACCGAGAGTGAATACTTCGAGATGGCGAAACTGATACCGAACTACGCACACCCCGATGCACCTGTGGGCAAAGAAGATTCCGACAACCTCGAGATCAAACACTGGGGAACTCCCCACACCTTCAACTTCACGGCGAAGGACCATGTTCAGCTGGGAGAAGAGCTCGATCTGATTGATTTTGAAACCGCCACACGGGTCAGCGGTCCGAAGTTCTATTATCTGAAGAACGATGCAGTGCTCCTTGAACTTGCTCTGGAGCGCTATGCACTCGATATCCTCCGCTCCCACGGATTCACACTCACCATCACTCCCGACATCGCCCGCCAGGAAGTCGTTGAGGGGATCGGCTTCAACCCCCGGGGAGAAGAGTCGAATATCTACACGATAGAAGGAACCGACACCTGCCTCGTCGGTACTGCAGAGATCACCCTCGGCGGATACCATGCAGGTCAGATCCTCAAGGAAGAGGACCTGCCTATCATGCTCAGCGGTCTCAGCCACTGTTTCCGTAGAGAGGCAGGGGGAGCAGGACAGTACTCGAAAGGACTGTACCGGGTTCACCAGTTCAGCAAACTCGAGATGTTCGTCTACTGCAGACCCGAGGAGAGTGAGCAGCTTCATGAGAAACTCCTCACCATCGAAGAGGAGATCTTCCGTGGACTCGGTATCCCCTACCGGATCGTCGACACCTGTACCGGGGATCTCGGTGCACCGGCATACCGGAAGTTCGATATCGAGGCATGGATGCCCGGACGGGGAGATGCAGGTGAATACGGCGAAGTGACAAGCACGAGCAACTGCACCGACTATCAGGCACGCCGGCTCAATGTCCGTTACAGGAAGGAGGACGGCACCAACGAGTACGTTCACCTGCTTAACGGCACTGCCATTGCAATCAGTAGAGCCCTTGTCGCAGTGATGGAGAACTATCAGAAAGCCGACGGATCGATCCTGATACCCGAGGCACTTGTTCCCTACATGGGAGTCACACGGATAGAGAAAAAACACCGTTAGGGAGTTACTATGGCATTGTCGGCACTCACAACAGATTTCTATGAACTGACCATGATGTACGGGTATTTTAAGAAGGATATCAATCCCCGTGTCGTCTTCGACATGTTCTACCGCACCAATCCGTTCAATGGCGGATATGTGGTATTTACAGGTCTTGATGATCTGTTGCGGAATATTGAGAGCTTCACCTTCAGCGAAAGCGATATCGAGTACCTGAGGACCCTGGGAAAGTTCGATGAGGAATTTCTCGACTACCTGAGAACCTTCAGGTTCTCGGGGGATCTGTATGCGATGGAGGAAGGCTCGATCGTCTTCCCGAACGAACCTCTCATCAGGCTTGAAGGGACTCTCATTGAGACGCAGCTGATAGAGGGCATGCTTCTCAACACGATCAACTTCCAGTCGCTGATTGCAACCAAGGCCAGCCGTATGGTACATGCAGCCAAAGGTTCTCCCATTCTCGAGTTCGGGCTGAGACGGGCACAGGGGGGAGATGGAGCACTGAGTGCAAGCAGAGCGGCCTTTATCGGAGGCTGTGTGGCTACAAGCAACACTCTTGCGGGAAAGGTCTTCACCATACCTGCCTCAGGAACGATGGCCCACTCGTGGATCATGTCGATCGGAGATGAGCTGGAGGCCTTCAGGATCTTTGCCGACCTCTATCCCGATAACGCGGTACTTCTCATCGATACCTTCGACACACTCGGTTCGGGCATCGAGCATGCCATCACCGTGGGTCTCGAGCTGAAACAGAAGGGCAAGACCCTCTCGGTCCGTATCGACAGTGGTGACCTCAGCTACCTGAGCAGGGAGATCCGCAAACGACTGGATGCTGCCGGACTGCAGGATGCGAAAATCGTAGTCAGTAATGACCTGACAGAAGAGATCATTGAAACCTTCGTCAGCGAGGATGTCCCTATTGATATCTACGGCATCGGAACCCATCTGGTAACCGGAGGTGCCCAGAGTTCACTCAACGGAGTGTACAAGCTTGCAGCCACCTGCGATACCGAAGGGAATGTCACACCGGTGATGAAGCTGAGTAATTCGTTCGAAAAGGCCACGAACCCCGGAAGAAAGCAGGTATACCGGTTTTTCGATGAAGAGGGGCTGACCCTCGGAGATCTCATCACCCTCGAACATGAGAGGGTCAGTGAGGGAGAGGATATCGTGTTCCACCACCCGGTCACCGATGCCGATTACTTCATGCTTCGGGGAAAGAAGTACCACACGGTACAACCCCTTCTGGCTCCTGTGATGAGAGATGGACACAGGCTGGCGGAACCACTAACGCTGATAACGATCCAGAAGAGGGTAAAACAGAATCTCGAAACCTTCCACTCCTCCTATCTGCGTATGATCAATCCTCACATCTACAAGGTCTCTCTCAGCAGAGATCTGAAGGAACTGAAGACATCCCTGGTACTTCAGGCGAGGAACAGACAACTGGAACTGGAGCAGTGAGATAAGCAGCTGCGCGAGGCGGTCGGAACAGCTGAGAGACGGGGAGGATCCATCCGCGGTACAGGTGGAAGGAACCTTGCACCCCTTACTGTCCGATATACTCAAGAATTCCCTGTGCAATGGCCTCCCCTGCCTTCTCAAGCCAGTCGGGGTCACTGAGGAACGTGTATTCGGTGGTGTTGGACATAAAACCGCCCTCAAACAGGATCGACGGCCACAGTGATCTGTTCAGCACATAGACATCCTGCTCCTTGATCCCCCTGCTTCGAAGGTCAGGAAACGTTCGTGAAAACGAATCAATTACCGAACGGGCAAGCTCAAGGTTCTCAAGGTTCAGCTGCTGCTGTACCACCTTCAGCCGGTAGTTCACAAACCGGGAGATCCTCCACTGAGGAGCGTCCCGGGTGATGAAGGGAACAGCCCGGTGTTCCTCCTTGACAAGCACTTCAAACCCGTTGGGGTCCTCAGTCGTTGAGGAGTTGAAATGAAGAGAGACAAAGAGCGCAGAGCTGTCGCCTCCGGGGAAGACCGAGTTGGCACGTTCGAGCCTCTGTTCAAGAGAGAGAAACGTGTCGTCAGTCCTGGTATAGAGAACATCAAGTGAGCTCTCTCTCTCAAGGACCTCCCCTACACGAAAGGCGAGAAAGAGTGTCAGATCCTTCTCCAGCAGCGGCTCATCTCCCAGATGAGAGACAGCCCCGGGGTCGTATCCTCCGTGCCCGGCGTCGAGAATAACCGTGGTGACAGGAAGGGAAAAGAGATCCCCGGCGGCAATCAGAGAACTCACCAGAACCAGAAATATAACGAGCCAGATGCGCTTCATCGATCCTCCCAGGAATCCTCGGGTGGACTCCAGTTCTCAATCAGTTCTCTGAAATCGAGCTTGAACAGTGCCAGACGCTTCTTCATCGACTCCTTCAGGTACCGGGAGTCCGTCCTTCGCCCGATTCTGCGAATAGAATTCTTCCCGTTAATCTGCCGGAAGGCCAGAGACTTGGTCATCACCCTGTTCACACTGCCTTCCGGTGTCCTGTTCTCGATGATGAACTGCCGGTAGGGGAAACGCAGCTGAAAGACCGAGGAAGAGAGTATCGAGTACCCGTACAGCCAGCACCTCATACCGAAATCCAGAAACTGCCAGTACTCTCCCGAGATAGCCTCGTCATACCCGCGCAGACGCTGGAACAGAGCCCGTTCATAGATCCCGAGCCCCATGAACGGATACAGAGTCGCGTGTTTCTCTCCTGCGGGGATGAACGGCAGCGGGTCAACAAAGTTGCGCTCCAGACGGGGGACTTCCACGGTGGGGATCAACTCGTCTAAGCGGTCACGTACATAGGGAGTGAGAACCGCAGGGTTTTTCTCCCGTTCGAACAGGTTGAACACCGCTATCTCATCAAGAAGTGATATCCGAAGGTCACTGCGGGTCACGAGAAAATAGGTGGCGTAACATTCATTTGCCATCACATTGATCATGGCACCGATTGACGCCGGCTGGGGAAAGTGTATGAACGTGACCAGAGGAAACTGCATCCTCAGCTCGGCAAGTGTGTCCTTGCTGTCACTGAGAAAGACGGTGATCGGCCAGGAGTTCTGTGCGTGATAGTGCTCTATCGCATCGATGAGAGCATCCCTGCCCCCCATGTCTATCAGAGCGATGGAAAGCCTCACCTCGCTGTGGAGGTAGCGTATGCGGCTGCCTATATCCTGTCTGCTTCGATACACATGATAACTATTCTGCATGATCGAGAAATACTATATCCTCCGGCCTGAAGATCACATCAGGTCTGTTGTGATTCAGTTCGGCACGCATGGCGGAACTGTGCTTGCCGATACTCACGACAATCTCCGTACTGTTGTAATAGGGCACTGCCTTCGCGATGTCATTGATCATGACCACCTCTCCGGCACGAAAGACTCCCTCTATCCTGACGATGCCGCTTGGCAGAAGACTCTTATGGTTTCTCAGAGCCTTCACAGCCCCGTCATCTATCCATATCGTTGCCGAGGTGTCTGAATGAAGGATCCATCGGGTCCTCTGGCTCATCCGCTTGAGCGGATGGAAATGGGTACCGATATCCTCTCCCTCTACGATCCGCTTCAAAATATCCTTCTCATAGCCGCTGGCTATGATGGTGGAACACCCGCCGTGGCTGGCAATCCGGGAGGCGATGAGCTTCGTCTTCATGCCGCCTGTCGAGTGGACCGATCCGGCAGAGCCGGCACTCGCAAGGACACGTGGTGTGATTTCAGGCACCTCCGACAGGAACTCGGCAGCGGGATTCTGTTTCGGGTCCTCAGTGTACAGACCCTTGATGTCGGTGAGAAGGATGAGAAGCTGAGCATCCACCTTGTTTGCAATGTAGGCACTGAGACGGTCGTTATCGCCCACTGCGGTTCCCACCTCATCGGTACTGACCGTGTCATTCTCGTTGAAGACCGGGATGACGCCAAACTCGAGAAGAGAATTGACCGAGTTCATCAGATTGACATAGGTCGTTCTGTCGTTGAGTTCATTGGTTGTGACAAGGATCTGGGCACACACCTGAGAGTGCCGTGCAAAGGCGGCACGGTAGTGCTCCATCAGGATCGGCTGTCCGATGGCTGCACAGGTCTGACGCATCACGACGCCCTTGACCCGTCCGGAGAGGGAGATCTCACCGGCACCGAGGCCGACAGCTCCACTGGTCACGAGAAGAACATCATAGCCTGCCTGTTTCAATGCAACAAGGTCGGTGACGATCGCCTCGAGTCGCTCTGTGATGATCGCTCCCGAGCGGCTGATAAGGTTGGTGCCGACCTTGACCACGATACGTTTCACCGACGAAAATTCACGAACACTCATCGCAGCGCCCCGTCCCCATCGTCGAGAGGGAGGTCCTTGTGAAGGAACGTCTTTTCCCCCTCGTATTCTGCCACCCGCTGCCCCGAACCTCTGAGCAGCCACTTGCCGGTCACGAGACCCTCGATCCCGACAGGACCGCGGGCATGAATCTTCTGTGTGCTGATCCCTACCTCGGCTCCTAGACCGTAGCGGAACCCGTCAGCGAACCGTGTGGAACAGTTGTGAAAGACGTCGGCCGAATCGACGCGGCGGAGGAACTCCTCAGCCTTCGAACGGTTGTCAGTCACGATACCGTCGGTATGTTTCGAACCGTGCAGGTCTATATGCTCAATAGCCTCATCCATCGAATCGACGACCCGTATCGCCACCTCGTAGTCGAGATACTCGGTATCCCAGTCCTCTTCAGTGGCTTCCCGTGCTGAACCCAGAATCCGGCAGGTACGAGCATCACCGTGGATCACCACCGGATACGATTTCGTCGCTTCAGCGAAGGAGGGGATGAACTCGGGGGCAACGGCAGCATGGACCAGGAGCGTCTCCACCGCATTGCAGACCGAGGGATACTGGCACTTCGAATCAACTGCGACCGATAGAGCCATCTGCAGGTCAGCTTCTTCATCGATATAGAGGGCACACAGTCCATCAGCATGACCGAGGACCGGGATCAGGGAGTTACGCATGACGTACTGAACGAATTCATTGGACCCTCTGGGAATGACGAGGTCTATCATGTCGTTCATGCCGAGCATCTCAGTGACGTCCTCACGGCTGGTAAGGTGAACGATCCACTCAAAGGGAGCATCGATCTCCTTCAGAGCCTCAGTCATGATCTCGACAACGGTCCGGTTGGTTTCGAGCGCTTCCCTGCCCCCCTTCAGAACAATGGCATTCGAGCTTTTCAGGGCAAGAGAGACTATCTGAACAAGGGCATCAGGGCGACTTTCGAAAATCATCCCGATGACACCGATGGGAACCTGGATCTTGCTGAGGACAAGATCCTCATCAAGCAGGCGCTTCTCAATAACCTTCCCGAGCGGATCCTTCATCAGGGCGATCTGCCTGATCCCCTGGCAGACACCCGCTATCTTCTTCTGCGAGAACACCAGGCGCTTCAGCAGGGGCTCTGAAAGGTGTTCCTTCCCGCTCCGTTCAAGGTCGATCGTGTTCGCCCGTATGATCCTGTCAGTCGATGAACTCAGCACTTCAGCAATCATCTCCAGCATCCGGTTCCTCATCTCAGCCGAGAGTCCTTCAAGAACCCTCTGAGATTTCCGTGCAGCCGATACTCTTTCTCTGACCGTATATTCGTTATTCATTGATTTCACCCATCCGTAAAGTACCAACAGAGTACTCCGAATCGATACGTGAATCAAGCAGATCAGGGAAGATACCCACTGGAGAAGATTGCTGAACAGCGGTGTCCTGAATCAGATAACCATTGTGTTTATATATGAATAATGGTATGCTTCCGAGCAGAAACCGACATATTGAGGTGCTTATATGAAACGAACCCTTCTGATAACGATCATTATCCTTATTTCCGCACTTACCCTGATCAGCGGGGCCGGACAGATGGAGGGCCCGCAGAGCTCAGGTACCGTGGCCACGGATGCCTCCTCTCAGCGGGTGGAACTCCCCTCCTCCCCTTCGCATATCGCAGTGGTCGGCAAGGCCGCACTGATCCCGGCAGATGCTCTGTTCATGTTCGACATCGCACGGACCGCGAGGGTGTCACTGGCGAAGACGGATCAGGGACTCGGGGACTTTTTCGCCTTCCTGCATGACCAGGAGAACCCTGAACGGCTTTCACAGAATATCGGGACAGAAGAGCTGATTTCCATGCAGGCAGACCTCATCGTGACGAAACTGAGAAACAGAAGCGCATTTGCCCCCGTTGTCGAACCCTTCGGAATCCCCCTGTACGCTCTTGACCTGGAAAGTGGAGAGGCATGGAGTGAGGAGATTCTTTCTCTGGGAGAGCTTCTCAATGAAAAAGACAGAGCGCTTGAGATCACACGTTTCTTCGAGGAAAAGGAGCAGAATATTGCTACCACGCCTCTTTCAGGCCCCAGGATGCGTGTTCTGGTCCTTCAGGCGACCACCGGGGATGGCGTCTCGAGCTTCTCGGTAGCCCCCGGGGACTGGATACAGCAGGAGATCATCACCAAAGCGGGAGGAATACCCGTGTATGATGATTCACTGAACGCTTCAAACGGATGGTCGGTAGTGGGCTTTGAGCAGATCAGCGCCTGGGACCCTGATGTAATCATCATCGTCAGCTACCGCAGTCACGGCGCATCCTATGTGGATCAGATATACGACTCTCCCCTCTATGCATCACTGAAGGCGGTCAGGAATAATCAGGTGTACCTTGCTCCGAGTGACTATGTGAACTACTTCCAGAGCGACAGCCGGTGGATACTTGCCCTTCAGTGGCTGGCACAGACCCTCTACCCGGAGCAGTTCGCCTCCCTTGATATGGATCAGGAGCTGCGGGATTTCTACAGCCGTCTCTACGGTGTTCAGGATGAGGACAAACTTGCCCACCTGATCGACCGGTACCGCGCATCACTGCGCTGACAGCGCACCGAGTGAAGCAGAAGGAGAGAGAGTGAATACAGAATACGCTCAGAGAGAGAAACTGTACAGGAGAAACCTCGTTCTGCTGGCAGTACTCCTTGTAGTGACAGCCTTCGGTGTCCTGTGGGCGGGGCGGTACGGGACAGCACTCAGTCCCACACCGGATGGGTCGGTGAACATCCCCCTGCTGAAGCAGATCATACTCAGACTGAGAGCTCCCCGGATCGTTATATCGATCCTGGGAGGAGCCTCCCTCGCTGCTGCGGGCTTTGTGTTCCAGATGCTCTTCGCCAACCCCCTGGTGGAACCCGGTTTTCTCGGAGTCTCTCAGGGCGCCGCCTTCGGAGCCGCCGCAACGATCGTGTTCCTGGGATATCATCCGCTGCTGATACAGGTGCATGCAACAATCGCCGCCCTCCTTGCCCTCTTCCTCTCCTACCGGTTCGCGAAACTGTTCCGTTTCGGAGGATGGCTGCTGCGACTCCTTCTGAGCGGAATCGCCGTCGGTGCACTGTTCAACAGTTTTCTGTCAGTCATCAAAGTACTGGCAGATCCCATGACAAGTCTTCAGGAGATCACCTTCTGGATGATGGGGGGGCTGTACAATATCACCTGGGAGAGGGTCCTGAGCACGTTTCCGGTCATGACAGGGGGGTTGTTCGTGCTGCTTCTGTTCAGATGGAGGATCAATCTTCTGTCCCTGCCTGACAGGACCGGTCACACCCTCGGGCTGCGGGTCATCACTGAACGTGTCATTCTGCTCGTGATAGCGACTCTCATCACCACGAGCATTATCTCGGTGGCCGGACTTGTTTCATGGATCGGTCTCATCGTGCCGCACCTGGCCAGACGTCTTTTCTCGAGTGATTCGCGCTACGCGCTTCCGGCCAGCATGCTGATCGGTGCACTGTTTCTGCTGATCAGTGATACCCTGGCACGGACTCTGCTTCCCAGTGAGATACCTCTGGGTATTATCACCAGCATGTTCGGTGCGACCCTGTTCATCCTGATACTTTCCAGCAGACGAGCCGAGGCAAACCTATGAACGCGTTCACACTCACTGATATCGGCTATACCTATCAGAATACCGGGCAGGAGGCTCTGAGAGAGTTCACCTTCTCGTTTCCTGAAGCACATACAACGGTGATACTGGGTCCGAACGGTGCAGGAAAATCCACACTCATGGACCTGCTGCTCTCCTACAGAAGACCCTCCTGCGGAACACTGAACCTCTTTGACGTGCCCATCAACAGGTACACCAAACAGGAACTGGGCAGACTCGTCGGTCTCGTACCGCAGGAGGAGAGATCACGATTCGCGTTCACAGCCTTTGAGTTCACCCTATTCGGTCGCGCTCCCTACCTGCATCATATGAAAAGCCCCTCCAGACAGGACGTTCACATTGCGCGGCAGGCTCTCGAGGATGTGGGGCTGTCACACCTTGGTCACCGCCCTGCAGGAGACTTGAGCGGAGGTGAACATCAGCTGCTCCTGTTTGCACGGGTTCTTGCGCAGAATCCGAAGGTTATTCTTCTCGATGAGCCCACAAGCGCGCTTGACCCGGCAAACACCGCCCGTATCATCGGCATGCTGACACTGCTGCAGGAAAGGGGAAAGACACTCATCATCACCACTCATGACCCCTCTTTAGCATCGGAGATGGCCTCCCTCATCCTCATGATGAGGAAAGGAACCATCCTGTACAGCGGAAATCAGAGGGAAGTACTCAACCAACGGTGCCTTTCCGATCTCTATCAGACACCTATCACAACCGTCCCCTTCAGGAACAGAACTCTCATCACACGGGATGCATGAAAGCTCAGCACAACATTACGTAGTGCACATCCACCCCAGCGCCGACGGTATACACGTCACACAGGGTTGTTGATATCGGGCGAGCTTCTCGGTAACAGAGAATTGAACCACCCGATCTTCAGCGACGGGGGATTCCGCTCGAAACCGGGGAAGAATGAACTGACTTCGCAGAGATCGGATGGAACAAGTCACACTATACTGCCGTCACGGCATTTGACTGAATGTGGGGGAACGAGGGTTTTGCTTCTAGTACCCGAATTCGGTCTACAGGGTTAACTTTTATACAAAAGTCTTGTTATGTATAAAAGATAAGGTTAATATGTATAAAAGAAGGCACTTTTCTATAAAAGACGGAGGTCGTCATGATATCACTACTCCCACCAATGGTCGATCTTGAAACCACGCCTATCCTGAAGAAACTGGTGGAAGCAAGAAGCCACCTGGCTGAGTTGAAAGGCCTATCCCAAACAATTCCCAACCAGCAGGTATTGGTGAACACATTGTCCCTTCAGGAAGCGAAGGATAGTTCTGAAATTGAGAACATCATCACAACAACCGACGAAATCTATTCAGCTGCAATGAATACATCCAGTCACAGTACATCGGCAACCAAGGAAGTCCTCCGATACAGCCAGGCATTGCAAACAGGTTTTCTTGGATTGAAGAAGCGTGGCTCAATCTCCCGTACAGCACTCCTTGAGATGCAGGAGATTATTGAACAGAACCAGGCAGGATTTAGAAAACTGCCCGGTACAGCTTTGATAAACGACCGCACTGGCGAGGTGGTCTATAGACCACCGGAACCACAGTATATCGATGATCTTATGGATAACCTGCTAAAAATCATACATGATCCAGGCGCCTGGGATATAGATCCGTTGATTAAGATGTCGGCACTTCACTATCAGTTCGAATCCATACATCCTTTCTATGACGGTAATGGCCGCACTGGCAGGATACTGAATATCCTATATCTGGTCAGGGAAGGGTTGCTCGATATGCCCGTATTATATCTTTCCAGATTCATAAACCAGAACAAAGACACGTATTATGCATTATTACAGGACGTCCGTGAACAGAATGCCTGGGAGCCGTGGATCCTATACATGCTGGAGGGAGTATCCAGAACAGCTGGGATGACATGTCGTATGGTAACGGCTATCCGAGACGCCATGCAGAACTACAAGCATATCATTCGTGAAAACCATCCGAAAATGTACAGTCAGGACCTGATCAACAATCTGTTCTTCTATCCCTACACAAAAATCGAGTTCCTCCAGAAAGATCTTGGGGTCAGTTACCTGACATCCCGTAAATATCTGGAGATGGTGGCCAATGATGGATTGCTTCAAAAAACAACTATCATGAGAACCAGTTTTTACGTGAATAAGGCATTGATGGACATGCTATCAATTTCCGAGCATGAGCAGTTGAGGGTATGAATGCTTGATGATTGTAGCCCACAATCACCTCACCGGAATCCTCGAGGCAAGCACCTGCGACCTGATGGGGAGGCCACGACTCGTGCAGCAGGGAAACATCTCCCTCGTACAGTTTCTCCCGCCTCGATTCCGTCGAGATCTCCTTTGAGAGCAATGGGCTGAGGAACCGGTGATATACACCTCACACTGCTGTGTCGTCTGTATCCTGTTGACGAATTGAACCCACCGGTTTGCATCCGAAATTCTCGCGCAACGTGTAGCACTAACCATCTGAGCTAGCCGGGACATCGATCCCGAAGGCTTTAAAAATCAGTAACCGTAAATTCGGCAGTACTACAGGCGCCGTGTGATCTATGAGATGATGCGGGTCATAGGAGAAGTGCTATGACTGATATCATCAGACATCAGGGAGGGATTGCACTGTGGTCATTTCAGTGGTCAGTACCTGCCACCACGAATGATGTAGTGTTCAGATCTTTCAGGATCAGCTTTTACTTCAGCCAACAGGGCCTTTTTCTGTACAATAGCACTCAGATCGATGTTCCAGGGCAACAGAGCTCTCCAATCCTCTTCACTCGTACAGAAGGGAATTCTCTCCAGAACTGCCTACAGATAATCAATCTCGTTCAGGTTGTTCAGTTTTGCGTTCTGTGCACGAGTGAGCAGGACACTCGAGACCTCAGCACCTTGATCGGTATCGGAGAAGAGCCAGTTGTCGGATCTAATCGAAAAGGGTCTGGTATAGCGCCCAGCGATACATACGAAATGTTGTATGTGCCGTAGAGAATGATATTCGTCCGTATGTCGTTGGTCACAAAAACCGGCTGTTTAGCAACACTGAGGTGTGCGCTGATGCTTCTTCTTTCTACGACAGCATGATAGAGACGGCGAAGCTGAACGGTGTTAATATGGGTCTGCTTCTTACACTCCATCCCTTACTATAGTACAGTTTACACCGGGTAGCTTCCATCCACAGGTTCACACCTGTGGGATTATCGGCTGACTACAGGCAGGAGGCAGACAAACAGTTCTTTCTGCATGAAAACAGTACCCAAAAACGGCGGTTCCGGATTCTCTCGGCTGTCGTGGTTTTCAAGAAAACCTTCGATACTCATGAGGGATCACTACAGGAGTGATCCTTGTTTGTCCAGATTCTCACAGCATTTCTCAGCAGCTTTTCATTTCACTCTGAATTATTCTGTTGCCAGACAATCATCTCACACGTAGAATGGAGGAACCTTCCAGAAAGGATTGAGAAGAAAACGTGAATCGTCGAATGAGAACACGATGGAGAAATACAGATGAATGATTCAGCGACCAATTCAGAAGAGAAGATCACCGATTCGCAACAGCACCTGAAGTCCTGCTCATTTGCCGACAGATTGAATGACGGGTTATATGAAACCAACCCAGAGGGTATGTTTGTCTATGTGAACGCGGCACTGGTAAAAATTCTGGGTTGTGAGAACCCCGATGAAATTATCGGGCGATCCTTCATGGAGTTCATCGAACCCTCTTTCAAAGAGGAGATGCTACAAAGGTATACCGACTTTCAACATTCTGGAGAGCCGTCATCGCTGATAACAGTACAAGTCCAAAGAAAAGACGGTTCCGCCGCATTGGTTGAAATCAAACCCGGCACACCAGTACGTCATGGGTTTGCCATAGGGGTTGTGAGGGATATCACGGAAACACACAAGACCGAACAGCAGCTGAGAAAGACAGAGAGCCTCTATCAGTCGATTGTCGAGCTATCCCCGGATGCCATTGTATTGGCCAGTATGGAAGGAGCGATACTCGATTTCAACGAGAAAGCCCTGAAACTCTTTAACTATCAACAGAAGGAAGCTGTTCAGGGACTGTGGATCGGATCGTTTGTAAACCCTCCCGAACAAATGGCAATGCAAACGTTACTCTTCAATGCAATGGAAAAAGGCGAGCAGCTGTATTCCGAAGTAAATCTGGTTCGCTCAGATGGCTCCATGTTCCTTGGTGAAGTATCCGCTAAATTTCTGGAAACGGTCAAAGGAGAACAATCTCTTCTGTTAATCCTTGCCAGGGATATAACCGCTCGGAAAGCAGCGGAAGAACAGTTGGAAGCGTTATCGGTAACAGATGCTCTGACGAGGCTTTTCAACCGGAGAGGGTTTACCCTTGCCGCTGAACAGGAATTGCGACACGCCAAACGTTCGGGTCTCATGAACACAATCATGTTCATGGACTTGAATGGCATGAAAACCATCAATGACACCTATGGCCATGATATGGGTGATTCGGTGCTTGTCTCGGTTGCACAGGTGATGCGTGATACATTCAGGGATTCGGATATCATCGGCCGAATTGGCGGCGATGAGTTTGTCGTAGTTGCGTTGCATACTTCGCCCGATATTGTTCAGGCTCTGATAACAAGATTGAAGGAAAACCTGAAGCATTGTGATTATCCCTTTGAAGTCTCTCTGGCATGCGGCGTAGTCGAATGTGGACCGGATACGAATCAATCTCTCACACAGTTGCTGAAGCAGGCAGACAAAGCGATGTACAAGGACAAACGTCCGAAATCTTCATGATTTCAGGTACCGGCCTGTCACAGCAACACACACTCAAGGTCAAATTCACAGCCCCTCATGGCATGAAGCTCAGGAAAAAGCAGACCGTATCGACAGGCCTACCTTTCCCAGCGTCAATGAGGATCCGGTCGTAAAGAAGGATCACAATACGACATTCTGCAGCTTGAAGCTGCCGAGTGGCAGGGTACTGAAAGCCACTCTCCCCTGTGAGTACCACAGCTCCCTTGAGAGTACTTTCTGCAGGGGAATTCCTTCAATGTGATGTGGGACAATCACGATACACCGTTCCACACAGAGCGGTATCACTGACAGGTTTTTTGCACATATTTTGTTTTGTGCAAAACTGAATATAGAAGAATTTGCATAGGTAGCAGGTACAGAACACACATTCGGAAGAAATCTGGTCGATATATTTCACAGGATGAAGGTTTGTGGAAAGCAGGTACCTGCTAGAGAATCCAACTTAAATTGCATCGATTCATACTTAACACACATATTTTGAGATAAATATTAACATCTTTTTTTTACATTTGTTTAATGGTTAAAGTTCAACAGGTATCAAAACATTTCAATGGGTTTCAGGCCTTGTATCCTACAAATCTCGAAATTGAAGAAGGAAGTTTTACAGCTATCCTGGGGCCTTCAGGGAGTGGAAAGACCACGTTGTTGAGGATTTTAGCAGGATTGGAGATGAGTGATACAGGCTCAGTCAGCATAGGTGGAAAGGTTATGAGCGATTCCTCTGAGCATGTGTTCGTACCACCTGAAAAAAGATCCCTTGGTATGGTGTTCCAAGATTTCGCACTATGGCCGCATATGACTGTCTTTGATAATGTCGCTTATAGTCTTCGAGCTAGAGGCATCAAAAAGAATATAAAAGAATCTGTTTTACGCGCCATCGACATGGTTCAGCTTGGATCTAAAGAAAAAAGGTATCCCAGACAACTTTCAGGTGGTGAACAACAAAGGGTGTCCTTTGCAAGAGCGATTGTTGCAGAATCACATCTCATTCTTTTAGACGAACCCCTTTCAGCGCTAGACGCTCTTCTACGAGAACAAATGCGGTTTGAGTTGAAAAGCCTCGTGAAAAACCTGGGGCTAACAGCTTTGTATGTTACTCATGATCAGAATGAAGCTCTCTCGATGGCTGATCGCGTGCTTGTTATGGACAAGGGGCGAATACTCCAATCAGGACCACCGGAAGAGGTTTACAATAGCCCGTCACATCTTTTCGTTGCTTCTTTCTTAGGAAGGTCGAACTGGTTTGGTGGTAAAAGCAGTATGATACGACCTGAGCATGTGAGCTGGAACCCATTAGAAACGGATCATGAAGTAATTGAGGGCATTGTTGAAGAAGTCGGCTATCTTGGAGATCGTTATGAAGTTTTAATATCTTTGAACAAAGATCATCCTTCAATCGTTGCAGATCATAATTGGACGGCCTATCGTAATTCGCCTTTATCTAAAGGTGAATCAGTTCGTCTGTATCTAAGGAGCGAGAATATAAAGTCTTTTCCATGATGTATAGCGATTCTCATGTTCCCGGCTCATTGAGTGGATCGAATACTTATATATATGAACATCAAAGGGGAACCCCTTAAAGGAGATTTAGAAATGAAACTGATAATGAACAATGGAAGAACAAGGAATCAGAATAGGAAATGTAGAAGGAATACTATTCTTATCACGCTTGTAGTTGTACTATTTCTCTCCATTATGATCCTACCACTTTCTGCGAACGGTGTTGTAGAACAACAAAAAGAGATGTCTCAACCTACGGTTCAAAAAGCACAAAGTATTGAAGAAGAAAGAGCTCAGGTAGCTGCGGCTAGTGGAGTTATCACCGTATATAGTGCAGGTCCAGGTGGTCTTTCTTCTAAACTCAAAGCTGCATTCGAAGCCGAAACAGGGATCAAAGTTGAATTATTTCAGTCAACTACAGGAGCAATCCAAGGACGATTGGAAGCTGAAAAATCTAATCCTGTTGCAGATGTCGTCATTCTTGCAAGTTGGCCATCAGCTTTCGAATATAAAGAGAAAGGTCTTAGCTTAGCATATCCGGGAGCTCAGGGAGCAGATAAGCTATATCCAGCTTTCCTTGATGAGGATTTTTACTTTTTTGGAACCAGTGCTTCTGCTCTTGGAGTTACGTACAATACCAATGAAATTCCTTATGTCCCTAAAGATTGGGAAGATTTTACCCGACCTGAATGGAAAGGACTCGTAAATATACCTGATCCTCTCCTTTCTGGAAGTGCTTTGGATTTCATCTCTGGGTATATCAGTGCCAAGGGTGAATCTGCTTGGGCTCTTTTTGAAGCTCTTGCAGCAAACAGCGTCCAGGTTGCTGGAGCAAACAATCCTGCATTGGAACCAGTCATCAGTGGAGCTAAAGGTGCAGTTTTAGCCGGAGTAGATTATATGGGATATGCCCAAGCTGCAAAGGGTGAAAGTGTTGCTGTGATGTATCCTGCCTCAGGTACGGTTGTCAATCCTCGTCCAGCTTTTATCCTCAGTTCTTCGAATAATCAACCAGCTGCTAAAAGATTCATCGATTTCTTGTTAAGTAACACAGCTCAACAGCTCGTTGCAGATTCATTCATTCTTCCAGGTCGAAGTGACTTCCAATTCTCAAATAGAGCCGGCATGGATATGATCCCCGTTCTTGATTATGATTGGAACTGGATGAGCGAAAACGCAAAAGATATTACCGAACGATTTACAAGCATCTTTAGCAATTAACAGTTTCTCACATCATTCGTAACATATACTGGCAGCAAGTAAAAACACTCTGAAGGTGGAACACTTGCTGCTATCCATTCTTGCGAATCAAGTTATGAGAATCAGGAGTAAACTATGGCATCAAACAAGATAATATTGGATGATTCTCAACCTGGTTTTAAAAAATATCTAGAGATTCAAACCCGTCGTTTTCGAGTCTCTGTCTCAAACAGGAAAAGTTTTTATTCGTTACTCATAGTCGGTATCATCCTCATTCTTCTCATATTGACTCCAATGGGTTTAATTCTGGTACGAAGTATGATTCTCGATGGAGAGTTTAGGCTTTTTGCAGGGTTTTCTATTATACACGATCCTGCATTCATGCGTGTGTTAGCAAATACCTTATTGTTGGGTTTTTTAGTTGTTGCCACTGCCACAGCATTTGCACTCCCCTTAGCTCTTGTTATGGTGAAAACCTCATTAAAACGTCATAGCTGGATTGATATCGTTGTTCTAGTACCTTTTGTTACTCCTCCATACATTAATTCCATGGGTTGGATACTTTTCATGCAACCGCGGGGATACCTCTATCATCTTGCACCTTGGGTTGGTAACTGGTCACAAGTTTTTTTTAGTCTACCAGGCATGATCTTCATCATGGCTCTTCATCTGTATCCTTTTTTATACCTCATGCTAAAGAATACTCTTATCCAGATAGCCGGTTCACTGGAAGAATCGGCTGCAGTATCAGGAGCTGGCCCTCTTTACCGATTCCGTACTATCACAGCTCGATTACTCCTTTCAGGCTATGCCATGGGGGCTCTGTTGGTTTTTGTCAAAGCCCTTTCAGAATTTGGGACCCCAGTCACTATGGGAAGGCGTATTGGGTTCTCAGTTATGGTTACAGAGATTTTTCGTTACACTTCAAGCTGGCCATTGGACTTTGGTAAAGGAGCCCGGTATTCACTGTTCCTGCTCCTGATTTGTCTTGGAGCATGGTGGACTCAGCAGTGGATATCACAGAAACATAGTTTTCATTTAGTTGAGGGAAAAGGTAATCGAGAAAGTGGAAGTCTCCGTTCGGGTAGTACTTTGGGAGGTTGGATATATCTTTTTATACTTCTTATCTTCTCTATAGGAATCCCTTATTATTCTATTATTATAACCTCTTTGACCCGTTTGAGAAGTCAAGGATTGAATTGGTCTAATTTGACCTTGGATCATTACAGAGCCATTCTTTCATCCGGATCCCAAGGCTGGGAAGCCTTAGGATGGAGTCTCTTTCTATCCTTATCCGCCGCGACCATCGCCACAGTTCTAGGAACATTCATTGCCCTTGTCTTGATATCAAAACCTTTGGGAAGTCGTTCAACGAGATTAGAGAAAGGTCTGGCATCCTTTGGGGATGCTCTTGCACTGCTCCCTAATACAGTTCCCAGTATTATCGTGGTAATTGGTTTGATCTTGATGTGGAATGCACGTTGGATGCCTTTAGCTATCTATAATACCCCTATGATGCTTATCGTTACATATACTGTTCTTTTCCTACCTTTCACGGTCCAATATGTTAAATCAAGCTATGAAGCAATAAATCCAAGTCTTTTTGCAGCCGGTCGTGTCTGTGGGGGACGAGGTGGGTATGTATTCATAAAAATTATCTTACCACTCATTCTACCTGGTATTCTATCAGGTTGGATCATGACATTCGCCATCTCCTTTCGAGAATTAGTCGGCTCGCTCATTGTTAGGCCCCCATCAATTCAAACGACTGCGACATATATCTATGGGCAATTCGAGCAAGGAAGTGTAAGTGAGGGTATGGCTATGGCGGTCATTTCGGTAGGCCTTACCTCAGTAGTGCTGATTCTCGTACGGAGAATGGCAGGAACGAATACTAAAGAAAAATAGATTGTGGAATACCATGGGTAGTATCATCTTGACCTGGTCTCTTGATTCAGGGTTGATGTTTCACCAGACACTCACTAGTTAAAGGAGTTATAATGTCTATTCATGATAATTGGCCTTCACGTGGTCAAGCCCAGGAAATCCTTCATCGAGGTGAGATCCTGTCACCTGGAGCATGGGTCGCACATTCTCGTATGGTCGCCCAATCTGCAGAAAGTTTGGCAAAGGCCTTGAATGCTGCAGGTATCTTTGATATCTATGTTGATTCCGAAAAAGCTTGGGTACTTGGTCTTCTCCATGATATTGGCCGCCAAGAGGGATTGACTGACATGCTTCATGTCACTTCTGGTTATGATTATCTGATGCACATGGGTTACCCTGAAGCTGCTCGTGTCTGTCTGACTCATAGTTTCCCAATTAAAAATATTGATACAGCATCTGCAGGTTGGCAGGGAAAAGAGGATGAGAAATATAGAGTTGAAGATTTTCTTAAATCGATAACCTATGATATATATGACAAGCTTATTCAGTTATGTGATAGTGTATGTCTGACAAGTACTACTGTCCCACTAGAAATTCGATTTGTCGAGGTTGCTCTTCGCCGTGGGATACATGAAAAAACCGTTGACAAGTGGAACGCACTTCTACATCTTCGAGGCTGGTTTCAATCCTTTCTCAATGAACCCGTATATAGTTACCTTCCTGATTTTACTAGCTGGTGAGATGGAACATATTATAATGAACCCATGATGTATGACACCAAGATTTGAAAGCAGGTACCTGTTAGAATATCCTCCATCTATTACCTGCACAGGAAGATGCTGAGGTTGGTAAGTTCTCCTGCCAGTTTAAACACCCTTATCCCTGAAGCAACCACGAATAGGCGGGAACGATATGGATGATATTTCCCGTCTTCTCGTCCTTGAACTCTTCTTCCTCGTAAGCGGTGATTATCCACGACTCTTGCAGCCCGAGTTCTTCCATACCCTCAAGAAGCGGTGAGAGTTCCCACCCCCTCGTCCGCTCATCCTTGCCAAGACCCCAGCTGACCTGTATGAGCTGGATGTCCGAATCGGGACCAACGGCAAAATCGATCTCTTCACCTTGGGACGTCCTGTAGTAGAATATCTGCTCAGTGACCCGCCTGAGTGCCATGAATACCATGTTCTCCAACACCAGTCCGCTGTTCTCCGAAGTGGCTCGACAGTAGGCTTGGACCAACGCATGGTCAACACAGTATACTTTCTTTGGATTGACAGACTGGGCAGCCGTGTTGTACGAACGGATCGGAACCGTGAAGAGCAAGTAACAGTCGGTAAGCTTTTCGATATAGACGCTGATCAATTCAGGTGAAAGTCTGTTCCGTTCCCCCGCAAGCCGTTGTTTCAGTTTGTTGACCGTGATAAGCCGGGAGTAACTGTTCATCAAGATATGCACAAGCCTCTTCAGCTGGACAGGATGCTTGATATTATACCTGAGCAGGATATCACGGCTGATCACATCGTTCACCAGATTCTGGAAATAGATCGGTGCCATTGAGCTTTTTGGAAGAACCAACCGCTCGGGCATGCCTCCCGTTTCAATGTACGAATCAAAGGCACCTATGATGGCATCCCTGGTCGCAATATCCGTTATCGTCTGGGGCTTCCCGGTTGCCCGCAGAAATTCTTTGAATGAGAAAGGAAACATCTCCTACGTATAAGTCCTCCCCCCCAGCTCTGTGGCAATCTCCTTTGAAAGCAGTTTTGCTGAGGAACCTGTGATATACACCTCGCACAGCTGTGGCGTCTGCATCCTGTTGACGAATTGTGCCCACCGATTCACATACTGCAATTCGTCGAAGAAGAAATAGACCTGCCGTTCATGTTTTTGGGAATACATCCCATAGTAGGTATCCGCAATCACCGCAGTATCCGATCCTTCAAATCTGAGGAAATCAAGACGATCATCGGAGAAGTCAATATAGCAGATGTTTTCTGCGTCAACTCCATTGTCGAGAAGAGACTCTATCTTCTCATGCTGCCAGGTGGATTTTCCGCAGCGCCTGATTCCTATGATCACTGTCGCCTTCCGAGGAGCCAGAAGTATCGGTGTATCCCTGGGAATGATGGGGAATAGACTTCTCAGGTTTTTCTGCTGCTGGGCGATAATAAGACGTAACATTTCATTCATACTCGTATGATACGTGCAAACAGACCATAAGTTACATAGTTAACAAATATTTGCATACTTATAGTTAATAGTTCTCTAGATTTTGGAAACTTTAGCACCGTGTGCCACTGAAGGCCTATACATTCATGCACTTTGCTCCCGTAGGATGACTCCAATGGGAGCAACCCGATCGCTGAATTATCAGAAGATTGCAGGTGTGATCAAATCACCTTGTACGTGAATGTACACTCCGGCAAGTCCGCACCTGTACGTAGGGAATCCTTACGGTCTTTATTTATGCAAAATATACATTTTGTGCAAAACTAAATATAGATTATCAGTTATTCCTTATGAAGAAGTATGTTACCTTGTGAAGATATCATCATTCATGCAGTAGAGTATGGAACTATTACTACTGTATAGATATTTTCCCAAGCAGACTCTCGGTTTATAGTGGCCTTATAACCAATACATAGAAGGAGAAAGATATGCCCCGAACAGCCTTACAGAAACGCATCATAGACAACATCAGAAAATTTCGGAAAGAAAAGCATATGACGCAGGAAGAACTTGCAACACGTTCAAACCTTCATACAGGATATATTGGAGGGATAGAGACCTATGGCAGATTCCCCAAGATCGATAACCTTAATGCTATCGCTCAGGGACTTGGAATAGACATTGCCTACCTCGTGAGTGAAGAGGCTGAGCAGAGAGCTATCGAGCTGACCAGACGTCTGGAGGAGCTTGAAGGCCTCCTGCACAGCTACCTTGCTGCCTGTGCCATTCCCGATTACTCGAACATATCAGACTGGAGGTCAGAACCGAAATGACTCTGTCCCGGTTTTCCACCGGGAATTTCAGCCTACACTACCCTTTCTAACGATGTAAAGGGATAGTGTAGACTGTCAGTGTTCACACTCAGCCTGTGGTTTCCTCAGGATGTTGAGCACTCCCCTCTAGAAGGTATAGGTAGCCATGGCGGCTACGCGCTTGTAGATATCAGCACCCTCTTCGTGAAGATTCAGCTGCGGGATGACGGTGACATCAAGACCCCAGTCGAAGCTCATGTTGATGGGCAGGCCGAGTACATAGGTCGTGTCCTGGGGAGTATCAAGGGTGAGACCGCGTGTTTCGACTTCAAGCATGAGGCCGACAAGGTTCACCACCAGAGGCATCCTGTATCCTACGACGTATTCAGCCCGGTACTCGAAATCGTTGGTCCGTGCGCCGCTAGACTCGTACTCCCACCAGTCATCGCTGCCGGCTGCTGTGTACATCTGATACGACATCTCCTGATAGGTTCTCATAAGGACACTCTTCCAATCGCCTTCGAACACCGCTCCGGTATCGAACTGGAGAGCAGCTCCGGCTTTCGCCTTCAGATAGACTCCGCCAAGTGAATCACTCACGTAAGTGTCAGTATCATCCGAAGCACCGATACGGAGGCCTTCATTGCCGAGAGGACTGAAGTCCCAGCCAGTTCCGACAGCTCCTCCGAGAGAGAGCTCTGCAACGGCTACGGGGGTGAGCACTGCATCGACGGAAACCGTCGAAGCTATCGGGGAAACACCCACCACTGTCTTCACCTTCAGGTTGTTGCCGCGTGTCAGCATGCCCTCTCCCTGAAGCATATCAATCGTATAGGTATACGCCCCTTCGATCTTAAATTCCGGAATATCAGAACCAAGCACCTTGACGCTCGTCACGCCTTCCGCACTTACCGGCAGAGCTACCGCCAGCATACTCAACACGACTATCGCAATGATAGGGGTAATTCTTGTTGCTTTTCTCATTATGTACGCTCCTCAACTCATGGTATTGATACTGTAGCACACCTTGCTCTGATACAGAAACGGTTTTATGCTCCTTCATAGAGAATTCACATCCCTCGGGCTGAACTTTCTGAAACCGTTGCATTTTCGAGGCATCCGGGGTATGGTGTGGACATGAAAAAACACCTACGTCTGATCATCCTGCTTACACTTACTTTCACCGCTATCAGCACTCTGCATGCAGGCTCCGGCATCTCCTACGCAACCTATGCGACACTCGAGAGCAGAAAGGGAGGAGGCGGTATTGAGCTGGCCTTTCCCGTGACAGATTCGCAGACACCGCGAGTCAGGATCCACACGGGTCTGAACCTTTATCTTCCCGATGACCATCAGCTTGATCTGGACCTGCTGACGCTCGCTGTGAGGGTTATGTTCCTCAGCCACCATGGCAGGGAGCACATCACCTACGGGTTTGCCCGCAGTGAGGGAGGTATCATGTTCCAGAGCGGACACAACCCTATCGAAGCTCCCTATGTCTTTGAGATCGGCGGTGGAGCCGGGTTTGAATACCGTTTCAGTGAGCACAATGCATGGTTCAGTGAGTTCGGGGGAGGTATGCTTCTCAGTATTGGTGACGATGAAACCATCAGTGAAGGTCTTGAGGGAAGTTACGTTATGATGAGCGTCGGCCTGAGACACTACTTGTAGCATCTCAGGACGTCGCCTGCATGATAGGGAAAAGAAAGGGTTCAGTGGCTGCTTGAAGCCTTCCAGAGGTTGATCTTCCCTTCGACAGCATATCGGTCGATTTGGGATAGTTCGTCATCTGAGAACTCCAGCTTGTCGATAGCTCCTATATTCTCATGAATCTGGGATGAGTTACGTGCACCGATGAGAACACTGGTTACTTCCTTGCGCCTCAGAACCCACGAAAGAGCCATCTGGGCGAGACTCTGACCTCTCTGTCTGGCAATCTCGTTCAATCCCTTGATGCGTTCGAGGTTCTCAGGCGTGAGAAGCTCCTGGCTGAGAGCTGAATCCTTGTCTGCTGCTCTGCTTTCCTTCGGTATCCCGTTGAGATATTTATCGCTCAGCATTCCCTGAGCAAGCGGGGAGAAGCAGATACTACCCACCTGAAGCTCATCAAGGGTTGCAAGCAGATCCTTCTCGACCCATCTGTTCAGCATCGAGTAACTCGGCTGATGTATGAGAAGCGGGATTCCCATAGAGGAAAGTATCGTATAGGCTTCCCGGGTCTTTTCGGCTGAATAGGAACTGATTCCCACGTAAAGGGCTTTCCCAGAGCGGTAGGCTGTTTCGAGAGCACTCATAGTCTCTTCAAGAGGAGTATCGGGATCGAATCTATGAGAGTAGAAGATATCGACATAATCAAGCTTCATCCTCTTCAGTGACTGGTCGAGAGAACTCAACAGGTATTTCCGGCTCCCCCACTCTCCGTACGGGCCGGGCCACATGCGGTACCCCGCCTTCGTCGAGATTACCATCTCGTCGCGGTAGCGTGCCAGATCCTCGTGGAGGATTCGTCCGAAGTTCTCCTCGGCGCTTCCCGGCGGCGGACCGTAGTTGTTAGCCAGATCGAAATGAGTGATCCCCGAATCGAATGCGGTGAAGACCATCTCCTTTGCCGTCTGGTAGGGCGTGATTCCCCCGAAATTATGCCACAGTCCCAGAGAGACCAGGGGGAGAGCAAGGCCGCTGTTGCCGACCCTCCGATATTTCATCTGAATGTACCGTTGTCCATCTGTTTTATGCATAGTTCCTCCATACGCTTAGTATCTACAGGATAATGCATGGCACAGAAAGGCACAAGGATGAGAATGTTTTATTCTTTTCTGATTGCCGATACATCTCCTTTTTGCTACTATCCTGTTATGGATAATTATGATGTTTTATTTGCCTTCGGCCTTACCGTATTTGCCGGCCTTGCAACAGGTGTGGGCTCGGTCATGTCGTTCTTCAGCAAGAAGTTCAATCCGAAGATCCTGGCTCTTTCACTTGGTTTCTCAGCGGGAGTGATGATCTATGTCTCGATGATAGAGATCTTCTTCAAGGCAAAAGAATCCCTGGGCGAGGCATTAGGGGCGAAGACAGGTTACTTGCTGACAACCATCGCATTCTTCGGTGGAATTGCTCTGATAGCTATCATAGATAAGCTTATTCCAAACTACGAGAACCCTCACGAGATGGCGAATCACCCCGAAGCGATATCTGGAGAAGTGGCCGCGAATGACAAGAAACTTCTCAGAATGGGGCTGTTCAGTGCTCTTGCCATTGGAATCCACAACTTTCCCGAAGGGCTTGCGACCTTCATCGGTGCACTGACCGACCCCACTCTCGGAGTCAGCATTGCCGTTGCCATTGCAATCCACAATATTCCTGAAGGTGTTGCCGTGTCGGCACCGATCTACTACGCGACCAAGAGCCGGAAGAAGGCCTTCTACCTCTCATTCCTGTCCGGGGTGAGTGAGCCTGTGGGAGCCCTTATCGGGTACTTCCTCCTGAGGAACGTGTTCAATGACTTGACCTTCGGTATCGTGTTCGCCATGGTTGCCGGTATCATGGTGTATATCTCACTTGACGAGCTACTGCCAACGGCAGAGGAGTATGGAGAACACCATATAGCAATCGGCGGAGTCATTGGGGGGATGCTGCTCATGGCAACATCTCTTGTTCTGCTATCATAAGGAGAAACAGATGAAACGACTCATCCTTCTGTGTATCGTGATCAGTGTGTTCCTTATCACATCATGCCTTCCCGAGGCTGTCTCAGCCCCCCAGAAACCGGCTGGATTCCTGATGGGCATCTGGCACGGATGGATGGCACCTCTGTCGCTGATAGTCTCCCTCTTCAACGACAATGTGAGGATCTATGACACTCACAACACAGGCTGGTGGTATGATGCAGGGTTCTACATTGCCATCATAAGCGGGTTTGGAGGACTCTCACTGACACGCAGGAAGAAACATAGAGACGATTAACTGTTTACCTTTTTGCATCTGCACCGTATAGTTCTAGCTATGAACATTATCGACTCAGTCATCAACGGAACTATACGCGGCATTTTCAGGATCTTCTACAGATTTGACCCGTCCCCCCTCACCCAGGTACCGAAGGAAGGGCCTCTCATCATAACTGCCAACCACACCCACTTTCTTGATGCCCCCCTTCTCTATGTGTTCATGCAGCCGAGGACATTGGTTGCTATGGCAAAAAAGCAGCTCTGGGACCATGCTGTAACCCGGTTCATCATGCATCGATGGAAGACAATTCCCGTCGACAGGGACTCGATGGGTCGGGAGACGATGAACGCCTGTTTCAACGTATTGAAGAGACGGGATATCCTGGCGATCGCACCTGAGGGGACACGCAGTCGCAGCGGGGTCCTTCAGGAAGGGAAAAGCGGGGTAGCCTATATCGCATACCGGGAGAAGGCCCCGATTATACCGATCGTCACGCTCGGGTTCGAGGATCGCACATCATACCGCTGGCCGTTGAAACGGACTCCCCTGCATATCGCAGTGGGAACACCCTACGAGATCATCGATACGGGTAGCCGACTCAGTGCCCAGGGAAGGGAGGAGCTGATGCAGGAGATCATGATGCGCATCGCGACTCTTCTACCTGAGGACAAAAGAGGCATCTATCGTGACAGGGAGGTTGAGTTCGTCCATACCAGGGATATCACCCTCCCCTGAGGCTTTCACCTGGACAGTCCTTCAGGATGAAGATCCGTGTGAAACCCCCTCTCCTCTGCACCTGCATATGATATCGGGCGAGAACTCACTCTTCATCAGCGGCTCACCGCGACTGACGGTCGCTCTCCTGCCGCTGATGAAGTATCTGTAGGAGTGAATTGTATCCACTACCGCCCGGGAGTCACTGAGAGTGTTTCCTTTTATCTCTCGGGTATCAGGATTGTGCAGCACCGGCAGCGAAGAGGACACCACTGAAGAAAAACCACGTAGCGGAGGCCCGGCTCGTCCTGAGTCCCTATGGACTCCACTGAGTGCACATAGCCTTGTATACCCTGTCATCCTCCCTGCAGTGTTTCGTGGAACGTGCAGTGAATCACATCAAGCTGCTGTTCCCGTGTCAGGCGGATGAAGTTGACAGCATACCCGCTGACACGGATGGTGAGCTGAGGATACGTTTCCGGGTAGTCCATCGCATCGAGCAGCGTTTCCGTATCGAAGACATTGTCATTGAGGTGATGACCTTGTTCCGGGAAGTACCCCTCAAGAAGGGCCACAAGGTTGTTCACCCGCATAGCGAGGCTTTTACCGAGGGTGGTAGGGACAATGCTGAAGGTATAGCTGATCCCGTCCTGCACCGCATCGCAGGGTAGTCTGGCTACACTTTTCATTCTGGCCACCGCCACGTTTCCCTGTGCTCGGTGTACAGCACATCAGCACAGAACATTGCACTTTTCGGTATACGGAATGCATGCCGGGTTATATGATATGCTTCAGGAGGTCTATGATATGGAACAGACTATCACCATAGGTAAGGACACTCAATTTCCTCTTGAGGGAATCCTTTCACTGCCTCAGGATCTTTCTGTGCCGGTGCCGGCAGTTGTCCTGGTCCATGGGTCAGGCCCTACCGACAGGGATGAGACGATATTCAAAAACCGACCGTTTCGTGATATCAGTGCAGGACTCACCGATGAAGGAATCGCAGTACTGCGCTATGACAAGCGCACGAAGGTGTATGGCAGAGTGATGAAGAAGGCTCCTGCAGAAGAGCAGACAGTGAGGAACGAGACAATCGCCGATGCCGTGCTGGCATCTCAGCTTCTCAAGTCCGATGCCAGGATCGACAGCAGCAGAATATTCCTGTTCGGTCATTCGCTCGGCGGTATGCTGGCACCCCGGATAGACGCCGAAGGGGGAGATTTTACCGGCCTCATCATCGCCGCAGGCTCTCCCCGAACGTTGAGCGAGGTGATGGTGAGCCAGAACGAGGCCATCCTCAACCAGCTGCCCCGCCTGCTGAGACCCATTGCAGAGAAGCAGGTTGCAAAGATCAGAAAGACCTTTGAATCGATCAAAGAGATGAGTGAGGAAGAATCGAAAACCAGAAAGGTGATTGGCGGTATAAGCGCATGGTATTTCAAGGAGATGGAACAGCACCCGGTGCAGGGGTATCTTTCCCGCCTTGATAAACCTGTGCTCATTCTCCAGGGGCACAAGGATGTTCAGGTCTCACTCGAGGAGGATTTCCACCTGTACAGACAGATGTGCCGCGGGATGGATTCGGTGACCTTCAAAGAGTATCCCGCACTCAATCACCTGTTCATGACATCGAGTTACGGAACCCTCAGGGATCTGAAAAAGGAGTACCGGATTGCACAGAACGTGGCACCTGAGGTGATAGAGGATATCGCTCAGTGGATACTCAGTCACTGAGAGGCAGACCCTGCCATCCTCCGGTTCTCATCCCGTCGGTCCTGAGAAGCTCACACCTGAAGTGCCTGCGTCTGGGATAGTTCGATGCCTGACAGCATTCCTTTCTCGCTGAAACGCACAGTGCCGTCCTTGCGGTAGATTGTAAGAGCGATGGTTCCCAGAACGCTCTCCTTGATAATCCTGTCCATGGAGCCCTGTTTCGGAGCCTTCAGATGTGAGGTATCTCCAAGAAATCCTCTGAACTCGATCAGCTCCCTTCCTGTATCAATGACTACGGCACATTCCCTGTCATCGCACGAGAATGACCGGATGCGCGCCCCGGTATAGGTGGCGAAACGGATCAGTTCTCCTTCGACCTCGACGAAGCCGAGAAATCCGGTGAAGGTTCTGAAGAGAAAGGGAATCCGGGCAATCGAAAGCATGCAGCTCACTGAGGAATTCGGGAAACTGTTTGACTGCATCCAGACCCAGGCTGAAGGAAAACTCGTTCCCCAGTCCTTCTCTATATACCCCTTACCATGAGTGAAGTCGATCGTGTCACCATTGAGGGTCATCTCTCCTTTCAGTGTATGCTGAGTCGAAACGACCCCGTGAAAACACTCCATGAAGGGAACATAGCGATACCAGCCCATGATACCGGGCTGACCGAGGGTGACGGGGAACGGGTGCACGCCGATGTGCTCCACCGTGCCGTGCAGATGCAGATCCTCCTGATCGATCGCGAGAACGATCCCGTCATACGAAAACCTGTTGGGTCCGATCGTGATGAGAAACGAATCCTCATCTGCCTGGAACGACTCGAGCGGGTATCTGATGTACCAGCTCTTCTCGGTGAGGCTGGATATCACCTGGATGAACGCGTGCGATTTATCCCGTTCGGGATCACGGGAAATTCCGGGTATCACCGAAAGGACAGCCTTCTTCCCCTCTGATACCGCCATCTTGAAATACCACCCTTCAAAATAGGGTTCGCCCTTCCTTCTTCCCTGAAACAGTTCCGGGTGCAGTACTGTATTCAATGCCATCGTGCAGCTCCTTATCGTACCGTTTCCTCCCATTCTATCAGGACATCGTGAATTGTTCATCCCTTATCACCTTCCGGACATTCACGCCACCGAATGAGAAAAAACTGCTTCTCAAAGCAGTCCTGGAAACAGAAGATAATTGTAGCGTTTATGATATTGGTGTATGATGGTGCAAAACAACAGGAATTCAATCGATTCCACACCACAATCTTTTAAGGGGATAGCTATGGCACACACATTACCACAATGGGAAACTCTCGGTTTCGACTATATTAAGACAGATAAACGCTATATTTCGGTGTGGGAAAACGGTTCCTGGGATGATGGGGTCCTGACCGAAGACAACATGCTTCACATCAGTGAAGCCTCGACAGCCCTTCACTACGGTCAGCAGTGCTTCGAGGGACTGAAAGCCTACCGCGGAAAAGACGGCAAGATCCGTTTATTCCGTCCAGACCTGAACGCACAGAGAATGCAGCTCAGCTGCCACAGAGTCCTGATGCCTGAGGTTCCTGAAGATAAGTTCATCGATGCCTGCAGACAGGTGGTTCAGGCGAATGAAGAGTGGGTTCCCCCCTATGGAACCGGAGCGACTCTGTACCTGAGACCTTTCGTCATCGGCGTTGGTAACAATATCGGAGTAAAACCTGCCCCGAAGTACATCTTCAGCGTATTCTGTGTACCCGTCGGACCCTACTTCAAGGGTGGACTCACTCCGGTCAACTTCTCCGTGACAGATATGGACAGGGCAGCTCCCCATGGTACCGGGCAGGCCAAGGTCGGAGGAAACTATGCGGCATCAATGCTCCCCCACAAGGAAGCGGGAGAACGCGGCTATGCCGACTGCATCTATCTCGACCCGACGACGCACACGAACATTGAGGAAGTGGGAGCGGCTAACTTCTTCGGCATCACCGCGGACAACGAGTTTATCACTCCGAAATCTCCTTCTATCCTTGCGAGTATCACAAAGCGGTCCCTGATGGAGATCGCAGAACATACGCTCGGGATGACTGTCATAGAACGTGATGTACCGATTACGGATCTCGAGGTGTTCATCGAGGCCGGTGCCTGCGGGACTGCGGCAGTGATCACACCGATCGGCGGTATCGAGTACCGTGGCAGGCTCCACGTCTTCTACAGCGAAACAGAGACAGGACCCGTGACCAGGAAACTCTATGAAACACTAAGCGGGATCCAGTTCGGTGATATCGAAGGCCCTGAGGGCTGGATCACGATAGTTGAATAGGAAACTGTTCACCTGAATGCTTACAGGAACATAGAAGAGACGTCTCGACCATCTGGTTCGGGGCGTTTTTTCAGTTTACAGCATAAGGAATGCATAGCAGCTACATCTGGCGGGGCTGTCTGGTATACCGGGAATTCTCCCTCTGCGACTCCGACACACCTCCGTTATGAGTATTCTCCAGGCATTGAACTGGGTGGCGAGTATGGTTTTATATACTTCAGGCATTACTCAGCACTGACACCCCATGTCCCTGACTCGAGGGTACAAAAACACAGTGATACGTCTGTATCACTCATTGTCGAGTACGTTAATGATACTCTCCGGCACATCAGCTGATACTGATGTGCCGAAGATGTGTTTATTCAGGTTATTTCGTTACCTTCAGCACATCAGAAATGGCACTCTCAAAGGAAGCCTTCGGCAAAGCTCCCATAGCCATCTGAGGCTGACCTTCCATCGGACAGAAAAGAATTGAAGGAATACTCTGTATACCGAACATTCCTGCCAGCTCCTGCTGATCTTCCGTATCTACCTTGTAGATGTTGATCTTCCCTTCATACTCTTTCGAAAGCTGCTCGAGAACCGGGGCAACCATCTTGCATGGACCGCACCAGTCGGCATAGAAATCTATGATACAGGGTACTTCCCCTCTGAACTTCCATTCCTGGCTTTCTTCCCAGTTGAATACTTTCTCTTTAAATGTCTCAGTTGTTAAAAATTCCATCAATAACTCCTTGAAAACAAGTATAGGGGTGATGAAGAAAATAATAAAGGAACAAAGTCACATTACATTACGGTAACGGGATTGATGCGTTCTCAGGATGGACGTACAGATGCCGGGGCACATCAGAGGAATTGAACATTCGATCCCCAAATTCAGTGGAAGAACCCGAAAAACCGATCTTCAATACATCGGCACCTGACCCATTCACCATCATTCCAATGTCAGACAGTGACTGATATACCCACTTTCATACTTTACATCATGCCGGGAACATCTGGTCTGTATGGAAAATCAGTAGTCATCTCCTGGGAGTAATACATCATATGAAGAATCATATTCTGAACACTCTCAGGGAGCGCTTCTCGCTTTCCTCTCTATATCCATTTCAGGAACTGGTAGTACAGACCATTCTTGAGAAGGAGCATCAGGGGGAGAAGAACAATCTCCTTGTCATTCTCCCCACAGGAGCGGGTAAGAGCATCTGTTTCATGCTCCCCTCTCTTATGGTCCAGGGTATCACAATGATCATCTATCCTCTCCTGTCACTCCTGAATGACCAGAAGAGGAGAATCGAGGCGCTCGGTGAGAAGGCCGTCGTCCTGCGGGGAGGCCAGTCTGTTGTTGAGAGGGAAGACCTCTTTCAGGCTCTTGAGTCTGGTGATGTCTCGTTTCTGCTTCTCACCTGTGAGATGCTGGAGGTTACAACCGTGAGAGAGCACTTAGCATCTCTTCCTATCACTCTTGCGGTGATCGACGAAGCACATGTGATCGCCCAGTGGGGACTCTCTTTCCGCCCGGCCTACCTGCATCTTGGGGCTCACATAGCAAAGATTGCTCCCCATCAGGTACTTGCCTTCACGGCCACACTCGACAGGGAGAATGCCTCAGTGATCCGGACATACCTCTTTCAGGGAGATGACTATCATACCATACGGGGAAGCAGTGACCGGGAGAATATTCAGTATCGGGTGATGCGCACCCTCTCCAAGGACCTTTCCCTCCGCCTTCTTCTTGTTCTGCCCTCTCTGCGCCCTGCCATCGTTTTCTTCCGTTCCCGCAGGAAGACTGAACTCGTCGCTGAGAGACTACGCGAACATCTTGAGGATATTGAGGTATCTTCATACCATGCCGGAATGGAGAGGGAAGAACGGGAACGGATCGAGCAGTGGTTCTATGAAAGCAGCTCGGGAGTCCTCTGTGCTACCTCAGCTTACGGCATGGGAGTGGATAAAAACAATGTCCGCAGTGTCATTCATTATGATGTTCCAGAAAATGCACTGGCATTTCTACAGGAATCAGGACGGGGAGGAAGGGACGGAAACGGGACCTGTTCCTGTACACTGCTGAGCCCTGTCGACTTGAAAGGCAGGGACAGTCCCGTACTCTCCGCCTTCACCTCCATAAGCACCTGCCGGCGGCAGAGACTGCTTGCCCTCATCAGTTCACCCGCAGTCGAGTGCAGCGGCTGTGACGTGTGCGATAACAACCCCGAAATCACCTTTCTCGGCACAGAATCGATACTGTCGACTGTCAACCGATACCCGGGAAGATTCGATGTGTACAGCATCAGAGACTATCTGGAAGGCAGAGGGGAGACCATTCACCCGTTCGGGCGATATCGGGGAGTCTTTTCCTCGTGGAAACCCGAAGAGATTGAACAGGCAGTGCAGCTGCTGGTTGATACAGGGAGAATACGGGAGTCAAAGAAACGGCATCTGTACCCTTCTCCGCTCTTCCGGGTTGCCGAACGGATCGGCAGTGAGTATGTTCATCACATGATCAGTGAACAGGACACCATAGCAGAGATCCTTACGCGCTATCCGTTCATCAAGGAAGCCCTTGTTGAACACAACAGTGTGTTTCGCAACCTCAACAACCCCCTCATGCTCAAGACCGTTGCACGATTCGCGAAACTCAAGGACGCGGCAAAGAACTCGGGAGAGGATATCGCTTCTCTGATGGCTTTCATCAACCGTGAGATAGAAAAACATCAGGCAGAGAGCTGACTGCAGCTCTTCACCTGAAGTTCAGAGACGCAACTCTATGCTGTGGCCGTGTCTACCAGTCCGTTCAGACAACGCATCATATCATTTCTCAGGCGTTCAAGCCTGTCAGATACGTGTATGATCTCCTGGTTCACGTTGAGCGTCTGAATAGTCTCTTTCAGTTGTCTCAATCTGTTCTCGGCAAGAGAGAGCTCTGCCTTGAGAGCGCTGAAGCGCTCTGCCGTATCGACGAGAAGCTGCTTCTTGTCGGCGAAAAAGGCAGTGAAGTACCCGCGCTTGAGCTCGCCCATCAGGTGAGCCATCGACTCGATACTCTTCACCCGGGGAGCATTGGACCCGACACAGAAAAACCCGCTTTTCAGGTGGCCCCGCCGTGCATTGTTGAGTGCCATGGAGATACAGTAGTTGGACTGTTCCGCCTGGCATCCGGCAAGACACTGCCAGGGACAGGAGAAGGTGCGCTTCTTCTCGGTCGTAAAACGGAGAAAGTCATTCATGATCGCGCGGCCGGGAAGTCCTACCGGGCTTTTGATGATCCCGATATCCCCCTCACTGCAGGCAACGAGAGCTTCCTTGAACGGCAGTTCCTCTTTGCGAAGGTAACCGGCAGCTGTTTGGCTTTTCCCTCGATGCAGTTGCAGAAACAGTGGGCTTCCCGCTGGAGGTGGTGACAAGGGAACTGACCGAACAATAGCAGCTGACAGCTTTCTGCAGCTTATCAGGAGGTGACTGATTGTCTGCCTCAACGAAAAAACGGACAATGTGGCAGCACGCCTCAGCCCTCGAGCTCCCTCCATCGATGACAGGCCACCAGATGCTCCCCTTCAACGGTTTCAAGCTGCGGTTCCTCCCTCCTGCATATATCCTCCGCATACCGGCAGCGGTTGGCAAACCGGCAAATTGGTTCGGGCTCTATCGGAGAGGTGATCTCTCCTTTCAGGATGATCTTCTCGTGCTTATCGAGCGTCGGACGGGGAATGGCCGATAGCAGTGCCTGGGTGTAAGGATGTACCGGATGGGAGAAGAGCTCCTCAGCCGGAGCTTTTTCGACCATTTTCCCGAGATACATCACAGCCACATCATCGGAGAAGTGGTTGACTACCGATAAATCGTGAGTGATGAAGATATAGGTGAGTCCGAGCTTATGCTGAAGGTTCTTCAGCAGGTTGAGAATCTGTGCCTGTATCGAAACATCAAGGGCAGAGACCGGCTCATCGCAGACAATGAACTCCGTGTTCAGCGCAAGGGCCCGCGCGATCCCGATTCGCTGACGCCGTCCCCCGTCAAGTTCATGAGGATAGGTGTTGATCAGGCGTCTCGAAAGGCCGACAAGGTCCATCAGCTCGAGGACCCGCTCAAAGCGCTGTTTCTTGTTTTTAATCAGCTTGTTGAGGATGATCGGTTCCTCGATGATCTCGCTTACCGTATTGCGCGGATCAAGTGAGGAGAAGGGATCCTGAAATATGATCTGCATCTCCCTGCGCAGTTCCCGCATCTTTGCAGCGGACAGCTGCCTGATATTCACGCCCTTGTAGAAAATCTCCCCGTCGGTCGCCTCGAGCAGACGCAGTATTACCCGCCCAGTCGTCGATTTCCCGCAGCCGGACTCTCCTACGACACCGAGGGTCTTTCCCTTCTCGATGGCAAAGCTGACATCATCTACCGCATGCAGCTTACCCTTCGGGCTGTCAAAGTATTTCTTCAGGTTTTTCACTTCCAGGATTATCTCAGACATGGGCTTTTCATCACTCCTTGGTTTTCTTGCTCTTCAGACTGAATTCAGGCTGAGCTGTGTACAGATGGCACTCGGTGAAATGGGTCTCGCTAAAAGAGTGCCTTACCGGCTTTTCTGTTCTGCAGGTGTCCATCGCATAGTCGCAGCGATCGAAGAAAGGACAGCCTGAAGGCAGATTGTAGGGATCTGACATAAGACCGCGAATCGGTATGAGCTCAGCCTTACGGTCATCTATGTTCGGAATCGAGTTGAACAGCCCTTCGGTATAGGGATGCTTAGTGCGCAGGAATATATCCTCAAGCGATCCCTGCTCGACGATTCGGCCTGCATACATAATTGCCACATCGTCACAGACTTCGGCAACAACCCCGAGGTCATGGCTGATCATGACCATGGCCATATGAAACTTCTGTTTCAGCTCCTTCATAAGCTCGAGCACCTGCGCCTGGATGGTCACGTCGAGAGCGGTCGTCGGCTCATCGGCGATCAGCAGTTTCGGAGAACAGGAGAGTGCAATTGCGATGATGACCCGCTGCTTCATCCCTCCGGAGAACTGGTGAGGATACTCCTGCATCCGGTTGCCGGGAATTCCGACAAGCTCGAGGACCTCTCGCGCTTTCGCAAGAGACTTCTCCTTCGAAAGCTTCTGGTGGATGCTGATCGCCTCGGCAATCTGCTCCCCGACCTTTATGACCGGGTTCAGGGCAGTCATGGGGTCCTGGAAGATCATGGAGACCGTTTTACCTCTGATCTTCTCCATCTCATATTCGCTCTGCTCCATGATCGGGATCCCGTCGAGAATGATCGAGCCGCTTACCACCTCCCCCGGCGGCTGCGGAACAAGCCGCAGCACCGAAAGGGCCGTTGTGGTCTTCCCTGCGCCCGTCTCCCCGACAAGACCAAGGGTCTTGCCCCGCTCGAGGGTAATATCGATGCCGTTGAGAGCCTGCACTACCCCTTCATCGGTATTGAACTGTATGTGTAAATCTTTAATTTCAAGAATATGGTCTTTCATTGCAGCAGGTCCTCTATTTAAGTTTCGGATCGAGTGCATCCCGCAGCCCGTCACCGATGAGGTTCAGAGAAAGCACGGTCAGAACGATTGCCAGCCCAGGAGAAAGTACGATGTACATATGGTCCCTGATATACGCACGCCCACCGGCAAGCATATTGCCCCACTCCGGGGTCGGCGGCTGAATGCCGAGCCCGATAAAGCTGAGCGAGGAGGTGGCCATGATTGCCGATGCCACTTTCAGCGTGGCAAAGACCACGATCGGCGCCATTGAGTTCGGCAGGACATGCTTCAGGATAATGGTATGGTCACGCGCACCGATTGCCCGGGCGGACTCTATATACTCCTGATCCTTCACGCTCAGCACCGAGGCCCTGACGACACGGGCAAACCCCGGGATATTCGAGATTCCCACGGCGATCATCAGGTTGAGGATGCTCGCCCCGAGGGCCGCCACGATGGTAATGGCAAGGAGAATCGTCGGAATTGCAAGCAGCACGTCAAGGACCCGCATAATTGCGTTGTCTATTCTGCCCCCGTAGTAGCCTGCAATAGCCCCGAGCGTCCCTCCGAGTGAGAGCGCGATGCTCACCGAGATTATCCCGACGAACAGCGAAATACGGGTTCCGTAGACGATTCTCGCAAAGATATCCCGGCCGAACTCATCGGTCCCGAACCAGTGCGTCAGATTCGGCGACTGAAGCCGTTCCTTCACATTCATTCCAAGAGCATCCGTTTCGTAATCGGCGATGAATGGGGCAAAGAGGGCAAGCATGAGGAACATGAGTATCAGGATCAGGCCGATGACTGCCGTCCTGCTCTTCTTCAGCCGTTTCCATACCTCGAGCCACTGACTCTTTTTCTTGGTATTCAGGGTATGGTTCTCATAGGTTGTCGTAGGTGGTGTGCTCATAGACGGAATCCTTATGTATAGTTTGCTTTGATTCTCGGGTCAATATAGGCGTAGAGAATATCGATGATGAGGTTAACGATGCTGAAGGAGAGCGAAAAGATGATTACGCAGCCGAGAACCATCGGTGTATCCTTTCGCTGGATCGACTCCACCATCAGTCTCCCGATGCCGGGCCAGGAGAAGACGGTCTCTGTGAGAACCGCTCCGCCGAGCAGAATACCGAATTCCAGTCCGATGACCGTCACCGCAGGAATCAGGGCATTCCCGAGGGCATGCCGGGTGATGACTTTGCGCCTGCTGACTCCTTTCGCCTTCGCCGTATTGATATAGTCCTGCCGGATCACCTCGAGCATCGAAGAACGGGTGGTACGGGTTATACTAGCCGTCGAAGCGATAGCCAGCGTAAAAGCAGGAAGCACAAGGCTCATGATGCCCTTCATGCCCCCGGAGGGAAACCAGCCGAGATTCAGGGCGAATATGATGATCAGTATGAGGCCGGTCCAGAACGAAGGCATCGAAATCCCGACAAGGGCAAGAATCATCCCGATATTGTCGAACAGCGAGTACTGTTTCGTCGCGGAGATCACCCCGATAGGAATGGATATGAGCACGGAGAGAAAAATGGCCGTCACCGTCAGCTTGAAGGTATTGGGAAACCGCTGCACGATTTCACCTGCCACCGAACGTCCGGTTGAATAGGAGTCGCCCATATTCCCTTGAAGAAGATCCCACATATAGCGCCCGTACTGGACGATCATCGGATCATCGAGGCCCATGTCATCACGAAGCTCGATGATACGCTCCTCGGTAGCCCCGTCTCCAAGGATCATGGAAGCCGCATCCCCGGGGGTGAGACTTATGATGAAGAAGACGAGGAAAATGACTCCGAGCATGACCGGAATCAGCATCAGCACTCTTTTCAGAATATATCTTAACACTATGCACTCTCTCTAGAAAAAATGGTACGTCGAGAATGATGGTACATGCATAACAGGTTCCGGTACCATCATTCCCGTGATGAAAACTATACGTCTCAGGGAAAGCCTTTCGGCTTTCCCTGAGGAGGTACGATTAATAATGAATCTTCTCGATGTTCCACAGTCCCTGCGGGCTCAGTTCCACACCCTTGAGACCGGCGTTCGCACCAACGTTATTGTTGTTTACGAACAGAGGCACGAAGGGGGCCTGCTCCATGACATAGGTATGGAACTCGCTATAGATCTTAGCACGCCCTGCAAGGTCGAGCTCTTCACGTCCGGCTTTCAGCAGACTGTCGAGCTTAGGATCATTGATCCGGCTGAAGTTCATGCCGCCGATATTGCCCGAGAAGAAGATCGGGGTAAGGGTTGCATCCGGGTCGGGGTTGGAGGTCCAGCCGAGCACGAGGCTCTCTTCAAGCCCCTTGAGGATCGAGTCGATGAAGGTTCCCCACTCGAGCATCTCGATGGAAGCGGTGACCCCGATATCCATGAGGTTCGCCTGGATGACTTCTGCGATTCTCTTGCGCTCATCGCCTGAGGTCATGATCGACATCTCGAATCCGTCGGGATAGCCTGCTTCGACAAGCAGAGCTTTCGCCTGTTCAGGATCGTAGCTGTAGGGACCTTTCTTGTAGCCGAGGAACGAAGGAGCGAGGACTGAATCAGCCTGCACGCCGGCACCGTCAAGCGCCACGGCGATGATCGCTTCCTTGTCCACTGCATAGTTGAGCGCCTGACGCACAAGGATGTTGTCAAAGGGCGCTTTTTCGGTATTCATGGCAAAGAAGTTGATACGCGTGGACGGTTTCTGGTAGAGGGTAAGATCGGAAGCATCCTCAACCTTGCTGATATCCATGGTGGGAAGCTCGTCCACTACATCGACCTCTCCAGTCTCAAGCGCGATCGTTCGTGAAGTTCCTTCGGGGATTACCTTGAAAGTGATCTGCGCTGACTGACCCATATTGTCTGCGTCGAAGTAGGCATCGTTCTTCGCAAGCACAACGCGGTCGCCGGAAACCCATTCCACGAAGGTATAGGGGCCAGATCCGACAGGGGATGCAAAATTGTCATTCGATTCCGCATAGGCTTTGGGAACGATGGAAGTTCCTGCATGTACGAGGGTATAAAGGAAGGGTGCGAACGCCGAGTTCGTGGTGATCTTCACGGTATACGTGTCGACCATTTCAACAGAATTCACTTCACTAAGAACCTGCTGCACTTTCGGCATCTCGCGGGAGCGGTCAAGGCTGTATTTCACATCTTCGGAAGTCATTTCCGTTCCGTCATGGAACAGCACGCCTTCCTTGATCTTGATCACCCACTCTTCCGGGGAAGGCTGAGACCAGGATTCTGCAAGATCAGGCACGACTTCAAAATCCGTATTCAGCCGGAAGAGACGGTTGAACAGCAGAAAAGAAACCCGTTCTGATTTTGTATCATTATGTCCCATGGGATCCAATGAGGTGATATCTGCACTTAAGGCAATAGAGATATCAGTCTTTGCCACCTGCTGGGCTTCCTGCGTCCCGCCTGCAAAGAGCAGGAGGGATGTGAACAGGAAAATCAAGGATAAAGCCAACAATTTGTTTTTCATTTTTCGCTCCTAGATGTATTATTTCAGACCAGTACAGGCCTGTTTTTCCAAAACCATGCTCGTGAACTTCACGAACCTCACATGAACTCGGCCCCTTATGAAAAATGCAGCGCGTAATCGACAAGAATGTCCTCAAGCTGTCGGACGGAATCGAGCTCCACATATTCGTGTTCTCCATGCCAGCCGTCGCCGCTTGGTCCCATCTCGATCGCGGGAATCCCCTTCGCGGCAAAAAACCTCGTATCCGACCCGCCGTGCTGTGCGGCAAGGGCCGCCGGAAGTCCGGGGGCTGTCCTCTTCATCGATTCCTGCAGTTTCAGGATATAGGGATTGTCAGGCTTAACGTTCACCCCTTCCTCCACGGCCTTCACCACTATCTCACCGTCGGTGACCTTCGTAATCTCGGCAAGGATCTCATTCGAGTCAAGCTCTGGGATAAACCTGATATCGAGACCGATCGTGCATTCATCCGGCACCCGATTGTAGATATTGCCCCCGGAAATGCGGGCAAGATTCACCGAAGACGTCTTATAGAGTGCAGAGCCCTGCTTCAGCACCGGAAGCTCTGCTATCCGTGCATAATTTTCCATTGCCTTCACAATAGCGTTTTCGCCCTCCCACGGGCGGGAACCATGTGCCGAAGCGCCGTGAGTTACGATATCCATCAGGATGATCCCCTTCGACTGGATCGAGATGCGCAGGTTTGTCGGTTCGGTGCAGATCACGAAGTCACCGAGATATCCCTCGGAAACGAGAAAAGCCGAACCGTTGCGCCCGCCGGTCTCCTCGTCGGGGACGAGCTGTAGCATCACCTTGCAGCCGAGATCGGCATCCTTGAGACGAATCAGTGCATTCATCATAGCTGTGCAGCCACTTTTCATATCCGCAGATCCTCTCGCGTAAAGACGCCCGTCGATCTCCACGGGGATGAACTGGTCAGGTTTTCCCGATACAACATCAAGATGACCGTTAAGTACGAGGGTCTTCTCGCCGGCACCAATAACCGCGACAAGGTTCTTCAACCCGTTCTGATCAAGAAGCGTATATTCAAGCCCTGCTGCCTTCAGGTACTCTGCAGCAGTATCCATGGCCATGTTTATCGCTTCGGGGGAAGTAGTGTCTATCTGCAGCAGCTCATTCAGTATATCCATATCAGGTAATTTCCCCTTCAGCACGTTTATTCATAAGATAGTGATCAAACCAGGCAAGCAGTTCTTCGTACCGGCGAAGCTTGCTCAAAGGACGACCGTTCACGACAAGCCCATGATTCTCTCCCTCGAAGAGGCAGAGCCGGGTGTCTGTACCATGATAGTTCAGAGCATTGAACATCTGCACGGACTCTACCGCATTGCAGCGGCTGTCATCCTTTCCATGGATAAACAGCGTCGGCGTTACCGCCCGGTCAGCCTGGTAAAGCGGAGACTCTGCACAGAGCTTCTCCGGGTTGCTCCAGGGAGCGGCGGTATTGCCCATATACTCATGAATGAACTGATAGCCAATATCAGTGGCAGCGAATGAAGTCATCAGGTTGCATATGCCCCGTTCAGAAACCGCAGCCAGGAACCGGTCGGTATGGGTGATGATGTAATTCGTCATATACCCCCCGTAGGAGCCGCCGGTAACCCCGAGCCTTTTTTCATCGATCTGAGGATAGGCGGCAAGGACGGCCTCAACGAATTCCATAAGCTGCCGGAAAGGAAGCTCCGCAAAATCACCCCTGATATCGGCGAAGGCATCGCCTCTCCCGTCGCTCCCCTTCGGGTTCGCGCACAGAACGAAATAGCCCCGGCTGCAGAGCAGCTGTATATCGTGGGCGTAGACAGGAGCATAGAGCATCTTCGGTCCGCCGTGAATCATGAGCACGGCTGGAAAACTCTTCGTCTCCTCTCGAGACTGCTGCCAACCGGTCGGGGGGTAGACGTAGCCGTCCACCTCGCACCCTTCAGAAGTAACGGTGATCGGCTGAGGAACTGCGCGTTCTTTTCGGGAAAAGAGGTCATTGCTTCGACTTATCTGTCTGAGCGCGCCATCCTGCAGGCGGTAGAGTTCGCTGAGCTGAAGATCCTTCAGCCCGATAAGCAGCAAATCTTTCTCCTCCCCCATTTCCCGTACTGCGAAGCCGCCGATGACAGTCAGTCCGGTTTCTACCGGTGTGATTTCCCCAGAGCGAGAAACCCTGTAGAGCATCTCCCGGTCTCGTTCGACTCGTTTCATATAGAGCGCTTCGGAAGTTTTCCTGACAATCGGGGATTGACAAAAATAGGAGTCGGTCACGATACTTGGAGACTCATTGCTCCGGTCGACTTTTCCGCCGAGAATTTCTAAACGTCCGGATGCTCTCCGGTACCGGTAGAGCTGGTGATTGTCATTCCGGTTTCCTGTAGCGAGATCAGCTGCGGTAAACAGTACTGCATCGGGGGAAAAAGAGGTTACCGAGCTGACCCGGAACCGTTCATTGACGAGCAGTTCGAGATTTTTCCCTGATATATCATACTGGTATATCGAGGACTCGACCGGTTTTACCCGACTCCTGTGATAGGCAGTGAAAACAATCCGGTTAAGGCGGGAATCGAAATCGATCAGGTTCACGTCCATATCAAGAGCTGTGAGGAGGGTAATGTCCCTGCCTCGGGCAGTTGCCTGAAACAGACCCCGCACCCCGTCCCCGTTGAAAGCCCGCCCCTCTTCGCCTACCGGTGAATACACAGTGGAGACTATCAGGTCATTGAATTCGCGGCCGAGAGTCTCCGCGGTGAAAAAGAGATGGTTTTCAAAAAGGGCAAACTGCTCTATAATAAAGGGAATAACTGAGAGAACCTCAATCGAGGCATCTGCAAGTCGATACCGGTAAAGAGTAGTTTTGCCGTCGTGAAGTTGTTTGAGCAGAAGGAAGTCCCCGGAAATGACGAATCCGTCAGCCTCGAAGGAAAGTTCCAGTTCGCGGCAGGAATTCTGCTGCAGGTCGACGAGATAGAGCTTCTTCCGGTAGCTGTCGGTCTCACGGTCAGGAATGTCCTCGGAGAAGCAGGCATAGGTCCAGTTCTCATCAGTTTCCAGATTTGTCAGGATATGATTGCTGAGAAAATCATCAAGCTGTATCGCGGTATCAGTCTGCTTCATGCAAGATTAATAGCAACAATCATGCCAAACATGAACGCAGCCAAAGTTGAAGCGGTACAGAAAAACTCAGGTTCAGGGGTGAGCAGCCGATGCAAAGTATTGCCGTCATTACCGATTCAGCAAAGAAAAGCGGACGTAAAAGCACCGTTGGATCTACCATCGAAGCGAACCTGCTCGCGGTCTTCGCAGATGAGGTTACCATAACCCGCTATAATATCGACGAACTTACCGCAGGCAGCACCATCGATGAAGACCTCGTTATGGTCATGGCCGGCAGCAGGGTGGTAAAGATCCGCAAGTATGTCACGAGGCAGGACAATATCATCGTGGCGAAGCGGACCTTCGCCCGCAGCGGTCTCTATCCGCTGTTCAGCATTCCCGAAGGAACCGATGTCCTTGTAGTCAATGACAATATAGAGACCGTGCTCGAGTCGATCTCCTCGCTCTACCATATCGGGATCAAACATGTAAACCTCATTCCCTTTGAGGCAGGCAAGGATTACCGGCATATACACTATGCAGTCACTCCCTCTGAACTTGAACTCGTCCCCTCGTATATTGAATACGTATATGATGTGGGAGGGCGGGTCGTCGATATCCCTACCCTGCTTCTCGTAAGTAGCAGGCTTCACCTGAGCAACAAAAAGACCCAGCAGAATATTTACACGTACTATCAGGATATATGGAGTCCGAATGAGGGGATTATCGAGAACTACAATGAGCTGCTCTCCCGCACCGAGGAGCTCGACCTTGTCCTGAGCCTCTCGCATGACGGAATAGTCCTGACCGATGAGCAGGGTATCGTCCTCATCAGCAACAAGCGGTTTACAGACCTGTTCGAGTTGCGCGGGAAGCCCGAAGGCAGGTTTCTTCACGACCTGCTGCCCGACATGGGACTTGAGGCCTGCTACGGCAGCAATTTTCAGGATGACCTGCTTCAAGTAAAGAAAAAGGTCATCAATCTCGAGGTCAACCGGGTACGTCACTTCAAAGGAGAGCAGAGACTGTATTTCACCTTCCAGGAAGTTACCCACATAAAAAAACTCGAGCAGAACATGACAAGAAAACTGCGTGAGAAGGGACAGACGGCACGCTACACCTTCGAGGATATATTCTTCAGCACAAAAGATATGCAGGTAATCGTCAACAAGGCGGAAAAGATTGCGAAAACCGATCTCACCGTCCTGATCACCGGCGAGAGTGGTACGGGAAAGGAGATCCTTGCCCAGGCAATACACAACGCCTCATCCCGGCAGGGACAGCCGTTCATCGCGGTAAACAGTGCCGCGATCCCCGACAGCCTGATCGAGAGCGAGCTCTTCGGCTATGCAAGCGGATCGTTTACCGGAGCCCTCAGGGAAGGCAGGAAGGGGCTGTTCGAACAGGCAAACAACGGAACGGTATTTCTCGATGAGATAGGGGATATGCCGAGCTACCTGCAGTCGAAACTGCTTCGCGTACTTCAGGAGCGGCAGATCATGCCGATCGGCTCCGACCGGACCATCGACATCGACATTCGGGTGATCGCCGCAACGCATAAATCACCGATCGAAATGATTCAGCAGGGGAATTTCAGGAAGGACCTTTTCTACCGTCTCAATGTCTTTCCCCTCGAGCTGCCCGCCCTGAGAAACCGCAGAGAGGATATCCTGCTGCTGCTCAAGAAGTTCACGAGAGATCGGTATTCCTTTTCAGCTGAATGCAGTAATCTGCTGCTCTCCTATGCCTGGCCGGGAAATATCAGGGAGCTGCACAATGTAGCGCAGTATATCAGTACGATCGAGGAGGGGGATACTGTAGGAACCGAATCTCTACCGCTCTACCTCGTGAAACCCCACAGACAGCCGGATTCCGGACAGAAAGAACATGTCTACTCGGACCTGCAGCTGCTCATCTCCCATAAAAGCGATCCCGTACTTGCCGGTACGGTCCTCGAGGGGATCAGGCTGCTGAATTCCATTGGAAAAACCGCCGGAAGAAAGCACCTGCTCGAGCACCTTGAACTATCCTCGAAGAGCATGAAAGAGGGAAAGCTCCGCAGTATTCTCACAGTCCTTTCCAATGCTGAGCTCATACATGCACAGCCCGGCAGATCAGGTTGCCGAATTACCGAAAAAGGTAAGCTGTATCTCGATCTACACCAGAATATAGGTTCATAAACAGGCAATTTAATAGGTATTTTACCAGTAAAATCACCAATAAAAAACACCTGTTCCTACTCTAACCTGCACTCCCCCCCCCTTTTCAGCAGCAGAACACTGAAACAGGAAAAGCTCTTTCTGCAAAGAGACACCGATCCATGGAACTATTGATTGATGAGTTCTATCAGAAATGGGAAGGATCAATCTGAGGAAGTGTGCCCGGCGAGCACAGAGGGCAGATCTTTTAGGGGTGATCAAAGGTGAATATATGGACATTGCCGGACTCATTTCCTGTATCGTCCGACAGAGGTGATCCACATAGTATAGTGTCGCTATCTACCGATACAGCCGACCCGAAATAATCAGAGGCAGCTCCATCAGGAGCAGTGATCTTTGTCCCCGTATCCCACGTGCCGCCGGAACCCCGTGTAAATAGGTAGGCGCTGCCTGAATTCAGACCGTCATCGTCATCGTAGTCCGATCCCACAATAATCAGATCTCCGCTTATCGACACCGAACCTCCGAATCGGTCATCACCCGCTGCATCGTCAGCGGTGAGCTTGACCTCAGAGTCCCAGACGCCACCCGTTCTCTCGTAGACATAGGCGCTTCCTGAGCTGCTTCCGGTATCATCATCCCGGGAGGATCCGATAATCATCACATCCCCGTCAATTGATACAGAACTGCCAAAGTAGTCCGTTGCTTCCCCGTCTGAAGCGGTCACTTTTGCATTGAGATACCAATCCCCCGAGAGACCTTTTTCATAGATATACGCGCTTCCCGCATCCGCTCCCTTGTCATCATCATGAGGAGCACCGATGAGAGCGCACGCAGCATCGATGCTGACAGCCTGACCAAGGCGGTCTCCTCCGGAACCACTCGGAGGTGTCAGCTTTGCCTGGAGGTTCCAGTCCCCGGATGTATCTCTGTGGAAGATATAGACGCTCCCCTGAGGAGGGTCGTATACGCTTCCCTGAACAGGAGCGCCGACGATAGCGTAATCACCGCTTATGTCGACAGCTGAGCCGAACTCATCAAACGCTGTGATTCCACTGGAAGGGAGACGTGTTCCCGTATCCCAGGTGCCGCTCCCGTCTCTGTGGAATATATAGGCTGCACCGGAAACAGCCCCTTCGGTATCATCCCAGGGAGCGCCGATGATGACATCCTGTTCACTGATGCCGACTGATAGACCGAAAGCAGCCCCGGCGGAGCCATCAGGGGCGATAATCTTCGTCCCTTCATCCCAGAGGCCTTCCGTGTCCTTGTGGAAGATATACGCACTTCCTGAAGCGTCGCCATCGTCATCGTTTCCATAGGCTCCGATGACCGCGTAATCCCCCTGAACCGAAAGAGAAACACCAAAATAATCGAGGGATTCTCCATCGGCACCCAGGAGTTTAGTGTACTCCATCCAACGGGCAGAGAACGTTCTATTCCCTGTGGAACCGGCAGGTATTGTATCTGATGGGCAAGTATATTCCGCATCAGCATACCAGCCGACAAAATAGCTTCCACTTTTTGAGGGAGAATTGAGGGTGATACGAGCATCGAGCATCGTATAGGCAGCAGGGTTTGCTCCGTTTGTGCCGCCTGCAAGGTTATAGGTGATCGTGTACGTTTCGAGTGTCCACTTTGCATAGATGACCTGGTCAATGAATGTCCCTTCCGGGATGGTGGGAGAGGGAACGTCAAATTCTGGATCGCTGTACCATCCGTCAAACGCGTAGCCGTCTTTAACAGGTTCGCTGAAGGTTATCGGGATATCATCTATCGTGAAACTGTCAGGGTTTTCAGGGGCGTTGACCCCTCCGTCCAGCATATAGGTAATCATATAGGGAGCTATCGTCCATGTCGCATAGAAGATCTTATTCCCCGTGGAACCGGCAGGTATTGTATCTGATGGGGAAGTATATTCCGCATCAGCATACCAGCCACTGAAGTCATATCCTTCCCTTGCAGGGTCTGTCAGGGTTATCAGACTATCTCCGGATGAATAGGTTGCAGGGTTATCGCCATTGATACCACCGTTCAGTACATACTGTATCGTGTATACTTCATCCTCAGGATTCATAGAACAATCGGTGAGCCCGCTGAATGCCAGCAGGATGATGACAGTCAGCAGTGCATGAAGCATCTTGTGGTTTTCTGTTCGGTCTCCGCCTCTTTGCACGATACCTCCTCATGCTTCTCGATAGGGATGCCGGGCTCAACGGATGTCGAATGGGTACCAGTACAGCAGTGTGCGCCATATATTGATAGTGTACCCCTGCTTCTCCTTGACCGCAATGGTGAGGATGCGGAGTGAATACCTTTTCACGATTACGCTGATCTTCGAATGTAGATGGCATACGAAGCATGGGTCACGTATTACCACCTCCGGTCTTTTCACTTGTAGTTAACCCCTAACAATCCAGAATCCCAATCAGAGGTCCCGCGAGGGGCCTTTATTACGTCCCCGGCAATTCTTTGTAAAATATTTATCTGTTTTGTCTTGTGTTGTATTATCGCCCGTGGTATACTCAATCCATAGGAGATTCTATCGTGTTTGTTCAGACAGCTCCCAAAAACAAGGACGGCCGTATCCTCATGTATTACGCTGAGGGTTACCGTGAGAACGGCAAAGTCAAACAACGAAAAGTCAAACGTATCGGCTTCATCGATGAGTTTGAGCATCTCTACGATGATCCCCTTTCTCATTTTAAGAAACTTGCCAAACAGAAGACAAAAGAGAAGCAGGAAGCCTCCAAACCAGTCACCATCACCCTCGAGCCGGATGGAAGACTTCCCTTCGATGAGGACACAGGGGCGTATGACTGTGTGAAGAACATCGGTCATGCGGCTATCTCTCAGGTATTCCACTCTCTGGGCATTCATCAGTTCCTTGACAGCAGACGGCATAGGTATGGATGCGAATACAACCTTACTGCCGTGATGAAACTTCTGGTGTATGAACGTATCCTTGCTCCCGGATCAAAGAGAGCAGCGTGGCTGGGCAGGGGTAAGTACTTCGACAAGATGGACTTCTCCCTCAATGACATCTACCATTCCTTGAGCATCTTTCCCCACTGGCGCGATGATCTGCTACAGTTGCTGCATCAGCAGATGGTACAGCAGTATGACAGAGACTCCACGCTCCTGTTCTATGATGTGACCAACTATTACTTCGAGATTGATGACGAGGATGATTTCAGAAAGAAGGGAGTGAGCAAGGAAAAACGTAAGACACCTATCGTTCAGATGGGACTGTTCATGGACGACAGGGGCTTCCCGGTCACCTATGATCTGTTCGAGGGCAATATGAACGACTGTCAGACCTTCACTCCTATGAGTGAAAGAGTAAGATCTCAGCTCGCTATGGATCATATCATCTTTGTCGCTGACAAGGCGATGATGAGCGGTGACAATGTTGCTGAGGTGATCACCAACCATAACGGCTACATCTTCAGCAAGTCTGTGAGGGGAGGTACGGATCTTCTCAAGAATACGGTGAGAGACTTTGACGGGTACATCAGGTTTGATGAAGGAGGTAATGAGATTCCCTCGTATGACTCAGACACTCCTGTGTCGTTCATGTACAAGGTGCTTGATGAAGTAAAGGACACCTACGTGAAAAATGTCGAGGGAAAGAGACGGGCTGTGAAGGGAGTCGGCCATTACCAGATCATCTACTGGTCTGCCAAGTATGCTGCCCGGGCGAAAGTTGATCGTCAGGCTGCAGTCGAGAAGGCACTCGCCGCATCTCAATCCAAAAGCAAGGATGTCATTGACAACAATCATGGCAAGAACAAGTACCTCAAGACCCAGGTCTACGATAAGAAAACGAAACAGGCTATTGAAGAGTATGATGCGAAGACGGTTTTCAACTTTGAAAAACTCGAAGAGGATGAATCTCTTGACGGTTTCTATGTGATTGAGACCAATGTGACTGGTCTACGTCCTGTTCTTGACAGAAAGGGACATGAGACCGGAGAGATCGAGAATGTATTCGACACAAAGAGCCGGTGGCTGGAAAAAGAGGGGATGCTGCAGCTCAACAGGATCGTCACACCCCATGACATCATCGATATGTACCATGGCTTGTGGAAGATTGAACAGACGTTCCGGGTGACCAAGAGCGAACTTAAGGCCCGTCCTGTATATGTGGCCCGAAAAGACCGCATCGGTTCCCATTTCCTTACCTGTTTCATCTCATTGCTGATCGTGAGAATTCTGGAGCATGAACTCAATCATACCCACTCAACCGAACAGATCATCCATTCATTGAGGAAAGGAAATGTCATGGAACTCAATAGCACGACGTTCAAGACGCTCTATTATGATCCGGTCCTTAAGGACCTCCATGATACACTGGGAATCGATTTCGGGAAGAATGTGTATAGCCGTGCACAGATACGGAGCATGCTTGCAAAAACGAAGAGAAAAAGCTGATGTAACACAGAAATATTTTCAGAGGACCCGGAATAAACTGTTACAATACAGTACTCTGGGTCCGGTTTTGTCTGGTATTACGTGAAAACTCAGGATATATTGATAGTGTACCCCTGCTTCTCCTTGACCGCAATGGTGAGGATGCGGAGTGAATACCTTTTCACGATTACGCTGATCTTCGAATGTAGATGGCATACGAAGCATGGGTCACGTATTACCACCTCTCCTTAGAATTGGAATAGTATCTGAAAGGTAAGCTTTCTGGCACTGGGTTACTCATCTGAGAAACCCGGTCTTTCCAATGTTTCTTTCACCGACTGTTCTACACATTCTCCAATCCTATTTTTTTTACCGTTCTTATCAACAGAGCCAGCAATATATTAAGAGGAGCTTCTAGTATGTATCAGGATCTGTTGTTGACCACAATCTAACAGATTTTATAACGGCAACAAGGCGTACTCAGTCATACTGCTGAGTCCTTCCGACCTGAGGCTGAAACAGAATTCTCTGCTACCCTCTTTCACCTCAGGCAGTACATGTCGACGCGAAAGATTACTTGCCCTCATCAATTCACCAGCCCTCGAGTGTACCGGCTGTGATGTGTGTGAGGACAACAGTGACCGTACGTATCTTGGGATCAGCCCGAGACACTCGACTCTCAGCAGGTACGGCAGAAGGTTCGATATGGTCACTCGCAAGGGAGAGAAGGGAAGCGTTCACCCCTTCGGACGGTATAAAGGAGTCTTTTCCTCCCGGGAACCTCGGGAGAGGATATTGCTTCTCTGATGGCTTTCATCAACCGTGAGATCGAGAACCATCAGGCAGAGAGCTGACAAGAGCTCTTCACCTGAGGTTCAGATACGCAATTCTATGCTCTGGCCGTGTCGACCAGTCCGTTCAGACAACGCATCATATCATTTCTCAGGCGTTCCAGCCTGTCTGATACTTTTATGATCTCCTGGTTCACGTTGAGCGTCTGAATATTCTCTTTCAGTTGTCTCAACCTGTTCTCGGCAAGAGAGAACTCGGCCTTGAGAGCGCTGAAGCGCTCTGCCGTATCTACAAGAAGCTGCTTCTTGTCTGCGAAAAAGGCGGTGAAGTACCCCCGCCTGAGCTCGCCCATCAGGTGAGCCACCGACTCGATACTCTTCACCCGGGGAGCATTCGAGCCGACAAAGACAAACCCGCTTTTCAGGTGTCCCCGTCGTGCATTGTTGAGTGCCATGGAAATGCAGTAGTTGGACTGTTCCGCCTGGCATCCGGCAAGACACTGCCAGGGACAGGAGAAGGTACGTTTCTTCACAGTCGTCGAACGGAGAAAGTCATTCATGATCGCTCGGCCGGGAAGCCCTACCGGGCTCTTGATGATCCCGATATCCTCCTCACGACAGGCCACAAGGGCTTCCTTGAACGGAAGTTCTGCATCACATTCATCAGTTGCAATGAACCGGGTTCCCATCTGAACTCCCGAGGCACCGAGCTTCATGATGTTATAGATATCCTCACCCGTAAAGATGCCGCCGGCTGCGATAACGGGAATGGACTTTGAGAATTCGGTTTCAAATGCCTTTACTTCCTGTACAACCTCGGGCACAACCCGCTCAAGGGAATAGATGGGATCGTCCAGCTCTTCGAGTGGAATTCCCAGATGGCCTCCGGCCTTCGGCCCTTCGACAACAACGGCATCGGGCACGTCCTTGTAGATACGCTTCCACATCGAAAAGATCAACTTGGCCGCACGGGCAGAGGATACAATGGGAACTGCCTTCACTCCTGCTTCTCGCATCTGTTTCACGGGGATATTCTTCACCGGCAGGCCGGCTCCCATGATGACCATATCGACTTTCTCTTCGATCGAGACAGCAAGCAGTTCATAGAAGTCCTGGAGGGCCACCATGATATTCACACCGATAGGACCGTTCGTCTTTTCCCTGGACGAGCGGATCTGACTCCTCAGCGCCCTGATGTTTGCTGCCCTTCCGTCCTTGAAATAATCTGGTTCGATCATTCCAATCCCGTTCGCCGCAATGACGCCGACACCGCCGGATTCAGCAACAGCGCTGCTCAATGAAGAGAGAGAGACTGCCACGCCCATTCCGCCTTGAATGATGGGAGTGTCTGAGTACATATCTCCAATCTGGAGAGACGGCATGGGGAGTCTCATTTTGACAGACTCCACAAGATTCTGAAATTTCTTATATGTCCATATATGCATGATTCATTCCTTCAAGACTATCTCGCGATGAATAGTCATGTGACAACGATACGCGATATAGGACAGTTTTGAAAGGTCTTTTCTCTACATATTCAGGAGTTTCTGTCAAAATAAAAGGAAGAACCGGAGAACTCTCCTGAGTCTAACGGTTGTCAGATTCAGGGAAGGAGATGGATCTATATAGGCATTCAGGACTTCAGGAATATCTCGATTCTCTCCTTCCCTTTCCCTATATTTTTTCTTCTCATCGAAATATCTCCAACTTCACCGGTTCGTTTCACGTGTGTCCCTCCGCACGGGACACGGGCGAAACCTTCGATCTCCCAGTATCTCCTGAGGTTTTCTCTGTCACTGAATTCGCTGGCGACAGGAAGGTCCTGCCGCATAAGGGCCTGAGCTTCTTCGAGCAGTTCAGGAAAGAAATGTGAGATATTCTCTTTGAGAAAGAAATCAAGTCGGGCTTTATCTTCAGCTATGTGAGCACCGATCTTCTCGATTCGGGGAACCTTCCTATACATCAGCTCAAGTATGAGTTCCGCTGCAAAGTGCAATCTCATCAGGCGATAACGTCGTTCCCGGTCGATCTGCACAAGGACCGTGTCACCCGGTGAGAGCTCATGACCTTCAGGAAGCTCGTAGATGATCTGCCTTCCCTCTTGACGTGCACTGAGCACTGGATAGCTCCCGATCGTCCCTCTGTCACTCTCCTGCCCTCCTGAGAAGGCGTAGAAGATGGTCTGTTCAAGGGTAACCATTGCCCCCTCGACTGAGGCTATGTTCGTTTCGAGCTCACTCAGGTAGGGATCAGCCCAGAAGACTCTCTCACTCATAGCAGGTGTCCTGCTTTCCCGGGAGCTGAACTGCATCACAGAACCATCGGTGCGTGTGAGCGTTCGTGATGATAAAGTGAGAAGGAAAGTCCCTGATATCCGAGAGGTCAAGATCCGAGACCTTCCCGCCTGCCTCCTTCACAAGTACAAGACCGGCCGCCATATCATGGTAGTTGAGATTGAATTCAATATAGGCGTCAGCCTTTCCGCTCGCCACGTAACAGAGATGAAGAGCGGCAGAGCCGAATCCCCTGATCTCCCCCGCCTCTGTACAGAGGATCTCGAACACCTTGAGATAGTCGTCAAGGCGCCTCGTGTCCCGCAGAGGCGGTGAGCTGAGGACAACTGTCCTGTGCGGGTCTGCAACAGTGGAAACACAGAGGGGATTCCCGTTGCAGAAGGCACCCCCGCCATCCACGGCAGAGTACATATCATCGGTTGACGGATTGTAAATAACACCGACAACAGGTTTCCACGTTTCTCTCTCATAGCCGATACTCACCGTATACCCCGGCAGACCATGAATGAAATTACTCGTTCCATCAATCGGGTCGATCACCCACGTTCCACCATCCCCGTAGTGCTGATATCCCCCCTCCTCACCGAGGAAGTTATCCTCAGGGAACCGTTCGTGAAGATACTCCTTGATGATCTCTTCCGACCTGACATCCATGGCTGTCACAAAGTCGTTGCGCCCCTTTGCCGTTGTCTCAAGAGATTCTTCAGAACGGGAGGACAAGAGGAATTCTCCCGCTCTTCTTGCTGCACTCCTGGCAGCCTCCTCTCTCTGTCTCAGTCCATGATCGCTCATTTCATGATCTTCCGCGGTGAAATTACCAGCTGTCATACCGATATCTTTCTTATATAACAGCGTCTTCGCTTGTGCTGACGGGTTTCGAACGTCTTCCACTGACTCTGAACATTATCATTATCCTCGAGCTCTGGTCCTGTCTCAGCATACTTCACCCCGTTGGCGATTGCCCGTTTGATTCCTTCATTCATGATGACTGCATTGACGCCCCGACCCATATATTCGGGTTTGACTGCGATAAGATAGAGATCGAGGATGGTATGATGACGTATGGCAGAGAGAATCCTCAGGAAACCGAAGGGGAACAGGCGACCGCCTGACTTCTTCACGGCATCGGCAAGTGACGGAGCCATGATCCCGAAGCCCACCACCTGATCCTTCGGATCCACCACAATAAAAATATATTCCAGAGAGACCAGTGCGATGAACTGATCTATTGCCATCTTGATCTGCCCCTCATTGAGAGGGCAGAAGCCGTAGAGCTGGGCAAACGCATCGTTATACATATAGAACATCTGATACGCGTAGGGAATCACTTCCTTCTTTCGCCTGAACTCCTTGATGCGGTAGCCGTGACGTTTCATGGCGATGGAACAGATGCGCTCTATTCTCTCGTCATTCTTCTCGGGAACCTTGATCTGATACTCGACCCAGTCCACATCCTTGATAAACCCGAGCTGCTCCAGATGTTCACGGTAATACGGGTGATTGTATAATGTGATAAACATCCCTTTTTCATCAAACCCCTCAACAAGGAGCCCCTGTTTATCAAGGTCACTGAAGCCGATAGGACCGATAATGCTCTCCATGCCTTTCTCACCTGCCCAGGATGTCACCGAATCGATGAGAGCCCTGGACACCTCAATGTCATCAATGACATCGTAGCGGGTGAAACGAGCCTGCTTCATCGATTTCAGTTCGTTGAGCCTGTGGTTGATAAGTCCTGCCAGGCGTCCCACGACCCGGCCTTCCTGCAGTGCGAGATAGGCAACGGTCTCACAATACTCGTATGCGGGATTCTTTTTGGGATTAAAATTCCACTTCTCATCATAGGTGAGAGTGGGAACGTAATAGGGATTATCCTTGTAGAGGTCAAGGGGGAAGTTGAAAAACCGGTCCCAGTCCCTTCTTGTTGTTACTTCCATGATGCGTACCATGCTGTTCTCCTGATATCTGATGTCTCATTGTACCGGGAAATCGTAGGTGTACAAGAGAAATCAGAGAAAAGAGGGGGAAACCGCCCGGTATACCGTCCAGAATTCTGCATTACTCACAGATCGAGTCTTTATAATCAGGTCAACAGACGGGCTGCCTCACCCTCAGGTGGAGCAGCCCCGTATAGTGCCTTCTCAGGTGGTCAGTTCGTAGTGTTCTTCTCGCTGAAGGAGTGGGTGATACGGTCTATGACTATTGCCAGGAAGACAATCGAGATACCGGCTTCGAACCCTCGTCCTACTTCGATCCTGCTAATCGAGAGAAGCACTTCCATTCCCAGACCCTTGGCTCCGATCATGGAACCTATCACGACCATCGCAAGCGCCATCATTGTCGTCTGATTGATACCGACCATGATGGAGGGCTTTGCCAGTGGAAGCTGCACATCGAACAGAACCTGTCTGCTTGTAGCACCGAAAGCCTTTGCCGCCTCGAGCGCCTCTACATCCACAGTCCTGATACCGACATTCGTGAGACGAATGACAGGAGGCACGGCATAGATGATCGTTGCAAACATTGATGGGACCTTCCCCATTCCGAAAAACATCAATGCAGGAATCAGATAGACAAAGGAGGGCATCGTCTGCATAGCATCAAGGATCGGAGTGATGACTCTCTCAGCTTTGTCGCTTCGCGCCATCAGCACACCCGTAGGCAGACCTATCAGGAGAGAGAAGACTACCGAGGCGATCACAAGAGAGAGGGTGATCATCGCGAGGTCCCAGTATCCGAAGGAACCGATCAGCACCATCAGAATCATGAAGACTACGGCAGACTTCACACTGTTGAGAAGCTTCCAGCCTGCAAGACCTACAAGAAGGATGATGATGAACCAGGGTGTCGTGGTGAAGATCCACTCGAACGCATTGACAACAACAAGAATCACTTCCCGGATGAATACGAATACCGGGTCGAGATGAGTCAGAAGCCAATCCATCACAGCATCAATCACCTCCGCCACGGGGAGTTTGAAGACATCGGGAAAACTCATCATGAAGCACCTCCTTCTGCCATCGTAAGCGACTCGAAGATCTGATCAGCCGTGATACGACCGAGAAGCCGTCTCTTACCATCAATGACCGGGATAGCAAAATTCGCTCTCACTGCTATCGGGAACAGTTCCTCGACCAGAATATCCTCGGTTACACTCTCCACTTCCAGTATCGATTGGTGAGGGATTTTCTTAAGGCCGGGCTCCTCTGCAATAAGGCGTTCAAGTTCCTTGCCCGTGACAACACCGAGAAACTCCCGCTTCTGGTTCACGACGAAACCGGCCTTCCGTTTCTCCTTGCGCATCAGAGTGAGAGCGGTCTTCGGACCCTCCCACGAATAGGTGATGAGCGGGACATCACCCATGATGGACCCTGCAGTAAGCACTTTGGCAGGAGAGGCATCCTGAACAAATTCCTCTACATACGCATCTGCGGGGTTGGTGACGATATCCTCGGGAGCCCCGACCTGCACGACTTCGCCATTCCTCATGATTGCAATCTGGTCACCGAGTTTCAGTGCCTCATGCAAGTCATGGGTGACGAAGATGATGGTCTTCTGCATCTTCGACTGCAGTTCTACGAGTTCATCCTGCATTTGTCGTCTGATGAGGGGATCGAGTCCGCTGAACGGTTCATCCATCAGGAGTATTTCCGGATCATTTGCGAGGGCACGGGCAAGGCCTACCCGCTGCTGCATACCGCCGGACAGATTGGTCGGATAGTAGTCCTCCCAGCCTGTGAGACCGACAGTCTCCAGTACTTCCCTGGCTTTCTTATAGCGCTCTTCCTTGCTCACACCCTTCACTTTCAGGCCGTAGGCGGCATTGTCAAGAACTGTCAGATGAGGAAGCAGTCCGTAATGCTGGAACACCATACCGAAGGTTTTTCGACGGAACAGCATCAGCTCATCAGCGGTCATCTTCGTGATATCCTCACCGTTTATGACGATTGAACCTCTGGTGGTCTTGATAAGGCGGATAAGGGCTCTGATGAGCGTGGACTTACCACTTCCCGAGAGTCCCATGAGAATATAGAATTCTCCTTTCCTTACCTCGAGGTTGATATCCCGCATACCGACGATACAACCGGTCTCGCTCTGGATGTCATCCTTTGATTTGGCCAGAAGAGCCTTGTTCTGGAAGACTCTCCTGGGATCCTTTCCATAGATCTTCCAGAGATTCCGGATTGTGATCTGGACTTCCCGATGGTCGCCATTCTGGTGTTGAGATTCGTGTGTCTGCTCTTCCATAGCCACCTCTCTATTTGGAAGCGAGGGCGCTCTTCACCTTAGCCTGTATATCAGCGTCGACCCACTGAGTCCACACCTCTTCTTTGTTCTTGAGGAACCAGAGGGCAGTCTCTTCAGTCGTCCAATCGTTCTCATCCATCATTCTGAGGAATTCATTGTTGTCAGCGACACTCGTCTTGTACTTCTTCAGTATTTCAACAACTTCAGGAGCCTTCTGAGGAAGGTCCTTATGAATCAGTTTGTTCACAAGAGCTGCAGGCCAGTAGGAATCTTCCAGAGCAACCATGTCGAGTTTTCCGAGCACTGCTGTAGGAGCCCAGTAGTAACCGACCCAGGCATCACCCTTGGTATAGGCACCGACCATCGTCCCGGCCAGAGCAGCTCCGCTGCCTGCGACCCCAAGGTTGAAGGTATCTTCAAGACCGTACTGTGCGAACATTTCCTCTGACCGTGTCATCTGAGACCATCCGGCCACTCCCCCGTATATGATTCCCTTGTTCTTATCTTCTGGATCCGTGAACAGATGTGCGTATCTGGGAAGATCGCTGATCGTCTTAAGGTCGGGAGCTGGAGCATCAGGTCCTTCAACCAGGTAACGGGGGACCCACCAGGCCTGAGGAGCATCCGGCATATTCTGTCCGAGATCTATGATCTTTCCTGAGGCGATAGCCTTTTCATAGACATCCATAAAGTTTGAATGCCACGATTCCATATCCACATCAACATCACCCTGAGAAAGTCCGTTAAGAATCGGCAGAGTATCTCCGGGAACAAATTCTGCAGCATATCCTTCAAGACCGTTCTCGATAATGAAGGCCATTATCCTGTTGTGAACCTGAACCGAGTCCCAGGATACGTCTCCGAACGTGACAGTTGTAACATCAGTTTCACCCTCACCTCCGGCAAACACAGCAACTGAAGCCATAAGCAAAACAGTGAATAAAAGTAGCAATTTTTTCATATGAATATTCTCCTTGTTTGTAGATTATTATACTATCCATGGTAAAAGAGATGCTCGCTGCATGTCAAGGACTTAAAAACACTTATGGGATACATATGTATAGCATATACAACTTATCTCCATATTTAATATGCACATATTAATTTTACTTTAGTTCAGCATCTCTTTAAAAACACCTTATCTGCTACCGGAAATACACGGGTCTACGAGCTACCGCTCAACCCAAACAAGGAAATTTTTGTCTTTGGTAGCGTGACATAATAAGGCTATAACAGTCCAGAGGAACAGAGCTGAAACAGCAGGATACGGAAACAGTAGTACGGCCCCACACGTGAGATGACTGCACTTCTTATGTCACATTTTAGAATAGCTCATCCTCATCAGAGACAGCACGTGTTTTACGTATCAGAGTGATCAGAATCACTAGAGCCAGAAGAGCAAGAACAATCAGGGCAGTGCGGGCAAGAACAGCATGCTGCATATCCTCACGGTATCGGTTGAAGATTCCCCATAATGCCCACAGGCCGACAGATGATATCCACAGATCCTTGTACACCGAGGTCAGTACCGCATAGACCAGTGAGACGGCGATCATCGTACCTATCGTGATCTCGGTCGCATAGGTATCATAGAGCATCGGAGCAAAGGACGAGAAGATAGAGGTCAGGTTTACCGCAGTTGCTACCATGATCCATCCCAGGTACATCGAGACCGGAAGGAGCACAAGAATCCGTTCACTCAGGAACTCACTCTCCCTCTGAACCGTGCGATACAGTGACACCAGAGCCATAAGCAGAAGGAGCATGACGATTCCACTTGCCGTGATGTAGCGGTACAGATAATGCCAGCTGAACAGCCACAGAATATTCAGCAGATGGACCGGTATGAGGGCAAACCCGATTCCTTCCAGGATATCACCTCTATTCTGACTGAGCGACACGACCCACTGGTAGATCTGATTGAGGATGAGAAGGGCATAGATTACGCCCCAGATGGCGAAGGTTCCCGGGGAGGGGACTACCATGTTGACGTAGAAATCAGAAATCTCTTTGATACGAAGGCCGTTCATGGGCAGGGTTTGAGAAAGGATGTTCACAATCAGCACAGATATCAGAGAAAGAGAGTTAACCGAGACCAGGAGGACTCTTCTCTGTCCTATGTGCCGGTGAACCGGATGGTTTCTTTGCGCCTTCATACCCTGTATGATATCAGGGTATGCTTTACATATCAAAGGAAAAACAGTTCTGTACAGTCACCGGGTTTTCCGGTACGGATGACTCTGCCTGTCAGAGTGTATAGCGGATACAGTAGGTACCTGATCCGGTTTCCGCCTCAAGCATCTCACCCTGCCTCGCAAAATCAAGTCCGTCACCGTCTACAAGTACAGCGCCGTCCAATAGACGAATGGAGGAACTCGTGTTTGCAGGAATCGAGACCGTGAGTGTCACGATGCTCTTTCCCGTTCCGGTATCCACCTTCCACGCTGAACTCACCTCTCCGTAGATGGATCGGAAGCTCCCGCGGACCCAGGTAAGATTTCCACCGATCCTCGGTGCGATGATACTGTGCCTGTAGGCGGGGGAAGCCTCATCAATCTCAAGACCCGCCACTACCCGGTACAGCCACTCACCGATGGCACCGTAGGCGTAGTGATTGAAGGAGTTCATATCGGGTGACCACATCGACCCATCCGGCCTGATACCATCCCAATGCTCCCAGATCGTTGTCGCTCCCTTCTTCACCTGATACAGCCAGGAGGGAAAGTCCTCTTTGAGAAGCAGATCATAGGCTTCCTCGAGTGCACCGTTTGCGCTGAGTGCATGGGTGAAATAGGGAGTACCGACAAACCCCGTCACGAGGTGCCCGTTCTCCTTCTCAAGCAGTTTTTTCAGTCGCTCAAGCGTCTTTGCCCGGTGGACCTCAGGGACAAGGTTGAAGTGGAGCGCAAGAATATGTGCGGTCTGTGTCTGTGCAGTCATCTCGCCGTCCTCTGTAAAGAACGTGGAACGAAACGTACTGATGATATCCCTCTGAAGCGACTCATACTCATCGGCAACGGTGTCTTTTCCCAGCACACGTGCTATCTTCACAAACAGCCCGGTGGAGTAGGCATAGTAGGCTGTGCAGGTCAGGTCGTTCGGAGTAGCACCGAAGTAGCTCCCTTCTTCCGCGTCAAGTGCGACCCAGTCACCGAACTGCAGTCTGTAGTTCCAGATATGTCCTTCACTGTGGGTCCTCATGAAGTCGATCCACCCCTTCATGCTGTCCCACTGGCGGGAGAGGATCTCGGTATCACCGTGAGTGAGATACATCACCCAGGGGTTGACCACCGCGGCATCACCCCAGGCTGCGGCGGAATGGGTTCCGTTCTTCAACATGGGGTTTTCAACGGGATATTTGTTGAGTACATCGGGGACAACGTGTCCGACTCCTCCTATCACAGCCTGATCGAGTGCAAGATCCCGCAGCCACTTACTGAAGAAAGCATAACTGTTGACGTTGAAGCTCGCTGTCCTGCAGAAGATCTGTGCATCACCTGTCCACCCGAGCCGCTCATCTCTCTGCGGACAGTCGGTCGGTATATCGACGAAATTGCTCTTCAGGCCCCATTCAATATTGTGCTGAAGTTGATTGAGATCAGGATTGGAACACTCGAACGAGCCGGTCTTCTCCATATCCGAGTAGATCGCGTACGCTCTGAAGCCATCCAGATCACTTCGTCCGGGGAACGATTCCACATGGATGAATCGGAACCCGAAAAAGGTGAAATGGGGTCGGTAGATGAACGGCCTGTCATCCTTCAGGGTATACATGATTCTCTGCTGTGCGCTTCTCAGGTTATCGGTGTAGACATTTCCATCTCTGTCGAGAACCTCGAACATTCTGAGAACGACAGTATCCCCCTCTTTCCCCACTCCCCTGATCTCCACTAGAGCAGACATGTTCTGACCGAAATCAATGACCCGCTCACCTTTCGGGGTTGTGAAGGCACGTGTCGGCGCCATACACTCATGAAGGGTCACGGGAGAGCCGACCTGTGCCTCGATTCTCTTCGAGGTACAGGGAGTACTCCGTACGCTCATCCACCGGGTATCATCAAATCCCGGTTCATTCCACCCATCCTGTTCCAGCCTCGCATCATAGGTCTCACCGTCATACAGCTGTGCATTGAGTACAGGAGAATAATCGCCCTTCCAGTCGGCATCTGTAATCACCGTCTGTGTCGTGCCATCCGTATACGTGACAAGGAGTGTGAGCGATAGAGCCGCATACTCCCCGTAAAAGTTGTGGATGAGAAGAAAGGAGAGTGTGGATTTGTACCAGCCGGCTCCCAGATGTGCTCCGATGACATTCTCTCCCCCGGTGAGAAAGTCACGTACATCATAGCTCTGGTACTGGAGTCGCTCGTCGTAGGAGGTCCACCCGGGAGCCAGTTCATCTGTAGAAACCCGCTTCCCGTTGAGGTGAAGCTGATAGTTACCCTGGGCTGTTGAGTATATTACGGCCGATGCTATCTCTTTTTCCAACGAAAACCTACGTCGAATATAGGTACCCCGGGCCTTCATAACATCCTCGGGACCCTCGACCGTGATGAATTGATCCATAAGGCTCTGTGGGTCCTCGAGACCGCCTATCATCTTCGCAGGAGGACTGAAGGCACTGAGAAGATCATCCTCGGTATCAGAGGAAGTCACTACTCGGACCCTGACCCAGTAGATCCTGCCCTGTCGAGGAATGAAATCATCGACTCTCACATGAGCTGAGCACTCCCCGGCAACAAGACCGGTGTCATACAGCACTTCACTGAAAGTCTCTTCTCCGGCGATCTGCACCTGATATGCTCTCTGCACACAATTCCTGCCACACGATCCGATAACCCAGGAAAACAGCGGGGACTCGGTAATTCCGGTGGCCGCAGGTAAAAAGTTGATTGATACTGCCTGTACTGAAGCCATAACGGGCACTCCTTCGATCTGTTCGTATAGATAGAGATAACCGGGCGAGATTCACCCTCACAGGGTACTCACCGCGACAGGTCACGATGATGCTGGATTTCAGGTGCATGGATCGATGTCTGAACCGGCACCTGTGCACCAGCACGTGCACGGGGATCCCTGCGTCTCACTGTGCCACCTTTGCCCGGTAGTTCTCCACCTCCCAGTCTCGTATGAAATCGATGTACTGCTGTTCCATGAACCTCGGACCGCCGAAACTCTCGGTAAAGACAGCTACCTTGATTGTATCGATGAACAGGGTCAATGCCCTTGAACTGGACGCGAACGCACCGAGTTTTTCCACAAGGACGATCCTGGGAAGCACCCCATGCTCCTGTCTGAATTGTCCGATCAGGACATTGATGTCCGCAGCAGGATCCCGGGAGAGGGGGACCTGAGAGGGAATCCACAGGGGCGCAACTCCACTGTAGACGATATGATCGGGAGTGTAGGAGGATCGAATGGGGTACGAACGTTCATAGCTCTCAAGATAATGACTCAGCTCCCTGTTGACCATAAAGGACCATCCATCCGCTGAGGGAAGATTGGAGGCGAGGGCTTCTTTGATGATATCGACGTTGCTTTCCGAGAAACTGACCGTCGAGAAATCAGGGCGCCGCACGAGCGACCTGGACAGTGTGGTCATGATCCTGTCATAGGAGGCTCTGATACCGTCAGCGGTATCGGCGGAAATGAACACTCCGTGATTCTGAAGGAAGATCACCTTCGCTGAGGTTCCAAACTCCTCGGCATACGTCTTCTGAAGAGCCCGTATCACGGAGGCAAGGATGAAGCCGGGATGAGTGATCGGCACCCACAGTGCATCGGGAAAGAGGGTCTTCATTCCCTCGCCGGCCGACCGGGAGCAGGTCAGACCGTTCACGATCGCAGGATGAAGGTGAACGACATAGCGCTCAGGCAGCAGGGCATGCAGAAGAGCCTCCACGCTCGGGCGCGCAGTCTCTCCCTCCTCCCGTGCATCCATCATGATCTGCAGGATACCCTTCTCCCGCTCACTCTCCTGCTCGGGAAGAGAGGCATCCCACATCCTCGAGAGAGCCTTCATACTCATCTTCACGAACCCCTCCGCGCCGATCGACTTCAGGGAGTAACCCGAGGCCTTCACGTAGAGTGTGTCACCGTCTTTGACACTGGTATTCCCTCCACCGAGAAGGACATACCGCTCATCTGCACCGTACTCATGAGAGAGCTTCAGAAGATCGTCTACCAGTGTGCTCATACCTTGACTCTCCCCCGCACGCTCACCACATTCCGTTCATGATCTTCTATGGACTTGATCACCTCGAAATCATCCACCATACCGTTGACTCTGAGATACTCGTTGTACACATCACCGAACGGCAGGGTCGAGAGGGCTTCATAGAGAGCAAGCTTCTGGGCACCCATAGATTGCTCCTCATAGCTTTTCAGACGGTCCAGTGGTTCGAGCATGGCAGCGAGGAGAGCCTTATGGAGGGAACGTGCACCGACGACATATGCGCCGATCCGGTTGATCGAGGCATCGAAGAAATCGAGACCGATGTGAACCTTACGGATCATGCCTGACCGCACCAGTTCGCGTGCGACGTTCTTCACCTTGTCAGTGGTGAGTACAACGTGGTCGGAGTCCCAATGGATCGGACGGGAGATATGAAGGAGCATCTCGTCGTGAAACAGGAGTATGGATGAAATCTTGTCGGATATATCCTCTTCGGTGTGAAAGTGACCCATGTCGATACAGACCATCTTGTCATGATGCGCCGCGTAGTTCATATAGAACTCGTGCGAACCGACAACAAAGGATTCACTTCCGATACCGAACAGTTTCGTCTCCACTGCATCCCTCATATGTTCGCTGGAATACTCAGTGGAGAAAATCTCATCGAGAGAGTCCTTCAGGATCGCACGATGTCCCATCCTGTCAAAGGCGATATCCTTCATGCCGTCGGGGATCCACGTGTTGAGGATACAGGGACTCTTCAGTTCACGCCCGATGTGAGCTGCAATTCTCCTGCATCTTTTAGCATGATTTATCCAGAACGTTCTGATCTCTGGATCCTTGCTCGAAAGGGTAAATCCATCATCAGCCATGGGATGACTGAAGAAGGTGCCGTTGAAATCAATTCCTATGCCCAGGTTCTTCGCCCAGCTGATCCAGGAGTCGAAGTGAGAGGGCTCGATCGCATCCCGGTCGACGAAGACTCCACCGAAATCGCCGTAGGAGGCATGGAGATTGAGACGCTTCGTCCCGGGAACCAGAGAGAAGACCCGTTCTAGATCAGAGCGCAATTCTTCAATATTCCTTGCCTTACCCGGGTGGTTACCGGTAGCCTGAATACCTCCACCGGCGAGAACGGCTCCTTCATGCTCGAAGCCTCCGACATCATCGGCCTGCCAGCAGTGGATGGAAATCGGGATCTCACAGAGTGTCCGTATCACCTCATCGGTATCAACACCGATGGCGGCATACAGGTTCCGTGCTGCAGAGTAGCGGTCAGTATTCATAGCATCCTCCATACATCGTTTCATCATACGTTACATGATGGCTCCATTCTACGAGGTAAACAGGAAATCCGCCTTGACAAAGATGTCATTTTTTAGCATGATACTATCAAATATGAACGTAAAACTGCTGTCATCAGATTTCTTTTATTCTCCCTCTTTCAACCTGAAAGTGATTGAACGGGATCCTGAGATACCCTACCCGCTTCACTCGCACGATTTCTATGAACTGGTCATCATCGTCAGTGGAACTGGTGAGCACTTCACCTCAAAGAACACCTTCAGCCTCCACCCCGGCAATGTATTCCTCATCACACCGGAACTTGAACACGGCTACAGGAACGTGCAGAACCTTCACCTCTACAACATTCTCTTTTCCAATAAGATATTCCTCGAGACCTACCCGGATATCCGCAACATGTCGGGTTTTCATGCCATGATGACCCTTGAACCTCACTATCGCAGAGAACAGCTTGTCCAGTACTTCATGCAGCTCTCGCCGGCTCAGATGGCAACGATCCTGCCGATGGTCGAACTGATGCAGAGGGAGGCGGACTCAGTCGAGAGCGATGACGGCTCAAAATCCCTCGCTATGGCGAAGATGATTGAACTTCTGATCACTCTGTTCAGAATGTATTCACAGCAGGCAATGCGGGGAAATCCCATGATCATGCGCATGGCGGAAGCGGTCAGCTACCTTGAGAGCAATACCGACAGAAACGTATCCATTCAGGAACTCATCGGGATTACGAACATGTCGGTGAGCACTCTCAACCGTCATTTTCACAGTGCCACAGGATTCAGCCCAATAGAGTACCATATCCAGCTGAGAATCGAAAAGGCATGCAGGCTGATACGTTCCTCTCAGATGACCATGGGAGAGATCAGTGATGCTACCGGCTTCAGCGATGCAAACTACTTCTCCAGACAGTTCAGAAAGGTTATGGGGATGAGCCCGAGAGACTATAAGAAAAAGAGCGTCACCTGGTACTGAAAGAGACCGGGAGTACCCAATGATGCAAGGAGCATATCATGAGAACGATAGAGAAACTGAAAGACACCATCGACACCGACCTGTTCACCGACCTGTTCACCGACAGGCTCATTGAGCTCTACGGCGGTCACACTGACATACAGGATATGAGAGAGCGGTACCGGGCGGTTCTTGCCTCTCACAGCACTCACCCGCTTGCCCCGGGCTACCGGGAGAGTGCCCTGTTCTCCACCTCGGGAAGGACCGAGCTCGGAGGCAACCACACCGACCATAACAGGGGCAAGGTGATAGCGGCATCGATACAGCTCGACACTATAGCATCGGCAAGTACGATTGATGAGCCCACCGTGACGATCGTTTCCCCCGGCTTCCCCGATGTCTCCATCGACATCACCGACCTCTCGGTCCGGGAGGAGGAAGAGGGAACAACGGACGCTCTGGTGCGAGGTATCGCACACGCCTTCAGCCGGCGGGGTCTTCACACCGGAGGTCTTGTGATCCACACTCACACGAATGTCCTCAAGGGGAGCGGACTCTCCTCCTCTGCAGCGATCGAGGTCCTCATCGCGACGGTCTTCAATGCTCTTTACAACGATGAGGCGCTCTCTCCGGTGGAACTTGCCATCATCGGGCAGTATGCAGAGAACGAGTTCTTCGGCAAACCAAGCGGCCTGATGGATCAGATAGCCTGTGCGGTCGGTAATGTTGTGAAGATCGACTTCAGGGACCCGGTACATCCTGACGTGGAAACCCTTGATGTCGATTTCCATGCGGCAGGGTATCAGCTGATGGTCATTGATACAAAGGGAGACCATTGCGACCTGACAGGAGACTATGCAGCCATACCAGCTGAGATGAAGAGTGTAGCAGCCTATTTCAACAGGGACGTGTTGCGGGAGGTCTCAATTGAGGAGTTCACCTCTTCGCTCAAGGACCTGAGGAGTGCTGTCGGCAACGACCGTGCGGTACTGCGCGCCTTCCACTTCCTGAAGGAAAACGAGCGGGTCGACGACATGCAGCGGGCGCTGCAGGCAGGCGACATCGGGACCTACCTTGAAGTAGTAAGAGAAAGCGGGAGAAGCAGCTACCAGTATCTGCAGAATGTATACAGTTCCTCACATCCCTCTGAGCAGGCGATTTCTCTCGCTCTTGCGATGTGTTCACACCTTCTTGCTGACAGCGGAGCCTATCGTGTACACGGAGGAGGGTTCGCCGGTACCGTGCAGGTGTACGTTCCACTCGCTCTGGTAGACACATTCACACAGAACATCGAAGAGGTCTTCGGAATAGGCAGTGTGACACCGCTTACGGTGAGAACCCTGCCGACCACACGGGTCGACAGAGATATCTGAGCAGAACCGTCAGAGTATGTCAGTCCTGTCCTGCTCTATCAGTGAAAGCACTTCCTTCACATGCTCATCCCCACTCTCCAGATCGCACAGCGACTGGTGAGTGCAGCTTTTTGCCCTGCTGTAGATGATCGAGTTCACAAACGAGGAGAGATGCCTCTTCCCCCGTCTTTTTTCCATGCACAGCAGTCCGCTGTTGTTTCATGGTAAGCATTCCCTTTCATCAGAAGAGAAGATGATAGTCGGTATCGATCGTCGAGTAGTGCTGTTCCCTGTCAAGGAGTTCCTGAAGCTGTGGAGGTATCGGCACATCCTGAGAAATGACCGGTTCGACGATCGTCTCAAACTTCGCAGGATGTGCTGTCGCATAGACCACAGTCGGTCTGTCGTACCCACCGTTCCTCCGCAGGTACTCTCCCGTTGCCGTATGCGGGCAGACGATGTATCCCGTATCCTGATACACCTCGGCTATCGTCTTGCGGATCAACTCATCCGAGACACTCATCGCACTGACATGGATGGCGAACTGTTCATAGGAAGGATACAGAGCGAACAGGCGTTCCATGTTCGAGGGATCCCCCACGTCCATTGCATTGGCGAGGGTCGCAATACTCTCCCGTTTCGTGTAGGTCTTCGTCACCAGATAATCAATGATCGTCCGGTTCCTGTTAAGAGCGAGAGAGACCGAGTGGACCGGCGCCCCTATCGTCTTGGCCCAGTAGGTGGCACAGCTGTTGCCCACATTCCCGCTGGGTATGATGACGGCAGGTTTTAACCCGGTCTTGCTGAAGACTTCCATGGAGGAGGAGAATGCATATACCATCTGAGGAAGCAGACGTCCCAGATTGATCGAGTTTGCACTGCTCAGATGATAGGTCGAACACACCTTCTCATCCATGAAGGCATCCTTCACCATCTTCTGACAGTCATCGAAGGTACCCCTTACAGCGTAACTTGTGATATTATCCTGAAGGACCGTAAGCTGCTTCTGCTGACGTGCGGAAACCTTGCCTTCGGGGAAGAGCACCTTCACATCGATGCCCTCCCGCCTGTGAAAGGCACTGGCAACCGCACCTCCGGTATCGCCGCTGGTGGCGACAAGTATCGTCAGCCGCTCACCTCTCTTTCGAAGCAGATGTTCCATAGTCACAGCAAGAAAGCGCGCACCGAAGTCCTTGAACGCTGCAGTCGGGCCCCAGAAGAGTTCGAGGACTGACTCTCTTGAAGTATGGTAGTGAAGCGGAGCCGGGAAATCAAAGGCATCCTGACAGATTGCCTTGAGTTCATACTCAAGTTCATCACCTGCGAAGAACGGGGCAAGAACAAAAGCTGCAAGCTCGGGCAGGTTCTGATAACTTGGAGCGGCAGACATATCAAGAGAGGGAAAGGACTCAGGAATATAGAGTCCACCGTCAGGTGCAAGTCCCCTGAGAATGGCCTCGCTCGCACTGACTGCCGGTGAATTGCCGCGTGTCGAAATGAATCTCATAATCGTGCTCCCAGATAGGATGTTATGCGAAGCAGGTCGGCAAACACTCCTCCTGCCGTGACTCCGGGACCGGCACCCGGGCCCTGGATGACCAGCGGCTGCCCGTCGGTATACCGGTCACTGGTGAATGCCACCACGTTATCGGTACCCTTCGTCCTGGTGAACGGATGGGAGGAGTCATAGGCACCAAGAGTGACGCTGCAGGTTCCGTCTTCTGCGACCTTCCCCACATACCTCAGTTTCTTTCCTTCCTTCGCCGCTTCAGTATACAGAGTAAGGAGCTCCTCGTCCATCAGAGACATCTTTTTCAGGAACTCTTCAAGGGGAACCTCACGAAGTTCTTCAGGAACGAGAGAACGGACCTCCAGATCACTCAGTTCGACTTTATAGCCCATCTCACGGGCAAGGATCACCGTCTTCCGTGCGACATCCATTCCCGAAAGATCATCACGGGGATCGGGTTCCGTGAACCCCATATCCTTGGCATCAGAGACCAGTGTCGAAAAAGGAACCGTCCCGTCGTACTTGCCGAACAGGTATGCCAGAGTCCCCGAGACGATACCTTCCACGCTTCTCACCCGGTCTCCTGTCTGGATCAGATCCTTCAGTGTGCCGATAATCGGCAGACCTGCTCCGACAGTGGTCTCGTACAGGAAGTGTTTCCCATACTTCCGGCTGGTATTCATCAGCTTCTCGTACATAGGATAGGAAGCGGTACCCGCCTTTTTGTTCGGTGTGATGATGTGAATCCCTTTCTCGATCCATTCGATATAGTGGGTGGGAAGTTCGTCACTGGTGGTACAGTCGATCAGGACAGAATGGGGGAAATAGGATGCGCTGACATGGCTGACAATCACATCGTAATCGACATCGACCTTCTCCTTCTCAAACCTGTCCCGCCAGGTGAGAAGATCGATCCCCATATCATCGGTGATCATGTGAGTCGTATTTGCGATCGCCCTCACCCTGATATCGACTCCGAAATCTCTGTTGAGACGGTCGACTTCCTGTGCCATCTGATCAAGAAGGGTCCCTCCGATATTTCCGGGACCGAACACTCCCACACTGAGAGCCTGATTGGAAAGGAAGAAGCCTGCATGGAGAGCCCTGAGTGCTTTCTTTGAATCCTTTTCCAGGATGACGGCACTGATATTGCGCTCACTCGAACCCTGAGCGATGGCACGCACGTTGACATGTGCCTTGCCGAGAGCACCGAAGAAGGCACCGCTGATACCTGCCTCACCGGTCATCCTTTCGCCGACAGCAGCAAGAATGGCACACCCGAACTCGGCAGTGATGGAACTGATACGTTTCTCTTCTATCTCGTGATTGAACGTCGCGTGCGTGATCGTGCGTGCAAGTGTCGCCTGTTCACTCGGCACGGCAAAACAGATCGAGTGTTCGCTTGAAGCCTGGGAGATCAGGACAACGGAGATTTCCGCCTCGTTCATTGCCGCGAACAGCCGCTGTGCGATTCCGGGCACCCCGATCATACCTGCCCCCTCCACGTTCAGCAGGGCAACGTCACGGATCACACTGAAACCTTTCACGACAGCACTGCCGCTCTTTCCTTTCTTATCATCGATAATGGTTCCCGGATGCTCAAGATGGGAAAATGAGCGGAGGGTCAGCGGGATACCTGTTCCCATCACGGGAACGAGATTCTGCGGGTGGATGATACGGGATCCGAAGAACGAAAGCTCGTTCGCCTCAGCATAGGTGAGAGCATCGATCACGGTCGCTCCGGGGACATCGGACACCTCGGCACTGGTCACCTGGGCATCAAGATTCCAGAACACCAGCGAGGAGTCTCCCATACGGAGAGCGACCTTCGCAGCCGTGTATTCGCTGCTCCTGTCATCGTTCACTGTGGCACTCTGCAGCAGTTCGCCCGTCAGGATAAGCACGTCCGTGCTCTTCGGACTGTAGTCCTTTCTACTGAAGAACTCTGCGACGGTGATGATGGAGACCTCCTGACCATCCCGACTCACCATCTGTCTCAGAAGCAGTGCCAGCCAGCGGTTGATCAGGGAATCCACGAACGTCACCGTTCCTTCCGAGATATCCCCGACGAGCCATACCGCTCTGAGCAGGTCTTCAACTGAATTGAAACCGCTCTTGATCTCGGTCAGGATATCTCCCTTGGCAGGAGAAAGGACCCGTTTTTCAATGAGGGACACCCATGCTTCGGTTCTGCTTTCCATCATAGACCAGAGGCGCTCATCGTGTGATCTCGCCGCCATGAGGAGCTCGGTGAGTTCAAGGGACGGGTCACAGTCGGGTGAGACTACATAGATGCATGCGTGTCCTGCCGACTGATTCTTGATCACTTCAAAATTCTTCCTGCTGTCCGTATCGACGATCATAAGACCGTTGATGGCGTGAACGTGTACTGTGCTCACCGTAAACTCCTTGTGTTCATGGATATAGAATTCTATTCAGTATTTCTTTATCGGTATAGTCGAAATTCGAAAAAAAAAGAACCCTGTGACAGGGTTCTCTTCTTTCGGGTAAAAGATACAAAGGTCAGACCACCTTTTGAACCTTGCCACTCCGCAGACAGCGGGTGCAGACTTTAATAGTTCGAGGAGTGCCTGACATGAGGGCTTTTACTGAAACGATGTTAGGCCGGAAGGTTCTTTTCTTCACAACGCCGATATGCTGACCTACACCACCTTTCTTCTTGAGCTGTCCCTTGTGAGTAACAATATTACCCGCAACAGTTCCTTTTCCGCAAATTTCACATCTTCGTGCCATGACTATGATCCACCTTGTCTTGATATTCTCAGCTTGGAAGGACTTCATCCACCTGCACTCCATTATAACGGGAAAGGAATACCTCAGGGAGAAATCCATAACTCACGAAACATTATCAGAATATTGAAAGTATGTAAATAGCCTGAACGATCTGTTTCTTGAGAAAATCATCGGCTCAAAATGAGCGACGAACAGGAAGGAGAATATCAGAGAAAGAGACCTTCCGCAACCCGTTTCGGGCCCGAAACGTGCCGGCTGCGAATCCTTGTCTTTCCTGCTTGTATCACGTACACTCTCACACGATGAGAGAGACACGCATCAGCTACCAGCTTACCATTCACCCCGACCCCAGAGCACAGAGGGCGATTCTTGATCTGACGAAGTCCTCGGGAGACAGAGGCGTTGCCCACCCCCTCTATCCGTTCATCCTCCTGAGGGAAGATCCCGCTTTGATCCTGTATCCACTTGCACAGGCGATCCACTCTCCTGTGAAGCCCCTGCTCTTCGATTCTATCCTCGGAGAACCGGGGGACATGTATCTCACCAGCAGCGACGCAGGATTCAACGGATGGAGGAAGCGTTACAGGGGGTTTTTGATACACGGAGGGATTGACTCCTTCGACCCCGTTGAGGTCGTTGACTGGCGAGGAAGGATCACATTGATGGAGATCACCGAAGAGGAGGGACGAATCGTGCGATACAGATGGGATATCCTCCATGATTTTCACCTGGTCTGACAGCGCCTTGTCAGGGGACAGAGGGAACCTCACCCCGAGGACATTCTCGTGTTTCAGGACAGTACTCGCACCATAGAGAAAGGTCCTCTCATATTTTTTTCATAATTTACGATATTCTCATTGCACAACGGTCCTTCTTCAGCTAATCATATTCAATATGAAAGAATCGAGATTCGCTATGTTCACTCCCTCAGTGAAGGTGAGACAGTTCCTGCTGGCCATCCTGGTCATTGGACTCGCTCACGGGCTCTACCGCGGTGTGCAGGACAACTATCTCGCACAGATCGTCCATATAGACGAGTTTGAGAGAGGTCTGGTGGAGTTCTTCCGGGAACTGCCGGGGCTCTTCCTGATTCTTATCCTTGCAGCTTTCTATCGATTCAGTGAGACAAAAGTGTTCAAAATCGGTGCAGTGATCACGCTGCTGGGGATCCTCGGACTGCTGGCCGCCACCTCTTCGGCCTTTGCCGTAGTTACGTTCATGGTGCTCTACTCGGTCGGAGAGCACATCATCATGCCTGTTCAGAGCACCCTCACTCTTCACCTCGCGAAGGAGGGTCAGAAGGGCCGGGCCCTGGGCATAGTGAGCATGATGAAGCATGGAGGGAACATCTTCGGATTCCTCGCTGTCACCGTGCTGTTCTTCGTGTTCCCGAAACTCGGCATCAACGAGGACAATGCGAAGGGGTTCAAGGTTGTCTTCGCCATCGCCGCTGTGCTGATGGCGGGCGCTGTCATAGTCACTCTCCTGATGAAGGATGAGGGCGTTGCAGTGCGAAGGAACCGTCTCTACTTTCACCGCAAGTTCAATAAGTACTATGGACTGCAGATCTTCTACGGTGCGCGTAAGCAGATCTTCCTCACCTTCGCTCCCTATGTACTGATTCTGCAGTACGGTGCTTCGACCTCGTTGATCTCACTGCTCCTTGGCCTCTGTGCCGTCTTCGGCATGCTCTTCAGCCCGCTTGTAGGCCGTCTCATTGACCGTCTCGGGTATAGAACGATCATGATCGCTGATACCCTGATCCTCGTGGCAGTCTGCCTCCTGTACGGCTTCAGTCACCGCCTGTTCCCGAAAGATATCGCCTTCATCGTGGTGAGCGTGAACTTCGTACTCGACTCGATCCTCACACTTGGTTCGATGGCGACAAACGTCTACGTGCAGGATATCGCCTCTGAGCCCACTGAAGTGACCAGCACACTCTCGACAGGGATCTCGGTCAATCACCTGATCAGCATTGTCATAGCCCTGCTCGGCGGATATATCTGGCAGCAGACCGGCATCGAGGTGCTCTTCTCGCTGGCCGCGGTCATGGGGATCGCAAACTCCCTGTTCGCAGCATCGATCCGTGTCCCGAAGGACCATGCTCCTGCCATATGATATTCATATATATACATTGATTTTTCACCTCAGCTGATTGATACTGTGCATATACATACTCGGAAAAAGGAGATATAGCTATGAACAGACGTGTGATCTTTCTTTGTGTAGTACTCATGATCAGCACCGTAGGTCTCTGGGCAGGCGCTTATGACGACATCTATATGCTGAATCTTCCCTATCAGTATCAGAGTCTCACTATCGATGGTGCTTCCGCCACCAACGGAACACATGCATTTGACCTGGAACTCACCACTTCCCCGGCATCTTTCTCGATCGAGGCAGGTCTCGGTGCAGACTGGGATTATGTGAAGAATGAAGGCCCCAGTTTCCTGTGGCTGACCACTTCAGGAACCCAGGCTCAAATCGGTGACTCAGGTATAGGAATATCGGCCGCAGTCGATGGCATGTATCGCAACTACGCGTTTGAACTGGAGGGTATGGACGCCTTCCTAAGTGCCAGCGGAGACGCGACAGTGACGATGAATCTGAACTTCTCCCCCGTAGGCGCGAACTTCTTCGCTTCCCTCGATCCGGAGATCGGTTTCGGAGTAGGACGCATGTACGGTATTCAGAATACTCGCGAGATCATCAACACAATGGAGCACTTCGGTATTCCCGTCACACCGGAGAAGGTGAAGGAAGTAGCGGAGCACGATTTCCTGCGGACCACGAAGTTTAATGCCTATACCAACGATCTGAGCAAGATCGTAAGTGATTTCTATCAGGAGCGCGCTGACATATTAGGCATGGGAGACAGGGCGCTTGAACTTATCTACGTAGGAAACAGTCAGGAGTATGCCTTCGAACGGAACCGGTGGGCAGGACTCCAGTACGGTTGGACAACCTACATGGAAGCCCGTCCAGAGCTGTTGTATTCTACCGGATCAACGACCGAGTTCAGGATGGACCTCGCTCTGGTGGGAGAGTACGCGACACTGCTGAATGATGACACCCTCTATGCACGAGGTTATGTCGACATCGTTCCCGGTATCACGACCTCAGGAACAGACTTCTTCACCTTCGTGAGCAATCTGACTGTCGATGCACGCTACTTCTTCACCGACCCGAGAATGTGGGCTGACGGTACTGTCGATATCACCATCAACAGTCAGGCGACAAAGGTCTTTGATCTTGATATCGATGCTCAGTTCAATTACCAGATCAACCCGAACTTCACCGCATTCGCAGGTGCCGAGATCCAGAACACGTTTGGTACTATCGCCGTCTATGCCGGTGGAGAGATGCGGCTCTTCTGAGAAGGAGCCCGGTTTTCATGAGAAGGGTGCACCTGAGCATCCTTCTCAACCTCTCTGGTATTGATTCCTGTTTTCTGGCATGATGTGGAGTACTATGGTTATCAACACAGACAGATACAGGTATCGATACAGTCTCTCCGAGATGTATGATGCACTCAGGAGCGTATATCAGGCGGGGTCCGTTCTTGCTGCAAACAGGAAGGACCAGAAGATATCCGAAGAGTTCATTGAGCGCATCATGCTTGCCGTCACGGAGGTCAACGGATGTTCGGTGTGCTCGTATGCGCACACGAAGATGGCACTGGAAAGCGGTTTCAGTGAAGAGGAGATAGACAGTTTCCTCTCAGGCAGTGATGCCTACGTAGTCCCTGAAGAGGCCAAAGCGATTCTGTTTGCTCAGAGTTTCGCAGATGCTCATGGTCAGCTTGACGAGGCGTCCTACCAGGCTCTCGTTGATGAATACGGCAGTGCCGTGAGTGAGGTGATCCTTGCTGCTGCGCGGGTGATGACGGTAGGGAATATCCTCGGTCTTCCCTTAAGCGGTTTCTGGTCGCGCATCAAGGGCAAGCCGTATGAGAACTCCTCAATCTCCTATGAACTGCTGATGATTCTTGCCCCTGTAATCCTGTTTCCTGTCAGTGCCCTTGAGATGGTGTTCAGAAAGATCGGGCTGATGTGATGGCTCCGATGAAGGAACGTACGAAAGGACTTATCATGGCGACTCTGGCTCCCGTTATCTGGGGAGGAGCTCTCTCGAGCGGACGGGTTGTCTCTCAATACCTATCCCCGGTGACCACCGGGTTCATACGCTTCTCCATAGCACTTATTCTCCTCTACCCCTTCTATAGGACACAGATAGGCAGACTTCCCCGGCTGTCGAAACGGGAGTGGCTTCTGGTCTTCCTCATCGCTCTGTTCGGGATGGTGCTGTTCAACATATTCCTGTTTACCTCGCTGAAGACCATCACTGCAATCCGTTCCAGCATTCTGCTGGCATTCACACCCATCATCGTGCTGTTCCTGTGCATGCTGCTGTACCGGCAGACGGTATCGGGAGGACAATGGACCGGGATCGCGCTCTCTGTGACAGGGGCGGTACTCACCATCACCGGCGGTGATATCATGTCGGTCATAGAGAACGGGCTGGCCTTCGGTGATGTGACAATGCTCCTAGCAGTCCTTTCCTGGGCCCTTTACTCTCTGGTCATCGAGCAGGCGACAAAGACACTCTCCTCGTTCACGATACTCATCTATGCCGGAAGTATAGGACTCGTTCTTCTGTTCCCCTTCACCTTCACCGAGGGTGGGTGGAGTGCTGTTATCTCACTGCCGCCTATGGCGATCTTCAACCTTCTCTACCTCGGCATCTTTGCCGCCGGTCTTTCGTACATCTGGTATTTCGAGGGTATCAAAATTCTGGGTTCGGGAACTGCCTCCGCGTTTCTCAATCTGGAACCGGTAGCCGCGATCTGTATCGGGATCCTGTTTCTTTCCGAAGCCCTTACCGCAGCGCTGGCTCTTGGAGCAGCACTGGTCATTGCAGGTCTGCTGCTGACAGGAAAGAGCGGTTAGAACGGCACAGGGGATGTGAAGTGCATCTTCTTCCCGCTGCGGGGGTGAGTGAAGGTAAGTGTTGCTGCATGGAGCATCAGCCGCTCGCCCTCTTCCCGCGTTCCATACAGATGATCGCCGACGATCGGCAGGTTCAGTCCTTTCTCATGTGAGGAGTGCACCCTCAGCTGGTGAGTCCTTCCCGTCTTCGGGGTGAACTTGATCCGCGTCACATGACGACCCCGATACGGCTCTACCCGGATGCGTTCAAAGCGGGTCACCCCCACCTTCCCCTTCACTTCGTCATAGATCTGGTAGGGCCTGTTGTCAGTGTCCAGACGGAACGGCAGGGTAAGCACTCCCCTGCGTGTGCGCAGCACGCCATCCAGCAGCGCGATATAGCTCTTGGACACCGTTCTCTCCTGAAACTGGATCGAAAGATTCCGCTGCGCCTCTCTGGTCAGTCCGAGGACAAGGATTCCCGAGGTGTCCATATCGAGGCGGTGTACCGAAGGGTTATCGATCGAGAAAGGGATCAGCTTACGAACCCGGGAGACCACGCAGTCCTGTTTCTCCGGTCCGATACCCGGCACGGAGAGAAACGCCGTAGGCTTGTCGACAACGATAATATCCTGATCCACGTACAGGACCTTCAGACCCATGATGGCAGGAACAAGGGCTGAACAGCGCTCCTGACAGGGAGGATAGAAGGTGTGAGTGGCTCTCTGCTTCGAAGAACCGTAGAAAAACTCCACCATACTCATCACACGCACATTCTGCCTGTATGCCTCACTGAGCAGTTTCGGTGCACAGCAGTCACCGGTCCCGGAAGGGGCGAGAGAGATATCAATGAGCTCATCAAGGCGCTTCACACCGTCAAAAAGAGTGTGGAACCGATGCAGGGTATGCAGTGTCTGCTGTACCTTCCGGCTCTCCTTCGAGGCTTCCTCGCCCCTCCCCTGTGCCAGCAGCTGTTGTATTGTAGCATCACTCTCCTGAAGAACTCTCTTATAGGCAGCCTCATCATAGGTGGGAGGAACCCACCCCGGGTACGTGGCTGATCCTGAGACCTCTCCGCTGAAGGCCTTAAGCACAACAACCTCATCCCTCTCATCAAGGGCGACCAGCACACCGAGCATCACCCCCCCATTCTCTGCAGAAAGGGAACCAAGAGGGATCGATCTGCTTCCTTCGTAATCGAGAAAACCCTCTCGAGAGAGGGTATGCATGAGATCCCTTGCGTACACTGTAGCGATAAGCGGAGGCAGGACGTAGTTCATGGTCGATTCGTTTCTACCGGGTGATACTTTCCAGCAGTCTGGCATTGAAATCATCGGCGACCGATTGGGCTATATTGCTCGGGTATCGATTGGTCGTCATCCTGAACAGAGCCAGAGTCAGCGCAAGTGATCCTCCGGAGGCAAGTATGACACCGCCGACCTCTCTGGTACTCCCCTCTTCACTGGTGAAGAACAGAGCTCCTCCGAGGGCAAGAGCGGCAATTGAGCCCCACAGAAGATCAGAGGTTCTCTTCTCATATCTGCGGGCCTCTTCGGCCTCCTGCTCATAGCCGGCTATCTCGAAAAAGTCTGATTCACTCACTGGAGCGAACCCCTGATACCCGACCCAGTACTTATAGGATATCTCACCCCAGAACCCCCGGTCACCGAAGTAGCCGTAGCTCCCCGCCTTCGTCTCGAAACTCAGACGGGAACGGTTAAACTCAGTCATCTCCTGCTGTGTCAGAGAGGACATCGACACAGCATACACCGACATACCGGCGGCTACCAGAAAAAGGCACAGGATCAATCGTTTCATGTGGTTACCCTTTCATACAGATCGCGTCAATCTCGACACCGACATCCTTGGGAAGCCGGGAGACCTCCACCGCGATACGGGCGGGGGTGTGAGAACCGAAAAAGGCGGTATAGACTTCATTGACTGCAGTGAAATCATTCATATCACGGAGAAACACCTGACATTTCACGATATCAGTGATCTCGAAACCGGCAGCCGTCACGACGGCGGCAACATTCTCAAGAGACTTCTGTGCCTGCTGGCGTATATCTTCACTGACAAGTGTCATGGTCTCTGCAACGAAGGGGATCTGACCGGAGACGAACAGTGTGTCGTTGATGAGGTAGCCCTGACAGTAGGGTCCGATAGCCGCCGGTGCATGGGGTGTCGAAATGGTCTTTTTCATAGGTTTCTCCTGTTGAGCATGTATTGATACCTTTCTTTATACCACACAAGCAGGACATCGCATAGGCATCAGTGGAAGAACTCGAGTGCAACGCGGCGAGAGAGCAGGCCGGGAAGAATACAGGAGGGCACGCAAGGAAGGGCATCCTGTGAAAGCAGACGGACGTACAAGGGTCCGATATTGAGGAAAGCGGCCACAGCAACAGCGAACAGACCGATAGGGAGATGGATGACCGTAGGTTTCCAGACATAGGATATCCATCAGCCGTAGCATACCCGGGCCACTCCAGGGGCCGCCATCGTGGCTCCGAGGGTCGGAGTGAACATAGTGGACAGTCCGTCACCGTACTGGAATGCGAGAACGGCCACCTGCAGGGGAATCTCCAGGATAGCGGAAACTGGCACCATGATAGGCATCGTCACCATAGCCTGACCGCTTCCTGAGGGTACGAAGAAGGTAATGAAGGTCTTGATGATGACCATCAGGGTACCTGAGAACTCTCCGGGAATGTAAGCCAGCGGTTGGAGAAGGTAGCACACGACAATCATGATGTATGTCAGCAGAGCAGCCACATCGATGATCAAGAACGGCAGCACATAGGTGTGCGGAATCTGCTCGAATAAGCGTGCCACCGTGTCTTTGCCGGCGACCTCTTTACTCGCCATATAGACAACCGCATCTGTCTATCGTTTGAGTGCTCTTTACAAACACCTATGGACAGCCCTGAGTCCGGTCGCCTCTCTCGACACATCAACCACAGAATCCAAGAGTAATCGGTAGGAGCCTGCATGGACGAATGATCTTGTATAAAATTCTTGACGGTAAGGGTGTTCCTACATGTATTACACATTACATAAAAGTTTTATACACACACCATTTATGTTTTATGTATACATTATAATTGTTCATATATTGAAATATACTTCGGTTTTTTACATTATATGAAACAGCGCTTTGCACTGTGAGAGTCAACCGCCTCAGGGAGAACGAACAGATGACTTCACACGAACACTGTCGGCGACTCGGCAGGGTCCTTCGTGCTTCTCAACCCCCGTGTAAAGTAGAATGCACGTTTTCCTTTAACATTTTCTCACCTCCAGTATTCTAGGCAAGCAGAGCTCGGGCCCGAGCTCTGCTTGAACCGCCATGTGAGGAGTCATACCCCAGCTTCAAATCAGGCCCTTTGGCGGAATTTTTGCTCATGGCGTCTATCTGAGCGTATTCTGCATTGTATTCCTTCCTTTCGAATGGTTCCTCCTCAAGTATGTGGGTCACCATACCTCTCTTCAGCTCTCTACGGATGGTTGACTCGTGTTTACCGAATATCCTTCCTAACAACAAGGGTGAGCGAATTTTCTCGTATCCACTCGCTCCAGCGTAGTAATATTGCATCTGAATTCTCTGATCCCAGGCGAAATGACTATGATGTGCATGATCCTCTATGGTAAGCTTTGGTCGTCCCATGGTTCCCTCGTTACTTTTGGTTGGTTGTAATTCCATTGTAACAGAGGTCCGTGGGACTTCTTTTTTTATTTCGCCTTTCGGCGTGCATTTCATCTTACCGCGCGCGGCTTCTCAGCAGAATGTTCTTTCCTTTTGCCCACTGCATGAGATATGATATATCTACCGGAGGCTTCTACATGACACCATCTCATCAGGATTCACGTGCATCCATCTTTTCCTGGTCGCTGTACGACTGGGCCAACAGTGCCTTCTCAACCACAGTTATGGCAGGCTTCTTCCCGATCTTCTTCAGTTCGTACTGGTCCACAGCGGGAAGTGTCCAGGAAAGCACGTTCCACCTCGGGCTGGCAAATTCTCTCGAGGCTGTCCTTGTGGCCATACTCGCTCCCGTACTGGGTGCGATTGCGGATAAGGGGAGTTACAAGAAAAGGTTCCTCATTCTGTTCACCTTTCTTGGCGCTGTCATGACTATCGGACTCTGGTTCGTTCAGGCAGGGCAATGGCAGATGGCAGTGATTCTCTACATTCTTGCCACTGTCGGATTTTCGGGATCGATTCTGTTCTACGATGCGCTGCTTCCTTCTGTCGCATCCAGAGAGAAGGTCGATTTCGTCTCCTCCCTCGGGTACAGCATGGGGTACATCGGTGGGGGACTCCTGTTCCTCGTCAATGTTCTTATGTACCTGAATCCAACCCTGTTCGGCTTTGTCGATGAGGTCGCTGCAATAAAGGCTGCCTTCGTATCGGTGGGTATCTGGTGGGTAGTCTTCACCATTCCTCTGATGATCTTCGTCAGAGAACCGAAGGAGAATACCGAGACAGATGCTCTCAAGGTGATCAGATCGGGACTCAGACAGTTCGTCATCACCTTCAAGGCCATCAGGGACCTGAAGGTTGTCGGCACCTTCCTTCTCGCCTACTGGTTCTATATAGACGGTGTCGACACCATCATACGTATGGCGGTCGACTACGGATCAGCGCTCGGCTTTTCAGCTTCCTCCCTTATCGTCGCTCTTCTCATCACTCAGTTCGTAGCCTTTCCTTCCGCGATAGCCTACAATGTCCTGGGCAGAAAGGTGGGTGTGAAGAAGGCTCTGTACATCGCCATCGTCGCCTATGGAGTGATTTCCATCCTGGGGTTCTTCATGAACGAAGAATGGCATTTCTATGCCCTTGCCTGCATGATAGGGTTGTTCCAGGGAGGGATTCAGGCTCTCAGCAGAAGCTATTTCACCCGTCTCATTCCCGAAGAATTCGCAGCTGAATTCTTCGGCTTCTATAACATGATAGGCAAGTTCGCCGCCATCATCGGACCGGTCCTGATGGGAGTGGTTACCATCCTCACCGGAAGTAACCGGCTTGGAATTCTCAGTCTCATCCTCCTGTTCATCGCAGGCGGTCTCCTCCTTTCCCGCGTACAGGAGAGTGAAGGAGCTCAGGGCATAGAGGATTTCCGGAAGAGCGTCACTGCACAGGAACTCGACCGGGTATCACGGTAGGAAAACAGCGGACGGAACGGACAGCTAGTCACCTGAAACCGAACATCCTCGACACGCAGGCTAAAGGTGCAGAAGCCGGTTCTAGACCGATATCTTGCCGTCTATTACGGCTTTGACAGTGAAGGAGGAACCTTCTGCCAGACCTGTGTCCTCAACGAACTGGTATAGATCCCCATGGATACTCGCGAGTGTTTTCCCGCTTACCGTTTTTACTATCCCCTTCGACCCGACCAATCCTTCGATACCAGGTGTATATACATCTTTTGCTAATACCCCTGTTTACTAACACCGAGACGGTCCTCCTCCAGATGAGAATGTGAAAGACCATCAACAGGAAAAAGAAGACAATAGAGAGCATGATCGTCACAAGAACATTCACATCGAGAATAGAAGAGAATGCACATGTAAATAGAATATATGAGATGTATGTCGGGATATCGCTTGCAAAGAAGATATCAATGAGCATGAGTAGCATTCCGAATACGAGTAGATACTGAGTCATTGACATGATAGCTACTCCTCAAGGGGGAAGGTATTTCCGGCACTGAAAATCTGGTCCGAGATCAGAGTCTTGATGTTACTAGGCAGAAAGACCTTATGTGCAGGATTACTTGAAATAGCCTTGTAACCTTCAAGAATCTTCTCCACCATCAAGATTGTTCCTACTTGGTCCCTCCCTATACTCTCTGACAATTTTTCAAGATATTCAGCTTCGGCCTCGGCCTTAATCTTGATTGCATAGGCCTCCGCTTCCGCCGTTTTAATCTTTGCGGCGGCAATACCTTCGGCCTGAAGTATTTCTGAACGTTTTCTTCGCTCAGCAGCCATCTCAAGCATCATTGCTTCAGCGGTCGCATCCGATGTCTCTAACTCTTGAATCTCCACTCTGCTTATCTGGATTCCCCACTTCCCGGTTGTTTCAATAAGGTCTGTAGCCACTTTATCTGATAATTCTTGTCGAGAGCTGAGAATCTGGTCCAGAGTCATTTTCCCTACCTGGGAGCGAAGCGCATTCAAACATGTATCAATAACAGCTGTCGGCAGTACATCTACTTCAAACAAGGCCTTTTTTACATCTATTATTCGCCAATAAATTGATGCATCTATCGTTACGGCGACATTGTCCTTCGAGTGACATTGCTTTGGCATGGGGGGGGGGGGGGGGGGTATTGTTATTCTGTTCAGTGAGTTCGATGAACCTCCCTTTCTTGTTTGCAGTATCGCCCCAATCGGAAACAGTATAGATTTTTTCAAAAAAAGGCACTCGAGAGTGAAGACCTTGAGTTTGTGTTTTCACATATTTCCCGAATCGAGTCAGCACAACGGCATGGCTTTGCGGAATGGTGTAGATGATTTGCATGAGTAACTCCTTCCAATTTTTATTGTTAAAGGTGTAATGTGCTGCACCTTCCAACCACAGGATATATTACATATAAAGGTAAGTCAAACACATTCTGCAGGTGGCGAGTAAACGCACCCTGTGCATTCACATCAACGGGAGATCTGATAAACCTACGATAAACAGAAAAGTAGAACCATAACCTCTCAAGATTCATAAAACACTTAATTTCTTCTGGAATTCTGCCACCAGTATTCTGAACCGGTATTCATTACAAAGAATGGTCAAGGAGATCTTGCGGTAATGAGTATTGAAACGTATGAGAAGATCACTGGGAAAGTGGAATTATATCATCTTCTTGATGGAGGATTAGCAACCAGAGATGGCGGTGAAGTGATTTCAAGTGAAAAAGTATTTGCTGACCTCAAAAAAATACTCAAGAGATGAGTTACCCCGTATACTGGACGTCTTTGGCCCAGGAAGACCTTGCCTCTACTATCACTTACCTATTGGATGTACGTAAGGCACCTACGGCAGCACAGAACCTACTTGAGGACATAGAGAAAGAGACTTCGGTATTATCGGAGAATCCTTACAATCACCCACTCACCTATGATGTTTGGATTGCTGAAAAGGGAATACGGCATCTCTTGGTAAAAAACTATTTCATCTTTTATTCGCTCAATGAAAACACAAAAACAATCACGGTCATAAGAATGCTATATGCAAGACGGGACTGGATTCAGTTGCTGAAAGGATATCCTCTTCAACTGCCGTAAGTAGATATCACATAGTGTGCTGAGCGTGGTAGAGAATGGAATCTGTGGAATACTGAGAACCACAGCTTAGAAGGCTGAAGGGTATTTTTATATTTTATTGCAATAAAAATAATTATAAATTTTAAATTCTTATTCTTTAAGCATTCCTGTATCCAGCTTGTATCCAGTTGGATAACAGTAGGCTGTAGGTCTTTCATATGTATCCTCAGATCTTAGAGGAAAAAATGACCCTAATAGTATTATATTCATGCAGTGACTCTAGGTATGATGGCAAGTTCTTTCTCAAGCCGAATCTTCTCTTCCTCGATATCATAATCATCTTGAAGACCCAACCAGAACTGCGGTGAAGTTCCAAAATATTCTGAAAGACGCAAGGCCGTATCTGCAGTGACTCGTCTCTTCCCCTTCAGGATTAGGGAGACTCGGGTTTGCGGAATATGAAGATCTTTTGCCAGTTTGTAAGCACTTATCTCAAGAGGTTTCAAAAACTCTTCGAGCAAGATTTCTCCTGGATAGATATTCTGTAGTTTATTCATACAATTCCCCATAGTGGTAGTCCTCTATCTCAACGTCCCTTCAGGTTATACCTATAATCAACTGAACAGTAATAAATCTACAGATTGTGCAAAATCTGTGAAAACTTAATGATTAGAGGAGGGATAGTCCCTGTTATTGTATTCCAGACTATTTCGTCGTCTACAACATCATACCCATGTATCAACCGGTCTCTCATCCCAGCCATAGCTTTTCAGGAAATGTCCGGATATGAGTCTCTGAAAGTGTCTGGAAGCCTCTTCACTGCCTCTCCTATAATCTCAACACATCGGACAACAGCAAATATTGTTTTCTGATCAGATTGGAAATCAGAGAATGTCATTCCCTCTGTAAATTCCTGGGTGAACTTCATAGAATGGTAGATATCATGAAGAGAATCAATATAACCGTATTTCACAGGTATACGACCTCCGATAACACTGACTTGCTGATTCCCGGTTTAAGAGAGGTTTTAATGACAAGATCTACTGGGACTCCCAATGCTTCCCTTAAATCATTTTCTAGGGAAATGAGCTGAAGAAGATCTAACTTCGAAGGTCTTACAAGATCGATCAGAATATCAACATCACTGGTATCTTTCTGTTCGCCTCTCGCATAAGACCCGAAGATACCTATCTCGGAGATTCCCGAGGCAAGAAGGGAGGGTTTCTTTTTGATTAGGATAGCTATTACCTGCTCTGTTGTCATACTATTAATATAAAGGATATAAGGGCGAAATGTAATAGAAACAATCATTTTTCAAGACACGAGTCTCATGATATTTGCGTCGGGCGTGAACAACCCCTAAAGAGTTCGGATAGAAACAACCAATCCTATGGCCTTATAAAAAAATCCACTCTCTACAAAGCTTGTTAAAACTTTATACAGAATGGACTTAATTTACGCCAATCAGGATTCGAACCTGAGACCCACAGCTTAGAAGGAGGGTGTTAACACTTTTTAGGTTTTTTATTTCTATATAATGTAAATAATTAAAAATTATAAAATTGACACTTTTTCAAAATCTTGGAAAATTTGTAGCGAGTGCGTAGCGAGTAGGCGATTTTTAGGCTGTTGCTACTTGGTAAAGATGCTGTATTTTTAAGACAAAAAAATAGCCGTGAAATCACCAGTTTTTCTTGGCATTTCTACGGCTTTCTTTTCTCAGTTTATCAGCCCCACCACCAGCGCTCCAAGCGCCACCAGTGAAACCGATATAACCCCAACAGTGAGAATACTATTTTGAAGTTTCACTCTCTTTAACTCTGTTTCGCTCTGCTTCAATGAGTTGTTTAAGTCGCTGTATAGAGTTTCCAATCTCTTGGGAAGAGTGTTCAATACTGCTATGTCCGTCTCTAATGTCGTCAATCTGTTCTCGTTGCTGATTAACTGTGTTGATAGCGTCTGTGTTGTTGTCTCTAATTTCTCGTATCTGCTGTCCTGTTTCTGTAATTCCGTCTCCAAGTTCGTCCAGTGTGTCTCTAATGTCGTCACTTCTGCTAATAGGTTTTCCAGAAAATCGGGAGAGGATGAAGCCGGCACTGGCAATAACACCAGCAATAAAAGCAGTAATAGCAAGCCAGTTTTTCTTAAAGAACGCCTTGGCTTTCTGCCAGATTGTTTTCTTTTCATTCAACAGGCTGTTCCTCTTCTACTGGTCTTGGTATTTGCTCTAAATTTGAATCATCAAAATCATCAGGTGTATACAGAATATTGCCTAGTAACTCCTCTCCATTTTTCCAAATCATTCCTTTATCTGCTATATATGTTTTCATTTTTATTCTCCTTGATTAACTAACTGCTACCGTCCAACCTTTATTAGTTGCTATTTCTTTATCTGCTGTGCTTAATTTTGTGTTCAAAGCAGTATCTATTTTGATTATTTGTCCTGTTGTTGTAGGTAGGTTGTTAAAAATATTAAGAATACTTACTTTTGATAAATATGGTGAAGAAGAGAAATCAATATGGTAGTTGTATATGTGATATGTCGGCTGTGAAGCGTCAATGTATTGAAGCGAATAACAGTTATAGAACATATTACTGAAACTTAGACTACTGCTTGTGTCTAATGGTGAAACACTTTGGAGAGAATAACAACTATTAAACATTTCACTAAAGTCTGTACCACTGCTTGTATCTAATTGAGGCATACTTTGTAGAGAATAACAGTACTTAGCAATCTGAATAAAACTTGTACCACTACTTGTATCTAATAGAGGAATGCTTTGTAGTGAATAACAATAGGCAAATATTTGGCTAAAGTCTGTCCCATTACTTGTATCCATTAGAGGGATTGTTTGTAGAGAATAACATTGATAAAACATTTGGCTAAAGTCTGTACCACTACTTGTATCTAATAGAGGAATGCTTTGTAGAGAACGACAACTATAAAACATATTACCAAAGTCTGTACCACTACTTGTATCTAATAGAGGAATGCTTTGTAGAGAATAACATTGATAAAACATTTGGCTAAAATTTGTTCCACCGCTTGTATCTAATTGAGGGATTGTTTGTAGGGAATGGCAACCATAAAACATACTATAAAAACTTGTTTGCCCACTTAGAAACGCTGAATTATATGTTATGCTAATCGGTCTGCTATCTTTCTGTGTAGTCCAATCCCCACTCATATAAAGTATCAGATACCTATATTCTCCAACATCTTGAAGAGCATCCCAAGTATGAATAAAATCATCTGTATAAGTAATTCCATCACTTGTTAGAACCTTCTCAACATTACCTCCAAAACTATAATCAAAGTCAATACAGTCATTATTCAGCAACCATATACATTTATATGGGTATGTATTATCTGTGTCGTTCTCTACTATAGATTGAATATCTGGCCATCCATCAGGCCATGACCATTCGGCTGGTGAACTACCACCAGATATATCAGCAATCTTAGTAGCATAACTTCTGAAAGTATCCTGTTCTGTAACAGTAACTCCTTTGTCTTCAATTGCCGTTTTTATCGCTGCTTTTGTTCCTGCCAAATAGGAAAATTTATCTGCTACTGTTCCCATTAAATTACTTCTCCATTAATTGTATCTAAGGCTGTTCCTAAATCACCCATTGAAGCAAGCAAGGTGTTAAACTCACTCTCAGTTCCTGTAAATCCACCAGAGACAGCATTTTCATAAGCAGAAGTACCATCAGTTCCATTTGAACCATCTGCCCCATCAGCACCAACAAGAGAAGCAAGCCATTCACTTTCGGTTCCAGAGTATCCGTTATTAACTGCTATCTCATAAGCAGAAGTACCATCAGTTCCTTGCTCTCCTTGGATACCTTGGATGCCCTGCTCTCCTTGGATACCTTGGATACCTTGAATACCCTGCTCGCCTTTCAAAGAAGCAAGCCATTCATCCTCGGTTCCTACAAATCCATTTGTAATAGCAACATCATAAGCAGAAGCGCCATCATTACCATCTGTTCCATTGATTCCATCCGTTCCATCAGCACCAATAAGAGAAGCAAGCCATTCACTTTCGGTTCCTATAAATCCTTCATTAACAGCAATTTCATAGGCAGATAAACCAGTTTCACCTTGGATACCCTGTTCTCCCTGTAAACCTTGGATACCTTGCTCACCTTGGATACCTTGCTCACCTTGAATACCTTGTTCTCCTTTCAAAGAAGCAAGCCATTCACTTTCGGTTCCTATAAAACCTTCATTAACAGCAATTTCATAGGCAGATAAACCAGTTTCACCGGTATCTCCTTTAAGCGCTCCTTCTTCCAGTTCACTTCTTACATAAAGAACATTATCCCAAAGTTCTCTGTAATTGTCTGGATAGTTCTTTTCTATCTCCGCTGTCAAATCCAATCCACCAGCAATATATAGATTTACAATGTCGCTTATCCAAGTTTCGCCAGTAGAGGAATTTTCTAAAACGATACGACAAGAAGCCTTTCCTGCGGTATTAAGAAAATAACTGTCTAGCAGCCAAGTCAAAGTGATTGTATCTTCCCCTACTTCACTGGATATTTCAGTTTCAAAGTCAGCCCCACCGGCAAGCCTCGCCCACTCAATAGATGGAGTGAATGTAGATAAGTCAATGGTTCCATAAGTTTTGTTTATCACAAACTCTAAACTATCTACGTTGTTTTCACCTACATTTCCTACTTTTACCAAAGCAGTAGATGAAGGTTTTTTTCCTATAAAAGTAATTGTCATTATACTGTTTCCTTTTTCTTGTCTTGTATTTTCTCAACAGCGCTGTTTGTTCCAATAGAAGCAATCATAAAGCCATAGAAAGGAGAAAACCCTTTTAAGAAGGCAACATATCCTTCCATAGAGAAAGTAGGTACAAACGCACCTACACAACCCACGCTGAAAGCGACACCAAGTATTGCCAGCGTCATATGCTTTGCTATTTGTTTCATTCAGTTCCCCTATTTTGAACCTATAAAATTTAAAACTATTTCCCTGATGATGGTGGCTATTGCTACACCACCAACGGATATAAAAAACCACTTGACCACATTGAAAACTCCAATCTTCATCTTGCTATCAACAGCAGAGTTGATTTTTTCAGGGAGTCCATCATTTATTGTGTCTATCTTGTTATCTACTTTATCTATTTTATCGTTCAGTTCGTTGAATTTCTTTTCCATTGTAGTTCCCAAATCGGTTATGGTTTTATTGAGATTTTCAATCATAAGTGAGAATACATCCTTCATCTTTTCAATTTCTTTTCGGTTGGAAATCCCCGTAGGGCAATCTTTGTTATTATCCATATCTCTTTACGTTTCCTATAATAGAAGTAGAAATAGTGAGGCATTTTTTTTACTGAAGGTATGAGGCTATATCCAAATACTGGATACTGAGTAATTAAGTTCTATATCTGGTAAAACATAGAAACATACTCTTCCATCAGGTTTGATTGTGTGGCAGAGCATTTTTCCAGAATTATTTATTTCTTGCCTTCTTAGTTCATATTCTGGATTTTCCATTACAGAATTTGGTAGATAATAATACTCTCCACCAATTTTCTTCATATAGGTAATGTCTCCACCAATAGCAATGACATTCCTATTGATAAAATATTTCACTTTTTCAACACCATTAGCATCATACCCAAAAATGTAGTAGTCATCATCTTCAACGTAAAAATTAAGACTATCAAACGCATAATCAGCGGTTAAAGCCACCTCTGCCTGTTCGTTGATATTCACATATATTTTTGATATTTCGTAAGCCCCTTCACTGTACGTGAGTTGTAGAATACTTAACCGTAGTGAGTGTAATTCTGATGGAACCCCTGCTGGACGAACAATACTCAACCTATCAAAAGTCTGTTTAATCTTTTCTGTATCTATCTGCGAAATCAGTTCATTAATCATTTTCTTTTCCTTATGTGAATGAAGTAGCAGATTTTACACTTATCATCCTATGAACGTGAGAAGGTGTAATCTGTGTTCCTGCCATAGCATCCGTTTTTAGCCAATTATCAGTAAGTGAAAAAGATGAAAGAGAAGTATTTAAATGCCATTTATAAGCGTAGTCCTCATTCCTTCCATAAATAAATTTCCCTTTTACATAACTGTCATAGGTTGTATCAGCGCCTATATCATATACCAATAGTCTTTCAGTAGTTCTACTTCGCTCACCTTCATATGTATAAGCCTTGAAAGCAAATAAATAACTGTCGTCTCCATTATATTCTGCTCTTACTGTTCCAGAAGATGGCATTTGATTGTTTCTCACTCTAAACACAGTAGAAGAACTTTTCCCTTGACTCCCTGTATAGATAGTCACCCATTGTTGTTGAGAAATAGAGTATCTATAAAATCCATATGAAACGGCAGGATGTTTAGCATAAATGTTTGAGGCTGTACCAGTCTCAACTTCCCACCATATAGAATTCCCAAATACATATGAGATATACGATGTAGAGGTATCACCAGAGACTGAGTAAGCAACACCTGAGCCTATACTTGTTTTGTTTATTTCTTGTCCTGATGTTGCCATTAGTTAAACACTGCTCCATATACTACGTTTGAAGTTCCAGAAGAATTTATAGTTGTCGCCGAAACGTTGGCAAATCCTGTAATATTCCCTGCTCCTGTTATATTCCTGATTTTGTAAGAACCATTCCCTATATCCGTTCCACCAGTTGTTGTTGAAGATGTGGCATTTACCATTGGAGTGATTGACTTAACAAGGATACCGGCTTCCTGTTCTACAACCTGAACTGAACCAGAGATATTGTAGGAACCTGTTGTAGCCCCTAATGTATCATTTGCTGTAAGGATGGTTGGTTCTCCGCTGGTATAATAGAAGGTTATGTTGCTCCCGTTTCTCATCACGTTAGTAACGGTTCTTGGAGAGCCGATATCTACCAAAGTGCCAGAGGCTTTGTAGGTAGAGCCAGAAGCATAAGCATTAAACTGAGAGGCTATTGAAGATATGAGAACATAATCAATACTTGAAGTGTATGAATTAGGGGAACTAATTGAAACAGGCGTTGTATAATAACCTTCATCCCTAAACCAATGAAGTGAAGTATCACTTGTTCTTAATATAGTTCCTTTATCATATGGAGCAGAATGTATCTGGAAGTTTGTTCCATATAGAGTGGTTCTATAAGTATAAAATCGTAAAACATCACCAGCGGCGAAATCTGTTCTGTATCCAGAAATAATATTATGTGTGCCAGCAGGGTAATTAGAGGTATTCCATTCTACCCATCGTGAAGTTGTGCTTGTTGTGTTCTTTGTAATAAAGACATATCCAGAACTGTTTGCGTGGTCTATATCCCACCAGTAATATAATCTATCAGTATCATTTGGAACGGTTATTGTTGCTACGAGTTCATATGAATATAATTCTTCTACCCCTCCTGTTGAAGCAGAAACCAGAGTTAATCTGTTAGTAGCATCTAATCTTGTAGCAGCGTCAACGGTAGAGCCATTATAAGAACCAGTTGCTGTTTTCAATGTAGTTCCAACAGAAATTCCAGTGAGAACATCATACAAATAATCGGCTCTCCACCTCGTTTTGGATGGAATAGAAATTGGTGAAGATGGAGAACTTTCTACAACTGTTTCAAATGAACTATGCTGAACTGAGCCAGTAAACGTTCCTCCAACAAGGCTAGCATTTACAGCAGTGATAGAACCATCACTCTCAATTCTTACATTGTTGTTTTCAGTTCGTATCAAACCACCATCTTTTATAACCAATTCTTTAGTCATCAAATCATCTGTATCAATCTTTTGTGCTTTGATAGAACCATCAATGAGTATCTTGTCAGCGTCCAGCATGATATAACTGGCTCCATCCACTACACCTACTTCAAGTTTTGCTCCTGTAATGGAGTTTCCAGAAGTATCAACTGCTTCAACTCTTAATCCAATGTTGTCTGCGTTCTGAGAAATAGAGGAAGCGTGTGTTTCTAATACTCCTCCTACCCCATCAACCGCTGTAACTCTTGTAGCCAAGGAAGTGATTTCATCAGCGTTTTGGGTTATTGAGGTAGCATTGGTTGAAATACCTGTTTCTGTATCAGTAACCCTTGTGGCAAGCGTAGATATATCCGTAGAGTTCTGTGAAATAGAGGTTCCATGGGAAGAAACAATACCATCAATAGTAGATACAGATGTGGCTAGTGAAGTAATTTCATCAGCATTCTGGCTTATTGAAGTTGTGTTGGTAGAAACATCTCCTTCAATAGTAGATACTGAGGTTGCTAGTGAAGTAATTTCATCAGCATTCTGGCTTATAGAGGTAGCGTTGGTTGAAATACCTGTTTCTGTATCGGTTACTCTTAAAGCCAAGGAAGTAATGTTAGTGGCATTCTGTGAAATTGAAGTTCCCTGTGAAGTAACAGTTCCATCAAGTGTAGAAACAGAGGTTGCTAGTGAAGTTATGCTATCGGCGTTCTGTGAGATAGAAGTAGCATTTGTAGATACATTCCCTTCAACTGTTGTTATTGCTGTAGCGTTAGTAGATATATCCGTAGCATTCTGGTTAATTGAGGTTGTATGAGAAGTAATTGTTCCTTCTGCTGTATCTACCCTTGTTGCTAGAGAGGTTATATCTGTAGCATTCTGGGAGATTGCTGTACCCTGTGAAGTAATAGTTCCATCTATTGTAGATACTGAGGTTGCTAGTGAAGTAATTTCATCAGCATTCTGAGTAATAGAGGTTCCGTGAGTAGTTATAGTCCCTTCGGCTGTTGTAACCCTTCCTGCTAAAGTAGTGATTGAAGAGGAGTTCTGTGAAATTGAAGTAGCATTTGTTGTAACGTTGCCATCTATTGTAGAAATAGAGATAGATAAGGAACTGATTTCATCAGCATTTTGGGAAATAGAGGTTCCATGAGTAGTTATAGTTCCTTCGGCTGTTGTAACCCTTCCTGCTAACGTAGTGATTGAAGAGGAGTTCTGTGAAATAGAGGTTCCATGGGAAGAAACAGTACCATCAATAGTAGATACAGATGTGGCTAGTGAAGTAATTTCATCAGCATTCTGGGAAATAGCAGTAGCGTTGGTTGTAATGCCAGTTTCTGTATCGGTTACTCTTAAAGCAACAGCAGTTATATCCGTAGAGTTTTGTGAAATAGCAGTACCTTGTGTTGTGACAGTTCCATCAATGGTAGAAATATCACTTGCCAGCGAAGTTATATTACCGGCATTTACAGAAATGCTTGTTTCAGCATTGCCTAAATCAGTTATCAAAGAGGAAATAGAGGTAGAATGAGAACCAACTGTTGTTTGAAGTCCTCCAATAGCAGTTGTATGAGAACCAACCGTTGAAGATAAACCGGTTAAATCAGTAGTCAATCCACTAATATCTGTCGTATGAGAACCAACCGTTGAAGTTAAGCCGGTTAAATCAATTGAAATAGTACCTATGCTGCCAGCGTTCGCTAGAATATCTTCTGCCTGTGAAGCCAGTTCTAAACCTTGATTTACAATGTCGCCTTCTGCGGTTCCTATTCTTGCTGTCAAATCTGCCAAATCTGTAGATTGTCCTGCTGTGGTTGCCTCTACTTCATCAAGCCTATCTTCAACAGAAACTATCTGCTCTTCTACATCAAGAGTTCCACTTAAAGAGGTAGTTCTGAAACTTCTAGTGCTTAATGAGGTTGTCTGGAATGTAATATTTCCAGCACTCACACAATGGTATTCATACAAGTCATTATGAGTTTGGTTGATTGCTTTTGAAGTAATGAAAACTGTTGTAGTAAGCCCTGTCTTTGTATCTTGTAAGGTAGCGAAAGAGCCTATGTTGAATGAAGTTCTACTTATGAAACTAAAATCATAGGTTCTTACTGTCTGCCGGTTGAAGATGATGTTAGCCAATCTTTCAGCGTTGTCTTCATCATAAACATAGTCAGCAGAATACTCTTCTGGTTCATACCTTGGGCTTGTAGGAACTATCTTTGTTTCGTTTTCTTCGTGTCTAATAATAACATCTGCTCTAATGTCAAACTTGTTGATATACAAAAGTCCACCGGTAGTATTTTGGAATACAACCTTTGCCTGTGTAGGTTCATAAGAGGAACTTACCAAGGCAATGCCTTCATCAGCAGAATAATCCAATATGTGGTTTGAGGAATGGATTAAATCTACATCTTCATCAATCAATCTGAACTTCTGGAATATATCTTTCTCGTTGGAGCCAGCAGGATAATAGAGGTTCGCATACACTCCTTTCTTACTTTCAGCATCCTTTATATCTCTGTATACCAGTTGATTTGTTTCAGTAGTGAGATTGCTCCATTTAAGAACTACACCGCTTTCCTCATTATCAGTTTTGCTAACATTGAGAGGTTGTATGATGTTGTCATTATTAAAAATTTGCCCTGTGGTTACTGTATCAGGGTAAGCGTTTGAAATCTCTATGGTGTTGTAGATGTTATTTGTCTTCCAAGCATATCCATATTCTTCACAGAGTTTTGTGAATACATCACTGATACTTTCACCAGATTTTATTTTGAAAGCCTCAAAGAGCGTGTCATTATAAACAGTGGTAGAAAGAGAAAAATCTACATCAGTGTATAAGCCAAGGATTTTATGAAATAAGGAGTTTCCTACATCAGTATTATCACATAACTTTACATTGGTGAAAACAACATCTTCTTCCAATGTCCTATCAAGGAGAATACTCAAATCCTGAACTTGAACGCTGAAAGTTCTTAAATCTTCGTAGATAGAAAAACTAGCGTTTGGACGTATGTAGCCCCTAAAATATATTGAAGAGTTCTTCCTTACCTCTACACCAAGAAGATTAGGGTTTTGAATAAAGGTTTGAAACTGTGTGTTAGTGAGATTGATAGCCAAATCCATAGTGGAATAAGTTCTGTTTCCATCTACTGAAAGTGCTTCTGTGAACCCATAACTGGTATCAAGAGCCTCAATTGAAGTTCCGGTAGCGTTCCAGTTGTTCGCTACATCATAGCCAAATATTCCATCATAGTAAAAGTTAACATTGTAAGTATCTGCCATTTGTTTTCCCTTTCATAATAGAAGTAGGAAATAGAGGTGGTTTTTTATCCAAAAAAAGGTGGCATCACTGCCACCAAAAAGGAGAAACTTATGAGAAGGCTAGAAAGCGTTTTTAGGCACTCTGCCAATCTTCTGTGCTGATTTTATCGCCTTGTAGGCTTTCTCTCCAAAATCATCTATTCCATAAATTGTGTTGTTTTCAACCTTCACTATTATCTGTGCTGGTTGGCTGTTTCCTCCAAATCCAAAGTCATTTGCCTTGGATAGCGGAAGAACCACTTCCGGTTCATTACCATCACCAATCATAGCCAGTGTAGGTTTGGTGGCAACTCCACCTTCTGCCAACGCTGGAACATAAGATTGATTAGAGATAGTCGCAACCTGTGTAGCCGTAAGGCCAGCAATCAAAGCAGCGGCAATACCTCCACCAATCGGCCCAAGGTCGCTGAATGCCCTAACAGTAGCCATTGCGCCGTTAATAAGCGCCGTTGCTATACTGTTTCTCTTGTTAGCATCAAACTCTTTCTTTCCAATCTCGTTGGTAAGCCTTGCGGCTTCTGCTTCTGCGTCTGTTTTAGCCTGTAAAGCGTCAGCAATGTTAGCATTATAAGCATCATCAATGGCTTGTTTCTGGTTCATATATTCATCATAAGATTATAGCGTCAGCATCATACTGTTCTTGAAGAGCCGTCATTTTTTCATCTCTGGATTCTGATTCAGCATCTTCCTGTTCTTCGTAAATTGCTGTTTGTTCTTTTACATTTTTTTCAGCGGCATCAAGAGCGTTTCTTAACCCATCTAAAATAGAATTTTCAAGGGCAGAAAACATATCACTGATTGATTTGACGGTTGAACCAAACTCTTTTTCCAAAGAAGCAATTTCATTATCAAGAGACTTGAAGAAATCATCCCATCCTTCGGGTTTCTCCATATTCATCTTCATCTGAACTGCTATGGTATTTTCACCAAAGCCTCCACCTTGGGCTTCCTTCTTCTGCTGTTTAAGAAGAGCAAGTATTTCCTTGTATTGCTCTATCTGCTCCTCTGTCAAACCTTCGGTCTTCATCAACTCTTCGTTATATTCAATCTGTTTATCTATTGCCTGTATCTTGTATTTCTGGCTTTGTTGAAGCATAGAATTATGTTCGTCAAGATAATCTTTTGCGGTTTTCAATCCAGATTGTTCTTCTCTAAGTAAATCCAGTTGTTCTTTCTTTTGGTCTGTTACCAAAGCAAGATTAGTTCTCTGCTCCTGTGTGAGTTTACTGATAGCGTCCATATCAGCCATTATGGCTTCATTTTTCTCAATCTCGGTTTCAAGCATTGCTACCCTATCATCAATAGAATAGTTAATGAGAACTTGGTTCTTTTCTATGTAGTCCATTATATCAAGCCATTCGCTTGACTGTCCGGTAATGCCGGCAATGGCTTGTTCGTTCTCAATATACTGGTCTTTCATATCCCTTGCGATAAGTAGGGCTTCTTGTCCGTATTTACCGTAGAGAGTGCTTACAGCACCTCCCTGCTCTGCGAAATCAAATAATGAAATATCTTCACTGCCAATGGTTTTAGCCATTTTTTCATAGTCATCAAGTATCTGGTTGTTAGCATCAAGAAGGCTTTGAGAATTTAACCAATCACCGCCATAGAGTGTTGATAATTCATCAAGAAATTCGCTCACTGTCTGTTTAGCAGAAGTTGCCTGTTCTACCATTTCACCAGTAGATAGTATAGTTGCTTGCTGTGTTCCAGCGTGAGTTCCAGAAGCGTTCAGAGAGAACTTTTCATCATTAGCAGAAACAGGATTATCTACTCTCTGCTGTAACGCTAACTCTTTTAGTTTTGCTTGTCTTTCATCCCAATAATCTTGAAGTGCTTCACCTTCACGAATTGCCAGTTCAGCCAAAGCGGCAGTGATATTTCCAACTTCGTTTCTACCAATAAGATTACTTCTTGTTACTTGGCCTCCTGCGGCAGCAAAAGCGGCTAACTTCTTATCAGCGTCTTTAATCATTGCTTCAAGTGTTGCGGTGTCCTCTTCTTGTAGAGGGCGTAATGTTCCATCTCCGGCATTTCTTACTTTTGTTTCAGCATTATCTACTTTAAGTTTCAGAAGGAACCCATCAGCCAACTGTTTTCCGATATCTACCCATCCATCAATATCATTTAGAACCTGTTCCCCAAACTCTTCTTTGATATCACCAAGAGTATTGCCTAAACTCTCCAACTTACCAGTTGTGGTGTTGGCTATGGCTTCGCTTAATCCACCGTATCTACTTTCAATCTCTTTGAGAATAATATCCTGTGCCTGCCACTGTTTGTTTTCAGCAACAAGCGTTTTAATGAGCCTTACTTTCTGTTCGTCAATGTCTATACCGGCTTCTTTGAGAGCGCCAAAGTTCTTGACTGGATTTTCTACTGCCTCGCCTACTTTCTTAACGCTATCAGTCAAATCCTTATCAAGAGCAGAAGACATATCCATAGCGGCTTTAAGCGCCCTTGGAAATACATCTTGCCCTATGTTCTGATAAGAAAGCATAAGTGATTGTGCTGAAATAACCGCCTCATCACCAAAGGTAGTGAGGTTCTGATATTCACTAGCCAATCTAATCATATAATCAGCGGAAATATCTGCTTCTCTTCCGCTGGCAGTAATAGCGTTTCTCAGTTTCAGTTCTGCTCTTTCCTGAACCTTGTAGGTTTCAATCATCTCTTTGGAAACATCTACTATCTTTTTAAGAGCATCACCAGCCAACTTAGCCGCAACAAGGAACTTACCACCTTTCAAGAAGTTCTCAAAAGTGGAGTTTGCCTTCTGCTGGCTTTCTTTCATCTGGTCTATTTTCTTATTTACTTTTTCTAATTCTGCTCTGGCTTTCGCTGTTTCGGCCTCAACAGTCATCTTCAATTTACTTGCCATAATGTTTCCTTATAATTTTGGTCTGACATTCCCATACTGCTTATCTTGTGAAGTGAGAAGAGTGATTATTTCCATATGTAGGTTCAGTTGTTCCGCCCATCCACCTTTATAGGGGAACCCAAAATCTTTGTATTTTGTGAAGAAATTCACACATTCAACACTGAAAGCATCTTTGAAATAATCCGCTATCTCTGTCCTTAGTACCTCTACGCCATTTTTCAGGATTGTCTTTCTGTCTTTACTACCATACATAGGTTTGAAAGCAGCGGTGTATCCTTCTAAAAGTAAGCCGTAGAGGGTTATTAGTTTTTTGATTGTTCTTGGTTCAAACTGGAAGCGTTGAAGATATGTGTAGCCACTTCAACGTAAAAATCCCAAGTATCGGGAAGGTTAAGTAGGTTCTCTGGTGTAGCATTTACAATATCGCCGTCAACCACTACTTCAAGGTTGTGTATCTTCTTCACGTTTTTCATCCAAACTTTCTTCGCCAAGTTAGCGTAGTTTCCATTTGTCTCTGATGTGAATATGTCCTTTTCGCTTGCTGTAATGTATGAGAAGTCAACTTTGATTTGCTCTTCTTCTGGTAGTTCTGTATTTCCGTTCCAAGTAGGAACATAGGTTCCTGTTCTCTGTAATATAAGTTTCATTCTATATTTCTCCTATAATAGAAGTAGGAAGAAGGGGTTCCTTTTTTTCCTTGGGACGTAAAAAAAGCAGTAGTCTCCTACTGCTCTTCAATCGTCAATAATCTGTTCTGTTAAACTACTGTTGCTAATTCAAATTCGCCGTCTGCCTCAAAAGAACAAGAGAATGTAACCTTGTCTTCTGCTGGAACGCTGATATCAAAATTAGTGATAAGCGCTGTTCCAGTAAGTTCCTTGTCAGCACTCAATCCAAGGTGAAGTTCGCTCTTTGCTAGAGTTCCACCAGATAGCATACTGTTGTAAATAGCACTTTGTGCTGTGTCAGCCAAATCTAATGTTCCAGAGAAAGAACCTGTAAAGTCTCTTACGGTATATTCTCTGTTTTTATAATCTTTTCCAAGTTCTGGAACCTCTGTGGTTCCTACGCTGATAGAAGCGCTCCAGTTATCTACATAACCAACAGCGTCTGCGCCAATCTTGAAATAACCGTCTTTTCCTAATACTGCTCCCATATCTTTACTCCTATGTTAGTCTTCAAATTTTTCCAATGTGATTTCCTCTTCGGCTATCACATTTTCCTCAATCTCTATTTCTTTCATAACGTATGGTTTTGCTATGTTTCCGCAATCCGGACAAATCATAGGAACCATTACATTATCGTTTGTGTATCCACACTTCTCACATTTAATCATTTGCCATACTCTCCATTCTCAACTTCCACTTGAAGGTTCAAAGAACTTACAAAGAGTTCATCACCTTCAAAGTGTTCTCTTTCTGTCACTGTTATGTTCAGGGAACTTCCTTTTAATCGGTGGTAGGTTCTAAACAGGTAATATAAAATATCGCTGTAAAGATAACCTTCTTTGATAAGTTGTTCTTTGTTTCCGTTCTTGTGAACGAACACTATCTCTGTCTCATAGGTGTCGCTAAACCGTTCCGCTGGAACAGTCTTCCCACATCCTATGAAAATACTTGGGTAGAACGTGAGGTTATCAATTGACCTCGCCGATTCAAGAGCGGTTGGCGGATTTAACCCAAAAGGTGCTTGACGAGATCGTCGAGCAGGCCGGCACCAATGAGGCCGTTGCTCAAATATCCGGGCACTGACGCTGGATATCGTCAATCATGTCGTTTTTGCGGTTGCTGTATGTTCGGGTTGGGGCGATGTGTTTGAAATTATAGTGAAAAAGTGTTGAGGTGTGACGAATAAATCGTTTATCGTCAACAAATATCCAATTTCATTTTTAAGTGTTGGAGGCCATATGGTTCAAAAACGTTCAACCTTCGCCATGGTGATGGTTGTTGCAATGGTTCTGGCAACAACAGCCCTGGCCTTTGAAGTCAAAGAGGTAATCATTTTGGAACGTCCCGACGGAAACACCGAACTCAACCGGTGGATCGGCCCGGTGACGTTTCCCCATGGACAACACACCATGACTTTGGCGTGCCTGGAATGCCATCATAAAGATTCAGACCAGGAGCTTGGTGAATTCGTTGCCTGCAGACAATGTCATACCGACGAGGATCCTACTTACGAGGCTGGATTCTACAGAGCATGGCACTCCAACGGGCCGCCCAGTTGTCTAGGATGCCACGCCCTGACCCGGGCCAAAGGGGGCAAAAGTCCGGTTGGCTGTACATCCGCCTGTCACAAATCAGAAAAGAAATAAGGAGATCCTTATGAACAGCAATAATCTGTTTGAAAGGTATAAACTGACCCATGGCGGCAGAAAAATTAATCGCCGTGAATTTATGAAATTTTGCGGCGGCATGGCCACGCTCATGGGCATGGAGGCTTCCTTTATCCCGGACATTGCCCATTGCGCTGACCACAAAGAGAAGGCCTTCAGTTGTCTATCTGCACGGTGCTGAATGCACCGGTTGCACCGAAGGATTGCTCAGGGCATCTGAGCCGTTTTTCGATGAAATCATTATGAATGTTATTTCCCTTGATTATTGCGAAACCGTTATGGCCGCAGCCGGCACGGCAGCCCACGGGGCACTGGCAAAAGCAGTGAATAATCCCGAAGGCTATATCTGCGTCATCGAAGGCGGTATCCCCACCTATCATGGCGGCGAGTACGGCAAAGTCGGCGGCGAAACGATATTTCAGCTTTGCGCCAGTGTGGCATCCAAGGCCAAGGCAACCATTGCCATGGGCACCTGCGCCTGTTTTGGCGGTGTCCAGGCGGCGGCCCCCAATCCGTCGGGGGCCAAAGGGGTGAATGACGCGTTAAATGCCGTCGGGGTTAACGCCATCAATGTTGCAGGCTGCCCACCCCATCCGGCGAATTTTATCGGCACGGTGTTGTATATTTTAACCAAGGGCAAACTGCCCTATCTGGATACCTGGAACCGCCCCGTCATGTTCTACGGGGAGACCGTCCATGACCGCTGCCCCCGGCAGAAACACTTTAATCGCGGGGAATTCGTCAAAAGTTTTGACAGCCCCGAGGCTAAAAAAGGGTACTGCCTCTATTACATGGGCTGCAAAGGCCCGTATACGCACAACAACTGTCCCAATAACCTGTTTAATCAGGTGAGCTGGCCGATTCAGGCCGGTGCGCCCTGCATTGGCTGCAGTGAGCCCAATTTTTGGGATGACTATTCTCCCTTTTATAAGCCGATTATGGACGGCCCTAAAAAGCCGATCGTGGACAGCCCTAAAAGCTAACCGGACCCACTATGCATAAAGGAGACTAACGTATGAGCCAGCACCCAGCCGAACGTACCGGTAAGCGACTCATTATCGATCCGGTAACCCGTATCGAAGGCCATCTTAAAATAGAAGTTGAAATTGAAAAAAATGTTGTTAAAAATGCCTGGTCCAGCTCTCAGCTGTTCCGGGGGCTTGAGACCATTCTCAAAGGTCGTCCTCCCGAAGACGCCCCGCTGTTTACCCAGCGGGTCTGCGGGGTCTGCACCAACACCCATGCCTTAACCAGCATCCGCGCCATCGAAGATGCCCTTAACCTGAAGGTGCCGCCGCTGGCCGTTTTAATTCGCCAATTGATTCTGGCTGCGCTGATTATCCACGATCACCTGGTTCATTTTTACCACCTGCACGGTCTGGACTGGATCGATATGGCCGCAGCCCTCAAGGCTGATCCCTCCAAGGCCGGTAAGATTATGGGACAGATGAGCGGGCGGGATGTAAACCCGGCGGACCTGTTCATTGTGCAAAAAAAAGATCAAGGATTTTGTTGCATCCGGTCAGCTTGGATTTTTGGAGAACGCCTATTTTCTGGGCGGCAATCCTGCCTATCAAATGTCTCCCGAAGAGAATTTGATTCTGTCCGCTCACTATTTTGAAGGGCTCAGGGTCCAGTTGGAACTGGGCCGGGCCATGGCCCTGTTCGGCGGGAAAAATCCCCATTCCCAGTCGCTTGTGGTGGGTGGCGTGACCTGTTATGACAGTTTGAATCAAGAAACCATCGATCATTTTCGCAGTATCTGCCACACCAGCCTTGAGTTTGTGGAAAATGCCATGATGACCGATGTGCTTCTTCTGGCCAAAGCCCATCCCGAATCATGGAATTACGGCAAAACAAGCAACTTCATGGATTTCAATGATTTTGTGAATCCTGAAACCGGCAAAGATCCCTATTTCAAAGCCGGCGTTTTGTGGAAAAATGATTTTAAAACCGCAGCCGGTCTGGATATGGATGAAATAAACGAGCATGTTGCCCGGAGCTGGTATAAAGGCGACACCCCCCGTACCCCCTATGAGGGAGAGACTGAGCCCGCCTATACCAGTTATGAGGATAAAGACAAGTATTCCTGGTCCAAGGCGCCCCCGGTATAAAGGCGAACCCATGGAAACAGGTCCCCTGGCCCGGCGGGTTATTGCCTATGCCAGAAACGAGAAAGAGACCCGGACGATTCTGGACGGGTTTATGAAACAGGCGGGTATGAAGCCGCACCAGCTCTTTTCAACCATGGGGCGGACCGTCTGCCGGGTGGTGGAAACCCTGATGTTGAGCCGTAAGATACATGCGTGGGTGGATGAGGCTGAAAACCGCATAAAGTCCGGGGACAGCACAATTTATAAATCATGGCAGATGCCCGATGAAGCCCGGGGGGTGGGGACCTGCTGTGTGACCCGGGGGGGATTGTCCCCACTGGATTCGAATCAAGGATAAAAAAATAGAGAACTTCCAGCTGGTGGTACCCTCCACCTGGAACCTGGGGCCCCGGTGTGCCGAAGGCAAGATCGGACCCGTGGAAGAATCGTTGCTCGGGTGTCCCTGCCCGGATCGGGACCGGCCGGTGGAAATTTTAAGAACGGTCCATTCGTTTGATCCCTGTATCGCCTGTGCCGTTCATGTGATTGATAACACCCGGTAGCAGGTTCCGACGGCCGGTGGGAGGACCGGATTAGGGGATCATCGCTGCTGTAATACAAACGTTTGAATTACAGCAGCGTTCATAAACCGCTGAGGATGGAATTATGGTAACGCCTTTGTTTTTCAATTTGCTTAATCGCCTTTGGATTAAGGTAATGATCCCCATACCATTGCCTCCGCCATGGAAGAGATGGGGGGCCACCGTCAATGAAATTGCCCAGAGTGCCGGACAGTCAAATCAGATCACCGAAGAGATCCTTGACGTCAATAACAACATTGGGCAAAGCGCCCTGGCCACCGAGGAAATTACCAAAGAGCTGGCCGTTACCCAGGAGGGCGCCCGGGATGTCCAGGCGGACAGCCTCAAATTGACAAAGAACGCCGGCGTCCTGTCTGATCTGGCCCAGAACTTTATTGAAATCATCTGTGTCTTCAAGGTTTAGCTGTTAGCCGGAATAGTTCAGGGCGGGCTCAATCTATACGTTAATAAGATCTGAATCTGGGGTATTTTTGAGCAGTCCCTCGAAACTGCAAAGTTTTATTAAATGCAACAGCAACTCGCCAATAACAAAAGAAGTCAGAACACCTTTTAATGAAGGCTTTTGGCCTGAATGATAGACACAATGTGGGGGGTGGATTTTCCTCAAAAGTATACTGAAAAACAGTCATTTTTATATTCGAAAAATGTCTTTAATACATCTGGTATCTCTAATCGGTTTGCCCCATGTGAAATTTTCACATAGGAAAATTAAGCACAATTTTAACTTTCTGCCCCATCCAGCACCTCCCGAATCTTGATTGCCAGATCCTGCTTGGAGAACGGTTTCTGTATGAAGTTCACGCCTTCATCCAAAACACCGTGGTGGGCGATGACGTTGGCGGTGTAGCCGGACATGAAAAGGCGTTTGAGATTGGGGTGTAAGGACAGGATGTTTTTTGCCAGATCCCGCCCGTTCATTTCGGGCATGACCACATCAGTCATGAGTAGGTGAATCTTGTCAGGGTGTTCACGGGCAATCGAAATCGCTTCTCCCGGTGTACTGGCCGTAAGAATTTTGTAACCGTTTCGTTCAAGCATCATGCGGGTCATTTTTAAGATGGAAAGTTCATCTTCCACCAGCAAAATGGTTTCAGTTCCGTCCAGGTTTATTTTGTCTGAGGTTTTCTTCTCCAGGTTTTCGTCTTCAGCCAGATACCGGGGCAGATAGATCCGGAAGGTGGTACCCTGGTCCGGCTCGCTGTAGACGTTTATGAAACCTTCATTTTGCTTAACGATGCCGTACACCGTAGCCAGTCCCAGACCGGTACCCTTACCGATCTCCTTGGTAGAAAAGAATGGCTCGAAAATGTTAGATATTGTCTCCTGATCCATGCCGCAGCCGTCATCGCTAACCGCCATCAGAACGAAGTCACCAGCAACAAAGCCCGAATGTGTTGCACAATAGGCGGAATCAAAGGTCGTGTTGCCAGTTTCTATGGTAATCTTTCCTACGTCCGCAATGGCATCACGGGCGTTGACGCACAGATTGGCCAAAATCTGATCGATTTGTGACGGGTCCATCCTGACCTGCCGGATATTTTCACCGGGTAGCCACGCCAGATCTATATCTTCGCCGATCAGCCGCCGAAGCATCCTTAGCATGCTCTTGATGGTATCGTTGATATTAAGGACCTTGGGTGCTATGGTCTGTTTTCTGGAAAAAGCCAGTAGTTGTCTGGTGATGTCGGCAGAGCGCTTGGCCGCAGAGAAAATTTCTCCAAGGTTTCCATGAACCGGGTTGTCAGGGGCTATGTCCTCAATTGCCATTTCCGTATTGCCGAGGATTATGTTGAGCATATTGTTAAAATCGTGGGCGACACCTCCGGCCAGACGGCCCACGGACTCCATCTTCTGTGCCTGCGAGAGTTGGGCCTGGAGTTTTTCTTTTTCCGTTTCAGCCTGTTTCTGTTCGGTTAAATCTCTGAACTCAACAGTTCTTACTTTTTTCCCCTTATAAGGTACATTCCGAGCCTCTAAGTGCATTGGAAATTCTTCACCATCTTTCCGCAAGCCGAATGCTTCATAAGGTTTTTCATAACCAGTGCGAATATTATTTTTTACTTTTTCACGGGATTGTTCGGCTATCAACAAAAGTCCGTCCATTCCGATAAGCTCTGAATATTCATAGCCCATCATTTCCGAGAGACCTTGGTTACATTCCAGAATCACACCCTGGTCATGAATGACTATTCCCCCGAAAGATGCATTATGAAGTGCTTTAAAACGAGTTTCGCTTTCCAAAAGATATAGTTCCGAGCACTTACGCTCAGTGATGTCACGAATGAAGACCACGCATTGCGGCTCATCCAACGGTCGTTTCTGAACGCTTACTTCCACATCGAAGACTGTCCCGTCCTTGCGCCGGTGGCGGCTTTCAAATCGGTCCTGTCCCTCGGCCAGAACCTTCTGCATGTGTGCTCCGATGTCGACGGACGTCTCAACATCTTCCACGGCACTGATATCCATGTGAAGAAGTTCTTCTTCTGAATAGCCACTCATTTCACAATAGGTTGCATTAACTTCGAGAAAGCGGCCTGTAGTATCAATAATCCAGAAACCGTCCATGGCTGTTTCAAGGATTGCCCAATGTTCTTCTTCTTTTGCTCTTAATTCTCTTTCAATTTTTTTGATCTCTGAGATATCTACATGAGTTCCAACGACACGAATTTTGCCATTCAAATTATCTGTATACAGGTTTGACCTGGAGAGAATATCAACCCAATGACCGTTCTTATGCTCCATTCTGAACTCAATTTCGAACCGATCCCTTTTCCCGTCAATCACCTCGTTCATCATATTCCAAGATGATTTTAAATCATCAGGATGTGTTAATTTCTCCCAAACAGAAAAATCATTTGGAAGTTCATCGGGTTCATAGCCCAGCATACGCTTCCAACCCGGAGAGTAGTAGATATCTTTAGTCTCTAAATCCCAATCATATATACCATCCTGACTGGCGTTCATGGCGCGTTGGAATCTTTGTTCACTTTCTTTTAGTAATTGTTCTGACTTAATTCGATTTCGGCGATTAATGAACAGCCTGCCCAAAAGAACCGTTCCTACAGGAAATATCAACATCACAGGCAGACTAATTTTTGAAAGGACTCCAAAAGCCACTGTTCGTGGTAAAGTCAGCATCAAAGATAACATCAAGGCATGAGTCACACATCCCATAAAATACAAACTTCTGTTCGAGAGTGAATTCAAATCCTGTGTCATAAAATGTCGCCAAGAAAGGCCTACTGCAGCGGATATTACAATAACGGCAAATCCAGTCCATGCTCCCACCCCACCAAGGTACAGCCGGTATCCTCCGGTAAAGGTTGTAGCGATAATAGTCGGCACTGTTCCGAAAAACAACCCGCAGACGCTCAAAAGAATAGATCTTGTGTCAAATATTATACCAGGAAGGAACTCCCATGGATTCATCATTATAGCTAATCCGATGAGACCAAGAATAAGGCCAATGGGAATTTGCTTTGATGAAGCATTTTTTTCTGGAAGCCTCAGAATCACTATATCGTAGATTAAAACTAAAGAAACGAGCAACGCTGCATTGTTGATGAGGCCGATGAAAGTCGTCATTGTCACAATCTATCCTTATTTTAATTCCATATTACTTTCATAATGGGCAAATCTCCCAATGCTCAACCATGCATTTGGTCTCATTAAACGTGTATGAAATTTTCATAACACAGATCAACATCATTGAGCAATGATTCCAACCAAATGAAGTAATTCAAAACCCAACATAATGGTATGATTAACCGCTTCCAGTGATTTCAGAAAGGTGGGAAATGGCAGAAGTAAGGCTCGGCTTTCTTGAGTTTCAAAAAATGTTAGTTTGATGAAACTGATTTCGACCTTGTTGTTCTGAACGGTATCTCGATACTTTTCGTATTTTAAATTCTCGTCTTAAAAAAAATATATGTTTAGTAACGCCTTTGGGGCTATAGTTCGTTTTTTGGGGCTGACGACACCCGCTTGGCTTTTTTCTTTTTCAGGGTATACCCGCCCCAGGTCTGCTGGGAGACCCCGACCACCATGAATGCATGGGGGTCGATCCGGTTAATGATGAATTTTACGTCGTAGACCCGGGAGCGCAGCACGGTGAGATATAAGAGGGTGCGCTCTTCTCCTGAATACCCGCCTGTACCCTGCCACATGGTCACACTGCGTTTTAATTCGTTGATAATGGCGTATCGCAATGGTTCTGGGTTTTTTGTAATGATCATCAGGGTGCGCATCTGGCTGGTTCCCTCCAAGGCAAAATCGGCACTCATGCCTGCAATGAGAATCGCAAGAAAGGCCAATAAAGAGGTCTCCCAGTTGAACACAAAGCCGGCAACGGCAATAATGATGACATCCACGTACAGGCCGGACTGGGACATGGGAAATCCGGTTTTATTGTAAATGATCCGGGAAATGATGGACGTGCCGCCGATGGTGCCGCCGAAACGGTAGATAATACCTGTACCGATCCCGACGAGCAATCCGCTGTAGATGGTCGCCAGAAGCTTGTTCTCTGTGATGGGAAATTGACCGAAAATCGTCGGCATATGAACAATAAGATATTCCGTGGCACCGGAAAACACGAGAACGGCCAATGTGGACGTAAATATAAACCGCCACCTGCCCAGGGTGAAAAAGCCAAGGACGAACAATGGGATATTTGCTGTAAAATAGAACAATCCCGGGGAGAATCCGCTTAGATGATTGACGATAATGCCCAACCCGGAAACCCCGCCTGCAGCCAGGTTATACGGCATTTGAAACAATACATAGGCAAAGGCGTTGAGCGCCGCACCTATGGTGATGGCCAACTGCTGGTTTGAAATCCGCAGCGCTTTTTGCCAACCGGGGGATTCAAGTTTTTGCTTCACCGCTTCTTTGAGTTTTCTTCGTGCCAACTAAGACTCCTTTTTTTTGATACCAATGGTCAGTTCCTTCAGAAGACCAAAATAACAGTCGTGGACGGCCATGGTTGTTCACCGGGTTCAGCCCACAACGAAAGTTAAAAATTTGTTTGGATTACACAGACTTTCTTAGAGAAATGGATGTAAACAGACGCTTGACGTTATTAACTCCGGTGTCTATTACATTCCCGGCCTGACCCATTTGTAAACTCCCCTTGATACCCGCTCAATTTTACCTTTTTTGACAAGATTATAAAGGATATTTCTGACCTTTTGGGGATCCATGTCTGATTTTTCAATGACTTCGGCTACCGCTGTATGGCGTTTTGTTCGTCGCTTGAACAGGGTTTCAATACCCGCAGCATTTCTGATTTTTGAGGCATGGGTGCCTTTTGGGGTGACAGGGGGCTGGGAGAACTTTTTCTTTGCCCTTGCCGCCTTGGGTCTGCCGGGTTTGGTTTTTCTCCCTCTTGATTTGGCCGGTTTGCCAGGTGCTTTGCCTTCAGGTTTGGTTTTTCCCGGCGGCAAGGAGGGTAAATCGTCCGTATCAAGGTCGATACCGAACATATCCGCCAGATTCCGGCTTTTGTCATCAATGATTCTTGACGATTTTTTCCCGGACCGGTTCAGGAGGTCTTTTTTGCTCTCCTGGACGGTTTCGGCCACCAGGTCGTTGACCTTTGCCTTTCTTAACATGAAGAACAGGCCTGGATCCTGGTCCAGGCGTGCCCCGATACCATACAGTACGGCGGCCACATGTTTGCACATGACTGCCCAGTCCGGACACGAGCAATCCAGTTCAATCTCCTTGGGCGAGGGGAAAAGCCCTTTGCCTTTCTGGGTAAACATCTCTTCAAGGGCCTTGGGGAACTTTCCGGCCATCAACTGCTTGATGCTGTCCATTTTTCCCCTGCACTGATTTTTAATGTCCTGCCATTGTTTTGGGGGAATGGGTTTAATGGTAATGGTGACCCTGTAGGGGGCGCCGGCGCTTCCCATGACCAGAGCGGAGACCTTGCCGGGTTGGATTTGAAGATCCAGAACCGCCCCGTGCCGGACATAGCTGCGTCCCCGGCCGATCCGGTTGGCATAATCGGCATACCGTTCCAGATTTTTATTCCAGGCTTTGCCCCACCAGGTTTTTGCCAGGGCCTGGCCCTCAAGAACCACGGGCTGAATATCGGGCTTTTTCTTTTTTAGGGCTTTAAGTTTTCTTTCGGCTTTGGCTCGTTTTTCCGCCACGCTCACGTATTTGGGATACCCGTAACGCATTCTTTGGTTCCTTATACCGATAAATCTTTATCTGCTGCCTTATTAGTCCGGCAGGGAAAGCTGGAACAGGTCAAGCAGATCTTGGTCATTCATTTCCGTGATCATGCCTTCAGCGGAAGACGTGACCACCTGGTCGGCCAGGGCCTGTTTTTCACTGATCATCCGATCAATTTTTTCCTCAATGGTGCCCCGGGTGACAAATTTATGCACCAGCACTTTTTGGGTCTGTCCGATGCGAAACGCCCGGTCCGTGGCCTGGTTTTCCACAGCCGGGTTCCACCATCTGTCAAAATGGACCACATGGTTGGCCCGGGTTAGGTTCAGGCCCACGCCCCCGGCCTTCAGCGACAGCACCATAAAGGGGCAATAGGCATTGTCCTGGAATGTTTGTATCAGTTTTTTGCGTTTTGCAACAGGGACAGATCCGTGAAGCACGAGTCCCGGGTGGTGGAATATGGTTTCAAGAAAGGCACGCAACGGTTCCGTCATCTCCTTGAACTGGGTGAATACGAGCACCCGTTCCCGTTTTTCATAAACGGTTTCGCAGATACCGGCCAGGCGCGCGAATTTTCCGCTGTGGGCGGCCTTGAAATCCCCGGAGCCCGTAATCTGGTCCGGGTGGTTGCACAATTGTTTGAACCGGAGCAGAAAGGAGAGCACCAGGCCTTTGCGCTGGATGCCTTCGGCGTTTTCGATGCCCTGTTCCAGATCCTTGATCGATTTTTTGTACAGCACCACCTGTTTGGGGCTCAAATCGGCAAAAACCTTCATTTCTACCTTGTCCGGCAGATCTTTGATCACGGTTTTATCGGTCTTCAGGCGGCGCAGGATATAGGGAAAGATCATCTGCCGCAGTCTGGCATATCCGTTGGGATCGTCTTTCAGGGTTTTGGCAAAATTGGAAAATTCTTTCCTGTTGCCCAAAAGTCCGGGATTTAAGAAATCAAACAGGGACCACAGGTCCGACAGGCGGTTTTCCACAGGTGTGCCGGTCATGATGATCCGGTGGGCGGCCGGCAGGGCTTTGATGGCCCGGGTCTGCTGGGTGCCTGGATTTTTAATGGCCTGGGCTTCATCCAGAATCAGGCAGCGCCAGGAATATGTGGCAAGCCAGTCGTATTTTTTCACCAGGGTGTAGCTGGTGATGACCAGGTCCAGGCGGTTCAACTGGGTTTTGGTCAATTTGAATTCTTTGTTTTTCTTCGCCTTGTTGGGTTGTGAATTCGATGATGTAAATCCTGGGTGGGCCACACAGACTTTGAGGCCCGGCAGAAAGCGGTTAATTTCCGACTCCCAGTTCGAAATCAGGGAGGCCGGTACCACCAACAGCGTTGCCGGGCGTTTCCGGCTTGAAGGCAGGGTGCTCAGCCATGCCAGGATCTGGACGGTTTTTCCCAATCCCATGTCATCGGCCAGACAGGCCCCGAATCCGTATGAAGTTAGAAAGTTCAGCCAGTCCACGCCTTTTGCTTGATAGGGCCGCAATGCCGCCTTGAACCCTTTGCCCGGTGCCACCGGCTCCACCTGTTCCGGGTGGGTCATTTTGTCCAGAACGGATGTCAGCCATGCGCCGTTGGATATACTGACATCCACCTGCCCGTCATCTTCCCGGCCAAGCATCTTTTCCGGGGAGAGCCGGGCGCGCATGGCGGTGCCAAGGGTCATGCCCGAGCCGGCCAGATCCTCAATGCGGTCGCACGCTTTCAGGGCCTGTCTGAGCTTTTCCGGGTTCACGGCCACCCATTTGTTTTTGATAAAGGCCAGGCCCTGGGTCTCTTCCAGGATGGCTTCAACCTCCTGCCTGGACAATTCCAGATCACCCAATCCTACACTGACTTTAAAATCAAGAATGGCATCCAGCCCGGCCAGGGACGGTTTTTTGTCCCCCATGGAGATGGTGACCCGGGGTGGGGCGGCGGTTTGTTTCCACCAGTCCGGGATCCGGCAGAGCACGCCACAGGCTTCATAATCCGGAATCTCCTTGAGGAATGAAAATGCGTCATCCCCATCCAGGGCCAGGGGGTGGAACAATTCACCGGATTCAATGAGATCCGCCACGATCCGGCTTTGTTCCGCCGCCTTGTACACCGTGGATAAAAGGGTGAGAAGTTGCTCATCGCCATGGGTTTCAATGGCATGTTTCAGGGGCAGATGCTTGGGCTTCCCATTGGCCCCCATGTCTGCGGAATATGTGGCCATAAAGGCAAAGGGAACCTCAGAATTTTTATTTTCCACCAGGTGGAAAAACACCCGGCCCGCCGGGTGAAGATCAGGATTCTTCTCTCGGAAGTAATTGCTGACAGGCCCCTTGAATTTTTTGATGTCTCTGGAAAATGTCTCATTGAACCCCTGCCACAACCTCTCCAGCATATCGGCAGTGACATATTCAGATCCGGCCATCAGGGGGCAAGTTGAAATAAAATCGCTGACAAGCCCCTGAGGGGTGTCGATGACAGCGTCCTGCCTCTGGGTTTCAAGTTCGGCAGTTTTTAACAACGTCTGGACAAAACAGCGGGAAAATCGCAGGAAATAGTTCAAAGATGGTGAGAAATCCAACGGGAATTGCTTAAACCCCAGGTCGTACAGCCAGTCATCTTTACGGGCGTCAGCGATTGGAGCAATTTCCTCCAGGTGTTTAATCTGATCCTGGGAGATCTTGCCTTTAACCGTTTCCCATTCAACTACCAACGCCTGGTTCGGCATGACCGAAACAACCGGTTGTTCTTTAGTTCTTTCCGCCAATTAATCCTGTCTCCGCAATCGTCATTCTCCGGCGCAGATATATCAAATCCTTGGATTAACAACAAGGGTGGTATTGTGGGGTAATTACCTATGTCAACATATGGAAACCTTTGTGAATCATCTCCAATAGAGGTAAGCGCTCTTCCATTGATATTCTATGAAAGTTACATTTTTACCAGGAATATGATAAATTGATACGATTATTTGGTTATTTAGCCATTGGATTTTTTGGGATCCTAAAATAATTTTCGCTGGCTATACAAATCACGCCTAACTGGAGCATTCGACAGATAGGGAGGGCTTACACCATATATTAAAGAGTAAAAAAACTTGATGATCGAAAAACATTTTGAAATCCCCTTCATTGCAGACCTTGCACGTCGTGAAAAACAGATTCAACAAAATTATCGTCCGATTATTGCCGCTCATAAATGGTTTGCCAGACGCCCCGGGACGTTGTTTCGTGGGCTTATTTTATCTGAATTTTCTGAAAAATCCCTTCAGGATGTGTATTATACTGCCAATAATTTTTCAGGACTTCATATTGCAGATCCTTTTATGGGAGGGGGGATCCCTGTTCTGGAGGCTAATCGTGTGGGGTGTGATGTCACAGGGTTTGATATCAACCCCATGTCATATTGGATTGTAAAACAGGAAATTGAACATCTTAACCTGGATGATTATTCTGAAGCAGCCAAGCTGCTATGCTGTGATCTTGAAAAGGAAATTGGACATCTTTACAAAACTGAATGCGCCCTTTGTGGCTCTCAAGATGCCCACGTAAAATATTTTTTGTGGGTGAAAGTTATGCCTTGCAAGCAATGTGGAAAGGAGCTGGACTTATTTCCCGGTTATATGCTTTCAAGCGGTTCCCGACATCCCCAATATGTATTTGTGTGTCCGGCCTGCGGGAAATTAACCGAAACCGGCGATAAAAAAAATCCAGACAAATGCTGTCATTGTTCCTCTAAATTGACCCCGAGCGGTCCTGCTAAAAGAGGTCTTTGTAAATGTCCCGAATGCGGTACTGGAAATCGGTTTCCTGATCCTGAGCTGGGAGCTCCCAATCATCGTATATATGCCATAGAATATCACTGTCCTCTGTGTAAACCGTTTCATAAGGGCCGATTTTTTAAAACCCCGGATCGAGTGGATCTTGCAAGGGTTAGAGAAGCGTCGGAACGGTTATCTGCTATAGATCCAAGATATATTCCTGAATCCAAAATTCCGAGTGGAGATGAAACAAATCGTTTGCATCGATGGGGATACACCTATTACCGTGAGATGTTTAATCAACGACAGCTTCTTGGCCTTGAAATTTCCGCCCGGTTGATTGCCGATCAACCTAATGAAAGGGTTAGAAATGCACTGGCAACAAATCTTTCAGACTTGCTTCGGTATCAAAATATGTTATGCCGCTATGACAGCCGCGCTTTAAAGTCTCTTGATATCTTTTCCATCCATGGTTTTCCAGTTGGGCAGATCCAGTGTGAATCAAATTTTCTCGGCATCATGAACCCCGCCCGTAGCGTGTGCATCGGCAGTGGTGGGTGGGCAAATATCATAGAAAAATTCAAAAAGGCCAAAGCGTATTGTGATCAGCCCTTTGAAGTTAAAATCCAAGGCAAAACAAAAAAAGTGATCCCTATCAAGGGCGAATGGATCGGAGATCATTTAGATGGAAATGGTACAACGCCACAAAGGCGGATTGACATTTCATGTAAGGATGCGGGGGTATCTAATCTACCAGATGACTCACTGGACGCGGTTTTTACCGATCCTCCCTATTTCGGGAATATTCAATATGCTGAACTCATGGATTTTTGTTATGTCTGGTTAAAAAAGATAATTGGAGATGCTTTCCCGGCATTTAGAAACGTTTCAACACGATCTCCAGATGAGCTGACAGGTAATATGAACATGGGCCGTGGCCTTGAGCATTTTACACAGGGCATATCCAAGGTGTTTCAAAAAATGTCCACTGCATTGAAACCGGGGTCTCCATTGGCGTTCACTTATCATCATAATAAAATTGATGCCTATTATCCCATAGCTGTGGCTATCCTGGATGCAGGTCTGACCTGTTCCGCATCCCTTCCTTGCCCCGCTGAAATGGGCGGTTCCATCCATATTAACGGTACGGGATCTTCCATTATTGACACTATTTTTGTTTGCCGAACAACGGGCGTCATGCAAGGAAAATGGATCGCAACTTCTCCCGACGGTCTTGCTGAAATTGTTAAACAGGATTTGAGGCTTCTCAAAGCCGGGAATGTCAATCCGACCTATGGTGACATTCGGTGTGTTGCCTTTGGACATCTCATTCGCCATGCCATTTGGAATTTGCGGCATAGCTGGGATAAAACAAAAGCAATTGCAACACGCATTGAAGCAGTCATGGATTGGATTCGATTATTCGGTGGGTGGGCTGAAGTTAAGAAATTCATAGACATACCGGGCAAAGAACAACCCAAGGAAAGTTTTTTGTTCGCTGTTCATGAAACTCAATCTAATTATGGAGATAAAAATGTCGATGTTCCCTTTTAAGGCAACCCTGGAAGAAATCAATAAAAATCCTGAAAGCTATGTTGATTCCGTTTTTTCATGTCTGGAATCAGAGTTTCTTGTTATGCCGAAGGGGGCAGGGTTTGTTGATTACCCCGCTTTTGAGATTGGTTATGAAGCACTGAAAGCCGCCACCAGTGGATTTTCATTGCTTGATCCTGTCAAGATTTATCCCGTAACGATTTCTAATCCGATTTCCATTATTGTTCTTCGCACCATGCTTGGATTTACACCTCCGGAATGGGGGTATGTTACGACCCAAAAAACAGGAGTGGCAGTTCCCCAGGGTTTTATTCGTTCTCTGGACCGGAAGATCCGAATGGCTCCGGATGTGGAACTGAACTTAAATGGTGTGACAAAAACAAGAGTGGAGGCAATGGTTCAAACGGCATGTCAATTGCTATCTACAGGCGCGCCTGAGGTCAACATTGATCAACTGCATAGACTAAACAAGGCAGACACAAAAAATGGGATTTCAAGCATCAAAAATTTATCTCAGATTGGAGCGCCCTATGCTATGTTATTGTATGAGCGGTTCCTTGGCAGACCTTTTGCCGGACACCGTGATTCGGTGAGTGATATCATTGGAGACAGTCTGGAATCTGCGATTGAAGAGGTCTTGGCCGATGCCGGTGTCAGTTTCCGTAAAACCAAACGAGCGGAACGTATTGAAGGCTTTGACCAGACACCTGATTTCATCATACCTAGTGAATTTAACCCACAGATTGTCATCGAAGCAAAAATAACAGAAGATGATGGCACAGCGCGAGATAAGGTCACCCGCATTCAACATCTTGGCGAGTTAAGCCTTGTCGGAAGACCGTTGAACAATCCAAAATATGAGGTTATTGCTTGTATTGGAGGGCGTGGTTTTGGAGTTCGCAGGGAAGATATGAAAAAAATGATTTTGGCAACAGGGGGAAAAGTTTTTACGGCAAAGACTCTACAGTATCTTGTGGAATGCACCCAAATTAAAAAATATAAAGCGATTCAATAGCTTAGGGTTTGTTTCAAGCATCCGAAAATGATTGAAAGAATGGGATTAAGCAGTGAATAATATTATGAGTATAGATGGCTACAAAGCGATTATTAAATTTGATCCTGTTTTGGAGAAATTACGGGGAGAATTTTTCGGCTTGAATGGTGGCGCTGATTTTTATGGCACCAAGCTGCTACACGTCTATGCTTTATCCTCTTCAAATAATCGTTCAACTTCCCGGGGCAGATCCGGCAGTTCCAGGGTCACGGTCCTGCCCTTACCCTTGAAGCTGAGAAAACAGGCGTGCAGCCCCATGGATTCGAACTGCTTTTGGGTCTTTAAAAATTCAAGGGCTCTGGGCGATCCGTACCGGGGATCACCAACGACCGGATGACCTGCCAGTTTGGCGTGGCGGCGGATCTGGTGCTTGCGGCCGGTGAACAATTCAATGTCCAGAAGCGTATAGTGGATGGACTGATCCAGTACCCTGTAGCGGGTCAGGGTCTTGACCCGTTTTCCCCGGCCCCGGGGATCGGTTCTGCCGCCGGCGGATTTGGTCAGGGGGGTATCCCAGTCTCCTTGGGTCTGCTCAAAATGACCGTGAACCAGGGCCCTGTAGCGTTTTGTCACCTTGCCTTCAGCAAAAAGGGCCGATAGGGCGGTCAGGGCTTCTTTGGTCGTGGCCACAAGGAGTAGTCCCGAGGTCTCCTTGTCCAGGCGGTGGACGGGCTGGAGTATCTCAGTGCTGCCGGGGGCCAGACTTTTTTGAAGGCCCGATATGATATCCCTGCCCGGATCGTTATGGACACTGATGTCCCCGGGCTTTTCCAGGCAGATCCAGCCTTGGCCGTGTTCAATAATTTTTATTTTTTCTTTCATGGCCGTCCATTCTATCCCATCCTTGGCCGGGGGTCAAAAGGCAATGACAGTCAGGGAGCACTACATTTGTGGGCCTTTATTTTGATTGATATGTGGGCGCGATACTATGCCAAATCTGCACCAGTCCTTTTAAAAAAAACCAATTTGTTGTATTCCTGTGTAAAATTTGTGAATGTCTGCTTTTTTATGCGGGCATCCGTCACATGACAAATCTGTGCGCAATTTGGGGCGTTCGATCCGAATAAAATTGTGCGCAGGGCTTACCTGATGACGGAATTTAAGATGAACATTTTATGGAAAGGCCATTGCTGATTGATAACTGAACAGAAAAGGATACATGATGACCCTGAAAGCAACTAAGAAAAAAAAAGGGACTTCAAAGGCAATTCTAGCAAAAAAAATAAAACGGGCTGAAGAAGAGGCCCGGGAAAAGGCCATTGCCAACAGAGAACGGTTTTTCGGCCTTCAAATCATGCCCACGTCTTCTTACTACGACGATGCCGAGGAGCGTGAGCCCGGGGACCGAAATCTCGTTGGATTCGGTTTTGATATTCATCCCCATGTGACATTTGCGTCCACGGCCATACTTGTGGTGTTTATTTTGCTGACCCTGATGTTTCATAAGGAAGCCACGGAATTTTTTAATTCTGCATTGAGCGTCATCACAAGTACCACGGGCTGGTTTTTGATTCTTGCTGCCAATATGTTTATCCTTGCTGCAATATATTTTGCATTCAGTAAATTCGGCAAAATCCGCATCGGCGGCACGGATGCCAAGCCTGAGTTTTCCACCCTGGCCTGGTTTGCCATGCTGCTCAGTGCCGGCATGGGCATCGGCCTGATGTTCTGGAGTGTCGGGGAGCCCATGTACCACTATCTGTCGCCATCTCCGATGTTCACCGGTATAAAAGGCGGCACCCCCCAGGCAGCCCAGGCGGCCATGGGCGTCACTTACTTTCATTGGGGGCTGCACCCCTGGGCCATATACTCCATTGTTGGGTTGGGACTGGCATTCTTCGCCTATAACCGGGGACTGCCGCTGACGGTTCGCTCTATTTTTTATCCCATTCTGGGGAACCGGATTTATGGATTCTGGGGGAATCTTATTGATGTGTTATCAGTGCTTGCAACCCTGGTGGGTCTGGCCACATCCCTGGGTCTCGGGGTTCAGCAGGTCAATGCCGGACTAAACTTTTTATTCGGCATTGAAATCAGCACAACGGTCCAGGTTATTTTGATCGCTGTGATTACAGCCTTTGCCACCATGTCCGTGATGTCGGGGCTGGACGGCGGGGTGAAACGTCTCAGCGAGGGAAATATGGCCCTTGCCGGCATATTCATGCTGCTCATGCTCATCCTGGGACCCACGGTCATAATCCTCGGTGGATTTACACAGACGATCGGGTACTACCTGACAAAACTGCCCCAGCTCAGTTTATGGACCGAAACGTTCCAGAAAACCACCTGGCAGGGCTCCTGGACAGTATTTTACTGGGCGTGGTGGATTTCATGGTCTCCGTTTGTGGGGATGTTTATTGCAAGAATTTCCAAAGGCCGGACCGTCAAGGAGTTCATTCTCAGCGTGATGCTGATTCCCACTTTTTTATCGTTTTTATGGATGTCTGTTTTCGGCGGATCCGCTCTGTTCTTCCAGGCAAGCGGGACCGCAGATATCGCCGCTGCCGTGCAGGCCAATGTCTCCACAGCCATGTTTGTCATGCTTGAACAATTACCCTTTACCCATGTGCTGTCGTTTATTGCTATTATTCTGGTAACGATATTCTTTATAACCTCTTCGGATTCGGGCTCTTTGGTGGTAGACCACCTGACATCCGGCGGCAAGCTGGATTCACCTATTCCCCAGCGGGTGTTCTGGGCAGTGATGGAAGGTCTGGTGGCAGCCGTTCTTCTCATCGGCGGCGGTCTTAAAACACTGCAAACTGCATCGGTAACCACAGGCCTGCCCTTTGCGGTTATCCTTCTTTTTATTATCTATGCCCTGTACATCGGATTCTCAGAGGAGAACTATGTCGAAGAAAAGGTGGAAAAAGCACGGCGGACGGTTAAAGAAGAACATCGGCTGGTTCAGACGGTGACGGATATCGTCCAAGATTAAGTCGCCTTGAAATATGTTGGTACCAAAGGGCAAAAAAGATCATCGGGCATTGGTCATCGCACAATAGATTGACAATGCCCAAAGCATCCCTATAGTTGTGACCTGTTTTAAACATATTATGTAAGGTGATGTAAAAATGATCGACCCAGATGCCATAGACCGCCTCAAGAAAATCGTGGGCACGGACAGGTGTTTCGATTCCCCCGAGCAGCTGGCCTGTTATTGTTATGATGCCTATTTTGAAGAGGCCATGCCCGACCTGGTTTTGTTTCCCTGTACCCGGGATGAGGTGTCCGGCATTTTAAAAATATGTGCTGCCCACAAAATCCCGGTGACCGCCCGGGGGGCAGGCACTTCGGTATGCGGTGCCAGTATCCCGGCCAAAGGCGGGGTGGTCCTGTGCTTTTCAAAAATGAACCGGATTATTGAGATCAACACCAAAGACCGGTATGTGATTGTGGAGCCCGGTGTGATCAATGCCGATCTTCAAAAGGCCCTGGCCCCATTGGGTTTCTTTTACCCACCGGACCCTGGTTCCATGGCCGTGTCAACCATCGGCGGCAATGTGGCCCAGAATGCCGGCGGCCCCCGGTGCCTAAAATACGGGGTGACGGTGGATTATGTTCTGGGCATGGAAGTTGTGCTCAGTTCGGGCAAGGTCGTTCGTTTCGGCAGCCGCAATGTCAAGGATGTCACCGGCTACCGGCTATCCAGCCTGTTCTGCGGGTCCGAAGGGACTTTGGGTATGGTCACGTCCGTGATTCTCAAGGTTCTGCCCCAGCCGGAAAGTGTCTCCACGCTGCTGGTCACCTTTGATGATCTGGATAATACGGCACATGCCGTGGCCGATATCATTGGTGCCGGTATTTTGCCGGTGGCACTGGAGTTGATGGACAAGACCACCATCCGGACCATTGAAGATAATGCCCATATCGGTCTGCCGGTGGATGCCGAGGGCACCCTGCTCATCGAAGTGGACGGGGTGAAAGAGGCGTGCGAACGAGAGATCAAAAAAATCGCCGAGAAGCTTGAAGCCAACGGGGCTGTGGATATTGAGATTGCCAAAAGCGAAGAAGAGCGTGAAAAACTCTGGACGGCACGACGTTCGGTCTATGGGGTGTTTGCCAAACTTTCGGCAAGGTCTCTACACCGAAGATATTGTGGTGCCCGCCGGTAAAATTCCGGAGATGACCCGGAGGATCGTGGAGATCGGCGAGAAATACAACCTGCTTGTGGGGGTGATGGCCCATGCCGGCGACGGCAATATGCACCCCATGATTCCGGGAAATAAAGCCGATCAAGACGAGTGGGCCCGGGTGAAAAAGGCCTTTGACGAGATTATGGCCGCAGCGGCCTCTCTGAACGGCTCCCTGTCCGGCGAGCACGGCATCGGCCTGGCCAAGACCGAATATCTGCCCCTGGTCATGGATGAAGATACCGTTGAGTTTATGGGTGTCATTAAAAAAGCAGTGGATCCGGACGGCATCCTCAATCCCGGGAAGTTTGTGTAATATGGCTGATTCATCATATGGACAAAATTGCAATCGGTGCGGTGTCTGCCTGTCTGTCTGCCCGACATACCAGGCCCAGGGCACCGAGGATGCGTCTCCCCGGGCCCGGATACAGCTCATTGATTTTTTTGCGGACCACAAGGTTGGTTCATCCGAAAAGCTCCAGGAAATCATCTCCAAATGTTTGATGTGCGGCAGCTGTGCCAACATCTGCCCTTCGGGCATCAACCACCCCGAACGTTATGTGCGCATGCGCGAACAGATGATCCGGGATCATGGGGATAAACCTGAGATCAAAAGCCTGGTTTATCTTCTGGCAAAGGAGTCCCGAATCCGGATGGCGGCCGGTGCGGCCAAAATGGCCCAGAAAATTGTACCCAAGGTGTTTGCCCAGAAGTATAAACTGGGCAATATCGCATTAAAACAGTTTCCTGTGTTGAATAAAGTGCCGTTCCGGACAGCTGCCCGGACACCAAAGCCCACGCAGAAATTAAAATCTGTATCGGGTTTGAAATACGGCCGGGTGGTGTATTTTACAGGCTGTGCCACCAACTATCTTTTTGAAGATACCGGTTTTGCCGTTCTGGATATTTTACGGCACATGGGACTTGATGTGATTATCCCCGATACCCAGACCTGCTGCGGTATTCCCATGCTCTATCACGGCGGCCGGGAAAAAATGAAAAAAAATGTCGCCGCCAACCTGGACTGTCTGGATGCCCAGGACATTGATGCCGTCATCGTAGACTGCCCCACATGCGGTTCCGCCTTGAAAAATGAGTACCCTAAACTTGCAACGGCGTTCGGCCTGGATCAGGATCGAGCCGATCGTGTGGCGGAAAAAGTGGTGGATATCAGTACCTTTGTCATGGCCCATGTCCAGTCTGAAGACTTTGTCCAAACCGGCGAAACGGTGCGCGTCACCTATCATCAGCCCTGCCACCTGCGAAATCATATGCCTACCCCTGCAAGTGCTCAAACGCTTTTGAATGTAATAAAGGGCGTTGAATATACCCCGGCATCGGATATGGATTCCTGCTGCGGCGGTGGCGGTACCTTTTTCTACGAATACCCGGATGTGTCCAGGGGCATTGCAGCCAAAAAGGTGGCCAATGCCAAATCCACAGGTGCGGAGCTCTGGGTGACCGATTGTCCGGTATGCCGGATAAACCTGGGCGGCTATCTTGATGACCCTGGGGGGCTGACCGTGGTCCACCCGGCGGCGCGTCTTGCCGCCCAATCCCTGGTGGCCCGGAAGGACAGAAACGGATAATCAATAGATTCTCAACGGATTGACCTTGCAGGAATCATCGCTTCCCTCTCTTTTTCCGTTGATTCCTGCGGGGAACGGTTTATATCAAACGATTTCATTTTAAATTATAATGTGTTAGATATTAAGGAATACTCCATTTCAACGTTTGTTCTGCCGGTGTTCATTTTTTTCTGTGTTTTTTTAAAAAATTGATCCAGATCAAGGTTTTTGTGCGTTTTAAATCGTATATTTTACCTGCGACGTAAGAAGTCATTAAGCAGTTAATTCATATAAAAAGGAGACCTTTGCATGTTTTGTTTTCAATGTCAGGAAACCGCGAAAAACCAGGGATGCACCATTAATGGGATGTGTGGGAAAAAAGGCAGTACGGCAAATCTTCAGGATCTGTTGATCTACAATTTAAAAGGGATCGCCGTGCTTGCGCAAACCGCCAAAGAGGCCGGTCTGGATGTGCCTGGGGCCAATGGTCAATTTATCGCCGAAGGGTTGTTCACGACCATTACAAACGTCAACTTTAATGATGATGATCTGATTTCCTGGATTACCCGTGCCCAGGCCGTTAAAAAGAAATTGTTCGATAGCGTTAAAGATAAAGTGGGGCCGGATCTTCACGATTGTGCGGCCTGGTTTTCGGATGATACGTCGGCATTTGCGGCCAAAGCGGAAGCGGTTGGTGTTCTTTCAACCGAAAATGAAGATGTCAGGTCCCTTCGCGAACTTCTGGTCATTGGCCTGAAAGGGATCTGTGCCTATGCCGATCATGCCGCGGTGCTCGGTGTCACCAAGGATGAGATCTGGGATTTTCTGTATGAGGCGTTACACTCTACGACCCAGGATTTGAGTGTTGATGAGATGGTTGCCATGGTCATGAAAGCCGGTGAAACTGCCGTGACCACAATGGCGGCGCTGGACCAGGCCAATACCCAGGCCTATGGCAATCCCGAGATCACACAAGTCAATATCGGTGTGGGGACAAGCCCCGGCATTTTGATTTCCGGACATGACCTGAAAGATATGGAAGAACTGCTGGAACAGACCAAAGGGACGGGCGTTGATGTCTACACCCACGGTGAAATGCTGCCGGCCAATTATTATCCGGCATTTAAAAAATACGATCACCTCAAAGGTAATTACGGCGGCTCCTGGTGGCATCAAAATGAGGATTTTGAAACCTTTAACGGGCCCATCTTGATGACCACCAACTGCATTATTCCCATTAAAAAGAAAAACACCTACCAGGACAGGCTTTTTACCACCGGCGTTGTCTCCTATCCGGGCACCACCCATATCCCGAACAGAGCGGCCGGCGGTGCCAAGGATTTTTCAAAGATTGTGGCACTCGCAAAGACCTGTTCGCCACCCACCGAAATAGAAACAGGTACAATTGTTGGCGGGTTTGCACATAATCAGGTGCTGGCCCTGGCGGATAAGGTGGTGGAAGCTGTGAAATCCGGTGCGATTAAACGCTTCATCGTTATGGCCGGATGCGACGGGCGCAACAAAGACAGGAACTATTTTACCCAAGTGGCTGAAAAATTACCCAAAGACACCGTGATCCTCACCGCCGGGTGTGCAAAATACCGGTACAATAAACTCAATCTGGGCGATATCGGCGGGATTCCAAGAGTGCTGGACGCAGGCCAGTGCAACGACTCTTACTCCCTGGCTGTGATTGCCATGAAACTGCGGGATGCGTTCGGTCTGGATCACATTAATGATCTGCCGCTCTCCTTTGATATCGGCTGGTATGAACAAAAGGCCGTGGCGGTTCTGCTGGCGTTGCTGCACCTGGGGGTTAAGGGGATTCGGCTGGGGCCCACCCTGCCTGCTTTTGTTTCGCCCACGGTATTGAATGTACTGGTTGAAAATTTTGATATCAAGCCCATTGGCGATGTTGACGAAGATATTCAATCCATGATGTCAGGCAAGTAGTGTTTGAACGGCTCTGTAGAGGGGTGTATGCCCACAAATGCACCCACCTGCGGCGTTGCACATTATTCTGCACATTGCCTCTGGGCTCCTTTTCGCCCAAACACCTCGTAACGGACTTGAATTAAATGGGGAATGTCGAACGCGATAACACGGCTTGACACCAAGCCGTGTTATCGCGTTTTTAAATTTGGGAAATGACAATCGTTACAGGCGGATAATATGGGGTGGCTGGCCTACATGCTCCAGAAATTTAACCAGGTCATCGGCGGCAATGGTGGTGGTGGCGGTGTTGGTCAGGGGATGGAAATTGAGCAAATCGTTCTCCATCAGTTCTTCGTCCAGTACAATTTTCACCTCGTGCTCGCCGATGTTCACGGCGGCAAAGGGGGTGACGGAACCGGGACTCACGCCTAAAACTTCCATGAGCAGGTCTGGTTTGCCAAAGGACATATTGTTGGCCCCGATCAGTTTGCCCACATCCTTGATTTTGATGGGTTTGTCTGCCAGGGTGACCACCAGAAACAATCTCTTTTTTTTATCTTTGAAAAACAGATTTTTGGAGTGAGCCCCTTCAATGCCTTCACTGTGAAGGGCGGCCTCTTCAACCGTGAATACGGCAGGGTGCTCATGGTTGGTATAGTTGATGTTCAGCTCGTCCAGAATGTTGAGCAGTTCTTCCTGGGTCTGCAGCATGGATCTTCCTTTCTTGGGTTACGAGATGTAATTCACATAAATCAGCCTGACAATGGTTAAAAAGACCATGGTCAGAAAAATGGGCCGGATAAAGGGTGCGCCGCGTTTGATGGCCATGCCCGAGCCGACATTGGCACCTATGATCTGGCCCGCCGCCATAATCAGCCCTGCGGTGTACAATACATTGCCCCCGGTTATGAACAGGGCCAATGCCGTGATATTTGATACAAAGTTCATGACCCGGGTGGTGCCGGTGGCCTTTGTCATGTCCATGCCCATGAAAATGAGCAGGGCCCCGGTCCAGAATGCGCCGGTGCCGGGCCCGAAAAATCCGTCATAAAAGCCCAGTCCAAAACCGAAGAGCAGAAAGAACACTGTTTTCTGCATCCGGGCCTTTGTCTGGACCACGCCCAGATCCTTGGCCATGAGGGTATAGAAAAAGACGAACAGCAGCATATAGGGCACCAGGTGCTTGATAAAGTCCGCATGGATCTGCTGGATGGCCCAGGCGCCTGTGGCGGCACCGATAAATGTGAATGCGATGCCCGGCAGATTGTCGGACAGGTTTACCTTGCCCTTGCGGATGAAGTTGGCCGCTGCCGATAATGTGCCGAAACTGCCCTGAAATTTATTGGTGCCCAAGGCCAGCTGGGGCGGAAGTCCCACGGACAGAAGTGCGGGCAGGGCAATCAGTCCGCCGCCGCCGGCAATGGCGTCCACAAATCCTGCCAGCAGGCCTGAAATAAATAAGATTAAATAGGAAGAGAGGGTCAGTTCCATGGTTTGTTCGTGTTCCCGTCAATTAAAAACTATGGGCCGACCTGTTTGCAATTCCGGTAAAAAGGCGTATAAACAGCACCAATGCGATTAACTCAAGGCCACGGTGCGTCATGGACATTATTTCAACCATCATACCCATATTCATTATTATTTTTCTGGGGATAGTTGCCCGGCATAAAGGGTTTTTATCCCAGGACTTTTTACACCAGGCCAATCGCCTTGTCTACCACATTGCCATTCCTGCCATGATTTTCAGTGCCATTGCCAAGTCTTCTTTGAAAACCCAGTTTCATCCAGGGGTTATCCTGGTTACCCTTGCAACCGTGTGTCTTATTGTGCCGGTTGCTTGGTTTGCTGCGCGTTTGACGAACATTTCATTGTCATCCAAAGGGTCCTTTATCCACTGTGCCTTCCATGGCAATCTGGGGTATATCGGTCTTGCGGTGGCCTTCTATTATCTGGGGCACGAGGGCCTTGTCAAGGCGGCGATTATCGCAGGGTTTGTCATGATTCTTCAAAATGTTCTGGCGGTGGCTGTGCTTCAGTTTTACAGCCGGGATGCCGGCGGTCGTACGAGCCTGACTGCAACGTTGGGATCTGCCATGACCAATCCGGTGATCCTGTCGGCTTTGGCGGGTATTGTTTATTCCCTTTCGGGGATACCCCTGCCGGTGATTCTGGACCGCTCCCTGACCATTCTTAAGGGGATGGCGCTGCCCATGGCACTGCTGGTGATCGGGGCTTCTCTCTCCTTTGAAAAGATCCGGCTGGTGTTTTCTTCGGTGGTCATGACGTCGGTGTTAAAACTTGTGGTGATGCCTGCCATGGGGTTTGTGCTGTTTAGGGTAGTTGGAATCAGTGCCTCGGATTTTATTCCGGGACTGATTATTCTTGCGGCACCTTCGGCGACCCTGGTCTTTATCATGGCAGAGCAAATCGGCGGTGATCCGGACCTTGCCGTGGCGGCCATCTCGATCTCTACCCTTGTGTCCGGCTTGACCTACGGCATCTGGCTGAGCGCGGTATAGCCATAATCTTCAACTGCCGATGGGCTTTTCATCGGTATATCTTCGGCTTTGAACCATTGTGTTTTGTTGTTTGCCATTTGAGACGATTTCGCGTATAAGGAAACTATACGCCGTGTCTATATATTTGTGATTTGTCATTGTTTGATGCAATATTATTCGTGAAATAGATTAATTAAATCTACACATCGTTTTTATATTATTCAGGTAGACACCTTGTGGCTGTTGTTCCGATTTAAGTGCTGATTTTTATAGCACCCTTTCTGCGCCGGTTGAAGTTCGCAAAAAAAATTCCAAGCACTTACGATGTATGGCCGTATCGCACAGTGCTGGATAAGTTATAGTATTCGCGCTCTCCTTTTCTGACTGTCCGTCCAAAGAGCGATTATTTAATAATCTGTGTTTTCCAGTGTCTCGATGGGGGTATTTCAACCCTTTAGAGGTTGCCCCAATACCCTCCCCAACCTTAAAATATAAATATACAGGAGTTATCTATGAAACAAAAATCAGTCCTCCTACTTTTAACTTTTACGGTGATATGTTTACCGGCGATTAATGCAGCCGCAACACCTGTAGTCCTTTCTGATATACCGGCATACAACTGGTACCATGGTTGTGGGCCGACTGCTGCGGCGTCAATTTTGGGGTACTATGACCTTAGTGGATACGATTTTTTATTTGACGTCAGCGGATGGGATGACGTGAAACTCACATCCAATGTAAAAGATGAAATCTCAAGCCCGGCGCATAATGCAAAGTATGATCCCCATCCGGATGCAGCTGGTCCTGATCCGCCGGATACAAGTATTGCCGATTTTTTTCATACCTCTGAAGACCAACCCTATGGCTGGAGTTATCTTCGCGACGCGGATGATGCATTTAGAGAGTATGCAAGTTACCGGGGGTATAATGATTGGGATTCATGGAATGAAAGTTTAAGAAGCGGAAACTTTACATGGGATGATCTCACCAATGAAATTGACGATGGCCACCCTATAATGTTTTTAATTGATACGGATGGCAATGGTGGAACAGATCACTTTGTTCCGGTTTTGGGTTATGATGATCAGACCATGGAATATGCATGTTACAGCACTTGGTCGGAGGATGAAGATATCCGTTGGGAATTATTTCGAGGCATGGGAAATCCTTGGGGGATAGGATATGCTACGTTTGTCGTGCCCGGCACGCCTGATGCGGTACCCGAACCTGCCACCTTACTATTTTTTAGTATGGGGTTAATGGGGTGTGCCTGGATTACTCGAAAAAGAGAAGCATAGTGGGCAGGGGGAGGTTCCAGATAAGTTTTGTAAAGCGGACAATGAAATGGCTTTGACCGCTGCTTACCGATGAAATGCCCCCTGCAGGGACAAATTTACCCCATATACTTGTGTACAATTTATGATTTCAGTTCTTCGGGGATGATACACACCGGGATGGGTTCCATTTTGTGCCGGTTGGCCCGGTTGAATTTTCTGTAGACGTCCAGAACGCTTTGTTGATGCTCTGTTATATCCTGGCTTTTGTCTCCTGCTTCATAGGCCATGGCCCATTCCAGTTCCTCATAGGATGCTCCGATCTGGCTTTCGTCCGTGCGGTTATCTTCCCAGAGTCCGTCGGTGGGCTGGGCGGATAAAATATCCCGGCTGACACCCAGATAGCGGCCCAGGGCATAGGTTTTTGCTGCAGGGAGCATCGCTGAAGCAAAGACCGAAATGACGAAGAACGGTCCTGAAGTCGTTGTCCTTGATCTTGGCCTTCCTGATGGCAGTGGTCACGAACTGATTCCGTTTATAAAGAATAATAAGAAGAATACGGAGGTCGTTGTCATAACAGCTATGGGAACAATCGATAATGCTGTTGATTCGATGCGACTTGGAGCTTACGATTTTATTTCGAAGCCGTTTGACACTGAAAAAATACTCATTTCATGTGAGCGGGCAGTGAAGTTTGCAAAGGTTAGCCGTGAAAACACTGCGTTGAAACGCCAGCAGAAAAATCACATCTATTTTGAAGAGTTTATCGGGGAGTGTCCCGAGACCAAAAAACTTAAAAAGCTGATCCACAAACTTGCCTTTGTGGATGTTCCGATCCTGATTACCGGAGAAACGGGAACAGGTAAAAATATCCTCGCGAAGCAAATACACTTTACCTGTGCAGAGGGAAATAAACCCGTTGTCTATACAAATTGCTCAAGCCTTCCGGAGACTTTGTTCGAGTCCGAGCTGTTCGGTCACGAGAAAGGAGCATTTACAGGCGCCAGCGCATTGAAGAAAGGACGGGTCGAGGATGCTGATGGTGGGACACTGATTCTCGATGAAATAACCGAAATTCCTTATGAGCTTCAGGCCAAGTTGCTTAATTTCATTCAGGAGAGGTGCTTCTATCGTGTTGGTGGAAATCGGCATATTTCGGTCAATACAAGAATTATTGCCCTTTCAAATAGAAATATGAGCGAGGAGGTTGAAGCGGGGAGATTCCGGAAAGATCTCTTCTATCGATTGAATATCGTGCATATGAAGGTTCCGCCTTTGAAAGAAAGGGGCAGCGACATTGCCCTGCTGACCCGACATTTTATGGATATCCTCAAAACGAAATATGGAAAGGATAAGCAGCTTTCGCCCCTTGCTTTTAAACTGTTGCAGACCTACTCCTGGCCGGGAAATGTCCGCGAGCTCAAAAATACCTTGGAGCGGGCATTTATTTTTTCTGAAGAGGATGTGATTAAAGAAGGCGAGATCGTTTTTGAAGGGGACGCAACCAGCAGGGAGCAGGGGGATCTAAAAAGTATGCTCAGTGGTTTTGAAAAGACTCTTATTATCCAGACCCTGGCCGCTCAAGGTGGAAATCGGGCCAATACTGCCGCAGAACTTGGAATTTCCCTCCGTAATCTTCAGTACAAACTCAGTCGATATGACCTCATAGACTGAATTCAATGTGCAAGATATTGCATGTGAGCATGAAAAAGCTGGCACATTGAACCTCTTTCTTATCTCAATAATTCTGTTCGAAATTACAAAAAATCTTCAATAAGTCCATAAAACCGACTGATCCTATCCGCTAAAGCCAAAGATTTTAACTTGGTATGATTGCTGCTCTATCCCCTCCTATCTAGTTTTCATCCGGAAACGGCCCTTTTCCGCTGTGGCGGTGTCAATCTACGGGTTTTCTTGTACGGCGTAAAGTACTACGCCTCCGCACAACCCTTGATGTTCTTGCCACAACAAAAAATTGCTCGTTTCCAATCTGAAAACTTAATGATTGTCATCCAGTGTTTCGGGATGACAACTGTCTATTATCCTTTCATCAATAGGAGGTACAAATGGTACGATCTCTCGGTACATTCTTTTCTAAGGTTGCAAAGAAGTATCTGCCGGATGCCTTTATTTTTGCGGTCATTCTTGCGATTATTGTTTTTGTATTGGGAATGGTTATAGAGGGGGCCTCCTTTGTTGAAATGACCACCTATTTTGGCGGTGGGATGTGGAAGTTCTTAGCCTTCTCAATGCAGATGGTTCTTATCTTGGTAACAGGGAGCGCTCTTGCAACCTCGAGGCCTGTTCATAAGGGTCTTAAAAGTATTGCAACTGTTGCTAAAACTCCTACCCAGGCCATCGTTCTTGTCACCATCGTCATGATTATTGGCTGCTGGCTTAACTGGGGATTTGGTCTTATCGTCAGTGCTCTGGTCGCCAAGGAGCTTGCCAAAAATATCAGGCATATTCATTATCCGCTTCTTGTCGCCAGTGCCTATTCCGGTTTTGTTGTCTGGCATGCCGGCTTTTCAGGATCTATTCCGCTCAAGGTTGCGGGCGCTGATACCATCATGAAGCAGTTTGCTGATGGGGCAATTATTCCGACGGCGCAAACGATCTTTTCATGGCAGAATCTCCTTCTGGTGGCCATTTTTCTTGTCACCATCCCTATCATCAATATGTTGATGAGTCCTAAGAACAAAGATGAGATTCTGGAAGTTGATCCCGCTCTCTTTGAGGATGAAGAAGACGCTCCACTTAAAGCCAAACAAGATATGACCCCGGCCGAAAAACTTGAAAGTTCTTGGATTCTTTCCATGATTATCGGGGTCATCGGCATTGCTTACATTATTTCTTTCTTTGTAAAGGGGGGTGGACTTGGCCTGAATGTTGTCAACTTTATCTTCCTGATTCTCGGTATTATTTTACATAAGACGCCAATCCGCTATGTGAATGCAGTCAACGACGCAATCAAGAACTGTGGCGGGATCGTTTTGCAGTTCCCCTTCTATGCAGGAATCATGGGCATGATGATCAGCTCAGGTCTTGCGGTCACCTTTTCTGAAGGTTTTGTCGATATCTCCAATGCGACAACCTTCCCGTTCTTTACCTACCTTTCAGCAGGCCTTGTGAACTTTTTCGTCCCTTCAGGCGGAGGACAGTGGGCGGTCCAGGGGCCAATTATGATGCCCGCGGCAAAGGCGATTGGGGTTTCTTACTCAACAACGGCAATGGCGATTGCCTGGGGTGATGCCTGGACCAACATGGTTCAGCCGTTCTGGGCCTTGCCTTTACTGGCCGTTGCCAAGCTCAATATTCGCGACATCATGGGATACACAACCGTCGTCCTTTTGTTCACCGGGATAGTGACCTCTTTGTTTATGCTGTTCGTTTTTTAAATGACAGCCGCTGGCAAGGTGACACATCGCCTCGAAATGAACTTCGGTTTTCGAATATTTACAGCAGAAGGAGTAGTGCATGATTGAGAAAAAAATAATCAGTGCTGAAGAAGCAGCTGAATTAGTAAAAGATGGGGATATTGTCATGGTTAGTGGCTTTATGGCTTGTGGGTCTCCTCCTGATATCCTCAATGCTCTCCATGATAAAGGGACCAAGGGACTGACCCTCGTCTGCAATGATACCGCAATCTATAATGTCAAGAACGACGACATGAATGGCGTGGCGCCTCTGGTATTGAAAAAGCAATTCAGCAAGATGATCGTCTCTCATATCGGGACCAATCCCGAGACCCAGCGGCAGATGAATGCCGGGGAAGCTGAGGTTGAACTCGTCCCGCAGGGAACCCTCGCCGAGCAGATCCGTGCCGGTGGTGCCGGCCTTGGTGGCATCTTGACTCCGACCGGTGTCGGTACTGAGGTCGAAGAGGGTAAGCAGGTTATCGAGATTGACGGAGCAAAGTTCCTCCTTGAAAAAGCCAGGAAGGGTGATATCGCCCTTATCAAGGCAGGTACCGCAGACAAAGCTGGAAATCTGACCTATGCCAAATCTTCTAGGAACTTTGGGCCACTGATGGCGACCGCCTGCACAACAGTTGTCGTGGAGGTTGATGAAATTGTGGAGATCGGTGATCTGGACCCTGAATGTATCGTGACCCCGGGATTTTTTGTTGATTACCTTGTCCAGACAAAGGGGGCTAAGTGATGGAATATAAACCGAATAAAGAAATCATCGTCAAAAGAATAGCGCAAATGTTTAAAAACGGTGATCTGGTCAATCTGGGAATCGGTCTGCCGACCCAGGTTGGAAACTATCTCCCTGATGACGTGACCATCATTCTTCAATCGGAAAATGGCTTTGTCGGACTCGGCCCTGTGCCGGAAAAAGGCCATGAAGATCCCATGCTGGTGAATGCCGGGGGCGCCCCCGTCACCCTGCTGCCCGGAGGCGCCTATTTTGATTCGGCAACCTCCTTCGGGATTATCCGTGGCGGTCATGTCGATTATACCGTTCTTGGTGTTCTTGAGGTTGATCAGTACGGCAACCTGGCGAACTACAAGATTCCAGGCAAGATGGTTCCAGGCATGGGGGGAGCCATGGATCTTACTGTCGGGGCCAAAACGGTTATCACGGCGACAACACATTTTGAGAAGAACGGTGATGCAAAACTCAAACGCACCTGCACATTGCCACTCACCGCGACCAATGTTGTCGACTATGTGGTCACCGATCTGGGCTTTTTTCAAATTGCCGAGGGCAAATTCGTCCTAAAGGAATACTTTGCTCCCTATACCGTGGATTATATTCTCAACAATACCGATGCAGATATCTTTGTGCCTGAAGACTGTAAGGAGGCAACGTTATGAGTAAGGTCAGTATCATCGGCGCCTATAACACGCAGTTTGGATCCTTCGTCAAAAAAGACAAAGAAACGAAACAAATAACCGACCTCAAGTCCATCAATGAACTTACCTATGAAGCGGTCAGGGGGGCTCTGAAAGATGCCGGGGTAGAGGGTTCAGATATCGATGCGATTTGGGTTGGGACCTGCGCTCCCGGGCTTTTTGCCAACCAGGAGCATATGGGGGCACTGGCCATAGATGCGGATCCTGGACTGAGATATAAGCCCAGTACCCGCTGTGAGAATGCCTGTGCGTCCTCTTCTGTGGCTCTCTATGATGCGATCTACGCTGTTGAGTCTGGACGATGCAAGACGGCTCTGGTTCTTGGTGTCGAAAAGATGAACCTTCTCGACACGAAAGGTGTTACCCATGCTCTTGCAACCTGCTCGCACTGGGACTCGGAAGGGGCCAATGGCATGACCTTTCCCGGTCTTTTTGCCGAATATGCCAAGGGCTATCAGGCCCATTACGGCATCAGTGACGACCAGCTTAAAAAGATGCTGGCTCATGTCGCAGCGCTTGGTTACACAAATGGTGTTGAGAATCCATTGGCGCACTTTGGCGTTGGCGGACCTTCCGACAAGTTGAAACTTTTCAGTGCCGATGCCATCTTGAATCTCCCGGATGAGAAAAACCCGATTATTGCCCCGCCTTTGAGGCTTCATGATTGTTCTCTGGTGACTGATGGTGCTGCCGCCCTTGTTATCACCACAACCGACAACGCCAAAGCAATATCAAACAGGGTCGTCGAAATCGCCGGTATCGGTCATGCCAATGAGCGGTTTGCCATCAAAGACAGAGATAACATGTATGAAATGATCGCCGGAAAAATTGCCAGAGAAAAGGCTTTCAAGGAAGCCGGGATCTCCATTGCCGATGTTGACCTAGCAGAAGTTCATGACTGTTTCACCATTAACCAGATTCTCTGTACCGAAGCGCTGGGACTGTCTGAGGACGGCCGGGCCGGCTATGATTACATTGACGGAAGGTTTACCCGTGACGATGCTTGTCCTGTCAATATTTCAGGCGGGCTCAAAGCAAAAGGGCATCCTGTGGGAGCAACCGGGGCGTCAATGCACACCCTCATCTACAAGCAGCTTGTCGGCGAACCCATTGGCGTTAAACCGACTAAGGGACAGCCCGAGATCGGTGTGACCTTGAATGTCGGCGGGTCCTCTGCCACAAACTGTGTCTCTGTCCTGCGTAGATTGAAGTAGTGATAACTATAGCTAGTTGCCATCTGGAAACTCCGAAGGGCAACGGCTAAGTTTTTAGATTGGAAACGAGCTAAGTGCTGATCACCGGTCAGCTTTTGATGCCCCAGATCCGTTGATGCTGGGGCATTTTTTTCAGAAACACATCACTTCCATTTTAGCCGGTCAACCATTATGGCTAGGCGCTATCACCGAATCGCAGCAAAGCAGAGGGGGATTGTCTTTAATCGGATGATGTCTTGTGGTATGGATGTTTTGTTCCTTGCCAAAATTATCCTCTGCTGCTGCGTCGAAGGCGAATACTATGCAATTATTTGACACGCTTTCTCTCAAGTTTTTTTGTGCCGTTTGTGAAGAAGAGAATATTGCCCATGCGGCCGCCAAGCAGGCAACTGTTCCTTCCGCAGTCAGTAAGCGGATCAGCGCCATGGAGCAGGCCAGTGGCACGCAGCTGCTGCAGCGTGGTTCACGCGGTGTCAAACCGACCCCGGCCGGAATGGTGCTCTGGCGTTATGCCAGGGAAATCCTGAACCTGATGGAACAATTGGACCAGGAGTTAAACACTTTCACGGCTGAGGTGCGCGGCAAGGTGCGGGTGTGCGGTCCTTTCTCGCCGGTTATGGAACTACTGTCCAAGGATATTGGCAATTTCATGCGGCAGCATTCCCATGTCCAGGTGGAAATTATCGAGAAAGTGACCACTGAGATTGTTGCTTCCGTTGAACGCGGGGATGCCGATATCGGTGTCTGTTGGGAGGCGGCAAATATCGGCAGATTGAAGTGCCTGCCTTATCGCCACGATGATCTGGAACTTTTGGTCCCCCGTTCTCATCCTCTTGCCACGCGTGATGTCGTGACTGTGGCTGAAATCTTGGATTACGATATTGTTGATATCTTCCCCGGCAGCCTGGTCTCTTCTCGCCTTGAGCAGGAAGCCAGCAAAGTCGGTAAAACCTATAAATGCCGCGTGCAGGTTTCGAGTATTGAAAATGCCTGTCGGATTGTTTCCGATCAGTTGGGGATAACCGTCATCCCACGGGGTGTACTGCCCTCCTATGAGGGGCTGGTGACCATTCCGGTCGGGGATGCCTGGGCGCATCGGCTTTTCATGCTCTGTACAAAAGATTTTGCAAAGCTTGCGTTGCCCGCACGCCTGCTGGTGGAAAGTTTGTCTGCAAGTGTTACGCATGCTGGCCGGGATGATCAGCCTGCGCAGGCATAAACATAAAAATTCTCAGGGCGCAACAGCGCACCCGCTGAAAGACCCCCCTGACCGAACTCTCTGCAAGGTCATGGTCTGATCCTGAAATGAACAAAGCCGATCCTTAAGAAGGATCGGCTTTGTTACAAGGTACAGTCAACGTTGCCAATCGGACAAGGCAACATCAATCCTCTTCCTGCCAGGTGAACAACGGGCCCATGCTGGAGCGGCCATAGCCACTGAAGCAGACGGACGGACTAAATAAGTGAAAAACAAAAGAAACGGCATCTCTGAAAGAACGATTTTTTGTCTTACGCTGATTTTTTGTCGGAGCCAGAGTCTCCATCGGTATCGTTGTCATAAGTCTTCTCTCCATTCTCTTTGGTTATGTCCCACAGTTGCGGCGGGTTATTTAAACTCAAGTTGACGATCAGCTTTCACTTGAGATGAACTGATAAATTAACACTTCAAACTTAAGCGAATCTGAATCAGCCTTGAGATGATGATTTATTTATATTCATATTAACATGAATCGACAAGTGGTGATAATTCACCCTTGTCATGCCGAATGGGAATGGCTGGGGGTGGGGTGGCCGGGAATGGTGAAATGGGATAACGGAGAGCCAGTAAAGATGGATTCCTCGGTTAATTGTTTCGTGGGTGAGAAAGACAGTGTTTATCTGATCCTTATTTGGTAGAACGCACCACCGACCGACTTACGAGGGAAAACAGCACTCTGGTCGAAGACCAGGAGTTGTTTTCGGCAACAGATGGAAATGGAAACTACGCCACTCTATACGTCGCCATCCCCCAAAAGGTCCTCCAGGTAATCTGGAGGGCTTTTAGGGGGGGCTGGTTTTACTTCCTTGCTTATTATCATCCAAACCCGCCACGGATTATTCTTCGGTAAATCCATACTTCACCATCAGATCGCCCATATCATCGCCAACGCCCCAACCCCAGTTCTGCCCTTCGCTCCAAACACGTTCAAGCCGCTCGACAAAAGCTGACCGCTGGCTTGGCTCAAGCACTATAATCGCCTTCAACGCCTGCTCGAACATGCACACCAAGGCATTGAAATATTCTTCGTAATCCACGCAGCAGAAACCGAGAAACGTTGCACAGGATTCGCAGTAAAAAGTGGCCAGTTCCGCTATCCCCTCCGGACGTTCGACGGCTTTCTTGTAATCAGAGATAGCTCTCTTGGCTTTGGAAATCGAGATATCTTGATTACTCATCACGTCCGGACAAACCCAGCGAGCAATGGTGGCCTTGTAGGGTCCGAGAACCTCTTCACCTATGGCAAAGCGGGCATGGAGAAAAGCTTGATTGTTCTTGTTTACAGCGTAGAGGTCCCGAATCAGGCCCAGCAGCGCCGGTTGATCGAGATCAGTTAGATGGCGTTTAAGATCGCTCCAAGCAGGTTTCTTCTTTCTCTGTTTCGTCATGAGTCCCGTATTTTTTTGATGCCTCCTCAAGCCAAGGGGGGATCATCTGGGTGAATTGTGGACTGACTCTGCTTTTAAACGAACACCAAGAGCAGAGCAGACCTTATTGATGGTATCGAAACGTGGTTTAGCATTCGGGCGCAATGCTTTGTAAAGCGCTTCTCGGGTCAACCCGGCCTCTTTCGCGACCTCAGTCATACCTCTAGCCTTTGCAGCAACGCCAAGAGCATGGGCCAGTTCCGCAGCGTCACCATCTTCTATGACAAGGCTGATATAGGCGGCAATATCTTCTTCGCTCTTGAGTTGTTGTGCCATGTCGAATTCTGGGAGATCCGAGATCTTTATTTTTTTAGCACTCATTTTCAATCTTCCAGCAGCGCGGATCTTTGTTTAGCTTTGGCGATGTCAGCTTGCTGCGAACTCTTGTTACCACCACCAAGCATGACGATTAAAACGTCCCCCCGTTGCACATAATACATTCTCCAACCCGGACCGAAAAACTCCCGCATTTCATAGATACCATCACCGACAGACTTGGTGTATCCAAGATTACCGTTAGCCGCCCGGTCCAGCCTGCGCGCTACGTAGCCTGGTCCTGTGGTCTTTGATCCCGTCTAGCCAAACATCAAATTAAGGGAGAGTTTTTATCGTATACATAGTACCATTGTAATCGAACGATTACAAACAGTCATGATTGACCGATAGTTTTCCAGAAGTTGCTTCCTCCATTGCCAACTCTTCCTCGCAAGCTAAATTGTCTCCGTCTTACAGATCCTGAGATATTTGAAAACTTCTCTTGATGGCGGAGGCGAGCTAGCAATCCGAAACAGCTCACATCAACATGATAATTGGTGGATGGGGTTTAACAAAAACACTTAGCTGGTTGTCGTCTGGAAACTCTGGATGGCAATAATTGAGTTTTCAGATCGGAAACGAGCTGGTTTTCATCAAAATAAGCTCTTCCCGCCTTTGACGAAGGAGTGAATAGCACTTTTATTCTCAATAAGATAGGAATTCCGAGGAAGACCGGATCCTCTCGGTCTGTATCGACACTGCTGCCGTCATGGAGGCTCGCGGCAGATAGATAAAATAGTTCTCCGGCGGGTGGCTCTTCTGCGTTTACTGGTGCTTCAAATCCCCCTCAATCCCCCTTTTTAAAAGGGGGAAGGTCAAATTGCATGGGGCTCATTCAAGGTCTGTAGATCCTCTCTCGGCGTACAAATAAAAAAGGGTCGGCTTAAATCGCCAACCCTTTTTTCTTCGTATGGTCGGGGCGAGAGGATTTGCCCACTATGTCACCGGCATCCTGCCGGTTCCTGCGTCGGCTCCCCTCCGCTCACTGACGCGGCCATCCTTGGCCGCTTTTCTGACATTCAGTCAGCGCTCGCTACGCTTCAAATCCTCTCTCGAAAGCAATAACAAAAAAGCACTTCCCAAAAAAAATGGAAAGTGCTTTTGTTGTAACTGGTCGGGGCGAGAGGATTTGAACCTCCGACCCCCTGCTCCCGAAGCAGGTGCGCTACCAGACTGCGCTACGCCCCGATACCTGGTATTTTCTGAAGTACGGCGGACATATTTAGCATCGTTGCAGAGGAAAAGCAAGGATTTTTGCGGCTGCTGCGGGGGAATATTGTTCGTCTTTATTTTTGCGGAGTTAACTGGTATATGCAAGGTGGCGCTGTGAGTGATTGTCAGTCTGGAGGTTGTTTTGACCTGGCTTGTTCTGTTTTTTGCTATCCCCTTGTTTGTGGTTCTGTCTTTTAAAATGAATTCAGGCTCCGCGGGTTCTTTGCCTCCCATATCTTGTACCAAGCAACAGGTTTTTCTGTCTTTTGCCGAACGGGATGTGCTCGGCTTGCTGGAGCAGATACTGGGCCCCTCTTACCGCATTTTTGTCAAGGTCCGGCTGGCCGATCTGGTGGTGATCAGGCCGGGACAGGATCCGCAGCAGAGATCTGTTGCGGCCGGGATGGTGGCCCGCGAAACCGTCTCTTTTGCTATTTTTGATCAGACTCAGAAAGCCATTGTCGCCGTCATTGATCTGACCGAAGGTGGCGATCAAAATAAGCCGCGCAATGACTTCGTTGATCAGGCCATGGGATCGGCGGAAATTCCCTATGGGCGGATTCCCCTGCAATTATCCTATTCAAGGCAGGATATTGAAGGGCTGGTGAATGCCCTGCTGGAGATTGAAGGTCGGACCGTGGTTGAGAATGAAGAACATGTCAGTCTCAACCATGGCGTCGACCAACAGAACTCTGTGCGTTTTGGGGCCAGTAGCCGCTGAAAAGAATCACATCAGCTCGCTTGGGCTAGTTTTATCCCAAGTTGGTAGGCTCTGCGGCAGTCTTCGGGAAAAGCTTCCGCCTTGCGTTGTTTCTTGTAGACCGGGTCGGCATACTCCATCACCATTTTGGAAAAGTCGTCAACCTGACAGGTATCGTAGGCACAAAAGGTTTCGGCCGAGCCAAGGATGCGGGCAAAGTAGTCCTCGATAATCTGGAACTGGACTGGGTATTGACGTTCAATGCTGCCCTGCTCACTGAGGTTCATGGTATAGATCAGCGCGGTGTTGAGTTTTTTGGGAAACCGGGAGCTGGGTGGCTTGGTATAGACCATGGGCGCAAACAGCAGGCGTTCCATGAAACTGCGGGCTTCGCCGGTGACACTGGCAAGATAGATGGGTGAGCCGACTACCAGGGCATCGGCCTGCTCCTCGATCTTATCCAGGACCGGAGTCAGATCGTCACGCATGGCGCAGCGACCCTCTGATTTGCCGTTCACGGTTTTGCAGGCCAGGCAGCTGATGCAGCCCTTGAAGTTGAGGTCGTAGAGGTGGATCAGCGCGGTTTCGGCACCTTGGCTGGCGGCTCCTGCCAGGGTCTGTTCAAGCAGGGTTGCGGTATTCCATTTTTTGCGGGGACCGGCGTTGATGGCGATAATTTTCATGATTCGTAACCTTTTTGCTGGTGATAAGAATTCTGCGGAGTAAACTTTTCAGGTTCACGGGTTCGCTTCGGGATCATAACCAACCTCGGCACATTTTTCCAGCTGTTGTCAAAGCGATCCTGCTTGCGTTTGTCCTTTTTATCTTGTTTGTGCCTGCTGCCTGGAGATGACTTTTTTGAACACCTCAGCGTCCTCATTCCCTCTGTTTCGTCTGCTGTTCGGCTCTCTTTGTATCAGTTTTTCACCTGTCTTTATCAAAGTTGCGGCGGTAGATCCGGACCTGGCCGGGTTTTATCGGATGCTGTTTGCGGTGGGTGGGCTGCTGGCGCTGTTACTGCTACGCCGGGAGCTGCCGCGCGTGCCGGGGAAAATCCTCTGGCTGCTCGCCGCTTGCGGAATTGCCCTGGGTTCGGACTTCATGTGCTGGCATCGCAGTATTGAGCTGATCGGTCCGGGGCTGGCTACTCTACTGGGGAATTTTCAGGTGTTTTTTACGGCGTTTTTCTCCTGGCTGGTGCTGAAAGAGAGGATCAGCGGGTTGTTTATCGTGGCGGTGGTGCTGGGCGTGACCGGACTGTTTTTGATCACCGGGGTCGATGCGATCGTTTTATCCAGTGACATCAGGCTCGGGTTGCTGTTGGGGGTGTTCACTGCGCTGGCTTATTCGACCTTCATCATGCTCATGAAAAAAGCCGTGACCGGCAACAAGCTCAGTGGCGTTTCTGTCATGCTCTGGATCAGCCTGTTCTGTATGACTTATCTGGGGGCGATCTGCCTGTCCAAGGGAACCTCATTTGCCGTAACCGAAACGTCTTCCCTGTTGGCTCTGGCCGGGGTCGGCATTTTGGGCAGTACCATCGGCTGGTCGCTGCTCTCCTCTGCCCTCAAAATCGTACCGGCCTCGATTGCCGGCTTGGTCATGCTATTGCAGCCTGCTTTGTCTTTTGTCTGGGATATCCTGTTGTTCAAGCGGCCGACGGGGTGGCTCGACTATGTCGGGGTGTTGATGATCCTGACGGCGATCTACCTGGGAACCTTGCGTAACCAGCCGAAATAGCTCCCGGCCATTCAGTTGGGCCGGGCTGTTTTTTCGTCTTCAAGCTGATGGCGGATTCTGCGGGTGATGAAAATCGGCAGATAGGAGCGGATGGTGGCTTCCGGCAGAATCTCACTCAGCTGTTTCTCATAACGGGTTCTGATCAATCCACACCGATCAGGAAACTGATCACAGAGCACTTCAATGGCATTTTCGTGCTGGTTTTTTTCCACGTCGTTTTTAAACAGGATCGTGTCCATTGCTGACTCCTTGAGTACGAATTTCGACTCAATCTTTCTAGCAGTGGATTGTTAGGATTGTGTTAGCGATTTAATCGAAGTCAAATAATTCTTGCTCAGAAGTCTTCCGGAAAGCTGATCTGCCCGGCACTCAGGTCGGTTAAGCGGGTTCGCAGGGCAGCCAGATGCTCCTGGGCGACGCGGATATGCAGCACGACCTGAGCTGCGAACTGCTGTTCGAGAATGGTGGCTTCATAGTCGGGCAGCAGCCGTTCGATGCTGCTCAGAAGGGGGTAGGCGCAGCTGAACCTGAGTTCTTCCCAGGCGATTTTTTCAGCGACATCCAACTGCTCAAGAGCGCTCTGGGCCGCTTGGGTGTAGGCTTTGACCATCCCACCTTTACCCAGTTTGATGCCGCCGAAAAAGCGCGTCACCACTACGGCGAGATCGCCCAGACCGCTGTGTTGCAGGGCGGTGAGTAGCGGCTTGCCGGCAACGCCATGCGGTTCGCCGTCATCGCTTAAGCCGATCCGGTCGCTGCTGCCGGGCGGTCCACACAGGTAGGCCCAGCAGTTATGATTAGCGGTGGGGAATTCCTGCTTGAGGCGGGCGACAAAATCCTGGGCCTGATCCGGGGTTTCAACCATTTCGATGCTGGCGATAAAACGACTGCGATTGACTTCGATTTCACAACGGCAGGGAGCTGCCGGGATGGGATAGCGAGTCTGGGACATGGTGTCTTCAGTCCCCCCTCCTCCCGGATGGGAAGAGGGGGCGCGTGAGGTTAGGGAGTTGGCTGCTGCTTGCGCTGTTTCTCTTCGTGCCAGGTGCAGAGCAGCATAATGCCGACGCCGATACAGATGGCGCTGTCCGCAACATTGAAGGCCGGCCAGTGGTGGCGGTACCAGTGAGCGTCCAAAAAGTCGATCACCTCGCCGAAGCGCAGCCGGTCGATCATGTTGCCGACCGCACCGCTCAGAATCAACCCGAGAGCGGTCAACTGCCATTGTTTTTCGGCAGCAATCCGCCGGCTGTACCAGAGGATGCCAATGATGGCAATACTGGAAATGACCAGGAAAAATGGCAGCCGGAAGCCACTGTCGGCAAGCATACCGAAAGCCGCACCGGGATTGCGGACATAGGTGATATGAAAGAAGTTCTCAATCACCTGGTGCGACTCGCCGATGGTAAAATGAGTATCGATATAGCTTTTGCTCAGCTGGTCGAGGATCAAGCTGACCACGGCAGCCAGAGCAAAATTCCGGTACTTTTTCATGTCACTCCGCAGCCAGAGCTGCTGCACACCGGGCGCAGACAGTCGGATGTTCAGCGGTTTCGCCGACCGTTGTTGCATAGTTCCAGCACCGGTCGCATTTTTCCCCTTCGGCAGCCTGAATCAGGATTTTCAGATCCGGGATCTGCTCGGCGGCGTGGCCGTCGTCCAGCTGGTCCCGCATCTCAACCTGGGAGACGATGAAATAGGCTGGGAGCAGGTCCTGATACTGAGCCAGCAGGGCTTGCAGGTTGGCCGGAACCTGAAGCACGACTTTGGCTTCCAGGGATTGACCGATGCGTTTTTCCGCGCGGGCTTTTTCCAGCTGGCGGGACACTTCCGAGCGTACCTTGCGCAGCTGCTCATAGCGTTCTTCCAGCTCATCATCGATGTAGCCGTTGATGGCGGGAAATTCGGCCAGATGGACGCTTGCTTCGCGCTCGCCCGGCAACCGCTGCCAGATTTCATCGGCGGTAAAGGTCAGCACCGGAGCAATCATCCGGGTCAATGCATCCAGAATCCGGTACATGGTTGAGCGGGCGCTGCGGTATTCGATACTCGACTTCGGACTGGTATAAATGCGGTCCTTGAGAATATCGAGGTAGAAGGAACTCAGGTCCCCGCTGCAGAAGTTGTGCACCGCATGATAAAAGGTGTGGAACTCATAGGTATCGTAGGCCTTGGCGACCCGTTGCCCAAGGTGTTCCAGGCGGGCCAGGGCCCAGCGGTCGAGTTCAAGCAGGTCGGCGTCAGCGATCATGTCCTGGTCTGGTTCGAAGCCATTGAGGTTGCCGAGCAGATAGCGGGCGGTGTTGCGGATGCGCCGGTAGGCGTCGGAGAGCCGCTGCAGGGTTTCCTGACCAAGACGGATATCGTCCCGATAATCGGTGGCCGAGACCCACATGCGCAGGATTTCAGCTCCGTATTTCTGAATGATTTCTTCCGGAGCGATGACATTGCCCATGGATTTCGACATCGGTCGGCCGTCCTTATCGAGGACAAAGCCGTGGGTCAGGACCGATTTGTAGGGAGCCCGATCCCTGGTGCCAACCGATTCGAGCAGACTCGAATGGAACCAGCCGCGATGCTGGTCGGAACCTTCCAGGTACAGGTCAGCCGGGCTGCTCAACTCCTCCCGGTGCTCGCAGACCGCGGCGTGGGACACTCCGGAGTCAAACCAGACATCGAGGATATCGGTTTCCTTGGTGAATTTGTCATGGCCGCAGGCCGGACAAACGGTCCCCGGCGGCAGCAGCTCGGCGGCATCCTTTTCAAACCAGATGTCGCTGCCTGTTTCTTCAAACTGATCAGCGATGTGGTGCATCACTTTGCCGTCATTCAGTGCTTCGCCACACTTTTCACAATAGGCGATGGTGATCGGCACTCCCCAGCTGCGCTGCCGACTGATACACCAGTCCGGCCGACCGGCGACCATGTTGTAGATCCGGTCGCGACCCCAGGACGGGATCCACTCGACCCGGTCGATTTCAGTCAGGGCTTTTTGGCGCAGGTCATTATGATCCATGCTGATGAACCATTGCTCGGTGGCCCGGAAAATAACCGGTTTTTTGCAACGCCAGCAGTGCGGGTAGCTGTGCTCGATTGCGCTTTCGTAGAGGAGGGCGCCGACTTCGGTCAGTTTTTCGTTGACCGCCTGGTTGGCGTCCTTCAGTTTCATCCCGCCGAACAGCTCCAGATCTTCCCGATAACGACCGTAATCATCAACCGGATTGTAGATCTCCAGACCATATTTGAGGCCGACCATGTAGTCGTCGTGGCCATGCCCCGGAGCTGTGTGAACACAGCCGGTACCGGCTTCGAGGGTGACATGGTCGCCGAGCATGATCAGCGAGTTGCGTTCATACAGGGGGTGTTTGCAGTTCTTGTTGTCGAACAGGGTGGCTTCAAAGGTGGTGGCCACCTGGTAATCCTCAATAGCGAGGGTTTTCAGGACCTGTTGATAAAGGCCTTCGGCCATCACCAGCCGCTCCGTCCCGGTGTCGACCGCCACATAGGTCAATTCCGGGTTTAGGCAGATCCCCAGGTTGGCGGGAATGGTCCAGGGGGTGGTGGTCCAGATTACAAAGCTCAGCGGCTTGTCGCCAAGTTGCGCCAATGACTCCGGCAGTTCGTCGACATAGGGGAACTTGACGTAGATGGACGGTGAACTGTGATCAGCGTATTCCACCTCGGCTTCGGCCAAGGCGGTAACGCAGGAGGTACACCAGTGGATCGGTTTCTTCCCTTTGAAGAGCGAGCCTTTTTCTGCCAGTTTGGCCAGCTCCCTGGCGGTGGCCGCCTCGTAGTGGGTGGTCATGGTCAGGTACGGATCCTGCCAGTTGCCGAAGATGCCGAGGCGCTGAAATTCCTCACTCTGGGTTTGAATCCAGACCTTGGCATATTCGCGGCATTCCCGGCGGAAGTCGGCTTTGCTCAGCTCGCGTTTTTTCTTGCCGAGCTTTTTGTCGACCATCAGTTCGATAGGCAGGCCGTGGCAATCCCAGCCCGGCACATAGGGGGTGTAATAACCCTGCATGCGCTTGCTTTTGACAATAATGTCCTTGAGGATTTTATTGAGCGCATGGCCCATGTGAATATGCCCGTTGGCATAGGGAGGGCCGTCGTGCAGAATAAAGCTCTGCTTGCCCTGGTGGGCTTTTTCCAGTTGCTCGTTCAGGCCGATCTGTTGCCAGTTGGCCAGGATTTCCGGTTCCCGTTTGGGCAGGTTGGCGCGCATTGGGAAGTCGGTTTCGGGAAGATTTAAAGTCTCTTTATAGTCCATGCCGTTCTCTCCGCAGGGATGGGTGATTCAGAGTGAAAACTAATCCGGCAGGCTAACAAATGCGGACTTGAAGTTCAAGGGGAAAGGCCCGAAACTCAGGCGTTAAGATCTATTTTTTGCGGGTTTGAGACTTTCCAGCAGGTCAGTTGTCGGTTGGGCTGTCTTTAATTTGACCCATGAGTCCGGCCCAGAGCAAGCCGAGCTTCTCATGGACCCAGTACTCGGTGTCGGCCAGAGTTTTGCTGGAAGGGAAGGTCCACCAGCTTTTGATCGGTTTGCTCAAATGCTCGGTCGGAGCCGGCTGGGGATCGAGGCCGGCACCTCGGAACAGACCGAGCGCCCTTTGCATGTGCATGGCCGAGGTCACCAGCACCAGTCGCGCCACCGGGAAGACCCGGGCGATCAATTGGGCTTCTTCAATGGTATCGCGCGGGCCGTCAAAGGTCAGGATGTCATCGTCGGGGACCCCGAGTTCCAAGGCCAGCTCGCGCAGCTTGGCCGGATAGGAAACCGCATCTGCTGGCGTGGCGCTATAGCCGGTGAGAACCAGTCTGCTGCCGGGATTGAGGCGATAAATGCGGATCCCTTCCACCAGCCGGACAATGCCGTCCGGCCTGATTTGACTGGTCAATGGCTGGTCTGGAACGGATTGGTGCCAGCTGCCGAGAACAACGATATAGTCGGCCGGGAGATTCTGTTGGGAATAACTCGGGACGCGATTTTCAAAGTCGGCAAGCAGGCGATGACTGAGCGGAGCATAGCTGCTGATAAAGAGCAATCCGGTTGCCACACAGACCAGCAAAATGCCGAACCAGCGGGTCTTGCGCCGCAGCATGAAAAGCAGGGCGCCGAGCAGCAGCAACAGGGTAAGGGGAAGCGGCAAGAGCAGGTTGCCGAGAAACTTTTTCAGCAGGAAGAGGTAGTGGTTGATCATCGCTGCGTCCGTTTAAGTCAGAATCGGTAAAAAGGGAATAATCGGCACCCTAACGCAGAATTCTCAATAGATCAAGTTAACGCTTTGGGATAACAGCACAATTCGGCCAGGGGACAAGCCGGGCAAAGGGGCTTGGTGCGGCAGAATTGTTTGCAGTGTTGCACGATCAGGGCGTGATATTCATTGTAGAGTTCGACCTCAGCCGGCAGCCGGGCCATGAACAAGTCCCTGATTTCGGCATAGTTTTCCGTTCCCTGGAGAATACCGATACGGCTGAACAGCCGTCTGGTATAGGCATCGACCACAAAGGACAGGTGCTGCCCGGCATAGAGCAGAATTGAATCCGCAGTTTCCGGACCGATCCCTTTCAGGCTGAGCAGCTCACTACGGAGTTGACTGGTGGGTTGTTGCAACATGACGTCGAGGCTGCCGCGGTAGTGTTCCTGCAGATGACGGCAGAAGCCTTGTAGACGCTCGGCTTTCTGACGAAAGAACCCGGCCGGACGGATGAGCTCTTCCAATTGGTCCGTTGGCATCTCAAATACTGCCCGATGTGAGAGGGCTTGAGCCTGCTTGAGGTTGGCGATTGCTTTTTCGACATTGTTCCAATTGGTGTTCTGGGTCAGAAAAGCGCCGATAACAACTTCAAACGACGTCTCTGCGGGCCACCAGTGCTGGGGGCAGTAGGTGGCGAGTAAAATGTCATATATTCCTCTCAGGTCGGACATCCTTGGGCCTCCTTTCCGGAGCCTGATGGATGACAAAAACTTGTAGCGTTGTCCAGAAAAAAAGCCGGTCGATGTTTCCTGACCGGCTTTTGAAATGTCTTGTTAAGACAAAATTATTGGTTGGCAGATACGTCCCACAGTGATGTGTTCAGACTACTGGACGAGAAGTCGTCGTAGAGGCTGCCATTGACATAGACATTATCAATAGAGGTGGTGACAGACAGGCTGTCCCCAAAGGCTTCATCGTCTGACATGACTTTGATCCGCGCCTTCTTAAACTCATAGGAGGACACATTGTAGTTCCCTGAACTGAGTGTGTCCGAAGCAAAGATCTCAGCGAGAGAAATGACAGCGCTGGATGATCCGTAAGCGAAAACAAACTCTTCATTCTCTTCATTAAACTGAACGCTGAGTTCATTGTCGGGAACGTTTGCCAGGGTAACTTCAGTCCCATAGACCAGTGTGTTTTCTGAGTCGGTTGTGTTCGTGTCTGGAATGATTCTTTCTTTGTCGTCGCTGGTTTGGCAAGTACTGTTTTTGCAGATATCGACATACGGGCTGATTGTCGTTGTCGTGCCGTTGGTGCGAACACGAATACGTGCGGTTAATGGCCCGGGTCCAGCATTGAAACCGTTTTCGGGACTGGCGCTGGGGTTATATTTGAGATCGAGAACTGTGGCTACGGCTCCAGTCGAAGAGACCAGAATATTGTCCATGGCAATATTTGCGCTGAGCCTGGCAACCGTTTCCTCATAGGACAGAGCGGTCAGTTCGTTTTCATAGCTGGTGATCCCGTCATTTTCATCAACGGAAATGGTCAGCACAGCTTCTCCATCCTTCACTGAGGCTGTGTAGGCCGCCTCATCGTTTGACCAGAGCGCCCCCAGGTCTATTTCATCGAAGGAATGCTCGTCGTCGCCTTCAGTGCTTGGTGTGTTACCCTCGTTGAGGTCATTGGCACTTTCACCGCGGATAATCAGATAATCATAAGCTGGAATCGTTTCCTTGTTGACAGTGAGGACAAGGCTGGTTCCGTCAGCAGAGAACCCATAGGAATAAGAACTGGAGTCAATTTCGATATATTGATCATTCTCTTCATCGGAGTAGTGGAACCAGGCGTCACCAATGCCGTTGGTATCGTTACCGCTGATGCCAAACTCGTAACCATTCAAAGTAATCCACAGGATATTATTGTAGCCGCTTTCAGGGGTGCTGGTCAGGGCGCTTTGCATGTTCCCGGAGGCAGCCAGGGTGACAATTAGGTTGGCCTCGTTTTCCTTCACCGAAAGACTGGTCAATTCAAATCCGGGGCGACCCTTTTCGTCGGCGGAGTCATCGGTATCATCAAGTTGCGTTATCGTGTTTGAGGACAATCTTCCGGTCATGGTCGCTGCTTGAAAAACACTGCGGCTGGTGTAGAGGGTGACGGTTTCAGTGTCTTCACCTACTATAGTCGCTGTGAACGAATCTGTGCCCTGGCTGACCAGGGTAATCGTGGTCTCTGTTTCACCCGCATCTTCCCAACTCAGAACCAATTTCCCCTCGGAATTGATAGAATAGTTTGCATTCTCAGTGGTGTTGTCCATAAGTTCCGTGATGACAACACTGTTATCATCCCCTGAGAAGGCGATGGTGCTGAAATCACTGGTGTACCAGGTCTGGCCACTGATCATGTCCTCGGTGAAGGCCAGATCGGTTCCAGGGCCTGGATCGTCACCGTTGAGAGAATCCTGATACTCTAAAGCCTCTGCCTGGCTGTAGTAGATTCGACCGGTTCCGGTGTCGGCTCCGTCATCCGCAACAATATTGATGGCAAGGTAGGTCGGGGTAATGTCTGTCACGGTGATGCTTGAAGTGCCACCGTCTGATTCTGTTGAACTCAAAGTGAGACCGTCAAAGCTGAGAGCTTCAGTGTCACCATCGTTTTCATCTTGCCAGGTAAAAGCACTCAGATCTTCAGCGAATTGCCAGGATTCCAGGGCGGCATCATCATTGTTAACTTCATAGAGGGTATGGCCGGCCAGAATGCGTGAGACCAGGTAGCTTTCTGCTTTTTCCGTATCAAGGTAAAGTCGTTCGATGTGGTTGTCATCCTCATTTTGCATTTCGATGTAGTAAGAATCCCCATCATCCACAACCAGCGAGAGGATGTAGTTTTCTGTTTCACCATTTTCAGTGACTGCCAGGGTGATGATCGTCTCATCGCTTTCAGTTGTTGTTCCCAGGGTGACAGAAGCGCTGCCGCTTTCCGTGGCTAATTGGGCGGTCCAGCTGACCGTTGACAGTTCATTGGAGTTCTCACCGGTAGCGAAGGTCAGGCTGTTGTAGACAGGCTCGCCGTCGTAACCGACGTCAATCAGAGCATTGCTCGCCAAAATTGTGCTGATCTGATGTGCTTCAGCGTCAGCGCTGGTGACAAAGGCCCCGCCATTATCAGTTACCGCTGTTTGCACAGCATCCAGGAGCGCTGCGATTTCTTCCTCTGTATCGGGAAGGGAGGTAATGCCGCTGTCTGCCAGATCTTCAATGATTTCAGCATCTATTGTGATGCCGTTGCTTGGATCCCCATCTTCATCAAGGGATTGCAGAATTTGTGCAATCCTGGTATCCGTTTCCTGGATGGTTCCGCCGTCTTCGAGCTTCTCAGCGATAATTTCTTTCAATGGAACGCTGCCAAGATAAAAAGTGCAGTTTGCACCGCGCTCAAATGTAAATTCGCCATTTTCGCCGGTCACTCCCGACACAGAACCACATTCGTAGTCGATGCCGCTGACAGCCGAATCAACATAATATGCGGTTCCTGTTGCTGGCGAATCACTGCTACTGGAACTGCCGCCACCGCCGCAGGCATTGAGAATGGATAGCGAGGCGATAACGAGAAAAATAAAACACTTATTCCGATACTTTTTCATTAGTTTAGGTCCTATTTTTGTGTAGATATTGTAGTTTTTAAAAATATGTCCCTTGATAATCTGTTACATCTAAAAAGAAATAGATGTATTTTTTCTTGATTGAAAAATGTAAATTTTCCAATAGTGAAAAGGATTATCGCTATTGTCGAGTATTTTGGTAAACTTTTCATTTTGATCTGGCCGGATCGTTAAAAAACAGGGAATTCTTTGCACGCTATAACAGACTTTCCTTAAACGGTATTAATTGACACGTATGTTATCTCTTTAGTAGGAAAAATTCAAGAATTCTGCCTGGGTTTAAATTAGCTGGTTCTCAATGAATTTTATTTTCCGAGTGGCCTTATTGAAATGCCCTTACTATAAGGAATATTAAGCCTTTTAGTATTACTTTGTTGCTGAGAAGGTGTCGGATTTTTCTAAGTTTGTATATTGTCTGTTACATTAAAACGACGTAAAAAAGAGTAGAATCTTTGCTACAGGAAATAAATATTTTGCAGGTGAAGTCAACCGGTAGTTCTTTCCCGCCGCCAGCTATCCCTCTTTTCAAGTCAAAGAATCCTTAAGCTCCTGGCAACGGTTCTGAACAGCAAGCTTGTGCTTAATACTGCACGGGCCGAAAGTCGAGAGGCTATGTTGGGAGAGGGTATCGGCGGAACGAGGTTCAATCGCTACCCAACCTATGGATTTTTTAATTCATAGTAATTGAGTGCACACCAGGAGAGCTGTAGCCCCGTCTGTTTGAGATTGGGCGGCACCTTATCGATAATGTCCAGAGCCAATCAGTCGTAGTGTCTCAATGGGGAGGCTTAATTCTGCTATTGCCAAGAGTTCATTTAAGTGTCCCATTCCTGTCTCGCTTCCACTATAATCCCGACCCATGCTTGATTATTTTTCCCCCGACAGTATTGACCAGATCCGTTATGCCATTGCCCAGGCCGACGGCAATGAGGTTTTTGTGCTCGGCCAGACCGATGCCGAGCGGCGCATCGTGCAGGTCGAGGTCCTGGCTCGTGGCTCCGAAAGTGCGGTTCCCGCCATTTTGCAAACCTGTGGATATGGGGATATCGTTATCCACAACCACCCTTCCGGGGTTCTTAAACCCTCTTCTGCGGATATCGAGGTTGCCTCTCAATTCGGGGCTTTAGGGGTCGGTTTCTACATTGTGAATAACTCTGTGGATAATGTGTACAGGGTTGTGGAAGCCTTTGCCGACAAGAACCGGGAGCTGATCACTCCCGAGGCGGTCGGCCAACTGCTCGGCCCCGACGGGATGATCGCCTCCAAGTTGCCGGACTACGAAGAGCGGCCCGAGCAGCTGCGCATGGCCTTTGCGGTCAGCGAGGCGTTTAACCGGGAGCAGCTGGCGGTCATCGAAGCCGGAACCGGAACCGGCAAGAGCTTGGCCTATCTGGTTCCGGCCCTGCTCTGGGCGCGAGCCAATCGCGAGCGGGTGGTGGTTTCGACCCGCACCATCAACCTGCAGGAACAACTGATCCGTAAAGATCTGCCGTTTCTTGGACGGTCCACCGATCTTGAGTTTTATGCGGTTTTGGTCAAAGGGCGCAGCAACTATTACTGCCTGCGGCGTGGTGAAACCGCTGGCCGGGAGCCGGGTCTGTTCGATCAGGATCTGGTCGAAGAGTTTCAGCAGATCGCCCGGTGGGCGGAGACCACGGCCGACGGCTCGCGGGAAGACCTGTCCTTTATTCCCAACTATCAGGTCTGGGAAGAGGTCTGCTGCGAAGCCGATCAATGTGCCCGGGTCAAGTGCGCACACTACAGTCGCTGCTTCTTCCACAAGGCCAGACGCCAGGCTGCGCGGGCCGATATCCTGGTGGTCAATCATGCCTTACTGTTGTCGGATCTGGCCCTGCGCCAGCAGACCGATAACTATTCGGCGACCGCGGTGCTGCCACCCTTTGAACGGATCATCCTTGACGAAGCCCACCATCTGGAAGATGTCGCGACCAGCTATTTTTCGTCCCAGGTGACCCGCTTTACCTTTGCCCGGGTGCTGCATCGCCTGCGTCATCCGCGCAAGGCCAACCAGGGCCTGCTGCCGCGCTTTTTGGATCAGCTTTCCAAAGAGCTGCCGCAGACCATGGACGAGCTGTACCGACCGCTGCATGCCGAGATTGAATCCCTGCTGGTCAAGCGCCAGCAACTGCTGGAAGAATCCCTTGATGAATTACAGGGGATCGGGGAGTGGCTGCCGGGCGCCCTCGGCAAAAAGGTCACCGACAAATTTGAACTTAAGCATCGGGTCATGCCCGATTTTCGGGAAAGCCATCTTTGGGTGGAACTGTGTGAACGGGTCGAGCGGTTGCGCAAGGGCTGTCATGAGTTGGCCGAAAAATTGGTTGGCCTGCTGCGCCTGTGTGAACCGTTGCCGGATGCCGTTGCCGAAAAACTGAATTCGACTATGGTCGATCTGGGCGGCATTGCCGGTCGCCTGGAAGGCCTGGCGGCCGACCTCGGCTCATTTCAGGCCGCCGCCGACACCAGTTGCGTGTGGATCGAGATTCGCGAAGGGCGGGTCGGCCGTGGCAAGGGGCTGATCACCAGTCTATGTCAGGCGCCGCTGGAAGTCGCTGACAGCCTCAACAAGGCCCTTTATCAGCGTTTTCGGACCCTGGTCATGACCAGCGCAACCCTGGCCGTGGCCGGAGCCTTTGGATATTTCCATTCCCGGGTCGGTCTCGATCGGGTTGAACCGGGGCGGTTGCGCGAGCTGGCCCTGGAATCCCCCTTCGATTACCAGCGCCAGGCCCTGGTGGCCATTCCTACCGACCTGCCCGAACCGGGGCGGCCGAACTTTGCCGCTGCCGTTCGCGACGCGGTGGAAAAGGCGGTGCTGTGCAGTCAGGGGCGCAGCTTTGTGCTGTTCACCTCCTATGCCCTGTTGCGCCAGGTGCATGATGAACTGGCCCCGGTGCTGCAGGCGCAGCGGTTGCATTGTTTGCGCCAGGGGCAGGAGAACCGCCACCGGCTGCTCAAGCGCTTTGCCGAAGACGAGACCAGTGTGCTGTTCGGGACCGATTCCTTCTGGGAAGGGGTCGATGTGCCGGGTCGGTCTCTGGAGCAAGTCATTATCGCCCGCCTGCCTTTTAAGGTGCCGACCGAGCCGGTCCTTGAAGCGCGCGCCCAAGCCATTGAACAGCGCGGCGGCGACCCGTTCATGGAATACACCGTGCCCCAGGCGGTGATTCGTTTCAAGCAGGGTTTTGGCCGGCTGATCCGCCATCGCAATGATCGTGGCGTGGTGCTGATTCTCGATACCCGGGTGGTCAAGAAAGGCTACGGGCGGATGTTTCTGCGCTCTCTGCCTCCGGCTCGGACCATACGCGGCGACAGCCACGAGGTGTTCAGGGCGATCGGGGATTTTTTCAAACCGGAGCAAACAGACTAAGGGGGTGCTGATGATGAAAAAGCTGGTTGGACTGCTGATCGGGGTGCTTTTGCTGAGCGGACTCTGGGCCTGTGACAACAAGCAGCAATATCTCACGCCGTTGCGTCCGAATGACGTCATCCTGGCCTTTGGCGACAGTTTGACCAAAGGAGTGGGGGCGACTCCGGAATTGAGCTATCCCGCCCAGTTGAGCCGGCTGATCGCGCGCAAGGTGATCAACGCCGGCATCTCCGGGGAAACCAGTGGCGAAGGGGCACGCCGCCTGCCCGGGTTGCTGGATGACGTAAAGCCGGAGCTGGTGATCATTTGCGAAGGCGGAAATGATATCCTGCGTAAGCAGGACCGCGGACAGTTGCAGGAGAATCTGCGCCGCATGTATGAAGCGGCCCATCAGCGGGATATCCAGGTGGTGATGATCGCGGTTCCGCAAATGGGTCTGCTGGCCAAAGATCTGGAACTCTACCGCGAACTGGCCGACGAACTCAAATTCCCCCTGCTGGAAGATCGGCTGGGTGAGCTGCTCTTTGACCGCACTTATAAAAGCGATGCCGTCCATCTCAATGCGCAAGGATACCGGAAGCTTGCGGAAGCCGTGGCCGATCTGTTGAAAAGCCGCGGCGCAATATAGCTCCGAAACGGTCAACCTGTTGTGGTGAAAGTGACTCAAGTTCAGTGGGTTAAGTGATTGACAAGCGGCTGGGCTCGGCTATTTTTAAAGGAAAGAACGTGCTGAGCAACCTTTGCACAAGGAGGGCCCTATGCCGCAGGAATTCATTCATCAAGAAGCGATCAAACAGGCTGTTGAGAGTGCCAAACAGATCATGTGCTTTTATCGAAAGGCTGCGGATATGGTCGCGGATGAAGGCGGAAAGAAGGTCTTCAGCCGCCTGGCCGATGAAAAAAGGGCGCATGTCGAACGTTTTTTCCGCTATTATAAAGGGACTGAATTCGGCAGCTTTGACGAATTTATCGTGACTCCCTGCAGCGAGGAGGCCGCGGTCGTGAAAGAGCTCGGCGGGATTATTAGCGCGGAAGTCAAAGAACGCAAGGCGCGGGAAATCGCCCTTGGCAAAGAACAGCAGATGGAACGGATTCTGCGCAGCAAAGCGAAGAATATCGTTGATCCAGGGGTGCGGACCGTTTTTGAGCAGCTGGCCCAGGAAAGCCAAAAGCATTTTGCGGTGATTGAATCGGAATACGCCCGGTTCATGGGCATGCCCCATGAAACCGATATCGATACCTACGTGAGGGAATAGCCGTTTATGAAGTTTCTGTTCGTGACGGTCTTTGTTCTGGCGATGAGTCTGGCTGCTACGGTGACGGTATCCGCCCAGGACAAGATCGAGGCCGAATACCAGCGCATCATTAACGAACGTTGCAGCCAGTGCCACACGCCGGCACGCATTGAGCAAGCGCTGGAACGGGGTGAGTATATCGATGAAATCATCACCAAGATGATCCGCTTCGGGGCTCGACTCGATGATCGTGAGGCAGAAGTCATGGGAAACTTCTGGACCGCGCAGCAGGCGACGATAAAGAACAAATCGGCCGCATCGCCTCCGACTCAGGTCGATCCTTTAGGGGAATATCGGGCCATTCTGGAGCGGCGCTGCACCGGCTGTCACAGCCTGGCCCCGGTGGATCGGGCCATGCGGGACGGGCGTTCTCTGAATGAATTGCTGGATCTGATGGCGGCCCGCGGAGTGATTATTAGCCCGGCGGAAAAGAGTGTGCTGGGGACCTTTTGGGGGACTCCGTTCAAAGCGGACCTGCCACAATAAACTGAAATCATTAACCTGACAATTGATTGCCGAGGAGGGGGATATGCGGCGGATTAAAGATTGGCCGGCGGACGAGCGTCCGCGGGAGAAATTACTTGCGTCCGGAGCCGAAAAACTGACCGATGCCGAATTGCTGGCATTGATTATCCGTACCGGGGACGGCTCCGGGAAAAACAGCGCAGTCGATTTGGCGCGGGCACTGCTCAGCCGGTTCGGTTCGTTTCGACAACTGGCCACAGCCAGTATCGGCGAACTTTGTCAGCAACCCGGAATCGGTCCGGCCAAAGCAGCGGAAATCCAGGCGCTGTTCCAGATCGGCCGGCGTTTTGCCGATCAGCGTTTGCAGCCCGGCCAGCCTTATCGCTCATCTCAGGATGCCTTCCTGCATTTCCATGAACGACTCTGCGATTACCGCAAAGAAGTGTTTGTCGCCCTGCTGCTGGACACCAAAAACCGTCTGTTAAAAGAGGTACGCATCTCCGAAGGAAGCCTGAACGCGAGTATTGTCCATCCGCGGGAAGTTTTTGCCCCGGCCCTCAAGGAATCTGCGGCGGCCATTCTTTTTGTCCACAACCACCCCTCCGGCGATCCGACGCCGAGCCGAGAAGATATCTCCATCACCGAACGGTTGAAGCAGGTAGGGGAGCTGATGGGGGTGCGGGTGCTGGACCATGTCATAATCGGCAAAGGGGAATATGTCAGCCTGGCCGACCGGGGCCTGCTCTGAAAACGGTCGGAAGGCTGAATCGCGTAAAGCCAGCACTGGATGGGTTACTCGATCTCGTAATCCTTGATCTTGTACATCAGTGAGCGCAGGCTGATTTCCAGAAGCTGGGCGGCCTGGGTGCGGTTCCGGTCGGTTTTTTTCAAGGCCTTGCGAATATACTCTTCTTCCAGCCGCCGGGTGGCGACCTTCAGAGAGTATTCTTCCGCGTCGAAACCTCCAGGGGCTGGCTGCCTCATGCGCAGCGCGGGCAGTTCCAGATGCTCACCGTGGCTGAAAATGAGGGCTTTCTCAATATAGTTTTCCAGCTCGCGGACATTGCCGAGCCAGGGATAGCGAGTCAGAGTCTGTTTGGCCTCTTCGGTCAACTGCGGGCAGGGCCGCTTCTCCCGATGGCAGATCTTGGCCAGGAAATGTTCGCTCAGTTTGACGATATCTTCAGGTCGTTCGCGCAATGGCGGCAGGTGCACATCGACCACCGCCAGGCGGTAATACAGATCCTGGCGAAAGGTTCCTTGCTGGACCGCACCCTGCAGGTCGGTGCCGGCGGCCGCAATCACCCGGGTATTGATTTTTTCCGAGCGGGTGGCCCCCACTTTCCTGATTTCACTCTCCTGCAGAACCCGCAACAGTTTCGGTTGCAGTTCCAGGGGCAGGTCGGCAATCTCATCCAAAAACAGGGTGCCGCCGTGGGCGATGGAAAACAATCCTTCCTTATCCCGATCAGCGCCGGTAAAGGCCCCTTTTTTATGCCCGAACAGTTCGCTTTCCAGTAACCCAGGGGTGATGGCGCTGCAGTTGATAGCCAAAAACTGACCTTTGCGAGCGCTTTCACTATGCAGGGCCTTGGCGATCAATTCCTTGCCGGTTCCGGTCTCGCCGCTGATCAGTACCGGGGAGTCGGCTTTGGCCGCCACTTTGACCAGTTTGAGCAATTGTTGCATTTTGGGGCTGGAATGGACGATATGCTCGATAGAAAAGTTCTGCTCCTGCTTCGACAGCGCTTGTTTCAATTGTCGGTTTTCAACCTTAAGCTGCTGACGCTCCTCGGCTTTACGCAGGGTCAGGATCACTTCATCGGGTTTGAAAGGTTTGGAAATATAGTCATAGGCACCGCGTTTCATGCATTCCAATGCGGTATCGACACTGCCATAGGCGCTCATCATGATGATCGTGCTGGTGAGCGCACGGACTTCCGGTTGCTCCAGAAAGGTCAGGCCGTCCATGTCCGGCATGCGGATATCAGAGAGGATGACGTCAAACTTTTCCTTGTAAAGCAGCTTGATGGCCTCGGCACCGTTGGCGGCTTCACTGACCCGATATTGGTGCTGCTCCAAGACCAGCCGCAGCATATGACGCATGGAGCCTTCATCATCAATGACCAGAAGATTACGGAATTGCTCTGCCATGGATTCCCCTCAATAGTAAAGTAACAGTTTTGTTAAGATACCTTTATTTTTGGGAATGATCAATGATCTTCCCTGCGGGGGGTAGTGGACGACCTGTTGCTGGCTTCCTTTCTCCGTTTGTGGAGGGAGGAAGCATGACACTGTCACAAGCTCCGATAGATGGGGAGGTTGAGTTTTAGACGAGAACGGAATTGAATTCCATCAAGGAAGCAGTCCTCCCAATTGCGTAGCCCCGATCTCCGCCAGTACGAGAAGCCTTGCTTCTCGTCGGGCGCATTCGACGAAGATGCGGTTCGTAGCGGCCATGCTCCGTGCATAAATGTAACGGCGACCAACCCTGCCGAACCAACAATGACCAGCGCGCAGCTAGATTTCATTCAGAACAAACGAAACTCCCGAGCAATCAAAAGGCCATTTTTTGCCTTCTTTTTGTGGGCCTGGACAAAAAGAAGGGCGGCTGCGGGGCCGCGACCCCGCGACTGTGATTGTGATCTTGAGATTTGACTGTCAGACCGGAACAGCCCATTACTCAATGAGAGAAACCGTCGGGTCTCGGCCCGACAGCCGACCTCCTTTTTTTTGATCGCAAATAAAAAGGAGACAAAAAAAACTCTTTTGATTTCTCGGGATGAGCGGCTCTGTTGTGAATTATCGTGGGTCGCGCTGAGAGCAGCTTTGTGGCCTGGGATTGAGACGGATACCTCTTTCGCCTTCGAAGCATTGCTATGTGGAAACCGAATCGTTGCAGTATGAGCCCCGAAAAAGGCAGGCCTTTTGACGGGGCAACGGGTGGCGGTGGTGATTAGTGCTTGTCGCGCTATAAATAGGAATTGGCTGGTTTCTCCACCCCCATCCCGACCTTCCCCCATCGAAGGAGGAAGGAGAACAACCCGTTGGTGAATTCCCTCCTCCCATTGTGGGGGAGGGTCAGGGTGGGGGGGATTCATGATATTCGAAATAATCAATTGCGTAATGTCGCCACCAAGCGCCCCGGATGCAGTAGTAAGTCAAGCGCCGCAAGGATATCCCTGGTGACCAGATCCGCCGCCAGGATGGTGGCACTGGCCGCGCCCTCCTCCTGCATTACTGCAATCCCCAATCCCGCTCCGGCCAGCATGAGCCGGTCATTGCGGCCGTTGCCAATGGCCGCTGCTCTGGATGCACCGAGCTGCTGCAGGTAATCGAGTTTGGCCTGGTCTTGAGCCTTGGGGGAAATGATCGACAGCCGACAGGGGATCTCCGCCACGGCCTTGGCAACGCTGCCAAAAGTATCTGCGGTAATGATATGGACTTGCAGCTGTCCGGCTAGCAGCTCAAGACGCTGGCGAACGCCGGTAATGAGCTGGCCGTCATAGGCGAGGGTGCCGTTGAAATCAAGGACCAGGTGGTCCAGTTGCAGGGTTTGAGAACCGGGGATGTCAATTGTCAGCATAATAGGTGTCCTGGCAAGGGTTTGGGAAACTCGGTACCAATAAACAATTCTGGCTTAATTGGTTGTTCGCAGGCAAGCGCTTGTTGATGCGAGCAGGGCAAGCTCCGGTTGAGGATGAGCTTTTTCCCTGGGCTGATTCAGCCTGATGGCAATTGCTTTTCACTGCTGAATCCACTATTGTTGATTGCTAAACTTCCTAATATCTCAATTGATTCTGGATTGTTCAGGCTGTCGGCTGCGGTGTTTTCCCAGACTTTGTGTCAAGCCGGGGCTCTTTTGCCTTGCCGACGTCTCAATAACTTCAGGATGAATCCAAGTCGGTTGAAAAAAAGATAGCCACAACTTGCCTGCTTTGCAGCGGGAACTGTCAGGAGTCGCGATAATGAATCGAATCTCCCTCTTCTCCTCCCGACGCCTCAGCGGCCAAATCCTTGTCAGGGTTTTACTATTCGGGGTTCTTGTTGTGACGATTGCCACGATTTCCTGCTACTTTTTGGTGTATCACCATAGCAAGGAGCGCTCATTGGCGACGATGCGCCAATATATGGTTGAGCGCAAGCAGATTGAGGATCAGCTTTTTGCTGGGGCCTATCATAATTTAATCTTCTTTCGGGACGAGTTCCTTCATCTATATCTTTCGTCGTTGGATTTTTCGGATGATGAGTTCTGGACGATGTATTTCGTCGATGCTGACGGAGCCACCCGGATGAAGGAGCAATACTTTACCGGAAGCATCGAATCGCACCTGGGACGATCCTGGGGGGTGACCAGTTTTATCGGCAACAATCAGTCGGTCGCTTCCCACGATTTTAAGCGTCGGCTGCTCATTGCTTATCTTCTGGTGAACCGCTACGGTCCGGCCTGGGCTGCCCAAGGGGTACTGCATGCCTCTTATCCGGAGAATGCAATTACCATCTATTCCCCCGAGGCTCCCTGGGGACTGCAAGCCAAACCGGACCTGCCCATGAACGAACTGGGCACCATCAAGGCGACCCTGCAAGCGGAAAATCCCGAGCGGAATCCGGTGTGGACGGGACTTTATTACGACGAGACGGTTGGACAATGGACCATTACCTTTGAACTGCCGGTGGACTACCAGGGGCGCCACTTGGTGAATCCCAGTCTGGATCTGAACTTGACCGCTATTATGCAGCGGCTCGACAATGATTCCCAAGCCGGCACCTATTCCATGATTCTCAGTAAAAATGGCTATCTTATTGCTCATCCCGGCAAACTCAAGGACGAACTGAAACAAAAAGGGCAGCTGTCGCTGGATAAAATCGGTGATCCCGCTCTCGATCGCATATTTCATCGAATAGCGCTGGAAAAACCGGATGCGGACGGCATTTCCGTGATTGAAGATGTCCAGGGAGGCAACTACCTGATCGCCGCTACTCTGACGGGGCCTGACTGGTGGCTGGTGACGGTCTTTCCCAAACAACTTATTGCCCATGAAGCGCACCAGACTGCGCGCATTGTCCTGCTGTTCGGGTTTCTGCTTTTTGTGGTCTATTATGTCACGGTTTATCTGGTGATCGGCAAACAGGTTAAAGCCCCCCTGGCCAAGCTGCAGCAGGCCATATCCCTGGTCGCGGCCGGAGATTACCAAACCGTGATCCGCTCTCCGCAGCAGCTCCCTTTGGAACAGCAGAATGAGATCGGTGGGCTGGCTGGAACCTTTCTGGAGATGTGTCGTAAGGTCAATGAGGTTCAGACTAATCTGCAGGGGCTGGTGAACAGCCGGACCCAGGAGTTGGAAACGGCCAATGCCCAGCTCAGGGAGTTGAGCCTGCTCGATGGTTTGACCGGCATTCATAATCGCCGCTCCTTGAATCGGGATATCGAGGCCGTATTCAATCAGGCGCAGAACAATGTCGAATCCTTTTTTCTGCTGCTGGTTGACATTGACCATTTCAAGGCGTTCAACGATATCTACGGGCATACGGCGGGGGACGAAACCCTGCGTGCGGTGGCCCAGGTCATTGCCGCCACTATCCGAAAAGGCGATCGTGCCTATCGCTATGGCGGTGAGGAATTCGCGGTGATTTTCAACAGCGCCGACCACGCCGCTGCCCATATCTGCGGCGAGCGGCTGGTCGAGGCGGTTCGTAACACGGAAATCCTTCACCGCGGCAGCCCCCACGGAATCATTACCGTCAGTGCCGGATTGGTGGGGTATTCCTCCCGTTTTCAGTCGGTGACCGAGCTGATCAATGTGGCCGATGCCTGCCTTTACCAGGCAAAAGACTCCGGCCGCAATTGTCTGCGGATCAATCTTGCTGCTGACGACGGCCAGACTGGTTGATTGTTCAGGCTGATTGATCCCCCTGCCACTCGTTTGGCAGCCGTTGCAGGAATGTCTTGATGGCTTTTGGCGAGGTTAGATGCAGCACCTGTTTGGACTGCGCTGCGTCGGTGATCAATTGCCGATACTTTGGCGTCAGCTTGCGGTGGCAGAGCCACAAAACCCGGTAGCTGTTCAATGATCCTTGCCAAATCGGACTATCTTTGGGCCAACCCTCGGGATTGACAAATACTCCTTTGATGAGCCGCTTAGTGACCCACCAGAAATGCCTGGCTAGGGGGAGATCGATATAGATCAAGGTATCAGCGGCGGCAAAGCGCTGCCAGGCAGAGCTTACGCAACCAAAACCATCAATGATCCAGCGAGGTTGCTGCAACAGTTCGGCGTGGATGGCCAGGTACTCCTGGTGTGGCACCTCGCCGCCGCCGGGGCGGTATTTAATTTGATCAAGGGAATGGAGCGGGAGCCCGGTCAGTTCTGCCAGTTGCCCGGCCAGGTGGGATTTTCCGCCGCCGGCATTACCGAATATGGCGACTTTGTTCATGTTCTTGCCTCCTTGGTGGTTCGCCCAAGAAGCAAAAACACAAAACCCGCCTCTTGGGCGGGTTGATAAACGATCTTTACGTCAGTAAACCCACCACTCCTATGGAGTGATGGTAATAATCAGCTGGAAAAGATGTGATGGGTTTGTGTTCATGAAAGTATTCTGGCGCGCCAGGAAGGTGTTGTCAACGGGAAAGTCACGTGCGGGCCAGGTTCAGTTTTTTCCGTCTCTGCGCAGCACGGGGTCCTGTTTGTAGTACTCTTTCAGCACCCGATAGAGCTCAGGAGACTGTTCAATCAGCAAGCGTGGCTGATCAAAGAACTGTTCTGTCGCCACGGCAAAAAATTCGGCGGTATTGGTGCTGCCATAGGCGTCAAGGAATGACTTTCTGCCCTGTCGGGTATCCTGTTGCAGGCGCTGGTATTCCCGCGAACAGATTTCCACCCAATCTCGGTATTCGGCGCGGTCGCGCAGCGGAGGGGTCCCGTCAACAGTGCCGTCGAGCATGTCCAGCTTATGGGCAAACTCATGGTAGACAACGTTGTGGCCCAGTTCCGGGTGCCGCCCTTCGCGGAGGGCAGCATCCCAGATGATGATCACCGGGCCATGCAGGAACGCCTGCCCGAGAATTGGCTGTGTCGGACCCACCGGAGCTGTAGTGGTTTCAAAAAAGCCCTGCTGGCGGGGCGGTGGCACCACGGTTGTTGGATAGACGACGATGGACTCGACATTCCGATAATAATTGTGTTGCAGGCCCAGCAACAGCAGGCAGGCCTGCGCGGAGATTGTCACCCGAATCTCATCGGTCAGTTGCAGCCCGCCAACCGCTTCCCAATGTTTTTCCGCAATAAACACCTGAATCAAGGCCTGCAGATGGGACCGTTCGTCGTCCTCCAACAGGCCATAATGGGCAACATTGCGGCAGATAATGGATTCCCACTGCTCAGGAAAAGGGCTTGCGGTGAGTTTTTTGCGCCGTCGATCGGTCAACCAGTTAAACAATGTCTGTACTCTCTTGATGAATGCGGTGGAGTGCCAATCACTCTTTGATATAGCTGCAACAATAGTCGGTGACGGTTTTGATCTTCAATTGAAACTTGGCGTTGGCCGGTACTTCAAAGGAATCGCCGGCTTTGATGGCTTGCCAGTCGGACCCAGGCAGCCGAATCTCCAGGTTGCCGGCCAGAATTTCCATCAGCTCTTTGTCTTCGGTGCCGAACTCATATTCACCGGGAAGCATGATTCCCAATGTCTTGCGCGTGCCGTCAGCAAAAATGACCGCCCGGCTGGTGACTTGTCCGTCAAAGTAGATATTGGCTTCCCGAACGACTGATACATTGTCAAATTGTGACATCGCAGCTTCCTTTATTTTTGAGGTGACCGTAAATATCAGAGTCTTCTGTTGGTGAGGTTATCTGCGACTGTTTTCTAATCGATCAGAAACAAAAAAGCCAGAGGAAACGATCCGGCTTTTAAACCGCTCATTTATCCGGTCATTCCCGAGGCCGTGATATTTGGCAAATTTCATAGCGATTCTTTCGTTTGGCAGGTAATAGTTCAATATCTTAATGATTGTTTCCTGGCTTCGCTGCATGGAGATGATTTTTATGCAGATAGTGCCAGGATTTTTTTCATTAAGCCATTTATTGATTGGTATCGTTCTTGGGAGGCAGCCAGAATCTCTGTTTCGGTCTGAATGTAGGGACCGTCAACGAGCTCGTCTCGGCAATGCTCAACCAGGGCTTGAGCTGACGCTGGAGTTGTTTCCAGATGAAACTGAAGACCGATGACGTGAGAACCAATTTGATAGGCTTGGTTTTTACAAGCTTTGCTTTCTGCAATGGGGAATGCATTGGCTGGTAAGTCGAAAGTTTCCCCATGCCAATGAAAGACTTCCAGCTCTTCAGGAAAGGGAAACACGGCAAGGTTATCCGTTTTGATGGCTCGTACCGGGAACCAGCCGATTTCTTTGGTTGGATTAGGAAAAACATCCGCTCCCATCGCATTGACGATGAGCTGTGCGCCTAAGCAGATGCCTAAAATAGGTTTGCCCGCCTGAAGTACCCTGCGGATAAATTTTTTTTCTGCTCGTAACCAAGGGTGGTTTTCTTCATCATTTACGCTCATGGGACCGCCCATAACAATGAGCAGGTCAATGCTCTCGATAGCGGGTAGGTCGCTGCCAGCGTACAGCTGAGAGCTGGTTATTTCATAGCCCTTATTTTTGAGCCAGGCCTCTATACTGCCGAGTCCTTCAAAAGGAACATGCTGTAAATAATGTGCGCGCATCTGTCTTTCCGTCCAAGCCCTTCAGGTTCTATGAATCGAGTCCTTCCCCCTTGATGGGGGTGGAATTCACCCCAACCCTTTCCTACGAGGGAAAAGGGGGCTATTTTAGGGACCTTCAGTCCCGTCAAAAATGGCTGTGATTTATCGGATGGGTGTTTTGTCTTTTGTTCCTCTCCCCAAAGAAACTGCCAGACCATTCATTCAAAATTATAGATGATATTAAGAACAAACAGCGCTGACCAAACAACTTGGTCAGCGCTGTAACTATTCTTGTCCTGCTATGGTTTCCAGACCTTGAGCAGAGCCTCGGCCATTTCGGCCGGGGAGTCCGCGACACTGATGCCGCATTCGCTGAGAAAGGCTTTTTTGCTGGCCGCGTCCCCCTTGCCGCCGGAGATGATCGCACCGGCATGGCCCATGCGTTTCCCTTTGGGGGCGGTGGCGCCGGCGATAAAAGCGGCCACCGGTTTGGTCATGTGGTCGCGCACATAGGCCGCGGCCTGCTCTTCGGCGTCGCCACCGATTTCACCGATCATGATGACCGCTTCGGTGGCCGGGTCGGCTTCGAACATCTTCAGCACGTCAAGGTGGCTGGTGCCGTTAACCGGGTCGCCGCCGATACCGACGCAGGTGGTCTGGCCGATATCGCGGGTGGTCAGCTGCCAGACCGCTTCGTAGGTCAGGGTCCCGGAGCGGGACACCACGCCGACCGGGCCGGGCTTGTGAATGTAGCCGGGCATGATGCCGATCTTGCATTGGCCGGGGGTGATCACGCCCGGACAGTTGGGGCCGACCAGACGGGACTTTTTGCCTTCCATGAACTTCTTGACTTTGACCATGTCCAGCACTGGAACCCCTTCGGTGATGCAGATAACCAGTTCAATCCCGGCATCGACCGCTTCCATGATTGCGTCGGCGCTGCCAATAGGGGGGACGTAAATGACGGAAGCGTTGGCGCCGGTCTCTTTGACGGCATCTTCCACGGTATTGAATATGGGGAAACCGTCAACGGTCTGCCCGCCCTTTGCCCGGCGTCACTCCGCCGACCATCTGGGTGCCATAATCGCGTGCTCCCTGGGCGTGAAAGAGTCCGGTGGCGCCGGTGATTCCCTGGGTGATGACCTTGGTGTTTTTATCGATGAGAATACTCATGATTCGCTCTCCTTAACCGTTGACGGCTTTGACGATTTTCTGGGCGGCATCAGCCATGCCGTCAGCACTGACGATATTCAGTCCCGATTCAGCCAACATCTTCTTGCCGATTTCGACATTGGTCCCTTCCAGGCGGACCACCAGCGGCACCTTGACGCCGACCTGCTTGGCGGCCTCGATAATCCCGGTGGCGATAACATCACACTTCATGATACCGCCGAAGATGTTGACCAGAATCCCTTCCACTTTTTCGTCGGAGAGAATGATTTTGAAAGCTTCCGTGACCCTTTCGATCGTGGCGCCACCACCGACATCGAGGAAGTTGGCCGGCTCGCCGCCGGTATGTTTGATGATGTCCATGGTCGCCATGGCCAGACCGGCGCCGTTGACCATGCAACCGATGTTGCCGTCCAGAGCGATGTAGGACAGGTCGTACTGGGAGGCCTCGATTTCCATGGGGTCCTCTTCGTCATAATCACGCAGATCGCGGATGCGGATATGGCGGAACAGGGCGTTATCTTCCAGGTTCAGTTTGGCGTCAAGGCAGATGAGGTTGCCTTCGGCGGTCTGGATCAGCGGATTGATTTCCAGCAGTGAGCAGTCCGTTTCGATAAAGGCCTTGTAAAGGTTGCTCAGCAAAGGAACCGCCTGCTTGACCTGGGGGATGGCGAAACCCAGCTTGAACGCGACCTTGCGTGCCTGGAAGGCGGTCAGGCCGACGACCGGATCGATGGCTTCGAAAAAGATTTTTTCCGGGGTTTTCGCCGCAACCTCTTCGATGTCCATGCCGCCCTCGGCAGAGGCCATCAGAGTTACTTTGGAGGTGGCTCGATCGACCAGAAAAGACACATAGAATTCATCAGCAATGTTGCTCCCCTTTTCGACCAGCACCCTTTTAACAACCTTGCCTTCCGGGCCGGTCTGGTGGGTGACCAGGGTCATGCCGAACATGCTGCGGGCGAATTGTTTGACTTCATCCGCAGTTTTGGCAATTTTGACGCCGCCGCCCTTGCCGCGGCCGCCCGCATGAATCTGGGCTTTGACCGCCCAGGGGCCGTCGCCAAGGCGGCGTGCCCAATCGCGGGCAGAATTACTGTTGTAGACCACGTGCCCTTCCGGAACAGGAACACCGAAATTGCGTAGAATCGCCTTTGCCTGATACTCGTGAATGTTCATTGCGTCCTCACATGGTTAGAAAAAAGATACGGGTTCGTTGCCGAATGCCGCAAACAAGATGAATCAAAGACCTGCCAATTAGTTTTCATCCGGAAACGGCTTTTTCCCGCTGTAGCAGCGTCAACCTGCAGGCTTACTTGTGCGGCGTACCGGTGCACGCCTCCGCGCAAGCCTTTGATTTTCTTGCCACAACGGAAAACCGCTCGTTTCCAATCTGAAAACTTAATTAGTCGCCATCCAGTGTTTCCGGATGCCAACTAATTAGGAACTGCCCTGCGTATACCTGAGAGCCACATTGATGTCAAGCCGTCAGGGGGTAGGAAATGAACAAATTAAATCAATGTTTTATCTTGCTGCAAGGGAAAATATAACTGATAACGTATAAAAAAACAAAGCCGGAGAACGGGTCTCCGGCTTTGTTTTTTACTGTTGCATGGGAATGGGGATCTGATTATTTGGTTTTCTCCCAGTCGGCCAGGAACTTGGCAATGCCGACATCGGTCAACGGATGTTTTGCCAGCTGGGTTATGACTGCATAAGGAATGGTACAGATATCGGCACCGATCAACCCGGCATTCAGGACATGCATGGGCGAGCGCACCGAGGCGACGATGATTTCGGTCGAGTAGCCGTAATTGTCGAAAATGGTCCGGATCTGTTCAACCCCTTCCAACCCTTCCTGGCCGACATCGTCGAGGCGGCCGACAAAGGGGGAGACGTAGGTTGCGCCGGCTTTGGCGGCGAGCAGGGCCTGCAGGGGCGAAAAAATCAGCGTGACGTTGGTGTTGATCCCTTCGCTGCTGAACTGTTTGGTAGCCTTAAGCCCCTCGGTGGTCATCGGTACTTTGATGACGATGTTGTCGTTGATTTTGGCCAGCTCACGCCCTTCACTGAGCATTCCCGGCGCATCCAGGGCAATGACCTCGGCTGAAATGGGACCATCGACAAGGGCAGTGATCTCGGTGAGGACCTCTTTGAAGTCGCGGCCGCTTTTGGCGATCAGGCTGGGGTTGGTGGTGACTCCGTCAACCAGACCCAGGTCGTGAGCAGCGCGGATTTCCTCAATTTCAGCGGTATCGATAAAAAACTTCATCTGGATGGCTCCCTGTAAAAGATTTAATTGCCCTGTGCTTGTTTAAACTTTTTCAAGCATTCTTTAGAGCAGAAGTAATATTCCCGGCCGTGAAAGTGGGCCTTGATGGCATCGCTTTGCGGCAGATAGGTTCCGCACTGCGGATCTTCAACCATGGTTTCTCCCTGGTTGGTACGACTGGGCGGTCGCCTGGATTTGCCGGAACGCAGCAGCAGCCCGGAAAAAAAAGAGTAGACGACGAATCCGAGCAGGGCCAGTAGTAGAAGTTTGATCATAAAGTTACCATGCTTTGTGTAAACAATGAATCCCCTGTTCCGGGGGCAACTTGTCAAGCAACTCCAGCATTGAACATTGTAACTGCGGATGCTGCAGCTGGGGGGCCAGATCGCAAAGCGGGCGCAGCACAAAATGCCGCTCTGCCAGGCGGGGGTGCGGCAACGTCAACTGGTTGCTGTCCAGAATCTGGTTGTCGACAAATAACAGATCAATGTCCAGGGGGCGAGGCCCCCAGTGAACGGTTCTGACCCGGCCGGACTCATGCTCCAGCTGCTGGCAGAACAGGAGCAGTTCAACGGCCGCTAATTCCGTATTGATTTCGAGGACGGCATTCATGAAATCGGGTTGTCCCTGGGGACCACCGACGGGTGGCGTAGAATACAGTGGGGAACTGGCTTTAAGCTGGACCTGTGGGTGTGCCGCCAGCTGTTGCCGGGCTCGTCGAAAATGGGTCAGGGGGTGATCGATATTACCGCCGAGGCCGAGAAAAGCTCGACTCTGATTTCGCTCTGTCATAACCTGAGGCATTAAAGCACAAGCCGGGAAATAAAATCAATTTGCCAATCGCGGGGATGACATAAATGCAGTTAAATCTCACTCTGGGCGTGACCGATTTGCAGCAGAGCCAAATATTTTACAGCGAAATCCTCGAGCTGGCCGTCGACAGTCAGCCGTCGCACCACAGCCAACCAGCGTTCCTGCTGGTCAGATGCGGCGCAACCCGCCTTGTTTTACAGCCCCTGGCGGTCTTGGAAGCCCAGCATCCGGCCCTGTTGCAGAATCTTAGTCGCGATACCCTGGGGGTTGGCCTGCAACTGGAATTCAGCTGTCCGGATCTGAGCGCCCTTTTGCACAGGCTGCAGACGCGGCACTGGCCAATCCTCTATGAACTGGACGATCGGGAACATCAGCGCCGCGAACTGTGGTTGCACGATCCCGACGGCTACCTGCTGGTCTTGAACGAGGAGCAGGAGCCGGTCGATCTTCGGTCCTGAGTACAGGCGCGTTAGGCGTACCCTTCCGGCTGACCGAGCATTCCGCGGGTGACCAGCACAATCCCTTTTTCCGTGATCCTGAAACCGTTTTTCCGATCCTCTTCCGGGTCATAGCCGATGACCATTCCTTCGGGGATTTCACAGCCGCGATCAAGGATGGCCCGTTTGATTTTGCAGTCTCGATGGATGATCACCTCCGGCAGGATGACCGCTTCGTCAACGGTCGAGAAAGAGTGCACCCGGACATTGGAAAAGAGCAGGGATTTATTGAGCCTGGAGCCGGAAATGATACAGCCGCCGGCAACGGTCGAATCGACGGCCATGCCGCGACGATCATCATCGTTGAAAACGAACTTGGCCGATGGCAGGTGCATCTGATAGGTCCAGATCGGCCAATTGGGGTTGTAGAGGTTCAATTCGGGGGCCGGGGAGATCAACTCCATGTTGGCTTCCCAGAAAGCATCGAGGGTTCCGACGTCGCGCCAGTAGGCGCGTTCGCCGGTTTCCTGATCGCGGAAAGGATAGGCGTAGACGGCATGGTCCTTGATGATGGAGGGGATGATGTTCTTGCCGAAATCATGATCGGATTCCGGGTTTTTGCCGTCCCGGCGCAGATTGTCGAACAGGAAATCGGTATTGAAAATATAGTTTCCCATAGAAGCCAGGGCCATGCCGGGCTTGCCGGGGATTTCCGCAGGGTGGGCCGGTTTTTCCTGAAAGCCGATAATCCGTAGATCCTCATCGATCTCCATCACTCCGAATGCGCCGGCCGCCTCTTCCACGGGGACTTCCAGGCAGGAGACCGTCATATCGGCGGCCGATTCCACGTGTGCCAACAGCATGGAACGATAATCCATGGTATAGACATGGTCGCCGGAAAGAACCAGAACGTACTTGGGGCGTTCGGCGCGAATGATATCCAGGTTCTGGTAAACCGCATCCGCGGTTCCCTGATACCATTCATCGGAAAAGCGCTGGGATGCCGGCAGGACTTCGACAAACTCCCCCAATTCCTTTTTGAAATGGCTCCAGCCCCGGACCAGGTGGCGGATCAGGGAGTGGGACTTGTATTGGGTCAGTACACCAATCCGGCGAATCCCCGAATTGATACAATTGGACAGGGGAAAGTCAATGATCCGGTATTTTCCGCCGATATAGACCGCCGGCTTGGCGCGCCAGTTGGTCAGTTCATAAAGTCTTGAGCCCCTTCCCCCGGCCAGAACAAGGGCAAAAGTATCTTTGACCAGGTGATCAACATAGCGGTAGACAATGTGACGGTCGGATTTGTTGGGCATGTTCTCTCCTTGCCGGGTGATAGAAACAGGACTGCAGTCAGCTGGAATCAATCTTTATCAGGTTGTTGAAAAAGTCCATCTCTGGCCTTTTTCAAGCCCGGTGGAGAAAAGTGCGATTTTCTCCACCTTACAAAATCAATGACTTACAAGATGTCATTGATTTTGATCGCTCGTCCATGGGCTCAACAGGCTGTTTTTAACAACCTGCTATATCTTTATATTAAAGATTAGTCGCATTTATGTGTTCCGGCAACCTCTGTTCCGGGATTTTTCTCATTGGTTGAGGTCGTCAGTTGAACGACAGAGACGCGTCCTTGGCCCGAGAACAGACGGTTGGGCTTATGCCGGTTTGCGGTTGGTCAGGTAGACTCCGCAACTCACCAGAATCAGACCGGTCAGCAAGGACAGGGTCAGGGGCTCCCCAAGCAGCCAGACCGAGAGCATGACCCCGCTGACCGGGACAAAATTGATGAACTGCCCGGCTCGGGTCGAACCGATTTTTTGGATCCCCTGGTAATACCAGATAAACGCCAGCACCGTTCCGCACAGGCCCAGGTAAAACAGACAGATCCAGGCGGACAGGGAATATTTGGGTAATTGCGAGAGCAGCCCTTCGTGCAGAGCGACCGGGCATAACAGCACTGTGCCGACCAGGGACGAATAGGTCACGGCTTCCAGCGGGGAAAAACCGCGCATGGCAATCCGTCCGACCAGCGAGTAAACCACCCAGCTGACCACGCAGCCGAAGATATACAGCTCTCCTTTGCCGATTCCTTGCGCAATGATCTGCTGCGGGTGGCCGTGGGTAATGACCACCAGCGCTCCGAAAATCGAGAGCAGGATTCCCGCAAGCTTCGGCAGGGTCAGCTTCTCGCCCAGCAGTAGCGCGGCGAACAGGGCAATGATGATCGGGTTGTTGGCAATGATCACCGCCGCCCGACTCGCTTCAATCAACTCCAGCCCTTTAAAGAAAAAAGCATTGTAGGAGAAAATTCCGCTCAGACCGAGCAGCAGGAGCGGGAACCACTGATTTTTACGGATTCGGGGCAGTCCGCCGGAGGTTCGCAGACAAATCAACACCAGGGCGACGGAAGCGATACTGAAACGGATAAAGGCCGAAGAAAAGGGGGTGGCATAGCTGCCTAGCAGGCGCCCGGCAATAAATGTTCCCCCCCAGAATATGGCCATGAGTAGCAGTTTGAGGTAGGTGGTCAGGTTTGAATCTGCAGGCATGGTCCAATAAGTCTCAAGCGGGTTGGAGGATAATGTCAGTGCCGGAGGTGCTTCCGCCTGTCCAGGTCGCCCTGCCGCTGGCCGGGGAACCGATTGTCAGTTGAATTCCGGCCGGTTTTGCGGCTGCTTGCCCCAGCGTTCGTGCAGAATCAGCGAGAACAGCAGCACTGCGCCACCGATGCTGAGTCGGAGCAGGTCGGCGTCGCGGTTCCAGATCAGCAGGTTGACCACGAGCCCGGCGGGAATTAGGGCATTGTTCATGATCGCCAAGGTTCCGGCATCGACCTTGGTGGCCCCTTTGTTCCAGAAGAAATAACCCAGTCCCGAGGCGATCACGCCCAGGTAGATGAGGATTTCCCATTGCAGCGAGGTGGTCGGCAGCTTGGCCGGATTACCGAACAGCAACCAGGTGATGACGGTGACGACCAGCGCTCCCAGATAGAAATAACCGAAGATTGCCCGTTGTGAAAGGATATTTTTTTCTTTTTCCAGCAGCACCTTGTAGCCGACCTGGCCCAGGGCAAAGCAGATGTTGGCGCCCTGGACCACCAGGAAACCGACAAAAATCTGATCACCGATGCCGTTGTAACGGATGATTCCCGCCCCCAGCACTGCGAGCAGGGCTGTGACCAGGTAGCGTGCGCTGAACCGTCCCTGCATGAGATCAAAGATCAGGGTGACATAGACCGGGGTCAGAATGGTGAAAATGAGAACTTCGGGGACGGTCAGGAGCAGGAACGACTGGTAGTAGAACACGTACATGCAGCCGAGCTGAATGGCGCCCAGGGCCATCATTTTGGCGGCCAGTTTAACCGGAGCAGGACGCAGAAACGGCAGAAAAATCAGCGTCGCCAGAGCAACCCGGGTGAGCACGGAAAAATATGCATCAACCTGGCCGGCCAGGTAAACGCCGATCAGGCTGAAAGAAAATGCCCAAAGAATCGTGATAGCGCAAAGATAACCCATAATCCATTCATCCTTTGATACGTCTGCTGCAGGCTCAAAAACACAGAGCCCGAAAGATGTTGGATGGGTGAATTGCTGGCGGGCTCTGCTGCTGATCATGCCCGGAGCGCCCCGTTTAGTCAACCCAAAGATTGCTAATGGTTGACGAGCCGGGTAATGCGGTCGCTATCAGCTCTCGAACGGCTTTTTCTGGGGTTTATTCGTCGTTGAGACCGATCTCTTCGGCCGAGATGATTTCAGTTTCCGCCTTTGCCTGTTCCTGCCACAGCTTGATCCGGGGATGATCCAGCACGGTCTGGACATACTGCCGGGCCAGGGTGGACAAAGGTGGATTGTAGCTGGCAAAGCGCATGGCTACAGGTGCGAACATGCAGTCGGCAATGGAAAAAGAGCCGAACAGCCAGGGCCCTTGGGAACTGTGTTCGTGAATGCATTCGGACCAGATTGCGTCGACCCGGTCAATATCCCGTTGCAATTCCTCGGTCATGGCGACCTGCCGCTGGTGGGCTCTGCAGTTCATGGGCAGTTGCCTCCGCAGAGCGAAAAAACCGGAGTGCATCTCAGCACAGTAGGAGCGGGCTTTTGCCCTGGCGATGCGGTCGTTGGGCCAGCCCTGGCCGGAGAGAAAGGTTTCGGAAATATATTCGCAGATGGCCAGTGAATCCCAGACCGTTATTTCCCCGTCCAGCAATATGGGAACCCGCCCAGCCGCGGAATACTGGCTGATCGCTGCGGCGGTGTCCGGGGTTGACAGGGGAATGCGGATTTCTTCAAACGGAAGGTCAAACCCTGCGAGCATAAACCAGGCCCGTAACGACCATGAAGAGTAGTTCTTGTTGCCGATAACCAGTTTCACAGCGGCCTCCAGTGGTGGGGGGGGGGGAATTTGTACAACAGGCGGAACGAATGTATCAGTTTAGCACTTTTTGTGCATTTGAAAACGATTCTGCTTCAGCAGGATCGGTCAATTTTGTTTAGCCGGTGGTGAGTTGGCGATCGAGACCAGAGGTGGCAGCAGTTTTAGCAAGGCCGTTGAAAACAGTCTGTTGAGGTGGGTCAGCAAACAACCCAGGTGAATTGACCTCATGGTTGAGTCGGGGGTTGTGGATTGGGAGCCGGTGGCAATGGTTGGCCGAATTCGACCCGATTGCGGCCGCGGCTTTTGGCTAGATAGAGTGCCTTGTCAGCCCTGCTGATAATATCCCGCACCTTGTCGTCGGGCTGACTCAGGGCCAGGCCGAAGCTGGCGGTTTTGTGGCCGACCGGGGAACTGTGATGGGCCTGGAGTGCTTGGCGCAGATTTTCGGCCATTTCGAGCAGACCTTTGCGGTCGGTTTTGGGGCAGACAATCAAAAATTCCTCGCCGCCCCAGCGCCCGGCGGTATCTGTCTGGCGAGTCTTATTCGCCAGCAGTTCAGCCGTTTCTTTCAGGAATTGATCGCCGACCTGATGGCCATGGGTGTCGTTGACTTTCTTGAAATGATCCAGGTCCAACAGGATCACGCCGAAAGGCATTCCGAAGCGTCGGGAGCGGGCCAGCTCATCCTCCAGGACTTCGTCGAGCTTATGGCGATTGGCCAGCCCGGTCAGGCGGTCGGTCAAGGCCAGGGTTTCAAGAATTTCCGCTTCTTTCTCCTTGATTTTTTCGCGTAACTCCAGGGCAATGAGATCTTTGGTCCGTTTTCCGAGTTCCTGGGTCATATTGCTGAAATTATTGCTTAACCGATCAATCTCCCTGATTCCGACCGTACCCGGCGGGGCACTTTCAAAAGCGGCGCCGAGGCCACCGGTCAGCTTGGACAGGTTTTCGATCGGTTCCGCAATCCGGGCCGCCAGCCTGCTCGATTTATGCTGCAGGTAAAGGAAGAAGGCCGCGTAAAAGAACAGCATCGCAACTATGGCACCGATCCCGATCCGTTTACTCAGCGCATCAAGGGCATAGATCGGGGTAAAGATGGCTGACTTGTCAACCAGGGTGAGCAGTCGCCAGCCGGTCGCCGGGACGATCTCCTGGCTGACCAGGTACGGCGTCCCGGCAATCGTCAGTTCTGCCAGTTCGTCCCGGTTCAGAAACAACTCCTTGAGGGCTGCGTCAATGGGCAACTCTTTGTTGCTCAACAGGTTGTATTCGCCGCTCTGAGCCAGAACCGCCGTATCCGCCAGGGATGTCCCCTGGGTTTTCAGCGGCGGTAACCCGAGCAGTTCTGCCAGCTCGGCCGGGATCGCCAGGATCGAGCCATTCTCCTCAACCATAAATGCCTGCGCGTTCCACGGCAGTTGGAGATCGAGGATCTGCTTGACAAAGACATCGAGGGTGACGTCGACACCGCTGACCCCTTCGAGGAAATCGCCCCGGTAGATGGGGACGACATTGGAGATCATCCAGCCCTGGCCGGCCGGGTCCAGATAGACTCCGGTCCAGACCGGCAGCCGTTGCGGGTTGTGGCGGGCATCGGCCAGATAATAAAAGTTGAAGGCGGTCAGGTCGAGGGCTGGCCCGAACTGCTCGGGCGCATTGTCCAGAAACGGATAGATGCGGACCATATTGTCCCAGGTATTAATATACGCTTGGGTAATGATCGGGCTGGTCTGTACCACGGAGATCAGGATGTCATCCAGCATTTCACTGCACAGCGCCTTTTTTTTCTCAACGGTCCCAATGGAGGTTGAGGCCGAATAATACAGGCTGGCGCCGCCGTTGTTGTTGGTTTTGTAATAGGCCCCGTTGCGGTGAACGGCAAACCTCGGGGTGTCGTTGGGAAGAAAGCAGCTGTCCGAGTTAGCAAAAAACTTTTCATGATCCCGCTGCAGGATAGCGGCATAGCGGGAGACCTCCTGCAGTTGGGTGTTGATATTGTTGACTTCCCGGCGGGTCACGTCGCGGAGATGGTGGCTGACTTCAGTGAACAGAGTTTGCTTGTTGTGTTCTGAGATATAGGCATTGATGCCGAAGTAAAGCAGCACCAGCGCCAGCTCGATAATCAGGATGGGAACCAGGGAGCTGGTCAGCGCACTTCGATAAATAAGTCCCTGCAGGTTTTTTGAACTCATTCGAGGCATGCCGATCCTCATTGGTCCTAAGGCTGGCTGATTTTCTCGGCCGCTTGCCCACCGAGCCTGCCGTCAAAAGTCCGGAAAGCGTGATCCAGCGGTCTCCTGACGGGACATGGGGAAATAATCTGGCGAAAGTTTATCATTTATGTCGGGTATTTTCAAAGAACTCTGCTGCCGGTTGGCGGCAAAGGGGCCAGGCTTTGTCGCAGAACAGCAGGAGTGCCCCTGAATTATTCGACTTCGGGAAGAGAAATGGCCAGGACTGCTCCGGCGACTCCCAGCAGCGACAGCAGCAGAATAATGGTGCTGATGGATAAAACGGTACTGAGCGCACCGCTGAACCCCATGATCAGCAGGATGATGCCGATCATGCTATTACTGACCGAGACATAATCGGTCCGTTTGTTCCCTTCGGCCAGGTCGACCACGTAGGTTTTGCGACCGACTCGGACCCCCTGGTGGGCGATGCTCAGAATGAAATAGACGGCAGGCAGCAGCCAGGGCAGGGCCAGCCAGCCGGGTTGGACGCTGTCGATCAGGTAGACGATGATCCCCAGAATCGCTGTCATAATCGCCGCGGCAATCATCACCTTGCGACTGGAGCGATCGGCGAACCGTCCCCAGAATGGTGCGGACAGCAGGCTGGCCGCACCGCTGGCCAGAATGAACAGGCCGAGCAGGGAGACCGGAGAGCCCAGGTTTTTTTGGGCCAAGACCACGTAATAAGGAGCGGTCAGTGCGGAACAAAGGAGTAGCGCACGGGTGATGACAAAGCGCCGGAACGGTTTGTCGCGGCGGAGAATGTCAATGCGTTTGATGGCCTCGACCAGGGCATTCCTGCCGCCCTCGGTGGCACCGGGGAATTCTTTGATGCGGGCATAAACCAGCGCAGCGAGCAGCCACAAGGCCCCGGCAGCGATCAACATGACCGCGTAGTTGAGCGGGGTCAGCGTCTGGTTGGCGCTGAACAGAAACAGTAGCCCGAGGCCGACTGTCACCAGGCCGGAACTGCTGGCGGACCAGCCGGTAACCTGTCCGCGGCGGGTTTTTGGGATGGTTTTCCCGATGACATCCTTGGACGCGACCGAGCTGAGCCCGCGGGCCAGACTGAACAGGGTGAGCAGGGCGATGATGCACCATCCCGCCAGCGCGCCCCGCAGGGTCCAGGCCACAATCCCGATACTGACCATGGCTGCTGCCTGAAGGATACTGCCGAGTATCCAGACCCCTTTGCGGATCTCCTGTTTGCGGATAAAGCCGGCGATGACCAACTGGGGAAGCAGCGCGCCCGATTCACGAATCGGCACCAGGAAGCCGATCAAGTATAAAGGGGCATGAATCGTTTCCATAACCCAGGGGAGGACAACTTTAGGATTGGCGACCGCATCGCCGAGCTGACTGAAAAAATGGCTGAAAACCATCAGCAGAAAATTACCTGGCACAACCTGACAGGCTTCATCACTGATCGCTTTGCAAGCTCTGGCGTCTTCTTCACCAACCAGCTTTTCGTAGATGCTTTGGGCAAGTTCCTGTTGTGGCATGGAGAAAACCTTTTTAGCTCAGGTGCAGAAATAACCTGTTCTTATTTCTTCATTCGTTGTCATCCGGAAACACTGGATGACAATCATTAAGTTTTCAGATGGAAATTAATTCGCAAGCAAGTATAACAGGCAGGCCGGTGAAAAACAGCCTAGATAGCTCATGATCGATCAACCATCAGCAATAACAGGCCTTGATCTTACTGCTTTTGTCGAGCTAAAGAGTCTTTGGGGAGGGGTTTTTAATAAAATTTATCTGCATTGTCGAAAGACGACGTATGGTCTGCAATAGCTGGTGACAGGGAGCACAGGTGAAAGTGAAGGGTCTGCGATTCCGGAACTGGAGCGGGCCGGTAAACGGTGGCAGCAGGCTGCGCTGAAGGAGCAGGTCGTATGTGGTGGGGCTCCTTCAGGACGTGAGTGGAGTCGTCAGATATCGTCCTTTTTGACATCTTCAGCAGTGACCCAGACTAGATTTTCTTCGATCTCGCCGGTGCGGATTTTTTGCTCCGCAATGGCCAGTAGGCTTGATTTGCTGGCCTGAAACTGTGACATCGGATCGGTTTCGCCATTGTCCGGATCGATGGTGCGCAATGCTTCCAGTGACATACGACAGAAAATGCTTTCGTCATCAACTTTCGCCCGGTAGGAAACACCGCCGTCAGGGGACATGACAGCCGGACCGCAAAAGAAAATATTCATGGAATTCTCCTTGAACATGGCCGGTTGGATACCGCCACGGGGTTAATATTCGTCATACATATCATAAAAGTAGATCGGATGATAGCAGTCATCGGAGCATCTTTATATCCTGGTCATGTTAGGCATTTATAAGCGGTCCGGGTAGATGACAGGTGGCGAAACTGCCGCCGGATGTCTGCCGGGATCTGCTCGCATTCCTTGAGCCATTTTTTATTATCCTGAACGAAGCCGAGCGATTCCCGCTGGACAGCCAGCACCCAGCGCCGGGTGGCCGCATCGCCGCTTTCAGTTTTCCCCCGGCTGTCTCAGCGCCGCGGCTATTTCCTGCATGATTTCAAAATCCTGTGGATTAAATTTTTTTGGTCCACAGGAACTGATGAGTCTCTTTCTTTCTCCAGGCGATCGGTCAGTGCCATTGTCTGAAGAATGCATGGTCGTTTTTGCGCTTGTCACTGCAAACCGTTTCTGGGTGTTGCCTGCTCCTCCCAGTTTTATCGCGGCAATGAAAAGCTGAAGGTTGTCCCCTGCTTCTGCGAAGAATGAAAATTGACTTTTCCACCGAGGATTTTCTCACCGAAAAACTTCATTGAAAAGGTGCCAATTCCCCGCCCGACCTGTTCTTTGGTGGAGAAATTTCGCTGGAAAATACGCCGGGCAACCTCTGGAGGGATTGTTTGATTATTCCAGACATGAAAGGTCAGGTGTTTGGGGTCTGCCTCTGACCAGACGCGGACCGATCCCGCCGACTCCGCGGCTTCCAGGGCATTGATGACCATGTTGCACAGGACCCGCAATAATAAGGAACTATCCGTGATCACAACGGCGTCCGTAGCGGCTTCAGTAAACTGAAGAGACTTGCCCTGGGCCGCCGGGTGGGTGGAGAAAAAGTTTTTTAATTCCTTCAACACTTCTGCTGCGGATATTCTGTGGTGCAGGGGTTGGTAGCTGCAGGATTCGGTTTGGGTCAGGCAACGCTGAATGGCGATTTCTTTATGCAGGCGAACGGCTGCCTGGTGCAGATTTTTGGCCAGGGGAATCGGCGTTTGCCTGACCAGAAGCTCGCTGGCCCCTTCCAGGGCGGCCAGCATATTGTTGATATCGTGAAAAAAGGTCCGTTCCAGGGCGGCCCGCTGTTGTTGCAGGGTGACATCCTGGAGAAACAATAGGAGGAATCTTTCCCCGTCGATCAGGATCGGTTGGGAGCGGACCTGCAGCGCAAGATCGATCTCCTCATCGCCTTTTCGGGTTGTCAGAGCACAGATTCTTTCTACCGGCTTATTCTGCTCCAGGCTGGAAACGATGGCGATGGTCGCCCCGCAACTCGAGCACATCTTGGTGGTTCCGCAGCAGGCGGATTCCTCCTGGACATAAGTACATTGCAAAGCTTCGCCCGGTTTTAGGCCCAGGGCTTCGTCAGCGGACTCAAGGTTGAGCATTTGTAACAAAGAGTCGTTGACCGCCACAATCTGCCGCTGTTCGTTCAGAACTGCGAGCAGACCGTTGATGGAATAGAGCAGGCCACTGACCACCGGGTGTGCGCTGAGAATTTCAATTTGCGCCGCCAGTTTTTTTGAGCCCGCTTTTGCGGGGGGAGCGAAAAAACTTTTCATAGCATTCTTCCTCGGTAAAAGGATTTGCCCGGACAGAGTTGTCGAGAAGCATGGTCCTGCCAGCACCCCTGGTGTTTAAGCGTCAGGAGCGCGTCGGCCGGGTTGGGCATGGGAGTGGGTGAGGAGGCGGTCTTCTGACCAGTCAAAAAAACAAAAAACCGCCCCTGCTTTGTTCAGCAGGCTGCGGTTTGGCAAATGTTTCTCAAAGCTGGTCTCTTCATGGCATCTCCTACCCTCAAAAACTACCGCAAAATCGGATAAATATCAAGAACAGGAGATTTGGCAACCGTCGCTTGGGGGCAGGGCGCTGTTTCAGAGTGCCGGATAAAAAACGGCCAACCATAGGGTCAACTGATCCGGATCAGTGCGGCTGACCCGATGCTTGACATGAGCCGGCAGCAGCAGATAATCACCTCGTTTCAGCTCCTGCTCACGACCATCTGCAAACTGAATCGTTGCCGAGCCCTCCAGCACCATGACCCATTCGTGTTCTTCCTGGTCGTACCAGCCGGATGCCGGCGAACTTTGCCCCCTGGAGACAATCCTTTCAATGCGCACCATTTTTGAGTGAACCAGCTCCAGGAACTCTTCTTCCGCCAGCTCAACCGGTAACTTGTCAAAAATATTGCCTATCATAACATTTCCTGACTGTTTGGAACCCGCTCAACCCCGGCTGTTCACCAAACTGGCCAAATCTTTCCGACTGCGCATCCCCAGCTTATCATAAACCCGCTTCATGTAGGTTTTGACGGATGATTCCGAAATATCCAGCTGACTGGCGATATCCCGGTAGGTCATGCCGTTCAAACTGTGCTGGAGAACCAGAAATTCCCGGTCGGACAGTTGCAGCCGGATGCTGTCGGGAAGAGTAATCTGCACAGGTTCAGGCTGGGCAACCGGCTGGGACGGACTCTGCTCGGCAAACCATTGTTGAATGCGCCAGCGGTAATAGTAAAGGCTCAGTGCGGCCAGGTTCAGGCAGATCAGCCCGGTCAGGGCGATACTGCCGGCGTATTGCTGCAGACTGGCGCCGAGCATCTGACCACCGCTGACCCCGAGGCAGAGGGTTGCCAGGCCGAAACCGAAAGCGCGAATCGGGTCGTTAAAGGAGAGTAGATAGACAATAAGAAACAGGTCGATGATCCCCTGACCTGCCTGCATACTGAACATTGCCCAGTTTACCGCCAGCGGTTGGCGGGTCTGCAGCAGGATAAAGGCCAGCATGGCCAGCAGGATTCCCCCCATCAGGGAGAGTTCGCGGTTGCTCTTGACCAGTCTTGCACTGGCGCTGACCGTGCCGATGTAGAAAAACAGTTCCAGACCCGGGGCTATGGCCTGGTCAAGATAAGCCGGGTACATAAAGCTGTACATCAAACCGCCGACCAGATGAAAGAGCAGGATAAAGGGTAGAATCAGCCAAAGTTCTCCCAAGGCGGATTTTCCTCTTTGCAGCGCCTGGGAAGACCGTGCTTTGGGTTTCAGTAGCAGACTGAGCAGGGGCAGGCTGAGCAGCGTGAAGAACCAAGGTGAGTTCTGTGGTTGAGCCAGCAGGGCAAACAGCACCAGATTGGCCCCGACCAGGCCGATAGCTGCATGACAGACAGGGGTTGCCGACTGCCGCAGGCGAGCGCAGGCCGCAACCGCCACCAAAGCTCCGCTGAATCCCAAGGGCATTCCGATCCAAGGGAGCGCGGTGCCGAAAAACGGCAGTAGACTGGTTAAAAGTACTGTAAGAACAGCACCGTAGGGGAGTAACCGCTCCAGTTGTTCCTTTGAACAGCGATAACCGAGCAGAAACAGGCCCAGCACATGAGGCAGCAGAAAATAGAATGACAGCGCCGGCAGCCCGTTTGCAGAAAGCAGTGGGCCATCCATGGGAACGGCCAGCAGCCAGGTAACAAAGGCGGCAAAAGAAAAAACTGGAGAGCAGTGTCTGGCGGTCATAATTGGAATCGTGGTTGATGTATGTTCAGTATTTTTCTGTCTTTTTTAGTGGAAAGTTGACAAAAAGTCGACTTTATTTTCCCCCATATTAATGTTTGTTTAGGTCTCAATACAAAACCGACAGGTGAAAGGAGATCTGAACATGCTGAAGATGGGTTACAAATTGTTTACCTTAGGTCTGGTGTTGTTTTTGGCCGGACTGTTGGGGTGTGACGGTGGAGACAACCACACCAGGGACAGCGGAGGCGATTCTAACCTGTCCACTGTCACAGGGGGAGTGGCGGTCGACCCTTACATCATCGGCGCCCTCTTTTTTGAGGACAAAAACAATAACGGTATTCAGGATGAGGGGGAGCAACTCTCCACGGTCACTGATGAAAACGGGTCTTTCAGTTTTGCCGAGCCGATCACTATTGGCAGTACGCTGGTGATGAAAGATACCGGTACCCATCAGGGGCTGCCCTTCACCCTGATCCTGAAACGCCAGATCAACGCCGAGGATGCTGGCCAGGTGGTTGTTTCACCGCTGACGACTTTATTGGCCTCTGGACTGAGTTCGGCTGAACTGTTGACTTTGCTGAGTGATGCCGGGTTGCCCTGGGTCGCCCAATTGCAGCAGGCTGATCTGTCCAGCAATCCGTTGGCGGCCATAACCGGCCTTTCCGCCGACCAGCTGACCGATGACGACCTGGCTCTGCTCCGCACCACTTTCGTCGCTTATTCCGTCATGGAATTCATTCATCGTTTTCCCCACCGGGAACTAACCGCGGAACGGGTTGCCGACACTCTGGGCTCCGAAGCTTTTTCCCAATTACTTTTTGAAACCGTCGAACTGCTCTGCAGCCGAAGCATGCTCGAGGACGCGGACCTGGACCTGGCCGGGCATGCCGCCGGAATGCCGGCAATGACCATGGATGATCTGGCGGCAACCATTCCCGCTATTCTCTATTGGTGGACCGGGCAATTCTATGAGGATCTGATCAATAATCGCTATGATTTTCCGGTTATCGACGACGTTTCCGAGCAACTACGCGGTTTTGTTCTGGACTTGGCCCCTTATAATTATGCCTTGCACCGGTTGGACAATCCGGCCGTGACTCCTGCCGATTTTCTGGCAGCCGATCTGCTTCCCCTGTCCGTCGATTCCTACGTGATGCTGGCCAATGACGGCAGTCAGGGCGTTCGCCTGGTCAGCAATGAAATTTCCCTGTCGGAAGAAACCTTCCAGGATCGCTCTTATGTTTTCGGTGACGCCGTGCTGCACTTCTCCGCAGCGGGTGACTGGGCGGCCATATCCGCTGAAAATGGTATCTCCGATCTGCAGCAGGGAACCTGGTCCCGGACAGGCAATGACGTTCAGCTGGTCGATAATACCGACAGTTCTGCCTATACTCTGACCCTGGTCGGCGAGTGGCCCGAGTATCTGCGATTCATAACGACTGATCCGGTTTTTGGGGATGAGCGAGCCGCGGTTGTTAATGTTCCGCTGGCAAAAATCCGTCAGTTTGAGAGTACCGATCTAGCGGGGCAGACTCTTTTGATTGATGACGATGATTGTTCGTGGTTGGACTCTTTTTGCGGCGGGCGGGTCGTCTTTGGTGCTTACGATGCCAACACAGGCTCTGGAACTGCGACCCTGTATATCTTTGACGCTGAAAACACCGCTCCGGTTGCGGCCGACTGGCGCTTTGCCGATGATGATGCCGTTGTTATCGAGACGGCGGATGAAACCAGTGAACTGTATTTTTACGGGGATGACGGCAATGTTGTGGTGGTAACTTCCCAGGGCGATACCGCCAATGACGTTGCGGCCGAAAGAATATTTCCGCCAGACAGGCCTGATACGATCGGCAGCGGGGTCTTCTCCGTATCATCAACTGTTGGCGAAGAACTGACCCTGTACGCCAATAATCAATACCTTTGGAGTGATGGTTCCGAAGAAGAGAATGGAACCTGGGGCTATGACAGCGCAACTGGCGAATTGACCCTGTCGAGCGGTGGATCAGTCCGTGTCCGTATATGGTTCTATGATGTCTCCGGGCCATCAGCAACCGAATTTCCCTTTTATTACGAAGATTACGCCGGAGGAGCTGCTGTAGAATCGGGTTTCGACAAATTGATTTATAAAGAAGCAGCGCCGCTTCAGTCCGCAAACCTGGCCTTGCATAAGTCGGTCAGCGCCCTGACCAATATCCAGCAGGGACTTCCTGAAAATGTGACTGATGGCGATGTCAATACCTGGTGGTACAGCTATCAGGGCGTAAACAATGTCTGTCAGTTTGTTGTTGATCTGGGGGCGGAATACAGCATCGGTGAGGTTGTCCTGGGGGTTCTGCAGACCGAAGAGATGACCCTCGAATCCTCCCTCAATAGAACGGATTGGACATTGCAACACCAGCAAAGCGGACTTTGGCTGACCTTGACCAGTCCCGACCTGCTTTTCTCAGTGCCGTTTTCGGCTCGCTATTTGCGCTATACTGGGAGCAACGCACAAACGGCCTGGATCGGGATGAAAGAAATGGAGGTGTATGCACCAACGTCGCGCTGAACTAAAACGGACCCGGCAAAAGTCGGCAGGACTTTGATGCAATTTTTCCAAAAAAGTACGGTGGCAGGTGAATTCAATTTACAAGTGCACCACTTCGGGCCTCATCAAAAACTGCCTGGGGTGTAAGATGCGTCTGGGACATGGTGGATTCCTTTCTGAAGTATTGGTTGCTCGCACTTCCAACACGACCAGTAACTCCATCATGTCCTGCTTTTTTGCCCGCCGCGCGGGAGGCGCACTTACGAGTAGAATCTACCGTATCAGGGAGTCCCGTTGTCTGCCATGTGAGTCTTTATTGCCGATATATATTGATTGGTCAACTCTTGCGTCTCATTGAAAGCCAAGTCCAAGGCGGGGTGGTTTTGTTGAGGTTTTGACTGAAGGCTCGCCCCTCTGTCTTTCTCAATAAATATCCGGTTAAATTCATTAATTTGATCTGTGAAATGGTTAAACATATCAGAAATATTCTCTGAACTTTCCCCTTTAATGGATTCAGAATTCCGGATTAACATTTGGAAAGAATCCTCTACTCCAAATAAGCCATTTTTTGAATGTAAAATGTTCTGCTGTAACTCTTTATTGATCTCAAGTCCTTCTTTCAGAGCTTGAATTTCTTCCCTTATAGTACTCTCAAATTTTGGGAAGTTTTGAATTTTTCTCTCTTGTTGGTCAATGTAATCACTCGTTTTTTGAGACTGAGATGAACGAATATCGGAGAGTAGAATGCTATATTCTTCTTTTAATCCATCGCTCATTGGCAGCTTTAAAATGGCTTGTGCAGCCACCTCGTAGTCGTAATTAGTTCTGAACAGAGCATAGCTTGAATTGAGAAAGTTCTTAGAAGCTTCTACGGCCACATCCATTGTTCCTGTTATGGTAGCAAGATCTTGCTTGGAAAGTTCTTTAGATGCTTTTACTTTTAACTGTTCTAGATTTCTAGTTAAATAATCAGTTTCATGGATATCTTTTGATCTTGAAAGCTCATGGAAATTCCAAGTTCCAATTTTTGTTATACCAGAGTACATGACAGTTATCTCTTGTGTCGTCCCCTCTGGGAGACCACAGAACAGTGGATCTCCTGCTAATTCTTCCCGCACAGCATCCCACGATTCAATAGCAAAGGTAGGTGGGTTTCTAAGATTTTTGAGAAACTCATCGTTAAACATTCCATCATCAGATTGTTCAAGTGTGTCAACGAATTGATTTCGTTCTTCGTCTGAAAGCGTATGAGCATATATCTGAAGATTTAGCATGAATTGAGATTTAGATGAAAAGTTAACTGTATCATCCTTACTCTCTGTTGCTTTTTTATCAATGCGATCAAAAGAATCAGTGTTGAGTTTTACGCTAGTAGATGCTGAGCCTTCAGTTTTGGTAACAAAAGGATTAGTCGCTTCGTTGGTGTTGATTGTGTTCATTTTGATTAGTCCTCCATGGCTATTTTAGTAGCACAGCTTTACATACCCCAGCTCCCAAACGACAACCAAAAGGTTAAGAGCACAATTATATCGGTCAATGGAACGGAGTGGACGTCGCGACACCAGCAGAGCTGACTTTGGCTGACGACAGCCGGCCCCGACCTGCTTTTCTCAGTGCCGTTTTCGGCTCGCTATTTGCGCTATGCCGGAAGTAACGCACAATCGGCCTGGATCGGGATGAAAGAAATGGAGGTGTATGCACCACCGTCGCGCTGAAGTAAAACGGGCTCGGCAAAAGTCGGGAGGACTTTATATGCAGGCAGGCACCGCCATGCCGGGATCGGTGCCTGCCTGCGGTCTTAGCTCTTGGTTGCGATCGCACTGACCAGACCCTGATCGTTGTTCATTTCGATGGATTTGAAGCCGGCTTCGGACAGCTGCTCAAGCACCCAATCTGAGGATAACCTGAGCTTGCGGTAAAAGCTTTTGTGGCATGTCCACTGATCATTCTCCTTCTTATAAACCAGGTCATGCACCTTAACCGTTTCCGGTTCATATTCGAGAAAGCAGGTCATGATGCTGCTGTTGTCACTTTTGACCGGAATAAAGCGTTCGAGAGCTGACAGTTCAACGCTCAGGTCCCGAAATGTGGCTATAAAGCGGCCATGGTTTTCCAATGAGGCGAAAATTTTGCGGAACAGTGCGCAGACCGTTGCTTTGGAATCGAGATGCAGCAGGGTATCGGTCATGCAGACGATCAGTTCCGCCGCAGTGGTTAGGTGTGCGTCGAACTGAACCAGGTCGTCATTGACGATAGTGATGTTCAGGTCATCGGCATGATCTGCTAATAGATTGAGCAGCTTTTGACTATTATCGATGGCTGTGACCGTAAACCCTGTCCGGGCCAGGGGGATGGACTGGAAGCCACAGCCTGCGCCGAGATCAATCGCGATCCCGGAAGAGACCGGTTTGATGTCATGGCGGGTGAGAAAAGCGCTGTTTTGAGCAAGGGCGTTAGAAAAACCGCCAAACATCCAGACGTAGACATCCGCCAGGATCTCATCATAATGTTGTTTGACTGTTGCCATTGATCTTCTCCGGTAAAAATTAATCGTCTATCCGGGTAAAGCAAAGGCCCTGTGACAAGGTGTTGCGAACCGGACAGTTCTCTATTGCGGCCAGCAGGGTCTGCTGTTCCTGTTCCGTTAAAGAGTCGGGGAAGACGACCCGGTATGCAAAGGTCGGTCGATTCGGTGAACTGCGATCAAGGGAAACCGAAACCCTGACTTGGGAAAGAGGAATTCCGGTCTGTTGGGCTTTCATGCGTAGCGTCATATTCATGCAGCTGGCCAGGGCCGCTTCCAGCAGTTCGTGCGGGCGAAACCCCTGATTGCTACCACCTTTGTCGCTGGTGGTATCGGCACTACTTTCTTGTTCACCATTGGTGAAGAAAGTCAGATAATCCTGACTTTGACTCTCTGCCTGAATCATAAAAATGCCTCTAACCCTGACACAAAATTATTGCAAAAACGGAAGCGGTGACAATGGTGAAGATATTTGGAAGGCGTGGCAAAAGGCAGGTTCTTCTTCTAGCCTGATACACCCCAATGAGTCTATTCATGCATGTTTATTTTGGTTGAAGATAAATGCCAGCGCTATACTAACCTGTGTTCAATGAATTGCAAACGGATTTCTCAGTTAGGTTGGTGGTTATGTTCTCCTTTTTTCCATTTTTGCAAACACATCTCCTGCAGTTTTTTCTCATCTGCAGCATCGCTTTTGCCGCTGCGGACATGGGGGGATCTTCGGGTTCATGCCTGGTTGATGGAGGGGATTGTGCCCGTCGGTGCTATGACCTTTCTCTGGCAAGCTTTTCACTGACAGATCCCGGTTGTTTGACAGGGGTGCTGCGAACATTGAATAATAATTTTCCGGCATAACCGATTTTTTTACATCCAGCCCGAAAGCCGCATTTCATGACACAGCAAAAACCCATCGTTGCCGATTTCCATATTCACTCCCATTACTCCCGCGCGACCAGCAAACAATTGACCCCGGAATATCTGGACTACTGGGCCCGTATCAAAGGGATTCATGTGGTCGGCACCGGCGACCTGACTCATCCAGGCTGGCTGGCCGAGTTGAAAGAAAAACTGGAGCCGGCCGAGGCGGGACTGTTTCGGCTCAAACCCGCTTATCGGGGTGTGCCCGAGGAACAGGAATGCCCGGCGCCTGCGGGTGAAGTACGTTTTCTGCTCAGCGGAGAGATCAGCAACATCTATAAAAAAGACGGTCAGGTCCGCAAGGTCCACAACCTGGTCTGTGCCCCTGATTTTGCCAGTGCTGAGACTATTCAGGACAAACTGGAGCGGATTGGCAATATTACCGCGGACGGCCGCCCCATTCTCGGCCTCGATTCAAAGGATCTGTTTGATTTGTGTCTGAACAGCTCTGAACAGATCATGTTCATTCCGGCGCATATCTGGACGCCGTGGTTTTCAGTATTGGGGGCAAAATCGGGGTTTGACAGCTTGCGCGCCTGTTTTGGTGAGCTGACCCCGCTGTTGGCCGGAGTGGAAATGGGCCTGTCCACCGACCCGGCCATCAACTGGATGTGTTCTTTTCTGGATGATTTCACCCTGCTGGCCAATTCCGATGCCCATTCGCCGGAAAAACTGGGCCGCAACGCCAACCTGCTGGCCACCGAATTGAACTACGCGGCCATCCGTGACGCCGTTGTCGGTGGTGGCGAGGAATTTCTTGGTACCATCTCCTTTTTCCCTCAAGAAGGGAAATATCATTTTGACGGACACCGTAAGTGCGGGGTCTGCCTCGATCCGGTCGCCACCTTGCGCAATAACGGGATTTGCCCGCACTGCGGCAAACCGGTCACCGTCGGCGTGGCCAATCGGGTGGTGCAACTGTCCGACCGGACCGATATCCTGCAGCGCCCCAACCGGAAACCCTTTCATTCGCTGATTCCCCTCAAAGAAATTTTCGGGGAATGGCTGGGGGTAGGGGTGAACAGCAAAAAGGTCAGCCAGGCCTATCAAGACGCTATCCGCAGCTGGGGAACGGAACTTTCCATTCTTATGGATCTGCCTGTGGATGTCGTTGAACGCGAAGGGGATGCGCTGTTGGCTGAAGCGTTGCGGCGGATGCGGGCCGGAGAGATCCTGATTCAGGAAGGATATGACGGTGAGTATGGCAGTATCCGGGTTTTTGCTGCCGGTGAAAAAGAGCGGTTTTCAGCCCAAAACAGCCTGTTCATGGCGTCTGCCGACGGCTCTGCAAACCGCAAGCGTGCCCTGCTGACCTTTGACCTGAATGAGTACCGGCAGCTGGTTGAACAGCTGAACAAACGGAATGAAACTGCTGCCACGCAGTCGGCAGCTTCCGGCGCCAGACCGACAGCGGATTTTGTCTTTAATGCCGAACAGCAGGCGGCGGTGGCGCACGGGAAGGGTCCGGCCCTGATTCTGGCCGGTCCCGGGACCGGCAAAACCCGGGTGCTGGTCAACCGCATCCAGCGGCTGATTGACAGCGGCACCGCTCCGGCAGAGAGCCTTTTAGCCATTACCTTTACGAATAAGGCGGCGCAAGAGATGCGGGAACGTCTCAACCTGTTGCTGGGAACTGCTGCTCAAGCAATCACAGTCGCCACTTTCCATGCTTTTGGGTTGCAGGTCCTGCGTGACCAGCTTGTCAAAACCGGCCGCAGAGCGGATTTTTCTCTGCTTGATGAGGAGGAAAAGGAGTTCATCGCCCGGCATTTTCTGGGGTGGGACAAAGGCCTGCTCAAAGAGCGGCTGGCCTTGATCAGCCAGGTCAAACAATTGCAGCTGGATCAGCCCGCCGCTCAGGATAAACCCTGGTTCAAGGCCTGGCAGGAGATCTTATGCAAACAGAACCTGTTCGATCTCGACGACCTGCTCTATCAGCCTTTGCAGTTGTTTGCCGCTGAGCCGGAACTCCTTGACCAATATCGTGGGCGTTTCCCATGGTTGCTGGTGGATGAATACCAGGACGTGAATCCTGTCCAGTATGCTTTGATCCGTCAGCTGGCACCGAGCGCAGATTCCAACCTGTTTGCCATTGGTGATCCCAATCAGGCGATTTATGGGTTTCGCGGGGCCGATATTCGTTACATTCAGCAGTTTTCCACGGATTACCCGCAGGCCGCGGTTTATCAGCTGAGTCAAAGCTACCGCTGCCCAGAGCCGGTGATCAGGGCCTCCGGACATATTCTGCGCAAACCGGGGGATGCCACGGATGTGGGCTTTTTGTCCGGAGTGCCTTCGCAGGTCAAAATCAATATCGATCATCATCGCAGTGACAAGAGCGAGGCGGAATTCGTGGCCCGCACCATCGAACAATTGCTGGGCGGCATGAGCTTTTTTTCCATTGATTCTGCAGTGACCAGTGGTCATGCGCAGGGGGAAATCGGCGGCCTGGCGGAGATTGCGATCCTCTGCCGGCTGGGCCGACAGATGGAGGTGCTGGAGAAAGCGCTGCAGGATCACCATATCCCCTACCGCGTGGTCGGCGAAGCGCCGTTTTTCCGTTGTGAACCGGTCAAGTCGATTTTGCAGCAATGTCAGGCGGTCCGCCAGCCAGATAATCCATTTCTACGCCAGCAGGTTGTGGAACGTTTCACGCTCAGCGAACAACAACTGCAGCAGTGGGGCAAGTTGACCGACTCGCGTGATCTCGTCACCGCTGTGGTCTCGGCCCGTGCGGATGGGACCGTCCTGTTGGAAGACCCTGCTATTCGCCGCCTGCTGGAATTGTGCAACGAATACCCGCAACCGCAACGGCTGCTTGATTACCTGGCGCTGGGTATGGTTGCCGATGATTACAGCTCCAAGAGCGAGGGTGTGGCGCTGATGACCCTGCACGCTTCAAAGGGGCTGGAGTTTGATGCCGTGTTCATTCCCGGTTGCGAACAGGGATTGCTCCCCTATGCACTGTTTGAAACGCAGCGGGCTGATGTTGCCGAGGAGCAACGGCTGCTCTATGTCGGAATGACCCGGGCCAAAAAACGCCTCTTCCTGTCCCACGCTGAGACTCGCTTTCTGCTTGGAAAAGAGTACCAGCTGCCGCGCAGCCCGTTTCTGGACCGGATTGAGTTGGAGTTATTGGCGCAAACCCGCCAGGAAAGCAAACGGAAGCAGCAGCCCGCAGCCGAACAGTTGTCGCTGCTCTGATAAAAGGTTGGCAATAAAAAGCGGGTTCCCAGGGGGGACGAAAGCCCTCAAAACAGACCCATTCAGTCGGCGATGCGGATGCTCGCCCACTCGGTTCGCGGGATATACATGTACTTCACCTTTTCACAGCCATCGCATTTGACCGGAACCTGAATCAGACCGGGATCATAGGGGACCGGTTTAGCCGGGGCGTTGTCGATGAGCAACTCACGGCCGCATTGATCGCAGGCCAGTCCGGTTTTTCTCCGCTCCTGCTTGCGTTTTTCGAGGACAGCGTCGTTGTGTTGGGAGAGGGTTTTCATGGGGGCTCCTTGTTATTCTGCAGATGAGAGGACATTATACACAACTTGTCTGCAGTGGAGGAGGAGGGGTGTTTCACCCCCATCCCGGCCTTCCCCCATCAAAGGGGGAAAGAGATATCTTCTTTCGCCAGTAGGCAGGCTTAGTAACCGAGCAAAACCGTCGGGTCTCGGCCCGACAGCCGACCTCCTTTTTTTTGATCGCAAATAAAAAGGAGGCAAAAAAACTCTTTTGATTTCTCAGGATGAGCGGCTCTGTTGTGCATTATCGTGGGTCGCGCTGAGAGCAGCTTCGTGGTCTGGGATTGAGACGGAGACTTCTCACACCTTCGAAGCATGGCTATGTGGAGATCGAATCGGCGCAGCATGAGCCCCGAAAAAGGCAAGCCTTTTGACGGGGCAACGAAGTCTCTGGAGAAATTGGTGCTGCGTTTCAATGTGAATAGCAGCCGAAAAGACAAAAGGTGCATCAATTCGGCTACCGTACCAATCTTGCAGCCCCTACCTCCGCCAGTACGAGAAGCCTCGCTTCTCGTCGGGCGCATTCGACGACGGTACGGTTCGTAGCGGCCATGATCCGTGCTTAAATGTAACGGTAACCAACCCTGCCGAATCAGCATTAAACAATACGCAGCTATTTCATTCCCGGAACAAACGAAACTCCCGAGCAATCAAAGGCCATTTTTTGCCTTCTTTTTGTGGGCCTGGACAAAAAGAAGGGCGGCTGCGGGGCCGCAACCCCGCGAACTTGATCTTGAATTTTGAGGTTCAAAATATTTCTGAAAAACGAAAACGTCTCGATAATTAACAAAAGAAACCGTCGGGTCTCGGCCCGACAGCCGACCTCCTTTTTTTTGATCGCAAATAAAAAGGAGGCAAAAAAAAATCTTTTGATTTCTCGGGATGAGCGGCTCTGTTGTGATTTATCGTGGGTCGCACTGAGAGCGGCTTTGTGGCCAGGGATTGAGACGGAGACCTCGCTCGCCTTCGAAGCATGGCTATGTGGAGATCGAATCGGCGCAGCATGAGCCCCGAAAAAGGCAAGCCTTTTGACGGGGCAACGAAGTCTTTGGAGAGACTGGCTCTGCATTTCAATGTGAATAGCAACAGTGCTTCCAGAAGCGAAAAGACAAAAGCTGCATCAATTCGGTTACCGTATCAATTCCGCAGCCCCCACCTCCGCCAGTACGAGAAGCCTTGCTTCTCGTCGGGCGCATTCGACGACGATCCGGCCGGTAGCGGCCATGATCCGTGCGTAAATGTGGCGGTGATCAACCCTGCCCAACTATCAGCGACCAAAGCATCCCAGCATCATTTCCGGAACAAACGAAACTCCCGAGCAATCAAAAGGCCATTTTTTGCCTTCTTTTTGTGGGCCTGGACAAAAAGAAGGGCGGCTGCGGGGCCGCGACCCCGCGACTTTGATTGTGATCTTGAAATTTGACTGCCAGATCGAAGCAGCCTGCCAATTAAGCAGAGAGAGCGGCTTCGTGGCCTAGGATTGAGACGGAGACCTCTCACACCTTCGAAGCATGACTATGTGGAAACCGAATCGGCGCAGCAGGAACCCCGAAAAAGGCAAGCCTTTTGATTGGGCAAGAGGTGAGCGTGGACAATTGAAGCTATATCTATTGTTCAGGTCGAGCGGACGCGTCCCATGTTACAACCCACGACCAGTCGCTAAAAAATGAGCCCAGTCTGCGCGGTTGCGTTGTTGTGCCAAGGCCACCGCTTTCTGGTAATCATAAGCCACTTTGATGTGTTGAACACTCCAGCCCCGGCCGCAATTTTCGATCATGGCATACGTGGTATGAGGGCTGAAACTTTGCATGGAATGCCGCACCGGGGTGTCGTCAGTATAGGCCGGCAAGCCGACACTCCCCGGATTGACGATCAACTGTCTGGTGCTGGTGAAGACCGCTCTGGCAATATGGGTGTGCCCGCACAGGATCACCGCTTCCTGGTGTCCGTTTAAAAGTTGCAGGATTTCGCGATCAGAACGCAGGCCGGGCAAACCGCTTTCAACGGATTCCAGCAGATAGGTCATGTCATCATTGGGAGAACCGTGACACAGGTAGATCTCGTCCGTCAGGCGCTTCTCCCCGGGCAGGTTTCTCAACCAGTCCAAGGGCTCCGGTCCCAGCTCCTCCAGAATAAATTGCAGGGTTGGATTGGCTTCGATCTCGGTTTGGCTTGCTTCAGCGATCTGCCGGTCCTGATTGCCGGCGATGGTAACAAACTCGTATTCCCGCAGCAAATCATAGGTTGCCCGAGGAGCAATCGGGCCATAAAGAATATCGCCCAGATTGACAGTTATATCGGCATTGCGCTGTTTGATGTCCGAAATGACGGCTTCAAGTGCGAACAGGTTACTGTGGATATCAGATAAGATGGCAATGCGCACGGTGTCCTCTGTGGTTCCTGTTCGGGTTTGGTGAATTCAATCCATTCATGCCGGTTTTTTCGGCTGCCAACAGGGTGGCGGCTCGTCAATTTGAGGCAGGGCGGGGAAGCAGCTATACGTCTTGCCAGCCATGAAACTGGAGCGGTTAGCACCGCAAAGACCTGGGACAGCCCCCGTGCGGGGACAGTCCCGGTTTTGCTTGCAGCTGCTCTTAAACGAGCGCCATTCACTACTGTCCCAAGAATTGCCTTTTGGCAAAAGAAAATCAAGAACGAAAATCGGTCTTTCAGGGCAAAGCATCTGTCCAAACAGGGGAATGCCAGTAACAGGCAATCGCCTTTGACAGGCTGTTGAACCCAGAGATGGACTTTTTCAATAACTTGTTAGTTTCCATCCGGAAACTCCGGTAGGGTACTGTAACGTTTCTGATCTGGAAACCAGAAATTTTTCGCAAGGTCAAGGAAATCAGGCGTTTGTGCGGAGGTATAGTGCTTTGCGCCGCACAATCAAATGCGTCGATTGCCGCCGAGATTGCGGAAAAGGGCGGTTTCCGGACAGAAACTAGTTAGTCTTTTATTGATCAGCGCAGTCAGGTGTTTTGACCGAACGAAAGAGTCCGGATTTAAAGGTTGTCGCTCCGTTGACCACGATATATCCGGTCGGACAGACCCGACGACAGGCCTGGCAGGTTCCGCAGCCCTCTGCAGCCATGGTCGTCACATACGCCACCTTGAGGTTCTGGCCTCGTCCCAGAAAAGTCAGTTTGTTCCTGGATATTGACCGGCACATGGAGACACACAATCCGCAGAGAATGCAGCCGGGTTGGGGTAGTTTGACGGCTGCGTTGTCCTGACTGGCCGGTTGGTCCTGCTCGTTGGCCGGGGCTCGCTCCAGAGCAGAGAGCTCCTGCAGCATTTTGGTCACGGCAGCGTGGGGAAACGGTCCGCGCCGCAGCAGTAATGTGGCCGCCAGTGAGCGGGCCCGGCGAATCTCTTGCGAATCGGTCCTGATTTGCAACCCTGGACGGCAGTTGAGCAAACAGGCGTGCTGCAATATCCAGCGGCCGTTTTCCTGGCGCTCGACCAGGCATAAGCCACAGCGTCCCTGCACTGGCAGACGCGGATGGTAACACAGGGCCGGAACCGCAATGGCATGGGAGACCAGAACGGCGAGCAGTGATTCTCCCTCGGTGGCTGGTAGTTCCCGATGATCGACATGGATGGTTATTGAACTCATTGTTGCGTCTTCCTTGGTTTGGTCATAATGCAGGCATGCGGGCAGAGGTCAACGCAACTGTGGCAGCGCACGCAGCGCTCATCGTCAAACTGATAGCGGGCCGGACCCCGGCCTGGCAGCAGGGTGATTGCCCCGACCGGACAGACTTTATAGCAGACCAGGCAATCGGTGCAGGCCGCTTGATCGATCTCGAACCGGATCAGCGCATGGCAGACTCCGGCCGGGCAGATTCCCTGACTGTGGGAGGCAAATTCCTCGGCAAAATAGTGCAGTCCGGTCAGCAGCGGGTTAACCGCCGATCGGCCCAATCCACAGCGGGAGAGATCCCTCACCGTCCTGCTCAATTCCGCCAGATTCAAGGGCAGAGTCTCGTCGGCCCGATTGCGGGAAAGCTGGTCGAGTTGCTCTGTCAACAGCGCCAGCCCATCCCGACAAAACAGGCATTGACCGCAGGATTCAGCTGCCATAAAGGCTGTCAGCTGTTTACATAGATCCACCATGCAGTGGGATTTATTCAATACCACCAAGCCGCCGGATCCCATCATTGCCCCGGCTTGCTTGAGGGTGGAAAAATCAAGCGGGGCATCCCGGTACGGGAGCAACCCGCCGGAAGGTCCGCCGATCTGAAGCGCCTTGATCGACTGTGCCGTTGCTCCGCCGATCTGTTCGACGACTGTCTCTATGCGGGTTCCCAGGGCCACTTCAATGAAGCCGGGGCGGGGCAGGTCGCCGGTCAGGCAGAAGATCTTTGTCCCCGGGCTTTGTGTGCTCCCCGTCGCGCGGAACTCTTCCGCTCCCCGGGTCAGAATCCAGGGCACATTGGCCAGGGTCTCGACATTGTTGATGACGGTTGGATGGCCTGCAAGGCCCTGCTCGGCCGGGTACGGCGGACGTGGAACCGGTTCCCCCCGTCGCCCCTGCATGACCTGCAGCAAAGCGGTTTCTTCGCCGCAGACAAAAGCCCCGCCGCTTTGAATGATGTCGACCTCAAGGCAGAACTCGGTGTCCAGAATCCGGTCGCCGAGCAGGCCGGTGGCATAGAGGTCGGTGATGGCCTTGCGCAGATTGGCAATGGAGAGTTGATACTCATGGCGGACAAAAACGTAAGCGCGCTGCGCGCCGGCGGCATAGGCCGCAAGGAGCAGCCCTTCCAAGACCTGATGCGGATCGCTTTCCAACAGGGTACGGTTCATATACGCACCGGGGTCGCCTTCATCGGCATTGGCCACCACAATGCGGATGGGGTCGAAGCTCTCCGCTGCGAGCAGCCATTTTTGTCCGGTAGGAAAGCCACTACCGCCGCGGCCACGTAACCCCGCCGCGGTTATTTCCGCGATGATGTCCGGCGGGGTTTTCTCAAAAAGGGCTTTGGTCAGGGCGAAATACCCGCCAGTCGCCACATATTCAGCCAAGCTGGAAGGGTCGATAAGACCGCAATGGCCGCTGATGTGTCGTTGTTGGGCGGTAAAAAACGCCGCGAAATCTTTATTGGCGGCACGGAGAATCTCCAAATCTTCAAATCCGGTCAGCACTCCCGGCTGGCGTTCCTGCAAAACCAGCCAGGCCGAATCATGGACCCGTTGTTTTAAGGCCGTTCGGATAATCGCCGAATGATTGATGCTGCTGGCTTTACCGAATAGATAATGACGTCCCTCGGTGGTGCGCACATCGATCAGTGGCTCGGCATAGCAGGCCCCAATGCAACCGACGTTGTGAACTTGCACGGCTTTGGCAAAGTCCGAGCGCTGGGCAAGCAATTCCAGGCGTTGGGTTGCTCCGGCGGCCTGCCCGCAGGAGGCCATACCGACGTTGATTCTGGAATGTTCCCGGGGGCACAGTAAATCCTGCCCTTGCCGGGCCAGCTTGGCCAGAATGGGTGGGATGAAATTGAGACCATGGCGGCGGGCAAGCAGACGTTCGATTACTGGATTTTCTGCCGCTGCGACTGGAGCAAGGGGACTATTTCGTTGCACTTGTTCAGTCATAAAGTCCGCCAGGGAAGGGCAACCGTTGAGGGGATGGCAGCAGCTCCAAAGTCATTTTTCTTCCTGTTTCTTGGGCGTTTCATCCCGCAGACGGTTCAACAGCGCTGGCAGCCGATGCGCTTTGACCCTGCCTTCCAACTGGTCGTTGGTGACGATCACCGGTGCCAGACTGCAGGCCCCGACGCACTGGACCTTTTCAATCGTGATGAATCCATCCGTGGAGGTCCCATCTTCGTCAAGCTCCAGTTCCGCGGCCAGGCGCTGGTAAATCTGCTCGGCGCCGCGGGCATAGCAGGGGGTGCCGTAACAGATGGCAAGACGGTTTTTGCCAGGAGGGCTGGTCCGCAGCGAATGGAAGAAACTCAACAGCCCATGCAGGTCCGCCAGCGGCCGACCGGTTTGCTGGGCCAGATCCTGCAAGTCCTGCTCGGAAATAAAGCCCTTTTCTTCATGCAGCCGATGAAAACGGTTAATGATGGGTGAATCCGCTGTCGAGAGGTGACACATGGTAAGCACCGCAGCTCAGGAGGATATGCCGGTGTTGGCCGACGGAGTTGTTGTTGGTCCGGTCGTTCTTTTTCTTACTATAAAGGGTTTTGAAAATTTGGCGCAAGGGGGGGATAACTGACTCTGGGGCGGACCTGTTACCAGTTGAGGGTAAAACGTGCGCCTCCCAGCGGAGAAGATTCGACCGATACGGTTCCGCCGTGCAGGGTGATGATCTGTTTGACAATGGCCAAGCCGAGGCCATGGCCGCCGGTATCTTTGGTCCGGCTGGCATCCAGCCTGATAAAGGGTTCAAAAATACGCTCACGATCAACCATGGGAATACCAGGTCCGTCATCATCGATATGGATCAGGCAGCGGTTCTCGCCTTTCTCCAGGCGAACTATGATTCTGCTTTCAGAATATTTACCGGCGTTGATAATCAAATTGCTTACAGCTCTGGCCATATAACGCGGGGCGATGCAGGCGGTGATCGCTTCAGCCTCTTCACTAATAAGGCAGGAAACCGTAGCTCTTGCCAGGACGGGTTTGATCTCTTTGACGACCAGGACCAGCCAGGGAGCCATGAGCTGTTCTTCCTTATGCAGGGCGGGGGTCTCCCGGTCGAAGCGTGCGTAGCTCAGCAGCTCGGACACCAAATCTTCCAATTCATCGACATCACGACTGATTTCGCCAAGGTAATTCTGGCGTTTTGCTTCTTCCCTGGCGCTTTGGGCCATCTCCAGGCTGAAACGGATGCGGGAGATCGGTGTGCGCAGTTCATGGGAAATAGCTCTGGTGAGCTCTTTGTGCGAGGCGATCAACTGCTGTATTCGCCCGGCCATGTTGTTAAAAGTTTCCGCCAACGGAGCCAATGTCGAGCGGTGCGGCAGATTGGCGCGAGCAGAGAAGTCTCCCTGGCCGAAGGCCTGGGCGGCCCGGCTTATTTCCTTCAGTTTTAACCAGAGCGGTCGCGCCCAAAGAATGGCCATCAAACCGAATAATAAGGTAATCATTGCCCAGGCCAGGAGATCAATCTGCAAAGACAAGTCCAAGTCATTGATCGGGCCCATGGTGATGACTTTGTTGCTGGCGGGGATGAGGCGATAGAACAGGGAGCCGTTGTTTTTGACGACGATGAGCAGGCTGTTTAACTGCTCTTGTTCCGACGGCGATAATGTCAGCTGGTCACTATCGCTCAGGGTGATCGGGTAGCCAAAGCGGCTTTGCAGCTGCTGCAGGCGCTCTTGCTGTTCAGCGGGAGAGGGGGGAAGCGGTTCCAATAGATGACGGGAGCTTCCAGGCACTATTTGGCGGTGGTGCCGGCTATCAGTTCAATGAGAAGATCTCCACCAATCTGGAAATAACGACCACAGGCGAAGAGGTGGATATTGCCGGGGATGATGACAGAACGCTTGGCCTACTGACCATGCGGCTAGGTGTCAGCTATCATTTTTGATTGCCGGGTAAGCCGGTTTTTTTAAAGAGACCCTTCTCAGAGCTATCAAGCCAGGCAGGAAAAGTTTTTTTCCTGCCTGGCAAACTCAATAAGTCAGGGGATTAATAGTGATTTTGATCTTCTGACTAGGGTCTCTGCTGTTTCAGAGAGAGGCCGCTTGTTACTCCACTTCTTTCTGCAGTTCCCGGTAGCGCAAGCCATGGATGGTATTCTCTATCCCTGACTGCCGGTTGGCCGGGTCGGTATGATAATGATAGTTGCTGGTTCCTAACGTGGTCAGGGTTGTCCCGTAGATCTTCAAGTCTTGATCCTCAGCCGGGGAAACGTCGAAATCCTGACAGACTTTCTCATATTCCGTTCGAGACAAAGGCTTTTTGGGAATACTGTTGAAACGGCGCATATGCGCAATAAACTCTTGCGGGTCCTCAACCGTAAAGCAGCGATACCATTTTTCCGGCTCAGTGGTGTGATAGCCGGATTCCACGAATCGTCCTTCTGTGGTCTTTTCCATCGTTGTCCAGACTGTAGCCATGTCGTCCTCCTTTGATCGAATTGAATATTTATCCGAGCATATTCCCATGTTTTTAATGGGATTTAAAGAGATATCTGGTATCCGAGGTCATTGGTTTGTTGCCTTAGTAGCAACAAGAGTTGTGTTTTCAAGACTGATGAAAAAAGGATGAGAATAGGTTAGATGCCGGGCGGGCTGGCTGGCTGCGGAGGCTCAGGATCAATTGGGCGAAGGGCTTTTTCAAAAGAGGGGTCATAGAATATGTAGCGCCCCTTACCGGCACGTTTTGCTCGATACATGGCCAGGTCAGCTTTGTGCAGCAAGGATTCAGCGTCGTCTTCATGCGGTACACTCATCGCTACCCCAATACTGCCGCCAACCTTTATGGCTGTGTCGTTAAACACGATAGGTTTCATTAGCGAGGCTAGCAGTCGATCGAGAACCGATGATAACTTGTCAATCGAGTCAACCTCCCGGATCAAAATGGTGAATTCATCTCCGCCCAGGCGCGCAGCGATATCGATAGGCCTTAAACATTCCTTCATCCTCTTGGCGAAAGTCTTGAGGATTTCATCCCCGGCGGCATGGCCGAAGGTATCGTTAATCCGCTTAAAATTATCCAGGTCAAAAAATATGATCGCTGTTTGGGTGCTTTGCTCACCTGCGTATTTGAGAGCGAGATGAAGGTGGTCGAGAAAGCTTGCCCGGTTAGCCAGCCCGGTCAGCGGATCGAGGCAAGCCAGCTGGGTCAGTTTATTTTCAGAAATCTTGTGTTCGGTGACATCATGAAATGTTGCCACAATTCCTTTGACTGAAAAATCGTGCAACAGATTTGTCAGGATGACGTCAAAGTATCTCCAGTTGTCGGCCTCTGCGTATCGCATCCGAACGATAGCGCTGATATTCTGCCCAGGACTCCTCGATGTTTTTTCAAACACCTTCGTCAACATCTCTAGGTCATCCGGGTGAACCCGGTCAAATAAAGTTGTCCCAACAAGCTCCTCTCCCGTTTGACCCCATAACGATTTTGCCGCTGTATCGCCGACATATTTTATGGTTCTGTCAACATTCAACACGGCAATGACGGCTGAGATATTTCTTAGCAGCGCCTTGAACTGTTCTCTGCTTTCACGCAAAGAGGCTTCAACTGATAAACGCTCTTGCAGCTCTTCACGAAGGGCCTCGTAGAGATCGGCCTTCTCCAGCGCAGCTGCGATTTGGGCCGAATACAACGTCGCAATTTGTTTTGTTCCTGAGGTGAAATGGACGGCATTGCTTCTGAAGGCGCAGAGAAGATTGTGCAGTTGTCCATCTCGGAACAATGGTGCGGTCAGGACCTCACGATAGGGAAACTCCGGTAGACCAGGGGGAAAGGGAATGCAGTCGCTGTTGATCGTCGTGGAGTTCGCTTCACCAGTTAAGATTGTTTGATCTCTGCTTAGAAATTGTGCCAAAAAACCCCATTCCGGTTGACTCTTGTTGGCTTCTTGCGGGAGGTTTGAGCAGAGAATAGGGTCGCTTCCTCGACAGTTGAACAAAACGGCGCCTTCGGCTTTGACCATGTCGGAGAATGTCCGCACCGCTTCTTCACTAATCGTATTTTTGTCAAGATGCCGACCGATTTTTTGGTTTCCTCGAATGATGTATTCGAGTTGGCTTTCATTTTGAACTCTTTCTAACGTCCGGGCAATGCGAGAGCCCAAGGCGGAAAGAAGATCCATTTCCTGGGGGGTAAAAGAGATTGAGGAACAACGAGCCAGGATCAAGGCCCCGCGTAATTCCCGACTTCCTCTCATCGGTATCCAAATAGCATTTTTGACTCCAAGCATCTGGGCGATTTCACTGAAAAGCGGGTTGGTGTGAATCGTTTCCTGAGCAATGACCGTTGCCGTGAGATATGTCTCGAAGAAAGATGCAATATGCCCGCGTGGGGCGGTCTCGAACTGATAGTCTTCAGGCAGGCCGATGGCTGCAACCGGGAACCAGTTTCCGCTGCCCCCTGGATCGAAAAGGACTACGATTTCAGCGGAAAAAAGTTCAGAAACCGTATTGATGATTTCTTCAAGCAGAGTCTCAAGGGGGGCCGGGTCATTCAGGATCGTCAGAATTCGATTGACTCGGCTTGCATCGCGAACCGCGGCCTGCGCTGCACGAAATGCTTCATCGCGTTCTCGTTTCAGCTTTTCAATCTCGGCAACGCTATCGGAATGGGCCTTTTCCGGATTCATCTGGCCTCTACAAGGCTATCGCCGTCAAGGTTGCGTTGTGGGTGCCTAGAGTTCCTGATGTGCGAGCGAATTCACCGCAACAATAAACTCCGAAAACGGTGGCGTCACCGGCGTTGGCCTGGAGACGTGCCGCCTCTTCCGGGGTTTTTTCCTTGAATAATCGGATCCGCATAGCGCAGCTGAATGCGATGATGACAGCCGCCTCCGGATTGCTGGCGATGGCATCACGACCGACCTTTTCTGCGACCGCTAAAAGGGCCTCTTCAGAGCTTTCCATGACCTGTACCGCGCTACCGTCAGGCGGAACACAGCCCTGGATAAGGAGCGATCCGTTCGATTTTTTGGTGCGTGCGACACGGATGATTGTCGATCCATCCATCTGTAACAGGCCCAGAGGATGATACATTGATGTATCCCAAAAGTTATCTGCAGTCAGCTCTTCCGAATCAACACCGAGCTGTTCTTCATAAGCCTCTGCTGCGGGGCGTCCTCCCAATTCCATGATTTCGGTCCCTTCGGCTCGGGTGACGAGAAAGGGGACGCCGACGGGTTCCCACCCATGCTGTGTGATGACTTGCAGCGGTTTTTCAGAAGCGATCCAAATGGCAACAGCTCCTTGTTCCACAACTTTGTCGTTGTGAAAGACAAATGTTGCTTTGAATTGCAATTCATCGCTGGCCGCTCCGCCCACGATCGTGGTGGTCGGACCTGTGACTTTGTAGACTCCCTGGAAGAGAAGTTGCAGGTTTCCAGCAAGACAATCAGCCAGCAGAATCATGGCTGAAAAAGGGGAGGGACCAGCTTCTTTTTTGCTTTTTCGCGCGATTTCCTGACCCGCCTGATCAAGATTTCCATGGATATGGGATGCCGAGGCGATCCCGAAACGGTAAGGCCCTGCGGTCATTGCCAGCACAGTGACCCCTGCGCCAAACCCCATATAGCTTGCACCGAACATTTCTCCAGCGCTTGTGGCCCCAGCCAAAGGAGTTGTTCCGGTGACAGAGCGAATACCGGAGATAAGCGAAGCAAGATTATATTGCGGCGTGGTAAAGATAAGAATAACGGCTGGGCTTTCTCCGTAAGCGCAGCGATGGCGGTTTCTGCTGCCTGCTTTCCAGCGTCATAAGCGTCTCGGAGAACGCTGGCTCCTGTTCCTGCTCGTACTTTCATAACCCCTCCTTATCCCTTCGGTTCCGGAAAAAACTCTTTCCTTACCGATTGAGCGGTGTTGAATTAGACGACCATAGGTTGCATTGCTTTTTCCCGACCGAACGCTAGCAGGTCCCAAGATGGGCTATTTCAGGAAGCAGATGGAGTGCTCCACTTGGGCACTGAGGATTTTTTAATAATTATAGTTAGATTACATTAACTGTCATGCGTAAAGCAAGTCATTTGGGTTGTTCTGATGGTTTTTAATCTCTCCGTGGCAACTGGAGAAATCCCTTTTTGACTTTAAGCCATGCGGAGGATTTTTCCTCATTCTTATCCCTTGCGGTGCACTCTTGCAGATTATTCTGTCGTCTTCCTTGGTCGTAATTGAAACAACTGGGGAAATAACAAAAACTGTTAATTTTCCAGAGTTTTAGGGAGATGCTGCGGTGCTTCCGAAGCGCTCATCTAGCGGGGTATAGAGCAGCATATTGGGCATATTGGCGAGTTGTCATCGAGATAATGGAATCGCCGGGAAGATTGATCATTTTTGGTTTTCCTCAAAAATACAGTTTTATGATAATACTATTGTTGCTTTTTTTTGGGTGGATTGCTGAGGGAGTACCAAAAATTTTAAGAAATTGCTCTTCAAAGCTCTGTTTATTGTCTGGACAATCCCGAATGGCGCTCGTTTATGAGTCGCTGGCAGCAAAACCGGGACTGTTCCAGGTCTTTGCGGTGTTAACCGCGACAGTTTCATGGCTCGCAAACTCTTGGGACAGCCCCCGATGACCCTGGGGACAGTCCCGAGTTTACTGCAAAGTTGCTTAAACTAGCGCCCTTTGGGACAACCCCCTTCTTCTCACATAGAAAGACAGAATCCGTGGCCCCTCAAACTTTTAAAAAGAATGAAGTTTTCGTCCTCTCTATAGCCCATCTTGCCCATGATACCTTTTCAGCAATTCTGGCACCGCTCTTGCCACTTTTGATTGCGAAGCTCGGCATGTCCCTTTCGGTGACGGCTTTTCTCGATATTACCCGGCGCATTCCGGCACTCTTCAATCCGTTTTTGGGTGTTCTGGTCGAGCGTACCGGCAGCAAGTACATTGTCATTCTCACCCCGGCGATCACGGCGATCAGTATGGGATTCGTCGGCCTTGCCAACTCGACAGTCATCTTGTTTATCCTGCTGTTTGTCGCCGGGGTCTCGGCGGCGTTGTTTCATGTCCCTTCCCCGGTGATGGTCAAAAATGTGGCTGGCAATCGAGTCGGTACCGGAATGAGTTTTTTCATGGTCGGTGGGGAACTGGCGAGAACCCTCGGCCCGATGCTGGTGATTGCCGCAGTCTCCGCCTGGGGGCTGGAAGGGATTTATCGACTGATCCCCCTGGGGCTGTTGGCTTCTCTGGTCCTGTATTTCAAGCTGCGCAATTATCAGGCTCCGCAGCACCTGAGTAAACCCAAAGAAAAAGGGGATACCCGCAAGATTCTGAAAAAACACCGGCTTTTTTTCACTGCCCTTGCGGGTTTTATCCTGTTTCAAGCGGTGGCAAAAAGCGCCTTGACCCTGTATTTGCCGGTTTACCTGACCGGGCAGGGCAGCTCTTTGTGGTATGCCGGTATTTCCTTATCGGTATTGCAGTTTTTCGGCGTGGTCGGAACATTCTGTGCCGGGAATCTCTCCGATCGCATCGGTCGGCGCAAAACCCTGTTGCTCTCCAGCGTCGCAACGGTCCTCTTCATGGGACTGTTTGTCTGGAGCAATAATATTATTCCCCTGGCTGTGCTGGGGCTGTTCCTGCTTGCTTCGGGACCGGTCCTGTTGGCCAAGACCCAGGACACAGCGACGAATATGCCGACTTTTATGAACAGCATGTACATGTTCATTAATTTCGGGGTCAGCTCGGTGGCGGTTTTTGCTGTCGGTCTGCTCGGGGACAAGCTCGGGCTGCAGACGACTTATATCATCGCAGCGTTCTTCTGCCTTGGGACTATCCCGCTGGCCTGGCTGGTGACCCTGGAACAGGGCCAGGAGACCACCCCGGAGTTTCCTGGCTGAAAACTCCCCATATTGCTGTCGGGGCGGTACCGTTTAGGCCATGACCTGGACATTGCCTTGCGAAGCTCTGTTTCAGGCAAACTGCTTTGTTAACCATTGCTGGGTGGTCGCAAGCTGAGCCTGGTACTGTGGGTAGCTCTGGCAAAGTTTCTCTATACAAGTTGACACGCTTGCGGGCTGGTATTGCAGGCCATGCAGTGCTTCCGCAAAACGTTCCATCGGCAAGGGATCGAGCATGTCGGTGTAAATGGTGGCCTGCTTGATTGTGCCCCGTTCCACGTTGAGCAACACTTCGATACCGCCCCAGTCAAAACGCTCGTCCAGAGAATGCGTGAACGGCGGAGTGCTGCCGAAATTCCATTCCCAACTGCATTGGCGGGCAAACTTTTCCTTGAAGTCCGGCAAATCCGCGAAATGTTCCGGGGTGATGAATTCGGTTGTGACCGCGACCTGATAGTAATCCTGATAGGCCTGGCTGATTGCTGCGCTCACTGTTTGATGGCTAAGATCAGGAACCAGCGTGTTCAGATTGACAACGCGCGATCTGATTGAGGCAATTCCCTTGGCTTGCAGCTTCTTCGGGTCGGGATTGAGATAATTGGCCAAGCGATTCAGGTCGGCATTCAGCAGCAGGGTGCCGTGGTGGAACCCTCGATCAGGAGTTTCCCGATAGGCCGAGCCGGAAAACTTACGCAGGCCGGTGGCATCTTCGATCACCAAATCATTACGGCCGTTGGCCTGTCCCACAATACCCAGTTTTTCCAAAGCGTTCAGAACGATCCGGGTCGATACGCTTTTATCGTATTCGGGCTTGCCGGCCATAAAGGTAAAGCAACTGTTGCCTAAATCATGAAAGACTGCCCCACCGCCGGTCTGGCGGCGGGCGAGTTTCACCCCGTCCTGCCGCATGCGTTCGGTATTGCACTCCCGCCAGGGGTTCTGCGCTCGGCCGATCACCACGGTGTCGGCGTTTTGCCACAAGAACAGGACGCGCTGGTCGGCAGGCATGGAGCGGAAAATAATATCTTCAACGGTCAGGTTGAACCAGGGATCGGTCGAATCGGAAATAAGGATGCGGGTCTTGTTCATTGTTTACTCGCTGTATCGTAGGAATGATGATGTTGTTTTGAGCATCATAGCCGTAATCGGTTTGGCAGGTAAACGGGGAAGGGAATTTTGCTCAGATGGCGAGCCTGGGCCGGGGCGCTGTATTTACCTGGTGTCTCGGTTCAGCTCTTGAATCCTTTTTTCCAGATCATTCTGATTTTGTTTAAGCAGGGTCAGTTCGGCCCGGATCCCCTTGATCTTATCTCTGGCCAAAAAGTTTTTATTACGCAGCTCCATTTGCAGAGCTTTGATTTCCGTCAGAATTCTCTGTTCCTGGAGTTTTCCATAGGATGTATTTCTGTTGTACCTGTTCAATTGCCTGTTCAGCACGTCGACTTTTTGCTCATAGTCCTGTTGCATCGCGGTCATCGATGCAGTGGTTTGCTTGATCTCATTTTCTTTCCTGGAGATTTCACTATCGAGGATTTCAGCATTGAATCTGAGTCTTATCAAATCGCGTTTTTCCTGAGCAGCGTTCGGCCCAGCATCCGTTTCGGTTTGAGGGATCGGTTTTTCAGCAAATTCAATGACCGACATCTCGTCGCTGTTTGTGCTGCAGGGTCGATCAGAGTAAAGAGTTTTACCGTTGACCGTGCAGGAGTAGATCGCAGGTTCGGATGCGCCCGCCATGATTAAAAGAAGAAAGGTTGTCGCTACCGCTGTTTTCAGCATGATACTTTCATTCGCTATTGAGTAGGTGGCAAGCCTGTTGATGGCCCATGGGAGAAGCTTTTTTGCCATCATATGCTGTTGTTTCGGCACAAATCAAATGATCATCACCCGGTCCTTTGGGGGCGCTGGTTTTCATTCGGAAACGGCCCTTTTCCGCTGTGGCGGTGTCAATCTGCGGGTTTTCTTGTGCGGCGTAAAGTACTACGCCTCCGCGCAACCCCTTGATTTCCTTGCTACAACGGAAAACTGCTGAAAACTTAGCCGTTGCCCTTCGGAGTTTCCGAGCCATGAAACTGTAGCGGTTAGCACCGCAAAGACCTGGGACAACCCCCGTGCGGGGACAGTCCCGGTTTTGCTGCCAGCGACTCTTAAACTAGCGCCATTCGGGAGCGTTTCCGTTTCCCCGGTATCGGCACCATCATCCTCGGGATCTCCCTCTACAGCGAACCTGCCAATGTCGGGCGGATGTTTTTGTATCGGTGCTGATTTTTTTACTGAGTGGGGTGAAGTTTTATTTTGGGTGCCTCAGGGGAAAATAGAGAACTTATAATGTTCTGCGGTTGAGTGTAGTTTTGTAGAGAATTGTTTCAAAAAATGAGAAGAGAGCCGTAGTTTGTGAGATTTTGGGGGAATCTGCAGATTGCGGCTTTTTTTGTATGTTCGTTCTTGAGTTGATTTGTGGGAAATTTGCTATATATCACGCAGAGAAAATTTTCAGAAATTTGTCAGAACCGATTGATATTATTTGCAAAACAAGAATTTTCTTGAGAGGGAGGCCGTGTTATAACACGGCTAATATCGCGCCTATTACATGTTAGCTGAATTATGAATATTGAAACGTTATCCGAAAAATTGTATGACGATCTAAATGGGGTTATCACGTGCGTTGACAACACTGAAGAATTAACAATCTATTTTGAATGCAACAACTGGAATAATTATGATGAAATTATCAAATTCAAAATAACATGCCACGATGTCGTTGAAAAAGAGATTCAGCCATCGCCATCCGGAGACCTCATATTTACATCTGAGCATCATCTTCTTTGGAAGCACAATGAGCCCTACGCCTATCTTTATTATTCTTCTGCTCCAGAAAATCGGTACGAGATACTAGGCAAGCTATGGACTTCCCATGAAAAGATATTTGGTAATTGGAGACATCTCTCTGACTATATAAATGTCTATTATGCTGGCAATCTTATAGAATTTTGCACTGGTCGCTGTGGACAAGTGGCTCACGGTCCCCAACCATTAATAGAAGAATATGAAAAAGCCATTTCTGGTTTAATTGAAACTAAAATTGTTCCATCGCACGTAAATAAAAACTTATTCAAGGCACTTATTTTCGATTCAGGCTTTGTTATTTGTAAAAGTGTTACAGTTGAGTAGCTGCAACTAACAATGGCATCAATCGGATGGAACAGAGCTAGGCGAAATCCGTAGGAGAGTTACTAAATCGAAACGCATGACCGCCACCGGTTATGCAGAATCGGTTAGGGCTCAAAGGCACGATGAAAACAATTATTAAGCAGAAAATTAAACTAAATATCGGTGCACTCTGCTTCTTTGTCTTTTTACTGGTCATGGTTGCCTATCTTGCTGCTTTCAACAATGAACTAGTAGGCAAGCCTATTTCGGCATATTTTGACCTGATCAATGATGGTAGATCTATTTCCAAAAATGAATTCCTACAAAAAGTAGAGAATAATTTCAGAGTTACTGCTTATCACGCAGAGGATGTTGGAGCTAGGCTCGAAAAACCCATATTGCATCTAACCCTGAAAGAGGGGCAAAAAGTCATACTCAGCCAAACACTCATGCCTCGCTTTTCCGAAGGCGCGGGGACAAAACGTGGGTCAACCTCGTATAGCCATCTGAATTATGGGCTGTTTGAAATTCCCAAAAATGGAAATTACAACATTAGAATAGAAACTAGTAGCGACCTAAATGGCTACGATATTTTTCAAGCCAGGGTTTCTACGCACGGAAGTAATGGCATTCTTCATTTCTTACAAATAATTGCCACTGCATTTTTGTTTTTATCAACGTATTTAAGGCAGAAGGTTTTCAAGGGAAGCTTTTTGAAAAGTGTAATTGCTTATTTACTTTTCGTCGCATTGGGAATTTTTCCCCTCGCTCTATCATTTCTATAAAAACGCCCTAACGAATAAGGATAGATAGCGCGAGGGACGAGCCGCGATCTTATCCTTTGGTTGGACAAGCCCGGTCTATATAGAGATAAAGCAAATGTATCGGATTGGTTTTAAGGGGTGCGAAGGTTTTGATTTCCTAGGTCTTTTTCCCGGGTGAGCGAGAGCCTTTCACCTGATGACGAGGCTAAACAATCAGCTCACGATTGATGTTATAAATTTGCGAACCCTCCTCTACTGGAGTGAGAACAAACCGATGCCGGGGATTCGAGTTCGCCGGTCAGATAGACCGGACGTCGAAAGGCAACGATCACCATCGCCGTTTTGCAGTGCGGACCGCACTGGCATACACATCGATGGTCTTGTCCCTCTTGCCCTGCAACTTCAGCATGCGCAGGTGCCGTTGGTAGAGAGATCGTTAAAGCGGGATTGTTCCGAGGATTCCATGATAAACTCCTTTGCTCAGAGGCCAGGAATTTGGCCATGCCAAGAAGTCTACCCTGAAGCTGGTGTTGGTTAAGATTGTGAGCTGATTTTCCCCGCCGCGCTAGCGGCTTTGGTCAACAACAGAATTAACGCGGACGGAAAATACGTGCGCAAATACTCGTAAACTTCGGTGATGGTCGTTACTTTTCTTTGCCGCCGATATTCAAGACCGTTAGAAGTCGCGTGTAGCATGGTGTGTAGCTTTTGACTACTAATATCATTGATATCATCGCTGCTAGAGAACTAACCGGTTTGCCATTGGTGTCGGCTGAAGATGCCAGTGATGTGGTCGGCACGTCATATCATGATTTGGAGCGTGAATCGGAAAGTAACGCTCATGCTTCAGCTAGGGAGCGAGCGATCGGCTACTTCACCAGCAGGGGGTTTCATGTCTATCCCAAGGGTGTGGGTATTGACGGGGTTTTAACGTTTGCTGATTTAATCGCGGTGCGTGGAGATAGAACAATTTTTGTGGAAGTCCTTTCTGATTCAGGATTATGTGAAGAAACGCTTGCACGAAAAGCCCAACTTCAAAATTACGCTGAACTTTGTTTTGTATTTTTTTACGGGAACAAGGTTTCGGATGATCCCGGCTTGATGCTCATAAAGCGCAGTGTGGAGCGGTGGGCCGATGTTTTGTATTGCCGAATCCACGGCTGGTCAGGAAATTTTATTCAAGATGATAGCCGTATGTCTGTTGCATTCGATACGACAAGAGATATCGGTATCGTAGCGAGCGGCGAAATTAAAATCGCTAGACGTAAAGTTGAAGTTGCAGTGAGTTTTGTCACTCATCTCTACGAAAACCCAATGAACACTACCATTTCGAATATCGTTGGGGCCCGAAGCTATCGATATGAAAAAATATGGCTTTCGGTTTTTCGAGATATTGCAAAAAATACAGGTCACAATATTCGATATCGGTCGCGTTTTGAAGAGAACGTGACAATTCGCACCATGCGCAGGCAAAGCGGTTTACAAATGTATGATGCTACCGGCAAAATTTCCATGCGGCTGCGCTCAGAAAATCGTGAGCCCGATGCCAAAGAAAACCCAAATTGGGATTGCCACCCTCAATCGCGAGACATCCCTGTGGAATATGCTTATGGGGTTTTTGTGCTTGAGCGTACTGGCTCCGAAGGGATTAATCATATTGTTCGAGCTTTTAGGCAACAAGGGATTAATTTACAGTTGAACGCGGAATTAAAGGCCAATGCCTTCAAAGTTCTCGAAAAGCAAGTGCAAGCCTGAGGAGACTGAGTGGCCACTTCTAACCAGTGAATAAGCCGACAATTTTTCGCTGCCGCTCCAAATTGTCGGCTTTGTTCAACCATACGCTCCAGCCGACGTTCACTGCTGCGCAGCGCACGCTGCTGAGATAGTCGTTAGGCTAAGAAATGAATAAACTCACTTCGAGACATAAAGATATACTTATTGGGTGTTTATTTATTGTCGCTTCTTTGCCTTTTTTTATTATCGGAAAAACTCATGAATCATTTGACATTGGATTTATGTGTTTGTTTGGTGCACTTTTCTTTCTTGTCTTTACGCGGAAGAAAAAGTCATCATATGAAAATAACGAGAAGATTAAGTATGTTGAGGGCTTTCCTCGCAAAAATCTTACGGGAAAATATAGCTCAAAATTTAACATTAACAAACTTGAAATTTTTGAACATGGAATATCATTGTTTTCAAAAAATCATGGAATTGTTTATTTAGAAAAAAATGAGATTAAAAAAATAACTTTGGAAGTAAAATACGAAGATTATGGCTATAGATACCCTTGTGTTTACAAAGACATAGCAAGCATATTTATTGAAACTTGTTTTTCAGACAATAAAGAAATCATCACTTCTAACTGGGGATTACGTAAAGAAATCCCATCTATTTTTGACCATTTGCGTCATAATTTTGAAAACGACTTTGAAATTTCAAGTACAGATACAATTTTTTACCATTTTCAAAAACACAAGAGACGTTCTGAAAAAAATAGGAATACCTTTATTTATTTTATTGTTCTTGTTCTAATCATTATACTTATTCCTGTAATTAATAACTTCATGAGAAGCCTAACGAATTAATACAGCGGATTCGCTACCGCTCTCCGCTGATCACTAGGTTAGCTGTAAAAATAAAATGGAGAATGAAATGAAACTTATTCTAGGTTGCGTGCTGACACTGCTTTTACTTTCTGGTTGCACAGTAATCAATGTTAGTCCAGTTAAGTCAAACACAAATTTGACTGATGTCTGCATTGAGAAAAACCCCAATGTGCACATTAAGGGTTTCATTGAAGCGGTACAAAGTGGATTCGAGCGTCATGGAGTAAATACCCGCGCGGTTGATCGACCAGTTCCTGAAAATTGTGAGAATATATTGTCCTATACAGCGTTAGAAACATGGGACATCGTATTCTACATGCACCACGCAGCACTCAGATTAGAGCATAAAGGCAATCTCCTCGGTACGGCCGAATACCATTTGAGGGGCGGGGGTGGTTTTTCACTGCTAAAATATCAAAGTCCAAAAACAAAATTAGATCCAGTTATAGACCAATTACTTTCAAGTCAACAAAAACAGCTAACCAGAAAATGAAGGCGAACGGAAAATGGCCGGGTGCTCCCCGAAAAGCAAAATCTAAATTGCGGTAGTAATCCGAAACATTTCGTCGCCGCCGTTTATCAGGACCGTTGAGGCTGTAGGAAAACCTCAGGAATTAAAAAAACATTGAACTTCAAGGGTTACAAAACCGTTCGACGAGTCAGGAAAATTGATCTGAGGGCAAATTTCGAAGTTGATTTTTTAAAAATATTCGGGAGTAGGATTTTCCTACACCTTCGTTAGACCTTGGATGGGCAATGAAACAACTACTCACTCTTCTAATAATATTCATCCCCTCAGTTATCTATGCTGAAAATAACAGCAAAAGTGAAACGGCTGATTTTATGCTCAAATGTTCTTCCGCTATTGATATTGCATCAAATTTAGAAACTGATGCTACTGTTAGGGAAAAATTAACATATCTTAAAAAGGTTTATTTTGTAATCGGCTTAGAATTATCAAGCAAAGAATACGCTAGAGAGAAATACGGTATCTTTTACAAAGAGCTAATGACTGGCGGCTCTGGCCCCAAAAATTCAGCAAAATGGATAGATTTCATACGAAGCGAGGTTAAATCATGTGAAACGCGTGCCCCAGCTTTACAGTCATATATTCAAGACGCAATTAGAACAAAATTGTCTAACGAATAAGGATAGATAGCGCGAGGGAGGAGCCGCAATCTTATCCTGTGGTTGGACGAGCCCAGTCTTTATAGAGATAAAGCAAATGTATCGGATTGGTTTTAAGGGGTGCGAAGGCCTTGAATTCCTAGCTCTTTTTTCAGGGTGAGCCTTCAAGTCATGAAGTCCTGTCCGTTGATGGACAGGACTTCATTCAATTCGTCTGCGCTGTTTGCGATATTGACAAAGAGCAACTGTTCGGGGTTCGGCGTGGTGTTGCCCATGGCCCAAAAGACCCGGCAATCTACGTATTAAGAGCGCATAGTCAAAAAACGCTGAAAGAGATAGGCGCTGTCCTGGAGTGCACCCACTACCGCCCTGTCAGCGCGGCTATTTCTATGATGGGGGGATGTTACCATCCGGGACATGTATGTGCGAGCCTGTCGGGAGATGAAAATCAGTCAACCGTAGACTTGCCCCTCCTGATTTCTACAAAAATATGTCATCAATGTTTTACAAAACGCTGCATAATGGCATAATCGCTATCCGACGCTTGACGAAAACCAGCGATACCTATCGCATTTATCTCCGGACTATCTTTTTCTAGAGAGAGCAGGGCCTTGAGCAATTTCTGCCGGATTTCAGGCGGGAGTTTTCGACTAACGGAAAAGGCCCAATTGGGCAACCACGCAGTTGCTGCATTTTTTACGATGCTCCCAGGAATAATATATTGATCTGCGATATGCAAAGCAGATTCACGGATAAAACCCGCATCAACATCACCAACGCTGACAGGGATAATTACATTTTCCTGTCGATTTTCGGCAGCAGTGACAAACTTGATGCCCTTGGGATCTATATTTTCGTCCGTCAGGCTTATAAGTTGGGACAAATAGCCACCAGCGGAAATGTCACTGACAATCATTACCGTCTTGCCGGCGAGATCAGCCAGGTTCTCAATACCACTATCCGGTCGACTTATAACGATTCCACGAAACTTGTCTCCGTCATTTTTACTGACAGCCATTGCGAGAGCCTCGTGGGCAGTCGAAACCTCTGAGAAAACCAAGGGATTTTCATAGCCGATATCAATAGACCCGTTTTTAATTTTATTTTCGTAGTCGGTGAAATCTTTTGCTAGCTCCAAACGAACTTTCTCGCCCAGTTGATTTGAAAGATACTCAGCAAGAGGGGTCATCATTTGGGTTAGCTGCTTCGGATAGTAGCGAGGTAAAATCGATAAAACATATTCGCGGCTATATGCTGGAGAAGTCAATAAGCATAGAAAGATAAGGAAGAGCAGACTTTTTTTCATGACAGGGTTCTCCTTTAATCAACTCGTGTCTGTCTGAGGTCTCGGCTGGACATGAGTTAGTTGATTGAATAAATTCTGAATCATTTTAACTGTCAAAGGGTGCCATCCCCAACTAGAGCTAAGCCAGGAAGGCAGAACGTAGACGGCGGTAAAAAGGGCCGGAATAAGTCCAGAGAACCCATGGGTTTCGTTTGCATTTTTACTCTGAGGAAACAGAGACCCCAACTGCCCGCCGTATTGCGTTGAAATTCTTATCCTCCACCTTCTCAAAAGAGTCAATTTGCAATGCTTGGAGAATTGGGTCATTCCTTTTTAAATTAATCAGGGCATTGCGAATGGCGTCCTTTGTCTTCTCCGGCAGGTCTCGTCTCACTGAAATGACCCATTCAGGAAGATACGCTGTCTTTTTAATCACCTTAATCTGGCTTCGCGGAACAAATGCATCTGCTGCATGCAGTGCGGATTCACGGATAAACCCAGCATCCACATCGCCATTGTAGGTTGAAAATATAACATTCTCCTGTTTGTTATTCAGCGCGACCTCGAGAATCATGTCCTTATTTGTATCAATGCCTTCCTGTAATAATGATATACGCTGAGAAAGATAGCCCCCCGCTGATGTGTTGCTGACAATGGCGATATGTTTTCCTACCAATTCATTGACAGCGACTATCGGACTGTCTGTGCGGGTGATGATAAGACCCCGGAACTTTGAACCATCCGGTTTCTTGGATATTACGGCCACGGCTTGATGGGGAGATCGGACATAAACAAGTGGATTTTCGAAGCCAATGTCAATATCTCGGGCCAGCCGTTGCTCATATTCCTTAAAATCAGTTACGATAATGGGCTCAATCTGGATTCCAGTCGTATAGCTTAAATATTTTGCTAATGGTCTGACCCGTTTTTCGATTTCATCCAAAGAGTAATGTGGCAACATGGATAAGCGAAGCGAACTTGCTGCAAAGCTCGAAAAAGGAGAAGCGAGTATTAGACCGATTGACAAAGCGATAAGAAATAAAGATTTCATAGCTTTTCTCCGGAGTTTAGGCCGGATTTCTGAGGGGAGGTTTTGCTCCTCTGCTCATTGTTCTGCATTTTTTTCATCATATAGTTAACAGCTGCTTGCATCCGAGTGAAAGATTGTGCCAGTTCCCATATCTCACCGCCGCATTTGATGTTGATGCTAGTGTCAATCTTGCCGATTGAAATTGCATGAGCTTGCTCTGTTAATTGCCGAATCGGCTTGGATACGGTTTTCGCGACCAGCATAATAGCGACGGCTCCCACCAATCCCATTATGCCAAGTAAGGCAAGAAGCGGGTAGAGGGCAGCTTGAAGCTCCTTGTCCACGTTTTCGGTAAAAATACCGATGTGAGCCTCGCTTCCACTTAATCCAAGAGGCATCGCAATCTCAAAAACTTTCTGTCCGCCCACCACTATATCGCGGTGTTCTTCTGTCTGATTGGTCGTCATTCGTATTTTCTCGACCAATTTTTTAGGGAATCCTTTTTCTTTAACCAGTGCCGCAAAGTCAGAGTTAAAGCGGCTCAGGTCGCTAAACTGTCCTGCAATAGCGATTCCTCTTTTGTTTATGACAGCCACATATGCAACATCAGGCAGGTTTACCGTAATTTCAGCAACTTTGTTGACCCGCAAGTAGTTACGAGTGAGCACTGGCTCGAGAACTGTAGAAGAAAAGGATTTTGATATGGCAAATGTTCGTTGAACGATTTGCTCGTTGACCAGGGGCGGCACAAAGCGTTGATACAGAAAAACCAATAAAATGCCCAGAAGGAAAATATAACCTAAAAAGGCCAACATGAGTTTGGTATTGATTTTTAAACCAGGAACTTTTGTTTTTGGCTCAGAAACTTTAGAATCAGGTTGGTTCATGATATAAAATCCTCCGCGACTAATTGTAAGAATTCCACCGGAATTTAGGGGACTTTAACATGTTTAAAATCTTTATGGAAGTTTTCTAATGTTAGTGCCTAGTATGGCAGCTTGCCAAGTTCATGATATAAAGCAATTTGTAGGCCTTTCAGTATTCTGAAACCGTAGGCTTTTCTCATCGTGGGTTTTGCCTTGAGGTTCATTCTCTCTACGGACCCACTTAAAGGCTGCTTCTTTGGCTCTGAACCAGTTCAGGATCAGCGGCTTGTGATTGCGTAGCATAGTGGCCACCTTTTTCATCGGTTCCAGACCAACAACGGCCAAGTGGATACCGGCAGGGCGGTTTCAGATCAAAATCTTCCCCTGGAAGCCTTCGCTTTGCCAGGATGGTACGCGGATTTGAATTTGGACTATGTTATAGTCGTTTCGGAATTGGGCGTAAAATATTCTGAGGCTCATCGTGCCCGTTATGATGCCCTCAGTAGTATAGATAAGGGTGATTTTCCCGAATATCAAAACACGCTGCAGAAACATTTTCAGGAAGGCTTTATAGTGTCCTCTCAGCCTCTTGAAGTATCAGCCCAGATATTGAGAGATATCGACATCATCGATTTGCTCAGGTAATAAAAACTGCGCTGCGTATTTCCGGTATATTCCTGAAGTCAGAAATAGATCAAAAACGTCCGGGTCAATATGTTGGCTATTTTTAAACGAGTGTAAAATCTTGATCGCTTCCGACAGGGTTTTCGCTTTTTTATACGGACGGTCCGACGCGGTCAACGCTTCAAAGATATCGGCAACAGCCATGATTCTTGAGGGAATAGACAACTGAGAGGCATCGAGCTTGCGTGGGTAACCACTGCCTGTCATCGTTTCATGGTGGGTCCCCGCATATTCCGGCACACGTGCCAATTTAGCCGGGAACGGCATCTTCTCCAACATGGCAATCGTCTGCATAATATGTTCACTGACCTTAAACCGCTCCTCTTCAGTCAGTGTGCCGCGCCTGACCGATAGATTATAAAACTCCCCACGATTATAGAGGTGCTCAGGCATCGGAGTTTTAAAATCCAGGTCAGAATACTGCTGTTTCACCTCTTCCTTTTTTCGCTTCAAGATATGATAAGCCTTATCCGCAAGCAGCTTTTCCACTACCGGCGGCATATCGCAGTCTTGGAACAGAAGTTCTTCTTCATGCGCCAAGCCGAGACGGATATCAAAATTGCGTATCCATTCTTCATTGCCAATACTTTTTAAGCGATCAATTTTTTCATCACTCAAAAATTCACTTCCCATATTGCATTCGGCAACAAAAGCAAACTTTTCGATCAAATCTGCTTTTCGCACATCAAGCTTTACCTTGAGCTCATCTTTGTCGCCGCCTGCAAGGAGCCCTTTGTAGTAGTCCACTTCCGCGTCGCGCAGAAGCACTTCAAAGCGAGTCCGAATTTCGTGAATACGATTGAAGATCGTTTCTAATTTTGTCGCTTTGTCAACAACATATTCAGGGGTGATCACCTTGCCACAGTCGTGCAACCACGCCCCAATCGAGAACTCTCGCCACTCATCTTCGGTTGTAAAGGCGAAATCAGCAAAAGCTCCTTCTGCGCAATGAGAGGCTTCCTCGGCCATCATAATTGCCAGTTCCGGCACGCGTTTACAGTGGCCGCCTGTGTAAGGGCTTTTGGCGTCAATGGCCCCGGCAATAAACTGGATCATTGAATCCATAAGGGTTTCCTGCTCTTCAAGCAGTTTCAGATTATGAAAAATCGTTGCTGCCTGAGCTCCAAGAGCTTCAACAGCCCGCAACAGTTCTTCGCTGAACTCCGTCACATTGCCGTTATTGTCCCTACAGTTGATCAGCTGCAAAGCACCAATGGGATCAGCCCCCCGAGGTATGAGCGGAATTATTAAAAAGGAGCGGGAACGGTAGTTATTGTCTTGGTCAAAGATTTTCGTACTGGCGAAGTCGAACTCGGGATCATCATAAATATCTTTGATCAATATCGACCTTTTCTCCCAGATTGAATGGGCGACCACGCTTTGATGATTCTCTTCTCCTTCGAGGTAGAGAGGAATCGGTTTGCAGGGGATATCTCCTTTTTGCGATCCGCCATAGGCGATATTAAGAGAAGTATTTTGAGTGATCTTGAACTTGAGTGCGTTTCCGTCAAGCTGATAGAGCGTTCCCCCATCGGCATTCGTTAATTCTTTTGCGCCGAGCAATATCTTTTCCATCAATTTTTCAGCATCGCGTTCAGCTGAAAAAGAAATTCCAAGTTCGACAAGCCGATTCAGCTTCGATTGTGAAATTTTCAAGGCCTGTGTCTTTTCAAGCAATGAGTGCCGCATGGCATCAAAGTTTTTTTCAAGCAAATAAAATTCCAGAATTGGGGAAGGACTTCTCTCCTCACGTTCGAAAATAAGATCTCTTATTTTATCTGCTTCCGAGGCGATTATTGAAAGCCGATTCGTCATATGCTTGCTTAATAAATAGATAATCGGAATGAAAAAAACGATCCAAATTAAAGTTGTATAGGTCAAACGGTTTTTTATATTGATGAAATAAGTATTGAAATCACTCAATGGGGCAAGAACAAGTATTTTTAAGGAAGAACCGTGTTTAAAGACATCGCTCACTTTGACATAGTAATCAACATTCTCAAACTGTACTTTCCGTAATTCGAAAGTTTTTCCTTCATCCAGTCCCGACAGAAACGTATGGAAGCTATTTTGGTTTTTTCTCGGGACACCAGATTTGTCTATAACCTGAAACTGATCGTTTAACAGCAGCACTTGACTGTGTTCTGAAATCTTAATACTGGAAATCATGCTTTCCAGTTTCCGTAAAGTCAGGTCGACACCAGCAATCCCTTCACTATATTGTTTCTTTTCTGAAGCAGTTATCCCAAGCTGTTTGAGCGAATTATACCTGTAAACATTAGAAAGAACCGCACGGTTTTCCTGTTTTGCTTTTATGTACCAGGGGCGCAATCTGGGGTCATACTCTGGATTTTTGTCCAAACGAGTCGACAAAACTGTTAGATCATTATTCAAAAAGACCCATTCTTGAATTCTTTCCCCTCCACCTAAGACATCTATCATACGCAGAATCCACATCGTTTCGTCAGGAGCCATATGCGGTTTCAGGATCGACGGATCTTTATCTGCACAAATGACCTGCACGAAACGACTATCCTCGTAGCCGAAATAGATGGAGTATAGTTCCCTGTTTTTCTCAAGCAGTCTGAAAATTGTGCGTAGAGTTGAAGAGGTCAGAACGTTTTCAGCATCAATATTTATATCGTCAAGACCGGCGACCAGATATACTGTTTGAAAGGATTGATCGATAAGCGTAAGCGCCCTTTGCTCAATCTTCTCAGATGCAGAATTAAACAATTTACCAGCAATCTCTTCTGCTGCCTTATTGCTCACAGAATTAATATGAAGGTAAAAAAATAGGACAAGAACACCAACTACAATTAAAATTGAAACAGTCAAACTAATTTTAAAGCGTACGCGCATATCCGCCCCGATCGCCCAGGATGCGATAATTTGGATTTAACAGAGAAAATGGCAATAGTTTTCGTGTCTTTGCGTTCGTGCAAGCTTATCGGATAGAAAAAATTGCAGAGTTATGGCCGTTAAGAAATTGGATTCTGAGCAATTCCGTTGCAACCGCAATCAACACTCAGAGGTAGCCGCTGGCCCACGCAAATGAAAATTACAAGAAATAAATTATAGCACTATAATGTTTCGACGTCAGTACTATTTTTGCGGCATTTCAATTATTAACAATTGACCTGAATAAAGGGGGCAAGTCTACAGTTGACGTGTTGTGGCCATTTGGTAGTGTAAATTCGTGTCGAGACCACTCCGCATAGAGTATCCGGGGCCTGGTATCATGTTATGAACCTTGGCGCAGGCATTGTGATGTTTTTGAAGGTGAGGAGGTCCCAAAAGGCCTGGCAATGTACGTATTAAGAGCGCATAGTCAAAAAACGCTGAAAGAGATAGGCGCTGTCCTAAAGTAGCAACCGCTACAGCACTGTCAGCACGGCTATTTTAAGATTTGAGTCTATGATGGAGGAGAATGTTCCTGTCCGGGACATGTTGATGAACGGGTGTGTCGGGAGATGAAAATCAGTCAATCGTAGACTTGACCCCTTCTGGCCTCTTCTGACCACTCTTCGACAACGATGGCATCCTGCCGCCGACCCCGGTTCATCATATGGGACCATACTCCCGAATAGGCCTTGCGCAAAGGTCTTGATATAAGGAAAGCGTTTCATCGCTATCTCAAAAGCCAATAGCAGACTTACCTCCTAAATCGCATAGCATTCCCCCGCCATTTAAAGCCAATATCATTGGACAGGCACCTTTCAGGAGCGCGTCCCATGAAACTGCCGAACCAATACCCACCCCGCAAACAGTAAGCTGGCAATCATCACCAGTGAACCGAACCCGTGAGCCATTCTGGCCAGCAGATGGTCGTAGCGCTGCAGGCCGGTTTCGGTCAGCAGGTATTCCCAATCGTGAAAACCGTACGGGGCCGAGCTGCCGGTGTTACCGCCAAGCAACGGCAGCACTCCGGCCCTGGCGTCGTTAATATACGGGGCAAGGTCGAGAAAGTTCTCTCCGAACCACCACCCGCACACTGCAGCACCGAACGGGTCGCGAGTTTTCAGCAACAGCACACCAACACAAATCAGCGGTATCAGTAACTGCCCCAGCGAACCGCCCAGTGTTCTGATGAATTGCCCAAAGGGGCGAAACAACACATGCCCAGCTTCATGGAATGGCAGGTTCACCAGGTGCAGCAGGCTTTCACCGGCGGTGTTGCTGGCAATACTGACAAAGATCAACTTTAAGCTCCAAATGACCATGCCCACCAGGAGCAGTCCCCTGCCCCAAATAACCAGACTATTCTCAGAGGACTGGCTCTGCAGGGGGATGTCCCCTTTCCTGTGGCTTTGGCCTGAATGGGACAGGCACCCTTTGGGAGGCTGTCCTTTTATTTTGGCGAAGATCACGCCGCAGCGAAAGCAGGTGTCTTGCTCGGTTAAGTTGTCATAGCCGCATTTTGGGCAAATCATCTTGTATCCTCAGGGTCTGGCTACTTTTTTGCAGTTTAAAAAGTTGTCTGTCCCGCTCAACAACGCCGCTAAACCAATAAACATTAAAAGGTACCCGTCACCTCAGAGTTTTTTTAGTGTGAAGTAGAAACCCCCGTCCTTTGGGCGGGGTCAGAGTCCTTCGGCTTTGCCAGAAGGGCTCATGGCAGTCCATATTCAGAAGTTGTTCCCGCAACTAACTGAACAGAAAGGAAAGCCATGAGCCGTTTTCGAAAATTAACACATGCCATCTGGCACTGTCAGTACCACATTGTCTGAGTCCCGAAATATCGCTTCCGAATATTGGCAGGCGAACTGGCCCAGGAGGTACGAGCATGTATACGGATCTTCAGTGGGCAAAGACACTGTGAGATCGTCGAGCTGAATATCCAGAAAGACCACGTTCATCTGATCATCATGGTGCCGCCGAAGGTAGCCATTTCAGAGTTGATGGGGCGCCTGAAAGGACGATCAGCGATACGAATTTTAAAGAGCCATCCCAAATTGCGAAAGAATCGCTACTGGGGGAATCATTTCTGGGCGCCCGGCTACTGCGTTGATACCATCGGTTTGGATGCTGAGATGATCAGACGCTACGTGCGGTATCAAGAGGCGCACGAAAAGAAGATAGAACAGCAACAACTTAAATTCTAACCCAACAGGACAAGGGAACGACGCTCCGGCTGCCCTCTTTGGGGGCTGCCGGCAACGCCCCCTCAGGGGGCGCCTTTAAAGCCCCGTCCTTTGGGCGGGGTTTTTTACATCCTTGTTTATAAAAAACGAAATCACCCTACAATAGAAAAAGAATCCAACAAACAAGGAAATCAAAAAATAAATAAAACCCAAAAACACACCTAACATTAAATGATTATCTATATCAAATCTATATAATGGTGAAATATAAAACATTAAAAATATAGTCAAGAAATTAAGTAGTACAGAAAAAAACCACTTAGATTTTTTTACTTTTAATTCACAACCGCATTTCTTACAAATAAGTAAAAATGGCCTATCATAGGATAAATAGAGCAAATCAAAGCAAGTGAATAAATTATTACATTTTTGACAATTAACATTTTTTATAAACATGATTTAACTACTTCTTGTTATTTCAATCTATCTTCTTCAGGGGAGATATGCAGTATAGAATCTGTTCCGCCAATACCAAAACAAATAGAACTACCAAAACCATACTCGCCAATTAAAGTGATATTTTTAATATGAAAATGACCTGAGTCATCTATAGGAATTGAAATGGTAATTTTTGCTCCAAAACGGATATGCAAATCCCGTGACCTCCCCTCTAAAAAATCAATGGTGTCAGCAAATGGAGCGAAGAGAACCCCGCCACCAGCACTAGCGCCAAACTGGACACCGGCGCTCCGGCTAAAACTTCCAATAAGGCCAGAATTCCCAGCACTATCCCATACAAATCCACCAGCGACATCTCCCATTACTCCGGCACCAATCCCACCAGTCCCCAGCAGCCCCTTCACAAACAAGCCGTTGGGATCAATAGAAACCAACACCTCATTCCTTACGTATCGATAAAGATTAACATCCCCTGCATAAAACCCAATCGGATCCACTTGGGTATACCGGCTCGCCCCCGGATCATAAGTCCGCTGCCAGTTATAATGCAGCCCGCTCTCCTCATCAAAATACTGCCCGACAAACCTCAGGTTGTTCTCCACCGTGGACATCGGATCGATATTCGCTTTGCCAAACGCCGCATACCCGGTACTCCAGACGATGGCTCCGGTGGTGGCATTGCTGAGCCGCTGCGGGGTAGCGAGATGGTCGTTGTGGTAGAAGAACAACCCTGTCCCGTCGCGCAGGTACAGCGGATCGGTCCCCCACATGCCATGGGGCTTCCATCCATAGCTCTTCAGCCAGTAATCGCTGGCGCTGTATTCACCAACCAGCCCTTCATCGGTATAGAGGTACCAAGTGGAACTGGAGACTACCTGTTTTTTAATGCGGCGGCCAAAGGGGTTATAGGTATAGTCGGCAACCCGGCCGTCGGGCAGGCAGATGCGGCTTAAAAAAGGGGACAGATTTATTTTTTTTGAAGGGCGACCAGGACCACGCAGCTCTATTCGCCACTTGAGCATGTCCTCAATCTGATCAACGAAACATCCCCTCCCAGACACAAAAAAAACATGATGAGCAACGTCATCAATCGCATAACAACCCCTCGCTTTTTTTATTCTGAACAAATTGCCAATTATATGTATTGCATCTGTTTCAAAGTCATAAGTGTATGTCCTTGCTGTTTTGCGTTGCAGGGGCAATTTAAGACCGACAAAACCTTTAGTAGCTCTGATAAAAAGCTGATCCCTAGATCTGGTATTTATCAGAATTATTCATATTGTGAGATCTATATACTGCCATCAGGTCACTCCCGGAACACTCAGGATTCAGCCTTCTTTCAAGTCTTTTGGAGACACGGCATGATGATTTTTTAAATTTTCATTTGCTCCATGTTTGATAAGAAAGTCCTGTAACTGAGTTTTTCCATTGGATTCAAACTCAGCTCGCCATAAAGGAGTATTACCATTGTCGTCTTGTGCATCAATTTCACTACCTGCATCAACCAGACACTTGCACATTTCAATATCATAATTTTGTGCAGAAAAATGCAGCGGAGTCATTTTTTGAAAGTCCTTTATATTAATATATGCACCCCGTTCTAAAAGGAGCTTAACTAACTCAACGTTCCCGTCAATTGTTGCATGAATTAGTGGTGTTCTCTCGTCCAGATCCAAGATATTTGCATCTATTCCACAATTTAAAAATGATTCTACTTTCTCTATATTTCCACAGAATATAGATTCAAAAAATTGTTTATCATCATGGTCTTTCATATTTATGGCTCCTATTAGTACTAGGATATTCAATTTGATAAAGATCTGGATTGTTCATTCTGTCATTAAGCCTTCAACTTTCGCTTTCTCTCTTCTAAATTCATTTCCTCTTTTGTGCCCTAAGTCATATTTTTCATTTATCGGCCTACCAGTATTTGCGTCTCTAAACCTTCCATCTGCCGTTTTTTTACCTTTAGACTCGACAGCCTCACGCACGTTGTTCCTTATGTATGGCCTATGTAATCCTTTTTTGCCAACATCATCCCCATGACGAAGGACAATATGCCCAGCTTCACCTAGCTCTAAATTGAATCTATTCAAATACTTAAAGAGTTAGAAAAAAGTGGGACACTTTCCATATTCTTTTAAGTATGAGAATGTCCCAAGTTTACCCTATCAAAATTAATATTTATCTAATTATTTTTATGAATAGCCTGATCCAACTTGTGTCCGCAAATTGGACAAGTTTTCATATAAAAATTACCACCAAATAAAAAATCAAAAATTGATTTAAATATCTTCTGACAACGATTTTGGCATCTAATCCTAGACAATTTTATAAATAACAAAAAAAACAAAGAAATAAAATTAATATACGAATTTCTTCAAATGTATATTTTGAAATATTAAAAATAAATACAGAAGAAATCACAAATAATAAAACATGAAAAAACTCTACTTTGAACAGGCACGATTCATCTTCTCAATGTCAAAGATATCTCTTATGATTTTATCATACTCTTCTCTGGTCTCTTTTTTAGAGTCAAGCGACTCTCCAAAAGTTATGCCGGCACCAACAATTTTTGGAACTTTAATGCCAAAAACGTCTTTAAATTTATCGCTAAAATTAATTGTTACAGAGAGACCCCATGGCGTATTCATATCCAAGTCAACAGTTCGGCCTGCAGTTTCTGATATTATAGCCATTCCTACCGCGACCCCAAAACTGAACCCCCGGCCCTTCCCTCTGAAAAAAATGTAGCTAAAATTCTCACTATCTATACTCACACCAGTAGCATAAGTTTTTCCCAGCACAGGGACAAAATCCCCTTCAACATATATCAGCGTATCCATAAGGCCGAGAGGATCGAAGATATTAGTTGAGCGATTCCCCACATAGCGATAAAAATTGACATCCCCCGCATAAAACCCAATAGGATCATCCATCTGGATATACCGTCCCGTCTCCGGATCATAGGCCGCTGAAAGTTATAATGCAGTCCTCTCTCCACATCAAAATACTGCCCTGGAAAGCGCAGATTACTTTCAATGGTGGACAGCGGATCAATGGTCGCCTGGACAAAAGCGGCATACCCGCCACTCCAGGCAACAGTGCCATCACGCATATAAAGGGGATTGGTTCCCCACAGGCCACCTGGGTACCAACCATAGTTCTTCAACCAGTAACCGCTAGCGCTGTATTAGCCAACCAGTCCTCCATCGGCATAGGAGGTGCCAGGAGGTACTGGAGGGCACTTGCTTCTTGATACGGTGGCCAAAAGGGTCGTAACTGTAATCTGCAACCCGGCCGTCAGGCAGGTAGATGCGGCTTAAAAAAAGGGGACAGATTTATTTTTTTGAAGGGCGGCCAGGATCACGCAGTTTTATTCGCCGCTTGAGCCTGTCCTCAATCTGATCGACGGAACATTCCCTCCCAGACACAAAATTACCATGATGAGCAACGTCTTCAATCGCATAACAACCCCTCGCTTTTTTAATTCTGAAAAAATTGCCGATTATATGTGTTACATCTGTTTCAAGGTACGCTTACGTTTCAATCTTGTGGTGTTGCGTGGCAGAGTCAACGTGCGACCGACAAAACCTTTAGTGGCTATAATGAAAATAAGTTCCTTAAATCTGGCTTTTACCAATATATTCGTGTTTAGTACGATTATATACTGTCCTCGGAATACTCAGACTTCTGAACACCCTCAAAAGTATCTTTATGCTACAGGAAGTTATCGCTTATTTGAAACTATGTGACAGCAGTGTGCTCAACAAAAAAAATTAAAGCTCGCAGACCAAACTTTCCTCTCTCACCTTATTGATCACCTTTACCTTTCCATCATCTATTTCCACCTTGTTAACATCGAAGTGAACAACAAAAGGATCAGGATCACAAGTAAATATTACTTTTTCACCAAGTATTTCTTTTTTCTTGCCAATCGTTTTAACTACTAAATCGTAACTATCGTACTTATAGCGATGCAGAACTTGTATTGTCACATCGCCAATTTTCTTCGATTTCGCGCAAGTATCATATTTAAAACCATCAGTGAAACCATTCTCTAACTTTGCTTGTAAATCAGGTGTGAGGTTTAAATTAAACTGCTTATCAAATCGAGCGAAACCTTCCAAATACTTCCTAGTGAAGTATCGATGGACATCATCTTCAGTGGCGAACTGATCTAGAGAAACAAACTCCGGATCAAGGCAAACACGGTAGGCCTTATCGCCTACGACAGACATATCTCTATCATTTCCTTCTTGGAAAACAATTCTGTTGAAAAAGCCCAAGTCTAACTTGAGTTTATTCAGCCAATCAGATATGAACAACGTAAGATAGTTCGCCAAGAACTGGTATTTAGCCCGCAATAAAGGCTCAAATTTGGCGGTTTCAAGAGTCATATATACTTGAGTTAGTTTCATAGCTAAGGCCTCACATGATAGTCTGGATTTGTAAGATTTTCAGGACGTAGCCCGCGAGCATTAGCAGCCTCAAGCTCAAGCGCTTTTTGCCTAGCCCTAGGACCCGCTGGAATTTCTGCGATGATAGTTGTATCAAAATCTTCCTTGCCCCACTTACGCCTCTGTCTCTCAGCTCGGTAAGACTTTCCTTTCTTACTGATCTATCCTTGACTAATACCGGTTTTTACAACTTCGCCGGTTTTATTGTTGCGAATCTCGTATACGTGCTGGGCTTTCTGGCTAAGTCTGGAGTTACCATGCACATCATCAAGCTTAGCCGAACAATTATTATGAACCCAAGCCCCTTGTTCACCAACAAAATACGTATGAGTTTCAGCAACCTCGAAATTAAAGGTATCTTGCAGCTGGCTAGCAGCTTCAACAGCTTCAACGATTAAAACCGCGCCAGAGATGGCGGTCACCTGATCGCCGATCTCAAGCTTACCAGCTTTAGTCCACCCCTTCCCGATACCCCAGAAGGGATGCTCACTGGTAACGCCGAAGGTTTCCTCGTCTCCTGCTCCACTTTTCAGAGTCAGATTCAGAATCTGCTGGTCATGGTGACGATAAAGTCGGACAACAGGCTTCCAGCTGGTTTCTCCGCTGTTCTCATCTTTGGAAGCAACCAGATCTCCAACTTGAATATCCTCTATCGGCTTCAACCCATCCGGTGTATGGACAAGGGTGCCTTTGACAAAGCAGAGGCCACCAACCAGATCGTCAACCTTGTTGGTCATTCCTGTTGGAATATCGTCGATCCTGCGGGTTAAGCGCTTTGTCATTTTTAGCGCTTTACCAAATTTTTTACTAAATTTTATACTGTTAAACAGGTATCCAGCCATCGGAATGGCAGCGCCAGCCGAAAGAGCGGCCATACCATAGTCACCCTGCAACAGGTACAGCAGGCCATTGGCAATATCAAAAACTTCACCAAATCCCGGGATCATCCCCAACAGATCAAGGGCATTATGCAGGTCACAAATGGACGCCAGCCCTAACGGATCGTACAGATTGATGGGGTTTCCAAAGGCATAAAGGTACAGGTTGAGCCCGTCTTTAAACGGATCGGTAGTCAGGTAGCGACCGGTATCGGGGTTGTAATAGCGGTTGTAGTTGTAATGCAGACCGCTTCCTGCATCGTAATACTGCCCCGGAAAGCGCAGGTTGTTGTCGATGGTGGACAGCGGATCAATGGTCGCCTGACCGAAGGCGGCATACCCGGCACTCCAGGCGACGGCGCCACTGTCTGCTGCGGTCATTCGTTGCGGGGTCCCCAAATGATCGTTGTGATAACAGTAAAGACCACTGCCATCACGCATATAGAGGGGATCGGTCCCCCAGCTGCCGTTCGGATACCAGCCGTAACTTTTCAGCCAGTAACCGCTGGCGCTGTATTCACCAACCAGCCCTTCATCGGCATAGACGTACCAGGTTACTGGAGGCCACCTGTTTTTTAATACGGCGTCCAAAGGGGTCGTAAGTATAGTCGGCGACCCGGCCGTCGGGCAGGTAGATGCGGCTTAAACGGTTGCGGCTGTTGTACTCGTAACGGGTGACCTGAGCGCCAACGGTTTTGCGCACGGCGTTGCCATTGGCATCATATTCATAGCTGGCAGAGTCATCGATCTGTAAAGGGGGCAAGTCTACAGTTGAAGTGTTGTGGCCATTTGGTAGTGTAAATTCGTGTCGAGACCACTCCGCATAGAGTATCCGGGGGCCTGGTATCATGTTATGAACCGTGGACGAAGGCACTGTGATGTTTTTGAAGGTGGGGAGGATTTCCATCTCTTTATCGACATTTAATCCCCCCTGCAACTTCCGTAATCCTGTGGAAATTAATCAGTAAAGTTAGGACTAAATAGCTCTTTCAGGTAGGCAACTCTTTTTCACTCCACCCGAAAATTACCTATCCACTGGAACCGCATCGGCCGCACCAATCTGCGCCCTCATTTTTCAGACAAAATGTCCCTTGCCATACCCCAGGAAGGCACTACTCTTTAATGAGTGAGTTGTTTTCCTTAGAATAGGAGAAGATTATGACGGCATATAAAGGAACGATTGGAATTCTGACTGGCGGCGGCGATGTTCCAGGGCTGAATCCGGCGATCAGGGCGATTACGGTGCGGGCGTTGCGCGAGGGGTTCAAGGTCATTGGTATTCGGCGCGGCTGGGCCGGGCTGGTGGATATGATTCCCGATCCGCAGGCGGACAACAGTAATAATTATCGCGTGCTGAGCGAAGACCTGGTCAACCGCGCCGGGCGGACCGGCGGCACTTTTCTACATACCTCCCGAACCCGGCCGAGCCACCTGCCGCTGAGCAACTTGCCTGCCCACCTGCGGGACAAATATCAGGACGATATTAATGATGTGACCGCGGATGTGCTGAAAAATATTGAGTTTCTTGGCATTGATACGCTGATTCCCATTGGCGGTGACGATACCCTCAGTTATGGGCTCCGGCTGCATCAGGAAGGGGTGAAGGTGGTCGCTATTCCGAAAACCATGGATAACGATGTCCCCGGCACCGACTACTGCATCGGTTTTTCTACCTGCGTCACCCGCACCATCGAAATGACCCATAGCCTGCGCACCTGCGCCGGTTCCCACGAACGGTTCCTGGTGCTGGAGGTTTTTGGCCGTTATGCTGGTTTCTCAGCGTTGTTACCGGCCATGGCCGGAGCGTCGGATCGCTGTATTATCCCCGAGCATCCGTTTGCCATTGAGAAGTTGGTGGAACTCCTCAGTCAGGATCGACATAAACATCCGAGTAACTACTCGGTCGTGCTGATTTCCGAAGGTGCGACCATGCTGCATCAGAACAATATGTCCTTTGAAGGGGATGAACAGGATCAGTATGGGCATAAGAAGCTTGGCGGGATCGGTGATCAGGTGGCCCGTGAATTAAAAGAGTTGTCACCGCAATTCAATGACGGTCGACGGATCAATGTCGTGAATCAGCGGCTTGGGTACCTGGTTCGTGGCGGTGATCCTGATGCCATCGATTCCATTGTGCCTATGGCGTTTGGCAACCTGGCTCTTGATCTGGTGCTGCAGGGGATTTCCGGGCGTCTGGTTAGCCTGCGCAACGGCTGCTACGACAATGTGCCCATTGACGTGGTCACCGGTCGCAAGAAAATTGTCGATATCCACAAATACTACAACGCCGACCGCCTGCGCCCCCGGTACGAGTCCTTCTCCCGGCAGCCGCTGTTCATTATGACCAGCGATGTTTAGCTGTCATTGAGGACGGATGTTCTGGGGCAGGCACGGTTGATCAGTCCTCCGTGGCTCTGTCCCAGCCCTGACTTCTCTGGTGGGAGGATTAAATGCCGTAGTCGCGCTCGACCTTGGCGACCCGGACCCGAAAGGCGGAGTACCATTGGTCCCGTCCCAGCTTTTGCGCCAGTTGGTGCTTGGCATTCTGTTTCCAGGTGCTAATCGCATCCGGACTTTCCCAGTAGGACACGGTGATCCCCAAACCGTCTCTGGCCGACTCAACGCCCAGGAAGCCGGGTTGTTTTGCCGCCAGCTCCATCATCTGTGCAGCCATGTCAGCATAACCGTCATCACCAGCGGTCCGCTGACTGCTGAAAATGACTGCGTAGTAGGGTGGTTTTGGTGTCTCGGCAATATCTGACATGGTCTCCTCTTTTGACGATCCGGCTCTTGGTGCAGCACTGGAGGTGGTCTTCAAACCTTCTCAATCTCCACATACACCGCATACAGGGCCAGCCCGTCCCCTGAATCCGTCAGTCGGTTCGGGATGGCGTTGTTGGTGAAGCCTTCTTTCATCGGAATATTCTTCCAACACATCAGGGTGCCCTGAGCAATATCGTCAGTGACCGCCGCTGCAGCGACAAATTCGCCGCAGGTTCCTATAACACGCAGCTCGTCACCGGTGGTGATGCTCAGATGGATTGCATCGGCGGTATTGATGTGAACGACCTGCAGCCCCTGCTCCATCCCCGGCAGGGTCTGCGAGTTGAGATAGCTGGCGTGGGAGGCGGTCAACAGCTGGAGCTTGTTCTGCGACTCGGGCATGGTCAGATCAAGTTCCTGGGTCCGGTAGGTGCGTTGCGGCATTTCGGTTTTTTTGATCTGGGCGCGTTCCTTGATTTTGAGCGGCAGGCGCAGCTTGTCGGCCAGCAGGGTGGCGCATCGACGTCGCTCAGTTCGCTGGTCAGGTTGGTGCGGCTGTAATTGTGGGAGAAGAAGTTACTGGCCATGAAGTCGCTTTGCGCGAACATGCCGCCGACTTTCAGGAAAAAGGTCGCCTGCTGCGCGGTCTCATCATGATTGGTGCCGATCACCAGGCTTGGGGTTGCGCTCATCCCGGCGCGCCAGAGTTGAACATCCGGCATGGTCATGAGCGGATTGGCGGCAACATTGACAAACAGGTCGAACTCACCGTCAGCCAGGACTGTGGCGAGTTGGTCGATATGGACCTGGCCGGCAAAGTTGGCG
>CAXXJA010000003.1:0-789250 GCA_963678555.2 Sphaerochaetaceae bacterium
CACCCGCTCCGGTATCGAGTACCGCCTTCATGATAAGGTGATGCAGATCAGGAACAATTATGACAAGGAAGTCTTCAACGGGGATATCGGCACCATCACTGAGGTCAACGCTGAAGACCAGGAGCTGACAGTATCGTTCGAAGGACGGATGGTCACCTATGAACGCTCACAACTCGATGAACTCGTCCTTGCCTATGCCATCACCATCCACAAGTCTCAAGGTTCCGAGTATCCGATCGTAGTCCTGCCTCTTATGATGAGTCATTTCGTCCTTCTCCAGCGAAACCTGCTGTACACCGCAGTGACCCGGGCCAGACAGGCCCTGATCCTGGTAGGGGAAAAGAAGGCGGTCAGCTATGCCATACGAAACCAGAGACCGAATGAACGGAACACCAGACTGACCGAGCGCCTGAGAGGAGAGAACCATACCGGATCTGGTAAGCAGGTCCTCACACAGGAACCATCCACCAAAACGCAGGATGTGGATATTCACTCTTCGGGAGAAGTGTAGATCTTGATTCCGCCTTTCCCGTTTCGCTTGATGTCATACATGGCGAAATCGGCATGCCTCATCAATACCTCAAGGTCCTCACCGGCATCGGGGAAGAGTGCTACGCCAATGGAGACACTCACCTGATGTCTGTGATCCTCCACACAAATGGGTTGCTGAACCGTATGAAGGATCTCCCGTGAGCGTATCTTCACCGACTGAAGCGACTCAACGTCCTGCAGAACGACTGCGAACTCATCTCCGCCGAGACGGGCGGCAATGTCGTCTTCATCAATGCTCTGCTGCAACCGTTTCCCGATTTCCTTGAGATAGGCATCTCCCGCTTCATGTCCGTATGTATCATTGATCTCCTTGAACCCGTCCAGATCGAGGTAGAGCAGTGAGAACCTTGCCGAGTCCGTGCCGTACCGGGCAATCAGCCTTTCCATGGTCCTGAAGAACAGCCGCCTGTTCGGTAATCCGGTAAGCATGTCATAGTTGGCGTAGGTCTCCAGCTTATCCTCCAGGAACTTACGGGCGGTAAGATCGGCCGAGGAGCCGACGATGTGGGTCACGATATCCTGCTCAATAATCGGAGTCAATGTTGTCAGCCAGAATCGTGTTCCCTCAGGCAGGGTGAGTGTCTCCTCATAGGTCACCGCACCCCGTTTATCAACACACCGCTGGTAGTTGTCAGCTATACTGTCACCGATATCCTTGCCGACAATGTCCTGAGGGGTCTTCCCCCTGATAAATTCTGGAAACAGCCCTGTCTTATTCTGGTGAGCAGGATTGTTGCGAATGAAGCGGAACTCTCCCGAGTCGGTAACCCGGACAAGGAACATCGCGTCCTGTGTACCGTTGAACACTTTCTCGAATTCACTCGATATCCGCGATAGTTCACTCTCCGTCTCCTTCAAATAGGTGATATCGGTATGTGCTCCCAGCATGCGAAGCGGCTTTCCATTATCATCCCGTATCGCCATCCCCCTGCATCGTATCCAGACAGTCGACCCGTTCTGATGTCTGTAGCGAACCGCCTGATCATACGGGTATTCAGGGTCTTCCAGGTGCCTTTTCAGGTTTTCGCTTGCCAGCTCCAGATCATCTTCATTGATGATGTTTTGCCATTCGCTGGACAGATGTTTCTTCTCAGCCGGGTCATACCCGAGGGTCTGCCAGAACTTCGGACTCATCCACTCATGCTCAGGGTTCTCAAGATCCCAGTACCAGATTCCATCCAACATCCCCTTTTGAATGAATTCGAAAATGGCTGTATCCGATTGTACCAGATCATACAGTTCCTGCTGCAGATAATTTTTCCCGTTCATGATGTTTCGAACCTTCTTCACTCTGATGTAATGTACGATGTAATTCCAGATTATACACAACCTTCTCTATATTATCACCCCTGATTTTATATCTATTTCATTTTTTTTCCGTGAAACTGCGCCTTTACACGGTAAGGAGATGTGGATAAGAACAGGATTCTGCAAACTATACTTTCTCAGGGACAATGGCATCCAGTGATTATCTGGTCGCTGTTCCGCACACGGCACACACATCAGGACTTTTGGAATATGGTGCAATCTGCCCGGTGGAATCTCCTTTCCACCGTGGATGCAGAATCCGCACGGTCCTTTCTCCAATGACCTGTATCTATTTCTCCAGTTCATCGGCAGAGGGCAGGACCCCTCCGATTATCGAAAGAACGTGAATGAGTTATAAAAGATTATCTCCCAACAGGAAATCAGTAATATGAATATGCCGGATACCTTCCATATCATGCGTAATGGGATCGAAGGATATCACGAACCGGGGAAACGCATCAACGATACCAGAGAATGCAGAAAATTCCCGTTCTCTCGTCTGATCATTCTCCATGAGATAGGCAGCCTGGATATAGGCCCTACCATTCTCGTTCTCGATGATGAAATCAACTTCCCCCTTGAAAGTCTTACCAATATAGACTTGATACCCTCTGGATACAAGTTCATTGTAGACAAGAGTCTCCGCGACAAGATTCGATTCTTGTTTGACTCTATTCTTGAACAAGCGGAAAAGGCCCAGATCGCAAGCATACAGTTTTTCCTGTGTTGAAAGAATTTTCTTCCCCCGAATATCATACCTTTTAATCCTGTTGATGATCCCTGCATCACAAAAATAGCCTATATAATCATAGACTCTCTGTAATGCCATCTCAGTCATCTCTTTCTCCAACTCCTTCTTTATATTTCTTGCTGAGAAAGTAGATGAAGAATTCGCGAGAATATAGGCAAGAAGCCGTTCAAGTTCAATCGTACCTTTGATCTTGTTTCTCAGGATGATATCTTTATACATGATTGAATCTTTCAGGTTCATCAGTTGGGTGTGCTTATTCTCAGGTTTATCTTCCTTACATACTAAGGGAAACCCTCCCCATTCCAGATACGATTCAAGCTGTATTCGTGGATCAAGATTCTTGATGTGATCCAGCTTGATGAACTCACTGAATGAAAAAGGCATCATAAGAAAAGATAATGTCCTACCTCCAAGGTGAGATGCAAGCTCCCCTGATAACAGTTTTGAGTTCGAGCCAGTAATGAAGATACTGCAATCGAACTCAACCCTGAAAGAGTTGATTAACAGCTCAAAATCCTTCATATTCTCGATCTCATCAAAGAAGAGATAATTCTTTCCTGCAGGTTGTATCAACTGAGAAATGTAGGTATAAAATCCGTCAGGATCATGGCAATACTTCCTGAATGAATAGAACTCAAAATTGATGGAAATGATATGTGTATCAGGAACCCCCTGTTCCAAAAGCTCTTCCTGAATCTGATCCAGCAATACGGATTTCCCAGACCTTCTGACACCGGTAATCACTTTAATCATATCAGAGTCATAATAATGCCGAAGTCTTTTTAATATGTTTTCTCTCTTGATCATACAGTATCGTATCATTGACATATTTTCTTGTCTATATTTATAGACAATATTCTTATTTGCTAGTTTTTGTCTATATATCTAGACACTTTTACATGTTTCTAGATTTCATCTTTTCGCTCAGACAAAATACTCACTCATAGTACCTGCAAAGAATGAGTAGGTTCTGTCTACAAGGAGTCTAGCCGACTGTACGTCGTCTCATAATTCAAACAAACCAAAATCTTGAAAATACATAGAGCTTGTCCCATTTCGATGAAACATGACCAGGCAGCCTGAGGGATCTCAACGTGCTGGCGGCGACGACCTCAGGATTCAGCAAAACCAGTCTCTCTTGTGAAAGTCAATGACTTTGGGGGTGCGGACAAAAAGTTGGACTCTTTAGTCATGCTAAACCAAGACTTCTTCGGTACTCAAGAGGGCTCTTTCCTCCCAAAGACATTTTGATTCGTTTATCGTTGTACCAGAATATATAATTATAAATGAGAGAGCAGAACTCTTCGATTGAAACCCCGAACCATGAACGGCTATAGAACATTTCATTCTTCAGTCGGCCAAAGAAGCCTTCCATCGCTCATACGAAATTTCGTATGAGCGATGTCATGCGAAATCTTAATTTATGCGAAAGAATGGCCTGAAACTGTAACTGAAGGCTTTATTCTCGGCCAATATTTCGCATAATATTTTGCTACATCATGATTTCGGTTGATACTATTTGTAACCCAAAAGGAGGGTCCAATATGTATCAATCCTATGACAAAGCTTTCAAGAAGATTGAAAGCAACCTCCCTGAAAAAACCAGGAAAGAAGCCAAGGGCTATGACTATAGGCGAAGTGCCCGGCTGGTCAGGGAGCATCTATCAGGAAAAGGTAGTCCTTATTCCCGGGAAGAGGCGGTCAACTGTCTCTTGTCCATCAAGTCGGGTATAGCTAAGCCTCGCTACAATCTATTCAGGAAAATCCAGTACCAGATTGCCGAGGAACTGTACCCGGATTCCACTCTGCAGAACCTTAAAATCTTCTATTCCGATTCAATTCCTGATTACAACTTGCCAGAAGGGATGAATTCCTTGCTTGATGATTTTATCCAGACTGGAGTTTTAAGCCCCAAGGGATGGGTTATCAAACAACTCCGTATAGGAGGCTTCCTTAATGAGATGGCATGTCGAAACGGTCGTTCCTCAGTCTCCCAGATAACATGGGATGATGTTGCCCTGTATAGAACGATGTCAACTGAGTTTGTGGATATCGGTTCCTTCCTGAACTTCATTGCTGCAAGGCATATAGCCTTGCCTTACCTGGGAGCTGTTTACCATCATCCCCCCCAGCGCTTGCAGATGTACGCAGAGCACTGCAAGGATGTCCTCTTTCCAACAACCCACGAGATTGCTGATGTATACGCTTGCCAAGAGCTCCTGACCAATGACCTTGCTGCTGCAGGGTATAGCCAGACTGTACTGAAAACAACAAAAACAGCATTCAATGGCCTAGCCTGCTTCCTGTATGCTACCGGGATGGGATACTCACGTCAGGCAGTGGAGCTATATTCCCGCATCTATGTGGAAAAAGTCAGCAAATATCCTACAAACGTCCGGCATCCATTTCTCTTGCTTGATGGATATCTGGATGGGGAGCGGCTGGAAACCAAGGGATACAGATCGCCTCGACCCTCAGCCGAATTCATCGATTGGTTCAAGCCCTATGCAGATAGGTATCGGAAACATCGGGAGCTTGACCATATCGGCAATTCTGCCCTGAAGGGAGACAGGAATGCACTTGTACGATTTTCGTCATTCCTTGCAAAGCAAGGGTGTTGCTGTGTCGGTGAAATCACCCGCCAGCACCTGAAGGATTTCAACCATGCTGACTCCCATAATTCATATGAGGGGAAGAACCGGTACAACAGGGTCATAAGGCTTTTCCTTCAATTTCTCTTTGAGGAGGATATCCTCAAGGAGGATGTCGGGAAGGCTATGCCCAAAGTCAACATTGTAAGGACAAGGCCGACAAAGACGCTCACTGAGGACCAGTATTCACATGTCCTCGACTATTGCGCAGAGGCCGAGAACAGTGGCAACTATTTGCATTCAGCCATCCTGAAGATGGGGCTCTGGACCGGCCTGAGAACTTCAGACATCTGCAAACTGAGGGCTGAAGATATCGACTGGGACAGGATGGAATTATCGTTGGTCCAGCAGAAGACCGGTGTCCACATAAGGGCCCCGTTCCCTGCAGGCCTGGGAAACACCATCTGGAACTACATAACCAAATCAAGGCCTGTGAAAGGCGAAGCTGGTTTCATCTTCTGCAGTTCACGGGCTCCTTTCAGGCATTACTCGAGAACCATAACCAATAAGATCATCCACAAAGCACTGCCAGGGGAAGCCGTACACTTCCAGATGCTCAGGAAGACATTTGCAACAAGGATGCTACGAAGCGGTGCCAATGTTTCTGCAATCTCTGATGCACTCGGACATATCTCGGATTCCACGGTTGACACCTACATCGACACCAATACAGATATGATGCGTATGTGCTCCATGTTCTTGCATGGAATTGAATACAAGGGGGATGTCCTATGATTGCCCCTTGCTTCAATTCAAAGCTGGCACCTTACATGAGTGCGCTTCTGGCTGAGCGGGATGATTCAGGCTTCTCCACAGGAGACCTCATAGTCTGCCTCAAGGATTTTGATACCTTCATCATTGAGAAGGGTTTCGATGACGGGACGTTTTCCCAGGCGCTTGCAGATGGCTGGAGCATCCAGCGATTTACGGAAAATAAGGCATCACGCAACTCCAGGATAGGCCGTGTAAAGCTCCTTTCAGAATATATGGATTCAATGGGGTTGCCCATGTGTGCATCATTTGAGTTTGGCTCATCGGAGCACCCCAAGACGTATGTGCCTACCAGGGAAGAGTGTTCTGTACTGTTTTCGGTAATCGATACATGGAATCCGGTATCAGGGATCCCTGAATATATATCCTGTGCTTATTCCGTGCTGTTCCGACTGTACTACTGCCTCGGGCTGCGCCTGAATGAAGCAGTGGATCTGCAACGGCAAGATGTATCCTTTGACTGCGGCACCTTGTATATCCGCCACTCCAAGGGAGACAAGGACAGGATTGTGTTCGTCCAGGATGGTCTTTTAGACCTTATGAGGCGGTATGATAACATAGTAAGTATACATCTTCCTGAACGGCAATGGTTTTTCCCTAGCAAGAAGCAAGGCCAGCACCCGTGGAAACATAATGTATGCAGACGGTTCAGGCAATTCTGGCAGTTGTCTTTTCCCGATTGGAAAGGCAGAAGGCCGACAGTGCATTCGCTGCGCCACGCATTCGTTGTGTATACCGTCAACGACTGGGTCGAGGATGGAAAGGATGCTTCGGCATTGTTCCCGTATCTTTCCCGGTTCCTGGGCCATGCCAGTATTGAAGACTCGATGTACTATTACCATATGTGGGACACCGAGACAGGGGCCTTTGCACGCTTCATTGACCTGCCTTCTGCCGTTGAGGATGAAACGGAGGGCTGGCTATGAAACTTGACAATCTTGCCTTCTACAAATACAGCTTTTCTTTCCTCAACGTCTATCTGACAGACCAGAAGGGAAGAAGTCCCAACACTGTTGATACCTATTCCAGTTCATTCACAGTGCTGAACAGGTTCTTGGCCGAGGAAAAGCAGATTTCAGTGCTTGCTTTCAAGTTCTCAGATTGTACTCCGGATTTCGTCATGGAGTTTCTTGACTGGCTCAAGAGTGAAGGCAACAAGGAAGCAACCCGCAACATTCGCCTCACCTGCATCAAAGGATACTTGGAGTATGCAGCAAGGAAGGATGTCTCCCTTTCATCGGTATACTCAGCAGTCGCCGGGATAAAGTGCTTGAGAGTTCCGAAAAGAGAGAAATACGTTCTTGAAGACGAGCAGGTGGCTCATATCCTTGCGGAAGCATCAAGAGATGAGAAAGGCAGTAGGAACAGGGTTATGCTGCTGCTTCTTTATGATACTGCTATGAGAGTGTCGGAACTTACAGCACTCGAGACAAACCAACTCTATCTTGACCGAAAGAGACCGTTCGTGGCAGTCCGAGGTAAAGGGAATAAGGATAGGCATATTGCCTTGTCTGAGAAGATGGCTGGCATTCTGAAGACATACATCAGAAAATATCATTGTGGGTTGTCCTCATATCTGTTCTTCACCAAATCCAGAGGCGATTTCAGCCGCATGAGTGAGCGGAATGTTCAGATTATGCTGCAGGAGTATGCCACAAAGGCAAGGGAGAAGGATCCTTCCATACCAGGGCATGTCCACCCCCATGCCCTGAGGAGGGCAAGAGCCACAGGACTCTATCGCAACGGCATGCCGATTGAGCTCGTTTCTTCGCTGCTGGGGCACTCCCAAATTGAGACAACTCGAGTTTATGCAAAGCCCTCAATTGAACAAATGCGTCAGAATATGGAGAAGTCGATACCAGAAGAAGCCTTTAGGCAGAAACCAGTTTGGACTGGCAAGGAAACTGAGATTAAGAGATTGCTAGGCCTTAAGTAGCGGAAATATTATGCGAAACCTTGGTCTGAAATAAAGCTCTCAGATAGAGTTTTAGGCCATTCTTTCGCATAAATTAAGATTTCGCATGACATCGCAGAGTTATCAGGAGAGCACCCTTTTTTTGACATCGATCGTATTAGTCCGGCACTGTCCATTCTTTCGATCCAGCCAGGCCAACGATAATGGCAGCCACGATCTGTATGAACCAGAGGGTTTTCCCCTGCTTTTAGGGACTCTACAGCATCATCCAGCATAACGTTCACCATCTCCGCATTTGGACTTCGGCCTCTAGTCCATGAAGTGACATAGCCATCAAAACAGTCAACTATCGGAGAAAGATAGACCTTCCCAGCGGGTATTCTGAATTCTGTGATATCACTCAGCCATTTCTCATTGGGATTCTCTGCATAAAAATCGCGGTTGAGTAGATTCTCTACTTCAGGACTGAGCTCTCCTTTATAGGAGCTGTATTTCTTTCTCTTCACCGAAGGGACAACAAGGTTCTCCTCATGCATGAGACGAAGGATCACCTTCTGTGAAATGGTTCGTCCTTTGAAAGTCAACACTGCATGCAGCCGACGATAGCCATAACACTTCCTGTTTTCAGCAAACGCTTCTCTCAACTCCTGCCGGACAAGTTTATACTTATCTCTCTTCAAGACATGGCGTTGATAGAAATAGCTGCTCTTTGCCATCTGGAGGGAATGCATCAGTTGCCCTACAGGATACTTACAGGTAAGGGCATCGATAATCAGAGCCTTCTCTCTGTTGGAGAGTGTATCGATACCGATGCCCTTATCTTTTTTTAGTATTTCGGCCGCCTTCTCCAAAATATCTCTCTCCAGCTGAAGCTTTTGCACCTGTTTGAGCAGTGTGTCACGCTCTTCCTTAAGTTCATCACACTCAGCTCTCAGGTCGCTATCCTGCTCTGCTGAAGGGTTCTCTGGTTCTCTTTTTTGTTTCTTTCGCATCTCGGGGTTGTCGTCCTCCCCAAGCAATTGGCGTTTCCACTTATAGATCGTCTTCCGAGCTACTCCCATCTCTGCATGAATCTGCGTTACAGTCTTCTCCCCGGATGATACGGATACTACAGCGCTCTTTTTTTGCTTGTCTGTATATTCTATACCAGACGAACCTCTTTTCAAAGGATGACAATCAAAGGGGAGAGCTTCGTACACCCATTTCCCGAGTAGTTGCCGACAAGGATATCCCAGAGCTCTTACCGTACGTGTAAGGCTTTTGCCATACTCCAGATAATGCTTAATCGCAACATCCCTTTGCTCTGCTGTATAGCCTGATTTCAATCTGGACTTCTTGTGCAGATCTCCTTCCTCAAGATATTCCTGATACCAATAGGTGAGCATTCTGGTAGTGGGATACCCAAGCTCTCTAACGACTGCGGAAGCACTCTTATCGAACTTAATGTAGAGCTCGACTGCTTTGATCCTTTGTTCATATGAATACATTTTCACTCCTTATGAAGTCCAAGAAAATGTCTTCACCCCCCTTCAGAAAAACTGCTTACTGTGTGCCTGCAAATTCATCATACCGCGCACAGGCAGTATTAATATTGAAATTTCACTGCAGTATCTCGACCTTAAATTGCAAAATATTTATCGATCCATCTTAACTGCGCTTGCAGCAGCTGTAATACTCCTGATTTTCGGTTTGATAATTTTAATGAATAGGAACTTCATCAACCCTCTATGGAATCTGGCAGATAAAATGTACCGTTTTAAGTCAGGTGATTCTATAGAGTCCATAAATTTAAAGGAAAGTTTTGACGAAATTGTAGTTTTAAACAATGATTTCATGGAAATGGTACAGCGGTTAAACAAAATTGAGGCCGCCAATACACAATACCGTGACCACCTCGAGGAGCTGGTTAATGACAGGACAAAAGAATTATTACAGACCCAGGAGGCTACAATCCTCTGTATGGCGAGCCTTGCTGAAACCAGAGACCCCGAAACCGGTGCTCATATCAGAAGAACTCAGAATTATGTAAAATTACTTGCTGAATATCTAAGGAACAACTCAAGATTCAGTCATTTTCTGAATGAAACCAATATCGATCTTCTCTATAAATCCGCCCCCCTGCACGATATTGGGAAGGTGGGTATTAAAGATGACATTTTACTGAAGCCCGGCAAATTAACTGATGAGGAGTATGACGCCATGAAGCTTCACACTGTTTATGGCAGAAGTGCATTGTCAGCAGCAGAAGAAACTCTAGGGTCCAATTCCTTTCTTCGATTAGCCAAGGAGATTGCCTATACCCATCAGGAAAAATGGGATGGATCAGGATATCCTCAAGGGTTGAAGGGGGAAGAGATTCCTGTATCTGGAAGACTCATGGCCATCGCTGATGTCTATGATGCACTAATCAGCAAAAGGGTTTATAAACCGGCATTTTCTCATGAAAAAGCCATGGAAATTATTCACCAGGGACGGGGCAGTCATTTTGATCCTGATGTAGTAGATGCTTTTTTAGACCTGGAAGATCAGATAAAAGATGTAGCAAAAAATAATGCAGATTGAAGATTCTTTACCTAGAAACCATAGATTCTCTTTACCAATCTATCAAATACCCGGTCACTGAGCCAATGACGCATAATCAATAGCATGCCGGCCATTTTCCCCGAAGAGTATCGGGTTTTGGGTTTTGAAGATTGTATCGCCCGAACAATAGTTTTTGCCACAGCTTCCGGACCGGAAATAGAATTGCCACTGTACATTTTAGAAACAGTTTTATTTACTCTGCCTGTCATCTCTGCATATGGCCCGGTACCTGATCCCTCTTCGGCAGTAGATTTTGCAATATCGACCCAGGGAGTCCGGATTGGTCCCGGTTCTATCACGATGACACTAATACCAAAAGCTGCAGTCTCGAGACGCAGACAATCGGAAAACCCTTCAACGGCGTGCTTACTGGCATGATACCAGGCTCCCAGAGGTGTGTATATTTTACCTCCGACTGAGGTTATGTTGATTATCCGGCCCTGACGTTTTTCACGCATTGAGGGTAAAACCCCTTGTGTTAATTTTGCCAATCCAAAAAGGTTAACATCAAACTGCTTTTTTGCATCCTTCAGGGAGAGTTCTTCTACTGATCCCTACAAGCCGTACCCCGCATTATTGACGAGGACATCCACAGTATCACCCTGAGCGGCTATACCGGACAATAATTCCTCTATTGATTCTTCCCGGCTAATATCAAGATACACTGTCTTTGCACCGGCCTCTTTCAGATCTTCCATTTGCTCAAGACGTCTGGCAGCCGTATAAACAGAAAAGCCCTTTTCAAGGAGTAATTTTACAGTCTCCTTTCCTATTCCTGATGATGCTCCTGTTACCAGAACAGTATTTTTATTTGTCATTGTCCTCTCCTATCCAGAATAAATGCCCCCATTCATTTTCTAACATTTCAATTTTCATTCATCTGATTCCTGTTCAGCCAACTCGTCAAAATATTCTTCTAATCTATGTGTTCCATACTCAGGTGCGGTCATATCCATTACCATAGTTGTCATAAAAAACTCTAAAGGACCGTAAAACTTTTCATTCGAAAATCTTCGAAGCAAGAATAGAGCTGCGAGCCTTATCCAGTCAGGCAAATGAGTTATTCTCCTTTTCTTTCCACAGGCCTTCAGGGCTAATTCAGCAATCTCATTTTGAGAAAGAAGGTCAGGCCCTCCGATTTTTATTTCCCGGGCATCAGAAAAAGATACATCAACTACTGCCTTGGCCAGATCTGCACCATGTATCGGGTTTATTTTAAGTTCACCATCTCTGAAAAGATATATTCTGCCTTTTCTTGCCATATTAAAAAAATCGCCCATGTCTGAAAAAAAACCGTTGGGTCGTACAATACAGTAGTCAATACCGGAAACCTTTAAAGCATCACAAAACTTTTCCTTTGCAGCCCCGCCTTTCAAATGACGGATTTTATCACCATTTAACACTGATATATAAACAAATTTTTTTACACCGGCTTTTTTTGCTTCCTCAAGGATATTTAAATTTGCTTTATAATCAACATCTTCATAGGTAAGGCCGTCTTTTTGACGGGTTATTCCTAGTGTACTTATTACTATATCAATATTACTGCAAACACCTTTTATTGAATCAGGCCGGGTAACCTGACCTTCAAAGACTTCTAAATTTGTATCAGTTATATTAAGCTTATTTATATTTCGAACAATTGCACGTGTTTTAATATTTCTTGAAAGAAGTTCCTTTGTTATATATTTTCCAAGATAGCCGCTGGCTCCTGCTACTAAAAAATGATTAGATCCCATGTTTATAACAATAATGTTGATCTGGGCTTTCGGCAATGAAAATATTGTACAATTTTTGCTACTTCATGACTTAGACTGGATAAAAAATATCATCTTCTCTATAGCCCGCTTTAAGAAAGTCTCTACAGACAAGATTAAGAAACTGACCATCAAAATTAACTTAAATATTATAGACCTAATGCAATTGGAAGAAATCTCTAACATTTATAATCTGAAAATCTCGCGCAGCGTTTAGCACGAACCATCTGAGCTAGCCGGGACATCGATCCCGAAGGCTTCAAAAATCAGGTTGGCGCCCTTGGTCGGGATAGTATAGACCGGCTTGTATTTCCCCTTGAATTTCACCACGGAAAAAGCTGCAACTCTCCTGAGTACATCACGGTAACTTTTCGCATATGTACTGAAGCTGGTTCCCTTTTCCTCGATAACCTTTCGGATCGAGGTCAGCAGAGTCAGCGCTACAAACTGAATGAACAGCCTCCCATGCATGGCAGAACTTGAATGCACGCGTAACCGCTGACAATCCAGCTCATTCTTCAGATCATCAAAGAGCTGTTCTATCCCATTACGCTCTCGATAGCTCTCAAGGGCAGTTTTGGCATCTTTCTCTGCATTGGTATAGATACACCAGTAACCGAAGAAATTCTCATCAAAATAGGTTTCCGGTTTCTTGATCGCCTTGATCTTCTGTCCGTTCTTTGTCTTGTACCCCAGTTCGAAGAATTCTTTGTAAAACTTTTTATGAGCTTTTACCAACTCGCCGCTCTGCAGTTCATCATAGCATCTGCTGTAGTGCCTCATGAATGCCTGCTTGCTCTGCAGTCCTATCTCATCATCATGATAGATATGAAGCCAGGCTCTCGATCCATCAGGAAGTGGGGTGTAGTGTGTTACCGACTCGATAATGGTCCCGTTATCCTTACGGATGTAGCCATCCACATGTGACATCAACTTTGAACGGGCCTGGTTAATGAGCGGATGAGTCCATTTTACCATCTGAGGAACCGGTATGATGAACTTGATCCCGTTACTGGTCACAAAATCAAGATTCTCCTGACTATAGAATCCTCTATCCATAATGAAAGCTGAAGGAGAAGCATTCAGCTTCTTAAGCTTGACAACCGTTTCTTTCAACGTTGTGCTGTCATTCATTGAACCGGGAAGAGGAGAAAACCATAACGGAAGATCGGTAGTCTTTGCTGAAAGCAGAGCGAAATTGATTTGCGGAAGCTTTTCTCGATCCCTGTTGTACCCCCATTCAATATAGTGGTTATTCTTCGAATAGGAGCTGACACTGGAAATGTCGTAGCAGAGGCTCTTCCCCTTACCCTTCTTTTCCATCCAGGGACCGAAAAACGTATTAACTTTATCTTCATCAAGCCGGTGTAGCAGTTCACTGATACGCTCTGAGGCAATAATCGTTTTCCCATGACTCTCCATCCAGTATTCAGATGTGGATAGGGGATTGCCTGTGCAGAGAATATAAGAAGCAAGATCAAGAATGGATTGTGCGTCCTGTTTACCGAAAGCTTTCTGCAAGAAGGGCTGTATTCCAGTGTTTTTTACAGCAGTATCTATGACCAGACTCTCTCCCATCTGAACAGTAGTTGAAATCTTTTCCACAGAAGCGGCAGCACGTAAGGTGAGCTTATAGCTGGGTCCGAAGGTAATCTCCCCGCCTTTCTCGGTCGCTGTCCCGACCAACTTATAGCGGTGAGTAGTTTTCTTGGTTTCCGGATTGTACACCGGGTTATCAATGTTGACGTTGTAGCATCCGCGCTGCTTATTCCAGACGTATTTATAGTCATCTTTCATGCTAAACATTATAGCACTATTAGGAGTAAACCACAATACTTCTAAATCATTTTATGAAAATAATTTGGATGATTTTTTAGAAATTCATGCTAAACGCTGCGCGAGATTTTCGGATTATACACCATTTGGTTGGACTTGATTTTCTTATTTTCTATACGGATTCAGGTTTTTAATATGTTTTCTCTCTTGATCATACAGTATCGTATCATTGACATATTTTCTTGTCTATATTTATAGACAATATTCTTATTTGCTAGTTTTTGTCTATATATCTAGACACTTTTACATGTTTCGAGATTTCATCTTTTCGCTCAGACAAAATACTCACTCATAGTACCTGCAAAGAATGAGTAGGTTCTGTCTACAAGGAGTCTAGCCGACTGTACGTCGTCTCATAATTCAAACAAACCAAAATCTTGAAAATACATAGAGCTTGTCCCATTTCGATGAAACATGACCAGGCAGCCTGAGGGATCTCAACGTGCTGGCGGCGACGACCTCAGGATTCAGCAAAACCAGTCTCTCTCCATCAATTCTTGATACAATGCAGGGTCAAGACCCGACGCAAAGCCCCTTCCGGGGCACACGTGTCCCAGAGATCCGTACGTATGTACTGCTTCTTCTATGCTGCTTGTATAGTGCTCTCAAACTCTCGAAGGTTCCAGGTCGCCATGACAGCCAGATTCCACAGCTTATGGGTAAGCATACACCAGGGTATGCGAATCGATCTGTGTACATACCCCTTCGCCTTCTTCCGACAGGGTTGTCAGCCTGTGCGCACCTGCAGGACAAGCAAAGCTCTCATGGCGTGCGTTCTCAAGTGTATGAAACACTATAGACAACACCAGAATCAGCCTGTCGATATCAAAGAGCTGCCACATGATCAGAGACCGAGAGAGCGAATCCAGTTGCACGGCGCCCTCAGCCTCTCGGATATCGATCTCATTACCGTCCTCATCGGTAGCGGTACAAAAAAGAACTCAGTGAGCATGCTGGCGAGACAGATACTCTCGGTTCTTGACCGAACCCCGACCGATGAACAGCTGAAGGTGGAAGAACTGATGGGAATCGAAGGACTCGGCAGGGCAAAGGCTACCCTGATCTGTGCAGCACTGGAACTCGGAAGGAGGCGCCTTCCTCCTAAAAGGAAACAGATCATCTTCCCCGGGGATGTCTTCCCCCTTATACAGCACATCGGCTCACGGATGCAGGAACACTTTTTATGCATTGCACTCAACGGTGCTCATGAAGTGATGTCCATAACCACCGTGTCGATAGGCCTGGTGAACCACACAATCGTTCATCCTCGTGAGGTATTCTCGATTCCGATACGGGAACGGGCGACAGCTATCATTGTTGCCCACAATCACCCCAGCGGCAATCTCACTCCATCTCGAGATGACCTCTCGGTGACAGAGAGACTGAAAAAAGCGGGGGAACTGCTCGGTATCAGAGTGCTGGACCATCTGATCTTCAGTGAAGAAACCTACCGTTCCATGCTGGAGGAGAATGAACTGTCTCAATGAGTGCGAAGAAAGAATGCGAGAAGGTGAGACACTGATCGTTCGTGTACTGCAGGGAAAAAGAGCAGATGAACCCACATACCTACAATGATGAATCGTACCGATCGATATGTGAGGGAAACGAGCCGGCTTGATAGATATGAAGAGATCACGATTGTCAGGAACAAGGACTTTATCTTCTATGATTCTTAACCGTTCTACCGGGAAAGACAATCCAGGTGCTTCACATGCAGAAAAGTCAGCTGAGGGGCGCTATCTCCCATATAATTGAGTCTATGAGATCAGGTGCATACAAAGCTTGTGAGGATGCCCTTTACATGGAAAACAGTCACTTTGAGCACGTGTTCAGGAAAGCGAGTTCTTCTTATGCTTTCTCTTCCCTGTATGGTGTTGTCGTACCAGAGCGGCTACCTGAGACTTCACGAACCCGACACTGTGTGCGGGAATCGCCTCTACAGGGAACCACTTCACCTCTGAAAACTCCTGGTAACGGACAACGTTCCTTCTCCCGGAGAGCCGGCAGGCATATACAACAAAGTGAAAGAACGGCAGGTGTCTGCCCCAAAGGAAGGTAAGGTCCTCCGGGGTTTCCACCTTCACACTGATCTCTTCCCACGTCTCGCGAATTGCGGTCTGACGATAATCCCGGTTGCCCGTCCTGTCGTATCCATCCGTCTCCTCCCACCCGCCGGCCGGTATTGACCATTGCCCTTTCTGAGGGTTATAGCTTCTCAGGCCCAGGAGCACAGAAATCTTCCCCTGAGTATCCTTGCACCAGAACAGGATTCCTGCCCCGTGATACGGCCTCACAGCCTTCAGTGTCTTAAGAATGTGAACAACTCTTGAGAGTCTTCTTCTCAGCATCTGCTCTTACACTTACCTCCATCCGCCTGTCATCACTCCTGCAGTGAAATCGCAGGCATGCAACAGCACATCTGTTTCATCATCAGCCACATGCTGATATGCCCAGGGCACCGTCAGCATGACAGCCCCCTCCCACAATTACAGAACTCAAAGAAAGACGCCTGCTCAACAGAAAACGGACGTATCCCTATGGGGTCAGAGAGTGATCTGCAGGGCCTTTCTGGTGCGGTGAGGAGCGGTGAAGTTTTTGCTTCCATTTCCTGCATATGCAGCGAGCAGGGTATACGTCCCGCCCGGAGTGAAGACCACATCGTACTCATCGCCTGAATCAAGTGGAAGGACGAACGTGATGTAGGTGGTTTCTCCCTCCTCCCGTACACAGCAGAGCGGTTGTCACGAACCAGACGGTCACAATGAACATCGCTCTTGAAATATGCACGCCCCCCCTGCAGACGGCAAAACCGGAACAACAAAAGAGTTCAGCACTACCTGGCCGCACCGCATTGACTCTTTTTCATCTTAGCCGTGCAGAGCGCTCCTGTACATGAAATGAGTGCAGATTTCATAAAAAAGTTGTCATTCTGGCACGTACACTCCATACGTATGAAACAATGAGGTTGTGCATGGACTTTTTACGAAACCTCGCGTGTCAGACGGTCCAGAACGTCCCATTGATAGGCTACCTGGGCAGTATCAGCTACCTGCTCATGCTGCCAGCCTGTCTGTGGAAGATAAGCTTCTTACCCCTTTCCGTCGCTGATGGTCATCTTCCACCAGCGTGAGGTCTGCGGGGGGAGCCTTCTTCGAGCACGGTATCGGCAGCGGGCCCCGGACCCGGGTGAAAAGAGGATCCGCAAGAGATCGGGATATCAGAAGGGAACAGGGAAACACACCAACCGGCCTGTACGTGAAAAATCACTGAAATGGTTTATGTCGTCTCAGGAACGGCGGGTTGTTGCGGATACTGCGGGATCCCATCCAGATTATTGTCCCAGGAAGCTCTGCTTTCCATGTAGATGTGTCCCCCGGGAGTTATGTGGGGATCGCAATCCAGCGAGCCGGCTGGAACCACCAGCAGGGTACCCTCCATCTGCAGTACAGGAAGTGCAGAGCCGCAGTGCCCGCAGAAGCTCTTCGAATGATGAGTCCCTTCAACTCTATAGGTTTTCACGTGGTCTTCCCCCGAAATCCATGTAAGTTCAGCTGTTGAAGAAAATATGTTGGAAGCATGGGATGATCCGGTATCTTTCCTGCACCGGGAACAGTGACAGAGATAGAAATTCTCAAAATCTCCCTCAATCTCATATGCAACACGTCCACATAGACATGACCCTGTGTGTTTCATGGTTACCTCCCAAGACAGTCCTGTTAATATACCACCGCAAGGGGGAGCCTGCAATCAGGATACTTTCTACCGGGAGAAAAACGTTCTCACCTCCAGTGCTGCGTGTAGGGACTCCGCAGCAATCCTTCTGCACGAGGTGAAATATCGGGGAGGGGGGGGATCCTGGAGAGGAGTCAGCATATCCTCTCTGAGCTGCGAACGGTATCGGGAAAACCCCTGTGATGTCAATGAGACGTCGGATATCACTGAACAGTGCATTCAGGGCAGCCCCTTTCCAGATATTGTTCAATACAGCCCACAGGCGGGACTCACCTCGATGTTCTTAGCGGGCGCCTTCTTCGTCCCGTTGACCATGTGTACTCTTACCTGATGCAGCCGCCCTCCCGGAGCACATCGATATGCGGGTTCGCATTGAAGGCGGTCTGGTAGGGATAGACATGCAAAGCAGAGACCGCACCGGTCCAAAGGCCTGATCGCTTTCTTTCCCGATGGGCTCATCAGAAATCCCGTACAGGCCTGATCCTGTCTGTGAAATACCGACTGCTGCTGAGCTGCCCCCCATTGGTGAAGGTCTGGTCCCACACGCTGTTTATACTGGTCTCTGAGGAACTCCAGTAGTAGCCGCCAGAAAAACCTCCCAATCCTTGAACCTTCAAGTTGGTATATATCAGGTACAGCTCATCCTTCGATGGCAGAAACCAGTCGCTAACACCACCTGCTACATGGATGTAACATAATCGTGCAGCATAATCTTCTATCGTGTCGTCTCCTGCATCAAAATAGGAGGCTTCTCCCATTGCAGTCACAAGATCCGTGGTGTTCACCTCGCCGGTCCCTATCGCGGTACCGGTCCCCACCACCTCATAGGTTCCTTCTGACCGGTAAACCCCGAAATACGTAGCCGGATCGTCCCCTCCGTCATACCATCCATAAGGGGCCGCTTCCAGATATCTCACTCCGCTCAAAACTCCATTATTCACACCATCGAGAAGATCTTTCTCGCTGTCCTCTATTGTCCCACTGCCATCCATGTCATACCCAAGCAGATCATCATAAAACACATATCCACCTGAGGGGCCAGGATCTCCCACTTCATACGGATCGACCTCCACGGTTTTGGAATAACCTCCCAGCACGCCACCGTCGAGAACCAGCAGAGACACGATATAGGTCCCGACCCCGTCGAAGGTATAGCTGAAGCTCGATCCTGTTTCACCTGTCTGCCTCACCCCGTCAACATACCACCGGTACCCTGCAGAATCCGAGTAGGTTCCCGTGGAAGTGAAGGTCACCGAATCCCCGTACATCACCGTTTCATCTTCAGGCGGTCCGGTAAACGTCACGGCTAAAGGGTCGTCCATATCCTCCTCCAGCGTTATCGACACACTTCCCGTACCGAAACTGATGAGATTCTCGGGAATGACCACCGTGCCGCTTGTAGTCTGGCCATTCACAATCCGCAGGACGAACACTCCCTGCCAGACAACCTCAGGATCTCCGTCCGGTATCTTCTCAGACAGACTGAGGGTCACCTCGTACCACCCCGCCGCCAGACTTTCTATGGTTCCGGTCGCAGACAGGCCGTCTCCTCCCAGCGTCAATCCGTCGGGGGTGCTGATACGTTCGATCAGGGAGTCAGATTCATCCAGGATCACCGCAGAGACACTCGGATCGGCCAGTTTCGACTCGCTGTCAGTCCACGAAACTGTCAGATTGAGACTTCCTGTCCCCCCCAGCGGTCTCAAGGTCGCAATTTCACTCGTCTGTTGACTCTTGCGGATCGTCACATCGACGGCTGCGCTTCCCACCTGTATTCCACCCGCATTGTAGCCGTCGACCACAATGTCCCAGTCGCCCACGGTAAGACCACTTCTGGTGAATGTTCTCCCTGTGAAGCCCTCCACCAGAAAGCTGTCGCCGTCGCCCGGACCTGTTCCGCTGACTGTGTATGTGGCGATATCCATGTCAAGCTCAGGGGTCCATTCGATACTGCGGCCTGCTGACCCGAAAGTCAGCGTCAGCGTGCCCTCACCCGCCCGCCCCATCGTAAGGTCGCATCCGTAGAATCCCAACGATACGGCCAACACGATCAGCAGCATCATGGGTATCATGTTTCCTTTCAGTCTCATAGTACTTGTTCCTTTTCTGAAGGCTCAGGAACCCGCTTGGGTGTTCCCTCGCAAGAGAACTTCATCTGCGTGTTGCAAGATGATTGCTTGCACATTCGTCTCTTAACCGCATACACACCATGCCCTATCCGATACACCGGAACAGTTAGGGTGGGTGGTGCCCGGTGTGGTCCCCTGATAGCAGTCGGCTGGCCGGAACCGGGAGGCGTATAAACACGTGCGGCAGCAATGGCGCTGTCGGCGATGCTCCTGGAACTACCCACGCTGCACGGGAAATTCTACAGTACACGGGCACGACCTTCGACGGCATGCTTATGTCAGATCAGGTTCATGTCATCTTTATTTTATTAGGCGCTCAGTATTATAGAAAGTCAATATGTATTTTTCAAATAAATAATTGCTTTGTTTTTGATGACAACATGCTCATGTCATTTGATTTGCCTGAATGTACCAACAGCTGGCTAATCAGTGAGTACTGTACAGGTTGATACCTAGCATGGGAATTCAAACAATGTATCCTTTACAGACGATCCGTGCTGCATCGGACCAATCAAACTGAGGTTCCCTATCAGAGGATGACGATTTTCAACGTATTGAAAACTGCATATTTTTATCCTTTGGAATGTGACAAAAATTAACCCGCTGGTGTTATACGGGCAGGCATGATGCTTTGGACGGAAAGGAATGCTCACAGATTCTTTTTTCTAAGCTCCCTTCAGGATAATCCAATATGCAATACCGAGGGGGAAGGTAACAGGTCCCAAATAACAATTCAGGCTTCAATTTTAGCAAAGTAATCACGGACTTTTTCAATCGCCTGAACCCTGTCCCGTACCTGCAATTTGGAATAGATAACACTTAGTTTATTTTTAACTGTTTGCTCTGAGAGGTTCAGCTCCAAGGCGATTTCCTTATTATGCAATCCATTGCAAAGAAACTTGAGAATCTGAATTTCCCTATAGCTGGAATAGGTAATGAAATCCGGTTCGTCTATATCTTCCTCTTCCTCTTCCTGGTCCAGTAGGATCTTTTTAATAATGGGTGATGAGATCATCAGAACTTTTTTCTGCACGGCACTCAAGGACAATATCAGCTGGTCTGGGGAAATCTCTTTTAAAAGAAAACCGGAAACACCGATTTTCAGTGACTCCCTGATCAAATCATCCTCTTCAAAATTCGTCAGCAATACAACTTTGATGTGTGGAAACTTTTCTAGAATTATCCTGGAAGCTTGTACACCGTTTATTTTAGGCATTCTGATGTCCATCAGAATTACATCCGGTTTCAGTTTTTCGGTCAACTCGACAGCTTCTTTTCCATTATACGCAATGCCGACTATCTCGATACCTTTCGCTCTGTTATTGATGACTCTTTCCAGGCTCTCTATAAACAGGACCTGATCATCAACCAGTAAAACTCTAGTGTTATCCATAATTCCTACTCATCATACGGTATTATTGCTGATAGTTCATATCCAGTATTCACACTTCCATGCATAAACAATTCTCCACCAACTTCTGCAAAGCGTTCTCGCATTCCTTCTATCCCGATTCCCTCAATTGATTCATCTGACCCTATGCCATTATCTCGTATAAACATCTTTATTTTCTTTCCATCACCGACCAGCAAAATATCTATGATAGTCGCCTGGCCGTGTTTAAATGAATTGGTGAGCCCTTCCTGGATGAAGTGGTAAATGCAATTCTCATATTTCTTATTTCTATATTTAATATCCTTCATATTCGAGATGTTGAAATTCACCTGCACATTCGTCGCTTCCTGAAAAATGTTGATCATATTGTATATAGATGAAAGGAGACTGTTCTGGTGGATTGGCTCTTTTCTAATGTTAATCAGGGAGTAGCGGATTTCCTTGTGAGTTTTCAACGCATAATTTTTAGTGCTGTTTACCAGATCGATACATTCCTGATATTTCTCGTTTTTCAATGCATCGAGGGATTCCTCCTGCATCATCGATATATTTGTCAGAGAGTGGCCGACTATATCATGAAGATCTCTGGATATTCTCAGGCGTTCATCCCTTTTTGACTTTCCTTCCACGAAGCGAGAAAATTCTATTAACTCGGCATTGCATTCGATCATTCTTGAGATTGTCTGATTAGCTTTTTCATAGAGCCTGTCCAATGCTCTGTTGGAACAAAAAGTATTAAATACCGAGTACTGGTAAAATGAAAAAGCAATACTGGTAAAGGATAAGAAAACAAAATCGGATAATTTCAACGTGGAGACATTCACTCCGTAGACAAGAGTTCTAAACTGGAATACAAAAAGCAGGAGAATAGCCATAACGGAAACAAAAAACCTGATTTTAATTGTATTACTGTCAATAAAAAACACCAAGTCAAGAAGAATCAGGAGTATCAAATACACATTACTGATCGGTATGGTCATCAGAATGGCAAAAAGCAGTTTCAATAGAATTGTAAAAACGTGATTCTTTTGTCTATAGACGTTATACAGGGAAAGACACGATGAACAGATCAGCAGAAATATGAACTGATAGCGGAAGTCACTGAAAAAGATAAAATTGTGTCCTTCTTCCATGAAGATCTTATAGGTAATCAAAGAAAATATTATGGGAAGAGAAAACATATATATTCGTATCGCTTTCAAGATTTACATCCGACCTCCCATAATGGTATCACTAAAATTATAATTCAATCATGCTAATTTGTCCCTTACAAATTCCACTGACTTTCTGACTGCTTCATCCGGGTCGATACCCGGCATAATCTCTCGCCATATGCCAATATCCTTGCCGACCTGCCCTCCTGGAACAATAAAGGGCTCCATCACCAGAGGACCGTCAAAGCTGATTTCATCAAGAGCTCTTCTGATTTCATTCCAGGGCACCCTGCCCGTCCCGGGAGGCTTTCGGTTCGTTTCCCCGATATGAAGGGCCGACAGATGTGTCTGAGCCAGTTTGATGGCATCATAAAAGGAGTCCTCTTCGATGTTCATATGGAACGTATCCAGCAGGATCTTACAGTTCGGACTGTTTACTTCAGAGACATACTCGACTGCTTCTTTGCAGGTATTGATCAGGAATTGCTCAAATCTATTGATCACTTCAACATTCAGTATGACTCCGTTATCTTCCGCATATCTGACCAGCTCTTTCATGCTTTTAATGCTCTGATCCCGAATTTTCATTTTCTGGGATATGGATTCGGGAGGCTCAGCGGGCCAATAACTATGAATGGTACCGCCCAGCATCCCTCCTCCCATGGTACCGATGGATTGGATCATGGTTCGCATAAACTCCACTCCCCTTTTCCGTGTGGCTTCATCAAGGGAGGAAACATCATGTTCTCTGGTCAGTCCGATTCCATAGCTTAGACAGATACCATGTTCCTTCGCCTCATCCACCAGCCTTAATGTTTCACTCTCCTTCATGCTGGCAACCGTACCGCCATTTACCTCGAGCTGGTCAAAACCAAGGTTCTTCACTTTTTTCACGAAGGGTAAAAAGTCAGCTTCCCACTCACGGGTCCAATATGCATAATAAATACCAATATTTCTCATATCATTCTCCAGAAAAAGATGTTAGTAGAATATGATTCCACCACAGACGTTAAGGGACTGACCTGTTATGTATTCGGAATCATCAGATGCGAAAAACTTCACAGTGCCGAATACATCTTCGGGCTGTCCTAATCGCTTCAGGCTGGTCTGATCAGTCCAATACTTAATTTTCTCTTCCGATTTCAGGTTGTTTTTACCCATTTCCGTAAGAATAATTCCGGGACAGACCGCATTGACCCTGATATTATATTCTCCCAATTCCATGGCCAGGACTCTGGTAAACTCAATAACCGCCCCTTTTGATGCACAATAATGGGCCTGCTGTGGAGCTCCTTTCTTACCGCCGATCGAGGCGATATTGATAATTGATCCTGATGTATGCTTCTTTAAATAGGGAATAACCGCTTTACTCATCAAAAAGGTTCCCTTGGCATTGACATCCATCACCCTGGACCATGCATCCTCGCTCAGATCTTCAACAAGATCCTGTGTCAGAATACCCGCATTATTCACAAGCACATGGATTCCACCGAACTCCTTCTCGATGTTTTTCAGCACTCCATGTATATTCTCTTCGTCAGTGATATCCAGAAAATCGATATAGCATTCGCCACTTGTTTCTTCTAGGACAAATTTCTTCAAACTTTCAAGATGTGCTTTTTCGGAGGCTAAATCCAGGGCAGCGATGGAAAAACCCAGTTTAGCGAAACCCGATGCGATAGCCCGGCCGATTCCTCTTGAGGCTCCGGTGATGACGATTACTTTGCTCATATTACACTCCTTTCATTAACCTTTAACTGATCCCAGCGATAATCCGCTGATAAGATATTTTTGTAAAAAAATGACAATGATGATGGCAGGAAGGATCTGCAAGGTTGCCGCCGCGGCCATTAACTCCCAGCGTATGAATACCCCACCTGCGTACTCGGTAATAGCGACGGGCAGTGTTTTCGCAGCTCGCCCCGTCAATATCATTGCAAAGAGCAACTCGTTCCAGGTGAATATAAAAACGAGGGTTGCAACGGAGAATAAGCCCGACAAGATCTGTGGCAGGGAAATGATTCTGAACACCTGAAACCAACTGCATCCATCAATCATGGCGGCTTCATCAATTTCATGGGGCAACTGGCGGAAGAAGATAGTCAGCATCCAGGTAGCATAGGGTACATTAAACAGCACATAGAGGATAATTATTCCAAGGTGAGTATCAAAAAGATTCAATTTTCTTATGATGATAGAAAGGGGTATCAGCGCTGCGATGGGCGGCATCATTCGTGTACTCAAAATCCAAAATTCGATATGTTGACTGTTTTTTATCTTGAACTTGGCAAAACCGAATGCCGCTGTCGATGAGACCAGAACAACAACGAATGTAGATACTAATGATATAATGAGGGAATTCTTCAAAAACTGCAGCCTTGAATTATTCCCGAACAGGACTTCTTTGTAGTTTTCCAAATACAGGCTATTGGGAAAAATATTCCCCTGCACCCGGAACATCTCAAGTTCAGTCTTGAATGATGCCAGAACAATCCAAACCAATGGGAAAATACTCACCAGAGTGATAATGATGAGAATTATCTGAACAATCGACGCATTGAACATTTTCTTGTATTGCTTCATGCCTAATTCTCCCTACTGAGATACGTGTTTAATTTACTGCTGAAAAAGACCGTTAATATGAGAGCGATCAGTGCGGCGGTAGATCCAAATCCCGTTTTATAGAAGTTGAATGATTGTCTGTATGCAAAAAGGCTGATGACCTCTGTAGAAATGCCAGGACCACCCTTGGTAGAGGCGTAAATAAGATCGAACATACGGAAAATATCCATAAACCGCATGATTACGGCGATTCCCACAACCCGACTCAACAAAGGGATTTCAATATGGAAAACCTGCTGTAAGACACTGGCCCCATCAATAGAGGAGGCTTCGTATAAGCTCTCATTCACGTTGAGAAGACCTGTCAAAATCAGAAGAGTTGTAAAGGGCGTCCACTGCCATGTGTCGACGATATATATGGTAAACAAGGCGGTCTTCTCACTCCCGTACCATGTCATGGTACCCAGATCCAGAGCCTGAAGGATATAATTGATTATTCCATAGACCGGGTCGAACAGGTACACGGAGATAAGTCCGAATATAAGCGGAGTTACCATAATCGGTATGATATAAATGGTTCTCAAAAAGGTTGTTAACCTGCTGCCGTGTCTGGCTTTAAATAATTTGGCAATAACGAATCCCAAAAGGATCTGGGTGGAGACACCGAACACTATCAGTTTGGCTGTATTAAAAATCGAGACCAAAAATTGTTTGTTTTTCATCAATTGAACATAGTTGTCAAGTCCGATAAAACCGTTGGTATACCCTCTAGCTATGCTGAAGTCCGTAAAACTCATGAATAGCGAATAGAGGAGAGGGAATACAGAGAAAAGTATTAAAAGGACGATTACAGGACCGATAAAAAGCAACTTTTCAATTCTATTTGCGTGCATATTACATGCTCCATTCCTGCAATCTGCAAAGGCCTTTTACAGGCCCCTGCAGATCAGAATCTTTATTTTGAAACGTTATACCCAGCATTGGATAGCATTTCAGCCAATTCAACATTCAGTGCTTTCATTGCCTTGTCCACGGTAAGTTCACCGGTCATAGCCCGTGAAATATACGTACCCACTGTCGTAATGATTTCATTACTTTCAGGGATTCTAGGGCGGCAGTCCGCATATGATCGGTCTACAGTATCTTCGAGTGTGTCTAGCCAGGAATACTTAGCTGTAGTTTCGGGATCAGTGAATATGCTGTAGCGGCTTGGCGGCCCGCCAGCCATAACAAATTCTTGGTGAACATCCTCGCTGCAGAACCATTTAATGAAGTCCCAAGCCATGTCCTTCTGATTACCGTTGCTCGCGATACCCATAAGCCATCCGCCTAGAGGAGGAGCTGACTTTCCTGGTTCACTGGACGGGAAAAGGCCGAAATCGACTTTATCTATTACAGCAGATTTATTCGGATCTTCCAGCATTGCCATTCTGGCAGACCACATGAACGCCTGGGCAACATATCCGGAGGCGAAGTACTTGGCTCTGTCATCCCAAGCAATGGAAAGAGCACCCTCAGGCTGGTATTCAAGAAGATCAATAAAGAACTGAACTGTTTCCTTGGCCTCGGGGCTGTCAAAATTGGGTGTCATATCAGCGTAGCTGTCAGGCGATCCGGGGTACATACTCATAAAAGGTTTACCGCCGAATGAGTAAATCCACTCGAAAAAGGCCTGTCCAACAGCAGATCCGGACTGATTATTCATGGCAACACCATACATATTCGGGTAATCAGGATTGTTCGAGAAGTGCTTGGCAATCGCCTTTACATCATCGGTGGTTACAGGAAAATCAAAGCCCTCTTTATCAAGGATGTCTTTTCGATAATTTCCCATGACATAGTAGGAAGCAAAAGGAAGACCTACGATTTGATCTTTCCAGGTGACAACATCTCTGAAAGTTGAAAAGTAGTCATTCCATGCGATCATATCAGAATCTTCTTTTTCGATATAGGGCTTGAGGTTTTCAACATAACCAGCTTCGGCGAACTCACCTACCCAGGGAGCATCCAAGACGATGATATCAACATCGCTATTAGGCTGGTTCCCTTCCAGAACTTCCTTTTCGTGAGTCTGGTCATACCCATACCCATCAACAATAACTTTTGCGCCGGTAATTCGCTCAAAGTTTTTGGAGATTTCAATCAGTGAATCAATCCAGGGATCACCGATCATCATGACTCTGATGGTTTTACCGGACCAATCATGTAATTCACTGCTCCACATTTCCTCCTCAGCAGTGAGAGTGACCTGATCTTCAACTGCTCCATTTGCAAAAACAAATCCAGCAAGAATGAAGACCAATACTAATGATAAACTTAGTCTTTTCATACAGACCTCCTTAAAAAGATAAGGCAAGTGTAAAACCATATGGTTTTCACGGATAGTTACCTTAGTACCTTCCAATGGTACTAAATATTCTAACCGTACTCTCAAAATTCTGTGAGGAATTTATATGTTTTGATATATATAATTATCAGAATTCAGGCTATATATGCGTACTCCGGTGATTCTCTGACAGGTATGCCCCTGAAGGTCCTAAGGAGTACTATACCCCATGCGTTTCCCCGGTCCGCTATTGAACCGAAATATTGCGGAACGTTCAGCACAGGGAATTGATCGGAACGGAAGTTTGATCTCAAACACGCCAAAAAACAGTCTGATATTCTTCCCGGGTAGCAAAGTGCTCGACCATCGTATGTTCAGTGGTGAGAGATACTGCTCGATGCTTGAGGCGATTGAGTTGGTTTCTTACGTATGGATCACCTCTTAGGAGATGATGAGGGACCGGTAGAGAGACAAACGCCCCCAGGTATGGGGTGAGCGGAGTGTGACCACATCATCCTGTCACTGGCACTTGAAACAGGTCTTTCCACAACAGCGTGGAGATTCCTCCCCGCTGTTGTGTCGTCGAAATATTCACCCGGTTGTTCAAACTTCAGAATCCGGTAGTGATTCCAGTCAATCACATACAGGTCATTACCAATCACCACTGATCCTGATGTGAAATAGATGAGAGAATCGTCCTTCGAGGTAAAATCATCTTGCGGCAGGACGTACCGTTCAGGAGACAAAACCGGGACCGGCGTTGTACCGGAAGTATTTGAGATACCAGTATCAGTGATATCGCTGGGCATCAGCCCATCACAGCCGATGAAGTTAAGACAATAGCGCTGTAAACACAATGTTCCTGTTCGTATTGTTCTCCTGTATGGGTGGCAGTATTGTGTATGTACTGCAGGCGATATAATCATGACCCGATATTGAACAGAAGGATGAGACGCGTCACCTGAACCGAGGTCCTTCCTGAGTTCCGGGTGACTGTTGTTCGCCAGGCTCCGGTAGAACGTGCTGAACATTCCTGACACCCGTGAACGCATTTCCCTATCATAGGGCGGAACAGGTACCATCTCATGCACTGTTGCACCCATCTCCTGGTATCCGGCATGCTCGAACTCAATTATATGTATATGCTACACGGATCAGCCCCTATACAGGGAGTCTCCTGCAGGTCCTTGACCCGTGCGTGAGAATGTCAGGGACATTGAAGAACAGGCCGGCAGTGCGATCTGCCGGCCTGAGATGGGAAAAAGCGTGTCAGATTGATCAGGCCCCCATGAACAGCTGGATATCCTCATCCACATCACCGATACCTGCGATTCCGAACTTATCCACAAGGACGTTCACCACATTCGGTGAGAGAAAGCCCGGAATGGTGGGACCGAGGTGGATGTTCTTGACACCGAGGTAGAGGAGTGCCAGCAGTACGATAACGGCCTTCTGCTCATACCATGCGATATTGTAGGCTATGGGGAGCTCGTTGATATCATCAAGGCCGAAGACCTCCTTCAGCTTGAGCGCTATCACAGCCAGGGAGTAGGAGTCGTTACACTGACCGGCATCGAGGACTCTGGGGATTCCGCCGATATCACCGAGGTTCAGCTTGTTGTAGCGGTACTTTGCACAACCGGCTGTGAGGATGACTGTGTCCCGGGGAAGCTTTTCAGCAAACTCTGTGTAGTAGGAGCGGGACTTCATGCGTCCGTCGCACCCACCCATCACAAAGAACTTCTTGATAGCCCCTGATTTCACAGCATCTACAACCTTATCGGCAAGTGCCAGTACCTGATTGTGGGCGAAACCGCCGATGATGGTGCCCTTCTCTATCTCCTCGGGAGCACTGAGCTTCTTCGCATGTTCGATAATCGCGGAGAAATCCTTATGTCCGTTCTCGTCTGCGCTGATATGGTCACACCCGGGATAGCCTGAGGCTCCGGTGGTATAGATCCTGCTTCTCACCTCTTCCGACTTCGGAGGAACGATACAGTTCGTGGTGAAGAGAATCGGTCCCTTGAAGGAAACGAACTCCGTGGTCTGCTGCCACCATGCATTCCCGTAGTTCCCGACAAAGTGATCATACTTCTTGAATGCCGGGTAATAGTTTGCGGGAAGCATCTCACCATGGGTGTACACATCGACTCCGGTCCCTTCGGTCTGATCGAGGAGCATCTCCATATCGACCAGGTCATGACCGCTGATGAGGATGGCAGGGTTGTCACGTACCCCGATATTCACTTCGGTGATCTCCGGGTTCCCGTACCTGGAGGTGTTCGCATCATCCAGGAGAGCCATCGCACTGACTCCGTATTCACCGGTCTTCAGTGTGAGAGCGACCAGGTCATCTGCAGAGAGCTCATCATCAAGCAGCGCCGCGAGAGCTTCGTGCATGAAGGCATAGATACCGGTGTCTTCTTTGCCGATAGTAAGGGCATGGTCACCGTAGGCTGCCATTCCCTTGAGACCGTAGGTGATCAGTTCGCGCAGCGAACGTACATCCTCGTTCCCGGTCGCAAGCACGCCGACTTCACTGCTCTCGCTCTTTTTCATCATGGCTTCGTGACCCTCAACACAGAAGGTCGCCGCATCATGCAGTCCCTCAAGATTTCTGCCGCCCGCAAGCTCATCACGCAACGTGATCATCCTGACGATCTGGGCTTCTATTGCATCGTCATCGAAGTTCGCGTTCGTGATGGTCATGAACAGACTGGTAAGCATCTGATGGTTCACATCCGCCAACTGTCCGATATCCAGGCCATGGGTGACCACGATCTGTGAGATTCCTTTTGTCACATAGATCAAAAGGTCCTGAAGATTTGAAACATCGGCTTCCTTACCGCACACGCCTTTGACTGTACACCCGGTGTTCCGTGCTGTTTCCTGACACTGATAGCAGAACATGCTCATATTGACTCCTTTACTCTCATATTGCTGTGATCACATCACCCCATGTGATGAATCAGTTACAATGTATCGATGATGTGGTTTGCCCCTATCATAGTTCCCGCTTCCATTTTGTTCAGTTGCAAATGCAACAAATAAAACATACTATTACTGCACGTACCACTGCCGTGCGTCCACCACGTTTCAAGCTCATCACGATAAAGGATTGTTCCGGCAGAGAAGGAGATGCCGGGTGCGAAGGGAGAGTAAAACCACGCTGACGAGTCATCCGTCAGCCTCTCCTGTACTGTGTACTGTTTTCAGTGTACCACCCTGCTAATCAGAGTCAACCGTCAATCCTGGACGGTCCGTTCGTGACCTCAGATTACCCGACGGCTTCGCGGTTACCGTCGGTCTTCTTGCTTCACGCTGCATGACATGAGTTTCCTTTCATGATACCATCTGCATAAAGCAGGGGGACGTATGGGGTATCAGGGAGTGATTATCGGAGCTTCGGCATTCTTCATCATCAGAGTATTCCATCCGATCGTGATCAAGACCGAATAGTATATCGGGAAGAGGGCATGGCCTGTGTTCCTGATCGCAGGAGTAGCACTCGTCGTCTGGTCACTGTTCATAGACAGCCTGACAGTTTCAGCTGTCATCAGTATCACCGGCTTTTCATCACGGTGGTCCATCCATGAACTCGTGGAACAGGAAGAGCGGGTAAAGAAGGGAATGCAGTTCAAAGGATACTGCAGCGAGTCGATGCTGAAAGAGATCGAGTCCCCCTGCCCCCATCCACTCGCACTGTTCACAGTCACTGCCACTGGGCCTCTGCCCGGATAATCGACTGAGCAACAGTGAACCCGTAGGATCAGTGTAGGTCATCACAGGACATCTCGCAGTTGCGAATGCAGGAGGTTCATGACAGGATACTCCCGACAGAACGTTTGTCTACACAACCTTCTTCTTTTCTAGTATTTCAACAAAACAGTGGATCTGCACCACTGTTCCAACCACAGTCTCGCTACTGCTGAAGGAAACGTTCCACCGCTTCTGAGAATAGATTCACGACATTCTGTCTATCACACAGTGCATACAGGTCGTGATGTTCAAGTTTCTCGCGTACTTCCGTGTTCATACCAGTGAGTATCACTGTTATCTTACGACGTTTCAGATAGGTGAGGGTGTCAAACAGATGATTCATACCTGTTCGGTCAATAAAATCAACATGACGGAACCGAATAATGAGAATACTGCCCTTCTCTCCCCTCTCCCGTATCAGCTCACTATAACGATGAGCTGAGGCGAAGAAGAGAGGCCCGCTGATCTCGAACACTGATACATGGTCCGGAAGAGATTCATAGTTCTCGATGAGATCGGTATCGATGACAGGCTCGATCCGTTTCTCTGCGATATCGCTCATGCGTTTCATAAAGAGAAACGAAGAGAGCACCACGCCCACCTGAATCGCGATAACGAGGTCAAAGAAGATGGTGAGAAGAAAGGTTGTCAGAAGGATCAGTCGGTCATGGCCGTTCCCCCTGAGCACCGAGAGAAACGAGGTATACTCGCTCATATTGTACGCGACTACGATCAGAATGCCCGCAAGTGAGGCCATGGGGATATGAACGACGTATCGTCCGAGAAAGAGCATGACAGCAAGAAGGGTCAGTGAGTGCACTATGCCGCTGATGGGAGTTCTGCCTCCGTTCTTGATGTTTGCCGCGGTACGTGCGATAGCTCCTGTGGCGGGAATACCTGTGAAGAACGGTGTTGCGACATTCGCAATCCCCTGAGCTATCAGTTCGGTGTTTGACCGGTGATGACCGCTGATCATACCATCGGCTACTGAAGCAGAGAGTAATGATTCGATTCCGCCAAGAAGAGCAATCGACAGGGCTGGCCCTATGAGCTGAAGGAGGTCGGATGGTATGTGTGATGGCAGGTAGAATTCTATCGAGGTCGGTATGGTTCCGTAGAGCGTGCCGATGGTCTCAACCGGAAGCTTGAACAGCAGTGACTGCACACTCATCAGAATCAGTGCGATAAGTGCTCCCGGAATCCGTTCGGAGAACCGTTTCAGAAGGAAAATGATACCGATCGTCTCGAGGGTGATGAGCAGTGCTGAGGGCTGGATGGTTCCGATATGATCACCGTACGAGGAGAGTTTCTCGAGAAATCCGGCAGGCACCTGTGCGATCTCAAGCCCAAGAGCATCCTTGACCTGCGTGAAGAAGATGATGACGGCGATTCCCGAGGTGAACCCGACAACAAGAGAGTAGGGTATGTACTTCAGGAAGGTTCCGAACCTGAGCAGACCGAATATGACAAGGAAGATACCTGCCATGACAGTCGACCAGAACAGTCCATCCATCCCGTACCGCTGTACGATGGAGAATATCATCACGACAAAGGCACCTGTCGGGCCACCGATCTGTACCCGGCTGCCACCCAGTGCTGAGATGATAAATCCGGCTATGATCGCGGTGATGATCCCCTGTGAGGGAGCTACTCCCGACGCCGTTGCAAAAGCGATGGAGAGAGGTAGCGCTATGATTCCCACCACAACACCGCTTATGACCTCGCTCGTCACCTGCCTCGCTGTGATACCGTCCTTGAGAATTGTGAAGAGTTTAGGGGAGAATGGATCTGTCATCTGCTGTGCTCCTGAGAACGGGGATAGTATACTCTTTCCCCTCAACAGGGGGAAGCAGTATCAGATGATCAGTTCACCTATTCTCTCTTACAGGGGTTGGTATGGACCATAACATGACGTACCGAGGGCAACCCTTCCTCTATCCTGTCATGAACAGCTTCCGCAATCTCATGAGCCTTTTCCAGAGAGAGGTCCTTTTCGAGACATATTTCGATATCGACATAATAGCCGCTACCGACACTGCGTGTCTTCAACAGATCGATCTGCAGCACATCATGGTTCTCCGCTACAAGAGCACGGATACGCTGCACCGTCTGCGTGTCTGCTGAAGCATCCATGAGGACCTGAAACGAACTTCTCAGCACTTTGGATCCTGAGTAGATGACGAACAGCGCGATGAGAATGGAAGCGAGGGGGTCTGAGACGGGAAACCCTAATTGAGCTCCGAGAACTCCAAGAAGGGCGCCTCCGGTTGCCACTGTATCGCTGAGATGGTCAGTATAGAGAGCTTTCAGGGCACTGCTGCGTGTGTTCCTGTATCCTTTACCGGTCCATAGCGCTAGAAAGAGCTTCGCGCCCAGAGAGACCACTGCCGCCCACAGGGCAAGTGCAGTGGGAACGGGAACAGGATCTGGAGACAGAACGAGCAGGATACCCGAATACCCTATCGCGGCACCGGTGAAGATAATGACGAGGGAGAACAGGAGGGAGACGACACTCTCTATCTTCTCATGCCCGTACTGGTGCACCCTGTCTGCCTTTTTCCCGGAGATAAGAAGAGAGACCGCTACCACAGAGTACCCTACGATATCACTGAGTGAGTTGACCCCGTCGGATATCAGAGCACTTGAGGAGCCAAGAATACCGAAGGTAAGCTTAATGGAAGCGAGGAGAACACTCGCAACAATGGCATACAGAGTATAGGATATTCCGGAGTGGGACCTCGACATGAACTGTTACCGGGAATGCCGTTTCTTCAGCACTTCATACACCTGTTCAAGATCAATATTCTTCTGTGCGAGAAGTACGAGGAAATGGTAGAGGAGATCTGCAGCTTCCCCGAGGAAAAGCTCCTCATTATCGTCCTTCGCTTCTATGACGAGTTCTACAGCTTCTTCACCCACTTTCTGAGCGATCTTGTTGATCCCCCTGCTGAACAGATGATTCGTGTAGGAGCCTTCGATCGGATGCTCCCTTCTGTCCTGAACGACACTCTGGAGGTAGAACAGAAAATCTCTAGTGTCGACATCCTGAAGTTCGTTCGTCTCATCGAAGCAGGTATCACTGCCGGTGTGACACACCGGACCCGTAGGGATCGCCTTGATGAGGAGTGTATCGTTATCACAGTCGGCGATGATCTCACGTACGGTGAGGTAGTTCCCGCTGGTCTCGCCCTTCGTCCAGAGCGTGTTCCTCGTCCGGGAATAGAATGTTACAAGGTTCTTCTCACGGGTGATACGGTATGCTTCCTGGTTCATATATCCGAGCATGAGTACTTTCTGTGTGACCGCATCCTGCACGATTGCAGGGACCAGTCCGTTTCCTTTTGTGAAATCAAGTTGCATAGCATCTCCTTTCGTTCATCTGAGGCGTATAGGTATACCACGATTCTGAAGAAAAATCTTCAGTTCGGGAATGGGAATCTCCGAGAAATGGAAAATCGAGGCGGCCAGAGCGGCATCCGCCTTCCCCTGCGTGAACACATCGACGAAGTGCTCCTTCGTTCCTGCTCCACCGCTGGCGATCAGGGGGATCGAGAGAGCCTCACTGATCTGCCGGGTGATATCAAGGTCGAAACCGGCCTTCGTCCCGTCGGCATCCATGCTGGTGAGGAGTATCTCCCCGGCACCCCGTGCCTCCACCTCCTTCGCCCAGGAGAGGGCGTCCAGAGAGGTCGGTATCCTTCCGCCGGCGATGTACACTTCCCAGTTCCCCTTCATCGTTTTCTTCACATCAATCGCACACACGACACACTGAGACCCGAACTCGTTCGCCATCCGGTCTATCACGGAGGGATCCTTCACTGCCATGGAGTTGATCGAAATCTTATCTGCTCCCGCTTCGAGCATCACACCCACATCCCGTATCGTCCTGATCCCGCCGCCCACGGTGAAGGGGATATTGATCACCTCTGAGATCCGTCTCACAAGGGAGCTGAAGGTATCACGCTCCTCCACGGTCGCGGTGATATCAAGGAAGGTGAGCTCATCGGCACCAAGGTCGGCATAGGCCCTGGCGAGCTCCACCGCATCACCCGCATCTCTGAGGTCGACGAAATTGATGCCTTTGACTGTTCTGCCGTCCTTCACATCGAGGCAGGGAATGATTCGCTTTGCTAACATCAGTGCACTCCTTCAGATCAGCCGGGCAAGCTCAGTAAGACTGATACGGTTCTCGAAAAGGGCCTTACCGATGATAGCACCCCAGAGACCTTTATCCCTGAGCATCTCGAGGTCTTCTATCGATCTGATACCCCCGCTTGCCACAATCTTTATCCCTTTCGTTCCATCAACAGCCTTCTGCAGACTCTCGTAGAGCTCGAATGAAGGACCGTTCAGCATGCCGTCCCGTGAAATATCGGTAGAGACGATCTTTCTGAACCCATCGGCTGCATAGGAAGCGACAAAATCCTGCACCGTGTGATCTGTCCTCTCCTGCCACCCGCTCACCGCGATGAGGCCGTCGATACAGTCCGCCCCGAGGATGAGACGCTCAGCAGTAAACTCCTCAAGAAGTGACAGTGTGAGTTCTCTGTCTTTCACACTGAGGGATCCCAGGGTAACCTCATCGGCCCCGCTTTCGATCACTGTGAGAACATCCTCACGGCTCTTGATGCCGCCACCCACATCGATGTGCAGGGATGTATGTCTGCTGATCTTCTCGATCACCTTGTGATTGACCACCCTGCCGGCTCTGGCTCCATCGAGATCGACGAGATGAAGGTACTGCAGACCTGCATCCTCATACTGCTGTGCGACGGCGAGCGGATCACTGCTGTAGGTCGTCTTCTGTGCATAGTCTCCCTTCACGAGACGTACGCATGAACCCTCTATGATATCTATTGCCGGAATGATCTTCATATCAGAACTGTTCTCCTTTGAGGAAATTACTGAGAATCCGGGCCCCGACGGGACCGCTTTTCTCAGGATGAAACTGTACGCCGCGGTAGTTCTCATGTCCGATGGCCGCGCTGAAGGTCGTGTCGGCGTACCGGCAGGTTGCGATACTCTTCTCACCCTCTTCAGCATAGAAAGAGTGGACGAAATAGACGTACTCATCCTGTCCGATGTCACGGAACAGGTAATCTCCCGTGTGACTGATCGTGTTCCATCCCATGTGGGGTATCTTCTCACCTACGGAGGGGAAAAGACGTATTCGGGTCGGGAATATGGACAGACAGGAGGTGTCCCGCTCTTCGCTGTGTTCACACATCAGCTGAAGACCGAGGCATATACCGAGAAACGGCTGGGTAAGGGTGGTGAGCACCTCATCGAGGTGGGTGCGTCTGAGATACTCCATAGCACTGTAGGCTTCACCCACTCCCGGGAAGATCACCCTGGAGGCATTTCTGAGAGTCTTCTCATCATCGGTCACGATACCCTCATAGCCCAGACGCTCAAGGGCACAGAGAACTGAACGGATATTACCCGCATTGTATTTCACTACTGCGACACTACTGCTCATAACATTCCTTTTGTGGTGGGCAGCTCGGTGTTGCCCGGGTATCTGAATACCGCCTGCTTCAATGCACGGGCGAACGCCTTGAACAACGACTCGACCTGGTGGTGGGTATTGCCCTCACTCACACTGAGATGAATGTTGGCCCTAGACTCATCACTGAAGCTCTTGAAGAAGTGTTCCACCATCTCGGTGGGAAAGGTGCCCACCACGTCCCGATTGAACGAGACATCGAAAAGCAGGTAGGGACGGTTCGAGAAATCGAGCACACAGGAACCGGTCACGTCATCCATGGGAACCCTGGCATCCCCGTACCGTGCGATACCCCGTTTATCACCCAGTGCCCTGAGCACGGCCTCTCCAAGACAGATCGCCGTATCCTCGACACTGTGATGCTCATCGACATGGATATCTCCTTCACACACGATATCAAGATCGATTCTTCCATGGCGTGCGATCTGATCGAGCATGTGATCAAAGAACGGGATCCCGGTATCGACAGAAGCCCTGCCTGTCCCGTCAAGGTTTACCGACACCGAAATGGAGGTCTCCTTCGTCGTCCGCTTCACCCGGGCTCTGCGCGGCGGCAGTTCGTTAACGGGAATCAGAAGTGGAAGCAGCTCATCCCAGGAGGTGAACTCTATACATCTAAGGTCCTCACAGGAGGGGTCTCTCGTTATGAGAAGGGAACTCTCCCGGTTGATTGATTCGGATTCGAGCTCGGATACCTGAGCGATGGTCCGTTCGATGAAGATCTTCTCACCGGCAAGGATATCGGTACAGTAGGTGAGGAGCTGTTCGGGAGGAGAGGATGTTTCAGCGATGCGGATGACCGGTGTGTACAGACCGTAACCGGCTATCCGGGAAAGACTCGAAAGGAGAGACGGTTCCCAGTAGACCTGCGAATCGCTCACCTTCCGGACCATCACATCGTAATCGATGATAAGATAGGAATGCTTCATGCGAGGACCTCCTCAAGTTCCTTCAGAGCCGTCAGGAGCGTATCATTCTCATCCCTGCTGCCGACAGTAATCCTGACACAGCCGCTGCAGCCGATAACACGGGAGCGGTTTCGGATGATGATTCCCTTCTTGAGAAGAGAGGTGTACAGAAGGTCTGCGTCAAGCACCTTGACGAGGATGAAGTTTGCATCACTGTGATACACCTCCTCGACATAGGAAAGGGAGGGGAGGAAGGAAGCGATCCTCTCCCGCTCGCTGACGATCTGCCGGACAGTATCATGCACCCGGGTCTTCTCTGCCAGTGCCCTGACAGCGGTCTCCTGCTGGATCCCGCTCAGGTTGTAGGGATACTTCACATGGTGCATGATCCTGACAATCTGCGGGTCCGCTATTGCAAACCCGATTCTCACATTGGCAAGGCCCCATGCCTTGCTCAGTGTTCTCAGCACTACAATTCGGCCGTTGTCATCGATCAGAGAAGCTGCTGACTCCTGTTCGCTGAAATCTATGTAGGCTTCATCAACCACAGTGATTCCCTGAAACAGTGATGCAATCTCCTGTATCTGAGCGAGAGGAAAGCTGTTACCGCTGGGATTGTTCGGTGAACAGATGAAGAGCATCTTGCTGCCCTGAGTGTTGAGTTCCTCCATACGTTCTCTGATGGCTTTCATGTCAAGGTCATACGTGGCTGTGAGAGGAATCGACGTGATACCCACATCGTTGATGTCGGCGAATACCTGATAGGCTCCGTAGGTGGGTGGCAGCAGAACGACCCTGTCTTCCTTCGGTTCACAGAAGATCCTGAACAGGAGATCTATGATCTCGTCACTGCCGTTACCGAGCACGATACGATCGGAAGCGAACCCGAGAGTCTCCTCTATCGATTTCTTGAGCAGCACATGTTTCGGATCGGGGTATCGGTTCCTCCCCTCTCCTCCTATGAAATCGGTAAAGTTTTCATTGGCATCGATGAAGATCGACGCATGACCGGAAAACTCGTTGCGCGCCGAAGAGTAGGGAGTAAGAGCCCGTATCGATGGCCTCATAAGCTGTTGTATTCTCTCTGATTCCATATCAGACCCCTTTGAGAGCATCAAGTCGGATAGACACTGCTCTTGCGTGTGCCTGAAGCGTCTCTGCTTCAGCCATAGTAACGATCGTCCGCGAAAGATCGGTGATACCCTGAGGACTCAGGTGCTGATACGTGATCGTCTTCATGAAACTCGAGAGGTTCACACCGCTGTAGGCGCGGGCGTAACCGCTGGTGGGAAGCGTATGGTTTGTCCCTGAAGCATAGTCCCCGGCTGACTCGGGTGAATAGAGTCCGAGAAACACCGACCCTGCATTCACCACCTTTTCCTCAATGACATGATACTCTTCAAGGGCAAGAATCAGGTGCTCAGGAGCATATTCGTTGATGATATCGACCGCTTCCTCCTCACTCTCAACGATAACGGCATAGGAGCGTGAGAGAGAGCTTTCTGCGAGTTCCCGTCGGATAAGGGCGTCCATCTGTGAGTTTACATGATCCAGAATCTCCTGAACGATGGCCTCACCTTCCTGTGCGGTCCTGTCGATGACCACCAGAACCGCCTGAGAGTCTCTTCCATGTTCACACTGACTGAGGATATCAGCAGCAGCGAACTGGACAGGAGTGGAGGAGTCAACGACAACCATGACCTCGCTCGGGCCTGCCGGCATATCGATTGCAACCCCGGCTGAGTTCACCTGCTGTTTCGCCTCGGTGACGAAGCGATTTCCCGGACCGAAGATCTTGTCTACCGGCCTGTTTGACTCGGTTCCATAGGCGAGGGCGCCGATCGCCTGGGCTCCACCGCAGGTGAGAATATCCTGGATACCGAGCAGGTCTGCACAGTAGAGGATCGTCGGATCGACAGATCCGTCGGGCCGTGGTGGAGTCGCGATCGTGATGGAGGGACAGCCTGCCAGTTTCGCGGGAACGGCAAGCATCAGGAGTGTAGAGAATAATGGAGCCGTTCCTCCGGGGATATAGAGCCCCACCCGTTCGATAGGAACCGACTTCTGCCAGCAGGTGACACCAGGCTGGACCTCGACCTTCTCATGCACCGGGCGCTGTGATGCATGAAACGTTTCGATGTTCCGTGCCGCCTCGGCGATTGCGGAGGCAAGGTCGGCAGGAACCTGTCGCGCCTCTTTCCCTATCCGTTCTCGATCATACAGAAGTGAGGAGATTTCAACCCCGTCAAAGGCGAGTGTACGCTCTTTCACCGCCTCTTCACCACCGGTCCTGACCTGTTCGAGAATCTCTCTCACCGCAGAACTGACCTCTTCACTCTCGATTTCGTCCGATCGGGCGAGAAGGGTGCGTACATCTTCCTTTTTCATCGAATAGTAGACATTCATGCTCATTCCCCGTGCCCGTTCAATCTGCCATCTTTTCGATAGCAGTTACGAGTATTCCCTGGGCTCCCAGGGCTTTCAGCTTCTCAAGAACATCCCAGAAAAGATCTTCGAGAACAACCGTCTGCACAGAGACCCACTGGTCATCGACCAGAGGAGTCACAGTCGGGCTCTTCATCCCGTGAATGATTCCTGCGACTTCAGAAAGATGTTTTTTCGGAAGGTTGAACATAATATATTTATAATCCATCGCCTTGCGCACCGCATCCATGCGCATGAGCAGCCTGTCGAGAATCTCCTTCTTCTCAGCGGGCAAGTCCGGATGAGCGATCATCACAGCCGTTGAAGTGTAAAAGGCATCGACCTCTTTCAGGCCGTTACTGGCAAGAGTGGCCCCGGTGGACACAAGATCGCAGATGGCATCGGAGACTCCCACCGAGGGTGTGATTTCCACCGAACCGCTGATCTCGTACACGCGTGAGGTAACCCCATTCTCTTTGAGATACTTGGCGAGAATTGTCGGATAACTCGTTGCGATCCGCTTCCCTTCCAGGCTTTTCACACTGTCGTACTCGAACTCGTTCGGGACAGCGATCGAGAGACGGCATTTTGCAAACCCCAGATCCCTGACGATATCGAGCGGGAAGTTCTGCTCGTCATGCTCGTTTCTTCCGACAATTCCGATATCGGCAACACCGTCATACACGTACGAGGGGATATCATCATCGCGGAGGAAGAGGAACTCGATGGGGAAGTTGCTTGACTCTGCCCTCAGCACTCTGCTTGATGAATTGAAATGCACCCCGCAATCCTTTATCAGCTGGAGAGAATCCTCACTCAGTCTTCCCTTCTTCTGTATTGCGATCTTCAGTCGTTCCATAATCTCCTCCAGTCCCGTAAAACAGGAACAGGCTTCGCTGTCTGCGAAGCCTGTTTATCAGAATAGTGTACACACGCACCGCAACATTATAGAGATGAGCTATGATGATGGTGGTGGTGTCTAGGTATCATGTTCATGTGGTTCACAGTATCGAAGGAATACTATTATGTCAATATACAGCCACTTTCTCATTCTCCTTCAGAGGCGGGAGTTGTATTCATCTTCTTGTTTGAACGCATGTGAAGAACTCCGATAACGATACCCGCTATCCCTACGACGATGGCTACCGATGCGACGAGGGTGACGATGAGTGAAGCGGTCTGAGTGGGAAGGAGAAACACGAGAACAGCGACAACGATGGAAGCAAGAGCCTCAAGAAGGAGCGGTTTCTTCCGGTAGGAACTCCTGGAAATCGCGAACACTTCAATACAGAGAATGAGAGCTGACAGCACCGCCTGTCCGGCAAGGATCTTGAGCATCAGGTGAGAGGTGCTCTGCGAAGAAGTGAACAGAAGAACCAGAGCAAGAATGGCGATGATGATACCCGAGATTCCCTTGATCAGTGTACCGGCAAAGGCTACCGATGCTTCCTGATACCGTTTGACGGTGAACAGAGAGACAAGGGAACTGATCAGGATCAGTATGCTGATGGTCCCTGTCAGGAGCTGCGTAAACAATTCCCGTCTCACAAGCATCGAAAGAGCGAGGACGATCAGGAGCGCCGAAACGACGATCCACATAAGATAGATTCTCTTTTCCCTTGCCATACTACCCCCTTGTGGTATAAGTGTACCTATAGGGTATCATCCCCTCTTTTCATTTTTTTGTAAAGGATTGTCATGTACGACCACATACTTTTTGATGCAGACGGTACGCTGTGGGACTTCACAGCAGCAGAGAATTACGCACTGAAAGCTCTCTTCGAGGAAGGAGGGCTGCTCGTCACAGACGAGATGATCGGGACCTACCACACCATCAATCACCGGCTGTGGCTTGATCTGGAGAAGGGACTCACCACGATGGAGAAGCTGAAGGTGGAACGCTTCTTCCGGTTTTACGCTGCCTATCAGGTGGACTTCGATGCAGAGACAGCGGCTGAACGCTACATACATCACCTCAGCACCAGCCATCACATCTATGACGACACACTGCAGGTTCTCGAGGAGATCGAAGCAATGGGAATCCCCATGAGCATCATCACGAACGGAATCACGGCAGTGCAGAAAGGTCGGGTAGAGGCAACAGGGACGTTCCGGTTCTTCTCCTACGTGGCCATCGGTGAGGAACTCGGGTATGTGAAACCTGATGTGCGGTTTTTCAGCAGAACCTTCGAAAAGCTGAACCGGCGGGGCTTCTTCCCCCACCGACCGCTTGTTGTCGGCGATTCTCTGAGCAGTGACATCGAAGGGTCAGTGCAGGCGGGCCTGGACAGTGTGTGGATCAACCGATACGACATGGACATACCCTCCTCCCCCGCCTATACCTATACGATACGGAACCTTGAGGAGTTGCTGCCTATCATTCGACTGTGAGCACCTCAACAAGTTCCACATCAAAGATCAGCAGTGTATTCGGTTCTATGCGTGAGTTTCCCGAGGTCCCATAGCCGAGCGACGGATGGACATAGAAACGATATGAGGAACCCTCTCCCATAAGTTTCAGTCCCTCTCGGAATCCTGGGATGAGGTTGTTGAGGCTGAAAGTGCTTGGAATACCGGGAATCGATGAATCTCCCTCCCTTCCATCAAGGAAGGTGAGCGTATAGTTCACCTTCACTGAATCTCCGTCTTTCGGCCTCGTACCGTCACTTCCGGTCAGCACATGGTACTGCAGTCCGCTTTCGGTCGTCATGATGCCATCTGCATCTGCGTTGAACCGGAGAAAATCCTCTGCTTCCTTCAAGTTCTTCTCTGCAAGAGCCTCCAGCTCCTGAGAGGCCTCATTTACCAGCTTCGTCTGAAATTCGTTGAATGCGGTGATCCTCTCCTCCTGAGTCAGCATCTGAGAACCGTCTATCCCCTTGTCATAGATTCCTCTGAGAAAATAGGAGGCGTTCAGGGATGGAAGGTCCCTGAGAGCACTTTCCATGAGTATGTAGCCATAAGCGTAACTGAACCGCTCTTCCAGGCTCTCGGGCGTCTCAAGTCCGTAAAAGTAGGAGAGTTCCTGTTCATACTCTTCTGACTCTTCGGTTTCAGAGGTTACCGCTGAAGCAGAGGGGTTGGCGGGCTGTGAGGAAACAGTTGGATTCTCTCTATCAGGAGGAGCAGAAGGTGTCCCCGCAAGCACGGGGTCACGCTGTGAACAACCCGTCAGTGAGAGGAAAAGAAGAGAAATCAGGAAACTCTGGGCTATATATGAACTCTGTCTGTGCATCAAATTCCGTCCCGCTCTGTATTTCCCCACCGACTACCATGGTAGTCGCCTTTCAGGTGTTCGTCCACCTTTTTTTCAGAATATCGTGTTTCTGACTAAACCCGATTATGCAGATCGGGCGGTCACAGAAGCTCTTGTGAACGCGTTGATACATCGTGACTACATCCTGCTTGGCAGCGAGATCCATATCGACATGTTCGATGACCGGCTTGAGATCCAAAGCCCAGGAGGCATGTATGATGGTCGGGCGATCCAGGATTGTGATATCCACACCATCGCTTCTGCCAGACGCAACCCGTTGATTGCAGATCTGTTCCACCGCATGAAATTCATGGAGAGGCGGGGCAGCGGGTTGACGAAGATCCTCAGCGAGACAGCGAAGCTTCCCGGTTATGACGACCATGTAAAGCCCGCGTTTTTCTCCACGCCTTCGGACTTCCGGGTGGTGCTGAAGAATGTGAATTACGCTACTATAGCCGTCACCGCGCAAGTTACCCCCCAAGTTACCCCCCAAGTTACCCCCCAAGTTACCCCCCAAGTTACCCCCCAAGTTAGTGTACATATTGAAGAAATGATCCTTCAGTACTGTTCCCTTCCTCGAACACAGAGAGAAATTGTTGTGCATTTTGAATATAGCGATATTAAGTATTTTACTAAAGGTTTTCTCAAACCACTCCTTGAATCGGGAAAAATACTGATGACCCAGCCAGATAAACCAAACAGCCCCAATCAAAAATATGTAGCTGCTGAGCAAACGGATCATCAATGAACTGGTGGTTTTGAATCCAGCCGAATCACAATGCGGTAGCTTTTCGTACGTTTCCTGCATACGGGTCTACCCCACCAGCGGTCGGACAGGCGCAGGGAGCGCCGATTCCTAAGCAGCTGTATCTCTCACCTCCTCTGTCCACCCGATATTTCAATGAGCGATAAAGCTCACCAATATGAGAGGATCTCCTGTTCACATGGATCGTACATGATGGGCGCGGACACTAACCCTTCGTCCTTCCTGATACTGGTGAACTGTTTCCCCTCGGAGGTGAGCCATAAGAACATACTCAAACCTTGGGCTTCAGGAGGTTATGTGATGAGTATCTTTCTTACGAGAGGAAGATAATCTGCTGATACAACACATCAACAAAGAACGCGGATTGACTTTGACCAGCATAGTCCGCTTCTGGAAGACTCAACCTTGAAAACCACGAGATAGTATTTGACGATAGGTGCAGCAAGGAGGAAAGAATTCAGCACAGGTTGCACTTTTTTTCAGAATATCGTATTCCCGAGACTGTCAATAGCCACGATAACCGGGAAATCCACCACTTCCAGCTCCTGCAGCGCTTCAGGACCGAGATCGTCAAACGCGAGGGTCCGTGTAGAGATCACTCTCTCGGCATACAGCGCCCCGCATCCGCCGAAAGCACTGAGGTACAGTGCTCCGTGCTCAGCCACAGAACGGATCACCTGTTCATTCCTCGGGCCCTTCCCTATCAGGGCATTGACACCCAGAGAGAGGATCAGGGGTGTGAACGGATCCATCCGTGCGCTGGTCGTAGGACCGCAGGACCCGATCACATCGCCCGTTCTCGTACGGGCGGGACCCATGTAGTAGAGTGCCGAACCGGCAAGATCTACTGGAAGCGGTTCTTTTCTGCGCATAAGAGAGTCAATGCGGCGATGCACCTGGTCCCTTCCAACCAGAATCTTCCCGTTGAGGAGCAGCTGATCCCACACTCTGATCTCCTGAATCATCTCCTTCGTGAAGGGGAGTGTAATGGTTCTTGTCATCTTATCTCTCCTTACAAAGATACGTGACCCTTCCGGTCCGCCCAGCAGCTGATGGCAAGAGAGACAGGAAGGCCTGCGATATGGGTAGGGGCATATTCCACTGAAACACCCAGGGCTGTCAGGGGGCCACCGAAACCACCCGGCCCGACTCCCGTCTTCTGAACAGCCTCGAGGATTCTCCTCTCGAATGCCGCGTACCTGCCATCGGGATGGGGCGAACCTACATCCCTCAGAAGTGCTTTCTTCGCGAGCAGAGCACTGCCTTCAGCAGAGGCGCCCACTCCGACGCCAAGCACGATTGGAGGACACGGTTTCCCACCCGAACTTTTCACTTCCTCACAGATGAACCGTATAATCTCATCCTCGTCAGCTGTGGGATTGAACATTCTCGTTGCACTGCAGTTCTCACTTCCGAACCCTTTCAAAATGAACCTGATGTCACCGCGACCCTCACTCGCCGTATCCCAATGGATGAGGACAGGCAGGTTGTTTCGCGTATTGATCCTGTCGAACAGGGGATCGGACACAATGGAGTAACGGAACGAGCCTTCCGTGAAAGCATCTCTCGAAGCCTCGATGATGATCTGCTCGAGCTGATGCATCGTAAAAGGAGCCTCGGGACCGAGAGAGACGAACGCTATCAGCATTCCCGTGTCCTGACACATCGGCCTTCCCGTCTTCCTGGCTATATCGAGGTTTTCGAGAATCATAGAGAGCATCGTAAGGCTGGAAGAGATCCGTCCGAACTCTCTACCTCCCTCAGGAATAGCTTTCAGCTGCTCCTCGTAAGATTCCCTCATACGGACAAGGGAATCCATCAGAGAAGGTTCGAGATATACGGCAGCCTGTTTCACTGCCTGTTTCACCGCAGCCGCCAGGGCTGCCCGTTCATTGCTCTGCATGGTGCGGATACCTCCTTGCATAGATCTCGAGAACCAGGAGTGCGACTGCAATACCTGCCCCCGCTCCCGATGCGTCGGCTACAGCATCAAGCAGCTCCATGGACCTGCCGGTCAGAGGCTGCAGTATCTCTATGACGATGCCAAGAATCACTGTCAGAGAGAAGGACGCTGCCACCCCGCTGCAGTTTTCCCTGAACAGAGTCCGCAGCGCAGTGTGACGGGGTCTGTGCGCCAGGGAGAGAAACAGAAGAAAGGACATAAGGAAGTAGGCTCCTGCATGAAGCATCTTATCCTCGTACGGCATGAACCGAAACGGTGTCGACACATGCAGTGCGGGAAGAAACGACATATAGGTGACAAAAATCATCAGAAGCGCGGTGAGAATACGCAGAAGGATCCTCAGCATATGAAATCTAGACATCGACCCGATCTCCCTGTACAGCATCCTGCTCTCGCATCACCCGGTCCAGCGAATGAAGAAACGTCGTCTTATCGGGAAAATCACGAGGTGAAGCGAGACGATGGCGCGGAGTGTCACTCACCAGACGCTGAATGACGACATGCGCATCGATATGGCGAAGAAGCAGGATCGTGTTGTATATATGCTCTGCCATCTCGGGAGCTTCCACCTCTCCCCGTTCATACATCTCATACAGGGGTGTCCCTGCCACGATATGAAGATTATGGATCTTGACCGCCTCAGGCTGTGTCTCTCTGAGCAGCTGAGCCGTTCTGAGAATCTCCTCGTCTCCCTCAGTCGGCAGACCGAGCATGAGGTGTGCACACACGGCAATACCCTTTTCATGAAGGGCTTTGATACTCTCCCGATAGTGCTGAACGGTATGTCCACGTCGAAGAAACTCAAGACTCTTCTCGTTCCCGCTCTGAAGCCCCAGTTCCACCCATACCCTCTTCACCCTGTCTCGGTACCCGGAAAGGAGCGAAACAACCGTATCGGAAAGGCAATCAGGTCGTGTAGAGATGATCAGCTCGGTATAGGGCCCTGTATCGAGGGCAGCATCATACAGACGCTTCAGATTGTCTGCACGGTCAAAGGTGTTGGTGTAGGACTGGAAGTAGATACTCCTGAGGGTGTCGGGGTACCGTGTATCGAGGAACTCACGCCCCCGGGCAATCTGCTGTTTCACAGAGTCTATACGCTCTTCAATCGACCCGACACGTTCTTTCGTGCGAAACTGCTCTATATCGCGTGAGAACGGGCTGCTCCTGGTGAAATCCCTTTCATCCGTCCTCTGATACACCGACACAGCCCCGTAGGAATCACAGAACATGCATCCGCCCCCGCGATACTCGTCACGGTGTGGACAGCTGAACCCGCCGTCGACACCGATGCGGTAAACTCGGTGTCCATAGGTTCGCTCCAGAGCAGACGTATAATCGTTCCACCTCGTCCACATCAGAACACCTCCACAAAGACAGCGGCATTCAGATTCGCGTCGACAGCCAGGCCGAACAGAAGATCGGCATTCTGTATCTGCAGTCCGAGTCCGGCTGACAGCATGAGGTCGAACGATGCGTCACGAAACAGCTCGAACGGCTCTATACGAACAGCGGGATTCGTACCGTAGATATCTTCAGTGGAGAGTCCTCTGATACCGGCGCTGAGTTCGGCCTTGAACAGGAGGGGGATTCCCGGACTCCTGTAGGCGTGAACGTAGCTGACACTCGTCAGAACGCGGTCCTTGACACGCAGGCTGGGAGAGAGGGTAGCAATCTCGCGCGCTCCACCGTACGAGAAGTAGTCCGACCGTCTGTGAGCGACCGATCGCGTGATACCGGCAAACCCACGGAAGGAGAGGTAGGAATCCTCTATCAACTCCCAGGTGCGGACGCCTCTGAAGTCAAAGCGGTAGCCGAAATCGAAGTTCATGGCAGAAATATCTACATCGAAGTCAACACGGGTTCCCTCCTTCGGAAACAGAGAGAAATTCTGGGTGGTGTAGACACCGCCGAGAGAAAGGGACGGCACGAATGCATAGGTGTACGAGTCGTCACTCTGCCGATACCACAGATTATCGAAGGAACCTGTGAACTTCACTTCCATCGAATTCCTGTAGGTGGCATAGCCACTGGCGGAAGCCGTATAGCTGAAATCCTGACCGTCCGTGGTTCCCGGAATAACCTCGTCGCCACCCCACAGATACCCCCGCTTATACTCATGACTCATCCCGAAAGAGAACGATGGAGAGAACCGGTACCGCAGCGATGCATCGATCTGAACAGCCTCCCGCTGGAGTATCATCAGATCAAAGGTAAGCCTCTTGTTCAGGAATTCCTCGACATTCAGTTCAATACTGATATCCGGGTCGAAATCGAACCTATAGCCACCCTGAAGGGAATGACGGATACTTGTCGTTCCGAACAGTCCCAGTGAGAGTGTCAGCTTACGGGTCGGAAACTCTCTCGTGACGATATCAAGTTCTCCGTGCGGGTTTCCGTCACCGTCACAGGAGATGTTCCTGATCCGGTAGGTCACCGTCGCATAGCGGTTCAGTTCTCTCAGCTGATCCAGTTCCGTCCTCAGCAGTGCCCTCATCGATTCATCGAAAGATGCCCCTTCAAGGCAGGTAAACTCTTCAATCGGAAAGACATCAGGTTTCGACTCATCGGGTTCAAGCCTGGTGTGAGAGACATGATCGATCCAGATATCCGGAAGGGAGTCGTACCTTCTGACCTCCCTCTGGTCCCTCATCGGCACTCCCGCAGCTTCGAGGAAGTTCCGGAGAGTCTCTATCTCACTGTGCGCTTCAGCGGCATGCTGCTCACCTATCTCCATGATCTCACGGAAGGAGATGAAATCAAGCGGACCGTATCCTTCGAGCACCACAGAAAAGAGAAGGTGAGCATCATCAAGCTGATCCACGATCGTGTTTCTTGTGATGATGACCACGAGCTGTTCGATGACCTGTGTGAGTGAAGTGACATCCTCCGCCTGACGCAGATAATCGGCTGAGTTCACATCGACCGCGATGACGATGTCCGCCCCCAGCTCCTTCGCGACTCTGATGGGAAGGTTGTCAACGACACCACCGTCGATGACAGCCCTTCCGTCGATCAGGGCGGGTGCGAACAGCCCTGGTATGCTGATACTCGAGCGTATCGCAGCGACCAGAGACCCTTCGGAGAAAATGATCTTCTCTCCCGTGAGCAGGTCGGTACCGATAGCCCGGTAGGGAATGGAAAGGTCATCGAAATCGGTAATCAGAGACGTGTTGATCAGTGAATCATTGAGCATCTCCAGGATCTTCTGATCCCCGATCAGTGACGGAGCACGCCCGATACCCTCACTGTCGAATTCAAGAGAGATGATATTGTTCTTATGTTCGGCGAACACCGAGAGCTCGGGATTTCGGGTCGAGACAGGAGGTACAGCGAACATCTCGACCATATCATAGCTTTCTACGAGAGAGGCCATCTGATCGGGGGTATAGCCGGCAGCATACATACCTCCGATCAGCGCTCCCATGCTTGTACCCACGACCATATCAATCGGGATCCCGGCCTCTTCAAGTGCCGCAATGATCGGAATATCGGCAAAACCGCGGGCACCTCCCCCCGACAGCACCAGAGCCACCTTGATATCAGCATCCGCATCCCGGGGAAGTTCAGACAGCTTCGCCGATGGAAGGTCGAAGAGCACGAGGGACAGAACAAGAAGGATACTCAGAAGGTGTTTCATGCTCCCATCAGCCGTGCTCCCAGGATGCCGGGATTCCCGTTCACGAACGAACGGGCGTCCATCTCCTTCTTCTTGCTCAGCTGAAGCCGGTCCACATACAGAGTCCCTTTCAAGCAGGCGATGGCAAGTCCCCGGCCTTTGACATACTCGAGAACGGTTCCCGGAGCAGCATCATGAACACTCTCATCATCTACGGAGTCGACGGTACCCTCTACACTCGAGAGAATCAGTTGGACTCCATCGAAATAGGTGTAGGCCTTCGGCCAGGGATACAGTGCCCTGATCATGGCATGGATATCGCTCGCCTTCCGGTTGAAATCGATGGCACCATCCTCCTTCGCAAGTTTATGTGTGAAGGTCGCGTTGCCATGCTCCTGAGGACATGCATGCGAGTAGTAGTAATCATAGCGATCAAGGGTATTCAGTGTAAGCTGCGCTGCAAGGGCGGAGACGGACTGAGACAGCGTCTCGCTTGTCTCGTCCCCCGAGAGAGCGAATGACAGGGAATTGACGATGTCACCGCTGTCGATCTTCTTCACGATCTTCTGCAGAGAGATCCCCGATACCTGGTCCTTCTTCAGGATGGAATACTGGATGGGAGAGGGCCCTCTGTGAAGAGGGAGCAGAGACGGATGAATATTGATGGCGCCGCGCGGAAACAGAGAGAGGAAAGACCGGGTGAAGTAGTGACTTGTGGCAAACGACAGGAGTACTTCGGCGTTCAGTGAACGCACCTCCTCAACCGTCTCAGGGGTGATAGTGTCAGCCTCTACAACGGGGATCCCAAGGCTCTCTGCGGAGGACTTCACCGGGACGGGAACCGCTGTTTTTCCCCGCTTCGCCCTCTTGTCCGGATGCACAAGCACTCCAACGATATCGTGCTTCGATGCAACGGCCTCAAGAGTCGCCACGGAGAGAAGGGGATTGCCTGCATAGAGGATCCTGAGAGAGTCACTGCCCATAGCCACTACCTCTTGCGTTCTTTCCGATGCTTCTTCTCGTAGGCTTTGAGCAGTCGTTCCCGGGCACCCTCTTCCATACGGTCGACAAACAGAACCCCTTCCAGATGATCGTACTCGTGCTGTATGACACGGGCCAGGATACCGTCAGCCTCAAGCCGGAACGCTTTCCCTGTGATATCCTGCGCCTGCACGGTGACCTTCAGAGGCCGCTCTATATCGTAATAGACTCCCGGGATACTGAGGCACCCCTCCTCGTACATTCCCACTTCATGACTCATCTCCAGGATCTCGGGGTTGAAGAAGGCGATACGCTCTCCAGGGCGTCTGGTGTCTACGATGAAGAACCGCTTACTGATTCCCACCTGAGGGGCTGCAAGCCCTATCCCGTCCGCCTCCTCGAGAGTCTCGTACATAGCATCAATGAGTATAGCCAGGGACGAGTCGAACTTCTTCACCCGCTCCCCTTTTTCACGGAGAACTTCATCTCCAATGGTGTAAATATCTAACATGCCACTACTATAGCTCTATTCAAAGGCAGGGTCAATGTTGTATCCCCTCTGCAGGAAGCCTGAGAGGGTGGTGACACGCTCGGACAAGGGCCCCCTACAGCAGGTGCAGCGGATCGACATCGATCTCGATATGGATACCGGAGGCTGGCGTATAGTTCGAACGGATGAAGCTGGTCACTCTGAGCAGATTTCTGATGGCGGCACTTCTCAGAATCATGTGATACCGGTAGTTGTTCGATATCTTTCCGATTGGGCACTCGCTCACTCCGATGATCTCGACACTCCCGTCACCGAGCCTGCTGATAGCCGATTCCGCGAGGGTCTCGAGGAGAGCACTCTGCTCGACGCACCGGGTTTTGTTCTTCCCTCGTACCGTGATATTCACCAGGCGCATGAAGGGGGGAAAGCCGGTGATCCTTCGTGTCTCGAGTTCCTCGCTGTAGAATGCCTCATAGGCTCCCGTTGCCGCCTTCTGTATGGCTGAAGCCTCGGGATGATACGTCTGAACGATCACACGCCCGTTCGTCAGGAACCGGCCTGAGCGGCCGCTCACCTGGACAAGGAGGGAGAAGGTACGCTCTGCTGAGCGGAAATCGGGAAGATTCAGTGTCCCGTCGGCGAGCACGATACCGACGAGGTCAACGTTCTGGAAGTTAAGTCCCTTCGCCACCATCTGAGTTCCAAGAAGAATATCGGTCTTTCCTTCCTGGAACCGCCGGATGATCTGTCCGGCTTCACCCTTTTTTCTGCCGACATCCGCATCAAGGCGCTCGATGCGGGCCTGTGGGAATTTTCTGGCTATCTCCTCTTCCACCATCTGAGTGCCGAACCCTGCGTATCCGACATCCACAGAACCACAGGAAGGACACACGGAAACCGGCTGTGTCGTATACCCGCAGTAATGGCAGACCATGGAGGCATTGTGCTTATGATAGGTGAGAGATATGGAGCAGTGCGGGCATATCATCTCGTACCCGCAGGAGGAGCAGTGGAAAAAGTAGGAGAACCCTCGGCGGTTGAGGAACAGGATGATCTGATTACCTCTCTCAAGGGTTGCTCTCATCTGACGGAACAGCTCTCTCGAAAGCATCTCCTTCTCACGGAGCATATCGACGATCTGTATGACCGGTTCCTTCCCCCCGCTCACCCTGGCGGGAAGGATGTGCTGCAGGACACTTCCCTCGGCCATCTGATGATACGACTCGAGTGAGGGTGTCGCGCTGCCCATGAGAAGCTTCGCCTCATTCATCATCGCTCGTCTCTGAGCGACCTGCCGCGCATGATAGCGGGGAGTGTTTCCTGCCTTATACGTCTGCTCATGCTCTTCATCAACGATGATAAGACCCAGATCTGGGCAGGGAGCGAACACGGCACTCCGTGCTCCGATGACGATATCCACCTCCCCCCGCTGAATCCGCCTCCACTCCTTAAGTCTCCTGGAACCTGTCAGACCTGAATGAAGGACAGCTACCCTCTCGCCGAAACGCAGTTCCATCGCTTCGAAGAGCTGATAGGTCAAGGTGATCTCGGGAACAAGATAGATGACCTGTCTACCCTGAGCTATCACATGCTCAGCAACGCGGAAGAAGACTTCACTCTTTCCGCTCCCGGTCACGCCGTACAGATAATGGAACAGCTGAGATGAGGAAATGATCTGTTCGATCGCCTGACTCTGATGCTCGCTCAGACGTATCTCATGAGGTGCATCGAGGGTCTCATCAAACCCGATTTCATCCTTCGACTCACGACGGTTCGTGGGCAGCATGGCGGAGAGAGCTTCCCCGAGAGAACAGAAATAGTGGGTACCTATCCAGGAGGCAAGGAGTATATGCTCATTATTGAACAGTGGCTCCTTGTCGATTACTTTCATGACGTGCTTGAGACTGAAAGTCGTTTCAGGCTGTTTTTCACTGACTGCCAGTGCGAACGCAGTCACAGTACGGCGGCCGAACGGCACGGTAAGACGGCAGCCCACCTGTACCTGCTGTTCATCAGGGTCAAAGGTGTAGGTGAACCTCTGGTCCACGGGTGTAGCTATGACAACCTCGACATACTTGACCATGGCTACCGCGTCTTCAGGGCAAGATCAAGATTGGAAGCAACCAGCTTCAGATCCTGCCACACATCTTTCCTGAGGTCCGTATTGCGGAGTACTGCGGCAGGATGGTAGGTCACCACTGTCGGAATCTCATGATACCGGTGGATCGTTCCCCGCAGAGCCCTTAGCGGCTTCTGGTTTTCGAGGATCGTCTGTGAGGCGTAGCGGCCGAGGCACAGAATCATCCTAGGCTTAATCAGCTCGATCTGACGAAGCAGATAGGGCAGACAGGCTCGTACCTCCTCAGGTTCGGGGTCTCTGTTATGGGGAGGGCGGCATTTCACTACGTTTGTAATATAGATATCACTGCTCCTTGAGAGCGAAATGGCTGAAAGCCATGCATCCAGATACTCGCCGGCCTTCCCTACGAACGGTTTCCCGCTGCGGTCCTCCATCTCCCCGGGTCCCTCGCCTATCACCATGAGACTCGCACCCGGCTCACCGCTGCCGAAAACGGGATGGAGACGATGTTCAGACAACGGACAGGCGGAGCAGGAGGCAACACGAGCGGCAAGAGAGGAAAGATCCATCTGACCAGGTTCCTGATCCATCACTGCATCGACTTTCTCAACATCACAGAAGCGAGGCATCTGATCCCGTTCGCTGCCCGGAGCAAGGTACTGTTCAACATCATCGAGAACCTGCCACAGAGCACTCAGGGTCTCTGAAGTGACGGGTACGTTATTCTCACTATCACTCATTATGGTACTCCACACTATAGAGATACAGACCGTCTGCCGGAGCAGTCTTCAGCACGTTCGCACGCCTGCGTGCCTCAAGCAGCTCTCCCATCCGCTGTGGCGGGTCTCCCTGTGATGCCAGCTGCAGCATCGTTCCCACCATTGACCGCACCTGATGCATCATGAACGCATTCGCCTTCACTGTATAGACAAGCACCTCCTCTGTCGACAGAAAATGCTGAAACGAGAAGGAACTGTGGAACACATCGCGGATACTGGAGACACTCTGGTCGTGGGAGGAGGCGAAGGTAGTGAAGTCATGGGTACCTACCAGAGTCCGCGCATACCCGTTGAGCAGGTCAAGATCAGGATACGAGCGGACACGGCAGACCCTTCCGGCATCGAATGGCGTGAGACGTGCCAGTTCCTTGATGACATACCTGTACTCGCGGGCGACAGATGTGAATCGTGCATGGAAGGTCTCATCGGCGGCGCAGGAGCTGGCGACCCTGACGTCCTTGGCCAGTCGGGTATTGAGAGCAACAGCGAAGGCTTCGGGTGGGATGGAGAGATTCACCGTGTCGAAATGAACGACCTGGCCCAGAGCATGCACCCCTGTGTCAGTCCTCCCCGAGGCATGCATGGAGCAGTGACTCCCGATCAGTGACTGGAGAGCATCCTCAAGAGTTTCCTGAACCGTACGGACATCATTCTGGCGCTGCCAGCCGTGGAAAGCCCTTCCGTCGTACATGATGCTCATCCGTATCCTGCGGCAGCCCTGCTCTATCGGATACCAGGTAGGCCTGTTATAGTTATCACTGCGATCCATCACAGCACCTCAATAACGACACTCGCGACAGCGACCTCTCTTTCATGTGATAAAGAGACATGAATGCGAACATCTCCTGAAGGGAGGAGTTTCCTGACGGTTTCACTCACCGTGAGTATCGGTTTCCCTACCTCGTCACGGAGGGTACAGATATCGGAGGGACCGAATCCCCTGAATCCGCTTCCAAGGGCCTTTGAAAAGGCCTCCTTCGCGGCGAAACGTGAAGCCAGATACTCCCCTGCACGATGAGGCTGTGCGGGGAGGGATGAGAGCTCATCGGGATGGAACATCCGGGAAAGCACATGAGAAGACAGCCGAGCGGGATCCAGCCGATCGATCCGCACGAGGTCAATACCGATACCGTACATCACTGTGCACCACCGCCTTCGCCGTATTCATAATAGATCTTCAGAACAGAGGGATCAGTTGAAGCCGAGAAATCAACATCAAACAGCGAATTATCATACAGCAGGGAAACCGGCCTCTCGTGTACCCCTTCGCTGTTCACAGCCGAAAAATCAGCCACGGCATCCACCGCATCGGTTCTCAGTGCCGACATAGCCTCGTCGTCACCTGTCAGTATGAGAGTTACCTGCTGCACAACAGTCGACACTGCCGTGTAGTGCTCCGGGTGGATCACCCTCAGAGGGATCTCCACTTCCCGGGTCACCAGTGATGTGAGGTGAATCACCGTATAGATGAGCACAGCAAGAAGCAGAGAGAGAACCTTGATCGGCCAGTTAGTGAGAATTCCCCTGGTGATATCATTCATCTTCATCGCTCTGCCCTCCCGCTGAGTCTTCCTTCTTCTCGTCATGATAGCTGAAGAGGGAAAGAAGCATCTGTTTAACCGTAGCAGAATCGAGGTCGTACATCAATTGAGCGTTACATGCAAGGGACATCTTGCCCGTCTCCTCAGAGACAACAAGAATCACCGCATCCGACTCCTCGGCCAGACCGAGAGCAGCCCGGTGCCGGGTTCCGAAACTCTTCTTGATATTCGACTGTTCACTCATGGGAAGATAGACACCGGCGGCCTGTATCTTCCCCTTGTTGATAATCACCGCTCCATCATGGAGAGGTCCATCATACTCAAAGATCGAAAGGATCAACGCCGAAGAAAGATCAGCCTGTATACGCGTCCCCGACTCCGATACACCCTTCCATCCGAGTTGACGGGTAAAGACGATAAGAGCTCCCCTGTTGCGGCTCATTAGCACGTCACAGGCATTCAGTACGATATCGATCTGCCCCCCGGTGGTCTGCTCCCCCCTTCCGGGGAACCGGGGTCTGCCGCTGAACAGAGCAGTGAACGTCCTCCTCAGTTCCGGCTGATATACGATCATGACAAAGAGTATGAACGCAAGAGTGCCGTGCCGGTACAGGAACAGGAGGGTGTCGAGGTTGAGGAGGTATGATATGATATAGAGAGACAGGAAGGCAGTAATAACCGGCGCTATCTGCTGTGCCTTGGTCTGCAGCACAGAGATCTGGAACCTGTAGAGCAGGAATGCAAGCACACTGATTTCAAGTAATGGACGGAAGACCAGCCACACCGCTTCTAAGAATTCGATCATCTCGTTTCCTTCACCTCTTCAGCGGTATCGACCCAGTATAGTGTCCGTTCCACCGCTTTCTTCCAGGAAGCACAGAGCTGTTCCCTCTCAGCTTCCTCCATCCGGGGCAACCAGCTCCTGCCCTTCTTCCAGTGGTGGGCGATCTCCTCAGTATTCTCCCAGAATCCCACACTCAGTCCAGCCGCATAGGCAGCCCCGAGTGCTGTCGTTTCGTAGATCATCGGCCTCACGACGGGAATATTGAGGAGGTCAGCCTGGAACTGCATCAGAGGTCTGCTGTTCGTGAGACCGCCGTCGACACGCAGTTCACTGATCTCAATCCCCGTATCCTCCTTCACCGCATCAAAGATATCCTTGACCTGGAAGGCTGTGGACTCGAGGGACGCACGGGCAATGTGGGCACGAGTCGCATATCCGGTAAGTCCCGCGATGATCCCGCGGGCATCACTCCGCCAGTAGGGAGCGAACAGGCCGCTGAAGGCAGGAACGACATATACTCCCCCATTGTCAGCAACACTCTCAGCAAGGGTATCTACCTCCGGAGCGCTCTTCACAAGCTCAAGATTGTCACGAAGCCACTGAACAAGAGAACCGGCAACTGCGATCGATCCTTCAAGCGCATAGTACGGATTCTTCCCTTTCTCCTTGTAGGCAACAGTCGTCAGCAATCCGTTTGAACTGATCGGCACCTCCGTACCACTGTTCACAAGAAGGAAACACCCGGTACCGAACGTGTTCTTCGCCTTTCCCTTCGAGAAACAGGCTTGCCCGAACAGGGCCGCCTGCTGATCACCGAGAATCCCGCAGATAGGGATCTGTCTTCCCAGAACACCGGAAGCATCGGTTGATCCATAGATACTCCCTACGGAATCCACGATTCTTGGCAATGCCTGCTCAGGAATATCGAACAGGTCTAACAGCCAGCTGTCCCATTCCAGAGTCTCTATGTTCATGAGCGCATACCTGCTCGCATTGGTTGCATCGGTGATAATGCAGGAAGGGTCATTTCCTGTAAGACGATAGACAAGGTAGGTATCGATGGTACCGAAGACGATCTTACCGGCAATGGCATCCGATCTCAACTGATCATCATTCCTGAGCATCCATGCTATCTTACTTGCAGAGAAATAAGGAGAAAAGATGAGACCGCTGTGCTTGAGGAACTCCTCCTGCGGGACAGTTCTCTTCAGCTCATCAATGATCTCGTATCCACGAAGGTCCTGCCACACGATTGCACGGTGTCTGATCTTCCCGGTATCGCGCTCCCAGGCGATGATAGTCTCTCTCTGATTCGTGATACCGATGGCAGCGACCTCGTCGGGTTTCGAACCTACCTTCTTGAGAGCTCCCAGCATCACCCTCTCCGCATTCTCCCAGATCTGCTGGGGCTGATGCTCCACCCAGCCGGGTTTGACAAAATGCTGGTCATGCTCTAACTGATGGGACGAGCACAGCTCTCCAGCCTGATTAAAGAGAATCGCACGTGTACTTGTTGTTCCCTGGTCTAAAGCCATCACGTATTTCATCTGATGAATCTCCTGAATAAATTGGTCTGTTTACCTCAGTATATAGAGAATATGAACTCCTCGCCACAGGTAATTTGACAAACAGCGTACACAGTATGATATACTCCTCCAACGAGGGGGACAAGGATGACACTGGAAGAAGTTGTGAAACACGTGAACGGTACGGTACTGACAGGGGAGGTCTCCCTGACCCGTGAGGTCGAATATGGGTTTTCAAGCGACCTGATGAGCGATGTACTGACCCTTCTTGATGACAACATCCTTCTCATCACTGGTCTTTCGAACAACCAGGCTGTCCGTACGGCCGAGATGTCGGATATCCATCAGATCCTGTTCGTCCGAGGAAAGGTTCCTGACAGAGGGATGATACAGATGGCGAAGGAACACGGCATCACGTTGATAGCCACCTCGTATTCCATGTTCAGAACGAGCGGCATCCTCTACAATGCCGGACTCCCCTACATCTACTAGGATTCCGTCATGACCTACTCCTACGATGTTCAGGCAAAGAACTTCACCCGGGCAGGGACTGTCTCGAGTGAGTTCAAGAAGGAACTGAAAAAGCTCAACCTTCCCTCTGCCTTGATCAAACGCATCATCATAGCCCTCTACGAAGGTGAGGTGAATGTCGTTGCCCATTCGTACGGGGGGACGATTACCTGCACCATCAGCTCTGAATCAGTAGACATCACGATTCAGGATACAGGACCGGGAATACCCGATATCCAGCAGGCGATGAAGGAGGGATTCTCGACTGCAAGTGATGAAGTGCGCGAGATGGGCTTCGGTGCCGGAATGGGCATGGCGAATATGAAGAAGAACTCCGATTCCCTCCATATCACCTCGGCGCAGGGAGAACAGACCAGAATAGACCTGTCGTTCCTGCTTACCCTGGAGGAAGGAATCTGATGAGCGGTTCATTCGAACACTCCCTGTACGTCGACAGGGAAGCCTGCAAAGGCTGCACCAGGTGCATGAAGCATTGCCCGACCGCAGCGATCAGGATTGTACAGGGAATCGCACAGGTCGACCCAGAAAAGTGTATCGACTGCGGGCAGTGCATGACTGTCTGTCCTCATCAGGCAATCACCATAACAGGAGAGCAGTTCAATACGATCTTCTCCTACACCCGCCGCGTAGCCATCATCCCCTCGCTACTGATCGGTCAGTTTGATGAGGATGTGAACGAACAGATGATGATCGATGCGGTCTATGACCTCGGTTTCACCGATGTCTTCTATGCAGAGTTCGGCATCGATATCCTCAGGACCCTGGGCAATCATATCAGTGTCTACTCCGACTCTCTTCCTGTCATCTCCTCCTACTGCCCGGCAGTGGTGAGACTGATCCAGCTGAGTTATCCCTCACTCCTGTCCCACGTGAATCTGGTCAAGACACCGTCTCAGATCACTTCGATGTATGTCCGCAGTCAGCTCGAGCACGAAGGCGTCCCCCCTGAGGAGATCGGCATCTTCTATATAAGCGGCTGCGCAGCGAAAGTCGCACAGGTGCTCAACGGTTCCTCGGCCCAGAAGGAGCTGATCAGCGGAACCTTAAACCTCGATATCCTGGTAAATATGATGCAGCCTCTTCTTTCCAGACCCTCACGAGGCGAAAAACCCTTCGCAAGCCCGTTCTCTCACCCGCTTCCCCCCATCACTTCTTCGTCGTTCCTCTATTCGGTCACGGGTGGAGAGAGCAGTGATATGAGTGGAAGGAAGATGGCGATCGACGGGATTCACAACGTAATCGAATTTCTTGATCTCGTCGAGGATGAACGGCTGTCCCCTGTTGATTTCCTTGAGCTCCGGGCATGCGATACCGGCTGTACCGGAGGTATCCTTACTGTCCGCAACCGTTTCTGCGCCACGGAGCGGATACGATACAGCGGCTCCAAGCATCCGGAGAACCTTCCCGGGGAAGTCGAACAGACGATCAGGGAAAGAGGACAGGAACTCCTGTACCACCTGAAGAGCGAACGTCTGACCAGTAAACCGGCACTCTCCCTGGACGAGAATCCCATAAAGGCCCTTAAGAAACTGGAAAAGGCGCATGCAATTGAACAGATTCTGCCCGGTCTGGACTGCGGGCTGTGCGGGTTCCCCAGCTGCAAGGTCCTCAGCGAAGAGATCGTTCAGGGGAATGCGAGCATACGAAGCTGCAGTGTCCTGAAAATGAACAGTCCCGAGACACTCACCCGTCTTGAGAAGATATGGGGATCCATTCCACGGGCATCGAGAGATGCCTAGATTCCGAGAGGGGTGATGACCGCATCCTCCAGCAGTCCTCCCTCCTGTTCCTTCCTGATCAGACCCCCGTTCGCGATGACGACTCTGCTGTCACCGACTTGCAGAGCCTTCAGGATCTCAGTTGCCGCCTGTCTGATATCTTCCACTGTGGTCGCGATCAGCACGTCCCTGCGTTTCTGTCTGAATTCATCACTGATGTGGTACAAGTATCTCCTGAAAGCCATGATGGCACCCTTCTGAGGATAGATCGGGTGAAGCTCACGGGAGATGATGGAAATAAGGGAAGAGTCAAGAGCCTCCTGAGAGACACCCGATTCCGCTATCTGCCTGAGCGCCGCGAAGAAATCAGTAAAGGAACCGCTGATACGCGGGTCCCGATATGTCTGGAAGGTGAACAGTCCCTCCATCAGGTCAGCATGAGCACTGACACCGTAGGCTCCCCCGCTGCCGCGGACCGACTCCCACAGGGCACCTGTTGTCATGATGTGGGCAAGGAGACTCTGATGTGCCTGCCTGTGATCTGCTGCGGCGGCAGAACGTGTCGCAAGAGCATCGTACGCCACTGAAGAAGGGAGTGAGAACAACTCGACACAGTGGACAGGCGAACCAGGGACCTCTGCATCAATCTGTCGTACCGGAGTCCCGGCAGGTCCCTCGTCGAGGGTAGCAATACATTCGGCTGCCAGAGCCCTGGATCGACTGAGTTCCTGTTCATCACTCAGCAGGTGGAACGTCAGGTTCCTGCGAACGGCGATCTTCTTCAGGAGCTTCTCCAGCCGCTTTCCAAGCTCCTCCATCACCGCCTGATCCTCTGCATCAAGGGTTCTCAGAAAATCCCACTGCGCTATGCCGTTCATCTTCTCGTTCAGATCGAGGAGAGGCGAATAGTGACTGGTGGCTCTCTGAGTCGCAAACAGATGGGCAGAAGCCGAAACATTAGCCTCAAAGTCACTCTTCACATCATTGAGGACAGCAGCCAGGCGCTTAGGGTCACTCACTGCAGCACCGGTGAACAGATTGCACAAAAGGGAGAAGGACTCCCTCAGTTCCCGTGAGAGACATTTTACACGGAAAGCGAGGGACGCTACACCGTCGGAGGGATCATCGAGAAAACTTCCCGTCTCGATGAAGAACTGAAGTCCTCCGGTGTGACTTCTGACTCTCTTGGCTACCTCCGTATAGGGGATATCATCGATACCGCACATATGAAGCATCCGGGTAAGCAGAGGCAGGATCATCAGCTCGTCCGTATCAAGTGAGCGAACATCAAACATCCCGTCGATATAGATAATACCGTTGGTGTGCATGCTCTGAAGGAGGATGGTGACACCGTGTTCCACAACCTGTTCCTGTGCAAGACAGCGGATCGGCTGGTCAACGTCCTCCCGGGTCAGTGTCGGTATCTTCGCGAGGTCTTCAGGGCTGTCGGGCATCTGCTCGTAGGCTGAAAACTGCAGCGTCTCCTTCTGGACTTTCTGGAGCAGGGTATCATCAGCGCTGTAGGTCTCGAGCTGTTTCTCCAGCTCCCGCTGTATATCGTCACTGAAGGAGGCCTCGCCATTCACGATCAGCGTGAGGAGGTGAGTATTATGCAGAAGATTGTCTTCTATCCATTGTTCAAAATACCCTCTGCCGGTCTGACTCGACCGTGCAGAAAACAGTTCACCCCTCTCCACCTGCAGTTCCGCGACCTTTTCGCGAACCTTCTGAAGGGCTGTTCCTATCTGCAGTGAAACCGACGGGAGAGAATCATTCAGCCATCCCCTCAGACATCTGTTCATCGCTCTCAGACCCATCGGTATCGAGCCGGTGATCTCCTGGAGTGAAAACTCCTGCCTCTTGATAGCATTCTCGACGAGCATCGGGTCTATCCCGTCCCGTACAAGATTCTCGAGGGTGGTAAACACAAGCTCTCTGGCTTTCTGCACATCGTCAGGGGCAATACCCCGCAGTCCTACTGTGAACGGCATCACATTGAAGGAGGTTTCCATACCGGAGACCTGAGAGATATCTTTCGCAAGAGACGACTCGATGATTGCACTGTACAGCGGTGCGCCGGGATTACCCAGAAGGATATCGGTGAGGAGGGAGAGAGTGATGACCTCCACGGGGTCATCCACATCACTGGTGGCCCAGTTGAAGGTGATTGAAGCGGTACGCGTCTCATCCTGAATGTCCATAAGGGGAGCGGGTATCGTGATCTGTCGTTCCTTCTTCCACTTCTGGGCACGCGGTGTCCTGCCGATCGGTTTCTGGGGAGAATACTCTGACAGATACTGACTGTCCAGATGCAGGAGATATCTGTCAATTTCCTCATCCCCGTAGAAAAAGAGGCGCGCGTTGCTCGGATGATAGTAGGTGCTGTGGAAGGCTTTGAACTTCTGGTAGGTCAGAGAGGTGATCGACAGCGGGTCGCCTCCTGATTCATAGAGGTACGGAGTATCGGGAAACAGATGGCGTACACTTCCCCGTGATACGATAGAATCATGGTCGCTCAGCTCACCGAGCATCTCGTTGAAGACGACTCCTTCGAAGCGGAGTTTCCCCTCTTCAGTCTGAGTGACCCGTATCCCCTCCTGCCAGAAGGTTTCCTTCTTGAGAAGAGGGTTGAACACGGCATCGGCATACACGGTAAACAGGTTCATGAAGTCCTGCTTCACAACCGAGGCTGCCGGATAGGCAGTGAAATCAGGATAGGTCATCGCATTCATGAAGGTCTGGGCACTGCCCTTGAGTAGCGACATGAACGGGTCACGCACAGGATAGGAATCGCTTCCGGCAAGTACCGAATGCTCGATGATATGGGGAGTCCCGCAGTCATCCTGCACCGGTGTCCTGAACACGAACGAGAAGAAGTTCTCCGGATCATCGTTCGATATATGGTACACCTCCATCCCGGTTATCCTGTGCTGATAATGGTATCCGTATCCATGATAATCATCGAGAACGTCTACTGACTGGAGAATAAACCCGCTGACCTCTGATCCCGGGGTTCTGCTTTCACCCTGCCTGTACCCTTCTTTACTCACATAATTCTCCTTAGGCATCGCCCATCACCCATCACCATCACAGAAGGTAGCATGAGGATAATGCGATTGACAACCCGTCGACCTTCGCCTACCTTCTGTGGTAAGGAGTCATAACGCTATGCAGTACATCGGAGCGCATGTGAGCGCAGCAGGAGGAGTGGATCAGGCCGTTGACCGGGCACTGGCTATTGGAGCGAATGCCCTGGCACTGTTCACGAAAAATCAGAAACAGTGGAACGCACCTGCTCTTACCGAAGAGAAGATCAGGGAGTTCACTCAGGCCGTGAGTCGGGCGGGGTTCCGTCCGGAACAGATTCTCCCGCATGACAGTTATCTGATCAACCTCGGTAACCCGGATGCGGAGAAGAGAAAGAAGAGCTCCGATGCATTCGTGGATGAGATGCAGCGGGTGTATCAGCTGGGTCTCGACCGGCTCAATTTCCATCCGGGGGCTCACCTGAATCAGGTCTCCGCAGAGGAATCGATACGTCTGATCGCCGGGGAGATAGATCGTGCACTGTCGGAAGTCCCTTTTGTGCATGCCGTCATAGAAACCACTGCCGGTCAGGGATCGGCTCTCGGACGTACCTTTGAAGAGATAGCCTCCATCATGGAGAACGTGAAACAGAAGGACCGTGTCGGTGTCTGTATCGATACCTGCCACATCTTCGCAGGAGGATACGATATCAGAACAGCTGAGGGTTTTCTGGAAGTGATGGACAGATTTGATGAGCTCATCGGGGCAGAGAAACTGATGGGGATGCACCTTAATGACGCGAAAAGTGAATATGGCTCCCGCGTTGACCGCCATGCTCCGCTGGGAGAGGGGAATATCGGACTTGCATGCTTCAGGACGATGATGAGCGACCCCCGTTTCCACGGCATCCCGCTGATCCTCGAGACCCCGAAGCCTGAACTGTGGCCGCAGGAGATTGGGCTCCTGAGATCCTACGCATCAGCATGAGCAGGTTCGAACTGTTTCCGGACCTGCCCTCCCCGTTTATCCTCTCTCACCGAGGAAACACCTGCCCGGCCCCGGAGAATTCCATGGAGGCGTTTCAGTCCTGTGTTGACAGGAAGATTTCCGGTATCGAGCTGGACGTTCACCTCTGCGCCAGTGGTGAGGCCGTTGTCATACACGACAGCGACCTGTACAGGATGACGGGGAAGAACGCCCGAGTGGAAGAACTCACCTGGGATCAGCTGAAGCTCCTATCTCTTGGAACCAATGAAGAACAGAGGGATCTGGGCTACCGTATTCCTCTGCTCAACGAGGTCCTCTCCTCCTTCTCGAACGATCTGTATTTCGATATAGAGCTGAAGCCGAAGAACATCCCCTCACATGCTCTCATAGATCGAACCAGAGAAGCCGTGCAGACCTATCACCTGGAGCAGAGAGTTCTGATATCTTCGTTCAACCCGCTGGCCCTGAACATCTGGAAGCACAGGGGCCTACACCGAGTTCCCTTAGCGCTCATCTATTCTGAAGGAGAGGGTGTACCGCGATTCCTACAGCATGGAAATGGAAGGTTCCTTGTCAACTGTGATGTTCTGAAACCCCATTCATCGCTATACGAAAGGTCGAAAAGGTTCTTAAAAGGCTATGAAGTCATCGTCTGGGGAGACCCGATACCGGATCATCTCACTCGTCGGGTACGAGGTATCGTGACCGATCACGCTGAGCAGTTCATCGCTATTGAAGTATAAAACGCTTGAGTAATGATGCGGTCAGTCTCCCGTACATCTGGAAGGCATCGGCAAGGGCGCTCTCCTCGTCAGATCCACGTCCGACCGAGTTGACCATCCCGGTTGACGCAAGGAGGGTCTGCGTACCCGCACGGTAGAGGCCGCTCTCGCCGGCTACCTGTACCGACACTCCCCGTTCAAGCCGAGTGAACGCAACCACGCCCACCTTTCCGTAGAGCACAATGTCTTCACTTCCTTCCCTGCTCTGTCCTCTCGTGATCGCTTCGAAGAAATCCTCATCATCTTCCTGTATTGATTCGTGTACAGACCGGAAGGAGAAACCATAGCCGCTCAGGTACTCATCGACCAGTATCTCCGTGTTCCGGGTAGGCAGCAGTGCACCCCGCAGAGAGTATTCTCCAAAGGCGATCATCATATTCTGCCCCAGAGGATACGAACGCTGATACGGCACGGTTACGGCGCTAGATTGAATGATCTCCTCCAGGCGCTGCCGGTCAGCAGGTGACAGGGAGGTGTTGCTGATACCGAAGGCCTCAGGGTCGAATGTGACCGTATAGGTACCCCGGTGGAGCATCGAACTGTTCGTATTGATGAAGCGGGCCAGTCCCTCCCCGTCACTGATGAGGGGGACTGTGTCGGCATATTCCCTGTTCATCACATCCCGCGCCCTGATGGATATCAGAAGAGGGGCACCCTTGATCTTCGGTGCGATCGTACGGGTCCCCCGCTGCACGTAGAAGGTGTGGGCAAGGTCACTGTGTCTGACAATGGCAACCTTCTGTGCTATGGAAAGGATATTGTCAGCCGCCTCCCGATAGATCTCCTCCCCCTGAGGGCCCGCTATCGAGCCCGAGAGGGAGATGATGGAGAGATAATCCTGCACTGCACTGATGTCCCTGTTCTCACGCAACGCCTGGGAGGCAGAGTCATTGAGAAGCGATATCTCCTGCTTCGTCTTCTCGATTTCGATCAGGCGATCACTGCGGTTCGATTCAAGGATCGCTCTGTCGGCGACAGCATACAGATGAACCGTAACAGTATCCTCTCCCTCTTTGATGAATTGCCGCGTGATCCTCAGATTATAGTCGCCAATGGCATCCGAGCGCGAGAGTTCGGCAATGTAGGAATTGGAGATGTCCTTCCCCAGATACTCGGATATCTGAGTGAGTATTGACTCGTAGCTCCTCACACGGGCAGTGAGCTCATCTGACCCGGATCCCGTTCCCACGAAGGGGAGACTGTCTCTCGCTGCTCTAGGCTCAAACACCCAGATGGGAGTATCTTCCAGATTGGAACGGATGACCGATTCAAGAGAGGAGCACCCGGAGAGGAAAAGCAGCGGCAGAAGGATGGCAAGCACAGCAAGATACCTGCCCGTACAGAGCCTTGATCTCATAGGCGCACCTCCAGAGCAAGCGAGGCGGCATACATTCCCTCAAGAGGGGAATCCTGTACCCGGTACGAAAGACCGAGCATACAGGCAAAGAAGGGAGAGCACCGGTAGGATATCCCTCCGGTGATCTCACTGTAGGCAAAGGACTGAACCTGCTGAGAGACCGATACGCCGTATCCGAAGTCCGCCGTACCGCGGACAGAGATTCTGCTGACCGGTGCCTGATGCTCTAGCGTCGGGAATACCTGGGTGAAAAGAATCTCTCCGGTGATACCGACCATCGGAGCAAGGAAGAGAGCCGAGCTGTCGTAGGGAACCCTGATATGTGCTCCCGTATGGAGGGAAAGATACGGTGAACGGATCCATTTCACCGTATAGGATGGCGAGAGAGAAAAAGAGGTCCCTGAGACGGTCACAGGAAGAGTGATCGTATGCACGTTCCACGGTGTGAGTACCATATGGTCGACAAGAGGTCTCTGTGCCCACTCAAGGGCAAGATACCGGACATCCGCATCCTGTGCATCGACCCGGACGGTTGCGATGAGAGTGCCGTCGCTCTCTTTCACGGCAAGCATATCTCCGGTTCGAACGGACTGTGCACCACCAACCTGACTCAATAGCGGCGCCTCGTGTGCTGCGATGAGGGTCATCCCCTGTGCATCGAGATCGAAAAAGGTCTGTGCCACCTCAGGGAGGACACCCCGCAGCTGACCGATCGCCTGCTTCTCGAACGGCTCCTGTTCATCGACCAGGAACATGAGTGTACGGTAGAGAGATTCCCCCTCATAGGTGAACAGCAGCTGTACTACGGCAAGTTCCCGGTCGCTCCAGGACACTTCCCCGACATCCAGGGAGGTCACCGAAAGAGACAGATCTCCCGTTCCCTGAGGAACATAGGAAAGGAAGGAAGGGACCATCTCCTGCAGGTTCTTCTCCAGATCCTGGCCGGAAGCATACAGAACCGTCAGAGAGAAAAGAAGAAGGCATGCAGCAGACATTCGCCTGATCATACGCATGAGGCCCAGTATCTCACGATCTCGGTGACAAAGAGCGCGGATGAGCAGGCATCACTCATTGCAAGGAACTCGTACTTAGAATGATAGTTATGGCCTCCGGTGAAGATGTTGGGTGTCGGCACTCCCATCTGAGTAAGTCTCGCTCCATCGGTACCCCCGCGAATCACTTTGAGTGTCAGATCAATACCCAGATGCTTTGCACTCTCCTGGAGGGACTGCATCACCTGCGGGTGCTCGGCTATTCCATCAGCCATATTTGAATAGGAGTGGCTCACTTCGGTCGTGACCTCCCCTCCGGGGTACAGCTGTCGCACCATGCGGGCAAGAGCCTCAAGAGTCTCGATTCTTTGGCGGAATCTCTCACCATCAAAGTCCCGCACGTATACGAGAAACCGTGTCTCTTCGATCTTTCCGTGGATCTCATCCACTGAATAATAGCCATACCGTCCGTCGGTTGCTTCAGGTGATTCCTGGGCAGGGAGTGCGGATATGAACGTATGTGCCATGATCACCGAGTTCACCATCCGGCCACGTGCAGCTCCAAGATGGTAGGGAACACCCACACAGGTAACCGTGACCGTTGCGGCATTGAAGCATTCTGCTTCGACTTCTGCTGCAGGCCCTCCGTCCAGTGTATAGCATACCCTGCTGTGAAGATGTTCGAGCCGGAACGCATCCATCCCTCCCCCCGTCTCTTCATCGGTGGTGAAGATGCACTCTATCTCTCCGTGCTCTATCTCGGGGTGACTCATCAGATGCATCGCGACAGCCATGAGAATGGCTACGCCGGCCTTGTCATCAGCTCCGAGGAGGGTCGTTCCGTCGGCCACGACAATCGTCTCTCCGATATGGCTCTGCAGGGAGGGGTCACTGATAACAACATCTTCCTTCAGGACGATCGGATTACCGTCGTACGATGATATCACCCGGGGCTTCACCCCGTTCCCCGGCACATCGTCGGCCACATCAACGTGTGCCATGAACCCGACCGGCTCTACGGGTACGGAAGTCGACATATTCGACGGCACCCGTGCTATCAGATACCCGTTGGGATCTCTAACGATATCATCGATCCCCATATCTCTGCATTGACGTTCGAGCAGTTCGAGCAACTCCAGCTGTCCGTCGCTTGTAGGTCTGTGGTCTGTAACATGAGGGTCACTCATCGTATCTATGCGTGCATATTGCAGAAACAGGTCAAGAATCGTGTCATGAAGAAAATCGACTGCCATGGTAAGCTCCCTATATTCAGATGTATGAACCATTATTCCACAACTGCACGAAGGCAACAAGAGGGAGGAGACCACAACAGTCGGTGAGAGCGTGTGCCGGGGGAACCCGGCACCACACTGCAGCTCAGGCACTGAAATTATACGTTTCCAGCATCGGCTTCACCATATCTATCACGTTATAGATACTGAAGACAACGAGGATCAGTCCGGTCACCACCGCATTGTACCCCATCGACTTTCCCACAGTGATCATGCTGGTTGCAAGGGTGTAGGCGGCAGTGGAATCTGTAGTAACATCGACGATCCACTCCTGAAATGACTCTGCCATGCTCTGATCATCGAGGGAGTAATAGCGGTAGAGAGCCATGAACGTCGTGGCAAGCACACCTGCGGCTACCGATACGGCGGCTGCGGCGGTCACCTTACCCCAGAAGATCACCGTGGGAATGGCGGCGTACACGATACCTGCGACAAGAAGCACAATCGACTTGGTGAGCAGCTTCTGCATATCCTTCAAGAATGCCGCCTGCTGACTCGGAGGAATCGAACGCGACAGTTCTTCGCTGAGAGCTCCGATCTCTCTGGCAGCCCGGTCCACCTCCACAAGCAGGTCCTGATACTCATCAGCGGATACCAGCTGCTCAGCCTGAGCGACTATCTCCTGAGGGTCCTCACTTGAAAGAAGCGTATAGGTGAACTGCAGATACTCCTCTCCCCTTGGCTCCTCAAGCATACGGGTGACGATCTGCTTCCCGTTCAGGGGAGTTTCCCTCACACTTGCCAGAGCCCGGAAAGCCTCATCGTGCTCAATCAGAACCGGTTCGATCACCTGGTACTGTTCATCCACGACCGTCGCCACCGGATCTATGATATCGGCCATCTCGAACGATCCGTTGGGCAGGGCGTCCCACGCAAGTGTACATCCGATGAGTGAAATCATGACATAGATAGAGATTATCGATGTCGCGATTCCTGTTCCTGTGCCCGTTCTCTTCATCTTCATTCCTCCTCCTTCCTATGGGAATCGATGTCAAAGGATGCCACTGTATATCGTATCTCAACAGCGGCATCGAACCTGTTGAAGCCGGGGATGAAACCCCGGATATAATCAAGTTCCTCAGTGAATGACCGTGACAGGTCACGTGCGCGGATTTTCGGAACGACAGATACCCCTCCGGGCAGATTGATCTCGTACCCGAGTGTCATCTCATTGATGGAATGAGCAGTGAGACTGGGTGTGAATGGACCGATAAAGATCACCATCTCAATCAGACTTACTGAGTAGAAGAGACCTGAGGAGAAAGGGAAGATCGTGAGATGCAGTCCGGCATCCAGCAGCTGCTCATTTCCTCCTGTCCCGTCCGCTATGTAGGTGACGGGGACCGAGAAACCCAGTTCACCATATGAAACGCCGATGCTTCCGCTCAGGTAGAGGGAAGACAGGAAAAGCGAACGTATGCTGGTGGTATCTACAGCACCGTAAAGATCAAGTGCGGGGACATTCAATGGTTCGCCGGACATCGGGAAGATCAGCAGAACCACGAACAGAAGAACAGACAACACTTTCATACTTTCCCCCTACGCACTAAAAAGCAGTACACCCGTGAAGGTAGCACTGCTTCTGAGGAGGTCTCAATCGTCTATATAGACTAGTTGAAGTGTCTAGGCAGACTCCCAGCCCAGAACCTGTATGATCTGGCCGTATATCTTCTTGTGCCGGGATACGACGAACAGGTCTCTGTTACCGTCGGTCAGGTTGAAGATCAGTCCATGTCTCATCCCGACCACCTTTGCGGTCTCCACCGACTCGATCTCACGGATGGGGCGGGACCAGACCAGACGTACGGGAGAGCCCTTCTGATAGAGTTCGAGAGACTCTTCGGTGATGATGAACCTGCCTCTCACCAGATCCTCGGATTTCATCGGGGGAACCTTCGCCATGAAACAGCTGTACCGCACAGGACGGTCCACGGAAGAGAGAACGACCCGCTCACTCACGTAGTACTCTACCCGGTAGTAGAGAAAGAGCATCAGGAAGATGAGGACGAATATCGACCAGTAGGTCCACGAGGGGATGCTTCCCTCCGGGAGAAATATCGCCAGGGCGAAAAATGCAAGCAGCAGAATCCGAATCAGAATTTTCATGATGACCACTATATCAAAACCGCATCCGTGATACCAGAGGGAAGGAAAGAAGCATTCTCCCTGCATGAGTGCTTGATTCTATACCGTTGTGGTAGTATCTTCTCTTTTATGTCGATTATCCCAGCGTTCCCCGACTCAGTACCTCTTACCTATGAACACATACCAGAGATACAACCCTTTCTGGCACAGAACAGACACGGGATAAGTGAATACTCGGTTGCATCTCTCATTCCATTCACTCACAAACGTGATTACACGGTAAGCAGATATCAACAGCCTGATGGGGGAACCGGCTACCTGTTCATCGGACACGACAAGGATTCCCGTTTTGCGATGCTTCCTGCAGGCTATCCGGGAAAACCTGTTATGAACGAACTGACGAGCAGAGTCCGTGAAGTGAACACCATAGCCGGAGAACTCACAGGTCAGTGGTTGGAAGGTATGAAAAGGGACGGTTTTTCCGCCGGGCTCGAGGAGGACAGAGATAATGCCGACTATCTGTATGACAGACAGTCACTCATAGACCTGAGCGGACAGGTGCTCCATAAGAAGATGGCTCATGTGAACCGGTTCATGAAGGACCACCCGGAACGGATACTCCTTCCCACACATATAGCACCTGAGCAGGATATGATCACGGTGCTTGATGCGTGGGCAGAAGGGAAGAGCGACGTAGAAGACTACGATGCGACGAGATTCGCCATCGAACACCGTGAGGCACTGTTACTCACCGGCTATATCCTGTACTCTCAGGACACCCCGATCGCCTTCACTCTCGGAGAGTATGCCTCTGACAATACCTTCATTGTCCATATCGAGAAGGCCCTGACACGCTATAAGGGGGTATACCAGTACATCAACCGTGCTGCAGCATCCCTCCTCCACGAGCATATCACCACGATAAACAGAGAACAGGATCTGGGGATTCCAGGACTGCGACAGGCAAAAATGACCTATCAGCCGAAGGGCTTCCTGATGAAATACAGAGTGCCGCTGGCTCAGGACCGGTAGATCTAGGGAGTTTCCTCTGATTCACCCGCGAACATGTTCATCAGGAGATTCGCGCCCATCATATCATCATTGTTCATACCCTGAAGAGAATCGACGAACTCCTTGAAGTCGACCATCGTCTCCACCATCATCAGCCTGATGAAAGCCTCGTGCTCTCTCTTTGCCGTGATCTCGATATTATGTTCCCTCAGGCCCATCGTGAACACTATCTCATCCTTGCGTATCTGCCAGCCTTCAAGGGATCCCTCGAGACGTTTCACGAAGAAGCCCTCCTGCCGGAACGCATCCTGTAGAGACCGCCGGACAAACTCCGATGCACGTCTGCTCGGCAGGGCGACATCGATCGTGACCGTATCATCCTCCGAGACGGTCATCAGCTCCCGGGTATACCCGGAACCTCCGCGGAACGAAGCAATGAGGAGAGGAGGCGCCGCAATGGATGCTATCAGCATCGTCATGACAGCAACGCCGAACAGGTCCTGACCGATCGCTCCTGAAGCAAGCCCGATTCCTCCGACGATGAGAGTCACTTCACCCCGGGGAAGCATACCGGCTCCGATACGGAATGCACCCCTCATATTGAAGCCGACACTCAGGGCAGGCAGTCCGCAGCCGATCAGTTTTCCCAGGAACGCAACAAAGGAGAAGGCAAGGCCGAAGAGCAGTACACCCATGAGGGCACTGAAATTGACCATCATACCCATCACAGCGAAAAACACGGGGACAAAGTAGTCGCCGGCACCGGTGATCCGTTCAATGATCTCCTGCGATACATCCGTCTGTGAGAAGCTGAGTCCTGCAATATAGGCACCGATAATCATAGCGAGGCCTGCCATCTCACTGAAACCGGCCAGCAGCAGGGCAATGCCGAACGAGAGCTGCGCTATCAGCGAGAGGGACTCGAGCCGCTTCATTCCCTTGGTCAGGTAGGGTGCGGCAAGAATGCCGCCCACCATACACACCGCCCAGAAGGCAACCGCCTTGAAGGCAATGAAACCGATGCTGGACCAGGCGAGAGTTCCTCCGTTCATGCTGACCGAGGCAACGCCGACGACAACGGACAGAAGAATGATACTTATCACATCATCCAGAACGGCCGCGGCAAGGATCGTCACCCCTTCTGGAGTCGAAATCTTCTTCGTCTCCCCGAGGATACGTGCGGTGATACCGATCGAGGTCGCTGTACATATCGTCCCGAGAAAGAGCGCCTGCGGAGCCATGAGGGAGTGTACATCAGGGTGAAAAAGCACCGTTGCACCGGCACCAAGGAAAAATGATATGACGACTCCTCCCACGCCGACCACCGAGGCTTTCCCGCTGAAACGCAGGAAGGTAGGAAGATCGGTCTCAAGACCGCTCGAGAACAGAAGAAAAATCGAGCCGATCGTCGCTATCCCGTACAGCTCCGGAGAAACAGGTATCGTCCCTTCGGCAAGCGGGAACAGCGGCCCCAGGTGTCCCAGGGGTATCGCACCGAGCACATAGGGACCGATCAGCATCCCGGCAACAAGTTCACCAAGCACTTTCGGCTGTTTGAGATGAGTGGAAAAGATCCATCCGAACAGTTTCGCGGTGAGAAGGATCACTCCCATCTGCAGTGCGAGCAGCATCATTTCATGAGCCATGGTACATTACTCCTTCTTTCAGAGGCCAAACACCGAGAGAACCTCTTCCGCACTTCGCGATTCGAGGAGTGCCTTCCGGCTGGAAAGGTTCTTGATGATCTGAGAGATCTCGGCAAGGAACTGCACGTGAGGTCCAACCCTATCCACCGGAGAGATCGTCATGATGAATAGATTGCTCTTCTGCCCATCAAGACTGTCGAAATCGAGACCGTCGCGCTTGATACCGATACAGGCTGTCAGCGATGAGACAGCCTGCGTCTTCGCATGGGGGATGGCGACTCCGTGCTGGATTCCCGTCGACATCTTTTTCTCCCGATTCATCAGATCGTCAAAAACCTGATCCCTTTTATCGGCCGGTATCTTTCCTGCCGCAATCAGAATATCGAGGAGTTCGTACATCACGTCTTCTTTTGTATCACTTACAAGTTCAGTCCTGATCACTGAGGTGGATAGTACATTCTTGATTCTCATGGATATAGTGATACCACCTCTGTGATTTTCTTACAAGGGACAAAGCAGGAACTCATCCAAGATGATAACATCAGTGGAGGTGCAACATGAAACGCATACAACCTATCATTCTGTTGTCAATCATAACAGCCCTGATGATCTTCCCGTCCTGTGAGGAGGAAGCATCAACGGCGTCTCTCAGAATATTTCTGAAAGACCGGGTCTCAAGCACGCGGGAACTGTACTCACCCACTGGAGAGAGTCTGGACATCTACGGCTACATCATCGAAGGCAGCGGCCCGAACGACCAGAGTCTCAGTATCACATCCCACTCTCCCCAGGTGGAGATCAGCGGACTCATGATCGGGACGTGGGATCTGACGGTGACCGGGGTAAACCAGCAGGGAACACCATTGGCTACCGGAGAGGAGACCTTTCAGCTCACCACTCAGTCCAACACGGTCGAGATACTGATCGACACTCTCTACGGGGAGGGGACACTGCAGTTCGGACTCTATTGGGGGCCGGAAACATTCACCGGTATCACGGTCACGATGAGCATACGGGACCAGGATGGCGTGACCACTGATGTGAGCTCCTCTGTGACTGTCACTCCTTCCACAAGCAGTTCGCTGTACGTTGAACAGGTGCCTGCAGGTATCTATGAAGTGAACTACAGTGTACTCAGCAACGGCATTGTCATTGCCGGCGGGATCGATATCGTGAGGGTCCTCGATGAGAAACTGACAGACGCCGAGGTGACTCTGGAGGTACACAAGGAGACTCCCGAGGCCACCGGCATGGCTATCACAGACTCTCTCGGATCAAAGATCGAGGGAGAAATCACAGGGATCGACTCTCTCGTCACACCGAACACTCAGCTCAGCGCCACCTACACACCTGAAACCACTCCCTCTTCTCCCTACGTCGTGACCTGGTATCTCGACGGTACCGAGATGAGTACCGGAGATACGCTGAACTTCACCACCTATACCGGACCGCATCGGCTTGATGCGATAGCACGCGGTGAACAGGTACTCTCCGTAGGGGCGGACACAAGAACGTTTGAGGTCTCGGTCGGAGAGAATGAGGGGGTCCCGGTCCTGGTAAACACCTACAGTGCACCGGTCTCTGATGAACAGGGCTCCCCCCTGTTCATAGACTCCATCAGCGAAGCCCTGTTCCTGCTTGACGGGAACCTGCTCCTCGCAGGCTCTGCCGGGCTTCAGCTCTGTGATGTCCGTCAGGATGCTCTCGAGGTCCTCGATTCGTACACGAGCAGCGGTACCGGAAGCCAGAGTGATCCCTACCCGACACAGGGCATCACCTCTCTGGCCTATGACAGCTCGGACCAGCTGGTATTCACCGTGAACGGTACGACCGGTCTCCTGGTTGCATACACCTATGACGGCACAGCAGAAGAGCTTACGAAGAGCGACACTGCCGAGATAGGCGACTATCCGTGGTCAGACAATCTGAGCAACATCGTGATCGATCCCATAACCAATCACCTGTTCCTTCTTGACAGGGACACATCAAAGATTCACGTACTACACTACGAAGGAGGCTCCTTCACTCTGGTACTGTCTGCGGCTCTCGGTCAGTTCTTCCACACCATCGCAGACGGGAAGCACATCTCGATATCGGATGCGCTCGATACTCTGATAGTCTCCTCTCCGAGCAATAACACCTTCCACTCCTACAGGATATCGTATAATTCACAGGGAGACCCCTCTCTCATGTTCCTGAGCAACAATCTCCTTGCATCCAACCTCGGCACAGTCGAAAAGGGGTATGTGGTTCACGACTACCTCCATCTTCTGACGAGTACCGGATGGCATCTGTATACATACGACGGTTCAACCCTCTCCTATGTCTGGCAGCAGCAGATAGGAACCATAGCGGAGGCGATGAAGGAAGTACTATACAACTCAACCTATACACAGGGGTGGGTGGTCTCAGAGGATTCGGGAATGAAGGTGTATCCCGTCGATGTCTATGCAGGAGTGCCGGTGATCGCGGGAGACTCTGCTTCACTGCCGTCCCTCTCTCCCCTTTCGGCAACCCGCAGCCCGCAGGGCAACTATATGGCTCTCGCAGGGTCCTCCTCACTCAGACTGTACCGTCTCAACGATGAGTAACGGGGAGAAGGAGTGAGAAGGTAGTCCCCTCCTTCGCGGTACTGGTGAGGTGAACACGTCCGCCATGGAGAGATGCTATCTGACTAACGATCGTAAGTCCCAGTCCGGTGCCGGGAGTGTTACGGGCGAATTCTCCCCGGTAGAGGCGTTCGAAGATCCTTTCACGTTCTTCAGGAGGGATGGGTTGCCCTGTGTTGTGTACCCGCAGGGCGATCTCATCTCCTGATGGTTCGAAGGTGACAGTGATGGAACCGCCCGGATCCCCGTAGAGGATGGCATTCATGATCAGATTGCCCAATGCACGGGTAATCAGAGCCTCATCACCGGTAAAACTCCCCAGCGAACTGTGTGCCGAAAACTGTACTCCACGTGAATCCATAAGCGAGGAGAACATATCTGAGAGATCAACAAGAAGCGCATCGCCTGAAATCTCCTGACGGTCAACAGTGATCTCGGGAGATTCAAGCCTCATCAGTGTCTCAAGATCACCGATGAGCGACTCCATCCTCTCAAGTTCCTTCATGATCAGCTGGAAGCGTTCTGCTGTCGGTGTCAGGACCCTGTCAGCCATACCCTCCACCTGAGATTTCATCGAAGCGACGGGGGTGCGCAGGTCATGTGCGATATCCTGCCCCCACTGAGCACGCAACCCCTGCTCGTGAACCATTCGCTTTCTCAGCGTCTCGACTGACAACCCTATCCCCACAAGCTCCGTATCACCGGTGATTTTCACCTCGTTATCGAGATCACCTTCACTCATTGATCTCAGGTGTGCAGAAAGAATATCAGCGGGCTTGGAGATCGAGCGACTGAACAGATAGGCAGCCAGAAGAGAGATGAGAAGGCTCACTATGAAGGCGACGAAACTTATACGGAGCATCGATGAGAAGAGTGCTTCGTTCGCGATATCGTCTTTGAACTCATCGATGTTCACCGAGTAGTACCCGATCAGCCTCCCACCCTCATATACGGCAATCTTCGCTCCGAACGGGTTGCGGCCTCCCATACGGCCCATGGGCATGGCACGGGAATTCTGAGAACTGCCGATGAGCTGTTCCTGCTCGTCGAAGATCATGATCGGCCAGGGGGAATCAATATACACAGGATCCTCGCCTGATACGTTCAGTGTCTCTCTCACGAGATTGGCCGATTCCTCCTGCCGGATCCGTTCCCACTGCCCCATGGAGTGGTTGAAACCGAGCGTGACCAGAGAGCCGACAAGAAGGATCTGGATCAGGAAGGAAAGGGAGAATACCAGGAAGGTCTTCTTCACCAGAGTCATACACGCACATCTCCTATGAAGCGGTAGCCGAAACCTCGTACCGTCTCGACCCAGTTCACTTTATCGAGCTTTGCCCGTATGTTCTTCATATGTGTGTTCACACTCCGTTCCGAACCCTCGACGAGATAGTCTAGACACTGCCCGAGGATCTGCTCCCTGGTGATAAGGACTCCATGATGGGTTGCAAGATGATACAGGATCTTCCACTCGGCGGCCGTCAGACGGACGACGGATCTATCATGGGTCAGTGAATGGACCTTATCGTCGAATTCCAGAGTATGCGTGACGCCGTCACTGTCCTGAAGGGTGAACGCAAGGGGACCTGCAGTCTCTTCCGCTGAAGGAGATGAGGTCCTGGCAAGTATCGAGCGGACCCGCAGCATCAGCTCCCTCATCGAGAACGGTTTCACCACATAATCATCCGCGCCGAGTTCAAACCCGGTGATCCGGTCGGACTCACTTGACCGTGCGGTGAGAAACAGGATAGGAATATCCACCTTCGCCTTCAGCTGCCTTGCCGCTGCAAACCCGTTCCCGTCTGGAAGCATCACATCGAGAATTACAAGGGCAGGCATCGCCATACGCGCTGATTCAACAAAACCCTGGAGCCTGTCGAACAGAACCGCCTCATGCCCTTCGATAGCCAGATAGGAGACTATCGCGTCACTCAGCCCTGCATTATCTTCCACTACGAATATCTTTGCCATGTGTATACCTCTGTCTCTACCAGTATACATATACTGCTTTCCAGTGCCATAAAGATTCGGTGAAGTTAGGGTAAATTTCAGGCAGATTGCCGCACGCGAACAAAAAAACTCGATATGAGCAGGATACCGGAGGTGACAAGAAGAGCTGTTTGGAGCGACCAGAGACTTGTCAGTCCGCCCACAAGAAGGGAAAAGACGACAGCGAAAAGGGTCTCGAGCTGGCTTTCCACAGAGAGGGAGGCAGCCAGGATCGACTCATCCATCAGTGAGGAGATGTACGAAAGTCCCACCGGCTTGCGGAGATTCTCAATCAGGTAGACACCGAAAAACAGCAGTATCGAGACCAGCGGAAGCGAGAATGCGTAGCTGACGGCACTCGCTACGGCACACCATGCCCCGAATGAGAAGAAGCCGTTGAGGGCGTTTCCTTCCGAAGAGAATCGGGAGGCGAAGAAGGAGGCCTTCTTCGAAGCAAAGGAGGTCGCAAAGTACAGGATTGAGTACACTGCCCCGGTAAAGAAGGCGGAGCGTTGAACGTCCTCGTATGATGTGAGGAAGGGACTGGCGATAGTCAGTGCGACGATCATGGGCTGTATGTAGTCCTTGAGGGCCTTGTAGTATCCGCTGTACAGAGACTGATTGATCATTCCCTTCATCAGGGCTGTCCTTCTGAAACTCCTGACAAGGGCCGTGAGCATACCGGTGAAGATTTCCCCCGGTCTCTTTCCCTTCGCCCCCTCATTGCCGTCCAGCCATTTCGGATAGCTGAGGATCAGAAGCAGATCGAGCACATAGGGTATCAGGGTAAACAGGAAAATGGGAGCATACGAGCCGGAGTAGAATACCAGAAAGGCTGCTATCAGGGCGCTGATGGCAGACCCTGTCTGGGACCAGGAACGTGTATGACCGTAGTAGGCTCCCTTGAGATGTCCCATACCGTTCGCATTGATATAGGAGTAGATCATCGCCTTGTGCGTCCCGGTCCTGAATGCATCCCCCACCGCGTAGAGTACCATCGCACCCATCAGAGCGATGTAGATATCAGAGAAAAAGAACACGATAAAGGAGAGGATATAGGCGAACAGAGAGAAGGCCATGGTGCGTCTTCGACCGAACGCATCTGCAACGAACCCGCTGGGAATCTCGAATATATTGATGAGAAGCTCCCGGACAGCATACAGCATACCGATCTCGAAGTAGGTAATACCCTTCTCAAGGAAGAACAGGATAAGGAAGGGTTCAAAGAACTTCAGGTTCTTAAGAAACCCGTACGCGCTGAACTTGTAATACTGCCTGTCCTTCACTATCCATTGCCGTCTTTCACTCATCGTATACCCACTCCCTGTCTCCGGATCCTATATCAGTGACTTCCGAATGTACAGAAGATACACTGAATACAAGGATGTTACCACCGTAAAACAGTACAGGATTCTAAGGAAACATACTGGGTCCCAAAGAAATACAGAACTGTGCTGAGCAGCAACAGTACGATATCTGTACTGCAAAACACCCCTATGAAGGGGGGGGAATCCTCTCATGAAATCGGGCCCCTGTATTCCGAAGAAATGTGTAGGTGTCGACGTAATTAACACTAAATATCTGGCAGATGTTCGGAATCTTCACCTTTTCGATCCAAACCCGACAGGCGCCTCCTGGGTGACAACTGTAGAGTTCATGACAGTAGCATATGAAATGACCCAGGCATCAGCCTTTTGGAGAAAGAGCTCAGAGTTCTTTGCATCATAGGTACGTGTAACGTAATCAGCAATTTCAGAAAACCTGATCTGCATCTCAGAATCGGGGTCAAGGAATACACCTGAAAATTTTCTTTTCTTGACCCATCGAACGAGAAAATCACCGGTTTTGCTGTCTGTGAGTTCCTTGTATACAAAGGAAGGTGATATAATACATTGTTTTTCAACCAGATGGTCAAGCCAATTCCAGAATCCGGGAACTATATCGTGGGCATATTCAAACCGGTGGGACTGAATATAGACATTGGAATCGAGACAATAGGTAATCACATGGAGCTCCGCATATCAATCAGCTTATACACAACAGGAACGCTCACATTGAGAAGATCAGCTGCATCCCGGTATAACAGCCTTCGCTCCTGGATGCTCGACAGAACTGCATCAGTAAATGATTTTCCGGTTTTTGCAAAGAAATTGTTATAGAAATTACCGCCGCTGCCATCGCTGACACCTCTCGTCTTTTCAAGATTGACGTTCTCTTCGAGCATCTGATCATAGAACTCGAAGAACGTATTCCTGGTGATTGCCTTTGTGTCCAATAATCTTCTCAGGACAACAATCGTGCTGATTTTACAATCCTTGGAGACCTGGATAATCTTCTGATAATCAACTATCTCAGATTCCTTCGGCAGGAAGGTAACAGGTACAAGTAATTCTGCTGCAATCTGGTTACAGGCTATCTCCAAGTCCTGGAAATCGTCGGGCTCCGGCTCGTCGGGGTTCAGATTCGATATTCCGCTTTTCCCGTACCACAGGTGAACAATTTCGTGAGCGAGGGTAAAGATCTGACCGGCAGTGCAGTCATTGGAATTGATAAAGATGTATGGGCTATAGTCGTCACAGACTGCAAAACCTCGGAATTCGGAAGTGCTCAACGCACGACGGGTATTATTCCCGACGATCCCGCTCCTGACTACCGTTATTCCTGCTTTCTCGCATAATTCGATGATGGTCCTCAAGTAATCAGCTCTGGTGTAGACAGTGGTGAAAAGCCTATCGGACCAACTCAGGGTCCTTCGAATATCAGCTACAATATCCGACAGAGAATCAGTGAGACTGAACGATCCAATAAAACTGAGCGGAGACTTCTCCTCCTCTTTACTGTAGGCTGAGTACCATTCCTGCTGCCGAAGAATGATATTGAGCAAATCACGAAGGTCGACACTTGCTTCCTGAAATCTCAGATCCCTGATTGTGCGAAAATCAGTGATAGGAAGTTGATCAGCTTCTGGAGGATTGGAAAGATAGAGATACCCAAAAGGGATCCTGAGTATATGGCCGATATTCATCGCCTGATTGATGGTCGGGAAGGCTTCCCCGGTTTCCCATGATAGATACTTGGCAAAATTGACGTGCAGTTTCTCTGCTACGACTTGTTGAGGTATATCTAATCTTATTCTTCCCCATCGGATAATTTCAGGGTTGATATATGCTGTTGCCATGACTCTTACCTGCCAGTATTTCTCTTATATTCATTATACCACCTATAGAAAATACGAGAACGAGTTTTTTCATGCTTCTTATAACGCTTGAATATTTGAGAATGATGCAGTGTGTTCAGTGTGGCCTATGGAGTACCAGGCTACATGGACAATTGAACATTGATGCGGCATCATTTCCAGCAAACTGCTCAAAGGCATCGGCGAAAGATACTGATGATTTCTCTCGAACGCTGGTCGTCATGAGTGTAACGGACGTATGAGAGCATCCAATCAGCATCTACGACCCAGGGTCCCCTCACCTACCACGAAGCAAACAATATTTGCTATAGCACTTGACAACACATCATGTTTAGTGTATTAGTTATGTAAGACACTAATACAAGGAGGTGTTCATGATTCACATACAATCCCTTGCATTCCAGTACGGCCATGAAGGACTCTTCAACGATCTTACTCTCACCCTTGCAAAAGGGAACATCTATGGACTTCTGGGGCTTAACGGTGCGGGAAAGACGACCCTGCTGAAACTGATGAGCGGTCAGTTGTTTGCCAAGGACGGGAGACTCGATATCATGGGTCACGACCCTGCCACACGAGAGGCGGACTTTCTCCGCAAGATATCGTACGTACCCGAGGAGTTCGCAGTGCCCGCCATCAGCGGTTCACGATACACCGACCTCTATGCACCGTTCTATCCCGCCTTCAGTGCAGACCAGATGAAGCGGTACTGCGACGAACTGCAGATCGACAGTTCTCAGATGCTGACCAAGATGAGTTACGGACAGAAGAAGAAGTTCTTTCTCGCGTTTGCTCTTGCGTCCAATACGGAACTTGTCATTCTCGATGAACCGACCAACGGTCTCGACATCCCAAGCAAGAGCCAGTTCCGACGTACCGTCTCCTCGGCTATGAGTGATGAAAGAACGGTCATCATCAGCACACATCAGGTTCGTGATATGGAACACCTGATCGACCCTCTGGTGATCATCCACAACCAGAAAATTGTCATGAACGCAACACTTGAGGAGATTGACATGAACCTCAGTGCCAGATTCACGTCCACACCGCCGGTTGAAGGGAAACCGCTGTACAGCGAGAACACTGGACTCGGCTACCGAAGTCTCTACAGGAGTGAGGAAGGAATCGATTCGGAAGGAATCGACATCGAGTTTCTGTTCAATGCCGTCATATCCCGACCGGAAGCATTTACCACATTAGGAGGTACACAATGAGATTATTCTCTGTTCTTGTACGCGATCTCGAAGAAGACAGGAAAGCTCTGACGACCTATGCCATCACGATACTCGCGATCATCTCAGCTCTGGCACTTATCCAGGCCTTCTCCTTCAGGTTCACATCACAGCCGAATGAGGGCATCTACGACGGACTCTACTTCGGTTTTCTCTTCCTGGGCGGCATGATCTTCACCTCGCTCTCCTTCAGTGATGATCTGTATAACCGGATACGGAACCATCAGTTCCTGATGCTTCCCGCCAGTCCGCTCGAGAAGCTCCTCTCTCGGGCTCTCATCTCTGCGGTCATCTATCCGGTAACACTCACGCTTCTGTTCACCCTCGCTTCTCTCGCCCTTGAACCGCTACTGTATCTCCTGTTCAGAGAACCGATGAACCTGTTCAACCCATTTTCTCGTGATTACGTGGTAAGCTACTTCCACTACATTTCAGTCACATCCGTATTCTTTCTCGGAAGCATCTACTTCAGGAAGACCCATTTCTTCAAAACGATCCTCGCCTCACTGGTGATTCTCTTCTCGCTTTCGCTGGTGGGCACCGTACTGGCTCGACTGTTCTTCTTTGACTATTTCTCCGGGTGGGAGCTTTCTCATGAGTTCCAGTATTCCTTCGTAGCACGAGGGTCCTGGCCCGTCGGCTCCTACCGGGCGGTAGGGAACATCATCTACTTCGTGCTTCTGCCGCTGTTCTCCTACACTGTCGCCTACTTCAGAATACAGGAGGTACAGGCAACCGATGCTCTTCAATAATCATACTCCAATCTATCTGCAGATCGCCGAGCTCCTCTATCAGAAGATTCTCAGCGGTGAATACGGGAACGCATCACGGATTCCCTCGGTGAGGGACATGGCTGTGGCTCTTGAAGTAAACCCCAATACCGTGACCCGTTCGTACATGATCCTTCAGGAAGAAGGAGTGATCGAGAACAGACGGGGCATTGGATACTTCACGCATGAAGATGCCTCCCGGATCGTGGTGAGGAGACAGCAGAAGGAATTCCTCGACACAGAAGTCCCTGCCTTCTTTGCCCGGATGAAACAACTCGGTCTCACACTGAACGAGGTGCTTGAGCACCTCGAAACCCGAAAAGGAACTCTACAATGAAGAAAAGTACCATACTGCTCCTTTCAGGCTACGTAGCCGCCATCATCATGATCACTGTATCACTCGCATATATCAGATGGGGGATCCTGCCTTCACTCATGCAGTCTCTCTAGACGTATCATGACGGGAGTGAAAAGAGGGAGGAAATGTTGTATTGAAATGCGGATGAAGTGTGTGTATGATACCCTTCACAAGGGGTCTGCATGAAATACGATAGACAAGAGAGACAACGATACCTGCTCATCACCCTGTTTCTGGTGATCGCAGTCACCCTAGGCTTTGCGGAGCAGGGTATCACAGAGTCGCTCTCGGCTTTCCTCACGATACAGGTAATGCCGGCGAGACTGATACAGGACTATTCGACTTTCGGATCCGGAGGAGCACTGCTCAATGCGTCACTGGTTGCACTGATCGGCCTGCTGCTCATCCGTTTCTCTTCTGTAACACTTGCCGGGCCGACCATCGCTGCCGTATTCACGATGTTCGGGTTCGGACTGTTCGGGAAAAGCGTCCTGAACATCGGATGGATCATTCTAGGCGTATTCATAGCGAGCCGGCTCGCAGGCAAATCGTTCGGAGCCTACTCCCTGATAGCCCTGTTCGGTACCGCCTTAGGGCCTCTGGTCACCTACGTGATGTTCGACCTTGGTCTGCCATACGCTGTCTCCCTCCCGTTGGGAGCATCTGCAGGCATTGCGGCAGGCTTCCTGCTGCCCGCTCTAGCCGGGCAGATGCTCTCCCTCCATCAGGGGTACAGTCTCTATAACATGGGATTCACCTGCGGATTCCTCGGCCTCTTCGCGGCAAGTATACTCAAAGCATCAAAGGCTATGGCACCTATTGAGGTGTCCTGGAACACAGCCCCCTCAACCGCTCTCACCCTCATTATTCCTGTCTTCTCTCTCCTATCGGTCCTGTACGGTTTCCTTTTCTCTGCCCGTCCTGCCGGAAAAATTATCGGAGAGGTGATAGGCATCCAGAATCAGACAGGACGGCTCCCGAGTGACTTCTTCGATATCGTCGAAAACAGTGAATCACCCTGGATCAATATGGGTCTCCTCGGTTTCGCGGGGTTCGCCATCGTCACTGCCACAGGTTCAACAATAAACGGGCCGATCATTGCCGGTCTTGCAACACTCATGGGATTCGGCCTGTTCGGCAAGACCCTGAAAAACTCCTACCCCATTGTCATAGGGGTTATTGCCGCAGCCCTTCTCTTCGGAAAACCGCTGACCAGCCCCGGAGTCATTCTTGCCATACTGTTCTCCACGACACTTGCTCCCATAGCAGGTCAGTTCGGTATTGTCATCGGTATCATATCCGGCTTCATCCATCTTACGATGGTCGAGGCCACGGGAATCTGGCACGGTGGTTTCGACCTCTACAACAACGGTTTTGCAGGGGGCCTTACCGCCACCCTCGTCATCACCATCATTCACTGGTACCAGACCATAAGCATCAAAGAGGACTTCATCGATGAAACGTAAAGAATTTCTGAATAATCTGATCGCGGAAGTGACAAACTTCCTTCTGGAGGGGAATCCCCTCAGGTTGGTCGTCTCTCTCCATCAGGAGAAGGACGGAGCCCACCTCAGCTTCTTTGATGACCACAAAAGAAGCGAAGCAGACCTGATGAGTATCAGGCAAGCGCTCAACCCGCAGAAGACACGGCCCGAACTTGCCGGTTACTACGGGATGATGGCAGGACATGACACCTCCTGGGATGCCAGACTCAAACTGATCGGATGGCAGATCAAGCGTGCCACTGTTTCGAACACCGATAGCGGAGTCCAGATCGACCTCTGGCTCGGCTCTGACAAGTTCAACCCGGCCAACTTCTCTATAGACGAATCATAGGAAGTCTCTTCGCAGGTACACTCAGCGCAGTCGTGAACGCAGAACCGCCGGGCTTCAGCAGGACAGCATGCGAAGACAGCTCACCACCCTCCAGAGAGAGTGGCAGAGTTCTTCACTGCATACAAAACAGCCGGTCACTGTCGCTTCAATGAGAAACAACGGGCCGGCATAGTGTCAGAGCAGTGACAGTATCATTCCCACTCGATCGTCCCCGGTGGCTTACTCGTGATATCATACAGGACACGGTTTACCCCCGACACCTCATTGCAGATACGGGCAGAGGCTCTCTGGAGAACATCAGGAGGGAAGCGGTACCAGTCCGCCGTCATGGCATCTTCACTGACGACAGCCCGCAGCGAACACACCTCTTCGTACGTCCTCTCATCTCCCTGGACACCGACACTCTTCACGGGAAGGAGACAGGCAAGTGCCTGCCAGATCTCACCGTACAGCCCTGCCTTTCTGATTTCATCGATAAAGATATCATCCACATCGCGCAGGGTTTCAAGGCGTTCCTTTGTGATCTCGCCGATACAGCGGACACTGAGTCCGGGGCCCGGGAACGGATGGCGATAGACGACCTCATCGGGCAGACCAAGCTCCTTACCCAGCTCACGGACCTCATCCTTGAACAGCTCGCGAAGGGGCTCCAGGAGGGTGAACTTCAGGTCTTCAGGCAATCCGCCGACGTTATGGTGACTCTTGATAGTCGCACTTGGACCGCCAGAGGGACTGATACTCTCGATCACATCAGGGTAGAGGGTGCCCTGAGCAAGGAAGGTCGCATCACGTGCCTTGCGGGCCTCTTCCTCGAAGACATCAATGAATATCCTGCCGACGATCTTTCTCTTCGTCTCAGGATCACTGACTCCTTTCAGAGCAGAAAGGAACTGTTCTTCCACGTCAGCATACTGCAACCTGATATGGAAGGTATCCTTGAAGACGGAAAGAACAAGATCCGCTTCTCCTTTACGGAGCAATCCGTTGTTCACGAACACGCAGATCAGCTGATCACCGATCGCCCTGTGAAGGAGAGCTGCAACTACTGAAGAATCAACGCCACCGCTGAGACCGCAGAGGACGGTCTTATCCTTGACGGTCTCTCTGATCTCCTCAACCTTCGTATCGATGAACGATTCCATGGACCAGGACTGTTCGGCCTTACAGATATTGACCACAAAGTTCTGTATCAGGCGAAAGCCCTCTACGGTGTGGACAACTTCAGGGTGAAACTGAACTCCGTAGAGTCCCCGCTCTTCACTTTCGACTACGGTAAACTCGCAGTTCTCCGTGCTGGCGGTGCAGACACCACCAGCCATAGGGACTGACACCGAATCGCCGTGACTCATCCAGACCTGAGACCTGCTGGTGATACCCTCAAGAAGAGGAGTCTGTGTGAGGATATCCAGATGTGCAATCCCGTACTCTCTCTTATCGGGACGTTCCACCTTACCCGAGTTCATCACCGTGATGACCTGAAGGCCGTAGCAGATACCGAGAATCGGAATGCCGAGATCGAATATTCCGGCATCAGGACGGGGAGAGCCCTCTGTTGAAACACTAGCCGGTCCTCCGCTGAAGATGATGCCTTTCGGGTTCATCGCTTTCACATCCCCGGCACTGATTGTATAGGGTACGATCTGAGAGTAGACATGCGTCTCTCTGACACGCCGTGCGATGAGCTGTGAATACTGCGCTCCGAAATCAAGAACGAGAATCGAGTCCTGTGAAAACTGTTCCATGAGTTATCCTTCTATATGTATTACCAGGTAAGAAACCTGACAGGGGGGTATGCTTTGCGCACAGTCTTTGTCACTGCTATTCCCAGAGCGACCCCGACTATAGCCTGAATAAGGTTCAAAGGGATTTCGGTCAATGCAGGTTTGAACCCGTAGAACAGACCGCCGACCAGGAAATACCCTCCGACCATGATGATAGTCCCGAGAAGACCTGCACCGAATACCGAGGGAAGAGAGGCATCCGACACGACACCGCTCTTCGATGCCTTCTTTGCTATGAGACCGATGACCGCTCCCTGAAGTCCGTGGATGAGAAACGAAAACGGAGCCCACTGACTGTAGCCGCCGATGATATCAGCGATCGCAGTGCCCAGTCCTCCGGTGATCAGGGCAGTCCATGGCCCGAACAGATAGGCGCTGAAGACAATTACTACATCACACAAAGAGATATACCCTTTGACAGGTGTAGGAACTCTCACGACAATGGTGAATACCGTGGTGAGTGCTGTAAGGATAGCAATAAGTGCAACCTTCAGTGCAATGCGATTTTCGTTCTTATCCATGATCATATTCCTTTTCATACAGAGCTGCCTACAGCAATAGGAGGAGTGCAAAAGTTGTGGCAATCATACCGCAAATGACTAGATGGGTAAAGAGGGACACGTTTCCGGGGAGTCTCCTGTAACTGCTTCGCTTAACACTACTTCCGAAGCCTCGATGCTCGAGACTCATAGCAAGATGAGGAATGCTCTTGAGGGCGAAGATCAAGGTACAGCTGATTGTGGGAAGGATATCGAACAGTGCGTTCCACCCCTTCGACTGGGAGTGCTCACTCTGGCGCAGAGAGTGAGCCTCCTGAATTCTGGTGAAAGTCTCTGCTATGAAGGGAATGAACCTGAAGGTGAGAGTGATCACCAGGGCGGCACTGTAGGGGAGACGAAACCATCTGAAGGTGAGCAGGATATCATGCATCTTCGTCGTCCACACGAACAGTGTCGTCAGATAGGTGATCGTGAGGAACCGTCCTGTATGGGTCGCAAACTGAAGGAGACTGTCCTGTGTCGCGATGACCGTCTCACCGATGACGAGTAGCGGTTTTCCCGTGCGATGGGTGAAGGGGATGAAAAGAACCATGATGAGGATAATCAGACCGATCGCCTTGAAGGGAGAGAAAGCCATCTTCAACCCGAGTGCATGGAAGAGGAAGGCGAAGGTAACGGCAAAGAGGAGATAGATCCCCCACAGAGGAGCAGGCAGGAAGACTTCAATACACAGCAGCACCACAAGAAGGAGTTTTGCCCGTGGATCAAAGGCATACCAGGGTCCTTTTCCGCTGACGAAGGTGGAGGAAATCATTCGGCCCTCCTCTCGCGCACAGCACCGGCTTCGATCACGTAGGTTCTGTGGGCAAGTGACGAGGCGATCGAATCATCGTGAGTGATGATGATGACTCCCGCTCCCTGTTTTCTCAGCACCTCGATACTCTGAAAAGCCATCTCATAGGTCATTCCGCTGTCGATCTCATCAATGATGATGAACGGACGCTCCAGAAGGGAAGCCACCGCGGCCTGCAACCGTTTCTTTGCTCCATAACTCATCAGGGAGGGATTTGCCTCAAGGTCGAGAGAGAACTCCTGAGCTGCCTCATGCACCATTTCGTGCACGGCCTGCCTGCGCTTCCCCTGCTTCTTCACCGAATAGGAAAGCTCGTCAGCTACCGTCGGAAGGAATATCGAGAAGTCGGGATTCTGGAACAGGTAGGCGACATGCAGCTTCCTCATCTTCGCTGTGAGCTCACGGGAATCGATTCCACAGGTCCCGGACAGAGGCTCATCAAGGCCGCAGAGGACCCTGGCAAGGGTACTCTTTCCCGCCCCGTTCTCCCCCAGCAGAGCGATCACCTCACCCTGAACGACACTGAGCGCATCAACACGCAGACGAAATGGTTCTAAGGACCTCTCCGAGGCACGGGTGTGCTCGATGACGGCATCCGAAACACTCAGGCGCAGAGCGCCTGCTTCATCAGCATGTTCGCGATCACCTCTAACTCCTCGAGTTCTATGTGCTTCAACAAGTTCTGCTTCGTTCACTGACCGCACGATCCCCCGTTCCATCTCCACGATACGGGAGAACCGGGAGGTGAACTCAGGAAGGAAGCGCGAGGCGAATACGAGGGAGGTCTTCTTCCGCTCCTGCAGGAGATCCAGCACAAACCGTTTCCACCTGATATCCAGATCATCGAACACTTCGTCGAGAATCCACAGGGGAGCATCGATTGCATCGGTCACCGCGAGGAGTACCCGCTTTCTCTCCCCGCCGCTCAGCTCATGGGGATGCACGTTCTTCACATGAGAGAGTTTCCAGGTAGACAGAACCCGCTGTATCCTTCGCTCCATCTCCTTGGAGCTGAAGCCGAGAGACTCAAGGGGAAAAGCGATCTCATCAGTCACCGTATTCATCAGAAGCTGTTCCTGCGGATTCTGAAAGATACAGGTAACCACAGGCGTCAGATCATGTGGTTCCGTTTCAAAAATATCCTTCTGGTCGAAGAGGATCCGGCCGGAAAGCGTACCGGACGTATATCGGGGCACTCCCCGGGTGATGATCTTGGCAAGGGTCGATTTACCGGCGTCCGGAGCGGCGAGAAACAGGAGAGATTCACCCTGACGGACCTGCACGGAAAGGTCTTTGAACAACGTCCTTTCCTGATGCCCTCCACTGTAGTCGGGATAGGAGAAGGAGAGCTTCTCGATACTCAGCATGGCAGCACTACTCACCGGGGACCGGGCTTCTCTGCCCCTTCTCGATAGCCTTGAATATCGTATTACTCAGGTTTATCATCTCTTCTTCATTGAGAGATGCGGTATCGATCGGCTCTGCGATCGTCAGAGTCACCCTGGGGAAGCCGATCCCCCTCTTCCCCTCCAGAGCGAATCTCGTCCCGTCGATCGTTATGGGAACGATCAGAGCCTTGGAACGTGTGGCCAGTTTCAGCGAACCGGGTTTAAATTCACCGAGTCTGCCGGTCCTGCTTCGTGTCCCTTCGGGGAAGATCACCATCGGGATACCTTTCCTGATATGATCGACACCTTTGAAGATCGCATCGATGGCAGAACGGGGAGAGGTCCTGTCTATATAGACACAGTGCATCGACTGAATCCAGAAATTGAGGATGGGCACGCTCCTGAGCTCTTTCTTTGCAATGAATCCTGCCCAGACATGCCCGTAGGCTATGAGAACAGGTATATCAAGCATGCTCTGGTGATTCACCACGTAACACACCTTGGAACCCTGAGGGGGGATATTCTCACCACCGTACACGTTCACTCTAGAACCAAGTGTGAACAGGATAGTGCGGCTGATTCCTATGGCGTTGATACGGTTCCAACGCTCACTGAGAGACACTGCACCGAGACCTCTGAGAATGGCCGAAGGGATGATGCCGATGAAGACCGACAGAATAAAGACAGGGATGACAATCAGTACAGCAAAGGTGATCTGAATGTATTTCATGACATGCCTCCTAGAGAGATTGGTTACGATACAGTGACGCGTACTGTCCCTTACGGGCAAGCAGCTCCTCATGGGTTCCCACCTCAGAGATCTTCCGGTCCTTGAGTACGTAGATCCGGTCTGCATCTCTGACGGTGGCAAGCCTGTGGGCGATGATGATTGCCGTACGCCCCTGACTGAGACGCTTGAACGCCTGCTGGATGAGATACTCGTTCTCACTGTCAAGCGAACTGGTCGCCTCATCGAATATAATGATCCGGGGGTTCTTCAGAAACGCCCGTGCTATCGAGATTCTCTGCTTCTCACCGCCTGAAAGGCGCGTACCATGCTCTTTCACACTCGTCTCGATCCCATCGGGCAGAGCGTCAACGAACTCACCAAGCCCTGCCAGAGCGAGGGCCTCGTACAGTTCCTCCTCACTCGCGCTCTGCTTGCCGTACAGAAGGTTCTCACGAATCGTGCCATCGAAGAGAAAAACGTTCTGCTGCACGACACCGATCTGGCTGCGCAGTGATGCTCTGGTCAGTGTCCTGACATCCTGTCCGTCAACACTCACCGTACCGCTGACCGCTTCATAGAAACGGGGGATCAGGGAGACCAGAGTCGACTTGCCGGCTCCCGACGAGCCGACGATGGCGACATTCTCGCCACCTGCCACTCGCAGGGAGATATCAGAGAGTACTTCATCCCGTTCCCCTTCATAGGTAAAACAGACATGGGAGAACTCGACTGTACCATCACGGATCACAAGATCACGGGCACCTTCCACATCGTTGATGTCACTTTCCACTTCCATCACTTCAATAAACCGTTCGAACGAGGCGAATCCCTGATGCAGCTGTTCGGTGAAGCGGATCAGCCGGTCTATCGGAGGGAGCACGACAGATACATAGAGGATGAAGGCTATCAGATCGTACGATTCAACCTTGCCCGCATAGATGAGGAGAGCTCCGCCTGCGACCGTGACGAAGTAGTACATCTCACGGAAGAACATCATCGTCGATTCAAACCCGGCCATCACCTTGTACTGTACACTCTTCGCTTCCTGAAACTCCTCATTGACCTTTCTGAATTTCCTGTTCTCATGCGTCTCACTGGTGTAGGACTGTACCTCCCGGATACCCTGGATCGAGTTCTCCACCACCGAATTGACATCTGCAACGGTCTTTCGGACCTGACGGAAACCGGCTCTCAGCCTTCCACCGAAATAGATCCCGTAGAAGACCAGAAGGGGAAGGGGAATCAGGGAAACGAACGCCAGATAGGCATTATTGAGGAACATCAGCGTATAGGCACCGATGATGACAACGATAGAGATGAGAAGATCCTCGGGTGCGTGATGGGCTGTCTCAGCGATCATGAACAGATCGTTGGTGATCCGGGACATCAGATGCCCGGTCTTCGTGTTGTCAAAGTAGGTGAACGACTGGCGCTGCAGGTGTTCGAACAGGTCCTGCCTCATGTCCCGCTCCATGAAGACACCGAGCTGGTGCCCCCACCGCACACGCAGGTAGGTGGTGAAGGTCTGAACCACATAGATCATCAGCATGATGATCAGGAGAAGGATCATGAGAGACCATTGCCGATCCGGGATAACCGTTCTCAGAAGTTCCCTCGTTATCTGAGGGAACGATATTGCCAGAAGAGATCCGATGACAGCGGCTGCGATATCAAGGCTGAACAGGCCTTTGTAGGGTCGGTAATAGGACAGAAAACGCTTCAGCATTGCTCACACTAGCGACCCAGCAGACGTGCAAGAAGGCCTTTCTTCTTTGGTCTATCCTGTACGTTCTGCTCTTCGCGCCTCTTTTCAGGTGCCGGTGGTGAAGCATGTCTCTTCTCCACTCTGGTATCTTCCGCTCCGGGTTTCCCTGCGGCGGGTTTCTTGCCTCTGGACCCTTCCGCATTCGACCTGGATGCACTCTTTGTGCCCTGAGATGACGCAGAGGCAGGTTTCAAGCGCCTGTCGGGCTTGCTTGCGGACTTCTGTGTACCCGTTGGAACCGAACCCGTATCGGAAGTAGAGGGGGTTGGACCGGCGGGCTTCTGGCTTCGAGGTCCTTTTCCCTTTCCAGTTCTCTTTGCAGGGGAGGGTTTCTCGGTTCCGGGTGTCTTCCGTTCCGCTTCAGGTGTTTCACCATCGGCCATGTACAGATTCTTATAGTAGTCCATGCGCTGGTTGAGATCCATCTTCTGAATTTCCTGATAGCTCTTTCCCGGACGGCTCCCACGATGTTTCTGAGGGGTATAGGGTTTTTTCACTGTAGCACTCTGTACAGGGTGTTTCTTCACCGAGGCATCGGCATGATGGACAGGGGTATGTGTTTTCGGTTTCGCGACTCTTGCTCCCTGTGGCTTTCTGCCGCCCCGCGGGCTTCTTGAGCTGTCACGACGCCCTCTGCCGTCACTTTTGGCTCCGAATTCCTTGCGGGGAACAAGGTCTCTGAAACTCATGCCTGCAGAAGCATCCTTCACCAGAGGAATTGTTTCCTCATCAACCCACAGTACGGGGATCTTCATCTGAATATAGGATTCGATTGATTCAAGTGAATAGACAAATTCTTCGCATCCGAGAGTAATAGACTTCCCGCTCTTGCCTGCCCGTGCTGTCCTGCCTATCCGGTGGACATAGTTCTCAAAGTCCTCAGGGATATCGTAGTTGACTACGAGCTGGAGATCGTCGATCTGCAGTCCGCGGGCGGCGACGTCGGTAGCTACAAGGAATTTCAACTCTCCCGACTTCATTCTGTTAATGACCTGCAGCCGTTTGTTCTGAGGAAGGTCTCCCATCAGGTACTGAGCCTTGTAGTTGTTGAGCTGGAGTCGTTTGGTGACCTCCACTGCTCTTGCCTTCGTGTTGGTGAAGATCAGGCAGTTTTCGGGCTGTTCCTTCTCGAGGAGGCGGAGCATGATGGAGAACTTTTCATCGCTGGAGACGTGGTAGAGTTCCTGCGTGATGTTCGTCACAGTGAGCTCTTCCATCTGCACTTCGAACTCCTGGGGTTCGTTCATGTATTTCCATGCAAGGTTACGGACACGGTTGGAGAGTGTTGCACTGAACAGCATCGTCTGACGCTTTTCCTTCGGTGTCATGAGAGAGAACATCCTCTGGATATCGGGATAGAAACCCATGTCGAACAGGCGGTCAGCCTCATCAATCACGAAGGCGTTCACCTTCCTGAAATCGAGCTTTCCCATCTTCTGATAATCGAGGATCCTTCCGGGAGTTCCTATGGCGATATCAACACCCTCTTTGAGCATCTTGTCCTGTCCCTGATACCCTACTCCTCCGTAGAAACATCCGATGCGGATATCCTTCATACCGTGAGAGAGAAGACGGGCATCCCCTTCGATCTGTACTGCAAGCTCCCTTGTCGGGGCTATGATCAGTGCAAAGGTTCCGGCGTCGGTTTCCGTTCCGTTCTGGCGCTCAGCGTTCTGTTCTGCTAACTTCTGTAAAATCGTAATAAGGAAGACTGCCGTCTTCCCTGATCCTGTCTTTGACTGGACCATAACATCTTTACCTGTAAGGGATACGGGTAACACATTTTCCTGCACCGTCATACACTCGACGAATGAGGCATGTTCGATTCCCTTCAGGAGGTTCTGATGCAAAGGTAATTCATTAAACTTCATGCATACCACTATACTTGGTTTTCGCCTTTTAGGGTAGTACGTCACGCTCCCACGAACAGATCAGAGCGTGAATCCTATCCGTGTGCCGGTGTATGAAGGGCAGCGGCGTGTCATCGATACAGCACAGAGGGAGGGCGCCCATCGATGTTGAGGAAATGAATAATCCATCATAGTGTCCTGCGATGACTGTCTCATAGGAGAGGAGTTCATATTCCACGGCAAGAGAAAGCTCTTCAGCCGCATGAATGATATGATCCCGGGTGACTCCCTCAAGTACCATATCGGTAGGTGCCGTGTACAGGCTGTCACCTTTTACTGCGAACAGGTTCGTCCTGGACCCTTCAAGGAGGAATCCCTCGTTATTCTGGAGAAGGGCTTCAAAGGCACCCCGCCTGACCGCCTCTGCTCTGGACAGGTAGTTCAGAAGAAGGTTCCCCGTCTTGAACTGCGGGAGATACCGTTCCCCCCGGTAGGTGATGGCTTTCACTCCCTCCGTATAGTAGGAATCGGGATAGGAGAGAAGAGGCTGCGTGGTGATGTAGAGTCTCGGTTCCGGTCCCCCGGTGAGCGTGACTCGAATCGATGCGTCGGTCAGGTTTCCGTGTGCCAGCAGCTCTCTGATATAGGTGACGATCTGATCCTGTTGATACGCGTGCTCTATGGAAAGTCCGTGTGCAGAGCGGAACAGACGGGCTATATGGTCCTGAGGATATATGAGACGTGAATCTACATACTTCATCGTCTCATATACGCTGCAGGCAGCCTGGAACGCAGGTTCATCTATCGAGACGAGACATTCGCTCCTGTCGACCACCCGTCCGTTGACAGATGCGATGCTATGCTGATTCATCGGTTTCTCCTTACTCACTGGGCATCCTGAGAAGCTCTCGGGGCTTGCTCCCTCTCGAAGGGCCTACAACTCCCTCCTCCTCGAGGTTTTCTATGATTCTCGCCGCCTTATTATATCCGATTCTGAGTCGTCTCTGCAGGTATGAGGCGCTGGCTCCGTTACGTTCGACGATGATTTTGAGAGCTTTCTCTCTGAGAGCCTCGTCACTGTCATCGTCACTCTCATCATCTATGCTGTCACTCTCTTCCACCTCATCCTCAAAGAAGGCTTCATCAAGGTAGTCGGGTTCACCCTGAGTCTTCACGTAGGACACGACCCGTTCAACCTCATCATCTGAAAGGAACGCCCCCTGAATACGGGTGCTGTTGGGTTCCCATCCGGGAGCAAGCAGCATATCTCCCTGTCCGAGCAGTTTCTCAGCACCGTTCTCATCGATGATGATGCGACTGTTCGTCTGTCCGCTCACGGTGAAGGCAATACGGGTCGGTATGTTAGATTTAATGATCCCTGTGATGACATCTGCACTCGGACGCTGCGTGGCGAGCACCAGATGGATACCCACTGCACGGGCCATCGCCGCAAGACGTGCGAGGGAGATCTCAAGTTCCTTTCCCACCGTGGTCATGATATCGGCGAATTCATCTATCACGACGACGATGTAGGGGAGTTTCTCCCTCGCCAGGCGGTGAGTCTCGACCTTCGTGTTGTACGCCGAGATATTCCTTACTGCCAGTGAGTTGAGAAGCTTGTACCGCCGTTCCATCTCGAACAGACAGAACTCAAGGGCCTTGATCGTCTTCTTCGGTTCGGTTATCACAGGAGTCAGGAGGTGGGGAATGCCGTTGTACATGCGCAGTTCCACGATCTTGGGGTCTACCAGGATGAGGCGGACCTCTCTGGGAGATTTGAGATAGAGAAGGCTGGTGATCAGTGCGTTGACACATACGCTCTTACCGGAACCTGTTGCCCCCGCGATGAGAAGATGCGGAGTGCGTGCAAGATCGACAACGACCGGTTCACCGGTTATCTTCCGACCGAGAATCATCGGCAGGTGAGGGGGTTTATGGGTATCAAGGGTATCCAGCAGGTCTCTGAAGCCGATGATCGACCGCTGCGGGTTAGGCACTTCGATACCGACGGCCTGCTTGCCCGGTATCGGAGCAACGATCCTGACTCGTTCGGCTGCGAGCTCCATCGCGATGTTGTCACTGAGGTTCACGATACTGCTGATCCTCACTCCCGGTGCGAGGGTCACCTCATACATGGTGACAGTGGGTCCCTTCACGATATGAGCGATCTTCGCTTCGATCTTGAAGACTCTCAGCGTCTCCATCAATCTCTGACCTGCCTCCCGAGTTGCATCATCCACCTCGGTCGAATGATTGGGGTATGAGTCAAGCAGCTCTGGTGAAGGATAGGTGTAGCCGATCTTAGAGCGGGAAAGGAGGGCACTGGATCCCTCCCTGACAAGACCGCCCACTCCGCTGACATAGTCGATGTCATCGCTACCTGCAGGTGATTCATCCGGTACCGGTTCAGGAACCTCCTCTCGATCAGCGCTGAGTGAGTATTCCGGTGCCGGCATGTTCTCGGTACGCTCACCTTCGTGCGTCTGTTCAGCGTTTCTGTCTGGAGAAGAGGAAAAAGCGTCCTCCTTCGTAGAAGGCAGAGGGCGGACCCGTGTCGGTACCGTGAAGTCCCTGATACTGTTTTCCTGTTCCAGTTTTTCCCTGAGGTACCTGAGCGAACCCATCCTGGAGGGACCGCCTGACTCCTCTGCCGCCTCATCCGTATCCGGCTCATCACCGTCTTCATCCAGAGGAGAAAGATCGGTAAGAACCAATGAAGCATCGGCCATCTTGTTTACCTTTCCGACATACAGATCCTGTCCCTTATGAACACCGACCGCAGGCAGGTCAGGGACATCACGCACAGAGGGAAACTGAAGTCCCCTGGACGTTCGTTGGATACTCGGCGATGCCGGTTCGAGTGTGCCCTGTGAGCCAGTACCGCTACTGGCTGGTACTTCCTGTGTGGTCTTCTTTCTTCGGGACTTCTTCTGCCGAGGCCGTTTCTCTTTCACCCGGTTCTTCTTTCCTCCCTTTTCGGTAAGGTCGGCAGACTCTTTGAGGGAAGGGGCCTCGGGCTCCGTCTGTTTCCTGTTCCCTGCCGTTCTCTTCCTCCCGCCCTGTCGTTTCGGAGATAGCCGGAATGAAATGTAGAGCAGGAGGAAGGCGATGAGCCCCTCCAGGCCGAGAGCGAGATACACGAGTATGCGAGCAATCAGAGGATTCGTACTGAGAACAGACAGAACAGCTCCGGGAGTTGCATACCCTGCATCCAGGCGCAGCAGAACAAACACGGTGTAGTACACAATAAACAGGGAGGGAATGATCCACCACAGGCGCATCGCACGCTGAAAGAGAAGAAACAAAAGAGAGGAAAGGAGAAACGATGCAGGAATCAGATAGATCTGATACACAACAGGTACAGGGGCGAACTGGGTATAGGGTACGAGCAGAGAAACGTACATCGTAATCTGTGAGGAATAGGGAAGCACCTCGACCCACGAAGACGGACCATGAATGATCAGCACTGCCAGCGCCGAAGCAGACAGACACAGAAGCGCCAGTAATCGCGCAAGGAACTTCTTTGCTCTCACAGTCACCTCCCCTTCATCGTCATCAGGCAGTCAGCAGCAGGAATGTGGATGCACACACCAGGTAGATACTGAAATACCACAGCTTTGCTTTCGCTATCACCCATAATAGCATCTTCAGCGAGAAAAATCCCACTATCAGGGCAGAAATCGACCCGCTTGCGAGAGCACCGGCACTTACTGAGATAACCTCCGTGGAAGAGGAAGCCCAGGACAGTACCAGAGCACCGAGAATCGCCGGTATCGACAGAAGGAAAGAGAACGTCCCGGCTTCGGTCCTGGAAAGGCCTGCGGCATGGCCCGAGGTGATGGTGACTCCTGATCTGCTGATACCCGCAAGCGTACCCAACCCCTGAGCAAGACCCACCATCAGCGCCTGAGAGTAACTCATACTAAACACACTGCCGCTCTTTGTCTGTGAGGGTCTGTACAGCAGCATGGCTGCTGTCACATACATGAGCAATGCCACCTGAACGACACTCTCGTTATCAGGAAGGAATGTTCTCAGAGCAAGAGCCACTGCAACGGTCGCACAGGTCGCCAGAACCAGATGAAGGAGGATACGAAGGTATCCCCGGTCCTCAGAGTCGGTCCTTCCCCTCAGAAGATGAATGAAGGCACCGGCGATGTTCCACACATAGGTGCGGTAGAACAACAATACGACGACCAGTGTCGCAACATGAAGCGTCACATCAAAAAGAAGGGGGACGCTCGGCATATGGAACAGATGACGTGCCAGCACGAGATGCCCGCTGCTTGAAACCGGCAGAAACTCAGTCAGGCCCTGAACGATTCCTAGAAATATCGATTGCAGCACAGTGAGAGTGTCTGTCATGGTGTGTCATCTTCCCCTTTCTTGTTCATAGCGACGAGCGTCCTCTGTGAATCGAGGAATGGGACCTTCAGATCATGAACCTGATACTGATACTGCCCGATACTGCCCTGTGTATCACTGATGTGGTGAACCCCTAACGCTTCGAGCTCTCCCTCCACCGACACTGATTTTCCCTTGTAGGCACAGATATATCCTCCTTCCTCAACGATCGCGTCAAGGGAACTGAATATGTCTGCGAGTGAGGAGACGGCCCGAAAGGTTACCAGGCGGTAGCCCGTCGCCATATCCTTCAAGTCTTTATGGTAAACCCTCACACGGTCCTGAAGGTTACAGGCGGCGACGGCATTCATCAGGAAACCCGCCTTCTTAGACGAGCGTTCGATCAGATCGAAATGAGCGGTATCGAACAGAATCGCCAGCGGCAGGGCCGGGAAACCACCTCCGCTGCCCACATCTGCACACATCGGCCGCTCTCCTCCCCCGTTCATGTACTGCCTCAGTATATGTGCCGGAGCAAGGGAATCGAGAAAGTGCTTGATGATGAGCTCCTCCCCTCTCGCACTGACCAGGTGGTAGAGGCCGTTGAACAGTTCGATCTCATCATACAGCCGCTCGAACCGGATGTGCTGTTCATCCGACAGAGAAAGACCGAGAAGATCAGTCCCTCTGTACAGAAGGTCGAACAGTTCAGCCCTCTTCATACACTAGCTCCTCTCCTTTCTGGTGAGAACCACCATCAGGACAGCCATATCGGAGTTCCTGACGCCGCTGATCCTCCCGGCCTGACCGAGATTCTTCGGCCTGATCGCCTTGAACTTCTCACGTGCCTCTGCACTGAGGCCTTCGATACCGTCATAATCGAACTCATCAGGAATCTCGATCTTCTCCATCTTCACATGCCTCTCCACCTGTCGTTCCTGACGCTGGATATAGCCGCTGTACTTTACATCGAGTTCCGCCTGATAGGTGATGACAGGTTCGACGTCCCTCAGAGCAGGAATCTCGGCGGCCAGATCTTCCATTGAAATATCCACCTGCTTCAGATAATCGGAAGCCTTCCTGCCGGATATCCGAGAGGACTCGAGCAGAGACTTCACCATATCGATCTTCTCGATCTTTCGTCTCAACCGTTCCATCTTCTGTTCACTTTGAAGACCGATTTCGTAGCCGTAGGGTGTGAGACGCTGATCAGCACTGTCATGGCGCAGGTTGAGACGGTACTCGGCCCTGCTGGTGAACATTCGATACGGTTCATTGGTTCCCTTTGTCACCAGGTCGTCGATCAGTACTCCGGTATAGGCCTCACTGCGTGAGAGGACAAGAGGCTTCTCTCTCTCAAGGGACCGTACCGCATTGATTCCCGCGATCAGGCCCTGACAGGCTGCTTCTTCATACCCGCTGGTACCGTTGGTCTGACCTGCGATGAACAGGTGGCTCATATGCTTGCTCTCAAGGGAAGGATACAGGTCGGTGGGATCACAGAAGTCGTACTCCACCGCATACGCGGGGCGCATGATCTGAGCTTCCTCAAGTCCCGGGATACTGTGAATATACTCCACCTGCACATCCTCAGGAAGTGACGAACTCATCCCGTTCAGATAGTATTCCTCGGTCCCTATCCCTTCGGGCTCCACGAATATCTGGTGCCGGTCTCTGTCAGGAAAACGGACGACTTTGTCTTCGATGCTCGGACAGTATCTGGGGCCTTTTCCGACGATCGTTCCCGAGTAGAGGGGTGAACGGTGCATGTTCCGCTGGATGATCTCATGGGTCTTCTCGTTGGTGAAGACGATATAGCAGGGAAGAGAGGGTCGCTCAATCCGGTCGGTATCGAAACTGAACGGCATCATCATCTCGTCTCCATCCTGCCTCTCCATCTTCGAGAAATCTATCGTGGACTTCCTCACCCGGGCGGGTGTTCCGGTCTTGAGCCGTGCCACCCTGAATCCCTTTGCTCTCAGGGCGGTACCGAGACCGACAGCAGCCGGCTCTCCAAGTCGCCCCGACAAGGCGATATACTCGCCGATAAAGATCTTCCCCTCCATGAAGGTTCCGGTGGTCAAAACTATCCGCTGTGCACTGATATGATGTCCTCTTTCGGTAACAACCTCCTGAGCAACACCTGTTTTGGGGTTAGAAAGGATATCGATTACAGTATCCTGAAAGATCGAAAGGTTCGCCTCTGCCTCCAGTGTCTCCTTGGCAAGACGATGATAGGTAAACTTGTCAGCCTGTGCACGCGGCGCCTGTACCGCAGGACCGCGCCTGCGGTTGAGTACGCGGAACTGGATCATGGAGGCATCGATAAGATGTCCCATCTCTCCTCCGAGAGCATCCACTTCACGTACGATATTTCCCTTTGCAAGACCCCCGATGGCGGGATTGCAGCTGAGCCTCCCGATTGCATCAAGGTTCTGGGTCACCAGCAGCGTTTTTCTGCCGAGACGACTTGCTGCCAGTGCAGCTTCTATGCCTGCATGACCGGCACCGACCACTAGTACTTCATATTCCATATCTTATTTTCCTACACAGAAACCACTAAAGATTGTATCAAGGATGTCGCTGCTGGTTACTTCACCTGTGAGATTTCCGATCGCTTCAAGTCCTTCATGCAGCTCCACTGCCACAACATCAAGCGGTTGTCCCTCGGCTGCTCCCGAGCGGGCTCTGGACAGCGCTTCCCGTGCCCGTTTCAGCTCCTGTATCTGTCGCCTCGATTCGATAATGACATCATCGGAACCTCCGAACGAGACTCCCCGGCGAATTCTGGTCAGGATCTCCTGTTCAAGACGGGAGAACCCGGCACCTGTTATCGCACTGAGCGCCACGACATCTTCCGGTATGCTTCGTGAGGCCGCATCACTTTTATTGTACACGACGATGCAACGCTCATCCTCGATGATATCAAGGTTGTCACTGAGCTGCACCTCCGCTTCGTCTGCATCGACAAGCAGGACGATCACATGGGCATTGTCGAGAAGGTACCGACTTCTTCTCACCCCTTCCATCTCGATCTGATCGGCCGAATGTCTCAGCCCTGCAGTATCAAACAGCAGTGTAGGGATACCGCCGATAACAGTCTGGCCTTCGATGAAATCCCTGGTGGTCCCATGGGTATCGCTTACGATAGACCGCTCGCTTTTCATCAGGAGATTGAACAGAGTCGATTTCCCTGCGTTCGTCGGACCCGCAAGAACGACTTTCACTCCGTCCCGGTAGATTCTTCCTACCCGGTAGGTATCGATCAGAGCATCGATATCGTTCAGAGCTGAAAGGATGAGGTCATCGGGAAACCGGACCTCATCGGAAAAATCATCCTCGGCATAGTCAAGCTGCACCTCAATCGAACTCATCGCCTGGGCCATGCGAATCTTGATATCATCTATACGGGTGAACAGTGCACCTTCGAGACGGTTCAGAGCGAGAGCATGGGCATGACGGGAGTGGGAATGGACGATTTCCATGACAGCTTCACTGCGGGTGAGGTCGATCTTGCCGTGATAGAAGGCACGGTAGGTGAACTCTCCCGCCTCAGCCTTCCTCATACCGATCGAGTCCAGCAGGTCAAGGATCATCTCGATACCGAAGACGCTTCCATGGCAGGAGATCTCCAGGCTCTCCTCCCCCGTATAGCCTCTGTTCTCTCTGAACACACTGAGAACCACCTCATCGATATCACGACCGTCTTCCATGCTTCGCAGAAAACCATGAACGAGGGTGTGGCTTGCAGCCTCGATAAGCGCCTGAGGGCGCGAAAAGACCGCGGAGAGGGCTGCAATGCACCCGGCACCGCTTATACGTATCACTGCAAGTGCACTCGGGGCCAGAGGCGTTGCCAGAGCATATATCATGTCATCATTGGTATAGAGGTTCATTTGCATGTTCTGTAAGTATAATTAAACGGGAGGCAGAGTGTCCATATAACGATTCTTTACATGAATGAAACTAACCGCTATATTCTGAGCATGAATATGGAGATGATACGCAGACGCGGACAGATGTACAGATCGATACGATCCTGGCTGGATTCCCGGGGATACCTTGAGGTATTCACCCCTGCCCTTTCTACACACCTGATTCCCGAGCACTCGATAGCCAACTTCTCCACCCGCTACACCAGTGAGTTCCGCCCCTCGAAGGAACTCTACCTCATTCCCAGCCCCGAAGTATTCATGAAACAGATCCTCAGAGAATACCCGCAAAACATCTATCAGATATCGACATGTTTCAGAAACGATGAACAGATAGGGGACCACCACAACCCTGAATTCACGATGCTTGAATACTATACGGTTGATGCCGACGAGGAAGATTCCATTGCCATCACCGAGGAACTCCTGAAAGAGACAAGCCTTCCGGGAACAGGCGAGCACGCTCTTCCCCCCTTCCGTCGCATGAGCGTTGCCGAGGCATGCAGGCGCTATGCCGGAGTAGATCTGATGAAGACGCAGCGTGTCAGTGAACTGAGACAGGCCGCAGTCAGACTGGGACTCACCCTCCCTCCCTCACCGGAGACCTGGGAAGAGACGTTCCACAGGATATTCCTCACGTTCGTTGAACCGAATCTTCCCCAGGACAAACCTCTGGTTCTCACCGAATACCCGGCACAGATCGACACTCTGGCAAAGAAGGTTCCCGGCAGACCCTACCGCAGGCGCTGGGAGATGTACATAGGCGGGATAGAGATCGCGAACTGCTACGATGAGGAACTCGACCGTGAAACGGTACGGGCATTTTACGAGAAGGAATATGCTGTTCTGTGCGAACAGAGGGGAAAAGACGGAAGTGTTATCCCGGATATAGATTATTCGTTCATCGAGCTGTTCGATGGTCACTTCCCCCAATCTTCCGGAGTGGCGATGGGTCTTGACCGGCTTCTCATGGTCCAGACAGGGGCCACTTCCTTGAAGGATTTGATTTTATTCAGAGTATCTGATATGATGTAGTCCTACTGTCAGCCAACATTGAATCTAGAGACAGAATGAGGTAATACATGATTAAAGCAGGTCAGATAGAAAAGGGTACTGCGCTTCTTATCAAAGGGCAGCCCTTCATCTGCGTGGAAAGAGAATTCGTAAATCCGGGAAAAGGTTCTGCCTTTGTCCGTCTGAAACTGAAAAGCCCCTCGACCGGTCAGGTCCTGAGAGAGACGATGAAGACACAGGACAATGCAGAGGAAATAACTGTTGAGGATGTGGACCTTCAGTACCTGTACAATGACGGTGAGAACTTCCATATGATGCACACTGACACGTATGAACAGATAGAAGTTCCCATGGAATCTTTTCCCGATTACCAGTTTTTCATGAAGGACGGGGAAACCTACCGTGTGAAGACCTGGGATCATCAGGTCCTTGAAATCGTCATTCCACCGAAGGTCCTGTTCGAAGTCGCAGAAGCTGAAGAGGCCGTCAAGGGAGACACCGTCACCGGCGCCACCAAGAACGTCATAACCGAGACCGGATTATCAGTCAGGGTCCCTATCTTCATCAAGCAGGGTGAGAAGATTCTTGTGAGCACCGAGACAAAAGAGTATCTTGAACGGGTCAACAAGTAGACGTACCAGTCAATCGAATGCAAAGACGCCATCACCGGCGTCTTTTTCTTTCTCTCCCGAGACAGTTCAGAGGACCGGATCTGTGTAGAAGACTTCCTGTCCATCCACCGTGACGAACAGGTGCCGACCGACTTCCTGTTCCCCCCGGTAATAGGGAGCGCCTATGGGCACCTTCCCCCCTCCATCAGGGAGGTCGATAGCGACAACGGGCATCGCCAGTCCGCTGAGGAGCCCTCTCAATTCCCGCTCGAGTTGTATCGCCTCAGCCAGAGGAAGCCTCAGATGCCCCGTTCCGCTCACCATATCCCCATTGAAAAGATAATAGGGTTTCACTCTGACAGCGACAAGCTGGTTACACAGATCGCTCAGCACCTGCGCGTCATCATTGACCCCTCTGAGCAGAACACTCTGGTTCATCGCGGGAAACCCGTTATCGACGAATCTATTGACAGCCCGGGTACTCTCTGCGGTGATCTCTCTGGGATGATTGAACTGAGTCATGAGATACATGGGAGCTGTTGAGTGCTTTTTAAGTATACCGATAAGCCTGTCTGTCACCCTCATCGGGTAGGTCACCACAGCACGCGTACAGATCCTGAGGATCAGGTCGCTCCGTCTCTCCCTGATACGTGAGATGAGTGAGTCAAGTGCGCTGTCACTGAGTGTAAGGGGGTCCCCCCCGGTGAGCAGGAGCTCCTTCACGTCTAGATGCTTCTCCAGATACCGGGAAACAGCATCGACCTGCTCTTCGCTGATGTGTGACCGCTCTCTCCCGGTAAGTCTTCGCCGGAAACAGTGGCGGCAGTAACTGGTACAGGTATCAGTGACGAGGAGAGCAGCACGCGATCTGTAGCGATGCACAAGGCCGGGAAGTGGAGAGTATCGATACTCCATCTGGGGATCCCGGCTCTCACCCGCTTTTCCCGAGCCCGTATCCGAGCCCGAACACTCCTCGATTCTCGGAACGATCTGTGCTCGTATAGGGTCATGCGGATCATTCCTGTCGACAAGAGATGCATAGTAGCGGCTTGTCATGAAGGGAAGGGTATCTGTATGGGCCTCAGAGAACCACTTCATCTCCTCTTCCTGAAGGTCTATGTAGTGTTCCAGCTCGTGCCGTGTTCGGATGAAGGTGCTCTCTGTCATGCCAAAGAAATACCATCTTATTCATATCTCGTCCAGTGGGATAGTGTTGCAGAACCGGTAGGGTCGGAGTACACTGGATAAAACATCTCAGAAACGAGGTCACTATGGAACACACAAACACCAACAGAACCATGAAAGGGTATTACCTCACGACATTCCTCATCGGACTCGGATTCTTCACGATGGGCCTGATGGACCCGCTGTATGATACCTATATTCCGATCTTCCTCTCGAACTTCATCGATTCCAACGCGCTTATCGGGTCGATCATGACCCTCGATAATGTGTTCGCGATCTTCCTGATCCCGGTCTTTGCGGCACTCAGTGACAGAACGAGGACCCCTATCGGCAGAAGGATGCCCTATATCATCACGCTTCTGCCTCTCAGTGCTGTGGTGTTCGCCCTGATCCCGTTCAGTGCTCTCACATCTCTTGCCCTCCTTATCATCCTCATTTTCGCTCTCAATATCTTCAAGCAGGCAGTTCGAGGCCCGGTTGTCGCCCTCATGCCCGATATCATCCCGGGAGACCTGAGAAGTGAAGCGAACGGGGTGATCAACACGATGGGAGGTATCGCCGCTATCGTGGGAACTATCGGTCTTGCACGCATGATGAATATCGCTGTCAACATTCCCGGTCGTGGACCCACCGACAATATCCTGGCATTCCCTATAGCATCGGTTCTTGTAATCTTCGCTGTACTTCTTCTGTTCTTCTTCGTCAAAGAGCATAGAGGAAAGAAGGTGGACAGTGAGAGTGAGAAGAGGGTTCCCATTCTGATGAGCCTGAAAGCGATCTTCGGGGAGAAGGAGAAGAGTGCTCTCTTCATCCTTCTGGCTCTGCTGTTCTGGTTCATAGGATATCAGGGAGTGCTGCCCTTTGTCGGTAAATATTCAGTGGAAGTGCTTGAAACCAGTAAGGGAAGCGCCGCACTTGCGGCAGGTATGGTCGGCATCGCCTATGCAGCCTTCGCCATTCCCAGCGGCATCATCGCACACAGGACAGGAAGAAGGATCACGATCCGAACGGCTCTCATCGCACTCGTCATCGTGCTCACCCTTATCCTGCTGCATAATATGATAGTCGTCCCCTCCGGCATGTCAGCCTCCCTGAGACTCTACAGCTTCTGGGCTCTGATGTTCGCCTTCGGGATGTTCTGGGTCACCGTAGTGACGAACTCATTCCCCATGCTGTGGCAGATGGCCGATTACTCGAACATGGGAATCTACACCGGGCTGTACTACTTCTTCAGCCAGCTCGCAAGTATCATCGCCCCACCTATTACAGGAGCACTTATCGACATCTTCGGCTTCGGCTCAATATTCGCCTTTGCCGCTATCTGTATGGCTATCGCATGGGTTCTGATGGGTCAGGTAAAACGGGGAGAGGTCTCGAACCATTCCCAGGAGATGTGAAATCCTTCGTGGGTTTCTGAAGATGAGAACGTAATAGTTCTCCTGAAAATACGAAAGGGTGCTCAAGGCACCCTTTCTGCTTACTGGTACACTTCTCAGAACTGAAGAGCATCAAACAGGGAATCAACAGCATCACGTCTCTTGTCCTCTGCCGTCGAAAGGAAGGATCCCGGGGAAACGAACTCCGGTTCTCCACCCTGATAGGGTTCCGGAGCAACGAGGATCTCGGGCGCAAACAGGACAGGCATGGAATTCTTCACTATCCAGAGAGTAGCAGCAGATGGTGTGAAGACATCCTCGACGTACTCCTCGACCGTTTCAACAGGAACCTTCTTACCAATCGATGCCTCATCGACCTCCGCAGCCTTCTTCTGTGTGGCTGGTGCGGCTTCGGCCGTAACAGGAGCCTTTGTTTCAGGCTGTTCAGCAACTTCGAGCTGTTCTTCCTCAATAACCGTTTCCGGGGCAATGTCCTTGACAGCAGCAGCTTCAGAGGCAACCGGTTCCTCTTCTATCTCCAAAGCCGGCATCGGGGCAACCGCCGCTTCTTCAGCCTCAGGAACAGTTGGTTCCTCCACCGTCACAGGAGCAGCCGGTTCGGATGCGGCACGAGCTTCATCAGCCTCCACAGGAAGCATCAGGTCATCGACGGGTTCCATAGCTTTCTCAGTTTCAGTTTCGGTCTCAACAGCCTGAAGAGCGGGCTCTTCTGCCTGTGTACGCTCTTCGACCTCTGTCTCGATCGCCTCAGCGGGAACTTCCTGTTCAGCTTCTGCTATTTCTTTCACCTCGACGAATTCCACTGGAGGAATATAGGGAGTCACCTTCATACTCAGAGTTACCGGAGGCGGTACCTGAATCTCAGCTTCCGTTTCTGAAACGGGCTCTTCGGGAACAGCGCTCTCCTGTACAGCAGGTTCCTCTCTGGGAGGAGCACTCACCGGTACCTCTTTGGGAGGCATGGGACGGGCAACCTCTGTCTGCACGGTGGTTTGCGGCTGAAAATACAGAATGCCTGCCAGCACAAAAACAGTAAGTGAGATGATGATACCAAAAATGATGTACAGTCCTGTCTTTCTCATGTCTGTTAGTTCCTATATTCCTATACTAATGCATAACTCATCAACTTGTCGATGTATAAAATGCTCACTTCCCCTATTCCTGAGGATCTGCACTGTCCCGTCACCCCGGTCCCGGTCCCGGTCCCTGCGTACTTTAATGTCTCGCTGAGCATCCTGGACAGCGAGAAACCGAAGCAGGCTGACTCCGTCCCGTCTTCTTGCTCTGAGATAGCGCAGGTGGAAGGGAGCTTTCACGAAACAGATTGTATCACAGAGCGAATCAAGATGCATCCTGTGAAGAAGCGCTGCATTGATCACAACCGCAGGAGCACCCTTTTTTCTTTCCAGTTCTATCGCATCCTGTACCGATCGCACCATCCGTGGATGCACGACAGCCTCCAATCGCCGGAGCTGTTTCTCATTGTTGAATACGATGGCACCGAGAGCCTTACGGTCGACCTCACCCTCTCCGTCGATGATGGAATCCGAGAACACCGCCCTGAGCTCGTCGGCACTTTCGTTCAAAGCGCTATGCCCGAGAGCATCTACATCGATCTCTACTATACCTCTTTCGACCAGCAGTTTTGCGATTGAGCTCTTCCCTGCGCAGTATCTACCGGTCAGACCGACAATCTTCAATGCATCTCCCCCCATGAACGACCCGTCTCGATGCTGACACGCATAGGAATGGAGAGGGGGTACGCATGCTCCATAGTATCCCGTACAAGCAGCTTCATCTGATCGACCTCTTCCAGAGGAACTTCGAAGATCAGTTCATCGTGAACCTGCAGAAGCAGCCGACTGGCAAGCCCTGCGTGTTCGATTGCATGGGAGATGTTCAGCATAGCCTGCTTCATGATATCTGCAGCCGATCCCTGAATCACCGTATTAACGGCTATACGCTCGGCTCCCTGCCGTACCGTACCGTTGGAGGAGTGTATCTCCGGTATCAGCCGGCGTCGGCCAAGAAGGGTCGTTACCTGTCCATGCTCTTTCGCTCCGTCCACAATGCTTTCCATAAAGGAGGTTACCCGGGAAAGACGGGAGAAGTAGTTGTCGATGAATTCCGCGGCCTTGGAACGGGTGATACCGAGTTCGTTGGAGAGCCGGAAGGCCGACATCCCGTAGATGACTCCGAAGTTTATGATCTTGGCGATTCTCCGCTCTTCAGTGCTCACAAACTCCGGGTGGATATCGAAGATGAGGCCCGCTGTCCTCTTGTGGATATCCTGACCCTCGCGAAAGGCTTCACAGAGAGTCGGATCAGCACTCATATGGGCAAGGACGACCAGCTCGATCTGGGAATAGTCGGCAGAAAGAAGGGTAGAACCTTCCTCCGCCATGAAGGCATCCCGAATCCGTCTGCCGTCATCACTCTTGATCGGAATATTCTGCAGATTCGGATTCCTGCTCGACAGACGTCCGGTTGCAGTGCCTGTCTGAGTGAAGGACGTATGGATCCGCAGGGTATCTGGATTGATCATCTGGGGCAACACATCGATATAGGTGTTCTTCAGCTTGACCAGTGAGCGGTTCTGCACGATACGCCGGGGCACGACATCAAGGAGAGCAAGGCGTTCAAGCACGTCGATCGCGGTAGAGTATCCGGTCTTGTTCTTCTTGCCATGCGGAAGACCGCGCTCCTCGAACAGTACCTCCTGAAGCTGTTTGGTGCTGTTCATGTTGAACGCATGCCCCACTTCCCTGTAGACTTCCTCCTCGATCTCGGCCAGACGTGATGTGATCTCATCCCCGAAGGATTCCAGTTTCGTTCTATCCAGGTAGACCCCGGCCAGCTCCATCTTCGCAAGAATAGGGATTAGGGGCATCTCAAGAGAGGTAAACAGTGTCTCTATCCCCTCCTTTTTGAGCATTGAAGAGAACACGTGGTACAGTCTCAGTGTGATATCCGCATCCTCGGCGGCATACGGCAGTGCCTTCTCAAGGGGAATGTCGCTGAAGAGGCTTCCCTTGGGAACGACCTCGTCATAGTGTATCGTGGTATACCCGTCAAGGTAGGTATGGGCAAGGAAGTCCATATTGTATACGTTCGCTGAGGAATCAAGAACCCAGGCTGCAATCATCGTATCGAAGAACAGGTCTATCGAATCTATGCCGTTTCGCATCATCACCTTGTAATCATACTTGATATTCTGCCCGACCAGACGGATCTTCTTATCGCTCAGGAACCTGCCCAGGAGACTCAGGGCCTCTTCGGCATCCACCACGACCTTCTGAGAGGCAACCAGCGGCACGTAGTAGGCTATCCTCTCCTGGAAGGAGAAACTGAAGCCCACGGGAACAGCCTTCATCTCATCAATATCAGTCGTCTCGAAATCAAGAGCCATCACTGTTCCGCTCTCGATCGTATCACAGACAGCGGCGAACTCCTCAAGACTTGTCAGTGCCCGGTACTCACCGGGAGCGTTGAGCTCGCTTTCCGCTGCCGGCTTCTCTTCGATGCTCCTGCCGACGGCCGCAATCAGGCTGCTTGCCTGAGCCTGCTCAAAGAATGGAATAGCCCCGCTCCAGTCGATACTTTCGGTGGTGAACCGGTCGCTCTCGAACTCGATTGCGGTGGGCACATCATCCCTGAGAACCACCAGGTCGCGAGACAGGAACGCCATCTCTCTTGATTCTGCAAGCTTTTTGGTTACAGAGGGAGCATGCTCATCGATATGCTCGTATATCGCATCGAGGGAATCCCATTCGGCAAGAAGCTTCACTGCACCCTTCGGCCCGATTCCCTTGACACCCGGAACATTATCGGAGGAATCTCCGATGAGGGAGAGGTAATCGACAATCTGATCGGTACGGACAGCGAACTCCTCGAGCACCTCCTCAGGCCCTATCCTGCGGTACGAACTCGACCCGTTCCGCGGCGGACGCAGTGCAGATACGTGCTCATCAACAAGCTGCAGCAGATCCTTATCACCGGTGACCATCACCGTATCGATATCATGCATTGAGGCCTGTTTCGCGACCGAAGCGATGATGTCATCAGCCTCCCAGCCGTCCACTGCGATGTGAGGAATGTTCGCAGCATCGAGGATCTCAAGAATCCTCGGCACCTGCTCATGAAGGTCTTCCGGAGCAGCTTCCCGGTTTGCCTTGTACATATCGTACATCTCATGGCGGAAGGTGGGAGTCCTGCTGTCCAGGGCGACAACAAGGTAGTCGACAGGGTACTCTCTGAGGACCTTTATCAGGGTGGAGTAGAAACCGAACAGCGCAGAGACGTTCCGTCCCTCCCCGTCCTTCAGCGGTCGTTTGATGAAGGCGAAGTACGAGCGATAGATAAGTGCGAAGGCATCGAGTACATAGAGAGTCTTTCTGGTCTGCTTCATGGGGTCATTCCTTGGATCTGAGGGAATTCAAGTGTCAGCATATCATATGCCGGATGAATATCCTCAGGAAGATCGGCATCAAAGGCATGATGCTCGAGGCGGTGTGAGATATGGGTAAGATAGGTCTTCTTCGCACCGATACGCCGGGCAGCGGCAACCGCTTCCTCCACGTTCATGTGGGTGGGGTGATGTTCGTAGCGCAGGGTATCGAGAACGACCACGTCGAGTCCCTTCAGAAGGGAAAAACTTTCCTCGGGTATTGTCTTGCAGTCAGTGAGGTAGGCAAACGGCCCGATACGGTATCCGAATACGGTTTTGCACCCGTGGATAATCGGTACCGGTATACAGTGCACTCCGGCAAGGTTCAGGCCTTCCCGGGGGATCACATGTGCGTGAAGCTGAGGCAGCCCTCCCCGGAAGGGGTTCTTCCCCACCGCATAGGCGAACCGCGTATTGAGAGTCTCTATGACAGCCTCAGAACCATAAACATCAAGCGGACCTTCGGCGCAGAACACTCTCAGGTCATCAATTCCGTTGATATGGTCTGCATGACAGTGGGTATACAACACCCCGTCCAGGTGGGTGACATCAGCTCTGATCATCTGAAGCCGGAACTCAGGCCCCGTATCGACCACATAGCGGTATCCCTCGTGTTCTATGAGAATGCTTGAACGATACCGCTTGTTCTTCGGATCATCACTTGAACACACCGTACAGGAGCATCCCACCTTGGGGACTCCATGTGAGGTGCCTGTACCGAGGAAGGTAATCCTCATCACAGCGAGTCCAGAGTACCCTTCAGGATGCGTTCAAGAGCACGCAACTGATTCTGGGTGAAACGGCTGGTCTGGGCGAAGCCGTCAGCAAGCACTGTCTTCAGCTCGGAACTCTCAAATGATGAAAAATCCACTCCCGTCTTGAGTGAGTCAAGGTAATCGAGGATAGCCTCTTCTCCCTGCACGGAGCGGTTGTGTAGCTGCTGGTAGAAATCCTGAGTGTCGAACTGGGCAACGTACTGATCGATCTCGACCTGGGGAACCCGGGCTTTCTCGAGGATATCCGTCACCGAAGTCTTCAGCTGATCAACATCCCGCTTTCCCTGATAGGAAATGCCGAAAAAAGGATCTGCGATTGTCGGCACGAAAAAATAGACGATGAAATACAAAAGTGCAGCAAGAATGACTGCAGATAGCGATGAACCGATTACTGTTCTCTTAACCATACCTCATCTCCTCATCAGATACTGTGATACTACCACAATCGACACGGGTTAGATAGGGGGGGGGAGATGCTACAAAACCCGAGTGATGAACGAGAGTGCGAGCTTACCGTTTTTCCAGTCAGGATTGTAGGGGTCAAGAGGGCCGTAGGATGACACAGAGTAGGAAATACCGGCACTGAAACGGCTGAAGGATATATCAAGACGGGCTCTGTAGGAGAGCGAGAAGTTATCCCACAGGTCGCCGGTGGCAGTGTCACTGTACACGACATTACTCTCATCGTAGAGCCAGAGCTCAGGCCTCCAGTCCTCATACAGATTGAGTCCGTAGGCAGGTCCTGCCCCCACGGAGAGTGTGGTGAACTCAGCGACCTTCGTCGTGATACTCAGTGCCGCCATCCCGAATAGTGACTGGTGAATCCCGTCCGAAAAGACAGCCTCTCCGTCATTCACTATGTCGATAATCTCTCCCTGACGGGTGATTCCATATGCATCGAGCGAGAAATATGTGTTGGAGATTCGGATCTCGACGCCGCTTGCCCAGTTGTTCACGTCGATCACATCAGCCTCCCGGATCGTATCTGACCCGACAGGCTTCTGGAACTCCTGAATAGTGCCGATATTCACCGTGAACGGAAGCGCATAGACTCCAGTAAATACAGTGAGGAACACAACTATGATGCTGACAACTCTTTTTTTCACGTGTATCACCGACAACTCAGAAGCGAGATACTCCCGCACAGGGCGGGAGTATCATACATTGTAACCGAATTTAGAAGATCGTATACAGTACCGATGCTCCGATGCGTCCGTTCTCCCAGGCTGAAGAAGCGGGAAGAAGTTTCGTGTAGTCACTGCTCTCAAGGGTGAACCCGTTGGAGTTGATCGTATAGTTCAGGCCGACAAGAATCTTGCCCAGCTTGACATCTGCGGTCGCTCTCCAGGTGAGAGGAGTGTTCATCAGTGCCTCTTCGAAGTCGCCGTCAACAATCTCTTCACCATCTGCATAGAAGATTGGATCTCCGCCTTCAGGGAAGACCGCCGTCACACGGGGACCGAGACCGAGACCGACACGGACGAGACCGAGCAGGTCAAGGGAAAGACCGCCGGTGACCACACCGCTGAACGTGAGGTCGTCTTCTTCACTGCCGTAGAGTGCCATCGTATTGACCTCTGCGAAGAGGACACGGGCCCTCATCTCTGCACCGAAGGTATAGTTCTCGATATTCCCCATATCTTCAGTCCAGGTGATCTCATCGTCGAGAACATCGAAGGGCTGGCCGTACTGGGCTGTAGCGCCGACACTGAGATTTACAAGCCCCGCTGACAGCATAGCAGGCACGAGGAAGACCACAATAGCAAGTGCAAGTATTAGTTTTTTCATAATTCACTCCTTTCGAAGGTATACCTTCGTACTAGTTCCTTGATTCCTTCTATAATACTGAGAGATTCAGACCTACGGAAACAAGATTTCTCCCGTCTCCCGTCCAGGACCCCTCATACATTTCCTTCATCCCCTCAATACCCTGCCGTATATAGGCAAGAGAGAGAGTGGCATGTCCGAATACGATATCAACACCCGCCGTGAAGTGAACCGGAGAATTCAGCAGCACATCAACAAAACCGGCCTCTTCAGCATCCAGACATCCATTGTACTGGAGACGGTCTCCCTCCTCTTCGGGGAAGAGCACTCCCGTCGTGATACCGGCACCTGCTGTCAGGTAGATGACATCGTTGACCACCGGAATGTCGAACGCGAGAGAGGAATAGAGATCGAATACATCCTCTTCCTCATGATTGCTCGACGCGAACAGCGACAGATGAAAGACAGTGAGTCTCATGTCGAGTCCTACTCCGATAGTCCAGTTCTTTCCTTCGCTCATACCATTAAAAAACCCGTCCTCAGCCACTGAAGTGTCGACATCGTACAGCGTTGCACTGCGAAGCGCGATGTCGAATGCACTGCGTGCACTGACAGGCAAGGTGGAAAGGGCAAGGAGCATGACAATCATGATCAGAATCGTGCTGTGCTTTCTCATGCTCTCTCTCCCGTTGATCCTTCCGCCTTGATATAACATAATTATAACACCAGTGGGAGTGAAAAGGATACAGCATTTATTTCACTTTCTCAATTGATGCAAATAAGATAGGATCGGATTGGTCTCAACGCCCCTCTCCGTAGGTTGCAACCAGGTCATTCACCTCCTCGATCCATACAGCTGCTGATGCATCACTGGGCATCCTCAGGTCTCCTCTCGGGCTGAGCGCAACTGAACCTACCTTTACGCCGTCAGGCAGAGCACTACGTTTGAACTGCTGGGAGAAGAACCTCCGGTAGAAGATCCGGAGCCATGAAAGGATGGTCGACGGAGGGTATTCCGAGGAAAAGGCGACCTTCGCAAGGTGAAATATCTTCGTAGGAGAGAACGACCAGCGCAGCATATAGTAGAGGAAGAAGTCGTGCAGCTCGTAGGGACCGACGAGGTCTTCAGTCCGCTGGGAGATCTCCCCTTCCTTCGGTGGAAGCAGTTCGGGAGAGACAGGGGTATCGAGCACATCCTGCAGGGTCTTTCTCAATGTCGCCTGATCACTGATCGTTATACTGTAGGAGACAAGAGAACGGATCAGAGTCTTGGGAATGGAAGCGTTGACACCGTACATAGACATATGGTCCCCGTTATAGGTCGCCCATCCGAGCGCGAGCTCACTCAGATCACCCGTTCCCAGTACGATAGCACCCTCGCTGTTGGCAAGGTCCATGAGGACCTGGGTCCTCTCCCGTGCCTGCGCATTCTCATAGGTGACACTCTGATCATTCTCATCATGGCTGATATCACTGAAGTGCTGGCGGACCGAACGGGTGATGTCTATCTCCCTCAGTGTTATACCGTATGCCTCTGCCAGTTCGTAGGCGTTCCTTCTCGTTCTCTCTGATGTCCCGAAACACGGCATCGTCACTGCGATGATACCCTTCCTCGCCAGTGAGAGGTAATCAAAGGCTCTCACGGCCACGATAAGGGCGAGCGTCGAGTCGAGACCTCCCGAAATACCGAGAACAATCTTCCCGGCCCGTATGTGCTCAAGGCGCTTCACCAGTCCCATCGACTGCATCAGCAGTATCGCCTCGAGCCGCTCACGCGAGGAGCCTCCCTGAGGGGGAATGAACGGATGGCGGGCTATCACACGGGAGAGATACACATCCTTCAGAGCAGTTTGCATCATCACCGTTGTGTACTCCCTCTCGTCAGAGATCTCGAAACTGGTATGACTGAGACGCTCACTGAGAAGGCGCTCGATATCGACCTCCGCATAGATCATCCCCTCAAAGGGGACCTCACTCTCTGCGAGCATCGAACCACTCTCACTTATCATACAATGGCCGAGAAACACCACATCAGTCGTGGACTCACCTATCCCTGCATTGGCATACAGGTAGGCAGCTGAATAGCGGCCCGAAGAACTCTGTACAAGCATCCTTCGGTACTCATCCTTTGTGACGATATCATTGCTGGCAGACAGATTTGCTATGACCGTGGCTCCCCGTTTCACGAGCTGGATCGCCGGTGGGTCGACAGCCCACATATCTTCACAGATCTCAATACCTACGCGGAAGTCAGGACAGGCGGAAGACTCAAGGAGAATCGAAGTACCGAAGGGAATCCGGTCGCCTGCGAGCGTGATATACCGGAGGTTGACAGGTGCGGGAGTAAACCAGCGCTTCTCGTAAAACTCGCTGTAGTTGGGAAGATGTGTTTTAGGGACAGCAGCGATGAAATGTCCGTCCTCGATGACCACCGCGCAGTTGTACAGCTTTCCCCTCACCTGCAGCGGAGCACCCACGATGACAGTCAGGTCGATGCCCGCACTCGCTCTGGCGATCTTCTCGAGGCCGTCCACGGCGGCCTCTATCAGTGGTCTCTGGAAGAACAGGTCGGCACAGGTATAACCGGTAAGCACAAGCTCGGGGAAGACGAGGAGGGCAACATCATTATCGACCGCTTCCTCCATCAATGCAATGACGGCATCACTGTTGTGCTGGACATCAGCGACCCTAATTTTCGGTGACGCTACCGCGACTCTCACAAATCCATCGATCATCTCATCCTCCCTGTGATGCACGACTCATTATATACACCTGCAGCGGCCTGTCACAACCCCGCGGGATGACTCTCCTCAACCTGTGTCCTCATCTGAGTGTGAACGCCTCCGGTAGAGAAGGAAATAGATGAAGGAGAGTGCCGGTATGATGAAGAACACCGAAGCGGCTATGATGAACGCAGGTGAATCAGGATCTGTATACTCGCGTGCGAGGATCATGGTGGAGACCATGCCCGGCAGCAGTGCGAGAATCGTTGCCGCAGCAGCTGTGTGATACCGGATACCTATCGATCCGATGGCAAGATTCGTGAGCTCATGGGGAACCTTCCCTATGATCTTGAGGACGAAGGTGAACAGGAACTCGCTTGTATCCTTCAGATGCAGAAGGGAAGAGGTGAACGGAAAGCGCTCCTGAAGCTGCTCGACATATATCTTTCCCCTGTTTCGTCCAAGAAAGTACGGGATCTGCTGATTGATATAGACCCCCGCGATGTTGATCACAAGCGCCGTCCAGAAGGGATAGATCACAGCGACCGCTGCATACAGGAGAGCGAAGGGAAGTCCGAACGACACTGATTTGAGGAGGTAGAGAAACAGGAAGATCCAGACAGAAAGGACCTGGTGCTCGTGTGCGAAGCCGGTAATCCCCTCCATAAGAGAGTCGCTGTTGCGTATCAGAAAGAAACTGATGATGGCGAGATAGGCTATCACGGAGAGACTCCTGAGCAGAGCTTTCCCTCTGGGTGGACGCTTATTCACGGAACGAGCCTTCACTCCCTCCGCTCCAGGCGGGCCTTCACGCTCTCCTGCACCAGAGCATAGATAACAGCAACCGCGGGGACACCCACGAACATACCGAGAATACCGAAGAGGTTTCCTCCCACAATGACCGCGAAGAGCACCCAGAACGCGGGCAGACCGATCGAGTCCCCGACGACCTTCGGGTAGATGATGTTCCCCTCGAGCTGCTGAAGCACCAGAAAGAGGATCAGAAAGTAGAGGGCCTGGACCGGATTACTGACAACCATCAGGAGAGCTCCGATGATAGCGGCGAGGAAGGCTCCGACGATGGGAATAAAGGCGGAAACGGCAACGATGGAAGCCACCAGGAAGGGATAGGGAAACGAGAAAATCAGCATCGTGACGAGGAACAGTCCACCGAGGATCAGCGCCTCAACCGCCATGGTCGCGATAAATGCCTGCATCGTATCTGTTGAAACGGTCCCCCCGTGTATCAGTTTCCTGTACACCTCATCGGAACTGAATGCCCTGAGAAGGTCCTTCAGCTGTCCGATCATCATTTCTTTCTTTGCCAGGATATACAGTGCAAAGACGACTGAAAGCAGGACAGTGACGACCGAAGAGAGGGTGTACTGTACGATCGAGAGACTTGAGCTTACCAGCGTCTTCGCTGTCGACTGAACGAAGGCAAGGACCTCCGCTTCCATGCTCTGGAAATCGAGATTCATCCACGCAAGCCAGTCAGGAAGGCCGGCATTGAGTGTCTCGACCTGATCCGTCAGTCCCTGCAGGAGCGCAGGCAACCTCTCAACGACCTCTCTGGCCGCCTGAGACAGCTGGGGTATTATGATGAACAGTAGAACAGTGAAGATAAGGAGGGTTACAAGAAACGTCGCAGTCAGAGATACCACCCGTCTCAGGAACACTGACCCCCTGGTGAACACCTTCTGCTCAAAGAACTTCAAAGGAACGCTGATCAGGACGGCAAGAAACAGACCGAGCAGAACCGGACTCATAATGCCCGCCAGTGCGGAGACGATATCGGATATCGGAGAGAGAGCCATAATAAACAGGAGCACTGCTATGATCGCAATTGCCCGTACACCTGAAATGCGTCCTTCATTGTTCTCTTTCATCTCGACCTCGCCTCTTCATGTTGCATCTGCAACATAATAATCATTCTGTTCCTGATAGATTACATACTACCTGTAAAACAAGGAGATGACAATGATTGAAACCCGCCACATCTATGCTGTGGATAACGCAAAGCACATAGAGAAACTGATTGATGTCGATTCGGTCATGATCAACCACATGGTACTGCCCGAGGGAGAGTCTGTCCCCGACCACAAAGCCAATTCACTGGTCCACATGATCGTCGTCCGCGGGCAGCTGACGCTTGAACTCGGAGACCAGGGACCTCACACCTACGAAAGAGGCTCTATTGTGAATATTCCCTACGATACTGCTATGAAGGTACGTAATGAACACCCTGAGACCTGTGAATTCTTTGTGGTGAAATCTCCGTCACCGAGAATGTACGGGGCCTGATTGTATCAAGAGATCCTGAGGCTCTATCGTTCTCCCTCTCCCCGCTCCCGTGCAGGAAGAAAAGCTGCCCACACACGCTCAGCATCATCTGCATGGGAGCGCCAGAAGCCGAGTCTCTCCTGCATCTGTGCGACCGCTGTCTCGATCATGTCCCATCGAACCTCCTCCCCCTCCTGATGCACCAAGGCTGTGAGACGGTAGAGAGGGAAGGCAAGAGCATGACGCCTCGCGTGAACGGTGGAACAGGCCTGGGCAATAGCATGAAGCAGGGCGATTCCTTCTTTCTGTTCTTCACGTTTTGCCAGAGCATGGCATGCAAGAATTGCCTTTCTCGCTTCAGAGAGTTTGATCTCTCCCCTCGCCCACGATCTACTCTTTCTGATCGCTTCCCGGGGAATACCCTCATGAGGATTCATCTGTTCATACCGTGAACATGCTTCTTCAGCGCATTCCAGCGCCCATAGGACGACAGCGCGCTTATGCTGTGACTCCAGAGAAACAAACAGCGGGGATAGGGAGGTACTATCCGGATGGAACAGGATCGCGTTCCCTCTCTGTTTTCTTCGTCTTACCTGACTCTTTTCTTCTTCCGATATCATCAAGAGCTCCCTTTCGTATCGTAGCATACAAAAGATCCAGCTGATATCATGACATGCACTACTTGACAAAACTTCTTATTATTTCTTATTATTACTTTAATACAACTAATAAGGAATAATAAGTAATGAAAGAGATATATTATTCAGTAGAACAGATTGCACAGATGCTGAACATCCATCCCAAAACCATTCAGCGATACATCAGAGAGGGAAAAATCAATGCGGTGAAGCTCGGGAAGAGCTGGAGAGTGTCAGGTCACGACCTGAGTCGTTTCACTGAGGGAACGACAGGGCAGGAAGAGAATCAGACCGTTCCGACGGGAAACGTCACAGCCCGTGTTTCTGCTGTGATCGATATCGAAGCGGGAGGGAGAGAACGGGCTGTTCAGATCATGAACGGTATCACAGCACTCATGAATTCGAAACCGCAGGACTCAGAGACCTGTACGATGCATGCTCAGGTGCTTGAACCTTCGTATACCGTCCGAGTGACGCTGTGGGGTGGCATTACCGAGATCTCTGTGATCCTGAACTCCCTCAGAGCCTATACGGAACAGGAAGCCGTATGAGGTTCATTGATCATAACGGGACCGTCTACGCCTATGCTGAAAGGGATGACAGAATTGATGAACTGTCTGATGCTCTCGACCTCATGGCCACTGCCCGTTACCATGGGAAAAGTGACCACATCATACTATCTCAGGAGAATATCGATGAGGCGTTCTTTGACCTGAGAACCGGCTTCGCAGGGGAGGTGCTTCAGAAGTTCTCCACCTACCGGATGCGTCTTGCCATCACCGGTCCTGTCCATCACTTCACCAGTAAGGCGCTCAGGGATTTCATATCCGAATGCAACAGCGGAAACGATGTGATCTGGACGGAAGATCACAATGAGGCTCTCAGGAGATTCTCCTCACAAGAGCAACAGTCTCCGTGTGAGAGCTTTGGGGATACATATCAGCGAAGGTGAGCCGTTCAAGCTTATATCCTTGGCCTGCAAGCATGTGAATATCACGTGAAAAGGTCGCAGAGTCACAGGAGACGTAGACAATCACCTCCGGCTTCATTGCAGTAATCGCCTGGTGGGCAAAAGGAGAGAGGCCGCTGCGCGGCGGGTCGACGACTACGGTGTCGACCTTCTCCTTTCTGTTTTGCTTTCCCCATGATTCAATCTCATCGGTAAAGAATGTTGTATGCTGAAGATTTTCACGTGCGAAGATGAGACAGGCGGGATGTTTTTCAACAGCGACGGTTTCACTCGCCCCGCTTTCAAGGAAAGCGGCAAAAGTTCCCACCCCGCTGAACAGATCAACCATACGCGTTCCCTGTGCGAAACTCTGAATCAGAGGAATCATCTGTTCAAGTATCATCATATTGTTCTGGAAAAAGACATCAGCACTCGCCTTCAGCTCTTTCTTTCCAATACAGATCGTTACAGGAGTGTCATCGAGACTCACCTGACCATCACTTCCGGCAAGAGCCGGGAGCGTGACTACCGCGTCCCTTCCCTTCCGCTTTGAAGCTGCTTTGAACACCTCATCCCGTCTTTCACCGAGCAGAACATTCAAGGCAGGAACAAGAAGGGGACAGAAGGAGATATCCACAACATCATGACTCTTCTTTGCATAAAATCCGATCCGCTTCTTGTTTGTATCAACCTGAAAACGTACCCGCTGGCGATAGCCAACAGGAGGAGAAAGGAGCGGAGGGTCGATGAGAACAGTGGAAAGATCGACCTTTCCGATTCTCTTCAGGTTCTCAAGGACGATCTCTTCCTTGATCTTCACTCCCTCTTCGGCTGTTGTGATCTGCAGGTTGCATCCCCCGCAGACTCCGTAGTGCGGGCAGACAGGCTCAGTGCGTTTCTCTGAGGGAGTGATGATGTGAGTAAGCTCACAGTTCACCACGTTCTTCTTTCTTGAGACTTCCTTGACTTCCACCTCTTCACCCGGAAGCACTCCCGGAACAAAGAGTATATCTTTTCCCACTCGGGCAAGCCCATCCCCCTGAGAGACTATCTTTTCAATAACAACCCTCATGATGCACCATACCCGGAAAGTGCGGCAAACTCATCGACGTACCGTTCTATCACATCAAGGCTCTCCAGCCAGAAATCCTGTGTCCTGATATCACATCCCACGGTGTCTGTCACGCGGGCAGCATCCGCCTGCCCGCTGTAGGCGAGCAGCTCGTCAAACCGGTGAGGGAATCCTTCCCGATCCTTTTCATACTCCCGATACAACCCCAGAGCGAACAGCTGCCCGAAAGCGTAGGGATAGTTGTAGAAGGGAAGGTCTGCACTGTAGTAATGGCCCTTGACCGCCCACATATAGCGGTGCAGCTCCTTCGGGTTCAACCCGTCACCGTATGCCCGCTTCTGAGCACTCTCCATCATCTCATTCAGATCATCCGCACCAGCCTCTCCGGTTGCCACGACATCAAAGAGTGCCTGCTCGAAGTAGAAGCGGCTCAGGATATCCACGCACACCTGAGATGCATCCTGAAGGAAGGAATCCAGAAGACTGAGCCGCTGTTCTCCCTCGGTCGTCCTGAGTGTTCCGTCGAAAATGATGAACTGACTGAAGATCGATGCGGTCTCTGCCAGGGTCATGGGATAGGACCGGTGTATTGACGGCAGATCCCGGATCTGCAGATCGTGGTAGGCATGCCCCAGTTCATGAGCGACAGTGGAAAGCGCATCAAAACTGCCGTCAAAATTGCAGAGGATACGGGACTCACCTCTCAGCGGGAAGAACGTACAGAAGGCGCCACCCACCTTTTTATGCCTGATCGATGCATCGATCCATCCGTTCTTGAAAGCGTGTTCAGCAGCTTCCCCCATAGGCGCGTGGAACGAACCCAGCGTGGAGGTGATAAGCTCTCTTGCCTCGCTGAAGCTATAGATCTTCTCATTCGATCCTACCGGTGCGAACAAGTCGTAGAACGAAAGAACAGGAAGAGAGAGCACATGAGCCTTTGCCTTGAAATAGCGGTTGAATACACCCATTCGCTGTTCAATCGAAGTGATCAGCGAATTCAGAGTATCTGAGGTGATCCTTGAAGCATCAAGAGCACAGGAAAGTGCATCCGGGTACTTTCTCTTCTTGTAGAGAGTGAGGGCGGTTCCCTTCACGCCGTTCAGCGCGAAACTCAGCGGAAGCTCCTGAGATGTGAGGAGTTCAAGCTCCTTGTGGTATGCTTTCTGCCGTACCGCCCGCTCGGGGTGAAAGGCGAGAGACCTCAGTTCGGTAAGCGTCTTCATCTCTCCGCTCTCATCCCACTGGATACTTGATGTGCTGGTAAGCACCTCCTGCAGACGGGAGAAGGCATCGGCACCGGTAGTCTGCATTGCATACGCGAGAGCCTCCTCCTGCGGAGCCATCAGATGAGAGGCCTCCAGGAGGAGCTGCCGGATCGCATAGGTGAACGGCTCCAGAACCTCGCTCTGTGACAGCAGAGAATCGATCTCCTTCGAGTGAGGGGCGATAGCGAGAATCAGCTCAGTCCTCCCCTTTCTGACCAGCAGTCCCTTGCGGGCGACATCGTGGATGCCCTGGACAGCCTCAGCCCCGGTGGTGTCCACACTGAGACATGCATGCACATACGCATCGAGTGTCTCGTGAGTATCCGAAAGGATTCCATAAGCCTCGAGAAGGCGTAGTATGCGCTCTTCGGTGACACTGAAGCCCTCAAGCTCCTTTTTCAGCAGATGGTAGAGCATATCGATGGACTCAAGGTCCTTGCGGTACTCATCACTGGTCAGAGATCCGTAGATGGGAGAAAGGTCCCAGAGGGGAGATTCTGTAGAATTCATGTATAATTTCCTATAGGTCGAGACCGAATTCCTGAATCTTGTTCAGCAATGTCCTGCGTGAGATGCCGAGCTCCTTCGCTGCCTTGGTTCTGTTCCCTTCCCAGCGGTGAAGTGATCGGATAATAGCATCTTCTTCAAGTTCTTTGAGTGATTTCACCTCGTTGGTTTCCTTGTAGGCATGAGAACCGGAGCCTGAATCCCTCGGAGTGTTCATCTGAGGCGGAAGCGAAATGTCCTCTTCGCAGATAAGATCCGATGAGCAGAAGATCATCGCCCGCTCCAGGATATTCTCGAGCTCCCGTACGTTCCCGTAGAAGGGATGACGTTTGAGCAGTTCAAGAGCTTCGGGTGAAAGCCCCTCTATGTTCAATGCCATCTTCCTGTTCATACGGTTGATGATCTGTGCCACAAGGAGGGGGATATCCTCACGTCTTTCCCTCAGAGGAGGGATGACGATCCTGACGACATTGAGCCGGTAGAAGAGGTCTTCCCGGAATTCCTCCCGAACCACAAGCTCTTCAAGGTTTTTATTCGTGGCGGCAATGATACGGGCATCAATAGGGATCGCCTGAGTGCCACCGAGACGAGTCATGGATCGTTCCTGAAGGACACGAAGGATTTTCACCTGGAGAGACATGGGCATGTCACCGATCTCATCAAGGAACAGCGTCCCCCCGTTGGCGAGTTCAAACATACCGTTCTTCCTGCCGTTAGCTCCGGTGAAGGCTCCCCGCTCATACCCGAACAGTTCACTTTCAAGGAGATTCTCGGGAACTCCTCCGATATTCACGGCAACGAACGGAGCCTGGGCGGATGAGCTGTACCGGTGGATCTCTCGGGCAACGACCTCCTTTCCCGTACCGCTCTCTCCTGTGATAAGGACGGTCGAGGTCGAATGGGATATCTTATGTATGACAGACTTGATCGACTGGATGGCAGGGGAAGTCCCGAACAGGTTCTCATCCTCCACGTTCTCCTGATTCATCTGAACCGCAGTCTTCAGCCGTGCACTTTCGATGAGAGCATGCAGTCTGATAAGCAGTTCATCGACATCAAAGGGTTTGGTCAGATAATCCTGAGCACCTTCCTTGAGCGCTGTGACCGCATCCTCAATCTCACCATGGGCACTTATCATGATCACCGGCATCCTGAACCCGTTCTGACGAACCCATTTGAGGAGCTCAAGACCGCCCATGCCAGGCATCTTCAGATCAAGGAGGAGTGCATCATAGGTCTGAGCAGCCAGAAACCTCTGAGCGGAAAGACCGTTCTCGGCTGCATCGGTCTCGAACTTCTCGAGCTCAAGATACTTACACACGAGGTTCCTGATATTCAGTTCATCATCCACAACAAGGACACGCATTCATCTCTCCTACTGGTGAGCCAGAGGCAGGAGAATCCCCACTACGGTACCGCCGCCCTCTCTGCCATACAATGTGATATCGCCACCGCGGGCACGGACGAACTGTCTGCTGATCGAAAGACCGATTCCCGAACCCTTCACCTTGGTAGTAAAGAACGGATCGTAGATCTTATCAAGGTGTTTCGGATCGATTCCATCACCACGGTCCCGGATATAGATATAGAGAAACCGTTTTTTCGAGCGGGTAATCTCTACAGTGACCTCCGGGTCCCTTTCGTCGGTACTCTCGACCGCGTTCTTCAGGACATTCTCGAAGATGGAGCGGGCACGGGAGGGATCGATCGACACATATGCCTTCTTCATCGAATTGCTAGTGATCGTAATGGGAGTCTCAAAACGCTCGGTCAGGGATCGTATCAGGGATCTGATCTCGATCGGCTCAGGGGTTCCCACAGGGTTCCTCAGGAAATCATTGATCCTGTCGGTGAGGACCTTGAGACGTCTCGACTCCTGATCAATCACGGTGAGCCCTTCAGTGGCATCCTTCGGCAGAGTCTTCTTGAGAATCGCGATCTGGATAGCTATGGCACTGAGCGGATTCTTGATCTCATGTGCGAGGGTCCGTGCAGCCTCGCCGAGGCTGACAAGCTGTTCCTGACGTGCAAGACGGTCACGATACTTCCTGTTGTTATGAAAGATCCGGAACAGCATCAGATGAAACAGAAACAGCACACCGACCGCGACGGCCCCCATCGTACGCACGACGGTCACCCTCTGGTGGTAGGCTCTGCCGTCGAACAGGATATACACGACATCCGGAAAGGTGAGAGGAGAGGGAAGATAGCCCTGCTCGTCAAGCATCAGGGTCCCCGTCTCCATCTCGATGGAAAACCGGGAGTACCTGAGATACTCGATCATTCCCGTCTCCTGGTTGTACGTCGCAGTACCGGTAATGTACTGCTGCTCATCAGGACGCCAGAGATTCGTCAGCTTCTTGCCGTCGATGGTGTTGGGTACCGAACCGAGTCCGAGACGAAGTCGTCCATTGTTGGAATAGACACCTATACCCATGACGCCGGCATCATCCATCGCCTCGAGTGCGCCTGAGTGTTCTTCCTGAAGCAGCATGAGCGTGGAACTCGAGAAGCTCCGCTCCGCCTCATACTGCATCAGATTCGTCTCACGGTCTATGAACAGCTGGGCAAGAAAGATAACGAAGGTCGCGAGGAGGAGGAACAGCAGAGAGAGGCTGATAATCGTTACGATATCATCCTTTCCCTCCAGGTAGTTCCTCATTCCTCGTCTATTCATAGTTCAGCGCCTCTATCGGATCGAGCTTCGATGCCTTATAGGCAGGATACCACCCAAAGAAGACTCCAACAAGTGTAGAAAATCCGGCGGCAAGCAGGAATGAGGTATAGGAGATGAACAGCTGCCATTCGACAGCACGGGCAACAATGTAACTGATGGATACCCCGAGCACGATCCCGAGCAGTCCCCCGGTCAGGGTGAGCACCATTGCTTCGGTGATGAACTGCCCCATGATCACCCTCGGAGATGCTCCGAGAGCCTTGCGAACCCCGATCTCCTTGGTACGCTCGGCCACCGAGACCAGCATGATGTTCATGATGCCGATACCCCCGACCAGCAGTGATATCGCGGCAATAGCCGCCAGGAAGGAGGAGAGGGTCCCGGTGATGGAACTCGCCATCTCGGCCAGTGAAGCGGGAGAGAAGATCCTGTACGCATCTGTTCCCACCGTCGAATCAAGGTAGGCACTCACATTGTCCGATACTTCCAGGGCATCTGCTCCGTCTGCGACCCTGATCACATACGAGCCGACGTAGGTGGGTTTTACGAACCGGTCCGTGTAGGTATTGTACGGAATGTAGACACTGCCGTTGTACTGCAGGTTGAAGTTTGCATCCTTCTCTTCCATCACGGCAACGACCAGATAACTCTTCGCCTGATTTCTGAAGATTGAAATATACCGTCCTACCGCACTCTGGTTCGGAAAGAGTTCAGAGGCCACATCGCTGCCGAGAACAGCGACCTGACGCGAAGAGAGGTTGTCAGCCAGAGCAAAGAACTCCCCCTCTGCCACTTCGTAGTCGAGAACCGTCGCATACGAAGAAACCACCCCTGATACTGTTGCACTGGTGCTCTCCTGCTCAACCCGGATCAGGGCTGAGGAACTGTTGACCGGAAGTACCGTCTCAATGTCCTCTACGTTCCTTGTAAGGACATCGGTGAACTCCTCATCGAATTCAGCTACCTTCGGGTCACTGCGGTCCGGGAATATCGTGATCGTCTCCAGTCCCCCTTCCACGATCGTCTGTGTGATACTCTTCGTCGCACTCTGACCGAGGGTAAGAATGGCTATGACCGAACCGACTCCGATGACGATCCCGAGCAGCGAGAGCAGGGTCCTCATCTTGCTTGCCACCATCGCCTTGAGGGCCAGGTGAATGTTTTCCCAGATCATCCTGCTTCTCCTATCCTGCCGTCACGCACATGGATCTGCCGTTTCGCGTGGCGTGCTATGTCGGTATCGTGAGTGACAAGGACGACAGTGCGTCCTTCGCTGTGCAACTCCTCGAAAAGCTCGAGAATCTGAGCTCCCGTATGAGTGTCGAGGGCTCCCGTGGGCTCGTCTGCAAGGAGGATCGAAGGGTTGTTGACCAGAGACCTCGCAATGGCAACGCGCTGTTTCTGCCCGCCTGACAGCTCATTCGGACGGTGCTTCATCCTGTCTGCCAGCCCCACTTTCTTGAGAGCCGACATTGCGATCTCCCGTCTCTCCCGATAGGGGACCCCGGTGTACAGGAGAGGAGTCGCCACGTTATCGAGCGCGCTCATCTTCGCAAGGAGATTGAACTGCTGGAACACGAAGCCGACCTTCTGATTCCGCACATAGGCAAGATCCTTCTCATCCATACCCAGAGTCATCTCTCCGTCGATATGGATATAGCCGTCCGTGGGTGTATCAAGACACCCGATGAGGTTCATCAGCGTCGACTTGCCCGAACCTGAGGGTCCCGTGATCGACACGAAGTCCCCGCGGTCGATGGTAAGGGTCACCCCGTCAAGAGCCTTGACGATGATCTCACCCATCGTGTAGTACCGTCTTACATCCTGTAATTCTATCACTGGTTTCATATAGCCCTCCCCTTTTACTGTGGAGGTCTTCCCGAACCGCCTCCGGGGCCGGTACCGGGAACACGGAATGAGGTAGACGAAGAACCTTCACTGGTTCCCGTAAGAATCACGTCTCCTGCCTTCAGGTCTCCACCGACGACTTCACTCATTCCTTCACCGAGGTACTTCACCTTCACTACGACTGCCGTTATCTCACCGTCAGAACCCTTCTTACGGACCACAGAGTCTCCAGTGCGGTTCTCGCTTACGGCGATGGTCGGGATCACCAGAGAGGTTCTCTCCGAGCCGCTGCTGATCGTACCTGCGAAGGTGTATCCAGGAGCTATACCTGCCGGGGGGTCATCGATGACGAGCTCCACGTCCATCACACCAATCCCCTGGCTGGTGGTTCTGCCGAGCATAGGTATGTAGTCTAGATATGCAAGGACATCCTCATTCGGGACAGCATCAAAGTTCAAAGTAGCTTCCATACCGTCGGTAACACTCTGCATATCAATCTCATCGATCTCCACAGTCGCTTTGAGACGGCTGGTGTCGACCAGGATGATTACCACTGTACCGGCTTCCGCATAATCACCTTCGTCTACGGCAACCGAAGCGACCACGCCGTCGAAGTTCGCATAAGCTCTGGTGTACTCAAGATTGTTCTTCCTGAGTTCAAGCTGCATCTCGTAGAGTTTCAGTTGACTGGCCGCGCCTTCGAGACGTGCACCGGCTATCAGATTCTCGATGTTCGCGATCTCATACCGCTGTGAGGTATCGTCTATGGTAGCAAGAAGATCCCCCTCATTCACCCGGTCTCCCTCTTCGACGTTGACACTGGTGACCGCTCCTGTTGAACGGAAGACAACCTGCTGTATCTGGTACGGTTCTACAGAGCCGCTGATATCTATCGTCTGAGATACTACTATCTCACGGACAGTGCTCTCCGTTACGGTCACATCTGCAGTCTCTGTCTCCTGAGTTCCCGCCCACCACCAGGTACCATTTTTCTGATACAGAAAGAAGGTGACTGCCAATGCAGCCAGGATCACGGCAAGGATCGACCAGTTGATGATCTTACGTCTTCTCATGCGCTGTTTTCGTTTCTGAAGAGAAAGTTTCACTCTCTCTTCCGTGCTCATCTCTTTGGGTGTACTGTTCTGTTCCATAGTATATTCCTTATCAATTAATACTGCATCTGAGCGATCTGTTCACTGAGGATAAGACCTTCCAGGGCAAGGATCTTCTGTTGGTAGGCATCCAGGGCGAGGACATGTTCAGCCTCAACCACTTCCTGTTCTGTGTTGAGACCCAGCGAGAATCCCTCCTGAACACTGGCCAGCTGACTTTCATGGTACTCGAGGGTGAGTGCGAATTCCTCTGTCTCACTCTGCCAGGTGAGGATGGCATTGGAAAGGTTCTGAGCATCTATCTGGTAGGCAAGCATATCCTGTGCATAGGTGAGCTGTGCTGTTGCGAGTTCATTCGCATAGAGCCTCTCCTGTATGCTTCGCGCCTCGCTGTCGAGTGAGGACCAGGAACCGCCTATCGTAACCGTGGGGGTGAAGGTCCCTCCCGAGGAGATATCGAGACCGACGGACGCGTTTGTGGAAAAGCCTCCTCCCGTGTAACTGCCCCCTGCCGAGAGACTGTAGTCGGCACTCGCGGTACCCGTGTTCACGTACCTGGTTGACGCACTTCCGTTGAGAGCGAAGGAGGGCACAGACCAGCCGGCACCGGAGGCCACACTCTGGCGTTCAAGAAGCGCCACCTGCTCCCGTGCTATCTCGACATCGAGTTCTGAAAGGACGAGATCACTGTTTCCGCCGGCGAGGGGAGAGAAGGAGAGAGAGGGGAACGGGATCTCATCCACAGCCCGATAGTCTGTCCCGGTAAGCTGTCTGTACTGGACCTGCGCAAGAGCAAGCTGCTTCTCACTTGACGCCAGGGCGCGCTTCAGGGAGCTCAGCTGAAGTTCGTACCCCTTATAGAGGGCACTATCCTTTCCGTAGCGCCAAGAGCCAGGGTATTGGACATCGTTGTCTCAAGATCTGTACTATCCTGACTCAGTGAAGCGATGTTCTTCTCATGGGTGAGAATCTCACTGATACTGGTATAGACCGAGATGGTGAAGTTGCTGACATTGGTGCGGTAGAGGGTCTCGTTCTGCAGGATACTCCTGGCATCCCGAAGGTCCTGCAGGGTATCTCCGTTATCCAGGGTCGAAAAGGAATGGGCTACAGAGAGTGAAGGAGTTGCCAGGAACGCTGAGGAATCGAGCGAGTAGATGATCTGCCCCGGGGTGATCATCACGGTGGTACTCTCTTCGGTGGGAAGAGCGATCGTGATGTCGGCCGTACCGGTCAGCACAGTCTCTGTCACCCCTGATAGGCTCATGTCTGTATAGGTAAGTGACGGGTTGACGCTCACACTTGTCTTCTTCTCGATATCCGTGAGGGAGAGTTCCGTACTCTCTTTGCTCAGCTGGTACATCTGCAGCATCGCGGAGTTCTCCTTCGCATCCCCAAGGAGCTCCTCAAGGGGAACTGCAAACAGGGGAAGGAGTGTCAGCAGCAGTACTGCCGATACGGTCAGGATTGTTCGTTTCATATAGTTTTTCCTCATCATACGCTCTGTTGTCTTCACTATTATAGATAAGACAATACGGGTCAAAAGGAAAGGGAAAGCTCCCATTCTTCACCAAACCTTCACCATCAGGAACCGCAGGTGTCACATCAGAATACCCCTCAAACCTTCGGCAGGAATCGGCTATCGGCGTCAGACAGGGCGATTCCACCGGGAGGTATCAGGCGCTGGCTGCTACAGGAGACTCTCTCCGCCATCCACATGGATCACCTGACCGGTGAGAGAACGGTTGGAGATCAGAAAATCACAGGTTGCGAGGATATCTTCCAGAGTAGCCAGCTCTCTGAGAGGGATTTCCTGCTTTCTTCTTTCAAAGTAGAGACGTTCTGCCTCGCTGTTGGGCAGGACCAGACCGGGAGCTATGGCATTGACGCGCACTTCGGGGGCGCTGAGCAGGGCAAGCGGAGCTACCTGCTGCATCAGAGCACTCTTGGAGAGAGCATACAGAGGACGCTGCAGGACCTGGTGCGAGGCAGTCGCATCACCGAAGTGGATGATAAGGGCTCTCTGAACCCCTCCTGCAATCATGGCGTGCAGCCGCCTGGTCAGGAGGAAGGCTGCACGCACATGAAGGGCATACGCGTCCTCCCACTGACTGCTGTCGCTCCCGCTGAAGTCCACTGTCCGAAAGACACTGGCACAGTTCACCACCACATCCACATGAGAAAAGCTGGTAAACACCTCCCGATAGATCCGGTCTATATCTTCCTCGCGCCGAAGATCACCCTGAAACACCGGGGCATTCCCGCACAGACGCGAGGTCTCACTCACCCCTTCTCTGTCCCGGTAATAGTGGAGTGCCATCCGGTACCCCTGCCGGTGCAGGTGTTCTGCCACTGCACGTCCTATCCTGTCTGACCCGCCCAGAATGAGCGCACTGTGATTCTTTACCATATCTTCACTATAACCGGTTTGAATCGATTTGTCGCTTCCTCTATCCATGCGTATATTGATTAGTATCCTAACTACATAGGGAGACAGAATGATGCACACAGAACAGTCCGATAGAAACGCCGAGGCGATGGCAGCTCAGGAACAGAAGAAGAAACAACGGAAGGAGACCCCGGGAATCCACAGTGAGAACGGGACCTTCTTCAAGGTACCGAAGAACTTCCGCTTCTCCTTCTGGTACTTCCTCGTCATCATACTCGCCATCACGCTTATGAACTCATTCCTCTACACAGGTTCATCCACGATGATGATCGACTACGATGAATTCAAGGAGCGGATCCTCAGCGGCGAGATCGCACGAGTGAGGATCTCCGAGGATCTCCTCACCGGGTATACCGTCACTGCTGCCGGGACTGCACAGGGCCAGATATCAGCAGAAACCAGCTACTCCACCTATTCGGTGGACGACCCGGGCCTCATACCCCTCCTTGATACCAATGGAGTAGAATATTATGCGACTCCACCCGAAAAACCGAGCCTCCTTTCAACGATGCTCTCTACCTTCTTCCCCTTCATCCTCTTCTTCTTCATCTGGCGCTTTGCACTGAAGAAGATGCAGGGAGGTTCAGGGGGTGGAGGCGTTCTCTCGTTCAACCAGAACAAGGCGAAGATCGTTGCCGAAGGTGACACAGGAATTCGTTTCAGTGATGTACAGGGAGTTGATGAGAGCAAGTGGGAACTTGAAGAGGTGGTTGACTTCCTCAGGAAACCCGAGCGGTATGAGAAAGTAGGAGGGAAGATCCCCAAGGGCGTCCTCCTTGTCGGACCCCCGGGTACCGGTAAGACCCTCCTTGCAAAGGCTGTCGCCGGCGAAGCGGGAGTTCCGTTCTTCAAGATGAGCGGTGCCGACTTCGTCGAGATGTTCGTCGGTGTGGGAGCGGCACGGGTGAGGGACCTGTTCCGTCAGGCACGGGAGAACTCTCCCTGTATTATATTCATCGATGAGATCGATGCGATCGGAAGGAGCCGCAGTCAGGGCGGATTCGGGGGAAATGATGAGAGGGAACAGACCCTCAATCAGCTGCTCGTTGAGATGGACGGCTTTGATGCGCGAAGCGGTGTCATCATCATCGCAGCCACGAACCGTCCCGAAATCCTTGATCAGGCTCTCCTGCGACCGGGACGATTCGATCGTCAGGTCCTCGTGGACAAACCCGATCTGACAGGACGTTTTGAGATTTTGAAACTCCATACCAAGGAGATCTCCCTTGATACGAGTGTTGACCTGAAGAAGATCGCCCAGGCGGCAGCAGGGCTCAGCGGAGCAGATCTTGCAAATATCGCAAACGAGGCAGCTCTCATGGCAGTGAGAGGGGAACGGGAGGTGGTGAGTCAGCAGGATTTCGAAGAAGCAATAGAGAAATCGGTTGCCGGTCTTCAACGGAAGTCAAGGATTCTCAGTGAAAGTGAGCGAGAGAAGATCGCCTACCACGAAGTGGGGCATGCAGTGAGTGCATACCTCACAGAGAGTGCCTCCCCGGTCAGCAAGATATCGATCATTCCCCGTGGCTACGGCGCCCTTGGGTATACTCTTCAGTACCCGACCGAGGACAAGTTCCTGATGAGCGAGAGTGAGCTCCTGGGTACGATCGACACCCTCCTCGGAGGTCGGGCGGCTGAAGAGCTCATCTTCGGTGAAGTCTCCACCGGTGCCGGCAATGATATAGCACGGGCCAGTGACCTTGTCCGCCAGATGATCAGCGAGTTCGGCATGAGTGAGAAGTACCGGAACATCACGCTGCCGAGTACGACAAAGCAGGGACTCGGGGGAGCCAGAGAATATTCAGAGAAAGCACAGGAGTATATTGACAGTGAGACAGCACGTATCATCGCAGAACGCTACGGGATCGTCCTCGACAACCTGAAGAAGAACAGGGATACCATCGAGAACATCACACGGATTCTCCTTGAGAAGGAAGTGATCGACGGAGGGGAGTTCAGGACACTGGCAGATAGTCTCACGAGCCGGTAAGCAGAGAGCGGGACTCACGTATATACGGCATCAGAAGGGGAACCTGATGCCGCTGTTTCTTCTGTCCAGACCTGAACACAGTCAGAAGGAACAGAACGTGTCATCTTTTTCCACAGCATATCACACTCTACATGCGCCTCATCATATAAATTCTTTTATAAAAGAATTATTCTATTAATGACAAATCTAAACTCATATAAAAGAAATATATTGATAACACATCCCATTTACGCTACTATAATGGAAACAGGAGTGCGAGCATGATTCAACGAGAAATCTACATGGAACAGATTCGTGCGTTCATCGACAAGCCGGTCATCAAGGCCATCACCGGGATGAGACGGAGCGGGAAAAGTGTCCTTCTGGGGTTTCTCCATGAAGAACTGCTGAGTCGGGGAATCCCTGAAGAACGGATTTTCACCATCAATTTTGAGTCACTTCAATATGAACATCTGAAAGACTACCGGAAGCTATATCAGACTATCTCGGAAAAAGCCGAATCAGAAGCAGGGAAACTCTACCTCTGTATCGACGAGATTCAGGAAGTCGAATCCTGGGAGAAAGTCATCACCTCAGTCAGAGTCGATTTCGATTGTGACGTGTACATTACAGGCTCCAACTCAAAACTGCTATCCGGCGAACTTTCCAGCCTCCTCTCGGGCCGGTATGTCGAGATTATCGTGTATCCCCTCTCCTTTTCGGAATACCTCCTGTTCGCCGAGACGAATGCGGGAGAGCAGGGACTCTCCACCACGGACCATTTCGCAAACTATCTCAGGTTCGGCGGTCTCCCGGGAATCCATGAGATGAACTGGGAAGAATCTTCGCTTCTCAGGTATCTTTCCGATATGTACAGCTCAATCATCCTGAAGGATGTGGTAAAACGACATAGTATTCGCGATATCGACCTGCTTGAAAGGATTATTCACTATCTGATGGATAACATCGGCTCCACGTTCTCGGCAAAGAACATTGCTGACTTTCTGAAATCACAGAGAAGGAAATTAAGCACAGAGACCGTGTATACCTACATCAAGGCGCTTTCCAATTCTTGTTTCATTCATGCAGTACCCCGCTACGATATCAAAGGGAAAAAGCTCCTTGAGACTCAGGAGAAACTCTTTCTCGCAGACCTCGGCCTGCGCCATGCAGCTCTGGGATACAGGGAGCAGGATATCGCAGGCTTGCTCGAGAACGTAGTCTTCCTTGAACTTCTGAGAAGAGGCTGGTCAGTGAGAATCGGGAAACTTCCTCATGCCGAAGTAGATTTTGTTGCTGTCCGGGAAGATGAAAGACTGTATGTTCAGGTTGCGTATATTCTGCACGAAGGCAATATCGAGCGGGAATTCAGTCCGCTCGAACAGATCCCTGACAACTACGAGAAAGTCGTCCTTTCCACCGATACTCTCCTCAGGATCAACCGGAACGGCATCCGCCAGCGTAACATCATCGACTTCCTCCTTGACGATGAGCGTGCATGAAACACTGCTGAAGAGGAGTCTGCAGCTTTCTCTGACAAAGTTTTTCTGAAGAGAATAGGTTCCTGTCAGGTCAACTCCTTGCACAAAGTCTTACGAGTCAGTAATCTGTAGCCCTCATGAACCGCAAACCAATAACAGATACCATAGTACAGGAACATCTTGCCACACTCTCACCCGATGTGCGGGATGTCTTCCTTTTAGAGAACGAGACCATCCGAGGGGCTGTCATCAACGGAACCGAGATGGTAAATCAGATGAGGGTCAACCACGACCTCGGGATTCTCGAGACCTACACGCTCGGTCAGGCCTACCTCGCGGGGGCAGTCCTTGCGAGCACGGTCAAGGGTAACGACCGGGTACAGCTCACCATTGAGTGCGGAGGACCGATCAAGGGCCTCAGCGTCGAGGCCTGGGCCTCCGGCGGGATCCGCGGCTACCTGCAGGAAAACCCGATCGAGATCACCTCTCCACTGGAGAGTTTCGATCTCTCTGACTTCTTCGGACCGGGCTTTCTCACCGTCACGAAACTGCTGGAAGGAAAGAAACAGCCCTTCCATTCACAGATCATGATCGAGTACGGCTCTATCGCAAAGGATCTGGCGAATTACTTTGTCACCAGTGAACAGACTCCTACGATGGTCAGCATCAGCATCCAGTTCGACAAGGAAGGAAGAGTAATGGGGGCAGGAGCACTGTTCCTCCAACGCCTTCCCAACGCCACCCATGAGGATATGGAGAAGGTCGTGGCTGCGACCGATACACTCCCGTCCCTTGGGGCGTACCTCGCTGAGGGAAAGAGCGGAAGCGAATACATAGAAGAATATCTGAGTGACCTCAATCCCCGATTCCTCGAGAAACTCCCCGTCGGCTTCAGCTGTCCCTGTGACCGTACAGCTTTCAGCCAGTACCTCTCTTCTCTCCCGGATAAAGAGAAAGAGGACATCATGCAGGAGGGTCCGTTCCCTCTTCACCTTCACTGCTTCAATTGCGGTACACAGTATCAGTTCGAGTATCAGGAACTCGAAGACATTCTAAGGACGGCTAACCGATGAAATACTTTGCAGCCAGCGCTGCCAATCAGAACGACCTTGTTGCCGCAGAGGCACAGAGCATCGGAGCCGAAGAGATCCACGAGATCGGCGGAGGCATAGAATTCGAAGGCGATCTCAAAGTCGGTTACCGGTTCTGCATGAACAGCCGTATCGCAAGCCGTCTGATGGTGGGATTTGCCTATGATGAGGATATCCTGAGTCCCGATGAACTCTATGAAGCTTCTCTCGCACTCCCCTGGGAAGATCTCATCTCCCCTGACAAGACCTTCCAGGTCACCATCACTACCGTACGGTGTTCATGGCTGAAGAACTCTCAGTTCGGGGCTCTCCGCCTCAAGGATGCGATAGTTGACAGGATCAGAGAGCACTTCGAAGACCAACGTCCATCTGTCGACACAGAGAACCCTGACCTCACCTTCCACCTGCACATCAACGGAGACCTCGTCAAATGGTATGTTGACTTCTCCGGAAAGAGCATGCACAAACGCCGCTACCGGGAGGAATCGACTCTCGCGGTGATGAAGGAAAACCTTGCCGCTGCCGTCATCATGAGGAGTCCCTGGTATCGTTCGCTCCAGGAAGGGAACCCGACCTCTCTCCTCGACCCGTTCTGCGGGTCGGGAACGATCCTTATAGAAGCCGCGATGATGGCCGCAGATATCGCACCGGGACTTATGCACTATCAGGAGTTCGCGTTCTTCAACCTCCCCTTCCACGATGAAGAGCTCTTCGACGAGGTTCTCGAAGAGACCTACTCAGTCATGGAAGCAAACCAGAGAACCGAAAAGCTGTTTACCGGATGGGATATCGACAAGAGTGCCATACATGCAGCCCGGAAGAATGCGAAAAGTGCCCGGGTGGACCACCTGATCACCTTCGAAGAGAAGGACTTTTCCACGGTCACGAGACAGGATATCCCGACCGGCCAGCACCATATCATCACAGACCCGCCCTACGGGATGCGTATGGTCAATAATGAACCGATCGAACACCTCTACAGGATGATCGGCAGAACCTGCAATACCCTTTTCCCGGGTTGGAACATCGCGATTCTCTGCGGCAGGAAGGAACTGCTGAGCTATGTCGATATGAAGCCGAACAGGACGAACAGTCTGTTCAACGGACCGATAGAATCACAGCTGGCACACTACTATGTGTTCAATGAAGAAGAAAAACAGGAGTTCATCCGGAGGGCTGAGGAGAGAAAGGCGAAGCGACTCAATGAACCCCTCAGTGAAGGAGCTCAGATGGTGTACAACCGTCTGAAGAAGAATCTGGCACGGCTCGAGCCCATCCTGGCCGAGCAGAAGGTCTCCTCCTATCGCCTCTATGATGCAGACATGCCTGAATACTCTGCAGCCATTGATATCTATGAAGGAACTCACGTCCACCTTCAGGAGTATGCTCCACCGGCATCCATTCCGGAGGAGGATGCACAGCGTCGGCTTGATGAACTCATCCAGGCAACCGAACGTGCGACCGGAATCGATATCGAGCGTATCCATGTAAAACAGAGGAAGGCGCAGAAGGGAAAAGAGCAGTACGAGAAACTCGATGATGAGAAGAACTTCTTCATCATGCGTGAGCATGAACACATGTTCTTCGTCAACTTCACCGACTACCTTGACACCGGAATCTTTCTCGACCACCGACCGGTGAGGGCCATGATCGAAGAACAGGCAGACAGAAAGCGATTCCTCAACCTCTTCTGCTACACAGGTACGGCCACCGTCCATGCCGCGAGCGGGGGAGCTGTCTCTACCGTGTCTGTAGATGCCTCTTCCACGTACCTCGACTGGGCTATACGTAACATGGAACTCAACGGCCATAAGGGGATGGAACACTTCTACTACAAGGATGATGTGATCAGCTGGCTGAAAGATACTCACGACATGTATGACCTCATCTTCTGTGACCCTCCCACCTTCAGTAACTCAAAGATGAGACGGGAGTTTGATGTCTATCGTGACCAGAAAATCCTGATCCATCAGTGTATGAATCATCTGTCCCGCGAGGGAACACTGATCTTCTCCACGAACTTCAGGAAGTTCAGGATGGAGGAGGAACTGATGACCTCTTACGATGTCCGGGATATCTCAGAGGAGACGATCGGTGAGGATTTCAAGAGGAATCAGAAGATCCATTTCTGCTGGGAGATCACTCACAAGAAGGTCAGACCTGTGCAGAAGGAATCAAAACCGGCGAAGAAGAAGGCTGTCAGAAAGGCATAACGGAAGAGCGAGAGGCCTCACACTCCCTGTATCCGATCACTTCTCAGTCTTTCCCTCAGCTCACTATCTTCCCTGATGTGGTGGTGAATTATCCTTCATAGAAGATAGTGAACATCAGAAGCAGATCAGGACGGTTATGAGGTTCATTCCACCGTGATGCTGTTCATACATTCTGAGTTTTCATGTGCCATCAGACAAAACCGGACCCATAGTACTGTATTGTAACAATGTATCCGGGTCCTTTAAAACATATTTGTGTGTTACTGTGTTACTGTGTTACTGGTTTACGGCTTTGTCCAGTCTACGATTCTCAGGCCCTCTACACGCTTGAACTCCTGAGTGTTGTTGGTGACCAGGATCAGCCCATGGCTGCGGGCATGACCTGCAATGTGCAGATCGTTCACGCCTATGGCTGTTCCTTTACGTTCCAGATCAGCCCTGATATCTCCGTAATGTGCAGCGGCAGAATCATCGTAGTTCAGAACATCCAGTCGGGAAACGAAATCCTCAACGTTCCGTCGGTTGCGTTCAGGAAAGCTACTCTTTTCAACACCGTGGATTAGTTCTGCCAGAGTTATGGAGCTTATACACATATGTCCTGCATGGGCGTTGAATGTACTCAGGAGTTCCTCCGGACGACGCTTCAGTACATAGATGACTATATTGGTGTCGAGCATGTATTTCAGCATGTCAGAAGATCTCCCGTTCCTGTTGTTCCTGAGATGCCCGTCCTGTCATAAAATCATCAGTGACACCTTCATCGACCGGATGAAAGAAGGTATCCCAGCTAGTATGTACCGGTTCGATGATTCGGGAGTTGCCAACTACTCGTACCGAGACTTTCTTAACATCTTTCGGAAATCGGGTATCCGCCGGAAGACGAACTGCCTGGGTTCTGTTATTTTCGAAGACTGAGCCGATGTTCATAGTGCCTCCATATTACAGCTATATACGGTTAGTATATAGCATCTCGCTATGGTGTACAAGATACCCTGTGATTCTCTTACGAATCCACTCAGACCATAGTTGCCAGGCTTCCATGATGTATGGTTCACGGACCCTAAAAATTTCCCACATGAAGGTCAGACCTGTACAGAAGGAATCGAAACCGGCGATAAAGAAGGCCTTACGAAAGAAATAGTACGCGAGGAAGAGCTGTTTTCATGGTTCTTCCTTTTTTACGAAAAGATTCGCAATGACTTCACAATGAGCACTCCGGTAGATATTCCCACGTGAGAGGGACATCGATTCCTGTTAATACTGAACAGGAGAATTGAGATGATCGAACACGCCTCAATACTACATAATCATGTTCAGAGAAATGCCTCGGAAGGCGAATAGCTTGTGAGTATACACCCACTCATGATAGTATGTATTCATGAGTGAGACACATTTCATTTCAGAAGAAATCTCTCTTTTAACAAAGATCATGGTTGATACCATACACCCCGAACAGATATATCTTTTCGGTTCGTTTGCGAGAGGTGACCAGACTGATGAGAGTGACTACGATTTCTATATAGTCATGAACGATGAAGCTGATAAACTTCTGGAAGTAACAAGGAGTGTGAGACGAGCTATTCGAACACATAAAACCCGTCCGGTAGACCTTGTTGTGAGCAGACATACGAAATTCAAAGAAAAAACATCGCTCCCCACATTAGAACGGACAATTATCGATGAAGGAGTCCTCCTCTATGGATAAATCAGCTCTGATCCAGGAATGGATGAGGTTTGCATGTGACGATCTCGAAGTTGCTATTATCCTGTCCGAAGGCAGACCGCTGAAACATGAAATCATCTGTTTTCATTGCCAGCAGGCTGCAGAGAAAAGTTTGAAAGGCTATCTTCTCAAACAGGATATCACTCCTCCGAGGACTCATGACCTTGAACGATTGGTACAGCTCTGCATTCCTTTTGAACACGAGTTTGAAGATATCCTGGATGAAGCAGACAGCCTTACTGACTATGGGGTGACTGTCAGGTATCCTGCTGAGCTGGAGATCGATGACTCAGATGTACGAATAGCAATCTCAGGAGCTCAGAAGATTACTGATCTTGTTCAGAAACACCTCTCATAAAGACTCTTCCTTCTCAGGTTCGGTTCAGCATATCAGTGGCAGTACCCAGTGCGAGCTCACTTGCCACAGCGAAGGTCTCACTGAGGGTCGGGTGCGGATGTATCGTCAGTGAAAGATCCTCGGCTGTCGCTCCCATCTCGAGGGCGAGTACCGCCTCCCCGATCAACTCACCGGCATGCTTGCCGGCAATCCCTGCTCCGATAAGACGACCTGTCTTCTCATCGAACAGTGCCTTGCTCACCCCGGCAGTACTGACTTCCGACAGGGCCCTTCCACTGGCCTGCCAGGGAAAGGAACCCTTTGTGTAGGCGATGCCCTTCTGTTTCGCCTCTGTCTCACTCAGCCCGATCCAGGCGATTTCAGGATGTGTATAGGCGACCGAGGGGATGGCAAGCGGTGTGAAAGCTGCCTTGTGCCCTGAAGCCACCTCACTCGCAACCCGTCCCATGTGAGTCGCCCGGTGTGCCAGCATCGGGTCCCCCGTCACATCTCCTATCGCATAGATCCCGTCCACTGAGGTTCTCATCATCTCATCGACCTCGATCCAGCCCCGCTCCTTCACCTTGATACCCGTGTTTTCAAGTCCGATCGTATCGCTGTTGGCTCTACGGCCCACGGAAACGAGTACGGCATCACAGGGTACGGATGCCGGAGCTTTTTCGCCTTCGAGCACCACTTCAAGGGAGTCGTTCCCACTCCTGATATCCACGACCTTCGTCTGGGTATAGATTCCCTCATACTGAGCACGTATCTTCTTCAGGAGCGGCTGTTTCAGGTCCCTGTCTGCTGCAGGAATGATCTCTTCTAGCATCTCAACGATGGTAATCTTCGAACCCAGCGTGTGGTAGACATCTGCCATCTCGAGACCGATGATGCCGCCCCCGATAATCAGAAGGTGTTCCGGCACTCTTCTAAGTGCAAGGGCATCGGTAGAATCCCAGATCCTCTCATCATCCGGGTCCCCGAGAGGAATCTGCACCGGTCGGGAGCCGGTCGCGATGATGAGGTCCTTGAAGGTGAGAAGCACCTCTTCGTCATCGCTCTTCACTGACAGTTCCGTATTGCTCACGAACCGTCCGGTTCCCTGAATCACCTCCACTTTGCGGGCCTTCGCCATACCGGCCAGGCCGGTGGTCAGAGAGGAGACGACAGAGTCCTTATGGGAACGGACCGCATCAAGATCAATCTGAGGAGATTGGAACAGCACACCCTTGTCTCTGAGCACTTCAGCTTCTTCGATGACCTCAGAGAGGTGGAGGAGCGTCTTGGATGGGATACAGCCCACATTCAGGCAGACTCCCCCGAGAGCGGGATATTCGTTGATGATGGTAACCGTCCGTCCAAGGTCTGCGGCTCGGAATGCAGCAGTGTATCCTCCTGGTCCTCCGCCGAGGACTATCAGATCTTTTTCCATGCGTTTCATAGTGGTACTCTCCTACAGCAGTGTCCGCTTCATGTCAGACAGCAGTTCAGCAAGATAGGTCGTGAACCTCGCCCCCTGTGCTCCGTCGATCACCCGGTGATCGTACGAGACACTGAAGGGAAGGATCGTTCGGGGAACGAACTCGGTTCCGTTCCATACCGGCTGTACACTCATCTTTGACAGCCCGAGAATCGCGGTCTCAGGCGCATTGATAATGGGGGTGAAGAAGGTTCCTCCGATTCCGCCGAGGCTCGAGATGCTAAACGAGGCACCCTTGATGTCTTCGCTCTTCAGCTTCCTGTTCCTCGCCCTCTCACTGACCTCACTGAGTTCCCGTGCTATCTCGAGGACCCCTTTGGTATCCGCATCGCGTATCACAGGGACGACAAGGCCCTCGGGGGTATCGACTGCAACCCCGATATGGTAATACTTCTTGTAGATGAGTTCACTGCTCTTCTCATCGAGTGAGGCATTGAATGCGGGGAATGCCTTCAGTGCAGTGACTACCGCCTTGATAACAAACGGAAGAATACTGAGCGAGACTGGCTTGCCCTTTTGCTTCAACTCCTCCTTGAGTGCCTTCCTGAACATTTCCAGGTCACTCACATCAGCCTGATCGGCCTGAGTCACGTGAGGAATCCTCTGGTAGCTCTGCTGCAGGTGAGGGCCGGAGATCTTCTGGATCCGTGTCAGAGCCGCACGCTCTATCTCTCCGTACTTTGTGAAGTCTTCGAGTTCCAGAGCGGGCAGTTCACCCACTCCCCCCTGACCCACCTGTGAGGCCGCCTGCAAGGTCTGCTTGACGTAACCGGTGAGATCCTCTCTCAGTATCCGACCGTTCTTCCCGGTCCCTTGTACCTCTTTCAGGTCAACACCGAGCTCTCTGGCCGCCTGACGGACAGAAGGTGTCGCGTGATACGCTCCAAGGGGAGCCACAGGGTTCACCGTCACATCGGGAGGTGCAGAAGGCGTCATTCTTTCAGGGACGGGGGACTCCTTTTCAGGTTCCTGGGCGCCCGGTCTTTCCTGGACTTCAGGTGCTCGTGAGTTCTCCTCGGGAGGCTCTTGTGATAGACCTTCCTCACGTTTCTCCTCTGATACTTCAACGGAGGCTTCTACATCAGCTATCAGCGTTCCTTCTGAAACCGTATCCCCCTCTTTCACATGAAGAGCGGTTATCCTTCCGGCAAGAGGACTGGGAATGTCGGTTACCGCCTTCTCGCTTTCAAGGGAGAGGATCGATTCATCTGATGCAATGGTATCCCCGACCTTCACGTAGAGTTCAATGATCGGGACCTCGGAAAACCCTCCTAGGTCAGGTATATGTATCTGTGTAACTGCCATGGTACTTCTCCTTCACCCGGTCAGGTTGTAAGCGGACTCGGTTTCTCAGCGTCCAGATCGTACTTCTTGACGGCCTCGGCGACTGTCTTCGGTTTCACCTTGCCTTCAGCCATCAATCCTCTGAGAGCGGCAAGAACAATATAGTAGCGGTTCACTTCGAAGAACTCTCTCAGCCGTTCACGTGTATCGCTGCGTCCGAATCCATCGGTTCCGAGAATAGTGAGGTTTCCTCCCGGGACAAACCTTCTGATCTGTTCCGGGTACGAGCGTATATAGTCGGTACTGATCACTGTCGGAGCCTCATAGCCTTCCATCGCCTGCTGCATGTAGGGAATCTTCTGCTCTTCAAGGGGATGGGTCAGGTTATAGCGCTCTGACTCAATCCCGTCCCTGTGCAGCTGGTTGATTCCGGGCACACTCCAGATGTTCGAGGAGATACCCCAATCCTTCTCAAGAAGGTCAGATGCTTCCAGGACCTCACGGAAGATAGTTCCGCTTCCCATGAGGTTTACACGAAGGTCAGCGTCTTTGCCCTCTCTGAACAGATAAATTCCGCGTCTGATCCCTTCCTCAACGCCCTCAGGCATCTCAGGGTGAGTGTAGTTCTCGTTCATGAGGGTGATGTAGTAGAAGATGTTCTCCCCGTCTGCATACATCCGTTTCATACCGGCCTGCAGGATCACCGCAAGTTCGTAGGAATACGTGGGATCATAGGCCACACAGGTGGGGTGAGTGGAAGCAAGGAGCAGACCGTGCCCGTCTTCATGCTGCAGTCCTTCCCCGTTCAGGGTCGTCCTTCCTGCGGTCCCTCCCATGAGGAAGCCTTTCGCCCTGCTGTCTCCTGCTGCCCATACGAAGTCATCTATCCTCTGGAAGCCGAACATCGAGTAGAAGGTATAGAAGGGGATCATCGTGAGCTGGTTGTTATAGTAGCTGGTTGCAGCCGCGATCCATGAAGAGATCGCTCCCGCTTCGGTGATCCCTTCTTCGAGAATCTGACCTTTCTCATCCTCGCGGTACCACATCAGTGAAGAGGAGTCCTGAGGTTCATACAGCTGCCCTGTCGGAGCGTATATGCCAAGCTGGCGGAACAGCCCCTCCATACCGAAGGTACGTGCCTCGTCAGGAACGATCGGCACGATTCGCTCTCCTACCCCCTTGTCCTTCACGAGTTTCGTCAGTATCCGTACAAATGCCATCGTGGTAGAAAGTTCTCTCTCTCCGCTTGAAGAAAGCATATCCTTGAAGAAATCAAGAGATGGAGTGGTCAAGGTCTCACCCGGGTCATGCCGGTAGGGAACAGGTCCACCCATCACCTCCCGCCTTCTTTTCAGGAACTGATCCTCGGGGGATCCTTCTGCCGGACGGATAAAGGGAAGGCCTTCCAGCTCCTCATCTTTGAGGGGCACGTCATAGTGGTCCCTGAAGGTCCTGAGGGATTCCAGATCCATCGTCTTCTGGTTGTGAGTGGCCATACTCGCTTCGCCCGATTTACCCATTCCATAGCCTTTCACGGTCTTGAACAGAATGACTGTAGGCTCCCCTTCGTGTGAAGTGGCCTCAGCAAAGGCGGCATAGATCTTTCTTGGATCATGCCCTCCACGGGTAAGCTGCCATAGTTCGTTATTACTCTTGTCGGAAACAAGGGATTCCAGATACTCATCCCCCCCGAACAGTTTCTCTCTCAGGTAGGCCGCTCCTCTGGACTGGATTGTCTGGAACTCTCCGTCAACCATGGAAGCAAGCTTACGGATAAGGAGACCTCTGGTATCGCGTTTGAGGATTTCATCCCACTCGGTCCCCCAGATCACCTTGATAACGTGCCATCCGGCACCGCGGAACTTTCCTTCAAGCTCCTGAACGATCTTCCCGTTGCCCCGAACAGGACCATCAAGCCTCTGCAGGTTACAGTTAACTACGAACACGAGATTATCGAGAGCTTCCCGGGATGCGAGAGAGAGGGCACCCAGGGATTCGGGTTCATCACTCTCACCGTCACCCATGAACGCCCAGACCGTACGGTCCCCGATCTCCTTCAGTCCCCGCGCTTCAAGGTATTTCATGAACCGTGCCTGGTAGATTGCCATGATCGGTCCCAGGCCCATGGATACTGTGGGGAACTGCCAGAAGTCCTTCATCAGCCAGGGGTGCGGGTAGGACGGAAGTCCCTTCTTACCTACCTCACGGCGGAAATGATCAAGCTGGTCCTCGCTCAGCCTTCCTTCTACAAAGGCACGGGCGTACATGCCGGGAGCAGAGTGTCCCTGAAAAAACACAAGGTCCTGACCGTACGTGGAATCAGGACCTTTGAAGAACCAGTTAAACCCTACCTCATAGATAGCGGATGCAGAGGAGAAGCTGGCGATATGACCACCCAGGCCATGGAACTTCTCATTCGCTTTTGCAACCATCGCCATCGCGTTCCACCTGACATAGGCAGATACATTCTTGGCAACAAGAGAATCATCCTTCGGTATCTTCTCCTCCTGTCTCAACTGTGTGTTGGTATAGGGACTGATCACACCCGGTGAGGTGGAAACCCCGTTGTTACGTGCAGTATCAGTAAGCTCACCAAGAAGGAAATCAGCCTTCTCTGCCCCTTCATGTTTTATGACACCCTCGATAGATTCGATCCAGTCTCGTGTCTCCTCAGGATCAGGATCGAAATATATCTGATTACCCATAGCATCCTCCTAGCGTAGTGTACAGGTAGAAGGGGGATACAAGGGTAGCTCACAAAGGAAGTCTCATATCCCCGTTCACTCGTGCACATAGAATATCATAAAGTTATTCTCTACCGTCAAGGTAGTATTCACTTGAAACGCAAAGGGGGAAAAAAAAGGCCACCCGAAGGTGACCTTTTCTCATTATGATTTCTTTTTAGAATTCGAGGGTAGCAGCAACCAGAAGTTTACCATTGTCTGTGAGGACATCAGCACTCTCGTAGCTGATCGCAATTGTTGCACCATCAACAAGAGTTGTTGACTCGAGGGACACATTCACTTCAAGGGTTTCAGCGCTAGCATAAGTTGCGTCAGCGGCAAGAGCCCAGTCAGCACTGAGAGCATAGGCTGCAGAAGCACCAACACTCCATGCTTCGGTATCAACAACAAATCCACCGTTCACACCAACTGTGAGCTCATCGCTGACAGCATAAGATACTTCAGCTGAGAGGTCAGTTGAGTTAAGAAGGTCTTTACCTGTGAAGGTGATTGTAGCTGCGTCAACAGTTCCTACGACCTTAGCAGAAAGGATGTCATCCTGTGATCCATATGCGTAGTCTGTATCGCCTTCGAAACCATCATCAACTGATGCATAGTAGACATCAACAGTAACAGGATCGACTGCTACAGCAGCAGACACTTCAAATTCTGAAGTTGCGTCAAGAAGGACATCAGCAGCAACGTCTGCAGACATCATGTCGTCAGCATACGATACCTTAGCTGAAACTGAACCCTTCTTGTCAGCGGGAACTGCGGCAGCAGGAATATCTTCGACCATACCAGCAACACCAAGAGCAGCGGTAAGACCATCACCAAGAGCGAAATCGGGAGTTGTAACAGCACCGAAGATTTCATAGTTGGATGCATCAAGAGCGTTGAAAGTTCTGTCTGCAGCAAAACTGAGGACATAACCAGCATAACCGACTTCAACACCCACTCCAGGACCGAAGTAGTCTACCGGACTCATGTCGAGAGCTTCTTCAGCAGCGTTCTCATCAATAGCTGATGATGCGAAGTTAGGAGCATCTCCAGCACCGAGGATGCTGACATACCAGTCGTCTGAAGCAATTTTTGCAGCAGTGATTTCAGCGTTAGCTACTGGAGCTGTCGCATCACCATTGGTTGCTGATTCAGCATAGTCAAAAACAAAAGTCAGTTCAGCACTGATCTCTGCCCAGATGTCACCTTCGCCAGCGTTGTCAACGAGTGTTTCAAACACAGTCACTTCACTTGTGATTTCAGTTGCACTTGCAAAGCCCCAAGTTCCAGCTTCCAGATCTGCGCCGAAGCTTGTTTCAATATTACCCGTGAAACCGGCAAAAACGACACTGCCCACGAGTACCATAACTAAAAGTACTGCAGAAATTTTCTTCATACTTCCTCCAAAAAATATTCGGGGCAGGCGCAAAGACCCGCTTTTTCCCTTTTTTCGTTATACAAAACGGATTATAACAACCGCCTATATACCTGTCAAGATAAATTGCAGAAACGACCGTTAGTTACACAGATTGAACGATTTATTAACAAATTGCGTCCCTTTTGGCAGCCCACATCATTATACAATCAAAGCACTTTCAGACAATTCCTAATTCTCCGTTCCTTCTAATCTTCGTCAGTATATATCATTTTTCTGAATCTATCCATGAAGAATTTTCTATAAATATACATTTTCTCACGCTTTTCGGTGATATCTCCCTGAACATCGACTCTACAGGGATGGATTCGTCCCAGAGCTCAAGAATAGTCTGCCTGGCCCCCAGACGTCCTGCGTGTTCACATACCCGGTCAAAGAGCAGGTGGAACAGACCGAGTCCCCGATACGGTGTACGTACATAGTAGGCTCGCACGACAGCCGGCAGGGAGGTTTCATGATGCCAGATGATGACAGCAGCTACTTCCTGCTCGGGGGTGAGAGCAAACAGGGCACGATCCTTTTCACCGATCACCCATGCCTTCTCGATCTCCTGCAGCAGGTAAGACCTGTAGGGAACATTCCTGCTGCGGTAGAGGTTGACACATTCATCGCGTAACTGCTCATACGCTGCAAACTGTTCCGTGAGGTTGTCGCTGAACAGGAAGTCCTCCTCCAGCGCCTCACGCGCATCATCCTCCATCCCCTCCCCTGGGAGGCGGGAGAAGGTGAACGCGATATCATACAGTTCGTACCATTCATAGATGCGCTTCTGCATTTCGATATCTTTGAAATGGAACCAGAGCCGTTCTATCGACGGCATCTCATGCACGACATCCTTGAACTGACGGAACACACCCCTGCCTGAGTTCAGAACATCCTTCAGCTTCTCCCGGTAGACGGGATTGCGGAGTGTGGCGACGAACTTCTCCATCGTACGGTACCCGTCGGACGGGAACCACTCGGGAAGAAGAAGGAAACGCTCGGCATTCCGGGACTCACGCTCTTCCACGAAGACCCGCTCCACAATGACCTGCTTCTCAAGATCAAGGAGATACTCATTGCCCTGATCCTCCATACAGAAGATGATCTGGAACATGAATTCATCAGTCAGGGGAGGCAGATGGTAATAGCTTTTTATCTCTTTCTCATACATCACGGAACAAGTGTACCCGTTCAGCCCTAAATTGCAAGCGTATAATAAGTAGGAAAGGAGCGGTCAGCTTGACAATCTGATTAAAAACAACCATATTTCCTTTATATAAGAATTTTTAGGAGAGTATATTCATGAGTATCATTGAATTTGTAGAAGCACGAGAGATTCTCGACTCAAGGGGTAATCCTACGGTAGAGGTTGATGTCATCCTCGAAGACGGATCCATGGGCCGTGCAGCTGTTCCCTCCGGAGCATCCACAGGCGTTCATGAAGCAGTAGAACTCCGTGACGGCGATAAGAAAAGATATCTCGGTAAGGGAGTGCTCAAGGCTGTGGACAACGTCAACACCATCATAGCTCCCGAGCTCGAAGGTCTTGATGCACTCGACCAGGTCGCGATCGACCAGGCGATGCTTGCCCTCGACGGTACCGAAAACAAGAGCAAACTCGGTGCGAATGCAATCCTCGGTGTCTCCATGGCAGTGGCACGTGCTGCAGCAGACTACCTCGGCGTGCCCCTTTTCAAATACCTCGGCGCATACCACGCATGTGTCCTTCCCGTACCGATGGCGAACATCATCAACGGCGGAGCACACTCGGACAACAAGGTCGACTTCCAGGAGTTCATGGTCATGCCCATCGGTGCTGACAGCATCCGCCAGGCAGTCCAGATGGTCGCTGAAGTCTTTCACAACCTCAAGACCGTTCTCAAGGGCAGAGGCTACAACACCAGCGTAGGTGATGAAGGCGGATTCGCTCCCGACCTCCAGTCCAACGAAGAGGCTCTTGAAGTCATCATGGAAGCAATCAAGAACGCAGGCTACACAGCAGGAAGAGACGGCGACTTCATGATCGCTCTCGACCCCGCTGCGAGCGAACTCTATGACGAAAAGAAAAAGAAGTACGTGCTCAGATGGTCGACCGGTGAAGAACTCACCAGCGAGCAGATGGTTGAGCTGTGGACAAGCTGGGCAGAGAAGTACCCGATCGTCTCGATCGAAGACGGTATGGACGAAGATGACTGGGAAGGCTGGAAGATGCTCACCGATGCTATCGGCGACAAGGTTCAGCTCGTCGGCGACGACCTGTTCGTGACCAACACCAAGCGCCTTGAAAGGGGTATCGAGACTGCAACAGGCAACTCTATCCTTATTAAGGTGAACCAGATCGGAACACTAACCGAGACCTTCCAGGCAATCGAAATGGCACACAAGGCAGGTTACACGGCTATCGTCTCACACCGCTCAGGTGAAACAGAAGACAACTTCATTGCCGACCTCGTTGTCGCACTCCAGACCGGCCAGATCAAGACCGGTTCGATGAGCCGCTCAGACAGGCTCGCCAAGTACAACCAGCTGATGAGAATCGAGGACTACCTCGGTGACACAGCAGTGTACGCAGGCAAGAAGGCTTTCAAAGTCCTCAAATAGTCTGAACAAACTCTGAATTCAGGTGAGCTGCCCCGGCAGCTCACTTTTTTTTACAGGAAAGAGGCTTTCTCCTACTCAGGACATCTCAAAGAGTATGACATGAAGGGATCACGACATCTCATCCTATGTAGTTTCATTAACCTGAACATCTTCTGATTCCGACACTTCTTTCGGTTCGGATGATCAATACGATTCAAGACACCTCCGTTCTGAATACGGAGGACAATCTCTTCAAAGCTCACACCAGGAGTACTTTTCAGAAGAGCATGTTTCTCTTCGTTCCAGCTGAAAACCTTTCCTCTGTCATACGGAATAATCCACCGTGTGTCTTTTGGAAACATGCTCAGCTACCTCCGTATCATGACATTTCATAAGGAGGAACGGTCGCCAGGTTGACTTCACTGTATTTGACATCAATACAGAACGGTTGGAGGGGGAGTTTAGAGAGCTTCTTCAGTTTCGCTGATGTCCCTGGAAGAGAACCCTTTCTTTCTCAATCGCATCATGAGGGATTCCCTCGAATCACTGCGGCGGGAGAGCTTTTCGATTGCCCGCCTGATATCGTCCTGATACCTATCATCTTCGAGGTACTGGCTGATCGCCTTTTCGATGTCTTCTGAAGAGACTCCTTTCTCTTTGAGCCTCATCCTCAGCAGGGAAAGACCTTCCGGGTTCCTTCTCTGTCGGGCTAGAATGAACTGATAGGCGAAGCGAACGTCATCGAGAAGCCCCTTCTCGGTGAGTAGGTCGGTGACTTCCTGTGCAGACTCTTTGTCGAAACCCTTCTGGATCAGCTTGAGCCGAAGCTCCCTGCATCCGTGTTCGCGCCTCGCTATGAGAGCGAGCGCCTTTGCACGGCAGGTGAGAGAAGATACTTCCTTCTTCAGACGAAGATAGGAGTCCTCACTGAGTTCCTGGTGCAGTACGAGATGGAGGGAAGAAAAGAGAGCCGAAGGAATAGAAAAAGAGGACCCATCCTCCGTGACAGCTGAGTAGCTGCCACGCTTCGGGCCCTCTTCGATTCTGGCAAACGCCATGAGTAAGTTCTCTTAACGTTTTGAGAACTGGAACTTCTTACGTGCACCAGGCTGGCCGTATTTCTTTCTTTCGACCATTCTGGAGTCTCGGGTCATGAATCCGTTCTCGTGAAGGACCGGGCGGTTCGCTTCATCGAAAGCGACCAGAGCACGGGCGACACCATGGCGGCAGGCACCTGCCTGTCCGGTGGGTCCGCCACCCTTCACGTTGATGACGAGGTCATACTTCTTCAGTGAATCGGTCACATCAAGAGGCTGTCTCACCATGTAGACGTTGAGAGGATCTGCGAAGTACTCTTCCACATCCCGTCCGTTGACAGTGATCTTGCCTTCGCCGTCTCTCAGATAGACTCTGGCAACAGCGGTCTTACGACGACCGGTTCCGAGTCCGAGGTTTACATTCTTTTTATCAGTTTTCTTTGTAGCCACGTTATCGCTCCTGCCTTAGAGTTCAACCTTGATAGGCTGCTGAGCTGCGTGCGGGTGATTCTCACCTGCATACACCTTCATGTTTGTGAACAGTTTGTTCCCCAGGGGACCCTTGGGAAGCATACCCTTGACCGCACGTTCCATCGGGAAAGTGGGCTTGCGAACAACCATATCCCTGTAGGATTCGGTTGTCAGACCACCGGGATAGTTCGAGTGACGGTAATACATCTTGTCATTGAACTTGTTACCGGTCAGATTTGCTTCGGCAGCATTGATGATAATGACAAAGTCGCCCATGTCCTGGTGAGGAGCATACTCAGGCTTGTTCTTTCCACGGAGAATCCGAGCTGCAGCAACTGCGACTCGTCCCAGGTTCTTTCCTTTCGCATCGATGAGATACCATTTCTTCTCGATCGAAGCTGGTTTTACAAAAATAGTTTTCATAATCAACTTAACCTTTTCTTCAGACACTTCACCTTGCCTGGAGTGTTTGTATCTTGTATCTGCATCGAGAGAAACGGGGTTCAGGACGTATCCCTGGGAAAGGTAGGCTTGGGATGATGGTCCGGTATTACCTTCATCTCACCTGAAACACCACGCATTCACACCCGATGACAGACAGTATGTACTCACATAGTACGTAAAATACGTACAGGGGTGATATTATATGCAAACCGTGAGTTTTGTCTAGTGTTTTCACCGCAAATCAGACGATCGCAGAGAGAATCATCCGCTGATAAGCTCAAGCACGCCCGAAGAGGCGAAGAAGGTCTTGCTGGAACCCGAGAGAAATCGCACTTCCACGAGTTCATTGCCTCTCACCGTGGTCACTTTCTGTATCTCGCCCTCACCGTAGGTGTCATGATAGACACGCTTTCCGGCAGAGAAGGATCCCCCCGGAGATGACTTCTGTTTTTCACTCTGGAACGAACGGACTGTCTTGAGAATGTTCGGATGGGTATACCCGCCCGATCGTTGAGAATCCTTTCTCTGTCCCCATACCTCTTTCTGACGGCCGCGGGCAGCATTACCACCCGCCGGCATGCTCTGGACCTCTTCGATGAACCCTTCCGGTATCTCATCAAGAAACCTGGAAGGCATCTGATACATCGTCTTTCCCCAGATCATGCGCCTCTGGCAGGTCGTGAAGAACAGCTCACGCCGTGCCCGTGTCACTCCGACATAGAACAGTCTCCGCTCCTCCTCGATCTCCTCTTCACTCTCACTGGAACGGGAAGGGAAGAGGTTCTCCTCCATCCCGGTGATGAAGACCCGGTCGAACTCGAGTCCCTTGGTGTTGTGCATCGTGATGAGGGAGACCCCGTTCCCTGAGGAAGGGTCGAAATTGCCGAGGGTTGTGGGGTCGAGGGTCAGGGACTCGACGAACTCGATGAGTCCATCATATCCTGCCGCGTACTCACCGACGGTGGTGATGAGCCGACCGATATTCTCGATCTTCTCGGTGGAGTTCTTCTCATCCATCTCTTTGAAATAGGAAAGGAGGCCCGATTCCCGTATCAGGTACTCAAGCGCCTCGCTGTTCCCCTTCTCGAGGATCTTCTGCGCCTGATCGAACAGGAGAGCAAACTCCCGCCCCCCCCTGGCACCTTTTCCTTTCAGGAGACCTTCCTGGGAAGCCCTGAGCGTCGCGTCGATCAGATCAATGCTCTCGTTCGTGCTGAGAGCGATGATCTGGTCGAGAGCGACCGAACCGATACCGCGAGAGGGTTTGTTGATGATACGCCTGAAATGGACCTCATCCTCCCGGTTCAGCAGCAGGTACAGCAGTGCAAGAGCGTCCTTGACCTCTTCACGGTCATAGAACCTGAGAGCACCGATCAAGCGGAACGGGATCTTGGCTTTCTGAAGCAGTGTCTCAAAGGTGAGTGACTGGGCGTTCGTGCGGTAGATGATCGCCGTCTCGTTGTACTTCTCATCCTTCCTGATCTCGTTGATGATTTTGAGAGCTTCTTCCCTCTCATCGGCTACCCGCAGCACCCGGGGTCTGGGTCCGTCTGCGTTCGCCGTCCACAGGATCTTGCGGTGACGAGAGGTATTGAGACCGATCACTGCCGAGGCGACGTCAAGGATCTGAGAAGTCGAACGGTAGTTCTGTTCGAGCTTGACGATCTTCGTACCCGGGTAGAGCTCGGGGAAGCTGAGGATGTGACCTACATTGGCTCCCCGGAACCGGTAGATACTCTGGTCATCGTCCCCCACGACACAGATGAAGGTATCCTTTCCCACAAGCCGCTTGAGCAGTTCGAACTGCCCTGCGTTCGAGTCCTGATACTCGTCTACGAGGATCATCCTGAAGCGTGAATGGAGCTTGTCCGCCACGGGATACACGGGGCTGAGAAGCTCGATCGACCGGTTGATCAGGTCAGCGAAATCAACGTTTCCCACCTTCCTGAGTCTCGCCTCATAGGAACGGTACACGGAGGGGAAGTCATTGCCCCAGTGGTAGCTTTTCAGCTCCTCATCATCAGGTTTCAGTCTCATATCCTTGGCAAGGGAGATCTGACGTGCGATACGGGTAAGTTCCACCCGCTTCGCCTTGGGGTATATGCTCTTGAGAAGGGTCACCGAATCCTGATCGTCATAGATACTGAAGCGGGACTCGAGACCGATATGGGTTCCATAGCGTCTGAGCAGCCACGCTCCGAATGAGTGGAAGGTACGGATCTGCATGGCAGAGAGGTCGACCCCGTCGGTCATGGAGGATACACGATCCCGCATCTCCTTCGCTGCCTTGTTCGTGAAGGTGACCGCGAGGATCTGCCAGGGCTGGAGACCAAGACGCTCAAGGGCATAGACGATCTTGGTCGTTATAACACGTGTCTTGCCGCTTCCGGCTCCTGCGAGGACGAGCAGCGGTGCTTCGTTCTCGAGGACGGCTTTCCTCTGCTGCTCGTTCAACTGTTCGAGATAGGTATCGATTCTACTCATGTTATCCTCTTACCTGATAGCGAGCGCTTCAAGATCTACCCCGTTCACCTTCTCAATATAGCAATCGATATATTCACCCACCGGAAGGTTCTCCCCCTTGATCACGGTAAGTCCATCGACCTCCGGTGCCTGATAGATCGTCCGTCCGAGAGCAAGTTCCTCACCCTCGATCAGCTCCTCCACAAGAACCGGCATCGTTCTCCCCACAAACTTCTCGAGACTCTTCTGTGTGAACTCACGGCAGAGGTCGTCCACCTCTTTCTGCCGTTTCGCAGCGATCTTGAGTCGTGCCTTCAACTCCTTCTGTGAAGCATCGGTGAACGCGGGAGTACCCTCTTCGGGGGAGTAGACGAAGGAGCCGGCATAGTCGGGCTTCAGGTCATTGATGAAGCTGATGAGCTCGGCATAGGTCTCATCGCTCTCTCCTGTGAAACCGAGCATGAAGGTGGTACGGATGACAGCCTCGGGGAACGCATCTCTGATTGAGTCCACCAGGTTCAGGTAGGTAGCGCTGTCACCGACCCGTCCCATCTTCCTCAGCACAGCAGGGTGTGCATGCTGGAAGGGGATATCAAAATAGGGGACAATGACCGGATACCGCTTCATCACCTCAAGCAGTTCCATCGGAAACGCATCCGGGTGGATGTACAGGAGACGGATGACCCCGATACCTACCAGCTGAGCGAGCTTCTCGAGGAGGGGAAGAAACCGGGATTCCCGGTGGGTGTCAATGCCGTAGGCAGCCAGGTCCTGGGCGATCAGGTTGATCTCTCGTACGCCCCTCTCTATCAGGTGACCGGCATCCTCGAGAATTGCTTCTTCTGTCCTGCTCCTGAGCCCTCCCCTGATCAGGGGAATCGCGCAGTAGCGGCAGCGGTGGTTGCACCCTTCGCTCAATTTCAGATAGGCAGATCCGGGATAATTGAACAGTCTGCCGCGCGAATCATAGTCCTTGTTCACGGGCGGGTAGGAGGGGACCTCAAGAATCCGCTCTCCCTGCTGCACTCTGCGTACGACCTCGTTGATCTGCTTCAGATCACGGTTGCCAAAGATCGCATCCGCCTCTTCGAGCTCTTCGAACAGGTCCCGGGAATACCGCTGGGCCATGCAGCCGGTGAGAAGGATCTTCGCTTCAGGGAATTCCTGCTTCAGGGCGAAAAAGGCATTGACCGATTCTTCCCGTGCACTCTCAATGAAACCGCAGGTGTTGACAAGGATCACATCAGCATCCGAAGCTTCCTCGACACTCACATACCCCTCTTCACGGAGAGACTCCGCCATCACTTCCGCATCAACCTGATTCTTCGCGCATCCGAGATGCTCTATATAAAGGTGTTTCACCTGCTCTTCTTCGTTCATAGTGACACGAAGTCTGAGGCAAGAGTCCTCTCTCTGTCAAGGCACTGCGTCAGAAGAGCTACATACTCTCAAGAAAATCCGGGAGGATATATCCATGTTTCTTCAGGAAAGTCCTCACAGCCCCATACTTGTTCAGGGGGATGAACACTCTATTCCCTTCAGCTATTTTCACGTATTCTCCAATCTTCCCATCTTCCCGGATGAGCTGTGTTACCATCTCATCCACGAGGAGAGGAATATGCGCTTGATACTCAAGCTCCAGGACCTTGTTCTTCTCAAGAATCTCATCAAAAAATGCCTGCCAATTCACAGGAAGTTCTTCTCCCGCAAACAGCCTGAAAAAACTATCAACCCTCGATTCCAATTCATACGAGGAGGCACAATCTTTCGTAAAGCTCTTCACATCAATGACGTAGAAGATATTTCCCGTTTTCTTTCCGACCTTTTCGAGGAAGATTCTTCTGACCGGATCCTCTCCTTTGAGGGTCACCAGGAGCATATGTTCATCGAGGATGAAGTACGACTCATCATCTGTTACTTCTTCTTCATATGTATCGCTCCTTCCAAACACTTTGAGACCGAGGCTCGTAAGCCTGCAGCCTGCTATCCCATCAAAGCCGGTCAGATAGGTCTTATTCTTGAGGTGGTATTCATTCTCAATCGGGGCATAATAGATATCGATCAGCCCCATAGTATTGAGGAGAAACAGCACCATTTTCACGAATGGAACCTGGACCAGCTGCAGATAATTCCTCATTGTCACACGTATTTTTCCGCGCTGGGTAATATCGCTCAGACGCCCCTCTCCTGCACTGAGTAATTCTCCCTTCAGAAAAGATGTCAGGCAGGGGGTTCCCGGGAGGTCCATCGATACAAGATGACTCATGATATGCTCAGCAGCATACCACTGTCCCTCCTCCAGGTTTTCAAGGATGTGCGTAATCCCGAAAGCCGGGTTGAGGAAACCATAGGTATTGAAATGCCCTTCCGGCAACATCTGAAGATGTGACAGCAGGGATTCAAGCTGGAGCGCATCAGGAAAATATGGCGCACGTATCTGCTTGTAAAGGTCCTCTACAAAAGCGATTCCCTGTGAGCTTCCCTCCTCGGGATGATACAACTCGAACAGCTTGAGTAAGAACTCTGTCCTGATGTATGCGAAATTCCGATCTGTCTCGAACGGCTCCGGGATGGAAGCGAGGTTCTGACACTCTTTGAGCGTGGTTTTCAGAATGCTCTTCCCATTCTTTGAATATTTCACACCCACGGACTGTCTATACCCCGTCAGCAGGCTGTAGATCTGCATAAAGGAGCTGAACCCCTCAATCACCCCCTCTGATGGGGGCACAGGAGAGCTCAATAACTCATAGGCGGTGTATGCCGCATAGGTTCGTCTGAGGGTTGAGAGAATACTCTCAGGGAAAAAACAGGTCTCATTCGTGGAATAATAACTGAAATAGGAATGATTATGGGTCAGAAGAGGGAAATGCGTCTCCAAAAATGAGGTCCTTTTATAACCGGTATCTTTGGGTATCTTGATATTCCCTGCAGAAAGATCACGTACCGGTATATGTTCTCCCCTGAGGATAAGTTTCGGGAGCAGCGACCTGAATGAAGCCGGACGAGTCTTCATCGAAGATTGAAACAACTCAGGAATGGTGAATACATACCCGATAATCCTTGCCAGGTCCATTTTTGACTTCCCTTGCAACAGCGGAGAAGGGAGATACGGAAGTACTTCCGCCCGTACCGGTTTTACATAGCAGGCGTAGATGTTTTTCATCGCATCGGCTTTGAACTGATCACCAAGGATATCGGCCACCAGCGCAGAGCGCGCATCGCGAAAGGTCGCGAGATCACTCCTTCCTTCCTCATAATACCAGAGAGCATACTCGAGTAAGCCCAGCATCTCGTTAGGAGAGAAACGAGGGATCAGGGTCCCCCCGAGATCCTGTGAAAATAAGGAAACATAATTATCTGTGAGCTTCTGCCTCATCTGATGAAGAACAGCCTGATCCTCAATGGATTGAGGAGCACAGTTCAAAAGGAGAGGGAATGCGTAGGTGGAAAACTGAACAGGATCGTAGGCTCCATCTTTTGATGCCAGTTCCTGAAAGCAGAACATAAGGGCATGTTTTATCGCATCCCGGTGTATCACGAGCATTTTCATACTCACGTACATGAGCTTTCTCTTCAGTGCATGATTGCCCTTCTCCCCTAACTGCCTGCATATTCCGTCTATCACATCAGCATGATACTCACCCGGGATTCTCTGCCATACCCTATGATCTAAAAGAATGCCGTAGCGCAATTCGACAGACTCAGAAGGCCTGAAGAGATGCGCTGGGTTCCCGGATCGAAGAGCTTTTCCGACAGCATTCAACCCCTCGCTGCCCAGGTCGTGATTCACACATCTCGGGCAGACGAGTTCATTTTTCTCGGAGATCATGATGGTATCGTAGCGATAACCGCAGACAGAACAGGTTTCAAATGCGGTATTTACCTTCAATTCCTTTATGTGTATCACTGATCACCTCCGGAAAGAATATATTCCACATCCACCGCATCAAGCTGCTTCAAGGCGGCTCCATCACTCGTGATCAGGCTGTCGATAAGTTCCTTCTTCTCCTGCTGCAGCTGCAGGATTTTCTCCTCGATGGTATCTTTGACGATCAATTTATAGCTGAAGACCGGGCGTTCCTGTCCGATTCGGTGGGTTCTATCAATGGCCTGCTGCTCTGCCGCAGTATTCCACCAGGGATCGTAGATAAACACATAGTCGGCTTTCGTGAGCGTAAGTCCTACGCCTCCCGTTTTCAGCGTAAGCACCAGCACCTGAAACGTATCCCTCTGCTGAAAATCATCAATCACAGCCTGACGATTATGGGTGGCACCTGAAATAGTTCCATAGCAAATTCCCAGTCCATCGAGAGCTTCCTCTATGAGTGCTACTGCGCTCAGGTACTGTGCAAATACGAGGGCCTTATGCCCGTTTTCTACCGCCTCAGCAAGAGATTCCATGAGCAGTTCCACCTTCGGGCTCACAACCTTTCTATCCGAATATTCCTCAGGTACCGAGGCTATCTGCCTGAGCTCGGAAAAAGCCTGGAGAATCGATAATCTGGAGGGGGCAAGCCCCTCTTCGATGATCTGGTTCGTAATTGCCTTTTGAAAGAATTTCCTCCTCTCTTCATAGAGGCTCCGGTGCTTGGGACTCATCTGCACATACAGGACCTGTTCACTCCGCGGAGGAAGATCCTTCAGCACATCATCCTTCACCCGCCGTAAGAGGAACGGGGTAATCATACGCTGAACGGCCTTCAGAGCATCTTTATCATGCTCAAGCATCACAGGATCACCGAACCGGTAACGAAAGGAAGCAAATGAGCCGAACATGCCGGGAACGATGAAACGGAACAATGCATATACTTCAAAAATAGTATTTTCAATCGGCGTTCCACTCAAGGCGAGGCGATGATCGGTCTTCAGCTTGAGCACAGCTTTTGAGATGTTCGACTGAATATTCTTGATATGCTGGGATTCATCGAGAACCACACAACTGAAATGCTGCTCTTGAAGAGTTTCGATATCATTGCGCACCGTATGGTAGGTGGAGAGAATTACATCATGCTGTATCACCTCATCGAGCAGCCTGGAGGACCCATGATAGATAGCAACCTTGAATTGGGGAGCGAATTTCGAAAACTCCGAGTACCAGGTATAGATCAGGCTCTTTGGCATAATGATCAGGGCTGGCTCCTTCTCTTTCGGCAATACAGAAGAGAGCAGAGCTATTGTCTGGATAGTCTTTCCAAGGCCCATATCATCTGCGAGACAACAGCCTATTTTTTGGGCATAGAGATAATGAAGCCAGGAATAGCCTTCTTTCTGATACGGTCTGAGTGTCGCATGTATGTCCGGCACCGGTGGCGCATATTCTGAGAGGTTCTGAAGGCCCCTCAAAGCATCTCGAAACTCCTGTACCGACTCGTTCACGATTTCCTCGTCAAGGAGATCCTCTATTCCCGGAATATCGAAGACCGAGAGCCTGATCGCACTCTTCTTTGACCTGCCGAGAAGTATTCGTACTCTTCTGATCCATTCTTCAGGGACGATGATTTTCTTCCCTTCATCTGAAGGGATATAGCCGTATTCATCATAAAGCTCGAAGAACCGCTCCATGCTCATCGGTTCATTATCGACTTCCGTACCGACCTGCCCTTCCAGATAGCCCCGCTCTCCTCCATGAACAGCCATATGAAGCGGCAGCTTTCTAAAACTGATGTCGAACGACTCAAGATGATCCGCTCCACTGAGGGTAAACCCGCTGACCAGCTCGCCGAGTTCTCCGGTGAGAAAGGAGAGGGCAAACTCACGTTCCAGTATGAATCGATTCCCGGTGCAGTAAAATCCGTTGGTGATACGCTCCTTTCTGGCATGAGAACCCATAAGTTTTTCAAGATTTTTCGAACTTACCTCGAGTGAAGCCCCATATTCGAGATGAAAGATCTCGAGCTGCAGGGAAGAGTCATCAAAAATTGCACCATAAGAGGGGTGAAATCTATTGATGAAATGATGATCAAGTCCCTCGCACGTATAACCGGTGTGGAGGTGAAGAGAGCCGGCACGATCGATGTTGTCGAAATGAAGCAACATATGAACCGTTCGTTGATTTCCGATGCGTACCGTCAGGTCAGGTGAAATAACATCGGTTCCTTGAGTATAATGGCAGAACATGGAAACGACATCCTGCAGGTGGGCCTCCTCAAACTCCCAGGAGAAAGCCTCGAGGTTTCGGTGTCCGGGAAACCGTTTGATGCGATGCAGACCATTCTCACAGAGAACAAATCCCGGTGCGAGAGCATCAAGGATTTCATGAACCTCTCCCGAGGTATCAACAATTTCAACAGTGCTCTTCCAGAGACCTGCCAGATCCTTCAGCTGCATATTCAGCTGAACTCTGCCAGTTCCTTCAGACAGCCCGATAGACTCTCCTTTGCTCCCCACCAGGACCCCGAGATCTGCAGCGGTTTCGAGAATATCAAGATTCCGGGCGAGTTCAAGGCTTCCATCCTCAAGCTGTCCTATCCTTCTCATGAAAAGAGAGAGAAGGAGTCGAATGTCAGGAGAGGAGGGCGGCAGGCCAGGTTTTGTCACTGATTGCAGGACATAGGAATCCTGTTCCTTTGTAAGTACCAGTGCATTCCTTATTCCTTCAGGTTGAGACGCTTCTGAAGCTACCAGAGAATGAAAATGTGTTTCAAACGATTCCATACGACTGGCGTTGAGCAGTTGGTAGTACAAGGAATCTGAGCTAATTCATCTTTTAAAAGGAATTAGATCAGCCTTTCCCGAAATCAATTTGTACTACACCTTTGAATCGACTTCCAAGACCTTGGCAGGGACCTTCAGTGAGAGCTTCGAGAACAGTTCCTTCGCCTCATCAGAGATCTGCGAAGTGTACCAGAGCGTTGAGCTCTTCGCCTCAATCAGTCCTGCGGTAATATCGTCAAGTGTTCGGGAGATCGAGAACCAGGTCTTTCCTGTTTTCTCTTCAGCGTATCGGACCAGTACCATTGCCATCCAGCAGATGAGGATGTGCGAGCGGATCCGGTCATCCAGCCTGTGGTACACAGGCCGGATCTCAAGCACATTCTTCATGTCCCGGAATACCCGCTCAATTTCGAACAGCTGCTTGTACCCCATGGCAACATCGTCAGCATCGAGATTCATGTTGGAGGTGCTCACCAGGAACTTCCCATCAAGGAGTTTCTCGGATGCTATCTTCGCTTTATCTATCTTGAGCACTCCACCCTTCGTCTGAATGATGTATCGGCCGAAGGTCCCATGGGAACGAAGAGAACAGGCGGCTTTTGTATGATCCTTTCCTTTCAGCTGGGAAAGCTTTTCAAGCCTGCTTTTTGTTTCATCAACAATACTGTCACGAACGAGACGATCACGTTTTTCAGCATCAGGATTCTTCACGATGACAAATCGTCTCTCGGTTGCCAGACCTTCATCCATGACCACGTTCTTTATCTGTAGTCCGTTATCGAGGGTACGGTATCGTCCTTTTCGATGCAGCGCTTCGACAGCAACACCTTCAGAGCCGCTGCGGAGCTTCTCACCGAGAATGAAGTCACCACATTCTCTCAAGAGTACTTTACGATTCTCAGCACTATTGAATCCGGCATCCCCTACCAGGATGACCTTGCCCAGGTTCCACTGGCCAAGGTCACTTTTCACCTGGTCGACGATCTTCTGGTCACTGGTATTGCCGGGAAAGGTCCAGCATCTGATGGGAATACCCTGTTTCGTGACAGCAAACGCTATGGAGACGAGAGGAAGCTCCGGATGATTGTCCTTGCTCCTTCCCCGTTTGAGAAGTCCTGAGGGACTGTCATCAACATCACATTCGAAGTAGGTGTTCGTCGTATCCAGAAATACCAGATCGAGTTCCAGCTTGGCTTCCTTCGCAACGGAAGTGAACACTGCATGCTGTACCTGTTCATCCGACTCGACCAGAAGGTCCATCGCCCGGTAGAGGTTGTGAACATCTACGTTCTTGAGTCCGGGTACAAGAACTTTCCTCTCTACCCAATGCTCGATGGAGAGTTTGGAACCGGGTGAGACGATACGTGCCGCCACCATGGCGAAGATCATTCGCTCGATAGGGGTTCGGAACTTTCTGTCTTCAACGAGAGAGGAGATTGCCTTTCCCATGCCGAGATGGTTCCACAGTTCATTGAGAAACCAGATGAGGCCGACTTCCCGGGACCGGAGAAACTGGAATCCTTTATCGGTACTTGAAATCTCCCTGTCGGCATACGGAGTGAGGGCATCGAGCATATCAGAAACGAAGGCAGAAGAGATGAGATCCTCACGACCGAGCTTGAGAATGATGTCCGTCTTCACTTTTCCTGAAGGATCCCGTCGATTATGGACGAGCTGGAGGTAGGTGTAGGACTTGCCGTTCTGGTTTACTTTGCTTTTTCTTACAAACATTGTACTACATATTTTACTGCAATACGCAAAATATGTAAACAATTATTACATTATTATGTAAAATTATTGTACTACACGAAAACCCTGATTGTTTGACAGCTCCTGACCAGACAATTCTTTTCAGCTTATAGATTAGAACAGGTTCTGCACATTCATGTTTGTACTACATTTTGTACAACGCCAGTACGAGACTTTCCTTTTGTGCATCACGTGGAGTATATCACACATCAGAGCATACCTGTTCGCCCAACATACGATGCAGATACAAGCAGAACCAGAGACCAGAGAGAACTCAGATATTGCAGGTCTACAGCTTCCTTTTTCGTCACCTCATTTCGAATACCATGCAGGAATTACGAAGGCTGTTGAGAGAGAATCCTCATTTCGCTATGCTGTAAAAATCTCCTATTGTAAAGGAACTACCCATGTCACTCGATACCGTAAAAAGCTACTTCTCTTCCCTGAACGCTCTCGATAAAGTGATAGAGCTCACTGAGTCCAGTGCCACCGTCGAGCTTGCCGCAGCTGCACTTGGTTGTCTCCCTGCTCATATTGCAAAGACGATGTCCTTTGACCTCAGCGGAGGAACGATCCTCGTCGTATGTGCAGGAGACGGAAAGGTCGATAACAGGAAATTCAAGGAAACCTTTGCTCAGAAGGCACGTATGGTCTCCTTCGAGGAAGTAGAAAGGAAGACCGGGCACGCCCCAGGAGGCGTATGCCCCTTCGCCGTCAGGGAGGGAGTTCGTGTCTATCTCGATGACTCCCTCAAGCGCTTTGAGATTGTCTTTCCCGCTGCAGGGAATGCCAGCAGCGCTGTGAGACTCTCTATCGGGGAGCTTGAGACCTACTCGAACAGCCGGGGCTGGGTCGATGTGTGCAAAAACTGGCAGTGATGGTGCCAGTTCCCCGCTATTCTTAGGATCAATGAAAAAAATCCCGATTCCCGATGAATTGGTGGTACAATACAGCAGGCTCTGAAATATCCTGCGGTGTCACAACCTTGAAAAGATCAATGAGTTGTATTACTATCGCGGGGTACCATTCAGGTGCATTGCATAATTACGGAACGTGAATTATTCTCATTGGTTTGATGAATAATTCTCTGTTTGCACAAATCACACTCTGTGAGGTAACGGATGACAAAGTATGTCATAAAACGGTTGCTGGGTATCATCCCCACGCTGCTCATTATCATAACGGTAAGCTTCTTCATAGTCCGCCTGGCTCCGGGAGGACCGTTCGACGGCGAGAGGAATCTTCCCGAGACGATCAAGAGAAACATCGAAGCGAAGTATCACTTCGATGAACCACTGCTGATGCAGTACGGACGCTACATGTTCGATATCCTGAGGGGCGACCTGGGCCCTTCGTACCGCTACAAGGACCATGATGTAAACTTCTACATCTTCGAATCTCTTCCCAACTCCATGATACTCGGGGTCATAGCCATATCGATCTCGGTGCTGTTCGGTATCTCGAGCGGAATACTTGCGGCGGTGAAACAGAATACCTGGGCCGACTACCTCGGGATGGCCTTTGCCATCGTGGGGATATCGGTCCCGCTGTTCGTCATAGGACCGGTCCTTCAATATGTTTTTGCGGTAAAACTCCAATGGGTGCCCACCAGCGGCTGGTACACCGTTGACGGGAACTGGATCACTATCATCCTTCCTGCGATAACCCTCTCTGCCGCGAACTTCGGGACCATCGCACGTCTGACCCGTTCGAGTATGCTCGAGACGCTGAGAAGCGACTATATCCGTACAGCGAAGGCCAAGGGGATGAAGAGTTCGACGATTCTGTTCAAGCACGCCCTCAAGGGAACACTGCTTCCTATCGTCAGTTACCTCGGACCCGCCTTTGCCGGCGTGGTTACCGGATCCGTCGTTGTCGAATCAGTATTCAGGATTCCCGGACTCGGTAAGTTCTTCGTCCAGTCGAGCTTCAACCGGGACTATACACTGATTGTCGGTGTCGTCATCGTGTACTCGGTCATTCTGATCTTCATGAACTTCATAGTCGACATCCTGTATTCGCTTCTCGATCCGAGAATCACCTATAAGTAAGGGAGAGGAAGAGTGTTATGCTGAAAAAGAAAACCGAGAAGAAACCTCAGGCGACGAACCAGTTCAATCAGGCTGTTGCCGGAAACTCCCTGACCCGGGATGCATGGAGACGACTGAAGAAGAACAAGATGGCTGTCATCAGTATCTTTATCGTCGTTATATACATCCTCCTTGCCATCGCCGCTCCGATCCTCCCGATCTATCCATACGACGAGATCGTCCTCGACCACCAGAATCTCCCCCCCTCCTTCACGCGAAATGCGGGTACGCTGCTGCTTGAGAAACGATTGGCAGACCTGTACACCCAGGCATGGAGAAGCGGAAGCCTTGAGGTGAGTGAAGCCGAAGAAGAGATGCTGTGGGCGTGGATCGATGCAAACGAGACGAACAAGGTGTGGGACTATATGCTCGAGAAAGGAGAGCAGATGAGCGCAGACGGCACGTTCACCTTCAGTGCCACTGATCAGCGACGGATCGAGCGTCTTGAAGAGAAGCTGATGAGTGAGCTCAAGGTGTCGATCAGAAGTCTGTGGTATACCGATCCGGTCTCGAACGAGCGGGAGAAACTCTCCAGCCTCTCCACCGGGCAGCTCATCGACCTCTACCTCGATCTTTCAGGCACAGATCTTGTTACCCTTCAGGCACAGTACACGAAGGAGATCGAACAGCAGATCCTCAGAGGCATCAAGGATCAGAACCCGGAACTTCCCGATGCGGAGTACCAGCAGCTGCTCGAAAGGGAGCTGGAAAAACTGAGTGATTCCCGCTTTGAAAGCCTTATCAAGTCGAACATCCTCACAAAGATCACCAACCAGATCGTGAACGACGCCAACAGCCAACTCGAAGAGATGGCGATGGATGAGACTGTTCTGTTCCCCGTGAAGGAGGAGATCGCACTCAATGACACGATCAGCGCAGAGGTTGAAGCCACACGGATCAATGAGCGCATCTATTATCTGGGAACCGACTATCAGGGACGTGATATGCTCTCGAGGATCATCTACGGCGGGCAGGTGTCGATCGCTATAGGATTCGTGGGAACCATCACAAGTGTCCTTATCGGGATCATCCTCGGTGCCCTTGCCGGGTACCTCGGAGGCAAGGTCGATTATATCATCATGCGAATCGTCGACATCATGTACGGGCTCCCCTACATGCTCCTGGTGATCATCGCGATGGCCATCTTCGGGAGGAATATTCTCAACCTCTTCTTCGCCCTTGCGATCATATCGTGGCTTACCGTATCGAGAATGGTACGGGGACAGATCATGTCACTGAAGAATCAGGAATTCATCGAAGCCGCCCGCTCGATGGGAGCTTCGACCTGGAGAATCATTTTCAAGCACCTTGTGCCCAACTCCCTCAGCGTCATCATCGTCTTCTCTACCCTGCGGATACCGGCCTTCATCATGACAGAGAGTTTCCTCAGTTTCCTCGGCCTGGGAGTCAGCGCTCCGTTCGCCTCCTGGGGTTCGCTCGTCGGAGACGGTGTGGGAAGCATGGCCCTGTACCCCTGGAAGCTCTTCTTCCCGGCACTGGCCATGACGATATTCCTCTTTGCGATGAACTTCCTCGGTGACGGACTGAGAGATGCCTTCGACCCGCAGAGCAAAAACCAGCTATAGGAGAGCTACGGTGGAAAAGAACACAAAAAAAGGGTCCGCACCATTACTGGATGTCAGGAACCTTCAGACATATTTCAAGACCGACGAAGGGATCGTCAAGGCAGTTGACGGAATCTCTTTCACTCTGGGTGAGGGAGAGACCCTCGGCATAGTCGGAGAGAGCGGAAGCGGTAAATCGGTCACGAACCTCTCGATCATGCGCCTGATCCAGTCCCCCCCGGGAAAGATCGTGGGCGGAGAGATCATGTTCGAGGGGAAAGATATCCTCCTTCTCAGCGAGAAGGAGCTCAGACACGTCAGGGGTAATGAGATCTCGATGATCTTTCAGGATCCGATGACGAGCCTCAATCCCTTCCTGAGGATATCGACCCAGATGGTAGAGACGATCCTCCTTCACCAGAAGATGTCCAAGAAGGAAGCCCTGAAGAAATCTATCGATATGCTCAAGCTCGTCGGAATACCGGCGGCGGAGGAGCGGGTCCACAACTATCCCCATCAGTTCAGCGGAGGAATGCGCCAGCGTGTCATGATCGCCATGGCTCTCAGTTGTGAGGCGAAGGTGCTCATTGCAGATGAACCGACCACGGCCCTCGATGTGACCATACAGGCTCAGATCCTTGAACTGATCAATGAACTTGCCAAGAAACTGAACACGGCAGTAATCCTGATCACCCACGATCTCGGTGTCGTCGCAGGTATGTGCGACACGGTCTGCGTCATGTACGCAGGAAAGATCGTCGAGAAAGCGAAGACCGAAGACCTCTATGCTTCACCTTCGCACCCGTATACCTTCGGCCTCATCCAGTCGGTCCCCCGACTAGACAAGGCACAGGACGGAAAACTGTACAGCATAGAAGGACAGCCACCGAACGTTATCGACCTGCCCGAATGCTGTCCCTTCCATCCCCGCTGCAATAAAAAGATGGATATCTGCACCTACAAGTATCCTCCGGTGAAGAAGGTCGGGGAGAATCACGAGGTAGCCTGCTGGCTCTACGCTGACGAGAAGGAGAAGAGTTCGACATGAGTGATATGAATCTGAAAAAACCGATCCTCGAGGTGAGAGACCTCAAGCAGCACTTCCCTATTGAGAGCGGTCTCCTTCTCAAGAGACAGGTCGGTGCGGTGCGCGCGGTAGATGGTATCAGCTTCGACCTTCTTCCCGGAGAGACACTGGGAATCGTAGGAGAGAGCGGCTGCGGAAAATCGACGACGGTTCGTGCCATCAGTCAGCTCTATACGCCCACCAGCGGCTCGGTCATCCTTGATGGCCTCGACCTGCTCAGCGCAACCAAGAAAGAGACGCTTGAAGCCCGAAAGAACATGCAGATGATCTTTCAGGATCCCTATGCATCCCTCGACCCGCGAATGACGGTGAGAACCATCATCGCAGAGCCGCTCGAGATCTACAAGCGGCGGGGTATGCTCGATACTCAGATGAGCAGGAACGATATCGAGAACAGAGTAGAGGAACTGATGGAGAGAGTGGGTCTCAATAGAGCGTTCAAGAATCGCTACCCGCATGAATTCAGCGGTGGTCAGCGTCAGAGGATAGGGATCGCCCGAGCCCTTGCCCTCAACCCGAAGATCATACTGGCAGATGAGCCGGTCAGTGCCCTGGATGTATCGATCCAGTCACAGATCCTGAACCTTCTGCATGAACTCCAGAAGGAACTCGGTCTCACCTACATCTTCATCGCTCACGACCTCGCAGTCATCGAGTATATCAGCACCCGTGTCGCAGTGATGTATCTGGGTAAGATCATGGAACTCTCACGAGCTGCGGACCTGTACAAGAATCCCCTGCATCCGTATACCAAGGCTCTTCTGTCGGCGGCGCCGATACCTGATCCAGTCATCGAACGCAAGAGGCAGAGAATCATCCTCACAGGAGACGTCCCCAGTCCCAATGTCGAGCGTCACGGCTGTTACTTCTACGACCGCTGTCCCTCCCGGATGGCAAAGTGCAAGGAGAATATCCCGCAGATGAAGAGGGTGGATGAGCACCATGAGGTTGCCTGTTTCCTGTATGAGTAGGCAGCTGTCCGGGTTCGAAGGATAATACCCTAATGAAGATCTGAAATACTGACCGGGTCGATGGGATCATAGGCCCGGTCTTTCTCTGTCCCGAGACCTGTCGCTGCACCTATCAATGCCGCACTCTGTTCAAGAGCACCCCTCTCCTTCCGCTCACTCTGGATATCTATGACAATCCGTGTACCATCGACCAGAATGAGGGCGAAGACCGTCATGACACGACTTCGCATCCTGTCCCCCCGACTCACTTTCTCAGTGCGGTAGCCTCTGGTGAAGTGACTGATCTCAAGATGACTGGCACGATCAAGGGTATAGGTTCGCCCTCGTACGAACACAAAGACTCCCGATATCTGTCTGATTCGCCCATGTTCTCCGTCGAAGACCCAGGTATCCCGATAGCCGACACCGAACAGGGCAACCAGAAGGAGCAGAGCCGGTATGATCGAAGTCAGGGTAAGAATTTCCTCAGAGGGGGCACTGAAAATACCGAGGATAACAACAAGAGCAAAAAGAACATAGGGGATTCGGGCCAGATGACCGATATGGTAGATGTACCGTTTCTCAGCCTGTTCGTGTAACTTCATCCTCATCTTTCGTGTTTCCTCATTGACTTTTCCCTTGAGTATACCGATTTTAGAAACAAGATGAAAGGACTCTTCCGTTTCTTAAAAAGTGTGATAGAATAGGGAAGAATTTGTTTTTCTGATAAATAGGGTATCGTGCGGTACTCTGAGATTTGAACGCATATATTCAATAAGGAGATATGTACATGAAGAAAGTATTATCGATCGCATTCGTCATTCTCCTTGTCGGAGTCTTGTTTGTTTCCTGTGGAGGCAAAGAAGAAGCTGCCAAGGCTGAACCCACCCCCGCTCCTGCAGCACCTGCAGCAGCACCGGAGAAAGAAGAAGCGGCTGTAACACCTGCACCTGCACCAGCACCAGCTGAAGAGGTGGCAGAGGTTCCTGCAGAAGAGGACAAAGTTGTCTTCAGAATCGTCAACGGCGCAGAGCCTGAGTCTCTTGACCCGCACCTCATTCAGGGTGTCCCGGAGCACAGAATCTACGAGACGATCTTTGAAGGTCTTATCATCTACGATCCTGAGACAGCCGAAGGAATCCCCGGTCTTGCAGAGAGCTGGGAAGTCAACGAAGCCGGCGATCAGTATACATTCACACTCAGAGATGCAGTGTGGTCAGACGGTGTACCCATCACCGCACAGACCGTTGTCGACTCATGGCTGAGAGCACTTGCTCCTGAAACAGCAAGCCCCTACGCATGGTTCCCTGCAATGTTCCTCAAGGGAGCAGGCGCCTACAACAGCGGCGAAGCAGGACCTGAAGCAGTCGGTATCCGCGCACTCGATGACAAGACATTCCAGATGGATCTTCTCGGACCGCTGCCGTATGCTATTGGAGCACTCGCTCACTACAGCTTCGCAGTTGTTCCCCTCCATGCAATCGATATGTACGGTGAAGAATGGACCAATCCCGAGAACTTTGTCGGAAACGGACCGTTCACCCTCGCAGAGTGGAAACCCCAGAGCTATATCAAGGCTGTTCCCAACGAGATGTACTGGGATGCAGATGCAGTCCAGCTTGATGAAGTCATCTTCTACCCGATCGATGACAACAACACAGGATACAACATGTATCTCAACGGTGAAGTCGACTGGATGACCACTGTTCCGAACGACCAGATCGAAGCAGCTTCACTGCGCAGAGATTATCACAGAGCACCCCAGCTGGCCACATACTACTATGTGTTCCAGACCGAGAAAGCTCCCTTTGATGATGCCCGCGTCAGAAAGGCCTTCAGCCTTGCTGTCGACAGAGTGGAACTCGTAGAAGGCGTTACACGTTCAGGTCAGATCCCTGCAAAAGGTATCGTGCCTGAGATGGCCGGATACGCAGGTCTCGGCGAACCTGAGTACGATGTAGAACTTGCACGTAAGCTCTTCGCTGAAGCAGGCTACACGAAGGACAACTTCCCCAAGACAACTATCCTGTATAACACGAGCGAAAGCCACAAGGCTATTGCCGAATTTATTCAGCAGCAGTGGAACGATGCGTTCGGACTCAATATCTCTGTCGGAGATTCTGATGCTTCCGATGCACAGATCGTTCTTGAGAACCAGGAATGGGGAACCTACCTCAGCAACAGAAACCAGGGTAACTTCCAGGTCGCACGTGCAGGCTGGGTCGGTGACTATCAGGATCCGAACACATTCCTCGACATGTTCATCACCGGTGCCGGTATGAACGGCGGTAAATACTCGAATGAAGTCTATGACATCCTTATCGAAGAAGCGGCAACGCTCAGCGGTGAAGACAGAATGGACGTCTTACGAGAAGCAGAGTACATCCTCATTGAAGAAGATGCAGCTCTCATGCCTCTGTACTACTACACCACGAACAATCTTGTTGACATGAACAAATGGGGTGGATGGCACCCGAACACGATGGACTACCATCCGACCAAGGATATCTACCTCAAGTAGATGCACTTCTGAATTTACACAGGCTCCCGTTTTCGGGAGCCTGTTTTATTGCATGAGAAGTTCAGAGTTATCACAAAGACCTTTTTCAAGATATCGTCCTGTGCTATATTCGACCCATGGATATCACTCTTATACCATCAGCGATTCAGGGTTCGGTGCAGGTGCCTGCAAGCAAGTCTCAGACGATACGGGCACTCCTCATCGCATTGTTTGCCTCACAGCCCTCAACGATCCGCCATCCTCTCTACTCAAGCGATACCCGCAGTGCTATTGCTGCATGCAGGGCTCTTGGAGCCGAGGTCGATGAGTCCGAACAGAGGATCATTCTCACTCCTCCATCCTCATTCCCGAGCAATGTAGAGATAGACTGCGCGAACTCGGGAACAACACTGTATCTGCTTGCCGCGATGATCGCGGCGACTGATACGAGAGCGACATTCACCGGCGATGAGCAGCTGAAACGCCGCCCTGTCGGTCCACTAGCCGAAGCCGTGGTCTCACTCGGTGCTTCAGTGGAGTATCAGGGGGAGACGGGGTATCCACCGTTCACGGTGCAGGGTCCGATCACCGGTGGAGAGGTGACGATGTACTGCCATACCTCGCAGTATCTGTCGGGAATACTCCTGGCTTCGGTGATGAGTCCGTCCCCGGTACATATCACAGTACCGCTCCTCAATGAGGTTCCCTATGTCCGTATGACCCTCGCATGGCTCGAGAAGCAGGGTCACAAAGTCAGCTATACCGATTCTCTCAGTTCGATTGACGTGGCTGGTGGCGATACCTACCATGCCTTTGATGAGAAGATCGCTGGAGATTTCTCCTCGGCTTCCTTTTTCTTCTGCGCAGCAGCTGTCACCCGTTCCCCCCTGACCGTTGAAGGGCTCGATCGGGATGATCCCCAGGGAGATAAGGAGGTTCTTGCGATTCTGGAGAAGATGGGGTGCTCGGTCATCTGGAAAGATGATTGCGTCACCGTATCGATAGAACCGGAGAGGAGCCTGAGGGGAGGGACCTTTGATCTCAATGCAATACCGGATGCCCTGCCTGTTCTTGCTGTTACTGCCGCATTCGCAGAGGGGACAACAGTCCTGACCAATGTTCCGCAGGCCCGCATCAAGGAAACCGACCGGATAGCGACGATGAGGGCCAACCTTGAAGTTCTCGGAGTGAACGTGGAAGAGAGGGAAGATGCCCTGATCGTACACGGAAGAGGCAGAGTGCACGGTGGTATCGTACAGGGATACGATGATCACCGTGTCATCATGGCGATGGCGATTGCCTCGCTCGCAGCTCAAGACAGTGTGACGATTCAGGGAATCGAAGCGGTGGAAGTAACCTTCCCTACCTTCTTCACGCTGCTGACATCCATTACAAAGGAGAACGGGAATGATTGATCTCAGAAGCGATACGATAACGAAACCCTCTCAGGCGATGAGAGAAGCGATGGCTCGGGCCGAAGTCGGAGATGACGTATACGGGGAAGACCCTACCATAAACCGTCTTGAGGCGATGGCCTCGGAACGTACCGGCAAGGAGGCCGCCCTGTTCATCTCCAGCGGCTCGATGGGAAATCTGATCCCCCTGTTCATCAATGGAGGAAGAGGCAATGAGGTGATAACTCACCGTGATTCCCATATCATGAGCCATGAGGTGGGTTCGGTGGCCGCGATAGCCGGAGTCCTTCCTCAGTGTGTTGACACCCCCAGGGGCCTTCTCACGGCTCAGGCCGTACGCCCCCTTCTTCGTGAGCGATCCTATATGATGAGCCGGACCACGATGATCGAGGTGGAAAACACCTTCGGCGGCATCTGCTATCCATTGGAACAGCTTCAGGAAATCAAAACCCTCGGAGATACAGAAGGGCTCGCTGTGCATATGGACGGAGCACGTTTCTGGAATGCGGTCATAGCCACCCGCGTTGACCCGGCACTGCTCGCATCCACCTCAGACACCCTCACCTTCTGCCTGTCCAAAGGACTCGGAGCACCTGTAGGATCCCTCCTGCTCGGCTCCCGTGAGTTCATCGAACAGGCACGCCATATCAGAAAGATGCTCGGGGGCGGAATGAGACAGGCAGGAATCCTTGCTGCAGCAGGCATCTATGCCCTCGAACACAACATTGAACGGCTCGCAGAAGATCATGAGAGGGCAATGAGGATCGCACAGGCCCTGAAACGCACACAGTGGGCTGATATCACCATCGAGGATGTCCAGACAAACATCCTCTTCGTGTCGGGAAAGACCTGTGACGGCAAGCGGATCGAAGAGGTCCTGAACCGGCACGGAATCGCATGCTTCGGCTCATCCGAATCAGTTCGCCTGGTCACTCACCTGAATCTGAGCGATGAAGATATCAGTGAGGTGTGTGCCATCATCGAACGGATCGACGAGAAGGAGTTTCTCTAGATGGACGGGGGCATTTTCTACTTCTCGGGAGCCGGGAACTCGGCAGCCGTCGCCCATGCGATAGCACAGGAACTCTCCATCGAGCTGTGCTCCCGGATGGCGGATACCCGGATGGATCAGATGAAGGGCCTTAAAACTCTCGGCCTGGTCTTTCCCGCCTACTATGGCGTTCCCCCCGCCTATCTTATCCACTTCATACAGGACGTGCTTGCTCCTCTACATCTGGACCTCGAGTATCTGTTCATCATCATCACCCACGGCGGAGGACCTGCCTATACAGCCGCCGTGAGCGAGATGCTCCTTACCGATGCAGGCTACGCGGTCTCCTATACAGCATCGGTCAGGATGGTGGACACCTATATTCCCCTGTTCAAAGTACCCTTGAAGGCGAAACAGGAAACCATCAACAGAAAAGCCTATGATAGAGTAATGGACATCGCTGGGGAACTCAGAGAACAGAAACTGCGTTTCAGCGTCCGGTGGCCTCTGTCCAGGGCAGCGTATCTGACCTTTCTCAGGATCCACGGGCTCAGGTACGATAAGGACAGGACGTTCGTCGTGGACGACCGATGTACCCGATGCGGTCTGTGTGTGAGTATCTGTCCGGTGGGCAATATCTCACTGACCGAAACCGGCATCACCTACAACAGGGCATGTGAACGCTGCTTCGCCTGTTACCACCACTGTCCGACCCATGCCATCGCACTCACCCACCACCCTCTTCACGGCTATCAGTACTATCCGGGACCTACCTACTTTAAGAAGTTGTCAGGAGAGAACCCATGAGTCAATTCGATCACATAGCAGAGAGACACGGTACTGTTTCAGAGAAGTACAACAAGGACCTGATAGAGCTCTTCTGTGGTAACAGGGAAGCAGAGCCCTTCTGGGTCGCAGATATGGATTTCCATACACCGGAGGTGATTCTCGAGGCACTCAGGGCCGAGCTCTCAACAGGAGTGCTTGGGTATGTTGGTAGCAGCGGACTCATCAGTACCTTCAGCACGTTCGTTCAGAAACGGCACTCCTGGCAGGTAGATCCATCCCTCACTGTCATTGCTCCAGGAATGCTTGCATCGATCGCACTCCTGCTTGATCTCTACACCCGCAAGGGTGACTCTGTGCTCCTACCCTTTCCCGCCTACAAACCCTTCGTCAGCATCCTGAACAGACTCGAACGAAACATCGTCCCGCTCCATCTTACCTACGAGGGGAACAGTGCCACATTCTCCTTTCCCCTCGAAACCTACACAAAGGCCATGAGAGAAAACTCTCCCCGTGCCCTTCTGTTCTGCTCTCCCCACAACCCGACAGGTATGGTCTTCTCTCCAGAGACTCTCAGATCCATCGCAAAGGTCGCACAGGAGGTTGATACTCTGGTTATCAGTGATGAGATTCACAGCGATCTGGTCTATCAGGGAGAAGTCCATACACCGTTCAACCGGGTGTCTGCCGACATGGGACTCAGAAGTGCCACCTGTATGGCGCCGAGCAAGACCTTCAATATGGCAGGGGAACACTTCTCGATGGTAGTCTGCAGCGACAGGATCATGAAACAGGACCTTGTGCAAAAACTTGAGTCCTTTCATGTCGGTCCCGACTATCTTGCCCTCACCTCAGCACGGGCAGCCTATCAGGGAGGCCTTCCCTGGCTTCAGGAACTGATCCCGTATCTTGAGAGCAATCTCGACTCCATAGAGGAACTTCTTCGTGAACGCGGGTCGACCATGCGCCTCATCCGCCCTTCAGCATCGTTCATAGCTCTCCTTGACTGTACTGCTCTTCTCGCCCGTCTCAGGGAAGCAGGCCACGAAACACTCGCACCTTCAAAGGAAGCAGGCTATCTTTCCCATTTCTTCGGAATCGAGGCGGGTATCGCAGTGAACGACGGATCATGGTTCGGAAACGGATATGAGAACTTTGTACGATTCAACTACGCGAGTTCCCGCGAGCGGGTAAAGTCCGCCATACTCGCGATGATTGAGGCTGAAAAACGGCTAATCGGATAGCCACACATCCCTGTCCGGCTCCCTCACGTAGCAGAGCACACTCCGGATCTCACAGCTGAACATCTTCTGCATCGCTTTCCTGTAGATCGACAGCTGACGTTCGTGTACCTCGGGTGCAAGATGACTGTCGGTCTTGAAATCGAGGATGATGATGTGATCCTCATACTGCAGGAACAGATCGATAATCCCGCTCACCGCCTGCTCCATCCCCTCCAGGTGAAGCCGTGCCATAAACTCGAGTTCACTCTCAACCGCCTTGGGGGCTGGTTCTCTCAGTCTCACGAAAAGAGGAGAGAGGAGAACGTTCCTGACGATCCGGATGATATCACTGACAAGAAGACTCTCTTCTGTTCCGGTCAACCCGCTCTGGGCGAGAATCGAAGGACGAAGGGTCAGTGCATGATCATCGGTCAGTCTATCAAAGTCGGGATCCATCAAATCCTGCACTGACGTGAGCATCGATTCGAACAGAGCGTGCACCCAGGTACCGAAAGGACCCTGAATACCGTGAGCCGCAATGATCTCATCAGAGGGGAGGGCGGCAAGCCTGCGGTGGTGGACAGAAGGATCCTCCACTGATTCATGACCGCCACGTGTCACGCCGGTGATGCGGGGTGTGAACACCGGGTTCTTCCAGGGTATCTCATACCGGGGTGCTGTCTGCCTCACCTTTTCCTGAATATCCTCCTGCCTGATACTGTGCCTGCGTGGAGTGAACTGTGAGGAGGGCAGAGTTGTCACCTCTATGCCGTGCAGGGAGGGAGAAGATGCGAGCAGCATCGAGAGGAAGTTATGATTCCTGTGCTTCTCATCGGTATTGCCCCGTGCCACGACTCCCGAGAACAGGAGATGGCTCTCGGCACGGGTACAGGCTACATAGAGGAGCCTCTTCAGTTCAGCCTCATTCTGGAGTCTGAGGCTCTCCTTCTGTGCATCATAGATCAGGTTGATCCCCTTTCCTTCCAGCTCTCCATGATACGGGACAGCGACAGTCCTGTCCCCCCTATCCCACAGATACACTCCTGGAGTTCTGTCCGGCTGAGAGCCCTTTCCGCAGGCAGCGACGATTACGACAGGGAACTGGAGTCCCTTTGATTTATGGATACTCATCAGATGAACCCCGCGGGTCTGTTCGGTGAGTATCGAGAGATTCTTCGTGTCCTCTTCTCCTGCTATGATACTCCTCAGACGATCGGTGAAGGCTACCAGAGACCCTCCCTCCCGATCCTCCTCGGCAGCAAGTTCCATGAGATACTCGATATGCTCGATGAACACCGAGTAGGAGGGGTCACTGAGAAGATTATGACGATACCCTCCCTCATTCCAGATGAGGGAGACGAGGGATGTAAGGGTTCCGCTCTGACTCAACTCCCCAAGACGATGATACAGGTTTCGTGCTGCATCGTACTTCTTCCCCGAGATCTCATCCATACCGGGCCAGGTTCGTTCACTGAAGATTCCCCTCTCTCGTGCCGCATCCATCGCTCCTATCAACTGATCATCCGCGATATAGCACAAGGGGGAACGCAGAACAGCCGCATAGGCAAACAGGTCCTCAGGAAACACCAGCAGCTGCAGCATACAGGCGATATCGTTCGTGACCGCCTCGAGATGAAGTGATCTGACTTCACTGAGTACGTACGGGATCCCCTTCATCCTGAGGTACTTCTCGTACTGGAGCTGGGGAGAATAGGTTCTCATCAGGATCGCTATGTCATCATAGGAGGGTCTCACCAGCTCTCCCTCGCGCTCAATCAGGTAGGTTCCCGATTCAACGATGTTCTCGATGAGATCCGCAAGAAACAGAGCTTCGGTCTCCACCGTCTCAAGACTCTCCTGTTCCTCATCAGCACTCTCTCCACCCTCGATACCTTCTTCCGGCGAATCCTGTTCGATGACGAAGAGGTTCCTGTGCACCTCAAACCGATCCTGCTCATCTCTGGCTTCCAGAGCCTGAAACTCAGCATCCCACTGCTCCTGCGGTTCCTGAAAGATCTCCCGGAACAGCGAGTTGAACGTACTGATCAGAGAGTTCTCACTTCGGTAGTTGCGCCTCAGGGGAAGAACGTATCCCCCCGAACGTCCGATCTCCCGGTCAAGGCGCCTGAAGACGCTCACATCAGCCCCGCGAAACCGGTAGATGGACTGTTTCTCATCACCTACCAGGAACAGCTTCCCGGGATGAAGGGAACGCGGGTCGATGGGAAGTCTCAGTTCCTTCGGATCATTCAGTGAGAGCAGGTACAGGATCTCCTTCTGCATCTCGTTTGTATCCTGGAACTCGTCAACCATGATGTATCGATACGTTTCACTCAGCGAGGAGCGGACCTGTTCATTTTCAGTCAGAATGGAGCGTGCCATCTGAGCCACATCATAGTAGCTCAGAATCTGACGTTCCCGTTTGATAGCGGTCACTTCCCTGTGGAGCTCATCGAGAAGTCCGTAGATCTCCTCGAGAAGGTCATCATCCGCCGAGTTCAGGTAGGTGATCTCCCGCAGAGAACTGTCACGGAGGTCCTGATACCTGACAATCAGATCGTTGTACTCCTCTATCAGTTCATGTTTCCCTCTGACCTTCGAGAGGTTGGGTATCACCTGCCCACCGGGGTTCGAATCGAGAAGAGCGAACACCTGCTCAAGCGTGGCCGAATTCTTCTGAACGACCTTGTACCCTTCCAGATCCCCGGCATATCCCCACAATGCATCAGCTACACGTCGGAACTCCTCCAGTCGTACGTTGATGATCCGTTGTATCTCCTCCCGTACCGCCACAGTATCGCCACAGGGGTCAAAGGGCATTGAGAACCAGAAAAAGCGGCTGAACAGCGGGAGTATCAGCGCCTCGGCAATACGCTCAGGTGAGTAGAGTTCACTGATATACCGTACTGCGGGGGAGTCCGACTCCCCGCTGAGCTTCCTGAGCACGGCGCGGGTCGCTATCGCGTCAGCCTCTGCGGGGTCCAGAGTGAACTCTGCGGTAAGACCGAAGCGGGAAAGATCCATCTGCACCACCTGGTAACAGAAGCTGTCGAGTGTGCTGATGGCAGCCTCCTGGAAGTTCTGCATCATCGTGAGGATGTCGGGATCATGACTGAAATCCGAGAAGATCCTCTGGATCCGTTCAAACATCTCTGCTGCAGCCGCCTTGGTGAATGTCAGCGTGAGGATCTCATCAACAGAGGCTTTTCCTGTCGCCACGAGATAGAAAAACCGATAGGTAAGAACCCGGGTCTTTCCGCTTCCTGCTCCCGCCTTGACGACGCAGTTCTGCATTGTCTGAACGGCCTGAGCCTGCTCTTCGTTGAATGTGTCACGCAGGAAGGCATCAAGTGTATTCGTATCTATCATGGCAGTACATATCTCCTTCTGCAGATCTGACGGAATTCACAATGGGTACAGCTCCGTTTGGAGATGTGAGCTTCCAGATTTCCCTCCTGCAGACGCTGCAGGAGGTTTCCGACAGCCTCCAGCGAGACCCTCTTCAACTCGGCAAGTTCCTCCTCTCTCTTCCATATCTGGGTGAATGAACCGAGTTTAATGGAGTAGTAGTTTCCGCTCGTGATCGTCTCACCTCCGGTGAGCGCCGAATCTTCAAGCAGGAGTGCATAGAACGGGAGCTGGTAGGAGGTGAGAGGATAGACAGGTGTACGGTACTGTGTGACCGGAGGTGGATAGGATTTCTTGTAATCCAGGATACCGATGGCTCCCTGTCCCTCAGCCTCATAGCTGAAGATGCGGTCTATCCGTCCTTCGAGTATCACGGGAAGGGAATCGAGACGATGCTCCAGAGCACTCTCGAGTCCGATCGACCTGCTCGGTCCGAACAGGTCCTCCTCTTTATCGATGATGTTCACCAGTACCTCAAGGTAGTTCTTCCTGATATACCGGGTGACGAACAAAGGAGTCAGCGACCTTCTGTCAGCTGCAAGCTTCCCGATCAGTGAACGCAGCAGCTCTCTCCTGTCCTCACGGGAAGAATGGGCATGCTCCTCCATGAGCGCATAGAAGCGTGCGAGGATCTCATGCTGAAGCGAACCAATATCCCGGTGATCAAGCTGTACGATGCCCCACTGCCCGACCCTGACAGCCAGCACCTTCGAAGCGAAGAACTTTGACGGGCAGGCATCGGCCATGTCGAGGGTCGTCGGGGAGAGATGTACGCGGTCATCCTCACCTGCGAGGTAGTGCCACAGCGGATAGATATCACCGCGCGGCATATCGATCCTCTTTCCCGAAAACACGGTCGCAAGCGCGGCTTTATACCCGCGGGCCTGCCGCTCACTGGCAACGAAATCACCACCGCCATCCCTCCACAGACGCTCCTCTCTGCTCTCAATCGAGACCGCAGCTGCACCCTCGGTGATCACATAGCCGCGGGACAGGAAACGTGAGGGTGGAAGCGAAACGACTGATGTGTAACCGGAGACCGCATAGGAGAAGCGACAGATATCGCCTGACAGGAAGGCACTGTCAAGTGCCGTGTTCACAGAATCGTTCCGAAGTGGATGGGTTGCAAGGAACGGTATCGTCTGATGGTCTGAATCGACAGCCTGAGCAGTGAGACCGATGAAGAAATGATAGCGGGCTGCAAGAGCCAGACCGTTCGGGTAGTCGAACACCGCAATACCTGTTTCCCGTGACGCGGGATAGAAGGTCTGCCGTTTCAGAAGGGTCGTGAACAGACTGTACAGAGGAACCGGGCGGGACGGGGAGATCCGGGTGTATATCGCCTCGAGATCAACAAGAATCTGGACCGAGGCCGACAGCGCCTGTGACTCGAAGCTCTGAGACTCCCGTGACGGATCGAAGCTCCAGGAACCATCCAGGAAATCTCTGGTCATCCGGTTCACCACGGACAACATCTGCTCGGGGCTCTTCGCCCTCACACAGGATCTCACCAGGCTGAACAGTTCGTTCAGGTAGGAGTCCTTCAGACTCTTCCACTGATCCTGCACGGCAGGTGATACGATCTGACGGATATCCGATGCTATGGCCTTCTGAATGATCCCCCTGTGCCGGGACCGCTCCTTCCAGGGAATCCTCGGTGCCAGCAGAAACCGCTTCACACTCTCAAAACTGAAATCGGAAGCATTGAGCTCTTCCATGAGGATGAACAGTCTTCCCGCGGCGTAATCGCTGAGATATCTGCCGCTGCTGAATACGAGGGGAATATCATACTCCTGAGCATGAATTTCAATAAAGGGAAGCATCCTCGCAAGATCCCCTGCGCTGAGCGCGATCTCCTGCGGATGAGTCCCCCCATCGAGAAGCTTCCTGATCTGCTCACATACGGCTATCAGTTCCTGACGCTCATTCTCGTACCGTACCAGCTCCCGGCCTGCATCTTCACCTTCATGTCGCTGTACCCGCGCCCGGTAGAGAACACATGAGGGAAGCTCTGTGAGTACAGGTTCATATTCGAAGAACGCAGAACAGAGATCCGGCCCTATAATCGCTATGCGGTCATACCGGGCAATCAGGTCCTCTGGAATCCGTGGTTCGTCGTAATGAGAATCGAACAGACCCTTCTCCTCCAGAAACAGAAGGTAGGAGGAGCGTATCCGCTCGATATCGATACGATAGGAGAGCGGAATGGAATCATACGCCTCGGCTTCGGTGACACGCAGATGATCAATCGCAGGGATCCTGTCCAGGAGGGTGACGATGGTGTGAACATACTGTTTCTGCATCTCGGGAAACGATTTCTGAGACAGATGGAGGAGTTCATCTCCGCTCTGTTCAAGAAACCCGTAGGCGAACAGATAGCGCGCCGCTCTGGATATCGGCACACGCGAAGAACTATCGTGCAGGCGTTCGGTGAAACGGTCCCAGCTTACAGCATGTCTGGTGAGAATCACACCCGTATCGGAACGGAGCGTGTATGAGGAAAGCCATGACCGGCGTACGGTCTCACTCGGAAAGACGCAGAGAGTCCGCCGGTCATCGAGGAGGGAGAACACAGTTTCTCTGAAAGATGCGAGATATGTCTCTTTCATAAAGGTGAGTATATCTGAATGTGTGGTATAATGAAAGAATGAAAGGTGATGAATATCCTCCCCCGTCCAGAGGGTTCTCGCTGTATGCTGCGGGATTTCTGATCATCCTGCTCCTCTGGTTACTTGCAGGCCCCTTTGTCAGTCTCGGCCTCCTGGAGCTACTGCACAGCAGACACCTTGCCTCAAGCACCTTCCACCTCTACGTGACTCAGCACATCAACTTCATCATCCTGCTCCTGGGTGAGCTCCTTTTCATCCGTTTCGCACTTCAGATGCGTGTCAGGGATTTCATCAGTGACGAGCCCGAGTCCTTCCCCCGTCAGTTTCTCCTCGGGGGGGGAATCTGGCTCACCTCGATGATCCTCTACACGGTCTCACAGAGTCTCACGAGTGATGGGTATCTTATCAGGCAGTCAGGGGGACAGGGCGGACACCTCATCATGGTCCTTCTCGCGCTGCTGTTCACCCCCATTCAGATCTTCGGTGAGGAGATCCTCTTCAGGAGCTTCTTCTATCGTGCCTTCCAGCACCTGAAGACAAACCGACACCTCGTCTGCCTGATCTCCGCTGTCGCTTTCAGTGCCGCCCATCTGTCAAACCGGGAAATGAGTATGACATCCTCTCCTGTACCCATCATCCTCTACTATCTTCTCTCGGGCTTCTTCTTCATGGAAATCACCTACGCCTACGGAGGCATCGGTGCAGCAGCGGGAGCTCACTTCATCAACAACTTCTTCATCTCAGTGATCGCGAACTATCAGGGATCCTCCATCATCAGTTTCCCCTACTTCTTCACACCGTCACAGGATATCCTTCTCGACCTGGTCATGCTGATCGTCACAAGCAGCGTACTGCTCATCATCCGCCCGTCCTGGCCGGCAAAAGAACCGCACGAGGTTGAATAATCCTTCAGAAACCAGCTAAGCTGACCGTAAGAGAGGTCCCTATGTCCCGAAAAGATCCTTCCAGACATCGCCGTCTGAAACGCATGATCCTCCGGCTGTCTGTGCTCGTCCTCCTGCTCACAACGGCATACGTGCTCACCCCATCACTCGCCTCCTACTATGGAGTACCGGCTGATACCGTACTGGCCTCACTCGAAGTACCCGCTCTTGAGCAGGGAGAATCCCTTATCCTTCATGCGGGATACTCCCTGACGTATCGTGAAGAGCATGAGATGGCCAGATGGGTCGCCTACCATCTAGACCGGGACGAGCTGTACGGTCTGCATGAACGAAAGGACGACTTCCGCCCTGACGATGCAGTCTCAACAGGCTCCGCCGAACTCGGCGACTACCGTGGCAGCGGGTATGACCGGGGTCACCTCATTCCTGCAGCGGATGCGACCTGGTCAGAGGAGGCGATGAGTGACACCTTCTACCTGAGCAACATGGCACCGCAGGAACCCCGGTTCAACAGAGGCATCTGGGCGGATCTGGAATCGACTGTGAGGAACTTCGCCGACCAGCTCGGAGGGGTGTACGTGACAACCGGAGGGATCTTCGAATCGGAGCATCCGAAGACCATCGGGGACAATGCCGTCACCGTTCCTGATGCGTTCTTCAAAGCTCTCCTCCATATACGAAACGGCGAGGCACAGGCAATCGGCTTCATCCTTCCTCATGAACCTTCCAGTCTTCCTCTCACAGAATTCGTCGTCACCATTGATACGATCGAAGAAAGAACCGGTCTCGACCTCTTTCCCCTGCTGGATGACGATATCGAAGAGGTCGTTGAAGCAAGGGTGGATCCAGATCTGTGGCCGTTTGATGAATTCAGGATCACACGGGAGGAGCGATCAGCCTACCTCGAAGACCTGAAGAACCGTGAAGAGCAGGGCACCCCGGAGGGACATCATGACACGTCAGTGACAGAGGCGGCGCTGCATCTGGTGATGGAGCTCAAGAGAGCGGCCGACCCCCACCTACACGACCTGATTGAGTGGGTCAACAGTATCTTTACCCAATATTCACCCACTTGAGGCTATCATTGAAAAAACAATGATGATATGCTGAAGGGGTTCATTATTCTAGACCATTATTCAATGAGGAGTTGTAATTCATGAAACATCTATACCTGATCGTCCTGTCTCTCATCCTGATATTCTCTCTTGCAGGTTGTGCCAGTACAGAACCTGCCGCAGACACTGTAGAAGAGGTCGCATCAGCTCAGAGCGAGGTTATATCAACACCCGAAACTGACAGTACACCTGTCGTGATTGAAGAAGCCCCTGTCACTGAGGAACCGGTTGTCATGGAGGAAGCACCCGAGGTGACCGCCTCCGAACCCTCTCTTGATGAACAGTTCTCGTTCATCTACGGCTATCTGCTGGTCGACGGTCTCAAGGAACAGGCTCTTCCGATCGATCCGGTTCCCTTCGTCCAGGGCTCAGATGACTTCTTCAACGGAGTAGATGCTGCCTACAGCGATACAGAGATCAACGACGCGTTCACCGAATACCAGAAATTCGTCAGCAGTGAGATCACCGAAGAGGAATTCTCGGCTGCCACCGATCTGGGAGTCTCCGCGAAGGAGATCTTCAGCTACGGCTATGGACATGTCGTTCAGTTCAACCTGCAGTCACAGGGAGTCATCGTCGACATCGAGAGCTTCAACGATGGCATGAGCAGTTCCTACGGCGAACTGCCTCTGCAGTATTCCGACCAGGAGATAGACCAGATCTTCGAAGCCTACATCGAAAAGCTCAATGCACAGTATGCTCAGGCTGTTGAAGGCATGGCCAGTGAGAATCTGGAAGCAGCCGAGGCATTCCTTGCCGAGAACGGCACGAAAGAAGGCGTCATCACCACGGAGAGCGGTCTTCAGTACACAGTCGTACGAGAGGGTGACGGGGCTCAGCCCACTGCCGAGGACACGGTCCTTGTAGACTACCAGATCACGTTCCTTGACGGCAGCATCGGGGACAACTCATATGCGCGCGGCGAACCGACCGAATTCCCCATCGCACAGCTGATTCCCGGTTTCATCGAAGGTCTGCCTCTGATGAAGGAAGGTGCACAGTACCGGTTCTTCCTTCACCCCTCCCTTGCCTACGGAGAGGCCGGCAACCAGAACATCGCCCCCAACACCCTTCTGATCTTTGATGTGGAACTGCACGAAGTGCTGTAACACCCTAGATTATTCGAAAAAGACTGTCGGGTTACTGCACCCGGCAGTTTTTATTTGACCGGAGAATTGATGCTCCGCAGGTACAAAAGGTAGGTGAGTATGGATTATACGGCAACATTGCGTGCACAACAGGATGATGACTATCAGGAGTTTCTCAGACGTATCATCCCTGAGGGACTTCCACCCATGGGAGTCAGGATGGCAGATGTGCGTGCAATCATCAGAACTCTCCCATCCCACGATCTTCTTGCGGGGATAGAAAGTGACTTCTGGTACGAACAGCGTCTGATCCGCTTCCTCTCAGTCAACCGGATGAAGGTGAGTGAGGAAGAACGCAGGGACATGATCGAGAGGCTCCTGCCCTACCTTGATTCATGGGCTGTCACCGACAGTTTCGTCGGTTCACTGAAATGTGTGAAACGTGACAGTGAATCCTACTTTTCGTTCATCACTTCGCATGCAGTATCAGAACACTCCTACACACGACGGTTCGTTCTCGTGATGCTCCTCTCCTATTTCCATGAGGAGGTGTTTCTTTCCAGAGCGCTCGCACTCCTGGAGAAAGTGCCTTGTGGCGAGTACACAACGAAGATGGCTAAAGCCTGGGCCATCGTCTCTCTCATGACGAAGAGCGAAGAGGAGGTGATACGCTGGTACAAAAAGGAGAGGCTTGGGGAAGAGGTTCACCGGATGGTGAAACAGAAGATACGGGATGCTTCCGGACTTGCGTCTTCGATAGCATCCCGCCTTGGGTGACTAGTACTGCAGGAACAGCTTATTCGTAGCTGACCGCGCCGTTTTCAAGAGCTTTTTCAGCAAGCTCGAACAGAGCATTGACATGAATCGAGACTCCCGCTATCGCATCGGTGTGTCCTTCGTTATCGACATACTCGATAGCTGACGGGTCCTGAGTTTCAAGGAGGTGGGCCTCAGCACGAGCCGCCTGCTCATACCACTCTGCCTGAGCACCGCCGTAGGCAACCATGTTGTAGTTCCCTTCCATGTCATAGACCTTCTTGTCATCTCCGGCTTCATTGAGCGCTGACCAGTACACGTTCGCTATATTGCCGTTCACAACATTCATGGCCACATACTCGGTCCATCCGTTGCTGGCCTCATCAGCAATCGCATAGTACCCGCCGTCTTTGTACTCACCGAGTTCTCTCGGACCTGCCATGAGAGCTTCCTTGGCAAGATCGAACAGGGCATCGACATGAATCGATACACCGGCAATCGCATCGGTATGACCGTCATCATCAACGTAGGTGATCGCCAGAGGATCCTGGACTTCCATCAGGTACGCCTCAGCACGAGCTGCCTGCTCATACCACTCTGCCTGAGCACCGCCGTAGGCAACCATGTTGTACTTTCCTGCTGCATCATACAGTTTCTTGTCATAGCCGTCTCTGTTGACGGCAGACCAGTTCACTGCTGCGATATGACCGTTGAGAACGGTAAGAGAAACGTACTCTTTCCAACCGCTGCCGGCATATTCATCGGCGAACATGTAGTAGGCACCGTCAATGTAGTTGCCTGTCCCCACCGGACCCTGCTCAAGAGCCTTCTGGGCAAGTTCGAAAAATTCGACAACATGAACTGACACACCCGCGATATCGTCGGTATGTCCCCTGTCGTCGGTGTAGGTGATAGCTGCGGGGTCCTGGGTCTCCAGAAGGTATGCCTCGGCACGCTCCGCCTGTTCATACCACTCCGCCTGGGCACCGCCGAAGGCAACCATGTTGTAATTGCCGGCTTTGTCGTACTCTTTCTTGGTTGCACCTGCACTCTCGCTCACTCCGTTCCAGTCTGCGTCCGTTATCATGCCGTTCTCGACAGTAATCGTCACAACATATTTCCAGCCGTTCGAGAAGCCGTCATCCATTGCGATGTAGATGCCGTCTTCATAAGCTCCACGCTCTGCGGGTGCTTCTGCTTCAGCAGCAGGTACGGCCGCGGCCGGTGCGGGCGGGGTCTCTTTTGCAGCCTCTTCGGCTGCTTCCTTCTGACATCCAACGAGAGATGTCAACGCGATAGCCGCCAAAAGGACTATCACAATTGAGATAGGTAGTCTTTTCATAAATCACTCCTGAAATATCGATATCGGCTTCAGTATAGGATGTCACCTTCCTTTTTACAAGGGTGGCCCCAAACGGAGAAGGAGCCGCACCAGGGCGACAAACTAACCTGCGGGCAACAGAAAGACGAAACAATTCATTAAACAGTATGTTTTTATACACATCCTGGCAGCGTCTCTGACTCATGAAAAGAATCCTGACGAATTAAGAAGTAATTATGGACAGCAGCTTTGACAATGCGACGTGAACCTGTTATTAATGAGAGGATGTTTCACCTTCGTATCGCAGACATAGGTATCATACTCCTGGCGCTCGCAGTCAGTGTAGCGAGCCTGTTCCTCTTCCAGTCGCTTGACGGGGCCGATGAGGTCCACGTGACAACCGATCAGGGAGAGTGGGTGTACGACCTTTCAGTGGATACGATGGTGGACTTTACCGGTCCTGTGGGTATCACAACCATGGCTATAGAGAACGGAAAGGTCCATGTCCACAAGTCGGACTGCAGAAACCAGCTATGCGTTCTTGCCGGCGAGATCGAACATGGAGGGGAATGGGTTGCCTGCCTGCCGAACAATGTATTCATCGTCATCAAGGGATCACCTGAGGTAGCCGGGGAAGGAGAAGTAGATGACACGTCGTTCTGATCTTGATATCCATCTGGTCGCTCTCCTGTCGGCAGTAGCGATCTTTCTCTCCTCGATTGAATACATGATACCCAAACCGATTCCGTTCATGCGCCTCGGCATCGCAAACCTTCCGCTGATACTGGCTCTCGGAATTCTCTCCTGGAGAGAGTATTTCCTTCTCGCTCTTCTCAAGATCATCGGTCAGGGCATCATCACCGGCAGTCTGTTCTCCTATATCATCCTCTTCTCATCGGTCGGTACGGTCATGAGTGCAGTGGCGATGTTCGCCACCTACATCATCTTGAAGAGGCAGATAAGCAGGATTGGGATTTCGGTCATGGGGGGACTGTTCAGCGCTCTGGGCCAGCTTCTGATCAGCAGGCTTCTGTTCTTTAAAGAAGCTACCTATGTGATAGCTCCGCTGTTCCTTTTCTCTGCACTGATAAGCTCTGTCATCCTGGGCATATTCAGTGAGCTGTTTATTACACGATCCGCCTGGTATGCATCACAGAGGGAGAAGCTGTTATGAGTCCCTCCCTCCTGAGAGTGCTCACCGGCGCCGCTATCATCCCCGCCATCATCCTGATGGATCATCTGGCGGGAACTTTCGCCTTAACGGTGATACTGATCCTCCTGGCGCTCAAAGAGGGAAGACGCTTCCGCCCGCTACCCAACATCATCCTCCTCACGACCGTCTCGGGCGCCCACACGCTTCAGCCGTACGGACGGTATCTGTTCAGCATCCTCGGTCACCCTGTCACACTCGGTTCTCTAGCGATCGGAGCACACAAGGCACTGCTGCTTATCAGCTTCATCTACCTCAGTCACTATATCATGGCATCAAGACCGGTCATCCCCGGCAGGCTCGGCTCACTTCTCTCACTGCAGTTCTACTATCTTGACCGGTTGACCAGCGAGTGGAAGAGCATACCCCACAAGAGGCCCTATCTTGCTGTCATCGATGCACTGCTGGTGCGGGTGAGTGACCAGGAGGGGGATCACGCGCCTGCGAAGCATGCGGAGGTCCCACCTGCCTCGGTGAGGCAGTGGTCCGGGAGTATCGCTCTTCTCGGTATCGTGTACGCCATTCTGCTGTTCAGCACACCTCTCGCAGAAATGTTCGGGCTACTGTGAGTGGATGATGAACGAATCGTCATTCATCGTATATTCAAGTGAGGAGAAAAAGGACTCACTGGGATACACCTGCCTCTCCTCATCGATATAGAGAGCATGCCACCCGCCTATTGAGTGTATCAGTTCAAGGCCTTCTTCCTGTGAGAGTGAGTAGCAGGCAGTGGACAGAGCATCAGCGAGGAACGATTCATCCCCGATGATGCTGACACTGGTAAACGGAGTCTCTACCGGATAGCCTGTCTCGGTGTTGAGGATGTGATGGTACCGTTTCCCTTCATCGATAAAGAACCGCTCGTAAGGACCGCTGGTCACGAGAGCCTGACCTGTCAGCCTGACAACCATCAGGTACTCTCCCCTGTCGCTCTCGGGGTTCTGCACACCGATCTTCCAGCCCGTTCCATCGGGTCGGCTGCCGACCGTGAGTACGTTCCCACCCAGATTGATGATAGCCTTGTTCACTCCGTGACTGCGAAGGATAGCGGCCACCTCATCGGCAGCGAACCCCTTCGCTATACCGCCAAGATCAAGGGCCATACCGGGTTCGGGAAGGAAGACAGTGTGTTGTTTTTCATCCAGAATCACCTTTGAGTAATCGATACGGGGCAGAATCGCGTCTATCTCCTGCTGAGAAGGCTTTCGTGCATGATCGCTCCCTATGCCCCAGGCTTCAACGAGGGGACCGACGGTGGGATCGAAAGCTCCACCGCTGAGCCGAGCTATCGCAAGGGCCTTCTCGATGACACGAAAGGTATCGCCTGAAACCTCCACCGCCTGCACTCCCGCTTCATTGTTGACCGCAGATATCTCCGAATCCGCCAGATGGACGGACATCTTCTCCTCTATCTCCCTGATACGGGCAAAGGCTTCACGAAAGACTTCCTCACCGGGCTTATCATAAATCGTAATCTTACAACTCGTACCGAGTAACAGCTGAGACTGTGACTCTGCCCTGTCCTGCTGCTCTGATCGACAACCGGTAAAAAAAATGAGTAAAAATAAACCGATAAAAAACAACTGAATTGATTTCTTACTGTGTTTCATGCTACTAATATAGTAGGATATAACCCAAATGGGAAAAAATCACAAGCACGCAGGCGCGCTTTATTGTTTCGTGTACTAGTGATATCGTTGAATACGAGAGAAACAACATACATCGGGAAACTGATGTTCAGGAGTCTTAATGATGGATAAGAAACACATTATCGTCCTTGGTGGCGGCTACGCAGGAGTTCATGCAGCAAAGAGGTTGCACAAGGCTTTCAAGCGCCAGAAAGATGCAGTGGAGATTACGTTAATTGACCGGCATCGTCATCACACGTTGATGACCGAACTGCATGAGGTGGCCGGTAATAGAGTGGAAGAATCCTCTGTGAAGATCTCCTTCGACCGAATCTTCAGCGGAAAGCGTGTTAACGTGGTTCGTGATGAGATCACCAATATCGATTTCAAGGAGCAGGTGCTTACCGGAAAGGCCGGTTCCTATGTGTATGACCAGATCATCATCGCCACCGGTGCGGAATCGACCGACTTCAACATCCCCGGAGTCAAGGAGCACTCGTTCTACCTCTGGTCTCTCGAGGATGCCCTGAGGATCAAAAACCACATCATTGAGATCGTCCGCAAAGCAAGCTACGAGAAGGACCCCGTGGTCCGCAGGGACATGCTCACCTTCGCTGTCGCTGGCGGCGGATTCACCGGCGTCGAGCTTGTGGGGGAACTGATCGAATGGCTGCCGATACTCTGCAAAGAGAACGGTATCGACTACAGTGAAGTCACGCTGATGAATGTGGAGGCACTGGGGAACATCCTCAACATGCTGCCCGACAAACCCCGCAACAAGGCGATTTCCTATATGGAGAAGAAAGGCGTCATCATCAAGACCAACTCATTGATCGTTCACGCCGACGAGAACTCTTTCACCCTCAAGGATGGGACGGTCATCAATACCCACACCTTCATCTGGACCTGCGGAGTACGCGGAACCACATTCTGTCACTCTCTCGGCCTGAAAGACGGAAAGGTTCAAAGAAAGGCAGTTGACGAGTACATGAGAAGTCCCGACTACGAAAATGTCTATCTCGCAGGAGACGGCATCTGGTTCATCGAGAATGAACGGCCGGTACCTCAGATCGTTGAGGCTGCAGAGCAGACCGCTGCCACAGCAGCTGACGGGATCATCTATACCATCAAAAAGGAACTCGGCCTCAAGGCGAGTGAACCGAAACCGTTCAAGAGTAACTTCCACGGCTATATGGTGAGTATCGGCGGACGGTATGCTGTCAGTTACAACATGGGAATGGCCATGAGCGGCCTGTTCGCACAGGGTGTCAAGCACCTTGTGAACATGTACTACCAGGCTGGAGTCTGCGGTTTCAATGGCGCATGGACCTACTTCAAACACGAAATTCTCAACATCAAGCATAAGCGCTCTCTTATCGGCGGCCTTGCAGCCTACAAGCATCAGGCATACTGGATGGTTCTTCTGAGAATGTATCTGGGAGTCATGTGGCTCCTGGAAGGAATTCCGAAGATCATGGAAGGATGGCTCACCGACACCAGCGGATCGAAGGTGTACTGGGGACCCCTTGGCAGCAGCGGAGGTGCTGATGCCGTTTCCGCGGGCTCTGAGGCCGTGGGAGCAGCAGAGGCGGTAACCGAGGTCGTTGCGGAAACGATCGGCGGAGTGTCAGTCGCTTCAGCGAGCTACCCTGCTGCAGCTGCAGCTGCAGGAATTGATATCGCCAAGCCTGCCGCTGATGCAGTAAGTGCTGCAAGCGGATGGGGTGAAGCGGCTGCCGATGCAACCGGAGAGGCTGTCAAACAGTTCGCTCCCCCGCTTCTTGATGAACCGCTCGGTATCTACGTCTGGATCAATGACAACATCGTTGCCCTTGTTCCCTACCTGTTCCAGATCATCATCGTATTAGCCGAGGTCGGTATCGGTCTTATGCTGATCGGCGGTCTCCTCACAGCACCTGCTGCCGTCGTCTCTCTCGGATTGTCCATCATGTTCCTGATCGGAGCAATGGCAGGCAAGGAGATCCTCTGGTTCATGATTGTATCGATCGTGATGATCGGAGGAGCAGGACGTGCCTTCGGCCTAGACTACTGGGTCATGCCGTGGATCAAGAAGATATGGAACAAGATACCTATCGTGAAAAACCTCTACCTCTTTATGGATGAACCTGAGTTCACCAGAAAACAGCTTGAACGCAGGGCACAGAGGAACAAGGACGTAGTACAGTAAGATGAGTGACTTCTGGATCAACGAGCCACGTGTTGCGCAGCAGCTGCAGCACGTGCGTTCTTTTATTGTCTCATCACTCGAACATGCAAACCCGTTCATCCGGGAGCTCCTCCTGGAACGGGTTGCTTCGGGAGGAAAGCTCATCCGTCCCGGGCTTGTCATCGTAGGCAGTGCCCTCGGCGAAGAACAGAGAGAGGAAGCAGTCGTTCGAATAGCCAGTGTTCTGGAAATGATCCATATCGCATCCCTTATTCATGACGACATTATTGACGGAGCGAAGATGAGACGGGGAATCCCCACCATCAACGCCCTGCTCGATCCAAAGAAGGCCGTCATCGCCGGAGACTACCTTCTCTCACGTGCAATGTCGCTCATAAACGGACAGGAGGGAGAACTCCCGGTTGCTGTAGCCAACGCCTTCTCCCGTCTGGTCGTGAGCGAACTTGATCAGGATGCCGGTATCGGGAACTTCTTCATCTCACAGGATACCTATATACGGCGTATTGCGGGAAAGACCGCTGCCCTGTTCGCTCTCAGCTCGTATGCCGGCGTTGCGGTGGCCAGAGGCTCCGAACTTGACCAGATACGGATGCACAGGATCGGATACTGTCTCGGAATAGCCTTCCAGATTCAGGATGACATGCTTGATTTCACCGGGGATGAAACGAAACTCGGCAAGGAGGTCGGACAGGATATTCTCGGGGGTATTCCGACCATTCCCCTGATCGCGGCACTCGAGTCCGAGTCCGCCAAAAGCACACAGAAACCGCTGAGAACGCTTCTTGCCAAAAAGAGGAAACTGACACGAAAGGAGAGCCGGAGGGCTGTCGATCTGGTCATCGGCTACGGCGGACTGGACAAGGCCTCCACGCTTGCTGAGACCTATATCCAACGCGCCATGAATGATATAAACACATTATCCAACTCGGAGGTTGCCGGTCAGCTCACAAGATTGTATCTTAGGCTGACACACAGACAACACTGAGAGGAACTGGCTCATATGGATATTGCTACACACACGGAAGAAACCGAGTATGAGATGATGATGAGTCATCTGATATTCAGATCGCGTCAGGAGGGCTTCTCGATACAGGAGGTGGAGGACGAACTTCACCACCTTCTGATTTATCAGGGTCACGGTTGGGTCGGACGCAGCGAGACAAAGGAAGCGGAGATCCAGGGACACGTCTATGCCTATCAAATCTTCATCAAACGGTATAGGGAGGGGACTCTCCCCCCAGAGTGATACGCGGGTATGCCCTTCTTTCCCGGAAGCGATTATCATTGCCGAGAACGGGTTGTTGAAAAGATATGTGAAACACCGCCCATATCATGCTGATTTCCAGAATATACACCCCTCATATAGCAGATTCACCGGCTGATATCTGCTGAGAAGGATATGTTTCCGTGATTTTCCGAATATTTTGGCAATTTCGATATATTTTAATCTATAAATTTTTATTGACTGATGGTATACTCTCTACCGATATCACACACTAGATCGTCAAGGAGATTACCATGAGAAAACGATTCACCCTAGCACTCACACTCATCCTCATAGCGGCTCTGTTTGTAACAGTCGGATGCAAAAAGGAAGAACCGGCTGCAGCACAGGCACCGGCGCCAGTTGAACAGAAAGTGGAAGCAGCAGCACCTGCTGCGCCTGTTGAACCTGCGATTGATGAGGAAGCAGTCCTCCTCACTGCTGCACAGGATTTCTTTGCAGCGATTCCGAACAGTAACAACATCATCGCATCAGCCGATGTGAAGCAGATGCTCGAAGACAACCCTGATGCCATCGTCATCATCGACATCAGAAGCGATGCCGATTTTGAGGAAGGACACATAGAAGGAGCCTACCACAGTGCCTGGGCAGATCTTGGCTCCATGATGGCAAAGATCCCCACCAACCGTCAGGTCGTGGTCACCTGTTACTCCGGTCAGACAGCAGGTCAGGCAGTGGGAACACTGAGACTTGCCGGTTTCAACAACGTCAAGAGTCTCAAGGGTGGTATGAACAATGGCTGGAAGGCTGAAGGACTACCTACCGATGGCACCGGCGCCAACCCTCTCTCTTCACGCCGAGACGTGAGCGAGCCTAAGAATGAAGAACAGGAAGTCTTATGGGAAGCAGCTAAGGCAAACTTCGAGAAAGTCAAGAACGGCAACAATCTGATAGACTCCCAATCACTGTATGATAACCTCATGGCCTTCAACCTGATCGACATCAGGAGAGCGGAAGATTTTGCAAAAGGACACATTGAAGGAGCTAAAAACATCCCGATGGCCAATGTCGGAGAGGCTATTCCTTCATTCAGTGCCAACAGAAAGATCGCCATCACCTGTTACACAGGACAGACTGCAGGTCAGACCGTGGGCGTCCTGAGGACAATCGGCTTTGATGCCTATTCTCTCAAAGGCGGAATGAACAACGGATACCTCACTACAGACCTTCCTGTTGTGCAGTAACCGTCACCATTACCTTGATTTTGTGAAGATATCATCTGGTGATATCTTCACATAGGTATAAAGAGCAACTTTCTTGAAGTTTCAAGTTGCTCTTTTTTTATCGATACTGTTATAATGAAAGCAGGGAGAACGTATATGAACCATATGAGAACTACACCTGTAGTACGCACAGCTTATCTCATACTCTTCACCATCATTCTTGCCATGCTGATCGGGTGTTCAGCGAAAGAGAAGGCGAGCGCAGAACCGGAAGTAGAAGTCATCACGGCACGATTCACCGACCCGGTGGATCTGGAACCGCAGCCAAGCGACACGTGTATCGCCTGTCACACCAAGACGAATCCGATCACGAAACTTGCATCGCCCACTTCGGCCGGTGCAGACACCGGTGGATGAGCTCCTCCTGCGCCGGAGTTTTCGGCATTAGAAAAATATCAGGTATCGACAGCTTTTCTCTCAACTGCCCACGGCGAACTGGGGTGTGTGACCTGTCACGGTGGTAACGGTCATGAAGAACGGTTCGAATTCGCTCACGATGGGGTGAACTTCTCACCAAGTGCTGACACGAACGGGGTATGTGCCCAGTGTCACGCTGAGGTAACTGAGACCTATGCAAAATCTCTTCACTACACGGTTGGCGGGTTCTCTCACGCACTGAAGGAATTTGCCGGTGATGAGAGTGCACTCGATAATCCTCATGAAGGACTTGGGGAGGTGTTCAACCTCAACTGCATGAACTGTCACGCCACCTGTGGTGAATGCCACGTGTCCCGTCCGAGCGGGTATGCCGGAGGTCTCATTGACAAGCACACCTTCTTCTCCACTCCTCCGATGGACCAGACCTGTTACGGTTGTCACGGGGCGAGAAACGCGGGAGAGTACATGGGCACTGTCGGTTTTGCACAGGATGTCCACTATGAAGCAGGCATGACCTGTACTGACTGCCACGATGTGACGAACTTCCACGGTACGGGTGAACAGTATGATTCGATGTGGGAACATGCGACCCTCCCGTCCTGTCTCGACTGTCACGAAGAGGCCGACCCGGAGACTGCAGAACTTGCTGTCCACAAAACTCACGGCAACGATCTTTCCTGTCAGGTCTGCCACGGGCAGGCTAACCAGAACTGCTTCGAATGCCACATTGAAATAAACGAGGATCGGACCTCGCTTGCAAGTCATTCAGACATGAGGGTACTGTTCAGAATCGGGCTGAACCCGACTGTCACCGAAGAGAGACCGTACAAGTATGTAGCTCTCCGGCATATACCGACCACAGCGCATACCTTCGACCCGGCAGGGGAGGATCTCATACCGAACTTTGATGAAAGGTCGAACTGGAAGTATTCTCCGACGCACAATATTCAGAAGATAACATTCCAGAACGAGAGCTGTGATTCGTGCCACGGAAATGAGAGAATCTTCCTCAGTGAGGACGATATGCTTGAAAGCGACAGCAAGATCAGCTGGGAGGTCATTGCAAGCCCGCCAGATAAGATCGGCTATTGATTATCTGTGACCCAGACTCTACTATAGACCTCAAGAGAGTAACCGGAAGAAGCTTCCGGTTCTCTTTTTCAGCAAAAAGGTGATACGCATGAACAATCGTTTGAAGAAGACCCTTTCATTTATCGCTTCTCTGAAGGTGGCCATAGCCCTCCTACTCCTCATCACGATCTATATCATCATAGGCACGCTTATCCCTCAGCACGCCACCGAAGCTCTCTATCAGGCGAACTACCCGACCCTTGAGCCCCTCATCGTCGCACTCTCCCTTGATGCAGCCTACTCATCACCCCTGTTCATCACACTGGTCATCCTCTTCATTATCAACCTGACAAGCTGTACCCTCCTCTCTCTACCATCCCAGCTCAGACGATCCCGATCCACCTACATGCCATCGTGCAACGCCGAGAGCGAATACAGGGTGGAGGAACAGGATGAAAAGCTGTTGAGGGCCTACCTGAGACGGAAACACTACAGAATCATAGCAGATGAAGAGGGCTTCTCCTCCGGTAAGTTCAGATGGGGTGCTCTGGGAGCGACAGTGACCCACATCGGACTGATTGTGATCTTCATCGGTGCTATCGTAGGGAATATCGCCTCTGATCAGGACATGGTCTCGCTGCTGCCCGGCAGTACCCGGGAGTTCAAAGAGTACGGATTCTCGATCCACCTTGATGACTTCTACCTTACCTTTGAAGAGAGCGGAGCCGTCAAGCAGTACATCAGCGACCTGACAATCACCGATGATGACGGAACTGTCCTCAGGCAGTCCATGTGGGTCAACAATCCACTGCATCATAACGGACTCGGTTTCTACCAGGCTAACTTCGGCTGGACGAGCAATCTTCTTATCCGTCAGGCAGAGACGGGAGAGGAACTGGTATCGGGGCTCGTCCGTAACGGTAATACCTACTTCTACCAGCCGCACCATCTCAACATCATGCTCTACGGGTACTTTCCGAACATGGAAATCGATGCGAACCAGATACCCTACAGCATCAACAACAGAGAGGAAAATCCCTTCTATGCGGTCGTACTGACACAGTTCGGCGTGAATGTCGGTTCATATATCATAGAGCCTGGTCAGGTGATACCCTATGAAGATATTGCTATCACCTTTACCGACAGTACCCCCTATACCGGAATAGTCGTCCGGTCCGACCCATCGTACCCGATCGTAGTTGCAGGGTTCATCATCCTCACCTTCGGGATGTTCATGAGTTTTTACCTCTACCCGAGATTCCTGTTCTATAAAAAGGGTCACCTGTACGCAGTATCGGGAAAGAACGGATGGGTATTCTATCAGGCAATCAAAGCAGGAATCAAAGCACAGAGAAAAACAGGTAAACAGTAGGAGTTTTTATGTACCAGAGTATCGAGAACACAACCTTCATGATAGCAATCGTCCTCTACATAGTTTCGGCTATCCTCTCCCTCCTTTCGGTCACGGGAATCGTGAAAAAGGGGGGAAAGGTGGCAACCACCCTTGCTCTGGCAGGGTTCATCATCCACACCGTAGCGATGGTCGCCCGAACAATCGGTGCAGGCCGTCTCCCGTTCAGCAACCAGTATGAGTTCGCCCTTTCGTTTTCCTGGGGTATCGTCCTCTCCTATCTGGTGCTCTACCGGCTGTACGGATTCAGCGCCATAGGAGCCTTTGTCATGCCTCTGGCTATCCTCGTCATGGGATATGCCTCTCTTCAAAGCAGAGATGTGAGACCGCTGATGCCCGCACTGCAGAGCTACTGGCTCACCTTCCATGTCGGGACCGCTATTCTGTCGTACGGAGCGTTCGCCCTTGCAGCGGGGATCAGTATCATCTATCTGATCGACGAAAGGAAAAAGGACGCTGAACGGCTAGTACAGGATCCCGAAGTATCAGATATGCTGAGCTACAGAGTCATTGCGTTCGGTATCCTGATGCTCACGATCGTCATCATCAGCGGAGCTATCTGGGCGCAGAAGGCGTGGAGCCGGTACTGGGCATGGGACCCAAAGGAAACGTGGTCCCTGATCACCTGGATCATCTATGCGATCTATCTGCACCTCAGACTCAGAAGGAACTGGAAAGGAAGAGCCGCAGCCTGGTTCTCGATACTCGGCTTCGTGTCCGTTCTGTTCACCTTCGTAGGAGTCAATATCCTTCTGCCTTCCCTTCACAGCTATGCGACCTGATACCTCGGCAGTTTTCATGCTTTTTTTACATGATTCCGATGTGGGAACAGTGTAGACTGGAGATCCTACGAAGGATACCACTGACCCTCACAGCTCGTGTGCACGTTGAATTCCACCTGTGAGGGATATATTCGAACAAACGTACTGAGCGAGGAGGAGGATTATATATGGAAAGTCCGCATACACTCATCACATGTATCATCAACAAGGGAAACAGTAAGGAAGTCATGAAGGCTGCACGGGAAGCGGGAGCTTCCGGCGGGACCATCATCGATGGAAAGGGAACCGGTAGCCGGGAAGATGCGCTGTACTGGGGTGTGCCGCACAACCCGGACAAGGAGATCCTGTATATCCTTGTCGGCTCCGGTGAGACAGGAAAGGTGCTCGAGGCGATACGGAACACCCCCTGCCTGGCAGAAAAAGGGTCGGGCATTGCGTTCTGTTCCGATGTGGACCGCTTCATGCTTCTCGGCAAAGCCTAGCCCATCGCCCCCTGTATTATGTAGATTACCCTAGAACATGAAAAGGAGCCTGAGATGAAAAAAAGAGTCCTGTTTGTATGCATCCACAACGCGGCGAGAAGCCAGATGGCTGAAGCCTTCCTTCGTCACTACGCCTCTGACAGATATGAGGTATTCAGTGCAGGCCTGGAGAGCGGTCAGATGAATCCACGGGTCGTGCAGGCGATGCAGGAGCTTGACATATCGATGGAAGGACAGTATGCGAAGCCGATCAGCCTCTATGTGAATGACGGATCAACCTTCGATTACGTGATAACCGTATGTGATGAGAGCAATGCCGAGCGCTGCCCGCTCTTTCCCGGAAAGTCCGAGCGGATTCACTGGTCCTTCCCCGACCCTTCTCTCCTTACCGGCGAGGAGGAAGATATCATGAACTCCGTGAGAGAGATCAGGGATATGATACACGAACGCCTTCTGGAGTGGATAGGAAGGTGACTGGGTACGGTAACCCCATCAGAACGATCTCTCCATCTCCCACTGATCAATCATCACTGACCAGCCCCGGGAAAGAAGGTATGAACAGAGAGGTGAGGAATCCTCGATGTTAATGGTGATCATCGTGTCTGATTCGGTGTGCATGAAGGCATCGGTTATCAGAAGCTGATAGACTTCAGGAGCATCCTTCAGCGCTCCCATCCTCATCAGATCCCCCCTTTCCGGATACAGGACATAGTAGCCGAGCCATATACCGTCCCTTCTGACTCCCCGTACTGTCAGATGAGAGAAGAGCCTCTGAATGGATAGTGCGTCATTCTGCCAGGAGGGCCGGTACGAGAGGCCGACAGCCTCTGCACAGAGTGTGTAGTGTGTCGCATCCAGATCAATGATATCATCTTCGTGAGAGGGAGAAGCAGGGATGTCATCTCTGCTGATCTCAAAGCAGCGCAGCATCCGCCGGTCACTGAACCCGTGAGCGGCGTACAGGTGACGTGCTCCCTCATTATCTTTGATCACCTCGAGGATGAATGACCGGGCGTTCCGCTCCCTGGCACGTCGAAGAGCGTACTCGAGGAGCTGTGAGGCGATCCCCTGCCCCCGCATGGAGGCTATGACCGCTGTTGCTGCATCATAGAAGGCAATGGCACCTCCTGTCGATCTCACCCCGCACAGAATGAAACCGACAAGGGCCCCATCGTCCGTGAATGCCCCATAGGAGTCACGGAGACTGACGCTCCTCTGATCATTAGTCAGCTCAAAGGTCTGCCTGTTCATCTGAACTTCGATCGTATAATCACCGAAGGCCTCGATGAAGGTCTCATACAGCGTCTGAGGAGAGGTAGCCTCCAGTGTCTCATAGTGCATGAAGCTATCGTATCACAGGTCATGACCGTTCACCAGAACGAACACCCTATTCGTGTGATATACTCTTCCTGAAAAGGAGACTCCCCATGCGAATAGCACTGCTCAGCGATATTCATGCAAACCTCTATGCACTGGAGGAGGTCCTGAAGGATGCACAGCGCAGGTCGATTGACCGTTACGTCCTTCTGGGCGACACTGTCTACTTCGGCCTCTACCCCCGGGAGACTCTTGACCTCATTGAGAATCTGGACCCTCTTGTTTTCATCAAGGGGAACACCGATGCCAACATCGAAGGCCTCGAGGAGGTTCTCGCGACCAGTACCTTCGAGCGCTACCTGATCGACGTCGCAACTTTCACCCGGGAGACTCTCAGCGAAGACCAGCGAAGGATGATACAGCATTCCCCGATTGCTCTGGAAACGGAGATCGGGGAGCGAACGATGCTGTTCTGTCATGGATCCCCCTATTCGTTCACTGACAGCCTGCTTCCGGAAGGAGAGACCGCACGTGAAGTATCAGAGCGGATCGCACAGGAAGGTGCCGAGCTGATCCTCTGCGGACATACACACAGACCGGGGGATTTCATGGTGAGTGACCACCGTGTCATCAATCCCGGAGGGATCGGTTACAGTTTCAACGGAGACACCCGTGCGCACTACGCGATACTCGATACAGGGAACACAGCCGTCGGGGTGGAATTCCTTCAGGTGTCATGGGACACGCATCGCTACCTGAAAGAACTATCTCAGGTTCTTGACCGGTTCCCCCTGTTCGAAAGTATCATATATGCCATTCACAAGGGAAAACCGATGAACAACTTCAAGAAGCGTTTCAATCACACGCACTGAGTAGTGATCAGAGAAAACATACGTCACAACAGCTTGCATTATATCCCACCTTTATATATTATAGTTTCATGAACAGACGAAGACTTTTCATCTCGATTTTCTTCATTTTCGTGGCCGCAGTATACAGCGGAGTTCTTGCACTTGCTCCTTTGTCCCATTACACGGCCGTGCAGCAGATTACGCTCATCACAATCCTGAGCGCGGGGCTCAGCCTGCTGTTCTCCTGGTTCACACAGGATTACTCATGGACTGACCGTCTCTGGTCAGTTTCACCGGTCATATACGCAATAATTTACGCATACCACCAGAACTTTGCACTGAACATCCTGTTTCCGGTACTCCTGATCGGTCTGTGGGGAATGCGTCTCACGTTCAACTTCGCACGGCGCGGAGGGTACCGTGATGCTCAGGATTACCGATGGTCCATCCTGAGAGACCGCATCGGCAACCCGGTACTTTGGATGCTGTTCAATATCCTGTTCATTGCCTTCTACCAGCAGCTCCTGTTCGTCCTGTTCACACTCCCTCTCAACCTCATCAATGCAGTCTCACCGGCTTCACTTAGTCCCCTGACCCTGTTCTACGGGTTGGCGGCACTTCTCTTTCTCATCCTTGAGACAGTAGCAGACGAGCAGCAGTACCGGTTCCAGCAGGCGAAACACGGGTACACAGAACAGGACCCGCGACTCCAAGAGGAGTATGAGAAAGGGTTCCGCAGCAGCGGACTGTTCAGCATGAGCCGGCACCCTGCCTACCTGGGAGAACTCGGATTCTGGTGGTTCATCTACCTCACGGCCTCTTCGGTTAACGGATCCTATGTGAACTACACCCTGATCGGGCCGCTTCTGCTCACCCTGCTGTTCATAGGTAGTACCCGGTTCACAGAGGGGATCACGGCATCACGGTACGAAAACTACAGTGAGTATCAGCGTGAAGTCTGGCCGATAGTTCCCAGACCGTTCAGTCCCTTGCGCGGAATTTCGCGCGTCAGCAGTTCAGCTCGTTAAGAGCAAGAAGGATCTTCCGGAACCTGATCACATCCACATCGACAGCCACCTGGACTGCACAGCTCCCCTGTTCATCCATCCTGCTCATTCCACGTGTTTTCTCATCCTGTGTCTCGATCAGGATAGGAACCTCACGATAGCTACACAGATCAGGATCTATGCAGGCAGCTACAGCCACGGCATCCGGAAGGTGATACCCCTTCTGGGCCGAACCCAGTGTTCCCCGGTAGTGTTCCTTCAGCGAGTCGGTCAGTGCACGCACTCCAGGATCCTTCGGGTGAAGAGCATCCATCGTTGCTTCATCAGCATAGGCGGGCTCTGTCACATTAAGTCCGATCATACAGATATGCAGGCCCGACTCATAGACCCTCCGCGCTGCATGGGGATCGCAGTAATAGTTGAACTCCGCGTAGGGAGTTCTGTTTCCCCGATCAGTCGATCCCCCCATGGAGTAGACTGCCTCGATATACTCTGGAAGATCAGGGTATTCTTCCAGGGCTATGGCGAGATTGGTCAGGGGGCCCAGAGCGATGAGAGTGATCTTCCCCTCTCTCTTCGCAATACGATACAGTGCATCCCAGGCACTCTCTCTGCCGGTCAACGCTGCTGTTTCGCCGAACTCGAACTCTCCCATGCCATGTCTTCCGTGGATGTGAGAAGCATCTTCAAGGGGGACCTTTAAAGGTCTGGAAGCTCCCCTGTAGACTTCGAAGGAGGCGTGAAGGAGGCTCTTCAGCCCAAGGGCATTATGGGTGGTTGCCTCGATGCCGACATTCCCCGCTGTCGTGGTAAGTGCAAGGATCTGATCCTTTTGGAACCATCTATATGCCAGAAGGATAGCAAAGGCATCATCCACTCCCGGGTCAGTGTCTATCACAATCCTGCGTCTGTCTGTCATACGTTCACTCCCTCAGCATCTCTACTGTACACTCCAGACACCGTTAGGATGATGTGGACATTCCCTGCACATACACCCGATCCTTCACAGCACCTGAGAAGGCTTATACCGCCCGAGCATCTTCTGATGATTGTACCATATCAAAAAGCGCTCCGGTATGTCCATGAATTGACTCAGACTCACTCCCCTACGGACTCCGGCTCACCGGGGCGACATCAACATCCCTCCGGTTGTTCTTTCCCTGCTTCTTTCAGGAACGACACGTGCGATACGGGGAAGCAATCACACGTTCCCGGAACACTGCTCACGTTTCCATGCTATACTCTGTGACGGGGGGAACAGATATCATGAATATACTTCAGAGGTACGGATGGGATTCTTCCTGGCAGGAGAAAGCAGCTCCCTATGAGCGTGATGAACTGATTCCGGCACGGATCACACGGGAAGGTAAGAATCTGTTTCACGCAATCTGTGAGGCGGGAGAGATCATCCTGGAGCTCTCAGGTACACTGAGCTACCTCGTGCAGCTCGGAGTGAGTGACTATCCCGTTGTCGGAGACTGGTGTATCATCACTCCCCGTGGATCAGGAAGGGGTTCTATAGAGGCCGTGCTTCCGAGAGAGCGTATCCTGCATCGACCTGTCACTCGCGAAGACGGCCGAATACGGAAAGAAGGAAAAGCCGTAGCGGCGAACATTGACCTGGCACTGGTCCTTATCGATATCGCCTATGATACATCGTTCAGAAGGGCTGAAAGGTTCCTATCGCTTCTTGCCAGTGATGACATTGCCGGTGTCCTGGTTCTCACCAAAGCCGGCATTGCACAGAATGCAGAGGAAACAGCAGCTGCCGCGAGAGAACGATTCACTCAGATCCCTGTCCTCCTTATCGACTCGGTCACAGCAGAGGGAACTCAGGGAGTCGAAGAGTACTGTGCACCAGGAAAGACTGTCATCGTTCTCGGTGCAAGCGGGGCTGGGAAGTCCACGCTTATCAATGTGCTTGCCGGTGAAGACCTGTCGAAGACATCCGAAGTCAGAAGTTCTGACGGGGAAGGACGGCACACCACCACGGCACGGCAGCTGTTCTCCCTTTACAACGGAGCTCTGCTTCTTGACACTCCCGGTATCAGGGCAGTGGGGACCTGGGGGGCAGAAGCGAGTCCGTCCACCATCTTCCGCGATATCGCAGAGTACGCCGCGAACTGCCGTTTCTCCGACTGTACTCACACAACCGAACCGGGCTGTGCGGTGCGAAAGGCTCTTGAAGAGAAGCTGGTTGACCAAGATACCTATGACAATTTTCTGCAGCTGCAGGAAGAGACACTCGGCAAGGAGGCGATGATACTGAAGAAACGGGAGAAAGAGAAGGATATCGCCCGGATCAAGTATCAGATGAGGCGCTCACAGTGACACTCACTTATCGTTCAGGGGAGAAACGATACCCGGTTCCGTCCCTGTATCTTTGACTGGTACAGAGCCTGATCTGCACGGTGAAGAGAGTCCTTCATAGTTCTTGAAGCATCATGAAGAGTGAGCCCGAAGGAGCATGTCTGATGTTCGATAACGGGGAACACAGCTTCTGCGATCAGCGCCCGGAGAGTCTCCGTGAACTCGCAGAACGTTTCCTCACCCTCGGTCTCAAGAATGAGTACGAACTCATCTCCTCCCCATCGGACCACATACCCGCTGTCATTGACTGCCTCTGCCACGATCCGTGCCAGAGAGACCAGTACCATATCACCCACTTCATGGCCGAACGTATCATTCGTATATTTGAATGAATCGATATCGAAGATACCCAGACCGACTTTGCGTCCTCTGCCCAGGTAGCCTTCTACGATGTCATCACTGTGCATACTGTAGTAATGACGATTTAAGAGACCGGTCAGGGAATCGTGCAGGGCCTGTTCCTCGTACCGGATCCTCTGAAAGAAGCTCTCGCTGATATCAGCAAACGTAAGCAGGTAGGCATCCTGTGCGTGACGAGCCACATTGACGGTGAAGATATGGCGTTTCCCGGATCCATCAAGCATCATGACGATCCTTCTGTGCTCTTCAACCTTCTTCAAGGCTTCTATCCAGTTGGCCTCATCTTTTTCGATCTTACCCAGATGGAACACGGCATCATCGGCAATGAACAGTTCGCAGACACGGGTATGATCCTCCAAGAAGGATTCAAATGAATCATATGCAAGAAATTCAAGGAACCTCCGGTTTGCGTGCTGAAGCCTGTACCCATCTGAGATGAGCACCATATGACCCTGAAGATCAAGGAACTTTCTCATTCGGCCGTAGGTATCGGAGCGAAGCGATACATCAGTGATCGAGCCTTCAAGGATAACATTTCCCCAGACATCTACACTTCTCTGCCCGAATTCCTGAACATTCAACACGCCGCCGGAAGCATCTATGATACGGTAATCCACCTGATACACCCGGTTGTCATCTATTGCCGATCTGATCTCTGCCCTCACAGAGTCGAGATCATCGGGATGGATGATACTGTCCAACCCTCTCCCTTCATCCCTGAGGAAGAGCTCGGGGGCGAAACCGGTGATCTGCCGCACTGCATCGTTGATATACAGGACATTCCTCTCTTCATCATCCTCACACCGATATACGATGTCGGGAACCTTCCGTATCATGGATTCCAGCTGCTCTTTCATTGTATTCAGAGCCTGTTCCCGGGCGATACTGTCGGTTATATCGTATACCGTTCCCAACGTTCTGAGAAGGTTACCGTCATCACCGAAGGTATGACTGCCACGCTCTTCTACCCATCGGAGGGTGCCGTCCTTGCGTAGTATCCGGTGACGGATCGAGTAGGCTTTCTGATTCTCTATTGAGCCATAGTATGTTTGTGTAAGAGAGTCTCTGTCATCGGGATGCACATAGTCGAGGAAACTGGTGAACGTCGGAGTAAAACTCTGTACAGGCTCTCCGAAGATCCTGTACACCTCATCGCTCCAGATGAGGTCGTCACTCACGCCGGAAGCTTCCCAAAAACCAAGGTGGGCGATTCTCTGCGCCTCATTCAACAGTGTGTTCTGGTGGAGTAATTCATCCTCGAAGGCTGCAATATCGGAAATATCGTGAGTTGTCCCGAAAGCTTTGACAGGGTTGCCGGTATCGTCGTATTCCAGGATGACCACTTCGTTCACATAGACGATACTGCCATCAGGGCAGATGACACGGTGCCGTATCTGATACCCCGTTCTCTCCTGAAGTGCTTCCTGAAATGCCTGAGAGATTCTTTCGCGATCATCGGGATGCACATACCCGAGAAACCCTTCATAGGTACCGGAGAATGACCCCGGGGTAACTTTGAAAATCTCATACACCTCATCACTCCAGATCAAGGTGTCTGTCTTGACATCGAGCGAGTAGAACCCGATATGGGCTGATCGCTGAACAAGCTCAAGAGTCTCGTTCCGCGTCTGTATCGCATCCAGGTCCCGTTTCCGTCTATCCCACTGGAAGACGACGACAGAGGCGATCATCAGGTCCAATAGAAAAACGATACCGAAGAGCGCAAGCTGGAGACCGGGATCGGGTATCAAGGGGATAACAAAGGAGGAAAGAGGCTGGCGTATCATGAAAATAAGGGGGTACCCCTCAGCCTGCTGTGAAGAACTCCTTGTATCAGCAAGCCTGGGTTCCTCTACTATATCGACATGGCGAAAGATGAAAAGCACGCCATCCGAAATAAAAACTCCCTCAGGCTCCATGAGCTCAGCCCAGAGTTCCCCGTCCTCCTGAATGATAGTATCGTCCTTCTGACCGGCAAACATGAAGGCAAACTCCCTCTCCGGCTCCTGGGGATGTACCAAATAGAATCCATCAGAATTCAATATCTCTATTCCACTGTCACTCTCATCACAGAACAGGTCTGTGACATTGTCAAACATATCCTGCACCAGATAGTTTATCACAACAACTCCATTGGAGTTTCCATCAGAATCAATTATCGGAGTGGCAAAGCGGATCATTGGTTTATAGGGAAGTTCTATCTCTCCCTTCTCGATATTGAGGTCCAGCGGAGAGATATACAGCTGCCCCTTTTCAAGGTGTATGCTGTCTGTGAAATAGTATCTGTCGGACTTGTCCTGCAACTCCCGTCCGGGGACCACGTACGGACTGCCATCACGGTAATCCACTCTCACACGTTCGATACCCCGGGCATCAAGATACCTGATCTGATCATAGACCATCTTCGAACCACTGAGACTCCGTCCGATATTCTCGAGCATTTTTTCGGGGTTATCCATTTCTTCAGAACCAAGGAGCTCCTCGAACAGGTCACTCATAACAAAAAGGTCTGCCGTTATAGACGAGAAATGGCTTTCAACATGGAAGGCTACCACGTCAAGGAGTACCTGATTCCTGGTGGTGTGAAGCTCGGCAACTCTTCGTGCTTCATCCTTGTTGAACACGACTGCAAGAGACAGCTCAACCCCGATAAGCAGTATCATGAGAAGCAGGACAGGGATGATAAGACGTCTGACAGGAATCCGGGCGACAGCTTTTTTCAGATTTGTTCGTATGTCCACGTTAACCCCCTCACAGGAAGGGCTTCCACTGCAAGCCTCTCTGAACACACAATCAAGAAGGAAAGCACTTTAAAAGCCGTATCAGGAACTAAAAACGTCATCAGTATACCATATAAGCTTCTGTCATCATACACGTACCAGAGCGGTACCCTGCAGGTTCTCAATAAACATGACCGCAGGCTTCCCTGTCCTGATACTGACGAAAGGTTGAATCGAAGAAGGGGATAAGCGAACCGTATGCACCTCCGTGACGAGGGCAGGCGTAGTGTGAGGTAAGCGCACATCGACTGATCCTCTTCCCGCAGCCTGGTGGGGAAACAGCCTGTTCGAGGTTGGATGCGTAAAAGATACAGTCCCATACCTGAAGGCGAGTATCACGTATATCCACGACACCCACCCGCAAGGAGTGTCATAGGTTTGCAGGAAAAGGATGAGAATGAAACATATTCGCATAGATTTCCATAGAAAACATCTGATAATTACTCCCTCTCGTTAGTAATTAGCCACTAAAGTAAAGACTTATGTCTTTATATTATGATTCTAATTTACTCTTAATTTTTAATATATTACTTTATAATAAACATTTAACATATTTCATACATAGTGAATAAAAATTTTTACATATTTTTTCTTTTATGTGTTGACATAAGTTTTATCGCTCGGTATACTTCAGTCATAACTTAAGCAAACAGGAGCATACCAATGAAAAAACTTATCGCAATCCTTATCATAGCACTCGTCACCTTCTCCACCTTCGCTGCAAGCGGAACCGGGGATACCACCCTGACTCTCGAAGCAGAGGTCGCAGGCAAGCTGTTCCACGGCTTCACAGGAACCGACAATAGTTCAGCAGACGCTGTCAAGGCTGACATCGCCTCAGGCGGAAGCAGAACAGTTGAGGAGCTCGACCTCGAATCGGGTGACCCGCAGGCTCTCGGGTTTTACAACCTCTACACCACAGGCAACGCTCAGGCAACGGTCAACTTCGCGGTTTCTCCCCTCACTGTTACCATCGGATCCACCACCTACTATGTGCCCTACCAGCTCTCCTACGCGACAGAAGAAGGTAATGAGAAAGTGACTGTAACTGGTTCAACCCTTGGTTCAATTGCAACAGCCAACACCACTGGGGCATCAACTGTCAATGCAAACATTATGGCAACGACAGCTAACGGTCTTCGCTGGAAGACTCTGTCCCTCGCAGCCACCTTCGATGGAGCAGGAAACACCACCTTCGGTCTTCCCGAAAGCGAGGACTACACAGGAACCATCTTAGCTCACGTGTCTGCTCAATAACTTATCGCGGAACAGCACAAATAACCCCCGCAGGCCGGGGGTTATTTGTTGTTTATGAGGGTTCCAAGGGCAGACAGAGCAGAACTACTGAAAACCAGTATGCATCAGCGAGAAAACCTTTTTTTTCAAGAAGATGTTGAAAGATGGTGTGACGTGCTCTGTGTGTGAAAACGCTGGCCCACAGGTTTCCGAGGATGGTTATCCAGTATTGGTGAGAGACAGCTCACAGGTAGTGGCTCTCTACTCAGCAGTCAGGCTCTGGAAGAAGTCAGGAGGATCTGTTCCGGGCCACGGTCGTATCGAGGTGGTGGGAGAACAGGCGCTGGAGAACGATACAGCCGGTGATAAAGATGGGAAACCCAGCCACGCTTACATAGTCTATGACGATGCCGATAAGGGGAGGGATCAGCGCGGCTCCCAGATACGCGAAGCCCATCTGAAGACCGATAATCTTCTGTGAATGCCGTGGTGTGAATCGGACAGGGGTCTCATGAAGCATCGATGGGAATACCGGTGCGAAACCGATTCCCATCATGACAAGGATTCCCCCTGTAAGAAACGGCGGAACCGGCAGCAGGAGCAGCATCCCGCTCAGCATGGAAAGCAGCATCCCCCACCTGATCATCGCGGTATTACTCAGACGAAAGGACACAAAACCCGAAAGGAATCTTCCCACGGTGATCCCCCCATAGTACATCGACATCCAGAAAGCTGCCCTGGCCACGGGGTATCCCTTTGCCAGCGTAAGGTACGTGCTTCCCCACAGCCCTACGCCTACCTCCACCCCGGTATACAGGAGCATCACAGCAAGAGCTGACAGGAGTCCCGGCAGTTCTCTTGCCTTTGGTGTTTCAACGGTACCGGTAACCTGCGGCTGTTCATGTACTGCTTCAGGAACGTGTTTCTTCCAGAGGGGAAGGGAAGCGAGCAATACAAGAGAGAAGGAGAGCTGCACTATCCCTATGATGCGATACCCGTCATGCCAGGTTCTGTTCATGATCATCGCACCCATGATCAGGGGGCCTGCCGAGGCACCGACGCCCCAGAATGAATGAAGCCAGTTCATGTGGTGCGCCTTGAAATGCAGTGCCACATAATTGTTCAGAGCAGTATCAACAGAACCTGCCCCCAGTCCCAGAGGCAGAGCAAGAGGAACCAACCAGATGAACGAGGGAGCAAACGAGAATGCGAGCAGACTGCTCCCTGTCATAAGGCAGCTGAAAAACACTACTCGACCGGTTCCCAGTCTCTCTATCACATACACACTGGTGAAACTTGAAATAATAGTCCCTGCGGTGACAAGCATTGAGATCACACCGAAGGAACTCAACTGCACCGACCACTCAAGGATGATCGCAGGAATGGCGACCCCGAGAACCGCATCGGGGATACCGAGGGAGATAAAGGAAAGATAGATGATTGCAAGAATGAGTACAGTGATCATGACAGACCTTCCTCCCACCGGATCTCAACGGTATGTGTACAGTTTGGAACAACCATGAAGAGGCCTGTTCAGCCCACCCCCCTGACACTTTGATTACAGCATAGAGTATGGTACCATCATACGAGCCGATATTTCTATAGGTATCATCACATCTTGTGATCATAACGGTTGCAATGAAGACGGAGGATCAGATGCAGGACGAACCTGGTGCGGGAATGGATATCGATATGGACATCATGTGCGAGTACTACGCGCGCATCGAGCGTCAGGGGCCGGGGAACGATGAACAGACACTCAAAGCACTGAGTTTCATCGAACCGCTCAGTGAAAGCTCAAGGATTCTCGACATCGGGTGCGGCACCGGCGGGCAGACACTCACACTGGCACATCACTGTGCCGGATCCATCGACGCCCTCGACATCTTCCCCTACTTCATAGACCGGCTCAATGAGCGGATTGCCGGAGAGGGACTCACTGACAGAGTGCGGGGAGTCATCGGTTCAATGGACGATCTTCCCTATGAACGGGAAACCCTGGATCTCATCTGGTCGGAGGGTGCAGTGTACAACATGGGTTTTCAGCGGGGAATACGCGAATGGGGAAACCTGCTCAGAGACGGCGGATTTATCGCAGTCTCTGAAATCTCCTGGTTCACGAGTGACCGCCCGGCAGAGCTCTCGGAATTCTGGGAACATGAATACCCCGAGATAGATACCATTGCAAACAAAGTCGCACAGATGCAGCAGGCAGGGTATGTTCCGGTTGCCACCTTCACGCTGCCGGATGACTGCTGGACCACCGGATACTTTGACCCGCAGAGACCCGTTCAGGAAGAATTCCTTCTCCGCTATCGGGGAAACGAAACAGTACAACGATGGATTCAGGAACAGAGGCACGAAGAGGGCCTGTTCAGACGGTTCAGTAAGTACTACGGGTATGCCTTCTACATCGGGAAGAAGTTTCTATAGACTGTAGAGTGCCTGTCCGCCAGATTACGGGAACTGATATCCGATACCATCGTTGTATATCGGGCACTTCAGGAAAGATGGAGAAATTGGATACAAGCTGATTAGCTTGCGATTGTCGTAATCTGGAGAGGCTCACAACAGCGATCTTGTTTCATCTGGGTAAGCCTGAATTCTCCCCTTCGATCGCATGATAGTCGGAAGCGCCCAATTCATTTGATCATATCAATATGATCCGGCCACTGTATCCAGGGAATTACGGATGTAGCGTTTCGTTCCTGATTCTGGTCACCTCCATAAATCAATCCTGAACGAGAGATCCCTGCTACTTTAGAAAAATGCTCGAGGCCTTTGAAGAACTCGCGCTTTATAGTTCTCCCTGATTTTATCTCTATAGGAAAAGGTGTATCTGCGGTCTCAATAAGCAGATCAACCTCATTACCAGTATGATCCCTCCAGAAATAGCAATCGGCATCTTGACCTCGGTTCAATCGTCCTTTGATGTATTCGGCAATGACCCAGTTTTCAAACAATGCACCCCTGATGTAATGATGAGAAAGTTGGCTGTATTCTTTGAGCTTAAGTAGCGTAGATACCAATCCTGTATCATAGAAATAGACTTTTGGGCTCTTCACTATTCTCTTCTGGTAGTTTTTATGGTACGGCTGTAAAAGAAAAATGAGATAACTGGCTTCTAAAGCTGCAATCCATGCTTTGACAGTATTATGACTTACTCCTATACTATTGCCGATTGATGAAAGATTCACAAGCTGTCCGCAGGAAGATGCAAGAACCATGAGAAATTTCCGGAAAGCATACAAATCAGAGACCTGGATAAAATCCTTCAAGTCTTTCTCAACATATGTCTCCAGGTAGTTGGAAAGCCAATCTTTACTATCTAGACCCTGATCATATATTCTCGGATATCCTCCTGTGTACAGCAGGTGATCAAGAGATTCCGGTCTATACCTGCTTGTTCTCAACTCCTCAAAAGACAATGGTAATAATTTGTGTATTGCTATCCGGCCTGCCAATGATTGAGAAATCCCCTTCATCAACAGGAATTGGTTTGATCCTGTCAGTATAAATCTGCCATTCTCAGGATTGCTGTCAACTTCTGTCTGGAGATAAGAAAGTAATTGGGGGACCCGTTGTATCTCATCCAGTATTGCGCCTTTCCTGAGCCCGGACAGGAAACCACGAGGATCGTCTGTGGCAAATTCTCTGTTGTCAAAATCCTCTAGTGAAATATATGGTTTATCTGGAAAGACCGATCTAGCAAGTGTTGTCTTCCCAGACTGTCTTGGGCCGACTATCGCAATAACAGGGTATTGGTTGCTCCTTCTTCGTAATGTATCGCTTTGTTTCCGATCTATCAGCATAGTGGGATTATACCACTATTATTTGAAAATTGTAAGTATTACATACAATTTTCACAAAAACCTGACGATATACACCAGTTACGCTTTCCATGTGCCCTGCCCTCAATTAGATCGATGCATAGCTGGATCTTCTCATTCTGATGTAAGGACAGCACAATAGAATTCGTCATGTATCAGCTCCTCCAATAGGATGATGATACGAGGAATTGTGTATCAGTAAGGATCTGTTACTACAGTACTGTCCGCTTCATACAGAGCAGTTCCTGAACAGACACGCAACGTATCAGCAGAATCAGTGATTTTTCCTGTAGCTGATAATCGCCCAGCTATTGGAGACAACCATAAGCGCTCCCAACGGTATCAGCTGCCGGAGAAGGTCCTGCGTCAGACACCCCCTCAGATAGACTCCCCGGAGCACTTCAATCATATAACGCAGGGGACTGGCATGACTGATGATCCGTGCCCATTCAGGCATACTTGAGATCGGAGTGAACAAGCCACTCAGGAAATCGAAAATCATCACGAAGAAAAACATCATGAACATCGCCTGCTGGTACGTGTTTGCATAGTTCGAAATGATCAGACCGAAACCGGATACGGTGAAAACAAACAGGACTGCTGCAAGATAGAGAGCCGGAAGACTTCCTGCCGGAACCAGATGCCACACACCATACGCTATGACCATCATGAAGGTGAACACGAAGAACCCTATGAGCCAATACGGAATGAGCTTGGAAAGGATCAGCGTCCTCTTCCGAACGGGCGTAACATTCATACTTTCGATGGTGCCCGATTCCTTTTCACCGACGATATTCAGCGCAGGAAGAAACCCTGTGATCAGAAGAAGCCCGATGACCATGAGCGCTGGGACCATAAAATCCGGGTATGAAAGATGAGGATTATAGCGATACTGAGGCTGAATACTGACCCGGGACGCCAGCTCCTGTGCGGGTTGTACCTCAGCCAGAAGCTCCATAGTGAAGTCCTGGATGACCGAGGAAAGATACACACTGCCGAGACTGCCTTTTGTACCGTTCACCGTGTCAGCAGATATCAGCACCTCAGGAACCCTGCCCATCATCAGGTCCTTCTGAAACTCATAGGGAATCTCGAGGATCATATCAGCAGTCCCCAGCTCTATCATTCTCAGTGCATCAGAATCGTTATAACGCAGCCCCGACACCCGGAAATATCCGGAAGAGGATATCTTCGCGAGAAGACGCTGAGAAACCATGCTCTCATCGTGATCTACGATCACCACATTGATGTTCTTTATATCGAAATTCGCAGCAAGAGGAAGAATCAGGAGGACTATGATGGGAAATATGAGGATCATCCTCGGAAGGAATGAGTTGCGCCTGATTTGAATAAATTCTTTCTGTACCAGATATTTCAGCATGGCTACTCCATTCTCGGTTTGAATTTCCGCAGACTGATGACAAGAACAACTATGCCCATCAGAGCCAGGACCGCGAGCTCGGTCACTATAGAACCTATTGAGAGTCCCTTGATCATGATCTTTCTCATCGCGGAAACATACCAGCGGGTCGGGATGAGATGAGATATGATCCGAAGGAGAAGAGGCATCGATTCGACAGGAAACATCATACCTGACAGGAGCATGACAGGAAGCATCATCCCCATTCCGGAAATCAGAAGAGCAACAAGCTGTGAATTGGCAATCGTGGAGATCATGACACCCATCAGCAGACCAACCACTATATACAGCAGGGAAACGATGACGAGAGCGAACCAGCTCCCTCTCACCGGGACTCCCAGTACACTCATCGCCATGAAAAGGCTCGTAACGAGGTTAAGACAGGAGAGCACAAAGTACGGTATTGTCTTCGCAAGAATGATGGCGGCAGGTCTCATCGGTGAAGCGAGCAGGATCTCCATTGTTCCGGTTTCCTTCTCCCTGGCGATCGAGACCGATGTCATCATCGCACAGATCAGAAGAAGGATCATGCCGAGAACTCCCGGTACAAAATTATACGCTCCCTTCATCGCGGGGTTGTACAGAAAACGGGTCTCCACTTCAACCAACCCTGATGGACTGGCAGCTCCCCCCTGTTTCTGAGCCCATCGCGTGATGATCGCACTGGCATAATTGGTCAGGGTCTTTGCTGTATTGGGGTCACTGCCGTCAGTTATGACAGCGATATCCAGCTGCCCGCCCTGTACTCCTGTTGCTGTAAAGCGGGCAGGGAATACCAGTACCAGCCCTGATTCTCCCCTCCTGAGCACCTGATCAATGGATTCCTCGTCGTTCAGGTACCCGCCGAAGGTGAAGTACGTGCTCTGTGACATAGACTCGATAAGGGATCTGCTATCTGCATCCTGAGAGAGATCCAGTACCATGAACGTGGTACCTTTGACTTCGGTGGTCATGGCAAAGCCAATGAGAATAAGCATGATGATCGGTGTAGCCAGGAGGATCATCAGCGTCCAGCGATCTCTCAGGATATGGTGGAATTCCTTCTTCACAAAGGCAGCAAGAGAACTCATCAGTCAGCCGTCCTTTGTGCCTTTCGCGCTATCATCTGAAAGACCTCGTCCATGGAAGAGACCTGATACTCCTCTTTCAGCCGACCGGGGGTATCGAGTGCCTCTATCCTCCCATCGACCATAATGGAAACACGGTCACAGTATTCAGCCTCATCCATATAGTGGGTGGTAACAAAGACCGTTATACCGCTCTCTGCAGCCTCATAGATCATTTCCCAGAAACGCCGGCGGGAAGCCGGATCAACTCCTCCTGTGGGCTCATCGAGGAACACGATCCGTGGACTGTGAAAAATAGATACGGAGAAGGCAAGCTTCTGTTTCCACCCCAGCGGCAGAGTCGATACGAGGCTGTTCCTCTGTGTACTCAATCCCAGATTATCCAGGAGTTTATCTCTTTTACCCTGTATTTCTCTCCTGGTCATACCGTAGATACCGCCGAACAACCTGATATTCTCATCGACAGTCATATCCCCGTACAGGGCGAATCTCTGACTCATATATCCAATATTCGCCTTGACCTTCTCGCTCTCCTTCCTGATATCGTAGCCAGCCACGATCCCGGTGCCGGCTGTCGGCCTGAGAAGTCCTGTCAACATCCTCATCGCCGTTGTCTTCCCTGCACCGTTGGCACCGAGAAATCCGAATATCTCACCATCCTTCACGAGGAAATTGATATGGTCTACAGCAGTGAAGGATCCGAACTTCTTCGTCAGATCGGTGACAGTGATGGCACTCATCGGTGTTCACCCACGGCCGAAAGAGAGAGGAATCTGTCCTCAATAGTGGGACTGATGTGCTGTATCGAGACCTCTCTCTGTCCATGATGATCAAGCCAGGAAATGAGATCCTTTTCCGTAACAGCACCGGCTTCGGTGGTCAGATGGATTGAACTGCCAAAAGAGAAACAGGTCTCCACCAAAGGGTGTTTTTTCAGAACGGGAAGAAGCCGGTTCAGTCTATCAGCGTTGATCGACCAGAGATCTCCTGTGAATCTCCCGGACAGTTCACCAGGGGATCCGATCTCAAGGATACGACCATCTTCGATAAGAGCGATCCTGTCACAGAGTTCTGCCTCATCCATGTAAGGAGTCGACACCAGAATGGAGATACCTTCCCGGTTGAACCGCTCCAGCATCGTCCAGAATTCTTTTCGGGACACAGGGTCAACACCCGTAGTCGGCTCATCAAGGAAGAGCACCGACGGTCGATGCACCAGTGCACAACAGAGAGCAAGCTTCTGCTTCATCCCCCCCGACAGAGCCCCGGCCCTGCGGGTGCTGAAAGGCTCGAGCTGCACCCAGATCTCCCGGATCAGGTCATAATTCTCTTGTATCGAAGTGTTGAATACTGTGGCGAAGAAATCAAGATTCTCCCGCACCGTCAGATCCTGATAGAGGGAGAACCGCCCCGGCATGTACCCGATCTCTTTCCTGATCTTCCAGAAGTCCCGGACAACATCGAAACCGTTGACCGTAGCAGTGCCCTCATCCGGAACGATCAATGTCGTAAGGATTCGGAACAGGGAGGTCTTACCGCTCCCGTCAGCACCGATAAGGCCGAAGATCTCTCCTTCACCGACATCGATGTCGATACCTTTCAGCGCATGGACCTTACCGTAGTGTTTCTTGAGCCCATGTGCTGCAATAGCCATCCGATCCATACTCACTCCACCTCGATGATCGCACCGTACATACCCAATTTCAGATAGCCATCGTTTTCGAGAGAGACCTTCACAGCATATACCAGAGAAGCCCGTTCATCCCTTGTCTGTACAGTCTTCGGTGTGAACTCTGCTTCCTCTGATATCCAGGAAACAGTACCCGTGTAGTATCTGCTGTCAGACTCTCCATGGTCGACCTTCACATTCACCGTATCGTTGAGTTGTATCGATGACAGCTGTGATGCGGTGATGTATGCCCGCAGAAAGATGTTGTTCAGATCAGCGACCTTGAACAGCGGATGCCCTGCAGCAGCCAGTTCACCAGAGTCCACATAGCGTGTCAGGAGTATACCGTCGATCGGACTTTGCAATATACACCTATCGATTCGGTCATCAAGCTGAGCTATCTGATACGAAAGCGATTCTATCTCATTATTCAAGCCTTCGACAGTCTGTTCCAGCGTACACTTCTGTGCCGCAAGCTGCAATTCAAGAGTCTTCACCCGGGCATCTGCATCCTCCTTCTGTTTCTGACTTGCGGCCTGAGAAACAGAGAGAGTCGTTATCCTTGCCTGGTCCGCTCTTGCGGCGGCAAGTTGTTCTTCAAGGGGCGCAAGCTGTATATCGATATGAGGTTTCTGGCTCTCGATACGTTTCTGCATCGCAACCAGTTGACCTCTCTGAAGAACCAGCTGCTGATCATCGATCTTACCGATAATCTGGTTTTCGTCTACCAAAGTCCCTTCCTGTACATCGAAGGCAACAATCCGACCAGTTACCTCTGCACTTACGATCACCTCGGTCGCTTCGAGGCTCCCCTCTGCGATTATGACATCCTCACTCGGTGAACATGAAACAACTGCAAGAAGTACAATACCTATGAGTGTGAGTTTCTTCATCCCTTTTATTCTCCGTTTCCTGCGATAAGATCAAGTTCGCTCTGAGCAAGCAGCAGCTGCACCTCGTGCTCTGCCTTCTTCATTTCTGCAAGGGTGACCTCGTTCATTTCCTCTATGAGATCAGATACAGAGAGGCTTCCGGTTTCAATCTTTGCTTCATCTGCGTTCTGTATCGATGCCTTCAGGGCAATGAGCTCTTTGTCCAGCTCGATCGTTTCCTTCAGGCGCTCTATATCCTTCAGCTGCCTATGAAGTCTGATTTCTTCTTCGAGTGTGAACTGGTTAACCTGCATTCCCACCTGCTCCATCCGGGATTCAATCGTTTGTGTATGTGCCTGGTAGGTGTAGTAGGCATCAAGCGCGAGAGAACCTCTGATACCTACAAGCCACCACGCCGAGGGATCGGGATTGAGCATATTCAGCCCCGGCTGGGTGTATCCTCCCTGAGCGAATACCTGAACCTTCGGGTACAGGCTTGCATGAAGAGCCTTCTGCTGTGCTTCAAGAGAGGCAAGCTGTCCCCGGTAGATGGAGAATTCATGCCTCAATCTGGAAACATCCTCAGATACAGGCCCTTCCGGCATCTCAGGTATACCAAGGTTCACATCATCTCCGAAGGCCATACCGGTCATCCGTTCGAGCGTATAGAGGGTTTTCTCCCTCTCCGTTTCCAGTTCGAGAATACTGGACTTCATATTGATCTCTTCCACCCTGAGTGCATCCACATCGGATCGTGTGGCTATGCCGTTATTCAGATAGGCAGTGACCTTGGCCCGAGTATCGGCAAGTACCTTCTGCATGATCCTGAGCTGGTCCAGCTTTCTGTCGAGAAGGATCACAGAGAAATAGGCCTGCCTGACAGCACGCTTCACTGAATCCATCTGTACGGCAAACTGCGCTCTGGATATAGCAGATGAAGCGACAACCGCCTCTTTCTGAGCTTTTACCGCTCCACCGTCAAGTACTAGCTGATTCACTTCTCCAACCAGCTGAAACTGGTTCAGGCTCCCGTCAAGGGTTATACCTGCAGCAGGGATGGAAACCGAGGTAACTTCTGACTGCCGTGTAGCTTTCGCTGCAAGTGAAACTTTCGGAAAGTACTGTGCGTTCGCCATCCGGAGACCGGAATCCTCTATCATTTCGATCCAGTGGAGCTGATCTGTCAGCGGGTGGTTGAGGAGTGCGTTCTCCTCGCATTGTTCCAGGGTTATTGTCTTACTCGCAAGGGGGAAAAGCATGATCAGGGTCAGCATCCCCACAGCAGGCAGCCGCAGTCTTGTTCTTACATTCATAGCGATCCTCATGGAAGCAGACTTACAAGAAGGATTCGTGCATTCTCCTTCCTTCTTGCTCGGAGCATATCCTCTACATGAATTTGATGCTGCTCCATGACATCTTCAAGAATGGGATAAAACAGAAACACTCCTATATTCAGAGACACAATAGTCATCAGGATATCAAAAAAGGTCGTTTTCCGTATCGTGCCTTTCTGCATCTCCCTGTTGAGTTCTTTCTCGAATAGAGGGGAGATGTCACCCAGAATTCCATGTATGATTTCCTTGAAACTCTCAAGCCGCTGGAGATTCGTGTGTATTTCATGCAGAAGAAACAACGGGACTCTGGGATTCCGGGATACTATGTCAAAGTGACCCTCACACAGGACCCGGACTTTATCCAAAAAGGGGATATTCGAATCCATCGGCTCTTTGAGAGAGGAAAGGAGGACCCGGACCTTATCCTCAAAAATCATCTGGAAAAGCCGTTCCTTGCTGCGAAAGTAGTAATTGAGGAGAGACTGGTTGCAGCCTACCTCCCGTGCTATGTCGGTTGTGGAGGTGAGTGCAAATCCCCTTTCAAGGAAAAGCCGTTCTGCGGCCTCCAGGATAGCCTGTTCCATCTGTGTTTCCGCCATTGTTGAAACTCCTATTTAATAACATTATTAAATAGTTCTATCAAAGATGTCAAGCAGTGCTGTGTTCCGGTCCTGGTTGCAGACTCATACTCACTGATATCTGCGTGGTGACAGGCTGTCTGGTGAATATTCATTGTCTTCACGTCTATCAGGCTCTTGCGGTCTCATACCATGAATGGACAGAAAACGGTACTGTACATTGCAGTACGTGCTGACAGGAGTCCCGGCAGCTCTCTTGTCTGTGGTGCTTCAACGGTACCGCTACCCTGTTGCTCCCTGTCATGCCTGTTGCTGTTCAACCAATGATTGAACAGATATATGCCCGATTAGTCTGCCACTCCTCTTCGTACTCAATGAGGTATGATGCGGCCTGATTTTCTTGGTCGACATTCTCATTTTTTCGATACTCTGCGATATTTCTGTCTGCTGCTGTTTGGTTTGTCCGGGATCGTCATTTCGATGAGATTGAGTCGCATTGCAGGAAGCAGGTAGTTGTCTCTGAATGTGGGCCGGTGAGATATGTTTACTTTTTCCATCAACTCTTTTGTGCTCATTGGTTCCTCTTCCATCACTGCCATCAGTTTTTTAACTTGTTCGGTAAGTTGTATGGTATCTTGTACGGTATCTTCAAGCTCCATCAGCGTGTCGCGAATAATTCCCAGAAGGAATTCAACGAATTTTCCGGAATCAGCGCTCTGGTCGCACTCTCTCAGCACCTCATAGTATTCATGCTGATGTTCCTTGATCAGTGTATCGACCGGCAGCCAGCCTAGCAGAGGATTCCACCCATGGAGAAGGAGTGTCTGCCACATACGCCCCATGCGTCCGTTTCCGTCGCTGAATGGATGTATGAATTCAAATTCATAATGAAAGATGCAGCTTTTTATGAGGGGATGACTCTGGGTATGTTCTACCCAGTCCATCAATTGAGCCATCTGCTGCTCTACAAGCTGTGCTGGAGGAGCCATATGAATCAACTGGGAACCGTTGAATATACCTACACCACCCTTTCTAAACCTTCCTGCATCCTCTGCAAGATTTCTCATAAGCATACCGTGCGCCGCTAGCAGGGCGTCTATTGAATAGGGATCGTATTCAAGAAGCATATCATAGGTTTTACAGGCGTTTGTCACTTCCAGAATATCACGTGAGGGACCGAGTACTCTTCGCCCCTGAATAATTGCAGATACCTGATCCAGGGATAACGAGTTGTTTTCAATTGCAAGGGATGCCTGGATTGTTTTTATTCGGTTGTCTCTTCTCAATTCGGGATGTATCCCGTCAGTTTCGCCCAGCGAAATTCTGGTTATACGTTCGGTGATATCAGCAACAAGATTTACAGTAGTATCGGAGAGCGTGCATGGGGGTTTGTAGGAAATATCGTACCTCCTTCAACTCGTATTCATTATACCGTACAAGTTCCCTTTATGAAACATGAACAGCTTCCTATCGTGAGATGAAGTTCTTCAGCTTTCGCCATTACGTTTTAAGCTTTTCATGGGCTTCGGACCACTGTAGCACACGAATGGCTTGCACCGTGTCCACGTGGTGTTGCATACTTCATCCGGGACCTTTCAATCCAGATACATTCAGTGCGTAAGGACCTAGGAAAATATCATTTGACACTGTCATGAAAAATAGACTAGTATAAACTAACACTTTATAAAAGTCGAGGTTTTTAGAATTGTATCTGCACAGAAGTATCGAGAAAACAGTTGAATATATGTCTGAAAGGTTTCCTGCAGTATTGGTGACAGGCCCAAGACAAGTCGGAAAGACAACGATGTTGAGAACCCTTGCAGCGGGAAAAAGAACCTATGTGTCACTCGATGATCCTTTGGCGAGAAGTCTTGCCATCAATGAACCTGGTCTATTCCTTGAGAGATTCGAGCCTCCTGTCATAATCGACGAGATACAATATGCTCCAGATCTCATGGAGCACATTAAGCTGTATGTAGATGAGCATAAGAGAATGGGAGACATCTGGATGACTGGTTCGCAGGTGTTTCACCTCATGAAGAATGTCAGTGAGAGCCTTGCGGGAAGAGTCGGTATTTTGAGAATGCAGGGATTTTCCGCAGCTGAAATGGATAGCTATGAGGAGATACCATTTTCCACAGACCCGAAAGCGCTGCTTGATAAAGCAAAAGTCAGGCAACCCACATCTCTGAAAGAGGTATATGAGAGAATCTATAAGGGACAGATGCCGGGAGTATATGATCGTGATATTGCACCTGAACTGTTTTACGGCTCATATGTCAGTACATATATACAGAGAGATATCAAGGAACTGACTCAAGTTGCTGATGAGATGCTCTTCCTGAAATTCCTTACAGCTACAGCTGCCAGGACAAGTCAGATGCTGAATCTCTCCGATATTTCCAGGGATATTGGTGTTTCCATCCCTACCACAAAACAATGGTTATCAATCCTGGTGACTTCAGGAATCGTTGTTCTTCTGGAACCATTGCTCAGCAATAGGTTAAACCGTCTGATTAAATCACCACATCTCTATTTTATCGATACCGGGTTATGTTCGTATCTTACTCGATGGCAGTCTCCTGAGAGCCTGGAAGCAGGGGCTATGTCAGGTGCAATATTTGAAACGTATGTAATCAGTGAGATCATCAAAGGATATCAGAACCAGGGAAAAAATCCTCCCCTATTGCACTACCGAGATAAAGATAAGAGGGAGATTGATCTGATTCTTGAACAGGACGGTCAGTATTTCCCCATAGAGATCAAAAAGAGCACTGCTCCAAAGAAGGATGCAACAAGGCATTTCTCTCTTTTAGAGAAAAACGGGTTTACTCCTGGAACAGGGGCAGTCATCTGCATGGCAAAAGAACTTGTTCCTTTAGACAAAAAGAACTGGATTGTTCCTCTGAGCCTGATCTAGCATATTGCAGCGATGCTCGACCTGCAGGTTGTTCACACGTGGGATATGTTCTCATCCGGCAACAATTCATTCATACGTACAGCTGCTCTTCATGCTGCATCAGGGCATAATAATAGGGACCCTCTCGGATCCCTCGTATGTTGCCCAGAACAAGACTCGAACTTGCACGTCCTTAACGGACACTAGGACCTGAACCTAGCGCGTCTACCAATTCCGCCATCTGGGCGATAGATGGATAATATAGCGAACTTCATGATAATGTCAATAAACCTGTTGCCGATAGAATAGCACATCAGTACCTTTTGTTCATAACAGACAAGGATGGTAGTATATGAAAGTAACATTTGCAGGAACACCGGTAGAGCTTTCAGGAACAGAAATACATGTAGGTGACACAATAGCTGATTTTTCAGCAGTGAAGAATGATTTGTCTGAGTTTCGGCTCAGTGATGTGAATGGGAAAAAACTGATTGTCGCGGTTCCCTCGCTCGATACTTCAGTATGTGATGCGGAGGTGAGACGCTTTAATCAGGAGGCAGTGGAGCACCCTGATGTAACAGTGATAACGGTATCCATGGACCTTCCCTTTGCACAGAAACGCTGGTGTGGTGCCCACGGGATTGAGCATGTTCTTACCGTAAGTGACTATAAGGACCGCAGTTTCGCTGACACGTTCGGAACGTACCTTCCGAATGTCGGTCTGATTGCCCGCTCGATATTTCTCCTTGATGAAAACAACAAGGTTGAATATGTGGAATATGTACCTGAGGTGACCGATCACCCGGATTATGATGCGGCACTGAAGGCTCTCTGATCTGAACCTCTCGATTTTTTTGGTATATCGCGCTCCGGAATTGTTTCCGGAGCGTTGTTTTTCGGTTCTCCTTCTTTCCATGAGCAGATACCGTGCCGGGAAACTTGAAAAAGGTTGCAAAGACATCTACAGTACAGAGTATGAACACACGAATACTGTTCCTTGGTGAGACCGTAGGGAAACCGGGAATGACAGCCATAAAGAAAGGTCTTCCAGGCCTCAAAGAAGCTCAGAGAGTGGACTTTACTGCCGCAAACGGAGAAGGGCTCTCAAACGGTTTTGGAATATCACAGACCCATGCTGTACAGCTCCTCAAGGCCGGGGTAGATGTCATCACGACCGGGGAGAAGACCTACTATAAAAAAGATATGGTGGAAGCCATTCAGAAGATCTCCCGCCTGATCCGTCCTGCTAACTTCCCGGCGGGGAACCCGGGACGAGGGTTCAAGACGATGAAGATAGGTGAACTCAACGTCGGGTTCATCACCCTGCTTGGGACAGCAGGATTCAACCGGGTCTCTGTCACCAACCCGTTCATCCATGCGACCTCGCTCGTTTCGAAACTCTCTCAGGAATGTGATGCTGTGATCCTGCAGTTCCATGCATCGACCACAGCTGAACAGTCGACCATGGCCTTCCATCTGGATGGAAAAGTTGCGGCTGTCATCGGAACCCACTCAAAAGTTCTTACAAGTGACGCACGGCTGCTCCCCAAAGGGACTGCCTTCATCACCGACAACGGGATGTGCGGATCAGTCGATGGAGTCGGGGGCTTTGATGCGGAACCGGAGATCAAGCGGTTTATTGACCAGATCCCCTCCCGTTCGCAGAATGGGAGCGGCAGTCTTGAACTTCAGGGAGTAATCGTGGAATTAGATGGAAACGGGACAGCAGTCTCTATAGAACCAATTCAATATCCTGTACAAGGAGGCGCACAATAATGTATGAAATCGCCCAGGTAGTATCAATACAAGACAAGAATCATATCTCAGTGACCTGCTCTTCATCAGCATGTAAAAGCTGCTCGGCAGGCGCTCTGTGTTCAACAAAAGGGAAGACCTTCATCGCGAAGGATACGACAGACAACGACATTCATGTCGGTGATACGGTAGAACTCTTCCTGCCCCCTGCGAAGACCATCTTTGCAGGCTTCATGACGCTGATGGTTCCGCTCATTCTTTTTCCGGTCGGCTATTACATCGGCCGGCTTCTGCTGCCGAACTCACAGGAGATCGTTCATATCGGGATCGGAATCATCGGTATCGCGGTCGGCTTTCTCATCGGGAGGATCTTCTCGAACATAAAGGGAGGGGAGTATACCCCCACCATCACGAGAATCATGACCTGATGTACCTTCGCTCTGCTCTGTTCATATTGCTACTTTCACTCATGTTGACAGCCTGCACGTTTCAGGATGAGCAGGCACGTCAGAACGAGGCAGAAGAGAGCTTTCCTGATCTGCAGATGTACAGAGGTTCCTATCAGATAGCACAGGGTGAAAACGAGATGATACGTGTGGAGGCTGAATATATCGAGATCACGAAGAAGGAGAACATTGCCTTCTTCAACGAAGCCTCGTTCACACAGCGGGACCAGAACGGAGAGAACCTGTTTGAGGGAACAGCCGGCCAGCTGACGATAGATACCGCTCATGATGTGATCAGTCTGGACGGAGGATTCACTGTCTCCGTGAACGAAGGAGAGTTCACGATCAGGGGAGAAACGCTGAACTATGACAGCAAGGAGCGCATCCTTTCAAGCGAGGATCACCAGATAACCACACTCACCGATCCAAAAGGTGGTATACTGTCCGGACTCGGATTCTACGGAGATATCAACCGGAGACTCTTCGAATTCAAGACCCTGAAGGAAGGATACATGACCTATGAGGAATAATACTCAACGACTCATTCTCCTCACACTCCTCCTTGCTGGGATGAGCTCCATCCTGAGTGCCGATGATTCCATCAGTTTCTCGGGGGGATACACCCGCGCCGTGATGATCGAAGGGCGTGAGGCAATTGTTCTGACCCAGGGAGCCGAAGTGAAAGCGGGCCCGATCTCGCTCATGGCTGAGAGGATCGAACTGTCCGGTCCCTCCTCACGCTATCTCACCGGTACCGGAAAGGTCACGATCCGTGACACGGAACATGGTGTCACCATGTATTCCAACGAGATTTTCTACGACCGGGAGACAGGATCACTCATCACGGACGGCTGGGTTGAGGTGGAAGACCTTCCACATGAGCTTGCCGCCAGTGCCGGCTATATGAACTACAACAGCAGGACTTCCCGGATGATGCTTCAGATATCAGCTGTCGTTGCACGCAACACGGACGAAGGTGTGATGAGAGCGAAGGGAAATACGATAACGGTTGACAGCGAAGCTGGACTGATAACTATCTCGGGAGATGCACGGGTCACCTACAGGGACAGTCTCTATCAGGCAGACATCACCATCATCAACACCGAAACGAACGAGATCGAGATGTCGGGCAACATTCAGGGAGCGATCGATGGCTGAAGGACTCACGATCACCGGGATCACAAAGAACTACGGCAGAAAGTGCGTAGTGGACGGAGTCAGCTTCTCGATGAATCCGGGCGAGGTCGTCGGCCTCCTGGGCCCGAACGGTGCAGGGAAGACCACGATCTTCTATATGATCGTCGGCTTTATCCGCCCGGACGGCGGAAAGATCTTCCTCTACGGTGAAGATATCCACCACCTCCCTATGCACAGGCGTTCGAGGAAGGGGATCAGCTACCTTCCACAGGAGCCTTCAATATTCAGAAAGCTCAGTGTCAGGAATAATATCGCCCTTGTTGCAGACACCCGCAGTGACCTGAATTCGGTCCAGAAAAAGGAACTCGTGGACTCCCTCCTTGAGGAATTCGGTATCACGCAGGTGATGAATCAGAAAGGCTACACATTGAGTGGAGGAGAACGGCGTCGTACCGAGATCGCACGTGCCCTTGCCGGCAACCCGACCTTCCTTCTTCTTGATGAACCATTCGCCGGTATAGACCCCAAGGCAATCTATGAAATTAAGACGCTCATCACCTCGCTTTCAAAGAAGGGAATAGGAGTCCTGATCACAGATCATAATGTCCGTGACACCCTCAGTATCACCCGCACCTCCTATATCATTCATCACGGCCGACTCCTTGCATCAGGAACCAGGGAAGACCTTCTGAGGAACACCGACGCGATCAATCATTATTTCGGTGAAGACTTCACTACGGGAGCTGTCCTGTGAATACCAATCTCTCACTCAACCAGTCACTCAAACAGCAGCTCGTCCTTTCCCCTCAGCTGATACAGACCCTGGAAGTGCTGGCGATGAACAACCTTGAACTGCAGGATCGAATCAGAGGAGAAATCGAACAGAACCCGGCACTCGTCATTCCGCCCGAGAAGAACCTATCCATTGAGCGGCTCGAATCCTACACCAGCAGGGGAACAGCGGCTGATGACTACAGTGACAGAAGCAGTTACGGTTCCGACAGATCTATGGGTGTCCGAACCTCGGGAACCTTCGATCAGGCGGCAAGTGACAACAACAGGATGTTCCTTGAAGGAGCTCTCACCAGCCCTGAATCGCTTCAGGATCATCTTCTCGAACAGCTTGGCTGTATTCCCCTGCCAGAAGAGATATATGAACTTGGGACACTGATCATCAGCAACCTGGACCACAACGGCTTTCACAGAAATCCGGTCGAGGAGCTGACCAGCCTCTCGAGGAAGAATGAGCTGTATCAGGCTCTCACTGTGGTACAGTCGCTCGACCCCTCGGGAATAGCTGTTGACAATGTGAGAGAATCTCTGATTCTTCAGGCCAGGCATGACGGACTTACCGGCACAGACCTCGAGCTCTTCTCGTTACTGGTACGGGAACATCTGGAACGACTCAAACAGGGAAAGTACCGGGCAATCGCGAAGGCTCTCGACACCGAAGAACAGAAGGTGAGCATGCTCTACGACTATCTCAAGACCCTTGATCCCTACCCCGCAAGCGGCTTTGATTCCACTGATATCCAGTACATCGTGCCCGAGCTGAGCGTCAAGCGAAAGGATACCTCACTCCGTCTTCATATGAACACGGCTCATCTGCCCGAACTCATCATTGATGAGGAATTCTCCTCACTTGCCGATGAAGCGGGGCCCGATCAGAAGAAAGAGACCAACTCATATATCCGCGACGCCCTCAGACGGGCAAACCAACTCCAATCGAGCGTAAAAATGCGCTATGATACCATCAGGAAGATAGGGATCGTCCTTCTCGAAAAGCAGCACGACTTCTTCCTTCATGGCCCGTCCCGACTCAGACCTCTCACCTATCGTGATATCGCAGGCGATGTCGGTGTCCATGAAACGACGATCAGCAGAGCAGTCAACGGAAAGTATATTGATACCGATTACGGGATCTTCCCGATGAAGGAACTGTTCAGCTCTTCCCTCCAGAGTTCCGCCTCTCAGACAGGAGAGGTATCGAAACGTGCGGTGAAGGAGATGATCGATCAGATCATTCGAGAGAACACCACCGGTAAAGCTCTAAGCGACCAGAAAATAGCGAATATCCTTCAGGAAAAGGGCATTTCGATCGCCAGAAGAACCGTAAACAAGTATCGCAAGGAACTGCAGATCGACTCCTCGTACGAGCGATAATACCCCCCTTTTGTTGTAGCCCGTAAATGATTTTTTCCTCCTACCTACAACAGTCTCTCCAGAGCATTGCGTGTTCTGACTGGCTGTTTCTCCCAAGCTCGAACTACGTTTGTTGAAGCGTATTCGAGCTCGTATCTCAGGTTCTCCAAGAGAAGATCATACTCCTCTCTGGAGAAAACCTGGTCTTCACATAGCCTATCGAAATCAACAGGTTTCCACTTGTTTCTCATAACTCACCTCAGAGTAATCCGGAAGTAAGGGCGGGGCAGAGCCCTGCCCATCACCCGCATCCCATTGTCTCCATCCACCAATTCCTGATGAGCTGGTCTCGCTGGTCCCGGTAATCGGCAAGACACCCATCCCACACGGAGTCCGGCAGGGCCCGCAGGTGTCCACTGTGGTCTGTGATGTAGCGTCGCACCCAGGAGGAGATGATGTCTCCATCACTATCTGCCACAATCTCCTGCAGGTTCCTCACCAGCCAATCCTGCTGGTCGACCATAAGAGAGAACAGAAAGGCCAGATCACGGTTTTCCTTCGCCGTGAGTCCCGGTGGTTTTGGTACTGTCTTGGTCTTCCTCATGATAGGTATTCCTCCTTTTTATTGGCGATGTGGGTCTGCAGGACTCGTGGAGTGAGGTAACTTGATCTCCATGGATGATCTACAGCAGGTTTTACCTGCGGCCTCGGTCTTGGGGTCGGCTCAGGATCGAATTCTTTGCTGTGGGAGCTTCTTTTCGGTATCTCCTTGAGGATGTAGAGCTCTTCTTTTATGCTTGCCAGCAGCCTGTCATCGAAGGTTCTGATGACAAAGACCTTCGTTCCCTTGGGGAAGAGTCTGGGGTGTTTGGCAGGAAGATCCAGTGACCAGGGCTGGTAGTAGGCGTTATGGTATTTGATGCTGTTCCCTGCATCGACTGTACGTTGAGAGATGACTGCCAGGATGGTGTTGAGCTCCTCTTCTGAAGGAGCTTTCAGGAAGGTGCTGGTCTGTTCATCTCTTTCATCTTTCAGGGAGAACTGTCCATTGAAGGTGTTCAGATAGTCCCACAGGAATGCGTTCGCGTCCTCGATGCTCGTGATGCCGTGACGAGTGAGTTCCACCGGGATTCTACCCTGGAGCGTTTTGTTCATGCGTTCAACCCTTGCTTTGTGTTGAGGTATTGAGCTTGTCTGAATGTCTATTCCCAGTACTCTGCAGGCTGCAGCGAACTGGGTGAAGGTGTCTTTCTCCTCATCAGGCTTAGCCCTCTGGCTGTACTCGAAGACTGTCCTTCGGTCGGTTTTGAAGCGGGAGGGGATGCCGTAGCGCGTGAGGATCATGAACAGCACATGGTAGTAGCCGTTCAATGTCTCCTGGGTGTCAAACCATGCACCGACAACCTCGCTGGTCGCGTCGTCAACAGCAACATGCAGGTGCCACTTACGTTTCCCCTTTACCCAGACAAGCTCACTTGCATCCATCTGGATGAGTTCACCGAAATACTTACTGCGAGGTCTGCGAGGATGGGCATCGGCGCCATCAATCATTCCAAAAGCAGCATTGACTCTCTCACTTTCCGCTTTACTCAGATGCTCCTTTCTGGCTGTCATCCTGAGTTGTTTCTCCATCTTTCTCCTGGTAGCTTTCTTGGAGCAGGGAGAGACGAAACAGGCCTGTTTCAGGATTGCATGCACCGTTCCGTCGGAGAGGCTGATGCCATGATCCTCTTTGAGGATCTCCATGAAATGGGTGAAACTCGCATTACTGTACTTCTCCCTGTACAACCTCTCAACTGTCTTCCTCGTCTCCTGCGGTACTTTTGTCGCAGGCTGGCGCCCTTTGTTGCGGTGACTGAACAGCGACACATCACCGCTTTCATACCACTTCGTGTACTTCACGAGTGTCTTTCGGGTACATCCGAGCTTCGTTCGGCCCCGTCGTATGGCCGTGTCGGTACAGCCCAGGTCAACAACTTCCCTGGCTGTGCTGTACTTTTCCAGTTCATGGGGTCTCAGTTCCTTCAGTTCCATCTTCTCCTAACCTCCCGGGAGTGGTATGCACCCCCTCTCATCGGTCTCTGTACTCCCATTTCTATGGGTTCTGCACAGATTCCCGCACTCTGAGATGATGGTAATGGTCAGGAGATCAAAGAACATGCAAAGGTTGTTAATACCGGCAGAAAATAGATCAAGAATATATCTCAGCCATTCGCCAGCGAGTTTTTCGAGGAATGACTGCAAAGCGGAAAAGATGGTCTCCTGTGAAATAATATGGTTGACGACCTGCCAGAGATAGTCCACTACGGCCTCAAACATGTTTTTGAACCAGGACTTCCAGTAGTACATCGTCCGTTCGCTCGCCAGGGAATAGTCATTCCTACCATCAAGCACGGATTGAATTTCACTGAGGCTGTAATGCTTATTACGCACAACGTCGTGGGGATAGATCGTCTTGTACCGGCCTTCTCTCGAACAACGGCCGACGGTGACGCTTGTCGTTTCCTCCGCCGGGCCTTCTTCACTCGTGTACTTTCTGATCCTCGCCCGCCTGAATCGATACTCAAGTGGACCAAGGCATCTTCCGCATGCGAGTCCGCCGTTGTCCGTATTCAAGGATGGATGGTTGGTCTCTTGAATTGAATCCGCTTTGATGGTACTGTTGCTATACTGTTTTTGGTGGAGAGGGAGTTTTTGCCGGGTCCAACCAACAAAGGGACTTCCTCTTCACTTCTCCTTTAGGGAAAGAGCCTTCACCTCAGAACCTCTCACTCCCTTTTACTTATCTATTCATTAAACCACACTTCTTTCTCCTACAGGAAATAATCATTTGAGATAAGATTGGGATTTTTCTTATTCGGTTTAGTCGTACGAGCGATAATACCCCCCTTTTGTTTGACTTTTCATGATCGCAGACGTATCCTTATAGTATGATTTGTATCAAGGAGGACCTATGAATTTAGAAATCAAAGGCGTCCACTACAATGTGAGCGACACGACAAGGGAATTTTTTGACAAGAAGCTCCAGAAGCTGGCTTTTGCCGAAAAATACATTCATGATCTGACGATCACCATCATCAAGGAGCATGTAGGACAGGGCTACCACCTGGAAGCCAAGGTCCACTTCTCATGGGGACCGGTCAAGATGGTGAACACCGAGTGTTACGAGCTGTACGAAGGAATTGAACTGATTATCGACAAACTCGATGCTCTCGCTCGAAAGGAGAAAGGAAAAATACAGGAACATTGATTCTTATATCGGCGATTCAGGCCCCGGGAGACCGGGGCCTTTGTGTATTCTATAGGTATATTTCCCTCTCCACGTGCTATACTGTAGAAGATAGCAGGAGGTTCTCAGATGCTGCAGGCAATTCCGTTCATGGATATGAAGAACAATCCCACCGGCTGCTGTCCTGTGTTCAACCCCGACGGCTGGGATACTTCGGAGTTCTCGTTCAGCGGTCTCAGGTTCATCAGCGTACCTACCCGAAGCATTCTGCACATCCCGCTTGATATGGGCCATGTAATGAAGAAGACACAGAAGGCGATCGATGAGGCACGGGCCGCTGCCACCGACAGGTACCTGATGCTTTCGGAAGAGCTTTCTCCCTGGAAGGCCCGCCACTATATTCTCGTGTCCGGGGAGATCCCCGGGTACCACAGTACAACCATCGAGGGAATCTGGTATGCCTCCGTGTTTGATGGACCGTACAGGCTCATGGGAACATGGATGGATGAGGTGAAAACGAGGGTAAAGAAGAGGGGGTCGACTGCCTCCCGGTTCCTCGCCTTCTACACGACATGCCCCCGCTGTTCACAGGAATACCATCATTCGTACGTGGTCCTGTTCGCCCTGATCAGCTCCTGAGAAAGCACCTTCTCAGCACAGCGGATGATGCTGATAAGGATTTCCTGACAGCTTCGGGATTCTACGCTTGACAAATGTATAGCTATCATTATCATGAGAGTACCGCTGATGGGATACTTCATGGACCTGCATCATCTACAGGTTGTCGGCCTTGCAGCACAACCCCGGCGTCCCTTCTCTCGTCATAGCATGAGAAACAGGAAAGAAAAAAGGGATTGCCCGGCATAACAGCTTAACAAACATGGAGCCCTTCCCGTATGATATACTGATACGCAAGGAGGAGAGAGTATGGCAGGATTTTCGATTCTGGATCTTCTTGACATGGATCTTAAAGAACACAACCATCTCAGGCTTTCCTGTATCGCGGGCAGAAGCGGCCTGTCACGGATCCTTGTAACAAGCAAGATAAGCCGTCCCGGGCTCCCGCTCAGCGGATACTTCGAAGAGTTCAGTCACGAGAGTATCCAGGTATTCGGACGGGGAGAGATCCATTACATCGAGATGCTGGAGAAGGAAAACAAGCTTGATTCGGTGAAAAAGCTCTTCAGCTACCCCATCCCTACCTGCATCTTCTGCGACGGGTTTACCCCTTCTCCCCAGGTCATTGAGATCGCGGAACGCTCCGGCTGTTCGGTTCTACAGACAAGCCTTGACTCGGCAGATTTCTCCCGTGGTCTCATCCAGATGCTTGATGAGGTTTTCGCCGAGACCATCACCATCCACGGAGTCCTTGTCGAAGTATACGGTATCGGAGTCCTCATCACCGGGGACAGCGGCGTCGGGAAGAGTGAGACGGCTCTCGAGCTTATCGACCGGGGACACAGACTGATCAGTGACGACACCGTGAAACTGAGGAATATCAGCGATACGTTCCTGATTGGAAGCGGCGAGAACCCTTCCCTTGCCCACCATATGGAGATTCGGGGAATCGGAATCCTGAACCTTGCAAACCTGTTCGGAGTCGGCTCGATACGTGATAAGAAACAGGTACAGCTCCTTGCTCATCTTGAGGAGTGGGACTCCACGAAGAACTATGAACGGATCGGAGAAGAGATGACCGAAAGACTGCTCGGTATCGAGGTTCCCAAACTCGTTCTCCCCGTCAAACCGGGAAGGAATGTGCCGATCATCATCGAGACTGCGGCACGTAACGAACGATTGAAGAAACTCGGGTATTACTCGGCAAAGGAATTTGACCAGAGTGTCCTGAAATGGCTTGAGAGTGAATCAGCCAGAAATCTGTATTACAACAACGAGGAGACCTTCTGATCATGGTAGAAAGAGAAGTCGAAGTATTGAACAGAGCGGGTATACATGCACGACCTGCAGCACTCATTGTAAAGGTCGCGAACGCATTCTCATCACAACTGTTCATGGAAAAGGACAAGATGAAGATCAACGGAAAATCCATCATGGGCATCATCACTCTGGGAGCCGCATATAAATCGAAAATCATCATCTCCACAGACGGACCGGATGAGAATGAAGCTGCCGATGCCATAGAGCAGTTATTCCTCAACAGGTTCGAAGAATAGGAGGGAACATGAAAGAGTTGACCGCCAGACAGAGAGAAGTACTTGAATTCATCAAGGAATATATCGAAGGACACTCCTACTCTCCCTCTGTACGTGATATCGCAGGAAGATTCGGGATCACGGTCAAGGCTGCACATGACCACCTGAAGGCTCTTGAGAGAAAGGGCGCAACTCACTCCGCCAGCGGCATTTCCCGCTCCACCGGTGTTGTCGGCTTCTCCACCACGTCATCAATTGAAACGATATCTGTTCCCGTCCTCGGCTCCACAGCCGCCGGAGCCCCGATTCTTTCAGAGGAGAACAAGGAATATGACCTTAACCTTCCATCGAAGATGCTCTCCTCCCACGGTGACTTCTTTGCCCTTCATGTCGAAGGAGACAGCATGGTGGATGCGGGGATCATGGACGGAGACCTTGCTGTGATCAGAAGCGGATCACAGGCCCGTAACGGGGAAATTGTGGTTGCACGAGTCGGAGAACAGCAGGGGGTAACCCTGAAGCGGTACTATCTGACCGATCATGCCATTGAGCTACGTCCAGAGAACCCGAAATACGGATCAATCTTCTCCCGTGACGTCATCATCCTCGGACGGCTCCAGCTGATCATCAGAGACTATGAGTAGAGTGTTTCCCGTCTATGCTCTGACCGGCCCCGAAACAGGGGACAAGGGTGCATTTCTCAAAGAGATCAGGGCAGCTATCACACAGACGAACAACAGTGAACCGGATCTGCACCGCTTCTACCCTTTTGAGACGCTCAACGGTGAGATGTTTGAGATACTTGAGAACAACGCACTGTTCAGTGATCATGCTCTGGTGATTCTCAGTCAGCTTGAGAGCGCACCTGCCCAGCTGATCAACTCAATCGTCGAGTACTGCAGAAGACCTTCCTCTTCATCCACGCTCGTTCTCATATCGAGCGAGTTCAGACTTCCCAAAAAGCTTGAAACTCTCATCGACAAGGATGCTAAGAAAATTTTCTATGAGATGTTCGACTCGCGCAAGCCTCAGTGGGTTCGAAACGCGTGTGCCTCTCTGGGGCTCTCGATCGACGACGATGCGACCATACTGCTGCTTGATCTTGTCGAGAACGATACTGCGATCCTGAGAGCGAATATCATGATGCTTGGACAGTTCCTCGCTCAATCGGGAAAGTCACATATCACGGAAGCAGATATCGAGTCCTACATACAGCACACCAGAAGTGAGAGCGCCTTCAGTCTCTTTGAGTCCATGACGACGAACACCTACCAGCATTCACTGCAGACTCTCAGTGCCCTGACAGCCGAGGAGAGCGGGGGAGGAATCGCCATCATTTCGATACTCCTGTGGATCTTCAGACGCCTCACCTCCATCGCGGAGAACCTGGAGGATGGGGCTGTCTGGGAAGATGCCGCAAAGAATGCCAAGGTGAACGGCAAGAAAACCCCCATCACCCGGAAGAAGGATCATGAGATCTACCGCCAGGCACTGAAGCGCTACACTCTCCCGCAGTGCCGCAGAATCATAGCTCTGCTCAGTGAGTATGACATCCAGGTGAGAGAAAACCCGAAGGAGATGGAGCAGACTCTCCTTGAGATGATGGTATCCACCATCATACTCCACAAGGGGTTCAGACCGGACCCCCCGGCCTTCCTGGACATCGCTACAGACGCAGTGTTCTGAGCAGTTTGTGCGCAACCTCGACAGGGATCTGAGCCTCTGCGGCAATATCTGCAGCTGAGGAGGAGAGGATATCCTCGAGCGTCCCGAAGGTGCTCATCAGGCGCTTTGAACGCGCCTCGCCTATACCAGGAATCGATTCAAGCAGAGAGAACGAGGCTTCCTTGGAACGCTGGGACTGGTTGAGAGAGGTCGCGAACCGGTGTGTCTCATCACGTATCGCAATAAGGACCCTCAGACCGGGAGAATCGAGAGGAAGGGTGAGAACCTCCCTCTCATCCGGGAAATAGATTTCCTCACGCTCCTTGGCAAGACCGATGACGGGTAACGTATCGAGACCGAGAGAGATAAGAGCTTCCTTCGCACTGTTGACCTGCCCCTGCCCTCCATCTATCATCACAAGATTGGGAAGTTTTCTCTTTTCGAGGATCAGACGCGAGTAGCGTCTCGTGACCGCCTCCCTGATCGCCCCATAGTCATCGATCCGTCCATCCAGAGACCTGATGTTGAACCGTCTGTAGTTCTTCTTGTCGGGATGCCCGTCGAGAAAACTGATCAGTGAAGCGACCGTGTACTTTCCACTCAGTTGTGCTATATCGAACCCTTCTATCACAGAGGGGAGTTCTTCGAGACCGAGAGCCTCCATCAGCTCCTCGAGAGCCTCAGGGTTCTCCCTGCTTTTCAGCCGCTTCTCCACATCCCGCGCCGCATTCTCGCTGCTCATCCTCAGTACCCGGTAGTGTTTTCCTTCTGAAGGAACATTCACCTCGATATCGAAATGAAGTTCCTTGTTCACGAACGAGCGGATAAGCCCGCTGTCAACATCATGGGAGACGAAGATCATCTGAGGGAGATTCCCTCCGTCAGAGTAGTACTGGGTAAGGAAGTGAATCAGGGTCTCGGTCTCATCACCGAGAGTCTCTGCACGGTAGAGGGCCTTACCCATCAGCTTTCCATCCCTGATCTGCAGAATCGATACGGTGGCAAGGTGCATACGCATCTCAACCGCAATATAGTCCCGGCTTTCGAACGAGAAGTCCTGCACCTGCTGCACCTGAGAAACAGATTCCAGAGCCTGAAGGAGGTCTCTCTGCTGTGCCGCCTTCTCGAAGTTGAGTTCCTTCGAGGCCGCAAGCATCTCAGCCTTCGTGGTCCGTATCAGTTCATCGTCGGAACCCTCAAGAAAGTCGATGACTTTTTTGATATATTCACCGTAGGCTTCTTTGGTCACTTTGCCCGCACAGGGACCGCTGCAGCGCCCGATATGGTAGTAGAGACAGGGCGAGACCCGTTTCCTCAACGGGGTACCGCACTTCCTCAGAGGGAACAGTTTCTCGATGAGATCGAGATAGCCGTACAGACTTTTGATGTCGGGATAGGGGCCATAGTAGCGTGACCCGTCCTGGATCACACGACGAGTCTTGTAGACCTTGGGGAAATCCTCATGGGTGATGCGGATCAGGGGATAGCTTTTACCGTCCTTCAGGTTGATATTGTAGTGCGGACGATGCTCCTTGATCAGGTTGTTCTCAAGCACAAGGGCTTCGTATTCGTTGCCGGTGAGAATGTACTCAATCGAGACGATCTTGGTGACGAGAAAACTCGTCTTTATATCCTTGCCGGACAGAAAGTAGCTCGTGACCCGGTTACGCAGGTCCTTCGCCTTGCCGATATAGACGATCTTACCCGAAACATCCTTCATGATATAGACGCCGGGGGCATGGGGGAGATTCTTCGCCTGTTCTTTCGGGGTCTGCTCCATCAGAGGCTATCGTATCGCTGCGTCACCTAAATTGCAATGGGTCTCCATCACAGGGAGGTGCTCGAGAGGAGATCTGAGGAGGACCCTGTCAGGAAACGAACGCCCGGAAGAACTCGGTACTCATCACATCAAAGGTTCCCTTCTGCCTGTCGGCCTTCGTCGGCCGCTGCATCAGCTCACAGATGCCGTGCTGACACAGCTTCCGTGCCACGAAGGAACTGAAGAGCTCTATGAACCCATCGAAATCGGTATTCAGGTTCCTGAGGATCACATGCCCGAACCACGAGAGTATCGTAACGGCATAGGAACGGACAGGTCTCGGTTCGTGACCGCACTCAAGGAGCATCGTGAACAGAGCATTGCATACCGTCTCTCCGCTTTCTGAAAAGGTTTCGGAGAACAGATCGCCTATCAGGTCGGGAACTCCGTACTCTTGAACCTCACTGACATACCTCGAGGAAGTAAGCGTGTGAAACAGCCTCTCTGTCTCGTGAGATTCATCGACCACGAAGAGCCCGCTTTCTTCCAGGTATAAGGCATACTTCTGTTTCACCTCGGGAGCCGGTTCCGTGATATCAAGGAGATGGATGCGCTCCGCTTCAGGTATCTCGAAACGGGAACCCATCTTTCCTATCGAACCCATCACCGCCTCAACAAGCGATTCGACCTGATCAGGATCCATCCCATACCGTTCAGCTGCATCTTCACTGTCGAACTCATCTCCACGGTTATGTGCACTCATAATCTCACCAAGCAGATCATTCATCTGAGCCAATTCCTCCGGATTCCCGGCAGCCTCTTCCCGGTCATCCTTCCCGTTGGTATATGGTGCAATGAAACGAGTAAGCGGCGTCGAGAACGTCTCATCACTCTGGATGATACTCTCCAGCTGTATCGAGTATTGCCAGTCAGGATAGAGTTTCTCCCCATCCGATTCCCACTGCGGACAGATGAATCTGACAAGAGCATACAGCAGCTGATACCCGCTGAGGGTCAGGGCGGTCAGGGCAAGCTGTTTCTTTTGTCTGTCATAATGGATCGTAGGGAACCGCATGGTATCCGGGTCCCAGAACTCATCGAGCGTTTTCTCGCCGGGAAATGCATCAAGATCTATCGGGATGGCTGCCCTCTCGCTCTCACTCAGTCCCCGGTACTCCATCGTGACATACCGGCCTTCCTTCTCTCTCTTCTCCCAGTTCCCCGGCAGCTCATCCACATCCAGCACGCAATCCTCGAAGAGAGTGAAGCAGCGTTCCTGCAGCTCACCCCGGTGAGTGATGTTCGAACTTTCCATGAACCTGTCGATACTGAAGAACTCCCTGTAATGTTTCATGATACAGCCGGATAGACCCTGCTCATGAAACAGGTCCTCATCAATGAGCATCGCCCACTGAATCAGATCATCATCATCGAATTGATAGTAATGGTACGGCCCGTAGATGAGGTGACAATCCTGCTCACCCGTATATCCCAGCAGAGAGAGATAGAGAACATCACTGCTGATCTTACGCTTCTGCAGGTCGCTCATGCCTTTGGAATAGATCAGGCGTTCCTCACCGCTTTCGATATCAATGACAGTGAACAGGTCATCACCATGGACCTCTGCGATGAAAAAGGCTGACCAGAAAAGGGGATGGGCTACCCACACATCCAGAATCTTCCTGGCATCAGTTTCACCATCATCCCCTGCAATTCTCCTCATCTTCCTCACCGACTTTTCCTGTCCGTAGACATAGGCCATCACGTAGGACTCGACCAGGTATTCATAGTACCCTTCAGGGAACGGGTCTGTGGGGTCTGCCTGTCGTGATAGGAGCTCATCAAGCATGTCTGGAAGGGGTCCCTTGCGGGGAAAGGAGGATACGGCATAGGAAAGCAGCACCCGATACCTGCGAATCCACTCGCTCAACGTTGTAACAAGAACTTTTCGCTCTTCCTTCTGCATTGTTTCCATGGTATATCCTCCTGCTAAGCATCTCCTGACGAATCGTGCCGCCCTCATGGGGAAGCACTTCGGAGGAAACGGTTTATCGGGAAAGTTTGTCGGCCAGTATCGAAGCAGCTCGTCCGGTGAGAGGATTCTCCTCCCCTTCCAGCATCGAACGCACAGCATCGAGTTCATCGCCGCTGAGGCTCACTCCCCGCATTGTATGATTCCAGAAAGCCTCTGCAGTCATGGGGACGACCTCCCTGATGATCGAGTAGATAGTCTCTGCATAGGTGCGGATCTCCCACTGTGCGTGTGCATCAAGGCGGAGTGCAAGGAAATGGAGAAGGTTATGAAGGTCCATCTGCCAGTACCACTCGGTGTACAGGCTCAGGGGGAGATTGATACGTGCGATCTCACGGGCGAGGTCACTGTCAAGAAGCTCCCTGTAGGTCTCGAAGGCCCGTTTCTGATCTGTTTTGAGCAGCTCCTGCACTCTTTTCGCCTCACTCTCAGCCATCGGTTCGCTGTTGCGTCCCTGCTTATTGTCACTGCTCTGGGTGTTGAGGTGCTCGAGGTCGGGCAGGTAGGCTTCATCGGACATCACCGAATACCTTCCGCTTATCTCATTGACGCGCCCGGTGCGGTGGCGTATCCACTGGCGGGCCACGAAGATCGGCATCTTGATATGGAAGGTGAAGTTCACCTGTTCGAACGGGCTTGTATGATCGTTTCGCAGCAGATAGTTGATGAGTCCGCGGTCCTCACGATAGGACTTGGTTCCTTCACCGTAACTGACCCGTGCCGCCTGGACGATCCTCTGGTCACTACCGAGATAATCAACAAGTCTCACGAACCCTTTGTCGAGTACCGGAAACTCCTTATCGAGCAGCTTCTCTGCTGCCTCCACTATGCAGTGTGCCATATCACATCACTCCTTTTTTCTGTCACCTAGAGCAAACCCATCCGTGAAAGCACAAGGGAAAGTGCCACCGGACAGGCAGTTTCAGTTCTGAGAATTCTCCCTCCGAGGGAGTGCACGGTAAAACCGTGATCGATGAACAACGCCCGCTCGGTATCACTGAACCCCCTCTCGGGTCCAACTGCAATAATCGTCTCACCGTCTGCCTCCACATGGGAAAGCGGACTGGAACCTATGACGTTGTCGAGCAGGAACCGGTGCCGGTACCTGCTGTACTCCACGCTCCTCAGGTCAGTGACGATCTCAACATGGGGAATACAGACATCCCCGGCTATCATGGCCCCGTCGAGAAGAAACTCCTCATATGCCCTGTCGGTGTAGATCTTTGCACTCTCGTAGCTCTTCTCGGCAAGTTCGCAGCGGCTGATGATCACCTCTCTGACTCCGAGCATCGTCGCCTCTCGAAGGATGCGCTTCATACTGATCGGTCTCACCTGTCCTACCAGAAGAGTCACCGGGTACAGAGGGTTCGCCTCTCTGGTCTTGTGATAGGTGTAGGAAACACCTTCACCCGTGATGCCGGTGATCGTGGCAGTACCGACGTGAGAGTTCACCTGCCCGAGAATGAATGTATCGCCCACCTTCAGACGCAGCACTCTGATGATGTGCTGAGCCCTTCTGTCCGTTGAGGGAATCAGGCCTGAGGAGCTGACCGAGTCAAGAAGAACGATATTCATGACCGACAGTATAGGTTGTTGATATCGATGTGTAAACACGATATCATGAGGCTCACAGAAATAAGAGGACGAGATGAATAAGATTCGTGTATATACTGCAGAGCATCACAATCCATGGTTCAATCTGGCGACAGAAGACTGGCTGTTCAAGAACTTCCCCGCGGATCAGCACGTCCTGTTCCTGTGGAGGAATCACCCCTGTATCGTCATAGGACGGTTCCAGAACCCGTGGGTGGAATGCGACCTTGAGAGGATGAAGGAAGATGACATCTTCCTCTCCAGACGACAGAGTGGCGGTGGTGCCGTGTACCATGACCTGGGAAACACGAACTTCACCTTCATGTCACCCGCGGATGACTATTCTGATACCCGAAACTTCAATATCATCCTCAGAGCCCTGAAAACCCTCGGAATTGCAGGAGAGGTATCGGGGAGGAACGATCTTCTGGTCGATGGAAAGAAATTCTCTGGAAGCGCCTTCAAGAAGAATGCGAAGAAAGCCTTTCACCATGGCACCCTCCTGATCAATGCGGACCTCAATGGAGTGAGCAGCTATCTTACTCCCGACAAGGAGAAACTGGTATCCAAGGGAATCCGTTCCGTTTCCTCACGTGTCACGAACCTGCACGACATCGTGAACGGTCTCACCCACGAATCGGTATCCCATGCGATCGTTGAAGAGTTCTTCACCACCTACGGTGAGCGTGTTGATGTGGAGGACCTGTCGATCGACCGTCTGATGGGGGAATCTTCTCTGTACGAGACCTACAAGACCTACAGCAGCTGGGAGTGGCTGTACGGATCCTCCCCGAAATTCTCGCACCCTATCAGTGCCAGATTCGCCTGGGGCGGGATAACCTTTGACCTGAAGATTCATGGAGGCCTTATAGAGGACCTCGAGATCTCAAGTGACGCTCTCAGCGTGGATTTCATTGAGTATCTCATGAAGGTCATCCCCGGCACAGCATATACGGACGAAGCGATATACGAAGCGGTCGTAGGTACCATCACAGGTGAACTCAGCGATGAATTCCATACGATGGCACAGGACGTTGCCGCTCTGCTTCAGAGGGAGGCGAAATGAGAAGGATCCTTCCGATCATGCTTCTGCTTTTCGTTTTCCTGATGCCTCTTGTGTCGAAAGGGAGGAGTGAGACTGTTGAAGTACCCCAGAAGTTCACCATCATCTACCCCGAAGGAAAGGATGAAGTGCTCCTGGACCCTTTCAGTGCAACCGATGAGATGTCCCTGATGGTCCTAGACGGACTGTATGAAGGGTTATTCCGTTTTGACGAGCAGACCGGGGACCCTGTCAATGGATATGCTCAGGAGTTCACGGTGAGTGAGGATGGTCTGACCTACACCTTCAGACTCCGTGAGGATGCCTCTTTCAGTAATCAGGATCCTATCACAGCTCAATCGTTCGTTGATTCCTGGATGTATCTGCTTGAAGTAAGCGGCCCCGGCTCTCAAAAGAGTTCCCTTGTATCACTGTTCGATGTGGTCTCCGGTGCACGAAACTACCGCCTGTACGGGACGAGGCGGGAACTGGTGGGAATCTATGCATCCTCACCCTACGAACTGACCATCACGCTGAATTCTCCCGCTCCCTACCTAACGAATCTCCTTGCGACCACGCCTTTTTCCGCGGTGCACAGCGAACAGCTCAGTAGACCGGGTGCGGAGGTAGAACCGGAACAGCTCATCTCCAGCGGAGCCTTCACCCTCGTCTCCAGTACAGAGGAATCAATCCTGCTCAGAAAGAATGACTACTACTACGACAGAGGGGACGTGGGAAGCGATCACATAGAGATCCTTCGCCTTTCACAGGAGGAGTCAGTGGATACGTACGCTGCCAGGGGGGCGGAGTGGTTCAATGCCTACATCCCTCTCGAGCATCTTAGAAGCATGGAAGATCTCTCCATAGATCCGATCTACTCTACTGGTTTCTACTATTTCAGCAGTGATGAAGGACCCTACAGCGATGAAAAGGTGCGAAAGGCACTTTCGATGATAACGCCGTGGGAGACCCTGAGAGAGACAAGCGGACAGCCGTTCCCCTCCTCTTCCCTGATACCCTTCTCCCGTCATGGGGGTATGGAGGTGCAGGGAACTGTCGAAGAGGCTGTCAGCCTGATCCGTGAAGCGGGGTATGAGACGAAGACCCTTCCTCCCCTCACCATCGCGATCCATAGGGGTTCGACTCTGGCTGAAAGTGCACGGATCATAGCGAAACACTACAGTGAGGAGCTGGGAATCACGGTAATCATCGATACGGTACCGCTCTCTCTCTATACACGCTATCCCAACGCGAACCCGTACGACCTGTCATACATCACGTGGGTCGGAGAGTTCCATGACCCCATCGTCTTTCTGAATCTTTTCTACAGCAAAAGTGCCTACAATATCGCGAACTACCGCAGCACTGCCTACGATGAACTCCTGGAAGGGGCACTGTTTGCAGACAACCCCGCACAGCGGGAAGTCTTCCTTGATGCCGCCCACCGGTTTATACTCAGCGATTCTGTGGCCTTCCCTCTCTATACGGGCTTCTCCCTCAACGTGGTGGACAGTGAGCGGGTGACAGGATGGTATCCCAATGACCTGAACATACACCCGCTGAGGGCACTCAAAGAGAATCCCTGACCATCTGGTTACCATCGTCTACGATACGTGAATGCTCACTCTCACCTGTCTGAACTGAACTCCAGCTCTCTGTAGCCTGCATTGCGTCCGAAGGGTTCCACCATGTTCTTCAGACGCTGTGAGACGTCCCTGCCCATCTGGCTGCTTCGGATACGGAACTTCCAGTTGATCCCTCCTACCGTTCCCGGGGCATTCATCCGCCCCTCACTTCCGATATCGAGTACATCCTGGAAGGGGATGAGTGCGTACTTCGCGCTGGATGCCATGACAGCCCTCACCGCGTACCAGACGACGGAGGAGTCATCACAGCTCAGGTATCTTCGAACGATATCCTTATGCCCGTCATCCAGGGTCTCATACCAGCCTCTGGTCGTATTGTTATCATGGGTTCCCGTATAGGCGGCGCAGAGTTCCTCATAGGTATGCGGCAGATAGAAATGTTCCGCATCGAACTTCCCGTCCATAGTGAAATTGAAGGCAAACTGAAGAATTTTCATACCCGGGAGGGAATGGCTCTCCCTCAGGTGGTTCACCTCATCGGTAATGATCCCGAGGTCCTCCGCGATGAACGGCAGAGGGGACAGAATCCCTTCCAGACAGGTGAAAAACTCATCTCCCAGAGCAGGGACCCACGTACCATGCTCGGCAGTCTTCTCATCGGAGGGAACCTCCCAGGCCGCCTCAAACCCACGGAAGTGATCAATCCTGACCATATCGGCTACCGTTAGCTGGTGCTGAATCCTCTCGACCCACCACGAATAGGTATCCGCTTTCAATGCGTCCCAGTCATACACGGGGTTTCCCCAGAGCTGCCCGGTCTCACTGAAGGCATCAGGCGGTACGCCTGCAACCTTCTTCTTTTTCCCATCCGGGTCGAGTTTCAGAAACTCACCATGACACCATGCATCGGCACTCTCGTGAGCAACGAAGATGGGGATATCACCCACGATCGCGATATTTCTGTGGTGTGCGTAGTCACGGATCTGCTTCCACTGGGCATGAAAGAAATACTGCAGGACCTTCTCAGTCTCTACGGCATTCCGCAGTTTCTCACGATACGCTTCGATCGCCTGAGATTCCCTTCGTGCAAGGTCCTTCGGCCATGCATGATACCACCGCAGGTCATTGAAGTGTTCCCCCAGTGCCCTGAACAGAGCATAGTCATCCACCCAGTAGGCATTGCGGTCAAGAAAGCGCAGATAATCGGCGTATCCTTCGGAGGATGTATCTGCCAGGAATCTTCCGGCAGCCTTCCTCAGGAGCGGCATCTTGTAGCCTCTGACCATCTCGAACTCTATGGTATCGTCCCTGAAGGGAGGCCGTGGTCCGAGGTCCGTTTCGGTGAGGAGCCCGCTTTCAGCAAGGCGCTCAAGCGAGATGAACAGCTCCTCACCGGCAAAAGCTGATAGTGAGGCGTAGGGAGAATCCCCGAAGCCCACTGGGGAGAGAGGCAGAATCTGCCACAGACCGACACCCGCATCATCAAGCAGATCAATGAACTGTTCGCAGGCATAGCCGAAATCACCGATCCCGGAGACCCCGGGCAGACTTGTCGGATGGAGGAGCACTCCACTGAAACGCAATTTCTTTTCCATACGGGCAATATAGAACAAACAGGAGGTTTTGACCATACTTGTTGTTTACCCTTTTTTCGGGTATAATGTGATATATGAGTGAAACAGGTATAGAGCCACAGTTCAAGTTAGGTGACCACATAGTGTATCCGCTCCAGGGAGTCGGAGTCGTCAGAAAGATCGAAGAAAAGACACTGAGCGGTAATACTCACCTCTACTATGTCATCTTCCTTGATATTTCTGATATGACAGTCATGATTCCGGTGAACAAAGCTGAAGAGCTCGGGATCAGACCGATCGTCGTTCCCTCGGAAGCTATGGAAGCATTGGATTCGATCAGCAGGAAAGCGGATCAGGTCCCCGTCGACTGGAAGGCCCGATACCAGATGAATGTCGACCTTCTCACCGAGGGGTCAATCGGGTCGATAGCCCGGGTCGTACAGATCCTCTATCATCGCTCGAAGATCAAGGAGCTGCCGGTGCAGGAGAGGAAACTCTATGACAACGCACTGAGAATCCTGATCGATGAATCATCACTCTCGCTCAACCGCCCGAAAGAAGAGCTCGAAGCACTGATCTTCAGCAAGCTCGAAGATGCAGGAGCGGGAGCGGGAACGGCAAAGAAGGACTCATAAGTGCAGTTTCCTCCGTTCTCCCTCATTGTGACTGCAGCAGGCGCCAGTGAACGCTTCAGGAATTCCTCATCCGACGGTACCGGCAAGAAGGAGTTTGCGCTCCTCGATGACAGAAGCGTACTGTATCATGCCATACTCCCGTTCACCTCGGTGCCTTCTCTCAGACAGATCATTGTGACCTACCCCGAACGTATGAAGGATGAGTGTGAACTTGCCCTTGATAACCTTCTCTACGCCTTCCAGATTCCCGTGCGTCTTGTTCCCGGCGGGAAGGACCGTCAGGAATCTGTGCGAAACGCCCTTGAATATCTCGGCGGAAGCGAGGATGCCGGGGAGTATGTTGCCATCCATGACGGCGCCCGTCCCTTCGTCTCCCCCGAACTCATCATACGGACCATCGCAACCGCATCGGTTGTCGGAGGTGCTGTACCCGGGATCGCGATCCATGATGCAGTGAAACGGGTGGATCAGGGTGGTTTCGTGGTTGAGGGAGTGGACAGGATAGGCCTTACCGCCGTTCAGACACCGCAGATCTTCCGCTTTCCAGAAATACTGACCTGTCATCAGCGTGCGAAGGATTCACAGAAACCGTATGTGGATGACAGCGAGATCTTCACCGATCACGGCTATCAGGTCGCCATCTGCGAAGGGGATCCCGATAATTTCAAGATCACCACACGGGAAGACCTTGATCTGGGGAGACGGATGGTATGAGGGTCGGCAGCGGCTGGGACATCCATCGTCTCATACCAGGCAGACCCCTGCTACTTGCAGGAGTGCATATCCCTTCCGATACAGGAGCAGATGCTCACTCAGACGGGGATGCGGCAATCCACGCTCTCATTGACGCTCTCCTGGGAGCGGCGGCCCTTGGTGATATCGGGACACATTTCCCTGTGAACGATGATGCGTTCAAGGACATTGACAGTGCCCTTCTTCTCAAGAAAACTCTCTCCCTGATCAGCGACTACCGTATAATCAACGTCGATATCACGATCATCCTCCAGAGTGTCCGTCTCGCACCCCATATCATGGCTATGAGGGAACGGCTCGCAATCCTCCTTGACCTGCCCGTCACGGCAGTCTCAGTGAAAGCAAAGACGGCCGAGAAACTGCTCGGCGAACTGGGGACAGGGGAAGCCGTGCAGGCCATGGCCTCGGTCCTTCTGTTAGAGAGGTCAGTCTCACTCGAAGCAGATGGGGATGAGTGGGTATAGGGACACGGTTCCTCTGAGACGTTGCTCTTCAGCCTCCCATACGATACAATCCACTGTATCCTGATTCCTGCCGGATGTATCGATGAAACGAATATCTATGATCATCACGTTCTCTCTCCTGATGCTCTTACCGGCTTCCCGGAACCTTGAGACGCTCCTGGTGGAATATTACGGTGACATCGGCTGTTCACACTGCGACCTGTTCGAGGAGAAGATCCTTCCCGGTGCTGAACAGGAGGCAGGCTTCGAAGCTGAGGTCACGTACATCAATGTCCTGACACACACCGGATTCGAACTCTGTACGAAGCGGCTGGCGGAGATGGGCTATGAGTATACCATCTCTCCGGTGATGATAGTGGGGAATAACGTCTATCAGGGCAACAACGCCGTCGACAATGGTATTCTTGAGGAACTGCTCTATGCGAGGAAGCATGGGGAATATCTGCCGAAACGGGAGAGTCTTCCCGAAATCCACACAGGTTCACAGATCGATATCGCTGTTCTCCCGGTTCTTCTTGCCGGTCTCATCGATGGAGTGAACCCCTGTGCCTTCGCGACCATGATATTCTTCATCTCATGGATCGCCCTCAGGGGAGGAAGCCGCAGAGGGATGGTGATTGCCGGCAGCGGCTTCATAACCGGAGTGTTCGCAGCCTACCTGATCATCGGACTCGGGTTCTTCGCGATCTTTCAGGCGGCACAGGACATGAAACTGCTGCGACAGGTGATACGGTACCTGTTTACGACGCTCTCGCTCGGGCTCTCACTCCTCTCGTTCAGGGATGCATATCTTATCTGGAAAAGCGGGAAAGCGGGGGTGATGAGACTGCAGCTGCCAGCGGCACTCAAGAAACGTATCCATCTGGTGATACGCAACAGCGATATGCATCAGGGATCCGTCCTCCTCTTTGCCGCACTGTTCGTCACGGGACTCGTCGTCGCTATCCTCGAGCTTGCCTGCACCGGGCAGATCTACTTTCCCACGATCGCATACATGGTACAGAGCGGTTCTCAGGCAGGAGCATTACTCTGGCTGCTTCTCTACAACATCGCCTTCGTGCTTCCTCTTCTCCTGCTGTTTTCCTTTGCTCTGACGGGGGTCTCACATACGAGCATCACCTCCTGGTTCAATCGACACGTGGTGAAGGGAAAACTCGCAACGGGAGTTCTGTTTCTTCTCCTTGCCATGGTGATATGGCTCGGAGGGTAAACCCGTATGAATTCGATCTCGATATCTCCTGAGGCGACCTCATCTCTTCCCCTCTGAGAAGGAGTGAGTGGCTTTTACATCCCGATATACACAAAAACGGTCATCACTACCTGTTTGGCGGCGACGACCGTTCATGTTTTGGTTATCTATGGTGTCAGTTAACGATCAGCATCGTCTTGGGATCAAGATTCACCTGCATCGGATGAGGAGTGATATCATCCCCGTCCTTGACGAGGGTCATGACGACCTTATCCATATCTTCGCTGTACTTGAGACCGATAAGAACATCAATGAGTTCCTCGTACTTCAGCATCGTCTCAGGCACGCCGTATTCATCATACGTCACATCCATCTTGACCGGTGAGACACTGAACCAGACCTCGAGCCGCATGTTCATAGCGAACTCCTTGATCTTCCTGACATCATCCTCACTTGCTGTTGTGAGATGATATCCATCAAACATCACTGCATCGGCATTGAATGACCCCTGGCGGATAAGAGTCTCGAGAGAAGCGAGGACCTTCTCGACTGAGACGTTCTCCTGAGAGAAGTTCATGACGACACGGTTCGCAAGGATCTCGTTATAGATATGAGTAGCATCTTCAAGATCCCTGTTCTCAGAGATCTGACGGAACACTTCCTTGTACCAGCTGATAACATGATCTACATTCCCTGAAAAGGAAACATGGATGATATGCTGATTCCTGAAGAGCTTGTCTGTTGCCAGATGAACAAGACATGCGGTCTTACCAACCCCATGCCGGCTTACAAGGACTCCAAGGTTTCCCTTTCCAAGCCCGCCGTGCAATGATTTGTCAAATGCCCTGAGCGGGCTTAACTCGTTTAACTCTTGAACTTCCATATGACACCTCCAAGATGTGTACGTTACCCTAGTATATCATGGTTTTCTCGCGGGCAACACACTCTAATGCGTGAAAAAGGACCGGCCATGAAGACCGGTCATCTCTATCAATAATCTCTTTATTTCGACTGCTCTTTCTTCTTTTCCTGATATGCCTTCTTGAGTTCTTCACTCACGCTCTGAGGCACTTTGGCATATTTTGCGAGCTCCATGGTGTACTCGGCCTTACCCTGTGTAAGAGAGCGGAGTACGGTGGAATACCCGAACATCTCCGAAAGAGGGACTTCAGCATCAACTGCACAGTTCGCTCCGTCCTCGGTCGAACTGATGATGATACCTCGTCTCTGGTTGATGGAACCGAAGATGTTCCCCTGGAACTCTGTCGGCCCTTCTACGCTCACCTTCATGATAGGTTCGAGAATGACAGGCTTAGCCTTCTCATAGGTCTCTCTGAACGCCTGCAGAGCTGCAGTCTGGAAGGCCTGGTCAGAGGAGTCGACGGGGTGGTAGGCTCCGTCATTGATTGCCGCTCTGACACCGACGATCGGGAATCCGAGCTGTGTACCCTTCTTGAGAGCTGACTGGAACCCTTTATCACAGGAGGGGATGTATTCGGTCGGAATGACACCGCCCTTGATACTGTCGATGAATTCGTAGTTAGGTGCATCTTCACCCTCGGGGATCGGTTCGATATATCCGGCGACACGAGCATACTGACCCGAACCACCAGTCTGTTTCTTGTGAGTGTAGTTGAACTCGGCCCGCTGGCTGATGGCCTCACGATAGGCGACCTCAGGCTTGTCGGTCAGTACCTCGGCCTTGTACTCACGGCGCATTCTCTCGATGTAGACCTCAAGGTGAAGCTCTCCCATTCCCTGTATGATCGTCTGATTGGATTCAGGGTCGACATAGGTACGGAACGTCGGGTCTTCCTTGGTGAATCTGTTGAGGGCTTTCGCCATGTTGTCGGCCGCTTTCTTGTCGACAGGATTGACGGCAAGCGAGATAACCGGGTTCGGTACGTACATTGAAGTCATCGAGTAGTTCAAAGAAGGATGACAGAAGGTATCACCACTTGCACAGTCTATTCCGAACAGTGCTGCGATATCTCCGGCTCCCACTTCGTTGATGTCTTCCATACTTGAAGCATGCATCTTGACCAGTCTTCCGATCTTGAATTTCTTCTGGGTCCTGGTGTTCATGAGCTCGTCGCCCTTCTTCACCCGGCCCTGATAGATCCTGATGTAGGTCAGCTGTCCATACTGTCCGTCCTCAAGTTTGAATCCGAGGATAACCGGCTTCTCATCATCAGAAGCAACCAGCTTGACCGGAGCCTCCTCGTTATCGAGATCCAGTGCTGTATTGGTGACCTGAGTCGGGTTCGGCAGGTAGGTGATAATCGCATCGAGGAGGGGCTGAATACCCTTGTTCTTGTAGGCTGAACCCATCATAACAGGAACCAGCTCAAGAGCGATCGTTCCCTTTCTGAGTGCCTCGTGAATAAGGTCCTCGGTCACTGCGTCCTCGAGCATTGCCTCCATCAGTTCATCCGAGAACATGGAGATCGCATCGAGCATCTCCTCTCTCTTCTCTTCAGCCTCATCCTGCAGGTTCGCAGGGATCTCCTCATATCTGAGTTTCTCCCCGCTGTCTCCATCGAAGTAGACTGCCTTCATGGTGATCAGGTCGACCACCCCCTGGAGCTTGTCCTCGAGTCCGATGGGAATCTGGATAAGCACGGCATTGAGTCCGAGCTTATCAATGAGCTGGTTCTTTACCCGGTACGGGTTCGCTCCGGTACGGTCACACTTGTTGACGAAGGCAATTCTGGGAACATTGTAGCGCTTCATCTGGCGGTCCACAGTTATCGACTGGCTCTGAACACCAGCAACAGAACAGAGAACAAGCACAGCTCCGTCAAGAACTCTCAGAGAGCGTTCGACCTCGATCGTGAAGTCCACGTGTCCCGGAGTATCGATAACATTGATCGGATGCTCCTTCCAGGTTACGTTGGTTGCTGCTGAAGCGATCGTGATTCCGCGTTCCTTCTCGAGTTCCATAGAGTCCATCGTCGCACCGACGCCGTCTTTACCGCGCACTTCGTGGATCGCATGGATTCTGTTTGCATAAAAGAGAATCCTTTCGGAAAGGGTCGTCTTACCAGAGTCAATATGAGCACTGATTCCGATGTTTCTCATTTTACTAATATCAGCCATTATTCATTCCTCTTTTATCTCTTTCCGTGGTCTGTACCGTTCGTCGGGGACAGAACCCGTAGAGAAGTAATTATCATATCCGTGTATCGCGTCATTACCCGTCGCAGCAGAGTGTTATATCAGGCGAAGCCAAGCGGAATGACACGCATAACAAGCGTACCGGACGGATTCTAGTACATTATCAAATTTTGTTCAATCCTATTGATAATAAATAATTGTGAGAATTCAGTCAGGCACGAGGTTTCTTTCGTCTCACTGACTCAGGGAGAGCTTTTCAGCGTACTTTCCGAGTTCACCCTCCGTATAGACTTCCTTCGTCGGGATCACCTTCTTGTTGTCACCGTGAAAACGGGGGATGATATGGATATGAAGGTGGGGGACTTCCTGCCCCGCTGCCGGCCCGTTGTTGATGATGATATTCGTCGCATCGGCCTGTAGTGCTTCACGCATCTTCACATCAAGTCTCTTGGCCACACTCATCAGGTGCTGAAGCTCATGATCCGGGCAGGTCGCTGTCGTCGGATACTCCTTTCTGCTTATGACGAGAGCATGTCCCTTGTTCACCGGCGCTATATCGAGAATCGCTATGCAGAGCTCATCCTCATACAGGATGGAAGCCGGGATATCACGATTGATGATCTTTGTAAACAAGGTTGCCATGTGGACCTCCGCATTACCTTGGATTATATCAGGAAGAGACGACGGTTTCTAGGGAACAGCGGAACTTTCTCTTGCCAGAAATGGTCCTGCATTGGTACAATTCCTTCATGAGTATCTGTGTGCACTGCAACACCGAAATTCACTCTTCCATGACCATCGGTCATGCGACTGTCTGCCCGTCCTGCGGAGAGAGTCTCAAATCATGTGTCAACTGCAGGTTCTACGATGAAGGGGCGTATCACCAGTGCCGCGAAGCGGTGGAGGAAGAGGTCGTTGACAAACGACGTGCGAACTTCTGCCCCTCATTCATGATCAATCAGAAGGAAAGTGGCTCATCGGTGCAGAGCAGCAGGGAAGATGCCCTGAAGAGGTTGAAAGCTCTCTTCGGTGAAGAATGACAGAGAAGGAGTCTACTATGCTTGATACAGGATCAGCAGCACCTGAGGTGACTGTACAGAACGAGAAGGGAGAGGACGTACGTCTCTCCGATTACAAAGGGAAGTTTGTGGTACTGTACGCATACCCGAAAGACAACACGAGCGGGTGCACCACCGAAGCATGCAGCTTCCGTGACAACCTGCCCGCGATCGAAGGCAGAGGTGCAGTACTGCTCGGGCTCTCACCGGATTCCCCCTCCAGCCATCAGAAGTTCATCGCGAAGCATGAGCTGAACTTCACCCTGCTCAGCGACCCCGAACACGAACTGCTTGAGGCACTGGGAGCCTGGGGAGAGAAGAAGATGTACGGCAAGAGCTACATGGGCGTGCTACGCAGCACGTTCGTATTTGACCCTGAAGGAAAGCTGATACAGGTGTGGCCCAAGGTCCAGGTGAAGACTCACGGCGAAGAGGTGAGTGATTTCCTCGCCTCTCTCTGACAGGCAGACAGCTGGATACCATACAACGGCCGGGGTAACCCGGCCGCTGCTGTCTCCTTGTACAGGTTCCGGCTGAATGCTACAGCAGCTCCCGACAGATCAGAAGCTGATCGATATCAAGTTCACAGGTGATACAGGGCATCGTAATGTTCCAGCTCTCGAGCACCTGCGGATGAATCTCTCCGAAGACACCGAGATCTCTGCCGTTGCTGACGAGTCTTCCGCAGCGTCCGGGAATGAAACGCGGATCCTCCAGTTCAGTCATCACATACTCCACATTGAGGAAATAGAGGAGGGTGCTGATGTAGCTGTTGAGATCGTTGAACCCCGCATCAGGTCCTGAAGAGAGGAACCCGATATGATTCTTTGTCACAGTCCCCGAGTTGTCACTCTCATCAAGATAGGCGACCTTTCCCACTTCGAAGATGTTGTGGGGATACACCGCGTGAGCACTCACACTCTCACTCTCAAGCAGTGAGGGTATGATCGAGGGACGGACGAACTCATAGTTCTCACTCATCGGATTTGCAATCTGGATGTACTGCTCTCCGCTGACATGCATGTTGTCGATGTATTCGCGCCGTGAGCCGAGATAGTTGTACATCATCTCCTGAAAGCCCATGCCGATGATGATATCCTTCACCTTCCGGGACAGTTCTTCCGCTTCGGTAAGCCGTCCTGCGGTGAAATCACCGGGAAGTACCGGAGCGAACAGACTGAGGCCATGACCGATCATCACATCCTCCACGATATCTGCCGCATGGAGAAAATCGTTGCGGTATTCGGGAGGGACGGCAGTGATTACAGACTCTGAGATCGTCGCTTTGATACCCATCCGTCCAAGGGCCGTGATGATCTCCTGTTCACTCAGTTTCTCACCAAGGGTCTTATGGAGGTATGAGATTTCACACGTCTGTGGTTTCTGGAAGTAATAGGGTACAGTGACCTCCCTCCCATAGGGAGTATCATACGGCAGGGAACAGGTCACCGGCAGCACGGTGAAACCCATGTCTGCACAGTCGCATGCGACAATCGACGCCGCCAGCAGCAGGTCATCAAGGCCGGGACCGCTGAACTCGAAGAAGAGGTTCTCATCTCCTGCTTCCACCGCACCGATGTGTGCCGAGTTGATTACGGGAGGAAACGACAGGACCTCTCCGTTATCATCATGGAGGAAGGGGAATACCGGCGAGGAGGAGACAATATGACCGTACTCCTGCCCCTTCGGATGCTTCTGGACGATCTCGACAAGACTCATCTCCTCTTCAGCTCCAAGAGGAACGAACCTCGTGGCCTGCGGGTCAGCACCCCGGTAGTGAACCGGATAGCTGATCAGGTCACTGCGGTACACGCCCATCGCAATACTCTTTCTCTTCCTCCCGAAGTTGTTGCACAGCTTCTCCTGGGACTGGATCAGAGCTTCCAGAATCGTCTCACTTACCACCTTGCCCTGTACGGCGAAACCGATAGAAAAGGGTCGGACGGGTTCCACCGAGGCATCAACGATGAGACGCCGGTCGCCGCTATCACGTCGTACCGTCTCATCAGAGAAGAAATCGTAGGTGGAAAGAGTACCGCTCTCATAGGTGTTGAGAGCCCGGGCGACTCCTGCTGCCGACCAGAGGTCGGGCCGGTTGGTATCGTTCAGCTCTATCTTGTAGAGACGTTCATCAGTATCGTGACCATCGAGCTCAGCCTTTGCAACAGGGAATATCTCCTCCAGAGCATCATCCGTGTAGCGCTGTGTGAGCAGTGATTCAAACAGTGTTTCATGTACTTCAATCTTCGGCATCTTATTTACTTCTCCTGAGTCTCACATGTTCGATATCGGGAGTGAACAGCTCTCGCAGGTCGTTGATCCCGAGGTGCATCAGTGCCATACGGTCGATACCGAGACCCCATGCAAGGACCGGCACATCGATCCCGAGCGCCTTGGTCACTTCCGGACGGAATATCCCTGAACCTCCGAGTTCGAACCAGCCGAGCACCGGGTGTTTGATATGCACTTCGATCGAGGGTTCGGTGAACGGGAAGTACCCGGGTACATACCTCACCTCCTGAGCACCTGCCACCTCTTCCGCAAAGAGTTTGAGGAGTCCCAGAAGGTTCTTCAGGTTCACATCATCCCCGAGGACGATGCCTTCGGTCTGATAGAAGTCGGCTCCGTGAGTGGCATCCACCTGGTCATACCTGAAGCACCGTGCGATACCGAAGTACTTGCCGGGCACCTTCGCTTTCGGCAGCTGCCGGGCTGAGAGCACGGTCCCCTGACTTCTCATCACCTGACGGCGGGTGAATTCATGGTCGAACGTGTAGTTCCACCCCCGACTGCCGGTGGTCCATCCATCCTGATGCGTGGCCGCCACCTGCGAGAGGTACGGTTCCTCAATGCTCTTTGCATGGCTGGGATGTTTTACATAGTAGACATCGTGGATATCGCGGGCAGAGTGGAACTGCGGCATGAACAGTGCATCCCCGTTCCAGAACTCATTCTCCACAAGTGACCCGTCGAACTCCTCAAAACCCAGGGAGACAAGCTTGTCCTTGACCCACTGCAGATACTCGCTGTACGGGTTGCGCCGTCCCGGGATGAGTCGTGCACTCGGTGTATTGAGAGAGTATGGACGGAAACTCTTCCCCTTCCACTCTCCACTGGACAGTATAGAGGAGGTAACCGAACCGAGTTCCTCTCCCGTGATACGGGCATCAAGAAGAGCCTGTTTCGCTCGCTCCCCCTCCTCGGTCAGTGAGTAGATCACCTCATCCTTTTCCACGATCCTGAAAGGAGAGTCTGCTGCTCCCCGCTTCTTACTGTTCTTCCTGATATAGGCAAGCTCAACGGTGGAAAGCGATGTCTCCGCAAGCATGCCTTCCAGTCCCTTCTTCAGCACCGATGAAGCGACGGTCAGCTCCTCGGGGAGGTCCTCACTCATCAGCTGAGCAACGTTTCCTTCTCCCATCCGGCAGACCTTTGCCTTACTGAGCTGACCGAAGGCGGAGCCGATGGAGCTCTTCTCGAGACCAAGCTTGTGAGCGATCTCGGGCAGGGAAAGAGGGCCGTTCTTCTTGAGAAGGGCGACGATGCGGACCGGAGGGGTTCCAAGATCGACTTCCTTCCTTCCATAGTCGGTGAGTTCATACCAGATGCTCGTACTGCGGGACACCTCACGGATATACCCCTTGCCGGTCAGCCAGCTGAATGCCTGATTGCAATGTCCTATCTGATAATCCAGTTCCTTGATGAGTCGTTCCGTGGTAATCTCTTCCCCCACAGAAACATGTCTCAGCAACCTGATCTCCAGAGGATGCAGGTTCCTCACATCTAGTTCCATACCGGCCTCGCTTCATTCTGATATCTTCACTTCCCCTGCGGTACAGGAGTGAGCCTATTGTAACGATAAGTGTGAAAAAATAAAAGAGTCAGGAGCCGACGGAAGGACAGGAGGTCACTGAAGGCCTTACAGAAACAGACACTCCAGGACACAACGGTCCATCAGGCAGTCTGCATCAATGCGGAACATAAGACGGACCTCCTTGTTCTTCTGCAGTGGACACCGCCGCGATCACATTTTCCCTGCCCATCACCGGCATAACACATCCGTGCTCTGGCATTTTCTGTCACATCTGTGATAGATATTACCCATGAAAGAGAAAACACTTACCATTAAGCGGGCATTGCTTTCGGTCTATGACAAGACCGATATCGTTTCCTTCGCCACCTTCCTTGCATCAGAGGGGGTCTCTCTCATCTCTACCGGCGGTACCTACAGAACACTGAAAGAGAGCGGACTCGATGTCACTGAAGTAAGTGAGGTGACCAGATTCCCTGAGATGATGAACGGAAGAGTGAAGACTCTCCATCCTCTCATTCATGGAGGGATCCTCGGGCGGAGAGGGCTGGATGATGTCAGTGCTGCGGGACAGGGGATAGAGTGGATTGATCTGGTGGTATGCAACCTCTATCCCTTCGAACAGACGATCGGTCAGGACGGGGTAACCCAGGAGGAGGCGATCGAGAAGATCGATATCGGAGGACCTTCGATGATACGCTCCGCCGCCAAGAACTTCTATGACGTGGCCGTGGTGACCCGGGTATCAGATTACCGGATGATCATGGATGAGATCACAACACAGGGTGGAGTCTCCTACCCGGTGAGGAAGCACCTCTCTGCAGCTGCGTTCAGCCATACAGCGCGGTATGACTCGGTCATTCAGAGCTATCTGAACGAGGAACAGTTCCCCCAGGAACTCACCTACGGTTTCATCAAGGATGACAATCCGCTTCGCTACGGTGAGAACCCTCACCAGAAGGCATCTGTCTACCGCTCGACGAAAGCTCCCGCCACCAAAGAAGCCTTCAGCCTGCTTGACGCCCGGCAGCTTCAGGGAAAGAAACTCTCCTTCAACAACCTCGGTGATACCTGGGGAGCCCTCGAGACACTCAGAGAGTTTACCGAAACCACCTGCGTCGTGGTCAAACATGCCTCCCCCTGCGGAGTCGCCTCGGATGCCGACCTGTATACTGCCGTAAAGAAAGCCTATGAAGCTGACTCACTCAGCGCCTTCGGATCGATCATCGCCTGCAATAGAGAGGTCACTGAACAGGTGGCGGCGTTCGTCAAACCGCTGTTTGTAGAGGTCCTTATTGCTCCATCCTTCACCCCGGAGGCTCTGGAAATCCTGAAGGCGAAGAAGAATCTCCGAGTCCTTGCACTCCCCTCTCTTGCACAGCACAGGAACGTACTCACCGCACGATTCATCGGTGATGATCTTCTCGTTCAGGAAAAGGATACCCGTATCCTGAATAAGGAGGACCTGAGGTGTGTGACCAGAGTCTCACCTGACGAAAAAACCGTTGAGGAGCTGCTGTTCGCATGGAACGTTGTGAAACATGTCAAATCGAATGCGATCCTCACGGTCAGTGACTTCACCACCTGCGGCATCGGGGGAGGTCAGGTGTCGCGTGTCGATGCGACGAAGATCGCGCTGAGGAAGAGTCCTGAGAACACACCAATGGTCCTTGCCTCCGACGCGTTCTTCCCCTTCAAGGATTCAATCGAAGCCCTTGCAGGCTATCAGGTGCGGGCGATCATCCAGCCGGGTGGATCCATCCGTGACCAGGAAGTGATCGACGCCTGTGATGAAGCGGGTATCGCCATGGTATTCACCGGCGTAAGGAGTTTCCTTCACGCCTAGGAGAACAGGGATAGCGATACGGAGATAATCTGAGAGACCTGCGGAGCCATCTGCATTTCCAGATTCTTATTGAAGGGGGTCGGGATTTCCTGACCCCCGATTCGTTTGACCGGGGCCTTGAGAGCACGGAAGGTCTCCTCATCCTCCACGATGGCGGCTGAGAGTTCTCCTGAGAAGCCCCCAAAGACGGGGCCCTCATGCAGGATTACGACTCTTCCGGTTTTTCTCACCGAATTACGGATCGCCTCTACATCGAGAGGGCGAAGGGTTCTGAGATCGATGACTTCGGTACTGATCTCATCATCTTCCAGAGTCAGGGCCGCACTCAGTGCATGAGACACCATCTTCCCGTAGGTGATGATGGTCAGGTCGGTTCCCTTCCTCTTCACATCAGCCTTTCCGATCTCGATGGTATAGTCCTCTTCCGAGATGAGAGAACTGAGTCCATAGTTCTTGTGTTCGAGGAATATGACAGGATCATCACAGCGTATCGCACTCTTCAGGAGCCCTTTGGCATCACTGGGCATACAGGGATAGACGACCTTAAGTCCGGGGATATTGGTGAACAGCGTCTCAAGCGACTGGGTGTGCTGCGCCGCGGCCCCTGTTCCGCCTCCCATCGGCGTGCGATAGACCATCGGAACCGACTGGCGTCCCCCAGACATGAAATGAGTCTTTGCCGCGTGGTTGATAAGAGGATCACTGGCAAGTGTGGAGAAGTCCCCGTACATCACCTCCACCACGGGCCTCATCCCCATGATAGCGGCACCCACGGCTACAGCAACGATCCCCTCTTCCGATACAGGAGTCTCAATCACCTGGTGTGTCCCGTAGATGTCGATCAAACCCGAAGTGACTGAGAAACAGCCTCCGTAGCAGCCTACATCCTCCCCCATAAGTACGACCTGTTCATCACGCGCCATCTCTTCGGCGAGTGCCTCACGGATCGCCTCCCGGTAACTTATCTGTCTCATCGGCCGGCCTCCGATACATATACATACTGCTCAGCCTCTTCGATCGTGAGCTCCCGGTGATCCCGGAGATAGAAATCGGCAATTTCTGTGATCCGATCCCTCTCCTGCGCAAACAGCTCGCTGATCTCCTGCCGTGTGATCTCCTGAGCTCCGATCAGGACTTTGCTGAACGCTTCGATGGGATCCTTCTTCATCCAATCTGCCTCCTCTTCCCTGGTGCGGTACACCCTCACGTCACTCTTGGAGTGACCGCTGAACCGGTAGGTCCTCACCTCAAGGAGATAGGGACGCTGATGCTCGCTCATCCACTGACGGACCTCACGAACCTTCGAGTACACTCCCTCTACATCATTTCCGTCAATACTGTCTGACTCGATCCCGTACCCGGCTCCCCGCTGTGCGATCGAGGAGACCGACACCATCCTGTGCGCAGGACTGCTCATCCCGTATCCATTATGCTCGCAGAGGAATAACACCGGAAGGTTCCAGATAGAGGCCATATTCATCGACTCATGCAGGATTCCCCTGTTGCTTGCTCCGTCACCGAAAAAAGCGACAACGATCTCATCCCGCCTCTGCCGCTTCAGCTGAAGCGCCATTCCGGTGGCGAGGGCAACCGAAGAACCGACGACCGCTGAGGAGCCCGCGTTCCGGTGCTCCATGTCGATCAGATGCATCGACCCTCCAAGTCCTCGACTCAGTCCGCGACTGTCACCGAAGAACTCAGCCATCATCGCCGAAAGGTCGGCGCCGCGAGCAAGGGTATGACCGTGACATCGATGGGTCGTCACGATCCAGTCTCTCTGTTCAATACCGAGAGCGACCCCTGCGTGTACCGCCTCCTGACCTATCGCAAGATGGGTGGTCCCATGCATCGAATGATTGGTGAACAGCTCTTCAATCTTCTGTTCGAACACTCGGGAGCGGATCATGAGAGCCAGAACATCTCTTCTGCTCCCAGGTGCAAATGAATAGGTCATACGAACCTCCTATCCAGCCGTGAAGTAGCTTCTGATATACCCAGTATACATCGTATGGTAGTCCTTCGCCGAATAGAAGGAGTCGATCGCGGGATCTATGAACTGATCGGGAAGGATCGGTGTTCTCGAAGCGATATCCATACAGAACACGTGTGAGGCACCTTCGAAGGTGACCACAGGATGTTTCGTCCCCGCATCGAGCGGGAAAGGAACGAGAGACGTTTCTGCGACCTTGTCATAATCACGCCCTGAGTACTTGCCGCAGAAACTGAGAGCGTTGCGGTACTCTTCAGGAAAGAACGAACAGGTGAAGGAGGAACCTTCCTCAAGGAAGGTATAGGTGTGGCGTGTGTGCCTCACGACGATATTGAATACCGGCTTGCGCCACATGACCCCTATGCTTCCCCAGGCGGCCGTCATCGTATTGAACGACGTCTCGTCACCTGCGGTGATGAGAAACCATCGATCGGCCATCATTGAGAATACATTGCCTGTGAATGTGTTAACTGGAACCTGTGTGAACATACCTTCCCCCCGCAGAATCTGGATTTTCTGCAGAAACTCTACTTCCCCGTAAAGAGAAGCATGGAAGGAAGTTCCCGCTAACCGGACGTTCAGTATACACACCGAGCCGGCCGGAAGTCAACTCATCAGAGGCTTTCAAAGAAAACCTTTCCGACCCGGGCAGACCCTTCCACACAGACAGACTGCCATCAATAAAGAGAAGAGTATAACCTATTCTTGCACAATAATTTGTGACCATTACCACCCCTATTCCCTTGACAGGGGCATTCCTTTTCTGCTATTTCATAGGAATCCCGATACGACCTTTCTATAAAGGAGCTGCTATGTCATCGATTGCAATTCCGGCTCTCACCAGTGATCTGGTGCGAATTCTTATCGACGCTGACACGATCGCACGCCGCGTGAACGATCTTGCCAGGCAGATCAACGACGAGTACAAGGATATCGATGATAAGCTCATCCTCGTCGGAGTCCTCAAAGGTTCCTTCATCTTCCTTGCGGACCTCTGCCGCAAGCTCGAGATTCCTCATGAAGTCGATTTCATCTCGCTCTCCAGCTATGGAAACTCCGATCAATCCACCGGTAATGTGAGAATGATCATGGATACCAGGGAGAATGTGGAGGGAAAGCACGTACTCATTGTGGAGGACATCCTTGACAGCGGATACACCCTCGACTATCTCTGCCGGAACTTCACCAGCCGTAACGTGGCGTCCCTGAAAACCATCGTGCTCCTGGACAAGCCGGACAGACGGAAGGTGGATGTCGAGATCGACTATCTCGGTTTCGCGATCCCCGATGTGTGGGTAGTCGGATATGGACTTGACTATGCCGAGAAACATAGGACTCTTCCGTACATCGCAGAGATGACTCCTGTGATAGAGTAGGAGAGGGATCAGATCATATGGACAATAAATTTTATGTAGGGTACAGCACGATTCACAAAACGGTGAAGTCCCTTGCTGAGCGTCTCATGGAATCAGGGTTCGATCCTGATGTGATAGTTGCGATCGGTTCCGGAGGGTTCATTCCCGCCCGGATCATGAAGACCTTTATCAACCGCCCTATCCTCGCGGTGGGGATCAGCTACTATAATATCGATCAGTCCCATGCAGATTACCCTCAGAAGATTCAGTGGATAGATGAGACCGAACGCCAGATCAAGGGAAAGAAGGTTCTCCTCATCGACGAAGTTGACGATACCCGTGCGACCCTTGGCTACTGTGTGAGAGAGCTGCTCCGTCACGAACCTGAAGAGATCGCCGTTCTGGTACTCCATAACAAGAAGAAAGAGAAAACGGCTGATTTCCCCCCTGAGATCACCCGATATTTCGCCGGTCTCGATATCGAAGACCTGTGGATAAAATATCCATGGGACGCCGAAGATGTCGATGTGCATCACGAGAATGAGAAGATCATGCTTTCAGAGCAGGAAAAGGAGCAGGACGTATGAGTGTAACTGCAATTGTAGGCGCCCAGTGGGGTGATGAAGGAAAAGGGCGGGTTGTAGACTATCTTGCCCAGAAAGCGGACATGGTGATCCGTTTCCAGGGTGGGGACAATGCGGGTCACACCGTCATCAATGATGCGGGTAAGTTCGCTCTCCATATCGTTCCCTCGGGAATCTTCAACCCTGAGACGGTCTGTATCGTAGGTGCCGGGACTGTCGTCAATTTCGACACGATGAGTGAGGAGCTCGATGCCGTTCAGGCAAAGGGTGTCCTCACCGATAACCTGTTCATCGATCGCCGTGCACATCTGATCCTCCCCTACCACCGCCTCCTTGATGGAGCTGAGGAGGACAGCAAGAAGGGAGGACTGGCAGCAGGGACCACCAAACGGGGAGTAGGTCCCGCCTACTCCGACAAGGTGAACCGTGTCGGTATCCGTGCATCGGACATACTCGATGAGACCCGCCTGAGAAAACTCTTTGAGGCGATGATCGCAAAGAAGAACCGGGATCTGGCCCATTACGGACTGCCGGAGAGTGATGTGGACAGCCTGATGGCCCTGTGTGCTTCCTGGAAGGAACGCTACGGTGACAAGATCATCGATACCGTCCCCCTTATCAAGCACGCGATTCAGAACAACAGGAATATCGTCCTGGAAGGCCAGCTCGGGATCATGAGAGATATCGATTGGGGCATCTATCCCTATTCGACAAGCAGCAACCCCACAGCAGGTGGAGCGACAAGTGGAGCCGGGATCTCCCCCCGCCGTATCGACGAAGTCATCGGTGTCGTGAAAGTCTATTCCACCAGTGTCGGTGGTGGACCCTTCCCCACTGAGCTGTTTGATGCCACCGGAGAGAAACTGAGAAGCGTCGGCAGCGAATTCGGAGCAACCACCGGACGCCCGAGGAGGTGCGGCTGGTTCGATGCCGTCGCCGCTTCCTTCAGCTGCTGGATCAACGGTTTCACACACATCGCCCTGACCAAGCTCGACATTCTTGATACGTTCGAAGAACTGAAGATCTGTACCGGCTACATGATAGACGGACACCTGGTAACAGACCTCCCCGATACGATCGGTCAGGAGAAAGCCGAGCCTGTCTATGAATCCTGGGAAGGCTGGATGGAAAGCACCGAAGAGGCCCGCACCTGGGACGATCTGCCTGCAAAGGCTCAGGCCTACCTGAACAGAATTGCCGAGCTGACCGGAGCACAGATCAAGTACATCTCGGTCGGTCCTGAGCGGGATCAGATCATTATCATGTAACATCAGGCCCGCGGTGTATGCCGCGGGTTTTTCATTCACCACCACCGGTACCCGCATTTTCACCCAAACGATACAAGAGGAACAGACACAGTATGTCGACCATGTTTTCCCATGATACATTCATCAGTCCCTTCACCTGGCGCTACGGCACAGAGACTATGAGAAGAATCTTCAGTGAAACACACAAGCGAGAACTCCTGCGCGATATCTGGATCGCTATAGCGGAGAGCCAGGCGGAAGCCGGCCTTGTAACAGAGGAGCAGGTCGATGACCTGAAGGCTCACAGGAAAGAGATCGATATCGAACGTGCAAGTGAGATCGAACAGGAGATCCGTCATGACCTGATGGCGGAGATAAAGACCTATGCCGAACAGTGTCCGGTGGGGGGAAAGATCATCCACCTCGGAGCTACCAGTATGGACATCCTCGACAACATGGATGTGATCCGTCACAGGGAGGCACTCGACATGATCCTGAAGGGGCTTTCCGACCTTCTCTCCTCCTTCGCCGCCCGTATCAGAGAGGAGGCCGACACGGCCTGTATGGCGTTCACGCATATCCAGCCTGCGGAGGTGACCACCGTCGGATACCGCCTGGCACAGACGGCACAGGACCTTCTCGACGACTATATCGATATCAGAACGGTACGTGATCGTCTCAAGGGAAAAGGAATCAAGGGAGCTGTGGGAACCGCTGCGAGCTATGCAGCTTTGCTCGAGGGAACAGATATGAGTGCCCGCTCTTTTGAACAGAAAGTGATGACGCGCATCGGACTCACCGCGTTCGAGGGAGCCACCCAGGTCTATCCGAGAAAACAGGACTACCGGATAGGGACAGTCCTTGCGGGTCTCTGCTCAACCCTCTACAAGTTCGCTCTCGACATCAGGATGCTGCAGACCCCGCCCATCGGCGAGTGGAACGAACCGTTCAGGGAGAAACAGGTCGGCTCTTCGGCCATGCCGTTCAAGCGGAACCCGATCAACTCGGAAAAGATCGACTCCCTCTGCCGCAGCGCGGTCTCCAGTGTGGATACACTCTGGCACAATGCATCGAGCATGATCCTCGAAAGGACACTTGATGACTCAGCCAACCGGCGGTTCGTCCTCCCGGAGCTGTTCCTTACCTGTGACGAGGTACTCAAGACCTCTCAACGTCTGATCGACGGCCTGGTCTTCAACACCGAAACCATCCGGAGAAATCTGGAGAACTACGGTCTGTTTGCAGCCACCGAGCGGGTACTGATGGATCTGGGCAGAAATGGAGCGGACCGGCAGGAGATGCACGAACTGATACGGGAATATTCACTACGCGCATGGCCTATCGTCATGAGAGGAGAAGAAAATCCTCTTCTCGAGATGCTGAGCTCAGATAGCGAGATGCTGAAGTACCTCACACAGGAGAGAATCGTCGAGCTCATGGATGCCAGCGAGTATACCGGAGATGCGGCGGAACGTGCTGTCAACATAGCCGGAAGTATCGAAGAAGTCTTATCTGAATAGAGTGAAACCCGCCATCAACATGAAATAGTAGAGGATCATCCTCGGTATCCTCGCGAAGGTAGCGAACACCACATACAGAAACCGCACTTTCACCATTCCGCTTATCCAGCAGACGGTAGAGAACGGAATGGGTGTGAATGCCGCCAGAACGATTCCCCACTCTCCGTACCGGCTGATGAGCTGTCTCCCCTCCTCACTGAACCCCCCGGTTATCTGCTGAACGATCTTCAGATGACCGAGAAGCCGTCCTATCCAGTAGCCTCCGATACCTCCCAGCATCGAACCTGCAGATATAAGGGTAAGAAACACCAACGGTGAATACTCAACTGCAAAGGGGAAGATCATGTCTACCGTGAGCGGGACAATGAGCATGTCGACCAGAAAGGCGAACAGGAAGAGACCGGGAGCACCGCTATGATCACTGACATACTGTGCGATAGCCTCCGTCTGCGGCTCAAGGAACATAAACAGTATAGTGAAGAGCGCTATGAAGAGGAGGATGAACACAAGCCCCTTCCGCAGCACTACCTTCCAGTCAAGGTTCCCGTCCAGGGTAAAATAGGATTCCTTGAACAAATGAACTTTTCGCTTCGCCGCACTCATCTCAGATTCCCGTCAGTTCCTGTTCCATAGCGGCTAGGAAGGAGTCTCTCTCTTTCCCTGTCAGGACGCCACGGAACACCGGGGCCCTTCCTCCTCCCTTCGCATCAAACGGAAGGAGGACGTCCTTGCGAATACGTGAAAACAGATCCTGAGAATCATCAAAGCCTTTAATGGCTATCATATAGGCAGATTTCGTATCATCCTTCTGTTGAATGGCACAGAAAAGAAGGGAGTCGGGACCCTCCACGAATCGGGCTGCGTGGGAGAGAGCATCAAAGGGAAGGTGGGAGAAATCGATGACAAAAGGCTTCCCGCTGCGGTATTTCGCCTCCAGTTCACTGAAGACAAGCAGGGCCTCAAGCTGGTTCACTCTCTTCCGTTGTGCACTGTGAGCTTCCTTCAGCTCCTGAACTCCTTGAAGTATGTCCTCTCTGGGGACAGAGAGGTGCTTCTTCAGCTGTGCAATGATGTCCCGGTTCTCCCGTATCTCCCTTCGCGCCTCCTGCGCGAAAGCGAAGGAGAGGCGGACATGGCCCCTGATACTCTCACTGCCGAGGAACAGCACTTCCTGCAGTTCAGCTGTTCCGGCCAGATGAATTCCTCCGCAGGCGATCTCATCGTACCCGTCGATCGTGACGATTCTGGGATCCCCGTCCACCTTGACAGGCCTCCTCAGACCGAGAGCTGAAACCTCTTCGTTCCCCACGATACGGGCACTCACGCCAGCATCGGCGATGATCGCCTCACGTACGGCATCGGTCAGAGCATCAATGGTCTCCTGAGACAGTTCAGCTGCGTCGGTTTCGATCGATATGTCATGGTCACCGAGATGCACTGACAGCGTCCCGATACCGAACAGGGAGTACAGAAGACCGCTGATCAGGTGCTGACCGGTATGCTGTACCATGTAATGGTATCGGTGTGACCAGTCAAGACGGGCCGTCACCACGGAACCCGGCACAAGCGTGCCCGCGTTCTCAAGATAATGGAGGATCTCCCCTTCCCGATTGCTCTGGGTATCGGTCACACGCACCTCACCGAGCCAGCCGCGGTCTCCCGCCGGGCCTCCTCCCTCAGGGTAGAAGATCGTCCTGTCCAGCAGAGCTGCCGGTTTTCCCTTGTGTTCACGAACCTCAAGGACAGTGGCTTCCAACGTTCTTTCAAGCGGTTTGTCGATGTAGACTTTCTCAGTTAGTACCATAGGTCAACACTACTCTTTTTTCCCCCCATCGTCCATATCGCCCTTGTCGATGAGGACTCCCTTTTGCTATCTTGAAACCAGGATTGAGAAAGGAGAAAAGCCATGTCACTCATAAAATCAGCCTGGGAGATTGCTCTGGAGAAGACCGAGGATATTGAAGTTGATGAGAACAAGATACGAAAGGATCAGCGAATAGAGAAGGGAAGACGGCTTGCCGGTTCCTACCTCAGTGACATGGAGGCGACCCTGGAAGAATTCGAAGACGCCTACAACCGGGAGCCGGAGGAACACCGGAAGGATATTAACCTCGGAATAGCCCGGACCGTGATTTCGAACATTGCCCTGCCCCAGAATGATGACTACCTTCCCCGGATGGAAAAGATAGCGAACCTGGCGGGTCTGATCAGTGAGAACGGTGAGGAGATCGCCCATCACATCGGACAGCTCAGCGGCCTGATGGGTCAGTACCTCGAAGCAAGAGAGACCCTGCTTGAACGCGCAAAGGCTCAGTATCAACCGATGTTCGAACAGAAACAGCAGCAGATGATGGCACAGTACGGCAGGGCAAGCTACTCGTCGGTAGAACAGGACCCGGAGTTTATTCAGTTCCTCCAGAAGCACTACAAACAACTTTCTGCCCAGTATCAGGAGACGCTTGACCGGACCAAGGAAGACCTGAGACAGTTGTGGGACATCAGCGAATAACAGAATGCTATGAAAGCGATCGTCACCGGAGCAACAAAGGGAATAGGATTAGCCATCACACAGGCTCTTCTTGATGACGGTGCCCAGGTGTTTGCTGTAGGAAGAGATATGACTCTCCTTGAGAACCTGCCAGCGTATGACGGCAGGCTTCACCTGCACATAGCGAATCTGATGGACACAGACCTGCAAACTCTGGCACGCACAGCAGCGAAGAGGATGGGTGGGATCGATGTCCTGGTGAACAATGCAGGAATCACCCTTTCAAAGAATATAGAAGAGACCCGCGAAGAAGAATGGGACAGACTCATGTACCTGAATGCACGGGTTCCCTATTTTCTCTCTCAGGCAGTTATTCCCTATCTGAAAACACACACGCGCTCGTTCATCATACACATCGCATCGGTGGTTGCATCGAAAGGCTACGCAGGGCAATCAGCCTACGTCGCTTCCAAGCACGCCCTCCTGGGCTTCAGTAAATCGATAGCCAAAGAGGTACAACCCTATGGAATCCGCGTTCATGTCATTTCCCCCGGCGGGGTAGCAACTGATATGGTGAGCAGTGTGAGACCCGATATTGATACACAGGAGCTCATCCATCCGCAGGAGATTGCAGATATTGTCAGATTTCTGGTCTCGCAACGCGGGAACGCTGTAATTGATGAGATACAGGTACGAAGAGAAACGAAGACTCCGTTCGCCTAGAAGTGGCAGGGAAAGAGATAAGCCCATCATCAGATGGGCTTATTGTTGTTCAGGAATCGAAATCAGACCCAGTACGGAGCCATTCTCTTCACCAGACTCTCTTCATAGGCAACCCAGTCAGTGATAGGGTTTTTTGCAAGCCCTTCCGCACAGGCAGCCTTCGCAACAGCAACGGCTTCCCAGCTTATGACCCGGGGGTCGAACGGTTTGGGGACGATGTACTCCCTGCCGAAAGAGAAGGCCTTTCCGCCATACGCCTTGGCGACGATTTCCGGAACCGGTTCCTTCGCAAGAGCCGCAAGCGCTTTCGCTGCCGCCATTTTCATCCCTTCCGAGATGGTCTTCGACCTGACATCCATCGCTCCGCGGAAGATGAAGGGGAAGCCCAGCACGTTATTGATCTGGTTCGGGAAATCACTTCTTCCGGTGGCCATAATCACATCAGAGCGTGTTGCAACTGCCAGTTCATACGAGATTTCCGGATTCGGGTTGCTCATGGCGAATACGATGGGGTCCTTTGCCATAGAGCTCAGCATCTCAGGAGTCACACAATCGGCAACCGACAGTCCCATGAACACATCAGCACCGTCCATAGCATCCGAAAGCGTTCTCATGTCGGTTTCCCGTGCGAACTCCAGTTTTTCTTCAGTCATCGACTCCTTTCTACCTGCGTACACAACACCTTTGGAGTCAAGCATCGTGATGTTGTCGCGCGAGACTCCGGCGGCAACAAACATTTTTGCACAGCTGATACCTGCAGCCCCGGCGCCGTTGACAACAACCTTGACATCCTCGAGCTTCTTACCGACTATCTCACAGGCATTCATCAGCCCGGCTGTGCTGATGATGGCAGTACCGTGCTGGTCGTCGTGAAAGATCGGAATATCACACTGCTCTATCAGAGCCCGTTCTATCTCGAAACATTCGGGTGACTTGATATCCTCAAGATTGACTCCTCCGAAGGTCGGCTCCATCGCCTTCACCATCTCGATAATCTTCTTCGGATCGGTCACGTCAAGTTCGATGTCGAATACATCGATATCTGCAAAGCGTTTGAACAGAACCCCTTTGCCTTCCATAACCGGTTTGGAAGCGAGCGCACCACGGTCACCGAGACCGAGGATAGCTGTCCCGTTCGATATCACGGCGACGAGGTTACCCTTGGAAGTGTACCGGTAGGCATCTTCCGGGTTCTCAGCGATCTCAAGTACCGGTTTGGCAACCCCGGGGGTATAGGCCAGTGAAAGTTCATCTGCTGTCGTACAGGGTTTGGTCGGTACAACTGACACTTTCCCTGGTTTTCCGTCGGCCTCATGGTACCTGAGGGCTTTCTCTTTCAGAACATCCATAGTGTTATTCTCCTTCACGCTCAGTTCATTCAAAATCGAATGAATAGTTCAGATTATACGTATCGCGCAGTTCCACCATCATCTTCTGAAGTGACGGGGGTACGGGGCATCCGTGTTCCTTGCGGTACTGGTAGGCTTCCCATTCCTTCTCTCCGGCTGTATAGATACGATCTTCACCGGGGGCTTTCTGACTCGCCCTGATCTGTCGGCATATCGTACCGGAAATACGCTTGAACACCTCAAGTCCAAGGAATCGTGCCGGATCGATGGCGATGAAGAAATGTCCGAGGGGATAAGGAATCGGCTTGTGATTCTCATCGAATCCGTTCAGCTCCTTCATAAAGGCTCCGTCCTGAAGAGCTGCCGAGAGGATCTCGACGACCATTGCATAGCCGAAGCCCTTGTATCCACCGGTCTGGTCACCGATACCGCCGAGGGGAGTGAGGGCTGCTTCCCCGGTAGTGAGGTCTTTGAGGACCTGTACCGTGTCGGTTCGTGTTGTGCCGTCAAGGCCGATTACCCAGCCGGGAGGAAGGTCTTTGCCTGCTCGTCCGTACACTTCTATCTTTCCCCGCTGTGATACGCTGGTCGCACAGTCGAGGACAAAGGGAAACTCCTCATCTGTGGGCAGTCCGAAAGTGAGGGGGTTGGTTCCCAGCATGTTTTCGACACCGAAGGTGGGAGCTATCGAGGGCCTTGCATTGGTGCCGGTGATCCCGATCATACCCTCATCGGTGGCCATGGTGACATAGTAGCCTGCGATACCGTAGTGGTTCGAGTTCCTTACTGCGACCATACCCATTCCGTAGGTCTTCGCCTTCTCGATGGCCATTTCCATAGCCTTCTTCCCAACCACATGCCCCATACCGTTATGACCGTCAAGCACTGCCGTGGTCATGTCATCCTTGACCACCTCTATTTCGGTGACAGGGTTCATGATCCCGATATTGATCCGGTCGATATAAATCGGTTTCAGACGGCCTATCCCGTGAGAATCGATTCCTCTCTTGTCGCTTTCAATCAGGACATCTCCGATGATTGCTGCGTCCTCGTCCTTGATCCCCACCGCTTTGAGGGCATCAACCATGAACCGCTCCAGGGTCTCAAAATCGAGCCAGGAACAATCCTTATAGTTATCTGCATACGACATAGTATACCTCCTATCCTATTACGAGGGAGATATCCCTCTCTTTCAACTCTTCTGTGTTCAGGATCTTACCGCCTTCGCTGTCGGTAACAATGACGTCAACCGAGTCAATATCCGCAGTCACGAAATTCGATACCACTCCGATCTTCTTTCCGTCAGCAACGACGATAACGGACCCCACGGTCCGTTCTATCATCTGCCGTGTGGTCTCAGCTTCCTCCATCACAGGGGTCGTCAGACCTGAGGTGACACTGATACCATCCACTCCGATGATCGCCTTGTTCGCATAGATCTTGTATATGAGGGGAGAGGACAGGGAACCTGAGACACTGTGGCTACGGGAGCGGTAGACTCCACCGATACACACCAGCGTGAAGGAGACTCCCTCATCGACGATGCGTGCAGCGTCGATATTGTTCGTGACGATGGTGATCCTCTTGTCCCGAAGGGCACGTATCACCTCGAAGGTGGTTGAGCCGCTGTTGATGAACAGGGTATCTCCCTCTTCAACAAAATCGACTACCTTTTTCGCTATGGCGAGTTTCTGTTCTCTCTGTTCTGCGAATTTGTCACTGTACAGGGGTTCCACGGGTAGGGATCGTCTCAGCGTCGCACCGCCATGGGTGCGTTCAATCAGCCCCTCTGCAGCCAGCTGATCCAGGTCTCTTCTGACCGTCAGTTCACTTACACCGAAGTGTTCACTGAGCTCATGCACCTCCACAGCGTGGTCGGTACGTATAATCTCCATGATCCTTCTTTTCCGATCTGCAGGTATCACAGGAAAACTCTCCCTTCAGAATGAACGTATTTGAATTATATGTTTCGTTTTACAAGAAAGTCAATACAAAACATTCAAAAACAGCAGAAAAATTCCATACTGTTCGGCAAAACGTTCAAACCCTTTCAGTCTACCATCGGGGTTGCATATCCTCTTCTTTTCTGCTATCTTCCATGTGTTACTGGTGCCGTACCCAAGTGGTAAGGGACAGGTCTGCAAAACCTCCATGCATCGGTTCGAATCCGATCGGCACCTCTTGTGAGAAGGTCCTACTGAAAACGGTAGGACCTTCTTCTCTGTATGCCCGACAGCAAAAATCCTCAGGGGTCTATCTCACAATTCAAGGCATGGAGAAGATCTTCGTCCTTCACGACAATCCCCCTCCCGTTTCTCAGCACCACACCCTGTTCCTCCAGCTGCGAGACGACCCTTCTCAAGTGGCGTCTGGAACTCCCCAGGAGCTCTGAGATCTCCTCCAGACGGCTGTTGGGAACAAAGGACAGACCTGTCGAACTCAGATAATGGGCGAACCGGTGGACAAGAGGATACCCGGTGTTGCGTGCGGCTGCAAAGGAGCTTGTCCGGAGCTTGGAGGCCAGAGCTGTTGCGAAAGCCTTGGAGATTTCGGGATGTCTCTTCCCGATGGATTCGACGGTGCGGTAGGAAACCCTTCCCACCGACACCTCACTCATACACTGAACCGAACAGGTAGCCTCGCACCCGAGATAGTATTCCACATCACCCACGATATCTCCCGAAGACTGCACCTGATAGAGGTGAGCACGTCCATTGGCAAGATGCTGAGTCACCCAGGCATCACCGGAAAGGAGGAAGAAGATCGTACTGATCGCGTCCCCCTCATGCACAAGAAACGCTCCTGCTTCATAGCTCCTGAATTCTATTGCCGGCTCAAGAGCGCAAAGGAGCGGAAAGAGTTCCGAAAAAGATCCTTTAGCGGACATATGTCCTCCTCTAACTGAACCATATCATGTATATAGGAAGTGAGCAAACGAAAGGGGGCTCTGCAGTGTTCTTCATCATCATTTCCATTCTCCTGGGATGCGGCATCTCAGTCATGATCAGCATCAACGGGGAACTGTCGGCACGCGCGGGTCAGGTCCTTGCTCTCCTCATCATTTATACCGTGGGACTGACGGGCTCCTCTCTGGTCCTTCTGCTCTCGAAACGAAAAGAACGCCAACGGGGTCAGCGACCTCCCCTGTACTACTTCATCACCGGAACACTCGGGCTTGTGATAGTCGCACTGAACAATGCGGCCTTTCGGGCAGGCGGGGTAGTCCTCGTTCTCAGCGGAATGCTTGCGGGACAGACCCTCGTCGCCTTTCTCTTCGATCTATCCAATGCTCATACAAGGTCGCGTCTCGTAACAGACCTCATAGCACTGCTCCTGATTGCCTCAGGCGTTACCGCGGTCGGTTTCGCCTATGCCATTCCTCTGTCTGCCATTCTCCTTTCTGTTGCCCCGGGAATCATCCTCATGGTGCAGATACTGATGAATTCCGCACTCGGTTCCTACTTCGGTCATATGAGAACGCTGCAGATCAACTACGCAAGCGGTCTTGCCGTCATATCTCTCCTCGCGCTCTTTCTGGGAAGCCTGTCTGAAACGACACGTACGTCCGTTTCCTCGATACCTTTTCACCTTCTCCTGGCGGGGGGGCTTCTCGGGATCGTCGGGATGGCAGGGCAGAATATTCTGGTCAAACACATGAGCGCGCTTGCCCTGGTTCTTGCAACCTATGCGGGGGAGTTCTTCATGGGTATCATCATAGATACCCTTCTGGGAAAGCCTTTCAGCCTGATACATGCCGCGGGACTGGCACTCGTTATCAGCGGACTCACCGTGCGGAGCCTCCCCTCCCGGGCTACCCAGAAAGCACGTGTCGGAAAATGATACTATTTCACTTATTGAGGCTATATACTTACATCAAAAACCAATGTATATTTGATACGTAAGAATAACGTGGAAAAGAAGGACGCCTCCAGTTTACGAGGGATACCGGTGGAATATATTGAACAGTTTCAGATAAACATCTACGCAGTGATCATGCTCACAGCTCTGCTGATCATCATAAAAGGGCAGTCTCAGATCGTCTTTCCGTCGAAACGGCTTCTGAAATGGATCATTGCGGCAACGATCCTCAGCATCGTGATGGAACCCCTCACCTGGATATTCGATGACATGCCCACGGGGACCGGGTTTCTACTCAATCATCTGACAAACGCACTTCTTGTCCTCCTTGCACCTGTCATTGCAGGACTGTTCGCTGCATATATCGACCTGAAGCTCAACAATGACTGGAACAGGCTGCGCAGGAGACTCTTCTACCAGGGACCGACAACCGCAATGGCGGTTCTGCTCCTTGTGAATCTCGCCTTCCCTCTCTTTTTCTTCATTGATCCCGACCTGAATCATTACGTACAGCTTCCCTTCCATCTGTTCACCTATATGCTTGTCCTTGCAATATACCTGACCACAGGTGCGCTCACCTTCCATGCCCGTGACCGCATCGAGACCGGTGTATACCGAACCGTCTTCATCTTCCTGTTCCTCCCGATCATAGGGATGGCGGTACAGGCCGTGAATCTTCGCCTCAACTTCTCCTGGACGACCGTGGGTATTGCGATCCTGATCGTATACACCTTCCTCGAATCGAGCGCAGGAGAGAAGGATTTTCTCACCGGACTCTATTCCCGTTCGATCTATGACCGGTATGTGAGCACCCTCATCGCGCAGAGAACTCCCTTCCGTCTCATGATGATTGATCTGAACGACTTCAAGGGAATAAACGATGAGCACGGACACCTGAGTGGTGATCTGGTACTCAGGGAATTCAGCCGGATCCTCCAGCAGGTCTTCGGCAGGGAGCAGATGGTGGCACGCCTCGCAGGCGATGAGTTCATCGTCGTGATCGAACATACTCAAGAGGAGGAAGAAGATATCCCTGCGCGGATTACCTCAGCCTGCAGAGTACATCACCATCGGCTGATACAGCACCTCTGCTTCGGGTACGGCCTCGAGACGTATGTATCCGGCATGTCGTATGATGAGCTCTACACACGGGTAGACGAGAAGATGTACCGCCGCAAGAAGGAGATGAAGAGCCTTTCGTCCACTGAAATTACGAGCGAGACATATTCGTGAACGGCGATACAGCCCGATAATGAATTATCCCTCCAACCATAAGTATTGTGGGTTAATCCAGTAAAGGTATAGCTAGATTTGGGTATTTCCATTGCTGATTCCCGTCGAAAATAAGCCATTTGCCTTACTATGCGTCACATGATATTCAAGGTGAAAAGCTTACACATTATCGATAATCAAGAAGAAATCAGGAGCCGTTGGAGACATCGTAAGAGTATTACATGCTGTAATCGGATAGTATGGTATCCAGAAACCTTACACTCATAACGAAATACAGACAGCAATGAACGGATAGATGGTTGGTCTCTTGAATTGAATCCGCTTCGATGGTACTGTTGCTATACTGTTTTTGGTGGAGAGGGAGTTTTTGCCGGGTCCAACCAACAAAGGGACTTCCTCTTCACTTCTCCTTTAGGGAAAGAGCCTTCACCTCAGAACCTCTCACTCCCTTTTACTTATCTATTCATTAAACCACACTTCTTTCTCCTACAGGAAATAATCATTTGAGATAAGATTGGGATTTTTCTTATTCGGTTTAGTACGCCGAAACAATTTCGTGAACGTCGATTGACAGCAGGGGCGATACACACTACCCTGAACCTGCTGGATCTGGAAAAACGGAACGGGGTGTGATTCCCCGGCGGTCCCGCCACTGTAATCGATGATGAACACAGTCAATGCCATTGTCCCCTCGGGATGAGAAGGCCTGTCAGTAAGTTGAGTCGTAAGCCAGGAGACGCTTCCAGAAAACAATTCTTCGTGGAAAAAGAGTACAGCATACCGGAAACAGGTCTTTTCGAGTTCCCTCTCACCCTCCATGAAGTTTTGCATCCGGACATCTATCCTGGAGGCCCTTCATGAAGAAGCGCGGAATCTTCTCTCTGGTCCTGCTGCTCGTCATCAGTAATCTGAATGCAGCAGAAGCGATCGCCGATCTCGGTACAGCCTTTGAGCTGGTCATTGCCGATACAATCTCATCTGATGCACAGACAAACAGTTCGTCATCCGTATCAGTCATCTCACAAGAACAGATCGAAGCCTATCATGCTCAAACAACCGCAGAACTGGTGGGAAAAGCCATCGGCGTATCGTTCAACTCGTACGGTTCACTGGGAGCTGTGCAGAACGTCGTGATCAGAGGAGCGACCTCCTCAAAGAACCTGATCTACCTTGACGGAGTCCCTCTCGCCTCTGCCCATGACGGCTCGTTCGACCTCTCAGCCATACCGGTGAACATCATAGAGCGCATCGAGATCATCAAGAGCGGGCCCGGAAACCTGGGAAGAACCAACGCAATAGGCGGAATGGTCAATATCATCACAAAAAAGGGAGTGAAATCACAGACCCCGTTCTCAGTGTCCTTTGAAAACGGATCCTTCATCCCGTCGCTCTCCTCGGAAGGTCCCCTCTCGATCCTGGACAGTCAGAAACTCGATATAGCCTATACACACGACGGGATCGTAGCGACTGCCGGTGGCCAGATCGCGCAGAACGCGTATACCTATGATAACGGCTCAGCAACAGAGGTTCGTGATAACGCACAACTGTATGAAGGACATGGAAGTTTCAAGGTGGACTCACGGGTGAGTGACAGCCTTGCCGTTCAGTCACGGAATCTGTTCAGCTACCGGGATATGGGAGTACCCGGAGGACTCGGGTGGGGACTCACCGCTGAGGATAACCAGAAGAGTCTTCTCGCAGGGACACACAACTCCTTCACCCTGGCATCTCCGGTATCCGTGATCAGTGAACTGAAGGCTGACATAGACTACACCTACGGAAGGACCTTCTTCCACGATGCGGATTATCAGGACAGCACACACAACACCCACAAAGGCCTGGTACAGCTCTCCGGTGTATGGAACCTCCCAGAGCGCTACACGCTCACCACAGGGGCACTCTACTCTCTTGATTCCGTTGACAGCACCGATGTGGGAAAAAACAACAGGCAGACAGTGTCAGGGTACGCACATGCAGGTATATACTCTAGCGATGGACGGCTCAGCATCTTCCCGAGCCTCAATATCGCCTACCTCAGTGACCTGGCCACCCTCTCTCCCAATGCATCACTCGGTGCCCTGTATACCATCAACGCAGATGCTGAAGTACGAGCGACTGTCAGTTATGCCGAGAGGACACCCACCTTCAGTGAGCTCTACTGGCCATTCATGAGCAATCCCGACCTCGAAACCGAAAAAGGGTGGAACGGAGATGCCGGAGTGACGATCAACGGGAAACGCGTTTCGTATGAGGGAACACTGTTCGCACGTGATATCACCAATGCGATTACTTACGACCCGAATAACAACTGGCTACCGGGAAATATAGCCCACTCGTTCTACTATGGCACCGAGCAGAGCTTAAGCGTATCCATCTCTGAAAATATCTCTGCTCAGATATCCTACCAGTACAACAGAAGTTTCGACCTCTCTGGCGACCTGACACTCCAGGATGATGTTGAGGTGACTCATGTGAGGAAACACACGGCAAAAGGAGGCCTCTTCCTCTCTCGACAGAAGTATGACCTCACTCTCAGCGGTGAATACCTCGGTGGAACCAGCACTCTCAGTGAAGCGCTCCTCATCAACGTGAGCGGTACATACCGAGTCCATGATACGCTGTCACTCTATGCAGCCGTTGATAACCTTCTGAACACCTCCTACGAACTGACAGGCGGAGGCTACCCGATGCCGGGTGTGAAGGTACGGCTCGGAGGGAATGTGAGGCTGTAGTGATGGATCATACTACCCTCGCTTCTCTGATGCATACAGGAGGGGCCATCATGTGGCCTCTCTACATGCTCCTTGTCACCATGATCGTCATCATCATAGAACGGATCGTGACTATCATAGGGGTATCAAGGGAACAGCAGGTGGTGTCAAAGGAGCGGTTGGAACGGCCCCTTTCGATTCTCGACCTGATAGCGATGATAGCTCCTGTAACGGGCTTTCTGGGTACCGTCACAGGTATGATCAATGCCTTCAAGGCGGTGGCTGATGCTGCTTCTGTACAGCTCCAGACGGTTGCTTCAGGCCTCTATGAAGCGCTGTTCACCACTGCCTTCGGCCTGATCATATCGCTTATTGCCACGGTAGCAGGTTTCTTCCTGGAGTATGCCATCGAATCAGTATGCGAAAAAGAAAAGAGCTAGCTCAACCGAGCGACATCGCCTTTCTCCTCATAATCTTCTTCCTCCTTCTGGCCGGAATAGGTGCTTCCCGTGCAATCCCTTTCAAGGTTGAATCCAGCACGGGCGGAGAGGACACTACCAAAAAAACACTCTCTGTAACCCTGAGAGAGGATGGCAGCGTGACGACCTCCACTGGAGTGCAAGAGATTGAGCAGCTCGCAGCAGAACTTGACTCGGCTACCCGCCTCACACTTCTGGTCGAAGGACAGACCCGGTGGCAGCAGGTCGTACATACCCTTTCTCTCCTTTCACAGAGCCCCGTTGCATCTATGACTCTCGAGGAGGTACCATGAGAAGGAAACGGACTCCTCCTGCCTCTGCTCTCACTGATATCGCTTTTCTCCTCCTCCTGTTCTTCCTCATTCTCGCGGTGACAACACGCCAGATGCCGGCGGACATCTCACTGCCTCACACCGCCTCAGCACAGAAAGCAGAGGAATCATCACCGACATTGACGGTGAGCGCTCAGGGCGAGCTGTTTCTCGAACAGCAGGCCATCACGATCCGGGACATTCCTTTCAGTGAGACCTACAAGCTGATAGCAGACAGAGATACCCTTTTCACCGACATCGCTCCGGTACTCGAGCATCTGAGGAGTCTCAATGTCGAGGTACTTGAATGTATAGTGGAGGAGCAATGAGATCCCACAGTAAGGCCCTGATAGCAGTTCTGACGACACTCTGTATGATAGCCATCCTCTTTATACCCATCCACTTCGCAGAGCGGGAACGTACGGTTCAACCGGCATCGGTCAAGATACGACTGACTCCTCCGTCACCTGAGCGGACGTCTGTCATCCGGGAAGAGGAGGTGCCGGAGGAACCGCAGGAGGCGCCTCACGAACAGAAAGCTCAGGCATCTGTCACAGAAGACCTTGAGGAGATGCCCGATCTTCTCAGCCTGAGTGACACAGTGGGTGAACTGATGCCCCGTATAGAGCGACCACACAAGACCTCTGTGCAGCGCCCTATGCCGGCACCGGATCAGAGCTCTTTTGTCGATACAAAACAGGAACGCACTGCAATGCACTACCATTCCCTCGAGGAAGTCACCACTGCCCCCGGCTTCGACCGTGCCATTCTTGCCTCCCGGATAGTCTATCCTGACCTGGCCAGGCGTCAGGGAAAGGAGGGCCTCGTCATGCTGAGGCTCTTCATCTCCTCCCGCGGAGAAGTCGAAAAGATCATCGTGGAACAGGACCCGGGGTACGGGTTTGCCGAGGCCGCACTTCGGGCCTTCCAGGAAATCACGGGAACACCGGCCATGAAGAATGGAGAGGCAGTCGCAGTGACCCTGCTGTACCCGGTACGATTCACCCTGTCCTGAAGAGGCTCGGCAGGAGTGATCAGAACGCAGCTGTCAGTTCATGCATCTTCTCTCTGAGAGCCGAAGCAATGGCCTCCGGCCCTTCAGGAGCGGCTGATGTAATCAGTCGCACGAAGGCAGAGCCCACCACAACGGCATCGACATGGGGAGCCAGCAGAGCAGCCTGATGACCGCTGCTGATACCGAAACCGCCGAGTACTTTCGATGAACCTCTGACCCGTTCGATGAAGGAGAGCACCGCCTCATCAAGATGAGTCTGCTCTCCGGTGATCCCTGCTCTCAACGCCGCGTAGATATATGGTCTGTGCTCTTCTGTCATCTTCCCGATACGCTCTTCACTCATCGAGGGGGCGGCTACGATGACCGAGGTGATACCGTACCGTTCACAGGCATCATTGAGACCCTCGTCAGCGTCAAAGGGAAGATCGGGGATAATGAGCCCGTCTGCTCCTGCTTCTGCCGCCGCCGCCACGAACGAATCGACACCGACCCGATAGGCGAGATTCGCATAGGTCATGACGAACAGAGGCACCTGCGGATACAGATCTTTGAGAGCTCTGATCGCCTTCAATCCGTCGGCTACACGGTAGCCTCTGGAGAGAACATCGGAACATGCCTTCTGGATGGCAGGGCCGTCTGCAGAGGGATCACTGAAGGGAAGCTGGATCTCCAGATAGGCGGCTCTACCCTCCACAAGCCCCTTCGCCGCAGCGAACATCCCCTCATCACTCGGGTACCCCGCGATGAGGTGACTCATGATTCTCACCTTATGCATCGGTCTCCTCCAGTCGCTTCAATTCGTCGAGGAGAAAACTCCTCCATTCTTCCCGTCTCAGTGCTGCGGAGGTGATGAACAAATCCTTTTCACCACGACCCGACATATTGATGACGGTCCTTCCCTTCAGACGCTTCTGCTGAGCGAGTCTGATGGTAACAGCAGCCGCATGTGCACTCTCCAGGGCAAAAAGCACGCCCTCATGCTCCGCAAAGAACTTCAATGCATCGAGAGCCTCCCGGTCACCGGCACGGGTGAACGCTATCCTTCCTCTCTCTCCGAGAGCTGCGAGCTGCGGTCCGATCCCGGGATAATCGAGTCCAGCCGAGATCGAGTGGGTATTCAGCACCTGACCATCCTCATCGACAAGGAACCTGCTCTTGTATCCCTGGATGATGGCGTCACTGGAGCCTTCAAGGCTCATCCTCACCGCATGCTCACCCGCTCCCGTGCCTCTTCCACCGGCTTCAACACCGACCAGGCGCACCGTTTCGTCCTCCAGGAACGGGGAGAAGAATCCGATGGCGTTCGAGCCCCCGCCGACACAGGCTATCAGCGTATCGGGTGTGAACCCCAGCTCAGCTGTCTGTTCTCTCGTCTCCCTACCGATGACCGACTGGAAGGTACGCACGATATCGGGATAGGGGGAAGGACCCAGGGCGCTGCCGAGTACGTAGTGTGTATCACCGAAAGAGCCTGCCCAGTCCCTGAGAGCCTCGTTCACAGCATCCTTGAGAGTCTTTGAACCGCTCTCGACCCGCACGACCTCAGCCCCGTACAGCTCCATGCCTGCTACATTCGGCTGCTGACGGTCAGCATCGACACTTCCCATATAGACGACACACCTCATACCCAGGTGGGCACAGGCGGCGGCGGTCGCGATACCGTGCTGACCGGCTCCGGTCTCGGCAATCACTCGTGTCTTACCCATCCGTTTTGCCAGCAGCACCTGACCCAGAGCATTGTTGATCTTATGTGCGCCGGTATGTGCATAGCCTTCAAGCTTGATATAGATCTCCGTATCAAGGAGACGGGAGACATTCTCTGCTTTCATGAGGGGTGTAGGACGCCCTACGTACTGATGCTGAGCCCGCCTGAGTTCCTCTGTGAACGCGGGGTCCCCCATAGCCTCAGTGAACGCCTGTTCCAGCTCCTCAAGCGGCTGATAGAGAATCTCTGCGACGTACCGGCCGCCGAACCGGTCGAAATATCCTTTCCTGTCAACGTTCACCTTCCACACTCCTGCATAAACTTCTTCACTTTCTCACCGTCCTTCCTTCCCGGGTACAGTTCCAGAGAGGAGGATGCATCCACCAGCGCTACATCGTAGCGTCCCAGTACCTGCCTGATATTATCAGGGGACAACCCTCCTGCCAACCACAGAGGTCCCTCCTCTGCCAGTGGAGCAAGAAGCGCCTCGCTCACCTGCACTCCTGTCCCTCCGGCCACTCCGTTGAGATAACTGTCAACGAGAACGCGAGGTTCTCCCGACTTCATCATGGACAGAACCGACGCCACTGAATCCGCATCCTTCAATCTCACAGCATGATACCCGACCGGCAGAGAAGAATCACTACGTTTCACCCCATGATACTGCAATCCATCGAAGACTCCTTCCCTGTAGAGTCTCTCAGCAAGAGCGAACCCCCTCCCCTCTGCCCCGGTCACCACCGCTATGAACAGCGGCTTCTCCTGTCCGGGCAAGGCTTCAATCGTTCTTCGTATGGCCCGGGCAGCATCCTCACTCACCTCCCGTGCACTCTCTGCGCACACGGCACCGAGCAGATCAGCCCCTTCCCGTATCGCAGCCTCTGCATCAGAGGTCCCGGTAAGCCCGCAGATCTTGACGAGCGGGCGGTGAGAGGGCATCCTCCTGGCGATACGTTTCCAGAACGATCCCTGAAGGGCATCACCCCCGCCTGCAGCGGCAGTAACAAAACTGTGTGCAAGGGAGAGGTCCCGGGAGACGGCCTCTCCGATCAGGACTCCGCGGTAGCCCAGTGATCGGGCATAGGTACACATTCCCGGATGATGGACTCCCGACTCATAGACCGCCTCGCAGGAAAGCGCATCGAACAGCTGCGCAGGCTTCAGAGGATCGATCCGGAAGGTACTGAGATCTCTACTGTTCACTCCCGCAATCTTGGAAGGACAGCGTATACTGTTCAATTTTTGAACATCCTCCTCATCACGGACTTCTATGAGCGGAACGATCCCGTATTGTTCACAGGCATCGGCGCACTCCTGCAATGTGCGGGTATCGAGAACGGCACAGATAAGAAGTACCGCGTCTGCTCCAGCCCGGTATGAAACCTCAATCTCATCGACATGCTGAATGAAGTCCTTTCTGAGCAGTGCAACATCATCAACAGCTTCTCCCACCGCGATCAGGTCATCAAGACTCCCGCCGAAGTGATCACGCTCGGTCAGGATCGATATCTGTCCGGCACCCGAAGACCGGTAAGCCTGAGCCTGCGCGACAGGGTCCAGTGCTGCATTGATGACCCCTTTTGAGGGGGAAGAGCGCTTTACCTCAAGGATCGCTCCTGGAGAGGAAAGAAAGGGGACGACAGGGCGAAGCCTGCGAGGCGGGATCGGGGAACCGAAGGAGGCGGTCAGATTCCTGTATTCCTGTTCTCTCCTGAGGCAGATTCTCTTCAGGATATCATCCATTGGTAAGCTCCCGCATCTGCTCGATCTTTGCCATCACGCTTCCGTCCAGAAGATGTGTCCGTGCAATCTCATACCCCACGCTGATCGATACGGCCCTGCCCCACACGTACAGGGCCGCCCCGGCATTGAGAGCGACTGCCGCTATCAGTCCTTCCCTGCCGTTGCCGGCCAGCAGTTCCAGAGCCATCTTTGCATTATGTGCAGCATCTCCGCCGTTGAGAGCTTCAGCCTCTGCGGGATCGATGTCAAGGAAGGAGGGATCGAATATGTCCCGCTTCATCGTACCATCGGGAGAGATCGTCACGAGGTCATTGACAGCGAAGGGGGACAGTTCATCGAAACCGTCCCGGGAATGGACACTCATCACGTGCGATACACCGAGCAGATGCGCGGCACGTGCGACAGGTTCGAGAAGATCGTCTGAGTAGACCCCGATGAGCTGATGAGAAGCCCCCACAGGATTCGACAGAGGACCTACAAGGTTCATGATCGTCTTCACCCCCATGATGCCCCGTACCGGAGCCGCGTGGCGCATTGCAGAGTGATATATCGGTGCGTAGAGGAATCCGAAGCCGATCTTCCTGATGATGTCAGCTGTCACCTCAGGCGCACCCTGGATATTGAATCCGAGAGCTTCATAGAAATCAGCAGACCCTGCGAGAGAAGAGACTGCACGGTTGCCGTGTTTGGCAACCGTGAGACCGCAAGCCGCTGCGGTGAGGGCCGCGAGAGAACTGATATTGAACGAGCCCTTTCCGTCTCCTCCTGTTCCCACGATATCGATCACATCACACTCCAGAGGGATCTGTCTCTTCTTCTTCCCAAGAACAGCCGCGCAGCCGGCGATCTCTTCAGCTGAAGGCCCCTTTGCGGCAAGAGCGGTGAGCATGGAAGCCATCTGACGCTCATCGAGTTCACCATCGGTCAGATCCTCCATAAACAGCTTCGCGGTCTCGAAGGACATGGACTTTCTTTCGAGGATATCCGAGAGTGTCTTTTTGAAGGGGAAGGTTTCGAGTCGGTAGGAGAGAAATGCTCTGAAGACCTTTTCTCCATCACGGGAAGCGATGGATTCCGGATGGAACTGAACCCCTTCCACCTGATATTCTGGATGTCTGAGCCCCATGATTTCGCCGTCCGCAGCCCGTGCGGTGACAATGAGCCTGCCTTCGATGCTCTCTTCACTCACTGCAAGGGAGTGATACCGGGTGAAGGTCCCCTTCGACCCGATTGTGCGGAACACTCCTTTTGCATCGAGATCCATCTCTTCAACGACTCCGTGTTTGATATTCCTTGCCTGCGTGATCTCACAACCGAAGGCGTACCCGATGGCCTGATGGCCGAGACACACACCGAGAACCGGAACCATAGGTGCATAGTGGCGTATCGCTTCGATACTTATTCCCGCATCTTCAGGACGTCCCGGACCCGGGGAGATAATCAGGTGTGAGATGTCAAGGGCATCGAGCTCTTCGATGGTGATCTCATCGTTACGGATAACTCTCACTTCCTCGCTCGTCTGCATGGAAACGACCTGAAAAACGTTATAGGTGAATGAATCATAGTTATCGATTATGACGATCATACCGCACCTCCTGAGAGAATGGCGTGGAGTGCTCCCAGTTTCTGTCCGGTCTCTCTCCACTCATTCTCAGGCACCGAATCCTGGACAATGCCTGCACCTGCCTGCAGAACCCAGGTTGAATCCTTCTTCAATGCACATCGTATCGATATACAGAAATCGAGATCACCATCCGCCTCAAGGTACCCGACAGCCCCCGCATAGAAACTCCTGTCGAGCTTCTCAATCGTACTGATCCGTTCTATAGCTTCAATTTTCGGCGCTCCGCTCACCGTTCCGGCGGGAAAGGAAGATTTCAGGACATTGATCGGTCGGTATCTTTCTGTATCGAGGGTGCCGATGACGTCACTGACGATGTGAATCACATGGGAAAACATCTCGATATCCATATAGCGGGTGACCTCGACCGTTCCCGGTGTGCATACCCTTCCAAGATCGTTTCTCGCGAGATCCACGAGCATCAGATGCTCACTCCTCTCCTTCGGATCGCCCAGGAGCTCCTCACTGAGAACTACATCCTCCGCTGCATCCTTGCCCCTCCTGCGCGTTCCGGCTATAGGTCGGATTGAGGCTTTTGCATGTCTCACCTTTACGATACTCTCGGGAGAAGCTCCTATCATCTGGAATCTACTGAAATCGATGTAGAAGAGATACGGTGAAGGGTTTGTCGAACGAAGGCGTCTATAGACGCTGATGGCAGATTCCTCACAGGCGATCTCAAGACGTCTTGAGAGGACAGCCTGAAGTAGATTCCCTTTGACAATATGTTCCTTGATCTCCCTGACCCCTTCGATGAAATCATCATGAGAGGATTTTTCATCAGTGATGATGGAAGAAGGGAGGGGTGGGGCCGGCGGTTCGAGGTAGGAAAAGTCGAGAGAGTTGATCCGTCTCTCTATCCCATCGATCGCCTTGTCGAGATCGATTGTTCTCAGGGTGTAATTCATACCGCAGATGTGTATGGTATCAGTGAAGTGATCAAAGACAATATAGGTGTGACCGACAATGAACTGTGATTCCGGCACGCCGATGGTATCTGTCTGGGAAGCGATATGGATCGTATCACACCTCTGAGCATAATTATACCCGAGATAGCCGATTCCCGAAGCAGGGAGAGGAAAATCCGTCTCCCCTTTCCTGTGCTCTCTCGCGATCGTATCAAGAACCTCGAGAATATCAGAACTCTCAGCAGTCTTCTTTTCCCCGTCAACCGTGATTGTAACCGTATCAGCTTCCTGAGTGACGCGAAAAGCTTCGTCAATGAGAAGGATCGAATAACGTGCCTTCCCATGGGTGAAAGAGGCCGACTCCAGAATCGCTACGGCCTTGAGCTTCTGAGCCAGGGCGAAGGGGGTGAAACGCTCACCAGGGAGCGTTCGAATCAGTATCTGCGGTAAGGGAGTCATGAATACATCCTCCTTCTGTGTGCAAAGCACAGAATGTTTCTATTAATAGAAACATATGATATACAACAGAGAACGTTACTGTCAATAGAAACACTGATCAGGAGAGGACATTCTCAAAAAAAAACATCCGCCCATACATGAGCGGATTTCAATATGAGAAGGTATCAGATCACGGAATGAGTTTCTTCTCCATCTCCTTGAGGAAGTGGAACGTCGAGTCGCTTTCGATGAAAGCCCAGGACTTGCCCCGCTTCAATACGATACCCTCTACGACCTGTTCCACAGAGGCGATTCCGGAGGACATCTTTCCCTGATCGTACGAAGTCAGTGCCGTCCCATATCGCTGTACACGCCGCTTTCCGGCCGGTATCGTAACGGTTGTTTCGACATCAAGAAGGGTCTTAGCCTGTACAGCCTTCTCAATTCCGTTCGCGTAGAAGCCGGTAGAATTCTCCAACCCGAGGCAGAATGTCTGATCTGCGCCCCCTTCATAGAGAGCCCAGGGATTGAACGGCCGTCCGCCGTACTGCATCCACAGGTTATTGTATCGAAGGGGAATCTCATCTTCTCCGAGGGCCGAAGGACCAGGGAAAAAGGTGAAGTAGACCATCTGCTGAGCAGGATTGATGACACTGGCCCAACCCAGAGCACTCTTGGAAGGGATAGCGCCTGTGATGAAATCACTGTAGCCGATCATGCCAGAGACCGTTCTGAGGTCGCAGGTCCCGCCGGAACGCAGAGGAGCCTTGGAAAGATCATCGAACTCCTGCCCCAGAGCGAGCCTCCCGGTCGCATCGAATTCCGAACCTCCCGGGACCGTAGAGAACCTGTCGGCACAGAGGTTGATCACACAGCCGGATTCGAGGAACGGAGGTCCGGCTGTATTGTGCCATGCCGCGTTCGTCAGGATATCGGTGGCCTGATTGTTCTCGATCGTCACACTGCTGTATAGCACAGGATGATTCGGGAGCATCATATCGATCTTGTATGCCGTGTAGGCATAGGGTGCGACTCCTTTCATGACCGACAGGAGCCACAAAGCTCCAACATCCCCGTCCGTACCATACTTCACTATGTTCCAGGTACCATTGGCTGTGAAGCCGTGAGGGAGGGAAATGGACACCATCAAGTGTCGACTCGGGACCGAAGTTCGGGAAACAGAAGAAGTTCCCTCCCAGGGTGTAGAGGAGGTTGGCATCATGGTAGAACTCATGATTCACGTCCCGGGTGATATCATCTCCCTGACCGGTGAAATAGTAGAGGGGATGTGCATTGACACGCCCTCCGTGGATATTCGTGTTACTCAGTTCACGAATCATCCCGCCCTTGTCCTCAATCACCGTCTGAATCGATTCATTCGAAAGCATTGTGGCATGTCTGTTTTTCCAGATCTGAATTCGCTTGGCATCCATGACCGTTCCCATCTCCCCAATATGGTCTCACTTCCACCTCAATCCCAAAAAGGTAGAAAGCAGGCTATACTGACTGTAACCATTATAGTACCATGATGGTTACAGGAAGAACAGCGAAGAAACGAATAAAGGGGACACTATGATTGTTGAGAAGAATCTTCATTTCACACTCCAGACAGCACGCAGCAGCTACGTGTTCAGAGTGGATGAGACACGGCATCTGGAGCATCTGTACTACGGACAGAAGATCTCAGCCAAGGATCAGTACTACCCCATATACGACAAACACTCAATTCCGCTTCCTGCGGAGACAGCCTTTGATGATGAACACCCCTCCTATTCACTCAACAACATCTGTACCGAGATGAGCAGTCCGGGAAAGGGAGACTACCGGGAGACCTCCGTGGTCATCAGGGATACGAACGGGTCCATCACCCATGACTTCCGGTACAACCGATCACCGTATCATCCAGGGCAAACCCCGTTCATTCACCCCTCTACCTGAGGCGCTTCCTGAACAGGAATCAGTTGAAACACTGATCATCGTCACTGAGGATGTACACACCTCTCTCACCCTTGAACTCTACTATACGACCTTCTACACTTCGGATGTGATTGTCCGCAAAACCGCGTTGACCAACAACGGCAGCGCTCCCGTCTCACTGGAACGCCTCATGTCGACTCAGCTCGATTTCTGTCAGAGAGGACTCGACCTGACCACCTTTGATGGTGCCTGGGGCCGGGAACGACGGAAAAACCGGCGCCCCGTCACTGAGGGAATCCAGATAAACGACAGCAAACGGGGAATCAGTTCGGCTACCCATAATCCGCTCCTTGTGATCTCCGAACGTGGAGCGGATGAGTTGAGGGGAGAGTGCTGGGCTGTCAACCTCATCTACAGCGGAGATCACAGCGGTATCGTGGAGATGAATCCGTACGGGAAGACAAGAATTCTCTCCGGCATCAACCCTGCAACGTTCCGCTGGCTTCTCGAGACCGGGGAGAAGTTCCACACTCCCGAGGCGATCCTCACATTCTCGGCATCAGGACACAACGGCATCAGGAACAACTTCCATCATTTCGTGAACTCCCATATCGTCCGGGGACAGTGGCGCTATCATCAGCGTCCGATCGCCTTCAACACCTGGGAATCCACCTACTTCACATTTGACGAGAACTCTCTGTATCATATGGCAAAGGAGGCAGCCAGGGTCGGGATCGAGCTGTTCGTCGTGGATGACGGATGGTTCGGCGCACGGGAGGATGACACGACGAGTCTGGGAGACTGGATGGTCAACTCACGCAAGTTCCCCGCAGGTCTGACCCACTTTTCCCGCAGGATCCATACTCTCGGCCTTATGTTCGGTCTCTGGTTTGAACCGGAGATGGTTTGCAGGAAAAGCTCCCTCTACGAAGAGCACCCCGACTGGATGGTCTCCATACCCGGCAGAGAGCCTTCTCCGGCACGGAATCAGTTTCTCCTCGACCTTACACGAAAGGAGGTCCAGGACTATCTGTTCGACACGCTCAGTTCACTGTGGCAGGTGGCGGAGGTCGACTACATCAAATGGGATTTGAACCGTTCGTTCAGCGACCTTCATTCGCTGCAGCTTCCGGGCCGTCAGGGAGAATTCAGCCACCGGTACATACTCGGTCTGTATACACTGCTCGGACGTCTGAGGGAGGCATTCCCTCACATTCTGTTCGAATCATGCGCATCCGGCGGAGGTCGATTCGACCTCGGCATGCTGGCTTTCATGCCTCAGGCATGGACAAGCGACAACACCGATGCCCTCTCCCGTGTCTACATCCAGGAAGGGACCCTCTGCGGATACCCGCTTTCGGCGATGAGCAACCATGTAAGCAGCGTACCCAACCACCAGAGTCTCCGCGCACCCTCCCTCGACACACGATTCAATGTGGCCTCCTTCGGTCTGCTCGGCTACGAACTCGATATTACCGGTCTCAGTACCCATGAACGGGACGTGATCAGTGAGCAGATCAGGTTCTACAAGCAGTACCGCACACTCTTTCAGTACGGGCAGTTCTTCATCGTGGAATCTGCCGAGGATGACAGTGAACAGGTTGTATGGGGTATCGCGAGCGCAGACAGAAGCGAGATCATGGTTCTGTTCTTTCAGAAGCGGCTCGAGACCAATGCCTCTCATGATATCCTGAGAATACCGTTTGCGGACCCTGATTCCACCTACGAGATGATTCCGCGCCGTCAGAAGATAGATATCTCGATCTTCGGGAGCCTGATCAATGCCGTGTCACCGATCCATGTGAAGGAGGGTTCACGGATCGAGAAAGAGATCACGAAAAACATCCGCATCGACAGCGAGATCGAACACTATGAGATAGACGGAGATCTTCTGGCCTACAGGGGAATCAGTCTGAACCAGCAGTTCAGCGGCACCGGATTTGACCGTGAAACCCGGGTCCTCGGTGATCATGGCAGTCGCCTCTACTATTTCCGGACCATCTCCTAGGAGGACGTGATGACCTACACATTCATAGCAGCTCAGGACACATCACAGCACCTGAAGGCTCTTGAGACGGCAAGAAGCATACGACATGCAGTGTTCGTTATCGGGCAGGGGGTCAGTGAGGAGATCGAACAGGATGGCCGTGACGGATCGTGTTCCCATATCCTCGCCTTTCAGGAGGGCCTCCCTGTTGCTACGATGAGAATGAGAGAGACCCCGGAGGGGGTTAAGTTTGAGCGCATAGCCGTTCTTGAAGAGTTCAGAGGCAGAGGAATCGGGCGGGATATGGTACGCCATGCGCTGGAACTGTTCTCCGGTGAACGCATCTACCTTCACAGTCAGGACCACGCAGTACGGTTCTACGAAGCCATAGGGTTCTCTGCCACACAGGAGAGAACCATTGAGGCCGGCATCGCCCATGTGACGATGATACACGCTACTTCATAGAGAACACGACATTCACCGAAGCGGTCACGGAGATATCTCCCGAAGAGATCTGTGTAGGAGCTTCGGCCATCATCATGGCGCTCTTCGCCACAGCAAAGTCCGCCTCTCTCATGACCGGCTCAGAGGAGTAGTCAGTGATAGTGAGAGCAGTTCCGAGTTCAAGACCCGCACTTTCCGCATATACGCTTCCCTTGGATATCGCATCCTGCATGGCAAGGGCCTTCACTCGAGAACGGAATGAGCTGAGATCCCCCGTGTAAACCTCATGGAAGACAGGGTGATATTGCTCACACCGCCGATATCATCGAGGAGGGAGGGGAACAGGAGTGGATCTTCATCAATCCCGGAAAGAGTGAACTCGAGGGACTGACTCACTCTCTGTCCAACCAGCTTCCTCTGGTTGTCCACGTACTCATACTCAGGAGAGAACTCATAACGGGTCGTGACGATATCATCAGACTCCACCGAATGAGCTGTCAGGATATCAACAAGAGCAGCCACCGCCCGGTTCACTTCCAGCTGGGCTTCCCTGGTCTGTTCAGCCGTACGCGAGACACGGATGTCCATCGAGACGGTATCGGGCTCCACCTCCAGCGATGCCGAGCCTGTCACACTCACAGTCGGATACCGCTCGGTAATAGCTGACGAATAACAGGAGGTGAACAGCGCAAGAACACCAATAATCATCACAATGAGAATACGTTTTTTCACAGGATTCCTCCCTTCTGTGCGGCATATCTGAGAAAGAATGCCTGAGCTATCATCATAATACCGTTATCATATTCACCGGTGCCCATCGAATCGAGCACCTGCCGGACAGGGAGGTCCAGAATATCGAGGTGTTCATGCTCATCAAGGTCCTGCATGCCGCTGCAGACAAGACCTTCCACCGCATAGAACCATACCCTGTTGTTCATGAACGCCGGATTGGGAGAGACATTTCCGATCAGCACGGGTTCCATTGCAGGCTCACACCCCGTCTCCTCCTTCAGCTCTCTCAGTCCGGCAAGGAGTACATCCTCTTCCTCGTCCACCGTCCCGGCCGGGAACTCGATGGTGATCCTCCCCGAGCCATGGCGGAACTGCCTGACCATCTTGAAATAGGCATCTCCGTCCTCTCCGATGTACCAGGGAATCATCGTTACCCACTTAGGGGCCTCGACGACGACGAACCGGGCCTGCTTGTCATCCGGAGATATCCTCTGAACTTCCTTGATATCGAATATCGGTCCCTGATAGACCGTATTCTCCTGTGAATCTTCCCAGAGAAGATGTTCTGTATTTGAATCCTTCATAGTTCGATTCTCTCCTTTTGCGTTTCACGCAGGCTCTGTACGACACTCACAAGGCAAGGTGGACACACCTGATCAAGGGTGAATGTGACAGAAGAACCCTGTACAGGTTTAACATCTGAAAGGCCGTATTGTTACGAAGCAGTCACAGCCTTTGATGAAAAGACAGGACGCCTTCTCCACCCTCTCTTTTCACATGCTCTATCCTGAGACCAGGCGCACCAGAGAGGAGATCTCGAGAGATTTGACGGCACCGCTCAACGCCTCGAGCGAACCCGCACCGATATAGGGAATCCCTACTTCCCTACAGATGCGCTGTCCTTCATGACCAGCATTCTCTTCGAAAAAAAGAGCTCCCACCATCGCAACCCGCTCACTGCGTGCCGTCGCTGTATCTTTCAGAACCTGATACGTCCGCACTGAGGAGGGGTAGACGGCCAGGATCCCGGCCAGTTCGGGAATCTCGTGAAGAACCCTCTGAAGAGAATCACGGGAGAACTCCATCATGCGGATAAACAGGACGGTGGAGTCTATGGGTTCGCCGCTATTGAAAGACAAGTCATCAATCGTTCGGGACCCTATCCCCTGCGCTCCCAGTTCCTTGATGAGGGAGTGAGAGACATCCGCTCCAGAGCGGTCTACCAGAGCGATTTTGTGTGTGCAGCGTGCAGTTATCACCATAGGGAACAATCTACACAGAGCATAGGGTGAAACACAAGGGCAGAAGTATCGTTTCTTTCATCTTTTACCATCCAGGTCACCTTGAAAAGCCTTGCTATCCAGTCTATAGTAGGCTGAGTGTGTATCGCATACTCCTAAGGAAAACATCTTAAGGAGCCGTATTCATGTTGAATCAGTTACCCAGAGAGCTGCTGATGGAGCAGGTCAATAACGGGTTGATACTGCTGGTAATCGGAATGGGAACAGTCTTCCTCTTCCTTACCCTGCTGGTATTTACCACGAAATTCATGTCAGGTATCATCACACGATACTTCCCCGAGAAGGTTTCTGCAGCCCCTGCCCGCAAGGCAGCCGCCCCCTCTTCAGGCAAGGCGCAGGGCAACGAAATCGCCGCCGCCATCGCTGCGGCTGTCGCACGATCACGACGATAGAAACTAAGGAGAAATGATGAAAAAAGTTAATTTCATGTGTACGGCATTCCGTGACGGCTTTCAGTCAGTATTCGGAGCACGAGTTTTCACGAAAGACTTCATGCCTGCAGTTGCAGCTGCCAAGGACGCTGGTATCAACCATTTCGAGGCAGGTGGCGGAGCACGGTTCCAGTCCCTCTACTTCTATACCAATGAAGATGCATTCGAGATGATGGATGAGTTCCGAAAGGTTGCCGGTCCTGATGCGGACCTTCAGACCCTTGCCAGAGGTATCAACGTCGTAGGACTGGATTCACAGCCCCGCGACATCATCGACCTCCATGCGAAGATGTTCAAAAAGCACGGCATATCCACGATCCGTAACTTCGACGCCCTCAACGACGTCAATAACCTGATCGACAGCGGACGGTCTATCCACGAAGCAGGCCTCAGACACGAAGTGTGTGTCACCATGATGGCTCTTCCTCCCGGTGCAACGGGCGCTCACGACCCTGAATTCTATGAAAAGGTCCTCAAGGACATCCTGGATGCCGAGATTCCGTATGACAGCGTCTGTTTCAAGGATGCCAGCGGAACATCGACTCCGAAGGTCGTCCATGAAACGATCAAAAGAGCACGGAAGCTTCTCGGCAAGGACATGAATATCGTATTCCACTCACACGAGACTGCAGGGGTATCCATCCAGCAGTATATGAGTGCTATCGAAGCCGGTGCATCCCAGGTTGACCTGTCACTCGTTCCCGTCTCCGGCGGAACCTGTCAGCCTGACCTCATCACGATGTGGCACGCCCTCAGAGGCACCAACTACACACTCGACATCGACATTGAGAAGGTACGTGAAGCCGAGAAGGTTTTCACTGAGTGTATGAGTGACTACTTCCTGCCCCCCGAGGCGACCGAAGTCAACCCTGTCATCCCGTTCAGCCCCCTTCCCGGAGGGGCTCTCACGGCGAATACCCAGATGCTCAGAGATAACAACCTGATGGACAAGTACATCCCCATCACCCATGCCATGGGAGAAGTTGTCGAAAAGGGCGGGTATGCAACAAGCGTGACCCCTGTCAGTCAGTTCTACTTCCAGCAGGCGTTCAACAACGTCATGTTCGGCCCGTGGAAGAAGATCGCTGAAGGATATGGGAAGATGGTCCTCGGCTACTTCGGGAAGACTCCTGTAGCTCCCGATGCAGAGATCGTCAAGATCGCTCAGGAACAGCTCGGACTTGAACCTACCACAGAAAAAGCAGTCGACATCAACGACAAGGATCCGAAGAAGGGACGAGGCGCCGCTCTCGAGATGCTCAGGAAGGAGAGCCTTGAAGAGACCGAAGAGAACATCTTCATCGCAGCAGCCTGTAAGGAGAAGGGAATCCTCTACCTCACTGGAAATGCCAAGGTGAACGGAGTGAGACTGAAGAGTCAGGAAAAACCGGCAGCTTCTTCCGCTCCTGCAGCGGCCTCCAACAAGACAGATTTCACTGTCACGGTCAATAATGCCCCCTATACTGTCCAGCTCAAGGGCGACACTGCGGTCGTGAACGGTGTCAGCTACAATATCAACGTGGCTGACGGTATCTCAGCAGCCCCTGTAGCAGCAGCTCCAGCTGCAGCAGGCGGAGCCGAAACGATGGTGAAAGCACCGATGCCCGGCCTGATCCTTCGCCTCAACATCGCTGTCGGTGACAGCGTGAAGAAGGACGATGTCCTCCTGGTCATGGAAGCGATGAAGATGGAGAACGAGATCTTTGCTCCAGAAGACGGTATCGTCAAGGAGATCAAGGTAAAACAGGGTGATCAGCTGCAGGCAGACGAGATTCTCGTCGTTCTTGCGGGAAGTGCTCCCGCAGCAGCAGCCCCGGCCGCCGCTCCAGGCGCACCTCAGGCAGCAGCTCCGGCAGCTGGCAGTGGCGCAGCCCATGAAGTGAAGGCTCCGATGCCCGGCCTTGTCCTTCGCATTGATGTGAAGGAAGGAGAACAGGTTGAAGAAAACAGTGTCCTTCTTGTCATGGAAGCGATGAAGATGGAGAACGAGATCTTTGCACCCAAGAAAGGTGTCGTAAAGCAGATCCTCGTTAAACAGGGCGATCAGCTGATGGCCGACGACGTACTCGCTGTCATCGAGTAAAGGAGTTACCTGAATGATCGGTGAAGCTTTTGGACAATTGTGGGCAACCACTGGACTGGTAGGATTCCTGGCAGCCGGCGGATGGGGAAACGTACTGATGATCATTATCGGTTTCGTCCTCCTCTATCTGGCCATTGCAAAGGGATTTGAGCCACTCCTTCTTGTTACTATCGGATTCGGCTGTATCCTTGCGAACATACCGTTCGCCTATATCGCCGGTATCGACCCGACAAGTACTCATGGAGGGGAGGGATTCATTAAACTCCTGTATGACATGGGTATCGAGACGGGCTTATTCCCGATTCTCATCTTCATGGGAGTCGGCGCGATGACCGACTTCGGTCCTCTCATCGCAAATCCGAAGACTCTCCTTCTCGGTGCTGCAGCACAGGTCGGTATCTTCGCAGCGCTCATCGGAGCTCTGCTCCTGTCATTCATACCGGGAATCAACTTCGACCTTCATGCTGCCGGCTCGATCGGTATCATCGGTGGAGCTGACGGACCTACCGCCATCTATGTGACGAGCCGCCTGGCGCCAGACCTTCTCGGGTCTATCGCGGTCGCGGCCTACTCCTACATGGCACTGGTACCCATCATCCAGCCCCCCATCATGCGTGCCCTGACGACCAAGCACGAGAGACTGATCAAGATGGAACAGCTCAGACCCGTATCAAAGCTCGAGAAGATCATCTTCCCGATCTCGGTTCTGACGGTCTGTGCCCTTCTTCTTCCTTCTGCCACGCCCCTTGTCGGAGCACTGATGTTCGGCAATCTCGCCAAAGAGTGCGGAGTCGTGAACCGTCTCAGTGACACCATGCAGAACGCACTGATGAATATCGTAACGATCTTCCTCGGCCTCTCTGTCGGCTCGAAGATGGAAGCGGAAAAATTCCTCAATCTCAACACACTGGGTATCCTCTCACTCGGCCTGGTGGCCTTTGCTCTGGGAACTGCATCGGGTGTACTGATCGCCAAACTGATGAACGCGATCGACAAGCATCACCCGGTCAATCCGCTCATCGGATCAGCCGGAGTATCGGCCGTTCCCATGGCCGCCCGAGTCTCGTCCAAGGTCGGTCAGGAAGCCAATCCCCAGAACTTCCTCCTCATGCATGCCATGGGACCGAACGTTGCCGGAGTTCTCGGCTCTGCTGTTGCGGCAGGGGTACTCCTCGCTGTTGTTCCGTACATGGAAGAACTGGTCAATGGTGTGCGTCCCGCGCTTCAGTTCCTCGGCTAGACAGCCATACGAATTCATACACAGGCAGTCCTTCACGGCTGCCTGTTTTTTCTTGTCTCAATCGGAACTTTAGTCTATGCTACTGACATGACTTTCGTGATTATCTCTCTTCTGATTGTCCTGTGGCTCGTGTGGAATATCACCCTGGTAGGCTATCGGGACAATGCTACAGTGGCTGTCACGCCGAATGTGGATGATGTCTTCGATGCACGTTGCCTTCCCATCATCCTCGAACATGATGAGGTGGTGGAAGGAGCCATCATCATGGTCCACGGTTTTCCCAGCACTCCTTATTCATACGAAGAACCTTCCAGAATCGCCCATGAAGCCGGTTACGATGTGTTCGTACCCCTTCTACCCGGCTTCGGTACAGACGTCAGGGACCTTGCTCATACGACATACGCACAGTGGTACGGATATCTCAGAGATTTCTACCTCGAGAAGAGGAACCACTATCCCCGCCTCTACGTCATTGGAACGAGTATGGGTGGAGCAATGACACTCGATCTCGCACAGGAGTTCTCACAGACCGACTATGCTCCCGACGGGATCGTGACCGTGGCGGCTCCGATATACATCAACAACCTGCGAAAGGGGTTCATTATGAATCCGCTGAGCTACTTTGCCCGCACCTTCGCTCTCTTCCTCCCCACCCTTTCTGCCTCTGTGTTTCACGGAAAGGAGGAACCCAACGACGGGGATGAGAACTGGATAGGATACAAGGGACAGTTTCCCCGGGCGGGACTCTCTCTGCTCGGAGCACTGAAACGGATCAGAAAGTCTCTCGGGAATATCACCGTACCGGTGCTCTCCATCCATGACACCCGGGATGAGACGGTTCACTTCAGGAACCAGGAACTCATTCTCTCACGAATATCTTCTGCTGTGAAGGAACGGATCACGACATCCATGGAAGCGACGCATACACGGCACATCCTTCTGATGTATCCCTCCATTCAGGAAGAGCTCATGAGGCAGATTCTTGAATTCATCCAAAACACGCCAACTGTACCGGCTAAGGAGAACACAGAGTGAAACGGGAGACCTATATAAGCTGGGATGATTACTTCATGGGAGTCGCACTCCTTTCGGCACAGCGATCCAAGGATCCCAATACGCAGGTAGGCGCCTGTATCGTGAGCCCTCAGAAGAAGATCGTCGGTGTCGGGTATAACGGCTTCCCTATCGGGGTTGCTGATGACGAGTTCCCCTGGGAACGTCAGGGGGAATTCCTGGAAACGAAGTACCCCTATGTCTGCCACGCGGAGCTCAATGCGATCCTGAACAGCATATCCCGTGACCTGACCGGCTGCTCGATCTACGTCGACCTGTTCCCCTGCAATGAATGTGCGAAGGCTATCATACAGTCAGGCATTAGAGAGGTGGTCTATCTGAGAGACAAGTATGCCGACACGGATATCGTCAAGGCAAGCAAAGCTATGCTCAGGTCAGCGGGAGTGACGTTGAGACAGCACACACCCTCGAAACCTTCACTGGAACTTAATTTCTCCACCACCTGACAACTTTCTCCAATCGATGCGTATCCATCGTGTGACGCACCGTGCACGGCTTCTCCTCGTTTTCAGCGTGCAGCTCATCGCACGGCGATCCAATCGATAATTATTTCATTTTTTTTGTTGCGCTCTGTTGCATATACGATATAATAACAGGAAAGATTGTTGCGAAATCCGGCATATGTCTATCCGAGATACAGATATCGGGAAACAGGGTCAGGATGTTCGTCATGGGTCCTGTTGTACATCGTTTCAGCGCTGTTTCAACGGACCGGCTACACCATTTCACATCCGCTCGGAGAAGAGGCACCTCTGCTTCGGGTGAACTATAAGGAGAGAAAAGATGAAGAGAATACTCACGACAGTACTACTCATCGCACTGATTGCCACTGCTGTATTCGCTCAGGGTGGACAGGAAGCAGAAGAGACGGAAAGCGGGGCTATCAAGATCGCACTGATCATCGAGAACACTGTTGATGACAAGGGTTGGGGTCAGGCAATGCACGATGGTATCAAACTGGCTCAGTCGCAGCGTCCCGGCGAAATCGAGTATGCATATTCAGAGAAGATGAAACCTGTTGACGCGGGATCGGCTGTTCTTCAGTACGCCGGACTCGGTTACGATATCATCATCGGCCACGGCGCTCAGTACAAGAACCTGATCACTGAGATGGCTGAAGAATACCCCGAAATCTCCTTTGCCTTCGGTACCAGTGCTGAGGTCGTCGGCGACAACGTGTTCACCTACATGCCCCAGAGTGAAGAGACCGGATACCTCAACGGACTCATCGCAGGAATGATCACCAAGACCAATACGATCGGTCTTGTCGGTCCCGTTGACGGTGGAGACGCTGCACGGTACAACCGCGGGTTCGTCCTTGGTGTGAAAGAAGTAAACCCCTCAGCCAACGTAATCGTCGCTCACACCGGCAGTTTCGGTGACAACGTCAAGGCAGCAGAACTTGCTCAGTCTCAGATCAAAGCAGGTGCTGATGTCCTCACAGGAAGCAGCCAGCAGGCACTCGGTGCTCTCCGTGCAGTAGCGGACTTCCCCAATGAAGAGATCTGGTGGCTTGGTCAGGACCTGGCTCAGCTTGCTATCCCCGAAGAATACAAGGTCATTGCAGCTTCAAGCTACAACTATGCTGCTGTCATCAACGACATGGTTGACCTCGTCTCCGAAGGCACACTCGGCGGCATGAACGTTCCTATGAACTTCAACAACTCCGGATTCATCTTCAAGTACAATGACACAAACAAGAGCATGATCACCGACGCTATCGCAGCTGAAGTCGAGAAGGCTCTCGAGAACTTTACAGGTCAGGCTGGTCACCCAAGCGTTTCCGACTGGCAGAAAGTGACCTACAACTAAGGTTCACGAACGCAATGTATATCGATATCCTGCATGGAGTGCATGCCTCGTGCAGGATATTTTTTTGAATCCTGAGATCGCTCATGGAGATTATCTATGGAACCGAATATGAAAGACATCCATTCTCTGAGAATAGAGAACATCACGAAACGTTTTCCGGGAGTACTTGCCTGTGATGCCATTTCTCTGGAAGTCAGGAAGGGTGAGATTGTAGCCCTCGTCGGAGAGAACGGAGCTGGGAAGACGACCCTGATGAACATACTTATGGGGCTGTACCATCCTGATGAGGGATCGATCTTCATCAATGATGAAAAAGTGCACTTCCGCAATCCCAATGATGCCTTTGCCTATGGAATCGGCATGGTGCATCAGCAGTATATGCTGGTGCCGAACATGACCGTGACAGAGAATATCGCACTGGGGTACAAACAGGCCTGGAACCCCGTAAAGCTCAACCTCGCCATGGTGAGAGAACGGATAGAGGACGTATCGAAACACTATAATCTTCATGTCGACCCCGATGCCTACATCTGGCAGCTCTCGGTTGGGGAGCAGCAGCGGGTTGAACTGGTAAAGACACTGTGTCTGGGTGCCCGGTTCCTGATCCTTGACGAACCGACCAGCGCACTCACCCCTCAGGAGACCGACGAACTCATCCTCCTGCTGAAACGGATGAGCAGTGAACTCTCCATCATATTCATCAGCCATAAGCTTCAGGAGGTCAAAGACCTTTCAAACAAGGTCGCGATCCTGAGACACGGTCGCATCGTCTTCCAGGGAAACACCATAGATCACTCGTCACATGATATCGCGGCGCTCATGACCGGTCACGAAGTGCGACTGCCGCAGAACGATGCTCCGGCCTGTACGATGGGTCCGATGCTTCAGATCAAGAATCTGCGCGTAAAAAGTGACCGCGGTTTTCTTGCTCTTGATGACCTGTCCCTGTACGTCTGCAAGGGAGAGATCGTCGGACTCGCCGGTGTCTCGGGTAACGGACAGAAGGAACTGGCAGAGGCGATCAACGGTCTGAGAAAGGTGGAGAGTGGGCAGATTATCTTCGGCGACACCGATATCGCGAATTTCTCACCCAGACAGGTTATCGATGCCGGTATGGGGTATGTACCCGAGGAGAGAAACGTCGAAGGTATCGTTCCCTCGTTCAGTATCAAGGAAAACCTGATCCTCAAGGATGTCGAGGAAGAGCAGTTCAGCAGCAGGTCCTTCATGAAGAAACGGGTCATCGAAAACAACGGAGAACACCTGAGAGAACAGTTCGACATCAGAAGTCCGAACATTGACGTAGCGGCAGGCTCTCTCTCTGGAGGGAATATCCAGAAGGTGATCCTTGCGCGTGAGATCGCACGGAACCCGAAGTTTCTCGTTGCAGTCTACCCGACAAGGGGACTCGACATGGGTGCTGCTGAGTTTATCCATAAGCAGTTGCTGCAGAAGAGAAACGAAGGGGTAGGTATCCTTCTCATCAGTGAGGAACTGGAGGAGATCACGAACCTGTCCGATCAGGTGGCTGTCATTTTCAAAGGAAAAATCCAGAAGGTGATTCCTTCCAGTGAAGCTAGCAGAAGACGATTAGGAATTCTCATGGCAGGAGTGAAAGATGACGAAGAGATTTAGAACAGGATACAAGATCGGGGTTATCATCCTCGCAATCATTATTGCAATGACGTTTGGAGCACTCATTCTCATTGCTATCGGTGCGGATGTCTTCAAGACCTATCTCGTGATCCTCACCGAACCGCTGAAGAACAAGATCGGAGTGACAGAGGTTCTCCTCAGGCTCGTTCCGCTGTCGATAGTCGCCCTTGGTATCACCGTAGCGTACCGAAGCGGGATCATCAATATCGGCGCTGAAGGTCAGATGGCTATCGGCATCCTTACCACCACGGCTCTGGCACTCGCCTTCCCCAACCTCCCTTCCTTCATCTTGATACCTGCAGCGCTCCTTGCCGGAGCGTTCGGAGGGGCCGTATGGGGCTTTGTCCCGGGATTCCTCAAGGCAAAGCTGCAGGTGAGTGAGCTTCTATCCACGGTGATGCTCAACTATATAGCCGCCCAGCTGTATACCTTCTTCCTGAGGGGTCCGATGCTCGACCCTGCTGAGATCACAATGGGAAGCGGCACACCGCAGTCGATGCGTCTTTCACGCAATCTCGACCTCACCCGCTTCATCAAGGGAACCAGGATCCATACAGGCCTCTTCATCGCTCTTGCCCTCGCACTGCTGATCTACATTCTCCTGTGGAAGACTTCCTACGGATATAAGATGAGAGCTGCCGGAGCAAGTGCCCGTGCCGCGCGGTACGGAGGGATCAACGTACCGAAGTACCTGATCATCTCAATGGTGATCAGCGGCGCCTTCGCAGGTATCGCAGGAGGCATCGAGATAGCCGGAGTCCACCGCCGTGCGATCGAGGGAGTGACCAGCGGATACGGTTTCAGTGGAATCGTCGTTGCCCTGTTCGGCGGCCTTCACCCCGCAGGCATCGTACCTGCGGCATTCTTCTTCGGCCTCCTGATCTATGGCGCAGACATGACGCAACGCCTCGTGGGCGTTCCCGCCAACATGATCCAGGTGCTTCAGGGTATCATCATTCTTACGATTGTTGCGACGAAGATGGTTCTTGCGAACCCGTATCTCATGCAGAGAGTGGAAGAGAAACTCTTCTCATCATCACGCCGCGGAAAAACTGAGGAGGTCGCATAATGGAATTCATCGTAAACATCGTGTCTCTGGGAATTCCGTTCTCCGTCGCACTGCTTATCGCGAGCCTCGGGGAGATGTTCAATCAGCGTGCAGGAATCTTCAATCTCGGGTGTGAAGGTCTCATGGCCGTTGGAGCCTTCCTCGGACTTCTGGTTCCCTATCTGGTAGGTGGAGGCGCTGAGGTTCCGGGAATCTATAACTATATCGGTATCGCTGTAGCTATGGCCGGAGGAGCCCTGCTCGGACTCCTGTTCGGGCTCGTTGTCGTCAGTTTCCGAGCCCCTCAGGGTATTGCCGGTATCGGCATGCAGATGTTCGGAGTCGGAGTGGCCGGGACGCTCTTCCGCCACTTCGTCGGAGGAACCCAGAGTGTCATCGGTATCCCCAAGGCACCGATTCCCCTCCTTGCCGACATCCCGGTCCTCGGAGAGCTGCTGTTCCAGCACAACCCTCTGGTATACGTGGCATTCCTGCTTGTACCAGTGGCATGGTACGTTCTGTTCAAGACTCCCTGGGGTCTCAGAGTGCGTGCCGTCGGGACGAACCCGAGAGCTGCAGACTCCATCGGTATTCAGGTAAACAGAGTACGGTTTCAGGCTCTGATGGTCGGCGGAGCGATGGCTGCCCTTGCCGGTGCCTATCTCAGTCTCTGCCAGGTTAAGATGTTCAGTGACGATATCATCGCCGGAAGAGGATTCATCGCAGTCGCCCTCGTCTACTTCGGACACTGGCACCCGGTGAAGATCATGGGTGGAGCACTCCTTTTCACCCTTGCACAGTCGCTTCAGCTTGCCATCCAGGGACTCGGGATTGACTTCCCCTACGAATTCCTTGTCATGCTTCCCTACATCCTGGTCATCATAGTACTGGCCGTCTCACGCAACAGTCAGAAGATGGGACCCACAGCACTCGGCAAGCCTTTCAACAGGGAGATGAGAACCTGACGAATCGTATGGTCCCGGCAGCATAATCTGCCGGGACTGTGGTCCTCTGATCAGTATCCGTTGAAACTTCCCGGAGAATCGCATCGAATGCACCAAAGCGCAACATCAAACCTTGACAAATCAATGTACTCCCGTACAATTCAGAATGTATAGTATCACAGTCAATTACTTCCGCAAGCAATACGAGGAAGCACATACTAAGCGGCTATTCACACTCCCTACAGCCGTCGTCGAACCATGAGACGCGGCAGACAAGAACAGGAGGCATGGCCTTGCACACCTTTGTGGTAAATGGAAACACTGTACGAACGGAAAGCACGCGTAAACTCCTTCATTTTCTTCGGGAGGAACTGAATCTTACAGGCACCAAGGACGGCTGCAGCGAGGGCGCCTGCGGTACCTGTACCGTCATCATAGATGGGAAAGCCACCAAATCATGCCTTATCCCCCTTTCCCGCGTAGAGGGCAAACATGTCATCACGATAGAGGGCCTCTCTCAACGCGAAAAGGACGTCTACTCCTACTGTTTTACGGAACAGGGTGCCGTTCAGTGCGGTTTCTGTACCCCGGGAATGATCATGTCTGCAAAGGCGCTTCTTGATGTGAATGATGACCCGTCTCTGGAAGAGATCAAGAAAGCCCTGAGAGGGAATATTTGCAGGTGTACCGGCTACGTGAAGATCGAGAAGGCGATTCTGATGGCAGCACGGTACCTGAGGGAGCATACTCCCATCGTCATCGCCACCCAGGCTGGAATGATCGCCGAACGGTTTCGCCGGGTCGATGCCGTCGAGAAGGCCCTCGGTACCGGGATCTATGTCGATGATATCAGGATAGAGGGTATGATCTATGCGAAGGCTCTCCGAAGCGCACACCCGAGAGCCCGTGTTGACCACATCGATATCACACGCGCACTCGCCCATCCCCACACCGTCGCCATCCTGAGAGCACAGGATGTACCTGAGAACAAGATAGGTCATATCGTCAACGACTGGGATGTGATGATCCCAGAAGGAGAGATTACCCGATACATCGGGGATGCACTTGCCATCGTCGCCGTCACTGAACAGGAGTCCCTTGAAGAGGTCCTCTCCCTGATAGAGGTGACCTATACCGTTCTGGAGCCTATCACCACTCCCGAGCAGGCCATGGCCGAAGGGGCTGAGAAACTGCACAGCAGCGGGAATATCCTCACGACGGAGATTCTCCGGAGGGGAGACGCGGAGAAGGCCATCAGCGAAGCGGCTCATGTGGTTACACACCGATACTCCACCCCGTTCACTGAGCATGCATTCATGGAACCGGAAGCTGCGGTAGCACTTAGGGAGAAAGACGGATCCCTTCTCCTGTACACCTCCAGTCAGTCCGTCTTTGATGAACAGAGGGAAATCGCACGGATGCTCAGTGTCGATGCAGAGAAGGTGAACTGCAGGGCCTGTCTTGTCGGAGGAGGCTTCGGAGGAAAGGAGGACATGAGTGTACAGCACCATGCGGCCCTTGTCGCCTGGCACACCGGGCGTCCGGTAAAAGTAAAACTGTCACGGCAGGAGAGCCTCAACGTGCATCCCAAGCGCCATGCCATGGAGATGGAGTTCACAAGTGCCTGTGATGAGACAGGCAGACTGGTCGCACTCAAGGCGACCCTTATCGCCGACACCGGTGCATATGCCTCCCTTGGAGCTCCGGTCCTTCAGCGTGCATGCACACATGCGGCAGGTCCCTATGCCTATGAGAATGTCGATATCGTGGGAAAGGCTGTCTATACGAACAATGTTCCCGGAGGAGCGTTCCGCGGCTTCGGAGTCACCCAGAGCTGTTTCGCCATCGAGAACAATCTCAATCTCCTTGCCCGGGAGGTCGGCATCTCTCCCTGGCAGATACGCTACCTCAACGCGATCCGGCCGGGTCAGGTCCTGCCGAACGGGCAGATCGCTTCGGACAATACAGCGCTCGAAGAGACACTGCTGGCTGTCCGCTCAGCGTATGAGAGTCATCCCAGAGCCGGTATCGCCTGCGCGTTCAAGAACAGCGGTTTCGGCGTCGGCGTCCCTGACACGGGACGATGCATTCTCAGTGTGGAAGGGGGCATCCTTCATATCCGAACCAGTGCAGCGTGCATGGGTCAGGGTATCGCAACGATGGCGACACAGATCGTCATCGAAACGACCGGACTCTCACCGAATCAGGTATTCTGTGAACCAGCCGACACCCGTCGAACCCCCGACAGCGGAACAAGCACTGCAAGCAGACAGACTGTCATCACCGGAGAGGCGATCAGGCAGGTGGCAGTAGAGTTCAGCAGGGACCTCGAACAGGTCTCCACACTCAGTGCTCTCGAGGGAAAGGAGTACAGCGGTGAGTTCACCGCGATTACCGACCCGATGGGATCAGATAAGAAAAATCCTGTCAGCCATATCGCCTATTCCTATTCGACCCAGGTCGTCTTTCTGGATGAGAAGGGAAAGGTGGAGAAAGTCATGGCAGCGGTGGATGTGGGACAGGTCGTGAACCCCACAGCAGTCGAAGGACAGGTGGAGGGCGGAGTCGTCATGGGTCTCGGGTATGCGCTGACCGAGGACTTCCCTCTTGAGAACGGATTCGTGAAAGCGAAGTACGGGACCCTCGGCCTGCTCAGGGCGACTGATGCTCCACCTGTGGAAACCATCATGGTCAGCTCAGAGAAACACTCCAGTGAAGCCTACGGAGCAAAAGGAATCGGGGAACTCAGCACTATCGCTACTGCACCTGCGGTGCAGGATGCCTACCATGTATTCGACGGCAGGTTCCGCGACCGGTTGCCGTTGAGCGAGACCGCCTACCACTCCTAAGAGGCTGCACCTGAACCCTGCCTCCGAAACCGGGTACGGGCTACCGGGTCTTCCCTGCGGCCGACAGCTCTTCCTGTGCCTTCTGACGGGCGGCACTGAGAGCTTCGGTGAGTACGCTCTGCATCCGGGGATCCCGGTGTCTGGCGAGCAGCTCCACCTGAGAGGGATCCTTTGCCAGGGAGACGAGGATCTTCTTATCGAGGATACGGTATGCAGGAAGATTCTTCTGACGTGCCAGATCGTCACGCACGGTGAAGAAGTATCGCAGATAGGTCTTTTCTGAAGATGACATCCTGCGATAGCCGGGAAGCTTCGTCCACCCGGGTTTGAACGCAGTGCGAACCTTCGTACCATCCTTCTGGATCCGTGCCTCCTCCTGTTCCCTGCCTGATTCCCTGATACGCTGCTTCAGAGTACGCTGAATGGTGAACAGGTGCTCAACGTCACTCAGAGCGTACCTGATCAGCTCGGCCTTCAGCGGACGGGTCAGCCAGTTAGCCATCTGATTCTTCTTCTTGCTCTTCTGGGGAGCTGTCTCGATACCGCAGAAATCAATCAGCGCATGAAGATTCCCGTTGAATCCCACCAGCGATGCGCTGAGAGCCACATCATAGAGCCCCTTCATCTCCACCCCGTAGGCCTTGTAGATCAGTGAGGCGTCACTGGAGGAATCGAACATCACCTTCTCGATCAGCGGATCACTGAGAAACGGGAGAACCTGTTTCATATCGAGGGCAAAGGGGTCTATGAGGTAATAGGAGAACCCGTCAAATATCTGTATCAGACACAGGTGTTCTCCATAGATATGGAGATTAAACTCTCCTTCGAAGTCTACTGCAAAGGAAGTGAGTTCCTTTCTGTTCCAGGAGGACCGCAGCTCCTTCCAGCTTTCATTCGAATCAATGATCGTATACTCATACATAGGATTCGAAGTATAGCAGATATCACGGGGAGTGTGGAATAGAGTGGACTCTTTGTGGTATCCTTGCACCAATTGAATTGACAGAGGTACGCTATGCATACGACGAAAGACCTTTCAGCGGTCACCGACCTGTTCCTTGAACTGGTAGCCATCAACAGCCCTTCCGGAGAAGAAAAGCAGATCCGTGAGTGGCTCCTTGAGTACCTGCACTCGAAAGACGTGCGCACACAGGTTGATGCTCGGGGTAATCTCATAGCATATATCAACGAGGATGACGACACTCCTGCGACCCTTTTCTCGTCCCATATCGACACAGTTCCCAATGCCGTGGATGTGAAGGTGGTCAGGGAGAACGGAGTAATCAGGACCGACGGGACGACAGCGCTCGGGGCAGATGATAAATCGGCTGTAGCAGCCATGCTGGTCGCGATCGATGCCCTGAAGGAGGTCGGTAAGCCGATCGTGTTCCTGCTCAGTGTCAGCGAAGAGACCGGGCTTGACGGTGTGAAGGAGCTCGATACCTCTCTTCTTCCTCCCGTCGCCGATGCCTATATCCTCGATGCGCAGCAGGCACTCGGGAGGGTCATGACCTTCTCGCCGGCCCACTACAAGGCGACGGTGACCTTCACAGGAGTAGCCGCCCATGCGGGCTTTGCACCTGAGAACGGAGTGAATGCCATCAGCCTTGCAGCCCGTGCGATTGATCAGATGAAACTGCTGAGAGTTGACGCTACCACGACAGCGAATGTGGGAACGATACATGGCGGACAGGCGACGAACATCGTCGCCCCTGCGTGTACAGTAACCCTCGAAGTGAGGGCTGAATCGGACGAGAAGTGTCTGGCTCATCTTACACACATGGAGATGTGCTGCATCAAAGCAGTGGGCTCTTTGGGAGGCTCCTATGAGTTGGATCGGCATTTCATCTATCCTGCCTACCATCTCGACGGGCATTCCACTGCACTTGCCAGGTTCAGAGCTGTGTGCGAACAGATGTCGCTCCCCTATGAAGGAGTCCCCACCGGAGGAGGAAGCGATACCAATATCCTGCGAGGGATGGGCTACGATGCCATCACCCTTGCCAATGGCTACTTCAACGCACACTCTGGTTCTGAACGGATCGAGGAAGCCTCTCTGCACACCATGGTAGAGCTCATCACGGCACTCGCATTGCAGAAGGATTAGCGTATGATTCGCCGAGTTGCAATCGCAGGTCTTGGTGCCGTGGGAGCTATCTACGCAGAGAAGATCGATACATTTTTAGGAAGCAGGCACACCTATATCCTTGTGGATGAACAGAGAAAACAGCGGTATCAGAGGGAAGGCGTCTCCCTGAACGGCAGAGAGAGACAGTTCAACTGTGTGAGTGCCGATCAGCTTGATGAACCTGTGGACCTCCTTGTTATCGCCACAAAGAACAACCATCTGGAAGGACTGATCCCTTCTCTTGAGAGAGCAATCGGACCGGACACGATAATCCTGTCCCTCCTCAACGGAATCGACAGTGAGAAGGTTCTCACAGAGGCCTATCCCGAGGCGCATGTCCTGTATGCCTTCGCAACAGCGATCGATTCGACCAGAGTGGGCAACAGGATTGATTACTCGAGTGAAGGAATCATCTTCTTCGGGGAACACGATAATGCAAAGAGCAAGGAAGTACGTCACGTCGGAGAGTTCTTTGATGCCTGCGGCATCAGATATGACAACCCGGAAGACATCCACACGCAGATGTGGGCCAAGTACATGGTGAACGTCAGTATCAATACCGTCAGCGCCGTGTGCAGAGCGACCTACGGTCCCTGTGTGGCGGTTCCCCCGATCTGGGACCTCATTGAAGCAGTGATGCACGAGGTGATAGCCCTGGCCCGTGCAGCAGGCATCAGAGGGCTCGACGAGTCATTCATCACTCACTACAGGAATATCTTCTCGAATCTCGCTGCCGAAGGCAAGACCTCCATGCTTCAGGATGTGGAGGCAAAGCGGGTCAGTGAGAACCACTGGTTCTGTGTCAGAGCCGCCCTGATGGGAAAGGAGCTGAGCATACCGACACCGAACATCGACATGCTGGCCAGGGTGATGGAGGCGATAGACGCGATGCACGCAGTAGCGCAGGCACGCTGAAACCTTTCAGCACTCAGGTCCGATAAGCTCCGTCATCTTCTGAATCCTCGCCTTCCACTCATCCACGAGATCCTGAGGAGATACAGGCCGGGCAAGCTCCCCGTAGGAAAGCAGCTTTCCCACCAGCTCCTGTGTATGGGTGATCGGGACTTCCAGACGGACACACTCGCGCCCCTTCTCATCCAGGAAGGTCTCAAGTTTCTGGTCTCTGTGCCACAGTTGATGCTTCATTGAATACGAGGCGGGAGGATAGATCTCAAACACCCCCGGCCTTGTCTGCTTCCCGCTGAAGATCCCGAATCCTCCCGTAAGATACGCATCCAGCTCCTCAGTGAGGTCTCTCTCCTCGATAGCCTCTTCCCGTATCGCGATCTCCTCGATCCGGCTCAGGAGGAACTTCCTCAACTCTCCTTTCGACAGGTCATAGGCGATGATATACCACTTCCCCGAATAGTTCACCAGATTCAACGGTTCCACCTGCCGCTGAGAACTGACTTGCTGCATGTTCGTGTAGCGAAGGTCCACCCGGCGTCCATGGACCATCGCCTCACATACTTTGGAAAAGGATGAGTAATCGGGAGCCTCCGATACCGCAGAGAAATAGTGGATCCTCTCGTTGATATCCCGGTACGCCGGAGAGAGAGATTCCTTGATGTATTGAAGTATATCATCATCAATAAGCGGTATCATGTCACGGTTCGCCATGATCGAGCGAAGAAGGGAGAGAAATATCAGGGTCTTCTCACTGCTGTAGGCGAGAAGGGCGGAAGGTCTTTCATAGCGATAGACATGCAGGACAGGGTCCCACACGACCGGCAGGTTCATCCGCTCCCTCATATACTCGATGTCCCGTTTCACCTGCCGTCCGGATACCTCGAACTTTTCCACGATCTGCCGTATGGTGAACGTCCCTGTTTCCCTGATCCGTCTGTCAATTTCGAACACTCTCTCGGTCTGACTCATACAGACAGTATACACGAACAGGATACCGCAGGGGGAAGGGAATCTTGTAAATATTGCAGTGCTCCACTATGCTCAATGGTGAAAGGATACACAGGCAGATGATCGAACTGACATTACCAGCCGGCTCGTATGATGCCGCGATAGAGGCCTTCAGCGGAGGCGCAGACGGAGTCTACCTCGGACTGAAGGAGTTTTCTGCACGGAAAAGCGCAAAAAACTTCTCTCTCGAGGAACTCTCGAGACTGAGAAGTGCGGCAGAAGCGTTTCACAAGACCGTGTATGTGGCCGTGAACACGGTACTTAAGGACAGTGAGCTCGAGAGTCTCATGCCGACTCTGAGGCGTCTTGAGTTGCTGAACATTGACGGGATCATCGTTCAGGACCTTGGTCTGGCACGCCTGATCGCGACTCACTATCCCTCGATACCCCTGCACGCAAGCACTCAGCTCGCCGTTCACAGCAGTGACGGCGTGCGCGCTCTTGCAGCTCTGGGCTTCTCCCGTGTGGTACTCTCCCGGGAGCTCACGACAGATGAGATACGGACTATCCGGAAGGAGGTTCCCGACATCGAGCTCAAAGTGTTCATTCACGGGGCGATGTGCTACGGGTTCAGCGGATTATGCATGGCCAGTTCACATCTCACCGGACGAAGCGCCAATACGGGGGAATGCTCCCAGGTCTGCCGCACCTGGTTTGAGGACCAGTCGGGAAGGGAGGGCTATTTCTTCTCTATGAAGGACCTTGCCAGTGACGCAGAGACACTGAGGGAACTTGAGAGGATCGGCATCGATTCCCTGAAAATTGAGGGGAGAATGAAATCTCCCGTCTACGTGGCCGCAGCGGCACGCCACTACAGAGCCCTTCTCTCAGGAACCGGAGGTGGCACAGAGACAGAGAACCACCTGTCGACATCATTCAGCAGAGAGCTCTCTTCCGGCTGGCTCGGTGGATACGACAAACACCGTCCACAGGATATCCGTCATTCACCGTCACTCATCACACAGACCTACAGCGGCCACAGAGGGATCAGTGCAGGAACGATCCTGGCAGACGCAGGACGCGGCAGGTGGAAGGTATCACTGTGTGAGGACCTTCACTTGAGAGACGGTCTCCTAGTCCTGAGAAAACGGCACAACCAGAGGGATGAAGCCATCCCATTCGCAGCGAAGGGACTGAGCGACTCCAGTGGAGTACCTGTCACGACGCTGAAGAAGGGGACAACCGGTTACCTTACGGCTCCCCGTGAGCTTGAAGGCGCTGAGCACCTTGAACTGAGGATCATCTCCCGCCACGATGCGGCTCTCCCTACCCACGAACCAGGCGCCTTTCCACCGTACCGGCACCCTCTCACAGTGGATATCACGGTCGAAAGAGATCGCATCTGCATCGAAGGAAGAGACCTGCCGACCTTCCTTCCTCCCCTGTCTGTGTTCTGCAGGGACGTAGACATACAGGAAGCGCGCACCGCTCAGAAGACAGACCAGCGTATCAGAGACACCTTCAGCGGCACTCAGAGTCCCTATCTGACAGCTTCAGAAGTGTCGGTCACCTATAACACGAACCTTCCGGCTTCTTCCCTGTTCATCCCTGCCTCATCTCTGAAGTCACTCAGGAACCAGTGGTATCAACAGCTCGATACCATGATTGAGCGTTCATTCACTGAACAGATCACACAGAGATACGATGAGAAGCCGACCGGAACACCTCTTCCCCCCCGCCACCTCATATCCCCTGCGGGCAATGCTCCCCTACCCTTTGCAGACCTCAAAATGACAGCAGAGGCACTTGAGACTGGGAAAGCCGTAGAGGCATTGCTTGCGGTAGCGGGGGACACAGTGTACCTTCCTCTCCCTCCCGTGTTCTTCGACGAGGAATCTGAGAAGAAGGCACTCAGGATGATTCTGACATACTGTACGAAGAAGGTCCTCGTGGGTATCAACAATCCTGCTCACCTGATATGGATGGAAGAGCACCCTGAAGTGAGCGTGTTCGCCGATATCTATAGCTATGTTGCCAACAGCCTTGCTGCACAGGCGCTTCTGTCAACCGGCAGAGCCTTTACGGGAGGCTACTCATGGATCGAAAGGGATCTGGACACCTCTGAATTCCCCCTTGTAATGAGCCCTGCCGGTCAGGCATTCTCTCCTCCCCTGTTCATCTCCCGCTCCTGTTACCGATATGATGTACTCGGCCTCGGCTGTACAGGATGCAGGAGAAGATTCACCTACCACGTCTCACAGCGGGACAGAGACTATCGGGTGGATGTACGAGAGTGCATGACCACGGTAACAGCAGAAAGCACCTCCGATGAGGTGCTTTCTGGGAGCTGATATCTATCCTGTGATCAGTTCTGTGTGATGTTGTACTGCTTCACGAAGGCCTCGGCGTTCTGAATGGATCCGCCTGCGCTTCCCTTCACCAGGTTGTTGACCAGGAGCATGAACCCGACCTTGTTGTCGCGTTTCTTGAGACGTCCGGTGTACACTTCCATTCCCTTCGGTGATCCCCAGAAGGCATACTTGGGCTGAGGGAACGAGTTGGCACTGTCGTAGACGACCGGCTGGGTGGGAGTCGACGGGAGATCCGACACTTCCTTGAAATCAGCCCACGTCTGCTTGATATCTTCGAGTGTAAAGTCCTCTTCAAGGGTGAGCCAGACAGCTTCGAGGTGACCGAACATCACGGGAACTCGTACACAGTAGGCATCGACGATAGGATCGAAGTTCAGGATCTTCTTGATCTCCTTCTCGATCTTCTCCTCCTCTCCTCCGATATAGGGGATACAGTTGTCGGTGATATCGAAGGAGGAGAGTCCCGGATAGCCGGCTCCGCTTACGGACTGGTAGGAACAGACGCTGACTTCCTTGATTCCGAACTTGCGTAGTGGGGCAAGAGCCATGGCAAGACCGGTGGTCACACAGTTCGCATTGGTGACAACGAATCCCTTCCGGGGGAATCCCTGCTGCTCAATGAGGGAGAGGGTCTCCATGTTCGTCTCGGGAATGAGGATAGGCACATCATCATGGTAGCGCATCGCTGATGCGTTGCTGAAGACGAAAAAGCCCATATCGCGCAGTATCGGTTCAGCTTCAGCCGCGACCGATGCCGGCAGAGCACTGAATACGATCTTCACACCCCGTTCCTGCATCGCCTCAGCATTGAACTCACTGATCACTCTCTGGCGGATCTCATGAGGCATCTCGAAAGGGAGAAGCCAGTGAACTGTTGAACCGTACGCCTGATTCGCCCGTGCAGCAGATGCAGTAATATAATCGACTTCAAACATGGGATGGTCTGCAAGCATCCACATGAATACCTGACCTACGGCACCGGTCGCACCGATAACAGCTACTTTGATCTTTTCCATCTTTCTCTCCATATCTTCACTGATGATGTATCACCAATTAAACTTGTTGAGTGACTCTACCCTATTTTTCTGTGTTTATGCAATACTATTTCAAAGAAACTGTTATTGAATTTACAATTTGTTTTTATTGTAACAAATTGTTAACAATTAAGGTTGTTTTGTTACATAACAGATATACATCACCTCACCTGCCTGAAAGAGCCCGTTCCCTGTCCCCTGTCATTCTCGTTTATTTTCAGCTTTGCACTGTAGAACGTATCCCTGTTCATCAGGCGGGTGAGGATGACACTCAGGGCAGTACCGGATGCCACCACAAGGAGAGGAGAGAGACTTCCAGTCATCTCCGCTGTCAGCACGATTGCAGTCAATACCGCCCCGCTGACACCGGCAAGGACCGAGGCCATTCCGATAAGAGCACACAGAAGAATTGCCTCCGCAGGAAGAGGGAGGAAAAGCGCGATAGTCCCTGAGACCGCGATTCCTGCACTGGCACCGAGGAAGAGAGAGGGAGCGAATACTCCACCGCTTCCTCCGGAACCCAGAGTGAGAGGATTCGCAATGAACTTCATCGACAGCAGAAGGAAAACAATGAGGGGAGAAGAGAGTGATCCCTGAAAGAGATGGGACAGAAAGGCAGTGTCAGCGGCTGAGACCATGGCAGTCCCCGATATCCTGAAACTGACCAGTGAGAACAGGCCCACGAGAAGACCGGCGATGAACGCTTCGAGCGCCTCCGGGATGGTACTTCTGATAAAGAACGACTCGATTCCGAACTGCACCTTCTGCCACCCCCAGGCGATCAGTGAGGAGACCGCCGCCGTCAGCACTGCCGCTGCAAGAAAGGCGGGGGACAGGGCGAGTACAGCTTCAAGGGGTAACAGAGGAAAGGAAAGCCCGACACCTGACAGACCCGAGTAGACCAAAGCGGTGGAGATAACAAGGGGGATGACCGTACGCGCCGAGAAACGGATGTAGATCAGTTCGAGGGTGAACAGGACGGCAGTCACCGGGGTATGAAACAGCAGTGTGATTGCCGAGGCAGCTCCGGAACCGATCAGTATCATCCGTTCCTGTTTCTCCAGACGCAGCAGGCTGCCGAGCGCACTTCCTGTCGTAGCGCCTATCAGAGCGACAGGACCTGCCTGACCTGCAGAGCCTCCGGTCAGGATCGTGATCAGGGACGAGATGGTTTTCGCTGCCGCACTTTTCACGGGGATGTACCCGCCCCTGTCTCTGACACTGTACTGAATCTCGGGGACACCGTGCCCCTTCACACCATGTGCCCACCTCCGTGAGACATACTGGGCACAGACAAGACCGCAGGCAGGGATAAGTATGAACAGCAGGGGGTACTGAACAAGCGACAGGAGAACGGGGTGTGCCGTACGGAGAACCATAATGAATACAAAGGAGAGCAGGACTGAAACTGAAGAGACCGCCGCCGCAAGCAGCGACAGATACCCTGTTCTCACCACAACGGCTGTGAATCTACGTGCGTCTTCCATTTCACTCCCCTGCCATGCATCACCCGTGATGCGCAATGGTCTTACCCTGAACAGAGCAGGTCATCCGTATGCAATTGTATCACACTCAGGGCAGTACGCAGCCGGCACACGGAATTCCTTGCACAGTCTACTGAAAACAGTATTGACTAAACAAGGCCCCTTCGGTATCATGTGGCTTGTTTCGGGGGTGTAGCTCAGTTGGCTAGAGCGTTTGAATGGCATTCAAAAGGTCAGGGGTTCAATTCCCCTTACCTCCAAAAAAGAAGTCGCTGTGATCAGCGATTTCTTTTTTTTCTATCATACAGCCTCCCCTGTGACCTTCCATGCTCCCGGCTCATGCCCGCTGTGAAGCCCTGCCCGATTTCTCCTCTTCGTCCAAATCCTTCCTCACCCGCTTCAGATACTGACCATACAAATGGGTTTTCACCATTTTCTCATCACGAGCTCATACACTTTTAATATGTATCCTTCATGATTCAGGACACAATATATTACTCGTCAGGAGGATGAGAACGTGAAACACATTATAGCAGTAACATGCATACTCATGAGTCTTACCGGTGCACTCTTTGCCCAGGGTGCAGTTGAAACAGAAACACAGAAGCCGATTGAGATCTCATTCTGGCACGTATTCGGTGACACGAACCGAGGCGGCTGGATAGCGGACGTCGTTGAAGCATACAACGATTCTCAGGACACCTACCACGTCACTCAGGAAGCGAAAGGTAGTTACCGGGACACCTTGCAGGCGGCGATCCTTGCAGACAGACAAGGAAACGCTCCCTCCCTCGTGCATGTGTTTGAAGTGGGAAGCCAGCTCGCGTATGACTCGGGAGTCTTCATGCCTATCGGTGATATCGGTACATTTGATACGAGTGACTACATCCAGCCGGTACTCAACTACTACACGATTGACGGCAAGGTAAACTCAATACCCTTCAACAGCTCATCACCGGTCCTCTACATCAATACCGACAAACTTGTAGAAGCAGGATATCCGAGAAACTACGTTCCCCAGACCTATGAAGATATGATTGCAGTCATTGAAGACGCACGAAACAAGGGAGTGGAGGGTGCAAATATCGGATTCTGTCTGCATGCATGGTACTTCGAACAGTGGATGGCAGAACAGGGTGCTATGCTCCTCAATAATACAAACGGTCGTGAAGAGCGGGCAACCGAAGTGCTCCTGACAAGCCCGGCGGCTATGAATATCGGAAACTTCCTTTCAGAAATCGGAACCAAGGATTACTACTCGTACACCGGCCGCTTCGAAGACTGGGATGGTTCGGATGCAATCTTCACCGGAGAACGTGCCATCTTCCACATCACATCAACCGCGGACCTCGGTAACATCTCACGTGCGGTCGAAGGCAAGTTCGAACTTGGGGTCGGCATGCTTCCGATTCCTGAAGGAACAAAAAGAAACGGTACCGTCATCGGCGGTGGCTCTATCTGGGTAGCTAAGAATCACACGGAAGAAGAGCTTGAGGGAGCCCGCGATTTCGCCCTCTTCCTGACCAACACAGAAAACATGGTCAGCTGGCATAAACTCACAGGATACTATCCCGTACGCAATTCCTCAGTCGAAGCTCTTAAAGATGAAGGCTGGTTCGATTCCGATGCAAAGCAGCTTGTCGCATTCAATCAGCTGCTCAACACGGAAGTGAACAGTGCAACTGCCGGTGCCATGGGAGGGACACTCCTCGACACACGCACCATCATCGAACAGGCAATGCAGAAGATCATTCAGGGTGCTGACGTCCGCTCATCACTTGCTGAAGCGAAGAAGCTTGCCGACACCAAGCTTGCAGAATATAACGCGAACTTCTGATTCTGAAGCACGCACCACCTCACCAGCGGGGCATGGCATGTGCCATGCCCCTCGTATCGTCCGGAGCACACATGAAAGATAAGAACGCAGTCTTCACATCACGACTTGCCCCATACCTCTACCTTTCTCCCACTCTCATCATTCTCATCACATTTCTCTTTTACCCTGCATGGAAATCGGTGATTCTCAGCATGTACAGAAGCAACCTGTTTCTGGGAACCCGGAAGTTCATTGGACTGGAAAACCTGAGAAGCCTGTTCACAGGACCTCTTGCCCCCGGATTCCTTCAAGTGCTCGCACAGACTGTGGTATTCAGTCTCCTTGTCGTTATTCTCTGTCTGTTCCTCTCACTGTTTCTCGCCGTTCAGGCAAGCAAGAACATCCGTGGCGCGAAAATCTATCGTGTGCTGCTCATCTGGCCGTTCGCTCTCTCTCCCGCTATCGCGGCCACTATCGCTCTATTCATGTTCAACCCCGAAGTCGGGATCGTGAATGCACTGACCGGACTCTCGGTCAGATGGCTCGACTCTCCTGTTCCGGCCTTCTTTCTGACCGTCGCCATCGCGGTGTGGAAGAATCTGGGGTATTCGATCGTGTTCTACCTGGCTGCACTGCAGAGCATACCCAGATCTCCTCTTGAAGCGGCGAATATCGACGGTGCATCCGCGATGCAGCGCTTCTGGCTTGTCACCTACCCTCTGCTCAGCCCGACGACATTCTTTCTTATGTTCACCAACCTCATCTACTCTTTCTTTGATTCCTTCGCCATCATCGACATGCTTACCCGTGGTGGTCCTGTCGGTCCCCCACCGCTGCTCGACAACGAAGGAATAACGACCACTCTGATGTACAAGGTCTACCTTGACGGGTTCGGAGGCAGCAGCAACATGGGCTTTGCTGCCGCCGAGGGGGTGATACTGATGGTGCTGGTGGGAATCGCTGCACTGTTCCAGTTCCGCTTCCTGGCAAGGAGGGTGCACTATGAGGGGTAGGACGCTGTCGTATGTACAAACCCTTACGGTTCATCTCATCCTTATCACGGCTGTCTTCATCACCGGCTTTCCCATAATCTTCGCTGTCATCAAAGCAACTCAGGAGACGCATATCGTCGCCACCGCCAGTATGATTCCCGGAACACAGTTCCTGAAGAATCTCGATGTAGTGTGGAATGAGTATCATCTGGGCAGATATCTCAGGAACTCATTCTTCATCTCCCTGTGGGTCTCCGGGGGGAAGATCATCCTCTCCCTCTTCGCATCTCTGGCACTTGTCTTCTATTCATTCCGGGGCAAGAAGCTTATCTTCGGCTTCATCATAGTCACCCTGATGCTTCCCACAGAAATGCTGATCCTCGGACTGTTCGAACTGGTCAGTTCCCAGCCAGCCTCCAGCCTGAAAGACCTCATCATATGGATGTTCGATCCTGTCGAATTTTTCCTTGCACCGACCAGGTACGGATTCGGATGGGGCGATACGCTGATGGGTATCATTTTTCCCTTCATGGCGTCAGCTACAGGCGTCTTCCTGTTCAGGCAGCATTTTCTTTCAATACCGCGCTCACTTGCCGACTCCGCGCGTATAGACGGAGCACACTCTCTTCAGTTTCTCCGGCACATACTGATCCCTATGAGTATGAACACCATCGGCGCCCTCGCTCTTATACAGTTCGTGTATGTGTGGGATCAGTACATCTGGCCGAGAATCATCATAAGACGGGCAGCGAATCAGGTTGTGCAGGTAGGATTGAACATGATCATCGCCACCGGAGAATCAGTCCAGTGGTCTCAGGTGATGACTGCAGTCGTCATCTCGATCCTTCCCCCGCTGATTGTATTCTCTCTCCTGTATAAGGCTTTCATGAACGGGTACGCACTCTCCTCGGAAAAATGAATCCCTAGACCAGGATCCGGAAGATCTGTACACCGCTGAGAACGAATATCAGGAAAAGGACAGCAAGGAAGACTGAGTCCACACCCCGCAGGGAGACCCTCCGGGTCACGAAGGAACCTGCGAACCCTCCGAGCACTCCTCCGCTCATCATGAGAAGAAGGACGCTCACATCGAAATCCGGGACGTTTCCGGCAGCAAGGGTGAAGAAGAGCGATGCACTCTGGGAGAGGAATATGATGAAGATCGAGTTCAATGCAGCCTTCTTCGCATCCATCGAGAAAAACAGGTACAGAAGTGCGATATTGATCGGGCCTCCCCCGATCCCGAGAAACGATGCGATGACACCGAGAAAGGATCCGGTAAGCAGCGCCAGGATGCCGCTTGAATACTCTCCGGGAACGATCCGCTCCTTGTTCAGGATGAACAGGAATACCAGTGCCACCATGATGGCCAGGAGTGAAGACTGAATAAGAGACACGGTGCTCGCTGAGGAAAACCTCTCAAGGGCCAGATCGAACAGATACTTCCCTGCCAGACCTCCCGCTATCCCCCCGAGAGCAAGGAGGGAACTGATCTTTCTGTTCAGACTCACCTCTCCGCCACGACTCCTGAAAAGTGTCACGATCGTCATGGAAAGGACGGTACACCCGGAAAGAAAGCTGATGGCAGCCACAGGGAGTGTGGAGAAGGTGTCGAGTGAGGGTTTGATGATGACTCCCCCTCCGATACCGCTGATCGCACCCACCGTGGAGGCAATGAAAGAGATGAGAAAGAAGGAGAAAATCATACAGCATATCCTCGTAGTATCGACAGTACAGAAAGTGTACCGGATGAGAAGAGGGAGTACAAGGCAGGGTTATTCTTCTATGCTGTTATAGTGAATCTTCCCCTGATCGATATGCATCGGCCCCTTCCCTCTCTGCAGGGGATACCCGAGAGCTACAACAGAGAAAGGTGTATACCTCATCGGGATAGCAAGAACCTCGCGTATCAGACTGATACGCTGCTGGTCCGGGTAGAGACCCAGCCAGCACCCCCCCAGCCCGTGATGAACACACTCCAGCAGGATATTTTGAGTGGCTGCAGCAAGATCCTGCTGCCACTTCGTATGTCGCTCCGTGATCCGTCGCTCATCAAGCAGGACGATGATCAGCGCAGGAGCGTCGGCGGCGAAGCGTGCATGAGCACTCATCTGAGAAACTGCCTGCCTCTTCTGTTCGCTGGTGATGACCAGGAACTGCCACGGCTGTGCATTGTGGGCACTGGGTGCCATCATTCCCGCCTCACAGAGGCGGTTCAGGATCTCAGGTTCCACCGCTCTCTTCTGATACGAGCGGACCGAACGGCGTTCGAATATCGGATTCATTGCATCCTCCGGACCAGTCTTCCGGGAGAGGTCCTCCCGGAAGCTGCCCTCTTGACTACCAGAAGATATTCGCGCTTCTTCCCCAGTCGTAGTCTATCTCTTTAAGCTCTTCCCTGTTCGGCATCGGATAGAAGAGGATACCCGTATCCCGTGCGATATAGATTCCTTCTCCGATGATCTGGTAGGTGAACTTGGAGTCGAAGGAACGGTCTATAGTCTTAGTGACCTTTCCCTTCTGTCCCTTCACATCATCGATACACCCTTTGAGATGGTCGAGATCACGTTCGAACATACTGCCGATATTTCCGGTATGCTCCTTCTCTTCCAGATCAATGGAGCGGATGTCGGTGAAAATGATCGCCGGCACAGTGATCTTCTTGCTCGTATCACTGATGATATAGTCGGCAAGCTGTTTCGGCTTCAGGGAACTGGCTATGAACGGATGGACCGGACAGTGCTCTTTGTACAGACCATACCCCTTCCACTCGGCCGAGGCTTTGTAGGGTTTCGCTTCCAAAGAGAGCGTCGTCCCGTCCTGATTGACCAGGTAGACGTTCCTGTATGCTTCGAGAGGAATCTGTTCTATGACGCGGTAAATGGAAAGGTACAGAGAGTGTTTTGGTTCTCCATCTGAATGAGTGACACATTTGCTTCTGGCGAAATCCCAGTCGAAAGCCTCGGAACAGTCACCTTCGATTTCAGCGAACATCAGGCGTTCAGCTGAACCTTTCTTTGATCCGCGCGCCATGTACATTCCGAATTCCTTCGGTTCAAGCTGAGAGGCGATCAGTGCCTCGATAGGGTAGAAAACTACATAGTAATACATCATTTCTCCTCCTAATTTACCCGAGCAGTGCGAACAGGTTGAATTTGCCGAAGATCGACACAGCAATCAGAGAGACGATCGCCATGATCTTGATCAGGATATCGAGCGAAGGACCGACAGTGTCCTTCAGAGGGTCACCGACCGTATCACCGACTACTGCAGCCTTATGAGCGTTCGATCCTTTTCCTCCGAAGTGTCCATGCTCGACATACTTCTTGCCGTTATCCCATGCTCCTCCGGCATTCGCCGTGTACAGGGCGAGCATCACCGAAGAGAGCGTCGTACCAATCAGCAGTCCTCCAACAAAATCAGCACCGAATATGAATCCGGTCACAAGAGGGGTGGCCACCGAGATCAGTGCAGGAACCTTCATCTCCGAGATGGCTCCGGCGCTGCTGATACTGATACAGGTCGTGTAGTCGGGAAGGCTCGTACCCTGAATGATCCCGGGGTCAGCCTTGAACTGCCGTCTTACTTCCTGAACCATCTTTCGTGCCGCATTCGCTACAGCCTCAATCAGCATGCCGCTGAACAGATACGGCAAAGCGGCTCCTACAAGACCACCGACTAGTGCCAGAGGGGAAACCATGTTGAGCACCAGTTCGATTCCGTGCTGCACCGTCTCCCCCGCCTGGGCATAGAGATAAGAAGAGAAGAGGGAGAGTGCGGCGAGCGTCGCCGATCCGATGGCAAAGCCCTTCCCGATCGCTGCAGTGGTGTTTCCCACTGCATCGAGTTCATCGGTGATACCGCGCACTTCAGGATGGAGACGTGCCATCTCGCTGATACCGCCTGCGTTGTCCGCGATCGGTCCGTAGGTGTCGACACTGACTGTGACGGTGACGAAACTCAGCATACCGATGGCTGCCATGGCCACTCCATACAGTCCGGCTGTCGCATGGGCTGCGATGATCGCAACACCGAGAATCACAACCGGAGCCATGACACTGATCATCCCGACACTCATTCCCTGGGTGATGGTAAGGGCAGGCCCTTCCTGACTGCTTGAGGCAATCTTCTGGGTCGGCTTGTAATCATAACTGGTGTAGTACTCGGCTATCTGCCCGATGACGATCCCGCTCACGATACCGAGGACAGCCGCAACCCATGGTGAAAGAGCGCCGAGTGCGAAGCCCGCCGAAGCCACATCCTCTCCCTGGAACAGGAAGAAGGTGATGATGCCGCTGAAGATGATGGTAAGTCCGGCACCCATGAAGGTCGCCGCATTAAGCTCCCTATGGGGATTGTCTGAGACCTTCTTCACGAGCAGGAAGAGGATTCCAACCATCGAAGAGACGATTCCACCGGCAGCAACAAGCAGCGGAGCATAGACGAGCTTCGAGACAAGAGAAGCTGCTATCGTTCCCTGGGAGAAATAGATATAGGCAGCAAGGATCATCGCTGACACGAGAGAACCCACATAGCTTTCCAGCAGGTCACTTCCGAGACCTGCCACATCACCCACGTTGTCCCCTACGTTGTCGGCAATCGTTGCCGGGTTTCTCGGGTCATCCTCGGGAATTCCTGCCTCGGTCTTGCCTACCAGGTCCGCACCCATATCTGCTGCCTTCGTATAGATTCCGCCGCCGACACGGTTGAACATGGCGATGATGGAACACCCGAGGGCATAGGAGCTGACGGTCATCGTGAACGGGATGTCGCTGATACCGAGCCAGTTGGTATGGAACCTGAGATTCTCGGGTGCAGCCTGTTTCAGAAGAACTCCGAAGACCAGGTAGACGAGGGCGAGGCCGAGAAGAGCGAATCCCCCGACGCTGAGACCCATGACCGATCCACCGCGGAACGCCACTCTGAGCGTCTTTCCGAGGGACTTCGTGTTGCGTGCCTCGTTGGATACTCTCACATTCGCCAGTGTGGCGATATTCATACCGATCCATCCGGCACTGGCACTCATCACTGCGCCGAAGACAAAGGCAATCGCTCCGCTGAGCGATACCACCACACCAAGGACGATCGCGATCACGAGTGACACCTTGAAAATCACCTTGTACTCGTGATTGAGGAATGCCCGTGCACCTTCCTGAATGGCTTCTGAGATCTGGACCATCTGCTCAGTGCCCGGGTCCTTCTTCTTCACACCATAGTAGTTGATCGCAGCGAACGCAAGTGCGGCCATGGCTGCGATGATAACAAACCCTATCATCATACAGTTCCCCCTTCCATGTCATCCCGTATCAGCACGACATTCTGTATCATTATTTGTTTCATAGATATACCAAATTGTACGACAACTATCTACCGGGTATACACTACATCCTGACAAAAATTCACATACATATTCAGCTTTTCGCCCGGTTAACAAGGAAAATCCCACCCGCTACAAGAGGAAGCGCGATAAGGTACTGGATTCTGAACACCTTTTCACCGAGGATGAGAACAGAAAGGAATGTTCCAACGATCGGCACGAGGAAATGAAAGATCACGATAGAACTCACCTTGTTGTGTTTCAGCAGCTGGGTCCAGATGGAGAACGCTGCAGCCGACAGGGAGGCAAGATAGAGAAGAAGGAGATAGGCCTTGAAGGAACCCACGGGAAACGAGCCTCCTGCAAGAAAGGAGATCAGAAGAAGCAGGGATCCACCGAAGGTGAGCTGAATTCCGGTGATGAGCATGGGATCGGCAATGGCTGTGAGCCGTTTGGCGAAGACAAACGATGCTGAGGCAAGGAAGGCTGCAGTCAGCATGAACAACTCTCCCTGAACACTGAATTCAAAACCGAAATCAACATCGTAGTTCACCAGTATGACACTCGCAAAACCTGCGATGATTCCCAGGATCTTCCCCGCAGAGACCTTGTCGTTGTGGAAGAAGAGGTGCGCGAGGATGGCGCTCCAGAAGACGTTCGATGCGCTGAGAATCGACCCTTTCGCTCCGGTGATGAATGAAAGACTGATATAGAAGAAATAGTAGTGTATCGTGGTCTGAAGAAGCCCGAGCAATACAAGCCTGCCCCACTGCTCCCCCTTAAGGGATGCAATCCTGACTCTCTGTTCCCTCTGTATCACAAAGAGACGAACAACAAGCACAAGCACACCTGCAAGCGTGAAACGCACTGCGGCATAGACAAGTTTCGACCAGGTGTCCGACGGGTCTATCTGAAACAGCTCATACCCGAGTTTGATAGAAGGGAAAGCACTCCCCCATAGAACTGTACAGAGGATAGCCAGGGTATAGGCAACCGCCGGCACACTGAACAGGCTTCGATTCCCGCTCATCCTGCTCCACCTGCCTGCTCTCGCCGGGGAAACTGACGGCACATGTCATAGAACTCATCGAGTGTGTAGCACGGGTGTGAGGATATATCTTCTTCGAGAGGGTTGATCAGATAATCGGTGACAAAGATGACCTGCGCTCCGAGAGACCTGATGGCACCGTCTTCCACCACATTATTTCCCACCATCAGAACCTCACCCGGATCCACCCTGACCTGGGAAAGAACCTGGTGATAGTATTCGAGATGAGGTTTCGTGTAGGAAAAATCTTCATAGGTTGTGACAAGCTCGAAGTCATGCTCTGACAGCCCTATCCAGCTCAGCCTCTCGAGAGTCCCTTCCCGAGGGAACAGTGGAGACGTTGCAAGCACAAGCGTATACCCTTTCTCCTTCAAGGTGTCCACTATGTTTCGAGCAAGGGGGAAGGGTTCTATCAAAGTGCCGAGTTCAGTGAACTCTTCATGGTAGAATCGGTTGAAGGCGGCAATCAGTGATTCCTCTTTCGCGACGGTGAGATGGGCAAAGAAGGCAGACCAGAAACGGTCCTTGTTGCTCTGCACACCCCCACCATCTCCACTTCTCATCGCGTGAACCCCCGCCATCAGCGCCTGCTGCGCCTGAACAGGATCGATGTGTTCCTTTCTGCACTTCTCAAGGAAACGCACGAGATACTCCTGCATGAATTGTTTCTCATCGAGGGGTAGAAGCGTACCGTCAAGGTCAAAGAAAATTGTGGAGATCTGTCTGACATCTGCCATATATGACACGATATACGTCCATTTCAGGAAGGTCAACTGCCACCGTCACAATTTTCTCTCACTCCGGAACCGTCTCTCCTGCGGTTGAGAACTTCACTTTCCTGAGAGAAACCTGTATGATTGGTCGCAAACGAACGAGCACGAAAGGAGGGATTCATGAACCCACTCGCCAAAGAACTGAACACACTTCTCGAGGGTACGATCATCGACGAGATGATGAGTGATTACGGCAGACGTATGTACTTCCCCAAGGGAATCATCAGCCAGTCAGCTGAAGCAAAGCAGAAAGCAACCCGCTACAATGCAACGATCGGTATCGCGACCGAGAGAAGCGAAGCGCTCCACATTCCATCTGTGTACAGTGGATTCAACGGAACCCTTGCCGTCAATGAGGTCTTTCCCTATGCTCCGACTGCGGGAGAACAGGCACTCAGAAAGGTATGGCTCGAAGAAATGGTTCGCAAGAACCCCGCAATGGAGGGCAAGAAAACCAGCCTTCCGGTCGTCACCAACGGTCTCACCCATGCGATATCCATTGCATTCTCGCTGTTTCTTGACGAAGGTGATGAGATCCTTGTCCCCGACTTCTACTGGGGTAACTACAATCTGATCATCGACGAGCAGCGCAGAGCCGTGAACATTTCCTTCCCTCTCTTCGCAGATGGAAAACTCAACGTAGAAGGACTCTCTCGTGCCATCGATTCCGCCACGGGAACCAAGATCGCTCTCATCCTCAACTTCCCGAACAACCCCACAGGCTACACACCCACCAACAGTGAAGCACAGGACCTTGTCGACATGCTCACAGCCAAGGCAGAGGCAGGGAAGAAACTCCTGGTGTTCTCGGATGATGCCTATTTCGGTCTCTTCTTCGAAGAGGATGTGTGCAGACAGTCCCTGTTCGCACTCCTCTGCGATGCACACGAGAATATCCTTGCCGTCAAGGGAGATGCAGCGACCAAGGAGGAGATGGTATGGGGCTTCCGCGTCGGTTTCCTCACGTACAACAGTGCAGGACTCACCGAAGAGCACTATGAAGCTCTCGTGAAGAAAACGATGGGTGCGATCAGAGGGAATGTCAGCTCCTGCAGCAAGCCCGCACAATCGCTTCTCCTCAAAGCTATGAAAAGCCCCTCCTACCATGAGGAGAAAGCAAAAGGAATTGCCATAATCAAGGATCGCTATGTCGTCATGAAGGAAGCTCTCACCTCACACGAAGGTGATGACAATCTGATCCCTCTTCCGTTCAACTCGGGGTATTTCATGTCATTCACCTGCAAGGGTGATGCTGAACAGCTGAGGATGCACCTTCTGGAGACCTATGGAGTCGGGACGATCAGTATCAAGGGAACGTATCTGCGTCTCGCTTTCAGCAGCACGGACATAGAAGATATCAGAGACCTCGTCGACATCGTCTACAAGGGGGCGGGAGAAGTTTTTTTAGAATGAATACAAATATGTAATATTTTCTTATTTACGTGATTGCTAATCCGTGAATTGGAGAGTACAATAGCTACAACAGGATGGTTTTCCCATGATAATCTGGCACACCACTCCAGAAACGGCAGCGTTCCTGGTAGTACTTGTTTTACTTCTGAGCAGCAGCGCCACCAGGATCCCCATGAGTACGAAAGATCGGGTCTTTCACTATACTCTCGTGGTCTCTCTGATTGTCATGCTCTTCAATGTTGTCATCGATATCCTGTTCCAGCTGGCCCTCACTCTGCCACCCTGGTTTTACAGTCTGGGTTACACGGTTCTCTACCTGATCTATCCCATGGCTCTGAACCTTCTGCTAGGGTACGTCATCCTGTTCGTGGCAGAGTCTTCACCGAAGGAGCATATCCGCAGACAGAACACAGTCACCTCTGTCATTGCGGTACTGTACCTGCTGTACGCCCTTGCCATCCTCCTGAACATCAGTACCGGTTGGGTCTTCTCCATCAGTGAGGGAGGAATCCTGGTGCGGAACCGGCTTCAGTTCATCCCCTATATCCTGTCAACCGCTCAGATCGGTTCAGTGATCTTCTACATCGTCGCAGAGAGAACCTACTCCGACAGACTCACCCGGCACCTCTATACCTGGCTTCCCCCGATCATTATTCCCATCATGGCGCTTCAGGTGTTGTTTCCCGATATCTTCTTCGCCGGTAATGCCCTTGCCATCGCACTGCTCAGCGTCTATCTCAATCTCCAGACACGAAAATCCTCACTGGATACATTGACACACCTTCCGAACAGAATCTTCTTCCAGGGAACCATCACACGGACTGTGCGCAGGAGAAAACCGATTTCAGTACTGATCATAAGCCTTGATGAGTTCAAAACCATCAACGACACGTTCTCCCTGAGAAAAGGTGATGCCATTCTGGTTGCTCTCAGCAACTACCTGAAACTGACCTTCCCCGAAGCCCAGAGCTACCGGTACTCGGGCGATGAACTCGCCCTGACCGTGCCTGACACAACCATTCACAAGATAGCCCTGCAGGTGGTGGAACGGTTCAGTTCCGTGTGGGAAGTGGAGGGCATCGCTGCCACACTTCACGCAACCTTCCTCGAGATCTCTTTCCCGTGCACACAGGGAGAACATGAAAATCCCCTCGTAGTCCTCGATTATGCCATACGCATCGCAAAGACGAAGCACAAGGGAAAGCACCTCGTATTCGATGAGCAGCTGCTCAGAAAAATCAAGGAACGCAGCACCATCGTCAGCTCCCTGTACCGAAGCCTCAGTAACGGAGCTCTCCGGGTTGTCTATCAGCCGATTGTCGAACTCTCAGGCGGCACACCCATCATGTACGAAGCCCTGCTGAGGATGGATGACCCGCAGCTGGGAGAAATCAGCCCCCAGGTGTTCATTCCCATAGCCGAGGAGATCGGTCTCATTGACAAGCTCACACTCTTCGTGGTCGAGACAATCATCGAGACATACCGGGAACTGATGCGGGAGGGAAAGGAAGCCCCCGCGATCGCGATCAATTTCTCGGCAAGTCATTTCTCGAACAGAGATTTCGTCCGAGAGCTTCTGAGTCGTATCCAGAGCAATTCAGTTCCATTCGGCAAGATCTTCTTCGAAATCACAGAACATACCTTCTCTGCGCTCCCCTACAATGAGATCAAGAAGACGATGAACCTGTTCCAGACATACGGGATCCATTTCAATCTCGATGATTTTGGCATGGGGTACTCAAACTTCGCCCATCTGCTCAACCTTCCATTCAGGTTCATAAAAATAGACAAGTCTCTGTTGTGGAGGGAACCCGGCAACGAGCCAGACTTAAAGGTTCTCAACAGCATGATGACCTTCCTTCAGGAAATCGGGTATGAAATCATCCTCGAAGGACTGGAGACCTGGGAACAGGCGGATGCAGTCCGGTCTATGCACACCATACCGAACGCACAGGGATTCTATTTCAGCAGGCCTCTTGAACGTGAAGATTTCAATCTGACCTGCTCAGCAAATACTCACTTTCCACTTGACTAACACGGTTCTCCATTGTAGCGTATCAGTATTCACTGGGGGTGTAGCTCAGTTGGCTAGAGCGATAGGTTCGCAATCTATAGGTCAGGGGTTCGATTCCCCTTACCTCCACTCAAAGAGGCTGTCTGGGTATCAGGCAGCCTCTTTCTTTCAGGATCATATGCATCTCAAGACGCACATACGACCCGCTCCTTTCGCCAACGCATCGTGACGGCGATGTTTCATCAAGGGACAGAGTAGAACCCACCTCCCCGTATATCAAGCCACACGAGATCAGACAATACCCTCAGCTGCTGTTACGTAGAAAACCACACCTGTAACCCTTTGACCATACCCACATGCCTTTGCGTCTGCCATGTGGGTTTTGCGATGAATGTCCATTGTTCATACTACAGGATTATTACAGCATTCCCACTGGAACAGTTTCGACACTCTCGGTGAGGGGCAGTCGTATGGGAGCCAGTGAAATCAACGCACCGTGGCCAATAGGCTGTCTCAGGGAAGTATTGTCCCGGGTATTGTTCGTGGCACTCAAACGCAGGGCCAGAGATTTCGGCCTGCGCTTTGAAATGGATTCATCGAGGCAGTTTGTCAACGACCTTGAAGTCTTCCGCGAGGCTGAATCCGATGTTGTCATCAGCAAAAAACGTTACGGAACCAAGCGCTTCACCATACAGGCGGTTGATTAATCGGGGCGGTTATAGCCGTTTTTCACTGCCTGTTCCATGACCGACAATTCTTCATCGGTCAGGAAGTCAAAGTGAGCAGATCTCTTCCTTGCAGAAAGGCTTCCGTTATTCTGCAGGCAAAACTGGATAAACAAGTCGATCAAGCGGTCAGGCATATCAATGATGTCCTGTATTACCTTCTTGGTATTGTCATAATTGGCCAGAAAGCTGAGCTCTTCAATGAGTTCTTCTTCGATCGTTTTGGTTACAAACTCGTACAAGGCTTCTGACTGAGCTGTCATATCCATATACTGATACCAGCATGCAGTTGCACTTTCGACGGTCATTTGCCCCATTTCATCCAGCCGATAATCGATGAGTTGTAACAAGGGTCTGGAGAACGCTTCCAGCGATGCCTCATAGTCCGCCGGATTTTTAAGCATAACAGCTGAAACCGGAAACATGAGTCCGCGTGGTACCAGGTTCTGCAGCGACAGAATGTTATGTATCAGAAACCGATGAATTCGTCCGTTTCCATCTTCAAACGGATGCAGGAACACAAAGCCATAGGCGATGGTCGCCGCATGAATAACCGGGGATACCTTTCCTGCTTTCATCCGCTTATGGGAGTCGATCAATCCCTCCATGAGGCTTTGCAGATCATCAGGTTTTGGACAGATGAAATGTATGATCTCCTTTTGGTAGGCAACCGTCTGACCGACATAATTCTGGCTCACCCGATAGTCACTTTCTTTGAAACGTGGATCAACAATACGATTCTGAAGCTCTATCAGCCTCCCCTTTTCACAGAAGTCTTCCTTTTCGGCAAGCTCCAGTGATGTGATAAATTTTTCAGTTCGGGAAGCATTGAGCTTGATGTGCTCAATTGCAAAGGAGGACTTTGTTTCTTTGTTGTAGAGGTAGCTCAGTGCCCGTCGAAACAGTTCCGGTGGATATGCGGTGACAATATCCTCACACCTTTTGCGCAGGTCGGACGAATCCAGCAATGCAAGCTTTTCAGTTCTTCTTACGACTGGGCAAAACGATTTGGGACCAAGAAGGTTGTTTACAATACGGTGACGTGAAGATTTCTCACCGTTCAGAACGGTGTAATAATCTTTGGCTTCCAATGCATCAACATAATTGCCGGAAGTCAGGTCATCGACAGGCAATTGTTTGCCGGTCAGAAACTCATAAAAGAACCAGATTCTCCGAGCATACTTCCCGGTAGGTTTGGATTTGATGAACTCGGTGAGCTCATCCTGAGAAACCTTTTCGAAGATTCGAGCCAGTAAGCCCAGATTGACCCCGTCATATTTCAGCACGAATTCAAGATGGTCTCCGACCCTTTCCCCGGGCCAGTACCGTATAGGGTAGATGTCTTCTCTTGTTCCATCCTGAACCTTCGATCTAAGAGTTCCTGATGATGACACAAACGAGGTATGCCAATGGGGCATGCCTGTCAGCCCCATCATATCAAGCAGATACGCGTAGCCTGCCGGACGAGATGCCAAAACGTTTATATCCATGCAATCCCCTCGTAAAACAATTATGCTATTGGTAATTTAGTTATATTCAGGCTATTTGTCAACAAAACAATTAAAAATCAACTATTTTTTGGTAAAACAATTACAAACGAGTAACACACATTGAGAAATTGACATCTGGCTGACGAAACTGGTATTCGGCTGCCAAAACTATTAGAAAACGGCATCTGTCTGGTAAAATCGTTAAGAAGGCCGCCGTTGTAGAAAGACCTTTCTACAAAAATATCTATACCTTAGGAAGTGTTAAAATGGCCGAAACTGAATTACACAGAAACAGGTCAGAACCCGTCACCTGAAACGACCGAAGAAGACCCATGAGTCGAGCTCGAATTGCCTGTTCCGATTGCGATTCGATATTCCTGACAGCAGGGGTCTTCACGATGGGATAACAACAGTACTTTTATGAGAATTCACCTTGGGATTCTGTGTGATGTACAGTAGCATGTATACAGTGCAAAACGAGGGGGAGATTGATAGATGAAGGTACTGCATACATCGGACTGGCACCTCGGGGCCACACTCTACACGAAACGGCGGTATGAGGAAGCTGAACGCTTTCTCTCCTGGCTCCTTGACACCATCACCTCCGAACAGATAGACACCCTTCTTATTGCCGGAGATGTGTTCGATACGAGTCTCGCGTCGAACAGAGCACAGGAGCTTTATTACGGCTTCCTGCAGAAAGCCTCCAATACCTGCTGCTCCGATATCATCATCACTGCGGGTAACCATGACTCACCCACCTTCCTGGATGCACCGAAAGCTCTGTTGAAAGCACTCAACATACACGTCATCGCCTCTGTTCCAGAGAGTATCGAGGAGGAGATTATCCCCCTGCATGATACGGAAGGAAATGTGAAAGCCCTCGTGGCGGCAGTACCGTTCCTGCATGACCGTGATATCAGACGTGCAGAGGATGGGGAGACTCTCTCCGACAAGCAGGAGAAACTGATACGGGGAATCAGAGAGCATTACGAAAAAGCCTACAGCATCTGTTCCCGAATCAACCGCTCACTGCCCGAGACTGTCCCCCTCATCGCCATGGGCCATCTGTTCTGTGCCGGGGGTGCGGTCCGTGACGATGACGGGGTCCGTGACCTCTATGTGGGCTCCCTTGCACACGTTCCTGCATCCTTTCTCCCCTCCGGCTTCGACTACTATGCCTTCGGACACCTTCATGCACCTCAGAATGTCGCAGGAAACGAGTTCATGCGATACAGCGGGGCACCGCTGGCGATGGGCTTCAGCGAAGCGAATGCGAAAAAGTCTGTCATCCTCCTCGAGATCGATGATAAAGAGAAACACGTCCGGGAAATCTCCATACCCGTCTTCCACCCTCTTGCCCGTATCACGGGTGATGAGGAGAGTATTCCTATCAGGATCGAACAGCTCCTTCAGGAGAAAAAGGCGGTATATCTTGAAATTGAGAACACCTCAAGCCGGCCGTCGTCTCTTCGGCGAGAGGACTTCGAGGCGATGGTACAGGGTTCCGAAGTGGAGATTCTCTCCCTGAAGAACACGATGATGCGCAACACAATCCTCAGGGGGGCCTTCACTGACGAAACCCTCGATGATATCGACGAGTATCAGGTCTTCGACCGTCTGCTTACAGATCAGAAGATCGAAGACGACCAGAGATCGATCCTCACCGACATGTATCGTGAAATCCTCCACTCACTTCAGAGTGACGATGTGAACAGGGAGTAGCAGATGAAGATCCTTCAGATCACAGGAATGAACCTCAACAGCCTCTACGGGAAGTGGACGATAGATCTTCAGCACCCGGAGTATGAATCAAACGGCATCTTCGCCCTTACCGGTCCGACAGGAGGAGGGAAGACGACGATCCTTGATGCCATCACCCTTGCCCTGTTCGGCCAGACAGTCCGCCTGGGCAGAATCACAAAGAGCGGCAATGAGATCATGAGCCGGGGGACGGGAGAATGCATGGCGGAGATCGTATTCTCCTGTTCGAAGGGAACCTACCGGTGCACCTGGTATCAGCACAGGGCAAGGAAAAAACCTGACGGGAACCTGGCCGAGGCAGCCCATGAAATCAGTGACTACACAAGCGGAACGATCATAGAGACGAAGAAGTCGAAAGTGAAGGATGTCATCATCGAAAAAACCGGGATGGATTTCACCCAGTTCACCCGAAGTATGCTCCTTGCTCAGGGATCGTTCGATACCTTCCTCAAGGCAGACAGTGAAGAAAAGTCGAAAATTCTCGAACAGATCACCGGCACTGAGATCTACTCAACTATCGGGCGAAGGGTCTTCGAGCGGAAGAAGCAGGAAGAAGACAGACTTCAGCAGCTTCGAGGCGAAGCGAGCCGCTATACTCTCCTGTCTGATGAGGAGGTTCTGCAGCTCAGAAACAGGATCTCTGGGCTGAACGACACCATGCAGAACCATGAGGATGCCCGAAAACAGATCAACGCTCTTCTCCAATGGCAGAATGGCATCACAGAACTCTACCGGGAACTGGAAGACCTTCAGAAGGAAACGGTCAGACTGGATACGGAGCGTGAAGCCTTTTCCTCTGAGCGGATGCGACTCACCCGGGCACGTCTTGCGCAGGAGATACAGCATCTCCACACCACTTCGTCATCACTGCACAGACAGCTCGGGGAGGTGCAGGAGAAGCACTCGGAGGCTGTCCGGAAGGCCGTGAATCTAGAACAGACGACTGAAGAGCTCACACACACACTCAAAGAAGAACAGGGACGCGTCATCCAGGCAGGCATAGCTCTTGAAGCGGAACGGAAGATTGTCAGGGATGTGTATGCCTATGATCAGTCAATCAGTGACAAGAGACCACTCCTCATACAGAACCGCGAGCGGCTCAGAACGATGCAGGTATCACTGCAGAATACCTGTATGAAGCTCAGAACCGCTGAGGAAGAACGAAAAACCTGCCATAACCGGCTATCTGAGGTTGAAGATTATCTAACCCTGCATACTGCCGATGGCAAGCTCGAACAGGACATGGAGGAAATCAGAAGCCGTATCAGGACCCTGGAACGATTAGGTAAGGAAGAGAGTGAGCTTCTCAACACCAGTGCATCGATCACATCAAAGATAGATGATCTCTCGCGAGAGGAAAAAACCCTCAAGGAGACCCTGGATGAGGTTGAAGCAGAAATACAGAACAGGAACAGCGGTATCAAAGCCTCTCAGGAAGCATTGTCTGCACTCCTTGGAGGTCGACTGCTCAGGGAGGTAGTGAAAGAGAAGGAACATCTTCTTACCACCCGCGCCTACCAGCAGAGGATCGTGGACCTGGAATCCTATCGACAGCAGCTCACCGATGGAGAAGCCTGTCCTCTGTGCGGTGCCCTCACCCATCCGTATGCCTCGGGAAACATTCCGCAGATAAGCGAAACCGACCTGAAGATCGAAGAGCTGGATACGCTCATTGCTCAGGGAGAGGCCCTGCAGGAAGCAATAGAAACGCAACAGAACACCATTCGGGAACTCAGGGAGACGTTCGCAGCCGGGAGTCAGCAGCATGCCGTTGTTCTGAACTCTCTCGATTCACATCGTGCTCACTACCTGGAGGTGGAATCAAAAAAGGAACAGAACAGAGAAGAAAGAACCTCTGAGCAGAAAGCACTGTCGCTTCTTGTCTCACCCTACGGCGTCCTCTATGAATCAGAGGATCAGCTCATCGCCTCCCTTGAACTGCGGTTCTCGCAGTGGAAAGAGACGTCTCAGGAGCTTGCGACACGTGCGAATGATATAACCCGCATTGACGGTGAGATTGCACACCTGATTGAAAGTCGTGATGAAAGGAAGAAAGAGAATCGGGACCTTGCACGTTTAATTCGTGAACAGGTCAGCACAGTCAAAGAACTCATTCACGCACGACAGACACTGTACGGAACCAAAGACCCAGACACAGAGCTTGAGATTCTCACCAACCGGGAGATAGAGCTCAAGAATTCGGCACAGGGCACCACACAGGCGCTTCAAAGTGGAAAGGAGGCGCTACGTGCGACACAGACCGAGCGGGACCTCCTCGCACAGACAATCATCGATACGACTGCCCGGCACGAAGAGGCACACACTGCTTTTACCGCTGCTCTCACACACAAGGGATTCATCGATGCAGAGGACTTCCTCGCAGCATCCATACCCCCCGAACAGCTCACGGCTCTCGCAGAACGCGAACAGGAGCTGACACAGGCACGGGAGCGCAATACCGCTATCAGAGAAGAGACAGAGAAGAAACTGAACCGGGAACAGGAAAAGGACCTCACGAGTGAGAGTACGCAGGAGCTTTCCGATCGGATGACAGCGCTGGATGAAGCTGCGGCACAGATCAAGGAGGAACAGATAACCTGCCATGCAGCGCTCAAGAGCGACAGTGATGCACGTGAGGGCATGAAGGGAAAAGAACGGGAGATCAGAGGACAGGAGCACGTGGTTTCCCGGTGGTCCCTTCTCTCCGAGCTGATAGGAAGTGCTGACGGCAGGAAGTTCAGAACCTTCGCACAGGGGCTCACCTTCGAGATCATGATCGGCTACGCGAATGAACAGCTGATGAAGATGAGTGACCGCTACCTTCTTCTGCGGGATGAGGAGCTGCCTCTTGAAGTTAATGTGATGGACGCCTATCAGGGTTCTGAAGTCCGCTCGGTGAAGAATGTCTCAGGGGGAGAGTCCTTTATCATATCCCTCTCACTTGCCCTCGGCCTCTCCCGTATGGCCTCACGAAACGTGAGAGTGGACTCACTCTTCCTCGACGAGGGGTTCGGAACACTTGATGAGCAGTCTCTGGAAACAGCCCTGCAGACCCTCTCGACGCTTCCCCGGGAGGGGAAGGTCATCGGCCTGATATCTCACGTTCATGGTCTCAAGGAACGTATCGGGACCTACATCACCGTCAGTTCACTATCAGGTGGGAAGAGCCTGATCTCAGGACCCGGCATCTCGTATCAGTAAGTGACCTTGTTCTGTGAAGCATACTCCCGGTACAGAGAGGAACAGGTTTCGTGCCCTACCTGAGACAGACGCAGGAGCGTTTTGTCGCTGCGCTGACTCTCGAGATATCGGTAGATCTGATCATCCCGAAAGCCGATCGCATCTGCCTCCTCCGGGTCACATCCGTAGAAGACGGTGTCTATATTCGCCCAGATGATCGCTGACAGGCACATGGGACATGGATAGCCCGTCGCGTAGAGTTCACACCCTGAAAGATCATGGGTACCCAGCGCCATCCCCGCCCTTCTGATAGCGTTAACCTCGGCATGGGCCGAGGGGTCATGGTCTCTGAGAACGGTATTGCTTGCAACAGCAATGATCTCACCATCCTTGACGATGGCCGCACCGAACGGCCCTCCGATATTATTTCTCATGGTCCTGCCGGCCTCTGCGGCGGCTAACCTCATAATCTCATCTCTATCCATCCTACTTTCCTTGGTCAGTACTGAGCTGAGAAAGGATTATAGCATAGAAGAAAGAGGGTTCAAAGAGATTATGCAAGAATCACAGAAGCAAAGATAATAAGGAAAATGGATATAAGAGTGTCGAGGGAGAGTGTCGCAGAAACATAATCCATGTTGGCCCTGTCGTCCTGCTTCATAAAGATCGGGATGACGAAGGGAGCAGGGAGCAGGAACTCCACCATGAGTGCCCGAGTATAGGCGGAATCCATATCCAGAAGAGAGCGGACAACCACCACGTTAAGGATCACGAAGAAGATGATGCTCAGCACCTTCCTCACTGCTATGGTCTTCAGTGCAAGAGACAGGTTGCCCCGGTCGACCTTCAGCGTGTAGCCGATAATGATTGCGATGAGGGGTACGGTGAGAGAGGCAACAGTATCTATGAAAGATCCAAGCATCCTGAAGAACGGACCTGCTTCCACATGGGGCGCTATGAACGACAGTACGATGCCCGAAAGGATCGAGATGATAACCGGCGAGGTGAGGAATCTCCGTATCAGTTCGCTGAACTTCTGAACGCCGCTCCGTTCTTTGGTGAGCATCGCCATCAGGACAAAGAATACGAACGTCACCTGTCCCAGATCAACCAGAGCGAACTTTCCCAGATGGGTCTGTCCATACAGAGAAAGGAACAAGGCGTATCCGAGCATTCCCATCTCGAAACCGCCCATGAGAAAGGCAAAGTAGGGAGAACGTATGCCGATCAGTCGTCCGATGAACCGCCCCGACAGCACCATCAGGAAACAGGAGACGAACACTCCGGCCACCAGAATAAGATAGGTAAGGTTCAGATCGACAGAGAGGAAGGCCGTGAACAGAAGCGCCGGCAGAGCGATGTCAGACACCAGAGTGCGCACAGCCTCAACGCCCTTATCAGAGAAGAAGGAGATTTTCTGTAAAGAGAAGCCGAGAGCGAACAATAAAACTACCGGCAGGACCGGTAGCAGGGTAGTTGTTAAATATGACATGTCGGACAGTTAAAAGGTGTTGGTGATGTAGTACTCCAGCTGTCCTATCTGGAAATCACGTTCTGCAAGGGCTGCCTTGACGACATCTCCGATCGAGATGATGCCCTGCAGTTTCCCGTCATCGAACACCGGAAGGTGTCTGAACCGACCCGTCGTCATCAGATGGAAACACTCATCAAGGTTCTGATGCAGTTTCACATAGGTTACACTCTTGGTCATGATGGAGCATACCTGTACGGAAGTGGGGACTTCCATCTTACCCGCCATATACTTCACAATATCTCTTTCACTGAGGATACCTCTGAGGGCTCCCTCTTCGTCAATGACAACCACAGCACCGATCTTATGCTGGGTGAGTTTCAAAATGGCCTGAGCCAGTGTATCTTCACACGTAACAGTAACAACCTGATTTCCCTTCTGATCCAATATCGCTCTCACCGTATTTCCCATATATCCACCTCCTGTTGTTGGGTTTATTCCTGTATTGCCTACATGCTATGCCTCTCTATTCGGGAAGTCAAGTATCATCTTTTTTCTGAATTCAGCCCTTTGTGTGAACGGCGAGAAACTCTGCAGCGATCTATCATTCAGGAATTCATATAAAAACCGGCCCGCAGTTTTTATATGCACGATTTTCACATTATTATGAGACAATTACGACACCTCTCACACATTAAACTTTTTTTACAATATTTTCTATTAATACCTTTATGTCTTAAGTACTCTGTGTTTTACCATGTTCTAGGGATATTACGTTATGCATGAGAAAAAAATAATCTTTCCCTTTAACCTTTCATGATGTAGAATGTTTATAGAGTTAAGATGTGTCACAAATATAAAGGAGAATACATATGAAAAAGAAAAGTCTAATCGTCTTATTGGTACTTATAGCTTTTGCAGTATCAGGAGGTCTGTATGCTGCAAGCACATTTGGTGTAGGTTTAGTCAACTATTACGATTTTTATGATCTGGAAGAAGGAGATTCTGAGGACTATATCCCAGGCCTCAGAGGAGAGTTCTTTTTCAGTGATTACCTCGGAGTATCGGCAGATGCAATGGTTCTTGATTCAAATCCAGACACCGAAACGTATCTAATGCTGTATCTTGTAGATGTTGTGTTTAGAATTCCTCTCGGACTCGTAGAGCCTTACGTAGCAATTGGTCCGGGATATCTAGGTGTCATTCAGGGCGATGAAGCAGAAACGGACGAAGATTCTGTTGCATCGAATATTCGAGCAGGAGTTGATTTCAATATCCTTGATTGGCTATCTGTCGGTATAGAAGCGAATCTGTTTAAAGATGATGTTCAGCAGTTCTTTGAGCAGGTGGCTGAAATGAGTTCTGACGAGATAGTTGAAATGATAAAAGATGACAGTCTTATCGGTATCTCTGCCAAGATAAAATTCTAGAGACCCTGACCGACACACCCTGCAGGCCTGCTTTCAGCAGGCCTGTTGTTTTTTGGATTATGTGTAAGATTCTGGCATGTCGTATTCTTACCGGGTTGACATGAAACTTTTTTCCCGTTGAGATGTTTGAGTGTATGTAAGCACCTACATGGATGTGCCGAAGGAGAAAGAAATGACGAGAAGAACACGTGTGATACTCATTATTGGAATCGTGATACTTTCAGCGGGGAGTCTGGCTGCCTCACATACTCTTGCTGTAGGATCAGTTAACTATTATGATTTTTATGATCTGGAAGCCGGAGAAACCGAACAATACATCCCGGGAGTCAGACTCGAATACTTCTTCAATGACAACCTTGGAGTCTCTGTCGACTCGATAATCATACAGGAGAGCAACTGGCACCAGTATCGGGAAATGGTCTATATCCTGGATGCGGTCTTCCGCCTCCCTCTCGATCCTCTGGAACCGTATCTCGGTATCGGTCCCACCTACCGGGGCTATGAGGACCGGTATGACTCGGATATCGACAGCGAACCCTTTGCCTACAACGTACGCTTCGGTGTCGACTTTATCGCACTTGACTGGCTATCCTTCGGCCTTGAGTCAAACTTCCTGGTTGATGATGTGGCTGACTTCTTCGACACCCTTGCGCACTCGAGTATTGATGAGATTGCCGATGCTGTGCGTGACCAGAGCCTGATCGGTGTCACGGCGAAGATCAGATTCTGAGTGAGATATCACAGTAGAAACGACGGACCGATGGGGAATGACCTTCTCTGGCGGTCCGTTTTTATTGTCCTTTGAAGGTCCTGTGTGGTACTCTCTTGCCTATGAAGACTCATGCCCTTGTGTTCACCGGAGGGAACGGACCTGATATCCTGCCTCCTGACATCCTGACCGGTTCAGCTTCGTATATCTGCGCCGCCGACAGTGGTCTCGATACTGCCAGACGGTTTAATCTCACAGTCGAATACGCAATCGGTGATTTTGACTCCCTGGAGGATGCTTCCCTCCTGTCTTCCGTGAACCATGTGAGGCTGCCGTGTGAGAAGGATATCAGCGATACCGAAGCCCTTCTCAGGCATCTCGAGGAAACAGGTATCCGTGATTATATCCTTATCGGCGGCGGAGAGGGACGATTCGACCATCTTCTTCACCTCTTCTCCCTTTTCACCCGGTACGGAATCCCTGCGAGGTGGCTGACAGCACGTGAGGACATGATCCGTGTCGACCAAAAACAGCAGCTGAGGATCGTACCGGACAGCACGGTGAGCATACTCCCCGGTATGGTAGGGGGAACCTCTCTGGTGACCTGCAGCGCACTTCAATGGCCTCTTGATACCTTTCTGATTGATATGACACACATGAGTCTGTCCAATATTGCCCTGGAGAATCCCCTTTCTCTGTCGGTACAGGGAAACCCGGTGTTCGTATCTGTCCCGGTACGCGATACTCTGCCAGAAGAAAGTTTACCGGTGACATCCTCAGTATTGTAGGCTACAATGGAATGGCCTATAAGGAAATAGTAGCTGCCGGAGTAGATGGATGATATATGAAAAAGAGGATCTTGATGCACTGATGAAGGGACCGATGGGTCTTCTGCATGCATGTATCGGAACCCCGGTGACAGGGAATCCCACCCAGTACATGATAGAGCAGGCGTTTCATCATCATTCCCTCCCCCACCGCTATCTCACCTTCGATATCCCTCCTGAACGGTTCGCTGGAACCATGGACGGTCTCAAGGCCCTCGGTTTCAACGGCTGGAACATCACGAGCCCCTATAAGGTCGAAGCCACCGGTTACGTTGACCGTCTGAGCCCGTCAGCACAGCTCATCGGAGCGATCAACTGCGTCTTCAGGGAAGGCAGTGAATACGTAGGTGAGAACACTGACGGGAAAGGTTTCCTGCAGGCGGTTCGCGAGAAGACCTCGGTGAAGGGAAAGCGGGTTCTCGTGTTCGGCAGCGGAGGAGCTGCACGGTCTATCATCTGCGAACTCGCACTCGATGGAGCTGCCTCGATTGATATCGTCAACCGGGAACTCAGGAAGGCTGAACAGATAGTCAGAGATTTGGAAGGTGAGGTTTCGACACAGCTCCTCGCTCAACCTCTCGGGACTCAGTATGTGATAGATGACTCGTACGACATCATCGTCCAGGCCACCAGTGTCGGACTGTTCGACGAGAGCGGCATGATTCCTGTAAGCTTCTCCGGCGGAGATCACGCAGGCTCGATCGCCTGTGATGTGGTGTTCAACCCGGTAGACACACGTTTTCTTGAAGAGGCTCGTACGGCAGGATACGATACGCTAGACGGTTTAGGAATGCTGGCACATCAGGGAGCAATCATATACACTGCGTGGACAGGAATTGAAGCACCGCTTGATGTGATGAAGAAATCCCTGCTTGAATCCTTCGCGGTATAGAGGAAAACATGAAACACGGTCAGGAAGAAGAGAACAGATACAGGATATCACGTAACATGCAGCGGGTTCTCACGTTGGCTGACAAGGTTCTTGGAAATGAAGATATCACTGAACTCAGTGAGACCCAGATCCATGAACTAAACAAGCGAAGCATACCGAACACCCGAAGAACACAGGCTCTGCTTGGCAAGATGAACAGGAACATCGAACACAACACGTTCATCATCCCGGTGGAAGGCGGTGCCCTTACCGGGTATTTCTTCGTTCCCAGATCCTCCGTTACACCCCGTATCTCATCAATGAGACCACTCATCATCTTCTATCATGGAGGAGGTTGGGTGCTGGGGAATATGGATGTCTACACACGCGTGTGCAACCGGATCGCGTCCTTGACCAATGCCGCGGTCCTCGCTGTCGACTACCGTCTCGCACCGACCCATACCTTTCCCACAGCGGCAGAAGACTGCTATGCAGCGCTGCTATGGGCATCTCAGGGTGCACGCTACTGGAAAGTCGACCCTGAAAGAATCTTCGTCATGGGAGACAGTGCGGGAGGAAACCTCGCAGCGGTGGTCTGCCGCATGTCAAGGGACAGAAAGGGCCCTGCTATAGCAGGGCAGGCTCTCATCTACCCCGTCACCGACGGGAGGATGAGAACTGCGAGCTATCAACAGCACAAAGACAGTCCGACCCTCACGATGAAGATGATGCAATTCTTCATACAGAGCTATCAGAGCGAACCGAAAGACACTCTCAACCCATCGTTCTCCCCCCTCCTCTCGAAAGACCACTCGCGGCTTCCCCCCGCTCTCATCATCGGGGCAGAGTATGATCCCCTTCTTGATGATGCAAAACTGTACAGCGAAAGCCTCAGGTCAGCAGATACTCCCGTGACCTACCTTGAAATCCCTCACGGCCTTCATGGCTCATTCATCTTTGTGAAGGGAGAAGGAACGGATGAGGTCTACTCAGCCCTCAGACAGTTCATATCGGGAAGGACCCTGGAGAACATCTCACTGATAAAGATGAGGGATCTGATCAGTCAGACCAGACGAGAACAGGTGCATCTGAAACGAAAGAACAAAGGATATATTGCAGCCGGCGTGAATAATGAATGAGTCCTCTCAGGATCTCACGTACACCGCATCCGTAACATCTTCCATCTTTCTCGGGTGGGGAGTCTTCCCTATCAAAAGTCCGATCGACTCCCGCTGGGGGAACGGGCCGCTCTTTGCGGAAGCGGAGAAGAAACAGTACCAGCACTTCTCATCAGCCTTGTACTTCAACACTGAGGTGCGGATATTCCCTGATGCCCACCCTCTTTCACTGGTAACAAGAATCGGCTGATTGTCATCATACGGGAACGAAAGACCATCGGTACTGGTAAGCACGATGATCGACGATGTAGTGGTATTTCTCTCCTCATCATAGAAGCATGCTGTCTCAAGGGCTTTGTACGAACCCTTCTGACCGTAGACCATGAGCTGCCCCGCACCAAGCGAACGGTAGTATTCATTGCCTGAGGCTTCTATCAGAGCTGACTTGCCTTCCTGATGGTAGGGACCGAGTATCTGAGGGGCTGAGGCACTCACGATGTACCGGGCAACCCGACTATCCTCCGCGATAGCTGAGGCGCCCATGTAGAGCCGGTAGCCGTGATCGGTATATACCAGCTGAGGATGCGACAGGAGCGGGCGTTTTCTCATATGTGAGGCCTGTTCGATATCGTTTCCGCTGATCAGGTGACGCGGTCTGCTCCAGATAGACAGGTCGGTAGAAATCCTGAGCTCAATATGACTCTCATGATGAATATCGTCTATCCTCAGGCTGCTGTTCTTACCCAGCAGGGGAAACAGACGCCCCCGCTGCTCGTAGATGAGATGGTAGTTTCCATCCTCCTCCAGAATGCTCGGATAGCGTCCACCGGGAACCAGAAGCTTCTGATGAGCCCAGCTTATCCCGCTGTCAGATGTGTAGTGATGGATTCCGAGGATCGAGTGAGCGAACAGGTGCCATGATTCATCGGGAGATTCTTCCGGCAGCAGCACACAGGGATTAGAGATCCTCAGCTGCAGAGGATGGGACTGAATAATCGGTTCATCGGAAAACGGAAACCAGGAGAGGTTTTCCAAGGTATCGAACATTTCAGAAGGAACCCCTTTCATCTCCTGTCTCCCCTTCCCTGTTTTCTTCCGAACAGAGGAGAGAGGTAGTCTTCAAGCCTGATCCGGGCCGAAAGTTTTTTCATGGCAAACGTATACAGGAAGAACGACCCTCCGATACTGAGGATGAACAGAAGAGCGAGAAGCAGAGGGAAGACTGAGCTGTCCTGACTGACGAATCGCACCAGCAGTGCAAAAAGAATGAAAAAAAGCAGCAGCATAAACACCAGGTTGAGAATCGTTGCTCCAAGAATGAAGAGTATTGTATTAACTTTTTTGTTCATCAGCGTTCTCCTTCCTCTCCCCTCTCATATCGAAGAGAAGAGATATCATGAGAAGTATAGCACATACTACGATAGATGCATCAGCAACATTGAAGGTAGGCCACCGCTCAAAGCCGAGGAATCCATACACTCTGACACTGATGAAATCAACAACCCATTCTTCTCGGAAGATACGGTCTCCCAGGTTTCCCAGGCCGCCTCCGATGATACCGCTCAGGGTCCATCGCTGTAAGAGACTCATCTGTCGTGAACGTACGATGTAGAGAATGAGAGCGGACAGGAGGAACAGTGGGAGAATGATGAAAAGGATCGTCCTGAGCGTATCTGACAGACCGCTTCCCAGAGAGAATCCCACTGCATTGTTTCTCACGTGCACGATCCACACGAAATCAGAGAGAAACGAAGCATGGATACTGCCTGTTCGGACATGATACACTATCCACCACTTGCTCAGTTGGTCCAGGAGTATGACAAGGAGTGTGAGGGAGAACGGAACCAGATCTGATATGCGCTTCCTGTTCATACTCCCCCCTATAATCCGGTCGGGACATCGATGAAGGTACAGGTCAGAGAGAAGGTCTCACTCAGATGCGCTGCAAGGGCGCTCACTCCGAAGACCTCACTCTGGTAGTGCCCCCCGCTTATCATGTTAATCCCTTCCTCTTTGCAGAAACCGTACATCGTATGGCTGGTCTCTCCTGTGACGTACAGATCCGCACCGAGACGGACCGCCTGTTCGACCTCCGAAGGGGCTCCTCCGGAGATGATCGCTACGGTATTGACCCGATCCTTTCCGAAAGGAAGGATGTGAAGTCCCGTTTCAGGACGAAAGCCGAGGAGTTCACAGACCTGATCAAGTGTCAGTCCCTCAGGATGCTCTCCCATCACTCCGATGTTCACCCCGTGGTATTCTCCGAAGGGCACTACCTGTTGAAGGCCCAGAAGCCGTGCCATGACAGCGTTGTTGCCGAACCGCTGATGGGCATCGAGAGGGAGATGGTAAGCGAACAGAGAGATATCATGGGAAAGAAGGGTCTCTATCCGGCGGTAGTGCGTTCCGATGATCCGCTGACTCTTTCCCCAGAACAGACCATGATGAACGATCATGGCATCGCAGGACAGACGTGCCGCCTGCTCAAAAGTCTCCAGGGAGGAATCGACGGCATAGCCGATACGGGTAATGTCCTTATCCCTTCCGGAGTCCACCTGAAGGCCGTTCATCGACGCATCCGACGCCCTGAAACTCTCCACATTCAACGTCTCATTCAGATACTGTTCAAGGGTATGTGTTTTCATGCATACGATTATAAAGAGTTGACATCAATTGTTCCACCACCTATATTTCCCTCATGGCAACTTTACCCCCTCCCATCGCAGAAATAACGGTGCAGGATGCAGCGTTCGAGATACAACTGGAAACAGTTCCTCCCCTCACATCCGATACCGAGCACCAGAGCATCATAGGACAGCCCAGAGCGATGCAGGCGTTGAAGATGGGCCTTTCCATCGTCAGCGACGGGTACAATATCTTCGTCAGCGGAGAGGCCGGGACAGGAAAGAAGACCGCCATAACACTCGCGACAAGACAGTTCATGCATGACAGAAAGCATCTGAAAGATATCGTCTACGTCCATAATTTCAACAACCCGAAAGTTCCCGTCTCGATCACCTTCCCTCCCGGGTCAGGAAGAGCCTTCAGCCAGGATATGGAAGAGTTCGCAGCAGCATGCTTCAACGAACTGGATCCGCTGATCAAACCCGGAGAACTCGGACATGAAAAACTGATACACATCGTCCGGCCTCTGCTCGCCCCCCTTCAGGCTAAGTGGAAGGAAGGAAAGCCTCACTTCTTCCTCTCACAGATCGAGCTTGATCTCACCCGCCACCTCTACCTGTTCACTCGTGACGATTTCACCTCACGTGACCTGCACTCGTTCCTCCTTCGTTACTCCGTCAATATTCTCGTCGATAACACAGATACACAGGACCGTCCCCTGATTTTCGAAGATCACCCGACCTTTGCAAACCTCTTCGGTTCACTCGAGACGACTCGGGAGGAGGGCAAGGAATTCAGCCTTCCGTTCCTTTCGATACAGGCAGGGTCTCTTCTGGAGGCAGCGGGCGGCTACCTCGTCATCAATGCCCACGAGATGTTCACCGTGGAAGGTCTGTACGAGGCACTCAAACGTTTTCTCAGTACGAAAGCACTGGTAATCCAGAACAATGCAAAAAACGAGAGCTCTCAGAGCGGCATCAGACCGGAGCCGGTAGAATTCACTGTGAAGGTGATCATCATCGGCACACCCGAGATCTATGAGCATCTGTGCGAACAGGACAGTGAGTTCATCCAACTGTTCAAGGTCTCCTGTGAATTTGATTACAGCATGCCGATGAATGAGGAAAATATTCAGGGAACCGTGCAGTTCCTCCAGAGAAAGGCGAAGTGTGAACACCTCCTCAGTGTCGACGTTACAGCGTTCCGTGAACTCCTGCGCTACAGCGCTCTCATCGCAGAGAACCGGGAGGAACTCTCGACCCAGCTCGCTCTGCTGGCCGATCTTCTCCGTGAGGCCGACTACTGGGCCCGTGAACACGGGGAGGAGGCGATCACCGACACGTCGGTGAACCGGGCTATAGAGGCACGTGAATATATCGGAAGTCTCAGTGAAGCGAGGATCCAGAACGAGATCGCGAAGGGGGAAGTGAACATCACCCTGACCGGCTATAAGACGGGAGTCGTGAACGGCCTCGCAGTCATTGACCTCGGCTCTGTCAGTTTCGGGACTCCTGCGGTGATCAGCGCGACGGTTGCCCCCGGAAGTGAGGGTATCGTGAATATAGAGCATGAGGCCGGTCTCAGCGGAGAAATCCATGACAAGGGACTGCTGATCCTCGAAGGATATCTGAGAAAGAAGTATGCCCGGACCTTTCCACTCTCGATCTACTCCGGGATCTGCTTCGAGCAGTCCTATGGTGAGGTGGACGGTGACTCGGCAAGTTCAAGTGAACTGTACGCCCTTCTTTCAGCAATCGGAGAACTCCCCATCAGGCAGAATATCGCAGTGACAGGTTCCGTCAATCAGATGGGAGAACTGCAGCCTGTGGGAGGTATCAACGAGAAGATCATAGGCTTCTACCGGGTGTGCAAAGCTCTCGGGAATGTGAAACACCCCACCGTGATCATACCGTATCAGAACGTGAGGAATCTGATTCTCCCCTCCGAGATCATCGATGCGATCGCCGCCAGAGAATTCCACATCTATCCCGTGCACACGATCGACGAAGGGATGAGTGTTCTGACTGACAGGCCCTCCGGAGAACGGAATCAGAAGGGGCAGTTCCCCGTAGATTCGTTCAACCGGGCCATTGAGAACCGGCTGAAATACCTCTACGAACTTTCACGACCCCAGTCATGACCGTGTGTGTGATACCCACTGATGAAGTGCTATGGCACAGGCACTCGATACGTTGAGAGAACCCTTCGCACCGAACAGGGGTATAGAGACGATTCCTGCAGAGTCCCGTGCCCGTTTCATCAGTTCGGGAGATACACCGAGTTCCTCACTTCCGACGATCATCACCCCGTGAGAAGGGAAGGAGAAATTACTGATATCCGTTCCTCCGACCTCCAGTGCGAAGGCAGGCAGATCACTGATCAGCTCGAGGATCTCTTCACTCTCCCCTGAACGGTGAGGAATGACCCGGGTTGCCCCGCCGGCACTTCTCAATGTTCTCGGATGCTCCACAGGTGCTCCGGGTCTGGTGAGGTAGATATTCGAAACTCCGAAACTCTCCGCTGTTCGGAACATCGAACCGACATTGAACGGAGAACGAATCCGGTCAAGCAGGAGAGAGATGGGAAAAACCCTCCGCTTCGATTCATCAAGAACCTTCTCGTCATTCACGAAATCCCAATCCGCAAAGTCCGCCCCCATGTCAGAGGCGAGGGAATAGGCAAGATCACTGATCATCCTTGCATCCACAGATGTCCGGGTCAGCATCCGGGCCGCACGCATACGCGTATCGTGTGACACTCGAGTCTCTTCAGTGTCAACGATCCTGCCTAGCAGCCCATCAAGATAGACTCTGTCGCTGACACCTGATCTGCTGAAGGTCTCCAGGAGCCGGATGATCTTCCGGATCCTGGTGTCAGCTCTGAGCGTGTCGAGTTTTCTCAGGGTGATCATTCGATCCCCTCTGGATACACAAGAAGCACACACTCCCCCTTGATAGCCTGGCGGGAGGTAAACTCCTCAAGGACCTGTAGAGTCTTCGCGGCAACGAATTCCTCGTGGATCTTTGTGATTTCCCGGGCGACCATCACTTTCCGCTCCGGAGCAAGATCTGCCAGCGCAGTAAGCACCTTGAGCAGACGGTAGGGGGATTCATACAGTATGAACGCTTCGGAACGCTCCAGGAGTTCTTTCAGACGCAGATCCCGTTTCCCGTTCTTCACCGGAAGAAACCCCTCGAAGGTAAAACTTTTCCCGGCGACGCCTGCGACACTGACCGCCGTGATTGCCGCACTGACACCGGGAATGGGGACGACAGGAATACCCGCTTCACGCACCTGGTCGACCAGAAGGCTGCCGGGATCGCTGATCCCGGGGGTGCCGGCATCACTGACGAACGCTATCGTCCTGCCCTCTTTCAACAGTTCGATAATTCCTTTGGCAGAGGCTTTCTCGTTGTGAGCATGGGTTGCGATAAGACGTTTATGGATATCATAATGGGAAAGGAGTCTCTGGGTGACCCGGGTATCTTCACAGGCTATGATATCGACCTCGCTGAGAGTCTTTACGGCCCGATAGGTGATGTCCTGCAGATTCCCGATGGGGGTGGCTACGATATATAGAGTGCTCATACACCCCATCTTACTCCAGTTGATAGGGTTGGGCAATCACGGGCATACACGAATACCGTATGATACCCACATCCCCTCTCCCTGTCCTGCTCGTGGTATTTTTTGCCAGTATACCGCTGCACACTGCTCCCCGATATGCTCACACTACCAGTTGAATATTTTTCATCTTGTTATATTATAATAGAATACACGGTATCTATTCAAACTTGGCACATTCAATGCTTATATGCTGACAAGACAATCTATCGAGAAAGGAAGGATACATGATATGAGACTATTTTCAAGACTGAGAAGAATCGTAGGGAGCAGAATCAACTATAGACTCGACAGGGCAGAAGATCCCGAGAAGATGATCCGCTACATGGTTCGGGAGATAGAAGAGGCTCTGGTCGAGGCAAAGACCGAGACGACTGCCAAGATCGCGACACTCACCATGATGGAGAAAGAGAGAAAGGACGCTCAGGCTACAGTGTCCCGCTGGATCGAACGTGCCGAACTGGCTGTCAGCAAGGGTAAGGACGAACTGGCCCGTCAGGCGCTGAATGAAAAGAAGAACGCTGCACGCCGACTCGCTCATCTCGATGAGGAGATTACACAGATGAACTCCATCATCGCTGAGATGCATTCTCACGTACAGACGCTCCAGGCGAAGAAAGATGAGGTCATAGACAAGCAGCGCATGCTTATCCAGCGTGCCTACCATGCCAAAGAGAAGAAACATCTTATGGAGACTCTCAAGAATCTGGACTCGTCTGCCACAGTGCGCAACTTCAACGAGTTCGAGCATACGATCACCAGGCTTGAAGCACAGGCAGCTCTTGCAGAAGAGGAGGCCCAGCACATCACCGCAGAACAGAAATTCAGCAAAATGGAAGCCGATGAGGCAATTGAACAGGAACTCGAAGAAATGAAACAGCGTATCAACACATAGGTGAGACATCACCCCGGGTCCCGATCACGTCTGCAGACTCCGTACATCGGAGTCTGTTTTTTTCAGTCCTGAGTTCAGCTCAGAGCAGGTCCTTATACTTCCTGTACAGCCCCCGGAACTGGTCATAGGTAAGACCGAGCAGAGAAGCCGCCTCACTCTGCCTGCCCCGGGAAGCTCCAAGAGCGCGACGAAGAAAGTCGATATCAAGATCCCTCTTCGCCTCTTCATAGCGGTCAAGCTCTGGTAGACTCACGTCCTTCCTCTCCGTACCGTCCGGGCCCTCCTGATAGGGATTCCTGAACGGATCGATCTCGAGAGCCTCAATGATACCGTCCGGATGAGTGTACACTGCTCGCTCAACGACATTCTTCAGTTCACGAACGTTTCCGGGCCAGGAGTATTCCAGGAGAACTCTTTTCACCTGTTCACCGAAGACAGGTAATGTATCGTAGCCGCATTCATGTGCCATGCGGGAGCCAAAATGGTGTGCAAGGAGAAACAGGTCATCCCCCCGAACCCTCAAAGGAGGGATGAACAGGACCTCGAAGCTGAGACGATCCAGAAGATCACGCTTGAACTTCCCCTCCTCGCACAGAGCCGGCAGATCAGCATTCGTCGCTCCGATGATCCTCACATCGACCTCATAGGACAGAGAAGAGCCCACCCGTTCGAAAGTGTTATACTCTACGGCACGAAGGATCTTCTCCTGCACCTGGAGGGGTATCAGACCGATCTCGTCAAGGAAGAGCGTTCCGCCGCTGGCCTCTTCAAATCTTCCCTTCCTCACTTTGTTCGCACCCGTGAACGCCCCCGACTCATGGCCGAACAGCTCACTCTCGATAAGTGTCGGCGGAAGAGCTGCACAGTTCACTGTCACCAGAGGACCACTCCATCTGTCACTCAGGTAGTGGAGTCGGGTTGCAGCGATCTCCTTTCCAGAACCCCGTTCACCGACGATCAGGACACTTCTGTTCACCTTTGCAACCTGGGAAAGCCGCTCCTGGAACGACAGAAAGACCTCCGATTCGCCCAGTGGAGTCTGATTGACTCCCGTTCCTTTTCTTGTCATAGGTGAATTTTACCACTATCCGGTTCAAATTACCACACCTATATTGAAAGATGCTCTTAACTGTTGTTTCGTGCCCGTAAAACCGCTATGTAAAGTTGGCACGTTCTCTGCTATATCTTCTGTACAGAAAAACGGCACACCCTTCCACGGGAAGGTAAAGGAGAAACATATGGGAGTATTTTCAAGATTTCTGGATATCGTCAATGCAAATATCAACTCGCTTCTCGACAAGGCTGAAGACCCTGAGAAGATGCTGAAGCTGATGATGCAGGAGATGGAAGACACGCTTATAGAGCTGAAGAGCACCTGTGCGGATTCCATCGCATCGAAGAATTCACTGGACAAGAAGATCCAGGAGACAGATGAAGCAGTTCAGAGGTGGATGGACCGGGCAAAACTCGCCCTCGACAAGGGAAAAGAGGATCTTGCACGAGAGGCTCTTGTCATGAAGAAGCAGACACTTGAATCGCTGAGAGAGCTGAAACAGGAACTGATCGACAAGGAGGATCTTGTAAGCACCTGCAGGGAGAATATCAGACAGGTGGAAGAGAAACTTGCCGGTGTCAGAGGTAAATTCGATACTCTGAGAACAGAGGGAACACGGAAAACGGGTACACAGACAAAGACCACAGCAGAACGCGACGGCGGATACGAAAACCGTTTCTCTCAGATGGACGAACATCTTGAAAAAATGGGCGGAACATATCAGAATTACTCACTGGACAAGGAGTTTCAAGACCTTGAACAGATGGATGAAATTGAAGCGGAGCTCGCACACCTGAAAAGGGAACAGAGCAAAGGAAGCAAGAGCTGATATGGGCGATAATCTAGTAGGTATCATAGCTATAGTGACCCCTTTCCTGTTCGCCGGCTGGGTAATCAGCCTCAAACGCCACAGAAGCGACAAGAACAGCGAACAGAACGAAGAGCTGGAAAGAGGTATGAGAGATCTGGCAAAACGGATCGAGAATCTGGAGATTATCCTTCGCGGTAATCACTCGGACAAGAGGTGAATCATGATGGCGACAACGCAACGATTATACAGGTCAAGAAATGGAAAAGTCTTCGGTGTATGCCAGGGTATTGCTGACTGGAAGGATCTTCCTGTGGACACCCTGAGACTTATCGTCGGTGTCTCGATCCTTATCACAGGTATCTTTCCCGGTATCCTTATCTACGCTCTGATAGCGCTTCTTCTCCCGATCGAGCCGTACAGGCAGCGGAGAAGGTCACGAGAGGAGAGAGAAGAGTCCGCCTCCAGTGAGTCCTACGGTGAGACTCTCAACGAGACCTTCGAAAGACTGAAGAGGAAGGTGGAAGATATGGAAGAGAGTGTGTTCAACAGGGAACAGGAATGGGACAGAAAGTTCCATGAGGATGACTCTGACAGGAAGTAGAATTCCCGGCGGTAGACAACCCATGAAATTCAAACAGACAGATACGAGGGACCCGGTCAGAAGCCGGGTCCCTCGTATTGCACACTTTGTTTTGTGCTGGTATACTCTCCTTATAGTTAGTGTGCTAACTATAAGGAGAGTACATGGACAGTCATTGCGGTGATATACCTCTGCTTGCTCAGATAACCCGTCTTCAGTTTCAGCTGATGCACCAGTTCCTCTCGGATATCGGCCTGTACCCCGGGCAGTTCTTTGTCCTGCAGATTCTCTCTGACCACCCTCAGGAACTGAGTCAGAAAGAGATCGGTTCCATGCTCATGATCAAACCCTCCAGCGTAAACCAGATCATCGTGAATCTTGAGAAGGCATCCTTCATCACCCGCACCCATGACGAGAAGGACAGAAGGGTCATGCGTGTTGCAATCACCGGGAAGGGAGAGGATATCCTGAAACAGGGGAGAGAAAAGTACACGCTTATTCAGAAGAGGACCCGTGAAGGCATCAGTGCTGAAGATCTGGCCGCTTTTGACCGTATCGCAATGATGATGAGAGACAATCTCATGGGAAACCAGTAGATGCGGCTGCTGTTCAGCTATCTGAGAAAGTCATGGAAAGCTGTACTGCTTATCCTCATTCTTCTCTCTGTCAAGGTGGCGAGCGACCTTGCCCTCCCCTACTACACCAGCGTTATCGTCAATGTGGGCATTCAGCAGGGAGGGATCGAGAGCCCGGTTCCCGAGCTCCTCTCTCCGGCGGAGTTCACAATTCTCAGTGAGACCTATGGCACTCCCGTCACAGCCTCCTACACACTCGAAGGTGAACTGTATCGGCTCAGCGAACAACCGGCAGCCGAGCTTTCCAGCCTCATGGAGGAGCACTATGCAGACGGCATACCGCCCGGCGGTCGGGGAAGGCACCTGTCTGCGATTGAACGAATCAAGGACGTCTACCGCGATGCGGGGGTCGATCTTACCGCACTGCAGAGACGCTATATCCTTTCTCAGGGTCTGTGGATGATCCTCATCACCTTCGTCAGTGCGGCAACGTCAATCGCCGTTGCCTATATCGCCAGCGGCGTCGCAGCTGAGACCGGTCGGGATCTGCGCGAGAGAGTCTTTCATACCGTCCTATCCTTCCATCAGAGAGAGATAGACCGCTTCGGAACGCCGACCCTGATCACCCGGAGCACGAACGATGTGACGCAGATTCAGAACTCCCTTGTCATGATCCTCCGAGTTGTGTTCATCGCCCCCCTCATGGGTATCGGCGGTGTGATCCAGGTACTGGCGACCGGAACTCCCTTGACCTGGACGATCGCACTCGGTGTGGGGATTCTGATCGTTACCGTGATCGTGATGTTTCAGCTGGTGATGCCGCGGTTCCGTCGGAGACAGCTGCTCGTGGACTCCATCAATGGAATTCTCCGCCAGAGTCTGAAAGGGCTTCTGGTCATCAGGAGCTTCAGCAGGCAGAACAGTGAGACCGAGAAATTTGAACAGACGAACGATGAGACGATGAGGGTCAGCCGCTTCGTCAACCGGGCGATGTCCGCCATGCACCCGATCATGATGCTCATCATGAACCTCACAGCAATTCTCATCGTCTTCGCCGGCTCATCCTATGTCCTTTCATCTCAGATGCAGGTGGGTGATATCATGGCCTTCATCCAGTATTCAATGATGATCATCATGTCCTTTCTCATGATCAGCATGCTGAGCATCATGCTGCCAAGAGCGGCCATCAGCGCTCAGCGGGTCGAGGAGATCCTCAGAACCGAATCCTCGATTACCGGAGGGGAGACTGTGTTCACTGATGGAAAGCCCCGGGGACGCGAGATCGTATTCGACCGGGTCTCCTACACATTCCCCGGAGCTCAGAAACCGGCTGTACAGGATATCTCCTGCACATTCCCTTCTGGCAGTTCCACCGGGATTATCGGTTCAACAGGCTGCGGAAAATCGACGATCCTCAACCTGATCGGACGCTATGTGGAACCTGAGAAAGGGTCAATCACGATCGACGGAACTGACATCTCTTCCCTGACGCTCTTCTCCCTGCGGGATGCTATCGGATATGTTCCGCAGAGCACCTATCTGTTCAGCGGAAATGCATCAGAGAATATCAGCTTCCCCTCCCGAACGGCAGATACCGATGCCCTCAGAGAGGCAGCGAAAGCAGCCGATGCCGACACCTTCGTGGAAGAACGTGAACAGGGATATCAAAGCGGGATCACCAGCGGCGGCACGAATCTCTCGGGAGGACAGAGACAGCGGATAGCAATTGCACGTGCTCTCTATACCCGCTCTCCCATCCTCCTTTTCGACGACTCCTTCTCAGCCGTTGACAGTGCCACCGAGCGCCGTATCCGGCAATCCCTTGCGCTGAAGCATGCGGGGACAACCACGATAATCGTCAGCCAGAAGGTAAGCACGATCCGTGACTGCGACTCCATCATCGTACTTGATGAGGGCAGAATCGTGAGTCGGGGAACGCATGAGGAACTTTTACACATCTGCCCTGTCTATCAGGAGATCGCAGCATCTCAGGAAGCTGCACAGGAGGTGACAGTATGAGCCCTCCGGGATCAGGAGCAGGAAGACAGCTGGGTAGGAAGTCGGAGAAGGCAAAGAACTTCCGTTCCAGTGCAGTACGCCTTATCAGACTGTTCGCACCGCACAAGGTGATGGTCGTCTTTATCCTCATCATCTCGCTTGCGGCTTCGGCCTTCAGCATTGCAGGCCCCCGCCTTCTCGGCATGGCAACTCAGATGCTCTATCAGGGTGCGCTTGATACCCTGAACGGCACGGGAAATTTTGACAGGGAGGGTTTTATCACCCTGATTCTGATTCTCGCGGCCATCTATGCGGCGAGCTCCCTGGCAACCTTCCTCAGCGGTTTTCTGCTCAGCGGAATCACCGAGGAGATCACGAGGAAACTGAGGAGCAGAGTGAATGAAACCATCCACACGGTCCCTCTGAGAACACATGACCGGTACACGCCCGGAGAGATCGTCTCACGGGTAAGCAACGATATCGACGCTCTCGGCCAGAGTCTCAACCAGAGTGCCATTCAGATCATCACAAGCATTACCACCATGATCGGAGTCCTGATCATGATGCTCTCGATCAGCGTCCTCATGACCCTGATCACCATCATCATCTTCCCTGTCTCCATCAAGCTGATCTCACTGATCGTGAACAGGAGCCAGAGCTTCTTCGCCAGCAGGCAGAAGACGCTCGGGGAGATCAACAGCCAGGTGGAAGAGGCCTTCAGTGGACACACAGTCATCAAAGCCTTCAACGGTGAAGATTCGCAGAAACAGCAATTCGCCAGGAGGAATCAGGAACTGTATGAAAGCAGCCGGAAAAGCCAGTTCCTCTCAGCACTGATGATGCCTGTCATGCAGTCGATCGGCAACATCTCCTATGTGTTTATCGCCCTCAGCGGAGGATTCCTCGTTGTTCAGGGGAGGATCAATGTAGGAGAGATCCAAGCCTTCATCCAGTATATGAGGAACTTCACCCAGCCGCTCAATCTAATTGCCCAGGTCTCCTCTATGATACAGACGACCGTTGCCGCTGGAGAGCGTGTGTTCGCTTTTATCGATGAAGAGAGGGAACAGACCATAGAGGATCCGCAGGAGATCCGGGGACCCGTTCGCTCCATCGAGTTCCGCGAGGTCTCCTTCGGCTACACACCGCATAATCCCGTGATCGAATCGTTCTCTCTTTCGGTTCAGAAGGGAGATACCATAGCTATTGTCGGACCCACGGGAGCAGGAAAGACGACGATTGTAAAACTCCTCATGGATTTCTATCGGCCTGACATCGGAGAGATCCTGATCAATGGCATCCCGTTGACCCGCATTTCCAAAGAAAGTCTCCGGCAGAAGGTTGCGATGGTCCTGCAGGATACCTGGCTGTTCGAGGGAACGATCAGGGAGAACATCATCTACGGAAAGGAGGATGCGAGTGAAGAAGACATCCTCAACGCAGCACAGAAGGCACAGATTGAACACTTCATTCACACACTTCCAGGCGGCTACGATATGATGCTGAGCGAGGATTCATCAAACATCTCCCAGGGACAGCGGCAGCTGATTACCATAGCGCGTGCTCTGGTGAGGGATCCGGACGTGCTGATCCTTGACGAGGCGACCAGCAGCGTCGATACCCGGACCGAAGTACTCATCCAGAGAGCCATGGACAATGTTCTGCACCAGAGAACGAGCTTCATCATCGCACATCGTCTCTCGACCATCGTCAATGCGGATCTGATACTCGTTATGGACAAAGGGGCTGTCGTGGAACAGGGGACGCACCGGCAGCTTCTGGAGACAGGAAAGCTGTATGCTGAGCTCTACCGGAACCAGTTTCAGCCCGAGCAAGCTTGATTCAACAGTGAGAAATCTATAGTATCGAGCATACAAGTGGAGATCTTCAGGTGACAATTGGATTGGATATTGGTTCGACGACAATCAAATGTGTTGTGATCGATGAGCACAACCAGATTGTCTATACGACCTATGAACGCCACTACTCGCAGATTGCACAGAAAGCGGCAGAGCTGCTCTCCTTTCTTCAGCAGGAGATACTCGGGTCATCTCACGCCAGCCTCATGATCAGCGGATCTGCAGGCATGGGACTGGCAGACAGACTCTCGATCCCCTTCATCCAGGAAGTGTATGCAACCCGTGTCGCCACCAAGACTCTCGTTCCCGACTGTGATGTCGTCATTGAACTGGGAGGAGAGGATGCGAAGATCCTCTTCTTCAATCAGGGACTTGAGGTGAGAATGAACGGCTCGTGTGCCGGAGGGACCGGAGCCTTCATAGACCAGATGGCTTCCCTCCTCAACGTACCGATCGAACAGTTTGACACCCTTGCCAGACAGGCACAGAGAACCTACACGATAGCAAGCAGATGCGGCGTGTTCGCAAAGAGCGACATTCAGCCGCTTCTCAATCAGGGAGCACACAAGGCAGACATAGCCAGCAGTATCCTTCAGGCAGTGGTCAATCAGACGATCACCGGGCTTGCCCAGGGAAGGCCCATCACCGGAAACGCTGTCTATCTGGGCGGACCTCTCACCTTCATGTCCTCTCTCAGACACCACTTCAATGAGACGCTCAACCTGAAAGGCACCTGCCCCCAGAACTCCCTTCTGTTCGTTGCGATCGGAGCTGCTCTCTGTGCTACCGGAGAGATGGATCTCACGAACATCGTAGACGGGCTGAGGAAGGAGAACGTATATGACGGAGTATCATACCTTGAACCGCTGTTCAGGGATCAGGAGGAGTGGAAGACGTTCTCAGAACGTCATGCTCAGAATTCTGTCGAGTCGGTAGCCTATGACCCGGACCGGCCAGTCTCGTACCTCGGAATTGATGCCGGCAGCACGACGATCAAGATCGTCCTTCTCAATGAGAAGAAACAGATCATCTTCTCCCATTATACGAACAATGAAGGAAGCCCCACCCAGGTAATCCTTGATACGCTGAAGAGTATCTATGAGCAGTTCCCATCGGTTGATATCCGCGGCAGTGCAGTGACCGGGTATGGAGAGCATCTGATCGAGCACGCATTCAGCGTCGACTACGGCATTGTAGAGACCGTTGCCCACCTTACAGCGGCACAACACTTCTGCCCTGAAGTGGATTTTGTCATTGATATCGGCGGACAGGACATCAAATGCTTCAGGATCCGCAACGGCAGCGTAGACAGTATCTATCTCAACGAGGCCTGTTCCTCCGGATGCGGCTCGTTCCTTCAGACCTTCGCCAGCTCCCTTTCCACCGATATCGAACAGTTCAGTAAAGAAGGGTTGTTCGCCTCCTACCCCGTTGACCTGGGGTCACGCTGCACCGTCTTCATGAACTCGAGTGTCAAACAGGCACAGAAGGAAGGTATCGGGCGGCCTGACATCAGCGCCGGGCTTGCAATCAGCGTGGTGAAGAACGCCTTGTACAAGGTTATCAGAACCACAAGCACGGAAGCACTGGGCAGGAAGATCGTCGTCCAGGGAGGAACCTTTCATAACGACGCAGTCCTCAGAGCCTTCGAGCGGGAACTCGGGCGTGAGGTGATCCGTCCGACCATCTCAGGTCTGATGGGTGCATACGGAGCTGCGCTGTATGCTTCCCGAAACAGCCTGGAAAAGAGCAGAATCCTTTCATATAGAGACCTCGAATCCTTCTCTCATATCGTAAAACATGTCACCTGCAATCTCTGCACCAATGCCTGCCGTCTGACAGTCAACACCTTTGCCAGCGGAGAGAGATATATCAGCGGAAACCGCTGTTCCAGACCGCTCAAGGGGATTCAGGGAAAGAAGGACCTGAATCTTGTTGCGTGGAAACTCGACCGGATACGGGAACTCGATCTGTTCGACACCTCGAAGGTGAACAGGCAGACGATAGGTATTCCTCTGGGTCTGAACAACTACGAACTGATCTACTTCTGGAAACCGTTCTTCGAGACGTTCGGCAGGCAGATCCTCCTCTCTCCGCTCTCAACCAGAAGACTCTACCTCAGCGGGCAGGCTTCGGTGACCAGCGACACCCTCTGTTTCCCTGCAAAGCTCATGCATGGTCATATCCAGTCACTCCTTGATGCGGGTGTGTCCAGAATCTTCTATCCGGTGATGAGTTACAACGTGGAAGACAACCAGAGTGACAACCGATTCAACTGTCCTGTCGTCGCCTACTATCCCGAGACGCTGAACGCGAGTATGGATGAGCTGAAAGAGATCGATTTCATCCGTCCGCCAATCGATCTTGAACGAATCAGGAAATACCCGAAAAAGATGCTCAGAGAACTGAAAAAGTTCTTTCCCGAGATCACCCTCCCTCTGTTCAGAGAGGCGGTGGAAGCCGGGTTCCGGGGATACAATGCATACAGGCAGGCCCTTGTCGACGCGGGACGGAATATCATCCGTGAAGCACAGGAAGAGAAGAAACAGATCATCATACTAGCCGGCAGGCCGTACCATAGTGACCCGGAGGTCCTTCACGGTATCGACACCCTACTGACCGGACTCGGGTGTGCCGTCATCACCGAGGATGCGCTTCCACCTTCGACCGAAAGGATCGAAACGAAGGTGCTCAACCAGTGGACCTATCATGCACGATTGTACAATGCGGCGAAGATAGCAGGAGAACATCAGTCGATGGTGCTCGTACAGCTTGTGAGTTTCGGCTGCGGAGTGGATGCCATCACCACCGATGAGATCAGAGAGATGCTCGAATCGAAAGGAAAGATGTACACACAGCTGAAGATCGATGAGATCACGAACCTTGGAGCAGTGACCATCCGTATCAGAAGTCTGCTGTCGGCACTCAATGAGGAGAAAAACCGCCATGGAACGTGAACCTGTCTTCACCCGTGAGATGCGCTCCACCCATACGATTCTGGCTCCGAATATGGCTCCCATCCAGTTCGCTCTGCTCCGCGATGTACTGGAAACAGAAGGCTATACCGTTGAACTGCTTACCAATGAAGGCCCCCAGGTGGTAGAGAAAGGATTAAAGCATGTTCACAATGACACCTGCTACCCCGCCCTGCTTGTCATCGGCCAGATGATCGATGCCCTGGACAGCGGAAGGTACGACCTTGACAGGACGGCACTGGCAATCACCCAGACTGGAGGGGGGTGCCGTGCAAGCAACTACATCCATCTGCTCAAGAAAGCTCTGATCAATGCAGGATATTCCCACATCCCCGTCCTTTCTCTCAACCTGAAAGGGATGAACAAGAACAGCGGATTCAGTATCACCTACAGCATGCTTCGCAAAGGTGTTGCAGCTCTCGTATACGGTGACACACTGATGCTCCTGAAGCATCAGTGTCAGGTCTATGAGGTGAACCCGGGAGAGACTGAAAGAAAGGTCAACAAGTGGATGAGTCACATGAAGAAGCAGTTCATGAAGGGGCGCGGCTTTCGAATCAAGACGATGAAGCGGAATATCAGGGCGATGGTGAAAGATTTCGAAGCGATCGAGAAGGATTATGAGAGGCCTGTGGTGAAGGTCGGTATCGTAGGCGAGATCTACATGAAATACTCATCTCTCGGTAACAACCACCTCGAGGACTTCCTTCTTTCCCAGTCCTGCGAGATCATGATCCCCGGCATCATGGGATTCCTTCTGTACGGTATCGAAAATCAGATCATCGATGTCAACCTGTACGGAGGATCGATAGCAAGAAAACTGGTTATGACTGTAATAAGGAACTTTCTTACCCGGCTGGAGGGCATCGTTATAGAAGAGGTCTCGAAGGTCGGACACTTCACTCCGCCTATCCCGTTCAAGGAAAGCGTAAAATCCGCAGGGCAGACCATCAGCCTCAGCTGCAAGATGGGAGAAGGATGGCTTCTTACCGGAGAGATGAAGGACCTGTCCCATGCAGGGTTCAACAACATTATCTGCGCCCAGCCCTTCGGCTGCCTTCCCAACCACATCGCAGGAAAGGGGATGATGAAGGCCCTCAAGGACGAGGACCCGAATATCAATATCGTGCCGATCGACTATGATCCGGGAGCAACCAGAGTCAATCAGGAGAACCGGATCAAACTGATGCTGGCCATAGCAAACGAACAGCGCATAGAGCGGGCGGCTCAGCAGAAGAGAAGAAAGCTCTGACGGGTACGCCCACCCTGCCGTGTCAGAATTTACAGGGTCTCACCAGCAGCATATAACTGGTGGGGTCATCTATATCGGTGACCCATGAGGGATCCTTCTGTTCCACCTCATGGATGTCATGACCGACAAGGAACTCTCTGACAGAGTTCACTCCGGTGGACTTCACCATGGATGCCGCCAGTGAAGCACTGCAGAGCATCGGATGGCCCGGTGTGCCGTTGACGAAGACCCTCACTCCTTCATGATCAGCCAGCTGTTCTTCAAGGAAGGTATAGTGAAGAGAGGAGATCATAGGCGCATCGGCCACAGCTATCGCAACGTTCTCTCCCTCGCTCACCGCCTGAAGACCGACAAGTGTGGAGGAATACTGCCCCTTGCCTGCATCCTCATTGTGAACTACCGTGAGACGGGGATCCTTCGTCAGCCCCTCAGCTTCAAGAGCTTCCGCCACCTCTTCTGCGAAGAATCCGGTAACGACAATCACTCTGGAACATGAGAGCAGTGCAGCATTGACCGCATGAACGACAAGTGGTTTCTTCTCATACAAGAGTGTGAGCTTATGGCCGCCCATCCTCTCTGAGCTGCCCGCAGCAAGTATTACAGCTTCCATCCCTGATACTGTAGCACGGCAATGAGTGCGTGAGAAGAGTCTCCGGCCATACTCCTGTTGTATCAGTATCCGATCACTGGCGAGAGATGTTACTGAATAGTCTTCATGACGAAATACACGCATCGGGCGAAATCACCCCGCTCCTGGCAACCGGGGTGATTCCAGCATCAGTAGGAGAACGCTTCGAAGTGAATCTGCTTTTTTGATGCTCCGATCGAGGTCAGCGCTGAAGTAACAATCTCACGGACACCCGGAGAGGAACAGATAAAATACTGTGCCTGCTCCGGATTACTGATCGCCTGCCTGAACAGCTCTGATGTGTAGAGGATGCCATCTTCCTTATAGACATACAGATGAAGGTTGAGGTTCCCAATGGTTTTCTCAAGTTCTTTCAGTTCCTCTTCAAACAGCAGTTCCTCTCTCAATGTAACGGCTAAGAATACCTCGGTCACACCCTTCGGAGGGGTATGCCGCATGTCTCGTACCAGACTCACGAGAGGAACAATACCTATACCTGACCCGATGAACACCTTGGGTTTCTCATCAGCGGAAGGAATGAAATTGCCGAAACCTCCGTTAATGCTTACGGTATCACCGGGCAGGAGTTCCTGTATCGATCGAGTAAAATCTCCAAGAGACTTAATCCCCAGCATGACCTCCTTCTCATGTGCATGTGAAAGGAAGGAGAAGGGATGCTCCTCCCGGTTCATTCCTTTTTTCAACACCTTGAGATACCCGAACTGCCCGGACCGGTAGCGAAGTGAATGTGTTCCTGAAGATGAGAGAGTGAGCACCAGCGTATCGGCTTCGTTCCGAACACTCATGACTGTAAACCTCGGGGAAAAGAATCGCTTTAACCGCCCATATAGTACTAAAACGAGGACAGCGATAGGGAACCCGATCCCATACACGGTGATAAAGGAATAGGAGGAATAGAGAAGGTCTGATTCGTTTATATGGATAAAAGTGATGAAGGCAAAGACTAAAAAAAGATACTCATGAATCCCCTTAAGCAGATCATAAGGAATTCTCTTCAATACCTCGAACCTCTTTACGAGCGCATTGCGAATGCTCCGGGAGAATGGGGTTTCAATCCAGATGACAGCCAGGAAGAGAAGAAAGGTCCAGAGGAAGAAGAGCGCGATGCTCGTTCCTTCAAGTTCTTTTCCCGAGAACAGCTTGAATGCTCCGTGATAGTAAATCGCCAGAGTAAGGAGAATCCCTGAAAGTGCGTGAAATTTGATCATCCGGTCATAGGGAAGGATCTGCTGCATTCTCGGTATCTTCACTGAAATAAGCAGGTGTGAGAACACTGCATAATAGGAAAAGATTGAGAGAATGTAGTTGAGAGCACTTGCCGGAGTGACAAAAGCAAGATCAATAATGTAGAGGTATGATTGCACTGCAGGTATCAGACCGTAGAGAACGATGAATAATCCTATCCGTACCATCACAATTTCTCCTGAACCCGCCTGAAGAGTTCTGCGGTCCATTGCTGATGCATCGAATCTGTCTTCGGATCATCGTAATACGAAGAAGCTGATATCTCATCGACACCGGCGGAAGAATCCACAACTGACGTAGTGGAGAAAAATGTTTTTCTCCCCATTCTGTAAATATTCACAAGAATAAAACGTGAGGTATCACTCTGGGAGCTGAGGAAACTTTCGATCCTCGGATCAAGCCCGGCAGCCCTTCCCGAGTTGATAATGACTACAGGGTCAGTGATCCTGTCCACTTTCGAAAATCCGTTAGTGAAGGAGACCTTCAGCGGTGCCTTCTGCTTCTTGATCTGTTTTTTGATATAGCTTGTTGCCTCCATATTCACTTCTGTACGATCAAGATACACCACAGTGAAATTCTTTGCAGACAGACCCGCTGTGAAGATAAGCACGACACACATTGTGATCAATAATTTCTTCATTACTATCTCCTCTGTTACCATTCAAATACTATTGATGAAGCCATGAGGCCCGCACCGGCGATTCCAAGTGCAGCGTGAGCAAAATTTCCTGAGAAGCCTTCATCATCCTCTGCTTCGACACCTGTAGCTGCAATCATCAGGATACTTCCTGCTACGCTGAGAGCCGCATGCAACACATCCCTGGTTGCAGCCTTCTCATGTTCAGGTGAAAAGACACGGTCACCATAATTGACCAGCCCCACACCGATGTTTACAGCAGAAGAAATGGCAGCCGCCGATCCGAACATATTGTGCAGATCATCATCAACCAGAACAGGATTGAACACACACGCTGCGATCCCGAGCGCTGCGGAAGTGTATCCAAGAATCTTGTGAGTATCCTGAAGCACTGAATACATTTCAGGGCCTCTCATATACTCCAGGAATGAGGGTGACAGGCTATCTCCATCCGCTGCAATCAGTTGAGTGGACACTATAACAACCAGAAGCATGATAACTCCCACTTTTCGCAATCTGTTCATCTGCGGCTCCTTCAATCATCATGAGAACATTTCTTACATGTATGAAGTATGACTAACGAATCATGAGTATTCAAGTAGCAATTGAGACTTGAGATAAAATTTTCCAAACCTTTTTCGGCTGAAGAGAATAACACGTTTCTTCTGCCTCTGTTCATATCGTTCAATACAGGGACTTCAGGTATTTCCTGAACGCAAGCAGCCTGATGGAAAGGGTGTCGGCACAGACTTGCAGGACAGCTCCATTCACACTGTAATCAGATTCCCGAAAGCGGATGTGAAGAGAATAGAAGCCGAGCAAAGAAGGTTACTCATTGAAACAACTTCCTCTCTAGTGTATATTTCCGTCATGGAATTCAAGCAGAGAACTGTTACATGCGGAGGACTCCGCAAAAGTGATGTAGGGAGAACTGTCGTTCTCAATGGATGGGTACACCGGACACGGAACCATGGCGGAATCCAGTTCATAAACCTGAGAGACCGATACGGGATCACCCAGGTCGTCATATCAGATACAGCCAGTGCCGAAGTACAGGAACTGGCAGCCTCTCTTCACAACGAATACTGTATCAGTGTCGAAGGTGTTGTGGCAGGCAGACCTGACGAGATGGTGAACAGCTCCATGGAAACTGGTGAGATCGAGGTGGAAGCTTCCACACTGCAGATCCTCAGTACCTGTGCCCCCATTCCCTTCCAGATAGATGAGGAATCCGATGCGAAGGAAGACACCCGGCTCAAATACCGGTTTCTTGACCTCCGCAGCGGAGGGATGCAGAAGAGGATCAAACTGAGACACGATTTCATTCGTGCCATCAGGGAGTTCCTCAGTGAACGGGATTTCTATGAGATCGAGACTCCTACCCTGATTAAATCGACTCCCGAGGGTGCACGCGACTTCCTTGTCCCCTCCCGTATCTACCCGGGAAAGTTTTATGCGCTTCCCCAGTCACCTCAGCTTCTCAAGCAGATCCTGATGGTCAGCGGGTTCGACAAGTATTTCCAGATAGCACGATGCTACAGGGATGAGGATGCACGCGGAGACCGTCAGCTTGAGTTCACTCAGCTTGACATGGAAATGTCCTTTGTCAAACGGGATGATGTCCTCTCACTCATGGAAGAGCTGTTTCATCACGTGTTCAAGAAGACTATAGGATATGAAACAGATAAAACCTTCCTGAGACTTACCTGGGAAGAAGCCATGAACACCTACGGTGTCGACAAACCGGACCTCAGGTATGACCTGCCGCTGCAGGACTTCAGCACACTGGCGAAGGAAGGTTCCTTTGCGACGTTCACGGACGTAATCGAGAACGGAGGAACGGTCAAGGTCATCAAAGCACCGTCCAGTGAGAGTGTCGCCTTCTCGAGAAAATTCATCACCAGCCTCGAGGAAGCCGCGAAGGTGTACAAAGCCAAAGGCCTCGCATGGATGAAGGTGAATGCAGAGGGACATCTTGAAGGCGGAATCAGCAAGTTCTTTTCCCATCTCGAAAAGAAAGTCCTCGGCTTTACCGGTGCTCAACCGGGTGATATGCTCCTGTTCGTAGCCGACACGTGGCGTGTGACCTGTGCTGCCCTCGGTGCTGTGCGAGTCAAACTCGCTAAGGACCTTTCCCTGATCGACACCTCCAGGTTCGCCTTCTGCTGGATCATCGATTTCCCCCTGTTCGAATACAATGAGGAGGAAGGCCACTGGGAGGCTGCCCACCACATGTTCAGCATGCCGCAGGATCAGTACATCGACACACTGGAAGAAGACCCCGGCAGCGTGAAGGGTGATTTATACGACCTCGTCCTCAACGGGAACGAAGTTGCCTCAGGCTCGATACGAATCCATGATGTGGAGCTCCAGAAACGGATCTTCCGTATCTGCAACTTCCCCGATGATGTGGCCGAAGAACGGTTCGGTTTCCTTCTTAATGCGTTCAAGTACGGTGCCCCCCCGCATGGAGGAATTGCACCGGGCATTGACCGGATGGTGATGATCATGGCGGGACAGACCTCAATCAAGGAAGTCATCGCCTTCCCGAAGAATACCGCTGCCGTCTCACCGATGGATGATTCACCCTCGTACGTTGACCAGCAGCAACTCGATGACCTTCACCTCATCATCAAGAAGGATGAGAAAGCCTAGTCCTGCTTCACCTGCACCCACCATCGCCATCATAGGCGGTGGTGCCAGCGGTCTGTATGCTGCCGCTCATGCCGCTCTGGCTTCACATCAGCAGGGTAAAAGCCTCTCTATCCAGATATTCGAGAAGAATCCTGCTGTTGCCAGAAAACTTGCGATCACAGGTTCCAGTCAGTGCAATCTCACCCATGATTCGTCAGCTGAAGTGATGGCTGAACACTATTATGAGCATCAGGAGACGATGCGGAAGATCCTCTCTATCCATGATTCAACTGCCACGATGAAGTTCTTCGCTTCTCACGGGCTCTCACTCACGACCCGGCACGACGGCAAGGTCTTCCCCTCCTCCTTTGATGCACGCGATGTCATCACCGTACTTACCTCCATTCTGGAAACCAACGGAGTCAGGATACACACCTCCTCAACCGTATCCACAGTCAGACACGATTCGGGCCGGTATGTGCTCACCTGTGCAGACGGCAGTGAATTCGTATCGGATGCACTGATCATAGCGACCGGAGGATTCACCTATCCTGTCACAGGGAGCACCGGAGACGGATACCGGTTTGCAAAGAAGCTCTCTCACACGATCACACCTATACATCCCGCGCTCTCCCCGGTGAAGGTGACAGGCACCTTCTCCTCCGCTCTCAGCGGCATCACACTGGAACAGGCGTTCGTGTACGCTGGGGGAAAACGAAGAGGTCCGGAAGCTCTTCTGTTCACCCATCTGGGACTTTCAGGGCCTGTGATACTGCATAGCAGTCGTTATATGAACACTCAAGACACAATCAAGGTATCATTCATCGACAAAAGCGAAAAGGCGATGTATCAGGAGATACGCTCCCTGTGTGCCCGGGAGGGCAGGAAACAGCTGATCACAATCCTTCTTGAGACGGGTCTTCCACGCAGGCTGCTTGAATTCATCCTCTCTGCAAACGGAATCGACCCTTCACGGAAGGGCGCTGAAACCGGGCGCCAGAGTCTGCTCAGGATAAGCAGGGATATCACCGGTATGTCCTTCGATGTCTCTCTCACGGGTATGACCGGCAGAGCGATCGTGAGCGCAGGGGGGATCAGTACCGGTGAGGTGGACCTTCAGACGATGGAGTCAACACTCCACCCCCATCTCTATTTCTGCGGTGAAGTACTGGACATCGACGGAGAGACCGGCGGGTACAATCTTCAGGCCGCCTGGTCTACCGCGGCAATAGCCGCCGAGCACTGTATCGCCACTCTCTGATCGTCTGTTTTACTCGGATTTCCGGACGGTCGGGCTTTACTTCACGAAGGTTTCTCACTACCTTCAAATACATATCAGCAGCCAAGGAGGCAACTATGGGTGAATCGATTCACATTCAGACGAACTACGCACAGCATGACGGTACTCTCGTGACCGACAGCGGAACACGGGTTCTGCTCGGAAGAGAACAGGGAACTGTGGCCCCATATGAACTGCTGCTGGGAGGTCTCTCCTACTGTCTGTTCAGGACCTTTGAGTCTGTAACGGAGAAAATGAAGCTGAAATATGAAGGTATGGACATGGAAATCACCGGAGTGAAGGGTGATGATGCCATAGGCATGCTTACGAATGTGACCCTGAAGGTATCAATGACGGGTGCTCCTGATGAGAAGAAGATAACAAGGGCCTTTGATATTTCGACACGATACTGTTCAGTATTCAACACACTGGGCAAGGTTGCAGAGATGAAATGGGATATAAGTTTTCACTAATGCTCTGTACTGTGGTACAATCGTATTGAAATGAAAGAAGATGAACGGGAACGGGAACTCTCCAGTCAGGTAAGTCTCTTCGAAACACTTCTGTACTCCCTCAAAGAGGTGCTGCGAACACGTGCCGACATACTGTCGGTCAGCGGCCGGAGAATTCCCTTCGCGTACCGGGTAGCACATACACTGGAAACGGAACTGAAGGCTCTGGATGTCTCGCCGTTCACTATAGATATGGGAATGGCCGTGTCCGGGGACTCCAAGGCTCTCGTGCCCGACATATCAGTGCGAGAGGGTGAAACCCTTCTCATGACGGTCTCGGTACGCAATAACTATCTGAGTGAGAGAGAACTGCTCGCTCTGCACACCCTCAGGATGAGCACCATGTGCCCTATCACCCTGGCTGTGGCCCTGCTTCCCCGAAGCGATTATCTTCTGATCTATCAGAGCGACGAGATGTTCGTCGACTACTTCCACTACTACATCGAATACCACCACCTGTCCTTCCTGAAGCGGATAGAGACCGGTGAGATAGGATCCTCTGTGAAGCAGCTGAGCCTTATCCCTTCAGTGAGAAAGAGGGGACTGTGACACACTCCTGCTTTTGATAACCGATCAGTGGTAGATACGGCCTTCCCCGGTGAAGGCAGAGACTGCACGGCTCTGGGCGTTCTCACATCCGTTCCACGGTTTATCGGCATTTTCGCTCTTGTACTTCTGAGTCATCCACAGCACCTCACCTTCAAGTCGTTCTAGATTGGCTCGCATAATGATGGCAAGATCTTTGACAAATTCGACGTATTGTGCATCCCCAAGCATCTTTCGAGACATCGTAAACAGGTCCTGTGTATGATAGAGACAGAATCCTCGGCTATCAAGGAATGTACGCCTGAACTCATTGTCATCAAAGAAGAGTTTAATGATCGTGTACAGGTACCGCTCCCTTCTCTCGGTCATCCGGTCGCAGACAAGACATCCTTCCGATCGATTCTCAAGCACAGAAGACACCTCACCGGCAAGCTTCTTCACTCTTTTTACCTTCGTCTCACTCGGCAGGGCTTCGAGGACTTTTCCTGTTTTTTCCATCGTCTCCAGGAGGAAGGTGTGAGAAAGAAGGGCGACAGACTGGGCACTCCCGGCTGCAAGGATGGACTTCCAGTGAATGGGACAGAAGCCGGTCCTGTTCACCTCCTGGCGAGTCTCCGGATGCATGACCGAACTGCCGGTATAGTACGCTACCGCATCGCGGTGCGAGGCCTCCATAAGGTGGCAGAGAGGACACTGCACATCGGCTGCGAAGGCATCCCACACGGGGATGGTCTCAAGTTTGAGTTTCACCCTGCTCTACCCTTTCTTCATCTCATCCAGTTCGACACAGCGCTGCTCATCAAGAGAAGTTATTCCCGTTCCGGCAAGCTTCATCATCTCGGTGATGAAGGTCATCCTGGCGCTGTTCTCAAGGACTTCGATCAGGTCGAACGCCTGGATGAGAGAAGCTCCGACAGTCAGAACCCCGTGATTCTCCAGAAGGACCACATTGTTGGTCCTGATCCCTTCCACCACAGAATCTGCAAGGTCTGCGGTTCCCATTCTCCTATAGGGGGCCAGATAGGGCTCACCGATCAGAAAGTAGCTCTCTGCAAGAAGGCGGGTGTTGATCGGCGTATTCATGGTCGTGAAGGAGGAGGCATAGACCGGGTGCGCGTGGACCACTGCATCAATATCGCCTCGTGCCATCAGCACTCTGCGGTGCATCTCGCTCTCGATGCTGAGTTTCAGGTGGGGAGTGTGGTTGGTCCCGTCGAAGCCCACCACGGCTATCACCTCACCGGTGAGACTTGCCTTGTCAAGCTGGCTCGGAGTAATACAGAACAGCTCGTCACTGAGCCTGAACGAGATGTTTCCGCCGCTTGTGGTGGTGAGACGTGTCGTATAGAGGCGGCTCATCGTATCAGCCACCTGCTGACGGATACCGTCGTACCGGGAAATATCCATGGTAAAATCTCCTATAGCTCCTTACTCTAACGGGTTTCCCTGTGAAAGAGAAGTGGATAATGTTGTGTGAGTGAACGAGTTTTGGTACAATGCGCGATAGAACAACGAGTCAAGAATCCTGAAGGAGAGTAAGAGCATGAGAATGTCTCAACTGTTTTCCCGAACACTCCGGGAAGATCCTGCGTACGCCGATACACGTGGATATGCACTTCTGGTGCGTTCCGGTTTCATCAAACAGCTTGGAGCTGGTATCTTCACCCTGCTTCCGCTCGGAGTCCGCTCGATCAGGAAGATCGAACAGATCATCCGCGAGGAGATGGATGCGATCGGTGGACAGGAGATAGAGATGCCGGTGGTGAATCCTGCGGACATATGGAAAAAAACCGGTCGCTATTACAGCATCGACAAGGAGATGGCTCGTTTTCAGGACCGGGTCGGACGGGACATGGTCCTTGCCATGACGCACGAAGAATGTGTCACCTCGGTCGCCTCTCATGAGATTGACTCATACAAGCAGCTCCCTCAGCTCGTCTACCAGATCCAGACAAAGTGGAGAGACGACCCTCGGCCCCGTGCCGGGCTGATTCGCGTGAGAGAGTTCACGATGAAAGACGCATACAGCTTCGATACGACCCCCGAAGGGCTTGAGAAGCAGTATCAGGCGAACTACCAGGCCTACTTCAAGGTATTCAACCGCTGCGGTCTGCCCACCATCGCCGTCGGAAGCGACTCGGGAATGATGGGTGGAAAGGTTGCTCATGAGTATATGTATCTCTCTCCCATCGGAGAAGACTCGATCGTGACCTGTTCATCCTGTGACTACACGGCGAACCGTCAGGTGGCGAAGTTTGTCAAAACCCTAGAGGACAACGGAGAGATGCGCCCACTGAAAAAGATCGCCACACCCGGAACCTCCACTATTGATGAACTGGCTGAATTCCTTTCAGTCAGTGCCTCACAGTGCGCAAAAGCGCTCTTCATGATGGGAACGTTCGTCGATGAGGAGACCAATGAAGAGGTGAACAGGCTTATCATCGCGGTAATCCGGGGTGACATGGAAGTAGAAGAGAACAAGCTGCAGAATGCAGCACGTGCCAATGGCCTCAGAACAGCACATCCTGATGAGATCAGAGACAAGAAGATGTTCCCCGGTTACGGATCTCCGATCGGAGCTGCAGAGGATGTCATCGTCATCGTAGATGATTCAGTAGCGGGCAGCAGCAATCTTGTCGCGGGAGCGAATGAAGAAGGGTATCACTATCTCAATACGAACTTCGCCAGAGACTATACCGGAACAGTTGCAGATATAGCATCAGCACGTCAGGGAGATATCTGTACGGTCTGCTCGCATGAGCTCACACTGAACCGGGGGGTCGAAGTCGGTAATATCTTCCAGCTCGGCACCCGTTACTCCGAGGCCATGGGACTTACCTATCAGGATGAGAACGGGCGTCGGCAGCCGGTCATCATGGGCTCCTACGGGATCGGTGTCGGGCGGCTCCTTGCCTGTCTTGCAGAAGAATATCAGGATGAAAACGGTCTGAGACTGCCCATCTCGGTCAGTCCCTTCCAGATTCACTTCGTGTCACTCATGAAAGACCAGAGTTTCAGCGAGGAGATCTATGGCAGGCTTACCGATGCCGGACTCAGTGTTCTGTATGATGACAGAAAAGAGAGCGCCGGAGTCAAATTCTCTGATGCCGACCTCCTTGGGATCCCGATCCGTATAACACTGGGAAACAGAGGCTTCAAGGAAGGAATGTTTGAGCTCAAATACCGCAGTGACCTGTCAACAATGCACACACTTCCCATCGAAGGGATCGAGAAGGAGCTGAGACGCATCGTCACAGAACTTGAAGCTCAGGTGGTGGGATAAGAGAAGGCTTCCTGCCTTCTACTCCTCTGCCCCTGAGGCTCTCAGCAGTCTGACAACGTAGGCTCTCTTTGCTTCCTTTGCATAATCAAGGGCACTCTTGTCCTGATAATCTCGGGCATTCACATCACTTCCCGCCTTGATCAAGGCGGAGATGACCTTGGTTGCATTGCCGCTGTTCACAGCCATGATCAGCGCAGTCTCTCCAAGGTAATTCACGTCATGAAGGTCCGATCCGGCAGCTACCAGTGCTTCGATCACCTGAGAAGAGTGGTTGTGGTTGCTTGCAAGCTGAAGAGCCGTGGACTTGTACTGCGGTTCGCGCTTGAAGACATCCGCGCCGTGAGCGACGAGGGTCTCGATGACCTTTGCGCTCGAAGAGAACAAGGCAGCACGCATCAGGGGCGTCAGTCCAAAAGCATCCTGTGCATGAACACTTGCTCCCTGCGCGAGGAGAGATGCGATCTCCTTGCCTCCCCTGGCCTTGTCACACAGTGAAAACAATTTTTCCTGCAATACCTTCTGATCCATACTGTTCCTCCCGTGGAGCATCTGTGGTATGGGTATACTTAACCATAGATATGTGCGGTACGTAAAGGTCTCACCCGAGTGAACCGACAATATAGTTGCCCAGTGGATACCACTTATTGTACTATGAATGCATGATACCGATAGACATCATCAAACAGGTTCCAAAAGTCGAACTGCACGATCATCTCGATGGATCGATGAGAGTTGATACGATTATTGAGCTGGCACGTGACGCGGACATCCCGCTGCCCCGGGATAATGCAGAAGATCTTGAGAACTGGTTCCATCAGGGGTGTGAGAGAAAGTCACTGCCCCTGTATCTCGAGACCTTCGGGGTGACCGTAGCCGTGCTTCAGACCAGAGAGAATCTGATGAGAGCAGCTGTTGAGACGATGGAGGACCTGGCTCAGGACAATGTTGTCTATACCGAGATCAGGTTCGCACCGATCCTTCACACTCAGAAGGGACTCTCACTCGATGAGATCATGGAAGCAGTCCTTGACGGCATGGATGAAGGGAAACGGCGCACAGGTGTCAGCTACGGCATCATCCTCTGCGCCATGAGAAACCAGAGCCCGGACATATCACTGACCATAGCGAAGCTTGCGGTAGCCTACCGTGGAAGAGGAGTCGTGGGCCTTGACCTTGCAGGCGATGAAGCGGGAAACCCCCCGAAGGCACACCTGGAAGCCTTCCAGTATATCAGAAACCAGAATTTCAATATCACCATCCATGCGGGTGAAGGATTCGGACTCGAATCGATCTGGCAGGCTATACAGATATGCTCGGCTCACAGGATCGGTCATGGAACCCGACTGATGGATGACATGGATATCGAAAACGGAACCATAGAGAAGATGGGGTCACTTGCTCATTTCATTCAGGACAAACGTATTCCCATAGAGATGTGCATCTCCTCGAACGTCGGCACAGGAGCGGCGGAGAGCATCGGGAAACATCCTTTCAATACCTTTTTCCGGAACAACTTCCGGGTCTTTCTCTGCTGTGACAACCGTCTGATGAGCAATACGACACTCACCAGAGAGATGGCCATAGCCAGTGAAGCGTATGGACTGAGTCTGAGCGACCTTGAGAAGATATCGACCAATGCCATGAAGTCGGCTTTCATACATCACGATGAGAGAATCAGAATCATCTACGATGTGATTAAAAAAGAGTTCAGTGAGCTGAAGAACCGGTACCCTCAGTACGTTTAAAGCCGTCTAAACACATCCATAGGATGTATATTGAGTCTCAGGAGCATATAGAGGTATGCCAGGGCAAACCCTGCAAGATGTGTGAGATGGGCGACTCCGCCAACAGTTCCTGTCACCTGGTTGAACAGTTCTATCGCAGCGTAGAGCAGAACCATCACGGGGGCTCTCATGGGCACGATTCCGAACAAAAATATCCGTGCGTGAGGGTAGAAAACCGCAAAGGCGAACAGAACCGCGAAGATCGCGCCGCTTGCCCCCACAAGAACCACGTTAACTCCTGCTATCAGATAGGCAATGAAGGATAACATTCCGCTCAGTGTTCCCGTGAGAAGATAGAACAGGAGGAACTCCCGTGAACCGAGCTGCCGCTCCACAGGAAGGCCGAACACCCAGAGCCCGAACATGTTGAAGAACAGATGCCCGATCCCGCCATGAACGAACATATAGGTGACAAACTGCCAGTACCAGTGGTTGTACAGAACGGCACTCGGAATCATCGCAAGATAGGTAGCAAGACGGGAAGAGAGCATGGTGAACAGGAAGATCACCACATTCGCGATGATCAGCTTGATCGTGACCTGTGTATAACTATACCGGAACTTCCGGTGAATGAAAGACTGTTTCATATACAAAGAACATAGCGACAGCACAGACAATAGTCAATTGTGCACCCTTTGCTCACTTTTTCGCAGGTGTGCAAGATTTTCCCAATTCCTGCGACAGAGGTCTACCGGAAAGGTGAGGCAAAAAGGTATCGCAAAGCATTGCAGCTCAATGAATAAAAGAAATATACGGATTTTATTGATGGTTGGCACAGGTCGTGCTTATTAATCTGTACAGAGCAACAGTTTTTTTCATACCTCCTTTAGTGTGATTTTCCCTGGGGGTCAGCAGTGATTCTCTCCCCACCCAAACCTCCTGCTGACCTCCTCCTTTTTTTACCCGGACATGACAATCCCCTCACGGCTCCTGATTATGAGATGCACTCTTCCTGAAGTAGATGCCAGCCGTCCCTTCGGCGGGAGGACTCACTGTGCACGGAACACGAGATCTGCATCAAGAAAGCGCTTGAGCTCCCGTATCCTGAGTACCGGCTCGAGGGAGTTGAAAAAGACCATATGAAAGGTCTCCCACATAAAGACCCAGGCACCGATCAACACACCCTCGACAATGATCCCGGAAAGAATTCCCGGACCCTTCCCATCCTTGAGAAACGTGTAGAGGGCTATGAGAGCGATGGCAGTGAAGAACATGACAAGAGCAGAACGGAATATCCGGTTGAGACTCCGTCTGACCATCTGGAGCTGTGACTGATAGTAGTTCTGATAGCTTGCCAGGACCATCTGCTCTTTCTGCGAATCCTCCGACCTGTCCCTGATACAGAAGTTCAGCTCCAGTTTTCTGCGAAGTGGAATCTCTTCAGAGCAGAGATCGAGAAAGGCGGCAAGTTCGGGATTGAGATCCCGTTTTTTGAAACTCGCATTGTCCCACTCATGGAAATAGTCAAGGTAGTGGTCAAGTGCGATATCAATGACCACCCTGTGAGTTTTCTCGTTGATACGATACATCTGTAGCAAGTGTGATTTTCTACCTCTACCCATCTTCGCGTGTTTATCCTCCTTTCCATTCTACGCTACCCGGAAACACTCGCCAACAGGAATCTGCTATCCGGCGGGAATAAATTCCCGGCGGGAATAAATTCCCGCCGGAAAATCTTTCCGGCGGAAAGACCTTTTGCCGAAGAACTGATCAGGTGACCAGAAAGAGGAAGGAGAGGCCGTCATAAGGCTGTTTTCTGTCCCGGAGCTTTCTTCTTCGGTACGCCGTCTCATGACTACAAAACGAAGGACCTGTCATGGTAGTATACCGGTATGGCAAAGAGCAGAAGAGATACAGCAGACTCCTACACACTGAGAGCACGCAGAGAGGGATATCCTGCACGAAGCGTCTATAAACTGGAGGAAATCCAGAAACAGCACAGGATCATACGAAAGGGAAACACTGTCCTTGATGTGGGGGCAGCACCCGGTTCATGGACACTGTTTGTACAGAGAACGATCCTGAAAGAGACCGGAAGAATCGTGGCTGTCGACCTCAACCCCCTGAGCATAGACCCCGTACCGTTCAATGTGAAGGCTCTCACGGGAGATGCCTTCTCAAACGAAATCAAGGAGCAGCTCATCGATGAAGGCCCCTATGATGCGATCATCAGTGATGCAGCCCCTATGACAACCGGGAACCGTTCAGTCGACACCGCACGCAGCGAGTACCTTGCTGAACAGGTTTTCGCCCTTGCGATGGACCATCTCAGGGAGCACGGGAACCTCGTGATCAAGATATTCCAGGGAGGAGGAGAACAGGAACTGCTTCAGCAGATGAGGAAGACCTTCGTCAAAGCCAAGGGCTTTAAACCGAAGGCAAGCCGATCCGATTCCTTCGAGCTGTTCCTCATCGGACTGGATCGGCTGAGAAGATGATCAGCGGCTGTGCACATCGAGCTGAGGGAACGGGATCTCGATCCCTTCCTTGCGGAAGGTCTCAAGCACCTGCTGCTGAAATCTGAAGTAGACCGGCCAGTAGTCTCCCGGTGCAGTCCATGGTCTGACGACGATATCAACGGAGGATCCGCCGAGCGCATTCACCTCCACCACAGGAGCCGGTTCCGGAAGCACCTCCGGATAGGATGAGATGATTTCTCTGATCAGCTCCTTGGCCTTGTTCACATCGGCATCATAGGCTATGGAGACACCCATCTCCACCCTCCGCCGTTCCGTATAGGAGTAGTTGACGATCGCATGACCCCAGATCAGCTTATTCGCCATCACGACCCGTTTGTTATCTGGAGTAGCGAGGGTGACGCTCATGAAGTCCATATCGCGTACGGTACCGTTCATACCTCCCACCTCGATATAATCCCCAATCCTGAACGGTGCATTGATTGCGATCATCGCACCTGCAAGGAAGTTCCCGATCGTCTCCTGAAAGGCGAACCCGAGAATAAAACCTGTGACCCCGAGTCCTGCAATAATCGGAGCGAGATTGACCCCGAGTCGTTCAAGAATAATCATGACCAGCACAAGCTGAGCCAGCCCCACAAGCACCTTTACAAGAAGTCTCTGGAACAGTTCGGACAGTTTCCGGCTCCCGGCGAAAGCTCTGGTCAGCACCTTCTTCAGGACCGATATGAGGAGCTCACCTATCACGAGAATGAGAAGAATGACAAGAACATTGAGTATCACCGAGAACAGCTCCTCATTGATCCACACCTGTATTGATTCCATGAGAGAAAGAGTCTTTTCCACATCATACCTCCCTTACACTGGTATACGACCATCATAAACGCACCGGGGGACTGTCTCAAGTGATACCATACGAAACGGGCGGGATATTCCCCGCCCGGCTGATCAATCGTACTGAATAGTGTTATTTTGACAGAAGCTGATGGAGGCTGTTGACGAAGTCCGCAGGATTCTTCAGCATCACTCCCTCATGAATAAGGGCCGAGTCAAGCAGTATGACGCTCATGCTCTTCACATACTCATCGTCAGTGGAATCCACGACCTTCTTCACCATCGGATGGTCGAGGTTGATCTCAAGAATCGGCTTGCTGTCGGGCACTTCACCCTGTCCCATCTGTTTCAGGATCTGCTGCATCTGTACCGACATATCATTGTCATCCACGACAACAGCCACAGGAGAATCCACAAGACGGGTCGATACCACCACATCCTTCACCCTGTCTCCGAGAGCTTCCTTCATCTTCTTGATGACATCCTTGCCCTCTTTCTCCTTTTTCTCCTTCTCTTCCTTCTCCTCGATATCATCCACAGCACCGGACTTGTTGATGGCCTTGAGCGGAAGCTCTTCGAAGGTTCCGATGGATGGCACTACGATATCATCGATATCATCGGCCATGATCAGCACTTCGTAGCCCTTCTTCCTGTAGCCCTGAAGGAGAGGTGAACGACGGATCGTCTCCTCATTCCCTCCGGCAAGGTAGTAGATCGCCTTCTGGTCTTCCTTCATTCTCTCCTTGTACTGGGAGAGGCTGGTGTAGCCATCAACCTCTGTGCTCTTGAAACGTACCAGCGAGAGGAGAGCATCACGGTTCGCATAGTCGCTGTACAATCCTTCCTTGAGTGGTCTATTGAACTCTGTGATGATACTCGTGTACAGCTCGGGATTGTCCTGGGAGACCTTTTTCAGTTCGGAAAGAATCTTCTTCACTGAAGCATTCCTGATGTTGCTCATCACACGGTTCTGCTGCAGAATCTCCCTGCTCACATTGAGAGGAAGGTCTTCGCTGTCAATGACACCCCGCACGAAACGGAGATAGGTGGGAAGCAGCTCCTTCTCATCATCGGTAATATACACTCTCTTTACGTAGAGCTTGACACCGCTTTTATAATCGGCATTGTACATATCGAAGGGAGCCTTCGAGGGAATATAGAAGAGAGTGGTGTAGTTGTTCACTCCCTCTGCCTGGGTATGGATGTAGAAGGCAGGATCCTCGGAGTCATACGAGAAGCTTTTGTAGAACTCGTTATAGTCTTCCGTGGTGAGTTCGCTCTTGCTTTTCCTCCACAGGGCTGCGGCAGAGTTCACCTGCTCTCTCTTATGTTCGCTTCCCTTCTTCTTTCCCTCATCATCATACTGATCCTGATCATACGAAAGGAAGATGGGATAAGCGATATGATCAGAGTACTGCTTGATGAGACGGTCAAGAGACCAGCGGTTTGCATACTCATCACCTTCTTCATTGAGATGAATGATAATGGTAGTTCCCTGCTCCTCCCGTTCGGCTTCTTCAAGATTGAACACACCCTTACCGGTACTGGACCACTTCCAGGCCTCTTCACTGCCGGCCTTTCTGCTGATGACTTCCACCTTGTCAGCTATCATGAAACTGCTGTAGAACCCTACACCGAACTGTCCGATAAGATTGGAATCCTTCTTCTGCTCGTCGGTCAGATTCTTCAGAAAATTTCTGGTCCCTGATCGTGCAATGGTCCCGAGGTCGTTCGCAAGGTCATCATGCCCCATCCCTATACCGTTATCGGTAATAGTGAGTGTCTTCTTCTTGGATTCACTGTCAAAACTGATATCGATGTGGGGATCGAACTGAAGGTCCTTGTATTCCGGGTTGGTCAAAGTCTCATATTTGAGTTTATCGAGTGCGTCAGATGCGTTACTGATAAGTTCCCGGAGAAAGATCTCCTTGTGCGAGTACAGTGAGTGAATGATAAGATGCAACAGCTCAGACACTTCCGTCTTGAATTTCTTTTGCTCCATGAGTTCCTCCAGAGTATTCTGTTATGGTATCCGAACCATAACATAGTAAAAAATGAGGTCATCGGCAATAATTTTGTTAACAATCCGAACATCTTCATGTATCATTGAGCAGTGAATTTCACTCGAGTATCAGATGTCAGGCATGTCAACCGCTACAGGATCCTCAACACGATAGCCAAGCACGATGGAATATCCCGGGCTCAGATAGCTAAGTCCATTGGATTCAACAAGGTAAGTACAGGAGAGATCGTTGACGTCCTTATCTCGGAGGGGTTTATCACGGAGGGGGAGAAACAGCGGTCGGGGACAGGTCGACCCTCTACACCGCTCTACCTGGACAGGAACAGGTACACGATCATTGCTGTTGATATCGGCGTCAGAAGCATCTCCTTCGCCCTTGTCAATCTCAAGGGGGAACTCCTCCGGTTCGAGCGCATCCCTGCGCCGGCAGGACCGACTGCAGAGGAACTGATGGCTCTCATCATCCGACATATACAGGGGCAGATACAGAAGGCAGGGGAGGAGAGAGAAATCGTCGGGATCGCTCTGTCCGCAGGCGCCCAGATCGACCGTGCAACCGGTACTCTGCTCCACCACAGTCAGTGGGACCTTCATGATGTGCCTCTCGTGTACACGGTGAACAGGTACACGAACCTCCCGGTCGTTCTTGAAAACAATGTGATCGCTATGATCCAGGGAGAGATATGGTTCTCGCCCGAGCTGAGCGATCGCCGGGTGTTCTATGTGAACTGGGGAGAACACATGAACGGGGCTCTGTACGACAGAGGCAGGAAGGTGACCCCTGAGATGCTCTTCGGTCACATCAGAGTGAGAGAGACTGGTCTGTGTTCCTGTACAGGAACCGGATGCCTTGAGGCTATTGCCAGCGGCGCTGTCCTTGAGCGCTACAGCAGCAGGGGGAACTCAGTCAAAGCTCTTGCTCTGGAAGCACAGGAGGACCCGCAAAAGAGGAGTATTCTGATGGAAGCTTCTCTGGCACTCGCTGACGCACTGATCACGACAAGTGCCATTGTCAGGCCGGAGAACATCATCATCGGAGGCGGAATCTCGATGCTGCCCGACATGTATATCGAGGCAATCAGAGAACGATTTGCCAGCCACTGTCCGCCGATTGTCAACAATGACATCACGATCGAAAGATCACAGATGAAGGAACGGGGAGGGATTATCGGAACCGCGGTACTTGCCCTTGATGAGTTCATCTTCCACCGCTCTCACATCAGCGGTATCTCCTGAAGCAGAATTCTCGTATCCACGACTGGAATTTACCCGGGAAAGCACGTATCATACGATCCATGACAGCAACATTTTTAACCGGAATGGGCACCGGCGGCAGCCTCATCATTGCCATAGGTGCTCAGAATGCCTATGTTCTCACGAAAGGGATCCAGAGACATCACCACATCGCCACAGGAGTCACCTGCGCCCTGATAGATACTATCCTCATCAGTGCGGGAGTATTCGGCATGGGCCGACTTGTGGAGAACGTACCACTCCTGCTCCCTGTCGTCACGGTCAGCGGAGCGCTCTTCCTGTTCACCTACGGTATTTTTTCCTTTCATTCAGCACTCCGGAGGGGAGATGGCCTTCACACAAGAAGCGAGGCACAGGAAGGAGAAGGGGGAAGGAAACAGGTAATCCTCACCACCATTGCCATATCACTGCTCAATCCTCACGTATATCTGGACACAGTGATCCTCCTTGGAAGTATCAGCACATCCTACGCGATACCAGGCAACTATATCTTCGCACTCGGAGCAATCACCATGTCGTTCATCTGGTTCTTCGCCCTGACCCTTGCAGGAAGTGTGCTTCTTCCCCTCTTCAGGAAACCTGTCACCTGGAGGATCCTCGATACCAGTATAGGTATCATCATGTGGACCATCGCATACAGACTTCTCATCAACAGTGATATACTCAGCCGTTTCTCCTCATGAAATCCTGATACTGAAGGCTGTGAGTTTTCATACAGGAAACGAAAAAAAAACCGCTCTCCCAGCAATCGGGAAAAGCGGCACCTCCTCAAGAGCATAAGGGATATACCTTATGTCCATGCTCTCTGATATAACTTCCGCACTACATCAAGAGCAACCAGTCTTCAACAAGTATGGCATGGTTTCTGTGAAAAGGAAAGTATTTTTTTATCACCTGCTAGATAATTGACTGGTAAACAGTTACTGGATCGCGCCATGAGCGCACATAGCCCATGGAAAGAGTCTGGAAAGAGGGGGATTCCTTCGGTTTTTGTGTGTATGCAGCCATGATAACCGGCTGTGAGTTATTCCTGAACAAGGGAAATAGTGATATCACTGCTGTATGAGTCTGAAGCTGCTGCCCGCTGGACATTCACGGCCCCTTCCTCGGTCAGTCGTGCATACAATGACCGTGTGACTGAGTTTGCCGTTCCGGTGATCTCCAGTCTGCTCGAAGAACCGCTTGAACGCAGCACCGGTTCGGAAGACTGACTGTCATACTCAAGAAGGAGGAAACCGATCTCATCCACTATCCTAGGAGCCTTGAGCGGTTCGAACTCATAGGTGACTTCGTACACGGAAACACCTGCCGGCGGATTATCTATGGTAAGCGACCACTGACCGACCGGCACACCCCGCCCGCGAGGCTGAAGATTCTGATCATCCCGAAGATTGTACCTTCCCGATTCTTCAGGCTCAAGGGAGAAGGTAAGTTCTGATATGATCTGACCGAGAATATTCAGGTTGTCGTTTCTCAACGACTCTGACGACACAGGATACCCAGTTACTAATAAGAAAAAGATGATTGCAACTATTCTTATCTTCATGGACAGTGTTTCCCTTTTTGAAGCCAGGTTTCAGACATCACCTCCAGATTTCCGTTGAGGTAGATATCCGTTTGAAGAAAAGTTCTCGAAGGAAAGACTTCTCTGATTCATTACATACCACACATGGTACATACACAGGGGATGATCGAAAAAGAAAAGGACCCCAAAAGGATCCTTTTCCAGACACTCTGTCTACTGAACCCTCGTCTGTTACGGAGTGGTGAGCTCCAGGTCTATCGTTGAGTTGTAGTTCGAACTCGCCGGAGCACCTGATGCTGCAGTGGCACCTGCTGAAGTGAGTCGAACAAGAACGGTTCTCTCAATATTATAGTTGCCTGTGGTCGCGGTAAATGTCGTGGTGTCACCTGAATCAAGTGCAGTGGAGGTAGTCCCGTCACTGACAAGAAGTTCATAGGCTATATCCGTTGTACCTTCGGTGAGTGTACCGTAGGTATACGTAAGCGTGTAGCCCGCAGCACTTCCCTGGTTCACTGCATCGAATTCCCATGAACCTACTGTCACACCATTTCCGGAAGGCTGAACATCCGTGTTTTCAATAAGATCAATTCTGGAGGTTGATTCAAGAATCTGATTCACACTGAACGTAATATCACCGGCAACGATTTTACCGTATACATTCAGAGATCCGGTACCCGCTACAGCTGCTGCAAGAGTCACTGTGGCCAGCGAAAGAACGATTATAAGTATGAGAGTTTTTTTCATAAACTGTCCTCCTTGGTAGGTCATCTACTCCTCAAATATACACCCACTTATCACTTATGTCAATTCATATCATTATATTTTTACTCTTTTTATAGCATAACCAAAAATATTCATTTAATTCATTTTATATTATATACTTATATTTACCTTTCTTTTTAATATGATATGTCACTTGATAGCAATTTATTAATTTTACACTATTTTTTTTCGTGTCATAAAAAATAATGAATGATATGAATATCGCGTCTTGTGACAAGTCATGAAGCATATTCATGCACCACATGGAGAGAAAACTGTCACTCTTAGTGTGAGAAGGTGAGCAAGGAGAGCTTTAGTTTGATTCCAGCTGGAAGGTGATAACAGTGCTGTATGAGAAGCTGGGAGGATACACCAGAGAGTCAATACGTTTCAGATAGATCAGCCCATTGTTCTGCTCACTGCGATACATACCTTCCGTCTTGACGAGCTGAGCGAATTCTTCACCGGAGGCAACGAATTCGCTGCCGTTAGAGAGAACATAGGGAATCGAGACAACCTCACCCGCTATCTCCACTGTGAAGGTATCATACAGAACTCTAAGACTCAGATCAGCAGAGGAATTACTGCTTACAGACCAATCCCCTACGCTCACACCTACCCCGGCAGCATTCTGGAGGACAGGGCCGGAATCAAGGGGTATCGAAGTCTCCTCCCCGGGGACATCTCCCAGGAACTGAGTGAGCCCTATGAAGGATCGAGCTCCCACACTTCCGGTCAGTTCCATGACGGTACTGCCCTCTCCGCTTGCTGCGAAAAGGAGCGGGCTCAGCACAGAGATTATACACAGAATAACACGGCATCGTAATGTATTCACACTCACAGTGTACGTATCTTTTTATCTTATGTCAACTGAATGGAATCATAAACAAAAAAAGCTGAATAAAACACTATGTATCATTTACCAAATTATTATTATATAATAAAATATTTATTTATTAAGTTAGTACATAAGTTGAAGAATGCTGTCTTATACTAACACACTCGTATAACAAAATGAAAATACTTGCACATTGTTGATAAGTGATGTATATATATATTGAATACCAAATTAGATCACAGGTGATGAAACCGTACAGTTGCTGCTAGTAGATGTGTTCCCGCTGTTGCTGTTGAGTACCCAATATTTTTTTGTAAAGGAATCTCAGAAATCTGACAGAGGACAGGGTAGACCATGAAGGATAACAAAGACCATGAAGGATAACAAAGATACTGCGAACGTACATGTGTTCACATGGATCCTGCGTTCGTATGTACAGATGATTCTGATCCCTATGGGTATCATCGCAGTCATCCTGCTTTTTGTTTTCTTCTTCACAAACAGATGGAACACAGCCCGGACAGAAGAGCACCTAGCCTCACGTGCAACCGAGAGCCTGACACATCTGGTCCTTCACCAGTCTGAAGCAATAGAGAAACAGCTCCTCGAAATTGAACATTCCACACGATTCCTTCAGAGTGAAGTTGCTTGCGCCCTCACAGGAGACGTCGAGCTGAAACCCAAGGATGCCGGACGGCTGGGGTACAGCAGCCAACAGGCGTACGTGACGACACGAGAATCCGATGAAGGAGGTGCTGCGGTATTCCTCAGCAACCATACACCGGTCGGAGAGTCACAGCTTTCGCGCATTGCCGGCCTGCTCGCAATCGAGGAGACGATGAAAAACCTGCTTGAGAGCAATCCTCTTCAGGTATCTCTCTACTTCAACAGCCATGACTCCCTGAATGTCATCTACCCCTATTTCGACACGGCCTCCCAGTACCCCCCTGATATGGATATCCCGTCATACAACTTCTATTATGAGGCAGACAGCACTCACAACCCTTCCCGGAATCCGGTCTGGACCGATATATATCTCGACCCTGCCGGCCATGGCTGGATGGCTTCCTCCATCGCACCGGTATATAACGGAGAGTTTCTCGAGGGGGTTGTCGGCATCGATGTCACGGTCGGTACTATAGCAGACGATATACTCAGAATAGATATTCCCTGGGAGGGATACGCGATCCTGGTGAGCAGTGACGGGTCGATCATGGCGATGCCCGAACAGGGAGAGCGCGATTTCGGTCTTGATGAGATGACCACCCACACCTACTCCCAGGCAATATTCAAGGACACGTTCAAACCCGAACAGTTCAACATCAACCTCAGGGAAGATGTGCGCTTTCTGGCTGAAGAGATGAAACTCAGAGAGAACGGCCATATCAGAGTGACTCTCGGGGGGAAGGAACAGATAGCCGTCTGGGCTACAGTGGAAGATATTGGCTGGAAACTGGTCCTGTTCGCTCCCGAAGAGGAGGTCCTTCAGCTCTCCTCCACTCTCGCTTCCCGGATGGCCGCGATACTGAAGATCGTCGCTCTCACGGTAGCACTCTCGTATATCGCGATGTTCATCGTCCTGTACTACGCAGCGAAACGGTTCAGCTACAGAATCTCGAAACCGCTTCAGGATATGAACCTGATGCTGAGGAATATCGGAAAGGGACAGTACGGTCAGTCATGGGAGGAGCTGCCGGTCAGGGAACTCAATGAGACGGGACTTCAGATCGTACAGATGGGGAAGGAACTCGAACAGGTGCTCAGCAATAACGCCCTGCTCAAGTCTGCCAACAGGCTGAAAAGTGAGTTCATAGCCAATATGTCGCACGAGATACGAACTCCTGTGAATGCGATTCTCGGGTTCTCCATCATCCTTGATACACAGATTACCGATACGCAGCAGAAACAGCACCTTCAAACCATCAAGAACTCGTGCAACACGCTCCTGAACATCATCAATGATATCCTCGATCTGTCGAAACTTGATTCCACAGGACAGAACCTATGCCTTGAATCAGTGGACCTTGTGAAGGAGATCAGTGATGTCAGCGAGACCTATCGATACGAATTGGAACGAAAGTCGGTCTCTCTGGAGACCTCCATCGATGACAGACTCCCGCGCTACCTTCTGCTTGACGGAATCAGAATCCGGCAGATTCTCCTCAACCTGATGGGTAATGCAGTGAAGTTCACCGAACACGGACAGGTGACCATATCGGCAGTGGTGTCCAAAGAAGGTTCCGAACCAGGCTGTATCGACCTGAAACTCTCGGTACAGGATACAGGCATCGGAATCGAGAAACAGCAGCAGGAAAGGATCTTCGAACCGTTTATGCAGACCGAGAATCAGAATGTGAGGAAATATGGCGGCACCGGTCTTGGACTGTCGATCGTAAAACGGTTTGCAGAGCTCATGGGAGGAACTATCGAGATGGAGAGCTCCATCGGTACAGGTTCCACCTTCACGATCACACTGCCGGATGTCAGGATCGCTGAGCCGGGCACCGAAGGTGTATCACACCCAGTCTGCGGAGAGCCTGCCCCTGCTCTCCATCCTGATAACACAACAGGAAGAATGTCGGCAGAAGCGGATGATAAGAGGCATCAATCGTTACTGTCCCTGGGAGAGCAGGAGCTGAGGGATAGTGAAGAACTGCTGAACAGCATTGACTCGTTCTGTCAGAGAACAGCAATAGAAGCCATGAGAAACAACCGCATCAGAGATGCCCGGAGTGCGGCAGCCGAGTTACTGGGCATAGCGGAGCTTTATCATGCCGGATCCTTCACCGCCCTCGCAGCGGACCTGCGGGAGGCAGCTGATTCCTATGATCTGGCAAAAATCATGAGGATACTGCAGGAGCTCATTCACCTCAACGAAGCAGCACACAGCGCACTGCACGATACCGAAAACGGGAGAGATCAGTGAACACCATATCCATCCCCACCGAACAGATCAAGGTCCTTATAGTGGACGACACCCCGGAGAATGTCAGAGTTGCAGGAAAGATCCTCGAGGAGGACGGCTACGACATCTATATAGCGAACTGCGGAGACGATGCAGTGCGACTGGCGCGTAAACACGTCTTCGACCTGATCCTCCTGGATGTCATGATGCCGGTACAGGACGGATTCTCCACCTGCACACAGATACTCACCCTTCCCGGGTACGATTCAGTGCCCATTATTTTCCTTTCAGCACGTGTAGACATTGACAGTATCGTCAAAGGTTTCAATCTCGGCGCTGTCGATTACATCAGAAAACCATTCAACCCTCATGAACTCAGAAGCCGGGTCAGAACCCACACGGAACTGCGTCTCTATCGAAGGGAACTTGAGCAGAAGAACAATGAACTGGAGCATGCGCTGACCAGGATCGAAGAGATTGCACGGACCGACGAACTGACCGGACTGCTCAATAGACGGGAGCTCGCCCGAATCTTCGCCTATGAATCGTCACGGTCCCGCATCAGCGGACGCGAGTTCGCCATCATCATGCTGGACATCGATCTGTTCAAACTGATAAACGACACCTTCGGCCATATCATGGGAGATTCGGTACTGAAGAAGATCTCCTCTCAGCTCGTTTCATCAACTCGAGAACACGACTACATCAGTCGCTGGGGCGGTGATGAATTTATGATACTTCTTCCCGAGGTCACAACGCAGGGCGCCCAGGAGATCGCCGAACAGCTCCGCAAGGATGTGGAAGAGATCGACTATTCTGACATCCATGGCCCGCAGCAGGTGACAGTCACCTGCGGAGTGGGTCTGCACGAACCCGGTATGCCGCTCCAGATTCTCATCGATCATGTGGACAAGGCTATGCTTCGGGGGAAAGCGGAAAGCAGAAACTGTGTAATCCTCCACGTACCCGACACCTCCTTCCGTGACGGACTCACCGCTGAGCCGGAACTGGAACTCTGACAGGTTCCCCCGAACCTGAAATGCACCCCCCCCAGACCAAGACAACACCCGCTCATCAAGTGAGCGGGTGTGCTGCATAACGTATATTTTAGAGGAAAGATTGCGCCTGATTTCCTGGTATCAGTGGCCTTTATAGGGTTGCAACAGTTGCAACGATCGTACCAGTGAACTGCCCGGTCTCTACAGTCGTCTCAGGAAGACCGAACGTCGTATTGGCTGCTCCGGCAACTGTCGCGGTAAGAGCAAGCGTCTGCCATCTCAGCCCGTTGCCCGCGGTTTGCAGCACAATCCCCTGAGAGGTGTTGGGATTGGTGGTTGTGGCAACCGAAGCTGCCCCTATCGTACCACTACCGGTCACTGTTATCGTGGTGTTACCGCTTGAATCCGCATAGCCCAGAGCATAGGGTACGTAATAGGTCGTACCACCAACCGTGAGTGACAGCGGAGTAACGGTAAAGGTCACTTTCATCTGCGTATTTCCGGTCGTGTATAGGTTGTAAAAGCCCACATTCTGAGCACCCGTACCTTCAAGATTGATACCGCTCACGGTATAATCTCCCGTTCCAGCACCGGACAGTTCAGTTCTCACATCGTTCGCAGAGGTATTGTCAGCCGCAGTGAACCCGTGGTAGAGCTTTCCGCCCTGCACTGCATTGAGCGTGAGTGTCGTATCTCCCTGACCTGAAGCCGCAAAGAGTGTGAAAGCCAGAAGAGTGATCGTCAGAATAGAAATAATCTTTTTCATACGCTTTCTCCTTTCCAGAATGGTATTCCAGTTATGACTTAAGAATACCAAGGAAATCAACTTATGTCAACTCAATATATTTTAAAATTCAAATCAGATCAGTTGACACCTTTTTACATTTATACAGACTTATAATAAATGCACTTATAAAATATCAACATGATTAAGCTTCTGTCATCTTTAGGAATTACTGCCAGTTTACAACATGGTATATTGCTCTCGATGTACCGAAAAATACATGGAGATTGCAGATAGCTTCTCTATCTTCTGACACATAATAATACCTGCCGGCATAAACTGTCACCGTCTGATGACATCATGAACACACGTTCCTTCGGTAAGCAGGTCAGGAAACACATCTACTGGTAATTCATGACATTGAGTATCCGACAACTTGATAATTCCGGCACTCTCTGTATATAGTGACCTCTATGGAAGACCCATTATCGTACATACGTAACGGATGGAGGGCTCAATGATCCTCCACCTCTCAGTGATTCTCGTGCTTATCATCCTGTCCGCGTTCTTCAGTTCTTCGGAAACAGCCTTCACATCACTCAGTTTCCTTCAGATACGATCGCTTGAAACCGATACCAGAAGGAGCAGTCATCTTGCTTCCCGGCTTGCCAAGTCCCCCGACACCCTTCTCACAACGATCCTCATCGGAAACAACATCGTCAATCTCACAGCTTCGGCGCTGACCACGACCTTCGCCCTGAAGGTCGGAGGCTCCTATGCTGTCAGTTACGGTACGGGGATTCTGACCCTGCTGATCCTGATCTTCGGTGAAATAGTACCCAAGCAGCTTGCCATCACGCATAACATGGCCTTCGCCCGTTTCTCTGCCGGTATCATCAAGACGATGTCGGTACTCCTGTTTCCCCTGATTGCAGTCATCCGGTTCGTCAGTAACACGATCACACGGCTGTTCAACCGGGAATCGGAGGGTTCCATGTCTCTTGATGCTCTGATGCATGTTGTGGATGTGGCGGAGAACGAAGGAATAGTCGATGAGTATGAGACCTCACTTGTACAACGGGTACTCCACTTCAGTGAAGCGCCGGTCAAATCGGTGATGACCCACCGTACCGACCTGTTCAGTCTCTCCCACACCCTCACCCTCGGTGAAGCCTTCAGCTCGATCGTGAACAGCAGGTTCTCCCGTATCCCGCTGTACGGGGAAAGCCCGGAGGACATCGTGGGAGTCGTTCTGATCAGAGACCTCCTCCTTGCGGAGGTAGAGGGAAAGACCGAAAGCAGACTGGATGAGTATATGATCAAGCCTGTTTTCGTCCCCGAGAACCGTAAGGTCGATGGCATGCTGTTCGAGTTCCAGCAGAACAAACAGCAGATCGCCATCGTCCTTGACGAGTATGGAGGTCTCAGTGGTATCGTCACCCTGGAAGATATCATCGAACAGCTGTTCGGAGAGATCTACGATGAACATGAGATCGGCCATATCCTGAGAATCCAGAAAGAGGAACAGAAGAACTCCTACCTCATTATGGCGGACACCTCCCTTCAGGAAATCAGCGATGAGCTGGACCTCCATCTTGACAGTATACAGGAACTCAACAAGACCCTGGCAGCATATCTGATCGAGACGCTGGGAACGATACCCGTATCCGGAGAGATCCTCGGAGTTGACTACGGCAAGTATGAGATAATCGAGATGAACAAGAACAGGATAGAGCGGGTCAGACTCGTCCTCAATGAAGAGGATGAGGATTAGTGAAGAGCTGAACTTTATTGACACCTTTGGCACGCAAGGGTATGATTCGCGCATGAGCAGCTATCCTTTTGAACAGATTGAACTGAAATGGCAGAAATACTGGGAGGACAACGAGTCCTTCCGTGTCACGGAAGACCCGAAGGTCCCCGAAGATAAGAGACTGTACGTCCTTGATATGTTCCCCTACCCGTCGGGGGCAGGACTGCATGTCGGACACCCTGAAGGGTATACAGCGACCGACATCTACTGCCGGTACAAACGGATGAACGGGTACAACGTCCTGCATCCGATGGGCTTTGATTCGTTTGGTCTTCCTGCAGAGAATTATGCAATCAAGACCGGCACTCACCCGAAAATCACCACCGAAGCGAATATCGAGAACTTCCGCAAGCAGATCAAGCGTCTGGGGTTCAGCTACGACTGGTCACGGGAAGTCTCCACTCACACCAGTGAATACTACCGGTGGACCCAGTGGATCTTCCTCAAGCTCTATGAGAAGAACCTCGCCTATGAATCGGAAACACCGATCAACTGGTGCCCCTCCTGTCATACCGGCCTTGCCAATGAGGAAGTGAAGGACGGAAGGTGTGAACGCTGCAGCACGACAGTCACGAGAAAGAATATCAGGCAGTGGATCCTGAAGATCACCGAGTATGCAGACCGCCTCCTTGAAGACCTCGAAGATCTCGACTGGTCAGATTCGATCAAAGCCATGCAGAGAAACTGGATCGGCAAAAGTCACGGTGCCTCCGTGCGCTTCCCGATCGAGAACAGTGACGAGGTCCTTGAAGTCTTCACAACCCGGAGCGACACCCTGTTCGGTGCGACCTATATGGTCATCGCTCCCGAGCACCCCTTTGTCCCCGAACTCACCACCAGCGAGTGCAGTGAAGCTGTTCATGAGTATCTATCACAGGCCGCACAGAAGTCCGATCTGGAGAGAACCGACCTCGCAAAGGACAAGAGCGGTGTGTTCAGCGGCTCCTACGCGATCAATCCTCTGAATGGAAAGAAGATCCCTATCTGGATTGCAGACTACGTCCTGGCATCCTACGGAACCGGAGCGATCATGGCCGTTCCTGCTCACGACCAGCGTGACTGGGAATTCGCCGTGAAGTTCGACCTGCCGATCATTGAAGTACTTGAAAGTCAGCAGGGAGTGAAGGACGCCGCCTTTGCAGGAGACGGAGTACATATCAACAGCGGTTTCCTTGACGGTCTCGGCAAACAGGAAGCTATCGAGAAGATGAACGAGTACCTCAAGGAGAACGGTATCGGGGAACCGACCGTCAGTTACAAGCTGAGGGACTGGGTGTTCAGCCGACAGCGTTACTGGGGAGAACCGATCCCCCTCGTCCACTGTGACACCTGCGGCATTGTTCCTCTCAAGGAAGAGGATCTTCCCCTGACACTCCCTGAGGTTGACTCGTATGCACCGTCGGGAACAGGAGAATCCCCCCTTTCGACGATCGGGAGCTGGGTTGAGACGACCTGTCCGGTCTGCGGAGGTAAGGCTCACCGCGAGACAAACACCATGCCTCAGTGGGCCGGTTCCTGCTGGTATTTCCTGCGCTACCTCGACCCGAAGAACACAGAAGCACTTGCAGCGAAAGAGGCTATGGACTACTGGATGCCGGTAGATCTCTATGTGGGGGGGGCAGAACACGCAGTACTCCACCTCCTGTATGCGCGTTTCTGGCATAAGGTACTGTACGACCTCGGTATCGTCGACACGAAAGAACCGTTCCAACGCCTGGTGAATCAGGGAATGATCACCTCCTTTGCGTTCCAGAGGTCAGACAAGACCCTCGTTTCCGTTGAGGATGCCGAGGAGACCGGAGTCGACACCTTCGTTGAGAAGGGAACCGGAGAACCGCTCGAGCGGGTGATCGCCAAGATGTCAAAGTCGCTGAAGAATGTCATCAACCCTGATGAGATCATACACGAGTACGGTGCCGATTCAATGAGGATGTATGAGATGTTCATGGGACCTCTGCAGGTCTCGAAGCCGTGGTCGACCTCCGGGCTTTCGGGCGTCTACCGCTTCCTTGACAGAGTATGGCGTCTCTCGCAGAGAGAGCTCAGCGAGGAGCAGGCCGATGAGGATATCGTCAGGCTTCTCCACAAGACGATAAAGAAGGTTGGAGAAGATACAGACAGCCTCGATTTCAATACTGCCATCAGCCAGATGATGATATTCGTCAACGAACTCTTTAAGAAAGAGACGCTTCCCCGCGAAGTGTGGGAACCGTTCATCCTCATCCTCTCCCCCTATACCCCCCACCTCAGTGAGGAGCTCTGGGCGATGGCGGGCCATGCGCCTTCTGTCTCTCAGCAGCAGTGGCCGCAGTATATCCCTGAACTCACAGTGGATGATACGGTGGAAATCGTCGTCCAGGTCAACGGGAAGCTGAGAGCCAGATTCGATGCAGCCAAGGGTACGGACAAGGACCTCCTCCTGTCACGGGCCATGGAACAGGAGAGAATCAGCGAACTCACTGAAGGGAAACAGATCATCAAGACGATCGTCATTCCGGACAAAATCGTCAATATTGTCGTCAAGGGATAGTCTCTCTATAAGGACATGGAAGGCCGCCGAAAGGCGGCCCGTTCTTTTTTCACCGTTCAACTGCTGTAAATACAACCATATACATCAGGAATCTCACCGTCTCGTCTTGAATATTTTTCTCATCCTCTCTACACTCGTAAGCATGAAGAACCTTCCGCCGGTAGTGATTCTCGCTTTCCTGTTTCTTGTATCAGGAACCCTTGAGATAGCGGCCGACACACCGCAGTATACCTCTCCGTCCCCCGCAGAAAAACTTTTCATCTCCCATGATGGATCCGAAGTCACCGTAGATGTTGGAGAGCTTGAGGTACGAGAACGGGAGGGCCGGGAAGAGCGTACACCCCGAGAAAACGAAGAGCTCGATGAAGCAGATATCCTGCTTACAAGAACCCTTCCGCTGTATGCTCAACAGCTTCCTTCCTGCCTGTTCCTCCCGTTTCCATCCACTGAGCACAGGTCCTTCCCTTTCAACAAAGCTCCTCCCTGCCCGGTCAGCTGATACACCACCACCCCCGTAGGGGGATGTAATCACATTGAAACGCAAGGGAATATATATGAACCATACACACTACAGAGTGATGGATGTCCCCTCTCAGGACACCGTTACCCTCACAAAGACCTCAACAATGAGAGACCTCTACCAGCTTCTTGAAACACGGGACCTTCCTGAACACATCTCGGTTCTGTCGAACGACCGTTCTTCTGCCTATATAGACAGAGAAGAAGCAGAAGAATTCTTCACCTCGTACATGCTCTTTATCGATAACGATATGAAATCAACATTCCTGGCACGGCTTGAACAGCTCTCAGTCTCAGCCTTTGTACGAGAGAGAAGCACCCTTTCGCATGCGAAGAAGAACGAACCGGATGTCTCGGAGATTCCTGTTGCCTCCTCTTTCTAGAAGAGGGGCGCTGCAGACCCCGACATTCGCACACTACTATATGGAGGCGAACTATGCAGTTTCGTAAGTACGTCACAGAAGAGAGTATCTTTCTGGACAGAAGTTTCCTTTCTGTTCAGGAGGTGCTGGAATTCCTGGCCATGCAGTTCTCAAAGAGCAGCGGCCTCACGCGGGAGCAGGCTCTCTCCCTCCTTGAAGAGAGAGAGCGGCTCAGTTCGACGTGGCTGGGCAACCACACGATGATGCCCCACAACCATTCACCGCAGGTGAAAGGACTCTCTATCATATTCATCCGATGTGCAGTCCCGCTCGTCCTCGAAACAGGGAAAGAGGTAAAATACATCTTCTCAATCCTCACCAGCGGAAACGAGCAGGACGTCTACCTGAGAGTCATTCAGGGAATCGGGAGGCTGATTCGAACCCGAAGTGATGAACTTGACACCTGTACCACCCCATCCGGGATGCTCAACCTCATAGGTGAGAGTTCAGAAGATATGGCAAGTCCCCTTACAGCAGGCGACCTTGCCCGGTACTGGCCGCGTGCGAAGGATACAGACACTCTCTCGGTAGCTGTTGATCAGATGAAACGGCATGGCATCTATTTCCTTCCGGTCTACAGTGAGAATTCCGGGAAGATCTGCGGTGTCCTTGACCTTGTCGACCTGCTGAAAGCAGGTTTCCCTGATTACGTGTTCCACCTTCACAACCTCTCGATGCTGAAAGATTTTCAACCGGTCAAATTCTTCTGGAAGAACGAAGGGGAGGCACAGATCAGAGAGTACCTGAGGGACCACCGACCCTATGTCATTCGCGATTCCGTCAGTTACCCTGAAATATTCTTCATGATGATCCGCGGGAACAGACGTCACCTCCTGGTAGTCGATGAGCACGATGAGATGGTCGGCATCATCGACCCGAACGAAATCATCAATAAGATGCTGAGGCCGTAATGAATATACATATGATAATTGCAGTACTCGTGTTCATCGTCGTCTATGCGCTCCTTATCATGGAGAAGATGAACAAAGCGATAGCGGTACTCCTTGGAGCGTCGCTGTATCTGGTGTTTCACTTCATCCCGTTCCATGATGCGGTCGAACACATCGATATGAATGTCATTTTCCTGCTGATCGGGATGATGATGATCGTCAAGGTTACCGAACAGAGCGGAGTATTCGAATACATTGCTGTGAAGGGAGCCAAAATGGTCAAAGCGGATCCTATCGCTTTCCTCGCCCTTCTGTTCGGGATCACCGCGATCTTTTCTGCACTGCTGGATAACGTGACCACCATCCTGCTGATAACGCCGGTCACCCTGCTTCTCACTACACAGATGGAGATCAATGCTCTTCCGTTCGTCATCACAGAGATCATCGCATCGAACGTAGGAGGAACGGCGACATTGATCGGAGATCCTCCGAACATCATGATCGGATCTGCGGCAGGTCTCAGTTTTATGGATTTCCTCATCAACCTGGCCCCTATTATCGGAATCATATCCCTGATAATCATGGGACTGCTCATCCTTCTGTTCAAAAAACAGCTGGTGGTTTCAGAGTTGAACAGAAAACGGATCCTTGCTATGGATGAAACGGTCATGATCACTAACGGGACACTCATGAAGAAATCTCTCACCGTACTAGGCATTGTCATTGTGGGATTCCTTCTTCATGGGCTGCTTGAAACCGAACCGAGCGTGATAGCACTTGCAGGAGCAAGCGTTCTCATCCTGTGGACGAAGAAAGACCTTGAGGAGATCCTCAAGGAGGTGGAGTGGGATACGATACTCTTCTTTGTCGGACTGTTTATCATGGTGGGCGTTCTCGATTATGTGGGAGTCATCGACCGCCTCGCTGATGCGATGAAGGAACTGACGAAAGGAGATCTGAAGAAGACCAGCACCGCACTGCTGTTCACCAGCGGGATCTTCAGCGGTATTCTCGACAACATACCGCTTGTAGCCACCTTCATACCGGTCGTGAAGATCATGGGCAGCGAAGTATCGGCTCACGCGATCGAGCCTCTGTGGTGGTCTCTCGCCCTCGGCTCATGTCTCGGTGGAAACGGTACTCTGGTGGGAGCCAGCGCGAACGTGATCATGTTCGGCTTTGCGAAGAAGAACAATGTAAAACTCAGCTTCTCGAGTTATCTTGCCTACGGGATCCCCATCACGATGATCACCCTCATGGTATCCTACGGGTATGTGATGCTGAGGTACTATTGACTCATGTAAATCGGGCAAGGCCTCCCAGGCTGGTCTCCCGGTAAAGGGAAGGAAGCGCCTGCCCGGTTTCCAGCATCACCTCGGTCACCGTATCGAAGGAGACCTTGTGCCGTCCATCCGACAGGAGAGCGAACGAAGCATGGTCAAGTGAACGCATCGTCGCAAGGGCGTTGCGTTCGATACAGGGAATCTGTACAAGACCCATCATCGGGTCACAGGTAAGGCCCAGATGGTGTTCAAGACCCATCTCCGCAGCATACTCTATCTGGTGGATACTTCCGCCAAGCAGCTGAGCAACTGCAGCCGAGGCCATGGCACAGGCCACCCCTATCTCACCCTGACAGCCCACTTCAGCACCGCTGATCGATCCGTTATGCTTGGCGAGGTTGCCGATAATACCGGCAGTAAGGAGAGCTCTGTAGACCTTCAAATCTGACAGGTTATACTGGTTCTTGATATACAGGAGAACTCCCGGAAGAACCCCGCAGCTTCCGCAGGTAGGGGCTGTGACGATCTTTCCCCCTGACGCATTCTCTTCGGAGACAGCGAGAGCATAACTGAGAGCACGGGCAGGCGTCCCCAGCACCCCGCCCATATCATTCGCCTGCGCAAAGTACTGACTCGCCTTGCGGGGAAGCTTCAGCCCTCCGGGAAGGACTCCCTCCTCCTCAAGTCCCCGATGGATTGCATCGAGCATGACGGCCCAGATCTCCTTCATGTAATCGAGGATCTCCTCCCCCTCGTATTTCACGACGAACTCCCACAGCCTGATACCTTCCTTGGTGCAATACCTGAGGATATTATCCATTTTCGTCAGATACTGCGGGTAGATGGAATCCTTCCTCTCCTCCCTGTCAGACTCACTGAGGACCTTGCCGCCCCCTACACTGTAGTAGGTCTCCCTGCCTTTCTCTCTCTCCTGTTCGTCGAAGGCAACAAGAGTGAGAGCGTTCGGGTGAAAGGGAAGGGTCTCTTCGGGAAACCAGAGAATCGTGACGGGCTTACCGAGGGAATGAAAAACATCCCTGATGGCTGTATCGGTAAGGTGCCCCTTTCCTGTTGCGGCAAGAGAACCGTACAGCTTCGCCTGAAAAGAGGCGGAATCTGGATAGAGAGCATGAAAGGCAGTACTTGCGAAGCGCGGCCCCATGGTATGCGAAGAGGAGGGACCATGCCCGATACGGTATAGCTCTCTGATTGATTCCATAGCCTGAGTGTAACGACTTTCCCCTGTTAAGGGAAGGAGAGTCCCTCCCGGTACATCGCATGATACTCAGCCTGAGTGATTGTGAATATGATATCAGCCGGGCGTACAACGCAGGCGGGAACCTTCTGTTCATCTTCGCTGATGATGATATCAAGGACGAGTTTGAGCTCATGGTTCAAAAACGTGTGAATGCCTGCAGCGAGAGGCGGAAGCTGAGCGGGGTGATAGTCTCCCTTGATGAAGGAAACCGTCTGATACCCGTCCTGATGGTATCGTCCGGAAGGGATAGAGTCGAGTGTGTGTGAGTAGCTGTCGGATACAGAGAGGTGATCCCCGTCATACAAACCTGTGACAAGGTCCTGCAGCAGTGAAGGGTAGTGGATATCATCCACCCTCTTCACATCCTCGGCGATCGCACGGTACGAGAGGTTCTGTATCAGGGAGGACCAATCCCTGTTGATGCGCTGGAGATACGAACAGAGGATACCCTCCTCGCAGCTCAGATCTATGACGCCACCCCGGTCATTGCCGCTCAGCCCCCCTCCCAGAGGAGAAAGCTCACCCAGCGGATAGGCAGTGAACAGGATAGTACGCCGCGAAGGCACAATGAGCTTCACTTCCCGCTCTCCTACAGAGAGGGGAACACTCACCAGAGCATCACCGGAGGTGTAGGTGAGAGTGTACCACAGCAGCCGTCCGCTTACCGTCTCCCAGGCATGCTCCTCTGCCAGACGGACCGTGATGACCCTGTCGGAACTGCAGGTGCTGAGCAGAAGAAGGGAGATGGATAGTATGGTGACATATAAAAACAGCCGTCCCATACCTATACTACGGGAGGCTGTTGGTTTCTACTTCATGTACATCTGAGAAGAGGGGAGTCTCACAGGAAGCAGGTATTACCTGCTCTGCTCAGGTATCACCCTTGTAGGTACCGAGTATCCTGAAGCTGTCTGTGTGTTCAACAATCTCTTCAGAGGCGCGGTCGAGTTTTTCCATATCGATCAGCTCCGATTCAACGAAGAATGAATACTCCCACGGCTTGCCCGGTATGGGGCGTGATTCAAGCTTCTTCATGTTCAGTCCGTAGTCACTGAGAGTCTTGAGGACATCAAACAGAGACCCCGGACGGTCATGGACGCTGAACACCATGGCGACCCGGTCGGCAGTGATGGCGCTTCTGAACTCTTCAGCATCCTCTTCCCGTGTGAGCACGTAGAAGCGGGTGTAGTTCCTGCTGTTCGTCTCGATACCATCCCTCAGAATCTTCACGCCGCTGCGCTTTGCCGCATTCTCGCTGGCGATGGCAACACAGGAAGGGTCTCCCATCTCAACAATATGTGTCACGGAACCAGCCGTATCAAAAAACGGTACCGCTTCAGCAAAGGGAATCTCCTTTGTGAGGAACTCACTGCACTGTGCTATGCCCTGAGGGTGACTGAATACCCGCTTCACCCCTTCAAGAGTCGCCTCCTGCAGACCGATCAGGTTATGCCTGATCCGGATCTGCCTCTCACCGACAACCGTAAGGTCCGGGTAGACGTTCAGCAGGTCAAGCACCTCGTTCACCGTTCCCCCGAGTGTATTCTCGACCGGAAGGACCGCATAACGGGCCTTTCGTGTCATGACCGCTTCGAAAGCATCTTTGAACAGGTGGCAGGCAAGAGTCTTCACCTCGGCATCAAATACGTGCTGCACCGCCTGTTCGCTGTACGCTCCCTTTTCACCCTGGAAGGCGACCACAAGTTCCTCGCTCTGGAGTGAAAGAGGCGCAGAAGTGTCCGGTGAGACGATTCGCGTTCTTGGTATGCGCACGAGCGACTTGCCGACAACGGGACACAGCGCCTCGACATCCTTCATCAGTTTGTCGAACTGCTGAGGATAGAGAGACTGTGGACCATCAGAAAAAGCCTTGTCGGGATCATTGTGCACTTCGACAACGAAACCGCTGGCACCTGCCGCTATGATACTCAGAGACATCGGAGCAACCATATCCCGCAGTCCTGTCGCATGGGAAGGATCGGCTATGACCGGCAGGTGGGTCAGTTTCTGAACAACAGGAATGGCACTGATATCGAGGGTGTTCCGGGTGGCGCTCTCATAGGTCCTGATCCCCCGTTCACAGAGAATCACCTGATCGGTACCGCTTGCCATGAGATACTCACTGGCCATCAGCCACTCTTCTATGGTGGCTGAAAGGCCTCGTTTGAGAAGGACCGGCATTCCGGTCTTTCCCACAGCCTTCAGCAGTTCGAAATTCTGCATGTTGCGTGCTCCGATCTGGAACATATCGATATAGCCGGCCATCATATCAACGTCACCGGGACTCACGATCTCAGTCGCAATGGGCATATCATAGGCATCCCCCGCTTCCCGAAGGTACTTGAGCCCCTCTTCACCGAGACCCTGGAACGAGTAGGGAGAGGTTCTCGGCTTGAAAGCGCCGCCACGCAGTATCACGGCTCCGCTCTCGCGGACCGTCCTGGCGACCTCCATGATCTGTTCTCGACTCTCGACTGCACAGGGGCCCGCTATGACAGCGATCCTGTTGCCCCCTATCTTCACGTTTCCGACCTGAACGATGGTATCGCTTTTCTTCAGCTCACGGCTTGCAAGCTTGTAGGGCTTGCTGATGGGGATAACATCAAGCACACCATCCAGCAGGAGAACTTCTCTCGGATCTATCCGCCGCTCTCCGACGGCTCCGAGAACGGTCTCTTCCTGACCGACTATCTCCTTGACTTTGAACGAATATCCCTTGAGAAATTCTTTTATCGCATGCTTTTGCGTTTCAGTTATCTGTTTTTTCAATACGATTATCATATGGATTGAAACCTAAATCTTTTACCCTGTTGTGTCAAGCTGAAAAGAGCATCTCAGAGCATCTGAAGGAAGACCGAAACCCCATCCCCATTGCATAGCAGTGAGGTCGGTGGTATACCTGTGTGCATGAACACACCTGACACCTACTGGGATGGCATATTCGAAAAAATACGGGAGAGCCTGGGAAAAACCTCGACAGAATTCCCTTCTGTATCACAGGTTGCTAACGAAAAGCACGACCCCTTCCGTGTCCTCATCGCGACGATCATCAGCCTGAGAACACGTGATGAAGTGACCCTTGCAGCCAGCTCGCGACTCTTCAGTGAAGCCGACACACCTCAGTCCATGCTGAACCTTGATGAACAGAGGATAGCGGAACTGATCTACCCTGCCGGATTCTACCGGACGAAGGCGAAGAACATCAGGAAGATCTCACAGCTCCTGATAACAGATCATGGAGGGGAAGTGCCTGCTGATCAGGAGGCACTGCTTGACCTTCCAGGAGTCGGAATCAAGACAGCGAATCTCACCTTGAATCTCGGATTCAATATCGATGCGATCTGTGTAGACACGCACGTACACCGGATAAGCAACAGGATGGGCTGGATACAGACGAAGACTCCGGAAGAATCAGAGAAAGCACTTCAGCTGGTTATGCCGCAACGTCACTGGATCCCGCTCAATGAGGCACTGGTACTGTTCGGCCAGCAGACCTGCACACCCCTTTCACCGAAGTGCTCTCAATGTCCGTTTGAAGAAACCTGTCCCAAAGCGGGTGTCACGAAGAGAAGGTAGCAGAGGCCACTTTCCTGACGGCATGCGCCTTTCCCTGCGTGTAGAAATGGACTCCCGGCACACCGCTGTTCAGCAGATCATCAACCTGACGGATACAGAAATCGACTCCGATCTCTCTGATATCTGCAGGACTCGAGGCCTGCTCCACAGAACAGACAAGAGAGTTGGGGATGTCTACGGCGAAGGTCTGAGGGAGGAGTTCGAGATCCCGTTTCCGCTGCAGGGGTTTGATACCGGGAATGATCGGTACTTCTATTCCGTGAGAGTGACAGGTGTCGACAAAGCGGTAGAATGCGTCGTTGTTGAAAAACAGCTGCGTGACGATGTAGTCGGCTCCCGCATCCACTTTGCGTTTCAGCATCTCGATATCCTTTTCCATGTTGGGAGCTTCGATATGTTTCTCAGGGTAACCCGCGACTCCTACGCAGAAGGAGATGCCGCTCCCGTTATCGTATAGATGGTCGAGGTACTCACCCCGCTTGAGGGCTTCTATCTGGGAGACGAGAGCATCTGTGTGCTCATAGCCTCCGGGGGTCTTCACGTACCGCTTCTCCCCGCTCACCGGATCCCCCCTGAGGGCGAGTACATTCTCTATTCCGAGAAAATTCAGCTCAACCAGCTGGTCTTCCAGCTGATCCTTCGTGTTTCCGCCGCAGATCAGATGGGGGACGACAGGAACGTCGTAGGTGTGTTCGATAGCTGCAGAAAGACCAATGGTACCCGGGCGGCGGCGCATCATCCGCCGTTCGATTGAACCATCCGGATGATCGATATATACCACCTCCTGCTGGTGGGTCGTGATGTTGATGTAGGCAGGCTGAAACGGCAGAAGAGAATCTATCGTCTCATAGACGTCCTGTATCGTATGCCCTTTCAGCGGTGGAATGATCTCAAAGGTGAACAGAGGCTTCTCTGACTGCTCCAACACATCTAACACTCTCATATCGTCTCCTTCGGCGCTTCACTATACAGATCGACCGGCATCATGTCCAGAACCTCATTCCGTGAACGTCCGGTGAGCTGTGTATAGTGCTCGAGCTGCTGCTCGCTGATCCCGTGAAGGGTGAAGTACCCCACATCCTCTCCTCCAAAATAGAAGCCCGAAACGGTACTGAGCGGTTTCATACCCATTGATTCGGTGAGGGTGATACCGCAGGAGGCGGTCACCTCAAGGAGATCGAAGACCTGCCCTTTCATCGTATGATCCGGGGTTACCGGATAGCCGATCCCCGGGCGCACCGTCTTCACCTTCCACAGGGGCCGTACGATCTGCTGTTCGGTATATTCACTGAACGCCTCGGCGAGCCGGTTCGAGAAGGTGGCGATCAGAAGCGCCGAGTAATCATCTCCCGCCTCTCTGTACTTCTGTTCAAGAGGTTCGAGGGCCAGCCCGGCGGAGAGGACAAACATGCCGAGAGTATCGGGTTCGCTGTCGTGTACGAAATCACTCATCGACAGATACCTCCCCTGACGGTCGCTCAGCTGTGACCGGAGGAACGTAAAGGAACTCTCCTTCCCGTGTGCGGAGACCAGTATCCGTCCCTGAGCATCCTTTGTGACGGGGAACAGACCGTATACACCCCTGATCGACCGGTCGAAGGCCGCATGCACCTCAGGTATATCGAGAAGGGCAGAGAGATCCTTCTTCAGGGTATCAGCCTCCTCGCTCTCGGGAGAGACAAGCCATGCCTTGAAGAAATTAGGGTAGGTCACGTAGGGAAGAAGATCCTCGAGGTGAACCCAGTCTATCACCTGCGTATAGGGAAGTTCCCTGAACAGGGTGGCCTTCTGTTTCCTGTATCGATCAACGAGAGTCTCCCCATAGGGGGTAAGGAGGATACGACTGCGCTCTGACTCCTCACGGATTTCCCGGTACCGACGATCAGTAGTCTCTATGAAGGCCGCTGAACGGCTTGAAAGAAGTGTCAGTGCATTGGAGACTGCCTGGGTCGCATCACGGCCATGAAACACCCGTGCAGGATAGGAGGGAGCGATACGGATAGCAGTATGACGTTCGCTTGTCGTCGCTCCCCCTATCAGTATCGGTATATCCATCCCCTCCTGATGGAACAGTGAACACACATGCTCCATCTCCTTCAGAGACGGGGTTATCAGACCGCTTAGACCGACAAGATCGGCTGAATGGGTGCGTGCCGCATCAAGTATCTCCCGGGCCGGCACCATCACTCCCAGATCTATCACCTTGAAGTTGTTACACTCCAGGACAAGAATGACAATGTTCTTCCCGATATCGTGCACATCTCCCTTGACCGTCGCAAATACAACCGTGCCTGCAGTGGATCCCTGTGCGGATTTCGCCTCCGTCAGTCGCGGCTGAAGAATAGCAACAGCCATCTTCATCACCCGGGCAGAGCGAACAACCTGGGGAAGGAACATCTTTCCCTCCTGAAACAGGGCACCGACAGCCTTCATTCCCTCCATGAGAGGCCCCTCAATAATCTCAACCGCCTCAAGTCCCGATAGAGCCGAGAGGTCCTGCTCAAGATAGGTGTCGACTCCTTTCTTCAGAGCCCATATGAGACGTTCGCGGCCTGCAGAGGGCAGCTGCTCATCAGAAATCCTCTCCTTCCGTACAAGAGCCCGGTCCTGAACGAGTATTGCATGCTCGATAAGAGCATCGCTGTGTACACCCTCTATAGCTGAGCGGACGATGGAATAGGTCTGCCGGTCCAGAAGAGAACCGTCACTCTGGGTCTCGGGATTGATGATCGCCATCGACAGGCCCCTCTCCCGGGCCATGTCGAGGAACACTGCATGCATCGCTTCCCGGATGAAGTTGTTACCCCTGAAACTGAAACTGAGATTGCTCACACCGCCACTGATCTTCACCCCTTCGAGGTGTTCCGTGATCCAGGAAACGGCGTCTATAAAATCCCTTCCGTAGGAGTCATGTTCCGGGATTCCCGTGGCGATGGTGAGGACGTTCGGGTCGAATACGATACTCTGCGGTGCTATACCGTTGCTGGTAAGCAGCGAGTAGGACCGCTGTGCGATCTCTATCTTCTTTTCGAAGGTCGCTGCCTGACCGTGTTCATCAAAGAGCATGACGACCATGGCAGAGCCCATCGAGTCGATGAACCGGGCCTTGCTGATGAACAGTTCCTCTCCGTCCTTCAGCGATATCGAATTGACGATAGCCCTGCCCTGTATCTCCTTGAGAGCAGTGACGATCGTGGGCCAGTCGGAGGAATCTATCATGAGGGGAATACGGGCGATGTCAGGGTCACTGAGCGCATGTCGAAGGAGTGTACGCATCTCTGCGGCGGAATCAAGCAGAGCATCATCAAGACAGATATCGATGACCTTTGCCCCCATCTCGATCTGCTTACGCAGTACCGATAGGGCTTCAGTGTATCGGTGCTCTCTGATCAGACGGGCGAACTTCCGTGAACCCGCCACATTGCTCCGTTCCCCCACCACTATGAAGGAATCAGGGTCCTCAAGAGGCTCAAGACCGCTGAGCGTGAAGGCTCTTTTCACCGGTATTCTCGAAGGAGCGGGAAACTGTGAGAGTGCCTCCTTCAGTGCGCGGATATGCACGGGCGTAGTCCCGCAACACCCCCCCACGATATGGAGCAGCCCCTGAGTAAGGGGTTCTGACATCAGGGAAACGAACTCTTCGGCACTCTGCTCGTAGTTCCCGTCAAGGTCGGGGAACCCTGCATTCGGGTGAGCACTCAGAGGAAAGGGAGAGACCGCGGCAACACGATCGATCAGCGGCAGCATCTCCCTGATACCGGTGGAACAGTTGAGGCCGAGAGAAAACAGAGGGAAGAAACTCATCGAAGCAACAAAGGCCTCCACCGTCTGACCGGAGAGTGTCCTGTTCGAGTTGTCACTGAAGGTGACCGATACCATGACAGGGAGGTTCTTCCCCTTCTTCTCCATCTCAGAGTAGACGGCCGTGAGTGCCGCCTTGACCACAAGGGTATCAAAGGCGGTTTCTATGAGAAACAGATCGACATTGCCGTCAAGAAGCCCCCTCGCCTGCTCGCTGAAGATCTCTACAAAATCGTCGAAGGAGGCATCGCGCCGGGTCAGGTCCTCTGCAGAGGCAGAGAAGCTTGCCGCCTTTCCCGTTGGACCGATCGACCCCGCCACAAACGCGTACCGCGTCTCCTCCTGTGCCTCTATCTCCTCGACTGCGGCACGGGCCAGCTCTGCGGCTGCAAGATTGAGATCATAGGAAAGATGATCGAGACCGTACTCTGCGAGGGAGAACCGGTTCGCACCGAAGGTGTCGGTGGATATGATATCGGCTCCTGCTTTCAGATACTCGAGGTGAATATCATAGATGGCATCAGGGCGTGTGAACAGAAGAATCTCGGAACAGCCGAGGGCGGGAGCCCCCTGTTCATATGAATACTCATCCTCACTCAGGTGCAGTCCCTGGATGGCAGTCCCCATCGCTCCATCGAGGATCAGCACCTGCTTTCCCATCTTCTGTCTCAGAAACTCTTCTCGTGTCATCCCCGTCACATCCTCTTACCTGTTCAAGTGGGAAACAGTGTACTTGAAAGGAGGGAACCTCTCAAGCCTCACACCCCCGTATGAACCCTGTAATAGTGGAAGGCAGGCATCTCGTATGGATGTGAGTCCGTAAGAGCTGTTACGACATCGCCGATATGTTCATCAGGAACGACCATCTCCACTCTCATCTCCCTGACCCGTTCAAGCGTACCTGAGGAACCCAGGTACGGCCGGGCGGAGGCGAGAGGAAGGAACTGTCCGGTTCCCGGAGACTCGAAACAACAGTTCGAGTACTCACCGAACGCACCTCCCCCGGCGGAGAATACCTCATTCTTTACCGCCTCAAGATGGGTGAGAGGAACAAAGAAGACCAGCACATACATATGGGTACCTCCTGAGCATAGTATCGCACCGAAATATTGATACAACAACGGAGACACATCTTGCATAGCGGGCTCTTCATCCTTTATTCTTGAAACACTCATGAACATAGCCCTGATCGTATTCCTTGGGAACAAGGGAGCAACCTATTCAAAAACACGCCACAACGCAGGCTGGCTCCTCTATGAGGAGTGTTTCTCAGAATCCTCAGACACGCTTCGAGAGAAGTTCCACGGTCTACACGGCTCTATGACCTGTGCAGGAAAAACGATGCGTATGCTGTTCCCTCACACCTACATGAATGAAAGCGGCAGGAGTGTCAGTGCTATGCTGTCATACTTTTCCATCAGCAGCGAAGAGACCCTAATCGTGCATGACGATATCGAACTGCCTTTCGGCGCTCTCACGCTCCAGATGGGAGGTTCGGCCTCTGGTCATAACGGGCTCAGAAGTATCTTCCGGCTCTGCGGAACTACTGATTTTCTCAGACTGCGCATCGGTGTGGGGCGTGGAAGAGGTGGTGATGTAGCATCCCATGTGCTCTCGAGGTTCTCTCAAGACGAGGAACCCTTCCTGCCGCAGCTTTTTCGGCAGGGAGAAATCATGATACAGCGGAGTGTATCGGGCACTATAGAGGAAAAAGGACTCCCATTTTCACAGAGAGTGCTTTAACATAGAACTGAAGGAATGAAACGACGCTGTCTCGGAGACAGTACGGCTTACACCTGAATAGAGCCGCACGAAGACGGTCGGTATACCAGGAAGGAGACCAACATGGAGCTACGGGATTTACGCATCGCAGAGCAGACACGGAAACTCATTGACTATGAACGGGCCCTGTGCGTCACCGATTTTGATATCGAAAAACTCTATCGTGATGCCAAGGATCTCGTATTCACCTATAACAGCAGACATAGAAACGATCCCCCGGAAACCCTGCTTTCGGCGGCGAAGGTGCATGCGTTCGGCGTTCTCCATCTCCTGTATCAGGTTGTCGCCACCACCTATGACGAGGCTCAGGGAGGTACGTTTTTCCGCACCCTGAAACAGGAAGCGAGCGCATCTGAATCCACGATGGAAACCCTCAGGTTCTATGATCGACAGTTTCCCTCCGTGCTTCCCGATGACCAGAAGAACATCAGGGATCTCTCCGCTGAGGATGCCAGGGGACTGTTCCTTCACCGGGTCTTTCTCGAAAACCCTGCCCTGAACACCTCTGCATCCCCTCTCATTGCACCGGAAGGAGTTTCCTTCCCCTCAGGTCTCGGACGTTTTACGCTTCTGGCACAGAGCCATTCCACCCGCAGCGGTGCAGTTGAAGGGACGAAGGAAGACCTGTTCACCTTCCTCACCGCACCGGCCAAGGCACATCCCGGATCCCTTACCGAACAGATAACATTCATCATGGACCACTGGGGTACGCTGATTCCTCAGGAACTGAAGAAGGGACTTCTTCATGTTCTCGATGTCATCAGTGAGGAAGAGAAGGTCCGCTTCAGCGGCGGTCCGGGACCGGCAGTCGTGCAGGACTACCAGTACCTCGAACACGAGTACGAAGCGTTCAGCAGCGACTGGGACTGGATGCCGAATGTCGTCATGATGGCAAAGAGCACCCTCGTCTGGCTCGACCAGCTCTCACGAGCCTATGGACGCACCATAGACACGCTTGACAAGATCCCCGACAGGGAACTTGATCTGTTCGTCGAGAGGGGCTTCAATGCCCTGTGGCTGATCGGTATCTGGGAACGGAGCGAGGCGAGCAAGAAGATCAAGCACTACTGCGGAAATCCTGAGGCGGAGGCAAGTGCCTACAGTCTTAAAAGCTATAATATAGACCAGAAGATCGGAGGCTGGCAGGCGTATCACAACCTGAACGAACGGTGCCATGCCCGGCGTATACGACTGGCAAGTGATATGGTTCCCAATCACACAGGACTCGACAGTGAATGGGCACTGTACCACCCCGAATACTTCGTCCGCTCTCCCTATTCTCCCTTCCCCTCCTACTCGTTCAACGGAGCGGACCTGTCACCCGATGACAGAATCGAAGTGAAGATCGATGATCATTACTACGACCGGACCGATGCTGCGGTCGCCTACAGACGGGTTAACCGGGAAACCAATGAGACGACCTACATATTCCATGGGAACGATGGAACTTCGATGCCCTGGAATGATACTGCACAGCTCGATTTTCTCAATCCAAACACCAGAGAAGCTGTCATTCAGCAGATACTTCATGTTGCACGCAACTTCCACATCATTCGCTTCGACGCTGCAATGACACTCGCAAAGCGACATATCCAGAGACTCTGGTACCCCCGTCCTGGTTCCGGCGGCGATATCCCCGGAAGGGCAGGCTACGCACTCACTGACGAGGAATTCAACACTGCCATACCGATGGAGTTCTGGAGGGAAGTTGTCGACCGAATCGCTCTCGAAGTGCCTGATACACTTCTCCTCGCCGAAGCTTTCTGGATGATGGAAGGGTATTTCGTGCGGACCCTCGGTATGCACAGGGTATACAACAGCGCGTTCATGAACATGCTGAAGAATCAGGCGAACAAGGAGTACCGCGACACGATCAAGAACACCCTCTCCTTCGACCCCGAAGTCCTGAAACGGTTCGTCAATTTTATGAACAACCCCGATGAGGATACCGCGATAGCCCAGTTCGGAGACGGAGACAAGTATTTCGGTGTAGCGACACTGCTGTCCACGATGCCCGGTCTTCCCATGTACGGTCACGGACAGCTCGAGGGCTTCCACGAGAAGTACGGCATGGAGTACTCGAAGGCATACTGGAACGAGTTCCCCAACGAACACCTGATCCGCGAGCATGAACGGCGGATCTTTCCCCTGCTACGGCTTCGCTACCTGTTCAGCGGCTCTGAACACTTCGAGATATTCGATGCGGTCGACAACGGCCACATCAGCGAGTCGGTGTTTGCCTACGTGAACGGTGTGGAGGGCATCAAGACACTGGTACTGTACAACAACCAGTATGAACATGCCGGAGGGAAGATATACCAGAGTTCACCGAAACTGGAGAGGAAGGATGATGGGGAGAGAGAGTTGAGAACTGTCAGTTTTGCACAGGCCCTTGATCTCACCTTCGCCGAAGACACCTTCGTCCTCTACGAAAGCTTCCCGGAACGAATGAGTTATATCGCCCGTTCGAAGGATCTGTATGACCACGGATTCTGGGTTTCTCTCGGTGGATATGAGACGAAGATCCTTCTTCACATCAGAGAAGTCAAGGACACTGACGGTTCATACGCTCAGCTGTTCGCCCATCTTGACGGAAAGGGGACACGATCTCTCGAACGTGATATCGCATGGGTCAGGATGAGAAAGCTGCATCATGCTCTTGAGAACTTCGCAAAAGAGGAAATGCTCGAATATATCAGACAAGCTGTCGGGCAGAAGGAGATGGGAAGCAGAGATATGCGGAAGTATGTCCTGCTCGTCGGAGAGTCGTATGCTCGTTTTGCAACGACCTATGAACAGATGAGTGATCATTCGAAGACGATGATCCCTTCTCTTGTAAGGGAGATGCAGCCCAAGGATATGCTTCTGACGATCCAGAACCTGACGGCGGCTTTCAGCGGGGAGATCGACCATCCGTTCCTGCCGGTAGGCGGCGTCCTGCTCAGCGAACTTCCCATGCTGATCAACGCGAGCCTCATCATGTCTCTGTTCATCGACAGGGAGAGTGAGTATCAACAGGCGATCGATACCGCGGACGCCCTCATCCTGGAACGGCTGTTTGCCCCCCTCTCCGATATGCTCGGTATTGATGTGGACTACCGCCTGCGGAATCTGCTGCTGATGGCAGCTGCTCTGGCATCTCTGCCCCGTTCTCTCAGAAACCATCTGGAGAGGGAGGAACCTGATGCCCGCACCATGCTCTCGGACCTTCTTTCAGACAAGGGATTCAGGACTCTGATCCATCTGAACGAACATCAGGGGGTCACCTACTACCGGAAGGAATCATTCCAGGAGATGGTATACCTGATCACGCTGTCAGTGGCGATGGAGAAGGGTGATTTCTACACCAGAAGAATGACAAAAGCGGCTCAGGCATGGCTGCGCTCCGATGCTGTTGCACAGTATCGAATAGACAGACTGCTTGAAGGCATACAATGAAGTTTGATTGACTTCTTAGAAGCTATAAGATAGGGTTATGACATGAAAACATGGATGCTGTACATTGGAGCAGTTCTGCTCGGCCTAGCCTCTTCACTTCTCCTTACCACGTGGGATGCGTATCAACCGGTTCTGAACCTTCTCGTCCCGCTGATGAAGGAGATATCGCTGTTCATCCTCTTCCCGGTGGTGCTCACGCTCTACAGTGCAGGAAGCGCCTCTCTGCTGAGGCACCGCAATGCATCGCTCCTGTATGTTTCGACGTTGTTCTGGGCTCTCTCAACGACAATCATCCTCACCTTTGCGGCCAGCTATGCGGTATATTTCATTCCCGAAGGGTTCATTGCTCTGCCGGCAGCAACCACCTCCGGAGGACTTCAGGTCCAGATCCCAACCTACGAATCAATCAAGACTCTGATTGTAAGCGACAATGCATTTTCCCAGCTGACGGTTACCTCAACCCATCTGATACCCATGATAGTCGTATCGATCATCGTGGGATACTCTATCAAGCCCAACTATGAGGCGATACGGCCTGCGTATGTGGTTGCGAACTCCTTTGCTGAAGCAATGCTGCGTCTCTCCAAGATGACCGCCCTTCTGTTCTCAATACCTGTCTTTGTACTCAGTGCACACTTTTTCAGTTCAACAGAGGTGATACAGGTGATGGGGGATGCAGTACCGCTGGCGGGACTGTACGGGATCATTACACTTCTGACGGTCTTCGTTCTTCTTCCTCTTATCTGGGGACTCTATACCGGATTCCGCAGGGGTAATCCCTACCGTGTCATCTTCCGCGGGTTCGCCGCTCTGATATCAAGCTTCTTCTTCCAGAGCACCATCGAATCCACGATGTCGCTCATCGCGCTCTCCCAGCAGAACAATCGGGTCAAGAAACGGATAGCAGGTACAGCTATTCCGCTCCATTCGATCGTCGGGAAGGGAGGAAGCGCTCTGCTGGCCTCGGTGACGATCATTCTCATCCTGGCAGACTCCCGTATGGAAGTGAGTGTTCTCTTCATTGCTCTTATAGCTCTGTTCGCGGCCTTTGTATCCCTGGTCAGTTCCTTTGCCGTACGGACCGAGGTCCTGTTCATCATGCTGGCCGCCTACATGGGTATCGGAAACGGGGAGCTTGCCCTACCGCAGGCACTCATCATCCTTCTTCCTCTCATCCAAGGCCTCGCATCTCTCATCAATGCCGCGATAGCGCTTCTCGGGGCTGCATACAGTTCGCGCATGATCAGTGCTGATGATATACCTGAGCATGCTCAGACCCTGTAGGAACACATGAAACGGATACGAAGGACAGCACGGGTCTCCTTCCTGCTTCTGTGCATCACCCTCTGCCTGATGCATCTTCATCTGATGGTCAGGTTCTCCTACCCGCTGCCTGAGGAGTATGAATACGCTGCGCTTCTGGGCAGTATCAGTCCCCTCTATATCACCTCTTCGATCCTGTTCATTATTGCAAGCGGTCTCGGCTTCTTCGGGATTCTGCGTCTGAGGCCCACCTCGAGAAACGAGGTGGAAAAGACCGTGCTGCCGCTCACGTATACCTTGTTCCTCTTCTTCACTCTGCCGGTGACCTCTGCCTACCTGCATCTGGAGACAATGTATATCAATCTTGAACGGATCTACATCGCCATTCTGTTCATGGCGTTCAGTTTCTTCGTCGTGACGGCAGTATTCCTGATGGGAATGAACAGTTCCCGTGTCAACCGTTTCTATCCGTTCATACCCCTTCTGTCATTCTGGGTCGCCTCAATGATCCCTCCCTATACACAGGTGACCGGCCGCGGTCTCATCACAAGCGAGATGCCGGCAATGGTCACGCTGATCACGTTAACCCTGACACTGGTCACCATCCTCACCTACTGGGGCCACTTCCTGCAGAGCAGGACACGTCAGACCCTCATCAAGGCACTGAGGACCACTCTGGTACTGAGCGGGGTGTTTCTGTTCGTGAGGGGAATGAACGGCACGCTTTCGCTGGCCGGAGCGGTTCTGTATATAAGCGGGACCTCCCTCGGTCTCTACCGCGGAAGGTCTAATCTTCTGTGATGGCGTATCTGTGGTGTTCCATCACAGATACGGCTCTGACTAGTTCAGATTCAGAATACTCGGATCGTAATCCTCCGGAGGATCGAACCCGAGGAAATTCATCACGGTAGCCGGTATCGAGGAGATGCCGAGGCCCTCTTTCAGCTTCGTGTCATACTCACCCTTGTATTCACTGTCATAGACGATGAAGGGTACAGGATTGAGAGAGTGGGAAGTCTTCGCTTTGGGAGACCCGTTCTCCTTGTACTGCACTTCACCCTTCTTGTTGTGCTCGAACATATCATCCGCATTCCCATGGTCTGCAGTGAGAAGGAGGACACCGCCTACCTCATCTATCACCTTCTTCAGTCTGGCAAGCTGAAGGTCCATGGCTTCCATGGAGCAGATCACAGCCTGGTAGATACCGGTATGCCCGACCATATCTCCGTTGGGGTAGTTGAGCTTGATCAGGTCGTACTCTCCACTTCTGATGGCCTTGATCACGGCATCGGTAATCTCTGCCGTTTTCATCCAGGGACGCTGTTCGAACGGAACGATATCACTGGGGACCTCAACATAGGTCTCGAGTGTTTCATCGAACTTCCCGCTGCGGTTGCCGTTGAAGAAATAGGTGACATGACCAAACTTCTGGGTCTCACTGATTGAGAACTGCTTCACCTTACTCGCACACAGATACTCTGCCATCGTCCTGTCGATTGAAGGAGGGGAGACCAGATACTGGGAGGGGACGTGAAGGTCTCCGTCGTACTCCATCATCCCGGCATATTCCACATCGGGAACACGCTTTCTGTCGAATTCGGAGAGTTCTTCCGCCTCGAACGCCTTGGTGATCTCAAGAGCACGGTCACCCCTGAAGTTGAACAGAATCACACTATCATGATCCACGATCGGACCGACAGGCTGACCGTTATCCGCCACTACGAAGGGAGGGAGGTCCTGGTCGATTGCTCCGGTCTCCTTTCTCAGGGTCTCGATGGCCTCATGGGCCGAGGGAAACTGGCGCTGTTCGGCAAGTACGTGGGTCTTCCACCCCTCTTCCACCATGGACCAGTTCGCGTTATATCTGTCCATCGTGATGGCCATCCGCCCACCGCCGCTGGCTATTCTTGCATCGAACGTCTCGTCATTGAGAGAAGCGAGAAATTCCTCAAAGGGATCAAAGTACTCAAGAGCGCTCACTTCACCGACGTCGCGGCCATCAAGAAGAGCGTGGATCCGTACCTTCCTGACTCCCATCTCCTTGGCCTTGGACACCATCTTTCTCAGGGTGTCGATATGGGAGTGGACATTTCCGTCACTCAGCAGACCGATGAAGTGGAGAGTGGAATCATGGCTCTTGACGGTATCAACGAGACGGTTCCAGGTATCACCTTCGAACATTGCTCCGGACTCTATGCTCTGGCTGACAAGCTTCGCACCCTGCGCAAACACACGTCCACACCCGATTGCATTGTGACCGACCTCGCTGTTTCCCATATCATCATCACTGGGCAGGCCTACCGCTTCTCCGTGAGCCTTGAGAGACGTCCATGGAGAAGATGCATAAAAGGCATCGAGAGCTTCTGTACGGGCCTGCCTGACGGCATCACCTTCACTGTAGGCTCCGAAACCCACTCCATCCATGATCACAAGAACCACCGGTCCCTTTCTCGATATCGTACTATTTTTCTTCAATGGCTGTACCATGCTGAAACTCCTTATTGATGCAATTTCTCTCAATATACTCAATTACCTACCAATGGGTAAAGTGACTTCAGGTCTCGAGAGGTGAAGTGGCCTGCTTCAACCACTGTTCATCGGTCTCTTCAAGCGAACGGGACAGCTCATCATACACCCACTGATGGTAGGCATTGAGCATCGCTATCTCCTCATCGGTGAGAAGCGATACGTCTATCAGTCTTTTCTCGAAGGGACAGAGGGTAAGCACCTCGAAGGTGTAGAAGGGGCCGAATTCACTCACCCCCTCTTCGAACACGCTCACCAGGTTCTCGAGCCGTATACCGTAGAGACCTCTGCGATACAGACCGGGTTCATTGCTGAGCACATTACCCGGTTCAAGGGGAACCGCAACCGGATGGGGACTGATCCGTATCGGTCCCTCATGCACTCCAAGACAGAACCCTACTCCATGACCGGTACCGTGAGTGTAGGCATACCCCCGGTTCCAGAGGAACTGCCTGGCAAGTACATCGAGTTGATACCCCTTCGTCCCTGCGGGGAAACGGGCCCGAGAGAGAGCAAGATTTCCTTTGAGAACGAGAGTGTAGTCCCGTTTCATCTCCTCACTCGCCTCTCCGAACAGCAGTGTCCTCGTTACATCGGTCGTACCGGTGAGGTACTGACCTCCCGTATCGAGAACGAGAAGAGAGTTCCCCTCGAGTTTCGAGCAGCTATCCTTACTCGCACTGTAGTGCTCCATGGCACCGTGCGATGCAAAGCCCGCTATCGGAGAGAAGGAGGGGAACAGATACTCGTCACTCTCCTTGCGGAACGACTCGAGCCGCTCTGCGATCGAGATCTCATCGAGTGTCCCGGTATCGCCCTCGAGAGAAGCCAGAAGGCGGACAAGAGCGATCCCGTCCAGGTAATGAGCCCTTCTGAACCCTTCCGTTTCGGTCGCATCTTTACGTGTCTTAAGGAACGTCGAGGCCTGTATCTTCTGTTCGGAGACCTCTGAGACCTCCTGGAGGCGTGTGAACACCTCGACCGTGGTCTGGGATGTCGAAACAGATACAGGAGAACAGGATGAGACGAGATCGGGGAGTTCCGTGAGGAACGACGTGTAGGGGAGAAGCTCTATATCCTGCGAAACAGAAGAACGGAGATCATCACTGAACCGTTCCAGGTCGGCAAACAGCACCGTCCTCTCCCTGGTGATCACCAGGTAGGCATAGAACACGGGGGTATAGGGAAGGTCTCTTCCCCTGAGGTTGAGAGCCCATGCTATATCATCGAGGGTGGAGATCACCATTGAGCCGGCTTTCTGCTCCTTCAAGGAGTCTCTCAGCAGCACAAGTTTCTCTTCCCTGCTCCTTCCTGCGATCTCGGTGGAGAGTTCACTAAGCATGGAGAACGGTCTCTGCGGACGGTCAGACCACAGGTCATCGAAGATATCGGAGATGAGGGTAAGTGTCGTTTTGCTTACTGAGAGATTCTTCACAAGTGTACGGTAGTCGTCCACACTGATGGTGCTTCCGTCCACGGCAAGCGTAGAAAGCCGCTGTTCTCCTACCCATTCGAAGGGATCGAGTACTCCATCTGCACCAAGCAGGTGAAGCGTCACGGCCGAATCCTTCGTCTGCACCTCTCCCTGAATATGATACCGGGAGTCGACCCACAGATGGCATGCATCGGTTGTAACGATGACGGTTCCTGCCGATCCGGTGAATCCCGTTATCCACTGCCGTGTGCGGTAGCGTTCGGGGACATACTCTCCCAGATGGACATCGCTGCCGCTTATGTACAGGGAGGAAAGTCCCTGCTCCTTCAGATACGCCTGCACTGCAGAAATGCGCTCATCGACGTGGTTCATCTTCTCTTCTTCCTTCTCTTCTTTCGGTTCGCTGCGGCACTCTGTGCAGCTGCGGCTGCCTTGACCGCTTCAGCGGTCTTCGCCTGTCTTCTATCAGCAAGATACCGGGTGACGAACAGGAGTGCTACCCCGGATGCTATCATGAGGAAACTGAGAATCTGTCCCATCGAAATGTTGAGCAGGGAAGTGAACAGCATCGTGGGTCCGTCACCGATGATATACCCGAGCTGCCGGTCTGGTTCTCTCAGGTATTCGATACAGAACCGCGCTGTCCCGTACCCGATCAGATACCAGGAGACCGACTGTCCCTCTCTGTTCCGTCTCGGCTGTATGATGAAATAGAGGAACAGGAACAGGAGGATACCTTCGAACAGAGCCTCATAGAGTTGAGAAGGATGTCGGGGTAGGTTGATCAGTGCTCCAGAAGAGTATTCCAGTCCTATGGAACGGGCTATCTCACGAACCCATTCCTCACTCTCGGGAAACCGTTGTGCAAGTGGAAAGGTGATTGCCCAAGGAAGGGTGGAGACTTTTCCCCACAGCTCACCATTGATGAAGTTGCCCAGACGACCGAACGTATACCCCAGAGGAATCGCCGTCACGAGAATATCTCCGAGGTGCAGGAACCTGAACCTGTAGCGTTTCGCGAACAGTGCTACACTCAGCACCACGCCGATGAGACCTCCATGGTAACTCATCCCCGGGAGGCCGACGAACTGACCGTTCCTGAACGGCCAGAATATCAGATGGGGATTCATCCAGTAGTAGGCGGACCCTTCATACAGAAGGGTTGAGAACAGACGTGCACCGAGTATCAGACCCGTGATCGCATAGAGAAAGAGGGTCAGTGTATCATCGTTGCTGATAGAGATCTTCCCCTTCTTCCGCTGAAGCATGACCAGAAGATAGGTGATAGCGAAGGCCACCAGGTACATGAGGGAGTACCATCTGATGGGGAGAGAGGGAAATACGGTGGGTGATATCCATGAAGGAAAAGCTATGTATGTTGCCATGAACGAAGTGTAGTAAGAGAACAGTCAGGGGTCAACCATATTCATGGTAGTCTTTTCCCTTCTTTTTTCTTATACTTGGAGGTATGAAAAAACTAATGATCCTATGGTGTGTTATTCTCGTTCTTGTACCACAGACAATCATGTCAGGTGGTTCGGAGGAACAGGTGATAGAAGCACTGTTCTCGTCTCAGGCGTTCGAGGATCAGACAGGTGATCAGATCTCACAGAATATGCAGAAACTTGAACTCCTGTACAGGATTGTCGACAGAGACTTCCTGTTTGATATAGATCACAAGAACGTGTATGAGGAGATGGCTAAGGGGCTGTTCGAAGGGCTGAAGGATGAATACTCCGCCTACATTGTCAGCAAGGAGAGTTCCGACTTCTCGGAAGAGACCACGGGTAAGTACAGCGGCATCGGTTCGTACATCTCCAAGAACTACCTTGAGTACCGTGATTTTACCCGGCCGGAAACCTACATGATCAACATAACGAGCGTGTTTCCCGGAAGCCCGGCAGAGCAGGCGGGGCTTATCTCCGGTGACCTGATCAGTCACATAGACGGAGAGTCCGTTGATGACCTGGAAGCCGAGGAGGCGTCAGCAAGACTGAAGGGGAAACCCGGGACGGTCGTCACCCTGACCATTGTTCGGGGCAAGGTGAGTTTTGATGTTGACGTGGTACGTCAGACCGTTCAGATACCGACAGTCTCAAGCGACCTGATCGAAGAGGATATCGGGTATCTTCAAATCACCCAGTTCACCGATTCGACGGCACAGCAGGTGTACGATGAGTTCATCAGGATGGACCTCGAGGCCCTCTCCTCGCTTATCATCGACCTGAGGAACAATCCGGGTGGTATCGTGGATTCGACACTCAGAATTGCCGACATGATTCTTGATGATGGAAAGATCGTTCAGATACATGCCAAGGACGAGACGAAACAGAGAGTCTATGTGGCAAGTGAGGACCTTGTCGTCCCGAAAGACCTCCAGATAGTTCTGCTCGTGAACGGAGGGAGCGCCAGCAGCTCCGAGATCCTTGCCGGAGCCCTCAGAGATAATGATAGAGCGACCCTGATCGGCACAACGACCTACGGAAAGGGACTGATACAGATTGTCTCACCCTTTGGTGACGGCTATTATACCCTCACCTGGAGCCAGTACCAGACGCCTAACGGCAACGATATTCACAAAATCGGGATACCGGTCGACATTGAGATAAAAGGCACGATGGTTGAGGAAGAGCAGATGGAAGCGTACCTTGAATTCATCAGCACAGATCTGACAAGCTCCTTTGTGGAAGATCACCCTGAGGGAACAGCAGAAGATTACCGGCTGTACCTCGATCAGACAGTTCCGAAGGAGACCGGAATCAGTGAAGAGGTCTTCCGTCTTGTACTCAGACGGGAATACCTCAAGAACATCCCCTTCGACGACAGACCTGTCGCCGATGTGGAGTTTGATGCAGTACTGAAGCGGGCCGTTGATTATATCAGGAACGGCATGTGAGGATCTTTCTGCTTCCACCCTCCTTCGGGGGTGAAAAACAGATTACGATCTCCGGAAAGGAATATCATTATCTGATACACGTGCTTCGCCTGAAAACGGGAATGAAGCTGACAGGAAGAGACTCTGAGGGTGTCTACTACACCCTCACCGTCGCTTCAGTCGGTTCCTCGAAGGTTCTTCTGGAGACCGAGGTTCAGCAGGGAGACGCAATGGAGACCCTTGATGGCTTCAGCGGCTTTCGTGGACCGTTTCCGGAGGTCCACCTCTATCAGTGCGTAGGCAAGGGCAAGAAGCTGGAACAGATTATCAGGCAGTGCACGGAGCTCGGTATCACGAGCATCACCCCGGTTATGAGCCGTTACACGGTCAGTGATGTAACAAAGAACTGGAATGTGAAGAGCCAGCGCTACAGGAAGGTTGCAGAGCAGGCTATCCAGCAAAGTGCATCCCCTGTCATGACAACGATTGAGGAGCCTGTGCGTATACAGGATATAGGGTCCCGGGTGGATAACCTCTCCCGCCTTCTGCTGCTGCATCAGTCTCTCGAGGATTCAGATCATTCCATATTCTCTCTCACGAAGGAACTCATCGAGAACGATCGGAGTGCTCCGATCTATCTCCTGGTAGGAGCAGAGGGAGGTCTCAGTGATGAAGAGGTGGCTTCTCTTCTGGAAGGGGGGTCAAGGGGTGTTCTTCTGAAGACGAATATCCTGCGGACGGAGACTGCGGCTGTCACAGCTTCTGCAATTATTTTACAATTTGCAGTTGACATGACCTCTCACACTTGAGATATTGCTCAGATAACACAGCCGTTATACAGTGCAACCCCTCACAACATCAGAGATCGAGGAGTAGCACATGGCTGTCTATCTGTTCACCAAGAATTCTGCACTGCTTCATGAGATTCAGAGTCATCTTACACACCAGGTCATACGGGCCTCCAGTGATTCGGCAATCAGGAAGATCTGTGTTGGAGTCATGAGGGATCCCCATGCCGTTCTCATCATCGATGAGTCGTATCACACTCAGGGCCTGTTTCCCCTTCTTGAGTTCATCCTCTCGTGTAACCTTTCGGGTCCCAGAATCCTCATTCCTGCCCGCAGAGGCCTGCAGAGCAGTTACGCATCGGACGGGACCACCGCAATACTCTACCGGCCGTTTACAGGAGAGCAGTTTTCCCGGTGTCTCCAGTCGCTGCTTCCGCTCAGTACTCTCAGGGAGTATGTCAGGGAAGAGCTCATCCAGACTCCGCAGACAGGGCACGGAGAGGGGATGGAGAACCTGATCGGCACATCTGATGCCATACGGGATATCAAGGAGATGATCCGCACGATACACAATCGGTATCGTGCTATCCACATAACCGGAGAGACAGGGACCGGCAAGGAAGTGGTGGCAGATGCAATCATCGCCCAGAATCCCGGTTCCACCGTCATCGAGAAGGTGAACTGCTCCACCATACCTGTGAGTCTTGCCGACTCATTTCTCTTCGGTGCCCGCAGAGGGGCTTACACGGACTCGAAGGAGGATCGTCCGGGGTGCATCGAACGTGCTCATGGGGGGATTCTCTTCCTTGATGAGATCGAAGATCTTCCCTACGAGGTCCAGGGAAAACTCCTCAGGGTGATCGAGAGCGGAGAATACCTCCCTGTTGGCTCGGATCATATCCTGAACAGCAGGTTCCAGCTTATCAGTGCGAGTAATATCGACATCGAGAGTCTGACACGTCAGCACTCGTTCAGGACTGACCTCTACCATCGAATCACACCGCTCATCATCCGTATCCCTCCTCTGCGGGAGAGGAAGGAGGATATCCCTCTTCTGGTTGATCATTACCTGAAAAGAGAGCGCGATACGAGAGTGTTCACCGAGGAGACTCTGGACAGACTGATGCACTACACATGGCCGGGAAACGTTCGACAGCTGTACAATGTCCTCGAACAGATCAGACTGTTCTCCCCTACCTCAGCACCTCTTTCGCTTGAAGCACTTCCCCCTTCTCAGATATTCAGAATACAAAAACCTTCAGAGCCTCTTGACACACCGACTGAATCCGCGTATGTTAGTGAACGTTAACATGGATTACACAGCATGAAAGCATATACAGAACGACAAAGACAGATCATCGATACATCCCTCACTCTTTCCTCTCAGGGGGGTATGAATACCCTGACGATCAGGAATATCGCAAAGGACCTCGGTGTCACTGAACCGGCCATCTACCGCCACTTCGCCTCGAAACACGAGATCCTCGTTGCAATGCTCGATGTCCTTCAGTCAACGATCTCTCCCCACTTCATGCTCCTCAATCAGAATCCTGAATCCACCGAAACCTTCTTCTCACCGTTTCTCACGGCCCTGTTCTCAACGATAGAGAAGAACCCGGCTTTCGCTCTGTTCATCTTCAGTGAGGAAGTCTTCCACTCGGATGCGACCCTTCGCCCCCTTCTGAGTGACCTTCTCGAGAAGACCCTGAAGCATCTTGAAGAGCTCTCTGCCCGGTTACTGACAACAACCCATATCCCACAGTCTCTGTCAGCTTCCGATATCGCAATGATTATCCTTTCCACCATCCGTCTGACAGTAACCAGGTGGAATGTCGCACAGGAGAAGTCTTCACTGGTATCCCAGGTGGAGCCTCTCAACCACCTGCTCTGTACGGTACTGTTCACCAGGTAGGTATATTTTTTTACCATATAAGTTAGTTATCGTTAACTATATAAGGAGTGTATAGAGAATGAAAAGAATCACACGACGGCCTCTGCCGGTACTACTCACCATCCTGCTGATCAGTATCCTGTTCGTACTGCAGATCGCGGACAATGCGCATCTGGAAACCGACCTTGATGAGTATATGCCCTCGGAGCATCCGGCCTTTGTCGCCAGCGATCTGGCAAGCGAGGAGTTCGGTATCACCGACTCGATCATGATCGCGATCGAGCACCCCGAGAGCATCTATAATGCAGGAACCTTCGATACGATACGGGAGATCAGTGAAGAACTTCCCGAAGTATTCGATGAACTGATGGAAGATGATATCACCAGCCTGTATCACGCTGACAATATCACAGGAAGCGAATGGGGTCTTGAAGTCGGTCCGTTCTTCGAGGAGACCCCGGAGAGTCAGGAAGAGTTCGATCTCCTCAGGGCCCAGGTTGCTTCCAATGAGATGGTATACGGCAGCGTGGTCAGTCTCGACGAGACAAGCACCATCATCGTATTTCCTCTCAATGAGGAAGCTGACACGAAGACCCTCGAAAAGGAACTCACCGAATACATCTCCCGGTACGAAGGACCGGAACACATCTATGTAGCCGGCAGACCGATCGTCGAAGGTGCTCTCGCCTCACTCGGACCTGCCGACATGGCCCGCATGTTCCCCATCGTCATGATCACCATGATCATCCTCCTGTATATCCTTCTCAGAAGTGTGCGTCACACGATCCTCAATATGGTGATCGTCCTTCTGGGAACAGTGGCGGCTTTCGGCACCATGGCCCTGTTCAGGATACCGGTCTATTCCGTTGACACGATGATTCCCGTGATGCTGATCGCGATAGGAGTCGCCTACGGAATCCACATGCACAACACCATCATGTATCTGATCAGAAAGAATCCTCTGATTACCAGAGACGAACTGATCGATGAGACACTCAGGCAGATGACCCGCCCGGTTGTCATGGCAGCCCTCACCACGGCGATCGGCTTCTCTGCTCTCATGACCTCCCAGGTTCTTCCCGTGCGGTATTTCGGACTGTTCTCCTCAATCGGAGTCCTCAGCGAGATGTTGTTCGCGCTGCTCCTGTTCCCCCTCTCGATCCGTGTGCTCGGCGTACCGAAAACAGGAAAAAAGCGGGAGGATGAGGATCTTGAGGTTCCTGTACAGGAGAAGATCAGAGAACACAGGTGGAGCTCTTACATCATGAACAGGGGAAGGACGATCACACTGATCGCCGTTCTCGTCGCCATCCTCGGAGGATTCGGCGCCACGAAGATCTGGATCGACACAAGCTTCCTTGCCAACTTCGAGGAGGATCATCCTATCAGTGTCACGGACAGGTTTGTGAACGAAACCTTTGCTGGCACCAGTTCAATCAATATCATCCTGTCGGGCGACCGGGCGGATACGTTCAAAACTCCCGAAGCTCTCTCACTCATGGCAGAAATGCAGGATGCATTCCTGGAAGACCCCATGATCGGAGGAGGGTTCAGTCTCACTGACTTCATCAAGAGAATGAACTTCGTTCTCAATGAAGAACAGGAAGAGTATTTCTCGATCCCTGACAACCAGGAGCTCATCGCTCAGTACCTGCTTCTGTACGATATGAGTGGAGATCCCGAAACGATCGCCAAAGTCGTGGACTACGACTACCGGAAAACGAACATGACACTCCAGCTGAAAAGCGACTCGTCGAGCCTGATCGAGAAGATCATAGCTCAGGTGGCGACCTATGAAGACGAGTTCAGGGACCTGGGCATCACCGTCACCTATGCAGGCAGCGGGTACACCTCCTACATCTTTGCCGATCTGCTGATGGAGGGTCAGGTCCTCTCCCTCGGTATATCCTTCCTGATAGTAGCAATTCTGCTCACCCTTGTATTCAGAAGTGTCTTCATCGGGATAGCCGGGACGATTCCCATCGCCATCACGGCAACGGTCAACTTCGGTGTCATGGGACTGCTGGGAATCCCTCTCAGCTCCGCGACAGCTCTCATCTCATCGATCGCGATCGGGATCGGAGTGGACTACGCCATCCACCTCATCGAACATTACATGAACCGGAGAAACGAAGGGTTCTCCATCTCCGAGACAGTGAATGAGACGATATCACACACCGGAAAGGCGATCATCTTCAATGCCATCGCCGTTATGGGAGGGTTCATCGTTCTTACCTTCAGCGTCTTCCCGCCGAACAGACAGGTCGGGTCACTCATCGCCCTCAATATGGTGCTCAGTGCGCTGGGGACTCTTTCAGTCCTTCTCGTGACACTCGTGCATCTCGACAGAACACACAGGCTGCCGATACACAAAGCAGCTTCAGATAAGGAGTAACACTATGAATACAAAGAGAATACTGGGAGGACTTTTCCTCCTCCTCGCAAGTGCAGCCGCACCAATCGCCGCAGACACCATCTCGGGTGAGCAGATCATGAGAAACGTCTATGAACGGGATACCGGCAATAACATGGAGGCCAACCTCAAGATGGAGATTATGAACTCACGAGGACAGGTCAGAGAACGGGACATCATCCAGGTGAGTCAGGAGGATCAGGACGGGATCGAGAAGAAACTGATGTTCTTCCTCTCTCCGTCCGATGTGAAAGACACCGGGTTCCTCAGTATCAGCTACCCGGATGACAGGGACGATGATCAGTGGATCTATCTGCCTGCGCTCAGACGGGTAAAACGGATCGCTGCAAAGAACCAGAACGATTCGTTCATGGGCAGCGACTTCACCTACGATGATATGGGAACCAGGAATCCGAACAAGGATGTTCACACCCTTCTGGGAACCGGGATGATAGACGGACAGGAGTGCTATATCGTCGAGAGCCTCCCGAAGACGGCAAACAAAGAGTTCGACAGGACCGTCACGTACATCGTGAAGGACCAATGGTACGGTCTGAACAAGGAATACCACTACAAGGGAGAACTGGTGAGAGAACTGACCATCAACAGCCTCGAGTCTATCAACGGCATCCATGTCATCACCGACATGGTGATGGAGAACCATGACAAGGGAACACAGACACGAATCACCATGCATGATGTGAGCTTTGACAACGACCTCGATTCGGACATATTCACCGACCGCCAGCTGAAGATGGGACCGAGATTCTAAGGAGGAAACGATAATGACGAAAAGAAACCGACTACGAACAACACTTCTGGCACTCTTGATTCCTGCACTGACCGGCATTGCACTGCCTGCGGCAGACATATCCTTCACGGGATTATCACAGACAACCCTTGCCGTCGCTGTTGACGATGCATCCATTCCCTATTACGAACAGAAGGTCGACATGAACATCGATATCTATAAAGATATGAGCCATCTGTTCATTCAGCCGTACCTCTCAGTCGATCAGGATGAGGAAATCGAGTTCGCCATGAGAGAACTCTATGCCGACTTCTATCTCGATGCGATGGATATCAGGATCGGTAAGCAGATCATCGCTACCGGGCAGGCGGACGGACTGTACCTGACCAATATGATCAGTCCCCTCAACATGAGCGACTTCCTGCTCCGTGAGACGCATGAACTGCAGAAGGGAGTTCCTGCGGTGAAAGCGAGCTACTACCATGACGCCTTCACCTTCACCGGGATATGGATTTCTCACGTTGTACCCGCACAGCCTATAGAAAGCGATTCCTTCTGGTTCAACACCCCTGCATTCCTGAGTGGAGGTTCTGTGAATATGGCAGCTCCCGAAACTCCCGAATTCTCGATCGAGAACAGTGAGGTGTTCGCCAAAGCGAGTTACTTCGGCGCCCTTGCCACCGTTGAGGTACTTGCAGGGTACACCTGGACCGACACCCCCTATGCACAAGCATTCGACTCGGAGACAGGCTCCATCACGACCGGGTACGGACGATACAGCGTCCTCGGTACAGCCATCTCTGCGCCGGTCTCCTCTGCGGTACTGAGAACCGAGATCCTTGCATCCTTCGACAAGCCCTTAGCTTCAGTGGTTCCCGCAGTTCCTCCTGTGGTCACTGTACAAGAGCATACCGTCCTTGACGGTCTCCTCGGAGTTGATGTCGACCTTGCCGGGTTCTCCCTCTCCGCCCAGTACCGGGGAACCTATGTAACTGATTACAGCGAGACACTTATCACAGACGGCAGGGCAGCGAAGGAATACGCTCAGCTGGCAACGCTGAACATCCAGAAGAGTTTTCTTGATGATACACTGAAAGCCGGGATCTTCACGGTAGTTGAATTCGATGAGTTCAACATACTGGTCAGGCCCTCAATCACCTACATCATTGAGGATGCTGTTGAAATTGAGGCAGAGCTCATCCTCTTCGCAGGTGATGAAGAGGGAACCTATGGGGCGTACGGGGATCGGTCCGTCACAGCCCTCTCTCTCAACTACTACTTCTAGTTCTCCTGCACCCATAGCCCCCTTCTGCTATCCACTCCTGATATCATGTTCAGAAGGGGGCGGGTGCTTTCAATAACCGGCCAGACGCTCAGGCACAGCCTGTCTGTCGGGATCGTTTTCTATCTCCTGCACCCCCTTTCCTGTCCGCCGTTCACTCCTGACCGGGCAGGGAAGAGGAGGTGCTTTCGTTCTCCTCCAACACAGAGCGATACCGGGTATCAGAGGACACCTCCCACACTGTGGATAGGAGTGGTGGAACCCCCTCTCTCATATTCTACTCACACAACATATACACTCTTTTAACATTTCTTCCGGCAGGAGAGAATGAATTGGCATTCTGGACCCTTACAAGGAAACCTGTGTAAAAAAATTCCTCAATACGAGGGAATTCCTTCTCCCTTATGCCCTTGTGAAACCTGTGGATAACCTGTGGAATAGATATGCCGGGTACCCCCCTGTCACCCTACGTAAAAACCCAATAATTCTTATATAGGAATTTAGGTAAAACCAAAATCTAAAAAAATATACAAATTATTTCAATATATAGAGTTAAAAAATAGCTATACAACTTCTACCATGGAACAGGAAGAAGTTGTACGGGTTCAAAGAAAATCAGGACGAAATCAGCTCGCTGACAACCTTGTGGATAACTTGTGTATATGAATTGGATAACTCCCTCCGTAAAAAGAATAATTCCTTGCGGAGTCAACCATTTATCACTGCTGTATAACTCTCCTCCCGGGGCTTCTTCTCACTCTCTCCGAGAAGGTCGCACCTACCGTCTCCTGACACGCTGCAACATCCTGATAATTTTTATTGACATACTTATTATAAGATATATAATAAGTCTTATAAGTTTAATACATACGAGGCAAAGCATATGATCAATGTCGGATTCGCATTCAATTTCAATGTTCAGCGATGTGAAGTGGAAGTAGGAGACGAGAAACAGATTCTCGATACAGGATACCATCAGCTCCTTGATCTTTTCATCAAACACGGACTCAAGGCGAACCTGTTTCTCTCCGGGTTCACCACGAAACTCTTTGAGGAGATGGATCCTTCGCTTATCACTCTCATCAAGGAACGGGTCGGCAAGGAGTTCCGCCTCGGCACCTACACATACACTCATCCGATTCCGCAGCTACTCACCTCCGGAGAATTCGAACGTCAGATGGCAAGAGGTCTCGAGATCGACCGGGAAGTCCTGGGTGCAGAGACAACAGGATTCCTTCCACCGGAATTCGCCTTTACCACGGAGATGGGAAACATCCTTCATCAGCAGGGAGTAGAGTGGATCATCGCCCTCTCTTCGCAGATCAAGAAGGGTCTCGACGACATTCAGGTTGATCAGGATCCGTATATACCATGCAGAACAGACCTCGGTCAGGGTCGGTCACTCATCGCTGTCCCGGCTATGTACCAGCTTCCCGACACCCCGGCACGTTTCTTCAAACTCATGATGAAGGGAAAACTTGATGTTGATACGGTCATCGAAGGAATACGGAAGTTCCACGCACTTCATCCCGACACCCTCCTCCTGTTCAAGAGAGATGCGGAAACCATATTCATCGACTACTTCAACAGCGGGTTCGAGAAGACCTATGAAGTCATGGATGAGTTCCTGACGAAGCTCAAGGCTCTGGATTTCGTGAATCCAGTCTGGATAGAAGATGTACTGGATCAGCAGAGTGAGTTCACAACCATCACACTGCCCGATTATCTCGGGAATACAACACTCGAAACCTTCACGGAAGGTGATGCGGCTCCTATCTGGGAAAGCACACGTCACGTACGTGACATGCTTGAAAAAGCACAGAATGAGGGGAAAGATCGGGCTCTTCTCGATCAGGCCTGGGAGCACCTCATGCTCTCACATAACTCGGACGGAAGAATCGGATACTGGTTCAGTGAATGGAATCCGGGTGAACATACCGTGGCACCCTCACGCAGACGCTTTGTCGAGGAGCACCTGCAGTCAGCTCTTGAGCTTCTTGAGCAGGCAGATGAGTAATGGCGTATATCGTCTTCGATCCTGACATGAGGATTGCTCCGGCACTATCATCTCATGAGTCTTTCACACAGCCGGGGGAGACCCTCCCCCGGTATGAGCGCATCGTATCCGTGCTCGAATCAGAATTTCCTTCCGACAGCATGTTCGTATTCTCACGGCTGAGAGCACTGCTTGGCGAACAGGAGGAGTACACGGATCAGGAACTGTACACTCACTGTGAACGGATGCAGTACAGGCTTCAGGGAACCGATGGGGTCAGAGGTCCTGTCGAGTACCGGAACATGGCACAAGACCCGATTCAACTGTTCATGAAAGAACGGGTGATCACAGGCGGTTTCTGCTTTCACTACACCAGGGGATTCCTGAAGATGCTGCAGGAACATGATGGAGAGCTCCCTCAGGAAGTTGCCTTCGGTGAAGACGGCAGGGACTTCCACCGTGGAGGAGAACTGAAGGATATGATATTCCAGGCACTCTGGTCTCAGGGTGTCAGGGGGATTGATCTCGGAATAGTTCCGACACCCTACCTGTCCAGATACAGTCAGGCGAACAGCGTCCCTGCACTCATGCTCACCGCCAGCCATAATCCCGAGAGTCATAACGGCATCAAGCTCTTCCTCGACGGAAGAAAACTCTACCCTACAGGACCTCTCGGTGAATACCGCCTCTCATCGATCATCCTGCAGGGGTCACAGGATAGTATCAGAACATCACAACCCGTCCCGGCGCTTCAGATGCCGGACATGCGCACTCAGATCATAGAAGAACTTGCCGGTGAGATGCGGGAACTGGATGCCGCATTCTTCGAAGCCCACCCTCTTATTGTTGACTGTGCAAACGGCGCGGCAGGCGGGTACCTCATCGAGGCTCTCGAACAGGCACAGATCCCCCATCTGCCGCTCTTCTGCCGTCAGGGAAAAGGTCTGATAAACGCCGGGTGCGGAGTAGCCTCGATCGAGGAGATCGAACACGAATCTCAGGAAAGGCTTCACAGCCATCCGACCGTTCAGGCTCTTGTAAGGGAAGTCGAACGCAGAGAGGCAGGACAGGGATACGCAATCATACTTGACGGGGATGGGGACAGAGCGTTCCTCATCAGGTACCGGGACGGATCGGTGGAGATCCTGAACGGAGACCATCTTGGATACCTCATAGTCCGTTCACTCAAGGGAACACACCGGGTATTCCACACCGTGGAAAGTACCTGTGCAATGAGAGACGCGCTGCACGCTGCAGGCGTACTGACAGACACAGACGAGCCTCACATCACCTGTGTCGGAGACAGATGGCTCGCCCGTGACATGTTCGACAGCAGAGACCCTGCCGTAGGATTCGAGTCCTCAGGCCATGTGATGTTCCCCCAGGAGATAAGGGATCCGAAAGGTGGAATCCTCAGGAATTATTCAGGCAACGGAATGCGAACAGCCGTCTATGCCCTGAGAGAACTGATCAGGCACGACCTGGATCTCAGAGTGTTCGAATCCTTCGAAGAAAAGGCCACCTATAGAAGCGGGAATATCCATCAGTTCTTCAGAGAATCATCTCTCTGGAAGAGCCTGCGTTCGATCGTCCGAAACTCCTCTGTCTGTACAGCACAGGAGTTCGAGTTCAGGGACGAACCGGATCTCCTGTTCTTCTTCCTTTCACAGGGAGGACAGCAGATCGGGTGGTGGTATGCAAGACCTTCCGGGACCGAGGCCAAGCTCACGGTGCGTATCAGCGTCAGCTCTCAATACCAGGAGAGTGCTCAACAGGTCATGCATGAGGTCACACAGAAGATGGATACAACATTTTCCTTGTAACGAAGCAAAAACCGTGTAACGGTTTAAGATATTTTTGGAGGTTTATATGAAAAGAAACGCGATTGTGTTGATGGTTACCCTGTCTCTCATCCTGTTCTCACAGGTACTGTTCGCAGCCGGTCAGGCGGAACAGGCTCAGGACTCATCGGAAGAAGTGACAGAAATCGTCTACTGGCAGTATTTCTATGAAACGAAATCGAAGCTGATGGATAAGCTCATCGAGATGTTTGAAGCCGAGAACCCCGGTATCAGGGTTGTCCAGCAGACCTTCCCGTATGAACAGTACAACACGAAGGTGGCATCCTCCGTTCCTTCAGGGACCGGTCCGAACGTCATCAATCTCTACTACGGATGGCTTCCTACCTATATTGACTCAGGGTACCTACAGCCCCTTCCGACCTCACAGTTCCCCAACGAGAAGATCGAAAAGGAGTTCTTCCCTCTCGTCAGCGCTGCGAAGTTCGATGGTTCCTACTACGCTCTGCCGACCGCAGTCCGTTCTCTAGCCCTCTTCTGGAACAAGGATCTGTTCAAGGAAGCCGGACTCGACCCCGAACGTCCACCCAGAACTGTTGAAGAACTGGTAGACTTCGCAGAGAAACTCACAATAACCGATAAGAACGGCAACTACCTGCAGACCGGGCTCACCCTCGAACTGCGTGCGCAGATGCACCACTGGGTACGTGAGGTCCTTATCAGACAGATGGGAGGAGCTCCCTACTCGGACGACAACAGAAGCGTCACCTACGACAGCCAGGCAGGGTACGATGCATTCACCTTCTTCACCAACCTGCATCTCAAGAACAAGGTTGGAATGCCGAACTTCATGACAGACGATGTCACGGCTTTCAAGTCAGGAGCCATGGCAATGACCATCGACGGTTCATTCCGGCTTGGTACTCTTGACGCAGTCCCGGGTCTTAACTACGCCGTCACCGAACTGCCGAGCATGAACGGTATCTCCTCGAGCTTCGCAAGCTTCTGGGCAAACGGTATCACCAGCTTCACGACAGGAAAAGAACTTGAAGCGTCACTGAAGTTCCTCGAGTTCCTTACCTCGGATGAAGTGATGTCGATGTGGCTCGATGCAATCGGCGAACTTCCTGCAAAGCAGGCTCTCGCTCTCACAGATGAATTCAGAAACAACCCGAAATACGGTCCGTTCATCAGAGGCCTTGAGTATGCCCATGCAACAAAGTTCATCGATGAAAGCGTACAGCGGAAAGTCTGGATCGATGCGTACGATCAGGTTGTCCTGAACAATGTCTCCGTTCGGGATGCCGTGAATGAAGCAGCTGCAACTGAGCAGAAGATGCTCGACGAGTACTATAATTCAAAATAAGACACAACATGCTGTCCGGGCATACCCGAAACGGGATTGCCCGGACACCTGAATTCTTCCCGGGGGGGCTCATGAAGCGACCACAGTCATATACTATTGAACACACAAAACGGATGTGGGCATATACATTCCTTGTTGTACCGGTCCTGTTCTATCTTATCATACGATTCTATCCCACCTTTTATGCGTTCTTCCTGTCGCTTACCGACTGGGACATTGTATCGCGGGACAAGAATTTTATAGGGCTCACAAACTATAGAAACCTGTTTCAGGACCCGGTGTTCTGGAAGACACTTTCCAACACAGCTCTCTATGTGCTGTACGGACTTCCGATAAGTCTCCTGTCAGGCTTCATCCTTGCCTATAACATCGACAGGCTGAAGAGCGGAGAAGGAGTATTCAAAGCTCTCTACTTCCTCCCCTACATCACATCGATGGTGGCAATCGCATGGGTGTGGAGGTGGCTCTATCAACCTGCACCGATCGGTGTGTTCAACAAGATCCTTATTTCGATAGGACTTCCTCAACAGAAATTCCTCTTCAGTCAGACACAGGCTCTTCCATCGATACTCGCACCAACCATCTGGGCCGACGTCGGTTTTCAGCTGATCATCTTCCTGGCAGGGCTGAAAGGGATCAGCAGACAGTACTATGAAGCTGCCGAGATAGATGGTGCCGACAACTGGGATCAGCTCCGGTATATCACGATCCCCCTTCTCAAGCCAACGATCGTCTTCCTCATCATCACGGGGACGATCCGCTATCTCAGGATCTTCACACAGGTTCTCAACATGTCCTATCAGGGGGAGGGAGGACCGCTCAACTCGACGAAGCCCCTTGTGCTGTATATCTACCACAGTGCATTCCAGCAGTTCGATATGGGGTATGCCGCCGCCATGACCGTGATCCTGTTCCTGATCATTCTCCTGATCACGCTTATTCAGTTAAAGGTGATGAAAAGTGAAGACTAACTACAAACCGATACATATACTGCGCCCACTTATCCTTACCGTACTGGGCCTGATGATGCTGTTCCCGTTCGCATGGATGATCGCTACGAGTTTCAAACAGGGAAGAGATGTCTTCTCTCTCTCGATCATTCCCGAGAATCCGACCTTCGCCAATTATCTCAACATCTTTGCAAACAGCAACTTTCCCTTCTGGTTCCTCAACTCTCTCATCGTCGGTCTTGCTGTCACTGCATCAGTCCTCTTCTTTGATTCACTTGTCGGGTTCACCCTCAGCAAATATTCATTCAGAGGGAAGAAGGTCATCTTCATACTGATCCTCTCCACGATGATGATACCGACCGAGATGCTCGTCATCCCCTGGTACATCATGTCCAACGAACTACACTGGGTTGACACCTACTGGGGCGTGATGTTCCCCGGTCTCATGTCCGGTTTCGGGACCTTCCTGATGCGGCAGTTCTTTCAGACCGTTCCCGAAGACCTTCTTGATGCCGGTCGGATAGATGGACTGAATGAGTTCTACCTCTTCTCCAGGATAGCCGTTCCCCTGGTCAAGCCGGCCCTCGCAGCCCTGGCGATCTTCAGTTTTATCGGAAACTGGAATGCGTTCATGTGGCCATTGATCGTAAGCAATAAAGTGAGGATGTACACGCTTCCTGTCGGCCTCTCCTTTTTCAACGGGGAGTTCCAGAGTCAATGGGAGATGGTGATGACAGGTGCTTCAATCGCCACGATCCCGGTCTTCTTTATATTCATCCTCTTCCAGAGACAGATTATTCAAGGTATCGCCCTCACAGGAGTGAAAGGGTGATAGCAATTTCAGATTCTTGCATAGTGAGGTACATAAATGATTCAAAACACCCCTGTATTTGATTTCCATTGCCATTTTCCTGTCGACTCTCCATGGTTTCCCGATTACGACATGCCGGGCAAAGTCTCGTTCGATGATACCGGCAGCCGTGACCATCATACACAGTGGAGAAAGGCGTTCAATTTCTCGGAGCCCGATCCACCGATGAATGACAGAGAAAGTGCCGACCGGTATATCAAAGATATGGATGAGAAGGGAATCGAACGGATCAACTTCGTTTCCGGCGGAGGAAATAAGCGGCTGGCAGACATCGTTGCGATGTATCCGGAGCGTTTCACCGGGTTTGCACACCATCATCCGGAAGTTCCCGACGCAGCTGATCAGCTTGAGACGGCACTAAGGGATTACCATCTCAAGGGGTACAAGCTTCTGGGCCCCCTCATCGATACCCATCTCAGTGACCGCTCCTTCTACCCTCTCTGGGAGATCTGCCAGACCTATCAGGTCCCCGTTCTCATCCATTTCGGTCTCCTCGGAGCCGCCGGTGGAACACCTCATGGTACGAACATCTCTCCATGAGCATCGCACAGGCTTCCCGTGATTTCCCGAAACTGAATTTCATCGTCCCCCATTTCGGCTGCACTCACATGCAGGACCTCCTGCAGGTATGCTGGACACGACCGAATGTCTATGTCGATACCTCGGGTTCGAATCAGTGGATACGGTGGATGCCCTACCCCCTCACTCTCGAGGATGTCGTTCAGAAGTACGTGCAGACAGTCGGCCCGGGTCGTATCATCTTCGCCACCGACAGCAGCTATTTCCCCAGGGGATTCGCAAAGATCTACCTTGAGGAACAACACAAGCTGTTCCGTTTTGCCGGTCTTGATGATAATGAAATAGACATGGTATTCAACCGCAATGCACGTCACCTGCTTGGAGAAGTATGAACGGACTATCAGTCACGCAACAACAGCTGATCAGGATCGCCCGTCAGGAGATGCAGCTCACGATGGGCTGTACCGATCCTGTAGGAATAGCCTACAGTGCCAATACGGCGATCCATCAGTACTGTGAGGAGAACGGGATCTCTCACGAAACGGCCATCGGTTCGATCCGCTCGATAGAGGTGGAGCTTGACAGGAACCTGTTCAAGAACGCCTCCTATGCACGCATACCCAACACGGACGGTAAGGGAATAGATCTCGCGCTGACTCTCGGCCTTTCCCTTGAAAGGCCTGAATCCCCTCTGCTGATATTCGACATGGTCACAGAACATATCGTTCAATTCGCTGAAGCCCTTCAGCGGAGAATCCCTCCGGTCGTCATGATACGACAGGACAAGGATCATGTGTTCTGTTCGACACGGATCACCTTCTCCGACTCGAAGGTCTCCGTTGCAGCTCTGGAATATCATCATGACACGATGGTATTCCGTTCCTGCTGTGAACATACACTGGAAAAGAACGCTCTTCACGATGACAGCGATGAAGGCGAGGCTTTCGGGGAGCTTCCACTTGATGAAGTCCTTTCTCTGGTCGAGACGATACCGCTTGATCAGATCGAGTTCCTGGCGAGCGGGTTCGACCATAATATGAGGGCGGTCGACAGAGGCAACGATGAGATTGCCCTCTCGGTGTTCGATCAACTGTCTCTCATCGGACACGCCAGACGGGATATCGGTCAGGCTACTCTCAACCGTATGAACGGCCTTGATGTACCGATCATGGCCTGCGGTGGTTCGGGTAACCACGGGATCACCTTCTTCATATCCCTGAAGTATGGATCGAACCTGTTGTCTGAGGGAGCTGCACACCTCATCACATCACTCTTCTCGGCCTCTATCTGCTCCACGTCATCAAGATACGAACCGGGATCCTCACTCCGATGTGCGGCTGTGCAATCAGCAGTGCGATGGCCGTCGCCGCCTCTCTGGTATGGGCGGAGACTCACAAGGAAGAGAAGGTGATTCTCAGTATGAATTACATACTGAATACACTGGCCGGCCTTGCCTGTGACGGAGCAAAGCCATCCTGCTACCTCAAGACATCGCTTGCAGGACAGGTCGCACTCGAAAGCTTCCTTTTCACCGTGAGAGGGGGTTCGCTTGCCCTTGGATGAAGGGCTCTCAAGTCCCGATTTCTCTTCCCTTCTTGCCATCATAGAGAAGATCCACACACAGGGAATGGCTCACTTCGATGATACGGTGAATGAGATCATCCAGGGTCGCAGGCAGCAATGAGCAGAATATCCGCTTTGACAGTACCGCTCCTGGCGATCCTTGCATCGCTGCTCTGGGCCTCTGCGTTCCTCGGGGGAAAGATCGCCCTTGCATCTCTTCCTCCCCTCCATCTCGCTTCGTACAGGCTGATGGGAGCAAGTGTCCTTCTTCTCCTGTTCATCAGGCGCAATCCCTTCAGGAATCTCAGGGGGAAGATAGCTTCCCTCCTCCTTCTCTCCTTCTTTCAGACCATGTTCCTGTTCATAGCGTTCAACATCGGCCTCAATCTGGTAAAAGGTTCCTATGCGGCCATCATCATTGGCTCCTCGCCTGCCGTCACGGCTTTGATAGCGACACGGGTCATGAAAGATGAACGGCTGAGTGCACGTCACTATGTATCGATCATACTCGGCGTTGCCTCAATCGTGTTTATGACACTGGGAAACAGCACCTCGACACCGATAGGAATCTCCACGATAATCGGTTCATTCATACTCCTCATGTGCAACGTCTCAAGTGCCTTTGCAAGCATCGTGATGAAGCAAAAATTCTCGGAGCATAATGCGGTGCAGGTGAACACGGCTCAGATCATACTGGGCACGTTTGTCGTCACCGTCATCGCACACCTGACGGAACCGGCGGTGAAGATATCCTGGTCGGCACCGGCCGTTCTCAGCGTCCTGTACCTGTCAGGTGTGACCGCTGTGGCTGTCACCATCTGGATGGACCTTGTTCACAGGAAGGATATCTCGATTGCCCGTATCGCCATCTATAAATTCATTATTCCCTCTGCAGGAGCTCTTCTTAACTGGCTGTTCGTCCCATCCGATCCCATAACCGCAAGCTCTCTCATCGCTGTCATCGGGATGAGTCTTGCTGTTTTGATTTCATCACAAAGCTCCCTGAGGCCTGTATCGTATAGGAATGCAAAAGGTAATCATGATATGGTAAGTGATATACAGAGAGGGTAAGGAACCATGAGAAGAGTATCTACGACCATAGACGTCAAGATATCCAACGCCATCAAGTTATACACTCAGCTACGGATGCACAGCGGGTTCAGCAAGGCAGAACTCGCAAGAAGGGTTCATCTTTCATTCGCTTCGGTTTCCAACATGTGCACAGAACTGGAACGGCACAACCTTGTAACGGTGGAATACAACAGCAAGAGCACGGGAGGACGGAAAGCGGCCTCCGTCACCTTCAACTCATCGTTCGCCTACACCCTCGTCATAGACATGCACCATACACAGCATATCTACGTATCCATCGTGGATCTTGAAAACAGACTCATTGATTCAAGACGTTTCGAGGTGCTCCCCACAGATACACTCGATACCGTTCTGCAGAACATCCGCAGGACCTCTTCAGCACTGACAGAGAATCATAGATACCACATCATCGGTGTCGCGGTCGGGATATCGGCAGCCTTCAATCCTGTCACGAAGACGCTCCTTCAATCAGCCAATCCCCTCTTTGAGCGGGTACGACTCACCACCTACCTCGAAGAGATCTTCCCTGATACACCCATTCACATAGAGAACGATGCCAACCTTGCGGCACTCAGTCAGAGTGATTCCATAGAACGCTCACAGAAGAATCTCCTGTGTATCTTCTTCACTCAGGGAATAGGCCTTGGAATCATGATACACGGTCAGCTATACCTCGGATCAAACGGCTTTGCAGGGGAACTCGGTCACCTGAAAGTCCCGGAAGGGACAAAACGGTGCAAGTGCGGGTCGATTGGATGCCTGAGGACGGAAACAACTCTCGAGTCTATGGCGGAGGATCTCGGAGAACTGTCCTACCTCCTGTCTCTTCCCTCCTCAGCACAGTACGCACAGGAACTGGCCGACAGATATACCAGCGGAGATAAGAACGTCAGAGTCCGTATCGATCGCACTGCCCTCATCATCGGTGAAGTGATGGCGGAACTGTTCGACCTGTTCAACCCCGAAGAGATCCTTCTCGCAGGGAACCTCGGACCCCTGTTCCCCTTCATTCGCAACCTGATAAAGGCACGATCTCAATCCCTCTCGAACCTATCCCGTGAAGTGGATCTTCAGATTCGCTGTATCGAGGATAAAACATTCGAGCTGATCCAGAAGGGAGGTGCGGAAAAAGCCTTCATTTCATGGGTCGAGGAATATATATCGTCACTGTTCCTTGAAGAGTAGGGATCGGGAGAAACGGAGTATCTTCCCGTTCGTCTCAAACGGAGAAACCGCCTACATCTCTTTTCTGATGTGTGCTCCGAGGGCGAGAAGTTTTCCGGGCAGATCTTCGTATCCCCGCTCAATCTGGTAGATATTCTGGATGACACTTTCTCCCCGTGCGCAGAGTGTCGCGATGATAAGTGCCATTCCCGCACGGACGTCGGGAGAGGATACCTGAGCAGCTCTCAGCTGAGTAGGTCCGTTGACTAGAGCCCGGTGAGGATCACACAGAATGATATCGGCTCCCATACGTATCAGCCAGTCAATGAAGAACATCCGTGACTCGTACATCTTCTCGTGAATCAGGATCGACCCCTTCATCTGTGTCGCACTCACCGTGAGAATACTGAGCAGGTCTGCCGGGAAACCCGGCCAGGGAGCGTCATCGATCTTGACGGTATGACCGGAGATACTCTTTCTCATCAGTCCTGATTGATCACGGGGAACTATGATGGAGTGTTCACCCGTCACCTGCCAGGAGACACCTATCCTGTTAAAACCTGTTTCGATCATTCTAAGGTCGTCATTCTTCACACCAAGAATCTCTATCTCACTGCCTGTTGCTGCAGCAAGGCCGATGAACGAACCCACCTCCATATAATCGGGTCCGACCGTGAATGAGGCGGGAGTCAGCTGCTTCACTCCCTGGATTCTCAGAAGATTGCTTCCGACACCCTCTATCCTTGCACCCATCGAATTGAGGAAACCGCACAGGTCCTGAACATGCGGTTCACAGGCAGCGTTCGTGATAGTTGTATTCCCGGGCGTGAGAACCGCCATCATGATCGTATTCTCTGTTGTGATGACTGAGGCTTCATGAAGAAACACATCGGCAGCATGCAGATGTCTCCCGTCCACTTCCAGATACCCGTCAGCACTGATCGAGACAACCCCTCCCATAGCCTCTATCGCAGAGACCTGTGTATCGAGTCGCCTCAGGCCGATCACATCGCCGCCGGGAGGAGGAAGAGCAATGGTACCTTTTCTGGCAAGGATAGGTCCAAGAAGGAGAAGGGAGGCCCTGATATCATCGACCAGAGAGCCCGGCAGTTCGGGATTCACTACCCTGAGGGCTGAAGGATCAATCCTCACACGGCCCTCCTTCACTCCCTCAACCTGTACAGAGAGAAGTCTGATGAGCTGTAACAGTACCTGGACATCGGCGATGTCCGGGACGTTGAACAGCTCAACCTCTCCATCGCACAGAAGGGCGGAGGCAAGAAGCGCAAGTGCTCCATTCTTGTTTCCACTTATTGTGACACTGCCTTTGAGCTCATGGCCCCCGTCAACTATATACCTGTCCATAGTCTGTATCGTACAGGGGAACAATCCTTTTGACAATCCTGTTGTCTCACCGGGTAAACCCTTGTACTATGAACAAGGGAGGAGTGTGATGCATTCAGTCTATGGCGTTGGTAATCCATTGATAGACATTCTCGTTGAAGTGAGTGATGAGTTTCTGAACCGCCATGGAATCCATAAAGGTGCCATGCATCTCATCGGAGTGGATGAGCGGCAGCGGTTACTTGAATCACTCTCCGCTTTTCCGCCTACCTATTCATGTGGAGGTTCCTGCCCCAACACGATCATCACCCTTGCAGCGCTTGGCGTCCCTGCAACCCTTGCCGGCAAAGTCGGGGACGATGAGTATGGAGCTATCTACAGAAAGCAGGTTGCAGAACATCACGTGAAAGACAGGATCACCGTCAGTTCGTCTCACCCTACCGGGTCATCGGTTATTCTCATCACACAGGACAGTGAGAGAACGATGAACACCTATCTGGGAGCCAACAGGTTCTACGGGAGAGAGGACGTAGACCTCGCTTCGGTACTATCTTCAGACGTATTCCATTTCACCGGGTATATGTATGATACGGATAATCAGAAAGAGGCAATCCACTATGCACTGAACGAAGCGAAAAACACGGGAATGACTATCAGTTTCGATATTGCCGATATCTTCGCAGTGGGGAGGAATCGCGAAGCCTTCCTCTCCCTGATCAGCGAGTACTGCGATATTGCCTTCGCCAATGCAGATGAAGCACGCATTCTGTTCAACCATTACGACCCCTATGAATGCTGCAGATCACTCGGACAGATCTGCCGCACGGCAGTAGTGAAGAACGGGAAACTCGGTTCACTGATCAGCCATAACGGAGTCATATACCGAATCCCTGTAGAGGGACCTTCCACACCCGTCGACACTACCGGCGCAGGAGATATCTATGCGGCAGGTTTTCTCTACGGAATGTGCAGAGACTTCTCTATTGAGGATTCCGGGTATATCGCCTCCTACCTCGCAGGAGAGATCATCCAGAACCGTGGAGCGCAGTTCTCACCAGAAAAAATGCTCCTCATACGGGAGCATCTTGCGCGTCGTTTTCCTCTCGACTAGAGATAGGATGGTCTGGGGAGGATTGTCTCCCAGGGGACTGACGGTTTACCGAAGTGACCGTAGTTCATATGAGCCCTGTAGATAGGTCTCAGCAGATCCAGCTGTTCCACAATCCCTGCAGGGGAGAAATCGAACTCATCCTCGAGAATCTTTTCTATCTCACTGTCATCCCTGTTTCCGGTGGAAAAGGTGTTCACATCAATACTCACCGGGTGGGCGACTCCGATCGCATAGGAGACCTGGATCTCCACCTTGGTACACAGTCCCCAGGCAACAAGATTCTTCGCTGCGTAGCGGGCCATGTAACTCGCAGAACGGTCGACCTTGGACGCGTCCTTACCGCTGAAGGCACCGCCTCCATGCCGGGCTGCGCCTCCGTAGGTATCAACGATGATTTTTCTTCCGGTCAGTCCCGAGTCCCCGGTCGGACCGCCGATACAGAAGCGACCGGTGGGATTGATATAGTATTTCGTATTCCCGCTGAGCAGGCCGGTCGGCTCGAGCACGTGCCGGATCACCTGGGATCTCAGAAATTCCTCGAGATCCTTCTGTGTGACTCCTTCGCTGTGTTGATGGCTGAGAACCACTGAATCGATCTGTACCGGGCGTCCCTCGTCATACACCATTGTGACCTGAGCCTTCGCATCAGGTCTCAGAAAATCGACTGTGCCACCCTTTCGGACCTCAGCGGCCCGTTCAAGAAGGTGGTGAGCATACATGATGGGAGCCGGCATGAGCTGCTCGGTCTCGTCACAGGCATACCCGAACATGATACCCTGATCCCCTGCACCCTGCAGTCCCGAGTCACTGATATTCGAGTCGACACCCCGTGCAATATCGGGTGACTGGTGATGAATCCTGTTTTCCACTGTCAGTGAATCCGCACTGAATCCGATGCCTTCTTCATCATATCCGATGGACCTCACCACGTCACGAACAATGTCATCAATATGGAAATCCGCATGCGTGGTGATCTCTCCACCGACAAGGACGAAATCGGTTGTTGCAAAGGTTTCACATGCAACGCGCGAGGAAGGATCCTCAGCAAGACAGGCATCCAGCACAGCATCTGAAATCTGGTCACATACCTTGTCAGGGTGTCCCTCACTCACTGACTCACTCGTAAAGAGATGTCTTCTACTCGTCATACCGTACCCCTTCTATTACTTTCTCAGGGGAGGCAGAGAGTCATCTAATGAAATACGGACCTGTTTGAACAGTCCCTCTCCCTCACTCTTGGTCTCAATTCCTTCAATCCCGTTCAGGGCTGTATGTACCAGTCGCCGTTCAAACGGATTCATAGGTTCAAGAAGTTTGCTTCTTCCGCTCTTCTTGACAGACTGAGCTGTCTTGAACGCAAGACGCACAAGGAATTCCTCATGCCTCATCCGGTAGTTCTCGCTGTCGACCATCACCTTCATATGGTTCTGAAGCTGACCTGCATAGACATTGACGATCAGCTGAATCGCGTCGAGGTTCTTTCCCTTCTTTCCGATGATGATGGAGGAATATTCACTGGAAATATCGAGTCCTAGCTTATTATGCTTTCTATATACAACATCAACAGTACCGGGATAGCCCATCTTGATCAGCAGATTCGAAAGGAAGGTGGTGACCTGTTCTTCGAACTCCTCATTCACTTCGACAGGACCTTCGTCCTCATCCCCGTCCTCGTTCTGGTGTGTTCCCTCTTCGTTGAGATATACTCGGATCTTCACGTTTCCTTTTTTAAATAGCGAACGCTTCTCTGATTCCACAATCTCTATATCGATATCATCCTGGACGACCTGCAGTTCCTCTAGGGCACGTGCAATGGCCTCCTGTTCTGTTTTTCCTTCAAATTCTCGTATCATGCATTATCTCCTGTTCTTCTTTTTCGTATTTTTCCCTGCAGCGACAGCTGCGGCAGGAGCAGCAAGACCTTTCTTCGCCTTCTTCTTGTTCATGTATACCTGCTGTCCGATAGATATGAAGTTCATAACCATCCAATACAGGAGGAGACCTGATGGTGCACTGTAGAGAACGAAGAAGAGCATGATGGGCATTCCCCACTTCATGAATGTACCGGTCATTCCCGTCTGAGGCGTAGATGCCTGAGTCAGAGAGAATGAAAGTACCATACTGGTTCCATACAGGATCGGAAGGAGCCTCAGGTCACTGCCGATCAGCGGCAGGGTGAGCGGTGCGAAATTGTACACCGATTCAGGAAGTGAAAGGTCACTGATCCAACCCGGGATGAATACGGCACCGCGAAGTTCGAAATGTTTGTTCAACAGTCCGTACAGAGCGATGAATATCGGGAACTGGAACAGCATGGGAAGACATCCGCCGAGAGGGTTGATCCCTTCCTTCTTGTAGAGTTCACCCATTTCTGCGTTAAGCTTCTGTGGATTATCCTTATATTTCACCTTGAGCTCTTCCATCTGAGGTCCAAGTGCCTGCATGCGGGATGTTGATTCCATACTCTTCTTGCTGAAGGGCTGAAGCACAACCTTGATCAGTATCGTAAGAAGAATTATCGCAACACCATAGTTCGGAATCAGACCATAGAAGAGTGTGAGCAGCCACTTGAGGATTCCTTCAAGCCATCCAAGCCACGAGGAACTGTCCAGAGCCTTCTCGAGGTTGAGTTCACTCAGGCCGAAATCGTTATCGGCCGCATCGTTATAGATAGCCATATGCTGCTTCAGCTGTGGACCGATATAGAAGCGGAACACATCAGTAGCTGAAGAGGTCCTGTAGGCAGGACGGGAGAAATACATCGAGGATTCGAGAGGTATCGAAGAGCCTTTCTGTTCTGTGAGAGTCAACTGGTACTGTGTGGCATCGGGAATACCGATAACACTGAAGTACTTCCCTGCCAGTGCAGTCCATCCGATGATCTCATTGTTGGTGTAGATACCGTCCTTGATCTTGGCCGTGCTCTTCTTACCATTCTGTTCAACATAGAATCGGCGGTAGGTGTATCTGCCATCCGGTTCCGTGTGGAAGGAAGGACCCAGTTGAGGTTCGAAGGCAAGGGTATAGGCATACCCGTCAACGTTGAGTGGTATCGAGGAGTTCTCACTGTTCCTGGCTTCTATCTCGATCTCGAACAGATAGTCTGAAGCACCGAAGCGGAACCGTTTTATCAGAGTGAAGGGAGCTCCATCCTCAACGGTGAAGTCCTGAGAAAAGACCACTTCATTGCCATTGATCGAATAATCGAATACCGCATCGATAGGTTGAGCCGTACCATTGCCTGCATAGAGGGCGAATGCCTCCTTATCCAGTCCTTCGTTGAATATCATCTCAACCGGGTTACCGTTATCGAGGTGATCCTTCAGCTTCAATGAAGATACTGTTGCACCAGCAGGGTCGAACTCAATCAGGAAGACTTCGGTTTCGTAGGTGAAAGGCGCAGCTGATGAAGCCTCTTTCACAGCTTTGAGGGTTCCTGTACTGCTCATACTCTTTGCAGCCGGTCCAGTCAGTTGATTCGCTGTCGCTGTCTGCTCGGCAGGTTCTGGCGGCAGAGAGGCAGATTCAACACTCGTCGCTGTCGCTACCGGTTCAGGTGGAAAGAATGTCTGCTGTATCGTCATTCCACCAACAAAGATAACTACCGAAAGAACTATAAACAATATGGTATTACGGTCCATACTCACTCCTCTTATTACGTACGTGGTCATCGAAAAAATTTGGATGGAAGGCAGAAAATAGACCTATCTCGTATAAAGGTGAGCGAGAGTAAAGAGATGAATCAGTTGCTGTTTCTGTTGGTTATGAGATACTGCCATTCCCGGGTATACTATGAATGCAAAATCAAAACCAGAGAGAAGATTTTCCTTCTCCAGACGCCAGATTTCTTTGATCTGACGCCGTATTCTGTTTCTTTGAACAGAATTTCCATACTTTTTCACCGGTATGACGATAATCCTGTTCATCCCCAGAGTATTGCTGGCAACTCTCATACGAAGATTGGGAACCGAATAGACCCTTCCCGTTTGAAAAATTCTATCAATCTCTGATTTCTTTTTTACAATTTCATTCTTAGTAAGGCTTTTTCTCATCACAGACGGTTAATTTCTTTCTGCCTTTTGCTCTTCGGCGAGCCAGGACAAGTCTACCGCCCTTTGTAGCCATACGCGCACGGAATCCAAACTTTCTATTTCTTTTTGTTCTACTGGGTTGGTACGTTCTTTTCATAGGAAATTCTCCAAACTTTATCGCTTAACGCGGGATTATTCATTTTCAGCGGGACAGGCTCCCGAAAGGGCAGTATATAGATACCACGCACTCTCTGTCAATAGTGTTATCATTTCCTGACTCTGACACTGATTACCGTGATACCGAGCTCGGGATAGATTCTGGCCAGGTTTCTCTCTATCTGACGTCTGCGCATCAGTACGAGAGATGAATAGGCGGGATGGTCACACAGTATCGTCAGTGTTTGACCGCGTATCTCATATGCAGAGGTGTGGAAGGCAAGATCATGGCCCACGATCTCAACCCATTTCTTCTTCATGCTCGCCATACCGCTGTCAGGGTCTATGTTCAGCTTTTTCAGGAGGGTATCGAGCAGTTCGGAAAGAGGAGTGTCACTCATACGGGGCGAACCTCCCTTCTGATACATCATATATGAGAGATTCGGAATCAGACTCATCATGAAAGTACGATTCCTTCGGCAGGAAAGTGAAGAAGGCCTGCGAGTAACCGCTGAGCAGCTGAAGGAACAGAGCACGCTTCTCGATATCTAGTTCGAGAAGGACATCATCAAGGAGAATGACCGGTTGGCGCAAACTCTTTGTACTGAAGGTGTTCATCTGGGCCACCCTGAACAGCAGGGAGGCAAGACGCATCTGACCCGTTGACCCGGTGAGTGCGAACTGAGACTGCTGTTCCATCGTGACGAACTGGTCCCGATGAATACCACTCACCGTGGTCTGCATCCTGATATCCTGACTTAAGGAGTTCTCAAGACGGTGAATGATATCCTCTGCACTCTCACAGTTTCTCCAGGAGGGTTTATAGACTATCTTCAGGTCGCTTGTACCTCCCGAAACCTTTTGATACAGAGGAGTGAAAACTTCATTGAACTCCTGTACCATCAGTCTCCGCTTTTCCTGAATTCTCAGACCAATGTGGGCCATCTTCTCGTTGTACACGGGAAGAAGTGTGTGATACTCCTCCTTGATAGCCTTGTTCCGCTGTTTGAGAATCAGACGGTACTGACGAAGGTCATCGAAGAATAGTGGATCGTACATACTCATCGTCTGATCGAAGAATCGTCTACGGTCTTCCGGGGTCCCCCTGATGAATTCGATGTCGTCATTGCTGAAAATGATACACGGCACGGTGTACATGAGATCCTTGCGGTCCTTCACCTCCCTGCCATCTATTCTGATAATCCGTTTCTTGTCAGCGTATGAGAAAGAGAGGGTCTGACGGTATCCATCATCATTTTCAACGGTAGCTGAAAGTGTCGCGGATGAGGTGCCGTGAGTACAGAGATTCTTCAGAGGAACGTTCCTGAACGAGGAACCATAACAGAGAGTATACACAGCTTCGAGAAAGTTAGTCTTTCCCTGACCATTTTCTCCCACAAGAAGAACCCTCCTCGCGTCGGTAGGGAGAAGGGTTTCTTCAAGATTTCTGAAATGTCGGAATCCTACTGAGATGAATTTCATTAATCCAGCTGCATCGGCATAATAATGTGCAGGTAATCCTTTTCAGGGTTGGAAACAACCGTGATAGCCTTATTACTCTCGGTGAACCTGATATCACAGGTATCCCCATCCATCACTTTGAGAGGGCTGACGAGGTAGGAGTAATTCATAGCAAGACGTACTGATTCACCGGTATAGGAACAGGGTATGATCTCTTTTGCCTGTCCAAAATCACTCTCTTCAGAACTGATGGTAATGAAATCGTTCTCTATATCGAGATAGATCCTTTTTGCCTTGTTCTCAACAAGAAGAGATACTCTCTTCAGAGCTTCGTTCATCTTCCTGATATCAACAGAGCAGGAACGCGACTGCATGGCGGGAATGACTCGCTTGTAGTTCGGGAACTGCCCCTTTACCAGGGTCGTATACATAACAACTGAACCGAAGGAAGCGAACAGAAGCGTATCTGTGACAGCGAGAGAGACCTCTCCCTCCCGGTTTCCGCCCTTCTCGATGAGAGAGAGGAACTTTGCGGGAATGATAATCGGATTGAATTCAGGAATATCCTTGTCAAGATTACGGGATATCATAGAGAGTCTTCTTCCATCTGTGGCTACCATGGTGAGAGACTTCTCTCCCCGTTCCATGTAGACTCCATTCATAAAATAGCGCGTCTCATCATCACTGATTGCAAAGATCGTCTGGTCAATCATCTCGAACAGATCCTTCTGTGCCACTGTAAAGAATTTGTTGACCGGTTCTTCAAGCATGGGGAACTTATCAGCCTTGATAGTTCTGAGCGAGAAATCAATGGACTTGTTCTGAGGATGGATGAACAGTTTCTCTCCGATTTCTTCAAATATGATATCCTCATCAGGCAGAGCTCTGAGAATTCCCAGGAATTTGTCACAGAAGACAGTGGTGGTTCCGCTTTCGATTGTTTCGACTTCAATACTCGTCGTAAAACCGATTTTCTGGTCAGTCGCCTTGATGACAAGCCTGTTCTCTGAAGTTTCCAGGAAGACATTGGAAACGATGGACAGAGAGTTTCTCTGACTCGTGAAATCGAGTGCCAGAACGATCTCCTTGAGGATATTGTTTTTCGGACAGATGAACTTCATCGTACTACTCCTATTATTATTATATATCTAGTCGTCGTAGTAATAGTATCATGTATAATGTGGAAAACGCCACTATTTCTATATCATAAAACTTCCTACGCGATTAACAACCTGTGGAATACTGAACCTCTTTTCAACAGGTTATCCCTGTTTTCCACAAGGTACGACTATTGTACACTAGTTTCAACAGGAATTCCTCAGATTATCACCAGCTTTTCCTTTTCCCTCATGGCCGCTTGTAATCGTGAACCTGACGAATCAATGTCTGTATGGAATTACTGAGTGTGACATCATTCTGAATCATCATTTCCACTTTCTGTACTGAATGCATGACAGTGGTATGATCTCTTCCGCCGAACTCATATCCGATCTCTGTAGTGGAGAAATCAGTGATCCTGCGGGCAATGTACATTGCTATCTGTCTGGGGAGTACGACGGATTTCGTTCGTTTTTTTCCCTTTATATCATAGGGAGATATATTGAAGTACTCTGCAGCGACACGAATGATTGTATCAAGATCCTTTGTCTGATCTTTTTTCGCCGAATACGTGCTTCTCAGCTGTTCCTTAGCGATGTCTAGAGTGATTTCCTTGTTGAGGAGAGTTCCATACGCGATCAGTTTGGTTAGTGACGATTCGAGGTCACGGACATTGGTAATGACGTTCTTGCTGATATATTCGAGAACTTCACTGGATATATGAGTGGTCTGCATATCGGTCTTTCTTCTGAGAATAGCCAGTCTCGTTTCGAAGTCAGGCGGCTGCAGATCTACGTTGATGCCCCGGGTGAAGCGGTTCTTCAGCCTGTCAGTGATATCCTGGAGTTCGTTGATAGGACGGTCACAGGTAAACACTAACTGTTTATTGGATTCAAACAAGTTGTTAAAGACATGAAACAGTTCTTCCTGTGTCGATTCCTTCCTCTGGAGGAAGTGGATATCATCAATGAGAAGGACATCAGCCTTCCTATACTTGTTTCTGAATTGAGGAGTCTTCTTCTCACTGATGGACTGGATGAATTCGTTGGTGAACTTCTCGGCTGTCACATAGACTACCTGGAGTTCCGGAGTGTTGTCCTGAATATAGTTTCCTATCGACTGGATAAGATGGGTCTTACCGAGACCTACTCCTCCGTAGATGAGACACGGGTTATAGGAGACTCCAGGATTCTTGGCTATAGCCATGCTTACATTGTAGCTGAAGGCGCTGTTCTCACCCACTACAAAGGAACTGAACTGGTAGGAGGGATTAATGTTCCTGTCTTTCGGTTTACTCACAGCCTTGGGCATCATCGAAGAAGAGTGCCGGACCTCAGGTGAGAGAATACTCTTCTGTGCCGTGCTCTTTTCCTGTACTGTCGTCTCCTGCAGTTTTACCTCAAATTCGATGCCGATATGCTCTCCCGTGAGTTCAGCGAAGAGTTCAGAGAATACATTGAGATAATTCTTTATCACATAATCACGGATGAACAGACTCGGAACGGCCAGAACGATCACATGATCCTTCGATCTGATATATGAGATTCTCTGTATCCATGTGACAGATTCATGTTCCGGAAGGGTTGATTCCAGCCTTGATACAACCTCTTCCCAGAACGGATAATAATTCCATTTCTGTTCAAGCATGATCAATATAATATAGCAGCAGATGCCGATTGACAAGACTCACCGGACACCTGATAAGATCTTCGAATAAATGCGTTATAAATCATTGTAATGTAATAATATATAAACCTACCAAAAAGGCGATCATCTCTTTACATTCTTCCTGAATAATGGTATACTTGTTGCAAATCCAATTTTTTATTATACAAGGATATATTTATATGGAACAGAGTATTTTGGAAGGGGTACCGGGAGGTGCTGCGGATCATCGTGAGCCCACAGAAACAGTATCCGGTACATCTTCCTACACGTCCAGCAGTATACAGATTCTGAAAGGTCTTGAGGCAGTCAGAAAAAGACCGGGAATGTACATCGGATCGACCGGTCCAGACGGCCTTCACCACCTTGTATACGAAATAGTAGACAATAGTATCGATGAAGCGATGGCAGGGTACTGTGACAATATTTCTATCTCTATCGAGAAAGGGAATGTGATCCGTGTTGAAGATAACGGTCGCGGTATTCCCGTTGATCTTCACCCGAGCGAACAGGTAAGTTCGCTTCAGGTGGTTATGACTCAGTTGCACGCTGGAGGAAAATTCAATAATGAGACATATAAGGTCTCAGGGGGTCTTCACGGAGTGGGTGTCTCTGTTGTAAACGCACTTTCCGACTGGCTGGAAGTAACGGTTCACCGTGCTCCTCATATCTATTATCAGGAGTACAGGAAAGGTGTCCCGGTGCAGGATGTCAGGATTATCGGTGATACTGATAGAAACGGGACTACGGTCCGCTTTATGGTGGATTATTCCATTATTGATAAGGAAACCTACAGTTATCGTGTTCTGACAGAGCGTTTTAGAGAGTTAGCCTTTTTAAATAAAGGTATTCAGATAGGCGTTAGAGATGAACGTGAAGAAGAGGTGAAGGAACATCATTTCCATTATGAAGGCGGTATCAACGAATTCATAAAACATCTCAATGAGTCAAAGAAGGCAATTCACCCTGAGCCTATCTATTTTGAAGGTGAGGATCAGCAGGTTAAGGTGGAGATTGCTCTCCAGTACAACGATCGCTTCGACGAGGTGCTGTTCTCTTTCGTGAATAATATCAACACGCGCGAGGGTGGTACTCATCTGTCAGGGTTCAGGTCTGCTCTTACGAGGGTGATGAATGAGCAGATGAAGAAGAAACCGAATCTTCTGAAGATCTTCGGCAACCCTCTTGTCGGCGATGATCTGCGCGAAGGGCTTACCGCTGTTGTGTCGGTAAAACTTCCCGATCCTCAATTCCAGGGTCAGACGAAATCAAAACTGGGAAATACGTATGTTCAGGGTGTCGTTTCTTCTCTTATGTATGAGAAGCTTACGAATTATTTCGATGAATATCCTGCTGTGATCGAGGCGATCCTGGGAAAGGCTATCATGGCGGCAAAGGCACGCTTTGCTGCCCGTGACGCGCGACTGAAGATTCGCAAAGCTTCTGAAGGAGCAGGCCTTCCCGGGAAGCTTGCCGACTGTGCTGAGAAAGATCCCGCTCTCTGTGAGATATTTATAGTTGAGGGTGATTCAGCGGGAGGAAGCGCCAAACAAGGGCGTGACCGGCAGAATCAGGCGATACTTCCACTGTGGGGAAAGATGCTGAATGTCGAGAAGGCGCGTGAAGATAAGGTCTTGTCAAATGAGAAACTGCAACCTGTTATCGCCTCTCTCGGCGCAGGCCTTGGTGTGCACTTTGATCCTACAAAGGTCCGTTATCACAAGGTTATCATCATGGCGGATGCCGATGTCGACGGCTCCCACATCAGAACTCTTCTGCTCACCTTTTTCTTCCGGTATATGAGAGAACTCCTGGAAGAGGGATATGTATATTTTGCTATGCCTCCGCTGTATAAGATCTCGTTCGGGAAAAAGTCCTTCTACGCCTACAATGAAGAGGAACGAAAGAGGATTCTTCTGGAAAATACCAAGGATGGCGATCTTTCAAAAGTTCCTATTCAGCGATATAAGGGTCTTGGTGAGATGAACCCCGATCAGCTCTGGGAGACCACTATGAACCCTGAGACCAGAAGTCTCACACAGGTAACCCTTGAGGATGCTGTAGAGGCGGATGAGGTGTTCACTATGCTTATGGGAGAAGAAGTAGAGCCCCGTAAGCGGTTCATTGAAGAGAATGCCGTGTATGTCTCAAATCTCGATGTATAAGATAAGGATGTTATAAGAAATGGAAGAAATCTCAAAAAGCACCATATTTCATGCGAATGTCGCTGATGAAATGAAAGTCTCTTACCTCAATTATGCAATGTCCGTTATCGTCTCGAGGGCCCTGCCTGATGTCCGTGACGGTCTGAAGCCTGTTCACCGAAGGATTCTGTACGATATGCATGAGATGGGATTGCGATACTCGTCTTCGTTCAAGAAATCGGCAAGAATAGTTGGTGATGTGCTTGGTAAATACCATCCGCATGGAGATGCCTCGGTGTATGACGCTCTGGTCAGACTGGCTCAGGACTTCTCTCTCCGCTATCCCGCAGTACATCCTCAGGGAAACTTCGGGTCGATTGATGGTGATCCTCCTGCCGCAATGAGATACACTGAAGCGAAGATGTCACGTATCGGAGAGGAGATGCTCGCCGATATCCAGAAGGAGACTGTCGATTACGGTCCCAACTATGATGACTCACTCTCTGAACCTACAGTTCTTCCTGCAGCCATTCCCTTCCTCCTTGTCAATGGGAGCAGCGGTATCGCGGTCGGTATGGCTACGAACATGGCTCCTCATAATCTCAGTGAAGTGTGTCAGGGTATCGCAGCATACATAGATAATCCGTCGATTTCCCTGTTTGAGATGATGGAGTATATCAAAGGGCCCGATTTCCCGACCCGCGGAGAGATCTGTGGAAGGGCGGGAATCATCAGCGCCTTCCAGACTGGAAAGGGAAAAGTCGTCACCCGTGGCGTGTATGAGATAGAAGAGACAAAATCGGGGAAGACACAGATCATATTCTCACAGCTCCCCTACCAGGTGAATAAAGCAGAACTTGTTAAGAAGATCGCTGAGGAGAAGAAAGGACGAATCAATTCTATCAGTGAGGTGAGAGATGAATCCGATAGGGATGGTATCCGTCTTGTTATCGAACTCAAGAAGAATGGTGTGCCTTCTGTTGTCATAAACAAGCTATTCAAGTACACGCCGCTTCAGACGAACTTCAATATCAATAATCTAGCTCTTGTTAACGGAAGACCTAAACAGCTTGGTCTCCTGGAGATGATCCACTACTACGTGGAACACCGAAAGGAAGTGGTGGTGCGCAGGACGCGGTTTGATCTTCGGAAGGCTGAAGAGCGTGCTCATGTGCTTCTGGGACTGAAGATAGGACTCGAGCATATCGATGAAGTAATCGAGATTATCAAGACTTCCTCAGACAATACAGTCGCTCTTGAAGCGTTGATGGAAACCTTTGGGCTTTCTAAGATTCAGGGTCAGGCTATCATTGATATGCGCCTTGGTCGTCTTAGCCAGCTGGAGACAACAAAAATTCTTGATGAATTAGACGATTTGCGTGCTAAAATTTTATATTATAATGATATATTGTCTGATGAGACCAAGGTGCTACAGGTAGTGAAAGAAGAGCTGCTTGAAATTGAGAACCGGTATGGTGATGTAAGGCGTACAGCGATCTCACATGTAGAGCTCACTGGAATGGTCGATGAGGATTTTATCAAACAGGAAGATGTTGTCGTCATCATGACCAGCAAAGGTTTTGTAAAAAGACTTCCCGTCGAGGAGTATAAGACTCAGGGAAGAGGTGGAAAGGGTGTGCGTGCAGCTACTCTGCGGGATGAGGATCTCGTAGAGCATGTATTCGTAGCCTCAACACATGATCATATCCTTGCTGTCAGTAATCTTGGGAAGGCGTACTGGTTTAAAGTCCATGAGATTCAGCAGGGTAGCAAAACCTCTAAAGGTGAGAGTATCAGAGGTGTTCTCACTACATTGGAGAAAGATGAGGAAATAACCTCCATCACTCCATTTGATGACTTTAATGAAGACACTTATCTCTTTATGCTGACAAGAGAAGGAGTTGCTAAACAGGTAAATCTGACAAAATTCAAAAATGCAAGGAAACGAGGTATCGCCGCAATCATCCTTGATGAAGGAGATGTCCTGTTTAATGCTATTCTTGTCAATGAGAGTGAAGAAGTGATGATTATTACACGACACGGCAAAGGTTTAAGGTTCCCCTGTTCATCAGTTAGAGCAATGGGACGGTCGACTCGCGGTGTACGTGGTATTAAACTGCTGAACGATGATACTGTTGTCGGATTGTTGAAGGTTGATGAGGATAGACGGATCCTGATGATCACTGAAAAGGGTCAGGGTAAGCAGGTTGAGTTTGACGGATTCAGACCGCATGGGCGGGGAACAATGGGTCAGAAGGTCTATACCTTCAGGGAGAAGACCGGGTATCTCGTACGGGCCCTCTCGGTAAATGATGATAATGATATTGTCATCCTTACAGTGAAAGGCCAGTCTATACGGGTTCCGGTAGACACCATCTCAATTCAAGGTCCATATGCTTCCGGAGTTGTGGTTGCCCGGCTGAAAGATATTGATTCGATTCAGGCTGTTGCAGTTGTTGATGCTGTCGGTCCAGATGATTCCAGTGATGAAGAACAGAATCAGGATACAGAAGGAGCAGGTACCGACTCTGAATCTTGATGTATGTTTCACGTGAAACATGCATAGCCGCCCTTTCTGGGCGGCTATGCTTTTTCTAGAGTTTTTCATGTAGTGGAAGGATCACAACCCTGTATTGTGTCGGTAGCCGATCGAGTGATGTGTCTGGTTTTCTTATCCTGCTTATGTCTTATAAGATACTGATGCCATGATGAGACATGGTGGAAATCCTGGAACAATTCGGAGTGTGTGAGCTTGTGGAAAAAAAAGCTGCCGAAGGAACTTCGACAGCACTTGGATGTTTCACGTGAAACCTTTTTTTAGAATCCGCTTTCGTTAATGACCACGATATCAGGGTCTACAATACTTTTAAGATACCGTTCAACTCCGTTCTTCAAAGTCATCTGACTCATAGGGCAGCCGGCACAAGCTCCCTTAAGGCGAACAGTAACATTTTTATCTTCCATACTGACAAATTCAATATCACCTCCATCATTTTGAAGGTCTGGTCGTATATCTTCAAGAGCAGCTTTTACTTTATCTACCATTGGAATATCCTCCTATAAAATAGTTATGTAAATGTACTAGTATAAAGAGTTATGGTCAATACCTGAAAAGTTTGATGACAAGAAGAATATCTTTATGTATAGTGTTGGTATGGGCGCAAAAAAAATTATCTTTTCAAACCAGAAAGGTGGAGTCGGCAAGACAACAACAGCAGCAAACCTTGGAGCATATCTCGCACACCAGGGGTATAAGGTGTTGTTGATTGATCTCGATTCACAAGGGAATCTTACCAGTGGTGTATCAGGAAACCATAGACTTCCAGGTAGTTACGAAGTTATTGTTGGCACGTGCCCTCCCGAAGAGGCCTACCAGGTAACACCTGTGGAAAACCTGTTTATAATTGGTGGAGGTATTCATCTTGCCGGGCTGAGTGTAGAGCTTGTGAATGAGCTTGCAAGGGAATTCTTCTTGAAGAATGCTTTAGCTGGAATTGAAGAGAATTGGGATTATATTCTTGTAGACTGTCCTCCTTCTCTCGGACTGGTTACTATCAATGCCATGTGCTGGGCCGACCATATCATTATTCCTCTTCAATGTGAGTATTTTGCTATGGAAGGATTAAATCTTCTCATGAGAACCATTGAATCAGTGAAGAAGCAGCTAAATCCTCATCTGGATGTACTCGGTATTCTGTTCACTATGTATAGTTCCCGTACGAGGCTGTCGAACGATGTAGTTGATGATATCACGAATTTTTGGCCTCAGAAAGTGTTTGAGACAAAGATACCGCGTAATGTCAGGCTCTCAGAGGCGCCGTCTCATGGGTTGCCTATAAGTATCTATGACAAACATAGCACTGGTGCTGAAGGATACCAGAAACTGGCAGAGGAGGTGGTTCGCCGTGTCTAGTACAAAAAAACATGGATTGGGAAAGGGTATAAGTTCTCTGATGGATGATTATTCATATGACAGTGTGTTCAATCCAGAAGCTTTGCTCTCCTCCGCTGAAGGTGAATATGTCATGCTGGAGATTAACAAGGTTCATCCGAATCCTCATCAGCCAAGAAAGCAGTTCAATCCTGAAGCGATGGAAGAGCTTTCTGAATCAATCAGGTCACAAGGTATTATTCAACCTCTGATTGTTGAGAAAGTCAATGATGATGAATTTATTATCATTGCAGGTGAGCGACGATACCGAGGAGCGTTAGAAATTGGTCTCGAAAAGATACCAGTTATCATAAAGAAGTTTAGCGATTTTCAGCGTCTCGAAGTAGCGCTCATAGAGAATATCCAGCGGGAGAACCTTAACCCCATTGAAGAGGCGAAGGCATATGTGTACCTTCTCGAACAGTCAAGGATAAAACAGGAGGAGCTTGCTGAGCGTGTAGGGAAGAAGAGATCTACGATTACGAACTCTATCCGTCTGCTTCAGTTACCGAAAGAGATACAGGAATCGCTCCTTGCCTCTGAGTTCAGTAGTGGACATGCCCGTGCACTTCTGTCGGTTGTCAATCCTGCAGATCAGCATTATCTTTACACTAAGATTATTCAGGAAGGAATGACTGTTCGCAAGGCTGAGCAGTTGGCGAAGGATCTGAATGAAGGGAAACGGCTTGCGCATGGAAGAGATAGGCGGGCAGAAAAAAGTAAGTCGCCGGATATCCTGGCAGTAGAACAGCGTCTTATTGAGGCGATCGGGAATAAGGTCGAGGTGAAGGGTACGCTGCAGAAGGGAAAGATTGAGATTACCTATTCAAGTATGCAGGATCTCGAGAAGATCTACTCGCTCTTTCAGATAGAAGAAGAAACAATAGAACTATAATTACATAAAGGAACTACTATGTCACAGAATTTACAGAATGGTGTGTATGCGAAATTGCAGACCACCAAGGGAGAGGTTGTGCTCTCACTCGAATATAAAAAGACCCCGATGACTGTATCGAATTTCGTCGGTCTTGCTGAAGGCTCACTGAATCTGACACATCCCGGAACCCCCTTCTATGATGGGTTGACCTTCCACCGTGTTATTGATGATTTCATGGTACAGACAGGCTGTCCGGAAGGAAATGGGACCGGTGGCCCCGGCTACACATTCCCGGATGAATTTCATGACGACCTAAAACATACAGGACCTGGCGTTCTCTCAATGGCGAATGCTGGGCCCGGAACCAATGGCAGCCAGATATTCATCACCCATGTTGCGACTCCTTGGCTTGATGGCAAGCATTCTGTGTTCGGGTATGTCGTTGAGGGACAGGATACAGTGAATGCAATTACCCAGGGTGATACAATCAGAAAAGTAGAAATTGTTCGGATCGGCGAAGAAGCTGAGAAGTTTATTGTCACAAAAGAGTCATTTGCTGCAACAGTCTCTGAGGTACAGGTAAAGGAGAATGAGCGGATTGCAGTTCTTGAGAAGGAGTTGAATAAAGAGATTTCCAACAGATGGCCCGATGCGAAGCAGACTTCCAGCGGATTGCGTTATGTAGTCAATGCGGAAGGAACTGGAGAGAAATCTCCAGTGATGGGTCAGAAAGTGACTGTACACTACACCGGTACACTTCTTGACGGAAGGACTTTTGATTCTTCGGTGAATCGTGGAGCTCCTGCAGAATTTAATATCGGTCAGGTCATTGAAGGGTGGAATGAAGCTTTACAGACCATGAAAAAGGGTGAGAAGAGAACTCTCATAATTCCCCCGGAACTTGGGTATGGAAAACAGGGGTATCCGGGAGTTATCCCTCCGAACTCCTATCTGATATTTGAAGTGGAACTTATCGACTTCTAGAAGGCTGTTATGAAAAAAGGTGCTACACGGTTTGTTTGTTCGGAATGTGGAAATACCGAGCCGAAATGGCTTGGTAGGTGTCCTCAGTGCGGAAGCTGGAATACGTTCACTGAGCAGCAATCTGTAGCACCACACGTAAAGAGATCTGCAGCAGGGATGGTTGACGGATCGCTCAAGCAGCTAATGAGTATTGAGGATGTTGTAGTAAATAAAGACTTTACGTATACATCTAACATCTCAGAGTTCGATCGGGTGCTCGGCGGAGCCATTATGCACGGAAGTGCCACGCTCATCGGCGGTGAGCCTGGGATTGGAAAGTCAACTCTCATGCTCCAGGTTGTAGCTTCCCTGACCAATAAGAAAGCGATCTATGTATCAGGAGAAGAGTCTCCTCAACAGGTGAAAAAACGTGCTCAACGCCTCTCACTTCCCCTTGAGCGGATACTTCTCTTCAATAATACGAATCTTGAGAGCCTCATTGATATCATTGCAAAGGAAAAGCCGGACTGCCTTGTTGTAGATTCTCTCCAGACCCTTACCAGCAGTGATCTCTCTTCCGCTTCAGGTTCCGTATCTCAGATGAAAAACTGCGCATCCGACCTTGTCGATGTTGCCAAGGCTGCCGGATGTGCTCTGTTTCTTGTCGGTCACGTCACAAAGGATGGCCAGATTGCAGGACCAAAGGTTGTTGAGCACATAGTCGATACTGTTCTCTACTTCGAGATGGCTGAGACTGGCGCTCGGATCATTCGTGCCGCAAAGAACCGTTTTGGTTCGATAGATGAAATCGGTATTTTTATCATGGGAGAGAAGGGCCTTGTGCCAGTTCCCGACCCTGCCGGTTTCTTTCTTTCAAAAAGGCCGCAGGGAACGATACCTCCCGGTATCGCCTTCGGCACAGTACTTGAGGGTAGCAGGACGTTCCTGATTGAAATACAGGCACTCAGTGTACCGCTCAGTTCTTCGGGATATCCGAGGATATTTTCAGAAAAGATAGATTCATCTACCGTTTCACGTATAGCTGCGATACTCGAGCGACATGCGGGAATTGTTCTTTCCCGCAACGATATCTATGTGAATGTGGCCGGCGGAATCAAAGTGAAAGAGGTTGCCATAGAACTTCCTCTTGCCCTTGCTCTGTACTCGGCGCTGACAGGAAAGGCCCTTCCTGCCGGTCTTGTTTCCATGGGGGAACTCTCTCTCGCCGGTGAAGTACGGCCGGTCGGTTTCAGCGATAAACGGATCAAAGGAGCCTTGGAAATGGGGTATTCAACTCTCCTGATTCCTTCATCCACCAAGCGTGGGATGCGGAAGGGTACCTTCCTATCCTGTGAAACAATCGGAGAGGCTCTCAGGCAGGTCTCCGGGATTCAGGAGACTTCGTAAGCACTCCTTACTAACAGAAATTTCAGGACTACTCTCTTATAAAACTTCTCATGCACGTAGATATGGACGCAGCAGATATTGGATATCGTATGGATAAGAATGATAGCCTGCCGTGTCTGTCCACCCTCTGAAAACTGGTTCAGATTGGAAGGGTAGAAGAGCGCGGTACATCAGTGTCACACGACACAGCATCGGCTCTCTCCTGATTTTCTCACGGAAAAGAGCACAGTACCCGTTTAATCTCTGCCAGGGAGGGGAAGTAATAATCCGGGACCTTAGTACGTAGTCCTTATTATCATGGATTCCTTTCCAGACGCTCTCTGCAATGCTTCTGCTCCACATGATATATATAGTTAGTATTCCTTACTAAAAGAAAGGGCAGTATGTTTCTGGTCCGTTCAAGCTGGGTGAGTACCTGGAATTTGTCATGATCAACGATGAGGGAGGTGGCAGCCGGTTACCTCAGAGGGCAGGCAGTTGGCGCTGTTTAACGATACGGAAGGAACGATATTTGTTCCTTCCTGCGCCTGGTCACTGTATGTACGTGAATCAGGAGTACTTAGTAAGCACTCCTGACTAAAGAGACTGTATGATAAGAGGAAAGGCAATAAAGGTTCCGATTGATGCAAATAAGCTGGTGAGGAAGAACAGGAAGAGGGGATGAATAACCCTGTTCCTGTACCATCCCTTGATATGCAGGATATCGTCGGTAAGGGCTTCGAAGTCGAGGACTCTGGGTTTCCTCAAAGAGACCTCCAGAACACCTGCAACCATGCCTACTCCTAGGGTCGGACTCAGCGCGGTGATCGGTGCTGACAGCGTTGAGACGATGACGGTAAGCGGATGAGCCAGTCCGATGATGCTTGCAAGAGCTGTCAGTGATGAATTGAGACCGAACCAGTATAGGAACATCGTGAGTCCACTCGTCCATCCAGATCTGATAAAGCCGACCGCTATGAGAGCCAGGAGAGCTACAACTATTCCCCAGGAGAAGATCTTACCGGCAGGAGATGCTTTGGGAATCGATGAAATCGCCCTGAGTGAGTAGGATCCCGTGCCAGCATCGAGTTTCTCCATGTGCCTGATAAGACCGGGTGCATGCCCTGCGCCAACCACTGCAACGACATTTCTGCCCTTTGAACGGTAGATCTTTGTGGCAAGATATTCGTCTCGTTCATCAATGAGCACTTTCTTGATGGTCGGCAGCTCTTCAGCCATCTCATCAAGCATCGATTGAAGCATGTTTGTGCCTTTCAGCGATTCAATTTCTTCGTCACTGATCTCTTCCTTGGAAAAGGCCGCGGTGAGGAGGGAGGATATAAGCTTTGCCTTGTTCCACCAGTTACTGAGACGCCATGCCCGTTTAAAGGTCACCTCTATCTCCCTGTCACACAGTTCAAGAGGAATGTCACGCTCAGTGGCGATCTCAGCTCCCTTCATGATCTCATCACCGGGTGAGATGCCCATCTTATCGCCAAGCTTCTTCTGATACGAAGAGAGAGCGAGGTTTGCCAGCAGCAGAAACCCTTTGTTCTGCTTGAGCACCTGCTTGATATCCAGGTTCTCCCACCCCTTTTTCTCTGTCTTGGATCGGTATCTGCCCTCATCAAGTTCAATACAGATCATGTCTGGAGTTGTTTCATCAATAACCTGCTCAACTTCGTTAACACTCTCTGCAGAGACATGTGCTGTGCCTATGAGGATGATTTCCTTTCCGTCAGCACAGGTAATCTTATGCTGGGTGTCTGTTAGTTTTTCAACAATCACTGATGTAGCCTCCGGGGGTGTTCATCCATGGAAACGGATGAGTATACCTCATAAATATACGACTCGTGGAGCACAGAGGCAACCATAAAAGCCCTCATTCAGTTCCATCCATCGGAAGAAAGAACTGAACGGCAGTCTCAAAGCGTTTCTCTTTGTATATCCGTATATATGCTGTAGAGATTGTTGCTGTTGAGATAAATTTCATAAAAAAAGGGAGCAGGTCCAGTTTTGATTCCGGAGTGAATGGCAGCTGCTGAAATGAATATGACCCGGCTGGAATGGTCGTGACCGGATCTTCTGTTTCTTTCGGATGACGAATCGCGATGTTCTTCACTTCCGCACGGGCAAGTTCATCTGATAGACTGAGCGTGCAGGTGATGAGATAGTCGGTACCGACAGGTGCCGTCTCAAGGTGTGAGAGGACCGTTTCATACGCGGTTCCCGCTGAAGCATCACTTGATTCATTTTGTATCGGATGACAATATGCTAATTCCTGGTGAAGATGAAGTTGCCGGATCAATGGGTCCCCCTGTACAAGGAGAGTGTAGTGAAAAGTGACAGGAAAGTACAGTATTCTCTGGTTCGCAGTGCACGCAGGACCCGTGTTTCTATGAGGATCGATGATGCGGGAGCTCTGGTGGTTTCGGCACCGAAGACGATGAGCAGGCAGAGAATCGAGGATATCGTACTGAAACATACAGATTGGATTGAGCGACAGACGTCGATGGTAAAGGCTCTTCCCCGCAGGCTTGATCAGCATACCTATCGCGATGGAGATGTGTTTCTTGTGCTCGGAAGCCGTGTCACTCTGGAGGTGCACAAGGAGACTGAGGAGTCCTTCGCTTTTGACGGACAGATACTTGCCGTGGGTTCTCCAAGCGTGTCGAAACGGACAGTGTCGTCACTGATTAACCGATTCTACGATTCGCTGGGAATCGAGGTGTATACACCGTACGTTACGCGCTACCTTTATGCTCTTGGTCTTGATCCAAGGGATGTGACGATCAGGATGGCAGGATATCCGAAACGTCTGGGAAGCTGTTCGAAGGACCGGAATCTCAGTTTTTCGAGAAGGTCTTTAATGCTTCCACGAAACCTGATAGAATATGTAGCACTACACGAGGTAGCACATCTTGTATATTTTGATCACAGCAAAAAGTTTAAGGACCTGATTGGGCAGCATATGCCCGATTATCGGGAGCGGATAGCGGAAATAAAGAGGCGAAGGCTTCAGATATCATATCTGTGAGACGAGAGATAATGCCCGTGACGGGTGGAGGGAAGTATCATATGAAACCGGATAAAGTTGTTGACGGTGTGTACCGCATTTTTGCAGACATAGAGACGAGAGATCTGTTCGAAGGGATCTGGCCGCTGCCTGATGGAGTGAACATCAACTCGTATATCGTAAAAGGGAAAGACAAGATTGCTTTCATTGACCTTGTAAAGGACTGGGAGGGTGCAGCTGCGAAATTCCAGAAGCAGATCGATTCTCTCGGCATCTCATTCAATGATGTTGATTACCTGATTCTGAACCATATGGAACCAGACCACACCGGACACCTGGCAGAGATGGTGAAAGACAACAAAAAGCTCGAGATCCTCTGCACGAAGAAAGCTGTCCCTCTGGTAGAGGCCTTTTACGGGGTATCGGAGAATGTCCGTGCTGTCTCTTCCGGTGACTCCATCGAACTCGGGGGCAAGACGATCGTGTTTGAGGAGACTCCGAATATCCACTGGCCGGAGACGATGATGAGCTATCTCGTCGAGGATAAGATCCTGTTCAGCTGTGACGGATTCGGTTCCTTCGGTACCTATAAACACTCATTCGATGATGAACTTACCCAGGAAGAGTGGGATCGCCTGATTCCCGAGACAAGAAGATACTACAGCAATATCGTATCAACCTTCTCCCCCTTCGTGCTGAAGGCTATTGCAAAACTTGCATCGCTCGACATCAGTATCATCGCTCCCTCTCATGGTATCATCTGGCGCTATGAACCCAAGAAGATCATTGATCTGTACAGTCAGTATGCACAGAATATGAACGAACCGAAAAAGGGAATGGTGACCATCATATACTCCACGATGTATGGCAACAGTGCAAAACTGATTCCTCTGATGAAGGCCTCCCTGGAGGCCGAAGGTGTGAAGGTTGTCACGCATCAGGTGCCTCAAGACCACGCATCCTACATCCTTTCCTCGGCATGGGATTCAGCCGGTCTCGTCTTCGCTATGCCGACCTACGAATATAAGATGTTCCCTCCGATGTACCATGTGCTCGATATTCTCGAGAGATCCCACGTCAATCGTCGCAAGGTGGTTCGTCTCGGTTCCTATGGATGGTCCGGAGGAGCACAGAAACAGTTCGACCCCTTCATCGAATCGCTCAAGTGGGAGTGCCTGGGAAACATTGAGTATCAGGGAGCCCCGACGGAGGAGGATGTAGAGAAGGTCCGTCAGGCGGCTAAGGTGCTTGCCTCTGCAGTCAGGGAGTAGCGCAGTAGACGACCTTTCGGATGTTTTTTCTTGTGTCCAGGAGTGTGGCCGTCAGGACGACTGACGGCCTTATTCTTATTCTACGATACTGCACAGGTGTCGGATGAATGAAGCCACCCGTTCGCTTGAGCTGATGGAGAGTCTCTCGTTCACAGAGTGAACATCCTCGATATCGGGACCGAGCGATACGGAATCCATTCCTGCTATCCTGTCATTGATGATCCCGCACTCGAGTCCTGCATGGATTGCCGTGATGACCGGCTCTTTTTTGTCAGATGAGCGGTAGGCTTCTGCACAGAACCGTGCCAGAGGAGATTCGGGGTTCGGTGTCCATGCCGGGTACGATCCTCCACGGACCACCTCAGCGCCGCATACGTGGAATGCCTCTTCAGTCAGATCGGCTGCATGATCCCGTGCGCTCTCGACAGAGGAGCGGTGCGAACTCACCATATGCACGTGAGAGTTCTCTGTTGAGATGATGGCAAGGTTGGCAGAGGTCTCCACCACATTCTCAAGTGCTTCACTCATCCTCAGGACTCCATGAGGAGCCAGAAGAAGGGAGCGGATGAGCCCCGTGCTCTGTTCCTGTGAAAGAGAAGTTTTTGCTTTCACTGTGCTGTCGTCCACGGAACAGGCGATAGATGACTCAACGTATTTCAGCTCCTGTTGGATAATCGAGCATACAGAATCTACCTTCTCCTTCAGACTGTCACCATCAAGCGAAGAGACGATGCGTGCTGTACAGGTACTGGGAATAACATTCCTCCTGACTCCGCCGTCTATCTGTATGATTCTGAAGGAGTCATCTCCACGTAGCGAAGAGAGAATACGGGCCATGATCTTTATCGCATTTCCCCTCTGCGTGTGGATTTCTCCTCCGCTGTGTCCGCCGAGGAGACCGTGGACTGTGATCTCCCACTGGTTTGTGTCAGGGTCAATTCCGGTCTCTGAGATTATCAGGTCTCCGTCAACCTCGTTACCTCCGGCACAGCCGATATAGAAGATTCCCTCTTCCTCGCTGTCGAGGTTGATCAGGCGCCGGCTCTGGATCATTTCTGGCTCAAGGGCAAACGCTCCGGTAAGGCCGGTTTCTTCTTCGACGGTGAAGATACCTTCAAGGGGTCCGTGGACGACCTCGGGATCAGAGAACAGGTCAAGCATCAATGCCAGGGCAATGCCGTTATCAGCTCCGAGGGTCGTTCCGTCTGCCCGAAGGACATCTTCTTCCCTGATCAGAGAGATTCCGTCAGTCAGGAAGTTATGGTCAGAACCTTCCTTTTTCACGCACACCATATCCATGTGACCCTGAAACGCGAGGGGGGCAATGTGTTCCTTGCCCGCCGTTGCGGGAACCTTCATGATGACGTTTCCTGTAGCATCAGTGAGAGCCGTGAAGCCATGCTCTGCGGCAAAGGAAAGCAGGTATTCCCTCACACCTCCCTCATTTCCCGACTCGCGGGGAATATCTGATATCTCCTTGAAGTATCTCCATAGACCGTTTGCATACAACGTCTCTTTCTGTGTCATCATGTGAGTGTTCTCCTTATGGGTGGTTTTAAGGGTGGGTTCATTGTTCACAGATAGTTTCTCACCATTGAACCCCGTATGAACAGGGCCTTCAGGTCTATATGTGAGTCAAGGACTGCGATATCGGCAAAATAGCCGGGAATAAGCTTTCCTTTTAAGGCTATATCATAGATTCTTGCAGGATTTGCTGCTGCCATTTGCATGACATCCTCGATGGGGATCTCCCATGAGATGAGATTCCTGACTCCCTTGATCATGGTCAGTGCGGAGCCGAGAAGCGTATCATAATCGCTCTTGCGGTGAAATGCGCCGTCATGACCGAGAACCGCCGGTTCCCCATTGGCTACAAGTTCGCCCTCTTTCTGCTCTGTAGGTTTGAGTGAATCGGTGACCAGCACGACATTTCTGACTGATTTCTCTCTCAGAAGGAGTTTGATCAGGTCTGGATGTACATGCACACCATCGGCTATCACCTCACACTGCATATCCTGTTCGATCATGATCGCACCGACCGTCCCGGGGTTGCGGTGATGGAGGCGGCTCATCGCATTGAAGAAGTGAGTGGAATGAAGTATCCCGACCTGCATACCTTCCAGGATATTCTCATAGGTCGCATTGGTATGTCCGGCAAGCAGTACAATTCCCTGTTTGATGGCCCTGAGCGCGAGCTCTCTCATGTTTTTCAGTTCGGGAGCCACTGTCATACACACGATATGTCCCTTGCCTTTCTTGACAAGCTCGTCAAACAGATCAAGGTCTACAGACTGCACTCCAGCAGGATTCTGGGCACCAATGCGCGCATGGGAGATGAAGGGGCCCTCCACATTGATTCCCAGGATCTCAGCCCCTTCTTCGGTGCCGATTACCTTGGTGATATGCTCTATCGCCTCCAACATCCTTTCTTTTGTATCTGTATATACGGTGGGGAAGAATCCGGTCACGCCGAAGTCTGCAAGGCGTTCACTCATATGAAGGATTGAATCACCTGAGAGGTCATCGGTTCCCCAACCGCCGATACCATGGATATGAGTATCCAGGAAACCCGGTACAATGAAGGCCCCATGAACATCAATCACCTCTGTCCCTTCGGGAAACCGTTTCTGAGAGAATCTGTTCATATTGAAGATATCACCGATCAGACCGTCAGCGTCTATGTATAGTCCGCAGCCGGGCAGCTTTACTGTTCCGGATATCACCGTACCGTTGATGAGGACCTGTGTTGACATTCGTCTCTCCTCCCTCAATCACCACTATAGGCAGAGGTGCGGTCTGGGTCAAGAACCATATCTGCTTCGGGCACGGCTTCAACCGGTTCCACCAACCTCCGGATCCATTTTCCGCTTTTAATCCTCATAAGGCTGATGACGCTTTTGTAGATTTCTTCGAGTCCGATGAGTGCGTATATGGCATAGATCGGCAGGTCGAACACAAGCGCTCCCAGAAATGCGAGGGGGACTCCTATGAACCATACTCCCGATATCTCAACGACCATGGAGAACGTTGTATCTCCTCCCGAACGAAGTATCCCCACGACTATCATCATGGTGAGGGCTTTGACAGGAAGATAGAGCGAGAGAACCCGAAGAGAGAGTACGCTGATATCGTACACAGATGGGGTCAGGTTGAAGGTGCTCACCATAAGAGGTGAGATCATGAAGAACATTGATCCCATGATGAGTCCCGTGGTGAAGGCGACCTTCAGGAATGTAAGCGCATAGCGCTGGGATAGTTCGATCTGGTTCTCCCCGATCTTGTTACCGATCATCACTGCTGCAGAGTTGCTGATGCCTATCAGTACGACGAAGAACAGGTGTTCGATAGCCTGAGTCACATTGACCGAGGCTATCACCTGTGTTCCGAGTCTGGAGAAGGCGATCTTGTAGAAGGTCATGCCAAGAGACCAGAACATCTCGTTGAGAATGACCGGGAGGCATGTCCTGAAATAGGCTTTCACGTCATCTCTGTTGAATGAGAACAGCTGTGATACCGGAGCCGCAATAGCTCCTTTCCGTCTGTAGATGACCCATACGAGGATCAACACCTCAAGTACCCGTGCGATCAAGGTGGCTATCGCCGCACCCTTCACTTCAAGCCGGGGGAACCCGAAATTCCCGAGGATGAGTGCATAGTTCAGGATGATGTTCACAATCAGAGAGATCACGGAGATGTACATCGGAGTTCGAGAATCCCCGGTGGAGCGCAGTGCAGCGGAATATATCATCACCACCGCTTGGGTGAGGTAGCTGAAAGCCACTATCTTCAGGTACGAAATGCCCTGCTGGATCACAAGAGGATCATCACTGAACACCCGCATGACAGCATAGGGAAAGAAGAATGACACGGCTCCGGCGAAAAGGGCTCCCAGCAGAGCGACGGCAAGTGCAATACCCATCGTCTTTCGTAGATGTTCGAACTGCCGTGCACCCCAGTACTGTGCAATGAAAATACCCGCTCCGCTGCTCACCCCGAAATAGAACAGCAGGATCAGAAAGAACATCTGGTTGGCAAGTCCCACTGCTGCAAGGGCAGCCTCACTTACCTGGGCGATCATGAGTGTGTCGATGAACGAGAGGCTGCTTGTGAGAAGGTTCTGGAAGATGATGGGTAGTGAGAGGTACGCGAGACGGCGTGCGAACACTTTCCCGTCAAACGCCTCCTGAGGTGGTGGGATATTCATGATCTGTTCGTTCCTGCTCCTCTTCTGCGCGTATCCTGCCTGTTGAACCCCAGCAGTTTCGGGATAAGGTTGCTCATCTGTTCGTTCCTCAGTGCTTCCATGACAAGTTTCCTGTTCTGGGGAAGGTGGAAATGAAGCAGGGCCCTCTGCATGTTCCGTTCCCGTCCCTTCGGCACATATACCTCTCTCATCGTATCTGCATCGAGTCCGGGTCTCGGATCGAGTCCGGTATAGTACATGCAGGTGGCAACGGTGCCGGGCGTGGGGTAAAAGAGCTGTACCTGCTCGGGAATGAAATGGGTCTTCTTGAGATAGAATGCCAGTTCAATCGCATCCTTCATAGTTGTTCCCGGATGTGCGGCAATCAGATAGGGAATACAGTACTGTTCCTTTCCCGCCTGCTCTGTCGCCTGACGGAACAGCTGTGTGAATTCCTCATAGGAGCCCCTGTCGGGTTTCCCCATCGCCTGCAGAGCTCCTTGTGCGATGTGTTCAGGAGCGACACGGAGCTGTCCGCTTACATGGTGGGTAACCAGTTCCTTCATGAACGTCCCGCGAGTGCGTGCGTCGGCCTTTGAAAGGAGATAGTCGTAGCGGATACCCGAGCGGATGAAGACCCGCTTGACGCCCTCAAGGCTGCGCAGGGCTCTGAGTTTTTCCAGGTAGGATGCATGGCTATCGGTAAGCTCTCTGCAGGCAGTGGGGTAGAGGCAGAATCTTTTGGTGCAGGGGCCGCTTTTCTTCTGCTTCTCACACGCAATCTCCTGGAAATTTGCTGTCGGTCCGCCAACATCGCTGATGATGCCCTTAAAATCAGGATGCTCTATCATACTCTCTGCTTCACGAACTAGAGAGGCCGTCGAACGGGGAGATATGATACGTCCCTGGTGACTGGTTATGGCGCAGAAGGAACAGGATCCGAAACACCCTCTGTTGCTCGTCAGAGAGAAGCGCACTTCATGCAGTGCGGGAATATCAAAGCCCTTGTAGCGTGGATGGGGATTTCTGAGGTACGGCAGTTCCTGAACGTAGTCGAACTCTTCTTCAGTCAACGGTCTCATGGGCGGTTGTACTGCGATATAGGAATCGTTGTGTCTCTGTACGAGCACTGCAGGGTTAAAGGGATTCTCATGAAGCATCACCGTCCGGAAACTTTTCGCGTAGGAACGCTTTCCTGACTGAGTAGGCTGATTACTCTTTCTGTCTCTTTCACTGACCGTTTCATAGCTGTCAAGGTGGATGATCTTCTTCCCCTCACTGAAGGTTTCGAAATCCCTCTCTCTGATGATGGATGCTGTTCCTGCAATGGTATTGATCTCTTTGATCGATTCACCTCTGCTGAGTCTTTCGAGGATTTCCTGAACCTGCAGTTCTCCCATGCCGTAGATGAGAAGATCAGCTTTGGTGTCAAGGAGGATGCTCCTTCTCACCAGGTCACTCCAGTAATCGTAGTGCGCGAACTTCCTCAGAGATGCTTCGATCCCACCGATGATGATCGGTGTCTCTTTTCCGAACGCCTGCTTCGCGCGAGCGGTATACGGGATAAGCGCCCTGTCGGGGCGGTAACCGCTCTTTCCTCCCGGAGAATAGGGGTCATCGTTACGCCTTTTCTTATCTGCCGTGTAGTGGAGGACCATCGAATCGATATTGCCTCCACTGATCATGCAGCACAGTCTCGGCTTCCCGAGAACAAGAAAATCCTCAAGGCTGTTCACATCCGGCTGAGGTATGATCCCCACCGAGTATCCGAGGGACTGCATCCAGCGTCCGAGAATCGCGGCGGCAAAGGAAGGATGGTCTACATAGGCGTCACCTGATATGAAAATGACATCAAACTGCTCTATACGGGCATCAATCATTTCCTGAGTGGTCGTTGGTATGTATGGTATCTCCGTGCGATGTGGCACTGCATAACTCCTTTGCAGAGAGATAGTATACCAAGGAAGGTCTGGAGTAATCCATACCGAAATCAGTGTGTATCGTCTGTTTTTCCTACTATCCGCAATGGTCGGTATCGGGTATCTTTCCTGTATGAAAAACACGAAAGGGGGATGGAAGCGGGATATACTCGTCTTCCTGATCTCTCAGAACCTGTCACTGTTCGGTTCCTCGCTCGTACAGTATGCGATCACCTGGCATATCACCCTGACGACCCAGTCCGGGACGATGATGGCTCTGGCAATCATATGCGGGTTTGTTCCTTCGTTCTTCATCTCTCCCCTCGGAGGAGTCTGGGCAGACAGGTACGACAGGAAACGTCTCATTGTTCTCAGTGACGGTGCGATTGCCGTCACGACACTCATCGTGGCTGTACTGTACACCATAGGACGAGGGTCGATACCACTGCTGCTTGCCGCGATGGCGGTGAGAGCTCTCGGTGCCGGGGTTCAGGTTCCTGCCGTCAATGCGATGATTCCCGACATTGTCCCTGAAGCAGAGTTGCTTCGGATAAACGGTATCACGGGTTCTGTGAGAGCTGTCGTGAATATTGCGACTCCCGCTCTCAGTGCGTTCCTTCTTTCTGTGGCTCCCTTCGCCTCCCTGTTCTATATTGATGTGGTGACTGCCGCGATCGCAATATTCCTGATGGCCACGGTGCTTCAGGTTACCCGTCCTCCGCATGAAGATTCGCACTCGGGTTCTCAGCTCGCTGAGATCAGGCAGGGGCTTATCTATATCAGAAACCATACGCTGATACGAACTCTGTTCATCTATATCGCACTGTTTTATGCTCTGATCTCTCCTCTGGCCTTCCTCACTCCGCTGCAGGTTTCCCGTACATTCGGAAACGATGTATGGCGTCTGGGAACACTCGAAGTGATCTTCGGTGCCGGCATGATCCTCGGGGGAGTCCTTATCGCCGGAGTCCTTCATACGAAGAAGCCTCTTCATATCCTTCTGTCCAGCATGGTGATCTTCACGGTCACCACAGCATATCTAGCACTGATTGGGAACTTCTTCCTCTACATTGCAGGAATCTTCATCAGCGGAATTGCCCTGCCGCTCTACAATTCCCCATTCATCACCATCATCCAGAAGGAAGCTGATCCCCGTGTGGTCGGGAGGGTTTTCTCCGTTGAGATGATGATCAGCAGCGCATGTATGCCACTTTCCATGCTCCTGTTCGGTCCTCTGTCCGATATCATCTCGGTTGAACTGATCCTTATGATCACCAGCATTGCGATGGGCATGATGAGTGTGAGTATGATAGCGAGTCGATCACTGAGATCTCCCTCCCGTTCTCAGCTCTGATACTGCTGAATTTCGTTGAATTGTATACTTTCTCCCCGTATAATGCATGCATAGGTTCGGATATACAAAGAGGATACGTCTCATGAAAGAACGTGGTTGTGCAGGACGCATATGCATTATTTTGAATCCGCATGCTGATAAGGGCGGTGCAGAGAAACGGAGATCACAGATAGAGGATGCCTGTAATGACCGCAAGCTTGACTATGTGATCATGGAGACTCATGCCGGCAGGGATGCCATAGGGTTCGCCTGCTCTGCGGTGCATAACGGATTCGATATCATCGTTGCAGCAGGTGGTGACGGAACGGCTAATGAGGTTCTTGACGGCATGGTGCGAGGGATCAGAGAATGCGGACTGACCCCTGAAACCTCCCCCTGCCTGGGAATTCTTCCCATCGGACGTGGAAATGATTTCGCCTGGGTGACAGGTATTCCCGATACCGTTGATGCCGCGGTTGCTCTCATAGCCTCTGGAACTGCTTCCTTGACAGATTACGGTGAACTGAGAGGAGGGGCCTTTCCCCAGGGGAGATGTTTTCTCAACGGGGTAGGGATCGGGTTCGAGCCTACGGTGAACTATATAGCCTCTGATTTCAAACATGTGAGCGGCATGCTCAGCTATGTGCTTGCTCTTATCAAGGTGATGATGAATTACCCGAAGGCCGCAAAACTCAACGTGCTACTTGACAGCAGTGATACAATCGAAATGAATACTCAGCAGATGTCAATCTGTAACGGGAGAAGGATGGGTGCGGCTTTCATCATGGCCCCTCAGGCGGTGGTAGATGATGGGCTGTTGGATGTAGTGTATGCAAACAGACCTGTGGGTCTTTTTCGGATCCTCAGTCTGGTTTTGAGATTCTTCAAGGGAACTCAGCTGTCCACACCCTATTTTTCGATGCAGCGGGTGAGGAGTCTGCGTATTAGGGATGAGGAGTCCGGTATCGTCTGTCATGCTGATGGCGAGGAGGTATCGAGAGGATGTGGAGAAATCAGTATTGAAATCTTCCCGAAGGGGTTGAATTGTATACGAAAACAGCAGACATGATTTGACGATGTGCTTAATAGATAGTATTCTATAGATTGCGCGTTTTATGTGTATATTGGAAAGATAAGTAGGAGTTTCCTTTGATAAAAGATACGGTCCCCGCAGTACATTTTTACGATCAGGATTTCGTAGATATCTATGATAGAACCTGGGTATGGATAGATGAGAACTGGAAGGTCGGGGCAAAAGACAGCCTCATCCCCGGTGGGTATCTGACGTATCCGGGCCAGAAGACATTCAATCAGAACGAAGCTGCGATGTCTGCCCTGTTCCTGATGTACAGCAACCAGACATATTCACCCTTTCCTCTGATTGACTTCTTCTATTCGCGTCAGGAAGAGAATGGTGCGATCCGAAGCGATTATGATATGGAGAGCGGGCAGCCTGTCTTCACCGAAGGTAATCCCGAGGGGATAACAGCACCGCTGTTCGCCTATATGGAATACAATTTCTATCACAAGATCGGCAACAAGAAAAGGCTGAAGGATGTTGTGCCGGTACTTGAAAAACAGTTCGACTGGTACAAGGCTACCTGTCTCAGAGAGAACGGGCTGTACAGCACTGCGATGAGTGCCTGTTCAACGGGAAATGTGAACAGGGAGGAGACGGTCTACCCGATCGACTTCAATGCTCAGCTTGCCGTCAACGCCCTGTACCTCTCTGCCATCGGTGATACCCTGAACGACAAGGAGCTCTCCTTCCGGTACAAGAGACTCTATTTCTCTCTGAAGACGAGAATCAATGCACTGATGTGGGACCCTGAGGAGGGTTTCTACTACGACCTAGATGCTTCAGAGGAACGGATCCCCAGGAAACTGATCAGTGCCTATTGGACGCTGCTCGCGGAAATCCCCAATGAGGAGAAGGCTGACGGGTTCATCGCTCATCTGAGTGACCCCGAACAGTTCGGTACTGACAATCCGTTCCCGACGATAGCGGTGAGTGACCCGGACTTCTCCGTGGACGGAGATGGTTTCAACGGTGGTGTCATCCCGTTCTACACCTTTATGGTCGTAAAGGGACTTGAACTCTACAAACGCTTTGAATATGCGCGGGAGATCTCGTTGAGACATCTTTACTTCATCCTGGACACCCTTCACCCCGACGGGGAGGAGACGGGAGATGTGTTTGAGGCCTACCTTCCCGACAGAGAGGGAATGAGTATCTCATCGGATCCCGAGTTTCCCAGGAGACGTTTTCTTCCGATGCTTGGACTGATCTCGGTTACCCTGATGATCGAGGATATCATAGGGCTCGTCATATCTCTGCCGAGAAAGACGGTGGACTGGACGATGACGACTCTTGAAGTGATGGGAATAGAAGGTCTTTCTCTGAAGCGGAATATGATCACTATCCTGAGCAACAAGCAGTCCCGTGGTTGGGAGATCAGGCTTGAATCGGAGAAGCTGTATTACTTCACGATCATGATTCTCGATGAAAAGAAGAAGAAAACACTTCCTATTCCTTCCGGTAAGTGTTCGATGTTGATAGACAAGCTGTAAAGAGGAACGTTAGGTATGGCCTGGTTAGGAAAGATAGTTGGAGGGACCATGGGTCTCTTCCTCGGCGGTCCTCTTGGACTTATCGCCGGAATCGCATTCGGAAACCTGTTTGACTCCTCTTCGCGGTCAAGTTCATTCACCGAGGGGTATTCGGAATTCACCCAGACTGATCAGACGAAGATGGTCTTCTTCGTGGGAGCCTTCTCGATGCTGGCCAAGATAGCCACTGCTGACGGGTCAATGGTTCAGCAGGAGAGACAGAAGGTGGAGGAGTTCATCACACAGGATCTGAAGCTCAACCTCTCCGAGAGGGAGGCTGCCGTGCGCGTGTTCAATGCCGCTCTTTCGAACCACAGTACGACTTTCGATCAGTTCGCTTCTCAGTTCTATCAGAATTTCTCATCAGAGCGGTCACTTATCGAACTGATGATGGATGTCCTTGTCCGGGTCGCTGCCGCTGACGGGACGATCAGCACAGCTGAGATGAACCATATCAATAGCGCTGCCCGTCTGTTCAACATTTCCCGTTCGATGCTTGATGCCATCATACGTCAGTACAGCTCCTCAGCTGCTGCACCGTCGAAGGCTTATTCGGTTCTCAACCTCACTCCCGACGCAACCGATGCGGAAGTGAAGAAGGCATACCGGAAGATGAGTATTGAGTTCCACCCCGACACAGTCGCCTCCAAGGGGTTGCCCGAGGAGTTCACCCGATTCGCCACTGAGAAGTTCAGGGCAATCAGTGAGGCCTATGAGGCAATCAAGAAAGAACGGAACATGAACTAGTCGATAGAGATCTGTATACCCTGCAGACTTGCCGGGATTGGTTTCTGAATGATGCGCGGCCATGGAGAGGGGAGGCGGCATATGATTGTATGCAATGCCTGTGGGAACTGCTGTCTCCCTTCAGAACATGTTTACCGAAGATATCCATATCATGATCGATTTCTCTCTTGATGTTCTTACGGTTGCCTCTGCGGGTTGTGAAGCCACGATCTATGCGGTTTTACCAGCAATTGAACTATCTTATGACATGAATTTTCTGTCCCTGTGAAGGAATTAGAATGATTGACTTATAATTCTTTTTTACATACATTTATAAATGTCATATGATGAGGGGTAAGGCGTATGAGGTATCCCTGCATTGTATGCATACAGTATGATATACTATGAATATGTTGAAACGGTTGTATACAGTTCTTCTTCTCCTTGCAATTCTTCCGCTGACTTCAATGTCAGCCAATTCACTGGTTTATGAAACAGCAACGGGCTCGCTTGTCGGTTTGGTCCTAGATAAGAGCCATTCCAATAATAATCCTGAGGTGAATCCTTTAGACATACAGAACTACGTCTACGTAAACAACCTGAGCAATACTGACGGACATCTTGGACGGTATCTGTATCAGGGGGATCCTGTCACACTCACAGTGAATCAGATCAGCACTGTGCCTTCGGGGGTGAGTAACCCCAGATTCTTCTATACGTTCGTAGCCTATGATGGTTCGCTCTATCCATTTTCCTGGAAGGAGTACTTCCTTGTTTTTCGGATGCGGGGTGAAAGACATGACTCAGGTCAGGATGACTTTATGGGGGTGAACGTCATCATAGAGCAATCGGGTGATCAGCTTACTATTCCCTTCGGTGCTGGTAGCGAGACGGTCGCCACGGGAGAACAGGGGTATGATGAAGAAGGGAACCAGGGTGTGTATGATGGAAGCAATGAGTATATCTACCGCTATCCATATCGGTATATCTCTGTAGATGTTACAGTTGTGAGAACGACAAGAGAGAATGATCTGAGCGGGTATTTTACACGATATTTTTATTCTTCGACAATTCAGATTGCGGGCAACGGGGTGAGTAACTTCCTTTCCTACGAAGGGGAGGTGCGAAATCTGGGATGGTGGAGTAGTACTAACCCCGATTCTTTTTCCTTCGGCATAGAGCGTGTTGCACCCGAGTATATCCCGTTCACCGATCTTATCAACAAGACGACCCTCAGCAACAGTTACCTTGCCGGCTATGTGAGTTACAACTCTTCGGACACTTCAGGAACGGTGGGCTTCTTCTCCGACCCGGCCGGGACCGTGACCGATTTCATGTTTTACTCAACAGTGTCAGGGATACCGGTAACGATACCCTATCATGTGATCTTCGATCCTGTGATAAGCGGGAATGCCAGTTCTCCTTCCATTGTCTCCAACTCGAACAATATGTTCTCTACGGAGTACCGCAGGGTGTCCTCCGTTATCGACAATTCCCGAAATAGAGAAAATGTTCTCACGGGAGACATCCGGATTATTCTGAACCCGGGGCTGTCTGCCGTGAGTTTCCCCGCGGCGACCTATTCATCGACCATTTACGCCATCTTCACTGCCGAATAGGCGGTGAGTGGCTGAACGCCAGTTCAGATCCTTACCTGACTTCACTAATCATTGAATGAGATTCTCGAGCGTAAAGCTCTGGACAGGGTTATCTTGTCTGCGTACTCCAGGTCTCCTCCGATGGGGAGACCGGATGCTATGCGGGTGATGCGGATATCGAAATCTTTCAGCAGATGCCGCAGGTACATTGCCGTGGTATCTCCCTCTTCAGTAGGGTTCGTGGCTATGATGACCTCTTTGAACGAGCCGTTCCGTATCCGTTCGATGAGATTTCTGAAATCAAGGTCCTGCGGTCCGATACCGTTGAGTGGGGAGAGTGCTCCGCCCAGTACATGGAATAGCCCGGAGTAAGCGCCGCTTCCGCTGATGGTGAGAACATCCTGAGGGTGTTCCACTACACACATCGTGGTCCTGTCCCGTGAGGGATCACTGCACACTTCACAAGGATCCTGTTCGCTGTAACTGTTGCAGATCGAGCACGAGATGATTGTGTCCTGGATGGTCGCAATAAGCTCCGCCAGTTGGGCATTGTAGGTTGCATCACTCTGAATGAGGTGGTAGGCGAGTCTGCTCGCGCTTTTGATTCCGATTCCCGGCAGACGGGACAGATGCTGTATAAGAAGGTCAAGCGAATGCATCAGGAGCCCATCATCCCGGGAATGTTCATGGGTCCGGCCATGGAGAGGGCTTCCTGCTTGAGCTGCTCCTGCATAGTGCTGACCGCATTGTTGAAGGCTCCTGCTACGAGGATTTCGAGAGTCTTCGGGTCTTCCGGATCGATGATATCAGGTTCTATATTGATGTTCTGGACTTCCATTCTCCCGTTTATCGTCACTTCTACCATACCGCCTCCGCTTGAACCGGTTGAGCGCAGGGTGGTGAGCTTCTCCTGCATCTGCTGCTGGATGTTCTGCATATTCTTCATCAAGTCAAATGGATTCATGCTTTCCTTCCTATTCTACTATTCTACGATCGTACCGCGGAACATGGTCGCGATCTGTCTGATTGTGGGGTCGACTCCATCTTTATTCGCTGTGGTATGTTCTTTAGGAGCCTCTATAGTACATACCAGCTTGCCTTCAAAACCGCATTCCTCTCTGAACAGAGTTCTGAACGTTTCCAGGTGTTCCCTGCTGGAATCGAGACTGTACTGATTGGCAAAGGTGAGCGTCAGTGTGGTATCGGTATGTTCTACGTGAGATACCTGGTGAAAGAGGTTCCCCAGAGGGTCCCTTCTGTGAGCCATTACATGAATCAGGTCCATCAGCGTGTCCTGAGTGATGTGTTCCACCACCTTCTTCTCTTTCACCGGTTCCTGTTTCACTGCAGCAGGTTCTCGGTTCTCCTCCCTTCTCTGTTCAGCAGGAGGCAAAGGCCTTCTGTCCCGCTCAGTGTCTCTTCTCATCACATCGTCGGTCTGCCTTTTCGGCTGTTCCTGTGGTGCAGTGTCGACCGGGAAGCCCGAAACAAGCGATTCCTTCAGTTCCCGTACCGTGGCAAGCAGTGTGGATGAGGAGGCCATCCGGTGCAGGTACGACAGACGGGAGAGCGCGAGCTCGAGTTCGTACCGTGGTTCAAGGGAGTATCTGACATCCTTGTAGAGCTGGAGGAACAGCTGAAGGGCTGCTTCTATCTGTTCTTCGGTGTAGAGATCGAGAAGATCCCGGTCGATGGAAGACGGCTGGAGTCCAAGGATTGATTCACTGGTGATTCCGCGTTTGATGAGCAGCAGAGAGCGGAAGAACGCTGCGAAGTCCTTCACTGCCTGTTCGACCGACACTCCCGAGATCATCAGGTCGTTCATGTGGGAAAGTCCCTCCGCTGTGGAACCCTGACCCATCAGCGAGACGATCTTCTGGATCGAGTCGACACCGCTGATGCCGAGCTTCTTCAGGATGCTCTCCATCGTGATTCTGGTTCCGCTGAATGCGACAATCTGGTCGAAGAGGGTATAGGCATCCCGCATGGAACCGGTTGATTCTTTCGCTATCCAGAACAGGGCCTCGTCTTCTGCCTCAAGACCCATTTCCTGTACCGTCTGACTGAGGATCTCCTTGATTGATTCCAGGCTGATCAGCTGGAAATGGAACTGCTGACAGCGGCTTCTGATGGTCGCCGGGACCTTGTGTGTCTCGGTCGTGGCAAATATGAACAGTACATACTCGGGTGGTTCTTCGATGGTCTTAAGCAGGGCATTGAATGCACTGGTTGAGAGCATGTGGACTTCGTCGATGATATAGATCTTGTACCGTGAGCTCTGGGGAGGGAACAGGACTTCGTCCTTGATGATGCGAACATCATTGACCGAGGTGTTGCTTGCTCCATCAATCTCGATGACATCGGTGGAGTTCCCTGCGGTGATCTCCTTGCAGGAGGAGCAGACTCCACAGGGGTAGGGGGTAGGTCCCTGTTCACAGTTGAGAGCTTTGGCGAGGATTCGGGCCGAAGATGTCTTTCCGACTCCTCTTGGTCCGCTGAAAAGATAGGCATGGGCAAAGCGTCCCTGCTCGATGGAACTCTTGATGGTGGATACAACGAACTCCTGACCGATGAGAGCATCGAACAGCTGAGGTCTTTTTCTTGTCGCGGTTACTTCGTATCCCATCTGAATTCTCCTATCTCAAACAGGGAGAGTCTACCATATCAGAGAGAAGAAAAGAAGTCCTTGAGGATATTTGAACCATAGGAGCCGGGAAGGGCAGCTGTCTGTGAGCATGCATCGGGAAGAGAAAGAAAACCCCCCGGGCGAGATACATCACCTGCATCTCATCGCTGTTTCACTTACCGCTGCTACCTTCCGGTCCTGACGGGGTTGGGCGAAAAGCGATAGCACAGAATCTATCGTCGACACCAGGGGGAATGTAAAACGGAGAGAGAGGGATTCGAACCCTCGGAGCCCGGTTAGAGCTCACACCCCTTCCAAGGGTGCACCTTCGACCACTCGGACATCTCTCCAGAAACGTAACAATGAAAGACCGGAGAGAGGGGGATTCGAACCCCCGGTACCACAAAGCAGCACAACGGATTTCGAATCCGTCTCCTTCGACCTCTCGGACATCTCTCCCGGCAATATCATTCTATTGCTATGTAGCCAAGAGGATTCGAACCTCCGACCTCCAGATCCGCAATCTGATGCTCTATCCAGCTGAGCTATGGCTACAGGCGTGTCTCCTGAAATTCAGAAGACACAAAAAACGGAGAGGGGGGGATTCGAACCCCCGGTACCGTTACCAGTACAACTCCTTAGCAGGGAGCCCGATTCAGCCGCTCTCGCACCTCTCCAGGGAAACAGACTTCCGTCTGTTGATTAGACGGAGAGAGAGGGATTCGAACCCCCGGAGACTCGCGCCTCAATGGTTTTCAAGACCACCTCCTTCGACCGCTCGGACATCTCTCCAATCAGGATTCTCACTATAGTGATAGCCCTTGTCTTTGTCAAGTTGTTACAATCGTTTACAGAGGAGAGGATACGGTGGAATTATTGACATTCTTCGGTCCTCGGAAGATAGTACAGATATGGCAAAGATACGGATGCAGAAAATGAAGGCTCATAAAATGAAAGATGATGCGATTGAACGGGTTCGATCGCTGATAGACCGCTATGGTCCCCGCCTTGCAGGAGATGAAGCAACGAAGAAGGTCGCAGATGAACTGAAAGAGGCCCTTGATGAGGTGTGCGACAACAGTGGAAGGGATTCGTTCCCGTTCCACGGCGGAGCGTTTCTGGGGTGGATCAGGATCCTTGTCTTCATCTATCCGGTTTCACTGCTGCTGATGATACTCTCACAACCGCTTTTCGCCCTCATCCTTCTTTCCTCGGGAATCTACATCATGGTACGGGAGTTCTTCCTCTATCACGAGGTGATCGATCCTCTGTACCGGGAACGTGAAGGAGTGAACGTCTGGGGAGTCATCGAGCCTGAGAAAGAGGTTCGACAGACGGTGATCTACAGCGGGCACCATGACAGTGCTCCGGTATTCACCTTCTTCACCCAATCTCCCCACCTGTATCTGCTGAAGGTAGGAGGGGCTCTGGGTTCGTATGTCCTGCTCACCCTGCTGTCTCTGGTTGAGACGGTTGTTCAGCTTGCCTTAAGAACCCTGTTCGCCGTCACCGCACCCTCGATCGTTACTCTCCTGCTCCTCATCATTCTGAGCGCGGCCCTCTATCTCATGGTCAAGCTCTATTCCTTCGTCTCCTCTGAGATCTCACCCGGTGCCGGTGACAACCTGATAGCCTCCTCGACGGCTGTCGAACTTGCCCGGTACTTCGCATGGAAGCGGCAGGAGGGAGGGGGACTGGCCCACACCCGGCTGATCTGTGCAAGTTTCGATGCAGAAGAGGCGGGTTTGAGAGGCTCCCGTCATTTCTTCACCTCTCATCTGCATGACCTGATAGAAGGAACAGGGTATCACTTCAACGTTGAGTGTCTGTATGACCACACGCAGCTCAGTTTCCTGACTACTGACGTGAACGGGTCTGTGAAGCTTTCCCAGGATATGGCAACCCGGTGTGTACACAGTGCTCTCTCGATGGGGTATCAGGCGAAGACGCAGAAGATCGCTTTTCTCACCGGAGGAACCGATGCCGCTGAATCTGCCCGTGTCGGGCTCGAATCGACGACGCTGATCGGTATGCCCTGGGGGAACACGGAACGGGGGAGTGTCTATCATACTCCGCTCGATACCGTTGAGCACGTTGATGAGACTGCTGTTGAGCAGGCTGTTTCGATAGCGATCAGGTATATTGAGAATCTTGATAGAAGCTGACCCGTCCGCTGCAGATCTCCCGGATCGTGTCCTGAATTCTCTGCACGGCAGAGGCTTCAAATGCTGCCGTGATGGTCACCTCACTGAGGAACTCAGTTGATACTTCCTTTGCTTCATCTTCGATGATCTGCAGTATCTTCTCGTAGAGATGGTAGGGGACGGTGAATCGTATCGTGGCTGTTTTGATGATCTGTTCTGTACCGATAGTGTCCACTATCGACTTCGCTGCATCAGTATAAGCCTTCACGAGCCCCCCGGTACCGAGGAGGGTCCCTCCGAAGTAGCGGATGACACAGACAAGAATATTCGTGATACCGCTGCCCTTGAGTACTTCGAGGACCGGTCTGCCAGCCGTGTTCTTCGGTTCCCGATCATCACTGGCACTGTAGATTTCTCCGCGCTCTCCGATGACCGCTGCGTGAACGACATGAGAACATTGCGGGTGTTCTGCCTTCAGAGCGTTCACAATCCCCTTGATCTGACCGGCGTCATCGAGATACTGACCGATAGCGATAAAACGTGAGCGCTTCACCTCTATCTCTGTCGTATGTGTTTCCGTTACCCGTCTCATCCTTTCTTCTACAGCATATCACATCAGCAGATGGTGGAACCGTGATAGACCTGCACTATGGTCCTCACACTGCCGTATCGGTATCATCGTCTGTGAGGATCGAATGACTGAGCATCTTCTCCCCGTCGAAGACGAATCTGCCATGGAACTGTATTCCCTTGAGGGCGAGAGGAATCCACAGTTCGTCATCGGCCCACATCCTGTCATACGGGAGTTCCGCGACAGGCACCCAGAAGGGGGCAGCTTCTTCTGTCTCAGTGAGTTTACCTGTATGCTCGTAGGCAAAGAAGATATAGCCTCTCATCCTCAGTCCGTCAACGAACTGGAACTCGAGTTTTCCCTTGTACTCCACCGAAGGGACAGAGATTCCGGTCTCTTCCGTGATCTCCCGCATGGCTGCTTCCCTGGCAGTCTCTCCCTCCTCGACATGCCCTCCCGGAGCGTTGACCATTCCCTTGCCGAGCCCGGTCTTCTTGTCGATCAGCAGGACCTTATCTCCGTCGAACAGATACAGGAGTGTGGCCACTTCTGTCGGTTCCCACTCATCCCAGTCGATCTGATCAACATCCGTGATCTCTGATGCCGGAACCGGGATCTGAGAGAGCGCTTCCTCTGTCTGCATCTCTTCCTGCCGGGCAAGCTCAGGGTGGGCTTCCATGTAACATTCGTTGCAGAGATTGTCGTCATAGTTAAGAGTTTCGGTGATACTGAGTTTCACCCCGCAGGAGGCACAGGTGCGTCTGAACAGGAGGATCCTTCGTCGAAACGGGTATGCGACTGCCAGTGTCGGAATGATCGCAACGATGGCCAGATACTGAGGCCAGCCGCGTGCCAGGATGACTGTGATGAGTATCTGGTACAGCATAGCGAGTCCTGCGATGATGAGTGTCGCTATTCTTTTCTGTGCACTTCTCGGATAATACTTTCGCTGTGAGAAGTTCACTACCAGAATGACCATGAGGAACCAGAGGTAGTTATCTGTGATTTTTTGAAGTATCATACGGTTGACAGTAGCTGGATGATGGGGAAAAATCAAGTAACAATTTCCCCGTGATCTACTGATTCAAAGGAGAACGAACACTATGATTTCAAAGAATGAGATTGCACGCTATATAGATCATACGATACTGGCCGCCAATGCAACCAGTGAGAAAGTGAAACAGATCTGCACTGAGGCAAAGGAACATCACTTCGCCTCAGTCTGTGTGAACAGCTGCTGGACGACGCTGTGTGCCCGGGAACTGGAAGGGACCGATGTTGCTGTCTGTACCGTCGTGGGATTCCCCCTCGGTGCGATGAGCAGCGAAAGCAAGGCGTTTGAAGCTGCAAGGGCAGTGAAAGACGGCTCTGAAGAGATCGATATGGTGATCAATGTAGGGCTGCTCAAGGAAGGGCGTCTGGACGAGGTCGAGCATGATATCGCGATGGTGAAGGAAGCCTGCGGAGGCAAGCTGCTCAAGGTGATCATCGAGACCTGTCTGCTCAGTGACGAGGAAAAGGAGATTGCCTGCCGGCTCAGCGTCAATGCGGGGGCTGACTTCGTCAAGACGTCCACGGGCTTCTCCACCGGAGGGGCTACCGAACAGGATGTCGCTCTTATGAGACGTGTGGTCGGGGATGCTCTTGGAGTGAAGGCAAGCGGCGGAGTGAGAAGCTTCGAGACCGCCGAAGCGATGATAGAGGCAGGCGCAACACGGCTCGGTACGAGCAGCGGGATAGCCATCATCCAGGGAGCCGCTTCGGATGCCGCGTACTGATACCGGCGGATCACTTCCCGACGATTTTCTGAAATCACTGGGGTTCCCTTCCATCACTGTCCATGAGACGTTCACTCATTTTGATTTCACCCTCCCCGGGAGGAGGGTGCTCGTCATCGGACCGATGGGCTCGGGGAAAACCGAGTTCTCAGCCAGAGTATGGAGAGATGCCGCCATCGCGCAGAAGAAGAGTGATGTGATCGCCCGGCTGACAAGCACCGGCGGGGTTGACCGAAGAAAAGTCTTCTTCGTGCGATCCCAGATAGATACTGAGCGGTTCAACGAGTACCCCGCGGACGCCCTTGCCTACCGGGGAGGGTATGTGTGCTGCGGTGAGAATATTGCTCACATCAGAGATTCGTTCGGTCTTGAACAGGTGCTCAACGATCATAAGGATATCGGAACCTTCATCATCGATGAAGCCTCGTTCTTTGATGAACGTCTCGCCTACGTCGTGAGGAACCATTCACTGGAGCGGGGGATCCTCTTCATCTTCCCTACGCTGATCCTCAACTTCAGACGAGATATATTCAACTCGACTGCCCGTCTCATGCTCGATATCGCGACCGACGTGATCCCCCTCACCGCATACTGTGAACATCCCGACTGCATGAAGGATGCCTTCTATACCTATCGCTACTACAGTGTCGACGGCAAGGAGTGTCCTGCACTCTACTTCGACCCCCTGATTATCGTGGGAGGGGATACGCACAAGGAATCTTCGATCAGCCCGAACTACTGTTCCCGTTGTGATGCACATCACTACCTGCCCGGCAAAGAGTATACCTTCTTTACCCTGAAACCGCTCGGCGAGGCAGCCAACAGGGGCTCGGTCGAGCCTCTCAGGAAAGAATTGAGAGCCCTTTCCTCTGCTGTCGAGGACTCATTCCTCTATCAGCACATCGCCGAACGCTACAAGGGACGCGAGGATGCCGAAATCTTTATGAACTCCCTTCTCCCCGGAGCTCTGGCGGAAAAGGCGCTGGTCTATCTGTTCTGTGAGCAGAACCTTATTCCCGAGGACCTTCTTGTCCGCCTCACCTACGATCTTGACCTGGACAGAGCGTACATGACTAAGGTCCTCTCAGATAATCTGCGTCCTGTCAGCTTCGAACAGCCTCTCCTTGAGGATGTGCTCCTGTAGCAGGAGGACCGGACGAACGGGACAGGAGAGCAATGAAGGGAAAGGTCGGTCACGCTCACTGTGTGATGATCCCGTTGCTTCCTAACGGGATTCACAGCACGCGTATGCACGGTTAGGAGCTAGTATACGCCCCGGAGAAATGTACTGTGTGTTGATTAGGTGTTTATTGTCCGTATTAATTTGACAATACAACATCGTGGGGATAAAATGATGACATCACAATTTTATAAGGAGAGACACATGAAAAAAAGTGTTGTATTTCTTGCTGTTCTGTTAATCGCATCTCTGATGCTTGTTGCTCAGGGAGCTCAGGAATCAGGAGAAAAACTGATGAAGGTAGGCATGGTGACCGATGCGGGAACCATTGATGATAAATCATTCAATCAGGGAACCTGGGAAGGTATCCTCCAGGCTCAGGAAGAGGGTCTGGTCGAAGCTAAGTACCTCAAGCCTTCCGGGACGACCGAGGCTGACTATCTCAAGGAGATCGGAAACCTCTATGATGCAGGCTACCGCTTCATCGTCTGTCCGGGCTTCAAGTTCGAGACTGCCATCTTCGCTGCACAGGACAAGTGGACTGACGCGAAGTTCGTCATCCTCGATGGTGAACCCCACTCGGCTGACTATTCCGAGTTCCGCATCGAAGACAACGTCGTCGGTGTCTACTGGGCAGAGAATGAATCAGGTTTCCTCGCTGGCGTAGCAGGTGCCCTTCAGGTCAAGAACGGTGAATTCGGTTTCATCGGCGGGATGGAGATTCCTGCAGTGCAGAAGTTCAACTGGGGCTTCCAGCAGGGTATCAAGTACGCAAACGCCAACCTCGGCACGAATATCGCCATCAAGGCTGAGAACGTGATCTATCAGGGTTCGTTCGACAATGTCGCTGCAGGACAGCAGATTGCTGCCAGCATGTATGACAAGGGTGTCGATGTGATCTTCGCAGCAGCCGGCGGTGTCGGTGTCGGTGCGATCAACGAAGCAAAAGCACGTGCGACAGCAGGTGAAGATGTCTGGATCATCGGTGTCGACGTAGACCAGTACAACGACGGAATGCTCCCCAGCGGAAAGTCTGTCATCCTGACAAGTGCCATGAAGTATCTTGATATCGCTTCCTACGGCATGATCAAGCGCGAGCTGGCAGGTGAATTCCCCGGCGGAACCACTCTGCGCCTCAATGCTTCAAACGACGGACTCGGTATCCCCGCAGAGAACCCCAACCTCTCTGCTGATGTGCAGGCAAAGGTTGCCGATCTGTATGCCAAGCTGAAGAGCGGTGAAGTAAAAGTCGCTGCGGAACAGATTGCCGGTCTCTACCGCTAGGATACGACCCAGTGTAACGTATCGCATTGGAGGAGCCGCCCGTGGGCGGCTCCTCTCCTTCACATAATCCCGTGTGTCGATGCACCCCCGAGGAGGCCAGAGCCTGATGAGTCATGTAATTGAAATGTTGAATATCCGCAAGGAATTTCCCGGTATCGTAGCGAATGATGACATTACGCTGCAGGTGGAAAAAGGGGAAATCCATGCCATTCTCGGTGAGAATGGAGCAGGGAAGTCTACCCTGATGAGTATCCTGTTCGGGCTGTATCACCCTGACAGGGGAGTGATCAAGGTGAAAGGGAAGGAGGTGAAAATCTCTGACCCGAACGATGCGAACGATCTGGGGATCGGTATGGTGCATCAGCACTTCCAGCTGGTTCAGACCTTCACGGTCACCGAGAATATCATTCTGGGAAAGGAAGGCGGTTTCATTCTCGACAGACGGAGTGCTTCGAAGAAGATCAAGGCTCTCAGTGAGCAGTATGGTCTCTCGATTGATCCAAACTCTGTCATCGAGGATATAACCGTCGGTATGCAGCAGCGGGTTGAGATCCTCAAGATGCTTTACCGTGATGCCGAGATCCTGATCTTTGACGAACCGACTGCGGTCCTCACTCCCCAGGAGATCGAGGAACTGATGCAGATCATGCGTAACATGGTCGCCGAAGGAAAGTCCGTCATCCTGATCACCCACAAGCTTGATGAGATCAAGGCTGTCGCCTCGAGATGTACCATCATCAGACGGGGAAAGATGATCGGTGTGGTTGATGTCGCATCGACCTCTCAGGCCGAAATGGCTTCCATGATGGTAGGGCGTCCTGTCAATTTCAAGGTTGCGAAGAAGGCGATGGAGACAGGGGAGCCTGTGCTCACACTGGAGCATCTGGAAGTACTCAATGTGAAGAAACTCCCCGCGGTGAAGGATTTCTCTCTTACCGTGAAGCGGGGTGAGATCGTCGGTATAGCGGGAGTCGACGGGAACGGCCAGAGCGAGCTCGTGGAAGCTGTCACGGGACTGCGAACACTGGAATCGGGAACCATAACCATAAACGGGATAGATATCACGAACGCTACGATCCGTCAGAGGAATGAGGCCGGGCTCGGTCATATCCCCGAGGACCGTCAGAAACGTGGTCTGATCATGACAAGCAGCATCAGTGACAATATGGTTGTGAAGGAGTACTATCGTCATCCCTTCAGCCGCCATGGAATCCTGAATCGCGAAAAGATCGAAACCCATGCGCAGGAGATCGCCGATGCCTTTGACGTTCGGAGCGGTGAGGGCATCTTCTCCTTTGCAGGCAAGCTTTCAGGGGGGAATCAGCAGAAGGCCATCGTCGGCCGTGAGATGATCCTTGAACCCGATCTTATCATCGCCGTTCAGCCGACGAGAGGGCTCGATGTAGGTGCCATAGAGTACATTCACAAGCGCCTGGTCGAGCACCGGGAGAATGGAAAGGGTGTCCTCCTCGTTTCCTTCGAGCTCGATGAGATCTTCAATCTTTCAGACAGGATTGCTGTCATGAACAGCGGAGAGCTTATCGATGTGGTGAATACGAAAGAGACCAACGAGGAAGAAGTGGGTCTCATGATGGCTGGAGTGAAGAAGAAGGAGAGAGCTCTATGAAAAAACGGATGAAAAGCAACGCCTTCATCATTGCTCTTTCGGCAGTGATTCTCGGCCTTATTGCCGGCGGATTTCTGATGCTTGCCATCGGAAGCAATCCTTTTGAGGGATTCTTCTATCTGTTCCGCGGCGGTCTCATGTCGACAGAACGTATCGGAAACACGATAGCCACTGCAACGACTCTGATGCTTGTCGGTCTGTCGGTTGCCTTCGCCTTCCGTACCGGTCTGTTCAATATCGGAGCTGCAGGGCAGATGCTGATCGGTGGACTTGCCGCGACCATCGTCGCTCACACCGTCTATCTGCCCAGGGGCCTCTATCTGATCGTCATCATACTTGCAGCCTTCCTGGCGGGAGCGGTATGGGGTGTCATCCCCGGTTTCCTGAAAGCGAAGTTCAACGTGCATGAGGTTGTTGCTACGATCATGATGAACTGGATCGCCTACTGGTCAATCTATTATTACGTGCCGGCGTATCTGAAGGGGCCGTCACTGGAGACGGAATCGAAATCGATCGCTCTCGAACAGTCCCTCCGTACTCCCTGGCTCACTGAACTGTTCGACGGAGGATATATCAACCTCGGTATCTTCGTTTCAGTCGCTGCTGTGATCCTGATCAAGTTTATTCTTGACCGGACGACACTCGGGTACGAACTGAAGGCGGTGGGTGCAAACAGGTTCTGCGCCGAATACGCGGGAATTCATGTGAACAGGAATGTAATCATCTCCATGATGATCGCAGGCGGTCTTGCCGGTCTTGCCGGATTGACCTACTATACCGGTTACTCGAGAAATATTCAGATCGGTGTTCTTCCTTCGATGGGATTCGACGGGATCGCAGTTGCGCTCCTTGGAGCGAGCAGCCCTGTCGGAGTGTTCTTCTCAGCCCTCTTCTTCGGACTTCTGCAGTCGGGTAAAGGCTTCATGAATGCGATGACCGAGGTTCCTCCCGAGATAGCAGATACCATCATAGCAACGATCATCTACTTCACAGCGACAAGTGTGCTGTTCAGCCGTTTCTGGGATACTGTGGGAAGGAATCGAAAACGCAGACAGGATGCTGCGGCACAGAAGGGAGGTGAAGCATGAGCACCAGGGAAACACGACGATCTTTTCTGTCACAGTACGGTATCTACCTTATCATTCTCGGGGTTCTCGTGGTCATGGCTCTGTTGAGCGAAAACCACCTGATGAAGCTCATCATGCCGTATGCCATCGCCTATACAATACCCCTTCTCGTCACTGCCCTTGGCGGTCTCTATTCCGAGCGGAGCGGAGTGACGAATATCGGTCTGGAAGGACTGATGCTGGTCGGTTACTTCGCCTCTGCTCTCACGATACACATGAGCGAACAGGCTCTCGGAGTCGCAGCTCTTCCTCTCGGTCTGCTTGCCGGAGTCCTTGCCGGTGCGGTCTTCTCGATGCTGCATGCCTTTGCGTCCATCAACCTCAAGGCAGACCAGATCATCAGCGGAACAGCGATCAATATGCTTGCAGGGGCCCTTACGGTTTACCTTGCACGTACTATCGCAGGGAGCGGGAACATACGTATCATGCTCGGTATCGTGAGAAAGAATATTCCTGTTCTCAGTGATATCCCCGGAATCGGGACCTTCTTCTTCACACAGGCGTACTGGTCTACCTGGATAGCTCTGGCGATCTGGGCTCTCAGCTGGTACCTCCTGTACAAGACCTCCTTCGGTCTTCGTCTGAGAGCCTGCGGTGAACATCCTTCTGCGGTAGCATCAGCGGGGGTGAACGTGTACAGGATGCGCTATTTCGGAGTCGGGATGTCGGGGGCTCTGGCCGGTCTCGGCGGTGCGATCATACTGGTCACCTACAGCGGAGAGTTCAACGGAACGGTGGCAGGTCTCGGCTTCCTCTCTCTCGCCTCCCTTATCTTCGGTCAGTGGAAACCGCTTGGAATCCTGGGAGCAACCTTTTTCTTCGGAACAGCGACGACTGTCGCCAACGTGTCTCAGGTCATTCCCGAGTTCGGCGTCATCCCCCCGGTTATCTTCAAGGTGTTCCCGTATGTGGTGACTCTGCTTGCTCTGGTGGCCTTCTCGAAACGCTCTGCCGCCCCGAAAGCGGTTGGTGAACCGTTCTAGGAGAACAACTCAAGGAGAACTATGATGAACGAAAGAGAACAACGAGTGCAGGATACTTCCCGGTACATCCGGGAGCGGATTTCAGATGAACCTGTATCCATTGCCATGATACTCGGCAGCGGTCTGGGTGTGATGGCTCAGGAACTGGAGAATGCCGTCACGCTGAACTATCATGATATCCCCGGGTTCCCCGCGTCCACGGTGGTCGGTCATGCCGGTGAACTCGTCACCGGCTATCTGGAGGGAAAGAGAGTGATGGTGATGAACGGAAGGTTCCACTATTACGAAGGGCATTCCATGGATACTCTCGCCTTTCCCGTCCAGGTGATGAAACACCTGGGAATCGAGAACCTGCTGGTCACCAATGCCGCCGGATGTGTCAACGTCGCCTGGAATCCGGGTGACCTGATGGTGATCAGTGACCATATAAAACTGATCAGTGATAATCCTCTCAGAGGAGAGAACCTCACAATGCTTGGAGAGCGTTTCTTCGACATGTCCGAGGCCTACGACAAGGAGCTCCGGACACTGGCGCACCGCTGCGCCGGTGAGATCGGGATAACTCTGAGGGAGGGTATCTACCAGCTGTTCAGCGGTCCCTCCTTCGAGACACCGGCAGAGGTACGGTTCGCACGCATGTGCGGAGCTGATGCGGTGGGGATGTCGACGGTCCCTGAGGTTATTGCGGCCAATCATGCCGGTATGAAGGTGCTCGGGATCTCCTGTATGACCAATATGGCGGCGGGAATCCTCTCTCAGCCGCTGAATCACCAGGAGGTCCTTGAGACCGGAGAGAAGGTGAAGTCCACCTTCATCGCTCTTGTGCGGAAGATAGTGGGTGCATGGGACCTCTAACGGAGAAGATCATAGCACAGTATCACCTCGCTCCTCTTGACGGGGAGGGAGGGTATGTGCGGAGGACCTACACCGGCAGAGCTTCGGTGGATACCTCTTCCATCTCTTCTCTGTTCACCCGGTCCTCGCTCCCTCTCGTGTCCCATATCTACTACCTGATCACGAAAGAGAGTTTTTCATCCCTCCATCGCCTCAGCTCATGCGAGGTGTGGACATGGTTAGAGGGAGACCCTGCAGTGATGATTACCCTTGATGCCGATCAGAACCTGTCAGAGACTGTGATCGGTCCCGAAGGTCTCATGCGCGCGGTTACTGTCGTAGAAGGGGGGCTCTGGCAGGGAACGAGGGTTATCGACAGCGGGACCAGAGGGTATGCGCTTTTTTCAATCACCGTGGTTCCCTCTTTCGATATAGCTGATTTCACCCTTGCCGACGAAGCGCTCCTTTCGTCTCTTGACGAGGGGATGCGGCCTCTGGTAAGGCCGTTCCTTGCAAAGGAGAATCTATGAATCTGAATATCAACGGAAAACGGGCGTTGGTGAGCGGTGGCCTGAGTACTCTCGGGATGTCCGTGGTTCATACCCTTGCCACAGAAGGTGTCGAGATCCTGTTTACCTACCGTGATGAGCGAAAGGCAACGGAGGCGAGGGAGCAGTGCCGGTCGATCTCCCAGTCGTACGATGTGTACTGCAATGCAGTGCGTCTCGACTTTCTCAGTGCATCCTCGGTGGATTCCGCACTCAGTGAGGTGGCTGCAATCTTTCCCACTCTTGACATCCTGATACACAATGCAGGGCTTTTTACTCTTGAACGTCAGAACTCTCTCAGCGAGAAGCAGTGGGATGAGGTGATGCATGTGAATATCAAAGGGTTCTGGCGTCTGGTGAAAGGGACGGATCAGCTGATGAGCGCCCCTCAGGGGGCAATTGTTGCGGTAAGCAGCATGAATGCCGCACGTCCCGGTTTCGGCCTGACAGCCCACTATGATGCCTCGAAGGGAGCTGTCAGTGCCTATATCCGTTCGCTTGCCGCAGAACTTTCCCCGCGGGGTATCCGTGTGAATGGCGTCGCCCCCGGACTCCTCTACTCAGAGGCCTTGATGCAGGAGAATCCCTCTCTTGCAGACGCATATCGTCAGCGTTCACTTACCTCATCGCTTGTGGATGTGCAGTCGGTATCCTCCATGATAGTCTATCTTGCCTCACCGGCAGCGGCCTCCATCACGGGTGAGATCGTTACGATCGACGGAGGGTACTCGCTTACCTGAACCTATGAAGATACTCTGCATATCAGACATAAAAGACCTCCTCGTGTATTCCCCCAATATCGCAGACCGCTATGGGGACGTCGATCTGATCCTTTCGGCAGGAGATCTTCCCCTCAAGTATTATGAATTCATCATATCGACTCTGAACAAACCCTTTTACTTCGTGTTCGGGAATCATGACCTCAAGCACCTCCACAGGTTCAGGAGACAGTCGTTTTTCGAGATTGATCTTGCTCACCAGTCCTTCCAGGAGCAGGGTTTTTCCTTCTCTGTCGGTGGAGACTGTATCGAAGGGAAGGTGATACGGGACCGGGGTACAGGTCTGCTGATTGCAGGTCTTGGCGGATCCATGAAGTACAATTCAGGTGAACATCAGTTCAATGAAGCACAGATGATGTCTCGCCTGATACGAATGGTCCCGCGGCTTGTCTATAACAGGTTGCGTTACGGGCGCTTTCTCGATATTCTGTTGACACACGCGCCTCCCCGTGGTGTGGGAGACAGAGAGGATCTCTGTCATCGGGGGTTCAAGGTATTTTGGCTGGCTATGAAGTGGTTTCGTCCGAGATACCTGCTCCACGGACATGTCCATCTGATAGATATGAACCGGGACAGGAAGACTCGCTTCCTCGATACCGAGGTGATCAACGTATACAGCAGTTATGTGTTGCAGGAGAATGACGATGGCGGTTCGCAGTAACATTCAGACCCGCGAAGATTTCAGCAAAGCCAGATCAAAGGCGAGAATGCAGTCTCTTCTTACGGCACTTCAGTGGAAGAACACCTCGCTCCTCTCGTTCTATGAGGTGACCAAGCTCGTCAAACCCAAGAGCGAGACCTATAGGGGAGTGATCCCGATCGAGGTATCGAAGATTATTGGAAGTGAAGGTCGCTACCATGATTTCACCCTTGCCTTCTACCCCAAGAAGGATATGCTTCGCAGCCGGTGGCAGAGCATCGATGATGCCCATCTGAAGCATGTCACGCTTCCGCCGATAAGTGTATATAAGCTATCAGACTACTATTTTGTCCGTGACGGGAATCATCGGGTATCGGTGGCCAAGATGCAGGGTGTTGAATTCATCGACGCTGAGGTTGTCGAGCTTGACAGCGAGATCTATCTCGAAGCAGGCATGACCACAGCCACCCTGAGGAAGATGGTCGTTGAGTACGAGAAGAAACGGGTGATCGCTGAGTATCACATCGATGAGTTCCTCGACCTGAATACCGTGAAGTTCTCCTCTCCCGGAATGTATCCTGAACTGATCAACCACATCATGGTTCATAAGTACTATATGAACGAGGAGAACGATACACTTGTGAGCTTCAGAGAAGCTGCGGAAAACTGGTACCGGAACATCTATCATCCGATCTATGCACAGATCCGGGAAGATGCACTGCTTAAACACTTCCCGGGAAAGACCTACGGCGATCTCTACCTGTGGATCGTCAGACGGTGGGATGACCTGAAAGCTGCGGAAGGGGCTGACATCTCCATCCGCAAAGCTGCACAGGATATGAAGCTGAGCGTCGGCAGGACACGGCTGAAACGTCTGTGTAAACGTATCGGCAGGTTCTTCACTGAGCGATCACGCTGAAGGTGATCGTATCGTAATACTCCCCTGCAGGGGCGTTATCACCGCTGTCGGAAGTTATTTTGAGTGTGGAGTAGATATCATACCCTCCCTGTATCGTGAACCCGAGAAGCGGAACGATGCTGTCCTGTGTCACGGACCTCTGAATCCCGTCTCCGTAGTCAAAGGTAAGCGTGTAGGGTATATACTCATTCAATGATGTATGCTTTAGATGAAAGGAACCTGATCTGTAGTGTTCGCTGACGATCTTCAGACTTGTGAGGAAGTTGCTCCTGTAGTGATAGCCTATGGACTGGGTGGTGCCCAGTGTGATGGTTACCGGAGAATCTTCAGTGAAGGTGAATTCTGATACCGGGTCAACAACTGTATTGAGATGCAGTTCGGCAGGAGGGGCAAGTACCGCATACAAAGGCAGCAGTCCTGCAGAAACAGTGAACACAAGTGCGAGAAGCGATTTTATTATGTAAAAGATCCTCCGTCTTTCCATACTGTTGAATATACTAGCACCTGCTACTTGTGTCAATAGTTTGTAGAATCGATTTCCTCTGTGCGTAAACGTGCTTTATACAGCTCTGACGGGCAGGATTCGTTTTGTTTTAACAAATTAGCAGGGTTTTTTCAGGAGTCTCTAGCACTGTGACATAGAATGCAGGGATGTGTATTGTCGAGAAGAATATGCAAAAAGTTCGGTTGAGCATAGCTTGTGACATTAGATCGCGGTTCCGTAGTAAAAAATAGCGCCCTTTTATACTTTAAGGATACCATTTTCTTCCATTATATGTCATTATGAAAAGGATTTTGAATAAAGGGGATGCATGTGGACAGGAAAGAAAAAACAAAATCAGCTCAGATAGCTGAACGCATAGAGAAGAGGATACTCGAGAAACAGTACATGACCGGTGATCCCCTTCCGAGTCAGCAGGAGCTCGCGGACGAATTCAATGCGAGTTCCCGTTCTGTTCGGGAAGCCTTCAAACATCTTGAAGCGAAAGGCCTCGTTGATATAAGTCAGGGAAGGCGCGCAACGGTGAAGACAAACAATCTCGACCAGTTCGTCGCTTCGCTCTCCTCTGCTCTGATATCGAGTCATCATACTGATAAGAAACTTCTGCTTGACCTTATGCAGGTACGGATCACTGTCGAGGTCTCTGCAGCAAGAGAGCTGAGCCGCTCCGACAACCGACACCTTCTTGTGAAGGCGCTCGACACACTGACGACGAAGATGGAGTCTCTCCTGCCCCGCCTTCAGGCAGGTGAAAGCGAAGCCTTCAAGGCCTGGCAGGGGTACGATTTTACCTTCCACAAAACCCTCATAGACTCGAATGAGAACGTCATCCTGACGGCGATCTATGAGAACCTCTCTCCGATGCTTTACCAGACGATGGACAAGATTACAAGTACTTCGGTAGAGCTTGAGAAGAGTACCCGTGAACACCGGTATCTCGTGGAATCTCTTCAGAACGGACAGACCGACCTTGCCGTTGCACTGACCCTCGTTAATCTCACTGCTCTCAGAGGGAAGCTCGAAACTACAAACGTATAACAGACCTCATCCGGTGACATGAGTTTGATTGTTTTTATCCAACTCATGTCATTAGAATCAAAAATACTACCAGAAAGCTTGCAATTTATGAGAAAAAGGTATACATTATAGGAGTAATACCCGTATTCTTGTGTCATTTCACATAATATGTCTGACATAAGTTATCGAATAGGAGGCTAGAAGTTGGAATCCATTGACCATGTATCACAGAAAGATTTACGTGGCAGGACCAAATCAGCACGCATTGCGAATTATCTTGAAGAACTGATACTTACAAAAAAACTGCGTGAGGGGGAGTTACTTCCTGCCCAGAACGAAATAGCTGAAGCGTTCGGTGCATCAAGCAGATCGGTGCGTGAAGCGTTCAAGAATCTGGAGGCTAAGGGCCTGCTCAGTATATCTCAGGGTAGACGGGCCAGCGTGAAATGCAATAATCTCGATCAGTTTGTCGAATCCCTTACGAGCAGTATTCTCAGGAGCGGTTCGAGCGACACAAAACTGCTTCTTGACCTTGTGAATGTGCGAACGACAGTGGAGGTCTCTGCTGCGAGGGAGTTCTCGAGGAATCCCCGGCGCAAGGAAGTGGTCCGTGATCTCTCCGAGATTCTCAGGAGAATGAATTATATTCTTAAGGATCTTGCTGAGGGAGAAAGAACTGCAATCGAGATGTATCGAAACTATGAATCTTCGTTCCATAAGATCCTGATTCGTAGTAACGGCAATATCATTCTGGATGCGATCTATGAGAATCTGGCACCGCTGCTTGATGAAGTGCTTCTCTACTCGGCGATACAGGGCGAGGATTTCGAGAAGAAGGTTCGCGAGTATGAGTATATCGTAGAAGCTCTGGAGCAGGGACAGACTGACCTTGCAGTAGCTCTTGTTCTGGTGAGTCTTACCGATGTAAAGAGCAAGATAGAGATGTACACGGTACGTGATGAGACACGGTTCTCGTTCGCATAAGTGCTGATTACCTGCTGTAATCACAAAGAAATGGCCGGTTCATGGTTTGAACCGGCCACTTTTTACTTGTGCGCCGAGCATGGTGCTTATCTAGGAGGTGAAAGTCCTCTGTGGGGGTTACAGTGCCTACCACTAGCGGAAGGCAAGGGTGTCCATCGCGAGGTGGAATCTGAAGGAAGCCGGAGGCAAAATCCCGAGCCAAGGGACACGAACTGAATATGAGGCGGTTTCAGGTGGATGAGTTTGCAAGACAGAACGAAGTCCAACACTGTACGGAACCTGAGGCGGTAAATTCAGTGGCTACATGGGAGGAAAGATAAGCATCTTACCTCGGGAGGTCTCTACAGCGTACGAGGCTGCAATATCGCTTATGACGACGTAGTAACAACGAATGTAGAGAAGTCAGCAGAGGTCATAGTACCATCGCTCGTACTAGTGGAGAGATGGGAAGGACTGAACCGGAATGGAGGACCGGAAAATGGAAGTACCCAAGCAGGACGAAAAAGACAGCCAACTTCAACTCGAAGGACTGTTTTCTGAGGATAGCCCGGAAGGCGAAGGTAGGAAAACAGCGTCTATGTCTGTGAGGAAGAACCTAGAGGAAGGAAATCAACCGACGATCACTAGTGAAGAAGAGAGTCTCCTGATAAAGACACTGGACCACATTGTCAGTCTCCAGAATATGCGAACAGCATTCATGAAAGTGGCGGGCAAGAAAGGAGCAGGTGGAGTAGACGGAATGAAGGCTGAGGAACTCACTCAGTACCTCCAGGAAAACTACACGATGTTACGCCAGAGTCTACTGGAAGGGACGTACAAGCCACAGCCGGTGCGGAGGGTGGAAATACCCAAAGATAACGGTAAGACAAGAGACCTTGGAATTCCGACTGTCATAGACAGAGGAATCCAGATGGCAATCGTGCAGGTGCTTACGAGGATCTATGAACCGAGATTCAGTGAATCGAGCTTCGGTTTCAGACCCGGAAGGAGTGCACACGACGCACTGGAAAAGTGTATCGAACATGCCCGAGATGGATATGTATGGGTGGTGGATATGGACTTGGAGAAATTCTTTGACACCGTTCCCCAGAGCAGATTACTGCAAATGGTGAGCGAGACGATCAAGGATGGACGGGTCATATCTCTGCTGTACAAATATCTGAAAGCCGGAGTCATGGTCGATGGCATCAGACAGGAAACGACCATCGGAGTTCCTGCAGGGGGACCCCTGTCACCGCTGTTGAGCAACATCATGCTCAATGAGAGCGACAGAGAACTTGAAAAGCGTGGTCATCGTTTCGTTCGGTATGCGGATGATATGATGATACTGTGTAAGAGTGAAAGGGCCGCCTTACGGGTGATGGAGAGTACCATGAAATTTCTTGAGAAGAAACTGAAGCTGAAAGTGAACAGGGAAAAGACCGTCGTTCGTAGAATTACCAACGACATAAAATTCCTTGGCTACGGATTCTACAGTAATGGAGAGATGAAACTGAAAGTCCATCCTCAGAGCTGGAAGAAACTGAAGATGAAGCTGAAAGAGATTCTGAACAAGAACAACGGATGGTCGTACGACTTCAGGAAGATGCGACTTGCATACCTCGTGAGAGGATGGGTGAATTATTTCCGACTGTCAAACGCTAGGCAGAGACTGTTACAGCTTGATCAATGGATTAGACATAAGATTCGGGCAGTGATTCTCAAAGAGAATTGGAGAGTCCGGTCAAGATACCGACTCTTCAGACAACAGAGCGTAAAACATGAGGAAGCACTCAGTGTAGCCAATGCGAGGCAAGGAACCTGGGCGCTGTCTGGATATTGGAAAGTGTCACGGTGGTTAAGTGCGGATGTGCTACGAGCACACGGATATCTCTTTTTCAGTGATATGTATGGGAAATTACATCGAGTGGTGTAAGTAATTTCGGAACCGCCCGGTACGGAACCGTATGCCGGGTGGTGTGGAAGGACGGAAGCTAGGGAGGTTCCCTAGCTCCTCCTATCCGATTATACTTCATATCCATGAACCATGTAATTGAACTCAGACATATTGACGTCAGGCGACAGGGAAGGAAGATACTTGATGACGTCTCCCTGAGTGTCGGGGAGAAAGAGAGTGTGGCTATTATCGGTGCCAACGGGGCGGGTAAGTCGACCCTGGTAGATGTGATGTGCGAGAAGATCCATCCAGTCTATCAGGAACGGAGTGCCCGGCTCCTCTTTTCCCGTTCTTCCTGGAATATCATGGAACTGCAGAAGCGGATGGGAATCGTCTCCCAGTCGCTCCTGTCGCTTCTGTCCACCAATTACCACGTACAGGAAGTAGTCCTGTCCGGGTTTTTCAGCTCCATCGGGCTCGATTTTCATCATCAGGTGCAGCCGTGGATGGTACAGAGGGTGACACAGATACTTGAAGAGTTCCATATCCTTCCTCTGAAGGACAGGCTTGTCAGCACACTGAGCGCAGGAGAGCGGGCCAAGGTGCTTCTTGCACGTGCCCTGGTACATGATCCCTCAGTCATGCTTCTCGATGAAGGGAATGCGAATCTCGATCTCCCTTCAAAACGGGATTATATCGACCAGTTGTCCTCGTGCATGGTTCAGGGAAAGTCTCTGATTCTCGTTACCCACGATATATCACTGATCCTTCCTGCTATTGACCGGGTTATCGTTCTCAGAGAGGGAAGGATTCTGGCTGATGGAAGGAAGCGGGACGTGCTTCGTGAGCCGGTTCTCAGTGAGGCTTACGGTACGAATGTGTTCGTCAGTGAAAGAGAAGGCCGATTTACCGCTTGGTGTTGAGCAGTGTCTTGTAGTACACTTGTTGTAAAGGGCTGTAGGAGGTATTGAATGCAGCGATGTGCAATAGTGATTCATAGTGTGAACGGGAATGTATATATTATCGCCAACCATATGAAAGAGGTGTTGGAGGAACTTGGTGTGGATGCCCGTCTGTACCGCGTGGCCGATGAAGACCTTCACATCTGGGCAAACAAGAGCGACGCAGCGAACGACTTCTACGAAGATATATCTTCGCTTCCGATTATACACGATTCAAGTCTCGAAAAGTCGAAGATGGTGATTTTCGGTTCGCCCACTATGTTCTCGAATGTCAGTGCAGAGATGAAGACCTTTATGGATTCTACCTATGAGCTGTGCCATCAGCAGGGTCTCAGCGGTAAATTCTTCGGCTGTTTCACCAGTTCTGGCGGGAACCTGTATCAGGGAGCCTGCTGTATCGACACGATGGTGAGATTCTCTCAGGCACACGGCATGATCCACGTCCCCACGGGGATCGATGATGCCCTTCCTGCTTCCCAGCAGGTGGAGTCTGGTCTTGTTCATCTTTCCGGAGAAGAGAGTGAGGTCCGCCCCTCAGCGCAGTTCGGTGATCGTATCAGAAGGTACTGCGAGACAGTGGCTGATATTCTGAACGACGAGTAAGCGAAAGCCTTCGCGCAGGGAGCAGGGGATGGGTATGCCGACGGTGTGCTTGTCCCCTGTTGTGTATACCGGCAAGGCAGAACAGCCGGATGACCCGGTGGTGCTTTATGTGTTTTTTCCGGGATTTTCTCTGTTGAACCTGCCATCAGCAGCCGTCGGTCCGAGTAGAACCGAAGAAGTCTGTCCGGGGCCGATAATCGTGTTGTGACCGATGCATAGATGATAGTTGTGGAGTGGTATGCTTATGATCGAAATGGACCGTATACGCCTGCTGAACGGGCTTGAGAGGGAAAGAGGAAAGTACGTCCTGTACTGGGTGCAGGGGTGTGTCCGTTTGTCACACAACGATGGCCTCGCATTTGCAGCTCAGGAAGCTGACCGCCTGAAATTACCTCTGGTTGTGTATTTTGGCGTAAGTGATGAGTATCCTGAGGCTTCGTACCGCCATTATCATGTGCTTCTGGAAGGGGTTCTTGAACTCTATGAAGAGCTGAGGGCGAGAGGGATCAGGATGGTGATAGCGGGAATCTCCCCTGAAAAAGGTGCTGTTTCCCTGGGCCGGGATGCGGCATGTATCATCACTGATAAGGCTTACGTCCGTCATGAGAGACAGTGGAGAACCTTCGTTGCTTCACACACTGAAGTCCCGTTCTATGAGGTCGAGTCCAACCTCATCGTCCCGGTGGAAATCGCCAGTCAGAAAGAGGAATACTCTGCCTATACACTGAGAAGGAAGATCGAGCCGATGATCAGCTATTACGCTGGTGACGGCGCACAGACACAGATGGAGTATCACGGTCCCCTGTACACTGACGATCTTTCCCTTGAGGACATCCGGGAAGAACGGGCTGAGCTGGTCCTCGCTCATACTGCTGTTGACCGATCGGTTGATCGGGTTCCCTCGTTCAAAGGCGGCTACAGCCAGGCAAGAAAGCAGCTTCTGGACTTTATCGAACATCGTCTCGACGGATACAGTACCCACAGCGGCGATCCTGCCCGTGACGGTTCCTCCTCTCTTTCTCCCTATCTTCACTATGGATTCATCTCCCCGGTAGAGATCTATCGCGAGGTGCGGGAGGCTGACACTCCCTCGAACGCTGAATTCATCGAACAGCTCGTTGTCCGCCGCCATCTGGCCTTCAATTTTGTTTACTATAATCCTCTTTATGACTCGTATGCGGGTCTGCCGGAATGGGCACAGCGGACTCTGTCCGTTCATCAGAATGATACACGGCAGTACCTCTACTCATTTCCCGAGCTCGAGGAGGGAAGGACTCATGATACGTACTGGAATGCGGCCCAGAAAGAGTTGAGAGTGACCGGGACCATGCATAACTACATGAGGATGTATTGGGGAAAGAAGATCCTGGAGTGGTCTGTGACACCGGCAGAGGCTTTTGACCGCGCATTGAGACTGAACAACAGATATCAGCTGGATGGACGCGATCCGAACGGATATGCCGGTGTCGCCTGGTGTTTCGGCAAACATGACCGCCCGTGGGGCGAGCGGGAGGTCTTCGGCCAGATCCGCTACATGAATGACAGGGGCTTGAAGCGCAAGTTCGACATGGAAAGATACCTGCAAAATGTCGATGAGCGATGTGCCGGTTCACGCTCCTTATTTGGGTAGGGATACTATTAAAAATCCTCGAATCCGTTTATAATGACGGCATATGGCAGAGAAAAAGACCCCGGGTAGTCGACAGGACTACGATGAGAGTAAAATTCAGTCGTTGAGCGCTCTGGAGCATATTCGCCTGCGTCCTGGAATGTATATCGGAAGGCTTGGCGACGGTACCCAGTTCGAAGACGGAATCTACATCCTCCTCAAGGAAGTGATCGACAACAGTGTTGATGAGTTCATCATGGACGCAGGTAACAAAATCCAGATCTTTCTTGAGGGGGACCTGGTGCGTGTACGTGATTACGGCAGAGGTATCCCGCTCGGTAAGGTGATAGACTGTGTCTCCCTGATCAATACCGGAGGGAAGTTCAACACTGACGTGTTTCAGTTCTCAGTTGGACTCAACGGTGTCGGTACCAAGGCAGTCAATGCTCTTTCGAGCTATTTCAAGGTTGTCTCACACCGGGATGGCCGCTACTTCGAGGCGATTTTCGAGCGGGGCAAGATCGTCTCCACTGACAGCGGAATGACTCAGGAGGAGAACGGGACTCTCATCGAATTCATTCCCGATCATGCGCCGGAGATCTTCAGGGAATACTCCTTTGAGACTGCCTTCATAGAGGAACGGCTCTGGAACTACGCTTACCTGAACACGGGCCTCACCCTTGAATTCAACAAAAAACGGTTCTCTTCCCGCAACGGTCTGCTTGATCTTCTGAATAAGCAGGTCGGGACCGAGAATATCTATCCGATCATCTACTATCGCAGCAGCGGTATGGAGTTTGCCTTCACTCATACGAACAACTACGGGGAGAACTACTTCAGCTATGTGAACGGACAGCACACCAGCGACGGAGGGACTCACCTCTCCGCCTTCAAGGAGGGAGTGCTCAGAGGCGTGAACGAGTTCTTCAAGAAGTCCTATGCCGCCAGCGATGTGAGGGACGGTCTTATCGGTGCCATCAGCATAAAACTCCAGGATCCGGTCTTCGAATCGCAGACGAAGAACAAGCTGGGAAACAGCGACGTTCGTACCTGGATAGTGACTGAGGTGAAGGAACAGGTGGTCGATTTCCTGCTGAAGCACAGCGATGAGGCTCAGCTGCTCAGCGACAAAATCGCAAACAACGAACGTCTGAGGAAGGAACTTGCCAAGGTGAAGGGAGCTGCCAAGGAGGCTGCGCGGAAGGTTTCGATCAATATTCCCAAGCTCAAGGACTGCAAGTATCATCTCAACCAGCATGGTGCGAAGGGTGAGAACACGATGATCTTCATCACAGAAGGGGACTCTGCCGCCGGAAGTATGACGAGCGTGCGAGATGTGTATACGCAGGCGATTTTCGCACTTCGCGGAAAGGTTCTCAACACCTTCGATAAGAAATGGGGGGACCTGTACAAGAACGAAGAGCTCTACAATCTGATGATTGCTCTTGGAATAGAGAATGGTATCGATAATCTCCGATACGATAAGGTCGTCATCGCGACCGATGCCGATACCGACGGTTTCCATATCAGGAACCTTCTCATGACCTATTTTCTCACCTACTTCGAGGACCTCGTCCTTTCGGGACATCTGTACGTGCTTGAGACTCCTCTGTTTCGGGTGAGAAACAAGAAGGAGACTGTCTACTGCTACAACGAGTACGAGAAAAATGAGGCACTCAAGAAGATCCGCGCTGCGGAGATCACCCGATTCAAAGGTCTCGGTGAGATCAATCCCAGTGAATTCAGAGCGTTCATCGGAGATGATATCAGGCTGCTTCCCGTCTCGGTTTCCACCTCGAATGAGATGCATCGGACACTCAAGTTCTACATGGGTGAGAACACCCCTGTGCGACGCGATTTCATTATGGAGAATCTGATCTGATGAGTCACGCGGAATCAATGTTCAAGGAAAACTATCTCGAGTACGCCTCCTACGTCATCCGTGAGAGGGCGATACCGGATATAGCTGACGGACTGAAGCCTGTTCAGAGGAGAATCCTGCACTCTCTGTTCGAAATGGATGACGGAAAATTTCACAAGGTCGCCAATGTCGTCGGTCACTGTATGAAATACCATCCCCACGGGGATGCTTCGATCGGTGATGCACTGGTGAACCTTGCCAACAACAACCTGTTCATAGACCGTCAGGGAAACTTCGGAAATGTTCTCACCGGTGATCCTGCAGCTGCTGCACGATATATTGAGTGCCGTCTTCTCGCCTTCGCGAAGAAGATCCTGTACAACCCGAAACTCACCACCTTCCTCGATTCATATGATGGAAGGAACAAGGAGCCGGAGGCCTTCCCTGCAAAGCTTCCCGTGGTAATCATCCAGGGTACCGAAGGTATTGCGGTAGGGATGTCGACGAAGATTCTTCCTCATAATATCGGGGAGGTGATCGACGCCATGGAGGCCTCCCTGAAGGGGGAAAGCTTCTCCCTCTATCCCGATTTCGTCTCCGGGGGGATTATTGATGTCTCTGCCTATGATGACGGACGGGGCAAGATCCTTGCTCGTGCAAAACTGAACACAAAGGACTCGAAGAAGATCATTATTGAGGAGCTGCCGTTCTCGATCACTACTGAGCGGATGATAAAGTCTGTGGAAGATGCTGCGAGGAAGGGAAAGATCAAGATATCCAGCATTAACGACTATACCACCGACTCGGTGAACATTGAGATCACCCTGGCCCGAAACACATACACCGAGGACGTGGTAGATGCCCTGTACGCCTTCACCGTCTGTGAACAGTCAATCAGTGTCAACCCGCTTGTCATTGTCGACAACATGCCGAAAGTGATGTCGGTCACAGAAATCGTGCAGTATGGTGCAACAAGTCTCGTCGATATCCTGAAGAGGGAACTTGAGCAGGAGCAGCAGGAGCTTACCGAAGCCCTGTTCAACCGCACGATCGAACGCATCTTCATCGAAGAGAGAATCTACAAGCGGATAGAGGAAGAGAAGACGAGTCAGGGTGTCAGTGAAGCCGTTAAGAGCGGGTTCGAACCGTTCCTGGACCGATTGAACCGCCCGGTGAACGATGATGATGTGGATCGCCTTCTGAAGATTCCCATCCGGCGGATAAGTCTGTTCGATATCAGGAAGAATCAGGATGAGATCAAGGCGATCAATGGTCGGCTCAAGGAGATCCGCTATCACCTGAACCATCTCACCCGCTATGCCCTTGATTTTCTGACAGAGCTGAAGCGAGACCCCGTTGTGACCTCTTCACTCCGTCGGAGCACGATAGGTTCGTTCGAGAAGGTCGATGTGAGAGAAGCAGCACAGCGGAACCTTTCGCTGAAGTACGATGCCTCGACCGGATATCTCGGGTATGAGGTGAAAAAAGGTGTGGAACAGCTGATGGTCAGTCCCTTCGACCGCGTTCTCATCATCCAGAAGGATGGTGCCTACTACGTCTGTGATGCTCCTGATAAACTATTTGTGGGAAAACAGATGCGTTACTGCGGGCTTGCTGACAAGGACGTGCTCGAAAACACCGTGTTCACGGTAATCTATCAGGAGACAGCCCTCAAGTACCTGTTCATCAAACGCTGCCGTATCACTCAGTTCATTATTAACAAGACCTATTCCCTCATCCCCGAAGGCAAATTCAAGCTCTATACGCTGTCAGTCTTCGATGATGCCCGTATTACGATCCAGTACAAGAAGGGGAAGGGATATAAGACTCTTGAGGACAGAACCTACTTCTCCCGCTTCCTGGTGAAAGGGGTCAAGGCGAACGGCGTCAGGCTCACCACAAAAGAGGCTCAGACGCTGAGGATCAAGCATGAGAGAGACCCGAAGTCTCTCGAAAAGGAAGACGATCTGTTTGCCGGTATCGATCCGTACGATGAGCCGTACGACGACATTGGAGATGAAGGAGATCGGGATGAATGATGTGAAGCGCAGAATCCTGTACGAAGACAACCATCTCATTATCATCAACAAGCTTCCCGGAGAACTGGTCCAGAAGGATAAGAGCGGGGATACGACCCTGGCTGATGTCGTGAAGGAGTACCTAAGGGTTACCTACAGGAAACCGGGGAATGTCTTTCTCGGTATTCCTCACCGTCTTGACCGTCCGACCAGCGGTATCGTTGTCTTTGCAAAAACAGAGAAGGCTCTCAGCAGAATGAGTGCACTGTTCAAACAGGGAGATGGTGTGAAGAAGTGGTACTGGGCCGTTGTCGACCGGCTGCCTCAGTTCACCAATCCTCTCATCATTCACCATCTGGTCCGTGATGAGAAGAAGAACAAATCGTTCGCCTATGCAAGTGCCCGTAAAAACAGCAAGGAGGCACGGCTGCGTCTTACCATCTCAGGAGCCTCGAAGAGCTACTATCTGCTGGAGATCGAGCTGCTCACGGGACGCCACCATCAGATACGCGCCCAGCTCAGTGCTATGGGTTCTCACATCAAAGGTGATATCAAATACGGTTCGGCGCGCACGAACAGGGACGGCTCGATACATCTGCATGCACATCGGATTGAGTTTATCCATCCGGTGAAGAATGAACCTGTGGTGATCACGGCACTTCCACCGAAGGATCCCGTATGGGATTATTTCGTCTCACAGCGATAAGCTGTGATTGAGAGCCTGCCGCGGCCTATGGTCTGAAAACAGCTGAGCTGTACGTCCCGCCTTCTGTATCTTTCAGTAATTCTTGATAGGATCTTTCCTCCCCGTGTTTCCTGTGCTGCCGGCATATCCGCTGTCTTCCCCTGAGATGATTATCGCTCCTGTCTCCGACTGCAGATGACCGGGTCCATACTCTCTGTACGGACATCCGGTGTGGGACCCTTTCTCTGTGTGCGTACATTCATCTCATCTTCTTCCGAGGCTGCTTGCATGAAAGTTTGTAAAACATATAAAATTAATATAATGAGATAAATATATTAAAAAAATTAATAATAAGTTTGACAAAATTGATTTTATTAAGTATGTTGAACATGTGGAGCACAGAATGAAGCAGAGCTGGAAGAAATTGAGTGATCTTATCGGAGGGAAGAAATTCCTTATCCGAAAGGTATACATTCCCGAGGATGACATCGAGATCTCAGGCTCGTTCGAGATCCCGCCCCTTGCACAGCTGACCGTGGAAGACCAGCTTTTCGTCTCTGCCTTTGTCAAAACGCACGGATCCATCAAGCAGATGGAGTCGATTTTTTCTATCAGTTACCCGACGGTGAAGAACCGGCTCAATGCGATCGCCGGACATCTTGAGATCGTAGGTATCAAAGTTGACGTGAGAGATTTGGTCTCTTCGGTGCTTGACCGGCTGGAGAGGGGTGAGATCAGTGCTGATGAAGCCCTGAAGGAGATACTATGAGCCTTCCGATGATCTTCTGGATACGGTTCAGAGATGAACGCCATTCTTTCAGGCTCTGGATACCGCTGATTCTTGTGTACATGCTCCTGCTTCCGGTTATCCTGCTGGTGCTCATCGCGGTACCCTTCCTCTACCTTGCCAGAAACAGTTCCGGGGAAGTCCGGATGGTGCTGCATCTCATCGTATCACTTCCGACTCTGATCGGTGCGATGACGGGCACCGAGATTGACATTCACCATGAGAACAGTGAGATATCGATGTATATCCGATAGAATAGAAGGAGGTCACAGATGGCCGAAGACAGAATACGAATACTGAATATGCTCTCTGAGGGGAAGATCACTGCTGAAGAGGCGGAGAAGCTTCTCAAGGCCCTGGAGGTCAGTCCTCAGAAGACGTCGGGTGGAGGCGACATGGTTTCCACCTCTCGGATTTCGGAAATCCTGACTGATAAGTTTCTCTATGTACAGGTTGAGCCGAAGGAGGGAAGGGGGAGTGACCGGGTTTCGGTGAAGGTCCCTCTTGCCCTGCTTCAGACGGGCCTCAACATCTTCGGTCTGATTCCGAAGGATGCTCAGGAAAAGATCAACACTTCGATGAAGCAGAGCGGAATGTCTCTCGATCTCAGTACGATCAACCCCGAGAATATCAAAGAACTGATGGTGATCCTCGAACAGATGAGCATTGATATTGATACCGAGGATGCCGTGATTCAGGTCTATTGCCGTTAACAGGCCTGCTTATGGCGGGCTGGTGAACAGGAAGGACCTCAGGTCCCGGATCCCGTTCCCGCTCCCCCTCCGGGACAGATCACTCCCAGGCGGTTCCTTCCGTCAGCTTTCACGATAAACGGCTGATCGCTTCTTACATGCATGAAGTGGTCTTTCCGAGTGACTGTCTCGAACTCCTGCAGTTTTTCAAAGCTCAGTATTCCGTCTTTGTACGAAGGGCTGACGGAAAAGTAGATCGTTCCCAGGCTTGTGATGTTCTGGAAGAAGTGAGTGCCCTGGGAGGGTTCCACGAAAAAGCCCGGGAGAGAGGTCTCTACTATCACTCCTGCCGCCGATATCTGGGACCAGACGACCGGTATGCCGAGCCACGGGTCACTGGAGCCGAGGCGGCCGGCAACGATGAGGATGTACTCTTTCTCCTCGTCCATGAACGCAGTATTGATGGCATCAATCTGCCTGGCCATATCGTGGGTCTTTGCAGGGTCAAAGGTATCCGGGTTGATGTATATGATATCCCGGATCTGGTCGTTATGTCCGTTACCCATCACATGGTGCGACAGAACGATGGCCTCTTCCTGTTCTTTTCTGGTTATTTCAAGGGCTTCTGCCTCAAGGCCGGTCACGATCGGACGGATCTGAAGGAGAGAGAATTCGGGAATCTTATTTTCGGTTCTGTTCAGATTACAGGCGAATTCAATTTCGATAGGGGTTCCCATCACCTTCTCTCCGAACACGAGCAGGTCTTTCACGATTGATGCAATAGGGAAGGTGTTGTACTTCAGAATGCTGTTGAACGTGATGACTTTCTGTCCCTCGGCACTCTGTTGTTCCGTGAGAAGACCCGTTGCCGCATCGTAGGTGCTGGCTACATGTCTGAGGGAGAGCGGATGCTTCTGTGCCTCCTCAAGTTTCAGCTCAACGAGGTTTTCGGGGTTGCCCTGCGGCTGAAACGGAGCGCTCCCGTCGAGAGCAAAGAAGGTCGTCTGGGAGGAGGCTTCTCCGCCGCCGAGGAACTGCATGTTCCGCTTGGGGTAGGCGGGTGAAAACCTGAGTGCCGTCCCGTTGTCGACAATCATCTTTCCGAACCCGAAGGAGAGCATTCCCACTCCATCTTCCGCTTTCTCTTTCCCCACCGGGTAGAAGTTGAGACTTCGTGCCACTCCGGAGAAGGAAGGGTACCAGTAATCACCGTATCTGCTTCCGATCACCTGCTGTATGATGACGGCCATGCGTTCTTCCTCGACCATGTGGCTTGTCGCTCTGAGATACTCTTTGCTACGGGTGTAGTAGGTCGATGCATAGACGCAGATGATCGCGCTCGAAAGGTCCTTCAATCGTTGTTCCTCACTGCCCGTGTTGGGAACCATCACTGTCTCGTATACGCCGGCAAACGGTTGGTAGTGTGAGTCTTCAAGCATACTCGAGGAGCGGACCGCAAGCGGTACGGTGAGGAAACGGAGGATCGACTTCAGGTCCTGTGTGAGTTCGTCGGGAAGTTCCTTGCTGAGGAAGATGCGTCTGAGGGTCTCATCAGGGAGGTTTGCCGAGATGATGTCCTGAAGATTGTTGTTCTCAATGAACTGGGTGAACAGGTCGGTCGCTATGACGATGGTCCGTGGAATCGAAAGGTACATCATGTCGTAGGTCTCGATGATCTTTGAGTTCCTCAACTGGTAATCTATGAAAGCCAGACCGCGGCCCTTGCCCCCCAGTGACCCCGATCCGATACGGCTGAAGAACGAACTTTCATCGAAGCTGTTCCTGTTGAACAGAGCAATCTGCCCCTTTCCTCTGTTCACCCGGTACTCCCGTATGATCTGTACGAGTCTGTTCCTGAGCTCTTCGGGCTGCCTGAAGTCCTTGACCGAATAGGGTCTGAAGACATTAGCCAGTGCATACAGGCTTCTGGCCTTGAGCCAGAGAGAGAAGTCATTCCGGTTCGAGTGGTGGATGAAGGTCTCTATCGGGACTCTGGCGAGTGTCTGCTGCAGTTCCCTGAGGTTGTTCGCCCGTGCGATCTCCTTGTTCGTGTGGATGTCCCGGTAGATGAAGGGTCCGAAACCGTAGTTCTCGAAGACATAATGCTTCAGGTCTCCCAGGAGGGTCGGGCTCAGCTTCCAGATGAAACGAGCCTTCTCGATATTCATCTGGTATCTGTTTTCTTCCCGTGTCGATTGGAGGAGGATCGGAAGGTCTTCGTTCTCACTTCTCAGATGGCGGGCAAAGCGGAATCCCGCCTCATTGTCATTCTCTCCTTCCCGATCGAACGCTATATCGGTAATGACTCCGAGGAGGTGTTCCTTGAAGGCGTTATAGAGATCCATCGCCTCTTCGTAGTTCTGGGCAAGGAGGATCTTCGGACGTCCCCGCATCCGCAGAGCAGTCGCCCAGGTGTTGAGTCCCTCACTCATCGCGTTTCGTGTCTGCTGGATGATTGCGGTGTAGAGGAGGGGGAGGTAGGATGAGTAGAACCGTACGGAGTTCTCCACAAGGATGATGACAGGCACCTCAGCTGTGGAGTGTGCATCATGGTAGGCATTCATCTTGTCTTCTAGATTCTTGATGATGGCAAGAAAAATATTCGCATTACCCTGCCAGTAGTACAGCGCATCAATCCCCTCGATCGATTTTTTCTTCAGCGATACACTCACCCGGTGTGCGGGTGACGGGGAGAGGGCGACGATAGGAAGGTTGGGGTATTCGTCTTTCACATCCTTGGCCAGCTCCGACACACTCGTGTCTCTCAGATCAAGCATGGTTACCAGGAGGTCGAAAGAGTTTGATCCCAGAAGGTTGAACACCTCCTCTCTCTTATGGGCAAACGTTATCTTTGGAGGCGTGGAAAGGCCCAGCTGCGTGTATTCTCTGAAGAGCTCTTCTTCCACTCTCCCGTCTTCTTCGATCAGAAACTGGTCGTAATCACTGCAGATGAGAATGACCTTGTAGATATGCAGCTGCATCAGATCGCCGAAGGCTTCCCTCGAATTCAGTACTTTTCTCATGGTAATCACTATGGTACCACACCTTCACGGTCCTTCAATACCTGTTTATGCTGATTACACCCCGCTTCACTGCCGGATCCTGTTCTTCGAATGTGATTAAAACCTAAAAATGGCATCAAGTGAAATGATATATAAGTCAAAATTAATTGAATATAAATAAATAAAAAGAAAATTAAGATAAATATTTTTATGATATTGTAAATAGTATCTTGACATGGAAACTATAAGAATATACGATGCAGATATCCTGAGTGCTGACACTCGGGCGATAAGGAGGACCAGCATGTATAGACTCGATTCATTCATGGCTGAACTTGAAAGAAAAAACCCCGCGGAACCGGAATTTATCCAGGCTGCCCGGGAAGTGATCGAATCGATCATAGATATCGTGAACGACAACCCCGCCTACGTGCACGGCAAGATTCTCGAACGGATTACGGAACCCGACAGAATCTTCACGTTCAAAGTTGAGTGGGAGGATGACAATGGAGATGTGCAGGTGAACAGGGGCTATCGCGTCCAGTTCAACAATGCCCTCGGCCCTTACAAAGGAGGACTTCGTTTCCACTCGAGTGTTACACTCGGTTCTCTGAAATTCCTCGGCTTCGAACAGACCTTCAAGAACTCGCTCACAACTCTCCCCATGGGTGGCGGTAAGGGCGGCTCAGACTTCAATCCCCGAGGGAAGAGTGATTCGGAGATCCTGAGATTCTGTCGTTCATTCATGACTGAACTTCATAAGTACATCGGACCGAATACCGACGTTCCCGCAGGAGATATCGGTGTCGGAGCTCGTGAGATCGGATATCTGTACGGTCAGTACAAGCGTCTGAAGGACGAGAATACCGGCGTACTCACCGGTAAAGGTCGGAGCTGGGGTGGTTCACTTATCCGCCCGGAGGCGACCGGATTCGGTTCCATATACTTCGCCAATGAAATGGTGAAGGCGGTCGGCGATACTCTGGAAGGAAAGAGAATCTCAGTAAGTGGTTTCGGTAATGTCGCCTGGGGTGTAGCGATGAAAGCCTCTCAGCTCGGTGCGAAGGTCGTCACCATCAGTGGTCCTGACGGGTATATCGTAGACGAAGAGGGTATCGGGACTCCTGAGAAGTGGGCCTACATGCTGGAGCTGAGAAGCAGTAATAATGACGTTGTGGCTCCCTATGCGAAGAAGTTCAATGCAACGTTCGTTGCAGGGAAGAAGCCTTGGGAAGTGCCTGTTGATATGGCGTTCCCCTGTGCGATTCAGAATGAACTCTCTCTTGAGGATGCACAGAAACTGGTTGGCAATGGTGTGAAGTATGTTGTTGAAACCTCGAACATGGGTTGTACCGCGGATGCAGTGAACTATCTTGTAGACAAGAACGTATCTTTCGCACCGGGGAAGGCGGCGAATGCCGGTGGTGTAGCAGTGAGCGGGCTCGAGATGAGCCAGAACTCCATGAAATTGAGCTGGACTGAATCTGAGGTGGATGAGAAACTGCAGGCGATCATGCAGAATATCCACAGCGCGTGTGTGAAGTACGGTACTCAGGATAGCGGATATATCAACTATGTGAAGGGTGCGAATATCGCAGGCTTCAAGAAGGTTGCTGATGCTATGCTTGACTTCGGATATTAACCGATTGGTATAGAACGTTCCTTTCCGGCCCCTGAAGCGATTCAGGGGCCGGTTCCATATTGCCTATGATGCCCGGGTTCTCTAGTATACAGGTATGAAAACAGATTCTTTATCATTGATCCGGGATCTTACCCTCCTGGAAGGTATATCAGGGCATGAAGATGCCGTAGCATCCTATATACGGGAAGCTCTGGCCGGCATAGGAGATATCACACAGGATGGGATCGGCAATCTTGTGTGTACGATCTGCGGAACTGATCCCTCAGCGTCGTCACTGCTGTTTGCCGCTCATATGGATGAGATAGGCTTCCTTGTCAGTGATATCACAGACAGGGGCTTCCTTCGGGTGCAGCCGATCGGCGGGTGGAACCCGGCGACACTCTCTTCAACCGAGGTGGATGTGATCACCCGTGAAGGGGGCGCTGTGAGAGGAGTCTTCGGACTTATCTCTCCTCACTTCCTCCCAAAAGGGAGCGAATTGCATCTTCCCTCGATCGAAGAGCTGTATGTCGATGTCGGTGCCTCGTCGTCTGAAGAGGTGAACAATCTTCTCGGTATCGAAGTGGGAGCCCTGATCATTCCCGTGGGACGCTTTTCCTACCGCCAGGCGAGCGGAACGGTTATCTCGAAGGCTCTCGATGACAGGATAGGTGTTGCCTCTCTGATAGAACTTGGCCGGCGTCTGGTTGAGCAGCCTGTCGGCCCCACGGTGAAGCTTGTCTTCAGTGTCCAGGAGGAGGTGGGAGCGAGGGGTGCGAGTGTCCTTTCGACCTATGTGGAGGCGGGAGCGGCCTTCATCGTGGAAGGTGCACCGGCGGATGATGTCCCCCAGGGAGCTCAGCGTCCTCAGACTGCCCTTGGTCATGGTGCACATGTGAGGATCTATGATCCGACTCATATCGCCTCTTCTCATCTGCTCTCCCTTATCGAGGCCGTACGTGAAGCGGAAGGTATCACGATACAGAAGAGCGTCAGGAAAGGTGGCGGAACAGATGCCGCCCGTATCGCACTCGGAGGGAAGGGTATCCCCTCCATCGTGCTTGGTGTTCCGGTACGCTATGCCCATAGTCACTATGGAATCTGCTCCCTTTTTGACTACGGAGAACTGGTGAAATTATTATTTGCTGTGTGTGAATATATGAATTGAAACCGCACGAGACGGTACAGTCGTCTATGAAACGGTATATTCTCAATAACGCTATATGTGGTGTTGTTGTTTACATCTTACACCACCAATAGTATAATTTTCTGATTTCTGTTGCACAGAAAAACTTCATGTGATACTGTTGAGTTGTCCGCAGTCCTGCGGACAACTCAATGTAGGGGGTTTATTTGTGGCACACTCGGTCAATGCACTCTCGCCTCTGGGGCGAAAGATTTTTCTCGATAGATATGCACAGAAGGATGGAAAGAAAGAGACTCTGGCGGTAGGTGATCTCGTGGTAGCGGTCAGCAATCCACAGACAGGACAGAGGGAGATCGGGCGTGTCAGCGGGATTGCCCGGGACCAGATCACCGTTCGTCTGGAAGATGGTACTGAGCTTCAGGCCACCCGTGACCACGTGGATAAACCTATCGAGACCGATCCGTCACAGATGCTTGAACGTGTTGCCAGAGGGATGAGCCAGCAGGAGGAGAAGAGCAAGAGAGCTCACTGGGAGAAGGAGTTCAACTGGATCCTCGAGGACTGGAAGTTCGTACCCGCCGGAAGGATACTGACCGGAGCCGGCACAGATCAGAACCTCACCTACTTCAACTGTTACGTAATCCCGAGTCCGTCGGATTCCCGGGGAGGGATCATCACAAGTCTTGGTCAGATGACCGAGATCATGAGCCGTGGGGGCGGTGTCGGGATGAACCTCTCTTCCCTCAGGCCCAAGCATGCCTACGTCAAGGGAGTCAACGGCCGGTCAAGCGGTTCAGTCTCCTGGGGTGCACTGTTCTCCTTCGTGACTGGACTGATCGAGCAGGGCGGCAGCCGCAGAGGTGCGCTCATGCTCATTCTGAATATCTGGCACCCCGACATTCTCGATTTCATCTCGAGTAAGCGGGAGATGGACAAGATTGTCAATGCCAACATCAGTGTCGGTATCACCGACGATTTCATGGATGCGGTTAAGCAGGACGGCGAGTGGAAGACCTATTTCCCAGATACCTCGGATCCCACCTACAACGACAGCTGGGATGGAGATATGGAGAAATGGCTAAGAGAAGGGAAGAAGGTGATTCCCTACCAGACCCACCGGGCCCGTGATGTATGGAATGCAATCATCGAAAGCGCATGGGCTTCGGCCGAGCCGGGGGTATTCTTCGTTGACCGCTACAACAAGATGTCCAACAGCTACTATTACAGCAGTATCCAGTGCACCAATCCGTGTGGAGAGCAGGGGCTTCCTCCCTGGGGAGTCTGTAACCTCGGTTCAATCAATCTCAGCAGGTTCGCAGAAAACGGGAATGTGTTGTGGGATGACCTGGGGCGCACCGTCCGTACCGCGATCCGTTTCCTCGACAACGTCATTGATGACACTCCCTATTTCTACAAGGAGAATGAGGACCAGCAGAAAGGTGAGAGGAGAGTCGGTCTTGGAACCATGGGACTGGCTGACCTTCTGATCAGGATGGAGCTTGCCTACGGAAGTGAAGAGTCCCTTGAATTCATCGATGAGCTGTACAGGTTCATCTGTGTCGAGGCATACAGGGAGAGCGCTGAGCTTGCCGAGGAAAAGGGTTCTTTCCCCTTCTTCGATGCAGAAAAGTTCCTCGAAAGCGGTTTCATGAAGCAGATGCCCGAGGATGTGAGGCAGCTGATCAGAGAGAAGGGTATGCGTAACGTCACGCTCCTCACCCAGGCTCCGACCGGTACCACCGGTACCATGGTTGGAACCAGTACCGGTATCGAACCCTACTACTTCTGGGAATGGGAACGTGTCGGGCGTATGGGCAGTAATATTGAGAGAGTAGGAATCTATGATGAGTGGGTGAAGGCAAACCCCGGAAAGAAGAAGCCTGGCTTCTTCGTATCTGCCATGGATCTTTCCCCCGAAGGACACGTTCATGTACAGGCAGCTATCCAGCGCTGGGTCGACTCTTCCATCAGTAAGACGGGAAACACTCCCAGAGAGTATACAGTGGAACAGACAGCCAAGCTGTATGAACTGTTGTATGATACCGGCTGCAAGGGTGGTACTACCTACCGTGACGGGTCCCGTGACACTCAGGTCCTCATTGCCAAGAGCGAGAAGGAGGAGGAGAAGGCTGAGGAGAAACCATTGATCACCCTCCAGCAGCCGAAGAGCCGTGTGCGCTCGACTGTTCTCCACGGAACGACCTACCGGAAGGCCACTCCCATCGGGACTGCCTATATCACGGTCAACAGCGAGGGTGAACACATCAACGAACCGTTCGAAGTCTTCATCAACGTGGCGAAGGTTGGTTCTGATGTCTCCGCCGATGCGGAAGGGCTCGGCCGTCTCGTTTCTCTGATCCTGAGGATGCCCTCCCCGCTGTCACCCCTCGACAGAGCCCGTGCCGTGATAGCTCAGCTGCGCGGAATCGGATCGGGTCGTCCTCTCGGTTTCGGTAAGAACCGGGTGATGAGTCTTCCCGATGCTGTTGCACAGGTGCTTGAAGAGCATATGGGAGAGGTTGAGGAGCAGCACAGCTACCCGGCACTTCCCGATGAGGAGGATGTACGGGAGGAGGCAAAGCAGTTTGCTCTCAATCTCGAGCAGAATGTAAGCAGCCATGTGGCTCCCGATATCTGTCCCGTCTGCGGAAATGTCACCTTCGTCAATATCGAAGGGTGCAAGAAATGTTTCTCCTGCGGACACAGCGAATGCTGACCGTTCAGTCCTGAAATACGTGAGCGCGGTGCTGACTTCCCCCGGGGAGAGCCCGCGTTTTTATTGCTTCGGGACAATTGTATACGGCAGTTTTACACGAGATCCGGGGCAGTGTACGCCATGGATGCTTCCGGTCTGAAAGATCCTAAATTGAGAGTATTCAGGTAGTAATGGTAGTGTCTTTTTCACAGCTATTTCTTTGAGGAAAACAGGTCTGTGTCATCCTCTCAGGTTGCATCCACCCCTGTATTGTTGTATAGTGTATGTGTCTGCGCCCTGTTGTATAACAGGGTTGTGTTGTGTGACTTCAATTTCGTGGACATGAACATGTTCACATCGAAAATATTTTACAATGGAGCGTTCTTATGAGTAACAAAAACATGGTTACTATTGACGGGAATAGTGCGGCAGCGCACGTAGCGTATGCGTTCAGTGACGTAGCTGCGATCTATCCCATCACACCATCTTCTCCAATGGGCGAATATTCCGATTCATGGTCAAGTGTCGGAAGAAAGAACCTGTTCGGTGAAAAAGTAGATATCACTGAGATGCAGTCCGAAGCCGGTGCTGCAGGAGCTGTGCATGGTGCACTGTCCGGTGGCGCTTTGACGACTACCTTCACTGCAAGCCAGGGCCTGTTGCTGATGATCCCGAACATGCACAAGATTGCCGGAGAGATGATCCCTACCGTATTCCATGTTTCAGCCCGTTCACTTGCCGCTCAGTCCCTCTCGATCTTCGGGGACCACAGTGACGTCATGTCCTGCCGGAACACGGGGTTCGCAATGACCGCCGCAAACAGCATCCAGGAGACCATGGATATGGCGCTTGTCGCTCATCTTGCCACCCTGAAGTCTCAGGTTCCTTTCCTCTCCTTCTTCGACGGTTTCAGAACCTCTCACGAGGTGAGCAAGGTTGAAGAGATCTCCTATGATGATATGAAGACTCTCATCGAGCCTGAGTACATCGAACGCTTCAGAGAGAGAGCGATGAGACCGGACAAGCCTGTCCTCAAGGTCGCTGCCCAGAATGAAGATGTATACTTCCAGGGAAGAGAGACGGTAAACAAGTACTATGATGCTGTTCCTGAGATCGTTCAGGAGTATATGGACAAGGTTGCCAAGCTGACCGGTAGAGCCTACAAGCTCTTTGACTATGTCGGAGCCCCGGATGCTGACAGAATCGTCATCGCGATGGGTTCGGCTGTCGATACCTTCGAGTGGGTTGCAGACTATCTCAACAACAACGGAGAGAAGGTCGGTGTCCTCAAGGTACGCCTCTATCGCCCGTTCTCGGCCAAGCATTTTGTCGATGCCATTCCTGCTTCGGTCAAGAAGATCGCTGTCCTCGACAGAACCAAGGAACCCGGCTCGGTCGGCGAGCCTCTCTACCTCGATGTGGTGACTGCACTCTCACAGCAGGGCAGAAGCGATATCAAAGTCATCGGCGGCCGGTACGGTCTTTCCAGTAAGGACTTCACTCCCACCCATGCAAAGAGCGTGTTCGACCACATGAACGCCGGTGCCTGGCACAACTTCACCGTCGGTATCATCGACGATGTCACCAACAAGAGTATCCCCCTCTGTGAAAAGCTGGATGTCACTCCTGAAGGTGTCGTGTCCTGTATGTTCTGGGGTCTTGGATCTGACGGTACCGTCGGTGCAAACAAAGACTCTATCAAGATCATCGGCGGCAACACCGATATGAATGCTCAGGCATACTTCTCCTACGACTCCAAGAAGTCCGGTGGTATCACAATCAGTCACCTCCGTTTCGGTAAGAGCAGCGTCAACATGCCGTGGCTCATCGATTCAGCTGACTTCGTTGCCTGTCACAATCCTGCATACCTCGGTCGCTATGATATGCTCGCTCCTCTGAAGGAAGGCGGTGTATTCCTCCTGAACTCAGTTGTTCCTGCAGAAAAGGTGTTCACCACTCTTACTGCATCAGAACAGCAGACGATCATCGACAAAAAGATCCGCTTCTACACCATCGATGCATATAAGATTGCCGAGAAGGTCGGTCTGGGAACCAGGATCAACACGGTCATGCAGGCTGTATTCTTCAAGATCTCCGGCATCTTCCCTGAACAGGAAGCGATGGATCTCATCAAGAACGCCATCAAGAAGACGTTCAGTAAGAAGGGTGAAGATATCGTCAAGATGAACTGGGATGCTGTAGACTCTGCAGCAGCAGGGCTGGAAGAAGTGAAGATCCCCACAGGCACTGTACAAGCCTTCGTTCCGAAGCAGCTGATCAGTGATGATGCCTCTGACTTCGCCAAGGATATCATCGAGCCTGTCATGCGCCTCAAGGGAAATGATATTCCCGTCAGCAAGATGAGCTTCGACGGTACCCTTCCCACCAATACAGCCAAGCTCGAGAAGAGAGGTGTCGCACCATCGATTCCCCATTGGATCAGCGAGAACTGTATCCAGTGTAACCAGTGTGTGCAGTCCTGTCCTCATGCAGCTATCAGGGCCAAGCAGATTGATCCGAAGGACCTCGAGAATGCTCCAGAGACGTTCAACACCCTCAAGAGCAACACAAAGAACGACCGTGACCTCCTGTTCAAGATTCAGGTCTACACAGAAGACTGTCAGGGCTGTGGAGTCTGTATCGAGACCTGTCCGAGTAAGACCAAGTCTCTCGAATTCAGCCCCATCCAGACTGAACGCGACCGCGGTGAATACGACAACGCAGTATTCTTTGATGCGCTTCCTGACAATGTCCTTGACGGAGTCAATGAGAATACCCTCAAAGGGATGCAGTTCAAGAAGCCTCTGTTCGAGTTCTCCGGTGCCTGTGCAGGCTGTGGTGAGACTCCCTATGTGAAACTTGTTTCACAGATCTGTGGTGAGAGAATGCTGGCTGCGAACGCAACCGGATGTTCTTCGATCTATGGTGGGACCTTCCCGACAACTCCATACGCTCAGAGAGAAGACGGCCGCGGCCCTGCATGGGGTAACAGTCTCTTCGAGGACAACGCTGAATATGGTATGGGTATGAGACTGGCAGTTGACTCCAACAGAAGACTGCTGTGGAATGCTGTTCAGGCGGTACTCGAAGCAGGTACCTCTGACGCACTCACAGAAGCTCTCAAGAAGAACATCGAGCTCTGGAATGATAAGACAGAAGCATCAATCGATGCGCAGAAGGCAACTCAGGCTGTGCTTGCTCAGACCGCGATCGATACTGACGCTCTGAGAAAGGTTGTCGAACTGAAGGATTACTTCACAGAGAAGGATGTCTGGATCATCGGTGGTGACGGCTGGGCTTACGATATCGGTTACGGTGGTCTCGACCACGTTGTCGCCAGCGGTAAGAACGTGAATATCCTCGTTCTCGATACTGAAGTATACTCGAATACCGGTGGTCAGGCTTCGAAAGCCACTCCGATCGGAGCGGTCGCGAAGTTCGCAAATGCCGGTATGCAGCTCGGTAAGAAGAACATGGGTATCATGATGATGAGCTACGGTCATGCATATGTAGCCTCTGTCGCAATGGGCGCCAACAGACTTCACACCCAGAAGGCACTTCAGGAAGCAGTCGCGTTTGACGGACCTTCCATTGTCTTCTGTTATGCTCCCTGTATCAACCACGGTATCAACATGATGAAGAGCCAGGTGGAAGAGAAGAGAGCTGTCGATGTCGGGTACTGGCCTCTGTACCGGTATAACCCGGGCATGGAAGAAGGCAAGCGGTTCAGCTGGGATGCAAAGGCTCAGGATGGTGACTATCAGGAATTCATCAAGGGTGAAAGAAGATACACCGCTCTGTACAAGACCAACCCGGATAACGCTGAGGATCTCTTTGCGAGAGCTGAGGCGGATGCCAAGAACAGAATGGCCCTCTACAAGAATGTCGGTGCACTGATGTAGTTCACTCGTGCACCCAATTCAAGGGATTATCAGAGAGGCGGCAGAAATGCCGCCTCTTGTCATGGTATGACGAACGGAAGAATGCAGGCAGCAGCACTCGGGACTCTACAGGGAATCCCGCTGTCACCGCGGCTTTCGAACATCTATGGTAACCCCTATGACAGGGACCTGGAAAAGATGGGGTTTGAAATTCGTACGATACGCTGATGAGTGCAACATATTCACCAAGAGTAAGAGGTCGCCCTTGTTTGGCGGAACAACAGTCTGTTTGGTTGAACCTCCGTATACCGAACGGTGTACGGTGGTGTGAGAGTTTGGGGCCTTGGGGCCCCGCCTACTCGATTTCAGATACGATTGTCGATGGCCTGAGGAGAGTGAGTGTCAGGTATCGATTGAGAATTCCGCTCCTATGTATTTTGTACGCATATACCGATAGTTATTGAGAAGGGCCTGACCATCATAGTAGGTTGCAGAGAATCTCATGGTAAAGCCGTTTTTCCCTTCGGCTACGATATACCCGGCCCTGAGGGAGTAGTTGGGAGCAAAAGCCGTTTCTTGCCATCTGCTGATTTGTCCAGCAACATAGAATGATCCAAGATCCTGATCGAACAGGGGGATTTCGAATTCCATGCCGTATTGATAATAGATATATGCATATTTGGAGGGGATATTGAGTCTGTTATCGATAATGATCGGATCCCCTCCTGGAATATAGAGACTGAAATCACCGTATATTCGTGTTGATTTTGCAAGGACAGGGTGCTTTCCCTTCAGGAAAAAGAGCGGTTCTATAGCTGCCGCGAGGATGAAATCATCACGTACGAAGGTTCCGTCATTGAGTGCAGGGTTAAGGTCATAATCAACATATTCAGATCCGTCATATTCAACATCTATCTGATCCCCGTTGTGTGAACAGATATGGTGGCGTGCGAACCGAAAAGAAGCCCAATCGACAGGTCGATACGCGAATCCGTAATAGTAGATACCATCCACCCCGAGGAAGTCTGCATGTTCGGAAGTGAGAAAGCTAGTCAGGGTCATTCCCAGCTCAAGTTCCAGACCAAGGTCAGGATTCTCTATGGGAGAGAGTCGCAAGAAACTGAAACGGGTCCCTAGGGCAAGATCCCAGTGGAGCACTTCACCATCTGCGTCAGGATGGACTTCATCTATGAGGTAGTTTCTATACGCAATGGTGGTATTTGTGGCAAGCGGATCTGCAAGGTACGTCGGGTAGAGCCCTTCCTCGGGGAGCCCGGTGAAACCGAGATCGAGTGTCCCGATCCGACTCATCTCATTGGAAGCTCCGAAAAGTGCGAGCGCAGCGCATAGAGTGATAGTACAAAGGAGAAAACGTTTCATCTACTCGCCTCCTTCGATACACCAGACATCATGTGTCGGGCCGTCAGTGGAGAAGCCTCCCAGGATATATATTTTCTCCTTGAAAATAGTTGCTGTGTATCCGTAGCGGGGATCCATAGGAGCCCCGTACGAGTCGACATTCCAGGAAATTTCAGGATCCATTGGATTTTCCGATGTATATCCCCGGTAGGAGAGAGTCGAATAGGTCTCATGACTTTCACAGTAAGACCATCCACTATTGCTTTTTCCCGCAAACATCCACAAATCCCCGTTGAAGGGGACAAGCACCTGTTCTGCTCTTCGGTTCCCCCTCACGGCCGGGAGCATTCCCCATCTATCATACCGCCAACCTGCCGATTCCTCGGTTGGATCAAAATACCAGATGGAGGACCAGTTAGCGGTGTTGTTCAGGAAAGATACTGACTCTTCGTCGACAGTACCTGTACTATCAGAGGGGGCACCATAATACGATCCACCCTGCATATAGATCTTTCCATTATCACCAAGGCAGGAAGCAAACGAGGCACGTGCTCCGGGAAACGCTCCGCCTGTTCCATCCCCTTCGGGCAGTTCGATCTCGCTCCAGGTAACTCCGTCAGTAGATTTCCACATATCAGAGCGGAAGTACAGCCCGTGAAAAAACCCGCCGAATAGGTAGAGTGTATCCTGAGAACCGTCATTGGCTGTGATCAGTGCATGGTTCATCCGTACTCCCCAGGGGGCATCTTCCACAATGCATTCCCAATGTTCGCCGTCATTGCTTTTCCAGACATCATTGCAGTAGCTGCGATTTCCGGTTTCCTGGTCAACCGAGAACCCTCCGGTGAGGTAGAGTGCACCATCGAGGACACTGACAGCATGCCCGCGTCGACCTTTCCAGGGTGCGTCTGAGGTAACCTGTTCCCAGTTCTCTCCATCTGACGATCTCCACACATCCTCTCGATAGCTGTCTTCTTCTCCTCTGGCGGTTGTATCGTAGCCTCCGAAGATCCACAGGTATCCATCGAATACGGTAGCCGCATGATCCCATCGTGGTGACCAGGAGGCTGCTTCTGTGATACGCGTAGCCTCCAGAGACCCGTCATATGTTTCGAATGTGTACTCTGAATACGGTACGATAAAGTCGTCACAGCTTATCAGCATGACGATAAGCAAAGGAGTAAGTAGAACTAGCTGTTTCATTGAGAAGCTCCTGAGAAATATAGTATCAGGAGTATACCACGCATACGTAAAAGAGGCAGGCATTCTGAAGCAGTTTGTGTATGAGTGCCGGAAGGTTCAGTCTTTTTCCTTCCATCGTTGTATAATGAGTTCACCTGATCTGTTCATCTCTTTCATGAAATCACTGGTATGCTTTCTGAAGTAATACTCATCTGCTAGACTTCCGGTGTTATTGAAAGGAAGTTTTTTCTTTCTGCGTGCATCTTCCTCCTGGCGCTGATACGAATATCTCAGCTTCTCGATGGTATAGGGGGTGTAGGTATCCTTATGGAATACGGCATCTGCCGGTGGACGTATCGATTGTACAGGGAGAGCATGTTTCGCTTTCGGGTATCCGAAGATAAGGAGGGTGGCAACCGCTACGTGTCGGGGAAGGTTGAAGAGGTCGATGATCTGCTCATGATTCTCCAGGATATCACCGATATAGCAGGAGCCGATACCGAAGGATTCTGCTGCGATGACGGCGTTCTGTGCTGCGATGAGTGCATCATCGGTAGCCAGAAGAAATTCTCCTAGGCCAGTCTCGGGCACTTCAATCCCCGCTGCCTTTCCTTTTTCCATGCTTCCGCTCTCCCGGTAGTAGGTGTTCCATTTATCGACATCGGCCAGAAACAGCCACACCAGAGGCGCTCTGGCAATCATCGGCTGATCATCGCAGAGAAGGGCGAGTTTCTCCTTCTTGTGCTGATCCTCTACTTCTATCACTGAATAGAATACCTGATTCCCTGCGGTAGGGGCTCTCAGGGTCGCCCTCTTTATGGTATCGATGACATCCTGAGGTATCTTTCTCTCTTCGAACGATCTGGTACTTCTCCGTTTCATGAGAAGGTCGATGACGGTATTCGACTGTACAGCTTCTTCTGGCATAGTGGGCTCTCTCCTTCCTACTTGTGTTCTTAGACGGGGTTATTGTAGTATAGGGGCGGAAGGTCGAAATGAAAAGTATAAGAGTCTACCCGTACAGATGGGTGGTACTGGGCGCTCTCATGGTCGTGATCATGGTCTCTGAGATGCAGTGGCTGGTATTCGCACCTATCTCCCGTGCTGCAACCGTATTCTATAAGACGCAGATACCTGAACATTCTCTCTTCTCTCCGGATATCCTCACGATCATTCACTTTGTCTCCTTCCTGATCTTCAGCGTTCCCTTCTCCTATCTGATACACAAGATCGGTCTCAAGTGGTCTCTCAGAGCAGCCTCGCTTCTACTTGCACTCTTTTCGATGATGAAGGGGCTGACCGCGCAGAATCTCACTTCGGTCGTCATCAGTCAGGTGGGACTCTCACTTGGCCATGTCATTATCCTGAGCAGTGTCACCGCTGTGACAAACAGATGGTTTCCTCTCAAAGAGAGGGGTTTCGCCACTGGTCTTGTCTCCCTGTTCCAGTATCTGGGGCTGCTGCTCATCATGGTCATCGCACCCCTGTTCATCAGCGGGGACCCGAGCAGCGCCGACTACGGCGACGGTCTTCCGGGCCTGCTGTTAGGTCTGGGGATAGCCACGAGCATGAGTGCTCTGGCTGTTCTCTTCCTGTTCAAGGAAAGACCGCCGACTCCACCAACCCAGAAGGTCGAGCAGATACCAAGTTTCGGAGCCTCTCTTGTGCTTCTCCTGAAGAAGAAACATATGGGCGGATTTATGGTGATCTTCGGTCTCTCCTGGGGTCTGTTCAACGTATTCATTGCTAAGACAGACAGCATCACGGCGTTTGTGAACATCAAGAACTCAAACGGGATTCTCGGTCTTCTCCTCCTGCTCGGTGGGATGGTCGGTACTGTCATCATCCCGCTTCTTTCCGATTATTACCGTAAGAGAAAGTTCTTCTTCTCCTTCTCGATGTTCGGCCTCTTCATCATGATGATCCTGTTTGCCTTCATTCCGGTCTTCCTCGGTTCGGGTATGTCGTTCTTCTTCGTCTATATCATCGTGACACTTCTGGGGTTTTTCTTCCAGAGTACGATCCCTCTGGGATACCAGTACGCACATGAACTTACCTATCCCGTCCAGGAGGCATCAAGCCAGACAGCACTGCTTTTAGTCGGTCACCTCCTGGGAGCGTCCCTCCTTATCATGATGAACCTGAATGGGGGCGTGTATCTGGAAATGACTCTCATTGCAGCCATTGCACTTGTATTTGCTGCCTTTTTTGGATCCTTGTTTGTAAAGGAGTCTCCTGTGATTGTGACGGAAGAAGAGAAACTTGAGCACCTGGCCCGTAAGGAATGGGTGCATCAGCGCTAGGGTGTTTTGTGGTCGCTGCAGCTGCCTGATGATACGGAGTTATGGTACCTGAAGGGAAGGACAGAAGTCAGAAGGCAAAAAAACAGGGTCGGGAATTTTCAGCGTGTAACAAGTAGAATACGAGACAGAAGCTCTTGAACTCGAACAGGAAGAAAAGAAGTTCTTCAAGAGCGAGACCTTACAAAAGGAAACGGCTCAAACAGACCGTGTTCCAGTTGCCAAAACCTACTCTCAAGGATACCGGTCAGCCTATGGATTACACGGTAAAAAACGTAGAATCAAAAAAATGGAGCTGCCGAGGCAACTCCTGTGATTGAATTCTGTGTGAGTACTATTCGTCTAAAGAGAAGTCATCTTTCGAAGCACCGCAGAGAGGGCATACCCAATCTTCAGGGAGGTCTTCGAATGCTGTTCCTGCAGCTACTCCGTTGTCGGGATCACCTTCAGCGGGGTCATACACATATCCGCATAGGTCACATACATACTTTTTCATTTCGTTCCTCCATAGCTATGTTATATAGCAAGCATAGCCTGTGCACCGGGAAAATACAAGAAGTTTCATGGATTCTTCATCTATCCGCGCGCGGTAAGATGAAATGCACGCCGAAAGGCAAAATAAAAAAAGAAGTCCCACGGACCTCTGTTACAATGGAATTACGACCAACCAAAAGTAACGAGGGAACCATGGGACGACCAAAGCTTACCATAGAGGATCATGCACATCATAGTCATTTCGCCTGGGATCAGAGAATTCAGATGCAATAGTACTACGCTGGAGCGAATGGATACGAGAAAATTCGCTCACCCTTGTTGTTAGGAAGGATATTCGGTAAACACGAGTCAACCATCCGTAGAGAGCTGAAGAGAGGTATGGTGACCCACATACTTGAGGAGGAACCATTCGAAAGGAAGGAATACAATGCAGAATACGCTCAGATAGACGCCATGAGCAAAAATTCCGCCAAAGGGCCTGATTTGAAGCTGGGGTATGACTGGCTTCTCGTGGAAGCGGTAACGCACCTGATTCGAGAGAAGAAATATTCCCCCTACGCCGTTATTGCTGAATTCAACAACGAAGGATGGCCCAGCGAAACCAGGATCTGTGCGAAGACGCTGTATAACTATATTCAAGCAGGGTATATGGGCGACCTGACAGAGAAAGACCTTCTCCTTGAAGGGAAGCGGAGGAAACCGAAAGGAGAGCCACGACAACACTCACGTGCGGCAGCCGCAGCGAAGAGTATATCCACGAGGCCCAAAGAAGCTGACGAGCGCAGTGAATTCGGACACTGGGAAGCTGATACGATTGTGAGTGGAACAGGGACATCCTCTACCTGTTTGCTGACACTTACAGAGAGAAAGACCCGTTTTGAGATTACCCGGAAGATTTCAAACAGGACGGCTGAGGCCTTCAGGAAAGAGCTTGATGTACTGGAACGACAGATAGGTCCAAAACTCTTCAGAAGGCTGTTCAGGACTGTCACAGCGGATAATGGGGGCGAGTTCTCGGATATTTGTGGAATAGAGGCTTCTATACAGTCATCGAAACAACGGTTGTCCCTCTACTTTGCACATCCCTATAGCAGCTTTGAGCGTGGCACCAATGAGAATCATAACGGAATCATCAGACGCTTTATTATAAAAGGCTCTGACATAGGCAAATATTCCAAAAAAACTGTGAGAACCATACAGGACTGGATGAATTCATATCCCCGAAAAATCCTGAAGGGTATGACTCCTCACATGGCGGTTCAAGCAGAGCTCGGGCCCGAGCTCTGCTTGCCTAGAATACTGGAGGTGAGAAAATGTTAAAGAAAAACGTGCATTCTACTTTACACGGGGGCGATTCTTCATCTATCTGTACAGATCCAGAATGTTCTTCAGATACTCGGTATATTTCTTTCTGAAGGATGAGGGACCCAGTATCTCGATGGAATCTCCGCATTGAATGAGACGGAGCATCAGTTCAATAGAGTTCTCCACCTCCATCTTGCAGATCGTAACTCCCCCTTCGGTTTTCTCATAGCGGGGCGGGGTGTGTGCAAGCTGGTGGAAGGAGTTCATTGCCGAGCGTTCGAAGAGTTTCAGGGTGAGAGGGATCAGATCGGTGACGTCATAGGAAGCCTCCTCCTTCCTTGGATTCTGGAAGGGTTTGAGGTTATCGGGAATCGTATAGGTCTCATCAAGGATGATAGCGGATTCGATACTTGCGATGTCGATAGTCGTAATCTCTGATGTGTGGCGGAGTCTTCCGGTGACACTGATAGGGTTTCTTCCCTCCTCATCCTCCCGGTACCCGATGAAGTAGGGCGCGAACTCGGTTTCCACAAGGGAACCTCCGCTCTGATGGAACAGACGTACCATCTTTCCGGATACCCAGCTGTCGATAAGCACCTCAAAGACGGAATTGAATTGTTTGTTCTGTTCCTCTTTCTTTTTCACCTCCTCATCAATGGATTCCGCGAGTGAGACGATCGTATCTGCTATGGTCGGAGCGTAGGTTCTCATGTTTACAGCTATCTTCTTCAATCCGCTTGCCAGATGAGGACTCTGCAGTTCGCTGTTGCTCGCAAGAGCACCTGCTGAAAGGTTGAAGGCCAGTGATTCATACACACTGAGGCTGATGGAGTCATCCCCCAGTTTGTGGTGTATCTTGATGAGGTTGTTGTCTTCATAGATATCGATGTACTGTTTGAGGGCATCGATGTAGCGTGAGATCGTGGAGCGGTGAACACCAAGCCGCCGGGCTATCTCAGATCTTCTGAGCCCTTCAGGATGACTGTGCAGCAACAGCTCCAGCTGAGCGACTCTCTCTCCTTTCATCTTCTCTCCTCAGTACTTGCACCAAACTGCAACAATTTTTCTGTAGTATACCATGTAACTACCCGTTTTTATAGCTAATTCTGTTGCAAGGAATCAAATTCTGTGTACTATGAAGGGCATGAATGAAGAGTTAGTGGCGATAGAGATGAAGTTGGCGTATCTGGAAGATATGGTCGTTACACTTAACGACCTTGTGATCAGACAGCAGAGACAGATCGAGCATCTGGAGTCAGGGCGAAAGGACCTGGAGCGTCAGCTGGAAGAGATAGCTGAATCAGGCCAGACCACTATGCCCCATCAGAAGCCTCCTCACTATTGATTGATCGAGGTTCCCAGGAGGAGTGCGCAATACAGAGGGGAATGCTCTCCTCTCCCTCCTTCTTCACGATTTGATGATCAATGAGATAGCCCTTCTCATATGGTATAAAACCGCTTTGACATACGAGCGTATCAGAACCAAACGCTTCTTTCATGTAGGTGATATCGATCTCTGTCGCACTGTATCCTTCAAGGAATGAGAAGGGGAGAGACTCGAGCATCCACTGCACGAACGACACGTTGTTGACGTGATGGTTGGTGTCTGTATCCTTGTACCTGATGGTGAGCGCCTTTTCGCTCATCCGGTCGAACAGCTCAGTTCGAAACGTGAGTTTGCTGTTCATATCCAGAGGTTCTTCTCTCTCACTCGTGACGAACCGTTCGAAGTGTTCACTCTCAGGTTTTACGATCCGTCCCTTCTCAAGATCGATGATAAGCCATCGGGTCATCGACTCGAACAGGAGGGTGTCTCCGCTGTAACCGCGGCATCCCCGGGGGCAGTAGAACTTCCAGGGTGTCTGCGGCCAGGTCTCTACATGAATCTGTGAAGGCCAGGTGGCATACGAATAGATCTTCATTCGTGTCCTGTTTACCATCCAGGTCTTTCCACGGTTTTTCAGATCATCGATTGATATGCCGAGCATCGTGGCGTGAAGCCCTGCCACATCCTGCATATAGTGGAAATAGGTATCCGCGTTGCAGGTGGCGTGACGGTCAATGTCCCGTGACTGGAGTATGAATGTCTCGCTGGCGATCCCCTGTTCAATCTTCATGTATTGTTTCCTCTGTCGCTGTCTCGTTGTCTGTTCGTGTATAGAAACGTAACAATGACCTCCCGTAGCTTCTTTCATCAGTAAAATTAAGGGATCCAATCGTATCAGGCCATTGTCTATTCTCTTCCCGTGGATAGTGAATGATAAACAGGCCTCCCGGAGCAAGGATATCAGCCGCATCGACGGCCTGTGCGATGTTGAGTTTCCCTTTCATCGGAAAGGGAGGGTCTGCGTAGATGACATCATAGACGATTCTGGCTGTCGGTATGAAACGGAAGACGTTGGTCATGAAGAGCTGGATGGGAGATTCTATGATGGAAATGTTCCGTTCGATGGTTGCTCTCTTCTTCCTGTCCATCTCCACCAGATGCACCGGCTGAGCACCTCTCGAAGCTGCTTCCATTCCGACGAGTCCGCTTCCGCTGAACAGATCAAGGAAGGCTCTGTCCTGAAGGTCACGGATGATGGAGAACATAGATTCTCTCATGCGGTCCATCGCCGGACGGATCACCCCCGGAGGACACGTTACGGTCCTTCCTCTGTACTTGCCTGCTGTGATTCTCATATCTACGTACTGTACGCCAGAGAGGGGAAAATTTCAATGCGGAGGAGGCTCCTGACGGTCACTGCGCATCATACTGATAGGGAGCATGAGTGAGGACGTTTCTGATCCTATCATGACGCGCTTCGAGAAGCCCCTCATCTTCGGCGATCACCTCATCGACGAGAAGCTTCACCTCCTGGATCAACTCCATATCATCGGTGAGAGATGCGAACTTCAGACGGAGGAAGCCGGACTGTTTCACCCCTGTGATATCTCCGGGTCCGCGGATAAGGAGGTCCTGTTCACTGATCAGGAATCCGTCATGGGTCTCCTTGAGTACTTTCAGCCGTTTCTGTGCATCTTCGGTGAGGGGGCTGTTATATACGAGGAAACAGTATGACTGGAGGTCACTCCTGCCTACCCGTCCTCTCAGCTGATGAAGCGCCGCCAGACCGAAGCGTTCTGCATGCTCGATGACCATCACCGTGGCATTGGGGATATCGAGGCCCACCTCCACAACGCTGGTACTGACGATGTAGGTCAGCCGGCCGTCACGGAAATCATGGAGGATCCGCATCTTTTCCTCTTCGCTTATCCGGCTGTGAATGAAGGCGGAGGGAACCCCGGGATACATGGTGGAAGCGAGGAATTCATACATGCTTTTCACGTCACGAAGGTCCGATTCCCCGCTGTCATCGATACGGGGATAGACGAAGTAGGCCTGGTGTCCACGCTCGAATTCCACCTGAATCGACTTGTACATCCGGTCTCGGCTCTCTTCCTTTACCAGGTAGGTGACCACAGGCAGTCTTCCCTTGGGCATCTGGCGAATCGTCGAGACGTTGATATCACCGAAGACGGTGAGTGCAAGAGACCGGGGGATCGGTGTTGCGCTCATCATCAGTACATCGGGCTCCATCCCTTTCTCCTTGAGTTTCGCACGTTGAAGGACCCCGAAACGATGCTGCTCATCGATGATGATATACTTCAGATTTCTGAAGGTTACATCATCACTGAACAGTGCGTGAGTACCGATCGCGATATCGATCTCTCCGGTTTTGAGTGCTTCGATGAGATACCCCCTCGCCTTCTGCTTCAGAGCTCCGGTGATGAACGCGAGTCGCACTCCCAGTGGTTCCAGATAGAGGGCCGCCTGCTCTGCATGCTGCCGTGCAAGAAGTTCGGTCGGTGCCATGAACGCAACCTGACCTCCACCTCCTATCACGTTCAGTGCGCTGATCCAGGCAACAAGGGTTTTTCCGCTTCCCACATCCCCCTGAAGAAGACGGTTCATCACCTGACGGCTTTCAAGATCCGTAAGAATTTCCTCCAGACAGGTTTTCTGGTCATCTGTGAGAGAAAAGGGGAGATGTTCAAGCAGTTTCCGCTGCAGTTTTTTTCCGGCTTCGGTTCGTGCTGACCCGCCATACGGTCTCTGGTGCAGCCTCCGGGCATTCATCAGGAGGAGATAGAACAGTTCGGTGAAGGCAAGGGTCCTGTAGCCCCGATTGACCTGATCCATCGTTGAGGGACTGTGAATCGCTCTGAAAGCTTCATCGGTACGCATCAGCTGATATCGCTGCATGATATAGTCGGGTAGTTCTTCTTCCAATGCAGGGATGTTCTTAAGCACCTCCTGTACATGGCGCCTCACTCCTTTCTGGGTGAGTTTTCCCGACAGGGGGTACATCGGGTTCAGTGACCCGTATCCTGCGGCATCTTCTATCGAGTGTGAGACATGCACCATCTCAAACTGACTGCTCTGCAGTTCACCCCAGTGATGTGAGACCTGACCCCACAGATAGAATCGGCTTCCGATGCGGAATACCTTTTCCAGATAGTTGCGGTTAAAACAGAGCAGTGATGCACGAGCATCTCCCTCGCCGCTGATGTCCTGTACGGTCACCTTGAGGGTGCGTTTACGCCCCGAACCGAAATAGGAGTGCCCGGTCACCTCCACCAGAGTGTTTGCATACTCCCCGTCTGAAACAAGACCGAGGGGAGTTATCGTCGTACGATCTTCATACCCTCTGGGCAGGAGATGGAGGAGATCGGAGCAGGTGGTGACACCCATCTGTGCATAGGCTGATGCGAGATGTTTTCCAACTCCGCTGAGTGTCTGTATATCACTGTCGAGGTTTCGTGCCCACACGCCATCTATCCTAGAATGGCAGTTGAGCAAGATACCTGACGGCAATATTGATGAGGTTCATCAGTGCGACATACAGGAGAACGGAGAGGATCGTCGCAGTATACAGGAGAGTTCTGTCGGATACGGCCTTGCCTGAGAAGATCGAGGAGTGAACAAGGTCTAGCACCTTCTGAAGCCATTGATTGAGCATCATGGTGTATTGAATCGTGTTCGGAGTCCGTTTGTAGGTCAGCACGAGACGGATGATCAGCAGGATGATGATGATTCCGAGGAAGATAGAGAAGAAGGACCACCACAGGGACTGAACAATCGTTGCAAGGATATAGCCTACACTCATTCGTCCCGTCACCGCGTAGGTCGAGATGATGTTCTGAAGAATCGAGATGCTCATCAGAGCAAGAAGGACGCTGAAATCGAATCTCTGAAACCTGAGGAATCTGACACGCCGGAATATATTGAGGAAGGGATCGGTGAACCGGGCTATGATATCGAGCAGGCCGCTGCTTCTGACCGGACGGACAGGTTGAATCCAGCTGGTAATGATCCTGATCAGAATCATGATGTTGTAGATTGAAAGCAGAAACGACACGACTCGTGCAAGTTCTCTCATAGTTGACTCCTTATACGAACCAGACGTCACTTACCGCCTGGTATTCCTTGATCGCATGAATGAATTCGTTGCCGTAGAGAATGGAGAAATCACGGCCGGCACGGATGATATGTTCCTTCCGGGTGAGCTCTTCCTCTCCGCTCTCACCGTTTATACCCTCCTCTTCGATCACATGGAGGGTGAGCGGAAGTGATCCGCTGTAGGTGATACACGTATCAACGATGCTCGTCAGTTCCTTTGACGTACACAGTTCCTTGATGAGGGTCAGGTGGGCTTCCTTTAATGCTGCGGCTTCAAGCGAGTCCGGATCGACGATACTGTGCACTCTGAACGAGAGCTCATTGTTTCTCAGTTCGAAGGTTCCGGTGAACCCGTGTATCGTGTCCACCGCGACCTGCTGTGAGAACTTCTCCCATTCGGGGGGGAGTATCACGGCATCAACTTCACCGTTGAAATCACTGAGTTTGATGAATGCCATCGGCTTCCCGTTTCCCTTCTGCGTTATGTGTTCCCTTACCTGTGTTATCATGGCTACAAGGTTCACGCTTCGTCCAGTGGGTATCTTTTCCTGTGATGCGAGGTCAACGGTGACGGCACGTTCCCATGCCTCGCGATACACATCCATAGGATGGCCGGAAACGTAGAAGCCGAGGAGCTGTTTCTCGGTCTCGAGTTTTTCGAGGAGTGTGCTGTCCTCCATCTCCTCCATCGTGAAGGTTTCCATGGAGGCTTCTTCATCTGCATCGAACAGGCTCACCTGTCCAAAGGCAGTGCTCTCTCGTCGTTTCTGTGCGTACTTGATCGCCTGCTCCATGTTCGCAAGAAGCGTCGGTCTGTTGATCCCAAGTTCGTCAAAGGCTCCCGACTTGATCAGGGATTCAACGAGACGGCTGTTGAGAACACGCGGTTCGTTTCGCTGAAGAAAGTCGAGGAAACTTACAAACGGTCCGGAGGCAGAGCGTTCAGCAAGGATCGATTCCACCGCGGCCTCTCCCACATTCTTGATCCCCTGAAGTCCGTACACGATCTGACCGTCAACAACGGTGAACTGCCTTCCTGAGGTGTTTATGCTCGGCGGTGTTATTGTGATTCCCATCGAGCGTGTATCGGCAAGATAGAGGGAGAACTTATCGGGAGAGTTCATCTCATTGGTGAGGTTCGCCGCCATGAACTCACTCGGGTAATTTGCCTTCAGATAGGCTGTCTGATAGGCTACGACCGAGTAGGCAGCTGCGTGTGATTTATTAAAACCATACCCTGCAAAGGGCAGGAGCATCTCGAAAATACCCTCTGCTATCTCTTTTGAGTAGCCTTTTTCTTCAGCACCCCGTATGAAGTTGACCTTTTCTCTGGCCATGACTTCCGCCTTCTTTTTACCCATTGCACGGCGGAGCAGGTCAGCTGCACCCATCGAATACCCGGCTATGATCTGTGCTACCTTCATGACCTGTTCCTGATACACGATGACCCCGTAGGTCGTCTCAAGCGGTGGAGCCAGGTCGGGGTGGAAGTATTCGATCGGAGTTTTTCCGTTCTTGGATTCGATGAACTTCGGGATGTAGGCCATGGGTCCGGGACGGTAGAGGGCATTCAATGCGACAAGGTCTTCAATGGTGTTCGGCTGAGCATCCCTGAGAATCCGCTTCATGCCCGCGCTTTCAAACTGGAAGACACCTCCCGATTCTCCCTCTCCGAGCATACGGAACGTGTTCGCATCATGCTCATCGATGTGGTCGATGGAGAAATCAGGTTGATGCATCCTGATGAGTTCCACGGTGTGCTGAATGAGTGTGAGGGTCTTGAGACCGAGGAAGTCCATCTTCACCAGACCGCAGTCTTCGAGCATGTCCATGGTATACTGAGTCGAGACTGCCTCACTTTTCGAATCATAGTAGAGCGGAACATAGTTGGTAAGATCACTCTTTCCGATAACGACACCGGCAGCATGGGTCGAGATGTGTCTGTTGAGCCCCTCGAGCCGTTTGGCGACATCGAACAGTTCAGCGTACACTCCTCCCTTTTCTATCAGTTCCTTAAGCTCCGGCCGGTAATCTATGACTCCCTGCACCGTGAGCTTCGGCGGCTTTCCGCCATCTGCGGGTGCAGGCAGGCTGTCTGGCACGAGGGAGACGATACGGGTTGCCTCTGCGAAGGGAATGTCGAGGACTCTGGCGACATCCTTGATCACCTGCTTGACCTTTAGTGTTCCGAAGGTGGCGATCTGTGCGACTCTGCTCACACCATACTTCGCTGTTACATAATCGATGACCTCCTGCCGACGTTCGAAACAGAAGTCGATATCGAAGTCAGGCATCGATACACGTTCCGGGTTGAGAAACCGTTCGAAGATCAGATTGTACTTGATCGGATCGATATCGGTGATCGTCATGGAATAGGCGACGATAGAACCGGCTCCTGATCCTCTACCCGGCCCGACAGGAATATTATGCTGTTTCGCCCAGTGGATGAAATCCCAGACGATCAGGAAGTAGCCCGTGAATCCCATGGAGATAATGACGCCCAGCTCGTACTCGAGCCGTTCGGTCAGTTCTTCGGTAATGACCTCATACCTGTCCTTGAGTCCCTCGGTTGCAATATGTCTCAGATATTCGGTATCACTGGAAAACTCTTCGGGAATATCGAAATCGGGGAGGAGTGGACCGGGAAGAGATATCTCCAGGTTCGTCATGTCGGCAATTCTGAGTGTGTTATCGAGAGCTTCCGGGACGTGTGAGAAGAGCTCTTCCATCTCATCACCGGTTTTCAGATAGAACTGGTCACTATCGAACTGCATCCTCGAGGCATCGTTCTTCTTCTTGTTGGTTCCGATACAGACGGCGATATCCTGAGCATTTGCATCCGAGCTGTCAATGTAGTGGATATCGTTGGTTGCCACCAGAGGGATACCTGTTTCCTTCGACAGCGTGATCATCAGCTCATTGACTTTCTTCTGTTCGGGAAGGCCGTGGTCCTGCAGTTCGAGGAAGTAGCGTCCGTTGTCGAAGATGTTGTTATAGAACAGTGCCCGCTCCTTCGCACCGTCATAGGCATTCTCATTGAGTAGAGTGGGGATCTCTCCGCCGAGGCAGGCACTCATGCAGATCAGTCCTTCGTTGTACTCCCGTAACAGTTCATCATCGACCCGGGGTTTGTAGTAGAACCCTTCCGTATAGGCTATGCTGTCAAGTTTGATCAGGTTCCGGTAGCCGGTCTCATTCATGGCAAGGAGGACGAGGTGGTAATAGCGGGAACCGCTCATCGTCATCGACTTCTCCGTGTGGCTCTCCGGGTTGACGTACAGTTCACAACCTATGATGGGTTTGATGTCATGTTCACGGCATGCCTGATAGAACCTGAGGGCACCGAACATGTTCCCATGGTCAGTGAGCGCGAGGGCTTTCATGCCATATTCCTTAGCCCGTTCCATGTATTTGGAAATCGGTGCTATCCCGTCAAGAAGTGAATAGTCACTGTGGTTATGTAGGTGGACAAATTCTCTCATGCGTACTGCTTCCTCTCTCAGCGCGTCATTGTACCATACATCACCGATCTTGATTAGACCTGCTAGGAAAGTCCGTCGATATTCAGAGAGTGGAGCAGTGCCTCTATCAGGCGCCTTCCTCTCTCCCGCTGAAGGTTGGACACGCCATTGTGTACAACCTGATCAACATGCTCTTCCATGAGTCTTCTCACGCGTCCCATCTGTGCACTCTTCAACGGGATCGTCATTCCTATCATCTGGAGAGTGAGGTCAGGAGGTACGATGAAGAGAGATTCAGGGAAGATCAGTGAAATGTTGAAGCGGCTTATGAGTGATTCCCGTTCAAAACAGGCAAGGGAAGCAATCACGGCTTCTTCTGGTCTGCGCATGACGTCGCCTGCAATCATCTGTGACGAGAAGGTTTCCTTCTCATCCGAGATTCTCACACCCCCGATGACCTCCTTCTCTCCCAGGCGTAGTGTACCGTCCCGCTCGTAGAGAGAACTGATCGGTTTCCAGGAGGCTGTGAGTCGCTGATTCTTGAGTGTGTAGATCTGGACTTCCGCATCGAGAGCAGCCAGGGCACCGCTCAGTGCAATTCGGCGAGAGGGGATCGCCAGGGCTCCGCCGAGTGTGCTCTGCCTCCTGATGATCAGCGTGCCCGAGTGAGCGATGGAGGCGAGGAGGAGGGTCGGCAGGGCCTGTTTACCCGCACTCATGATATGTTCGAGATTGACCATAGAGCCGATCTCGAGGGTTCTGTCATTCCTGCTTATCCGCTTGAACTCGCTGATTTCTCCCAGGTAGACGATATCGCGATGGGAGTCACAGGGGTAGAAGGAGGGTGATTGCATCAGATAGGTCCCTCCTGCAAACAGGGTCGGCTCCTTCACTCTCTGCAGTGTTGCGGCCAGATCATGGAGACTCCGTGGTGTGTGGATCGTTGCTGATTTGCTATTGTCTAGCACGGCGTTTCCTCCGGTACCCTGCTGCTGCATGGTAGATGTCGATGATCTCGTGGGCATCGAGGCATGAACAGCGGTTCAGCTGCATCTCTCTGACAACAGTGGCATCATCAAGCTTTTCCGGCAGTCCTTCCTTGGTCTTCTCAACCTGCTGAAGGATTGACTCGAGGATCAGAGATTTCGAAGCGAAGCAGTGGGAGCAGGGATAGTAGCCGGTATCCTCATATGCCCTGATGACATCCTGACTGAACCGGGTCTTCTGAAACCCTTCGAACGTCGTGATCTGTGCATTCTGCAGCAGGAAGGCAGGGGTCAGGCAGGAAAGCACCGCCTTGTCATTCAGCAGGACGACGCAGTTGCCGCACAGTCCTCCAGAGCACTCACCCATGATCGATTTTGCCTCGACATCGTATTCGAGTATCAGGTTCAGGGGTTTGCTTCCGTTGACATAGAGGGTATGAGGGATTTTGTCGATGGTGCATTCGATCTTCATGATTCCTTCCTTTGCCCGTCTATCGTGTCATGGGTGGAGAACAGGCGTGTCACTTCGGTTCCCAGAGCCTGTGAGCAGGCTGAAACGTATGCTGCATACACCATCCCCCGTATGCTCTGTGTTGCCGAGGAGGGATAGGCTCCGTCGTCACTTGTAAAGACCTGAACATCGATCAGGGGAGGAGCATCGTTGCGGTGAACAGGTATGATATCGAGAATAGAGAGTGTCTCGTGTATCACCCTGCGGAACTTGAGGCTGAGCTGCACGGTATTCATGACATGGGAGAAGGTGAACCGGCCCACGACACGGCGCGCATAGGTTTCCAGTGTAATGGTATCTATTTCGAGTTCAAGGGACAGACACCCCCAGTTCTCACTGATAAACTTGACCGACGTGGCCGGCAGGATGCTTCTTGCGGTCGCGGACTCGCTGATCGGCAGCGGCTCCTGGAAACGCTTGCTCTGTATTGCTGCGCAGATGCCGGTTATCATCTCGATAGAACGTCCTACATCGACCGAGAGTACTTCCGGACCGGTATCGATCATATCATCGGTCCTGTTATTCACTGTCTCTATCATCTCAAGGGGTACAGAGAGCTGCCTGGCTATGACCGAGAACCAGAGCTTTCGTGTCTTCAGGTTCGGATAGAAACTGCTGTTCACGATCACCTTGTTGTTATCGAGGGTTATTCGTATCTTCGCATCCTTGTGAAGTTTGCTTTTCAGGGAGAATCCACTTATACCGGGTGCACATGCTATTCCTATTCCACGGGCATAGTTGAGAAAGGGGGAGAGTGTGTCACCCGATCTGCTCTGTATCTCATAGACTGCGTGGTGTCGGCTGAAATCTCCATCCGTGCTCACCGTGCTGATGAGATCCTTGAGTTCACTCAGTGGCCGGGTTGCTATGAACGCCTGTTTCTGCCGGTATTCTCCGTAGTGGTTTATTCTCCAGTTGCTCGGGTTCTTGTTCTGTGTTCTGGCCATAGCGGAGACATGGGCCTCCGTGAAGTAGACAGCCTCCGAGAAACCCAGGGAACCGTAGAAATGGGTAGGCGGAAGGTGTGATTCAACGGAGGTGAACTCGGAAGAGAAGTATTTCACCGGGTAGGGGGGGGTGAGACCTGCCAGCATCTGTAACACCAGTTCCCCTCTGAACAGAGGATATGCTCCCTGATCGAGTTCGATGTGACACTGTTCTGCCACGGGAATCCCCTTCACATCGAGATAGGTCGTTCTCTGCGCTTTGATGCATGAGCTGCTGTGCTCTTCGTTCGTATGGAGAATCACACGTTTGCCTGTGTGCAACGCTGCAAGAGCGGCGATTGCGGCCTGTATCGAGGGCTTGATCAGGTATTCATCGTAGCTGCTGTGGTAGTTCCTGTTCTGGATACAGATACTCTTCTTTGTTCTTCCGCAGGTGGCAGCCACTGTATCAAGAACATGGTACGGCCACTGGGTGGACGTCTCTATGATCAGACGTTTGCCCTCCTGATGAGCCATCGTCACCGTGGAAGAGTCTCTGGTGGATGTGTGGCGGTCGAATGTGAAGGTGGTTGAGAAGGGTGTGAGACCCTCTGCATCAAGGACACTCTTCTTCCCCCAGGCATAGGAAACCGGAGTGTGCTCCTTGAGTGCATAGGTTTCCTCGTCTGGTATCGCCTGATACTCGATTTCAATTCGTTTGGCTCGTTTCTGAACGCTCTCGAGCGAGGGCCCGAAGAGGACAAGGACCGGTTCTCCCCGGTATTTGATATCATAGCCTCCGAGCAGGGGTATGGTTGACTGATCTATCGTGACAGTGTTGGTGCCGATGACATCCCCGCTGTCGAGGATGAGGAACGGTTCGTCCTTGTCTATCCTTGAATGCCCGATGATTGAGCCCTTTTCTACTGAGGAGTATATGATAATGCCGTGAAGCGGCCCTGAAATCTCGTGTATCGTCATAGAAGTTCCTGTATCGTCAATTGTACACTAAATGATGGAAAATACCAATTTACTCTTTCTTCTTCGATGGAAAATATGGTGAAATCCGCTATACTGGTCCTCAGGCGGTTAGATGATGGAAACAAGCAGATCAGTTGAACAGAGAATGGACGAATTGATACGTCTGCTGAACAGATATCAGAAGGAATACTATCAGGACTCTTCACCAAGTGTCAGTGATACCCGTTATGATGCGCTGATGGATGAGCTGCTGGCTCTCGAGGCTGCCCACCCGGAGTACAGAAGGAATGATTCTCCTTCCGTGAGAGTGGGAAGCGACCTCTCCTCCTCATTCCCCGAGGTTCCCCACACTGCGCCGATGCTCTCTCTAGACAAGGTCTACGAGAGTGAGGGGATTGTTCAGTGGATGATGCGTCACCGCAGAAACGGATGGAACGATCTCAGTTATACCATCGAGGAGAAGATCGACGGGGTCTCCCTTGTCCTGTACTACCGTGACGGTCAGCTGGAGAAGGCGGTGACCCGGGGGAATGGATACATCGGTAATGATGTGACACCGAACGCACGGACGATACGCTCCATCCCCCTTGCAATACCGGACGGGATGACGATCGCTGTCAGGGGTGAGGTCTTCATAGCAAAGAGGGCTTTCGAGTCACTGAACAGCGAGATGGAAACTCCTTACGCAAATGCACGCAATCTCGCCAGCGGTTCTCTGAGAAGGCTCCGAAGCAGTGAGACTGCCAGGATACCACTGGACATGTACGTCTATGACGCCTATGCCCCCGAAGGGGAACTCCCCGCCGAAACACATACGCAGATGCTCGAGTATCTGATGAAAGCGGGATTTCCGGTGAATCCGAGCCTTGCTGTCGTGGGAGTTCCAGATGTCGTACGGCCTCCGTTCGCGCGAAGCGTGAGTCTCGAGGAACTTCCCCGGTATCTCGAACAGCTCTATCAGAAACGGCAGTCCCTTGAGCATGAGATAGACGGTATGGTGATCAAGGTCAACGAGATGACATACCGGGAAGCTATCGGATATACGAATCACCATCCCAAGTGGGCTCTTGCCTATAAGTTCGATTCCCCCCAGGGTGTGAGCGTTCTCGAAGGGATCGATGTTCAGGTGGGCAGGACCGGTCGGGTCACTCCTGTAGCCCGCATCAGGCCGGTGAGGGTCGCCGGATCCACGATCTCAAATATCACACTCCATAATCAGGAATATATCTCGCTCCTGGAACTTGCTGTAGGCGATACCGTTGCGATCAGTAAGCGGGGTGATGTGATTCCTGCGGTTGAGAAGGTGATAGACAAGAATGAGGAGGGGAATGCAACCTATCACATGCCCGATTCCTGTCCCTCCTGTTCCTCCGCGCTTGTCGTGAGGGGAGCCCACACCTTCTGTGAGAACCCGATGTGTCCTGATCAGGTTGTGGGACGGATCAAGTTCTTTGTCGGTAGAAACCAGATGGATATCGAGTCCTTCGGTCCTGAGACCGTTCAGTACCTGTTCGATACAGGACTCATCAGGGATATCCAGGATCTCTATACCGTGAATTATCGTCAGCTGATTGGCTGTGAAGGTTTCGGTGAAAAGAAGGTTTCCCAGCTCGAGAAGAGTATAGAAGCAAGTAAGGAGAGAGATTTCAGCACTGTGCTGCTCTCTCTCGGGCTGCCTGAACTGGGAAAGAAGGGTGTGCAGCTCCTGACAGAGAACGGGATCCGTGATATCGACACGCTGTATGACATCATCGAACGGGATGAAAGGGATCGTCTGCTTCAGATCAAGGGTTTCGGTGAAAGGAGCGTCTCTCTGCTTTTTGATGCCATGAAAGAACCGAGAATGAGGACTGTAATTGCCCGATTGAAGGAAGCAGGGCTTCAGTTCTCTGAAAAAGAAGAGCCGGAGGTGATGAGCTTACGACCCTTTGAAGGGCAGACCTGGGTGATCACCGGAAGCTTCGAGCACTTTGCTCCCCGCTCTCTTGCACAGAAAGAGCTCGAGATGAGAGGTGCGAAGGTCACCTCGGCTGTCACAGGTTCCACCACTCACCTCCTTGCAGGCGAGAAGGCGGGATCAAAGAGGGCAAAGGCAGAACAGCTGGGGGTGAGGATTGTGAGTGAGAGGGAGTTCCTTGCCCTGCTTGAGGAGGACACATCAGCATGACAGCATCCGCACTGAATGATATATTGGATACGTCCGTGTTCGGACAGTTTCTCAGCGAGGAAGGGAGGAGACTCTTCTTTCCTGATGGCATCATCGCTCAGGATGCAGAAGCAAACAGCAGAGGGTGCAGGGTGAAGGCTTCTGCCGGGGTTGCCCTGTCTGACGGTCACTACATGACGCATGCACTGTTCGATTCCATCACTGATCAGCCTGATTCCCTTGTGGCCTATGCACCGACGACAGGGATTATGCCGCTCAGGGAAGCATGGAGTGCACATATAGAGGAGAGTAATCCCCACTTCGCCCGGAACCTGCATTCACTGCCGGTAGTCACCGCCGGACTGACTCACGCTCTCAGTATCGTGGCATCTTTATTCGTCCACAGGGGGCAGAAGATCGTGAGTCTCTCTCCGTCCTGGGATAACTATGATCTGATGTTCACTACACGTATGGGTGCGCAGCTGGTACCTCTGCAGCTCTTTGACCGGACCTATGGAATCGATATCGGCACGTGGATCAGTGAGATCAGAGCAATTGATCAGGAACACATTCTGTGCCTGTTCAACTTCCCCAACAATCCTACCGGGTTCACTCCCTCTCACGAACAGATGAGCACCATCGCGCAGGGTCTGATACAGCTTGCCCGGGAGGGAAGGAAGCTCCTTGTGGTGACCGATGATGCGTATTTCGGTCTGTTTCATGATGAGTCCTGTGCTCCCTCTTCCCTCTCGGACTATCTGGTCGATGCTCATGAGAATATCGGCGTCATCAAATGTGATGCGGCGACCAAGGAAGCCCTTGTGTGGGGGTTTCGGATCGGTTTTATCACCTTTGCGGGGAAGAGCGTAAAAAAGACGCACCTCGATGCTCTGGTCGAGAAGGTGAAGGCGGCTGTGAGAACCAGTGTGTCGAGCTGCTCAATGGTATCCCAGACACTCCTGCTTAAGGCTATGAAGACGAGCTCGTATCAGGAGAGGCTGGATGAGGTGAAGGATGTCATGAAACGACGGCATCTGCTGATACGTGAGGCCGTCGCTGCGGAGGGTGAGTGCGATGGTATCATCCCGATTCCCTCCAACAGCGGATACTTCTCCTCCTTTGCCGTTTCCGGTGATGCTTTCACCTTGAGGAGCGCTCTGCTTGAAAGGGGTATCGCCCTTATCGCCCTCAATCAGCATCTGATTCGTGTCGCCTACTCTTCTCTGGATGATGCTCAGATACCACGGGTGATTCACGAACTGTATATAGGAGTGCGAAACCTGTGAAACTCAAGACGAAGATCTATCTTGCAGATGATTCCGGTGAGAAATTTATGGGTATTGGAGTACTGTGGCTGCTCAAGGCCATTGAAGAGCACGGGTCACTGCGTAAGGGTGCCGCAGAACTCTCGATCAGCTACTCGAAGGCCTATGGAATGATCTCTTCTCTTGAGAAGAATCTGGGAGTACCCGTAATCGATCGCCGAAAGGGGGGGAATGATCACTCGGGAGCGATGCTGACTCCTTTCGGTAAGGAATTCCTTTCCCTCTATGAGGATTTCCACACGGATATCAAGAAGTTCTGCGCTTCCCCCTATATCGCCTTTTCTGATACAGTACAACAGTTGATTGATACATACCAATCACGTGACAAGGAGTAGACCATGGATTTCCTTATTTCTAAGAAGAAGAAATTTAACTTCCTCATTCCCAATCTCGGACCTTCGAAGATTCCCTCTCCCATCAAGATGTCGACGCGCAGTGATGACGGCATGGCGAACTATGTCTCCGAGGAGCGTCGTATCCTGTTCGGTATCGATGCGCATGTCAACGAGATGGGTGAGGAGATCCCCGAATCCCACGATACGGTCGAGCTTGCAGGTCCCCGGGAGAAGATCTATTTCAATCCTCCTCACGTCCATGTGGCGATAGCAACCTGTGGAGGTATCTGCCCCGGACTCAACAATGTGATCCGCGCGGTGGTCCGCGGTTTCTGGTATCGCTACGGAGTGAGACGGATCAGCGGCATTCAGTTCGGCTACCGAGGCCTTCTTGAAAACTCTCCGTATCCTCTCATGGAACTGAATCCTGATGTCGTCGACGATATCCAGGAAAAGGGGGGATCCATTCTCGGTAGCAGCCGCGGCGGAGGAGATAAGGTGGAGGAGATTGTCGATTCTCTGGAACGGCTCAACATCAATATACTCATCACGATCGGTGGAGACGGTACGCTGCGCGGCGCCTGGGAGGTCGGAGAGGAGATCGCCAAGAGGGGGTTGAAGATCTCTGTCATCGGAGTTCCCAAGACGATCGATAATGACCTCTCCTTCATCCAGACCTCATTCGGTTTCGATACCGCTGTCACGGCGGCAGTCCCGGCAGTGAGGGGTGCACATACCGAGGCGAAGGCCTCTGTCAACGGTATCGGCCTGGTCAAGGTTATGGGACGAGAGTCGGGTTTTATCGCGGCGAGTACCGCTCTTGCCATGAGTGACGTCAATTTCTGTCTGATTCCTGAGAATCCATTCGATATGGATGGTCCGAACGGGCTTCTTGAACACCTCAAGCACCGCATCCTTGACCGGGGGCATGCTGTCATCCTCGTAGCCGAGGGCGCAGGACAGGAGTTCGCCGATGCCACCGGAGAGAAGGACGCTTCCGGAAATATCCGTTTCACCGATATCGGTGTGTATCTGAAGGAGAGGATCACTGCCTACTTCAAGGAGCAGGGGATCGAGATGTCCCTGAAGTATATAGACCCTTCCTACATCATCCGCAGCGCTCCTGCCAATCCGAACGATTCAATCTATTGTTCCCGACTTGGGGCTCATGCCGTTCATGCGGCGATGAGTGGAAAAACTCAGGCTCTTATCTCGATGATCAATAACAAGTTCGTGCATATTCCCATCAAGGTCGCTGTTTCGGAGAGAAACCACGTGAATACTGAGGGTGCACTCTGGCGGGATGTTCTGGAGAATACGCGCCAGCCGGTATCGATGAAGAACTGAAGTGTGATTATATTGTCCTAGAATGTCATATCTGGCAAGATTGTCTTTACAGTGTAGTTTATGTGAATGAGTCATATTAATATGTGTTGAATTGTATAAATATTGCACTGTTTTTCAGATACATGCGATTAGTAATATTAACTTTGAGATATTATTTAGGCATATATGAATTTTTTGTGAAGGACAAAAAAAATACTAAAAACACTTGATTCTTTTTAAAGAAAGAAGTATGTTTCCTCTCGAAAGGATGATATCAGGAAATACAACTTCCGTAGTATGACAGTCCGATATTACCTTTTCATAACCTCCTTTTTGTTCCCCTCGGGTTTAACCTCCTTTTCCCCGAGGGGTTTTTATGTGTGCCGGAGGTCGCCCTGTGACAGGTTCACACGTACGGTGACTGCTCTTGCTCTGTGCAGTACGCTGAGCTCAGAGTGACGCAGAGTGCTCACCTGCCATATGTAGGACGAAATATCCGCCCGTTGTCTGTAGGAAATTCCTGACATATCCAGACACTGTTTTCGCGAACGGTACGATAATATCGTTCTTTTTATTACAAATTAAAACAGTATAAAACTATATAATAAAATATTTTATTAATAATAATTCTCTGAAGGTGGCATCCGTACTTCTCCAGGGAATCACTGATGTACCTGTCACGTGTAGGAGAATTGGATTCTTGACGGCTATGGCCTATGGTGCTAGAGCTATAAGAGAGGCTGCATGACAGGATATTGCTAACAGAGTCTGTTCTACGATGATTGTGGTTGATCAGAACACGATGCACGACTTTTAGTATGCCGGGTACTGCTGGCAGGTATCACGCTGGGTATGCATGCCAAGGAGATGGACAGATGATCAATAGACTACTAGAAGGACAGATTCTCAATCGTTTGCATGATTCAAAGGTGCTTCTGCTCTACGGAGGACGCCAGGTGGGGAAGAGTTCCATCCTTCGCAAAGTCTTCAACAACAGAGATGATGTTCTCTGGTTGAATGGGGATGAGCCGGAGATCCGGCAGCTGTTCTCTTCTCAGGATTCACACACGTACAGGAATGTGTTGAAGGAGCATCCGGTTGTTGTCATAGATGAGGCACACAGAATCGATGATATCGGCTTAACGCTGAAGCTTATTCATGACACGATTCCTTCAGTGAAGGTCATTGCAACCGGTTCAAGTGATTTCCGTCTCTATTCTTCCACCACGGATGCCCTCGCAGGCCGAAAGTGGGAGATGTCCCTTGGCACTCTTTCATTCGAAGAGCTCCTGTCAGTTCACGGCAGAGACCAGGAGATCAACATGCTTGCTCACAGGATCATCTATGGCTCGTATCCAGAACTGGTCACCTGTCAGCCCGGCGATGAGCAGCAGCTTCTGGTGCAGCTTGCCGACAGCTTCCTGACCGATGAGGTTTTGAATACCAATGACCATTCGCGCAGAGTGAAGATCCTCCGGCTACTGAGGATGCTTGCAAGGAAGGTGGGTCAGGAACTTCTGATGGAGGAGCTGCAGGAAGAGACGTCTCTTGATGCGCAGGATATCGAGCATCTCCTGTATTACTTCGAGAACAGTAACCTTCTGTTTGTCCTCTCTTCCTATCCCGGAGAACTGTGGAATGAGGAAAAACATGCAAAGCGGTACTATTTCAGTGATAACGGTATTCGCAATGCGATCCTTCTCAACTTCGCCGATGTATCCCGCAGGAAGGATGCGGCCGCACTCTGGCAGAACTATCTTATCTCAGAGCGCAGAAAGTATCTGCAGTACCACGGGCTGCTGACCAATGCCTTTTTCTGGCGCACCCGATACCAGCAGGAACTGTCGTACCTTGAAGAGCGTGCAGGTACACTGCAGGGCTATGAGTTCTCGTGGAACGATACCGGGCATGTGACGGTACCTCAGGCTTTCAAGGTCGGCTATCCGGATGCTGAAGTCACTATCATCACGCCTGACAACTATGATCGCTTCCTCACCGGAGAGATCTGATACCTATCACACCGTACGAGGGTTTCTCAGAGGAAGGGCTCTCTGGTATGGATGAGTACTGTGACATCAAGAAAAAACCGGGCGAAAGCCCGGTTTTTCTTGCTCGGATGTATGTCGACATCAGTCAAACAGTTCCATGTATGCCTGAAGCTGCTGTTCCCCACGGGCTCCGTCAAGCACCTTCCCGGCAAGCACCTTTCCAAGCTGAACGCCCTCCTGGTCGAACGAATTGATATTCCAGAGGAAGCCCTGGAACATCACCTTGTTCTCGTAGTGTGCAAGGAGGGCGCCGAGGGTGGATGGGGTAAGCCGCCTGCCGTACAGCAGGGAGGACGGGCGGTTTCCGGAAAACCGCTTGTTGGGGTTGTCATCATCCTTTCCTCGTGCGAACGCGACGATCTGTGCTATCAGGTTGGCGTTGAGTTTCTTCTGTGATGTGCTCCCATCAGTCACGGCGTCCTCCTTCCGCTGATTCTCCCTGAACCCGATGAACTGGAGGGGGACGGGGTCGGTTCCCTGGTGAAGGAGCTGGTAGAATGAGTGCTGGCCGTTGGTTCCCGGTTCCCCGAAGATGATCGGACCGGTGCTGTAGGAGATAGCCTCTCCATACCTGTTCACCTGTTTTCCGTTGCTTTCCATATCGAGCTGCTGCAGATGCGCAGGAAAGCGCGATAGCGCCTGGGAATAGGGGAGAATCGCTGTTGTGGGATATCCGACCACATTTCTCAGATAGACTCCGATGAGGGCATCAATCAGGGCTGCATTCTGTGTGATATCTTCCTGAAGTGCACGTCGGTCAGCTTCGTGGGCGCCTGCCAGGAAGGCATCAACCGTATCGGCTCCGTAGGCGAGGGAGAGAACGAGAGTACCCACTGCACTGCTGGAGGAGTATCGGCCTCCGATATAGTCGTCGATATAGAAGGATGCCCTCACCTCGGTGCTGGATGCCAGCGGGCTGGTACTGCTGGTGACAGCGGCGAAGTGTTTTGTGATATCGAATCCCCGTATGTTCTTCTGTTCTGCCTTCTGCTGTACGAGGCTGAAGTTGGTGAGCGTCTCCTGTGTTGTCCCGCTCTTCGATACAAGGATGAACAGAGTTGTCTCGAAATCGATCGTCTCAAGAACAGCGGAGGCATCATCAGGGTCTACATTGCTGATGAAGGCCGCATCAAGCATGCGTACTCCTTCACCCTTTGCCCATCCCTTGAGAGCAAGGTAGAGAGCTCTCGGCCCGAGGTCGCTCCCTCCGATACCGATCTGCACGACCGTATCGAATGCCTTTCCGGTCGATCCGGTGATCTTCCCGTTTCTCACATCCCCGCTGAACCTTCTGATTGCAGAAAGCTGTTCCCGATAGAAGGCTCCGCGTTCCACACCGTCGCTCTCTACACGGGTATCTTCACCGAGAACCCTTCCCCGGGTCAGCTGGTGAAGTACCTGGCGCCCTTCTCCGGTGTTGATGATGTCGCCTGACAGAAGGGATCGGTATTTCGCGATCAGCTCCTGCTCCTCTGCGAGAGCTCTGAAGAGTTCGATATGCTCTTCACCTATCGGCATGGCTGCATAGTTATAGGTCAGTTCGTCACTGACAGCAACTGAATAGGATGCGATACGCTGCGCATTCAGGGCTTCCCTGATATCGACAGGTTCAAGCCCTTTCAGGTCTTTGAATGAGGAGAGTGTATCGAGATTGGAATACTTCATATCCTTGACTCCTTCGTGTCCGTGTTATGGTGTAAGTGTAATGCGGCTCTCTGATTGTATCAAGCTTCAGAAACAGAGAGAGTGCGGAATGGGGTGGATTGTCTCCGGCCGGTCAGCCGTCGATCTCAGGGATTCGAGATTTGAAGCTTTCCAGAAGATCCTCCTTGGTCATCCCCTCGCGCAGAATAACGAAGATCGTGTCATCTCCTGCAAGGGTTCCCAGAATCTCGGGAAGAGCCAGAACATCAAGAGCAAGGGCGACAGAGTTCGCATGCCCGCTGCGCGTCTTGATCACTCCGAAGTTGTAACTGAACTCGATGGAGAGCACACCACGTCTGACATCCTGTATGTATGATTTCTCCGACTCGCTGATGAGGTCGTTTTCGGGAAGTGCATAGTAGTAACCGGACCACCCGTCGCTGATCTTTCCGACTTTCAGCATCTTGAGGTCTCTGGAAAGGGTTGCCTGTGTGACGGAAAAGCCTTCATGTGCCAGAAGTTCAAGGAGCATATCCTGATTATCGATACGATTGTCCTTGATCAGTTCTTTAATTGTGGATAGCCGGTTGGTTCGCTCTTTCATGTATATACTCCAGTCATTGGTGAATATCAGTCACTCTAGATCCTGTTTTTTCGATAAATATTCTGCTTGATGTGTATGAATATACAACACGAAGGATCAAAATACAAGAACATTAGATGGACTGACAGGCTCTGGTGAAGTATCATGAGTCCATAATAGATGTCATAAAAGAGGGGGAATCATTCATGGTCGGCTATATTCTGTTAGGTGTCATCGTAGTTGTGGCTTTGTACGGGATCGGGGTGTTTAACCGTCTTGTACGGTTGAGAAATCAGAGTGAAGAATCAGCTGCAGCGATAGATGCTCATCTGAAAAAACGATATGACCTTATCCCGAACCTGGTTGAGACGGTGAAGGGGTATGCAACGCATGAGAAGGAGACGCTCACTCAGGTGATAGATGCACGCAACCGGGCGATGAGTGCCACTACGCTCACCGAGAAGAATGAAGCATCAAACGCCTTCAGCGCAACATTGAAGTCCCTGTTCGCTCTCAGCGAGAGCTATCCTGATCTGAAAGCGAATCAGGGTTTCCTCGATCTTCAGCGTCAGCTCAACGAGATCGAGAGTGAACTCCTGCATGCGCGTAAGTACTACAACGCCGTTATCGGGGACATCAACACGATAATCCAGTCGTTTCCGAGTAATATTGTAGCTTCCATGACGCATTTCGTGAAACTTCCCTACCTGACAATCGAGGAGGAAGCTCGTGAACGTGTTTCGGTTTCGTTTTCATAGCAAGGGATTCTTCCTTGTTTCCCTCTTCCTCGTTTTCGCTCTGTTTCCTGTTGTCGCCGGGTATACGATAGACAGCTTCGACACTCACATCGAAGTGGGTGAGACCGGCATCTACGAGATCACCGAGCAGGCTGTTCTCACTTTCGATACCCCGATGCACGGGTTCTACCGGAACATCCCCACCGGGTATCTGCTTCAGGACGGCTCAGAGCTGTTCGCCCGTCTCTCGAAGGTTCGCTCGAATGAACAGCTGCAGGTGAGCTCCTCCCGTTACGAGACTGTGATTCGCCTCGGTAGCCCGGACAGGACTGTGACAGGACCGAAGGAATATTCAATCCAGTATCGTTTCGATCTCGGAGAAGACCGGTATCCGGACCGTGATGAGTTCTACTTCAACCTCATCGGCAGCGAGTGGGAGCAGCCGATCCGGTCCTCTTCCTTCTCTATCACCTTCCCCTTGCCTGTCTTGGCAGACCGGATCGAGGTGCTGAGAGGCTTCTATGGTTCGACGTCTTCGGCGAACGTGAGCTACTCCCTGTCGGAGGACGGGAAAACCCTCAGCGGAAAAGCCCGGAATCTGGATAAGGGTGAGGCTGTTACAGTACGTGTCGTCATGGAAGAGGGCTACTATGCACAGCGACCGAACTACACCCTCCGTCTCGTCCCGTTTCTTGCTCTTCTCATGCTCCTCTCTCTGTTTCTTGCCTATCGGTGGTGGCAGTCCTACGGAAAGGACACACCGCCTGTCATCGTTCCGCGCTTTACTCCTCCTGATTCGATGAGTCCGCTCGATGCGGGCTACCTGATAGACCGCAATGTTGATGCTCATGATCTTACGAGTATGATCTTCTACTGGGCAGACGGCGGCCATCTGTCGATCATCGAGGAGAAAAAGAAGTTCACCTTTGTGCGGGGAGTCCCTCTCAAGGGGGCGAGCGGGCATGAACAGGATCTGTTCACTTCCTTCTTCGCTCTCGGAACGAATGGCGTTGTAACCGAAAAAGATCTTAAGAACAGCTTCTATAAGGTGTTTCAGGAGGTCTCGAAGAAGGTTGCACGCTTTTATTCCAAGGAGCGGGCGCTGGTAAGTGAAGAGTCGAAACGCCGGGTACGCTACATCCTCCTTCTCTCACTTGCTGATATCCTGCTTCTCTCTCTCACCCTTACGGTAAACTATATAGGTATGTATACGTTGATCCTCTCTGCCTGTTTCCTCGCCTACATCGTTCTCAACACCATCATCCTGTACAGGATCGATGATACATGGTTCAAGAGTTCTCTCTGGGTGCGTTTTCTCCTGTTTCTCCTTCTTGTGGTTCTGTTTTTTGCTGTTCTTGTCGCCGGATTCCTGTTCTCCTATCTCAGTGGCTCCGACATCGCCTCTGCCTTGTATATCACCCCCCTCAGTCTTGCAGGTCTCTTTGCTCTTTCCTTCTTTGCAGTCATCACCAGACAGAGGAGTCCCTATGGTCAGAGAAAGCTGGAGGAGGTGCTCGGTCTGAAGGATTTCATCGAGACCGTGGAGATGGATGAGCTTAAACAGATGATAGACAGAGACCCGGCATTCTACTACCGACTGCTTTCCTACGCAATCGTCCTGGGACTTGAGAAGAAATGGGCGAAGAAGTTTTCCTCCTTCACCGTCGAACCTCCCTCCTGGTATTCGGGACATCACCCCCTTGTAGGGACAATGATGGTCTCCTCGATGATTCGTTCGTGCGACCATGCCCTGGTTACGAATGTCGCTCCTCCCAGAAGTACCTCTACGGGCGGCGGGCACTTCTCCGGCGGCGGAGGGTTCAGTGGGGGAGGTTTCGGAGGAGGAGGCGGCGGAGGCTGGTAAGGCGCGGAGCAGGCATGTGTACCCGTGAGTGTTCACGGTAGTTGCTCTTCCCTCCTGAAACGAATTGCCGTTTTGTATTCAGCATAGTATGTTTATTCATCATGGCAGTATCTGTGCGATGGATGTCTTACAGACTTTCAGGATGCATACTGCGAATCACGGGCTTCCGTGGATGAAAGAGGATCAGATATGAGTGAACGTGTAGTAGTGTTAGGGGCCAGTGCGAAACCCAGGCGGTATTCGAACAGAGCGGTTATGCTTCTGTCTCAGAACAATCACATCCCGATTCCTGTTTCCCTGAAGTATGATGAGATACTCGGGCATAAGGCGTATCGCACCCTCCGTGATATCACAGGAGAGGTTGATACACTGACACTATATGTGAACCCGGCAATTCTCTCTGAACTTGTTGATGACATCGTTGCATTGAAACCGAAGCGTATAATCATGAATCCCGGCACGGAGTCACCTGAGGCTGCCGGGGTGTTCGAGGAGAACGGTATACGGGTGATCAGGGCCTGTACTCTGGTTCTGCTTACGACGGGACAGTTCCACACCAGCTGACACGCATCGTACCGTCTTCTGTGCGGTTGTGATTGTCGTTTCAGGCCAGTCTTCTCTGAAGCCGGTTAGCATTCCAGTTCTGTGGAAACTGACAATTCTGCTGTTTGATATCAAGGCAACCCTCAATGTTGATTTCTGATGCGTATCATGATGAGCAGTATTTCCTGCTTTCTCTCTCATACTGACCCGAATATAAAAGAGACTGCCCGGAAGGCAGTCTCTTTATCTGTTTTGTAGCTCTGTTCTTAGCGATATGAGCGGTTCGGCCGGGGTTTGGCGATCGCTTCGTTGACACGAAGGTTACGTCCACCGAATTCCTGACCATCAAGCTGGCTGATAGCAGCTTCTGCTGCTTCATCTTCTTCCATCTCGACGAAACCGAAGCCCTTGGGGCGGTGTGTTTCTCTGTCAATGATGATGTTCGTGCTCAGCACATTCCCGTACTGTGAAAAGAGTTCGCGAAGTTCTTCTTCGCTCGTGGCGTAGCTCATGTTGCCAACATAGATTTTTTTTGCCATAAAGCATCCTTCGCAGGGCATTATCCTGCTCAATAGTAATTGCTCTCTTTGTGGCTGCATTGTCTGGTTCAGATTAATCGGTCTGTCGGAATACGAACTACTGGAAACCGGAAAAGATAGAAGATTAAAAGACCCACCCTGCTCCTCAAAAGGTAAAGCATACATACCATATCATGGGATGTTGAAATTAGTCAAGATATTGCCATATCAGGAAAAAATCCGTATAGTCACGGAATGAACATGTTTGGGCTGATTCTGTCGTATGTGTATGTAGGGGTGTTGCTGGTCACCGGTTTCGCCATGGCAAAGAGGGAGTATATCCCTTCGGAAGTGGTCAGGAAGTTTATCCACATCATGGTTTCGAACTGGTGGTTTATCCTCCTTGCCTTCTTTGATTCATTCGCCTGGGCGATCATAGGCCCTATTACGTTCATCATCATGAACGGAGCAGCCGTGGTGACCGGGGTGGCGAAACAGCTTGGGGAGCGGACGGTGAGAAGGAATCTCGGTCTCGTGTATTTCCCCATCTCCCTTGCTGTGGTGGTGTATCTGGTGTATCACGGGCATCTTCCGATGTGGGCGGCCACGATCGGTATCTTCACGATGGGCTACGGAGATGGCCTTGCTGCGCTCATCGGGCGATTGTATGGCAAAAGAAAGCTCATCATGGGTAAGAGCCTGCTCGGGTCAAGCGTGATGTTCATTACCACCTTCATCGTCATACTGATCGCAGGTGCAGGTTTTTCCATCGCACCGCTGACTTCTGTGAGTTTCCTCACCATGGCCCTTGCGGTTGCATTCCTGGTGACGGTTATTGAACTGATCACTCCGGCGAGTCTCGATAATCTCACTGTGCCGATCATAGCCAGCTATCTTGCCTATCTTCTTCTGGGGAGTCTATGAAAACAGTCCTGGTTGCCCTTGTCCTGAATCTCGTAGTCATGGTGCCGGTGAAGTTCATGAGGCTTCTTACGCTCTCCGGTCTTATAAGCGCGGTTCTCGTAGGAGCCATCATCTATACCTTCACCGGGCTGGAGGGGTGGCTGATCCTTATGTTCTTCTTTGTTTCGGCGAATGTGATAGGAAAGGTCGCCAAGAGGATCTATCCCCTCGATCTCAGCGATATCCACAAGAAGGGTGGTACCCGTGACTGGGCTCAGGTCGTTGCAAACGGCGGGATAGCCACAGTGTCGGCTCTCCTGTTCGGCCTTACCGGTACTCCCATCTCACTTGTGATGTTTGGATCCTCCCTTGCGGCCAGCACAGCGGACACCTGGGCAAGTGAAGCGGGTATCCTCTCGTCTAAGGATCCGATCTCTATCGTTACCTTCAGGCGGGTCAGACCGGGTATGAGCGGAGGTGTCTCGATCCTCGGTTCGCTCTCATCCATGCTCGGCAGCATCCTTGTTGCCCTCCTGTGGTATGTTTCTTATGCCGTTCCCACCGACGGTATGTATATCCTGCTTGCCTCAGTTGTCGCTGTCAGCGGCATTCTCGGCTCTCTTGTCGATTCTATTCTCGGGGCTACCCTCCAGGGACACTACTGGGATCCGAATAAGCAGATGATCACGGAAAAGGAGCAGGATAAGGACGGGAACAGGCTGGAACTGTGCCGCGGGATCAGGTGGATAGACAATGACGTGGTCAACCTGATCAGTAATATCATCAGCGTACTTCTTGGGGCAAGTTTCTCACTCATACTCCTCTAGGTCTATCAATAGCGGCCCTATTTCGCTATAGTGTCGAAAAGTCAAAAATGTTGAGGAGGCCTATCCCCACTATGAACAAGTGTATTCTTATCCCCGATTCTTTCAAGGGAACGATGAGTTCGTCTGAGATCTGCGCCATGATGAAGGACGCGATCCACACGTACTATCCACAGGCTGATGTCGTATCCATCCCGGTCGCTGACGGCGGCGAAGGAACGGTAGACTCTTTTCTTGAGGCGCTCGGAGGCGAGAAGATCACCCTTGAGGTGACGGGCCCTCACTTCGAAAAGATTGACAGTTTCTACGGTATTCTTCCGGACGGCACTGCTGTCGTCGAGATGGCCGCTGCAGCGGGGCTTCCTCAGGTCGGGGATTATCTGCATCCGGAAAAGGCAACCACCTTCGGGGTAGGAGAGCTGATCCTTGATGCGGCAAAACGGGGCTGCAGAAAGATCGTTGTCGGTCTGGGCGGCTCGGCCACCAATGACGGTGCTACCGGTGCTGCAGCCGCAGTAGGTGTCACCTTCACCGATGCAGACGGCAAACGTTTCGTACCTCAGGGTGAGACGCTGGACAGAATCGTATCCATCGATACCTCGACAAAGGACAAGGCTCTTGATGGAGTAGAGATCATCACGATGTGTGATATAGACAATCCCCTGTGCGGACCTCACGGTGCCGCCCATGTCTTCGGTCCCCAGAAGGGCGCGGACGAAAAGATGGTCGAGTTCCTCGATGCTCAGCTCGGCAAGATGTCCGATGCTATCAAAACGAATCTCTCCATCGATATCTCGGAGCTTCCGGGTTCAGGAGCTGCAGGTGGTATGGGAGGAGGTATGGTTGCCTTCTTCGGCGCAGCACTCGAGATGGGAATAGAAGTCGTCCTCGATACCGTCAGGTTCGATGAGCAGTGTGAGGACACCGATATGGTGTTCACCGGTGAGGGAAAGATAGACTTCCAGAGCCTCAGGGGAAAAGTCGTTATCGGGATCGCACGTCGGACCAAGAAGAAGAACGTTCCCCTTGTTGCCATTGTCGGTGATATCGGGGACAACCTCGAGGCTGCCTATGATGAGGGGGTCAGTGCGATCTTCAGTATCAACCGGGTTGCACAGGAGTTCAAGGTACTCAAGAAGAGAGCAAAGAGCGATATGGTTCTGACGATGGACAACCTTATTCGCTTTGTACAGCGTCTGGGGTACTGATAGAAACCTTCCCGAACAGGACGTTGTCCTTCAGGATAGCGGAGTGGGGGCATGCTGTGATGCAGTCCCCGCACCGTATGCAGGCAGCACTGTTCGGTTGCTGGTAGACCGGGATGTCGAGTTTGCAGGTTCGCTGGCAGATGCCGCACGAGGTACACTTCTGTTCATCAATCTTGAACCTGAACAGGGCAATTCTGTTGAACAGTCCGTAGATCGCTCCGAGCGGACAGATGTAGCGGCAGAAGGGTCTGTAGATGATAATCGAACTTGCGACCACAACTGCCAGAATCAGATTCTTCCACGCGAACAGCCACCCCACCGCCTCTCTGAGGCCTTCATTCTGAATCATGAGAAGGAGGCCCGAGACGGTGCCGGACGGACAGATGTATGTACAGTAGGCAGGTGAACCCTGGCCAAGGAAATCAACGACAAAGAGCGGAAGGATGATCACGAAGAGTGCCAGGATCACGTACCGCAGTTTCTCCGCAATCTTCTCCCCTGTTCCTCTGGGAATGCGGATCTTCTTCACTCCGGGAATCTTGTACAGCAGGTCCTGAAACAGTCCGAAGGGGCAGAGCCAGCCGCAGGTGTAGCGGCCGCTGGTGATGCCCACCGCAGCAAGGAAGCCTCCCACATAGTAGGAGACCGAGGTCCCCCGCGAACCGAGCACTGCCTGCAGGGACCCGACCGGACAGGAGCCGAGAGCTCCGGGGCATGCATAGCAGTTGAGCCCGGGAGCACAGAATGCTTTTGTACCCCCCTGATAGATCTTTCCCTGAATGAATCCTATGAGGTATGCATTCTGCAGTACGGATGTAATAATCTGGAAGAGCGTGCGTTTTCTGTCATGTTGTTTCATTCGCTCCCTGAATTTAGCCAAGACCGATACACTCCATGCAGATCACCGTACTCTTCTGCAGTACGGTGAGATATTCCTTGTCCACCACGCCATAGGCGATGGCTCCAAGGGCTACTGTGAGGATAATGAGAGACAGGATGCGAGACTTCCCCTTCCTAATTCTCATATTCCGCAAAGACTCCTTCTATCACCTCGATCCACGCTTCCTTGGACCGGCTTCCGGTGACTTCCTTTCCGATGAGTCTGCCCTTTGAGTCGACAAAGAACGTGGTCGGCACGACCTGAATGTTCGACAGGTAGGCTTCATTCAGTTCCATCGAGATCGGCAGCATGTGCTGATAATCGGCCTTCGTGTAATCAACGATAGCCCTGGCCATTCCAATCTGTTCCTTGAACTTCTCCTCATCCTGATGATATCCGTCAATCACTATCCCGGCAATCTGAAAACCTTTATCAGCATACTCGCGGTTGAGATCTCCGAGGTCGGGCATCTCTCTGATACAGGGGGAGCAGTAGGTTCCCCACACATTTATCATCGTGATATCAGCCTGTGAGAACAGGTTCTGATCTATCAGGTCCCCGTAGATGCTGTAGGTCATGAACTGAACTGAGTCGTCCGGGCTTTCTGCCTGAGGCACTGCAGGTGTAGACTGCGAACTCTGGGGTGACTCGAGTTCCCCTTCGAGTAACGGCTGACGTACATTGATCGTCTGCTCTTCCTTCTCCTGCTCCTTGTTTCCTCCTGCACTCAGAGGCAGGGAGAAGAGGAGCAATATGAGGAGAATCGACAGAACGGTATGTGAAAATGATAATTGTTTCATGATATGATTCCTTTTTTTACATGAGTATACCATGAATGACGGTTTCATCAAGGTGACTAGGTCACACTTATGTATGGTGAACATGCTGATACGCTGTAGAGTGACAGCATGCTCACCGCTTGAGAGAAGGGATAACAGTCAGGTGTTCACGGGTCTCCTCATCGAAGAGAACGAGTCTACCCTTCATCCTGAACCCAGATAAATGCCTTCTTCTGGAGTTCGCTCACGCTGATTGTCTCCATTTTGACCTTGATATGTTCGATATGCGTGCTCACGGTGCTCGGACGTATCTTGAGAATTTTCGCAATCTCCCTCGAAGTTCTTCCCTTTCCAAGCAGGGTGAATACGGAGATCTCTCTCCTGCTCAGTAGGTCCTCCGGGGCTGTTGAGCCGGTTTCGGGGGGGACCTGTGTATACAGGAGTCTTTCCGAGATCGAAGGGGAGAGATAGAGAATGCCCTTCGCGACGACCCGTATGGCATCGATCAGGGATTCGGAGGTGTCGGATTTCGGGAGAAAGCCTTTGGCTCCCAGTTCCATGGATCGTCTGACTATCGAGATATTTTCTGAGGCGGAGAGCATCAGAACCCTGATGTTTTCAAGCTGGTCCCTGTGGGTTTCGAGAAATTCCAGACCGCTCCATCGGGAATCCATGCTGATATCGAGGATGAGTAGGTCAGGAGAGAGCTCGGCCAGCAGATGGTCAAGGTCTGACAGTGAGCCGGTTTCTCCGACTATCTCGAGGGTATCCTCACCTTGAATCTGGAGCCGTATTCCTTTTCTGATGAGTTCATGGTCATCTGCCAATACAATGCGTGTCATACTGATCTCTCCGGTATTTCTGCAGTCACACGGAACACCTCAGGCGGTACAGGTCCTGCAGAAAAGGTTCCTCCCAGTGATTCGATGCGGTACCGCATGATATCGAGGCCGTGGTCTATGATGGTGTGAATTTCTGAAAGAGTCTCATCGATTCCATCGTTTTCAATTTTAAGGGTATAGACCCCTTCATCACGGTGAAGGGTGATGTGGATGTACGAAGGCTTCGCATGGATCATTGCATTCGTAATGCCCTCCCTCATCACCAGATAGAGCTGTTCTCTGCCATGATTCCAGCGCGTGTCGGGAAGGTCTCCCATATCCAGTACAAACGGGACACTGTATACCCGTTCGTTCTGTTGTGCCATGTCCCTCACGGCAGATTCAAAGCTGGTGCCTTCCAGCCGTGCAGGTCCGATTCCGTTCATGATATTGCGCAGTTCGTCTGATATCTGTACTGCTGTGTCATGAAGGAGTGCCAGATCCTGTTCTTCGGCTTTTCCGATCTTCACATATCCCTCTGTCAGGAAACGCATGGCCGAAGTCAGCTGTGCCAGTCTGTCGTGAAGGTCGTTTCGGATCTGGTCACGGGTATGATCGGCAATGGTGAGCATTCTGTTCTTGGCTGTTTCGATCCGTTCTCGTTCCTTCAGGATCGATTGCGTAAGCAGCAGCCAGTAGCTGGCTGCATACACGAGGGAGGTGATATGGAGTATTTCATAGCTGAAATTGCCGGAGACGTAGGAAAAGGAGTCGTGAGCTGTTGAGAAGAAGAGCAGCAGCTGGATGGCAAGTCTCAGGATACCCTGAGTAAGGTTGTTGGCATGCAAGGGAGAGAATGTTCTTAGGTACTGTTGAATGATCAGATAGCCGAAGACCAGAGCGATGAGCGGATGATAGATGTAGCTGATATAACTGCTTGCTCTGAAGGGGAGTACGATATTTACGATTCCCATGAGGAGAAAGAGGATGGCAATGCGGTCAATGAGAGGCGTTCTTCGATGACGGAAGATGTCGGTCGCGATGGATTTTATGATGAGTCCTCCGCTGAAGTAGTACAGCGTGAATGAGGCTTTTTTCATAACTGTATAGTCAATATCGGGTATCCATTCATACAGTGCGTAGGAGATCATCATGAAGCCGCCGAAGGCTGCGAAGAGTATCGCACTGACGAAATAGAGGAGGTGATACTCCTTCATCAGGAGAGAGAGAATGAAGGTGATTGCTGCGATGAACAGGACAGCTGCGAAGATCAGGTGGTCGAGATCTATCCGTCTCTCATAGCGGGTGCTCAGCAGCGGGGCGGGGGCAATCATCACCTGTTCCCAGAGACCGGCCCGCAGGTCGGTGAAATTACTGACCCGTATATCTATGTGGTTCACTCCTTCTTTCAGTGAGAACTGATATACAGGGGACCTGGCGGTTGCCACAGCGTCTTCTGCCCTTTCTCCGTACCTTCCCTGTTCTCCTATCATGAGCCCGTTCACGATGAGCTCTCCGCTTGTCCCCATGGTATGGGTGAACAGTTCCAGCGGGGTCCCGGCAAGATCCTCCGGCACAGAGAGTTCGAGCCTGTAGGTCGCATACCCGGTAGACCAGGCAACAGCCGGTACCTCCTGAAGTATTGCGGGTTCTTTTCCGTTCATAAGAAGATACCACTGCCCGTCCAGAGCATGGCTCGAGGAGAACGTCTCGGAGGGAGGAAGCTCCGCCTTCCCGTCAGTGACCGGGATCGTGTTCGGTGTATACGGTATCGGGAGAACGGCAGCAACAGCTGCCAGGAGAATAAGAGCACTGGAAATACTATACGAAGCGTATCGGTGTTTTCTGTTAGCGGTCCACATGGTATATGCTGCGATTATATCATGGATTGCCAGGCGGTTAATAGCAATATTCACTATTTCTCCTAGTATTTGTCTCGATATACAGAGTTGGTTTCCGCATGTACTCTGTCCCTGTCGGCGGGGTGTGAGACTTCCTCACTGATGATACAACCTGTTTGCAGGAAGTAAGTCGTATGAAGGAGGCCGGGATGGCACCAGCAAAGAGATTCTTATGCATTGTTCTTCTCATAACCGGTGCAGGTATGCTTCTTCCTGCGCAGACGATGCAGCTTTCCATAGCCTCAATGCCGGACGAGATGACGGCACTGCGGCTGCAGGTTAATGGTATCGACCCGGACAGCTGGGAACTGCTCGAGTACAGTGAAGCTGTTCAGCAGTGGAGAGGCAGTGCCGACACGTCAGATGTACTCTATTTTCAGTACAGGGATGTTCAGGGTGAGTGGGGCGATGTTCGGAAGATGGTCTATTCAGCTGAGTACAGGACATGGAAGCTGGTGCCGGCACAGGATGTCTCTGCACAGGAGAAAGAGTCCTTTCCGTTGCGGACATCAGCGGGAGTGGTGGTCACCACTCCTTTGAACCATCTGCCTGATACCATGTACGCCTTCTCCTATGGACTCAGCACCCGCATTGAGATGGGGTTTCCGAAGGTCGCTTCTCTTACGGGGTTTGCGGACCTGACCTATGCCTACGGTCCCTCCGACCATGCTCTTGTGGAAGAGGTTCATGAACTGGGCCTCTCTGCAGGTGCCGCATACGCATTCCCTCTCGGGAGTGTGACGGTTTCCCCGGAATTGAGCGGCGGCGGTATGCTTCACATCCCCCGTTTCACAGCAAGTGGTGTAATGGTGTTCACAGATGCGATGTACCGTGCAGGAGTGAGAATCACGAGAGAAATCCTGGAAGGGACATCAGTGTATGCAGGAGCGGGAATCCTGTATTTCCCTGAACAGTATAGCGACTACGGCTTGCTCGGTGAGTTCCACAGCGGGATACGAGTATCTCTGTAAGGGAGGAATGATATGAGACACAGCCTCGGAACAGTATCGGCGGGAAGGGGGCGATTCATCCTATCGACATTCCTGGTGGTCATGGTGCTCCTCCTTGCAGTGAGCTGCAGTGATTTCATCGATGTCATGCGCGGAGGTACGGTGAGCTTCGTTTCAGACTATGGCGACCCCATAGATGAGGCGTTTGTCCTTGGGAAGGTGCAGGAGCCTCCCATGAGTGCCGTGGACGGGTATACGCTTGAAGGCTGGTACTCGGATGATGGGTTCAACACGAGGTGGAATTTCAGCACTCCGGTCACAGAGGATATGACCCTGTATGCGAAGTGGGTGATATCGACCTATACGGTGACCTATGATGCCAACGGTGCGACCTCTGGAACTGCCCCCACTTCCCAGACGAAAACCTACGGAGTAGACCTTACCCTGCAGAGCAACAGCGGAACTCTCGAAAAGAGTGGTCTCTTCTTCGGGGGATGGAACACGGCTGCTGACGGCAGCGGGACAGACTATGGTGCAGGTGCCGCCTACACAACAGAGGCCGATCTTATCCTGTACGCGAAGTGGGTCGACGGCTATGCCATCACCTATTATGCGAACGGCGGAAGCGGCAGTGTTCCAACCACGGTGAAACAGCCGGGCGAGACAGTTCGTATTGCCAGTGGTTCCGGGTTCTCTCGAAGCGGGTCGGCCTTTGTTTCCTGGAACACGGCTGCTGACGGCAGCGGGACACAGTACGCTCCGGGGGATTCGTATTCTGCAGATGCCGCCCTGAACCTGTATGCACAGTGGATGATGGTTGTCACTGCCTCGGATGGCCAACTGGAGGATGCGTTCGGTAATGCAGTGGCTGTATCGGGAGACTATATGGTTGTCGGTGCCCATCACGATGACATCGATGCAAAACGCTGGGCAGGCAGTGCCTATTTCTATCATCGTGACAGCGAGACGGGACTCTGGGGAGAAGAGCAGAAGGTTCAGATGGCGACCCCGATAGAAGACGGTTTATTTGGTAATTCTGTTGATATTTCGGGCGATTATGCTGTTATCGGAGCTCCTGGCGGCTCTTTTGGCAGTATGTACATATATCGTCGCAACAGTTCTGGAGTCTGGGAAATCGACACCACAATTGATTCTACCTTATCTGACGCCGGGACCCCACAGGTAGGGTCTTATGCCGAATTCGGTTTCTCTGTTGCTATTGATGGGGACCGTATCATTGCAGGAGCTATTAATGATACGCCCGTTTACAGTGGCAGTGATGACGCGGAGGGAAGTGCCTTTATTTTTGAACGTGATTCAGTCGCAGGCTGGTCATCAAATCCGACGAGCAAGATATACTCGCAGGCTTTGTATGATAAGGAAAACGCATGGTTCGGTTATCATGTCGATATATCGGGAGATTCTGCAGTTATTGGTTCGCATCACTTGGCGATCAGTACCTCAGTCCTAGGTGCCGCCTACATATTTGAGCGTGACAGCACAGACGGACAGTGGAAATCAATCGATCAGGATTCTCCTGTCGGAGAAGGGTACAGAAACGGGGGGACATACGTAGGATATGATGTTGCAATAGATCAGGGTACTGTGTGTATCGGAAGCCCGGACTTCTATAAGTCCGTAGGCGACGGTATTGTACATGTGGTGGAGCGGGATGAGACGGACGGCTGGCCTGAATGGAATTCCTGGACCTGGTCTTTGGAGATAGACGGTGGTTCGAGCGATAATCCTTTTTTCGGTTCTCAGGTCGCAATCTCAGGAGATACACTCGTTGCCGGTGCAGAGGATATGATTTTTGTGTACACATGGGACGAGGGAAGCAGTGTGTGGTCGAAGGAAAAGGAGATTCTTCTTCCTGTGTTAGATACAGATGCTGACTTCACATATGATGGGAACACGTTGGCGATCGGCACACCGGGATATGGGGCAGCAGGCACCAATTGTGTATATATTCCTGCGTTATAATCTCAGGACACTGTGTGTAGAGGTTGTCGAGTTCACGATGTTGATTACCTGTAGAAGAGGCTGATGATGACGACACGTGTTGTAGAAGCGGTTGATGCCTTCCTGAGACAGGAAACGGGCAGAAAGATATCAGAGAGCGAATCCCTGAAAAGGATGGTTGGAATGAATAGGTTCAGATCAGTCAGGCAGGGTGTCATCACCCTTATGCTTGCGTTCATCGTACTCCTGACCGGTTGCAGTATCATGAGTGATACCCCAGATGCTATCACCCTCACCTTCAATGCGAATGACAGCAACGCGGAAGGTTCTATGGCAACTCTGGTACTCGAACCCGGTGAGGTTATTTCGCTTCCTGTCTCTTCGTTCACTTTGACAGACGGCTCCTTTTCTCACTGGAACTCGGACTCTGATGGCAGCGGGACAGCCTACGGTGATGAAGGAGAGTTCACGATGGGCTCCCAGAGCGTGATTCTCTACGCACGATGGAACCGGTCTGTTTCCCTGGGGAATGTTCCTATGGGTATTACAGCGGCGGGAGGATATCTGTATGTCGCAAGCAGAGACGATCATACCATCCTGAAAGTTGACCCGGTCACCTTCAGTGCCTCGGTGTTTGCCGGCAGCGGGACAGATGACACCGTTGATGGTACCGGCACTGCAGCCTCATTCGACAAGCCAGTGGAAATAGCAGCCGATGAGTCCTTTCTGTATGTGAGCGAATGGGGGGGCGGTGCAGTCAGAAAAATCAGCCTGGAGACAGCGGAAGTCACGACAGTAGCTGACGGTTTGCAGTTGCCAAGGGCTGTTGCTGTTGATGGCGATCATCTCTTTGTCGTTGAAACAGCGGCTGATCGCCTGAATCACATCAGGCTGAGTACGCAGGCAAAGACCGTCATCAGTGTGACCGGGGCTCCCATAGATTTTCCCCTGGATATGGTGGCGTGTGGAGACAGCCTGTTCCTGGCGAATTATGACGATAATAACATTATAGAGATTGCATGTACGTATGATGATCAGGGGGCAGTCAGCTCTGCGGAATCCACAGTACTACTCGATGGGTTTGATACTCCTCTGGGTCTTTCCCTCGATGGAACAGAGCTGTATATCACCTCATACACTCCCGGCAAGGTCGTCAAGACAGATATATCCCCGGGGAGTACCTATTCCCAGGTGACTGTGATTGACCGAATAACCGTTCCGACGGATCTCGCCATCTCGGGAGAAGACCTCTTCATCACACGATCGGACTGGGACGAGCTTCAGGTGGAGGTGCTGGATCGTGTTCCATGAGGTAAAGAGAGCCGGCAGGTGACAGTGCAGAAGGGAGCGTGGAAGAGATTGGGAAGTTATTCAGGCAGTATGCTCGATGTCGGCTGTGGCAATCGTGTGGCAGTCTTATCGGGTCCGCTGATCCAGGGAGCTTCCCGGGTTTTCCGATGGGCTGTACGATATCTCCGGCCGGGACCGGTCAGGCATCCTTCCGTCTTTGCAGCGAAGAAGAAGAGTCTATCCTTCACCCTCAACCCAGACAAAGGCATCCTTCTGGAGCTCCTTCGCGTTGAAGATTTCCAGTTTTACCTTGATGGCGTTTTCGACCATCGTGTGAGAGAAGGGGAACATTCAGGAGGCAGGTGCGGCTCTGGACTGGCACTGTACGTTATAAGCATATCGTCATATATACAGGCAAGTAGTAGACATTGTCTTGTATGACGAGATCTTTGGTGTGCAGGACATAACTCTGGCCGATCCTTGATCTGAACTTGCTTTTGAATTTATGTAATGAAGTTGTAGAGTACCTCTTCCCTGATTTTACTTCTATAGGGGAAATCTTAGAAGGCTTGTTTGGATCAATGATTAAGAAATCTATTTCCATCGTATTCTGGCTGTTGTTATTATCTTTCCTGGAGTAGAAATACAGTTTTTTTCCCTTTGCTTGTAATATTTGAGCAACGATATTTTCAAAAATCATTCCATGATTCGCTTCCAATCTATCTGCCACGATCTTTTCAGCGATATCCCGATGCATTTCATCAGTCATATCGTAGGCATGACTGATAAGAAGTCCAGTATCAACCATGTACAATTTTACTGTAAATCTGTCTTTATAGAGGGATAATCCTACTTGGGGATCCTCTGTGTTGAAGCAGATATTGACTATCATTGCATCATCGAGCCACATGAAAGCATCTTCGTACTCTCTTAGACGTGCATTCTTAGAAATCGCGGAAAGGTTAAATCTCTTTTCGTGTTTTGATAGTTGAGCTGGGATTTCATCATAGATGTTTACTACTTTCGATTCATAACCTTTTGCATATTTTGTGATATCGTTTCGATATAATCGTAAAATATCGCGTTTAATTCTATCAACCTTTGCATAGTCTTTAGAATGAATGAACTCAAGCACTGCCTGAGGCATTCCTCCCACCAGTATGTATTGTCTGAATAGCTTCATGATATGTGCATGAAGCGGGCCCAGCGGTTTCAATTGTTCATAGTGATCTTTTATTACTTTCATAGTTGATTCTTGTCCCAATGCAATGCAGAATTCCTCAAAATCCAGAGGATACATCGAAACAGCTCTTTCCTCTGAAGGAATGAGAATGTCTTTTACATGTTGCTTGATTGAGAGAAGGGAACCGGTTTCGATGTAGTCATACCGATTATCTTTTACCAGGTGTTTAATGAGTTGTCTTGCCTGTGGGAAAAACTGGACCTCATCAAAGATGATCAATGTATTTCTGTGGTGGAGCTCAATTCGGGATAGCGCTGTGAGAAAAAAGAAGAAATCATCCAGATTGGATGCATGCTGAATGAAGATCGATTTCATCTCATCAGATGCAACACTGAAATCAATTAACATATATGACGTGTATTCCTTTTTCCCAAACTCTTCTGCAATGGTGGTTTTCCCAACGCGTCTGGCACCCTCAATTAACAGCGCTGTTTTCCCTTGTTCTTCCTTCCACAGAAGCAGCTCCTTATATATGTTTCGCTTTAATACCATTATCGGCTCCTTGCACTACTAGTATACACGAAAATGATAATAAAAAAAGTGTAAATATCACGTTTTTGTAGTTTACTAATTCATAATTATCACGTTTTTGACCATAAGAACAACCATGTTGTACTTTTCAAAAACAATAGTGTACCTATTCCCAGGTGACTGTGATTGACTCAATAACCTATCCGACGGATCTCGTCATCTTCATCACACAATCCGACTCTGACTCACTTCAGGTGGAGGTGTTGAATTGTGTTCCATGAGGTACAGAGAGTCGGCAGGTGACAGTGCAGAAGAGAGCGTGGAAGAGGTTGAGAAGGTGTTCGGGCAAGGCTCTGGATGTCGGCTGTGTCAATCGTGTTGCAGTCTTATCGGGTCCGCTGATCCAGGGAGCCTTTCTGGTTTCCCGATGGGCTGTACGATATCTCCGGCCGGGCCCGGTCAGGCGTTCTCCCGGATTCTCCTGAGAGCCGGACCTCTCTCCCCGATATACAGCCCTCCTATGATCGCGCTGGTTCCGATAAAGGCCTGAGCAGTGACCGGCTCTCCGAGGAACAGTGCGGCCGCGAACAGGGTGACCAGAGGCATCGTGTAGATATAGATGCTGGTCGCATAGACTCCGATAGTGGCAACCGCGTGGTTCCAGAACACGAAGCAGAAGGCACTTGCAAGTATCCCGAGGAACAGAAGGAGGAGGGTGTTGAGCGGCGTGAAGTCAGAGGCCAGGATGAGCGAGTCGTCGAAGAAGAGGGAGGGGATAAGGAAGATCAGGCCGTAGGTGATGAGCTTCCTCGTATAGGTGATCAGGTGGTATTTCGTGGTGTCGATACGCTTGAGCAGGAGAGAGTAGGTCGCCCAGGCGGCGGTTCCGCTCAGTGCGATGAGATCACCCCGGAGGCTGAAGCCTTCGAAGCGGGTCCCGTTGAGAATGACCAGGACCACTCCCAGAAAGGCAAGAAGCGAACCCCATATATAGGAGGGGCGGAGGCGCTCGCTCTTCAGCAGGAAGGCTCCTGCCACCGCGGTCGTGAGAGGTGCGAGACTGGTGAGGATTCCGACATTCGATGCACTGGTCATAGTGAGTGAAAGGGTCTCTACTCCGTAATAGACCGTCACTCCCGCTGCCCCGCTCAGCGCAAACAGCACTTCATCCTTCAGCGAAAATCGATTTCTCGGGTTCTTTATGTCCAGGAGGTAGAGCGTGATGACTCCCATGACGAACCTCACAACAAGGATCTCACTCATCGTGAAGGTCTTCAGCAGCTGTTTTGTCGCTATGAAGGTAATACCCCAGATCATCACCGCAGCGAATGCGCTTGCGTGGCTCATTGCCCGCTCTCTTTCCATCTGAACGTCCTCTCCCTGTCCTGCAATATGCATGGGATACTGTATGCTCAGTGCCGACGATTGTAAAGACACTCTCAGCAAAGAAAAAAAGTATCCAAAGATAGTTGCTGTTTGTGAAAAATATGATTATGTTACGTATCGGTAAAGAAACTCTCTTTACCGTGCCCTGTTGTGAGGCACGTAACATATTACAAATCATACCATAAAAGGAAGTGAGGAAAACTATGGCAAAACAGCTGCAGTTCAATGAAGATGCCCGGCGCTCGCTCGTAGCAGGAGTGGAGAAGCTGTCTCAGGCAGTCAAGGTCACCCTTGGTCCCAAAGGAAGAAATGTTCTGATCGATAAGAAGTTCGGTGCACCGACCGTCACCAAGGACGGAGTATCGGTTGCACGAGAGATCGAACTCGAAGAACCCTTTGAGAACATGGGTGCTCAGCTCGTCAAGGAAGTCGCGACGAAGACTAATGATGTTGCCGGTGACGGTACTACCACCGCTACCGTCCTTGCCTACTCAATCACCAAAGAGGGGATGAAGAGTGTTGCCGCAGGGATCAATCCCATGGGTATCAGACGGGGAATCGACAAGGCTGTCGAGGATGCGATCGCAGAGCTTAAGAAGCATGCCCGCATCATCAAGGACAAGGCGGAACTGGCTCAGGTAGCTTCGATCAGCGCCAACAACGATCCCGTCATCGGAGATGAGATCGCCGGTGCGATGGAGAAGGTCGGTAAAGACGGTGTCATCACAGTCGAAGAGTCAAAGACTATCGAGACAACCACAGATTTCGTTGAAGGTATGCAGTTCGACAGAGGCTACCTGTCTCCCTACTTCGCTACCAATCGCGATACCATGGTATCAATCCTTGAGGATCCCTATATCCTGATTTACGATAAGAAGATCAGCAACATGAAGGACCTTCTTCCCGTGCTCGAGAAGGTTGCCCAGTCGGGTAAGCCGATCCTGATCATTGCCGAAGATGTCGATGGCGAAGCCCTTGCCACCCTTATCGTCAACACCATCAGAGGAACCCTCAATGCCGTGGCAGTGAAGGCTCCCGGATTCGGTGACAGAAGAAAGGCTATGCTCGAAGATATCGCCATCCTCACCGGCGGAGAGGTCATCAGTGAAGAGATCGGGCTCAAGCTCGAGAATACCGATATCACCCAGCTCGGTCGTGCCAAGAGCGTCAAGATCGAGAAGGATAACACCACCATCATCAACGGTGCCGGCAAGCAGAGCGATATCAAGGACAGGATCAGTCAGATCAAGGTTCAGATCCAGGATACGACAAGTGATTATGACCGAGAGAAACTGCAGGAGCGTCTTGCGAAGCTCGCAGGCGGAGTCGCTGTGATCAATGTCGGTGCAGCTACCGAGGTAGAGCTCAAAGAGAAGAAGCACCGGGTTGAGGACGCACTTTCCGCTACCCGCGCAGCTATCGAAGAGGGTGTCATCGCCGGTGGTGGTGTGGCTCTGATTCAGGCAGTCAAGGCTCTTGATGAGAAGAACCTCTCCGGTCTTACCGAGGAAGAGGTCGTCGGGTACAAGATCGTACGTCGTGCTCTCGAAGAACCTATCCGGCAGATCGCGCAGAATGCAGGTCTTGACGGATCAATCATCGCAGAGAAGGCAAAGCACGAGAAACCCGAGTTCGGTTTTGATGCCGCAAAGCTCGAATGGGTCAATATGTTCGACGCTGGTATCATCGACCCGGTGAAGGTGACCCGCAGTGCGCTTCAGAATGCTGCAAGCATCGCTGCTCTGATCCTCACAACAGAATGTGCCATCACCGACCTTCCTTCAGATGAGGGTTCCGGTGCAGCAGGAGCTGCCGGTATGGGCGGTATGGGTGGTATGGGCGGCATGATGTAATCATCCGCCGGTTCACGACCAGCGTACCAATCAGCGACGGTGGGGTTCATGTCAGGGCTTCACCGTCTTTTCGTACCTGATGGGAAAAGGTAAAACTTGACTACTCGTATTGTAACGTGATACGTTAGGCGGTACGCATATTACCCTATAGAGAGGTTATTATTCTATGAATGCATTATTAGCGACCATGGGAACGACAGGGACAACCGCTGCCGCAGGTGGCTCGATGACCACCACGTTCATCACCTTCGGTCTTATCATCCTTATTTTCTATTTCCTGATTATCAGACCGCAGAAGAAGCGGGAAAAAGAGACGAAAAACATGCTGTCGGCCATGAAGAAGGGCGACAAGGTTGTTTCGATTGGCGGTATCAGAGGTACCATTGCTTCCGTGAAGGAGACGACTGTCGTGGTCAAGGTTGATGACAACACCCGCCTCGAGTTCACGAAGTCCGCGATCGCACAGGTGCTTGAAGCCAAGAGTGAGACTGCTTCGAAACCTGCAGCCGATGCAAAGAGTGCTGAACCCGCCAAGGAACAGAAAGCCGGACCTGCAAAGAAGGCTGCTCCCAAGAAGAGCACGGCAAAGAAAGCCGCTCCCAAGAAGGCGGAGGCAAAGGCTGATGTGGAAGATGCGAAGGTTGTCGAAGAGACCCCTGAGCTTGCTCCTCTCAAACCGGAAGCACCGAAAACTGACGATAAGAACTAGCAACAGGTAACTACCTTACACACGGAGATCAACATGAAAATACGGGGACGATTAATCGTCATCCTCCTGGTTGCGGTGGCTTGTGGAATTTTCCTCTATCCAACCGTGAAGTGGTATGCATTCGTACCGCAGGAGACGAAAGACCTGGCGACAGGATCGACAGTACAGATCAGAGAGTATGCACAGGGTCAGGCAAGCCGTGACCTGCGTGAGCTCAAGGACATCTTCGAAGACTCGTCTTCGGCAGCTGTTCCCGAAGGGTTCTCATATCTCACTGATATAGCGAAACAGAACTACAAGAACAGGAAGATGGATGTCCCCGGTTCGTGGACACTCACCGATCTGTTCAAGGGGTTCTCCTCGGAGAAGGCTCTGTACGATGCGATCGAAGGTCACTATCGCAGTCTGCTTCTTGACCTGAAGAATCTGAGCAATAAGGTGCTCAAACTCGGTCTTGACCTCCGTGGTGGAATGAGTATCCTCCTCGAAGCTGATCCTGCGTCGTATACGGCCAGAACGGGAAAAGAGCCGAGCGCAGCCGATATCACCGCTCTTGTCTCTGACGACATTGCCATCCTCAATGAGCGAATCGACCAGTTCGGAGTTTCAGAGCCCAATATCAGAAAGCAGGGATCGGACCAGATCCTTGTCGAGATTCCCGGAGCTGCAGATCCCGAACGGGTCAACAGCTTCCTCAAGGGAAAGGGGTCTCTCACCTTCCAGATCGTCGACCGGGAACTGACGAGTGAGCTCAATGCCTACTTCGCCGAGAATCCGAGTGAGGTCTTCGATGACGAGGGACAGATCATCCGGCCTGACTTCCTGCCCGCAGGAAAGATTGCCACTGCCTACTACGAGAACGATGAATATGGTCTCGACCTCCTGTCGAGCTATGTCGTCCTTGAGGAGGAAATCGGTCTTGACGGTAACCATATCTCAAACGCAACCGTCGGTACCCATCCGATCACGGGACAGCCTACGGTTAACTTCGAACTTGATGCAAGCGGGGCCGAGATCTTCTACAAACTGACCAGCACCAACGTCGGAGAGACTCTTGCAGTCGTCCAGGATGGCAAGGTCAAGTCGATGGCAGGTATCAACGAAGGTATCAGGGGAAGCGGTCAGATCACCGGGTTCAATGCAGATGAAGCTGCGAACCTCTCCATCGTCCTGAAGACGGCAGCACTTCCGATCGAACTGATCGTAGTCAGCCAGCAGGCTGTCGGTGCAAGTCTCGGTGAGGACACCGTTCAGGCGGGACTCATCGCTATCATAGCCGGTCTGGCTCTCGTATTCCTGTTCATGCTGGTCATCTACAAGGGAAGCGGCCTTATCGCAGATATCGCCCTTCTGTTCAATCTGATTATCCTCGTATCGATTCTCTCCGCCTTCAACCTGACTCTGACACTGACCAGTATCGCCGGTCTTGTCCTGACAGTCGGTATGGCAGTGGATGCGAATGTCATCATCCTTGAGAGAATCAAAGAGGAACTGGCTCTCGGTAAGAGCGAGGTGGCTTCAGTGGAAGCCGGCTTCGGGAAAGCCTTCTGGACCATTATGGATGCCAACGTGACGACGATTATCGCTGCGCTTGTTCTTTCCCAGCTCGGTTCCGGAGCTATCAAGGGATTCGCCAATACACTTGCCGTCGGTATCGTGAGCAGTATGTTCAATGCTCTGTTCGTTGTGAAACTCATGTATGATGCGCAGTTGTCCGGGAAGAATCCTCGCCTCAGCATCAGCTGGAGGAGGAAGTAGATCATGGCAAAAAAAATCTATCAGATAACCAAATTCAAATACGCAGCTGTTTCTGTATCAGCAGTGCTGCTTGTGCTTACCGCAGTGTTCTACTTTGCTCTCGGTGGTTTTAACCTCGGAATCGATTTCCAGAGCGGATTCAGCCAGACGGTGAAGATCACTGATGCCTCGACCGTGACGATCGATGATGTGAGAGCTGCTCTGAGCAGTGACGCCTCGGTGCAGATCGTGGGAGATGAGGCGGATCAGACCTTCCAGGTGCGACTCGCGAACGAGGATGGCCTTCTCGAAGAGGAGCTCTCGGGTTCCGTGAAGGATGATCTCACCTCACAGTTCTCAGAGGTCAGCATCCTGCAGAGTGACTTTGTCGGACCGAAGTACTCATCGACTCTGGTGAGCGGCTCGATCCTGATCGTTATTGTTGCTATTGCGCTGATCCTGATCTATATCTGGGTCCGGTTCCATCTCTCTTTCGCTATAGCGGCCATCATCACTCTCGTGCATGACACCTTCCTGCTGATCGGTTTCATAACGGTCCTGCGTCTGGAAGTCTCCAGCACAACGATAGCTGCTCTGCTTACGATCATCGGGTACTCACTGAACAACGTCATCGTCATCTTTGACCGTATCCGTGAGAACCGTCCCCTTCTCACTTCTATGAGCCTCAGCGGAATTATCGACACGAGCGTGAGCCAGTCACTGAGCAGGACTCTCCTGTCCTCGTTCACGACTGCTCTGGCTATCACACCGCTTGCCATTTTCGCCTCAGGAGCTATCCAGCTTTTTGCGATCGAGATGGTCTTCGGTATTCTTGTCGGTGCATACTCATCGAACCTTCTTGCTCCCGTGCTTTACATGTGGATCAGTAAGAACAAAGTTGTTGCAAAGAAAATTGAACAGGCTGATAAGGCCAAGATCGAAGCTGACGAGAATGAAGAGACTCCTGTTGCGCAGGATGTCGAGATCGTGAAAGCTGAACGCAAGCCGAAGGGCAAGCGTCAGCAGAAAAAGTAGCGCCCGTTCTCTGAGTCTTACAACAGGTCACCTGCTTCAGTATACTACTGAATGAAGTGACCTGTTTTTTTATCTGTATTCCGCTTCAGGAGGAGATTGAGTGCGAGTTGTCCGGTCCAGAGTTATGGGGTACTGTAATGGTGTCTCGCAGGTGATACGATATGCTCAGGATGTTGTCGATAGAGCCAGACGGGAAGGAAAGAGAGCCTACTCGATCGGCTGGTTCATTCATAATCCGTCGGTCGTGAATCATTTCATCAGTCAGGGAATGGAACATATCGATTCGCCCGAAGGACATGAACCCGGTATCGCACTGATTCGTGCTCACGGGATTGCAGATGATCTGAGGGAACGGTTCGAACAGGCCGGGTACACGCTCGTTGACGGCACCTGCGGTACTGTAGCCCACTCACAGTCGCTCATACGTGAAGTGGGTGAAAGCGACCACATTCTCATTATCGGACTGCATAATCACAGTGAGGTGAAGGCGCTCAGCAGGGTTCGAGGTGTTTCCGGTCGCTTTGTTCCCGTGCAGATCGTACAGAGTGTCGATGAAGTCGACCTCCTTGACATTCCTCCTCAGGGAAAGATCGTCACCGTTGTTCAGACGACCTTCGAACACGAGCTGTTCCACCAGATCCTGGAACGTCTTCACCATGTGTTTTCAGACAGGATCGTGCAGGCGAACATCCTCTGCCCATCGACGAAGCGCAGGCATGATTCCCTGCTGGCTATGCTCGAAAAGGTGGAGGCGGTTCTTGTTGTCGGAGGGAAGATGAGTGCGAATACACGGGCTCTGGCCGAGCTTGTGGAATCCCGGAAGGTGCCGGTGTGGCATATCGAAGACGCTTCACAGATTCCGCATCAGATCTATCAGTATCACTCAGTGGGTATCACGGCAGGAACAAGTACCCCGGAACAGGATATCCGTGCTGTGGCGGATACTCTGCATAGAGGAGCAGGCGATGGGACAGAGTGACAGATTCTGCAGTAACGAGCAGCAGCTTGAATCAATTCGACGAAAAGGGGCCTACCTGTGTGACATGGATGGTGTCATCTACCACGGGAACCGGCTGCTTCCCGGCGCCGGCGAGTTCATTACCTGGCTGCAGCAGACCGGGAAGAAGTACCTGTTCTTCACCAACTCGAGTGAACGGAGCCGGTTTGAACTTCACGTGAAGATGAAACGGCTTTCCCTTGATATCGCTCCTGAACACTTCTATACTTCGGCTCTTGCGACCGCAGGTTTCCTTGCCTCACAGATTCCCGGTGGGTCGGCGTACGTCATCGGCGAAGCGGGTCTGATCAATGCCCTGTATGATGCGGGGTATTCGATGAATGACGTCAATCCAGATTATGTGGTGGTCGGAGAGTCCCGCTCCTACAGCTATGAGACGGTCATCAAGGCGATCTCTCTGGTGGAGAAAGGGGCGAAGCTGATCGGAACCAATCCCGATACTTCCGGTCCCGGAGAGCACGGGATCCTCCCTGCGACCGGTTCTCTTATTCTTCCTATTGCGAAAACCACCGGTGTAGAACCATACTTTATCGGAAAGCCAAATCCTGTTATGATGAGACAGGGTCTGAAGCGGATCGAGGCGATGCGGGAGGAGACGGCCATTATCGGGGACAGGATGGATACAGATATCGTAAGCGGCATTGAAGCCGAGATCGATACTGTTCTCGTCCTTTCCGGTGTCTCTGACAGAGAGACTCCCTCGGTATTCGCTTACAGGCCAACACTGATTCTTGATTCGGTTGGAACCATAGTTCCCGAGGGGTCGTATGATTCCTTATCGAAGAAGATGGAGGACAAGGGATGATATCGATACCTACAATTAAGCGCTTTCCCTCATATCTGAGACTTCTCAGGCAGTATAAAGAAGATGGTGAGAGCTGGATCTCTGCTACCAGGCTCGCGGGAGACCTTGGCCTCACTGCCATCCAGGTGAGAAAAGATATGGCAGGTACCGGAGTGGAAGGAAAGCCGAAGGTGGGTTTCAGGATCGATGAACTCATCAGAGCGATCACAGAGAACCTGGGGTGGAACAACACGACCGATGCCATCATCATCGGCTCCGGCCATCTTGGTGTCGCTCTCAGCAGATATGACGGGTTCAGCACCTATGGACTGCAGATCGTAGCAGCCTTTGATCAGGACCAGAACAAGGTCGGACTGCCAATAGGACGAACCTTCGTGAGACCGATGAGTGAACTCAAGGAGTATATCAAAAAATTCGACATTCATATCGCCGTGATAACCGTTCCCGGTGAAGCTGCGCAGGAAGTCGCAGACCTCCTGGTAGATGCCGGTATCCGGGCCATATGGAATTTCGCCCCCAAGGATCTCCGCCTTCCCGAGGATATCGTCCTGCAGAGGACCGACCTCGCCACGAGCTTCGCTGTTCTTTCCGCGAAGTGCAGACGCCGCATGGAAGGAGATGACGGGACTCATTCGGACGATGGCGGTGAGGAACACATTGACTGAGGAGCTGCTGTCTCAGGTGCAGGCCTTCACTCAGGACGTCGATACCTCCTCGTTTCTTGAAGTGAATGCTCTCTTTGCCAATGTGAGTGCACTGCTCTATGGTGCTCTCGATGAGGTGAACTGGTGTGGCTTCTATTACCTGAACGATGACGGGGCCCTGATCCTCGGTCCTTTTGCCGGGAAGCCTGCCTGCACGATTCTCGCCAGGGGGCGGGGCGTGTGCCAGAAGGCTGTTGAAACCGGAGAGACTGTCATTGTCGATGACGTGCATGCTTTTGTGGACCATATCGCCTGTGACAGTGAGTCCAGGAGTGAGTTTGTCTATCCTCTGTTCAGAGGTGGAGAGGTTTTTGCCGTCCTTGATATCGACAGTCCTGAAAAGGGTCACTTCACAGGGGATGTTCTCGACCTGTGCAAGGGTGTCGGTGTGCTGCTGGATTCCCTGTTATGATCGAAATCTGCCGCCCGTAGAATCGTGCTGTGTGTAGCGTTTCTCACATATCGGCATCCTCTGCTTTTGACTCTTGACAATCGAAACGAATAGGAAGATATTCAATGTAAGAGCTTTGACGGAGACGAGTAACCGGCAATCCGTGTGATGAGAGAGGGGCTTCCAGGCTGAGAGAGACCCGTCACGGACCGCGTGAAAACCACTCCCGAGCTGCGGTGTGAACGGCTGAGTGTTTGAACTCGAACTCTCAGCTCAAGTATTACCGCCGTAAGCCGGCGAGAACGGCATAATGAAGGAGCCCGGATGAGAGTACTCATCTATGGGAAGTAAGGTGGAACCGCGGAAACATGAACCCTCATGTTCTCGTCCTTACCTGAGTCGTGAAGATACGACTGTGTGAGGATGGGAATGTGAGGTTTTTTTTATTGCAACTGAAGGAGAATGAAGAGATATGAAACAGCAGATTGATGAAAAACTGGCAAGAGTACGACACAGTATGTCCCACGTGATGGCTGAGGCTGTCCTTGAGATATTTCCCGATGCCCAGATCGCTATCGGGCCGGCGATAGATAACGGCTTCTATTACGACTTCGATCTTCCCCGTTCGCTGACAAGCGAAGATCTTGATGAGATCAGTGAGAGAATGAAGAAGATCATCAGTGAGGATAAGGAGTTCAAACGGATCGTTGTCTCCCGTGATGAGGCGAAGAAGATGTTTGCAGATCAGGTCTACAAGATGGAGCTGATCGATGCGATCCCCGAAGACCAGGAGGTCTCTATCTATAATCAGGGCGGCTTTACCGACCTGTGTAGAGGGCCTCATGTCGAGAGCACCAGACAGCTCAATCCTCAGGCCTTCAAGCTTCTGAACACGGCCGGCGCCTACTGGAGAGGGAAAGAGACCAATCCCATGCTCACCCGTATCTATGCAACGGCATGGAATACTCCGAAGGAGCTCAGAGGGTACCTCAAACAGCTCGAAGAGATCGAGAAGCGTGATCACCGCAAACTCGGTAAGGAACTCGACCTGTTCAGCTTCCATGAGGAAGCAGGTCCCGGTCTTGCCTACTGGCACCCTCGAGGTATGCGTGTGAAAGGGGCAATCGAGAATTTCTGGAAGGACCAGCATTACAAGAACGGGTATGAGATGGTCGGCACTCCCCACGTCGGTAAGTCCTGGCTCTGGGAGACCAGCGGACACCTTGATTTCTACAAGGAGAGCATGTACTCACCCATGGAGATGGACAAGGCCGACTACTATGTGAAGCCGATGAACTGTCCTTTCCATGTGATGATCTATCTCAACGGTAAGCACTCCTATCGGGAACTCCCCTTCCGTTGGGCGGAACTGGGTACCGTGTACCGGTACGAGAAGGCTGGAGCGCTGCATGGTCTGATGAGAGTCAGAGGCTTCACTCAGGATGACGCTCACCTTATCTGTACCCCTGATCAGATGGAGAGCGAGATCAGTGAAGTGTTGAGATTCAGCCTTTTCATGCTTCGCTCGTTCGGGTTTACCGATATCGCAGCCTACCTTTCCACACAGCCCGCCAAGAGCGTGGGCGAGAAGGAGAACTGGGATGCTGCAACTGAGTCTTTGAGAAAGGCTATCGAAGCTGAAGGGCTCGAGTATGAGACTGACGAAGGCGGCGGTGCCTTCTACGGACCGAAGATTGATCTCAAGGTGAAGGATGCGATCGGGCGTGAGTGGCAGCTGTCGACTGTTCAGTTTGATTTCAACCTTCCTGAGCGCTTCGATATGGTCTTTGTAGATAAGGACGGTACTGAGAAGCGACCGTACATGATTCATCGTGCTCTTCTGGGTTCGATTGAACGCTTCTTCGGTGTCCTTATCGAACATTTCGCAGGAGCCTTCCCTCTCTGGCTCTCACCTGAGCAGGTATGTATCATCCCGGTAGCCGAACACTTCAACGACTATGGACAGAAGATCCTTGCCGCATTGAAGGAGAAGGGTATCAGAGCATATATCGATGACGGTAATGACCGGATGAACGCCAAGATCCGCAATGCACAGAATAAGAAGGTTCCTCACATGCTGATCCTCGGAGAGAAGGAGGAGCAGGAATTGGCAGTCAGTGTCCGTTACCGTACCGGGAAACAGGATAACGGTATCTCGCTGGATGAGTATGTCTCATCTCTCGTGGCAAAGATCGATAGTCACGAAGACCTCTAAGGGAGAGCTTCATGACAAAAGATACGGCACTACGCGAGCTTGATGCTCTTGATCGGGAACTGGTTCTGCTCAGTCACATATCGTCCGCTCTGGTGTGGGACCAGGACGCCACCCCCCCCGCAGCAAAATCCGGGAGGGGGGAGCAGCTGGGCTATCTTGATGCCCAGAGTCATACCAAGGCAACCTCTGCTCAGATGGAAGAGATCCTGACAACTCTGGGAGCATCAGCAGATACACCCGAGGGCTCTGCAGATCTTCCCGAGCATACCAGGGCAGTGATTCGTCACCGCTACCGAGAGCTTCTGAAGGAGGGAAAGCTGAGCAGTGATTTCGTGCACAACTTTTCCGTCCTGACAGCGCGGGCCCATGAGGTATGGGCCGAGGCGAGAGCACAGGATGATTTCAGTCTCTACGAACCGGTGCTGCGCGACCTGGTGGTTCTCATCCGGGAAAAGGCTGAACGGTACGGGTACGAGGATGACCCCTATGATCCGCTTCTTGACTCCTTTGAACCGGGCATGAAGAGCGAGGAGGTCGCGACACTGTTCGGTGAGTTGAAAGGTGATCTCTCCCAGATCCTGGAGCGGATGAGAGGGCGTGAAAGAGTTGAGGACTCTTTTCTCTACCAGAGCTATGGAAAAGAGAGTCTGAAGAAGTTCAATGCTGATGTACTGAAGGCTATGGGGTTTGATACCGACAGGGGTATCGTCTCGGAGAGCACCCATCCCTACACGATCACTCTGGGAAGTGACGATATCAGGATAACCACGCGCTACACGGAAAAGAGCGTGCTCAGTCCGATCTATTCGATCATCCATGAAGGCGGTCATGCGCTGTATGAGATGGGTATGTCCTCTGCCTCAAACCGGGGAACCGTTCTCGCGAACGCGCCTTCTCTCTCGTTCCATGAAAGTCAGTCCCGCTTCTGGGAGAATATCGTGGGAAGGAGCTATGCCTTCTGGCAGCATTTTTATCCGAAGTTCTCTTCGATGTTTCCTTCGCAGCTTTCGGGTGTCAGTCTTGACCAGTTCTACCGTGCAGTGAACAGGGTATCCCCCTCGGCGATACGGGTTGATGCAGACGAAGTGACCTACTCGCTTCATATCATCCTCCGGTTCGACCTTGAGCGCAGACTGCTCAGGAAGGAACTTGAGGTCAGAGATCTCCCTCAGGCCTGGAGGGAAGGTATGAAGGAGCTCCTCGGCATCGATATAACGAATGATCGAGAGGGGGTTCTTCAGGATATCCACTGGTCGATGGGAGAATTCGGCTACTTCCCCACCTATGCTCTGGGTAATCTTGTAGGGGCTCAGATTACCGATACGCTGAAGAAGGTGATTGATGTGGATGAGGTGGTGAGGACGGGAGATTTCGAACCTGTGCATGCCTATCTGAAAGAGCATCTCTATCAGAAGGGGGCATTATACGATCCGAAACCACTCCTTCGCCAGATAACCGGCGAAGATCTCAAAGCTCACTATTTCAGTGACTATCTACGACAGAAATACCTGTAGGAGGCATTCAATGAACCTTCCGAACAAGATAACCGTTGGACGCATCGTTCTTACTCCTTTGTTCTTCATTGCCTTTTTCCTGCCCGTCTGGTTTTCAGAGAGTCTGGGGTCCCTCTCAGCTGTCCTGATGCTCATATTGTGGGCCCTGATCGAGACGTCCGACCTTGCTGACGGGATCATCGCACGAAAGTATGGCCTGGTGACCGATCTCGGGAAGGTGATGGACCCCTTCAGTGATACCCTAGCCCGTCTGACCTATTTCGTAGCACTCGTGGCGGTAGACGTTATGCCGGTGTGGGCTTTCATTATCATCATGTACCGGGAATTCTCAATCGTATTCCTGAGAATGCTCATGATGAAGACAGGCAAGGCGGTAGCTGCGAATATCTGGGGAAAGACGAAGGCGGTGATGTACGCTGTCAGCGGCATAGCCGGTATCTTCTATGTCTCGGCCGACCGCCTGCTTGAGGGTTCTGCATGGAAGAGTACGGTAGACCCGCTCCTCCTCGCTTTATTTTCCGTCACGGCCATGGCTTCTCTGATCTCCTTTCTCACCTATGTATCTGCTATGCGAAAAAGCGGGGCTCTTTCCTCCTTATCGAGATGATCGTGAGAATGAAGGCTTGAAAGGGGTAAAAGGGGTAAAAACAAAAAAAATCAAGTTTTTTTTCAAACCCCCTAGACGGAGTGTGCCAAAACAGGTAGTATCCCACTCGTTGCCTGTTGCAACAGCGATTCAATCGGGTTGCTGAGGTGAAACGGTGACAAACAAAATCAACAGAAAGTTAAGTGAATCACTTGACAAGAACGTCTGATTTTTGCTATAAAGATCGGGTGCCTTAAAACAAGGTACGATGATTTTTAAGAGATTTTTGACAGAGATATAAGAGAAGAGAAGGAAGGAAAAACAGATGATGATTACCCCTCGGGGTCGTTGATCATCTGCTAAGAGGAAGTGTAAGGGCTTCCAAGTCAATTCACGAACGAAAGTGAAAAGCTAACGTTTGGTCATCCTGGAGACAGGGTGGCGCGAGAAGACAGGGGAAGGCTTAAAGTTGAATAACTCCGGTATTTATACCGGAACTTATATAACGGAGAGTTTGATCCTGGCTCAGAACGAACGCTGGCGGCGCGTTTTAAGCATGCAAGTCGCACGGTAAAGGTACTTCGGTATCTCTAGAGTGGCGGACGGGTGAGTAACACGTGGATAACCTGCCCTTTGGTTGGGAATAGCTCATGGAAACATGGGGTAATACCGAATACGACCACTGTACCATAAGGTATAGTGAGGAAAGGCGCTACGGCGCCGCCGAAGGATGGGTCCGCGGTCCATTAGTTAGTTGGTGAGGTAAAGGCTCACCAAGGCGATGATGGATAGCCGGCCTGAGAGGGCGACCGGCCACATTGGGACTGAGACACGGCCCAGACTCCTACGGGAGGCAGCAGCTAAGAATCTTCCGCAATGGACGAAAGTCTGACGGAGCGACGCCGCGTGAACGATGAAGGCCGTGAGGTTGTAAAGTTCTTTTCCGAGGGGAGAATAAGGATGGCAGGGAATGGCCGTCTGATGACGTGAACTCGGGAATAAGCCCCGGCTAACTACGTGCCAGCAGCCGCGGTAACACGTAGGGGGCGAGCGTTGTTCGGAATCATTGGGCGTAAAGGGTGCGCAGGCGGTGATGCAAGTCTGGTGTGAAAGATCTCGGCTCAACCGAGGGACCGCGCTGGAAACTGTGTCACTAGAGTACAGGAGGGGGAGTTGGAATTCCAGGTGTAGGGGTGAAATCTGTAGATATCTGGAAGAACACCGGTGGCGAAGGCGAACTTCTGGCCATGTACTGACGCTGAGGCACGAAGGCGTGGGGAGCAAACAGGTTTAGATACCCTGGTAGTCCACGCAGTAAACGATGTACACTAGGTGGTGGGTGGTAGCACTCAGTACCGAAGCTAACGCATTAAGTGTACCGCCTGGGGAGTATGCTCGCAAGGGTGAAACTCAAAGGAATTGACGGGGGCCCGCACAAGCGGTGGAGCATGTGGTTTAATTCGATGATACGCGAGAAACCTTACCAGGGCTTGACATATGCCGGAATTGCTGTGAAAGCAGTACGCTCTTCGGAGCCGGTATACAGGTGCTGCATGGCTGTCGTCAGCTCGTGCTGTGAAGTGTTGGGTTAAGTCCCGCAACGAGCGCAACCCCTGCTATCTGTTACCAGCACGTTAAGGTGGGGACTCAGATAGAACTGCCGGTGACAAACCGGAGGAAGGTGGGGACGACGTCAAGTCATCATGGCCCTTATGTCCTGGGCTACACACGTGCTACAATGGCCGGTACAAAGCGCAGCTAAGCTGCGAAGCCAAGCGAATCGCAAAAAGCCGGTCTCAGTACGGATTGGAGTCTGAAACCCGACTCCATGAAGTTGGAATCGCTAGTAATCGCGCATCAGCATGGCGCGGTGAATACGTTCCCGGGCCTTGTACACACCGCCCGTCACACCATCCGAGTTGGGGGCACCCGAAGTCGTTAGTCTAACCGTAAGGAGGACGATGCCGAAGGTGTGCCTGGTGAGGAGGGTGAAGTCGTAACAAGGTAGCCGTACCGGAAGGTGTGGCTGGATCACCTCCTTTCTGATAAGAAAGGTTCATCCCTGATCTCACATCAGGGAGTAGTTAAGACAATAGGTCGTTGACCTGGCAGTGAGAGTCTGCCGAATACCCCTTACACACCTCTTTTCCTTCTCTTCTTTGATATGTTTGTCTGGGCCTGTAGCTCAGGTGGTTAGAGCGCTTGCCTGATAAGCAAGAGGTCACAAGTTCAAGTCTTGTCAGGCCCATAAAACCTGAGAAGGAAGATTGTGTGAAGCTCACCGGTCATCCTGATTGTAGGTTGATAAACATGGTTTTTTTACATGAATAGCGAAAGGATATATATGATAATATGGTCAAGCGAATAAGGGTCCACGGAGGATGCCTTGGAGCTGTCAGGCGAAGAAGGACGTGATTAGCTGCGAAAAGCTGTGGGGAGGAGCCAATATCCTGTGATCCACAGATGTCCGAATGGGGTAACCCACTGGTATAGATTGCCAGTATCCATACACGAACACATACTGTATGGAAGCGAGACGTAGGGAACTGAACCATCTAAGTACCTACAGGAATAGAAATCAAATGAGATTCCCTGAGTAGCGGCGAGCGAAAGGGGAAGAGCCTAAACTGCATAGAGTGTAAGCGTCGATGTGTTGCCTATGCAGGGTTGCAAGTGCGAATTGGAGAGAGATCGACCTTTCTCGCGCAGTCAGAAATGGAGTTGTGAGCAGAATCATCTGGGAAGGTGAGTCAAAGAGGGTGAAAGCCCCGTATGCGAAGGAACTTCACTGCGTGGATTTGTTACTTAAGTACGGCGGGACACGAGAAATCCTGTCGGAATCTGGGGGGACCACCCTCCAAGGCTAAATACTCGACAGCTACCGATAGCGCATAGTACCGTGAGGGAAAGGTGAAAAGAACCCCGGGAGGGGAGTGAAAGAGAACCTGAAACCGTGGACTTACAAGCGGTCAAAGCCGGAGCGATCTGGTGATGGCGTGCCTTTTGTAGAATGAGCCTGCGAGTTACCGTATGTAGCAAGGTTAAGGGATAGGAGTCCCGGAGCCGTAGGGAAACCGAGTCTGAATAGGGCGACTAGTTGCGTGCGGTAGACCCGAAGCCAAGTGATCTATCCATGTCCAGGTTGAAACCTGAGTAAAGTCAGGTGGAGGACCGAACCTAAATCCGCTGAAAAGGGTTGGGATGAGGTGTGGATCGGAGTGAAAGGCTAAACAAACTTGGAGATAGCTGGCACTCCCCGAAATAGCTTTAGGGCTAGCCTCGTGGTGATTGTTGCGGAGGTAGAGCACTGAATGGATGCGGGCCCTTCACCGGGTACCAAGTTCAATCAAACTCCGAATGCCGTAACACAATACACGGGAGTCAGACTGCGACTGATAAGGGCCGTAGTCGAAAGGGAAACAGCCCAGACCGTTGGCTAAGGTCCCCAAGATACACCAAGTGGGAAAGGAAGTTCGATTGCGAAGACAGCCAGGAGGTTGGCTTAGAAGCAGCCACCCCTTTAAAGAGTGCGTAATAGCTCACTGGTCGAGTAGTCGAGCGCCGATAATGTAACGGGGCTAAGTGTATCACCGAAGCCACGGCACAGACTTATAGTCTGTGGGTAGGGGAGCATTCTGTATACGGATGAAGGTAAGGCGGGAGCCTTGCTGGACGGGACAGAAGAGAGAATGCAGGCATGAGTAACGAAAAGACGGGTGAGATCCCCGTCCGCCGAAAGCCTAAGGTTTCCAGGGTAAAGGTAATCTTCCCAAGGGTTAGTCGGCCCCTAAGGCGAGGCTGAAAAGCGTAGTCGATGGGAAACTGGTCAATATTCCAGTACCTCTTTGTGTTTCGAAGGAATGAAGCATAGGGTGAAGCGCGGCCGGGCGACGGTAGTCCCGGTCTAAGTAACGAGTTGATGATCCTGATAGGCAAATCCGTCGGGAGAGATGAGTTGCGAATGCGAGTGATGCTACGGCAAAGCGAAGCGCGTGTAATCGTCGTGCCAAGAAATAGTTTCTAAGGTTAGACACAAAGGGACCGTACCGTAAACCGACACAGGTAGGCGAGCTGAATATGCGCAGGCGCACGGAAGAATTCGCGTTAAGGAACTCGGCAAAATACATACGTAACTTCGGGAGAAGTATGGCCACTGGGGGAGTAATTTTCTGGTGGTTGCAGAGAAATGGCCCAGGCGACTGTTTACCAAAAACACAGGTCTATGCAAACCAGTGATGGGAAGTATATGGACTGACACCTGCCCGGTGCTGGAAGGTTAAGAGGAGTTGTTAGCGCAAGCGAAGCAGTGAATTGAAGCCCCAGTAAACGGCGGCCGTAACTATAACGGTCCTAAGGTAGCGAAATTCCTTGTCGGGTAAGTTCCGACCCGCACGAATGGTGTAACGATCTGGGCGCTGTCTCAACGCGAAATCCGGTGAAATTGAAGTATCGGTGAAGATGCCGATTACTTGTGGTTAGACGGAAAGACCCCGTGAACCTTTACTTCAGCTTAGCATTGAAACTTGGATAAGGATGTGTAGGATAGGTGGGAGGCTGTGAAGCGTGACCGTTAGGTTGCGTGGAGCCGTTGGTGAAATACCACCCTTTCTTGTTCAATTTTCTAACGGTGCCCATGAAGCTGGGTGCTGGACATTGCTTGGTGGGAAGTTTGACTGGGGCGGTCGCCTCCTAAAGAGTAACGGAGGCGCGCGATGGTCACCTTAAGGCGGTTGGAAATCGTCTGTCAAGTGTAAAGGCACAAGGTGGCTTGACTGCGAGACTCACAAGTCGAGCAGGTACGAAAGTAGGTCTTAGTGATCTGGCGGTAGCGAGTGGAAGCGCCGTCACTTAACGGATAAAAGGTACTCCGGGGATAACAGGCTGATTTTGCCCAAGAGTTCATATCGACGGCAAAGTTTGGCACCTCGATGTCGGCTCATCGCATCCTGGGGCTGGAGCAGGTCCCAAGGGTTTGGCTGTTCGCCAATTAAAGCGGTACGCGAGCTGGGTTCAGAACGTCGTGAGACAGTTCGGTCCCTATCTGCCACAAGCGTTGGATGTTTGAGAGGGTCTGCTTCTAGTACGAGAGGACCGATGTGGACGAACCTCTGGTGTACCAGTTGTCGTGCCAACGGCAATTGCTGGGTAGCTACGTTCGGAAGGGATAACCGCTGAAAGCATCTAAGTGGGAAACCCTCCTCAAGATGAGACATCCCTAGCTCTTTAAGAGCTCTAAAGGAACCAGGGAGATGACCTGGTCGATAGGCTGGAGGTCTACGCATGGTAACATGTTCAGCCGACCAGTACTAATCAGCCGTGAGGCTTGACCATATTATTATATAGATCCTTTCAAGGATTCTAGGGAGAAATTCCTTAGATGTTTGCTGGTGGATACACGGACTTATCTGAGTAGTGTATCTGGAGTAAACTTGATCCGGTGGCCAGAGCAAAGGTGTCATACCCGTTCCCATCTCGAACACGGAAGTCAAGCCCTTTCACGCCGATGGTACTGCTTATAGCGGGAGAGTAGGTAGCTGCCGGATCTTTTTTTTTCCTTTTGCTCACACTACGTGAGTTGTATATACACTAAGACTGAAGTCTCACCATGAGTCCTTCAGTCTTTTTTTATACATTTGCATGTATTGCTGTTCTCTGAACGAGGACGTATACTGATTCTGTTATGCTACACACCCGGGAAGAAGTGATTCAGCACATACAACCTCTACTCTTCACGTATACGAATATCGATCTCTGTATACTGTATGGGTCTGCCGCCAGGGATACGTTACATACGGGAAGTGATATCGATCTTGCCGTAGGGAGTTCCTCAGGAATCTCCTACTCGGATAGATTTACCCTCTCTCAAGAGCTTACGGCAGTGGTTGGCAGGGAAGTGACCGTACTGGATATCTCATCATTGAACGGTGTCATCTTGCAGGAAGTGCTGACAAAGGGGATTACCATAAAGAATACCGACACAGCATTCAAGGCGGAACTGCTGATACAGATGTATGAGTTTACCGAGGATCTGCTGCCAGCCTATATGGCTGGAGCGAAGAAAAGGATCAGAGGATTTACATTATGATCGATCCGGTTGTAGAGAGAAAGTTCAGTTCCTTACAACGATGCCTTACCCGGCTCAAAGAGAAGCGTCCGGCAACACTGGCTATGATTCAGGGAGATTATGATCTACAGGATATCCTTTCGGTCAATCTTGAGAGAGCAGTGCAACTTTCGGTAGATATTGCAGCCTACATCATTTCAGAGAAGAATCTGAGGTCGACATCAACGATGGGAGGTGCGTTTGATGCACTGTGCACTGAAGGGATTATCTCGTCTGAGCTTGCTGATAATCTGCAGCGTTCAGTCGGATTCAGGAATGTGGCTGTCCATGAGTACACTGAAGTTGATTGGAAGATCCTGTTCGATGTTCTTCATAATCACCTGCATACATTCAGTGATTTTATGAAGGTGATATATCATTACTATGAATAACACGTATCTCGTAAATCTTCCTTCGATGAAAGCACACATCTGCATTGAGCTTCTGCCGGTTTCTTCGTATCAGCTGAGAGCATGATGTGTGCACGCCTTCAGCCTTCCTTACTATGAGTTGAGCACCTGGAATAAGCAGTAGAAAGGTTCAGGAGGAAAAGAGGTCATGAAATCTTTGATCGGGGGTATGATCAAACAGGTCCCTGCACGTAACACTGTAATCTTCGAATAGTTTCTGAGCCTGCTCAAGGTTTCCTGTCCTGATAAGGCTTACGAGGAGTACGTAGGTAAGCTCCTCATCTGCCTTTACGTGAGTTAGGGCTTCCCACAGGAGATTTTGAAGCTCGATTTCTGATACCCTGTCCTGCATCAGCTGGACTGCCTTTTTCACCATTCGAATGTATATCGTTTCAAATCTGATCGCACGCTGACGACTCCATTGATACTCATTGGTCGCCAGGTATTCCCCCTTGTACAGGCTGATTGCTGATACCAGGTGATCCAGATGTTCCCCGGCTGTTTCTTCTTTACGTGTTGAGAATGATTCGAACTCAATAAAATCACAATCTACTTGTTCGATACAGAATCTGTATCTGCCACGATCTGATTCGATGAGAGGCCGGGCTGAATACTCACTGAGTGCTTTCTTTATGTAGTATAAGGTCGTGTTGAGATTGAAGATAGCGTTATCACCACGAAAATCACCCCAGAACAAGTCTGCCAGATGTTCTCTGCTGACATATTCACCTTGACTGTCGATAAGATAGCAGAGTACTTCCTCCGCCTTACGTGTTCTGAAATGAATATCATGACCCTCGGCACGCACAGAGAATGTACCAAAGGTTTGCACTGTCAGGTCAGAATTGATAACAGGGGAGTGTTCTGATGCAACATGAATTCGCTTTAAAGACTCCAATACTCGTTCCACTTCTATGGGCTTGACCAGATAATCAACTGCATTCAGTTTGAAGGCTTCCACTGCATAGTCAGTGAATGCAGTGATGAAGACGATAGGAAGGTGAGGGTGCATTTCCAGTAGTTTCTGTGCAGTTGTAATACCATCCTGTATTGGCATTTCTACATCCAGAAACACGATATCGGGTGTCTCCTGCGCCAAATACGTCAGTGCTTCAAATGGATTCGTAAACTCATGAACAACCTGTATAGAGCCGGTCTCCTCAAGGATTTTTTTTGTGATCCGTAAAGAGGGCCGCTCATCATCCACAAGCACAGCTTTAAATTTCATACAACACCTCCGACAGGAATGGAAAAGGATACCTCGGTTCCCTTCCCTGGACTACTGGTAATCTTTAGTCGAGAGCCGTACAGTCTTGTCAGGCGGTTGTTGATATTCCACAACCCTATTCCTTCCGTTTTTTTGGAGAATGCGGCGATGACTGTTTCTCTGGGTATCCCGATTCCATCATCCCGGACCTTTACATGGAGCTTCTCGTTTTCATTGAATATGCGTATCGGTACGTGACCGATACCGCTGTGTTTTCGTATTCCGTGAATAATGGCATTTTCAACAAGCGGTTGAATAGAAAGAGGGGGGACATTCCCCTGCAGGTGGTCCTGTATGTCATAGCGGATATCGAGATCCTTCTCATACCGGGCAGTTTCGATCGCCGTGAAGGCCTGTACCAGTTCGATTTCCTGTGTAACGGGAATTTCTGTCTGAAGGTATTTGAAATCAAAGGATCTCTTAAGAAATATGGCCAGGTTATTCAGGAGCTGTGCGGCTACTGCTCCGTCTTCATAGCAAAATGATATGATCGTGTTCAATGCATTGAATAGAAAATGAGGTTTTATCTGAGCCTGCAGAAACGCCCACTCAGCATGCAGCGCCTTGGCCACTGACTCTTTCAGGTGTACCAACGTATGTACACGGCTAATAAACTCAGCTGTTTCGAAGGGTTTTGAAAGAAACTCATTTGCCCCGGCCTGTAGGCCTTCCACAAGATCTTCAAGTCTGTTTTTCGCGGTAAGCATGAGTATCGGCAGTTCGAATACGGTTTTTTCCTCTCGTATGATGCTGCACACCTCATATCCGGAAAGGTCGGGAAGCATAAGATCCAGGATCACGAGGGAGAGGCTCTGCGACTTCGATTCGACTATTTCAAGAGCCTCTTTTCCCGTCTGGGCTGTGATAATGTGGTATCCCTCAAGCTGGAGCTGTGCTTCAGCTCCTTTGAGATTGATAAGTTCATCGTCCACTATAAGGATACACCCTCTTTCTTCTGTGGGCGATGTTTCTGCTGCAGATCGTTCAGCGGAAACTCTTTGGACGATCTGGCGTCTTTCTTTGGAAGCCTTAATCTCAATGGATGGGGCAATCGGGAGAGTTATATAAAAGGAAGACCCTTCTCCTTCAACAGATTCCACCCGAATTGTTCCATTTTGCATTTCTATGAGTTTCTTGCATACTATCAGCCCGATGCCATTACTTCCTATGCCAGTTGTCTCTTTTCCCTGAAGGCTTCCTTCAAAGAGCCTGTCGATCGTATCGGCTGCTATCCCGATACCTGTATCCTTCACGCAGATCTCTGCACTCTCTCTGCTCACCTTCAGGTCGACAAGTATGCTGCCTTCCCTGGTATATTTCAGAGCATTACCCAGAAGATTGTACAGTATCTGTGCTACCCGGTTCTCATCAGCAAGTACATACGGGCTGTTCAGCGGGAGATGTACATCCACTGCTATACCCTTTGGAATACTGAGCGTCTGGAACACTTTGACAACCGACCTGATTACTCCGTTTATATGGAGAGCTCGTATGTCGAGGTTAAGGTCATTATTCTCGAGCCGTGTGACATCAAGAATATCATTCACCAGATACGTCAGGCGTCTTGCACTGACACAAACCAATTCAAGTTTTTCTTTTTGTCCGGTGTTCAGTTGACCGTTTCCTCCCTTAAGAAGTGAGTCCGACAGAGCGAGAATGCCGTTTAAAGGGGTTCTGAGTTCATGCGAGGTGCTTACAAGAAAATCACTCTTTATCTTATCAATTCTGATAAGATGCTCACTGAGTTCTTCAAGTTTTTTTCTATTGTGTGTGTATCGCATTGTAACGATGATTGACTGAAGAAGAACAGCTGCGAATAGACCGAATGGAACCAGTTCACCGAAGTGATTCGCTACAAAATTATTATAAAAGAGCATATCGTGTAGGGCGAATACTGTCGCTATGTACCCACCGAGAAGAATATAAGAAGCCTCGCTATATCCCTTAATCAATGCCATGAAGGAAATTGTAATTCCGATGATTGTAATAGCTACAGCATTCACCTGACCGAACTGTACGATACTGCTGCTGAATCGTACACTTGCCACTATGGTAAGAAATGACATGAATATACCGTAGGCCACAAGAGCTCTGATGAGACCGGGAAATTGTCTGGGGAAAAAGAGCGTGGAGGTCAGAAGGACAAAGATGACAGGTATCCAGTATAAGGAGAGATACTCAAACACAAACATCACCTTGAAGGGAACGTGCAAGAAAAAATGATATATCAGATAGTTGCCGGCTGCAACGATTCGGATGATTGCTGTGAATGCAAGAATCCCGATAAGAAGATGTTCTGTTTCCATTTTTCTAAACATAAAGATGCTCAGATGAATTATAGTCATCATCAGGAGGCTGCCGAGAAGAAAAAAGTCCTTTTCGTAGACGTTATTCGTGTACCGTGTTACCGCTTCTTCATAGCCCAGCACCGGTTCATGCCAGAGTCCCCCCCTGGCGTATATGAAGTTTGAGATCTGTATGAACAGATGGAATTCATCCGTGTCCGGCGTAAACCGTATCAATCCGGTTTTATAACTGGGAATGAACCCTTCCCTGCTTGTTGTTATCGTCCCTGCCTCAAATACAAGCTTCTCGTTAATAAACACTCTGTTTGCTGTTGCTGTCGTTGGAATAAAGAGAGCCAGAGTTTTTCCCGCCTCTACACCTTCAATGTGTAGATGATAGGTTCCATACCCATAGCCAGGGATTGTTGACCCGGTTGAATAGTTGTTCCAGTTTTGGGGGATACCTGCTGTTTTTTTCACCCCGGAAGCCGATAGGTCATAGGTTGTGCTGTCAATCAATTGGGCAGGGAAGAATTCCCAGTCTCCCTGCAGTGGAAGCGTTGATTCAAGCCTGCGATGTTCGTGTATCGTAAGACGGCCCGGAGCAAAAGAATACTCATCTTCTTCTACCTGTGTTTCAAGGATTGAAAGCATGAGTGCTATTGGGACGATGATCAGAAGAGAAGAGATGAGAAGAAGCCCGGCAATTTTTTTTCGATCAGTGTGTTTCGGGTTCATAATTACTCTTCAGAAGGAAGTCCTCGATGCTGCTGCACATTCTACATTTAACCTGGTTGTATGTAACTTTACCACACTTTCAGGTCCCTGGCCCAATAATTCTTATGAGAAGAAGGTGTTCGATAATCAGTTGCAGCTTGTTGTACAGTACGTCATAGGTGGGAGAGCTTCTGTCGAACACCGATCTGACACCCAGTAGAGAAGCTATCTGGTAGGCCAGTTCTACATCGAGACCTGCAAACTTTCCGTTTGCCTCTTCGCTATAGAAGGGGGGGAGAGATGTTGTAGTAAAACCAAAATTGAGGATTCCCGCTTCAATGATGCTCGTAAGATCGTTATCCGTCTCCTGGCAGTAAGCAGGCAGGTGGAAAAATGCTAGGATGATTAGTACGTATACGATTCTCAGCATCGACAATTCCTTCAGGGTATCCTTTCAGCGAGTAACACATGAACCATTGATGAACACTGTATGACACTGCAATAAACGAGAGCAAAACAGAGTGTGAAAGAATCGGGGAACAGGGGTAAGAAACCATGAAGCTGTTCAGCCGAAGTGAAGAGAACATGGTTCGTACGGTGGTGACTGTATGTAGATGTTGAGAGCGGTTGAACATGAGGGTGCATGATTCCCGGTCTGGTGCATCATGATGATCCCTGGAGTGCGTTGTTTTCCAGGGGTTAGGTGGGTTGTCTGCATACGTTTGATAGTGTGCCGCAGTGTGTACAGGAGTCGCTGATTGCTACGTTTCTTCGGTGTTCCTGATCATATTCATAAAGATTTCGCATACTGCTGGATCGAAGATGGTTCCGCTGTGCTCCCTGAGGGATGCAAGGATCCTGCTCTCAGAACAATCCTGTTCCGATGCGTGGGGATGCTTCAGGAGGTCGTACCTCTCTATAATGGTGATAGCACGGGACAGGAGTGGGATCTGTTCTCCCCTGAGCCCGCGGGGAATTCCCGAGCCGTCCCAGTGTTCGTGCTGGGCATAGATGATCTCGGCGATATCAAGCATATCGTCGTAGAGGGAGAGGATCCTGTACCCTGTGATGGGGTGCAGATACATGGTTGTCAATTCCTCCTCAGTGAACTCTCCGGAGGACAGCAGGTGTGCATCGAGTGTGATCATCCCGATGTCATGATAGATGATGGCCTTCTTCAGTTTCCGTATATCCACCGAAGTGAGGTTCAGCTGTTTCCCGAACCGTTCACACAGGGTCTGTGCCTGTTCACTCCTGTTCCAGTTGTTGTACTTCTTGTGTGACAGCGTTTCAAGGATCGTGGTGATGGTCGCCTCTGCCGTTTCGAAGACACGTCTTCCACTCGAGATGCTCGGCGTGGATGACCGCTACGGTACCTGTGCGGAGAATTACGATGCGCTGCTGAAGCACTACGGACTCGAACCCCAGGATATCGCGGACAAAGTACGCAGCGTCCTTGCGTAAGGAAGAAGGAGAGTAAAAAGATGAAGATCGGATGTATCGGACTTGGAATCATGGGCAAGCCCATGGCGAAGAACCTGCTGAAGGCAGGCTACGACCTTGTCGTGAATGATATAAACAAAGATGCAGTGAACGAACTTGTCAAAGCAGGAGCAGCCTCTGCAGCCTTACCGAAAGAGATTGCAGATCTCAGTGATGTGATCATCACGATGCTGCCGAACTCACCCCATGTGAAGACTGTCGTCCTCGGTGAGGGCGGTGTGATCGAGGGGGCGAAGGAGGGAACGATCGTCGTTGACATGAGTCCCATCAGCCCCATCGTGGCCGCGAGGTCTCTGCGGAGCTTGAGAAGAAGGGTATCATCATGATCGATGCTCCCGTCTCGGGAGGAGAGCCGAAGGCGATCGACGGAACCCTGGCCATCATGGTCGGCGGACCGGAAGCTGCCTTTGCCAAGGTTGAAGATATCTTGAAGGTGCTCGGTGCGAGTGTGACGCTCGTCGGAGAGATCGGCAGCGGGAACATTACGAAGCTGGCAAACCAGATTATGGTTGCCTCGAACATCGCAGGTATGGCTGAAGCACTCGTCCTCGCGACGAAGGCGAATGTAGACCCCGAGAAGGTGTTCAATGCAGTGAGAGGCGGACTTGCCGGAAGCACGGTACTCGATGCGAAGGCTCCACTGGTGCTTGACGGGAACTTCAAGCCCGGCTTCAGGATCGACCTTCATATCAAGGACCTCCAGAATGTCCTTGACACCGCTGAAGCGGTGAAGACTCCCACTCCTATCTCTGACTCTGCCATCGCCATGATGAAGGTGCTTTCCGCTGACGGGAAGGGATCAGACGACCACGGCGGTCTCATTCAGTGGTATGAGAAGGAAGCGAATATCGAAGTGAGAAAATAAGGACCAATCCTTTGTAATAGGGTGCCCCCGGTGTAGAGGTAAGGTCTGCGTCGGGGGCGTTTCTATCCCTTCTGTGCCTCTGTTCTTCCTGTAATCCTTAAATTCTGTAGGTAAGTTATTGAAAAAATATAATAAAACATATGATAAATACAAAAAATAAGAAAATTCTAACAACAAATATAATGAAAAATACGGTTTGACAATATGCTATGTGAAGATTAATATCTATGTAGGAGCTGAATATGAGATATATCTCAAGGAATATGGAAGTAGATTCTGTTCTGAAAAGGAAATCTCTCTTTCTGATCGGACCACGTCTGACTGGAAAATCTACATTCATACAGGAACAGGTAGATACGGAATTCGCCCTTGTCTGGAATCTGCTGGATGGGAAACTGCGATATCAGGTGAATACAAAACCCGGACTTCTGAAGGACGAAATTGAAGCACGGAAGCTGCATGACTGTGCGATCTATATCGATGAGATTCAGAAATGTCCGTTCCTCCTTGATGATATTCATCTCCTGATCGAAGAGAGACGGATTCGTTTTCTTCTCACCGGTTCAAGTCTGTATAAGCTGAGACAGGGAGGAGTTAATCTCTTGGGAGGGAGAGCTTCCATAAGGAATTTCTTTCCTCTTAATTATCAGGAAGTTACCTCGTCCTCCGAGTCCGATAAGATTTCGCTGACGCAGATGTTCGAGACAGGCATGCTGCCTTCCATATATCTCTCTGAAGACTTCGAAGATGATATGAGTGCCTATATCCAGACCTATCTCACCGAAGAAGTCGCAGCCGAAGGCGCTGTACGGAATCTCGATGTCTTCACCCGCTTCCTCCAGACAGCATCGTTAGTCAGTGGTCAGATATTGAATTATCAGAACGTGGCAAGTGATGCCTCCCTTGCCCCTGCGACGGTGAAGAACTGGTTCCAGATTCTCTATGATACCCTTGTTGGTTTTGAAGTTCCTGCATATACACACTCTGTAAAGCGCAAAGCATTCACGAAAAGTAAGTTCTACCTGTTCGATGTAGGAGTGATGCGTTACTTGAGGGGTGTGGGAGTCCCTTCCGAGAATAGCAGTGATTTCGGAGATTTCTTTGAGCAGTATATCGCCGTTGAACTCAGGACGTGGATTCACTACAGATCCAGAAGGAGTACTCTCCGGTACTGGAGGTCAGTAAACGGTGTCGAGGTCGATTTTCTCATTGATGAAACCATTGCCATTGAAGTGAAATCATCGACTCAGATTACGCGTAAGCATATGAAAGGGTTGAGAGCGCTTCAAGAGGAGAACATATTCAGGAAATATGTGATTGTGTGCAGAGAGGATCGCCCGAGACGTGTGGATGGGATCGATATTCTTCCCTGGCAGTATTTTCTGAAGGATCTCTGGGAGAACACTCTCGCCTGAGAAGGCGTATCCTACCTGAAGAGCCGAATGATCCTATCCGCGGGTTCGCAGTCAAACTCCTCTATGCATTTTTTCTGATAGGTCTCAAAGAGTTTCTGAGCCTGTACAGAGTTCCCTGTTTTCAAAAGGCTTGCGAGAAGAAGGCAGGTGAGATTATCACTGCTCGGGACTTTTGAGACTGATTCCCACAGGAGGTTCTGGGCATCGCCCTCTTTTCCCTGCTTTCGGTAGAACTCCATCACCCTCTGCACGAGCTTCACGTATAGCGTCTTGAATCTGATAGTCCGCTGCAGTGTCCACTGGAATTCGTTCATCTCCAGGTATCCTCCGCGGTAGAGCCTGAGAGCTTCGGTAAGCTCCTCTGCGATCTGTGGGGTCAGGAATTGAACGTTCCTGGAGATTGATGCAAATCTGGTGAAGTCGCAGTCAAAATACTCCATGCGAACCCTGATCCCTCCCGTGCCCACGGGACATTCACCAAATGGGTCGAATGATCAGGGCATTTTACACGAGGAACTCGCGCATGGATATAGCAGCGATGTTCAAAGAAATTCATATGCCGCCATGCTTTTTCTCTCGTGTCATGGACTGAAAGACCAGTGTAGCTACAGCCATCAACACTACAGTAGAATTTCGATCCCCTGTGAAAATCTACTTCAATGTGGAGCTCTTTCTTTCCTGTTATGTCTGATTCTTTGAACTGGAGTCCTTTTACGTACCACGGGGATTCAAGCCCAACGCCTGGGTGAATAACTGAGAATTATCCATACTTCAGCCTCCTGTATCTTGGATACATAAAGCTTACCAGCGCCGACTCTCATCCTCAATGAATTCTTCTTGCTTTATCCTCTTACCCACTCAAAACAGCGAATGGCCGAAAATGCAATGCTATTTCCATATATTTATAGTAAATAACATCAATATTGAGGTCCTTAAAAGGATGTGGATTATGCGATTTTGATCAGATCCGTACCGGAAAAATCTGGAGTACTTGAGCAGTTACCTTTATCTTTCCTTTATATACTGTGAGGAAGGAGAATCAGTACCGGCATATGGAATTTGAGAACAATACCGTCTTCGACATGGATCTTTCGAACCCTTCAATCACATCGGGAGAAAGAACCTACAGCATCATCCTCCAGAAAATCATGAAGGGGGAATACCCTCCCGGGATGAGACTGACCCGGCGGCCGCTTTCTAAAATGCGGGGAGTCTCTCATATACCGGTTCTTGAGGCAATGAAGCGGCTGGAACAGGATGGGCTCATTGAGTACCACGCCCACTGGGGATCTATCGTGACAGTGCCGACGGCTGAAAGGATGCAGGATACCTTCCTCGTGAGAGAGGCGGTAGAGTGTCAGATAGCGAGGATTCTTGCGGAATCGATCACCGTTGAACAGAAGGAGTCTCTCAAACATCTTGCCGCACAGCTCGACAGGATTCCGTTTGAGGATGCTGACCAGTACCGGTACACGGAGCTCCATTATAAATTTCACCTTGCACTCGCCCGCATTGCAGGCTCGAAATCTCTTTACAGGGCTCTGGAGAAGAACAATCTTCTCTGGGTGATGTATCTGCAGGGTAGAAGCAAACATCCGAGAAAACCCGATTCACTGAACCGTCATGTCAGATTGATAGATACGATCCTTGAAGGAGATATGCAGGTGGCGGAGGATGCGATGAGAGATCATGTGCGCTTCGGACTCGATGGAATGCTCCTTGACCTGAGTATCAAGGATCCGGAAACAGAGAATCTTACCCTCTCCTGAGAGCGGTCACGGTTTCTAAGAATGCCTGGAGCAGGTCGGGATCGAAATAGGTTCCCGATTTCTCTTCGACTACTGAGAGGCTCATCTTCTCAGTAGTTCGGATGGTCTGGTCATAGAATTCGATGACAGACAGAATTCTGGACAGGAGTGGAATCTGTTCTCCCTTGAGCCCGCGGGGAATTCCCGAGCCGTCCCAGTGTTCGTGCTGGGCATAGATGATCTCGGCGATATCAAGCATATCGTCGTAGAGGGAGAGGATCCGGTACCCCGTGATGGGGTGCAGATACATGGTTGTCAATTCCTCCTCAGTGAACTCTCTGGAGGACAGCAGGTGTGCATCGAGTGTGATCATCCCGATGTCATGATAGATGATGGCCTTCTTCAGTTTCCGTATATCCACCGAAGTGAGGTTCAGCTGTTTCCCGAACTGTTCACACAGTGTCTGTGCCTGTTCACTCCTGTTCCAGTTGTTGTACTTCTTGTGTGACAGAGTTTCAAGGATCGTGGCGATGGTCGCAGCATCGGTTTCTTTCTTGCTCCTGGCCTTGTCCTTGTACATCTCTTCTTCCGCAATGGCAATGAGGGTCTCGATGGGCTCATTCACGGTTTCACGGGTCGCTCCTCCCAGAGCCATGCTGCAGTTGACGGCATCCAGCTTCTTCCCCTGGAACCCTTTCCTGATACGGCTGATGACTTCCTCGACCTCTTCCTTCCCGGTATTGGGAAGAAGGATCAGGAACTCATCCCCTCCGATCCGGGCCGCTACATCGACTTTCCTGATTGATTCGGTGAGAATCCGCGCAGCTCCGGCAAGGAGGGCGTCTCCCGCAAGGTGACCGAAGACATCGTTGGTCATCTTCAGACCGTTCAGGTCACCGAAGATGACAGAGAGGGGAAGATGTCTCTCAGTGGATAAATCTGTGTAGAAGAAGTCCAGCGATCCTCTGTTGAATAACCCCGTCAAAGTATCATGGCTGCTCAGGTATTCAATCTGGTTCTCCCGTTCCTTCTTCTGTGTGATATCAAGGAAGGTGATGACGCCTCCCACGATCTTCCCGTCGATGATTCGCGGGTATGAATGGAAGGCGACGTCGATACGGTTTCCATCTGCCGTGTAGAATACATTGTTGTCCGAGTCATACCCCTGTCCCGTGCGGACCGAGGAGATGATGGGACAGGTCTCAGGGGTGCAGTCAACATCATCATCTTCCTCATGATGGATCAGTCGGTGCATGTTTTCTCCCAGCAGCTGATTCTGGCTTTCATATCCCAGAAGCCTTAGCGCTGCCTTGTTGAGGAAGGTACAGTTCCCGCTGAGGTCGATTCCGAATATTCCTTCAGCTGTAGAGTCGAGGAGGGTCTTGAGTTCTCTTCTACTCTCCTCAAGCTCCCTGTTCGTCCTGTTGAGGGTTTCTGTCCGTTCCTCGACGATCGTTTCCAGATTGTTTATCAGGTACTGCATGTTGTCAGCTACCTGATTGACTCCTTCGGAGATGAGGCCGATCTCATCATTTCGAACGATGTGTGCCCGGCTGTCAAGGTTTCCATCTGACAGGGCGCCGGTCACGTTCAGAAGATTCTCCAGCGGTCTCCACAGTCGCTGAGATATTACATAGTAGATCACCCCTGCAAGAAGTACTGCTATGGCAATCAGATACCCGAGAGTGTAATGCTTTCATGGACGGTGTCATAGAGTATATGCTCGGGGATAGCGGTAAGGAGGGTCCACTCGATACCCGGCAGAGAGATTTCCTTCACACTGACAAAAAGAGATTTTTCTATGTCGTGAGGCGATGTCGTGAATGAGGACCCGCCGCTTGAGTATTTCTCTGCTATATCCTGTATGGCAGGATGCTCTATATCAGTCAGAGAGATACGTTTTGATGTGTCATCTGCACCGATTGTGAAGTTCTTCAGGCCCATCGAGTTCGCGATGAGTTCTCCATTCTCTTTGTCGATTATGAAAGAGTACCCCTTGTATTCTTCCATTTCCTGAGCAAGCAGGTCGCTGACACTGCCAAGAAGCATATGGGTGCCCATCACACCGATGAGTTCTCCGGTATCTGCCTGCCGTACCGGGATGGCGGCACTGATCGTGAGATCGTTCATCACGAAGTGCTGGTAGACCGGGGAGAAGGCCGGTCCGTCTGCTTCCAGAGCAGAGGTATACCAGGCTCTCGTTCTGGGATCGAAGAGCTTCAGCTTCACTGCAATCTCTCCGGCGGTGAGGTCCTCTTTTACCGAGTAGTACCATGAGTGACCGCCGGTTGAGGCGTTATTCCTCATGATCTCCAGTATGCCTTCCCCATTTCTCCGTGCTCCATAGTACTCCCCTGTTACGGTTCCTATACTGAAGCTGTATATCTGTTCCTCCTGACTGTCCAGGATACCCAGAAAGAACTTCTCACGAGGAATCTGGTCTGAGAGTGAGAGAATCCCGTTCTCTATGATCTTGTGGTTCTCTTCGTTGATATTAAGCGGATTACGTAAAAAGGAGGTGATCTTCTCAGAGGAGTGCCTGGCAACGGATTCTGCGATTTTTCTGCTGGTGTATTCAGCCGACTGGTCCCACCGCGATATCAGAAGAGTGAAGATGATGAGGGAGAAGGTGAGCATGACAGTACCGAGTACGATGACTACCGTGTGTTTTATCGATAGGACCTTCTTCATATTGTTCATCTGTCTAATCATCGGCCCCCTGTTATTTTTTCCATTCTAACACTTATGTCATCTATTGTCAGGGGAAAAGCGGAAATACTTCATAACACCCTTCATTCCACTATCCGTGTCTGATGGTGTTGTGTCCTAAGATGCAGAGAACATCCCGATATCAGAGCCCCAGCTTGATATATCTTACCCTTTTTCCTATGATGGGACCCACAGATATGATGTGTCAGCATGGGAGGACGGTGATGAGTACGACACTCTTGATTTCTCTAGTATTTCTGGCCTTTCTTCTGCTCTCGCTGAGTATGGTGGTCATCACGATGAGCAGTGTCGCCCGCAGGGAGCGGGCTCTGAAGCATATGATGGACCAGCAGAGTGAAAAGAGTTCGGCAACACTCACACAGATGGCCGCCCTGACTCAGACACAGCTGTATCAGGTGAATGAGACGATCGACAGGAAGATAGCTTCACTGCAGGAGAGTACCGAACGCCGTCTCGAACAGATTCGAACGACCGTCGACACACAGCTGCATGACACGCTGGAGAAGCGTCTCGGAGAGTCGTTCAAGGTTGTCAGTGAACAGCTCAATGCAGTGAACAGAGGACTGGGAGAGATGAGTCAGCTTGCTGACGGAGTGGGGGATCTGAAGCGTGTCCTCACCAACGTGAAATCGAGAGGAACGTGGGGAGAGTTCCAGCTCCATGCTATTCTCGAAGAGATGCTGACGCCCTCACAGTATATCACCAATGCCGCCGTGAGGAAGGGAAGTGCCGAGCGGGTGGAGTTCGCGATTCGTCTTCCCGGTGCCGGGGAGGATGAGCCGGTTCTGCTGCCTATTGATGCCAAGTTCCCCAAGGAGGATTACGAGCGACTCGTCGATGCACGTGAGAAGGGTGAGGCTCTGCAGGTTGAGCAGGCACGCAAGGCTATACTTAATCGAGTCAAAAAAGAGGCAAAGGATATCAGTGAGAAGTATATCAATGTGCCTGTGACAACCGATTTCGCCGTTTTATTCCTCCCTACCGAAGGGCTTTATGCCGAGGTGCTTCAGGATGCGGTGTTCGTGCAGGAGGTACAACGACTCTACCGGGTGTCGATTGCCGGGCCGACTACTCTGGCAGCACTCCTTAACTCTCTCCAGATGGGATTTCGAACACTCGCAATCCAGAAACGCTCGAGTGAGGTCTGGCACCTTCTTTCGAAGGTGAAGGGGGAAATCTCGACCTTCGGTCTCCTTCTTGATAAAATGAGGAAACATCTTGACCTTGCAACCAGTGACCTCTCGCAGGTCACGAAAAGAAGTGATACGATACAGAAAAAGCTTCGCTCTGTTGAATCTATTGATGATGAGCGTATAGATGCCATTGAGGAGAATTGAAGAGATGAATTTGAAAGGAAGAAGCCTGCTTACCCTGAAGGACTATACCGCTGAGGAGATCACGTATCTCCTGGATCTGTCGGATACGTTGAAGAAGAAGAAACGTGAAAGGAGCTCTGAGCGTCTGCTTGAGGGCAAGAACATCGTTCTGATCTTCGACAAGCCCTCCACGAGGACCCGGTGCGCCTTCGAAGTCGCTGCCATGGATGAGGGGGCAGGGGTAACCTATCTCACGAACAGTCAGATGGGAAAGAAGGAATCAATTGAAGACACGGCCAGAGTGCTCGGACGCTACTATGATGCGCTCCAGTACCGGGGAAACAGTCAGGAACTTGTTGAGGAGCTTGCCAGGTTCTCCGGTATCCCGGTGTATAACGGTCTCACCGATATCGATCACCCGACACAGATCCTCGCTGACTTCATGACCATCAGGGAACATAGCGATAAACCTCTTAACGAGATCAAGTTTGTCTTTGTAGGAGATGGACGCAACAACATGGCCAATGCCCTCATGATCGGTGCCGCCAAGATGGGTATGCACTTTGTCATCACCAGCCCTGCCGAGCTCCCTGCGAACAGCGAGCTGATGGCGGAACTGGAACAGGATTGTGAGGTTTCCGGAGCGAAGATCGAATATATCATCGACCCGAAGGAAGCGGTAAAGGGTGCGGATGTCATCTACACCGATGTGTGGGTCTCAATGGGAGAGGAAGACCAGATGGCTGAACGGATCCGTCTTCTGCTTCCCTATCAGGTGAATGAGGAGCTGATGGCTGCCTCCGGTAATCCCGATGTGATGTTCCAGCACTGCCTGCCTGCCTTCCATGACACCAACACAGCTATCTCGAAGATGGTCGAGGAAACCTACGGCATCAGTGAGATGGAAGTGACTGACTCGGTCTTCCGTGGCAGAAATTCGGTTGTCTTCGATGAAGCCGAGAACAGGATGCATACGATCAAGGCCGTTATGGTAGCGACTGTCAGCGATACACTCTAACGCTTCACTGAGCCTGTTATCACACAGCCTGAGCGTGCCCTCGGCTGTGTGCTCTCCCTTGAAGCCATTCTATGGTGATTGAACATTCTTCCACACACTGATTCTTCTGCTCATCTCCAGGGGGGAGAGTGCCAGCATGCTTCCAGCCCTCAGCTCGGTGATGATTCCTCGTTCGTATGCCTGCCGGACCAGGAGGGGATATCGGACGGGCTGAATCGAGAGAGGACTGAGGGGGAAGGGCTCATAGTGGTTTTTCAGGTCATGGGTGTAGCGCTGCCGGAACCCGACGGCAAAACGTCTTCTCAAGTCTGACAGGGTGAGGCCTTCCTGCAGGTGATACAGGCGTTGAAGGACTGTCTGATAGCTGACGCTGAAGATCTCCTTTATCCACAGGACCCGTGAGACGAAGTCGAGGCCTGCACAGGCTGCCCATGCATCAAGGAACGGTTCACGGGGCAGCAGGAAATTCCCCGCAAATTTGTTTGCATCCCTCTCTTCTCCCGCTATTTCGCTCTCGATCGATATCTCATACGAATTGCGATGAAGAAGGAGATGTCCGAACTCATGGGCGATCGTGAATACCTGGTGTTCTGCTGTGATACCGGTACCGGGCCCGGTATTCACGATGACGGCCGGTCCTCCGTCCCTCTCGCCCACCGAGAAACCGCTGGTCTTTGAGAAGCCGAAGTCCGTTATCCTCACCTTGATACCTCCTTCCTCGAGAATCGCGCTGAGGCGTTTCAGGGGAGTGCTGTCCCCGATGCCGAGTGCACGCCTGGCAGCCTTCGCTGCCTCTGCCGGAGCCAGTGGTTCCAGTTGAGAGAGACGGTAGGGAACCTTCCTGCCCAGAGCTTCTTCCAGAAAGGAGTAGTCCTCGATCCACGCTGCAGCCTCCCGGATACTCTCTATCCGTTTCAGTTTCTCTGCCGTATTGAGAGGCTTTGACCTGAATCGTATCGAGCTCAGGGAGGAGCCGGTCAGCTCCTTCCTGCTGCCTTCCTCTTTCAGAGCCTCGCTTATCTTCTTCATGAGAGTGGAGCCGGGAACGAGTCTTCCCCGTATCACCTGCTCCAGAATCGGGGCCGGCATCCCGACACGCGAGGAAAGCTCCTCAATACGTATCTGCTTTTCCTCCATCAGGTTCTCAATGGTGCGGGCAATGTCATGTCTGTCCATACAGGTCTCCTTTTCTGCGGGTGATCTTCTACAGACAAGAACGTGCTCATCACGCATATGACTTTGCCGGGGAGAGAAGCAGAAACACAGATACAGGAAACAGGAACGATCCAGGGTACACTCCCCTGAGTCGAATACAATGAGGAAGTACTCCAGGGGAGTTTCGACAGACTTCAGTGTCGTGCTATCTGATATAGGGTCCCATGATCTGACAGTAACCGCCGGCACTTACACCGTCCCCGCTCGCCCTGATCACCAGGATGGATCTCTCGAGTCTCCGTCTGTTGCAGTGTATGAGGACTCTATTGTGCCCGCTATGGGCTCCATCACTAGGAAATCATCAGGATCAAAGCGGTACCACTGATAGGTCAGGGAATCATTCACGACTGCGTCCATCTGAAGGGTCGTCCTGGACACAGTCAACCATCTTTCAGGACGAATTCCGTGTAGAAATCAATTGCCCTGTGGAGGTTCTCAATCGAGAACCTCTCATTCTCAGAGTGCATTCTGTCGAGTTCCTCCCTGGTCATGACCGCCGGAGAGAACCGGTATACGTGGTCTGACACCTTCTCATAGTGCAGGGCATCACTCGCTCCGCTCATCAGGTAGGGGACCGGGAGGGCTGAAGGGAAGACGGTCCTGATCGTGTGTTCAAGGTGTTCGTATGCCTCTCCCTCTGCCGGTGAGACCCTGCTGGTGCTGATGGGGCTGCTCATCTCGATTTTTACCCTCTCGTCAGCAATGATCTTTCTCAGGGAGTGTTCTATCTGCTGCGCGCTCTCACCCGGCAGGGCACGGATGTTCACCACTGCGGTTGCACGGGAGGGTACGATATTTGGTGCCTGTGCTCCCTGTACCATCGTCACGGTTGCCGTCGAACGTACCAGAGCGTTCATGGTCGCCGATGAGCGGAAGGCGAAGAGGATCAGGGGGCGAAGAAGAGGAGCATTGGCCATGATCACCGCAAAGGGGAAGGAGGAGTGTACGGCAAGTGCTTCGAGCATCTTTTTCACCGGGTAGGTGATATTCCCGTTCAGTCGTTTCTGTTCTATACGCGCGATCGCCCTGGCCAGGATTCCCACTGAGGTGGGTTGTGACGGGGTGGAAGAGTGTCCTCCCTCTGCCTCTACACAGAGTGTTGCGCTCATGGAAGCCTTCTCACTCAGGCCGATCACGGCGATGTCCTGTTTCACCTGGGGGATGAATCCTCTGGCTACTGCCCCCCCTTCATCCAGCACAACCGAGAAGTGGATATTCTGTTCCTGAAACCAGGAGGAGATCGACACGGCACCGCTGCTTCCTCTTACTTCCTCGTCATTTCCCAGCGCGATGTACCAGGTGCGCTGAGGCAGGGTTCCCTTCCTGAGGATGCGCTCGAAGGTTTCGAGGATCGCAATGACCGAACTCTTGTCATCGAAGGAGCCTCTTCCCCAGATGAACGAGGCATCGATCTCGCCCGAGAAGGGCGGATGCACCCAGCCCTCATCCGTTGCCGGCACGACATCCAGATGTGCACACAGGAGACCCGGTTTGCGCGATCGGTCCGCCCCTTCGATACAGAATACTCTGGCATAGGTCTGCCACGGTACCTCGAGAGCATGCTCGTGCACTCGTGGATAGGTCTCTTCAAGGTACCTCAGCAGGTCCTGGAAGGGGGCATCCTCTCCTGCCACGCTCGCGAACCTGACGGCTTGGCTGAGATGCCCGGGAGCCTCTTCTATGACCTCCGTAGCCCTCTCTTTCGTGTCAGTGTTCACCTTCTGTTTGCGAAAGCGGAGGCGGAGCGTCCGTAGGATGAGAATCGATAGTGTGAAAAGGATGAGCAGAAAGATGGGGATGAATACGGCCATAAAGGTTGTCCTTGTATCTTCATATAGTTTTTTTATACAGATTATGTTATAGTGTAGTATACAGCATAAATAAGGGAATCTGAAGAGAGCGGGATGCCGAAAAAAATTGACCACCAGAAAAGAAAAGAGAAGATACTTCGCACAGCTCTTGCCGTGTTCGCCCGGGAGGGGTACAAGGACACGAACCTCTCTGTCATTGCGCAGGAATGCGGGGTCTCACGCCCCACGATTTATCAGTATTTCAAGGATAAGGAAGATATCTATCACTATGCCGTGAAGCTTGTGACCGGACGGATGTTCACCAAGTACGTGCAGTATGCCTGGCACACCGAGGATCCTGTTCTGCTGCGTATCCAGAATATCTGCAGCGATATCATCGATACTGCCGGTAAGCACCGTGGAGAATTGATATCCCTGATGGATGTGATGATACAGCTGAAGAAGGAGGGTCTCGACTTCTCCGACATCATCCTGAGGCGCACGGCGAAGCTTCACATCCTGTTCAAGCGGCTGCTGAGACTCGGAATAAACAAGAAACAGATAGTCGAGTGCGACATCAACAAGGTGACACAGCACCTGGTGATACTCCTCGAATCCTTCTCCTTCCAGCTCTCCTTCCTTGACAGTTTCGATGTCGAAGGGAGCAAGCAGCTGATCACCAACTACCTTGAGTCGATACGACGGGTAGAGACTCACCGTTTCATCATACACTGAAGACGGTCTGTCATCCGGGAGGTCTCTGTCGGAGGATAGAAACCGTTTTTCAGGGAGAAACAATGTAGCAACAGAAGGTACAGCTTGCCCTCAGGGCAGAATGATACTACCTTTCGTGTATGGCACCTGTACCGTATGACACCTATTATCAGGATGAGAACTATTTCGGTGAACCCTATCCGGGTTTACGGGACTTTTTCGATACCTATCCTTACAAGGGACACGTACTGGATCTCGGCTGCGGGCAGGGAAGAGATGCTCTGTATATTGCACGACAGGGATTCACCGTGACGGGAATTGATATTTCTCAGGTCGGTCTGGATCAGTTGAGCGCCGTAGCACGTGCTGAACACCTGGATATTACGGTCATTCTTGCCGATATCCACTCCTGGAACATGCAGGGGGATTATGACATCATCCTCTTGGATTCGATGCTGCATTTCAACAGGAAGGATATCCCTGTTGAAACCGCATTGGTACAAAACATTGCAGACACACTCAGATCCGGCGGACTCCTGGTCAACTTCATGATCAGTGGAACACAACGCGAGAAGTACCTGAAAAAAATTCTGGAAAAACAGTTCCGGTGGAACGTTCTATATGATGATTACACTGATTACCCCGATTTCAACGCCACCTATCACAGATATATTGCGCAGAAAGTATAGCCGATCATGAAACCAGGATTATGTCAGTGCCCCTGTTCGTGAGAACCCGGTGCTGAACAGAGATCTACAGGTAATCTGGTTGGCAGTGGAGAAGATTCAGGCTGATAGTATGCTCGTAGACATAGGGTCGAATCTCCGGGCATTCAATAGATCCGTGCTCATCGCAACCGATTATGTACTAATCCCTCTCGCAGAGGATCTGTTCTCTCGCCATGGACTGAACAACCTGAGGCCGACCCTCAGAAGTTGGAAAAGCCTCTTGCCTATACGTTGTAACCTGGGGAGGCAGTACTGAACGGAGGTCATTCCCGGATTGCATCCTTCCGTATGGAGAGATGAAGCCTCTCAGGTATCTCTGCCAGGACCATGGAATCCGTCTCGATCGGCCGGTGAAAGCCTCTTGCAGGTGGGTACATCATATCCCGGGAGTCTATCATGCATATGTGCTGAATGAGGAAATGGAAGAGGCTGTCAGGCAGGAGGAGGGCTCCCTTTGTCTTGCCACAATCCGGCATGTATTGAAGCCTCATCCCGATGGCTCGGGAGACTTCCCCTTTGCGCTTCTGCGGTATTTTTCCTCTGTTTCATCCCTTACACGGAGATGAGAAGGTTTCGATACTCACTCGATACCCGGTTTCGCTATCCCGTACGGTACGAGAGAGATAGGATACAGGAGGTGACACACTTTCATGAGTGTTGTATCATGAGCCTATGATATCTGAAGCTCTGCTGAAGGCATTGGAAGAATCCCGGAACAGGAAGGAGGAACGTGCGGTTCTTGCCCTGAACCTTCGTGTGGAGGAGGCTCTCCAGGAAGCAGAGCGGCTGGTCGGCGAATTCCGCCTCCGCGATCCCTCTCTTGAGCGTGTGGTGCTCTTCGGCTCGCTTGCGAAAGGGGTTCCCCGAAATCCTGATTTTGATATCGACCTTTCCTTTGAAGGGAGGGAGTTGTATGCCTGCGTCTCCATCGCTCTGGATAGTACGTTCAAAGTCGATCTGGTAGACTATCGAAATGTTCCTCAGTTCATGAGGGATGAAATTGATGCCTACGGGAGGGTGCTATATGAGGCTTGATCCTGAGCGTACGATAGTGCTGATTGCTCAACTTGAAAAAGAATACAGGGCCTTCGAGGAAAACATTGCACTAAATGCGAGAGCATGGCAGAGGATCGAGCAGGGAGCTGAGGACGAACTTGACTGGGCTGCGCTCGGGTATACGCTTCACACGCTCTATACGACCATGGAGAATTATTTCCTGCGAATCTCGAAGACTTTCGAGAATCATCTGCCCTCAGAGGCATTGCACAGACATCTCATCGATGCAATGCAGCTTGACCTTCCCGGTATCCGACCCAGATTCATGGGTCGTGAGCTCGCTTCCTGTGCCGATGAACTGAGAGGTTTCAGGCATATATTCAGGAGTGTCTATGAGGACAGGATAGACCCTGATCGCACATCACTGCTGCAGCGTAGAATACCCCGTCTGAAGGAGCTGTTCGAAGCGGCTCACCGACGCTACATCGAGCGGCTGTCTTCCCTGGCAGAACTTTAAAACGGGGTGTAAGACATACTCTGGTGAGATCAGGAGCTTTTCCAGTCAACTGGGAAAACTGTATGAAACCCGGGATTTCTCTCATGAGCAGGTACTCATGTCTGGTCTTACATAATACAGTATAGACGATCATGAAACCGGGATTATGTCAGTGCCCCTGTTCGTGAGAACACGGGGCTGAACAGAGATCTACAGGTGATCCGGTCCGGGAAGGAACTCCCGTATCGTCACTGACTCCCGGATGATATTCCTTAAGTCTTTCAGAGTGATGTCGGGATGGTCGTGCATCAGCTGTACGGCAATCACCCCGAGGCTGGTCGCCTCCTCGGGCCCGCTGGTCACTCTCTTGCCTGTCAGATCTGCGGTCATCTGGTTGAGGTGATCGTTACGTGAACCGCCGCCGATGATGTGGACCGTATCATAGGTCGTGCCGGTGATCGACTCAAGGTCAGCAACAGCTTTCTGATAACTCTGTGCAAGGGATCGATAGCTTGATGCGAGCACATGGGCGATGTCGGTAAGACCGGTGAGGGATTTGATTGCCTCAATCATGGAATCGGGATGGTACAGGAGCTCGCTGTTGGGGTCGTAAGTGGCTACATCCTCACTCTTCAACACAGGAGCGGAAAGGGAGACGATCTCATCCCAGCTGTACTTGCGATTACCCGTGAACTCCATTTCCCTCTTGATGTTCTGAAGGATGTGCATGCCGCAGGAGTTCTTCAGGAGGGTGATCGTATCAAAGACTCCCCCCTCATTGGAGAACCCCGCTTCCCGTACCCTGTCATTGATCAGTGGCTCATCAAGCTCAGTTCCGATGAGAGACCAGGTTCCGCTGCTGATGAAGGCGAAGTCCCTGCTGCGTGCAGGCACTGTCACCACGGCAGCGGCCGTGTCATGGGAGGGAACCGAGATCGCGGTAAGCCGGGGGATCCTGTAGAGGTCCGCGATCTCCTTTCTGATGCGGCCGCGAGGGTGGGTGTGAGCCACGAAGGGGACAAACAGGTCACTGCGGATGCCGGTCGATTCAAAGATGTCTTCGCTGTAGGCTCTGCTTCTCATATCTACGGTCTGAGTAGTACTTGCAATCGAGAGCTCACTGTTCTTCTCCCCGGTGAACAGGTAGTTGAGCAGATCGGGAATCAGCAGCAGTGTCTCAGCCTGCTCATAATACTCCTGTAACTGTTCCCTGATACCCAGAAGCTGGAATATGCTGTTCATAGGGAGGCTCAGTATTCCCGTATCGTCGAACATCCGTTTCGATTCTTCTTCGGTTCTACTCTCCAGACCCTGTCCGCCCAGTGGGTTGCGGTAGCACAGGGGATTGCCCAGCAGGTCTCCGCTTTTCCCCAGAAGACCGAAATCGATTCCCCAGGTGCTTATCCCGAAGGAGTGTATATCCTCATAAGTATCGCAGGCGAGCTTCATGCCCGTGAGCATCTCATGGAATATGGCGAGGATATCCCAGTGATCATAGGTGACACCGCGCAGTTCTCTGTTGGGTACCTGATGGATGACCTCGGTGGTTATACGGGAACCGTCAAAGGTTCCCACGACTGTGCGTACCGATGAGTTTCCGCAATCGAAGCCCACATACCGCTCTAACGTATTGCTCATGGATCCTACCCCCGTTTCTCTCTTGTATCGATGATATGGTTGATGACCATGACGAGTATCATCACAAAGCCCCATATCGCTGTGGTCATGAAGGAGCTGACCCTCAGCAGGTTGAATCCACTGGAGAGCAGCTGGAGTGTGATGAGTGATACCACTACACCGGAGACTCTTCCGAATCCTCCATCACTGCTTACTCCTCCAAGGACTGCCGCTAGAATGGTGACCAGCAGATAGGAATTGCCGTACCCTGATTTCGCAGAGTTGAAACGGCTGATCATAACCATGGCCGCTATACCTGAGAAGAGTCCGCTTATCAGGTAGGTTCTCAGAAGGACCGCTTCATTATGTATTCCGCTGAACCTGGTGGCTGTCGCATTGGAGCCGATCATGTACATACTGAATCCGGTTCTGGTCTTCTTCAGGATCAGGGTGAGTATAGCAGCGGAGAGGGCGAATACAAGGAGAGGGAACGGTATTCCCGCGAGGCTTCCATTACCGATGAACAGGACAGCGGGAGAGAAGCCCGAAATCACGTAGCCTTCGGTGACGACGATGGCGACTCCGTTGAACAGCGTCATGGTACCGAGTGTGGCGAGAATAGGTGTGATTCCCACATAGGCGATAAGGGTTCCGTTGATGATTCCGATCCCGCCTGAGACTGCCAGTGCGGTGATGACAGCAAGAAGAAGACCCGCAACGGGTGAACTCTCCATCGCTTTCAGGACAAGAGCCGCTGAGATACCTGCCATGTTCGCCGTGGCGATGATCGACAGGTTGATTCCCCCGGTTATCATGACACCCATCATGGCAAAGGTGAGGATTCCCAGCTCGGGGAGCTGAAAGGCCATCCCCTTCAGGTTGTTCTGGGTCAGGAAGGTCCCTGGGTTCAGGAGTATCATCATGAACGCGACAGCGACCATGATGACCATCAGTACTGTGGTCTCATTTCTTTTCATTGCCGGTAGTTTCATCGTGATCCTCCTGCTGTCTGCTCACTGTATGTCCGAGGTTCTTCCTGAACATCTATGATTGCCCCGCTGCTGCGTTTTTTCGCCTTCCAGGAACTGAAGCCGACGCTTATGATAATGACAAGCCCCACGAACACATCATACCACACGGCCGGTATCTTCATGAGGGTCATGCCGTTCTGGACGATCGCAAGGAGCATGACTCCGAGGAACATGCCCCCGACTGACCCCACTCCGCCGGTGAGACTGGCTCCCCCGAGAACGACGGCGGCGATGACATTGAGTTCCTTTCCCACGATCGAGTTGGGGGCGACTGTCTGCACCAGCAGCGCCTGCACGATTCCTGCAACGGCAGCCAGAGCGCCCATGAAGGAATAGACCGACACCCGTATCATGCGGACCCTGATACCGATTCTCTGTGCGGAGATGACATCTCCTCCCACCGCGTAGATGCTCCTGCCCAGTCTGGTGAAGTTGAGGATGAAGGAGGCGAAGACCATCAGGGCGAACCATATGGCGGTGATGATGGAGATGCCGTAGGGAAGGCCGTCCGCGGTCGTGAGGGTCAGGATGCGTACGTCTGCGAACGAGCGGAAGTAGGGGGGCAGGGTGTAGAGCCATCTGCCTTTGGAGAAGACGATCAGCAGACCGTAGTAGAGATTCATCGTCGCAATGGTGGTAATGATGGGAGGGATCGAGAAGCGGTCGATCAGGTATCCGTTCACCATTCCCAGGAGGATACCCATGAGCACGGCCATAAGAAAGGCGAACAGCATGGAACCTCCGATCTGGAGACAGACGATCACGGTCAGATACTCGGCTATGGTGGCTGTGGCTGCGAACGAGATGTCTATACCTCCCGAGATCAGGACAAACAGTACGCCGATCGCAAGGATCCCGGTGAATGCGTTGCTCTTGAGGAGGTCGAATGCATTCTCGAGGGTAAGGAAGTTCGGATTGATGCTGGTGATCAGTATGCTCAGGAGTATGATGATTGCCAGCACATAGGTTTCGTGGCGTTCAAGCAGTTTTTTCATGTCTTTACCTCACTACAGTGCATGGGAATCGATGAACGACTGGATTTCGTCTTCACTCGTCTGTTTTGAATCGAATGAGCCTATGATCCGTCCTCTGTTCATGACCAGTACCCGGTTACAGTTGTACAGCACCTCCGGGATCTCATCGCTGATGATGATAATCCCCATACCTTCGCGGGCAAGCTGTTTGATGATCGTATGGATACTCGTTTTTGCCGCAATATCGATACCGACGGTAGGGTTGTCCAGGATGAAGAGCTTCGGGTTGGTCGCGATCCACTTGGCGAGTACGACCCGCTGCTGGTTTCCCCCGGACAGGGTCTTCACCGCAGATTCGGGAGACGGTATCTTGATCTCCAGTTCCTTCACCAGCTGATCGACCTTCTGTTTCAGTTTCCTGTCATCAAGGAGGCCGAGTCGGGTGAGGTTGTCATCAAGGACCGTCATGACGATATTCTTCGATATCGGCTGGTTCAATACCAGCCCTTCGACGAGACGGTTCTCCGGGACGTACGCGATTCCCTGTTCCACGACCTTCTGCACATCGGACAGGTCGAGCGGTTCGCCGTTGAGGAGGCACTCTCCCGAGGAGGGGGGATTGAGACCGAAGAGAGCCAGAGCCAGTTCCGTCCTTCCTGAGCCCAGCAGTCCGGTAATTCCAATGATCTCTCCGTGGTGGATCGTCAGGTCGATATCCGCGTAGTTTTTCTCTCTGCTGAGCTGTCTGCACTCCAGCAGAGGCGTGTGACTCGTATCAGGATCCACATGGTAGGGAGTATAGGTGGTGTTCGTGCCGGTCATGTGGTACTCGATTTTCTTGTCATCGAGTTCGTCACCGTTGAACGTTCCCGTTTTTTCTCCGTCACGCAGTATCGTCACTCTGTCAGCAACCTCAATCAGTTCATCGAGCTTGTGGCTGATGAAGAGCGTGGCTATACCGTGCTTCTTCAGATCCTTGATGACCGAAAGGAGTGCCTGCACCTCTTTCTTTGTCAGCGCGGTGGTCGGCTCATCGAGTATCAGAAGACGAACGTCGTTGGTGAGTGCCCTGCTGATAGCTACCAGCTGCTGGTCAGCCATGGAAAGATCGGCGACCTTTTTGTCCAGAGTGATCGATATGCCGACTCTCTGCATCGCCTTTTTTGCGATCTCTCTGGAGTTTTTCCAGGAGACAAGGTGTCGGGACCCGGAAAGCAGTTCATTGAATGAGATGTTTTCCTGCACACTCAGATTCGGGAAGAGGGAGAGGTCCTGGTAGATCACCTGGATTCCCTGATGCACGGCATCCATCCTCGAGTATCTGTGATGTTCCTGTCCCCCTATCACGATATGTGAATCCGCGTCGGGCTGTTCGACCCCGCAGATGATCTTGACGAGGGTGGATTTGCCCGAACCGTTGGTGCCGGCCAGACAATGGATCTCCCCTTCTCTGATGGAGAAATCTACATCCCTCAGGGCATGAACCCCGGCGTACCGTTTATTGATATGTGTCATTGAAAGAAATTCTGTTTCCATAGTACCCACGTATTCCTTGAAGGTCTCCACGTACAACACAGCTCCGGACATCATAGTGGTGTGTTCCGGAGCTGTGGTTTCAGTGACTAGAAGCCGAAGCTGTCTACATTCTCTCTTGTGATGTCGACCATCGCATCGACCTTGATGACGTCCCCTTCGACACTCACAGCGCCGATTCCAGGAACTTCCTTGAGATCTGCGATCGATCCGCCTTCGAGCATGTACTTGGCAACCCAGTTGAGTGCATAGCCTGCATCCTTGGGATCCCAGAGGATACCTTTGGTGAGTGATCCTTCCTTGAGATATGGTGCAGCATGACCGGGGATAACGGTTCCCACGACGGTTACCTTACCCGCAAGTCCCTTTTCCTTGAGTGCCTGAGCAGCTCCCGGAGGTCCGAGAGAACCGAAACCGACGATTCCTTTCAGGTCGGGGTAGGTCTTGAGCAGTTCGAGGGTCTTCTGCTTGGCAAGTTCCTGATCTTCTCCGCAGGGGATCCTGCTTGTGACGAGTTCGAGGTCGGGATAGGTCTCCTGAGCGTACTTGATACCCTCATCGGCCCAGACATTATGGAGAGGAACTGTCAGTCCGCCGACGAAGATCGCATACTTGCCTGAGGTGCCCATGCCTTCAACCAGCATATCCCAGCTGCGCTTTGCGAAGTCGACATTATCAATCAGTTCGATGTCAACGTCCTTACCGGCCTGATCTGGTGATTCGTGAGTGAGAATGAGGATTCCCTGTTCACGTGCTTTCTTGAACACAGGTTCCAGTGCGGTCGCATCATTCGGTGTGATACAGATCGCATCTACATTCTTGCTGATCAAATCTTCGACCATCTTGACCTGCTGTGCGGGGTCCGCATCGGCCGGTCCGATCTGATACGCGTTCAGTCCAAGATCCTTCTTCGCCTGTACAACACCCTCTTCGAGGCGGTTGAACCAGGGGATACCTGTGATCTTGACCACAGTGACCACTTCATAGGCATCGTCAGCGGCAGCCGCCTGCCCCTGAGAGAACGCCATAGGAGTGGCGATAAGAGCTGCCAGCAGAACCAGTAGCGTCACTTTCATTCTATTGTGCATAGAATTCCTCCTTTATAGTATTCCGAACCTCCGTCGGAATTGTTTGCGCTTATTTACCCTGACCGTAGTGGTTTCGAGCGAAATCCTGCATCGCTCTCATATCCTCGGTGCTGATGATCTGCGGTGTGCCCAGTGTTTTGGACAGAATGTAGACGTGGGCGGACTTTTCAACGACATGGCATACCTTGAGAGCCATGGGGATGTCTGCTCCTACACAGATGGTCCCGTGGTTCGGTACCAGTACCGCGTTCCTGTCTGCCAGAGCTTTCACAACATTCACTGCCAGGTCCGGTGTCCCGGGAAGTGAATACTCCGCATTGATCACCTTGTCGCCGACCAGCTGAACGAAGTCCTCGCTGATTCCGGGAATTTCCTGCCCGGTGACGCCGAAGGCGCTCGAGTAGATCGGGTGTGTGTGAATGACCGCATTCACATCGTCTCTGGCATTCATGATACTGATGTGGAAATGGTACTCGATCGAGGGCTTTCTGGTGCCCCAGACGACCTCGAAGTCACTGTTCATGACGACGATATCCTGTTCGGTAATCTCATCGTACGGCATTCCGCTGGGTTTGATGTAGATCAATCCTGTCTCTGTGTCACGTACACTGACGTTTCCCCAGGTACCTACCGTGAGATTCATCGCGACCATGGTGTTGCCCGCATCGACTACCATCTGTCTGTATGACGCACGTATCCTGCTGTCTTCCATGTATATCCCCTTTGAGTCTAGACTGTATGAAATGTTAAAATTATCATAGATGTGTTAAGATTATATCCTAAATTAACATCTGTCAACCAGGAATTTGTATTTAATAATTCTATATATTTAAATAATATAGAAATTATCCTGTGTTTTCTGTGAGGAAAAATGTGTGATTTTGTGAAAAATTATGGTATTAAGTATAGCAAATATAACAGATTGTGATATGATGGGGAGAATAAGAACAGTGGTCCTTCAGTGAAGGGTGGATTTATGGACTGTCTGCTCGAAAGAGGATATATGACACGAGATGAGCGGGTAAAACAGATTCAGGACTATGTACGGTTGCACAGATCCTCCACCATACAGGAGGTTGCCGACATGCTCGGTGTTTCCCATATGACGGTGAGGAGGGATCTCGCGACTCTGGGGGAGTCTGATCCTCTGCGGGTCATCAGGGGCGGGGTCATCTACCGTAATGAGGAATCAGAGCGTACAGACAGGTACAGTATTACCGAAGCGAAGCATGCCATGCACTCGGAGAAGCTCAGGATAGCCGGCAAGGCGGTCTCTCTGATAGAACCGAATGACATCATCATCATAGATGCCGGGTCAACCGGAGAGATGATTGCAAGCCTTCTTCCTGAGGATATTCCTCTGACGGTGATCTGCTATGCCCTGAACATCGCCACCGTCGTAGCAAGGAAGAAGAACTGTTCCCTGATCGTCAGTGGTGGGTATTATCATCAGAGCTCGATGGTGCTCGAGAGCCATGAAGGGCTTCAGCTGTTGAAACAGAACCGGGCCAACAAGACCTTCATCACCGCCAGCGGGGTGAATATCACCCTGGGGGTCACCTGCTCCAACTTCTTCGAACGGTCGACCAAACAGGCCGCACTTCAGTCCTCCAGTACCCGTATCCTCGTCTCCGACTCTTCGAAGTTCGGTGTGGTGAGGACAGGCCATTATGCCGATATCAGTGACTTTGATATCATCATCACCGATACCGGGCTGAGACAGGATGAGAGGGAGCGCATAGAGACGCTGGAGAAGCTGAAACTGTATTGTGTGTGAACGAATCACTCCATCAAAACTGAACAAATCACTCCATTAACAGAGAAAGTTTATCGACCCCTCCATCATGACTTCTTCCCTTGGTGTACGTCCTGACTTCCTGCTGAAGGATTTTCACACCTTCGGATGTATATTTGAAAATCTATGTATACGGGATGTAACAGCATATGCGAGCTCTTCGGGAGGGAGAATTCCGTATGATACCGACAGGTCACATCTTGAGGTAGATGCAGTCCTTCACTTGGATGATGGTAGGTATGCGTTGATTGAGTTCACGCTGGGAAATTATTCCATAGCGGAGGGTGCCGCTCATCTATTGGAAGTGGCACATTTGATCTGGAAAGCGACTCAACTCCCAAAAGGGAGAGCCTTGAGTGAGCCCGAAGCTTTCATCATCATACCTGGTGGGGAAATTGCTTATACCAGAGTAGATGGGATTTCAGGGAGATTCGGATATCATGTATTTCCTGCTCATCTGAGAGGTTCTGCTCCTCTTCGTCTGAAGACCGGCACAGAGGGGGGGCCGGTAAGGCACGGCAAGAGGATAGATGGTCGAGTGAATCAGAGAAAGAAGAGCTGCGATATCCGCAGGGAAAGAGGATGGTGTGAATGTGGAGCTACTTCCTGATGCCCGGTTTTCACAAACGGGGCATCAGAGGCTTTCAATCAACGGGTTTGCGCTGAATGTACATTCCCTACCCGTTACCCTTTTTCCACGGCTACTCTTTCATGTTCATCACCGAAGGGTCTCTGTGGCGTTCCACTTCTCCGACGGCCTCGGTAGTGTACAGGAGGGGTTTTTCCTGCGGAAGTGAGCCTCCCATGGTGGGGATCCACGCTTCATGCGCCTTCATGAGCTCGCCGGTCATCTGTCTGATCTCATCGAGGGTGCAGCTCATAGCGGTGAGCGGGTCGAGGGCCATCGCCTGGAACACGAGTTCAGCATCGGAGCTCTGCACTGCCTTTACGGCAAGTTCCTGCACGCTCAGCTGCATCCTGTTGATCGCGGCGAGATGGGGCGGGAGGGGACCTACGTGAAGGGGGAAGACCCCGTTGCTGTCCACATGGCAGGGAACCTCCACGATATCACCATCGGGAAGGTTTGAAATATACCCTCTGTTGGGAACGTTCGCATATACGAGTGTGCTGATCCCGGTGAGATAGGCATGAATGATCTGTGCCCCGTACTCACGGCTCCGCCCGAGGTCTACCGGTTCTTCCCAGGTGGCCATCTTCTCCATCGTCTCTTTCCAGTCCTCACGCCGGTACAGGTCCTTGATGAAACCGCTTCTTCCGTTCCACTCACTGTGGGTGTCATTGCAGTAGCGTTTCACCGTATCGCTGTTCTTGCGGAACCATGCGCTGTATTCACTCACATGCCCGCTTGATTCGGTCACCGGATATCCGAAGTGCTTCACATACTCCATCCTGGCCGAGTCTCCGTGCCAGATCTCAGGGCGTTCCGCCAGCTCGCGGATGCGGGGGAGGAGGTCCTCCCTGTCGTGAGAGAACGAGAGGAACCAAGCCTGATGGTTGATACCTGCACACAGATAGCTGATATCACCGATATCGAGCTCGAGCCTCTTCGCCCATTCCTCGCTCGTTCCCTGCACCGAGTGACACAGTCCTACCTGGGTGATCTCAGGGTATGCCTCGTTAAGACCTTTGGTCAGCATTCCCATGGGATTGGTATAGTTCAGGACGATAGCCTTCGGGGCAATGTTTCTGATATCTTCCATGATCTCCAGAAGGACAGGCAGCGTTCTCAGGCATCGCATGATGCCTCCAGGAGTGAGGGTGTCTCCGATACATTGATCGATACCGTACTTTGCGGGTATGTCGATCTCACTCTCGATTGCTTCGAACCCTCCGACAAGGATGCTGATGATCACGGCATCGGCTCCCTCAAGAGCTTCTTTTCTGTCAAGATGGGTCGTGACTGTCGCCTCTCCGTATCCCCCTTCGCTGAATATCCTGCGGCAGATCCGCTCGGCATAATCCAGTCGTTCCCGGTCGATGTCCACCAGTGCGAAGTGGGTCTCCTGCAGGGCGGGGTAGGTCAGAATATCTGCTGTCAGCCGGCTTGAAAAAACCAGAGAGCCGGCTCCTATGATGACGATCCTGTTCATGTCATGTTCCTCTTCTATGCTTTAGTGTTCCGTGATGAGCCCACGGTCAGTCTCATATGATATGTTCCTCCGGCGATCCGATACTCCTCGAAGCAGTCGGGTCCGCAGGCGAAGGTTCCAAGACCTCGTTGCGCAAGATCGACTGACAGATACACTTCCTCATGATGTTTCACCTGCCAGGTGTGTGTGATTGCCGCCAGTTCCTCACTGAGGGTATCCAGTGCACTGAAGATGAATGGTGCGTCAGCGGATACGGTTATAGTCGTACCGACCTCGCCATCTGCTGTATCACTGAGACTCACATAGCGGGTTTCAGTGTGTGCTCCGTGTTCCTGCGGAAGGATATAGGGGACATACTGTTCACTCACCGTGGATGTATAGGTCCTCAGAGGGTACCCGGTCTTTCTGTCGCTGTAGTTCTCACCGGGACCTCGGCCGTACCAGGTGAGATGCCTGAACGGGGAGGGGAGGGTGAAACGGACACCGATACGGGGAAGGTCTTCCAGAGATTCAGGAATCTTGATAGTGATATCCAGGATTCCGGGTTCAGGACTCGAGACGTCCATCTTTCCGACTTCCCTGCCGGTGTGTGCTCCGCTGTAGTGTATGGTGTAGCTGTTCTCTCCTGTGCTCTGTATCTGTCCTGACGCGATGTCGTTGAGTCCGTAATCGATCCATCGGGTGCCAGGTTTTCCATCCTGCCCTTCCACGTTACGTATCATATCGTTGTCAGTGAAGGCGCGGAACAGCTGCAGAGCGGGGCCTTCTATGTCCAGGGAGATGCCGGCGAGATGAAGCTTTCCCTCCTTCTCGACAAGCTCGAGCGGTTGTCCTTCGCCTCTGACCGCTTCTGGAGCATACCAGGGGATTCCTTCCCTCCTGTACAGCATATGCTCCTGCCAGGCAACCTGATGCCCCGCTTCGAGGAGCTCGGTGGCGGCCTTGAGGGAGGCGCTGACGAACAGTGATATCTCACGCGCCGGGGCGGGAGTATCGGGGGAGGTCAGGAGGGAAAAGGACGTCTTCAGCTCCTCATCAGCACACTCATACCTCTCTGACGGTCTGATGGCGGGCACAGGGAGGGTCCCCTGTCTTACCTGATGACCGTCACACAGTAGCGACCAGGAGAAAAGAAGGTGGTCAGTCGTGGATTCATCGTATCCGTTGAGGACGGTGATGATGCCCTCATGTCCCCGTTCGAGGAGGAAGTCTATCGGCTGCTGGAGTTTCCTGACCTCTTCGAGGGCTGGATGGGGTGTTCTGTCGGGCCAGACGAGACCGTTGATGCAGAAGTCCCGGTCGTTCGGCTCATCGGTGAAATCTCCACCGTAGCCCCAGTAGGGCTCACCTGTATCGCTGTGTTTCAGGATACCCTGATCTACCCAGTCCCAGATGAAACCTCCCTGAAGTCCGGGGAGACTCTTGAAAGCCTGCCAGTAGCGGTCCAGACCGCCGTTGCTGTTTCCCATCGCATGTGAGTACTCGCACATGATCAGAGGCCGCTCATCACCCTCTGCAGGATTCTCACCCCAGCGGGAGATCTCCTCCACCGGTGCATACATCGGAGCTATGATGTCGGTTGCGTGTGTGCCGCGGGAGAAGTCATAGGATCCCTGCCCCCATTCGATACGAACGGCACCCTCGTAATGGAGAGGTCTGGAGGGATCGAGAGTGCGGGCAGCACCTGCTGCCGCGTCATGGTTGTATCCGTAGCCGCTTTCGTTTCCCAGTGACCAGATGATGATGGACGGGTGGTTGATATCCCGTTCGATCATCCTCGTCACACGCGATACGAAGTGTGAGGTGTATCTGCTGTCACGGGCTATTTCATTGTAGTAGTGGTGACTTTCGATATTTGCTTCATCAACAAGGAGGATCCCGTAGCGGTCACACAGGTCGTACCACAGTGGATCATTCGGGTAGTGAGCGGTCCTTACTGCATTGAAGTTGTACCGTTTCAGCAGCCTGATGTCCTCGATCATGCTCTGAGCTGTCACCGCCTTACCGCGGTCCTCTTCGTGCTCATGGCGGTTGACTCCCTTGATGAGCACTCTCTTTCCGTTGAGAAGAAGGTTCCTGTCTCTGACTTCGACCTTCCTGAAGCCGACAGAGATAGAGGTGCACGACAGGCTTCTTCCTTCCGCGTCGAACAGTTCGACAACGAGTGTGTACAGAACAGGTCTCTCATGACTCCACAGTGCCACCTGTTCGAGATCCGATTCCGCGATGAGTCTGTGTCCGCCATGAGCGTGGGTATGCCAGGGTCCTGGTGCATTGTAAAGCCCCTGTGCACTCGGGGATTCGAAGCTGATCAGGTGCTGCTTCTCACTGTCATACAGGGAGCAGGAAAGATGGAACGGTGCCCCGTCCAGCTGTTCATCGTAGTGTCCTGCCGGAGCTCCCAGCACTGCAGTGACTGAGAGAGAGGCCTTCCCGTCCTGATAACCTTCAGGCACAGCAGAGGCTTTCAGGTGCTGCAGAAAGACCTCTTCGGTTGCGTATAGATAGACATCACGATACAGGCCGGCAAGCCACCAGTGGTCCTGATCCTCGATGAAGGAGCCGTCACTGAACTGCGTCACCATGATCTCGAGTATCAGAGTATCTTTCTCCTGTAGATACGGGGTGATATCGAACTCACTCTCAAGACGCGAGTCCTTCCCCATCCCCACGAAGCTCCCGTTCACCCAGAGAATCACCATGCTCTCAGCTCCTCCGATGTGAAGGACCAGTCGTTTACCGGTCAGGTGTTCTGGTATAGAAACCTCTCTGCGGTACAGGCCCGTCGGATTGTAAGCCGGCGTCAGCGGCGGGAGTTCTGTGAACGGCATTCTGATATTGGTGTAGTGAGGGTGACCGTAACCCTGGAACGACCAGTTCCCCGGCACCTCTATATTCTCCCATTGAGTGTGCTCACTTCTGCTCTCCTCCTCCTGAAAGGAGAGAGCCGATTCCGGGTTCTCGAAGAAGCGGAAATCCCATGTCCCGTTAAGACTGACGGTCAGAGGGGATCCTTCCCTTTCTCCCTTCAGGGCGGCTTCGTGCGAAGTATAGGGTGTGAAGGTACTCCTCATGGGAAGTCTGTTATACGAGGTAAGTTCACCTGCCTGCCACGGCCTGATCTGTCTGAGATCCATCTGCTACTCCTTGACGCCGCCGAGGGTAAGGCCGGCAATGAACTGCTTCTGCAGGATGAAGAATACAAGGACCGAGGGAAGTGCTGCAACTACTGACCCGGCTGCAATCAGGTTCCAGCTGATCAGCCACTGCCCCTTGAGAGCACTGAGACCGAAGGTGATAGGTCGTGCCTTATCACTCTGAACGAGGGTGAGCGCCCAGAAGAAATCATTCCAGACAAAGGTGAACAGCAGTACTCCCAGGCTGGCCAGAGCAGGGCGGAGGAGGGGAAGGATCACAGAACGGAAGATCCTGATCTCGCTAGCTCCTTCCACCCGTGCTGATTCAACCAGAGAGATGGGCAGTTCCACGATGAAATTGCGAAGGAAGAAGGTCGCGAAGCCTGTCTGGAAGGCTGTATGGAAGAGAGCAAGGCCGAAGATCGTGTCAAACAGTCCGAACCGGACGAACATCGTCCTCACCGGGATCATCAGGATCTGATAGGGGATGAAGTTTCCCGCTATGAACATCGCATAGAGGGCTATACGTCCCTTAAAGCGGTAGACTGCCAGTGCAAAGCCTGCCATGGAGCTTATGAGGATGCTGAAAAAAACAGCGGGAAGTGTGATCAGGGTCGAGTTGATGAAGTAACGCAGCATCGGGGAGCGAGCGGGGTTGAAGACCTCTCCGTAGTTCTCCACAAGGGCGAACCGGCTCGGTATTCCCCAGTAGTTACCTGACGTTATGTCGGAGCCCGGGCGGATCGAGGTGAGCAGGATCGCCGCAAGGGGAAGGAGGAACAGGATCAGAACAGCAAGTACTGTTATGATGTACAGAGGGCGAAGATAGGGGGATCGTTTCTGCAGGGGTGTAGGGAACATGGCTATTTCTCCGATTTCAGAATATTCTTGAGGAAGATAGCGATGAAGATCACCATCACGAGGAAGAGGATGACCGAAATCGCAGCCCCGTAGCCCATCTTGAAGTTGAATATCGCTTCGTCATACATATGGTAGGCGAGTACGTAACTGCTTCCCCACGGTCCTCCGGCTGTCATGATAGCTATCAGGTCGAAACTTCTGAGGGAACCGATCACGGTAACGGTAACGGCGACTATCGTCGCGGGACGCAGCTGGGGCAGGATAATGTGACGGAACATGGAAAGGCCTCCTGCTCCATCGATCTTCCCGGCTTCCACGAGCTGGCTGCTTATCCCGGTAAGGCCTGTAAGGTAGAGTATCAGACAGTAGGCGGTCTGAGGCCAGAGCGCCGCTATGATGATGCCGTAGGTGGCAAGGTTCTCATCGGCCAGGATCGGTATCGGCTCAAGCCCGACAAGTCTGAACAGCAGTGCCAGAAGACCCAGGTCAGGATTGTAGAACCAGCTGAACACCAGTCCGATGACGACAAGGTTGATAACAAAGGGGAAGAAGAAAAGACTCTTGATTGTTCTCATGCCCCGTATCTCCTGATTGAGGAAGAGCGAGAGCGCAAGACCGAAGACCGGTGCAAGCATCATGAGGACAAGCCACAGTCCATTGTTCTTCAGAGCAGAAAGAAACCGTTCATCCTGCGACAGGTTGATATAGTTCTTCAGTCCGACCCAGGTGGCACTTCCGAACCCGTCCCAGGTGTGAAAACTGAGCCAGATACTCTGACCGATCGGAAAGATGACAAATATGGAAAACAGAATAAGGGCCGGGAGCAGAAAATAGAGCGGGGCCAGGCGGTACTGCATCCTGTAAAGTCTGTATTGTGAGTTCACATCCATTTTTCACTCCTTGCTGGGTTTGTTGTGACCACTGTACATTATGCGGATAGAGAGTACCCGGGGGAGTTCCCCCGGGCATCATATCACTCATGGTACAGGGTTCAAAGACTACTCGAACAGAGCGATTCTTTCTTTCTCGAGCCGTGCTCTGATCGCATCAACACGGTCCGGGTTCACCATGAATTCCTGGAATCCTTCCATGCCGACTTTCGCCATCTCGGGAGTTGTGTCTCTGTCGAAGAACTGAGCAAGGCCGTCAGCAGCGTTGAGCATCTCGAAGCCTTCCTGCTTGAACCGGTCGGTCGGGGCGGCTGAGTTGCTGTTCGGAGGAAGAGAACCGCTGGTCAGCATCGTCTGAACCTCGGGGCGGGCGATGAATGCAAGGAATTTCTTCGCATTCTCGACGTTCTTCGCCTTTGCGGGGATATGGAAGGTGTCGGTGGGAGCATCTTCATACAGGCCTACTGAAGCATCGATGACGGGGAACTGGAAGAAACCGACGTTGTCGACGATTCCCGCGTTCTCGAGGTCCGGTACGATGAAGTTACCGATCAGGTACATGGCTGCTTCTCCGTTGATGAACGGTGCCTGGGCTTCCTGCCATGAGTAGGTCGCGTGGTTCTTGAGGAAGTGGTTGCCGTTCACCAGATCTGCCCACAGGTCGAAGACCTTGTCCAGTTCCGGATCGAGGTAGCTGGCCTTTCCTGCCATAAGATCCATGTGGTACTCATATCCGTTGACTCTGAGGTTGAGGTAGTCGAACCAGCCGGCTGCTGTCCACAGGTACTTGGTACCGATGGTGATCGGTGTCACGCCGTTTCTGACCAGAGTGTCGTTGATCTGCATGAACTCGTCCCAGGTCTTCGGTTCTTTCAGTCCGTACTTGTCGAAGATGTCTGTGCGGTAATAGACACCCCACTGGTAATAGCTGTAGGGGACTCCGTACTGTTTCCCGTCGACGGTGAGAGCCTTCTTTGAAGAAGCCATCGAGTCATACAGGCCTTCTGATTCCCACACGTCACTGACGTCCATGAACAGGTCCTGATCAACGAAGAACTTCATCCTGTTTCCTGCGAACCAGAGGGCTACGTCAGGTGCCTCGGTGGCAAGGAAGTTACGGATAGCTGTCTTGTAGGCTTCGTGGTCGAAGGTGTTGAGCTGTACCTCGATCCCGGGGTTCTCGGCCTTGAACATCTCCACCGCATTGGCAAGGTCCTGTTTGGGTACCGGGTCCGAGAGATTCGAGTTGATGATGAGACTGTTGGAAGTCTCCTGTGTTCCCTGGGCAAATGTCACGGACATGGTGACAGCCAGAATGAGCAGCATCAGAATACTGAGTTTTTTCATAGTAGCATTCTCCTTTTTTGTGTATATGTAAGTATTGATTCAGAAGAATTTCCCGTCAATTTTAACTTGTTCACCTCACTTTCACTTTTTTCATCTAACGTGTACATAAGCCGCACAGAGCTTCTGGAAGGCCGTTTACAGAGCTGAATGGTACTTTCTCTGATCTGAGATGTGTAATTTTCTTTCAATATATTCAGATTAGTTCTATACTCTTCAGAAGAGGGAGGGGCTATGATTGAAACTCAACATGATGAGGGTAGACGCGAAGGTGTGTTCCTGTATGCACCACAGGGAGAACTTGAGAAGGAGATGCCGTTTCACCTCGTAGGCGCCGGCTGTGATTTCTATCAGTACCCTGTGGACCGTCCGTTCGGTTATCCCGATTTTCAGTGGATACAGAGCATCAGCGGAGAGGGCGTTTTCACTGTTGAGGGCAGAGACTATCCCGTTCCTACCGGCAGCGGTATCCTGCTGTATCCCAACGTAGCCCACTCATACCGCAGTGCCGGAGGCGACTGGTACGTCCACTGGATCACCTTCAACGGCTATCATATTGAGAGCATGCTCCACTATTTCACCATGAAGACGAGCGGGGTCTATGCGATGAGCTCTCAGACTCCGCTTGAAGCAGATGTTCGAAAAGCCCTCAGTCTCCTGTCCGCAGTCAACGAGATGACAGGGCTCGAGGGCTCTCTGATCATCTACCGTCTCCTGATAGATTTGTTCAAATATGTCAAAAATCGAAGAAACGAGAGTCATGATCATAATTTCCGCAGAATCGAAAAGGTTTTCACCTATATCGACGCTCATATCGAGAAACAGATCACAGTCGATGAACTATCGCAGCTTGCCGGGGTCACTTCTCCCTATTTCTGTGAGATCTTCAAGGAGGTGACTCATCAGCGGCCGACCGAGTACCTTAACCAGAAACGCATCGCCAGGGCCAAGGAACTGATGGTGTCGCATCCCAACCGGAAATTCACCGAAATAGCAGCTCAGGTCGGGTTCACCAGTCTCAGTTACTTCACGACTGTCTTCAAGAAACTTGAGGGAATGAGTCCCGGCACCTATCGCCGTATGCTGTAACCGTCAAATCCTTACCCTTTCACCGCCCCCGCAACCATACCACTCACTATCTTGCTGTTGAAAAGTATGAAGAATATGAGGGGCGGTATGCTTATGATCAGAACATCGGCGTACAAGAGGTTCCACTTCGTGCTGAAGGTGCTCATGAAATTGTAGAGAGTCAGCTGTACCGTGGCGTTCTTCGCACCGGGAAGGAAGTACAGGGGGTTTACGAAGTCGTTGAAGATCGTGATGGCGTTTATGATCGTCACGGTAACACTTACCGGCTTGAGAAGCGGGAAGATGATCAGGGAGAACATCTTCACGGGTCCTGTTCCGTCGATCAGGGAAGCCTCGTCGAGTTCTCTCGGGATCGTGGTAACGTAACCGCGGTAGAGCAGGAGCGTGAAGGGGAACATGATAGCCGACTCCACGAGAATCAGGCCGAGCAGACTTTTATAGAGTCCGAGCGTTCGAAGCAGCCAGATCGTCGGTACGATCGCAGGAGGGACCATCAGGCCGGCGAGGATGAGGAAGCTGATGATGTTGACTGTTTTCCCTTTCCTTCTTCCCAGGACGAACCCTGCTGAGGAACCGATGACGATAAGTACGATAATCGTCGCTGCACTGATGATGGAACTGTTGAAGAAGGCCCTGATAAGCATAGAGTTCGATGCCGTTATTACCTGTCGGAAGTTTTCCAGGTACTGGGTTGTCTCAGGAAATGAGAGCGTCATACGTGCAGCGGCTGCCGCGTCCTTTCCGGAATTGACTACTACGAAGTAGAAGGGGACGCCGAACAGTGCGAGGGCGATAAGGACAGCTATGACCTCGATCATGAGTCTTTTCATCCTGATGGTGCTCATAGATCCACCTCCTTCTTCGTGATGATGCGGTACAAAGGAATCGCAAAGGCTGACACGATGAGGAACAGAATGACGTTTCCTGCTGTTGCGATGCCGTAGAAGCCTCCCTGGAACTGTTTATAGATGATCGAGGCCACCAGGTCCGTGGTGAAGCCGGGTCCTCCTTTGGTCATGACCCAGATCAGGTCGAACGAGCGCAGACCTCCGATGAAGGCGAGCATGATGACCGTGTTCATCGAAGAGCGGCTGAGCGGCAGGGTGATATGGCGCAGTGCATCAAAGGAAGAGGCGCCGTCGATCCGTGCGGCCTCATAATACTGACGGTCGATCGCCTGTATTCCTGCGATGAAGATCACCATCGCGATACCCACTCCCTTCCACACATCCACCAGTGCGACCGAAAGGAGTGCGATGCTCGGGTTTCCCAACCAGTCAGGTCCATCGATACCCGCCAGAGCGAGCAGTACGTTTATGATTCCTTTGGAGGGATGCAGAAAGCTGCTGAACATGATACCGACTGCTATCGTACTGATGATGTTCGGAAAGTAGATCAGAGACCTCAGAAACCCTCTGCTTCTCAACTCACTGGTAAGGAAAGCTGCAAGCAGGAAGCCGAGGACGACCTTCAGCGATGCGCTGACGGTGGCATAGATCAGTGTGTTCCTGAATCCGATGACAAGCGAGGGTTCGCTGAGGAAGATAGCGAAGTTATCCAGGCCGGTGAAATGCCAGTCACTGAGCGTCCAGATCGTCAGTGAATAAAAGAACGATAGGAACGTCGGCGCGAGGAAGAAGAGGGCATAGATGACACCTGCCGGAAGGAGAAAGGTGTAGGTGTAGAGAGATTGGACTGATTTAGACATTGAGTACTCCCGGAGAAACGGGTGCCGCACTGTCTGTGCGGCACCGATAGGTGATTCCTGTGTTTACCAGCCGGGAAGCATCAGCTGCTTCGCCTGTTTCTCGACATCTCTGTCGTATTCGAGAGCACACTCGAGGGGAGTCTTGAGTGAAAGCCCTGCCTGAACACAGATCTGGGGCAGGTTCGGTCCCTTGATCGGAGAGAGGAATTCGAGTGCCGCTGCAGTGCGGTCCTCGTCCACGTACCGAAGGACATCCTTGACTGCCGGGAAGACGGTATCGGGAAGTTTTGCACCCTTGACGGCGAAGGTACCGTCGGGAGCACCTGCGCTCATCAATGCAGCAAGCCCTTCGTCACTGACGATGAAATCTACAAACAGCTTTGCCGCTTCCAGATTCTTCGTGGTCTTTGCGATACTGATGTTGTTCGGCATCCACAGTGTTGCCCCGTTCTTATCTGCTGAGTCGCCGGGAAGTGCGAAGAAACCGATGTCGTTGATATACTCGGGGAACTTTTCATTGATACCTGCCAGTACCCACGTTGCCATGGGATAGTGTACTCCCTGACCGGTAGCGACCATTTCCATCGCATTGTCATAGGTGGTAGCCATGGGGTCCTTGTTGATCAGGCCCTTCTCGTACACCTCCTGAATCTTCTCGAATCCTCTGAGAGCCGCCGGGGTGTCGGCGAACTTCGCCTCGTTTGCCGTGTACTGGTTGGCAAAATCGGGCTCTGATGCCTCAACGTTGAAGTAATCTGCAAGGATAAGCAGCTGAGCAGTCCAGTCATCCTTGTAGGAAGCGATCACGGGAACAAGACCGGCAGCCTTGATGATCTCGCTGTTGCGGATGAACTGCGCCCAGGTGAGCGGGACCGATAGACCGAGCTCTTCATAGACTCTCTTGTTGTAGATGATTCCACCTGCCGGGATCGGCTGGTAGGGAACCCCGTATACTCCGCCCTTACCGTCAGTGACTGTAGCCTTGAACGATTCAAGAAGCCGGTCGGCAAGCGGTTCGTTCGACAGGTCGACGAAGTTCTTCTCAAGGTTCAGCACCTGGAACAGAGAGCCGGAGTTGTACGAAAGCACGTCAGGCAGGTCGTTTGCCGCTATCCGTGTCTTCACCAGGTTTTCCCCCTCGGGTCCGCCGGGTCTGAATTCGATCTCAACTTCTATGCCGTGTTTTGCCTCAAAGGCTTCGACCACTGCATCAAGGCCCTTCTGCTGTACATCGTTGGCGAAATGGAGCCATACGATCTTCTGCGGCTGTGACGAATCTGATGAGTCTCCTGATCCTTCACTTTTTCCTGCTGCCTGCACTGCGACCATGGCGATGAGCACAAGGGCCAGAGCAATCAGTACTTTTCGTTTCATAGTGTCCTCCTTGGTGAGGGAGCTGTGTTTTCCAGTTCCTCTGTCCACTCATCGTAGCACCGCCTGTGTACTGTCTACATGGACAATCGAGCCCTACGTTTTATCCTTCTGGTCACTCGTTCTCTGCTCCATGATCCGGTTCGCAAACTCTTTCGGGGGAATACCTTCAACATGCTTGAACACACGGGAGAAATAGAACGGGTCACCGTAGCCGACCTGAAGGCAGACATCCTTGAACGGGAGCTCAGGGTGTTCCGTAATGATCTGTTTTGCCGCTTCTATACGTCTGGAGGTGAGGTATTCGTTGAAGGAGGTGTCGAGGTGGCGCCGAAAGAGCTTGCTCAGGTAGGATGTGGATACCCGGAACATGTCTGCCACCTCGGAAAGGCTCATCTCATGACGGTAACGGTGATCGATCCAGGAGCAGATCTCCTGAAAGAGGACTGGAGTGCCGGGGCTCTGTGCCTCATCCGTTTCCTGATGCTTCAGGTGTTCACTCACGCGGCAGAGCGATGTTTCAAGGTGTTCCCACCTTGAGGCATCTGCCATGATCTGGTCAAGGTACCACTCGATATCACCGTCACTGAGGATCGGCTGATGTCGTTCACAGAAGGTCTGAAGGGCGCTTCGCAGTTCCGATTCGATAGTGATCATCGGACTCTTTTGCTCCTTCCACTGTTCGATGACGGGACGTAGAGGATGCTCTTTTCCCTCTCCCCTCACAGAGAGGAACAGGAGGGATGCAAGATGGTGCGAGCGTTCATTGTCATGAGGTTCGATCGTCTCAGGTGGTATCCTGTCCGAGAGGAGATAGAGGTGTCTGTCCGGACTCATCAGCCTGTCGACCGCCATAAAGAGCCGAACTGTCGTGTCATGAAGCTCTTCGGGCAGGACACTCTGTGCCGAGGTGAGCAGGACGCTTGCCCCTGAGGTTTCACCTGCTATCATGTCTGAGACCTGTTCTGAGAAGGAGGAGCGGGGCATCACCGATTCCTCTGCGAGGAAGAGTTTTTCATGCTCATCCCGTCCCGCCAGCTGATAGAGCTCTCCAGGGCAGAGGTACGGTTCCTGTGTCTCGCGGGGGGTGAAACGCGAGGGGATTCCCGCAAAACGGTAGATCGCCAGGTGATAGCGGGTGGGTGTCATACCGTGTTCCTGAGGAATCCCGATGCCGGTCATTGCGGCCAGCAGCGTCTCTGCTATGATTCTCCTTCGCCGCTTTTGTACCTGAGGAGTGATGGCATCAAGGAGCTTTCTCAGCTGAGTCATGTTCACCGGCTTGATCAGGTAGTCGACGACTCCGGTGTCGAGTACCTGCCGCACGTACTCGAATTCCTGATACCCGCTTACGATGATCACCGGAAGGAGCGGGTCTTTCTCGTGGAGGTTCTGTGCAAGCTGCACACCGCTCATGACGGGCATTTTGATATCGGTGATTACAAGGTCGACCGGATGGGAGCGCACGTAGGAGAGCGCATCAAGACCGTTCGAGGCTACTTCGGTCACCTCATACTGGCTGCAGCAGTGGAGAATGAGTGATTTCAGATGACGTACTACCGCGGGTTCATCATCAACGAGAAGGATCGAAAACGGTGCTGTACTCATAATCAAGTGGTCCTCCAAGGGTGACTCGTGCTCCTCCCTCACGTACATTGGCTACATCCCAGATAAGAGCCTCTCCGTAGAAGAGGTGAAGCCGGGCATAGGTGTTGATCAGGCCGGTCCCTTTGAGACTGAGTCCCTCGATCAGAACAGAGCGCTCGGGGGAGCTGTTGACCTGTTCCACCCGGTCACGGAGAGTCGTCAGGCTCTCCTCGGAAAAGCCTTCCCCGTCATCGGTGATGGTGACCTGCCAGGAAGATCCCTTCTGTTCCCCCTTCACCGATATATGCATGGTCTTGAGAGTGTTGTCGTACCCATGTGCTATCGAGTTCTCCGCGATCGGCTGGAAGATGATCCTCGGGGTGTGTGCCATCAGTACCGCATCCTCGATGTCGATTGTGTACTCAAGTCTCTCCTCGAGCCGCTGTTTCATCAGGTAGAGATAGGTTTCCAGATGCTCGGCTTCGAGGGAGAGTGGAGCATACGGTACTTTGGTCTGTGTCGAATAGCTGAGCATCCTGGACACACCGTCACAGATCTCTCCGATATCGTGGTTGCCGATATCCATCGCCTTGCCCGCGATCACGGTGAGGATATTGTTGATGAAGTGTGGATTCACCTGAGACTGGAGTGAATCGTAGCGGGCCTGGAGCCAGAGGCCTCTTGAATCGATTTCACGGGTGATTGACTGAGCCAGGCGTTCCTTCAGTCTCAGGAAGGAGCGGTCAAGGGCAACAATCTCATCGTTCTCGTGCACCAGTTCCTCTCCCTCTTCAAGGTTGGTGACCTCGGTCTCCTCGATCCGCTCCTGTATCAGGCGGAGGGGTTTTGTCACGAACCGGGTGGCGATGGTGTTATAGGCGAGGGAGAAGAGGATGATCAGTACACCGATGGAAAGGATGATTCCTCTGGTGTAATCAAGGGGGGAGATCAGAATGTCCCGGTTTGCCACTGCAAGGACGGTTATCCCCGTATATTCACTCGTTGTCGAGGAGATGTATTCCTTCTCTCCGGTTACGGGGTTCTTCTCGAAGAGGTGCTCACCCCGATTCCTGTAAGAGCTGTAGTAGCTCTGAAGCTCCCCCCCGACAGATCCGTGCGGGTAGAGCAGCTGCCCAGAGGGAAGAATAGCGTACAGGGTGATGTCAGGGGACAGCGGGAGGTCGAACAGCGTATCCAGTACATCGCGCGTGTAGGAAACGCTGATAATGCCGATATCTCTCTCTCCTCCGGGCACGACGCGTGCCCGTCCGAATATCTCGCGGCGCTGGCGGGGGTCGGCCGGGTCGGTCATGACGGGTGTGGTGATCATGCTTCCCTGTGCCGTTTCAGCTTCCTTCTTCCACGGGATCGAGGTGAACAGTCCGTCTGCCGATTTCACGGCAATATGTTCAATGAAGTTGCTTGTGAAGAAATCATCCTGTGCATTGAAGACGGTGACCGCGTAGAAATTCTTGAAGATCGAGTAGGAGTAGAGCTGCTTTCTGATGTTCTGTTCCGCCTCTGCGATGAAGCGTGCGTTGTTGACATCCTCCCTGTCAAGGGTATCCAGCACCAGGAGCGATGTCTTGAAGGAACTGTCACTGAGCAGGTCATTGGCAATGAAGTCCATCGGTTTGAACAGACTGTCGAGCTGGTCGCTCATGCGGGCTGATAGGGTGTCAGTGTTCTCGATCGAGGAGTTCTCGAACAGGGAAACGCTGTAGCGGTAGAAGAACAGTGCGAGGAGAATGAGGAGGAACACGATCGAGAGCGAATAGGTGATGAACAGACGGTGTCTGAACGCAAATCTCTGAAGCATAGCCTGTTACACCTCCCCGTTGAAGTTCTTCCTGTATTAACCTACCCCCGGTTTGCGTATTTGTAAAGGATAGGCAGGAGGGTATGTACTAATCAGAAACCAGGGAGACCGTTTCTGCGGTTCCTGGAATACACCTGTGGTAGGTAGACACAGGATCTGATCCGAATCCCAGATGGCTATCAGCTGCGAATATCATACGAGAGGGAATCCTTACATCCACACGTGTTCCATGAATCCTTAGTGCAGCTTCTGATGGTGCTTGGTACGCTGGAAACGTTCGTTGAGGCTACGAAGGTGCAACAGGATGCGGTTGCAAGCATAGATAGCCTGCTTGCTTCAACATCTGTCCGGAACCGAAAGAGAGGGAGGAAGACATGAAGGTTTCCAAGGCGGTAACGGTCGTCGAAGTCTCTGTATCCTTCGATGGAGAACTGATCCCCGTCGGGCGTCTTGCTGAGAAGGAGCACAGGATATATTTTGAGTATCATTCTGACTTCATTGACAGGGGTCTGGAACTTTCTCCGTTTATGCTCCCGTTACGGGAGGGCGTGCACACCTTTGACCGATCCCTGTTCGAGGGATTGGCAGGGGTGTTCAATGACTCGCTCCCTGATGGCTGGGGGCGACTGTTGCTCGATCGCTATATGCGTTCGCAAGGAGTGCACCCCTCTGATGTTACTCCTCTGGATCGTTTGGCGTATGTCGGTATGGACGGACCAGGCGCATTTGTGTATCAGCCGGAATCCGTTCCTGCTTTTCATAGTGACTTTGCCACACTTGATTCCGTTGCTGAGGAAGCAGGGCTCGTCCTTCGGGGAGAGCCAAGTGATGTCCTTGCTCAGATGGTTGCCCTCAATGCATCCTCAGGTGGAGAGCGACCCAAGGTAACGATTCAGGTTGCTGAAGATCGTGAGTATTGCCTGCGTAGTGACATGTATATGAAAGGATATGATTCCTGGATGGTGAAATTCCCGAATACTCAGGATGGCCTCGATGCAGGTGCAATCGAATATGTGTATGCTCTGATGGCTCGGGAATCTGGAATAGACGTTCCTCCGAGTCACCTGTTTTCCTCGCACAGCGGCCCGGGGTATTTTGGTGTGAAACGGTTTGACAGACAGGGACACAAGAGATTTCATATGCAATCAGTCAGTTCTCTGGTTCACACCGATTACCGCTATCCTTCCCTTGATTACACTGATCTGCTTGATCTGACAGCAGCTCTGACACGCGATGTTCGGGAAGTTGAGAAGATGTACCGCCTTGCGGTATTCAATGTGCTTGCCCATAATCGAGACGATCATGCCAAGAACTTCAGTTTTCTCATGAGTGATGATGGTGAGTGGAAGCTCTCACCCGCCTATGATCTTACCTTTCCAGCCGGTCCCGGAGATGAGCACAGTACCATGGTAGCAGGCGAGGGACGCCAGATCTCCACAGAGCAGCTGGTCAGACTTGGAGAGCATGAGAACCTTCCGGAACTCCGGATCAGGGAGATCCTTGATCAGACGCGCTCAGCTCTTTCTCAATGGTCTTCGCTTGCCCCACAGTGGGGAGTGGAGCCTGAGATGACACATCTGATATCTCAGATACTGGAGAGCTTTGGGCGGTAAGACAGTTAGTCGGACAGTGCTTTTCTGCGAGAGAGCTGGTCAAAACAGTTCATCAGAAGGTTTCACAACCCTGAACCCAGCTTCCAGACCGGCCCCAACACCCCTGATTCATTGGTTTTATCGGTGGCATACATACGGCCTTCTTTGAGATCACAGAGATGGTGAAGGAGCGGTCATGCCGGGAGAGCATGGGCCGAACTTGAGCCCTCTGTATTGCTACATCTCGGTGGAAAGGAGGAAATCAAGGATATGCATCTGCCTGATGCCGTCGAAATTCGAGAAGGGGAGGGTATCCATGGAGAGAATCAGTCTCGGGTAGTTGTCATCAGGGAGTCTGAGTGAACGCAGTTCCCTCTCCCTGGTTGTTTCATCGAGGATCGAAGCACATACCTGAATGTACAGCGTTTCTTCACTCCTGTGTGCTATGAAGTCGATTTCATAATCCTGATACGTGCCAACAGTCACCTGATACCCTCTTCGTATCAGTTCGAAGAAGACTACATTCTCAAGAGCTGCACCGAAATCATCTCCTGGAGAGCCGATGAGCGCATGACGCAGTCCGAGGTCGACGATGTAGAACTTATGATTCGTCTTCATCAGCTCTTTCCCTTTGATGTTGAATCTTTTCGCACGGTAGAAAATGAATGCTTCTTCGAGCAATCTCAGATAATTGTCTACGGTCTCAATGCTGACCTTTCGTCCTGTACTCGTAAGGTAGTGTGCTATACGGGTAGCTGTAACCTGCTGGCCGATATTCGATGCAAGAAATCCGATAACTTTATGAAGGATGTCGATATCTCTAATCTGTGCATGTGTCGAAATATCTTTCACGACAATGGTGTTCACAACACCCTTGAGATATTCCATGATGATGTCGCTTTCCTGAGGGAGGTGAACAAGGCCGGGCAGGCCTCCCTGTCTGATATAGCGTGTAAAACCGCTACCTGTATCGTTGATGTCGTTGAATTTCAGAAATTCCGAAAAAGAGAGGGGCAGCATTCTGATTTCCACATATCGGCCGGAAAGGAGGGTCGCCATGGTGCCTGATAGAAGTGTTGCATTGGACCCGGTGATGTATATATCGTTTCTACGGGTCAGTCTGAGAGAATTCACAACCTCCTGCCAGTCCTTTACCATCTGAATTTCATCTAGAAGAATATAGGTGGTACCTCTTTTGCTGAGCATGGAGGTAATATGAGAGTACAGGTCCTTTGCCTCGCGTACTGTTCTATAGGTGAAGTCTTCGAAATTGATATGAATAATCGATGAGGAGGGGACTCCCTGTTGTTCCAGTGACTCGTGCAGCTGCTGCATCAGTAATGACTTCCCGGACCTTCGTACTCCGGAGATCACTTTGACCAGATCATGTGTGTCTCGGTATCGGGTAATGTGATGTAGATACTGTGTTCTAGTAATCATGATTCAATTATACCTGAAAAATATGTATAAACAAGATGAAAAATCAGATATATCTGAAATTATAATGAGGTGGATGTTGAAACTCTCTCTCAATGGGCTTCGCTTGCTCCACAGTGGGGAGTGAAGCCTGAGATGACACGCATGATATCTCAGAAACTGGAGAGCTTTGGGCGGTAAGACGGTTAGTCGGTCAGTGCTGTGCTGCGAGAGAGATGGTCAAAACCGTTCATCAGGAGGATTCACAACCCTGAACCCAGCTTCCACACACCCTCACCAACACCCCTGGTGCATCAATTCCGTTATCCATCATGGATTTTCTTACCTGATACCGATGAGTGGTATCTGCTCAGTGCCTTGCTGCGCACCTCCAGCAGATACCTCATGGCTTCCCTCTGGCCGGTCAGTTCCCGCTGTTCATCATAGTCACGGTCATTCCATCCTTCGATATCTACGGTTCCCTGATACCCTCGTTCCATCAGGATCCGAAACAGAGCCTGCCAGTCAGTGTCTCCCCTTCCGGGAAAGCACGAGGTATGCCAGCGGTGTTTCATATGGATGTGTATGATGCGGGGCAGCCAGGTTGAAGGCTGAGGGAGCGATTCTGATCAGTCGGGTCAGATCCTCCCATTGTCCGCTGTGACAGGCCTGAAGAGATTTGGACCTATCTGTCGTTCCAGTACATCAAGCTCCTTCCTGAAGGCCTCAGCCGTACTGTTTGAAATCCTTCGGGTAATCTCAAAGCGGGTCTTTTTTGTCATGTCGCCCCTGCACCTTGCTTGAATAGAGTTATACAGCGTCTTTTCACAGATCCTGGTTTCACTGGGCCATTCTTCGTTGTTGAATTCAGCAATAACGGCGTAGGGGGAATGCTTCTTATTCCGAATACGATGCGTTACCGCTTACACGAGACGCCAGTCATACCCCAGTTTCAGATGAGGCCCCTTGGCAAAATGTCTGCTCTTCACGTCCAACTGAGCGTATTCTGCATTGTATTCCTTCCTTTCGAATGGTTCCTCCTCAAGTATGTGGGTCACCATACCTCTCTTCAGCTCTCTACGGATGGTTGACTCGTGTTTACCGAATATCCTTCCTAACAACAAGGGTGAGCGTATGTTCTCGTATCCATTCGCTCCAGCGTAGTACTATTGCATCTGAATTCTCTGATCCCAGGCGAAATGACTATGATGTGCATGATCCTCTATGGTAAGCTTTGGTCGTCCCATGGTTCCCTCGTTACTGTTGGTTGGTTGTAATTCCATTGTAACAGAGGTCCGTGGGACTTCTTTTTTCTTTTCGCCTTTCGGCGTGCATTGTATCGTACCGCGCGCCGAAAAGCAGGGATGGTGAAACAATGAAGGCTCTGCCGGCAGGAAACGCATTGACCGTGTGTACCTGTGGGTCCATGGAATGGGAACGGTGCGGGAGAAAGACCGATCTGGCAGGATCGTACCGATCTGTACTTCTCTCACTGGAATGAGTCTGGAAAACCATACATTTTTACAGGAAACCTGACGATTGTTACGATTTTCATACGCTCATTCAGAGATCAAAGTCAGAGCAGAGATGAATAACGGTATTTTTCAGAAAACCAGAGAGAGGACTAATCATAAATATAAAAAGAAAATATATGAAGTAAAAATATCCTTCATTTCGCTCGCAATCCTGGGGACTCTATTCTAAGGTATATTTACGAAAAGGAGTTTGTATGAAAAACAAGATTGTTGTAGCATTGTTAGCAGTGCTCATCGTCGGTTCGTTTGCTACCGTATTTGCCGCAGGGCAATCGGATGCAGGTTCACAGGATTCTGTTGAAGCGCTCAAGAGTGAAGCGGCTAAGACCGGGTTCAGCTGGGACATGGCAGAAGGTTCAGAAATACGTGTTCTGTTCAATCAGCACCCGTATGCAGAATCTATCATCAAGAAGATTCCTGAATTTGAGAAAGAGACCGGAATCAAGGTCACATACTCAATCACCCCAGAAGAGAACTACTTTGACAAGGTTACTACCTCTCTGAACAGCCGGTCCGGTGACGTCGACCTGTTCATGAGCGGCGCGTACCAGATCTGGGACTATGCTGTTCCCGGGTACATCCAGCCTCTTGATGACTTCATCAATGATCCTAACCTGGTTTCATCTGATTATGATTTTGATGACTTCTTCCCCAAAGTGATCTCTTCCCTCCGCTGGGACCTCACTCCCGGACACAAAGTCGGAACAGGTAACCTGTGGGCGCTTCCTCTCGGTTTCGAGACCAACACGCTCGCCTATAACAAGAGGATCTTCGATGAAAGAGGACTCGAGCCCCCCACAACCATGGATGAACTGATTGCTCTCGCAGCTGAACTTGACGAGTTCGACGGTCCCGGTACCTACGGTCTTGCTATCCGCGGTTCAAGAAACTGGGGTACCATCCACGCCGGTTACATGACAACCTATTCCAACTACGGTGCTGTTGACTTCGAAATCGAAGGTAACAAGCTCGTGTCGAAGGTCAACTCTCCCGAAGCCATCAAGATGACTGAAGACTGGGTCGAGATGATCAAGAACGGCGGATCACCGACATGGGCAAGCTACACCTGGTACCAGGCCGGAGCTGACCTCGGTGCAGGAAAGGCAGCAATGCTTCTCGATGCCGACTGTAACGGATACTTCCAGAATGTGGAAGGCGCTTCTCAGGAAGCCGGAAACATCGCATGGGTGCACGCACCTCTGCCGGCAGGAGCATCAGACGTCAAGGCCAATCTCTGGACCTGGGCAATGGCAATCAACAATGCTTCCAAGAACAAGACAGCCGCATGGCTCTTCCTCCAGTACTTCACCGGTCAGGAATTCAACCAGTGGGCTTCCACGGTCGGCGATACTGTTGACCCGGCACGCAGGTCTGTCTTCGAAAGTCCCGAGTTCAACAAGGTCCTTGAGAAATCAACCGGCTATGCTCAGGCATTCATGGATTCTGTTGACGGTACCTACATCCAGTTCACACCGCAGCCTCACTTCTTTGAGACTACCACTGAATGGGCAGCAGCACTGCAGGATATCGTAGCAGGCAAGTACAACTCCGTTGAAGATGGGCTCAATGCTCTGAAGAAGAAAATGGACAAGATCGTATCAGACATCGAACTGTAAGAGTTCCTGATTCACATGCAACCGGGGGATGCTGGAACCAGCATTTCCCCGGATTATTACTGTTTGGTTTCCACAAAGAGATTGATATTCACCGTCGATGAATAAGGTCGCTACAGCGATACTTCTTGGTAGGTATTGCCGTTCGGCGGAGAAAATCCTTTGCAGGAAAACGAGACCTTGAAACGAGTACCGTCTCTTTCGGGACGGATGTACTCATACTTCATCTTAAAGGAGTCCTGTTTTGGATAAAAAGCAATCTGTTCAGGGTAAGCGAACGGGAGGAGATGATTATCTCACTTCACTTACCCAGGTGCACTGGAGTGTGAAAGCTCGGCCATATTTCATCATGGCACCTGCACTACTCATCACAATCGGCATACTGTACCCATTCGGGACCGCCATCTTCTACACATTTACCAACTACTCGTTCAAAATGCCCACCTGGAAGTTCATCGGTTTTGACAACTGGGTGAACATGTTTACCGATATCGATTTCTGGTATTCTCTGGGTGTCTCACTCTCCTACGCAGCGGCTACTACGATTCCTCAGATGCTTATCGGTCTGGGTATCGCACTGTTACTGAGTAGAGAGAACTGGTTCACGCGGATTCTGAAGGTCGTGCTCGTATTTCCGCTCATGATTGCTCCGGTCATCGCGACGCTGATCTGGCAGCTCATGACAAACACTTCCGTAGGTATCCTCGAGAAGTTCCTCAACCTGTTCGGTGTCTACGGCTTCCCCTGGGCGGCTTCCTCGAAGACTGCGCTCTTTACTGCCGCACTGATAGACACCTGGGTATATGCACCCTTTGTCATCGTGCTTGTCTCGGCAGGGATTCAGTCACTGCCCAAGAGCCCGTTCGAAGCTGCTAAGGTCGACGGCGGTTCAGCCTGGTTTACCTTCAAGACACTGACACTTCCGATGCTGAAACCCTTCCTCTACATCGCCCTGATATTCCGTCTCATGGCGGCGCTTCAGGAGTTCGCGATCATCTTCGCACTGACCAAGGGCGGCCCCGGAAACACCCTGATGAACCTTTCCATCCGCGGCTATACAACAGGCTTCCAGTTCATGAAGTTCGGACAGTCCCTCACCTACGTACTGGTGCTGTGGCTGATCATCTACGTAATCAGTCAGAAACTCGTCGGCAAATACCTTCTCACCCAGAAGCAGGCTGCCGGAACTGACAGCTAAGGAGAAATGATATGAATGCACATAGACTGCATGTGGCAGGAAAAGTCGGGAGAAATCTCCTTCTTGTTCTGTGGACATTGTTCGCCCTGTTTCCGATCTTCTGGATGGTGCTGATCACGTTTAAGAGTGACTCTCAGATGTTCAACACAACCTTCTGGTTCAACCCGACGTTTGAGAATTATGAAGCGGTTCTGTTTAAAACAGATTATTTCAAGGCCTTTCTCGATAATATCATCGTGAGTGCAGGAGCGGTGATCGTTTCGGTGGTGGTAGGGGTACCTGCCGCCTACGCCCTTGCCCGTTTCGATTTCAAGAAGAAAGAAGACCTGGCCTTCACGATCCTTTCTTTCAAGTTCGCTCCCGAGATACTGGTCATTCTCCCTCTGTTCATGATCTATCAGAAAATCGGGGTCTACGACTCATATTTCGGTCTTATCTGGGTGTATCAGCTCATCACGATGCCCCTTCTTATCTGGGTTGTGAGAGGCTATTTCGAAGACGTGTCTGTCGAGATCGAACAGGCGGCGAAACTTGACGGCTACAGATGGTGGGAAATCTTCCTGAAGATCCTCCTCCCTCTCATCAAACCGGGACTGGTCTCTTCCGCTCTGCTTGCCTTTATCTTCGCATGGAACAGTTTTACGTTCCCCCTGCTGCTCACAAGTTTCAATGTGGAGACCGTAACCGTCGCTTCACTGAAATATATCGCATCCGACACCGTCCACTACGGACAGATGGCTGTTGCCGCAACTGTTGCCGCGCTGCCTGAAGTTATCCTTGCTCTGATCATCCAGAAGCATCTGGTCCGTGGTCTGAGTTTCGGTGCGGTGAAAGGTTAATAAAGGAGATCCCCGTGGCAGATATACAATTAGAGAACCTTACGAAGACGTACAAGGATGTCACTGCTCTCAATAATGTGACCCTTTCCGTACACGACAAGGAATTCCTTGTCCTGTTCGGACCCGCCGGTGCGGGAAAGACGACCATGCTGAAGATGATCGCAGGACTTGAAATACCCGATGACGGGCTGATCAAGATCAATGATGAGATCGTGAATATCGTCAACCCTGCGAACCGTAATGTATCCATGGTGTTCGAGAACTATGCACTGTATCCTCACCTGTCGGTGTATGACAACATCGCATCCCCGATGCGTAGCAAACTCTACAAGGAGAGCGAGGAGTATATAGAGAAGGCGATCAAAGAGGTGACGACCAAGATGAAGATCGACACCCTGTACGAACGGTTACCCTCTCAGCTGAGTAACGGTCAGCGCCAGCGTGTCGCTCTCGGCAGGTGTCTCGTGAGAAAACCGAACGTCTTCCTGATGGACGAACCGCTTGCGCACCTCGATGCGAAGCTCCGTCACTTCATGAGGGCGGAACTGAAGGAGATGCAGTCTTCCTTCAACACCACCACGATATACGTGACGCATGACTATATGGAAGCTCTCAGTCTGGGAGACAGGATCGCCATCATCAATGAGGGACAGATCGTGCAGCTCGGTACCGGAAGTGAACTCTTCTATACACCCTGCAATGAGTTTGTTGCAAAACTGATGGGAGAGCCTGAGATCAATATCATTCCTGCTCAGATCATCCGTGATAAGGATGTGGTGAAGATGAGAATCATGAAGCAGGAAACCCTGGTAGAGCTGCCGGAGGATGTAGCCGAATTCTTCAGGCACAACAAGATCGATACGGTCGATCTCGGTGTCCGGGGAAACGATCTTTCCTATTCGGAGACACAGACTGATCCTGAATTCATGGAGGGAAAGGTGTTCGTCCTCGAACCGATCGGGAACCGTTCGATTCTCACGGTAGATGTTGAGGATCATCATATTCGACTGATCGTACCCAATGATTTCCAGAAAGAGATGGATTCCACGATGTATGTGAAGGTCGATCTGACCGATACGATCTTCTTCGATGGAGAGACTACCGAGTTTCTGGTCCGACACAATCAAACAAACCTTGTAAAGGGAGGTAAGTGATGCCCGAACTTATCCTGAAGAATGTATTCAAACGGTACGATAACAAGAATAAGAAGAAGAACAAGGAGATGCTTCCCTTTGCGGTGAATGACCTTTCCCTGCGCTGCAGAGAGGGCGAGTTTGTGGGTATCCTCGGACCTTCCGGGTGCGGGAAGACCACAACGCTCCGGATGGTCGCAGGACTTGAGGACATCACTGCCGGTGAGATATTCATCGATGATGTAAAGATCAACGACCTGGAACCGAGTGAGAGGGAAATCGGGCTGGCGTTCGAAGACTATGCACTGTACCCTCCTCTGAATGTCCATGACAATATCGCGTTCAACCTGAGGGCGAAGGGAATCAGTGAGGAGGAGATCACGCGGCGAGTCAATACGATCGCTCCACTTCTCAAGGTCGACAGCCTCCTGAAGGCAAAGCCGGTCGGGCTGAGCGGCGGGCAGAAGCAGCGCGTCAATATAGCCCGTGCCATCGTCCGTGAACCGAAGATCCTTCTTCTTGATGAACCGCTGTCACACCTTGATGGAAAGATGCGCCAGGTGATGAGAGAGGAGATCAAGCGTCTCCATAAGGATATCAAGGCGACAACAATCATCGTGACTCACGATCAGCTTGAGGCGATGAGCCTCGCAGACAGGATCGCCATCATGAAAGATGGTGTGCTTCAGCAGTTCGGCACTCCGCTTGAGATCTATGATGATCCGGCAAACGAGTTTGTCGCAGGATTCATCGGGGAACCTCCCATGAACCTTCTCACCGTCGATATCCGTAAGAAGGGGAGTGAGTTTTTCTTCATCTTCGCGGGGGAATCGATTTCGATCCCGGTTCCTAAACGGTACTACGATGTCGTCGCTGACGGCATGAAGGTCCGACTCGGCGTACGTCCGAACGATGTGTTCATCGGAAGCAAGGATTCCAAGGGATCCGATGTTGAGATTTCAGTGTTCGAAGGTCTGGGAGAAGAGCGTCGACTCCACTTCAGAGTGGGTGAGGAATTTCTCACCCTCATCACCACGGAAAAAATCATGTATACACCCGGCGATAGAATCAAGTTGGAGGTGCTCTCTGAGAAGACTCACCTGTTCGACATCAATACCGGCGATAAAATACAAACAGAAAAACACTAATTAAGGAGAAAGAGATGGCTGACTTACCAAAGACTATGAAAGCGATTGTGGCACATGCCCCTGGAGATTACAGACTCGAAGATGTGGAAGTCCCCCGTGCCGGTGACGGCGAGATCGTCGTCAAGGTCGAAGCATGTGGTATCTGTGCAGGAGACCTGAAAGCCGAACACGGTGCCTCCCGGTTCTGGGGCGGTGACGGAACACCTCCATATATCAAGGCTCCTGTCATTCCCGGTCACGAGTTCCTCGGCGAAATCGTTGAGATGGGTGCCAATGTGAAGGGAGATTTCAAGGTCGGCGACCGTGTCATTTCGGAACAGATCGTACCCTGTGGAGAATGTAAATTCTGTAAGACAGGTCGTCACTGGATGTGTGAGAAACACGACGTGTACGGATTCCAGTACAATGTGAACGGCGGAATGGCCGAGTATATGAAGTTTCCCAAGGAAGCTCTTGTCTACCATGTACCCAAGGAAATTCCTATGAAGAGTGCCATCCTGATCGAACCCTATGCCTGTTCCAAGCATGCTGTCGACCGCGGAAGGATCGGAAACGAGGATGTTGTCGTCCTCAGCGGTGCAGGGACACTCGGCCTCGGCATGGTCGGCGCCATCGCTCTAAAGAACCCCAAGAGCCTGATCGTTCTTGATATGAAGGACGACCGACTCGAGCTCGCAAAGCAGTTCGGTGCCGATATCGTCATGAACCCTTCGAAGGAAGATGTGGTCAAGAAAATCCACGACCTGACTGACGGGTATGGCTGTGACGTCTACATCGAAGCCACCGGGCATCCTTCAAGTGTGCAGCAGGGCCTTGAGGCCATCAGAAAGATGGGAACATTTGTCGAGTTCAGTGTTTTCGGGCAGCTTACTACAGTCGACTGGTCCATCATCAGTGACACCAAGGAACTGGACCTCTATGGAGCACATCTCAGTCCCTTCTGTTATGAACCGGTCATCGAATGGATCGGGAACGGAAAACTGCCGACTGAAGGAGTAGTGACTCACACGTATCCTCTTGAGAAGTTCAAGGAAGCATTTGAGCTTGCAGGGAAGGGTGATGGATCACTGAAAGTCGTTCTCATCCCGTAGGTCAGTGGATTGCCTCATGAGCCGAAACCTTGTAGGAGTATATGAAAAATCGATGCCTGCAGAGCTCTCATTCTTTGAAAAGCTCACAGCTGCGAAGCATGCAGGCTTCGACTTTCTGGAAATCAGTATCGATGAGACTGATATGAAACTTCTCCGTCTCGATTGGACGGCTCATGAGCGGAAACTCCTTGTAGATGCCATGTGGGAAGCGGAAATTCCCATTCTTACCATGTGTCTGAGTGGGAACAGACGGTTTCCGGTCGGAAGCGAGGATGATGAGATCCGTCAGACGGGTATCGGAATCCTCATGAAGGCGATTGTGTTTGCCCGTGATCTTGGAATCCGGATCATTCAGGTTGCCGGCTATGATGAATACTACCGGGAGTCGAACACGAGAACCGGAGCGCGGTTTCTTGAATCGATGAAGGAAGTAGTCCGTTTTGCTGCATCTCACGGTGTTATCCTTGCCTTCGAGACGATGGAGAGTGAGTTCATGAATACGGTTAGGAAGGCTGTGGACGTGGTCAGCTCTGTGGACTCCCCCTACCTTCAGGTCTACCCCGATCTGGGAAACATCACCAATGCTGCACTCCTGTATGAACATGATGTTGTCGCGGATCTTGAAACAGGACGAGGGCATATCGCAGCGATGCATCTGAAGGAGAGCAGGCCCGGTGTATTCCGGGAGGTTCCCTTCGGTGAGGGGCATGTAGATTTTCCTCGTGCTCTCAGGAAGGCAGAGGAACTGGGAATACATATGTACGTTGCTGAATTCTGGCATGTGGGTTCCCCCACATGGGAAACCGACCTTGCAGATGCACGAGGGTTCTTCAGGAGCAAAGGGCTATGAGTGGGTATGTTATAGGTGTTGATAACGGAGGGACCCTGTGCAAGGCAGTGGTCTTTGACGAACAGGGAAAGGCAGTCGGGAAGGCAGCTGAGAAACTTGTGATGCTGACTCCTCACAGCGGCCACACCGAACGGGACATGGATGAACTGTGGCGTGTAAATCACCGGGTTATCAGAGAAGCGCTCAAGGTGTCAGGAATCGAACCTGGACAGATTCGAGGTATTGCGTGTGCCGGTCACGGAAAAGGTCTCTACCTCTGGGGTAAGGACAACCGGCCTGCACGGAACGGGATCGTTTCGACCGATACCCGCGGGGGACAGATAGTCACCCGCTGGATGAGCGAAGGAGTCGGTGACAGGGTCTTCCCGCTCACTCAGCAGAGTATCATGGCCTGCCAGCAGGTCACTCTGCTCTCCTGGATCAAGGAACACGAGCCGGAGGTGCTGGAGAATACCGAATGGGTGTTCAGTGTGAAAGACTATATCCGTTTCCGCCTTACGGGGGAAGCATATGCCGAGATCACCGATATCTCGGGGTCGAACCTCGTGAACCTGACAACGAGGCAGTATGATGATGAGATCCTTGAGATCTTCTCACTGCAGGAGATCAGGGACGCACTGCCGCCGATACGGGGCTCAGCCGAGATCTGTGGACGGATCACGAAAGAGGCTTCACTCCTTACCGGGATCCCGGAAGGAACTGTGGTAGCAGGAGGGATGTTCGATATCGATGCATGTGCCATCGCAATGGATATAACCGACGATACACACCTGTGTGTGATAGCCGGGACCTGGGGTATCAACGAATACATCGCACGTAAGCCTGTTCTGGACAGGAGTATCGCGATGAACTCTCTGTACTGCATGGAGGACTACTATCTGATCGAGGAGAGCAGTCCCACATCGGCAGGGAACCTGGAATGGTTCATCTCGACCTTTCTCGATACACCGGAGGAAGGAGTGAACCCCTATGCTGTCTGTGATGCTCTCGCATCCCGGGTCACTCCTGATGAGAGTGATATCGTGTTTCTCCCCCACATCTACGGGTCCAACTACAATCCTAATGCCAAAGCCTGCTTTCTGGGTATGGACAGCCATCATACCAGAGCACAGATTATCCGTTCGGTATACGAAGGGATCATCTACTGCCACCTGGTACATATCGAGAAGCTGTTGGCACATAACCCGGGGTTCTCCTCGATCCGTCTTGCAGGAGGAGTGGCGAAGGCCGAGTTCTGGGCCCAGATGTTTGCTGATATCATCGGTCTGCCGGTTGAGATCATAGAGACCGAAGAACTGGGAGCACAGGGGGTTGCCATGGCGGCGGGAGTCGCTGTCGGTCAGTACGGTTCTCTCAGTGATGCCGCGAAGAAGATCGTCACGGTGAAGAAAAGACTGTCCCCCGACCCGTCACTGAAGGCTGTGTATCAGAAGAAGTTCCGAAGGTACAAGGAACTCTCTCAGGCACTCGATGGTCTGTGGTGATTCTCATTGATGAAAAGAAATCCGTACGAGGGAGTAGGGAACCTGAACACCTCATGACCTGTTGATTTTTCTTCAGGAGGAGGCCTGGTTCAACAACCTGTACTGGCAGATGGTAGAGAATGGGAGAATAATCTGTTGTCGATGAACGAGCATGTATATGGAAGTGTGTTACCTGAAGAAACACCATCAAACCGTGAGTGTTTCTTTTCGTTACACACTATGGATTTTTATTCACAACGGTGTAACAGTCAGGGGCCCGGTAGATTGTTGTAATTCCAATCTATGCGGTGAGTAAGCACCCCTGAATCAGTTCTTGTGAAAGCCTGAGGGTTTTGGCATGCAATCTGCTTCGGACACCTAGTATGATTGTACACATCCGAAGTGCTTTCCCTGATTTATACCTCGTCGGGCGGAAAGAAAGCGTTCGCATAACCGGTGTTAACGGTTTATGGTTGTATAGAGAGAAGGTATGATAGTTTTTGCGGAAAAACAATCAAGATACGGTACAGTGACGCGCACTCGCGCATCTGCGGGTGCACGGTAACGGTAGAAAACACACAGGAAGGAGAAGAATATGCAGAGAATCATCAACGATCCGAATCTGGTGGTAGAGGACATGCTGAAAGGCTTTGTGAAAGCTCACAAGGATATCGTGGCCCCTACCGGTCATGAACGTGTCATCAAGTCGGTACTGGCACCGAAGGAAGGAAAGGTCGGTATCGTGACCGGTGGTGGCTCCGGACACAAGCCTGCATTCGTCGGGTACGTTGGCAAGAACATGGTGGATGCAGTCGCAGTTGGGGAAATCTTCGCATCACCGACGGCCAAAGCCTTCTATGAAGCGATGAAGGCAGCTGACAGCGGTAACGGAGTTGCCTGTCTGTACGGAAACTATGCCGGTGACAACATGAATGTGAAGATGGCAATCCGGATGGCAAAGAAGGATGGGATTGACGTAAAGACGGTGGTTGCCAATGATGATGCTGCTTCTGCCCCTGCACATGAACCCGAGAAGAGACGCGGGGTAGCAGGTGAGATTTTCATGTGGAAAGCAGGTGGAGCAAAAGCCTCCCTGGGAGCTACCCTCGATGAGGTCATCGCGGCAGCACAGAAGGCAATAGATAATACCCGGAGTATCGGGATCGGTCTTACACCCTGTATCATCCCGGCTGTCGGACATGCGAATTTCACAATCGAAGAGGGCACCATGGAAGTGGGTATCGGCCACCACGGAGAACCCGGAATCAGGGTGGAAGCGCTCAAGAGTGCAGATGAGATGGCACAGCAGATGCTTGATGTCATCCTTCCCGACCTGCCGTTTGCATCAGGTGACGAAGTTGCAGTTCTCCTTTCCGGCCTTGGTGCGACTCCTGTGATGGAACAGTACATCCTGTACAACAAAGTTGAAGAGATCCTGTCGGAGAAGGGAATAGGTGTCTACAGGGCATACGTGGGAAACTACTTCACCTCACTGGAGATGATGGGAGCTTCCCTGACGGTTATGAAACTTGATGAGGAGTTGAAGCAGCTTCTGGATGTCGAGACCGACTCTATGGGACTGACACAGCTCGGGAGATAAGCTATGAAAGAGACATTTACGAATCAGAGAGGGAAGGTCATAGTCGAGAATCTGGTTTCGACTATCAAAGGAAGTGTTGAGAGGCTCACCGAAGTCGATGGTAAGATCGGAGACGGAGACCATGGGATCAACATGAACAAAGGGTTCACGATGACCGGTACCCGGCTTGAGGGGAAGGATGTAAGTTTCTCTGAAGCAATCGAAACACTTGGGGATGTTCTTGTTTCCGAGATCGGCGGCTCGATGGGTCCTATCTACGGAAGTATGTTCCTGGAACTTGCTGACGGCAGCAGTGACCACGAGGAAATAGATAAGGAAACCTACCTGGCCATGTGGTCTTCCGCCCTCGAAGCGATTTTGAGTATCGGGAATGCGAAGAAGGGAGACAAAACGATGCTCGATACGCTGATTCCCGCTGTCGAGACACTGAGAAATTCGGTGGAAGCTGGCAGGAGTTTTGCTGAGTGTCTGACAGCGATGTGCAGTGCAGCGGAAGAGGGGATGAGGTCGACGAAAGACTTGGTTGCCAAGATCGGACGGTCGGCACGGCTGGGAGAGCGTTCGAGGGGAGTCCTTGATGCAGGAGCGGTATCGTGTAACCTCATCATTGACTCGATGGCTGCATCAATCACCTCACTGCTGAGCGAGTAGTCTTCCGACCCGACTACTCCCTTGCACACATCAGCTGTCACAAGGGAGTAGTATTTCCAGATATGTGTTGTGCGCAGGTCTAAGTCTTGGTATCATAATACATAGGCAAAGGAGGAGCTGATTGCAGAAAGTGCTCATCGTGGATGATGAGTTCCTGGTTCGAATGGGATTGAAGTCTACTATTGATTGGGATGTCAACGGGTTCCAACTCGTGGGAGAGGCAAAGAATGCAAAGGAGGCTGTTGAACTTTTCAGGCAGTATTCCCCGCAGATAGTGCTCACAGACATTTCTATGCCCGGCCTCAATGGAATAGAACTGATTCGTGAACTGAAGGAATTGAATCCACATCTACAGTCAATTATCCTCACTCATCTCGAGGACTTCAGCTATGCAAAGGAGGCTGTAGGTCTTGGGGTCGTAGATTACATTCTCAAATCCAATTTGAACTCGGAGAGACTTCTCGAGGTTCTGAAAAAAGCACGTAAAAGGATTTCCAGCGCAGGTGCTGTATCAGAACACGAATATGATGAACCCGCAAGGGCCGCTCCCTCCGGGCTCTCACTTGAAGAGCTGTTCCTTTCCTTTGACCTTCCCGACGAGCTGAGGGCTGTCCGTCTTGCAACCTATTCCTCCTACTTCACCAATCAGTCGTTTCAGGTATTTACGTTTAGAATCAACACGAACATGAGTGATCAGCTCCTTCTTGATGAAGCGAAGAGGCAGGCTCTTGAGAAGATCATCTCGCAAAGCATGTTTGCTATTTCCTACACAGCCCACTACCACATCAAAGGGGACAGTATCCACTTCCTCGTGAATTTTGACGGCCAGTCCGGAGGAAAGGACCTCAACAAGAAGATTCTGCAGCATTTTCAAACTCTTGCCGGTACGATTAAGAAGTACCTTAACTTCTATATCCTGGTTGGTGCAAGCTGTATCGGAGAGATGCTTGAGGAGGTCGGTCGACTTCTCTATGAGAGCAACAGATCTGTTGATGCCGCATTCTTTGCAGAGCATCATTTCGTACAGTTCCGCAAAGAGATGGAAGCTCCCCGGCGGGAATTGAACATGAATGCCAAGGCTGTTCTTCATCTGATGCAGTCCAGAGAGCACGCACAGGTGGTCGAGTATATTGACTCTATCCTTGAAACCGCAAAACGGTCTCTCGATTATACCGGACTGTATGAAGTATTCACCCAGTCTCTTGATATCGTTAAGGAATACATTGAATGGTCTTTGAAGGAATTACAGGAGAACACGCTCACAGTCTCTCTCCTGGAGTACCAGAATTTCTATTCACTGTATGACTATGAAGCGGTGAGGACCTACCTTGTCAATGTTTTTCTGCAGGCGATGAATATCAAGCCAGAGGATCCTGAGGAGGATTCTTCGGGGAAGTATTCCTATATCATTCAGCGCGCGATCAATTACATCAAGAAAAATTATTACGAGAATATATCTCTTCTTAATGTGGCTAGCCACGTAGAGGTGAGCAGGAGTTACCTCTCTTTCCTGTTCAAGCATGAGCTTGGAGTGAATTTCAGTACCTTCCTGACGGAAACACGGATCAATCAGGCGAAAACCCTTCTTTCTAATTCAAATATGAAGATCTATGAAGTAGCTGAGGATGTGGGTTTTGATAGTCCCTATTACTTCAGCAAGGTATTCAAGGAAGTGAGCGGTCTTACCTGTAAAGAATACCGGAATGAGAACTTCAAAGAACCATGAAAAGTGAACAGTTCATCGCTTCACTGCGGCACAGTTTACAATCTCCTCTTCAGAGGAGAATCTTCCTCTATATTACCTCCTTCTCCTTCATTATCACGCTCGTCGGGTTCATTCTGGTCGCCCAGTTCTTCTTCCTCCACTACATTCCCTCCGAGAGAGACCATGCCCTGAAGAGTTCGCACAAGGCCAAACAGAGTATTGAGTTCCTCCTGAGTATTGCAGACAACACCGCTCTCCTTCTTTCCACCAACCAGACGATCATTTCCGGTTTGAGGGCTGATGAATATGGCGCAGAGAAAAGTGGGGATGAATGGAAGAGCGAGATAGACCGCATGCTTCAGAACATGATCGTATCACATGAGTACATCGACAATATCTATGTGATCGGGACCGACGGTGAGTTTTTTACCAGTTATTGGGATACGACCCGGGCAGAGGTGGAGGATAGATTCAAGGATGAAGTGGAGAAACTATCCGAGTCCGAAGGATTTGATAGCCGTCACCGTGCTGCCAACTATATCCCGTTCTTCGACCTGAATGTCATCTCGTACACCCGTCCCATCTATCAGTATTCAGGTTCAGAGCCCGAAGGCCTTCTCGTGTTCGACCTCAATTACACCTACCTGCGTGAAATATTCACCTTCTCCTCGATTCAACCAGACAATGAAGACGAGAAGGTCCTGATCGTGGATGGATCGGGTGAGTCGATTTTCACGTTTCCCTTTAACACCGACTTTGATTTCCTTCTGGATACCTATCCTGAGCTTGCCGAGGGAGGCGCGGTGGTTGAGGGGGAGATCTTCGGTATCGACAGTTTCATTCTCTCGAGTACGATCAACTACAGTGACTGGATCATCATCCGGATCATCTCGAAGGAGCAGATCAACACGACTGTTACCTACATGTCGCGCACCGGGCTGAGTATTCTCATCGTCTTTATCGTGGTAGCAGCCATTATCTCGTTTGTACTCTCATTATCGATCACAACACCGATCATAAATCTCCACGATACGATACGGAAGGTCGAAAAGGGGAACTTTAACGTGAGGGCTGCAGGTGAAGGGAGGGATGAGATCGGTCAGCTTGCGACCTCTTTCAATCATATGATCGAACAGCTTTCCTCGCTCATGGAAAGGACTCTGAACGAGCAGAAACAGAAGTCGGACCTTGAGTTTCAGATTCTTCAGTCCCAGATCAACCCTCACTTCCTGTATAACACGCTTGACTCCATCAAATGGCTCGCTGTCTTCCAGAACGTCGAGAATATCAGCGATATGGTGACATCGCTGATCAATCTCCTGAAGTATAATATTTCCAGGAATTCAAAGCTTGTTGAGTTGAAGGATGAGCTGAAGTGTATCGAGGACTATACGGAGATCCAGAAGTTCCGGTTCGGTGATGAGTTCCGGCTGGTGTACGATATAGAATCAGGAACCGAGAACAAGTTCATTCTCAAGTTCATTCTCCAGCCATTGGTGGAGAATGCTATTTTCCACGGGTTCGATGCCATCGACTATATCGGGGTGATAACCGTGAGAACCCGCACAGAAGGGAAGTTCCTTATCCTGGAGATCGAAGATAATGGCAAAGGCCTCGACCTTGACTCTGAAGAGCAGAGTACTGTTCCACAGGTCAAGAAGAAGACGATGCACTCAAGCATCGGAATCCAGAATGTACGGGACCGGCTCCGCCTCTACTTCGGGGAGGAGGGAAGCCTCACGCTTCTGAACAACCCGCACAAGAAAGGCTCCATGGTGCAGATCATCCTTCCGGCTCTCGATCACGAGATCCAGTTCCCCGAGCTTGGCAAGGATATCCTGGACAGTCTGGAAGAGCAGGAAAGTTAATCGGTCCCTGATTATTCTCCGTCTGAGAAGGGAAGAGCGATCCTGAAGAGACACCCGGAGGGGTCTCTGTTGGAAACCGAGATAGTCCCTTGCAGAGACTCTATCAACCTATAGGTTATTGCCAGCCCCAGACCGAGACCCAACTGATCCTTCTTACCGAGAGAAGTGAGTTGACTCAGCGCTGACACTAAGTAATCATCCAAGGTGTCGATAGGTGAGAGATCATCTGTCGACGCCGTTGCGTTTTTTCTGGTCCAGATTCTCTGGATAAGGCTGTTCATCAGCTGGGAACATACAATTGATACTAAAGGTTAAAAGGGAGAGCATCTATGGAATATTCCGGATTTGACAAGAACTTTTCATTGCATGGAAAGGTTGCGATGGTGACCGGTGCCGCACAGGGGATCGGAAGAGCGATAGCTGAGCTCTTTGCAGAAAAGGGTGCCGATATCGTTCTGGTTGATATGCAGGATGCGCATGAGACAGCAAAAGTCGTAGAGGGCTTCGGAAGAGATTCACTGGTTGTTAAGGCTGATCTTACCAGAGGTGAAGACATTCAGAACATAGTGGACACCTCTATCGGGAAGTTCGGTAGGATCGATATCCTGTCCAATACGGCTGGAGTGGTGTTCCTCGATGATGCGGAAAATCTGAGCGAACAGGCATGGGATACAACAATAGCGGTTAATCTCAAGGCCGTGTTCATGCTTGCACAGGCTGTCGGAAAGGAGATGATCAGAGCAAAGAGCGGAAAGATCATCAACATGGCTTCACAGGCTTCCGTTATTGCACTTGATAATCATGTTGCCTACTGTGCCAGTAAAGCGGCAGTCGTTGCGGTAACAAAGAACCTCGCACTGGAGTGGGGTCAGTTCAATATCACAGTCAATGCCATTTCTCCGACCGTCGTACTTACCGAGCTGGGTAAGAAGGCGTGGGCTGGTGAGGTAGGTGAGAATATGAAGAAACTCATCCCGATCGGGCGTTTCGGGGTTCCGGAGGAGATTGCCGCTGTTGCCCTGTTCCTTGCAAGTGATGCAGCAAATCTCATAACCGGAGAGAACCTTATTGTTGATGGAGGCTACTCTATCAAATAGAGGGCAAAAAACGTGTGATACCAGGTGTTTAGAACCTCAAATTCTTGACCCTATGGGCAGTAAATTGGTATCCTTTTGAACAAGTAAAAACTTATGGCTGAAAGAAAAAAGGAGTCTGTACCATGAAAGTAGCCGTTGGATGCGATCCCAATGCCACCGATCTGAAACTCGAGATTATTGATGAACTGGAAAAGATGGGTATTGAAGTGAAAGATTTCGGTTCTGATGATCCGATTTATGCGAATGTTGTGTTTGAAGTAGGTAAGGCGGTAGCAGGTGGGACCTATGATCGTGGTGTCGTTCTCTGTGGAACAGGAATCGGTGTAAGCATTGCTGCCAACAAAGTGCCGGGAGTGTATTGTGCTCTGGCGACCGATACCTATCAGGCTGAGCGTGCTCAGCTGAGCAATAACGCGAATGTCATAGCACTTGGAGCTCAGGTGACAGGTCCTGTCATTGCACGGCAGATAGTACGTACCTATATGAACAACACGTATCAACCCGGCAGCCGGTCCGAACCGAAGGTGATGAGAATCGTCGACTTTGCCAAGGAACATAATTCATAGGGAATATCTCGATCAAGGAATCTGTCATATGAATAGGAAAAAAACTTCTCTGATTAACCGGAGAAGTTTTTTTAGGAATGACGGGTCTGAACAGGAACGTCTCCTACCAGGAGATGGCGAGTGCCCGTTTGCCCATGATGTAGTCGTTGAATATGAGCTTACCGGTGCTGCCGCTCAGGCCTGCACAGACGAACAGGGGAATGAGATGTTCCTCTCTCGGATGACAATACCGTGCGTGCGGTGCTGTTTCCCACTCCAGAACAGCTTTCTTCCTCTCCTGTATCGAGTGCTGCCGGGTGAAGGTCTCTATCAGATGGTTCTGGAAGGCATCATTTCTCTCATCGTCAGGATTCTCTCCCTCCCAGTTGAACGCTCTCATATTGTGAAAAGAGAATCCTGAACCGATAAAGAGAATCTTCCGTTCACGTAGGGGACGAAGAGCCGTTCCAAGGGCATAGTGAGAGGCGGGGTCGAGTCCCTTCAGCAGTGAGAGCTGCAGGGTCGGTATCGAAGCGTCCGGATAGCTGAGCAGCATCGGGATGAAGGTTCCGTGATCGAGGCCTCTCAATGGCTCTGTTGCTGAGGCGATTCCACTCTTTTCAAGGAGAGAGACCACTTCAGATGCCAGTGACGGGTCGCCGGGAACGGGGTAGGTCACCTGATAGGTCTCAGGGGGAAACCCGTAATAGTCGTACAGGAGTGATGGCATGGAAGAGGAGGTGACTTTCGCAACATCTTCCTCCCAGTGTGCACTTATGACGATAACTGCTTCCGGTTTTCCGACGTGAGAGGGCAGGTCCTGCATGAAGTTCACCATTGCTTCGTGTCCCGAGTCCTTCAGCAGAGGAAGAGGCCCTCCTCCATGCGATAGATATACGACGTTACCCATGGTTCTCTCCTGTTCTGCTCCTATCGTACCATGGATGTTCCGTACAAGGGTCCTGAAGCTGCTTCATCCCTGCTTTCTCTGCAGGGATGAAGGAACCGGTGTTCATGCAGGTGTTTGTTCGTTCACTTACCTGAATGAGACGTCGTTCCATCGCAGTTCATTCTGAAGGCTGCGAAGTGATGTTGAATCATCGATCAGGACCATCTCGATATCCCACATGGATGCGAGCATCTCGAGCTGTGAGGAACTGACGGCCTGTGAATAGACGCTGTGGTGCGCTGCCCCGGTATAGATCCACGCCGCAGCACCGACCGAGAGGTTCGGTTTCGGGTCCCAGAGCACTGAGGCAACCGGAAGGTGCGGCAGTTCTGCATCGGGGGTCACCGAGACAACTTCATTGACAACGAGGCGGAAGCGGTTTCCGATATCGATGAGGGAGGCATTCAGTGCTTCCCCTTCTTCCGCCGTGAAGATCATGCGCGCAGGATCGCTCTTCCCTCCGATTCCAAGGGGCTGCACCGAGATCTTCACCTTTCCCTTCGCAATTGAGGGACAGACTTCAAGCATATGTGCCCCGAGCACCCGTCCTCCGTCTGCTGTGAAGTGGTAGGTATAGTCCTCCATGAAGCTGGTCCCCTTTCCTGTTCCGTATCCGATGACCTTCATGATATGGGTCATGGCGGAGGTCTTCCAGTCGCCTTCACCGCCGAACCCGTAGCCGTCTGCCATAAGGCGCTGCACGGCAAGACCCGGCAGCTGCTTCATCCCGTGGAGGTCTTCGAAGGTGGTGGTGAAGGCAGTGTAGCCGCCTGCATCGAGGAACGTTCTCAGAGCTATCTCGCCCCTGGCTTCTTCACGAAGGGTATCATGCTTCGCCTGTCCCTTTCTGCAGGCTTCTTCGATCTCATAGAGCCGTTCGTATTCTGCGATCAATGTGTCGACCTGGGTTTCCGTGACGGTGTTCATCACATCGACGAGATCCATGATGCCGTAGCCGTCCACAACCATGCCGAAGGTCTGCTGAGCACTTACTTTATCACCATCAGTCACCGCAACGGTTCGCATGTTGTCACCGAAACGAGCTACCTTCATGGTCTTTGCTTCAGTGAACCCGACTGCGACACGGGCCCAGTCACCGAACTCCTTCTGCACAGCATCGTCCTGCCAGTGACCGGCAATCACGTGGCGGTTGATTCTCAACCTGCTGACGATATGACCGAACTCTCGTCCTCCGTGGGCGGACTGGTGGAGGTTCATATAATCCATATCGATCGAATCCCAGGGTATTTCGCGGTAGAACTGTGTGTGGAAGTGGACGAAGGGTTTCGCCATCTCCTGGAGGCCTGCTATCCACATCTTGGCGGGACTGAAGGTGTGCATCCACAGTGCGAGGCCGACACAGGAATCATCCTGATTCGCTTCTCTGACAACCTTCAGGATCTCCTGGGAGGTGGTAACTACTCCCCTGGCGAGAACCTGAACGGGTACCTCAGCAGAAGAAGAAAGGCCTTCGGCTATCTTCTGTGCATCCTTTGCCACTTCTTTGAGTGTTTCCTCACCGTACAGGTGCTGTGACCCGGTAATAAACCAGACAGACTTGCCCTCAAATGGGTTTTTCATTTCATTTCCTCCATGAGTCTATGAGAATCAACCCTGACCGTAGTAGGCTCCGGGTCCATGTTTTCTGAAATAGTGCTTATCGAGAAGATACTCGGGAACTGCTTTGGTTGCCTGTTCGATCAGGAGCGTATTCAGTGCCATCTTTGCAACCTCCTCAAGGACGATTGAGTTCTCTACCGCCTTCATAGGAGAAGCTCCCCAGGTGAAGGGTCCGTGCGAGGCGACAAGAACGGCGGGAACAGCTGTCGGGTCGATACCGTTGTGTTCGAAGTGTTCAGCTATAACGAGGCCGGTGTTGAGTTCATAGGCACTGTTCACCTCGTCTTCACTCAGAGGACGGGTCACCGGGACGGATCCGTAGAATGTGTCGGCATGCGTTGTCCCGAAAGCCGGAATAGGTCGGCAGGCCTGTGCCCAGGAGACTGCGCTCACCGAGTGGGTGTGGGCAATGGCCTTGATGGCGGGAAATGATCTGTAGAGGTGCAGGTGGGTGAGGGTGTCGCTCGATGGTTTGATTGTGTCCTCCAGCACTCTGCCCGAGGCAATCTCAACGAGAACCATATGCTCTGGTCTCATCTCTTTATAGCCCATACCGCTTGGCTTGATCGCCATGACAGAGCGGTCTTCACTGATGCCGCTCACATTACCCCAGGTCATCACGACCAGGTTGGTGTTTCCCAGTGCGATATTCGCTTCAAATACCGATTCCTGCAGTTCTGTATACTTCATACGTAGCCTCTTGTTTTCCTGTTGTTACAACTTGTAGGTACATGTTATCATACAGTTGGATATCCATCAAGGATGACCGGAGACAATACCGCCTTCTTCCTGTATGATGGAACCCCAGAGAGAGAAGGATGAAGAAATACGAGATCATTCAGAATGAACTGAAGGCACAGATGAGTTCAGGCAGCCTGAAACCGGGAGATAAACTGCCCAGTGAGAGTGAACTGTGCCGGGCTTATGCTGTCTCAAGGAACGTCGTCCGCCAGGCACTGAGGAATCTGGAAGCTGAAGGTCTCACCGAGACACTCAAGGGAATCGGCTCGTTCGCCCGTACTCCGCTGATACAACAGGGCAAGACGAAAACGATCGGGTTCATCTCCTTCTTCACCCGTGATTATATCTTCCCGCAGATCATCTCCGCGGCAGATACCAACCTGTATCCCGAGGGATACCACCTCGTACTGGGGCAGTCTCTCTATGACCTCAAGAGGGAAGCGGAGCTTCTTGACCGATTCACCAGCATGCATGTAGATGGAATCATCATGGAACCGGTGTATGACGGCATCCGGGAGCATTCGAATGCTCAGCGTATCGAGAGAGTCATCGAATCAGGGATCCCTGTGGTCTTCATCGACTCCAGTATTCCAGGCATTGCAGCATCTTCGATCATCCTGAACGACCGTCAGGCAGGAGTGGATGCTGCCCGGCATCTGATGGAGTACGGGCATAGGAGCATCGCCCTGTTCTATCAGGAGGACTACCTCACGAAGGTGCACAGGAAGGAAGGGGCCGAGTCCTATCTTCTGGGTCACGGGATCACTCCTCTGCTGGTTCCCTTTACCGGTCAGGGAAGAGCCAGTACAGCCCCTTCGGTAGCGCAGAAGCTCATGGAGAGATTCAACGGCTCGTACAGTGCCGTCTTCTGTTCCTCGGATGAGGATGCTATGTACCTTCTCGAAGCCGCTGACACCTGCGGGGTCAGGGTTCCCGAGGATCTTTCCATCATCGGCTTCGATAATCAGAGTTTCAGTTCTCACAACGGAGTCAGACTCACCACGTTCCCCCATCCTTCGGCAAAGATGGGTCGCCTGGCGGCAGCCGGTATCCTCGAAGCGATCAACCACCCTTCAGAAGGTTCGAGAACCACCACGGTCCTTGACCTTCCGATCGTGAAACGGGATTCAGTGAAGAATCTCCTGTTCCGGTAGGCTCACGAGCTCATCCCCGTACCATTTTCCTGTTCCGCATACAGACATGTCTGCAACCGTGGTTGACGGCAGCGCAGCGGTTAAAGGAGGGTTCACATGATCAGAGATATGCGAACAGATGATGTGGTCGCCCGACTGACCTATGATACGGATGCCTTCCTGTTCCTCTTCAGGATGAAGCGTCTTGCCATCTGAAGATACAGGTATGGCTAGTTAAAGGGATTGAACAGGGGTATATCAAACTCGGTGAAATCTGTTGTGTTCCGTGTTGCCAGGATCAGTCCATGACGCCACGCGGTTGCTGCTATGAAGGCGTCCGCCTGATGAACCTGTATTCCTTTTGAAGAGAACAATCCCCGTTTTTCCCCTACCCAGAAGGCCATCTCCGCATCAATAGGCAGAATGGTGACCGCTGAGCCTGAAAAACGGCGAAACCAGGCTTCCTTTTCATAGTAAGCCTTTCTGTGAAGCCCTGAGATAATTTCTTCTACGGTGATAGTGATGCTATCGTAAAAGTAGACACGAAGAGGTGAAAAAATGTTTGCAGTGTCCACTTTTGGAAAAACAAAACAAGATAAAAAAATGGACATGTCTACTTTCAGAAACAAGAAATACAATTACATACTTTTCGTGTCTATTTTTCTTGACAAGTACACCGTTTTTTCTAAAAACCTTGATATGGTGTATAATACATACTCTATAATTTCTTGAATATGTGTGTTATGATAGAAATATAAATCCTTGAAAAAGTGGAATTGAGAGGACCATACAATGAAAAGAAAGATATACGCAGATATGGTGGAATGGAAAAGGGAAGAAAACGGACAAACGGCATTGCTAATCGATGGGGCCCGTCGTGTAGGGAAGAGCTATATCGTAGAGGAATTTGCAAAGGCCGAGTACAAATCCTACATCATGATCGACTTCAACCGTGTCAGCAAAGATGTCACGGACCTTTTCATCACCTACCTGGAAGACCTGGATACATTCTTTCTGTACCTTTCAAACTATTATAATGTGAAGCTGCATGAACGGGAAACACTGATCATCCTCGATGAGGTGCAGCTCTTTCCAAGAGCTCGGGCGGCAATCAAGTATCTTGTAGCTGACGGTCGGTATGACTATATCGAAACCGGTTCCCTCATGAGCATTAGGAAGCATGTAGAGGATATTGTCATTCCTTCAGAAGAACGTCATCTCAGTATGTATCCATTGGATTTTGAGGAATTCCTGTGGGCTCTTGGACCTGATACGCTAATGGATCTCATCAGGAAGTGTTTCAAAGATACGAAACCGTTGGGACAGGCCCTTCATCGAAAAGCCATGGACTATTTCAGGCAGTATCTCATTGTGGGAGGAATGCCCCAAGCAGTTGAAGCATATGTGAGTACCCATGACTTTGCCAGGGTGGACCGGGTGAAGCGGGATATTCTTGCACTCTACCGATCTGACATTGTGAAGCACGCCAAAGGCTATGAAATGAAGGTTGCGCAGATCTTCGACGATATTCCTTCACAACTCAAAAGACACGATAGAAAATTCAAGCTGTCATCATTGAAAAAAGAAGCGCGCATGCGGGATTATGAAGATGCACTATTCTGGCTGGGTGATGCCATGATTGTAAACATGTGTTATAACTCCAGCGCGCCAGATCTTGGATTGAGACTCAACATGGACCGCTTGACGATCAAATGCTATATGGCGGATACGGGGCTTCTTATCAGTCACGCCTTCGACGAAAACAGCATTGTGAGTGAAGAAATCTACAAAAAGATCCTCTTTGACAAGCAGGAAACCAATCTGGGAATGGTCATGGAGAATATTGTGGCGCAGATGTTGGTAGCAAGCGCTCATAAGCTGTATTTCTATTCCAACTCATCCCGTGATGATGCCTCATCCCGCATGGAAGTTGATTTCCTGATTGCAAAGAGCAAGATCAGCAACAGGCACAACATTTCTCCAATCGAGGTAAAATCGGGCAGGTATTACACGTTGAGTTCGTTGAAAAAGTTCAGGACAAAGTATGCACGGCAACTACACACCCCCTATGTGCTGCATACAAGCGATGTGAAGGAGGCTGAAGGCATCACCTATCTCCCCCTATATATGGCTCCGTTATTATAGGAGATGTCCTAACCCACATTCCTCACCCCTTTTCGATAGATATTGAGGTATTTTTATGACAATGGGGAAAAAGCTTTAGAGCGGATGCTCTGCCAGGAAGAGAGTTGCCTCATATGCTTCCTGAGCGAGTTTCTTCATCTGCTCAGTGATGTGTTCCAGGGCTCTTCTGTTATCAATCCATTCCTGAAGAATGTTGGCCTGTTCCTGCGAGAGTGAACGCGAGACAGTCTTACCACCTTTTTTTGTAGTCCAATAGAAATAAGGGCCATGTTTAGCCTCGGGATCGGCATGGCAGGGACAGGAGGGTTACGTGTGTCCTGACCTGAGAAGGCTGACTCATCTCAGCATGCTTCACTCACCCGCGTACTCTTCGAGTACAGGGGCAGCAGTCTCTGCACTCGTTAAAAACGCTCTCTATGAGCGTAAAGGGGGGGCTGTATGGATTGATTTTCACCGGTTCCATTGACTTTGTCTGATAGTGGACCTCTTCAAACTACTTCAGGATAAATTCTATGGATTCCCTTCAGAAAAGGTGAGGAATGTGAGGTGGTGAAACAAAGATGGCCTCTCAATGCGAATAGCTTGTACAGAGAGGCAGGCATGCAGAGAAGAACAGGGGGATATCGTGGTGGCGCACGTTTGAGCTTGTCGCTGTAGCATAATCTCCTGTTCTAAGTCAGCTTCCAGATGATTCACTGCCATGATTTCTTAAAAAGAGTGATGAAACAATGAGAGTCTGTAGGGCCTTCCTATGAAAAAAGACGCCCTTTCTGGTGAGCGTCTATAGGGACGAATCGGATCTGGACCGCTATGGTGTGAGAATATCTTTCAGAGACTCATCTCCCCTCGCTGCCATCTCGAAGGCCTCCGGGAACTTTTCGAGCGGATAGGAGTGAGTGACCACTCCATCAGTCGGCATCCTGCCGTCCCCGATCCATCCAATGACCGGTTCATACCGGTGAGGAAGGTGAGATAGATGGATTGAGTATAGGCTTCGGTGAACAGGAAAAACCTTCCGACAGGGACTAATGCAGGTCATGAAGGGCTGGAGCGGGGTCCTGACAAGTGTCAGGTCGCTGCTCACGTATCCGATCTTGAGTCCTTCCATCCGCAACTCCTGGTATCTCCAGAATCTTTCAGTTGCTCCTGAGGCCAGAGGAAAGGGAATCGGAAGACAGCTGCCTGCAGATGCGTATGAGACAGCACGAGGCAAGGGCTATCAGAGTGTGTCTCTGGATGTTTCTCTCTCGAACACGGGAGCACAGAGGCTCTATCGTAATGAAGGGTTTGTCCCGATGAGAAAGCGACGCCTGTGGGGAGTGATTCCCGTGACATCCTGGTGCGAGAAGACCCTGTAACCGATTCAAGGGGCTGAGTGTCACCCTCGCTCAGGCTCTTCATACACGAAGGAGGCAGAAGGAACGTATCTCAACGGTGTCATGCCCTTCGACAGAGAAGAGGACAATCTGGTAGTCGAGGAATATGACCCTGCGATCCGTATCATCGAAGAGGGGGATGAAGAATACCTCTCGTGTACCCTGCCTGCATCCTTCGAAACTATGAGCTGCGAAATCGCTACCACCGATACACTTCTTCTCTTCCTCTGATATCTCCCCATCTCCTCGAAGTTATCACACCGAAGCGAACATACGCTCACCTCCGTAGTGAAGATACAGGGAGTCAGCATCTGATCCCTGTTCTTGACAAGGAGTAAGTCAATGACTCATACTACACACGTAGAATTCATCTGGAATGGAGAAAAAGATAAAGCAAACAGAAAGAAGCATGGAATAGCTTTTATCGAGGCAACAAATGCATTCCAGGATCCCTTTTCTATCAGTCGTCCGGACAAGGAACACGAGGAAGACCGGATCCAGCTTCTCGGAAATATGGACCATGATGGATATAAAATTCTTTTCGTAGTCTATATCGAAGATGTCAAGATGGAAGGCATAAGAATTATTTCTGCAAGACGTGCAACCAGAAAAGAGAGGGTACAATATGGACGTGGTTATTTCTAGAAGCGGTCAGGTTCCTTTGACAGAGGAAGAAAAAAAACGATGGAAAAAGTTCAGCAGAAAACCGATCGATTTCAGTGACATTCCTGAAGATACTGACGGAAAAGGATGGGAACCTCACTTTCCTGATCTCTATTTCACTCCGACAAGGATCAAGGCACTGCGAGCCAGACTGGGTCTGTCACAGAAGGCGTTCTCTGACATGTTCGGCATCAACATCTATACCTTCAGGAACTGGGAACAGGGGCGACGGCGCCCCGACAGGACCGCGTGCGTTCTTCTCAAGCTCACAGAAGCTGACCCTGAGCATGCCCGAGCGGTCCTTGCGGCACACCTGAAGGGTGAGAGTGAACATACCAGCTGAGGTGAGGGTAGAGAACAGGCTGCAGAGAACGGCAGCCCAATGTATCATGTACCTGTTCTGTTATGGTGTGAGAATCACTTTCAGAGACTCATCACCTTTTCCTGCCATCTCGAAGGCCTCCTGGAATTTCTCCAGCGGATAGGAGTGAGTGACCACGCCTTCCGTCGGCATCCTGCCATCCCCGATCCATTCGATGACCGGCTCATAGCAGTGTGGACCGAGGTGTGCGCCGAACAGGTTAAGCTCTTTCGTGTCACTGATGATAGACCAGTCGACTGTCGTCGGTTCGCCGAACACGCTGAACTCGACAAAGGTCCCCATCCTTCTGATCATCTCAAGTCCCTGCTGCACGCTCGAAGGGTGTCCTGTTGCCTCGATGTAGACGTCACATCCATAGCCTTCGGTGAGGGAGCGAACCTTCTCGATCACGTTCTCCTTTGAAGGATTCATCACGATGTCCGCCCCGAATTTCTTTGCAAGTTCAAGACGGGAGTCTTTCATGTCGAGAACGATAAGCGTCTTCGGGTTCTTCAGCCTGATCGCACCGACCATACCGAGTCCGAGGGTTCCTGCACCCGACAGGACGACCACATCCTCATTGCCGATGTTTCCTCTGTCGACGCAGTGCTTCGAACAGGCATACGGTTCTATAAGAACAGCTTTTTCTGTCGGGATCTCCTTGGGCACATGGTATACCAGTGCCTCCCTGGGAAATTTCATGTACTCGGCCATACCGCCGTGGACGTTGTCCTGGAATCCGTAGATGTCGTGCTTCTCACACATCCAGTAGTATCCCCGCTTGCAGAACCTGCATTCACCGCAGGGAATGATCTGTTCACTGATCACCCGGTCACCGATCCTGAAGTCTCCCTTCACCCGCTCTCCCAGTTCAACGATCTCCCCGATGAACTCGTGACCGGGAATCACGGGACCTTTGACAAATGGGGGGATACCATCTCCTCCCCAATAGCGGGAAGCTCCATGCTCGCATTTCACGTCGCTCGCACAGATGCCGCAGGCTTCCACTTTGATGACGATCTCTCCTTCCCCTGCACGGGGAACGGGAACCTGCTCGAGCCGATAATCCTGCGCTCCATGAGCGACAACGGCCTTCATGGTATCCGGTAATGCTGACATCTTCTTCCCCTCACCTCATGTGAACGCAAGCTCACCTGCCGGAACCGGAAGGTGAGGCGGGTGTGCGGTACTGAATCGAATCACCGGTAAGGTGTCGTTCGAAACGCCTGGCGGGGGATCATCCACTGCCGAACAGAGCCATGCAGGATGATCCCTTCAGTCAGGAGGTTATTATCGGACAGAGAGCCTGACACAGTTCCATGAAAGAGCGCTGAGAGAGCCCACAAGTCGTCCGTCAGTCACACTGAGCGTGTTAACTGTGGTCGGGACCACATTATCGGGTTTCTGTTTTGAGTTGACCGCCTTTCTGTCTTCATGTGCCATCTGTACATGTTCAATGATCGAAATATCATCGAATCCAGTGAGCTGGACATCAAGTTCAAGTGCCTCATCGGCGCTTCGGTTGATCATAAAGAAGACAAGTTCTCCATTCTTCTCATTGTGTATCGTACAGGCATCGAGATAGGGGACTTCTCCATACGTGTCATTCGTATAGGTGGGGGAGTCATCCACGACGTGCAGTACCGTGCCTTGACCGTAGATCGACGCATAGTAGAACGGATAGAAGATCGTCTGCTTCCAGACGGTACCGTCATTTTCGGTCATGATAGGGGCTATCACATTCACCAGCTGTGCGAGGCAGCCGATCTTCACCCGGTCAGCATGACGCAGGAGAGAGTTGAGCATTCCCCCGACAACGACAGCGTCCTCGAAATTATAGATATCTTCAAGCAGAGGAGGTCCCACGACCCAGGGTTTTCTGCTCAGCATATCTTCATCCTGCTTTCGTGAATGGAACCATACATTCCATTCGTCGAACGAGAGGTAGATTGTTTTATTGCTTCGTTTCTTCGCTTTGATGAAGTCCGCCGTCTTTACGACCGTCTCGATGAAGTCATCCATGCCCAGCGGGCTGGCCATATAGGTTGCCAGATCATCCTCGGGGTTTTTCAGGTAGATGTGAAGAGATAGGTAATCAACATTCTCGTAGGTCTCATCAAGTACGATCCTTTCCCATTCGGGGAAGGTCGGCATGTCGCGGCTGGAAGAACCGCAGACGACGAGCTCACACTCGGGATCGAAGAGCTTGAGAGCCTTCGCCGTCTCATTGGCAAGGCGTCCATACTCATAGGGCGTCTTCTGACCGACCTGCCAGGGACCATCCATTTCATTCCCCAGACACCACATCTTGATTCCATGGGGTTCTTCCACTCCGTGCTTCCGTCTCAGATCACTCCAGTAGGAACCACCGGTGTGATTGCAGTACTCGACAAGGTTGACCGCGTCTGCGATTCCGCGGGTGCCGAGGTTGATGGCCATCATTACTTCGGTGTTCGCTTTTTTCGCCCAGTTGACGAATTCGTTGAGGCCGAAGGTGTTCGGTTCTCTGGATTTCCAGGCGAGGTCGAGCCTGACAGGACGTTCGTCTACGGGTCCTACCGTATCCTCCCAGTTATAGGAAGAGACATAGTTCCCTCCCGGATATCGCACGACGGGCACCTGCAATTCTTTGACCATCTCGAGGACGTCGGTGCGGAAGCCCTCTTCATCAGCCAGTTCGTGACCGGGCTCATAGATCCCTCCGTAGACAGCTCTCCCAAGATGTTCGATGAATGATCCGTAGATGCGGGGGTCTATGTCACTTACTTTGAATTTCTTATTTACGAAAATCTCTGTTTTCATGGGTTAACTCCTTGATTCGTATTAGCCTTTGACGCTTCCGGAACTGAGACCGGAGATGAAGTATCTCTGGAACATCAGAAACAGAATGATGATGGGTATAGTAGCGATTACCGCTCCGGAAATCAGATTGTCATAGTTGTTCCCGTACGGGGTGAGTAAGGTGTTCAGCCCGATCGGAATAGTAAAGCTCTTATTGGAGCGCAGTACGATCAGGGGCCAGAGGTAGTTGTTCCAGCTCTTGAGTCCCTCAAGTATAGCCATGGCTCCGTAGGCAGGCAGGAGCAGGGGAGACATGATTCTGAAGTAGATACCGATCTCCCCCACGCCGTCGATTCTCGCCGCGTCCATCAGATCAAGGGGAAGCCCGAGTGAGAACTGCCGGAAGAAGAAAATCGCGATCGGAGAAAGAATGAAGGGAAGGATCACTCCTGCAATGGTATCCATCAGCCGGGCGGATATCATCATCTTGTACAGGGGGAGGATAAGGATCTGCAGTGGAACCATCATAAGCACAAGGACAAGGGTGGTCAGAAGCTGTCTTCCCCTGAACTCGTATACTGCTAGACCATACCCGACCAGAGAGGTGAGAAACACCGTGATAGTGGTCTGCAGGAGCAGGATCACGATCGAATTCCTGAACCAGAAGGGATACAGTGCCTTCTCGGCGAAGAGCAGACCCATGTAATTGTCGAGGTTTTTCCCTTCGGCGAACATCGACTGGATCGATATCCCGAATCTCATGAGATCAGAGCCTGGTCTGAACGAGGACATCAGCAGAGCAAGAAGGGGAAACAGCACGAGAACTGCGAGTAGAGAGAAAAGAACAAGGATCGATATGCTTATGGTTTTCTGTTTTATCTTTTCAGACATCATACTTCTGCTCCTTTCCTGAAGAATCCCCTGAGGAGAAGTTGGATCACATTGAAAAAGACCACGATGAGGAGGAGGACCAGACCCACCGCGGAGCCGAGTCCGAGTTCACCATGCTGGAAACCCTTGCGGTAGATATATCCGACGATAGTGAGTCCGTTGTTGTCGGGAGAGATTCCTTCCCAGAGGATATAGCTCTCTTCGAACATCGAAAGCCCTCCGAGTATGCTGATCGTTGTCACGAAGACGATGATCGGCTTGAGCAGCGGCATGGTGATCACCAGGAACTTCTGCACCGTGGAGGCTCCGTCGATGTCTGCAGCCTCATACAGCTCATTCGGTATAGTCTGAAGTCCAGAAAGGAAATAGATGATATTGATGCCGGTCCAGCGCCAGAGTGCAAGAATCAACAGCAGGAACATGGCATGGACACGAGTTCCCAGCAGCCAGTTCTGCGGTTCAATATTGAACTTGGCGATGATTGTGTTGATGAGGGCAGTATCTGCCTCTGCGAAGATCAGACGTACGATGGTGCCGGCAACGACGACCGACACGAGGGATGGGACGAAAAAGACCGAGCGAAAGAATCTGGAACCGAGCGAGAGCTTGCTGTTCAGCATCGCTGCAAAGACCATGGGCACAGGTATCAGAAGAGAGATTGTCAGGACAGTGTAAATCACTGAATTCTGAATCGCCTTGAAGAAGGTGGGGTCCTGCAGTCTCCTGTAGTTTTTGAATCCGATGAACTCTGTCTCTCCCGGGACTATCTCCTGAAAACTCATGATCACTGTCGAAATAAAGGGATAGAGATAGATAATGAACAGCGAAATAATGAATGGAGCAACAAAGAAATAGGGTGCAAGATTCTGTTTTTTTGTCAATGATTTCATGTTTTGTCACCTGCAATAGTATATACGGAACAGCTCTCTGTGCAATCCTGGAATAAGATTGCATGTTCATAGGAACCCTTCAGACGTCGATGAAAAAGAATTCCTTCCGGACATAGTCCGGAAGGAACATCCTTGATACGGCAGTTACTGATTGGCTCTCATGGTAGCCGCAGCGTCTGCAAGTGCCTGTGAAGGAGTCTTGCTTCTTTCGCTCAGAGCCTGATAGAGAATCTGAGTCTTTACAAGTTCAGATGCAAGGGGGAAGGACTCAGTGATGTTGACAGGATTGATCTCGTCTTTGACTTCAAGGAGGAGACCGAAGATATTGTCATTGGCAAAGTAATCAGTAAATTTGTTCGGCTGATTCATGACCGGGTTGTCCCATACAGACCATCGCGGGGGGTCGAATCCGAGTTCTGTCCAGATCATTTCGTTACCCTTCTCACTTAACTTGGCAAATGCGAGGAAGTCTTTTGCAAGTTCAACATCCTTTGCCTGGTTTGTGACTACGGTACCTGTTCCGCCCATACCTGCCGATCTGTTTCCACCCGGGGTCAGACGGGGCATCGGACGGATCGCGATCTTGCCTTTGAGGTCCGGCATGTAGTCGGTGAATCTGCCCATGTACCACATCGGCATCCAGATCGAACCGAAGTCTCCGTTGTTCATCGCACCGTAGTATTCCTCAGAGTGATGGTTTCCACCGGGTGTCTTCACAGCGATCTTATCGGTATAGATCATATCATACTGAAGTTGAAGCACTTCGTTGTTGACCTTGCTGTCCAGAGCCGGGGAGCCATCGGTTCCAATGTAGTCTCCTCCACCCTGAGAAATCATCGGCCAGAAAGACCACTGGTCAGTCACTTCAAGGGTCGTCATCGGCTTGCCTGTCCTGGCAACAACTTTCTTACCTGCTTCGACATAGTCAGCCCAGGTGTCGATCGCGTCAATGTCAACGCCTGCCGCTTCCATGATTTCCGTATTGTAATAGATCACAGCTGCACCTACATGGAAAGGAATACCGTAGTAGTTGCCATCCTTCGAATAGATCTCAAGTCGTGATGCAACCATGTCGTCGATCACTTCCTCGACCTTGTCGTTCATCGGTACGAGCTGTACCTTTCCCTTCAGGTAGTTGGGGAACTTGCTGATCTCGATATCAACGATGTCAGGGGCACCGACTCCCGACTGAAGCGCGATCAGCAGTTTGCTGTGCAGGTCTTCATAGGGAAGGGTTTCACAGGTGAGATCGATCTGCCTGTCGGGGTTTCCCTCGTTCCACAGGGCGGCAGCATCTTCAAACAAGGTGGCATGTAATGCCTGGAAGGTCCAGAGTGTCATTTCTGCAGGACCTGAAGCACTTTCGCCTTCTCCACCGGCGAATGCGGGGAAAGACAGAAGCAATGCCATCATTACGAGCAATAGCGTCTTTGTGATTTTCATACAAAATTCTCCTTTTTGAGATTTTTTATATCATTTATTATGATACGTACCAAATTATATGTTTCTAAATGTGTTCTGTCAAACTTTTTCTCAATAAATTATCCGGCGGTCTTGCTGCCCTCTGAAACTTTTATAAAAGAACATGTAACATGTTTATTTATATATACTTGAATGGTTCCACATGTGTGTGTTTTGTTGCTTTATCCACAGACAAGAACTCCTACACTGTGAGGAGGGAGGGTGATATGGAGAGCACCTCCAGGCTCGGTAATAGTGATTGGTGTCTGTGTTATGCTTACTATATCAGGATTGTTGATACTATTGTATGAATGTTTCGAGGGCGCTGACAGGAGGTGGAGTACAGGATGTTTCCCTGTGCGGCCCCGTATGTCGAACTCCACTGATGCAGGTCGTTCAGGATCGCGGTTGGCACAGGCGATTCTCAGAACACCCTGTTCGTCGGCGGTGACTACAGAGTCTATGGACGGTATTGAATGCACTGTCCCTTCCACTGTTACCTCAAACCTCTCGCACGAACTCTCATAGCTGTCGAGAACGGTATCACCGAGGAGGTTCGCATAGAGATGGAATACATGATAGGTTGGGCGGAGGACAATTCCCCCGGGGTGGGTATAGATGGCTCCGCGGGTATTCACTGCAGGGGCGAAATTGGCCATTTTCACGGTGTTGCAGTGTGTAAGCGCTTCATTGAGGAAGCATGCGCTGAACACGGCGTCAGCCATCGTATAACTCTCATTGCGATCGTTCTCATCCCGGGCTTTCACCTTGTCCTTGATGGTCGGGTCGAAGCGGGGGTGGTACCATCCCCTGAGGTTCCATTCATCAAAGGCTATGTTCACTTTCCCCGTAAGTCCGAGCAGCCCCAGGAGATGTTCGGTTTTTTCTATAGCGTTCCGGATATCGAGGGTGTAGACCATGCACTTCTCATAGGAGGCCAGATCATTGGTCTCTGAAATCATATCCCAGTATTTGTGTACGGAGATCCAGTCCAGATACTCGCCGGCCTGTTCCAGCAGTTCAAGGTTCCAGCGGTAATCATCCAGTGCTGCCGCAGCCGACAGTTCGACCGAAGGATCGACAGCTTTCATCATCTTTGCAGATTCTCTGACGAAGGAGGCCCATTCTCTTCTGTCCTTGGCCCCAATCTCCCACCAGCCGTAGTTCTCGTTGCCGATGCTCCATACAGGTACGTTGTGGGGCTCTTCATAGCCATTAGCTCTTCTCCTGTTCGCCCATTCTCCCGCCTCTTTCATGTTGCAGTATTCGAGCCAGTTGCTCATCTGTTCACTCGTCCCTGTCCCTCCATTCGTGCAGATATAGGGTTCACAGCCAAGCTCTCTGCAGTAGCGAATGAATTCGTCAGTGCCGAACTGATTCGATTCCTCTACCATCCATGCCTTGTCATAATAGGGAATCCGGTTTTCTCCAACACCTCCGCTCCAGTCGTAGGCTGAGACGAAACAGCCGCCGGGCCAGCGGAGGTTTCCCGGTCTGATGGCTTTCAGTGCTTCAAGGACATCGGTGCGGAATCCGTGTCCGTCCGACAGAGGTGAGCCCGGTTCGTAGATCCCTCCGTAAATCTGCCGATGAAAATGTTCGATGAACTGGCCGAATAATCGCGGGTCCCTTTTCCCGATCACTCTCGCCGGGTCGATATGTAGTGTCGTGCTCAACATGGATGGCCTCCTTGCCGGACCTTCTGAAACCGCAGAATGTATCAATAATTCAGGTTTGTATCGGTAATGCACATATGCAAGGCAGAGTATAGCATACCCTGTTTTATATGCAACGAGTTGTTATTATGTGGATGATTGAGGTGTTTGCCGATTTATTCAGTCTTTTTTATCTGCAGGAAAGTATATCAATAAAACTGATTGTATAATCGTTCAATGTATACTAGAGTAGTCTATTAGAATAATTTTTTTACAGAAGGAATTGCCATGCAGGGAAGAATCATGATCATTGATCCCCTTAACGACATCAATGTCATAAAGGGGTTGGCGTCACCAGTACGAGTCGGCATACTGAACGAACTCCGGAAGGGAGAGAAGAATGTGAATGAGCTCGCGGAGATCCTCCACCTTCCCCAGTCCACAGTGGCAACCAATGTCATGGCCCTGGAAAAGGCTCATCTCATCCAGATAGAGATAAAGAAGGCGACAAAGGGCAACCAGAAGATCTGCAGGAACTTATTCGATGAGTATGTGATCAACTTCGGCAGCAAACAGAAGAGTACCGATGAGGTCATCACGGTGGAGATGCCGGTAGGGCTGTTTATAGAGTATAAAGTCTCTGCTCCCTGCGGTATGTGCACTCCCGAGAAGATTGTCGGGTACCTGGATACTCCTGAATCGTTTCTCGAACCTGAGAGGATCAAGGCGGGACTGCTCTGGTTCGAAAAGGGTTTTGTGAAATACCAGTTCCCGAATAACTCCTACAACAAGAAAAAACCTGTGAAGAAGCTTGAGATTGTGGTGGAACTCTCTTCGGAGATTCCGGGAACCAATACCAAGTGGCTCAGTGATATCACCCTCTCGATCAATGATCTTGAGGTGGGGACCTGGACGAGTCCGGGCGATTTCGGTGACAAGCGGGGGGCTTTCACGCCTGAATGGTGGAAGCTTGAAGGGTCTCAGTACGGTCTTCTGAAAACCTGGACGATCACCGATGAAGGCTCCTTCGTTGACGGCATGCAGATCTCGAACCTGAAGATACGCGATCTCAATCTTTCGAATCATCACTCCATCAAGACCTGTTTCACGGTCAAGGAGGATGCCGAGAATGTCGGGGGGATCAATATCTTTGGTCAGGGGTTCGGCAACTATAACCACGATATACTTCTCAACCTCTATTTCTGATCCTGGACGGGCAGTGAAGAGGCGGTATGATACGGTGTTCCGGCTGTCACATGCACTGTGATTCAGAAACCTGTTTTACCGTGACGGTGGCGTTTCTACCTCTTCAAGGGCCGGCCGGCTGAACTCCCGGTACTCCTGAATGGCTTTGATAGTCGCCTGAATGTGTTCCTCCATCAACCGTTCACAGCGGTCCTTGTCACGAAGGCGCAGAGCGGAGATCAGTTCCCTGTGGTAGCGGATCCCGATCGCGCAGCCGATCAGGGAGACGATCGAGTCCATCGTATTGGCCAGGACTTCCTCGATTCCCGCACTCGCTAGAATGAGAATCTGGTTCTTCGAGCATTCGGCGATCTTCCTGTGGAACAGGTAGTCTGCCTCACTGAACTTCTTGATGTTGTCATGATTGGTGAGCATCATGTTGAAGATCTCTTCCAGTTCAAGCAGGTCGTCATCGGTGATGCGCTGTGCCGCAAGACCGATGGTTCCCTTCTCCATTACGATGCGGTATTCAAGAACGGTGATGATATCGGGGTGGAGGTCGATATGCTGGAGCGGGTTCAGTGCGGAGTAGTGACCCTTCACACGTGTTCTGAGTACGGTCGTACGGCCCCCCTGCTGCGTTCGCACAAGACCGATGGCCTCGAGCTGCTGGATGGCGGCACGGACCGTGATCCTGCTCACCCCGTACTCCCTGCACAGCTGGCTCTCGGAAGGCAGCTTGCTCTCCACATCCCATTGCCCGGCTTCGATTCTCTGTTTCAGGTCCAGATAGATCTTCGTGCGTAATGATTGCTTTGTTGTACGTTCATTGGTCATCCATCATCTCCCTGTATCTAACGTATCATACAGATATTTTTCTGACAATCTGAAAAAACCTTCACAGTGAAGTATCCTGTCAATCAGGTATGCGGTTCATTTTTCTGTTCTAATAAATTCTGCTGTATTTGTTTACATGGTGTTTCTGTCTGTAGTGATCAGGTCTTGTGTTGATCGTGTCACCTTGTTCCGGGATTTCTTGTATGACAGGAAGCGCTTGCGTGCAGCTCATGTTCCCGTGCAAAGTTTCCGGTTGATCGTCGTGTGGAGTTTTATTCACTTTTTCAGGTCCCGGGGGTGCTTAAATGTACGCAAAGTACATGCGTGAATTAACTTGTAATATAAGTTAGATGAAGAAAATATTGAATCTATTATAATTTAGATGTGTGAAAAATTATATATAATGTTTATATACATTGAAATAAAACCATAATATGAAAAATAAAAGTTTTTCTTTACAACCGATATGCAAACTTGTACGATAAGTACATTCGTTATAAAAGGAGAATACAATGAAAAAGACTGTATTGGTTGTTGCCCTTGTTGCAATCTTTGTGTTTGCGTTCACGAGCTGTGAGAAACGGGATTCCGCAGCGTCAAGTACTGCTGGTACCATGGCTGCCGCTGCACCGGCGGAGACAGATTCCACTGCAAAGCCGGCTGAACAGAAGGTGGATGTATCGATTAAGGAAGAGGTGAGGCTGGTCGATCCGGACTACACGATCCGGTTCGCATACTACGATGCTCCTACCTGGCCTACAATCTCGAAGACTCCACTGCCCGAGCACGCCTTCGGTCTGGTGTTCAAGAGTATCGTCGAATCAAGTTCGAATGGTAAGGTCGCGGTTGAACTGTATCCGGGTAACGCCCTCGGTGATACCAAGGCTACCATGGAGATGGCAATGAGCGGCGGTCTTGAGATGGTCACCACCACAGGGACTATTTCTTCCCTCATGCCTGAGACTCAGATCATCTTCCTTCCCTATGTGTTCAAGAGTGACGAGATTGCCTGGGATTTCTTTGACAACAGTGACCTCTGGAAAGAGATGAAGAGTGAGCTGGAGGAGATCAGCGGACTGAAGATGCTTGCGGTCGGACAGAACGGAACCCGTCATTTCACGAACAACGTCCGTCCCATCCACACTCCGGCTGATATGAAAGGACTCAAGTTCAGAGTCATGCAGTCGCCGATCTATGTAAAGATGGTTGAGGCGATGGGTGCGAAAGCGACTCCGCTTGCCTCAGGAGAGATCTATACCGCCTGTCAGACAGGAGTTGTCGATGGTCAGGAGAACCCGATCTGGAACATTGCTGCCAACAAATGGTATGAGGTTCAGAAGTACATCACCCTTGATGGCCATACATGGAGTGAGAACTTCATCACCATCAATGCTGATTTCTTCAACTCTCTTCCCGAGGAGTACCAGCACATCATCGAAATTGCCGCCTACCATGCACAGAATGCTGACAGAGCTGCAGAGGCTCTTGCTTCCAGAGTCCTCGATTTCGACTCAGTACGCGAGAATATGGAAGTCTATGTCCCGACAGCTGCCGAGCTCGAACAGTTCAAGACTGCTGCTGCACCGACATATGACTGGCTGAGAGGTGAAGTCGGTGACGAGATCGTCGACAGGTTCCTTGCAGAAGTGAAGAGGTCCGAAGCGAAGTTCGGCTGGTAAAGCCAGACGGGTGAAAGGAGGCCTTCACGTGGTGAAGGCTTCCTGAGCCTATAGAGGTGTATTGTGGTTAAAGTCTTAGACAGAATCAGCTCAGGTATGGGCAAGTTCGCAACATTACTGGCCGGCCTGATTCTCATCGGTGTATTCGGCATCATCCTGCTCGGCGTATCAGCCAGGTTCACAGGCATGAGGTTCGCGTGGACCGAAGAGCTTGCACGATGGGGCCTGGTGAGCCTCACGTATGTAGGGGCAAGCGCGGCACTTCGCAACAAGCAGCATGCCGGGGTGAATGTCGTTCTCAACCTGCTTCCGAAGAAGGCAGGGAAAATCGTTGCTGCACTGGCCTACCTTATTCTGGCCTTCGTCGTTGTCTTCCTCTGTTTGAACAGCTTTGAAGCGGCGATCAAGGCTTCCCGTATTCGTGGGGATATACTTCCGCTCTCCATGATGTATGTGAAACTGCTGATTCCGGTAAGTTTCTTCATGATGTTCTTCCACCTGATCTGGGGGCTGTTCGATCTCATGTCGAGCGATCAGATCGATGGAAGAACTGTCGGCCTATGATGAGGAGCAATTAATGATCTTACTTATCCCTGTGTTTATATTCGCCCTCGCTGTCGGTATACCCATAGCGTTCGTCCTTGGGGCTTCTTCGCTCTTCTACTTCCTGTTCCTTGGAAATATTCCTCTGTCGATGATAGGACAGAAGATGTACAGCGGTATCGACAACTATATCCTTCTGGCGATTCCGTTCTTCATCCTTGCCGGGGAGCTCATGAACCGCTCGAAGATCACCGACGCTCTCATCAGCTTCTCGAACATCCTCGTCGGGAGGCTTCACGGAGCTCTTGCTCAGGTGAATATCGTTGCCAGTGTCTTCTTTGCCGGTATTACCGGTAGTGGCGTCGCTGATACAGCCGCCCTGGGCAGTATCCTCATTCCCGCGATGGAAAAAGAGGGATACTCTCCTGAGTACGCGACAGCAGTGACAGTCGCTTCCTCGGTGATCGGGCCAATCATACCTCCAAGTGTCGTTATGGTCATTTACTCGATGGCCACGGGAGAGTCTGTGGGTGCTCTGTTCGCCGCCGGGTATGTTCCGGGTCTTGCGGTAGCTCTCTCCCTCATGATGCTTGCAGTCTACTTCGCCAAGAAGCATAACCATCCAAGGCGGGTGGAGAGAATTCCGATGAAGACTGTGATCTATACCATCAAGGAGTCGATCTACGGCCTGCTGTGCCCGATCATCCTTGTTGCCGGTATCTTCAGTGGTGTGTTTACTCCCACCGAAGCCGCGGTCATCGCCTGCCTGTATGCCATCATCGCCGGCCTGTTCCTGTTGAAGACCATGACAGTGAAAGATATTCTCGGGAGCTTTTTCAGCGCTGCGGTTACTTCCTCAGTGACCCTTCTTGTCATCGCCCTTGCGAACCTGTTCGGTCAGGTTCTCGCGATCGAGAAGATTCCCGCTTTGATTGCGGAGTTCATGCTCGGTATCACAACAAACAAGTTCCTGTTCCTTCTGATGATCAATGTATTCCTTCTGTTCATGGGCATGATCATGGATCCGGGTGCGAGTGTATTGATCCTGGCTCCGATTTTCCTCCCGATCGCTCTGGCAATGGGCATACAGCCGCTGCACTTTGCAATCGTCATGCTGGTGAATCTGAACTTCGGGCTGATCACTCCCCCGGTGGGTACCTGCCTCTATGCGGCAGCACCGATTGCGAAGCTGAGTATCGAGAAGATCTCGAAGGCAGTACTGCCGTTCCTCGGTGTAGAGCTGATAGCTCTACTCATCCTGACCTATGTCCCGGAGCTTACGCTGTTCATGCCGCGTCTGCTGGGATATATCTACTAACGAGACGAAAGGTGAATCTATGAAAGCATTGTATTATCTCGGCGATAAGAAGATGGAGCTGAGAGAGGTTCCCAAGCCGGAGGCACTGCCGGGTGAGTACTGTATCCGGGTGAAGGCAAACGGCATCTGCGGGTCCGATTTCGAAGGGTATCTGGGAAAGACCGGGCGCAGGACACCGCCGCTGATCATGGGCCACGAGTTCTCGGGTGTCATCGAAGAGGCTCCTGAAAACGGTCTCTATCATGTCGGCCAGAACGTTGTGATCTTTCCCAAACCCTACTGCGGAGAGTGTGAGTTCTGCCGGCAGGGAATGGTGAACGTCTGTCCTGCAGGGATCTGCATGGGTGTGCTCGAAGAACCCGGCTCAATGTGTGAGTATGTGACGATCGAAGAGAAGTATATCCTCCCTTTCGAGGGGATAGGTTTCAATGAGGCAGCCTTCACCGAACCCCTTGCTGTCGCCTACCGATCGGTTCACAAGATCAGTGACGAACAGCTTGCACGGGCAGACTATATTCTCATCATTGGAGCAGGAACGATCGGTCTGATGGCCCTGGCGCTGCTCAAGTATCGGGGGGCAAAACATGTCATCGTCAGTGATGCGACCGATTTCAGACTTGAGGTTGCCAGGCAGCTCGGGGCAGAGGCGACACTGAATCCCGTCAAAGAGGATTTCCGTGAAGGGATTGAACGTATCACTCAGGGCAGGCTCTGTGACATCGCTATTGAAGCGGTCGGTATCGAGGTAACTGCGAAGAATTCACTCGATGCTCTGAAAGTCGGCGGGAATGCCATCTGGATCGGCAACGCACAGAAATTCGTCAATGTGGACATGCAGAAGATCGTGACCAGTGAACTGAAGATACAGGGTAACTACGTCTATGACCTTGAAGGCTTTGCAGACAGCCTGAGGCTGCTCAGCGAACGAAAGATCGATGTCTCTCCTCTGATGACCCATGTCTATCCCCTTGAAGAGGGCGTTCGGGCCTTCAGTGACCTTGAACACAACAGTGACGGGACGATGCTGAAAGTAATTCTGGAGAGTTGAGAATGAATGTGAAAGAGAAAGTTGTCCTGATCACCGGTGGAGCCGGTGCTCTCGGGTTCGGTATGGCAAAGGCACTGCTCGAAGCAGGAGCGACAGTCTGTCTCCTCGATATCAGCAGGGAGCAGGGGGAGAAGGCCCTAGAGGCTCTTTCCGGGAAGGTGTTCTTTCTCCAGTGTGATATCACGAGTGAAAAGCAGTGGGCTTCTGCGGTTTCTGCAGTGCTCGCCGCTCACGGAAAGATCGATGTTCTGGTCAATAACGCCGGGATCAATATCAGAAAGACGATAGAAGAGATGAGCCTTGAAGAGTTCAGGACGATGGTGGACGTCAATGTGGCCAGTGTATTCCTGGGTATGAAATATGTTATTCCCGCTCTTCGTGCGAACGGCGGAGGGTCCATCATAAACATCTCCAGTGTCTGCGGCCTGATCGGTCACCGGTTTACTCCTGAAGCCTATACGGCGACCAAGGGGGCAGTGACACTGCTCACCAAATCGGTCGCTTCCCGCTACGGGAAGGAGAATATTCGCTGCAATTCGGTACATCCGAGCACCGTTGAGACTCCTTTAGTGGCGGAACTGTTCAAGGATCCGCTCAAACGGCAGGAGAGGATAGACGAAGTCCCTCTCGGAAGAATGGCTTCAGTTCAGGATGTTGCAGCAGCAGTGCTGTATCTCGCAAGTGAAGAAGGCAGTTTCATCAATGGTATCGCGCTCCCGGTCGATGGCGGCGTGACGAGTTGGTGATTGATATACAGCTTATAGGAGAGAGAAGATGAACTATTCTCAAGAAACAGTACAGAATCTGTGCCGCAAAGCGGTTCAGGTCCGTGCAAATATCCTGGAGATGATACCTCCGGGCAAGGTCGGGCACCTCGGGGGGAGTGCTTCCAGTGCAGATATCATGGCAGCGCTCTACTTCCATGCCATGAAGGTGAACAGGGAGGACCCGAAGGATCCGACACGTGACCGTCTGATCATGTCCAAGGGACATGCTGTTCTTGTGCAGTACGCCTGCCTTGCAGAGCTGGGCTACTTCGACAGGAGTGAGCTGGCAAAGGTGAAGACCTTTGACGGAAAACTGCAGGGACACCCCGACATGGACAAGACTCCCGGTATTGAAGCGGTGACCGGCTCTCTCGGTCAGGGCCTCTCAATATCACTGGGTCTTGCCCTCGGCCTCACCCTTGATGCCTCTGACAGTCACGTCTATACGATCCTCGGTGACGGTGAGCTGGCCGAAGGGCAGGTCTGGGAAGCTGTGATGGCTGCCAGAGTTCATAAGGCATCGAATCTCACTGCTATCGTCGACTGGAACGGCATCCAGGCTACCAGCACGACAGCGGAGATCTTCCCGATTGAGAATCTCGCAGATAAGTGGACAGCCTTCGGCTGGAATGTGATCGAGATCGACGGACATGATATGCGTCAGATCCTTGGAGCCCTTGATGCTGCCAGGGCCTATACAGAAGGTCCCTCGGTCATTCTTGCCCATACCGTGAAGGGCAAAGGGTTTTCATTTGCAGAAGGAAAGGCGAAATACCACAATGCCTCGATGAGTGAGGACGAGTATGCACTGGCATGGACGTGCATCGAAGAGATGAAGAAGGAGATCGAAGCATGAGAACATCGGACAGTCTCAGAAAAACCTACGGTGAGACCCTGGTTGAACTGGGGAAGAACAACAAGGATATTGTGATGCTCGAGGCCGATCTCGGTAACTCGACCATGTCGAGCCTGTTTGCTGCCAGCTACCCCGAGAGGTACTTCCAGATGGGGATCGCCGAACAGAATATGGCCTCCACCGCAGCCGGGCTCGCTCTAGCCGGAAAGATCCCCTTCATCAACTCGTTCGCCGTGTTCGCCTCCGGCAGAGCTTACGACCAGATCAGGTCCTCGATCACCATAGCCGATCTCAACGTCAAGATCTGCGGATCAAGCGCCGGGTTATCAGATTACGGAGATGGTAAGACTCACCAGAGTATCGATGATATCGCCCTGATGCAGGTGCTTCCCCACATGACAGTGCTCTCCCCCTGTGATGCTGTCGAGACCGAGAAGATGGTGAAAGCCATGGTAGACCATGAGGGCCCGGTGTATCTGAGAATCAACCGGAACGATCTGCCGCTCGTCACTGACCCGGAACAGCCGTACCATATCGGGAAGATGAGTCAGCTTGCAGACGGTAAGGATGTGGTGATCTTCGCTACAGGCATCATGGTGCAGCAGTCACTCAAGGCGGCTGAACTCCTCAGGGAAGAAGGAATCTCTGCGCGAGTGGTCAATGTAAGTACGATCAAACCCCTCGATACGGCAGCTGTTCTTTCTTTCTGTAAGGGAATGAAGGGCATCGTCACTGCTGAGGAGCACAGTGTGATCGGAGGTCTCGGTTCAGCCATAGCTTCAGCGACTTCCAGGACCCGTATTCCTCTTGAGATCCTCGGGGTGGATGACCGCTACGGAACTTCGGCAGAGAATTACGAGGTGCTTCTCAGGAACTACCGTCTTGAACCGGAAGATGTGGCCGGGAAAGTCAGGTCGATTCTGGGTGTGAACTGATACGGAAGGAGATTCAAAGATGAAGATAGGATTCATAGGATTAGGGATCATGGGCAGGCCCATGGCAAAGAATCTGTTGAAGGCCGGCTACAGCCTGGTTGTCAATGATATCAACGGCGAAGCAGTGGATGAACTGGTTGCCTCCGGTGCAGGTTCTGCACCGACTGCAAAGGAAGTGGCAGAGGTAAGTGATGTGATCATCACGATGCTTCCCAACTCTCCGCACGTGAAGACTGTGGTTCTCGGGGACGGCGGAGTGAAAGAAGGGGCCAAGGCCGGCTCGATCGTCATTGACATGAGCTCGATCAGTCCCATCGTCAGCCGGGAAGTATCTGGTGAACTTGAGAAGAACGGGGTGCTCATGCTCGATGCCCCGGTCTCCGGCGGAGAGCCCAAGGCGAAGGACGGAACTCTGGCCATCATGGTCGGGGGCCCCGAAGAGGCCTTTGCCAACGTCGAAGATATCCTGAAGGTGATGGGGGGCAGCGTTACCCTTGTCGGCGAGATCGGCAGCGGAAACATCACCAAACTTGCCAACCAGATCATGGTCGCTTCGAATATCGCAGGAATGGCTGAAGCACTCGTTCTCGCCACCAAGGCGAATGTTGACCCCGAGAAGGTGTTCAAGGCAGTCAGAGGCGGTCTTGCCGGCTCTACCGTCCTAGATGCCAAGGCTCCGATGGTACTCGATGGGAACTTCAAGCCCGGGTTCAGGATCGATCTGCATATCAAGGATCTGCAGAACGCACTGGACACCGCTGAAGCGGTCAATGTTCCTGTGCCCATCTCTCTATCAACCATAGAGATGATGAAAGCTCTCAGTGCCGACGGAAAGGGGAGCGATGACCACGGCGGTCTTATTCAGTGGTATGAAAAGGAAGCACAGGTGGCTGTACGGAAGTAAGAGTCAGGAATCCTGATTGATAGTGTGTGCCTCCGAGGCGGGAAGTGATTTCCGCCCGGAGGCTGTTTCCGTTTCTCAGGAGATGCCCAGAGAGTATTGAGTTGAAGGTCGCCTCTGCACTGTACGGAAATTGAAGATGATTGCTCACATCCATGTTACGATACAGTCTTACTGGACCGTCTCGATAGATGGAAAAAAAGGAGGAGGTACATCATGGTGTATCATGTTGCAAAAACCGGGAATGATCTGTTCACAGGAAGTGAGAGAAACCCGTTTCTGACCATAGGGAAAGCGGCTTCCCTTGCCCTGCCCGGCGATACGGTCATCGTCCATGAAGGTGTCTACCGGGAACACGTGGATCCCCGCAGAGGCGGACTCAGTGAAGTGCGCAGAATCACGTACGAAGCCGCACACGGTGAACACGTCATTATCAAGGGATCCGAAATCATAAAAGACTGGGTCCTGATAACCGGTCATGTGTGGAAAGTGAGGCTTCCCAACACCTTCTTCGGTGATTTCAATCCCTACGTGGAAACAGTTCATGGAGACTGGGTAGTCAGTATCGAAAGGACGGTACACCTGGGTGATGTCTATCTCAATGGCAGGTCCTTCTATGAGGCGCAGACGTATGAAGAGCTGTTGCAGCCGGACATGAGAAGCGAGGTCGTTGACGACTGGACACAGCAGAAATCGCCTGTCCCGAATCCGGAACAGACACTCTATCTCTGGTACGTGGAAACTGATGAGGAGTATACTACGATCTATGCCAATTTCCAGGGACATGACCCCAACAGGGAACTGGTAGAAATCAATGTCCGGCAGAACTGCTTCTACCCGAGACGCACTCACATCGACTATATCACCGTGCGGGGTTTCGAGCTTGCTCAGTCAGCATCTCCCTGGGCTCCTCCCACCGCTGACCAGCCGGGTCTTATCGGCGCTCACTGGAGTAAGGGATGGATCATTGAAGACAACATCATCCACGATGCAAAGTGCAGTGCTGTCAGTATCGGAAAGGAGATCACCTCCGGTCATAACTACAGGACTATGCGTCGAGACAAGCCGGGATACCAGTACCAGCTGGAGTCTGTATTCAACGCAGAGAGGATGGGATGGTCAAAAGAGGAGATCGGTTCCCATATCATCAGGAACAACACAATCTATGACTGCGGGCAGAATGGAATCGTGGGACACCTCGGATGTGTGTTCTCACAGATCTACGGCAATCATATCCACCATATCGCTTTAAAACGTGAATTCTACGGTCACGAGATAGCAGGTATCAAACTGCACGCGGCAATTGATGTGCAGATCCACGACAACAGGATTCATGACTGTTCACTGGGAATCTGGCTGGACTGGCAGACTCAGGGAACACGGATAAGCCGAAACCTTCTCTATGCAAACAACAGGGATTTCTTCGTAGAAGTAAGTCACGGACCCTACCTGGTGGACCACAACATCATGGCCTCTTCGTATAACGTGCTGAATGTATCTCAGGGAGGAGCGTACATCAGCAACCTGTTCGCCGGTACGATGGTTCTGGAAGATGTTCTGGACCGTTCAACCCAGTATCATCTTCCTCACAGCACGAAGATCAAGGGTTTCTCCCTGATCTATGGCGGGGATGACCGGTTCTACAACAATCTGTTTGCCCCCGGCAGGGCAGGAGAGCATGAACCAATAGGTGGCGCAGGTACGTACCACTATGATGGAAGGCCGGTCTCTATGGAGGAGTATATTGCTCAAGTCGATGAAGTACCCGGAGACCACCGTTCGTTTGACCGTGTCAGACAGCCTGCCTATATCGGCAGCAACTGCTATCTCAACGGTGCGGTGCCTTTCGACAGAGAAGAGGGTAATCTGGTAGCCGAGGACTTTGACCCCGCGGTCCGTATCATCGAAGAGGGGGATGAGGTATACCTCTCGTGTACCCTGCCCGCATCCTTCGAAGCTATGAGCTGTGCAATCCCTACCACTGATACACTGCATCGCGTGCGTATTGCTGATGGGGAATTCGAAAACCCTGACGGCTCAAAACTCATTCTGGACCGTGATTATTTCCATGCGCAGAAAACCGAAGGGGGTGTGCCGGGGCCGATACGTGAGTTGAAGGGTGGAGAGAATTCCATCAGGGTATGGCGAAAGGGGGATTGAAGTCCCCTCTGCACTGTTGTCATTCAATGATTGAAGACAACAGTGCATCGTGAGAGCTGAATATTTTATACCGTGGATAGTGTTTTTCCAAGAGATTCGATCAGGAGATAGGCAACCATGGCACCTGCATCTACCTGGCCCTTTGATTTTTCGCCAAAGCATGCTGCCTTCCCATGCTGAGCTTCCATATCAGCGGTTCTTTCAAGACAGGTGCGGGCATATGGAATCAACGAGTCGAACAACTCGGTGTGTATGACCGAGCTGCTGTCCCTGACAAACTCATATACCGGGTAGAGGACATCGAAAATGGTCTTCTCACCGACCGAAGTCTTTCCTCTTTTTGCAATTCCTGTCTGCAGGCCATCAAAGAATGGCTCCCAGTCCGGAACATCGAAATAATCAGCCTCTTTGAAAGGTTTTCCTGCTTCCATGAAGGCGGAACCCATGAGCGTTCCCATTGTGGATGGGGCAGCTTTTGCCATGGCCATTCCCGCTGTCATGATCAGTTTTCCCACAGTCAGATTCTGGGATTGCCTGACCTGCTCAGCCGCTGCGCTGAATATTTTTGCCATTGTTATTCCGAGATCTCCGTCACCAAGATGAGAATCCATCTCGATGAGGAAACTCTTCTTTTCGGAAAACAGCTGTTCCCAATTGCTGAAAATTGTATTAAAAGCATCAAATTGTAACTTCATCACGGGTTCCTCATAGGGCCTTCTGGCTGAAGAATGGCGTGTAGCAGGGTTTGCTGATCAGCTGCTTCAGTTCGTTATCAAGTTTGAGAAGAGAGATAGAGCCTCCGGCCATCTCCATGGATGTCGCCATTTCTCCTACATAGGTGTGGAAGATCTGTATACCCTCTTTTTCGAGGAATGAAGATATCTCCTTGAACATGATATAGAGTTCTTCTTTGGGCGTAGCACCAAGTCCGTTTACAAGGACACAGACCTCGTCACCTTTTGTGTAGGGGAGGTCCTCAATGATCCTCGTCATGAGGGTGTTCACCAGCTCTCCTGCTGACATCATAGGCCCTCGGTTGATACCGGGTTCGCCGTGTATACCCATACCGATCTCCATCTCGTTATCAGCAAGTGTGAAGGAAGGTTTTCCCACTTCCGGAATAATACATGGTGAAAGTGCGAATCCCATCGTCCGCACATTAGCTGCAGCCTTTTCACCGATCCGTTTGACTTCTTCCAGGGTTGCGAGTTCATCAGCTTTTGCACCTGCGCACTTGTACACAAAAAATATACCGGCAACTCCCCGACGTTTGTGTTCTTCACCCTTCTTTGAGGAAGCGACATCTTCACCGGCTACCAGATGTGCAGTGACAATATCATCCATTTCAGCCATTTCACTCGCCATCTCGAAGTTCATAATGTCGCCGGTGTAGTTCCCGTAGAGATAAAGAACTCCCTTCCCCTGGTCTACTTCCCTTGTAATCTCAAGAATCTGTTCAGAACTCGGTGACTGAAAGACATCTCCAACAGCGCAACCATCCAGAAGTCCTTCCCCGACATACCCGAGAAAGAGGGGCAGGTGCCCTGATCCTCCTCCTGTGACGATTCCGACCTTCCCCGGTTTCAGGTGTTTCCTAACGAGACAATGTATATCATCGTTCACGAAGGTGAGATCATTCGGGTGTGCTTTATAGATTCCTTCAAGGGTGTCTTTCGCGAACTCTCCGGGGTTGTTTAAAATCTTCTTCATATGTTTTCCTTTTTTATAGAGTTTACTTGCTTGGTGTTTTCCTGCTGTTCCAGAGTTTTTTGAACAGGGGGCCGAACAGCGCAGTGATGATGAGAATCTCCAGAACTACAACGATAGGATGTGTAAAGAGAAAACCGTAACTACCCTGAGTCAGTGTGAGTGCTCTTCTCAAGTTGGATTCAATGATCTTTCCAAGAAGGAGCCCGAGTACAAATGGTCCAGGTGCGTAGTCCATGCGTTTCAGGAAGAATCCGAGACCTCCGGCAAGTAACATGATCACCACGTCAACCATTGAATTATTCAGGGCATAGGATCCTACCATACAGAGAACCATAACCGTAGCCCAAATGAATGCCTTCTTGACCTTCAGTAGTTTTATGGAAGCTTTAGAAATCAAGAGGCCGTACACAAGAATGATGAGGTTCGCCAATACCATGAGAAGCATGATAGTGATCACAAAATCTTTGTTTTCGACGAACAGCCTCGGACCAGGCTGCATGCCGTACATCATGAGAGAGCCTATCAGAATCGCAGTCGCAGCATCACCGGGTATACCGAGAGTGAGCATGGTTGTGAGAGCTCCACCCAGTACGCCATTGTTTCCTACACAGCTTGCTGTCAATCCTTCCTTGGAACCATTTCCGAATTCTTCCGGATGTTTCGATAGACGCTTTGCCTGCCCCCAGCAGATGATGGACGCAATGTCGCCGCCTGCAGCAGGAATCGCTCCAACGACTGTAGATATTGCGGCAGAGATTACTGATATCGGTGTTAGATGCCGGATATCTTTCATCGTAAGTCGTTCCTGTCCAAGATTGATAGACGAGGAATCCTCTGAGGTGTTGTCAGGTTTCTCGATGAAAGATTTCCCCTTTGAGATCGATACCTGATACAGGATTTCTCCCACACCGAACATTCCAATCATGACGGGAATGAAGGAGACCCCCATGAGAAGATCCATATTACCGAAGGTGAAGCGTTTTGAGGCGACCATAGGATCGAGTCCTATCGTTGCTGTCAGGAGACCGAGGAAACCCATGACACTTCCTTTGATAAGGGAGCTCCCGGAAACGGAGATCATCATAGTAAGTCCGAATAGTCCCACCATAAAATATTCGGCAGGGCCGAATTTAATGGCAAACTTTGCCAGCGGGAAAGCGGCAACCATAAGAACAAATGTACCGAATAGTCCTCCGAACACAGAGAATACGGTGTTTATCTGCAACGCGACCTTTGCCTGCCCCATCTTCGTCATTGCAACCCCATCGAAGGTCGATGCTATTGATGCCGGGGTCCCCGGTGTGTTGACGAGAATCGCTGAAATCCCTCCTGCCCAGATGGCAGAATTCCATACCCCTATGAGCATCGCAAATCCTGCTGCCGGCTCGAACCAGAAGGTGATCGGGGTAAGAATGGCGATGCCCATAGTTGCTGTGAGGCCTGGCAGGCTTCCCAGCAAACTTCCCACCAGGACACCGAATACCAGGTATAACAGTACCTGGGGGTCTGCCAGTGACACTAAAACTTCTAACCAGATTTCCATGTATATCGACTCCTTACTTACAGCATCACGTGGAATACTTCGCCGAATAGCAGGTATATGGCTACAACACATACACCAGTGTATATGAGGTTTGTTACCAACCTGTGTTCATATACTTTGTTGAGACTGATCAGGAACACTGTGATTCCAACAAGGAAATGAACGTATTGCCAGAGCAGAAAGAAGCCGATAAGTGCAACAACTGTGATGACGAGCTGTTTTGTACTCTTCGTCATCTCTTTCAGGTTTTTTACCATATTGAAGTAGTGCCGTTTTTCTCTGTACCCCTTCACAATCAGTGCTACCGATGCAATCATGATCATGACACAGAGAATGGAAGGAAAGAAACCTGCCCCGGGTACGCCGTCGGAGGTTCCTGCTCTGAACGATTGAGACAAACCGAAAAATACGGCACCAACTATAAAACTGATCACACCAAATACAACATCCGCGTAAACCATACTGCCTCCTTCTTGCGAAAGTGGCATTGCCCGAAAGACAATGCCACCTCCATACATTTTTTTAGAATCAGTTGATGCCGAGTTTCGGGATCAAAACTGAATACAGGTCGTACTGGTCATTGGCGAAATTCTGAATCTGACTTCCGGTCATGTAGTTTTGTGTCATGCCCCGTTCGTTACACAGTTTTGCGAATTCATCTGACTCAATAGAGACCTTGAAGGCAGCTTCCAGAACGGCCTTTACATCGTCAGGAGTACCGGCAGGTACTGCAAATCCACCCCATCCGAATGCAGTTACGTCTGTTCCTCTGTCTTTGAGGGTCGGGACATCGGGGAAGGCGGGAGATCGTTTATCACCCATGACGGCAAGAATCTTGAAATCACCATTTTCAACATTGGGCTGTACCTCAGAGTCACTGACGGTCACTGCATCAATGTGTCCACCCATGAGAGCTGCGATTGCAGGAGCTGCTCCTTCAAACGGGACGCTGTTGAACTTGATGCCTTCAGCTTCTTCGAGGGATGCTGCAGCAATATGCCAGATTGATCCTGTACCGGAGTTTCCGACACTCACTTTTCCTGGATTCGCCTTTGCATATGCAATGAACTCTTCAACGGTGTCCCAGGGTGCATCAGCACGGACAGTCACAGCTGCGGAGATTGTCATTGCACCGGCTACAAAATCGAAATCTGAAGGCTTCAGATCAGTATACCCGAGAGCACCGACCATGGTCGATTCCACAGGCATGTAGCAGATCGTGTATCCATCAGCCTTTGATTTTCTTACATAGTCCATTGCTATGGATCCGGAGGCTCCGGTTTTGTTTGTCACGATAACAGGAACTCCCAGTTCAGGTTCGACATTCTTCGCGATGATTCTTGTCACCGTATCTGATGCACCACCCGGTGAGTAGGGGACTACGATCGTCACCTCTCTGTCTGGGTACGCGGCTTCACTCTGGGCATTCGCAAATACAAATGCAGAAGAAAAGACCAGAACCAACATGATAGCAAACGTTGTTCTTTTCATTACAATACTCCTTTTTCCTTTATTTATTGAAGAATCGGTCTTCCCAGCTTTTCAGCTGTTCGATCAATGCTTCTTTTTCTGCTGTATCTATATCCATGAGAGGAGCTCTCATGCCACCTACTTCATAGCCTCTATACGCAAGAGCTGTTTTGAAATAGGACATGTTTGAGCCGTTTTTGAGGATGTTTGCAATTTCAAATCCGAGATTCTGAAGTCTTCTTGCTTCTGCCAGATCATTCTTCTGAAATGCATCATAGATAGCGACAAAGACTTCAGGATACACCGAAGCACAACCGGAGACGGTTCCGCTGCATCCCATGGCAAGCCCGGGAACAAACAGGATGTCAGCACCGATGACAACCGAGAAGTCGGGATGGATATTGACATATTCCATGGTTCTAACAAAATCAGCAAAACTGTACTTGATACCGACTACATTCGGAGCCTTTTCGATAATCCTCTCAATGGTTGCCGTTTTGAGGTCATTACCGGAACACTGAGGTATATTATACAGATAAACAGGGAAATCCATCGATACCGCTCCTGCCACTCGTGCGAAATATGAAACGAGAGCCTCATCATCGAGTTTGAAGTAGGATGGTGTTACCACACCGATTCCGTCGGCGCCGATTTTTTCGGCATGCTGTGCCAGGCGTATTGTTTCCTGTTCACTCATGGCGCCGACATGTACATATACCACGGCCTTCCCGGCAGCTTCCGCCACTACTTCTTCAGCAACGCGTTTTCTTTCATCCTCTGAGAGCAGATACATCTCGCCGGTCGTACCACATGGATAGAGACAATGAGTGCCCCTGTCGATCTGGAAGCGAGTCATCTCTCTCACCATGGCCACATCAACAGCACCATCACTCGTGAACGGTGTTATCATTGCGGTTGTTAATCCATAGAGTGTTTTCATACAGTCCTCTTTTATTAAATATTAAGTAAATTTATTAGCTTATACACCTCATATTAAGTTAAATTACAGATATGTCAAGGAAAAAGTTTCAATATACCGTAATATGTATCCATTTTTGTAAGTTTTGTTGATTAATTAATCAAATAATTTAGTAAATATTGGTTAATTAAATATTGCATTTATCTCGGGAGGGTACTACAATTAACGAAACTATATATGTGGGGGAAGCATGAAGGCAACGTTAAAAGATATTGCAGAGGATGCAAACGTCTCAACCGCTTCAGTTTCATTGGTATTGAACAACAAAGGGAACATCAGCGATGAAACCCGGGAAAGGATCATCGCTTCAATGAAGAAACTCAACTATAAAAAGATGCCTCAAGCCCGTTCTAAGGAAGGTCCTGTTGGAAAGACCATTAAGTTCTTGCGAATTGCTAAACACGGTCATGTTGTGAACAGAAATCACGATGTGTTTATTGCTGACTATCTTGATGGTCTTACACAGGGAGCTCATCAGTACAGATTGAAACTTGAGGTGAGTTCCTATACGTGGTCATCAACAGAGGATGTGCTTCATACGATTCTGCATGGAGATGGTGTGGATGGTGCGGTGATTCTGGCGACCGAGCTCAGTGAGGAAGACATGAAGCATTTCACCTCTGCTGATATCCCTTTGGTGTTCATCGACAATTACAATGAGTTCCTGCCGTTTGACTATGTAGATATGGATAACAGCAGCGCTATTCATATGGTGTACGATTATGTGCGCCAGAAAGGATATGAAGATATCGGTTTTATCTCAGGGTGTCCTGATACATGGAATCTCAAGCTGAGAGAGGAAGCCTATCGGAAAAGTGTTGATAGAGACGGAAAGAAGCCTAATGTTATTACTATCGATTCAACATTCGATGGAGCGTATAATGATATGAAAAAGTATGTATCGGAGTCCCGGTCCGATTTGCTGCCTGCCTATGTATGCGCGAATGATATCATGGCTCTGGGTGCTATGAGAGCGCTGGTAGAATCAGGGATCAAAGTCCCGGAGGATGTGGCTCTCATAGGTTTCGACAATCTTCCACAGGCTGCTCAGTCGAGTCCCCCTCTCTCTTCCGTCGAAGTGTCGAAGCGAAAGATCGCGAAGTTTGCCGTTCAGGCGTTATACGAAAGAATGAACACCCCCGAACTGCCACAGCTGAGAATTCTGGTCGGAGGGAAACTCGTAGAAAGAGAGAGTCTGTAGACCCCGAAAAGTGCCGGTTCGCAGATTGTGAGTAGAACGTATATCTCGCTGGGCACTCATGCTGTCAACAGTTGATGTTTGCCGTATGAGCATGCAGGTATCACTGATTGCAGTAATCAGCACCCGAAAAACTCTTGGACGCTCCCCGAGCATCAGGGGTTCCGGGAGGGTTAGCAACTGAAAGAATCCTGTGTCGAGCATCCTGCTGCGTTGAAAAGAGGGGCCCCGGCAGCAGGTGATTGCTGCCGGGTTGAACTGGTTGCCAGTGACTTTGAGAGGTTCTTATTTGAAGTTCACGTCTTCGATCTCTTTGACGAGATTGAAGTTCTTCGTGAGGAAGTCCTTCTTGAATTCCATCTTCTCGGTGAAGGCGATGTTCAGCCAGGCATCAACGATCTGGGTGCCGAGGAAGGGGGCGGTGATCCAGCCTCCCATGGTCAATACGTTGGCATTGTTGATGATCTTTCCCCGTTCTCCGGCGAAGACGGTATCGGCTACCACCGCGTAGACGCCCTTGTACTTGTTGGCGATGATCGCCATACCCTGACCGGTACCGCAGATCAGGATTCCCTTGTCCGCCTTCCCGCTCTGGACGGCTTCTGCGACCTTCGGAGCCTGTACCGTGTACGGCTGAGGGGTGTCAGGGGAATCGATGCCGAAGTCAATGACCTCTACATCTCCCCGTTCTTTCAGGAATTCGACCACAGCCTTCTTAAGAGGAAAGCCTGACAGGTCCGATGCGATTGCCAGTGTAATTGTGCTCATGATTACGCTCCTTCGTGTTTCTTCTTGATGACAGCTCTGGCTGCCTGGGCGATATCGGTTGCAAGGAGTCGGTACTCCTTCATGAGGAAATCAAGGGTGCCGACCTGACCGAAGACATCCTGCGCACCTATCCGGGAAACCGGAACAGGGTATTCAGAGGAAAGGTACTCTGCAACAGCACCTCCGAGTCCTCCGGTCACCTGATGGTTCTCACAGGTCACGATGGCTCCAGTCTTTTTCGCATAGGAAAGGACGAGTTCCCCATCAAGAGGTTTCACCGTGTGCATGTCGATCACTGCTGCATCGATGCCTTCCTCCCTCAAGAGTTCGGCTGCTTTGAGAGCCTCGGGTACCATGACGAATCCTGAGGCGATGAGGGTGACGTCCGTTCCCTCTCTCAGTACCATGCCTTTCCCGAGGGTGAATTCAGCGTTCTCGTCGTAGATCTTCTGGGATCCCTTTCGGTGCAGCCGTATGTACATCGAGCCCGGGTGCTGAGCGGCGAGGCGGATCAGGCGCTCACAGGAGACAGTATCACAGGGTTCCACGATGGTGAGGCCGGGGATGAGTCTCATCATTCCGGTGTCCTCAAAGGGCATGTGGGTGCCGCCGTTGAACTGTGCGGTCACTCCCGGGTCGGTTCCCACGAGCTTCACGTTCAGCTTCGCGTAGTTGGCCGAGAGGAAGAACTGGTCAAAGGCACGTCGGCTGGCGAAGGTTCCGAAGGTCGCCGCAAAGGGGATTTTCCCTTCACTCGACAGTCCTGAGGCCACCCCCACGAGGTTGGCTTCTGCAACTCCGACATTGATGAACTGCTTCGGAAACTTCTCTTTGAACACCTTGGTCCCTGTCGCTCCCATAAGGTCAGCCTCGAGGACACAGATATTCTCATTCTCTTCTGCAAGGGATATCAGTGTCTGTGCATATACTTCACGCATATCTGCTGCCATCATTTCACCTCCTTCAGAGCTGCAAGTGCTTCATTCAGCTGTTCCTGTGAGATCGGCATGTTGTGTGAGGAGAGTTTGCCTTCCGCGAAGGAGCATCCCTTCCCCTTGATCGTATCGAGAATGATCATGGAAGGTTTTCCCGGAGTTTGTTTTGCACTTTCGATGGCACCTTCGATAGCTTCGAAGTCGTGACCGTCGACCTTCTGCACGTGCCACCCGAAGGCTGCCCACCTGGCACTCAGGTCCTCGAGTTCCATGACATCGCTGATCGTTCCGTCTATCTGCATCTTGTTGTAGTCGGTGAATGCAATGAGGTTGTCCAGACCGTACTGGGAGGCGCACATGGCAGCTTCCCAGTTCTGGCCTTCCTGGCTTTCTCCATCACCGATGATGGCGAAGGTGCGGCGCGTCCGACCGTCCATCCGCATGGCGAGTGCGATCCCGACGGCAGCAGAAAGTCCCTGGCCGAGGGAGCCGGTGGTCATGTCGATACCGGGGGTCTGGTTCCTGTCACAATGGCTGGGAAGGTGAGTTCCGCCCACGTTCAGCGTGTCGAGCCATTCGATGGGGAAGAAGCCCTTGCGTGCCAGGACGGCATACAGGGCCGGCCCTGCATGTCCCTTCGACAGAACGAGTCTGTCCCTCTGTTCATCTCGGGGGTTTTTCGGGTCTATGTGCATCTCTGAGTAATAGAGATAGGTAAGAATATCCACTACAGACATCGCTCCACCTACGTGTCCGACTCCAAGGTGTCCCATGGACGAAAGAGCAAGGACTCTCACATCTCGGGCGATGTCTTTCAGCTTCTCTACGTGAGCTTGATCCATCACTTTCTCCTTATTTTTATTACTTATGTTAAGTAAGTAAAAAATATCATTTACTTTTTCCTTTGTAAAGGGCAGAATGAGAGAAACCTGAGAATTTTGAATTTCCGGGTGGTAAAGGAACGGACACAGATGGAAAGCACACCGCTACGCAGTGAGGATGTCAGAGAGAAGAATGAGAAACTCGTTCTCCGGTATATACAGCACAGTCAGGGGATTTCACAGTCGGAGATCGTACAGAAGACGGGACTGAAGGCTCCTACGGTCCTGCGTATCTTCTCGATACTTGAAGCTGACGGTCTCATCATGGTCCAGAAGAATCCTCCCGAGAGAGACTTCGGGGACAAGAAGGGGCGCAAGCCAGTGTACTACACGGTCAATCCGCTTGCCCGGTATGTCATCGGCCTTGAATTCTGGTCACTCACTGCTTTCATACTCGTTGTTGATTTTGCACGCAACCCTGTGTACTCCCTTGAGATCTGTCTCAGAGAGGATGTTGATGCACTCACGATCTATTCTCAGCTGGAGACGCTCGTCGCTCAGGCGATCACCGAATCAGGGATCGATCCCGCCAGGATTCTCGGCCTCGGGGTGGGAGCTCCCGGTCAGGTGGATGTGAAGACAGGAGAAATCATCAGTTACCGCAAGACCAGAGGATTCACCAACTTCAACCTGGGGCAGCGCCTGCACGAACGCTTCGGCTGCAGGGTGAAGGTTGCGAACAACGCGGGCGTGATCGCACTCCACGCCTATCGTCAGGGGGTAGCCAGAGAGTCTCATGCCCTGTTCACTTTTTTCATCAGACGCGGAGTGGGTGGGGCGTTCATTCACGAAGGGAACCTCTTTTCGGTCCTGGGAAAGACAGCGTTCGAAGTGGGGCACACCATCGTCAATATGGATGGAAAATCGTGCTACTGCGGTTCCAGGGGCTGTCTTGAAGCCTATATTTCGGAAGCCGCGATCCTTGAGTCTCTCGAGGAGAACGATCTTCACTTCGACACTATCGAAGAAGTGGAACAGCGCCTCGCAGAGGAGGACCAGGCTGTCACTGATATCGTCCGCCAGTGCGCCCGCTATCTCTCTGTCAGCGGCCAGAGCGTGTTGAGACTCCTGTCTCCCGACGGATTCCTCATCATCACACGCTTCAGGACCCTCTCGCGGATCTTTGCCGATGAGCTGGAACAGATGATCCGCTGTGATGCATCCGAGAACTGTGTTCAGGTGTATCATAGTGCGTACGCCCCTCTGGAAGCTGGCCTCGGTGCCTGTGACCTGATCTTTGACGAGTACCTCCATTGAGCGTGCCGGCCGGCAGGTAAATACCTGAATCTTCTCATAGACAGACTCCCTTTCAATGTGTATACTTACTTATATAAAGTAAGTAAAGGAGGGGAAGTGTGGACCGCTCACCAATCGAAATCGAAATACAGGAACTCGTTGCACGGGCCCGCAAGGCTCAGCAGAGCATCAGGCACTATTCACAGGAACAGATAGATGAGGTGTGTCTCGCTATCGGCTGGGAAGTCTATAACGATGAGAACATCGCGATACTCGCCCGCATGGCAGTCGAAGAGACCGGGATGGGCAATGTTCCCGACAAGATAGCCAAACATAAGGGGAAGGTGCTCGGAGTCCTCAAGGATGTGAAGGGTGCGCCCTCTGTCGGCCTGATAGAACAGGATGAGGCAAAGGGAATCTCGAAGTATGCGAAACCTGTCGGAGTAGTCGGTGCCCTCACTCCCGTCACGAACCCTACAGCGACCCCTGCAAGCAATGCTGTCTCGATCCTCAAGGGACGTAATGCCGTCATCTTCGCTCCCCATCCGAAATCGCAGCATGCCAGTGCGAAAGCAGTCGAGATGATGAGAGATGGGCTGAAAAAGGTCGGAGCCCCTCAGGACCTGATCCAGTTCATGAGCGAACCCTCGATCGAGAAGACCGGAGAGCTGATGAAGCAGGTCGATCTTGTCCTTGCCACCGGGGGAGGGGCCATGGTGAAGGCTGCCTACTCCAGCGGTACTCCCGCTTACGGAGTGGGACCGGGCAATTCGGTCCAGATGATTGCCGAAGATGCAGACCTCGAGGATGCTGCAGCCAAGATCGTGCTGAGCAAGTGCTTTGACAATGCTACCAGCTGCTCCTCGGAGAACTCGGTGATCATCCATTCGAGTGTCTACGACCGGGTTATGAATCTCTTCACCGAAAAGGGCGGATTCCTGTGCACCGGAAAAGACAGAGAAAAGCTTGAGGCCTGGATGTGGGTGGAAAACCGTAAGGGGTACCGTACTATCAACCCGGGAATTATTGCAAAGAGCGCCTCTGAGATCGCGCACGGGGCAGGAATAGAGATCCCCGAAGGGACCCGTATGCTGATGGTTGAAGGAAACGAACCGATCATCGATGACCGCTTCGCGAAGGAAAAACTCTCTCCTGTACTGACCCTGTGGAGCTGCGACACCTTCAGCGAGGGGGTGAGAATTCTCACCGAACTCACCGATACCTGCGGTACGGGACACTCCTGCGGCATTCATACGTTCAAAGACGAGTACATAGACCATCTCGGTGAACACATGAATTCAAGCCGTATCATGATCAATCAGCCGCAGGCGCCGGCGAACGGAGGTAACTTCTTCAACGGGATGCCTTCCACGGTGACTCTCGGCTGCGGTACCTGGGGTGGAAATATCACAACAGAGAATATCAACTACAGACATTTTCTCAATATTACCTGGGTTTCCCGGCCGATCCCTCCTGTCAAGCCGACCGATGAGGAGATGTTCGCTTCGTATCTGAAGAAAACCGGAGGAAAGTGAGTGTATGAGACTATTTGAATACCAGGCGAAGGAGATCTTCAGGGAAGAGGGAATCGTCACCCCTGAAGGGATCCTCACGACCAGTGCAGAGGAGACTGCAGCGGCAGGTGATACCCTCGGTTATCCCTGTGTTCTCAAGTCCCAGGTCCTGATGGGGGGACGGGGAAAGAAGGGGCTCATCCCCTTCATAGAGGATAGGAAGAAGGCTCTGAGTGAAGCACACAGGCTTTTTGACGGAGAGTGGGCTGTACCGAGGATTCTTGTGGAAGAGGCCGTCGACATAGAACGAGAGCTCTATCTGTCGATCTCTGTTGACCCCCAGCGGGCAAAAGGGATCATCCTCGTAAGCGCTCAGGGAGGAGTCGAGATCGAGAGCCTTGCTCAGGACGATGCAGCCAGTATCCAGTGTGAGTATTTCTCTCTCACCTCGGGGCTGCAGAGCTTTCAGGTGACGGACCTTGCCTACCGGGTCGGCCTTGATGCACAGGCTGTGAAGCAGTTCCGTTCTGTCGTGCACGCACTGTACAGGATCTTCACCCGCTATGATGCCGAGCTTGTTGAGATCAATCCGCTGTTCATCACGAAGCAGGGTGCTCTGGTGGCAGGGGATGGTAAGCTCATGATCGATGAGAACTCGATGGACCGTCAGAAGAGGTTCGTAAGAACCCGGGAATTCTACGAAAGCGATATGGAGTTCGAAGCTGCTCAGGCAGGTATCCCCTACCTTCAGTTCGACGGAGATATCTCCCTGATGTGTGCGGGAGCCGGACTGACCACAACGGTGTACGACCTGATCAACTATGAAGGAGGACGTGTCGCCAACTATCTCGAATTCGGAGGTCCCAACTACCGCAAGGCCTATGAGGCCATGGAGCTCTGTCTCAGGAATGATTCCAAAGTGATCCTTGTGGTCACCTTCGGCACGATAGCCCGTGCAGATATCATGGCTCAGGGAATCGTTGACGCGGCGGAAGCCCTGAAGCCGGATCGTCCCATCGTGACCTGTATCCGCGGGACAGGGGAAGCGGAGGCGGTACAGATCCTCAGCGAAGCCGGTCTGGAGCCCCTGTTTGATACCGAGGAAGCTGTGAAGACTGCTGTGAGACTTTCGAAGGAGATTGGTTGATGAGTATATTCGTGGATCGCGATACCCGTGTCCTCGTGCAGGGTATCACAGGTAATGAAGGGAGCTTCTGGACGAAGCATATGATAGATCTGGGAACGGATGTCGTTGCAGGTGTCACTCCCGGTAAGGAGGGGCAGAGTGTTGAGGGCAGGCCTGTCTACCATTCTGTGCGCAGGGCCGTGAAGGAACACGAATGTGATGCAGCAATGCTCTTTGTTCCTCCCCGTTTCACGATGGATGCTGTCCTTGAAGCGCTTGATAGCGGCATCAGAAAGATCGTCACGATAGCTGACGGCATACCGCTGCATGAGATGGTGAGGATCCGGGAGGCTTCTCAGTACCATCAGGCGATGGTGGTCGGAGGAAACACCTCGGGGGTCATCACTCCCTCACGTGCCATGCTCGGCATGTTTCCCTATTGGATCGAGCGTGTCTACAAAAGCGGGTCGATCGGTGTCATGACGCGAAGCGGCTCCCTGACCAATGAAGTGACTGCCATGGTTGTCGCCTCGGGTTTCGGCGTCAGTACGCTCATCGGGGTCGGAGGAGATCCGGTGCCGGGTACGAGGTCCGCTGAACTTCTTCCCTTGTATCAGGCGGATGAGCAGACTGAAGCGGTTGTCATTATCGGTGAGCTGGGAGGGACGATGGAGGAGGAGGTCGCTGATATGATGGCCTCAAAAGCCTTCACCAAGCCACTTGTTGCATTCCTCGGTGGCCGAACGGCTCCCGAGGGCAAGCGTATGGGTCATGCAGGTGCGATCATCTCGGGAGGGAAGGGCTCGGTGCACAGCAAGATCGAGGCCCTTGAAGCAGCCGGCGGTATGGTGGCAAGCCGTCCCAGCGAGGTCGGTCAGCTGCTCAAAGAGGCGGTGAAAGGGGGCGGACAGTGAAGACTCACCACGTTCTGAGACAGCAGCTCATCTACTTCTTTCTCGCCCTGGCGGCAATGATCGTTGTCAAGCAGATGCCGATAGCGGACTCCGTTCGGTATGTCGGCGATGCTGAACTGACACAGACGGCTCAGGCCGCGCTGAGTGTTCTGGTCTTTGCCCTTGTTCTCTGGATGAGCGAAGCGATTCCGTTTCACATCACCGGGCTTCTCTCGGTAGTCCTCCTTGCCCTGTTCAGGGTTGATACCTATGGTACGATCGTGAAAGAGGGCTTCGGAAACAATACCGTCACCTTCTTCATCGGTGTCCTTGTCCTTTCCGCCTTCATTACGAGCAGCGGTCTGGGCAAACGTATCGGGGTGCTGATCCTCTCCAAGACGGGCAATTCGACAAGCAGGATACTCTTCGGTTTCATGATGACCGGGACGGTGCTGTCGATGTGGATCACGAACATGGCCGTGGCAGCGATGCTGATGCCTCTTGCGGTCGCTATTCTCGAGGAAGAGGGGGTCGAGAAACTGAAGAGCAACTTCGGCAGGGCCCTTCTCATCGCCTGTGCATGGGGTTCCATCATCGGGGGGATCGCAACCCCTTCCGGTGCAGGGCCGAACGCCCTCGCGATCGGGTTTCTGCGGGAAATGGCCGGTATCGACGTGACCTTCGCCCAGTGGATGCTCTACGGGGTCCCTGCTGCACTGCTGATGGCTCCGGTCGGGTGGGTCATCCTGCTTGTGTTCTTCAAGCCCGAGATGACGCATCTCAAGAAGAGCAGAGAGGATCTCAAGGCGGAACTTGATACCCTGCCTGCAATGAACCGCGAGGAGGTCGTGACGATGATCCTGTTCCTTCTCACCGTCGTCCTCTGGCTCTCAACACCACTGCTGAAGACCTGGCTGGGCATTGCCATACCGATCTCGATGCCGGTGCTGTTCACCAGCTGCCTGTTTTTCCTTCCCGGAGTGAGCGGGATCCACTGGAGAGATATCGAGTCACAGGTCTCCTGGAGCGGTATCATCCTTATCGTCAGCGGGATATCCGTAGGGATGATGCTGTACACCACCGGAGCCGCGCGCTGGCTCTCCGTGGTTCTCCTTTCGGGAATCGGGACGCTTCCCGGCTTCCTTATGGTGTTCGTCATTGTGTTCATCATCTCACTGCTGAAGATCATCTTCTCCAGCAACACGGTCACCGCGACGATCATCATCCCGATCATGATAGAACTCGCTGTTGCACTCGGCCTGCCGGTGATGTCGGTCGCTCTCCCCGCGAGTCTCGTTGCCTCTCTGGCCTTCATTCTCGTCACGAGCTCTCCGACCAATGTCATCCCCTATTCAGCGGGGTACTTCTCGATCAAGGACTTTGCCAAGGGCGGCCTCGTCATGACCGTGTTCGGTTCACTTATTCTGAGCTCTGTCGTGTACTTCATCGGCCTGTTCACCGGCATCTACTAGAATCTTATTTCGATACACCAGAAAGGGCAGTCATCGCTGACTGCCCTTTCTGTTCGTTCGGGAATACTGTCTTAGAGGGTTTTCAGGGTCAGATTGATTCCCGTGGTCCTCACTGCCGCACCGTTTTTAGCGGCAGGACCCTCTGCGTGAGCGAGCATCCATTTGTTGTTCCTGAACAAGGTCCCGTCGGGTTCGCCGCTGAGTGCTTCGTTGGTTCCCCTCGGCAGGATGATCAGGGCATTGAAGGGATTGGATGAGACTCTGCAGGGGGCAAGGTGGAGTGTGGTGGAGTAGATGACGAGGGAACTACCCTTTTCGACGTAGAAGAGCTCGGTGAGAGACGAATCCCAGGTACCGTCCTGCCCGATATCCTGTATCCTTCCGAGCATCAGGACCAGGTCGGTTGCGGCAACGATCATCTCATTGCTGCTGTGGTATTCCATGCCGTTCAGTCGTGTGTTCATCCCGTAACAGCAGCCTATCTCGATGGGAAGCTGCCCGAATATCCTGTGTTCAATGGTTTTCCTGACATCAAGAGCCTCGAGCGCTGTGCTTGATGGAGTGTATCGTGTCTCCTCGTTCTCTGCAAAGAGACGCAGGGAGAGCGCTTCGAGTTCCCCTGTGTCAATATCGTCAACTCTGTAGCCGTAGGTCCTGAAGGCAGGGTCACTGATGTCCCTGATGATGAATTCGCTGTTCAGCTTCTGTAGTTCTGTACGCATAGGGTGTCTCCTTCTACGGCATGGTGAAAGGCGGTGGGCTTACCGCCCACCGCTGTCGTTGTTTCTGTGAAACGCCGGTGTTCCTCTCACCTGCTACTCGATGACCTGCCAGCCCTTGATCTTGGCAAGGATCCTGAAGGGTTTCAGGAAATCTCCGTAGACGACCGATGCATGGTGGGCGATCCCGTTGTCTGTGACGATTCTCAGCATCTCATCGACCGGCTTCGTGAACCGGGCTTTCATGTAGGTGCCGCGCAGTTCCTTCTCCATGGGGATCACAGAACCTGAGGCAAGGAAGACCCGGTAATCGGTACGGTCGGAGTCGAGCCGAAGCACGGAGAAGTCTCCGTTCTTGAGGACGAAGTCGGCAGTCACTCCCTTGCCGCCGGCAAAGTAGGTCGACAGGGAGCGGGTGCATACTCCGTCCCAGAGGTTGCACGGTGCCACTCCGCAGTGCCACAGGAGTGCGGTATCCTCTTCGAGGTCGACCTGAGAGAAGTCGAACAGGTAGGGAGTCTCACCCCCGACAGCCCGGTGGGCTATCATACTGATGGCACCTTCGACGTCTCCCTCACAGCTGAGGATGTTGTGTTCGCTCTGGAGGATCGACATGGCTGCACAGGGCGAGATGCCGAACTCTGATGCGAATTCGGGCCAGCAGCGGACAGCGAGGGCTGTGAGGGTATTGTCTGCCATGAAACGGCCGAGTTTGGCGGTCAGTTCTGCAACCTTGCCGATCTGGAACTCGTTGAGCTCGCTCACATCGAACAGCTTGATTACCTGCGCTCTTCTGCGTTCGATCTCCTCAGGTTCCACCTGGTAGTTCCACACCTCACTGAGTTCATAGTGATTGATCAGGATACCCATCTCACTGTAGAGGTTCAGATCGTAGACACCCAGGTTGAAAAAGCCCTTGGCTCTATAGCCGATGACTCCGAGGTTCATCCTGTCGAGGGCTGCTGCTATCCTCACAGCATCGACCCAGTCGGTATCGATGGCGGGTCCCACCGTAACATGGTAGGTCTTCACACCGCTCTTGAACAGGTTGGACGAGTTGAGGTTCACGCCGCACACGGAGTTGAGCCGGATCTTCCCCCCGTTGTAGGGAAGCTCGGGGAGCCCCCACAGGAGAATCGGCTTGTGCAGGACCTTGTCAAGTTCAAGGACGAGGTGTCCCAGATGGAAGGTGCTGCTGATCACCACGAGGCCGTCGATCTGGCTGGCGGCGAGTCGCGAGGCTGCCGCTTTGGCGTCCTCCACCTCGATGACCTGTTCCTCGATGGCGACGAGGTCCACCTCCTCAAGTGCTTCAAGATCCTTCAGGATCCCCGTATAGAGTTCATATGCTGCTTCGTAGTCAAAGGTTTTTCGTGCGAGTGCGACGACTCCGAGCGTGATACGTTGTTTCATGATGCTCCCTCTTGATAGTTCTTGTGCGGTCCTTTCAGACTGCTTTCTCCGACAGCGGGCAGTGCCTCACTGGAATTATATTACTTACTGTATGTAAGTAAAACATACATAGTGGCCTCTGTCAATCATCAACCGCCGTTTTCCTGCCTTCCGTACGAGCGTGAGCCTGTCAGGCTGCTCCTATGAAGTGCGGAAAGGGTGAAGAGGGGTGCCCACAGGGCAGACCCTCTTTCGTAAGGGTGATCCTCGGCGTATCAGCGAGTCACCGTGTCACCGGTACTCCTTCCTTTTCAAGGAAGGCTTCGATCTCCACCCGCTGGCCGGTGGCGATCGATTCCTGCGCTGCGGCTCCCACCACTACAGCCCAGAAGCCCTCTTCCACCGAGGCCGAATCATTCTCGATCCCCTTGATGTTCTCTATGAACCTGACGTGTTCAAAGAAGGTGGCACCGTGGTGACCGATCTCCTCGATCACTGCCGGGTAGAAGGTCTCGGTGTTCCGGGCAGGCTGTCCATCGTTGCAGGCGATGCTGAGCTCGCTGGTTAGTCCCCGTCTGGCAGAGAAGTCCTGTTTCTCTTCTGCGTGGAGACGGCCGTTGGTCCCGCAGAGGGTGAGCTCTTCGAAGAACATGGGAGCGAACATGCAGAGATTGAAGTTTCCCTTTACCCCGTTTTCGTACTCGATAATGACGAAGGCATTGTCTATGATATCTGAGGACTTCCCCTGATAGGCGAAGTCGCTATAGTTCACTGCCTGAGAGCCGACAGCATAGACAGCCTTCGGCCTTGAGGCGGCGAAGAGGTTGAACAGGTCGAAGTAATGACAGCATTTCTCGACAAGGGTTCCCCCTGAGTAGGCGTTGAACTTGTTCCACTGATTGACCTTGTCAAGGAACGGGATCCGCTGTTCACTGATCGATATCGTGCGGATATCACCCACGGTTTTACGCTTCTGAGCTTCGTAGATCGCCTCACGATAGATTGATTTGTAGCGGTACTGGAGTCCGATCTGGAAGACAGCGGGGTAGTTCTCGGCAAGACGACAGATCTCCCAGGCGTCTTTCACCGTCGTCGCCATGGGTTTTTCGAGCAGGATATGCTTCCCGTACTTCACCACCTCACGTATCACTTCGATATGGGTGTAGTTGGGCGTGGATATCATGACGGCATCGATGTCCGGGTCGCTGCACAGCTCAGCAATCGACCCATACCGCTGCAGCCTCTGACCGTGTGTGAATGATTCGAACATTCTGGCGGCAGCTTCAGCGCTCGTGTCACTCGTGTCGAAGAAACCCTTTACTGCCGCATGGCCTTCGAATACAAAGTTTCTCAGGTGTTCCTGACCGTTGATTCCGACACCGATGACTCCGCAGGTGATCACCTGCTCCTCAGGTTCGGTCAGATACCTGTCTTCCGGTCTCAGATAGACGAGAGCCGGATTGGTGGATAAGATTCTGCTGATGAATGATCTGTTTGAGCTCATACGTGACTCCTTGGTATATGTGTGCCTTCTCTAGGTATATTGTGCGAATGTTGAGATAATCTCACCCTTTGACCGCTCCCTTGGTGATCCCGCTGATGATGAACCGCTGCATGAAGATGTAGAGGATGATCATCGGGAGCATACTGAGCAGGAAGCTCGCGAAGGCGAGATTGAAATCAAAGGAATACTGATTCTTGAACTGGAACTGGAAGAGCTGCAGGGTCCACTGCAGGCTGTTCTTGTTGAGGACGAGGAGGGGAAGGAGGAAGTCGTTCCATATCCACAGTCCGTCGATGACGATCATGGTGGCGATCATGGGCTGGAGGAGGGGGAAGACGATCCGGCGGTAGGACTGGGTTATCGTGCACCCGTCCATGTACGCAGATTCCTCGAGTTCCCGAGGGACCGACTGGAGGAAGCCGACGAAGAGGAAGGCCCCCTTCTTGAAGGTGTAGGTGACGTACATCAGGATCAGTCCTGTGATGGAAAGGAGATTGGTCCTGCTCAGCAGTTTGATCGTGGGAAGCATCACCGCCTGGAAGGGGACGAAGATGCCGAAGATCGTGAGCATGTAGATGATGCGGTAGTACTTTTTCCCGCTGTTGCGCGACACGGCGTAGGCAAACAGGGGAACAACGATCATCTCGCAGGTGAGAGAGACCACCGTCACGATAATCGAGTTGAGGAAGTAGGTGAAGTAGTGTGCCTTGGTGACCACACTCTTGAAGTTGTCCAGGTAGATCGTCCTGGGAAGGGCGAAGAAGCTTCGTGCCGATTCCTGCGGGGTCTTCAATGACGTGATCAGGGTGATGTAGAGGGGGAAGAGGATCAGGAGGATCCCTGTGATCAGGACAGTATAGATCGCGATTCTGGAGATGGTGTTCCGTGTTATCATAGCTGTCCCACCTCTTTCTTCTTCAGTGCGTAGATCTGCACGAATGATATCAGGGCGATGATCGCCAGGAGAAGGAAGGAGAGGGAACTAGCCATCCCGAACTGATACTCCTGGAACCCTTTCTTGTAGATGAGGATACCGATCGACTCGGTGGTCATGCCCGGTCCTCCTCCGGTCATTGCCTTGATGACATCGAACACCATGATCCCCGACTTTACCGTCAGGACAAGGTTCATGCTGAACACCGGTATGAGGAAGGGAAAGATGATCTTTCTCAGTCGGGTGAAGTACGATGCCCCGTCAAGGACGGCTGCCTCGATATACTCGATCGGCACTGTCTGCAGTCCCGCAAGGATCAGGACGGTAGGTACTGCCGTCTCTCTCCAGATACTCACGAACAGCACTGCCCAGAATACGGTATCTTTGTTGCCAAGCATATTCGTCTTGAATATCTCAATATCGAAGAATTCTCCGATACGGGGAAAGACATGGTAGAAGATCTGGTCGAACACGAGTCCCACGACCACGAGGCTGATGATCGCCGGGAAGAAGTAGAGAGAGCGGAACGCGTTCTGGAACCTGATCCTGGAATCCATCATGAGACCCAGAGCGATCGCCAGGAAGTTCACGATAAGCACGAGTGAAACAGCATACTTGAAACTGAACAGGAGGCTGTTGACGACCCGCTTATCACTGAACAGGTTGCGGTAGTTCTCAAGACCGATGAAGTTCTGAGCCTGACTGATACCGTTCCAGTCGGTCATGCTGTAGTAGAGGCCGAGGAACAGCGGGAATATGAACAGAAGCCCGTACAGGAGCAGGGTCGGTATCGTGTAGAGCACATAGGTCCTGCTCTCGCCTTTCGAATAGGTTCTGGGCATACACCCCTCCTTGTTTCTTCCCGTCATCCCGGCCCGTATCAGGGACCGGGATGAACATGTTGTCGAATAGTTATTCCGGTCTGCCGAAGATGTAGTTCAGTTCAGCGAGGAACTCATCCACGTCTCCGTCAAGGATCAACTGCTGGGTGCCCGTATCGGCACGTCCGTTACCGCCGGGAGCATACAGATACCTGATGTTCCTGAACGACTTGGACTGCTGAACCATATCCACCAGTGGAGCTGAGATATCCGAATTGAATTTCACTCCCTGGATGGCAGACGGAGAGCCGTCCACGTCAGCGTAACGCTGAGCGACCTCAGTAGAGGTGATATAGGAGACGAACTTCTTCGCTGCTTCGACCTTGGCTGCATCCTTCTTGTTTCCGATAACCAGTCCCAGGTCTACACCATACTCGACACGGGTTTCACGTCCTGCCTTTGCCGGAAGGGGGAACATACTGTAGGAGAGATCGGGGTTCGCCTTGTTGATCGACGGGATTGCCCAGATACCCTGCCAGAACATGAACGATTTGCCTGTTGCGAATTCGAAGGTCGCCTGCTCGTAGCTTGTTCCCAGGGAGTTCTTCTGACCGAACTGACGGAGGAACAGCAGCTTCTCTGCCATCGCCCTGAGATCCTGATTGTTGCGCGCATCAGCCTTGCCTGCCTTGACGTCTCTGATCAGCGAATAGCCGTCCAGGTCAAGAGCGAGGAGCATCCTGAGCTGCTGTGAGAGGGTCCATGCGGTCCCGTCGGGGAAGATGAGAGGAAGTTTGCCCATTCCCTGAATCTCCCGGCAGAGAGCGACGAATTCATCCCAGGTGGTAGGGATCTCAAGGTTGTATTCCTCGAACAGAGCTTTGTTGTAGAAGATACCCTGTGTGTTGATCGACACCGGTACACAGTAGTTCTTCCCGTTCTCAAGGGTGATCGACTCGATGATGTTCTGGATCGCATTGTCCGCCACCGGAGAGTCGGTCAGGTCGAGGAAGTAGCCTTCCAGCGAGGCGGTGATGTAATCGGTGTTGTTCGGCCAGTGCGTCAGCAGATCGGGAACATCGTTCGATGCAAGACGGCTCATCAGGACCTGACCTGAGTCTGCCACATGCACCTGCTCTACCTTGATACCCGGGTTCTTCGCTTCGAAGTCTGCGATCAGTTCGTCAAACAGATCGACCACCTCACGCTTCTGCTGGAAGAACTCGATAGTGACAGTGCCGGAGTCCTCCGCTGATCCTGCCGCCCAGAGTCCTGATGCAAGCATCAGAAACAGACACAAGAGTACTGGAATCTTTTTCATACAATTCTCCTTTTTGTATTTTTTCGAAACCTGTTCGAATAAAAAGCCTGATTCAGATTATACGGCCAGTACTTTCTTACGTCAAGTAAATAATTAGTGGATATCTGAAAATGCAGTGAATGGCTTGACAGATATCCTTATAAAGTATGATAATGAGACTGCATAGGCGTTCGTTTACGAGCCTGAGGGAGTCAGTTTGTGAGTGCAGCACATAGGCGTACAGTGCAGAAGAAAAAGAAGATAGAAGAGATTAAGGCAGCGACATGGACTGTTTTTACCCGAAACGGTTTCGATAACTCGAAGCTTTCCGAGGTGGCTGCCGAGTGCGGCTGTGGTCTTTCCTCGATGTATTACTATTTCAAGGACAAGAGGCAGTTGGTGTACATGCTGATGACTGATTTCAAGAATGAGGTGAACAGACAGCTCATGGAAGTGTTGAAGACGGAGCAGGTCACCTATCAGGATTTCCTGAAGTCCTATATCGAGATCTACCTCGGTGATATCGATAAATTCAAGTTTTTTGTCATTGCCGACAGCTACTATAACTACCATATGCAGTATGACCTGAGTGACCCCGTCATAGACCACTATGACAAGCAGACACGCCAGGACGGCCATATGATACTCTCTATTCTCTCGGGCGAGCCGGGAGTGAATAACTCGCAGCGCTTTGAACAGCTCAATGTCTGTTTCGCGATGGTTCTCGGATATCTGCGAAGACTCGTCCTTCTCCCGCGGTTCGAATGGCCCGAGGATGAGGAGTTTAGAGCCCGCACGTTCAGATATCTCGAGAGGCTGTCAGGTGCGATGATTCGAGAAATCGGAATCGACCCTGATGAGGTGATCGGTTTTCCCGGAGGCACCATCTAGAGAACATGATTCCATAGGAAGCGGCGGTGACCTTCATAGCGTAGCAGGAGCAGTGTTCTCTGCAATCATCTCACTGGTTTTTCCCTTCGCGCACACTGAAGTTGTGTGAGGAGGGAATTTATATTTTTTTCCTTGACAAAGGCTATACGTGGGTGGTTAACTAATAGTTACTTAGAGTAAATAAAGAAAAGGGAGAACGAACATGAAGAAAAGTATTGTACTGGTGCTGATGGTGTTGCTGCTGCCGATGATGGCATTTGCACAGGGAGAGACGGATACCGCGGGAGCTGATGACAACTTCTTTGACGAGACTGTCAAGATCATCATCCCCTACGGTGCCGGCGGGACTCATGACGTGGTAGCGAGAAAATTCGCCGAGGTCGGATCGAAATACACCAAGGCTCCGATCGTCTGTGTCCAGGAGACCGGAGGCGACGGCCTTGTTGCCGGAATCAACTTCACCAAGAAGAAGCCAAACGTCCGTGAACTGCTCACCACCTCCTACGGACTGTGGTATCAGAAGATAGTAAAGGGAGATGCAATCCAGCTCGACCTGTCCAAGATTCACCCGGTCGGGACCTTTGATGACCGCTCCTACCTGCTGTATGTCATGGCTGATTCTAAGTACAAGACGCTTGAAGACATGATCGATGAATCACGTAGACGGGAAGTCGTACTGTCGGCCGGTGCTGTCGGTGCTGATGCCCACCTCTGTTTCGGCGGACTGATCAATGAAGCCGGAGGAAAGAGCAGAATCGCTTCCTATGAGGGCGGCGCACAGCAGATCCAGGCTCTTCTCAACGGAGAGGTTGACTGTTTCGTCGGTACCTCACAGGTCGGTAAGCAGTATCTGGAGACCGGTAAGGTGAGAGCCATCACGACCTTCAAGGATTTTGATTTCACCGGTTTCGAGGAAGAACTCGGTATCGTCGTTCCCAACGTGGCTGATGCGGGCTATCCCCAGAGCGCTATCACAGGCGGTGGAATGCTGAGCGTCACAGCCGGTACGAAAGAGGAGTATATCCAGGACGTGAAAGAACTGATGCAGAAGGTCTGGGCTGACCCTGAATTCTCCGAGTTCACCACGAGTATCGGTCTCAATATCTTCGAGATCTACGGTGACGAACTCACCGCACATATCGAGAAAGCTGCAGAGAATGCGACCATCTCGGCCCGTTCACTCGGCCTCATCAAGTAATTCCGTCACGCTGACGGTGTACAGGGGAGGGGGGCTCAGTCCCCCTCTCGTCGCATACTATATCGGGAGTTAACATGAAAGTCAGATCAAATCTCACAGGGGGGATCATCTTCGTGGTCTTCGGAACCCTCCTCCTGCTGCTTCTGGAAGCTCAGGTCATCACCTATGGACAGATTCCGTTCCTGCAGAGCGCCAAGGTGCTGCCCTTCATGGCTGAAGTGGTCATGATCGCAGGGGGCCTGTTCCTTATTCTTCAGAGTCTTGTGTTCAAGAAGGAGACGGTCGTGGAAATCCGGTGGGAAGAGCAGAAATATGCCCTCATCGTACTCGCCATATTCGCGGTCTTTGCTTCCCTCATCTTCTTTGCCGGCTACATCGTCGGTTCTGTCGTGTTCGTGCTGCTTATGAGTCGTCTGTACCGCAACAGAAATCTGCTTGAAGTGGCCATGCTGGCTGTTCTTGCCATCGGCATCTTCGTCCTGTTCACGCAGGTATTCTATGTGCAGCTGCCTGCCTTCTGGAGGAATTGAATATGAGTGAAGTATTTTCTGAAGTAGTCGTACAGTTGTTCACGTTCACGAACCTCGCGTACGCTGTGGGCGGTGTGCTGCTTGGTATGATCATCGGGAGTATACCCGGCCTGACAGTGACTCTGGGTATTATCCTGCTTCTCCCCATGACCTACGGGATGAACGCGATCACCTCGATCATCGCTCTGCTGGCGATCTATGTCGGAGGCTGTTACGGCGGTTCGATCAGTGCGATTCTGATCAATACGCCGGGAACGAACTCGGCACTGGCAACGACCCTCGACGGGTATCCGCTGGCACGGAAGGGGCAGAGCAACAAGGCCCTCAGCATGAGCCTGTTCGCATCCTCTCTCGGCGGACTCCTGGGAGCCCTTATCCTGCTGTTTGCAGCACCTCCCATCGCTGCTGTGGCAATGAAGTTCCGCTCTCCCGAGTACTTTTCCCTCGCGATATTCGGTCTTACCGTCATCGCGGGCGTATCGGGAGATAATATCATCAAGGGGATCATATCTGCGTTCTTCGGCATCTTCATCGCCTCCATCGGTCTCGAACCGCTTTCGGGAACCCTGCGGTACACGTTCAACTCGATCGTGCTGTTCGGAGGAATCAGCCTGCTGCCGGCCCTTATCGGCCTGATAGCGCTGGCACAGGTGATCGTGAAGAGCGTGGAAGAGAAGACACCTCACCTCCAGGGTCACACAGATGATTTCTCAGAGCATATAGAGGATCCTCCGGTGAACGCACGGGAGATCAGGTCGGTTATGAAGACCATCATCAAATCAACCGGAATCGGTACGATCATCGGCGCGATGCCGGGAGCCGGCGGCGGGGTCGCCCAGTTCGTCAGCTACAACGAGGCACGGAGAAGCTCAAAGCATCCAGAGATGTTCGGCAAGGGGTCCCTGGAAGGGATCGCTGCTGCAGAGTCCTCCAATAACACGGTGGTCGGGTCTGCGATGATTCCTCTGCTGACCCTCGGAATCCCCGGGGACGGGGTGACAGCAATCCTTCTCGGTGCTCTCATCCTCCACGGACTGGAGCCCGGACCGAAACTGTTCACCGACCAGGCGGTCGAAACCTACTCGATCATCATCGGCCTTGTGATCTGTAATATTCTCCTGTATGTTCTGGGGAAGGCTTTCACGAAGCAGGTCTCCAAGGTGATCAAGATTCCCTACAAGATCCTCGGGATCGCCATCACGCTCTTCTGTTTCGCAGGAGCCTTCGCCAACAGCGGGAATATCTGGGAGATGATTCTCATCGTTCCTCTCGCTGCTGCCGGGTACTTCCTGAACCTCCTCGGGTTCTCGGTCATTCCCATGATGCTCGGCCTCATCCTCGGTCCCATCGTGGAGAACAACTTCACCCGCAGTATGATCGTCTATGAGAATGACCTGCTCATCTTCTTCAAGGAACCCATCAGCTGCGGTATCCTGATCGTTGCTGTGATCTTCACGATCCTCATCGCACGGATGAACAGGAGGATCGAAGCAGAGGCGGAGAAGCAGAGAGAGGAGATGGCAGAAGAGTAAGGGTAAGGAATAGGGGGGTGCAAGATAGTACCTGTATCTCCCTCCTGACGTGATGAATCGGCTGATTCGATTAACTCCCGAGTCCGCTTGCGCTGTCCCCTGAAAAGGGGGCAGTGCCTTGTGAGAGGGAGGTCGCTGTCTTTTTCCCTCTCAGTAAAAGCGTCAACAGGTCCGTGCTATCACTGAGAGAGCTTACCAGAATCTCCGTCTCTTCTCGCGCGAAAGGATGCCTTCCAGTTCAGCGTTGATAGAATCTATGAAAAAAAGGCGGGAGAGGGAATCATCACTCGTCCATTCCCGGATTCCTTCATACTCCTCATCTTCAGGATCCTCAAGAACCTCCATCATATACTGATAACCACCGGCGCCGCCACAGTCTTCCCAGGGGGTATCACCCTTGCCTCCGGTGCAGGTGACTTCACTGCCCAGGGGTCTCAACACACGCTTCGAAAACGTGATCAGGTGCTCCCAGTTGTCCCCGAAGTCATAGGTATAGGTGAACCGTTTGAACGAACCAGCGATCTCTCCGACGGTGATCTCGTCCTCATTGATCGGCTCCTCACGGGACAGGGAAAACATCATGGATTCCATCTCCTCTTCAGGTCCGATCCTGTAGGAGCCGGCAGTGAATTCATGCAGGTGAGCATCCTCCCAACCGAACGCTACCTGGATGATCTCATGCAACTTCCCGAGGGTCGTATCAAGAGGTACTTCAAGATTCCGGTATACCGTGTAGGGAGCGCCCAGACGCAGGGTGACCTTCATCGTTGCAAAGGGAGTCAATTCAGCACTCACTGCCTTGCCCTTTTCTTCAAGGACTTCCCTCATCGCATCACGGGGAACGATCTGCTTCCCATCGATACGGATCGCCTTGGCAGATATCTGTGAGGCACGGACAGGGAACTCTTCTCCCTCTTCCAGGAAGAGCTTGTTCCATCGGTTCAGCCGGTTCATCATCGGCTGATGTTCCGTACCACTGGCCATCCTGATATCACTGGCGCTGTTCAGGTACTCATCGATGAGCTCCTGATCAAAACCCTCCCGTTCAAAGGCCTGCCTGACTGCCCCAAGGATGATCTCATTATCGTACTTTTCGGTCAGGTGACTGAAGGAGAACGGATCCTCACCTTCCTTTTCCATTGGTGTTGCGACACAGAACCCGGTAGCGACATTCGCCATCAGGATCCACTGTTCGAAGCCTTCTCCATAAAACTCCGTCGCAACCCAGATGAACTTCTCATCATAGGAGGCGGATGGCCTGAGCGTTCTGTAAGCGAGATCCCCGAACAGCCTCTTTGAACATTCTATCAGCATGACGTTCTCTCCGTCTGTAGTTTTCTGAAGAGTACACGGAAATCAAGTGTTCGTCGACAGGAAAACACTTTGAAGACGAAAAGCCGTTCCAGATAGTAACCATTTCGATAGCTTCATTGCCTGAGTACTGTCTTCCTGAGTTTAGCTGTCTCTTTTCACCCAGAACCTGTGCTCTAGATGCTCTACATGAAGAATATCCGTTGAATCAGGCGAAAGGAAATGTCCGCTTATTGACGATTAGTCGACAGCGGCTACTTTGTGCCGCTCTGGACTGAGTCAGCTTCCTGTTAAGCTGCTGTCGTCAGGTGTGCAAGACCTCAATAGTGTGTTCGAAGCCTTCTGAGAACCACTGCTACGTGGTTTCTTCCGGAGAAAGGTTGCCAGTCATCTGTCGATTACACAGGAACAACGGCTTCTCAAATACTGAACGGGGCACCTGTCTGGTAAGAAGTATCCCTCATGCATGGGCGGCTACACAGCCCATGAAACCATAACAGAGGGGAGAATCCGGGTATCTCGCACACGAAAATTCCCCAAGTGATCTTGCATGAATGGTTTCATAAGGGGACAACGTCGTGGAGGAATTGCAGAATCGAGCGAGAGTTCCAGAGATGCTGAGAGCGTTGTCAAGGGAAAGTGAATCACGGGATAAGAACAGTGCTAGTACCGTATTGCTGACACTCTCGATTCTATTCACGGAGACCCTGTGCGCGTGGTGAGATCTCCTTGACTTCTTTCTTCCTTGAGCATCAGATCTGAATCGCATTGCCTCGTGCAACACATTCTTGGGAGACCGCATCGGTGCGTCTGCTGTGACGTGTTTTCCTGTTTCGGATAATTATCTCAGGAATGTCCATCTCATCAGTATACCTCACCTGCAGGTCAAAACCATCTTCAGATGGGATGTCTGTCTCAAACAGATAGCTCATAATTTCGAGCAATGGGGTAATCTCTTGCGGATATCTGTGCACTTCCATGTTCATAACAAACGGGGAGGCGATTTCATCCATTTCGATTCCTATCGAGACTGAACCTGAGATATCGAGCCAATCGGTCACCAGTGAAAAATCTTCTACTGCGGCAAGGTCGTTGGTGAGAGATACTTTTATGCGAAGTGTATCCAAGGCCCATGTGTCCGGGTCACGGAGGAAAGGTAGCGGACCGAGCATGTCCTCAATTGGATATAGAATATCATTCATCAATTCCTCTTCAAGCTCTACGGTAGAACCCAGTACCCGCATCTCAGCACCGATCTGCAGGGAAGGAGGTATCGTAGAGAAACTGACTTTAATGAGATCCTCTATCCCGTGTAATCCGGTAAGATCAACAAGGAAACTTTCCACATTGACTCCAACATCTTCAGTGTGAACATGAGAGCCTTCCATTTCCATCCTGAGGGTATCGATGTGTACATCTTCCGTCGCCTGCTCAGGGTCGAGAAAAGCTGCACTGAGACTTGAAACCACTGAACCTGATACGTGAATATCGTACTTCTCAAAACCCAATTCCAGGGAATCTCCCATGTCTCTACCCTGAACATCCTTCAGTGTCAGGACTGCATCTTCAGCCTGTGTGTCGATTTTGAACACGAGCGATGCTGCTTCCAGAGAGGCTTCGGAGTTCGAGATCTGTGCACCTTCAAGTGATAGATTGAGGGTATCGATGTCGGGTTCCTGTATCAGGAATGTTCGGGTATTGATAAGGTTGGTTAAAAGGCCGAGAATCGCCTTGCCTTCTACCTCGGCGTGAAAGGAACTGGCCGCGACCTTCATGTTATCAGAGGCTCGTGCAAGGGTGAGCTCCTCAACGTCAGTATAGACTGTCGCGCTCTCATTCTGAATGTGTGATGCATCCTGATCGAATTGTAGGGAAAGTGAGCTGAACGCATACTCAGTGTTCTGTACCTGAGCCGTGCCGCTGTCAGTGACCAGATGAACTGATTGTATGGCAGAAAGCTCGTCTTTGACATCTTGAGCAACAATATGAGCAATTGCATCTGCACTGATGGAACCGGTAATGTGTATCGTCGATGTACCCAGATCTGATGCGAACCTGGTACGTTCATGATCGATATCAACACGTGTATCTTCCAGGACCACAGTGATATCAGTCAGTGCTGCGCCGTTGCGGTCCAAAGCTAATGAAATGAGTTCACTGGGGGATACCTTCACGTATGCTTGACTAATCAGGATTGTATTCGAATCATTTTTAAACCTGATTTCCTGCACTGTCAGTTCGCCTCTCACTGCACCTACCGTTATCGTTTCAACGTCAAAGTTCTCTGATACACCATAAGAGGTAGCCAGTTTCTCTATTTCTGCATATATTCGTTTTTCAGCCGAGGAGTTCAAGATTGGAAGGGAAAGGGAGATGCTCAGCACGATGAGAAAAAGTATTGTCAGAGTGATAAAGACTGGTTTCTTGGTCACAAAGAACTCCTATATTTTTTTATATTTAAAGGCTAATATTATTAGAAGAGTACAATAGATCACTCATATATGCAACCAAATCCTGTGTCATGTACGAGGGTGTAGTGATGGCGTATAGGGGCGTTCCTAGAGGTCATTCTGGTATCCTCGGGTAGCGTAAATGATACGATATTTGAGTCAATCGCTCTACCGATATCTTTCCGGGTGTTTTAAGCATGCTATCGGATGTGTATTAGGGCAACACCGATGTAGTCCAGCCTTCTGCTGAAAAAGGTTCTCCAGTATTGACCCTGTATAAGTTGTTGTGAATCTCTTCCGGTTGAAAATTTCAGGAGGAGCGAAGGGAATCTTTGGTGATTGCAATAAAGAACTCTCTGCTCCAGATGTCAAGAGCTTGAGAGGAGGAAATGAAGGGACTTATATCACGTTTCGCGTCTTCAAGATCAACTTCTTCAAAACGCCTGTGTCAGGAGGTCCTGAAGCGTGGTGAGTGTCAGGTTATGCTCTCCTTGCCAATGACCTGACTGCCGCATACGCTGTTCCAAATGGTTGAGATTCACCCGGTGCCGGTGAGACAGGTACCAGAGGTAATCATAGAAGTCTCTTCCTTTCACTCTGCTTTTCCAACCGCGACAGAGAAGCGCGTGAATTTTTCCTGCGAAGAGAGGAAGGAATATCGTACAATGCGATTTCAAACGGTTGAGGAAAGAGATGGAACTTCTGTTCATACTCAGCTCCTTGTGGGGGGTCTGTGTCTATTTTCAAGTTTGATCTTTATCAGTTCGTTAGAAGGTGTTGCCTGTATGATTCCTGTTGGGGCAGAGATCTGCACCAGATGAGTAGCCGTGTTGCTCTTGAGAAAAGCAGACTGTATTGGAGAAAGCTTTCTTTTTTTCTTCATGGCAATGTCTGCTTCAAGACCGAATGAGAGAAGCGTTATTCTTACAGCATCCATATACCTTTCGAGATCGAAAGAAAGGGATTTTTCTCTCAGAGAGAAATCCATATCCTCAGAAAACCGATCCAGTCCATGGAAAATCCGTAAGGCGGTCCCTCCATAGAAGACTGCATGGTCGAAAAAATCGGTCTGTGAAAGAGAGAATAGCATGATTTCCTGAAGCATCTCCTTAAGGGTGTTGATTGTTTCATTCTTTCCGTCCGGATTCCTTGCTTCCAGATAGGCTTGTATCTGGTTCATGATCGACGTTTCCTCCCCCAGTTACCCAGTGTATCGAGCGTCGTGCTGTGATACAGCGGTATAAGTTCTTCGACCGAATCCCAGTTCAGTGTCTGGAGCACCTCCTCATCAACCCTCAGGTCATCCAGCAGAAGATCCTCGATAGCCGATAGACTCCGTATCCCCCGTATCTTATACAACATATCGCACAGTGCCTTCTCCCGTGTCGCCATTCGGAATCCGTATCCCTGTTCCATGGCGAAGTACTGACCGAGCGGGAATACCTCCTGTGGAATATAACGAAACCAGTACAGCCCGAACGGGGTGTCCCATTTCTTTTCTTTTTTCAATCCATAACCGGCACTTATCACGGCATAGACCCTCTCCGGGATCATCTGGTGATAGCTCAGAGCGGTCTCGAAAGAAATATAACTGGGAGAGAGTATAAACTGAGCTGCAGGCAGTCTGGGATCATCCGGTGAGGTGCTGTAGACTCCCCGGCACAGTCGGGTGATTTCTCCTTTCTTCACCATCTGTGTCAGTTTCGCTCTCGGGGAAGAGTAATCACGGAGGTCAAACATGATGTTTCTGGTCTTTCTTAGCATTTTGTCTCCACTATATATGATTATATCATACGTTCTGGAGATAACAAGGAGTATACATAGGGGTCGGTCTGTCTCTCCTGTGTTTGTTCGTTACCTCCGGAATATATGGAAAAATCATATTATCTGGAGGTAAGTAACACCGAAGCTCTGTGGAGGCAGGGGCGTATGCAGGTATGCCTAGGGGCACAGATATCATTGAATATATGAGTTCAAACTTCCAATTTTCAATGATAGTATATGCTATGATTCAAAGACGTGAGTATCTGAACAGAATCAGGACCGCACTGAACAGATCGAAGATAACGGCCCTTTTCGGTCCGAGACAGTGCGGCAAAACGACACTTGCAAGAGAAATTGCGACTGTATCAGAATCTCACTTTCTCGATATGGAATCTCCCGTCGACAGATCGAAACTGCAGAATCCGGAGATGTACCTGGGGTCGCTGGAAGGCCTTATCATTCTGGATGAGATTCAATTCTACCCTGAACTGTTTCCTGTGCTGCGTGTCCTGGCTGATCGAAAAGAACGGAATGGTTCATTTCTCATTCTGGGAAGCGCTTCACCTCAACTGGTGGAACATGCCTCTCAGTCTCTGGCAGGTCGAGTCGAGTTCATTGATATGCAGGGTTTCGATCTTTCGGAAACAGGCTCTGATACTATGGAAGATCTTTGGCTCAGAGGGGGATTCCCGCTGTCTTATCTGGCCGACACTGAAGAGGATAGTTTCGCCTGGAGAGAAGGCTTCGTCAGGACCTTCCTCCAGCGGGATATCCCCCAGCTCGGAATACGTATCCCGTGGATGACACTCAGACGATTCTGGGTGATGCTTGCACACAGTCATGGTCAGGTGATAAACAAATCACAACTGGCAGGTTCTCTGGGGGTGAGTGGTACAACCATTCAGTCCTATCTGGATATCCTCACACAAACCTATATGATACGCCCTCTGCCTCCCTGGTACGTGAACATGAAAAAACGCCAGGTGAAGTCACCGAAGATCTATTTCTCGGATACAGGTCTGATGCACCATCTCCTCGGGATACACACCAGAGAGGAACTGCTGAGCCATCCTGTTGCAGGTGCTTCCTGGGAGGGGTTTGCTATTGAGCAGATAATCAGGGCCATCCCTCTGAGAACCCCGTATTTCTGGTCGACATACACTGGTGCAGAGATTGATCTGCTGATCATGGAGAATGGAAGGCGGATAGGGGTGGAGTGTAAGCTGTCCGAGGCCCCGAAACCCACAAAATCGATGTATGTCGCGCTTGAGGACCTTGCCCTTGATAGCATCTATGTGGTCTACCCCGGAAGGGAGCGGTATCCTCTACACGAGAGAATCGAGGCGATTTCCCTGCCGTTGTGTATCGGTGAGTGTCTGAATCGTACCTGAGTCGTGGCGGATGGTAATCACGGGACACTCTCTATCCACAGAGGGAGGTGCAGCTCAGTTCAGTGCTTCGAACACACCCTTCTTTGTATTCTTGTGTACGGCATCCCAGTTGAAACAGCGCCCGTTCATGCAGATGTACGTTCCACATTCCTTCTCCATCACATACCCGATAGCTGTCCCGAGATTGAACACGGCGTCAGAGGATGACACACTGTAGGGAATCATCGCTCCTGTGAGTACGATGGTCTTGTCCAGAGACGCCGCTCCTATGAGTTTTCCCGTTTCTGTCATCGTGTCTGTACCGTGGATGATGATAATCCGTTTTGCAGTACTTTCCCTGCAGGTTTTAACAATGGTGTTTCGGTCGGTGTCGTCCATGAAGAGACTGTCTTTGAGCGGGAGGAAGGTGATTTCGTAGGGCAGGGTGCAGCGTACGATTTTCATGATCCCGGGAAGGTGAGAGCTCTTGAAGGTCAGGGTTCCTTCTATCTCATCATACTTCTTATCGAAGGTCCCGCCGGTGGCGATGATCTGGATTGTGTCACTCATGCTGATCCTCTCCTGTCTCTATCCTGGAGCTGTTTTCGTTTCTTCTCCCGATAACGGTAGAAGAAGTGGGAGTCCGCTCTCCTGTAGTATAGCAGAAGGAGAGTATGTTCAACATCATCACCTGCGGTAAGTGAGGAAGCTTTCAGCTTTGAGGGTGATTGATCCAATCTCTTCCGGTGTGTGGAGGTGTTCCTCTGTTCTGTTTTCGGGAGAACTGGCGATCCTCAATGCTTCCGTGTCATAGGGGTCAGGCACACTGTCACGATCTGTTTTCTGTACAGGAGAGGGGAATATTACCAGTTTTACGTGGTGTTCAAGCTCTATGAACTGAGGTTCCCTCAGGAGTGCCTCAAGACAGCTTGCTATGATCAGTTTGATTCCTATTCCCTGTTTTTCCATATATCCCTTCTTTCTCGGTGCATCGGCGATGAGGGGGTTGCGATAGCGGGAAAGGCCTTCCTTCAGGTTATCGGAATTGATGAGGGCATAGAACGTTCCAGGGTTAAAGAACTCGATGCGGTTCGGAAAGAGTGTGATTCGTGTCGGTGCTTCGTAGTTGTATGCTCTATGTGCCACTGCATTGAGCAGGGCTTCGCGCACGGCATCGAGGGGAACGCTATACGCTATCGGCTTTTGTACGGGTCCGTCACGTCCATACCTTGTCGCCGGGAGCGTCTGCAGGTAGCTGAACGCCTGTTCGAGCATGCCGATGATACCAACGGAGAAGTCCTGTTTCTGTATCGGCTGCCGTGTGCCCTATCAGTGTATGAACTGACGGTAATACCCGATTCTGCGATGCTCCAAATACTGCACTCACATCATCAATGGAAAGCCCGGGGTATGAACAGGGACACACTCAGTCGTTGCGGTTTCGAGGACTCAGTGAGAAACGCAGAACCGCTGAAGGAACGCATGCGATACCCGTCGGGTATCAGGTGATAGCTTCTCCAACCTGTCCCGAAGTCGGCCATACAGCTATGCTTCATGTCTGAAGTTGTCTGCCTTGCTGTTCGGAGTAAGCCCGGTACAGTTCTTCCGGTGAAATTAAAGCAGCACCCGCTGTGATACGGGTGCTGCGTCTACTGAGTGAGCTGCTTCTGCTGTTCAGTCGATCATATCGGCGGTGAGAGGCTCTGCGTAGGGGACTTCCAGCGCTCCTGAGTTGACCTTGTCGATCAGCTGCTGACGCTTTGGATGGGAGAGGTTCACCCCGGTGATCTTCCAGTTGTTGTTGACCTCGGGCCTGATCACTCCCTGTTCCTTGATATACTCGACAAGCATGTCTCTGATGGAGTTCGGTGATTCCCATTCCCTCTTCCCTGCTACCAGGTTCTGTGCCTTAAGAGCAGAGGAGTAGCGGTAGTTGTTCACCGCGAGGGTGAGCTCCTGGTCGTCACGAAGGGGTTTGCCCTTGAAGATGACGTTCTTGATCCGCTGGCCTGCCGGCTGAGAGAGGTCGATCTCGTAGGAGACTCCCTCGAACATGTCGTAGAGGTATCCCGGTTTCTCCGGGTCGAAGCTGATGGAGAGATCACCCGGTTTCCATTGGTTGTAGCAGGCTGCTGACCATTCCATGTAGGCCTTCAGTTCCTTTCCGGTGACCGGTACCCGGTAGAGGGTGTTGTCGTACTTGTAGATATCGAAGATATTCCCGTAGTTGATATCCCCCTCGGGAATATTGCTCGTGTCTTTGAACAGGGCTGCGGCAGATACATCGGCACCCGAGTTCAGCAGCTGCACCGTGTTGATCAGGTCCATGACCGCCGTGTCTCTCAGCTTCCCTTCGGGGATTCCCTTGATCTCATTGACCGGCTGGAAACTCCTGGTAGCACGGCCGAAGATGCCGCCGCCGCTCGTTCCGTCTCCTGTGGCTCCTCCTCCGGTGATGAAGTCACGAGTTTTCTGATGGGCTTCAGCGACCTCATCAAGGCCCCGTATCAGATCACTGGGTTCGTAGTCAGCCATGTCGACGAGCTCGACTGAGGAGCTGATGACCTCTTTCTTGCTGTTGATCGTAAAGTCGAAGCGGACGACCTCACGTCCGAGGTTTCTCGCCGAGCCGACGAGGGTATTCCCTTTCTTCTCCGCTATCGCGGTATGGGCGTGGCCGAGCATGAGGGCCTCAAGGTCCGGAATCAATTCCAGTATCTTCAGTCCTCCGTCACTTCCCATCTCCTCATCATACTCGGGGTAGAGGCCCACATGGGCGACTACGAGGATGATGTCGGCTTTGTTCTTCAGGATATCATAGGCTTTTTTCGCAGCAGGACCCACAGGAGCGAAGGAGAAGCTGTCTACCTTCTCGCCATCCCAGCGGGGTGCATCGGGGTTGGTGATACCGATGATTCCCACGCGTACTCCGCCACGTTCGACGATCGTGTAGGGGAGGGCGGCCATCGTCCCATCAAGGCGTGAGAGGTTAGCAGCCAGGAGCGGGAACTCGGCAAGGCTCTGCAGACGCACGATCAGGTCTTCACCGAAGTTGTATTCGTGATTACCTAACGTCATACTGTCATACTCAAGCGCGTTCATCGCGGTGATAATCGGGTGAGGCCCCTCCTGCTTGTTGTAGATGTCGTCGGTCATGATGTTTCCCTGAACCGTATCGCCATTGTCGACAAGGATGACATACGGCACCTGGGAGCGCACCTCCTCAATATAGGACGCGATCCTCGCAAGACCGTTGTTGTCCGTCTCCTTGTCATTCTCATAGCTGAAACCCCACACATTGCTGTGAATGTCCGTGGTTGCGAGGACAGTAATCTGTACCGGGTATGAGGCCTCTCTCACACCGGCGGTGAACAGCGGCAGTACTGCGATGAGCAGTATCAGGACAAAACCCAACCATCGTCTCTGTTTCATGGTTTCTCCCCCTGTAACGGATAGTGTTGTGATACCACAGAACATTCTTTCTGCGGTGTGAGATAAGTATACATCCGGCCTCAGTGAGTTGTACAGCGTGAGAAGGTGCGTTCACACAATTCACACAGAAATCCGGGCACTGTGATGTGGAGTGTCAGAAACGGTCTTCAGGGGAATCCCCTGTTGGTGTAGTGTGGTAGCACGGTAATCTCGTGGTCATCAGCACACAGATTCCGGTTTTTCTCTTTTTAACACAGCGTTAACGATGAGTTCAGCTTTTTCAACCCTATGCCAGAGCGTAACCCGATGCTCTGAGTTTGATTGTATATGCATCTGGATGTCCGCAGCGTGTTGCAGATGGAATTTCCATAAATGTTCAGCACTATTTGAGGATAAGGAACCAGTGTATACCGTATCAACTGAGTAACATGCAGCTGAAGGTCGTGAATCGGGAGGTGTTGTGCGTACCGGCTTTATTCACAGGTGAGGGTGAAAAAATGAGCCTTCAGTGAGCAGTATCGCCAGGCGGGATACTATGAATCTGCTCGGGTATCGTATGAGAGCGTGAAGCGAAGGAAACTCATTATCCGGGTATGGCTGATTTATTCGGCAGGAAGGTGGCTGAGAGGATCCTGAAACCGGGACACATCATATTCTATCGAGCAGAAAGGGGATTGTGTGGATTCCTTACCAAGTCTTGATTGTTAGATTTTCACTATTTCTATTACTTTCACCACGGTGATGAAAGTTTGTTATTAAGTGAAAGCTAACTTATATTTCATTGCTTTTTTCAGTTTCACTGTATATAATAGTTTCACCACAGTGATGAAAAAGGTGTTTTTAATGAAAGTTATTTTCTCAATGTATATAAAAGAGTATGAACAGCTCAACAAAAGCCTAGGACACATCCCTGTGATTGACCGATGTGATCACCTACAAGACAACAAGGAGGGATTCCTCGCACAGCTTACCTTCAAAGATGGAACACAGGTAAGCCTTAAGGTGATTGTCCTGAGCAGAGCTTTTCCATCGATAGTCGCGGAAGTTTTCGCTGAACAGAAGCATGCAGATCCGATCCAGAAAGATATCTATATTATTATCATGGCTCCTTTTATATCCAAAGAATCGGCAAAACAATGTGAGAGACTTGGGGTCGGATATATAGACCTGTCAGGCAACAGTAGGTTGTTGATCAAATCAATATATATACAGGATCAGGGACATCCGAATATCTTTGCAAAGAAACGCGTGGCCAAAAATATATTCGATCCATCCTCGAAAGTATCATCATTGATTCTCAGAGAGATCATGCGTGATACCTCCTGCCGGTGGAAGCTTAGTCTTCTTGCAGAGAGACTGACATGCAGTATCGGACAAGTTTTCAAGGTGAAGGATTATCTCTGCGAACAACTCTGGGCTCAAATGACACCGGATGGGTTGCAGATTCTGGACCCGCAAGCGATCATGCTTGCCTGGAGTGAAGCCTATGCACAAAAAGCAGACTCCTTTGAGGTAGTGGATTGTCATACAATTCTATCGATTCCACAATTTGAAGAGAGCCTGAAACATATCCAGAAAAGTTCAAAAATTGACTGTTTTCTCACTGGCTTTGCCGGTGGGGTACGGTATGCGCCCGTGGTCCGGTACAACAAAGTTCATCTCCTTATACGAGGCAGAGACCTAAACAGATTTCTGGAAGCTGCCCCCTGCAAACAAGTACGCTCCGGTGCTAACGTACAGATCCATGTGCTTGCAAGCGAGGAGCTGCTTCATGATGTAAGAACTATCACGGATCAACACGTGGCATCTCCCGTGCAAGTATATCTGGATTGTATGAGGTTACAAGGACGTGGAGAGGAAATGGCCGAGGCTATCCTGGCAAGGGAGATAATGAAATGATCAAAAATGAGGATCTGCAGAGCAGTACCGATTATTCAAAAGGCCAAAGAGAGGCTGCCTACTGTGTGTCAGTTCTTTCTGCAGGCTCTTTTCTCTTTTCCCCATTGCTGTGATAATAAGCAGGGAAAGGGGATCATGCATGAACAGAACCGGACAGGAGAAAAGGTCTCTCGTGATCAGTGATATAGACGGGACTCTGACCTATGGCGGAGAGCGTATCAGAGAGGAAGTGATCGATGCTGCCGGTACCTTCATGAAACGGGGAAACCTGCTTGCCCTCTGCACCGGACGTACGCTCTCGGGAGCACGGGAGATTCATCACAGGATCAAACCGAACGCTCCGTCGACGCTCTCGGGAGCACGGGAGATTCATCACAGGATCAAACCGAACGCTCCGTCGATCCTCTTCGGTGGTGCGGTCATCTATGATGTTCCTTCCCGGAAGCTTCTGTTCAAGGAGGTGCTTGATCCCGCCATAGGGCAGGTCATTCAGCAGATCCTCGAGTTCGACAGTGAGATCAGCGTCGCTGTATCGACCCTGGAAACCAGCTACGTGCTGAGAACCAACAGTCTGTTCACGAAAAAGGCACTCTCAGGGGACAGGAACGGGGTCGTCACTGATACCATCCCCACGGTGCCTCTTATCAAAGTACTCCTCAGCTCTTCACGGCCCGAGGTCCTTGAACAGATGAAGCGTCAGTGTATCCCGCCCGGTCTCTTTCACGCGGAGTTCGCCAGCCGCCACTTCTTCGAGATCGTCTCGGCTTCAGTGAGCAAGGGGAAGACAATCAGGAGACTGCTGTCCCTGATCCCTGACAGCTCTGAGCTGCACATCATCGGAGCGGGAGATGCTCCGACCGACCTTTCCATGAAAGAGTCAGTCGATCTCTTCTGTGTGCCCCGCACAGCCCGTGAGGAAGTCCTTGCCAGTGCCGACTCCATCATCTCTTCCGCCGAGGAAGGGGGAATGGTGTCGGTGTTCCAACGGTGAGGAGGAGAGGCCTGATGTGGCTTCTCTCTATGGCACCGTTTCCCCATGCCCGCTTTTGAAAACTTCACACGTGCCTGTGTGTGCCGGATCTGTATCCTTCGAGAACCGTTCAGGTTCTTCTGTAGGGCCCGATACCTTGAAACCCTATGCTTCTGTTCCAGCCATGCCTGGTGTTTCCTGTAACCGTCGACGCGGGAGAGCAATTCATGTGGTACCTGAGAGCATGTTTCAGCCCGGCTGCCGGTGAAACGGAAAGGAAGAAGGGAGGAGCGTTCAAAACACTCCAAAGAGACCGCGATATGTATCCCGGCCTTCTTCGCTTTTGTCATAGCATTCTCGTATCTATCGGAAAAACGTGTGTCTGAATCAATCATGCACCATGCAGTCCCCACAGATATGAGGAGCATAGTGAGTGGATTATACGTGAATAGGGATGCCCAGTCGAATGGAGAATATGACGTCGAGGAACAAGGATGTCAGTGGATGGAGTCCCTTGAAAGCAGAATCATACCCCGCAGAGAAAGTGTTTGACAAATGGAGATTCCTGGTTGATACTAGTTTGTAGTACAAACTACAAAGTAGAAAAGGAGAGAAGAAATGAAAAAACTATCTGCAATCGTTTTGTTCCTTTGTCTCGCTGCGATTCTTTTCGCAGCCGGTACTCAGGAAGCTACTTCATTGCCGGCAGCCTGGGAGGCACAGGGTACCCCGCTGGCTGATGTTCGGATCCGTCAGGCACTCAGGCTTGCGATCGACATGGAAACTATAGTTGATGAACTTTTCGAAGGAATGGCTCAGCGGGCGGTAGCAATGACCAGTCCCGGTTCCTGGCTCGCCGATGGGCTTGATCCCTACAGCTATGATCCTGAAAAGGCGAAGGCTCTTCTCGATGAAGCCGGCTGGCCCGCTGATTACACCCTCGATGTCGTGTATTACTATGGTGATCAGCAGACGGTAGACCTTATGGCGATCATTCAGCAGTATTGGGCAACTGTAGGTGTGAAGTCCTCATTCAGAAAACTGGAAGGCGACCTGGCCGCACAGTTGTGGGTTCCTCCTGCCGACCGGAAAAACGGTCCTTCAGAAGTGAAGTGGGATCTTGCCTATGCCGCGGTGGCTGCACTGAGTGAAAACGAATTCTATGATCGTTTCGAGAGCACGGCAAGTAATAACTCTTCCATTCCCTGGCAGAGCGGCCTTGATGAAAAGGTGCAGGCAACACGTGCTACAGCTGATGTAGAACAGCAGAAAGTTGCTTTCAAGGCTCTTCAGAAAGAAATCAATGCCAATATGTACAACATACCGCTTTACCACCAGCTCTCTTTCATCTATACAAGTGATGCACTCGATATTGCCGGCAGTACCCTTGGCAATGATCAGTTCAGTTTCGAGAAGAATATCCTTGACTGGAGGATCAACCGTGCTGACGGCACGCTGTATACCAACGGCGGTCCGATGGAGTTCTACGAAGCACCTACCGTGAACCCCGGACTGTATCTCTATCAGGAACTCCTGTTTGATAAACTGGTCAATGCGGATGCGAACCTGACTCCTGCTGAAGGCATGCTTGCAAAGAACTACTCAGTGAGCCCGGACGGCATGCAGATCACCTTTGAACTGCGCGACGACGTAAAGTGGCATGACGGAAGAGCCTTCTCAGCGAAGGATGTTGTCTTCACTCTTGAATATCTTATCAAAACGCCCGGACTCAATGCTGTTGCGCTGAACACGTTCAAGTCAATTGCTGGAGCGAAGGAGTATCTTGACGGAAAGGCCTCCTCAATCAGCGGTATCAAGGTGAACGGAAATACTGTCACCCTCACCTTCAGCACACTCGACCCGAATGCACTGCTGACCTTCAGTCAGTGGCCGATGCTTCCTTCTCACCTTCTTGCCGGAAGCAATCCTGTCACCCTCCAGCAGAACTCATTCTGGCAGAAGCCGGTTGGAACCGGACCTTTCAAAGTTTCTCAGACCGTACTCGGTAACTATGCGATCCTGGAACGTAACGCAGCGTACTATCGCAGCGGGAATGGAAACGTCAAAAAGATCTTCATGCATGCAAGTGGAGAGAACGACAGCAATCTTGTAAAGAATGCAGAAAGCGGACGTATCGACTATGCATGGAGCAAGAGTGTTGCCGATGCTCAGTCTATCGGTGCTATCGACGGCATGACAGTCAATCCTGTCAATATCCGATACACTCGTGTATTCTGGGTTAATCAGTACCCCCATCCTGCGAATATCAAGTAGTATGAGTAGTGGCTATGGTCCTTGTGGCCATAGCCGCTGTAACCAATACCAGAGGGGGTAGGTTCATGATACCGTTCATCATCCGAAAAGTGCTTGTGCTCATTCCAATGCTCTTTGTCATCAGTTTTCTCATTTTTCTGGGTATAGAACTGATGCCCGGGGATGCTGTTGATTTTATGATACCTCCTGATGCTCTCGCTACTATCAGTCAGGCTGATCTGGATCTGCTTCGCGCCGAGCTCGGGCTTGATGATCCGTTTCTGGTACGGTACGGGACCTGGATTGCCCAGGTCGTGAAGGGAGACTTCGGTTACAGTCTTCAAAGCGGGGTTTCGGTACGTGACCTGCTTGCACAGAAGCTGCCGGCCACGATTGAACTTTCGCTGGCGGCGCTGGTGATCTCCACCTTGCTCGGCAGTCTGCTCGGTGTCGTCTCGGCATTGAACAAAGGGCGTCTTGGAGATCATGTGCTGACGGTCGCAGGGATGATCGGAGTTGCTATCCCGCAGTTTCTTTTCGGTCTGGTCATGATCGTACTTGTCGTGTTTCAGATGGAACTGCTGCCTGTAGGGGGACGAATGACTCCCGGGAACGAGGCGTTCTTCCAGAGGCTCGATCATCTGATACTGCCGGCCACAGTCCTCGGCCTATCCATGACTGCAGGAGTCATGCGCTATTCACGGGCAAGTATGCTCGATTCATTGAGCAAGGAGTTCATCAGGACAGCGAGAAGCAAGGGAATTCCCGAATGGCGGGTCAACCTCATCCACGGGCTTCGGGTCGCCATGACCCCGGTGGCAGTACTCATCGGTTTCCGTCTTCCCATACTCATCGGAGGATCTGTCGTCATTGAGCAGGTGTTCCAGTGGCCAGGGGTGGGACAGATGTTTGTTGCAGCCGTACGAAGCCAGAATACACCGGTCATCATGATGATCGCCTTTTTCAGTGTGAGTATCGTTCTGGTAGCCAGTATCCTTGTTGATATCGCCACAGCCCTGCTTGACCCTCGAGTCAAGCTTTCTTAGGAGAGCCCATGTCTTCAACATCTTTACAGCGGAAAATGGACAGACTTCTGACGCTGGAAAATCAGGGAAAACTGAAAACCAGTACCATGAACCGCTCAGTGAGAAAACTCAGCGCCAACATGCTGGCACTTGTTGGTCTTGCTCTGTTTCTCCTGATCCTGACAGCTTCCATTGCGGCACCTCTTATCAGTTCCTATGAACCCAATGCGATAGATCTCAAGCATCGTCTTTCTCCTCCGGGTGAAACTCACCTGCTCGGGACAGATCAGATCGGGCGCGATATCTTCACCCGTATTCTCTACGGGGGAAGGATCTCCATGTTTGTCGGACTCGGTTCTGCCATCGGAGCAGCACTTATAGGAGTATCACTCGGCACCTATGCCGGGTATACCCGCGGTGTCCTTGACTCAGCTGTCATGAAGCTGAGCGAGATCATGATGAGCTTCCCCCAGATCATTCTCGTATCCATTCTCGTCACCATTGCAGGGCAGAGTCTGTGGAACCTCATTCTGATCTTTATCATCACCGGCTGGCCGAGTATGTACCGCATGACACGGTCCCAGATGCTGAGCATCAGGGAACAGGAATATATTCAGGCCCTCCAGGCCTTCGGTATCGGCAGTTTCACCATCAGTTTCAAGCACATGCTGCCCAACGCGATCGGCCCCATTTTTGTCAATATCACTCTTTCGACAGCCATGTTCATTCTTCAGGAGGCTGCCCTGAGCTTTCTGGGCCTGGGAGTTCCCCTGGAACAGGCAACCTGGGGCAATATCCTCAATGTTGCACAGGACCTCAATATTCTGCGTAATGCGTGGTGGGTGTGGCTTCCTGTCGGTGTTGTGATAACTCTCTTCGTTATGTCGGTCAACTTCATCGGCGACGGGCTGCGTGACGCTGCCGACCCGACTCAGGTAGGATGATATGAAACAGGATACGATAGTCGAAGTCAAAGATCTGTGCGTGAATTTCTACACGAATCAGCGATGCAACAAAGCGCTGAGGGAGGTTTCCTTCTCAATACGAAAGGCCCGTACCCTCTGCATCGTAGGAGAATCAGGGTGTGGTAAGAGCGTCACGGCAAACTCTATCATGCAGTTACTGCCCGATCTGGGAAGGATTGAGTCAGGAACCATCACCTATCATGGAGAGGACGAGACAGTGCACATCGAGAAGCTGCCTCGTAACGGGAGGAAGATGCGCTCTCTCAGAGGAGAGCACATCGCCATGATCTTTCAGGATCCGATGACAGCTCTGAATCCGGTGTTCTCGGTGGGCTACCAGATAGAGGAGATGATCAGAGAACATCTCAAGCTTTCCCATTCCCGTTCTTCAGAGCTCGCAGTGAAGCTGCTCAAAGACATGGGTGTTCCCCTTCCTGAACAGCGGGTCAGGGAATATCCCCATCAGTACTCCGGAGGGATGCGGCAGCGTGCTATGATCGCCATGGCTATGGCCTGTGCTCCGAAGGTTCTTATCGCCGATGAACCTACTACTGCACTCGATGTGACGATCCAGGCACAGATCTTTGAACTGATGCTTGCTCTGAAGGAGGAGAAGCAGATGGCGATACTCCTCATCACTCACGATATGGGGGTCGTGGCGGAGTTGGCAGATGATGTTGCTGTCATGTATATGGGCAATATCGTGGAAAGCGGAACCGCTGAGCAGGTCATGAGCTCTCCTTCTCATCCGTATACCCGTGCCCTTCTTGATTCCATTCCGGTACTTGGAAGGGGGAAGGCACAGAATCTGGAGCCGATACGGGGAACGACTCCGGATCCGTATAACCGGCCTGCTGGATGTCAGTTCGAACCCCGCTGTGATTATGCCACTGAACTCTGTCGCCATCAGATGCCCCCGGAGGAATTCGTGAACGCCTCCGATAGCGAGGAGAAACCCCATATGGTCCGCTGCTTCAACTATAAGGAGCTTACACATGTCTGATACCAGAGAAATTCTGATGAAGGTCGAAGACCTGAAAACATATTTTCCTGTCAGGAAGGGAGTGTTTAAGCGCACTGCCGGGTATGTGAAGGCGCTTGACGGGGTCGACCTCGAGATCTATCGGGGAGAGACTCTCGGTATCGTGGGAGAGTCCGGCTGCGGCAAGACCACGCTCGGTAAGTCGGTGTTGAGATTGCATACCCCGAACGGTGGAAAGGTGCATTACGCGTTTCCTGACGGTATGAGGAATATCCTGGAGCTCAAAGGAAATGAACTTGACGAGGCGAGGAAACGTCTGCAGATCGTGTTTCAGGATCCGTACTCTTCGCTCAATCCCTCTTTTACGATTTTCGGGTCGTTTGATGATCCTCTCAGGAAATTCGGCGTGAAGTCGAAAAAGGAACGGCAGAAGATCGTCGAGAAGCTGTTGAGTGACGTGAATCTTCCTGGCGACTACATGACGCGCTACCCGAATGAATTCAGCGGAGGTCAGCGTCAGCGCATCGGGATCGCCCGTGCACTCTCTGTCGACCCTGAGCTCATAGTCTGTGACGAGGCTGTTTCTGCACTGGATGTCTCAATTCAGGCCCAGGTGCTGAAGCTGCTCAGACGGTTGCAGAGCGAACGGAATCTCACCTATCTGTTCATCACTCATGATCTATCGGTGGTCGAGTATGTCGCAGACCGGATCGCGGTCATGTATCTCGGCAAGGTCGTTGAACTGGCCGATACCGAAGAGCTGTTCAGGCGTACGCTGCATCCCTACACACAGGCACTTCTGTCCGCCATTCCGATTGCCGATATCACGAAGAGGAAAAAACGGATTCCTCTTCAGGGAGATGTACCCAGTCCGGTGAATCCCCCTTCAGGATGCACCTTCCATCCGCGGTGTGCGTTTGCCACAGAAAAATGTAGAGAGCTGTCACCGCAGCTGGAAACGTTCACGTTCGAAGGCAGGGAACATCTCGTTCGCTGTCACTATGCCTTGGATGTTACTTCGAGGACTCAGGTCTCTCAATAATGAATACTAGTAAGCGAGGAGCTGTTACCATGAATGCACATGCAGATATCACACACATCCGGGGGGTTATCCCGGCGATGTTCAGTACGTTCGATGAATCGGAGCATCTTGATCTGGATAGAGCGAAGATACTTGTTGATCATCTGATAGGGTCGAAAGTTGACGGGCTGTACATAACAGGAAGTACCGGAGAGGGCTTCCTGATGACTGACGAGGAGCGAAAGGCTTTTGCCGAGGCTGTTGTAGGTGCGGTGGACGGGAAGGTCCCTGTCGTCGTACACATTGGAGCGATCGGCACGAAACGCTCGGTTGAGCTTGCACGGCATGCAAAAGAGATAGGTGCTGACGCGATAAGCTCCGTACCCCCCTTCTACTATCAGTACGGGGATGATGAGATATACGGATACTACCGTGATATCTGTGAAGCCGCTGACCTGCCGATGATCATCTACAATATCTCGCTTGCAGGTATGATGAGCTCCTCGCTCGTTCAACGCATCGCTTCGATTGAACAGGTCGGCGGCCTGAAGTTCACCGGCACCCAGCACCACGAAATGGCACAGCTGAAACAGGTTCTCGGCCCGGATTTCATGATCTACTCCGGGTGTGACGAGATGGCGACACAGGGTCTCCTCTCCGGTGCAGACGGTATCATCGGCTCCTTCTATAACCTCATTCCTGATACCTTCAGGGAGATATATAATCTCTGCCGGGAAGGGAACTATGGAAAAGCCTTCGAGATTCAGAAAATTGCTTCAAGTTTCATCCTCCATGTGGTGAAGTATGGACACTTCGGTGTCATGAAACAGCTGATGATGGAGACCGGTATCGATGTGGGTGTTGTCCGCAGGCCGTTTATCCACCCCGATGCAGCTGTCATGCGAGAGATCTGGGGCTTTGTTGAATCTCTTGAAACACAGTATGGAGAGATTCACATGGCGTTCGCCGGACGCAGAGGCTGAATGCTTCATTGAACAAGAACGTTCTTTACGGTAAGGTGAGGCAACAGCACTCTCAGGAACCTAAACAATAACAGGTTGGTAGATGAAGAATTTAAAGAATAAGAAACTATACTTACAGGTGTACGAAGAACTGCGTGCCTATATCGTCCAGAACAACCTCCGTCCCGGTGACAGACTTCCCACCGAGATGGAAATGGCAAAAACTCTCGGTGTGTCGAGGAATGTACTGAGAGAGGCCATAAAGACGCTGGAGATCATCGGTGTCGTCTCCAGCAAGCCCGGTTACGGGATCGTGGTGAACAGTTTCAACTCCAATTTTCTCTCAAGTGTGATCTTTCTCAATCTTATCGCTGACGATATAGACCTTGTCAGTCAGTCACAACAGGTAAGGAAGGTGCTTGAGCTCGGTTTTGCCCGTGAAAGCTTCGATTCGATCGACGAGGGACAGCTGGAGGAACTGGAAGCCATCCTCACTGCAATGCAGAGTGCTGATACCCATATCGATTTCTATGCGCTCGATGCAGATTTTCACAAGATTATCCTACGGAACATCAAGAACGATGTACTGATTGCCTTCATAGACTCGGCCTGGGCCTGTGACCGGTACTACCGCAGCAAGTTCATCGATGACGGCATACTTCGGTATGCAAAGCATAAGAGAATCTACGATGCGCTCAAGGCCCGGGATTTTCCCGCCTTCCAGGAAGCACTCATCTACCACTTCTCCTTCAACTTCAAGGAATCCATCGGGGTCCGTGAATAGGTACTGCAGGAACAGAGACTTTCCTCTCTTTTCTGCATTCCCTGCGTATCAGGAGTATCCCTCCACGGTTCAGGAGGAGGGTGTCTCCAGGCTGCACATAAGATACATTCTGGGAATATGGAATGGTCCTTTGAACAGGTTCCCCTTCAGGGAGGAGGAGAGGGTGTTGTCAGCGTGCAGGTATCCGAACCACTCTCCCTGTTCTTCGTCTAAGAAGTAGGTGTGCACGTACTCATCCACCTGCCTGAACCTTTCGAGGTAGAGCTCCTGTCCTGTCAGTTCATAGGCGATCCAGTTCGCCACTGCAGCTTCATTCTGAGGCCACCAGAACTTCATGTCATGCCAGTACTCTGCAGGACTCATGCCCAGTGCATCGGCAAAGTACCTGATTCCGCCGTGACGTGTATCCCACCCGACCTTCCACATCCAGTTGAGCATCTTGAGACCGAGAGTTGTCAGCTCCCCATCGTTGTTCCGCTCTCTCGCCTCGTTGAGGATGAACCAGGCTCCCTCGATGGCGTGTCCGGGATTGAGCAGGCGTCCTTCGAAGTGGTGATCGAGGAGGGAGCCGTCAGCACCGCACTGTTCGACAACGAGCTCACGTTCCTCACGAACGAAATAGGTTCTGATCTCATCAATGAGTGAATCGATCAGTGCATCCAGATAGGGTTTCTCCCCGGGAAGGGCTTTGCGCAGTTCCTGAGCAGTATTGAGAAGGATCATCGGCTCTCCGAACCCTCGTGTCGCTTCTGTATTCTGATTGAACTTGGGAGTCAGCGGACTTCCCTGTCCCCGGTAGCTCAGTACGGTCTTCAGCAGGGAGAGTGCCCGCATCGCATAGCCTGTATCGCCTGTTGCCCGGCTGTAGGCTGCCCACCCGATGATCGCGAATGTCTCACTGAAGAAATACCGCTCGCGTTTTATGACCGGCTTTCCTTCCTGGCTTACCCGGAAGAACATACGCCCGTCCTCATCGAAGCAGTGTTCCTCGATGAAACGCACAAGGCTCTGAGCAGCTTCGAGGTAGAGAGGATCCGGTTTTGCATCGGCATAGGCTGTGGAGAAGGTCCACAGGGCACGGCCCTGGAACCAGACCGACTTGTCACTCTCGAGCAGAGACCCGTACCTGTCGAGTCCGGTGTGGATGCCTCCGTAGATCGTATCCATGCCGTGATCGAGCCAGAACGGGAGAATGTTGTCAACCAGACGGTTTCGATAGGTTCGCCGTATGTCGGCGAGGTACTGCTGCGTCTCCATGGGAGCACCTCCTGCATTTGTCCTACAAACTATATATGATTCTACCTGAGAATACGTGGCAGGACAAGGAGAGGAGGATGAGATGCTCGAGAAACCTGGTGGAGGGACAGTGTATCTGGTGTCAGATGAAAGGAACATCACACTTCCTCCGGGGAGGTCTATGCCCTCTTGAGGATCCTGGGAGTCTTGGATCAGCATCATGCTGCGTACGACATAGTGTCCGCATTCCCCACGTGCCACTATCATAGCAATTCTCTATTGGTGTAAGGATGAACCGGAACTTCCCTCTACGATTTTTTCCGGTTTTCAACCCCGCCATCTCTCTCGTACGGAAACGGGCAGAATTGTGGCTCGTCAGTGACGGGATATCGGATCAGGAGGCACAGCAGATGGGCATCAGGAGATTCTCAGATCTACAGGAAGCGGTCGATCAGACTCTTGCCCGAACCTCCCCCTCTCCTGAAGTACTCCTTGTCCATGACGCCACCGAGATCTTTCTGAGTGTGAATGCGAAAGAGATCTGACTACTCGCCTTCAATCTTGTTCAGCCACCTGAGACTCCAGCGCTGAGCCTTGTCTGAAGACCATCACCTCCTCTGCCGGGTTCTCAAGAAAACCGGCCGTGTGTGCTGCGGGTCATGAAAATGAGTTAGAGAATCCTGCCCGGACAAATTTCTTCGGTAATATATCTTCACACACCTACAGCATTTCACTTTCTGCTATTGAATATTCATTAAAGCAGACAAGCATATGTTCCAGGTATATCTTGATGTGCAGCTTTTCTGCCAAAGGGACAGCCTTCAGATTCTGAAAAAGGACAGATTTAGGATGAGCATAATTCACCTCGAAACCCACCTCGTCGTGATACAGGAGTTTTTCGCTTTTCCCTATCCAATCGAATTCTGCCCTTGCTTCGACAGGGGCTAGTTGATGTGGATGAAGATGCAACTTTTGCATCTGACGGCGAACGAAAAATTCTTTTGCTTGTGAATCTAGAAAAGTTATACCCGCTTTTCCCTGATGGTGTACACACTCGGTCACATAGAGTCCATTGTTTTCGAATGTTTCCTTCCGAGGTATCTTGATGATCTCTTTGAATGTTTTGAATGTCTCAGAATCTTCCTGTTTCAGTAAATTTAACAAAGTTGTCTTTTCGATGGTGTTGCGACAGAAGACATACTTCAGGTACGGAGTGATATCCAGATAATTCGGAATTAATATTTCTGCATGTCTATATGCTTTTTCGTCTGAAGTCATAGAACCGGAGCTATATATCTTATGGAAGTTAAATGACGCAAAGTCTTCAGGACTATGATAGAGTGGAGAACCTGACCCAGCCTAGTGAGTTTCAGAAAAAAGTACGTGTGGATGTTCGAGGAGTGTTTCAAGATCGAGAAGGAAGAATATCGGAACAGGTACGTTTGCATGCGTATCCCCGTCATAGCGCAGACTCGAGTGCTTGAAACCTTCATTATGATATTGGGTCGGGGTTTTGGGCCTGAAATAGAACCGGACATACGACGTCGTCTCGGCACTTGTCATTTCAATGACCTGACGACTGGCGTTATCGATTTTCATAAGGCCCATTTCTTTTGCATGTTTACGGCATTTGTGATATCAGTATAGTGAAAGGCAAATCGTGTCCACCATCTGATAGCTATACTCGGGTCGTTTGTATTGTTTTGAATTATCTCATGAAATGACATTTCAACCAGCCATAAGAGCGAAGGTTCTTCCCATTCCTTCGTTCAACTGATACCCATCTACAAACGAATCGGTCTGTTTATCCAGAATTCGAACCTCCGATGTATACCCCAGAGAATTGAGAAGAGCGTACACCAGGTTGATCGAATCATCATCAGAAAGTCTGGGAAAGATTGCTGATTCTCTCATCTCTTCCCACATAGATCTGAACGTATCTTCCGAAACAGAGACCGAGTTGTGACCATCTTCCTGAGAGAATTTACATTGAGTATCCCACTCGACTGTCCATGTATGATTCTGGAATTCGAAACGATAGGGGTGAAACAGATCCTTTCTGCTGTGAAGGATATCATCCTTCACGCCACGGAACGACATATCCCTAGCATGTTCTCGCAGCCATATAGCAGTTTCGTCCTGTCTCGTATGCTCAGGCTTAGAAAGATCGCCATCGCCTTTTACATAAATGTAAACATCGATGGGTAGGGGGGAAAGGTATGTTTCCATGAGTGGTCTTACATCTTCCCAGAGGAGTTCCCCGTTTCCGCACCCCAGTCTGGGGAAGGCGATCGATACAATCTGTTTCTGGGCGTAGGTATCAACGAATTTTTTCAGACCCTGTTCGATATAATCCAGTTTTGAAGGGTTTCTCCAGTGCATTTTGGTCGGGAATGATAATATCCAATGGTCCGGAGCATACCACAGCATGAGTCTGCCGATCACAAGCTGCTTCGTATCACAATATTCACGGTATCGTGCAAACATATCCGGGTACCGATTCTTATATTCCAGAGCAATTCCCTTTCCCATCACGCCCACGGTATTCACCGTATTTACTATCACTTGAGCTGGACTGCTGAATATATTACCTTCTACATAGGTTATCATGTTGTTTCATCTCCGTCACACCAGGATCTATGTTGCTTGGAGCTCATCTCTTTCAGAGAACGTTGACTCCTCCAACCATTCAACAACGTATATGCACTGTTCGTGAGATCTCTGCTTATAGCTGTTGTGAATAGTATTTCCTTCACTTCAATTTCCTTTGCTTGTGTTGAGGTTTCTGAACCATCCCCATTATTCTTTCATATTATAGGAATTACGTGTGAATGTGTACCTCTGACTGTTACAACCTGTTTACATGATACGTTTGTCTGTTTGATTCTTCAATACCTGATTATGAAGGATATCATTGAATACTTCTCAATGTGTTTCGGATTCTTCAATATAAACCGGGCAGAACTGTGGCTCGTCAGTGACGGGATATCGGATCAGGAGGCACAGCAGATGCGTGTCAGGAGATTCTCAGATCTACAGGAAGCGGTCGATCAGGCTCTTACCCGAACCTCCCCCTCTCCTGAAGTACTCCTTGTCCATGATGCTACCGAGATCTTTCTCTCATTGGATGCGAAAGAGATCTGACCACTCGCCTTCAATTCTGTTCAGCCACCTGATACTCCAGTGCTGAGCCTTGTCTGAAGAACATTATCTCCTCTGCCTGATGTTCAAGAAAACCGGCCGTGTGTGCTGCGGGTCATGAAAGAGGGGGAAGAAAGACACAGGCCCAGGAGGGGGGAGAATCAGCAGTAGCGGGTGATGGTTTGGGTGTGTGTTTCCTACGTGGTACCGTTTCTGGCTCACACTCCTCTCTTCAGGAGAGTATCTCCTGGCTCTTATGCTTCAGGTATCTTTTCAGAAGGAATGCGCAGAAATAGGGGAACGAGTACACCTCATTACTGAAGCCGATATTGCCCGCATGAAACTTGATGCCGTATGAGATGTCGCTATATTTCCTGCTTTGAATGAGGGTCCTGAGAGATTTTGACCTCCCTCCCCTTGGTTTGACCTCTACAGGAATAAGAGAAGCGGCGGTTCTGACGAAAAAATCTTCTTCCAACGTGCTGTCATCACGTGAGTAGTAATAGAGTGAATAGCCGCTTTTTATGAGAGCTTCGGCCACAATATTCTCGTATAATGCACCTTTATAGACTCCGAGATTCTTATGTGCCCTGAGATCTTCCTGCGCTTCCTCATCAAGCATCGCAACGAGAAGTCCTGTATCGGCAAGGTACACCTTCTGTTTCTTCTCATTATAGTTGCCTTTAAGTGGAAGCTCAGGGAATTCCAGACAATAACAGATATTGATGATACCTGCATCATTGAGCCAGTCGAGACATCCACGATACTGTTGAAACCGTGCACCTTTCGCTACTTTCGAGATCTGAAACTTCTTGTTCTCTTTAGCCAGTTGCACCGGGATGTGGTCGAAGACGTTCAGGATACGTGACTGATCCATCCCTTGAGCATATTTTCGTACATCATCACGATAATCGGCAAGCAGCTGCCGCTGAGCAGCAAGGGATCCCTCGAAGGTCCCCTTCTCGATAAAATCCCGTATAATAGCCGGCATACCTCCAAGGATGGTGAAATCGAGGAAAAGTGAGTGAAATACACTCATCTGTGTATCTGAAAAGGGTTGCTCCTCTATCATATGGGTCAGCAGGTTCGTGATAAAGGGCTCATTATACTCTTTTGCCCAGAGAAACTCTTCAAAATCGAGAGAGCTCATCAGATAATCCGTTTTATACCCCACGCTATTACTTTCGATCTGCTTATAATTGATGCCGAGCATCGAACCGCTACAGATGATATCGTATTGACCGTCAACATGAAAGAATTTCAAGGCCGTTGTTATTTCAGGGAAGTCCTGCAGTTCGTCGAAGAACAGGAGTGTTTCTCCTTCAACAAAACGCTTCTTCGGGTCAAGGAGCGAGATATTCTTGATAATATCAGCCGGGGAAAATCCATCTGATATGATATTCTTATACTTTGGTTCTTCTACGAAATTTATCTCAATGACGTGTGTGTAGGATCCCTGTGCGAATCGACGGATTGATTCAGACTTTCCTACCTGTCGAGCGCCTCTGATGATAAGGGGTTTCCTGTTCGAATCGTTCTTCCATTCAGAGAGAAATGTATCTACTTTTCTTCTTAGGTACATATTGTACTCCTATCTTTTTATATTATAGTGTGATAAAAAATTTTTCAATAGCTTATATTCAAAAAAAATGAGCGAACTTTTTCAATTATCTTACACTTTTATAAGGGAAAATTATTAATATTATATCACTTATATGAGCGAATAGGTCTAGTCGTTGTACCAAACTTGTACCTGTCAAGAAAAGTAGACACAGATAATCTTTTCAACCTTTTCGTGTCTGTTTTGCGACAGCATCACCCTACGAAAACTCAGAAAGTCAGGAAGGACTATAACCTCTGGCCGGCCGGTAAGACCCTGTACACTGCCGACCTCGCCTTCAGGGAGGGGGGGAGTATCATCATCCTTGTCTCCCCGCTTACCGAAGGAATCGTATGTAGAGTAAACTGAAAATCACTTCATCTTCCTTGGAGTAATCACAGGAATTTCCCGGGAATAATCAAAGTGACAGTTGAGAAACTACCCTTTGGAAAGTATCCTTTTATGTATAAACCAAATACATCAAAGGAGAAGGAGAAGTGCTCAACATGTCCCAAGTCAATTGTATCAGAGATTTGCGGAAAGAGGGATACACTGTGGCACGTATGAACAGATCAAGGAGAGGATCAGGGAAGGTGCATCCCCCGATATCATCGGCGCCTCTGCCGCCCTTGCCATCTCTCTCGTACGGAAACGGGCAGAATTGTGGCTCGTCAGTGACGGGATATCGGATCAGGAGGCACAGCAGATAAGTATCAGGAGATTCTCAGATGTACAGGAGGCGATTGATTCAGCACTCCTTCATATCGCCTTCAATCCTGTTCAGCCACCTGAGACTCCAGCGCTGAACGTTGTCTGAAGAAGATCATCTCCTCTACCTGATGCTCAGGAAAGCCTGTCGTGTGTGCTGAGGGACATGAAGGGGGAGGAGAGTGGGGAGAACAGACACAGGACCAGGAGGGGGGAGAATCAGCAGTAGCGGGTGATGGTTTGGGTGTGTGTTTCCAACGTGGTACCGTTTCTGGCTCTTGTATGTGGATGTTCTCTTTTATACCTCCTTTTTTCTGTATATCATGCGGTGAATATGTGGTATAATTACCGCAAGATATAAGGTGAATATGATGTGGATACATGAATCCCCACAGTGGCCCAGGTTTTTCTGGGATTATGAAGCCCTCTCAATGGTACTTGCCGATATTCGATACCGGCAGGGAAGACTGTTCGGCACCATGCAGAATCTTGGTTTTGTCCTGCAGAATGAGACACGGGTTTCCGTGGCAACTGAGGAGGCTCTCTCATCATCTTCTATCGAGGGTGAAATGCTCAACGCTAAAGAGGTAAGATCTTCTGTGGCACGGCGTCTGCACGTTGACACTGCCGATGCCATTCCTGTTTCACGACATGTTGACGGGATGGTTGAAATGACTCTTGATGCTGTTACTGAATACGATAAGGAGATCACCGGTGAGCGTATGTGGGGATGGCATGCCGCATTGTTCCCTACAGGAAGAAGCGGAATGAAGAGCATCGAAGTGGGGCAGTGGCGTACCGGTCCTATGCAGGTAATCAGTGGTTCAATGGGAAAAGAGACCGTTCATTATGAGGCTCCTTCTCCATCACGTCTTGAGACTGAGATGGATGAATTTCTCTCATGGTGTAATCGTGACGATGTGATGGATCCTGTTCTTAAGGCTGGGGTCGCCCATGTCTGGTTTTTGAGTATTCACCCGTTCGAAGATGGCAACGGGCGTATTGCACGTGCTCTCTCAGACCTGTTTCTTGCTCGCGGTGATGCCTCCGAGAAGAGGTTTTACTCTCTTTCACGGCAGATTGAGAAGGAAAAGCGTGAGTATTATCGCGTTCTTGAGACTCAGCAAAGGAATTCGACCGATATCACGATGTGGCTTGAGTGGTTTCTCGGGTGTCTGGGTAGGGCTCTCACGCATGCAGAGACATCAGTCTCTTCAATCCTGTTCAGGTCCCATTTCTGGAAGATTCTGCATGCGAAGGGAGTGAATGAACGCCAGCGTCTGATCATCTCCCGGATGCTTGAGGATGATTTCAAGGGCTTTATGAACACGTCTAAATACGCAAAGATGGCGAAGTGTTCCACTGATACTGCATTGAGAGATATCACTGACCTGACGAACAAAGGGATATTCATCAGAAACGAGGCTGGAGGTCGGAGTACGAGTTACCGTATAGTCACTCAGTTGGAGATTGAGCGGTAAAGCAGTATCGATGATCGGTTGTAGTCCAGTTCATCATAGTGCCTGGTACCTGCTGTCCTGATAATCGTATATTTTTACCTTTATTCAACCACACTATCACTACTACTATCGGAATGATCGCAGCGAAAAAGAATAAATGGTCGGTGTAACGCAATGTGTGGTGAGAGGAAGAATCTTGAATAACCGTCCTGTCAAGCGGCGTGGAGGTAATTCGATCAGATATCGTATGGAAGTGTGATTATGGTATGAACAGGAACGAATACACCTTCTTTCTGATCCTGCGTTTCACGGAGAATCCGAGTAAGACGTGAAATCCGACTAAGTTTTTGGATCTAAGTTTTTTACCGTGTAATCCATCATCTACCCGGCATCCTTGAGAGTGGGCTTCGGCAGCTGGAACACGGTCTGTTTAAGCCGTTTCCTGTTGTAAGGCCTCGCTCTTGAATAGCTTCTTTTCTTCCTGTTCGAGTTCAAGAGATTCTGTCTTTTTTCCCTGTGAGTCTGTTCCCAAATGAGCAGAGCAAAGTAATCGAAATCCTGGTAGCCGAAGGCACTCCTTCGCATGCCCTTGATGAAGCCGTTCACACCTTCAATCTTTCCTGAACTGATTGGATGGAGGGCTCTTGAAACGATGCCCTCCATCCTGTTGGTAATCGTCCTGGTGAACCTCGTCAACTGACTGATGCCGACGGAGGAATAGAGCTTCACCCATGTGGTGAGCTTTTCCCTCATATGCTCAGGATGTGGGGTGGAGAGTATCTCAATCAGTTCCTCACGAGCCTTCACGGCATTCTGAAGATTCGCATTCGTCTTAAGAATGGCGTCGCGTGAATCGGCATTATCCGTTCTCCGGTGTCCAACTCGCTCAGCATTCCGACCGTCTGCTCGTGCGGAACTTTTCGCCTCTGCATTAAGTTGTGCATTGAGCTTATCCTTGGCTTTGAGTGTCCGGGTGTTCGCAAGGAGGAGAAAACGTGAACCGAAGAGAAGTTTTCTCTCTTCAAGCACCAGTGCAGCCTCCTCCAATCTGCCCTTGTTCTGCAGTTTCTCAGCCAGCTTTTTCAGTCTATTTCCTTCCGTCCTTCTGGCGGCATCAATGACCTGATTATTGAACCATTGCACGATATGAAAGGTGTCGTAGACTATCTTGATGTGGGGAAATGACTCCTTAACAGCGGCGCTGTAGTTGGTGTTCATATCCATCGAGATCGCCTTCACATGGTTCATGAAATCCTCTCCCACCCATGTGAAGAAATGTTCCAGCTGTTGCTTCTTCTTGCCTTTCTCAAGATACAGGAGTTCTCCACTCTGGGCATCTATGACAATGGTACAGTAGCGATGTCCATGTTCGACGAGAAATTCGTCTACGCAGAGATACGGGCTGTAATGACTGGGTCTCATATTACCTGCAAGGCTGAATAAGCGAGTCTTATTCACCTCTTTGACGATGGCAGGCGTAGTATGGCAGATAAAAGCACATCTTCTGATCGTCATCCCGTAACCTGTCATGAAATAGGCGATGTTGTCACGGAAGTGATTTGTGTAACCGGTATTCCCGTTTCGAAAGGGAATGACGTCCGTTCTGCGTCTCCGTCCATACTTGTTCACATAACTCTCGTAATGAACTTCAAAGCATATCAGGGTAATTCCAGAGCTGCAGTGTTTCAGCACAGTAACCTCGTTGCTGTGCTTGTACCATTGACCTTCTGGTAATTCGCTCTTCCAGTCTTTGTTTGGATCCTTTGTTACAGCGTAGGTGATCTTCCCGTAGGATATTCCATTTCTTTCATCAAAGCAGATTTCGTGCCTCGGATGGCTCCAGTCAACCATCCACCCGGTGGACTCCTCCAGCAAATACGTGTTATCTTCCTGCATGAGAGCGGTTCTCCTTGATCTGTTGTTTTGCGATTACAAATCATAGGCGTTTCCGCTCTCTTTTTCTACTTTTTACACGCTGAAAATTTCAGACCCAAGTTTTTTGTTCCTTCTGATTTCTTGCCGGGTGAGAGATGCACAGCTTGTCGGTGTGTTCCCTGTTCATCATGCCGCTGAGATCTTTTTGGCGTGAATGCACATGAGAACTGAGCACTCACCCTCATCCATGTTCACTCACCTGATGCTTTTGCCTCCTCTTTTGTGCTGTGAGGTATCAAGAGCTTTGTCTGGTTCTGACGTGGAGTATATGACTGAACGGGTCATGAAGGAGGGGGAGTGGGGTAGAACAGAAACAGACTCACCAGGGGATTGGAATCGGAAGTGACGGATGATGTGAGAAGGGTGTGCGTACTGTATCTGGTAACGTATTCAATGGGTCGGAGGGTTTTCCTCCATCAGCCACTTCAACAGATACTTCTGCCTGATGCCGTCGAAGTTCCGGCCCTCCCCGATCTCATCGAGTGTCAGGAGAATCTTCGGGTGATTATCTCGTATTGCTCTCAACGGTGCAAGTTCCCTATCCAGAGTTCCTTCATCAAAAACCGAGGCTGATACCTGGTAGTAGACCACTCCTTCGGGCGAAACTGCGACAAAATCGACTTTCTTCTCGGCAATCTTACCGATTGACACCGAAAACTTCCGCCTCTTAAGCTCAAGGAATACGATGTTTTCAATCTGGTGTCCGATATCTGATTGCGAATGGGCCAGGAGGTTATTCCTCAGTCCCGTATCTACGATATAATACTTCCCGAGGGTTTTCAGGAAGGTTCTCCCCTTGATGTCATACCTGTCAACCTTGTAGAACAAGAAGCTGTCCAGCAAGGCTCTGAGATAGAGATCTACCGTGTTGACCGATATCTTTCTCCCGCTCGATATCAGTGTGTCACAGATCTTCTTCGCAGAAATCGGACTCCCTATACTGCTTGAAAGAAATCTGACAATCTTTTCAAGCAGCGCGACGTCGGTAATACCTGCCCGCTTTGCTACATCTTTCACCAGAATAGTTGTATAGATCCCGTCAAGATACGTGCCGATTACGGGATCCGTCTGAGGCAGAAGAGGGATGTAGGGGAAAGACCCGTGGTTCAGGTATCGGGAGAAGGAGGATGAAAGGGTCTCTTTCTGCTGTGGCATGAACGTCAGGAATTCACGGAAGGAGAGAGGCAGCATTTCCAGTTCGACATATCTTCCCGATAACAGGGTCGCGAGTTCACCCGAAAGCAGATTCGCGTTCGAGCCGGTAATATAGATGTCGACCATGTTCCTGAGCTGAAGACTGTCTATCGCCTTCTCGAAACCGTCGCACAGCTGGATCTCATCAATGAAGACGTAGGTGAATACATCGCTCTGCAGGTGATGCACGATATGATCAAACAACTCATGGTAGTCAAGAAGGTGCTCATATTCCAGATCTTCCAGGTTGATGGATATGATCTGCCTTTCCTGTACCCCTGTCTCCTTTAAAAAATCCGTATAGAGGGTGAACAGTGTTGACTTCCCGGATCGTCGGACCCCTGTTATCACTTTGATCACCTGCGTCTCACGCCATTCCTTCAATGATTCAATGTAGTCTGGTCTCTTTCTGAGCGAGAATTCTTCCGTCTTCATGTGAGTATTGTATCATAACACCAGCGTAAGAGAAAGTTTTTTTTCTAAGGAGAAAAAAGCGTATTATATAAATACTTTTTTCTGAATTGTGTGTTTTCTACCTGGTGCCGTTTCCCCATCAAAACAGCTCACCATTCCAGAGCATATCAATAAAACGGGAGGCATGGAGCATGAGTATGCCATCCTCACTGGTTCTGCTGTGTTCATCAAAGGAGACCAGCACCAGCTTCTTTGTCTGTGGATGTTCCTTCCTCAGCTCTCTCAATCCTTTGAGGTGGTGGGAGCGGATACGCGTCGAGGCTTTCGCTTCGATAGCGCAATCTATGTGGTTGACAATGAAATCAACCTCGAGACCTGAAGAAAGACGCCAGGTGAACAGTTCGGCATAGATTTCACGGTAGGAATTATAGCAGACCAGTTCATGAAAGACCCAGTTCTCGAATGCTTTCCCCATCAATTCACTTCCCATCTCCAGGTTGCCTCGTTTGGCAAGGAAGTTCACGACACCGACGTCAAAGAAATAGAATTTCGGGGACGTTGAGATTCTTCTCTTTGGACGGGCCTTATAAGAGGGAAGAAACCGTCCGAGAAGCGTATCTTCCAGAATTTCATAATACCCTTTTACTGTCGTGACAGCGACACCGATATCGCGTGCGATCGTACTGAAGTTCACTGGTGCTGTATCACAAAGCGCTGAGAGATTGAGGAATTCAGAGAATGCGGGGAGGTTTCTCACAAGTCCTTCTTCAGCTATCTCTTCTTTCAGGTATTGTGAGACATAGGCATTCAGGTATCGTTTCGGCTGTCTGCTCTCATATATCCTCGGGATGTATCCATGATTCAGGAGCGTGAGAAAATCAACTTCACTACCGATTTCTCTGGCACAGAGCCCATACATCTCAAACCTGAGTCCTCGACCTCCAAGAAGATTTGCGTGTCCTCTTTTCACCTTGCGTGCACTTGAACCACAGAGAGCGAACCTGGTTCCCCTGTTCTCTATCAGCCAATGGACAGAGTCCAGCAGCTGTGGAACTTTCTGAATCTCATCGATGACGACGAGTGAGGGTGTGTTGAGTGTCACCTCTTCTATGAGAAGCTCAGGCTGGGTCATATATCTTCGGTATACCTGAGGGAGGAGCAGGTCTATCCATAATGCCTCAGGGAACAGTGTTTTCAGAAGGGTGGTCTTCCCTGATTGTCTAGGTCCCCAGAGGAAGAAGGTTTCTTCTGAGGAGATCTGTATCAATCGTGTGTAAAATCTGTTCATAACACTATATTATCATGTATATATAGTATAATAAACTAAATTTACAATTTACATCTTATTACAAATTAACTAGTAATCTGTAAAATTTGCGATAAAAATGAGAAATGTGCATCAGGAAAGAATGTGGTAAGATAGATGGGTTTTTTGTACCTGGTACCGTTTCTTCAAGTGTTAGATGGATGCTGCTGTTCCAGGTACGCGCCTAATGCCGTGAATTGATCGTCTGTGAAATCGGGGACAGCAATCCGTTCAAAAAAGTCTGAAAAGTCGGTGATCTTCAACTCGTCGATAAGAATGCCAAGCTCTGTATCGATTGTATCTTTGTTCGAGAGTGCTGTTCCCTCGGTGGAGACTCCGGAACTTGTAAGATACTCAATACTTGGAGCCTCAAGATCAAGCGGATTGCAGTATCCGATACCCTCTGAAGTCCCGTACATGATCTGGATCGATCCGTCAGCATCAACTATACCCGTGAGAGATCCCTCTTCTGCGTCATATCTGATTTCATAGTGACTACCGAGATCCCTCTGAAAAGAAGCACCTGAGCGGGTATCGAAATGATAGGTGAGTGCCCACAGATCCTTCGGTTCTGTGAGAACTTCCGAGAAGAAATTCAGCGTAGAAAAGTCATCCTCGAACCGAATTTCTCCACAATTGTCTGTCCAGTACGGGGTTCCCTCAAAATCTGCATCAGAGATTAATAGGATTTTAGGTGTCTCTTCATCGTCGACCAGCATATAGGAAAAATAGAAGGTGAAGGTTCCGGGACCCAGGTTCGAGTTGGTGAATGTGAAATAGTGAGGAGTGCGGATATCTTCACCAGCTGCAATATCTGATTTAATCATGGAGAGAATCTCATCTGCTAGCTGGGAGATGAAGTCTCCTTCGTTAATGAAGGAATATAAGAAATCCCCAGCAGATCCTTCTCTGGTCCTCGACCTAGATAATTCTTCAAAGTCCGGATAGCTGATATCTCCAATGACCAGGATCCTCTCCTCTGTGCGAATGGATGAATCGTCCGGTAACGAACAGCCGATTCCAAGGATGATGGCAGAGAGAAGGATAAGAGATAAGCAGAAAAGACGATACATGAGCAACTCCTTGTGCATATATAATAAAGACTCAGTATAGCACCTCTTTTGTTATTGAGTATATAAAATATTGAATGTGAAAACAGCGTGCGCGCGCGGTAAGATGAAATGTACACCGAAAGGCGATCTTAGCTCGCAGATGTTGCTTTTCTACCTTAAACCGGTTTCCCGTTTGCTCTTGCGTGTATTGATACAGCCGTTGTACACTGTATGAGCCAATTTCCGATTCTGGATACTCTGGTGATACCCAAGGATACCGTACATTCAAAAAGAGGTCTTCGGTGTCTGATATTTGGAGACTTGCTATGCCCACACAGCCGGACAGCCGTCTAAAGACGCTCATTTCGTATTGGAAGGGATGCATTGAAGCTGAGGATGCCCTGAGTTCCAAACTGTCCCCCTCAGTGAAAGGGGATTCTGTGGTCTCTCCGTACGACCATGACCCCTTCATCTTCTCCCAGCAGGCTGATTCGGTGGGAATCAGTGATAAAAGGCTTGAAAATTTCATCGCACAACTCAGTCCCGAACAGAGTGAAGTATTCTATGGCTATCCAGTCCTTCTGTACCAGAAAAGCGACGGACGGGGAGGCAAGACTCTTCTTGCGCCGTTGCTGATCATGAAACTCTCAATCATGTTCGAGGGAGGGACATATTCTCTCCAGGTGGAAGAACCGATCCCTGAGATCGGGACTGTTGCAATGGAACGTCTGGGGCTGAGCAGTGCGGAAGCCAGTACCATACATCAGCAGCTCTCCGAAGCGTTTTATGCAAACGTGAGCACGCCTCAGAGTCTTGCTGACTCATTCTGGCAGATTCTGGAGAGTGTCAGTTCTCCGAAGAAGGTGGAACCGATCGATCCGATGCATACCATGAAGGAAACATTCTCACATTCCGGTGTGTTCGGGGTGTATAACAGGGCGGTTTTCTTTAAGAACACTCCCGGGATGTATAACCGTGCCCTGCTTCAGGACCTGACTCAACTTGAGCAAAGAGAGGGGCTGGCTGACAGTGCACTTGGGTTCCTGACGAACCCCAACACAGTAGACACGGAGCTATCAGCACACCAAGTCCCTGTGATCCCCTTCGAAGCCAATGAACGTCAGATAGCGGCTATCCAGAGAACCATGGACAACCGTCTGACCGTCGTTACCGGTCCTCCCGGGACAGGAAAAAGTCAGTTCATCGAGAATCTGCTCCTCAGTCTGTATGCTCAAGGTAAGACGGTCCTTCTCGTGAGCCACACGAATGAAGCGGTTCGGGTTGTGTATGATAGACTGAAAGGAGAGATGGCCTCAGTGGCGATGAGGACTGGGAATCAGGAGATTCGAAGGACCCTGTCTTCCCAGTTTCATGAGCTTCTCAGTCAACACCAGAAGAGCCCGGATTTTCAGCATGCGACTCAGCAGGATCTGCAAAAGAGCTGGCAGATGATTACACGAAAGCGGCAGGAATTACTCGATCTACTGGAACTTCAGCGGAGAGCTGATGACCGGGCAACCACTCTTTCCAGCGAGGCTAGTGATCTCGGAATGCCGGATGATGTGTTTCTTGCAGCACGCGCCCTGATTGCAGATGTTCGTGAGATAGAAGTGCTCATCAGGTCGATCCATCTCCTGAGAGCATCACTTCTCGGTGGCGGATTACTGTGGATGAGGATTCTGAGACGGCTGTCAAAGCGCATGTTCAGGAGAATTGCTGACAGGCGCCTGCAGACACTTTCCTCCCTCATTCCACGGCAGGCTTCTCCTGTAATAGGTATTTCTGATAATTCTTTTCAACTCAGTTCATTGAACGATCAATCCATTGATGCACTCTATATGCTGTGTACCTTTACGAATTCGGCAGAGAATCTGTTTCACATGGAACAGGATCTGCTGACACGAAAGGATCGTATTTCACTTGAGCGGGAGATCGCCTCGCTTGTGACCCGGCACATACACCTTTCAAAACGGTTGCTTCAGAGCTCTATATCGAAGACCTTCAGCACTAAGGCAGATGCTCTCGGAAAAGCCTTCTCCTTCATCGAGCGGTTGACTGATTGGAGAAAGGGTGATCCGCCCTTGAGGATAGTAGCCTCTGCCCTGAAGATCCTTCCTCTCTGGTCATGCACACTGAAGTCAGTCCGTAATTCCTTCCCTCTCGAGAAAGGATTGTTCGACTATGTGATATTTGATGAAGCCTCGCAGGTTGACCTTCCTTCTGCCGCACCAGCGTTGTATCGAGCACGCAACGTTGTTGTCGTTGGAGACCCGAGACAGCTGACTCACATCGCTACCATCTCCCGGGACCAGGAGGTGTCGATTGCGAAAGTACATGGTATTGACCGTGATACAGAACTGTATCCCGAAAAGGTGGAGTACCGTGCGGTAAGCCTCTATACATCGGCTGAACGCTCTGTGCAGAACGTCCCTATCCTCTTCAGCCAGCATTACCGGTCACAGAGGCAGATCATTGAACTGTGCAATCGTTCCTTCTATCAGGGTTCGCTACGGATCATGAGTGAGAAGGATTATACCTCCTGGCCTTCATCCCTGCCGACCGGAATCGAGTGGAAAGATTGCCGGGGTGAATCGAGGAAGCATCCGAGAGGAAGTCGATACAATGCAAAGGAGGCTCAGGAGGTTGTGTCGCTTCTTACTCGCAGTATCGCTTCCCTTGCAGGTGTTCCGATGAGTATCGGTATCGTCACACCCTTCACCCGTCAGAGGCAGATGATATCAGAGGCGGTCAACGAAGTCGTTTCTCCAGAGGTACGGGAACTGCACGCTATACAGGTGCAGACCGCTCATCAGTTTCAGGGTTCAGAGAAGGACCTCATGATCGTTTCGCTTGTTGTCTCCCGGACAGGAGAGGGAGGGAATGATTCGTGGTTCAACTCGTATCCTCAGGTGCTGAATGTTGCCCTATCCCGAGCAAGAAATCTGCTTTACATTGTAGGGGACAAAGGCTACTGTGCCTCCCGCTCCGGAATCCTCGGTACGATAGCAGCAACGTACGAAAAACTCAGAGTAGAGGATTCTGTTCAAAATGCGTGGAGTGCTGGTTTGTTCGACACGCTGGAGGAGAGTCTTCTGTTTGAAAAAATCAAGGAGAGACTCCCCTACACAGATAGTATCTCTCTCGTGCCGAAGAGGCGCGTCGGTCCCTACGCTCTGGATCTTTCCCTTGAGGGAGAAGTACTGCTTGATATCGAGTGTGATGGCGCACAGCATGATGTCATCGCAGGGATGCCTGTTATCGAGGACGTCAGGAGAGATCTGTACATCATGCGGCACGGGTGGGAAGTCATCAGAATTCCCAATCATCGAATTCACAGCGACATCGACAGGGTTGTTGATGACATCTTTGAGCGGTTCACTCGACAGGGGAGAAGCAATTCAAGTGCCTAACTTGGAAACAGAAGGTATCGGACTTCTTTCAAAGGAAGAACTCTATCCGAACTGAACGTCATGAAGCCAAGGTCTGGTGACTCTAGAAGACTTTCTGAATCATCAATCTGATGATCCCGAGAATGAGTCAGAACCAAGTAACCAGGCACGCGGAGTATGATAGAATGGCGAAAGTTGTAGGGGGGAAGGAACAGAGAGAACTTCAAAGGGCGGGTTGTGTATGTTCTACATGGTACCGTTGCAGATCTGTGTCTAACCGAAGCACTGGCGGTTGTTGAAAGTAAAAGCACTCAGCGAGTAGCTGTCCTTGTGGACATCGATACCAATGTTGATTACAGTGTTCATAGTGACCTCCATTTGCATGTGGTAGCCGCATACGGTTTAAATTTCTCTTATTCCCAGTATGCAAGGTGAATCCACGATGTGCAAACTGGGAGGTCACTTCATATTGTCTGAAACCGTTTCAGTGACGATACACATCTTTTCTGTGCCCGATATTCAGGATCAGTATAGTGATGGTCTCTTCACTGATTTCCGCGATGAGACGGAAATCGCCGATTCGGTATCGCCATTGTCCTGTTCTGTTTGCTGTAAGTGCTTTCCCTGTCGCATAGGGGTTCTCACACCCCTGAAGATGTTTTCGGATCCAGGAGATGATAAAGAGAGAAATATGTGTATCTAGTTTTTTCAGTTGTTTCAGAGCTGCTTTGCTGAAGAGAACTTCATACATTATTTCAGGCCAAGCTCTTGTTCAACTTCGTCCAGAGTGAAGGTATGCGGATCCTTTTCATATTCCTGTTTTGCCTCTTTATACGCGTGGAGATCAAATTCGTCTTCAATTCGTTCAAGAACGGTCAGACGAATAAATTCTGACAGGCTTTGGTTGTGGAGTTTCGCATATGCTTTGATGAGCTGAGATTCTTCGTCTTTTATTCTCAATGAAATGGTCATCCCTTTCTCCTTGTGTAATACATTGTATTACATTGCCTCGCCGAGTTCAAGACTCAGGGAGATGTTCCCCTCTATCCATAATTCTTCTCTATCTGAAGAACTCGGGAGAAGTTGTTCCTGCTTCTGACTGGAGGTGATTATCCTGTCAGAAGAGATTGTCCTATCATCTCAGCTGATTCTCACGGGTGGCAGAGAGGGGAGTCCCTGCAAGACAGAGCTCCTCTGATAGAAACATGAGCGCTTCAGGAAAGCAGATACATAGTGAGAGTTGTGTGTTTTATACCTGGTGCCGTTTCCCCAGAAAATCTGAGGATGAAGGTGAATGTTCTACGTGGTACCGTTCCTGATCACACGTGGAAGTAGTTCTGCAGCGTAGAGAGGGAGCGAGATGAGCGGAAAGGTTACCTGCGAAGCGTCATGAAGCGATACGGAAACCTGTTGAAAGGAAGGGGGATTGAGATCAAGACGAACTGCGAGCTTAGCATGGTTTTCCGCCATGAACTGATGCAGGGATTTGAGCGTGCCTGTTGTACCGGCTTTCACCTCGAGTGGAATGATATCAGATTCGAGCTGTATGATGTAATCAACTTCTGCATTCCCCTTCTTTCCTGATCGCTGCCAGTAGTGAAGCAGGAGTGGTGAATTCAATTCATGGCTCCTGAGCAGCTGCTGCCCGACGAACTGCTCTGCAGGTGCCCCTTCATTGATCAGACGCTGTTCTGACAATCCCCTGATATCGGCAGGGGATACACCTGCCATCCGGTTCATGAGTCCTATATCAAGGTTGAGAAGTTTGAACACGCTCTCATCCATTTCTGCTCCCAGAGGAACACCATTGGCATCACTGTGCACAACCTTCGTGATGAGTTTTGCCTGAATCAGGAGCTCAAGTGCATGTTTGATCGGCCTTGAGGTGTGATCTTCAGAGAAACGGGTGTAGAGAATCTTCTGGCCTACAGAAGAAGGCATCCTGCGAAGAATGGTCTGCAGAAGCAGCGGGTCGGCCTTTCCCGCATATTTTGCGAAGTCATCGAAGTAGGTATGAATGATGGAATCATGTATCTGTGAGACCTGCTGCAGGTCCTGTGTTTCCAGGTACACTGCCACAGCTTCAGGCATTCCTCCTATGTACAGATACTCTCTCAGTCGATTCTTCAATCTCTGGTGGAGTGACTGTGCAGTGGTGGCACTCGTGTGGTACAGGTCTGCAAGGGATCGAAGTTCCTGTGCGCTATAGGTGTCAACCGCATCAAGGAATTCGAGGAACGTGAGGGGACCCATATGCAGATAGGATACACGACCGACCGGCATGGAGCAGGAATGAGAGCCAAGGACGAATTCAAGAAGTGATCCGGCAGCTATGACAGCCAGATCAGGAAGTTCCTCATGGAAGTATCGTAGAGCTGCTATCGCTTCAGGAATAGCCTGAATTTCATCCAGAAACAGAAGCGATTGTCCTGTTTGTATCTTCTTCCCGGTAATCCCTTCGAGTTCACCAATGATTGTACGAGGATTCTTCGTAATAAAAGCCTTTTTCAGCTCAAGATGTCTTTCCAGATTAAGCTCAGCCAGTTCCAGGCCCTGTTCCCGGGCGAAGGCTCTCACGAGGTAGGTCTTTCCCACCTGACGGGCTCCGCGCAGGATCAGGGGCTTTCTATGTGCCCGTGTGAACCATGCCTTCAGGTTGTTCATGTCAGATCGTGTCATAAAGAACCCCCTCTTTCGTACAGATTCTCACAGAAAGATGGGCATGTCAAGACTGGAAGCGAGAACGTTGCGTCAGCTGCTCTTCCCCTTCTTCTGTTCAGGGGGGAGGAGTCATGAACATGTGGGTTTAGCTTTCCATGACACTCTCTTCGCCCCTGAGAGCCTGCTCCGGGGTATATATACTGTTTTGTGAAGAGAAAGCGTGCGAGGGGGCGCCGGAGACTTTCGATACCCTGCACATCCACCTGATGCTCCAGTGCTGAGCTTTGTCTATAGAACATCATCTCCTCTGCCTGATGCTCAAGAAAGCCGGCCGTGTATGCTGCGGGTCACGAAGGGGAAGAGAGTGGGAAGTGGAGGGAACGAATCTTGAGGGGGGGGCTGGCGGCAAGGAGGGGAAGGGAACGAGAGAGAAGCCGGATGTCGAAAAAGCCAGGGAACGTGCTGATGTGAGAGAAGGGGAACGTGGTCACCTCTCGTTCTCTCCTCTGTGGGCTGAATGTGGATTTTCTGCCTGGTACCGTTTCAGTGACGATATACGTCTTTTCTGTGCCCGATATTCAGGATCAGAATAGTGATGGTCTCTTCACTGATTTCCGCGATGAGACGGAAATCGCCGATTCGGTATCGCCATTGTCCAGTTCTGTTTGCTGTAAGTGCTTTCTCTGTCGCATGGGGGTTCTCACACCCCTGAAGATGTTTCCGGATCCAGGATATGATAAAGAGAGAAATATGCTTGTCTAGTTTTTCCAGTTGTTTCAGAGCTGCTTTGCTGAAGAGAACTTCATACATTATTTCAGGCTAAGCTCTTGTTCAACTTCTTCCAGAGTATAGGTATGCGGATCCTTTTCATATTCCTGTTTTGCCTCTCCATACGCGTGGAGATCAAATTCGTCTTCAATTCGTTCAAGAACGGTCAGACGAATAAATTCTGACAGACTTTGGTTGTGGAGTTTCGCATATGCTTTGATGAGCTGAGATTCTTCGTCTTTCATTCTTAATGAAATGGTCATCCCTTTCTCTTTGTGTAATACATTGTATTACATTGCCTCGCCGAGTTCAAGACTCAGGGAGATGTTCCCCTCTCTCCATAATTCTTCTCTATCTGAAGAACTCGGGAGAAGTTGTTCCTGCTTCTGACTGGAGGTGAATATCCTGTCAGAAGAGATTGTCCTATCATCTCAGCTGATTCTCACGGGTGGCAGAGAGGGGAGTCCCTGCAAGACAGAGCTCCTCTGATAGAAACATGAGCGCTTCAGGAAAGCAGATACATAGTGAGAATTGTGTGTTTTCTACCTGGTGCCGTTTCCCCATCAAAACAGCTCACAACGGCCTGCAGAATCGGAGCTTGCGTCTACAACTCCAATCAGCATGCGAAAATATGTGTTTTTCTTCAGATGTGCAAGTCCATTCTGGTCACCAGACCTCGAGCCTTCAAGTGTTCCAGCGGAACGGGATCACTCAATAATGCTCTCAGCTCATCACCGGTCAATTGAGCTGCCTCCTCGCTGTCCTTTGGCCAGCTGAAACGACCGTAGCGGATTGTCCTGCAAAGCATCCAGCACCCGGCTCCCTCGCAGTAGACAATACGGATCTGTTTTCTGTTGGTTGAACAGAACACAAACATGGACTGTTCGTCCAACTCCATGTTCATAGCTCCGACCACCAGGGAGACCATTCCACGCACACCGCGACGAAAATCGGTAGCCCCAAAGCGCAGAAAGATCTTCTTTCTTTCGATGCCCGTGTCAAACGGCAGTTTCATCTCAAAAACCCTCTGATTCGAGCAAGTACATTTCTCCCTTCCCTGCTGCAGGGAAGTCTGTACAGCATCAGGCACAGATCGTGCACCTGCTGCTGGAAGACAACCATCTCTTCCAGACTCATCCCTTCACCATTCCTCGCCCCGCTTCTGCTACCGGATTGACTGCCGACGTTGTAGCACACGATATTCATTTCTGATGCAGGTTGGTGTTTTGTCTTCTGCAGAAAGCTTCCTGATCTGTCGGATTCAGCTTGCTTGAGCCATTTCCTGAGTGTCACTGCGGTAATGGGAACATCCACTCGCTCGCAGAATTTCTTCTGGGAAAGCCCTGATTGTCTATACCTGCCGACTATTTCATCTTTGGCTTCCTGCAAATACGGTCTTACTGATTTCATGCTTATCCTCCTCAGCCCATGCTAAAGAGAATTGTCCTCATTCGTATACGACGTATTTGGTTTGATGCTCACTTCCTGGAAGGGAAAACTGGTGAATGAGGGTTATCAGGATCCCTTCGAAACCTTCACGATCCTCTCCTAGTTACAAAATATCGGGAATTTGGGTTCATAACATGTTATAATTTGGGGAGGAATTTGGGTAATTATTTTAGCAAATGATATATTAGATTTCTACTACTGTTAGGGTCAGGAGCAATTAACCAAAAATAGTCGGGGAAAAAGAACCATCAGGAGTCGGACTCAACCAAAGTCGAAATAAAACAACCAAATCTGCCAAGATTTCTTGTTATCTAAACTTTACGAAGTTTAACTCAATCTGTTCCCGGTCAGAACCTCGATGGCTCTGTCCTGAGAAAGTCATACAGATGGCCTTATCCCACAGCCTGTCGATGGTGCACTCTAGAGCATCATCTTCATCAAACAGTTCGGGCCATTGAGAAAGATCTTTGTTGCTGGTCAACACGATGCTGCCGGTTTCCTTCATGCTGACACGATCTACCAGCTGGAAGAACAGAAGAGTCTCTGGTCTATTGAACTTACAGTACCCAACTTCATCAATAATGAGGCAGGAATACTTGGACAGCCCGTTCAGAAGCTTCCCGGTCTTCTCTCCGATGATGGCATCATGGAATTTATCTTTAAGTTCATCCATCTTTATGAAGTATGCCTTCATCTTGTTGCTGCAGCATTCATTCCCGATGGCCATAGCGAGATGTGTTTTCCCAGTTCCCGTCGGGCCAATCATAATCACGTTTCTCTTCGAACTGAGGAAAGAAAGGCTCTTCAACGAAAGAACCTGCCTCTTTGCCTTCTCATTGAGGAGATCCATCTTGAAGTTGTTGAAAATAAGAGGGCTCTTCTGAGGAATTCTCGAGAGTTTCTTCAATGTCCTTATTGCAGTTTCGTGCTTCTTCGCTACCATTGCTGCAAAAAGTCCGTCCAGAAGACTGAGTTCTGATGGTGTAACATCGGAAGCATGGATCCACCCCAATACATCATCTAGAGAGAATGGCAACCGCAGATCCACTATATGCTTCTGGTATCTGAGGAGGAATTCATCACTTGTCATTGTATGAATCCTCCTTCAGAATCGAGAACCTCTCGAATCTTTTGCTTGTATCCTTCGGTGGAACAAAAGTAAGAGTCGAAGTTATTCTCTGCGTAGGCTGTTCTTCCGGTTCAGTTGACCACTGGCCGATGCAACTATTCGGTTTTTTCGACCAATTCACACGGTGGGCATAGATTTCATCGTGTGTCTCAGGAGAAAGGATCCTGAGTACATCACCAGTTCTCTGAACCCTTACAGTCTTTCCGGAATGGGTAAGAGGAACCCCATAGAGCCTGTTTTCATAATTAACATACCCATCCCAGGAAATCTTCCTCATGGGAGCAAGGTATGGAATCAGGCGACTATCCTCAGGAAGAGGAGAAAAGTTCTCATGGCTATAGTGTTGTTCCATTGGGACAACATCCCGGGATCTGGTGACGGTGCTGTTCTTCTCGTAGCACCAAGTTCGAGCTTCATTGTTGAGATTAGTTATGTTGATGAAGGTTCTTCCAACGATGAAGTTCTCCTTCACATAGCGTACGAGTCTCTCGACAGCTTATTCGACTGTATAAATAAGCTGTCTTATTCATATCATCCAAAGATTTCGCATCTTTCCAAACATCGCCATTCCAGGCTGCCTGAGTTGCTTTTCCTCGGGGAAAGATGCGAATAACGTTTTGCTAAACGATTGCAAAAAGGAAAACCCCATGGCCTTCTGTAAGTATCAATACAGAAGGAGCTTATATGGAATTCAAAAAGGCAATCGAGTACATCATGTCATTTTACAGAACTTGGTACAAAAAGACTGCCCAGGTCTCGATGGGGCATATCTGCAGGGAACTGCTTGCATACTTCCCAGAAAAAGGAAGGATCTACTCAGAGGAAGCATTGCAGGACTGGCTTACCCTGAAGATGAAGGAGAAAGACGGAGAGTACCTGCAAATTGTACGATATAACCATGCTGTCCATCTCATCCTGGATGTGGTAAGAACTGGGACCATGCAATACGGCAAAGTATATTACCTGCTACGAGTGCCGTCGACTCCTTCCACCTACAGGTGGGAACATATACTTACAGAGTATCTTCTGGAGTTGAAACGTGAAGGCAGGGCTCGTGCAACAATAACATTCTCACGTGCAGCTTGTACGAAATTCATAAGATTCCTCGAAGAGAATGGGTGCAAGAAACCTGAAGATCTTACATTCCAATTATGCATCAGATATGAACAGGAAGCTGCGGGTCATGAGAAGAACAACGGGAAACGTGCATACCAATACAGGATCAGAATGTTCATCCGTCACCTCCAACAGAAGAATCTTGTCGATGGGAATCTTGAATATGCCATCAAGACGAGATATCGGATACCGGTGAATGCAATCTCCATCCTCTCGGAGGAACAAAAGAGGGAGGTGTACGCTGCACGGAATTCAGAAAGCAGCATGGCCAATCGGAACTATGCGATGGCCACCCTTGCGCTATATCTTGGCTTGCGGTCGATTGACATCATCAACCTCAGAACATCGGATATTTCATGGGCGGAGAACTCAATAAGGCTCATCCAGCAGAAAACCGGCAGGGAAATGGTTCTTCCGCTCATCCCCGTCGTTGGCAACGCAATTGCCGACTATGTGCTGCATCATCGCCCAGAATCTTCAGTGCCTAATGTATTTGTCTCCCATCGATTTCCGTTTGGAAGACTGAAAGCAAGCTCATCCTGCTTTGCTGCAGCCGGGCAACTAATCCACGAACAGCATCCCGGTCAACCATCCGGCATGCATATCATGCGCAAGACATTGGCAGCGGACTTGCTTAGATGCAATGTGCACCACGATATGATTTCTGGTGTTCTTGGCCACGCCGGATCCGACTGGCTCGACCCATATCTCAATACTGACCACGAGCGGATGAGGGCCTGCTCCATACCTCTGGGTTCGATAGGGTTGCCGGAGGTGTTCCGATGAAAGCAACCAGAATCTATTCAAAGGGATATCATAGTATATTCGGGCCATTCATCATGGAATATATCAGGATGAAACAGGATGGTGGTATTGGATTCGTACATGGTTCCTGGGATATGGCAAGGTTCGATCAATATTGCCAGCAAAAAGAGCTAGTGGAGCCGGTACTCACAAAGCAATTCATCAACGATTGGCTTGAGTCCATCGAAATCTACCCACCTGTTTCCAGATGTGGGACCCGATGTGTGGTCAGAGGTTTCTCGTTGTATCTCAACACCCTCAACCCAGGCAGTACAATTGTCCCCAATGAGGCAGAGGGTGCCTACATTTGCAAGAGCTTCCTTGCTCCAGCAATAGGGGAGCTCATAGCAGCAAAGAGGAAAGAGGGAAAGGCATTCAAGGGCGAGACCTTTGCATTGAAGTCATTCGACCGGTACTGCCTGGAACACCAGGTTGGGACACCAGAGGACATAACCCCCAAGATTATCCATGATTGGCATATCTCACGTTTCACAGCCCCGCATGCGAAGGATTATCGGTACACTGTCAGGCAATTGTGCATCTATCTGAGAACAGCCAAAGGTTGGAGCGTTGCCATTCCCCCTACCAGACTGAAGGAGGCGCACCCTGCAGAGAACTTTCAGTTCAGAAGCATCTTCGCATCCTTGCTCGATTCGTTTGTGGATGACAAGCGGGCATCCGGGTACAAGTATGACTCAGAAAGAAAGATCCTCAAATATTTCGATCTGATGTGCTCGGACCGGGAGGAACCTGAGCCAAGGCTCAACAAGGACCTCATCCTTCAATGGATGATCCAGAGACCGACCGAGAGCATTGGATATCGTAACAAACGGGTATCCATCATACGCCAGTTCTCTCTCTTCCTTGCAAGTCGTGGTTACGGGACAACCTTGATACCCCAGGCAAAAGGAACCACAGTCGAGAAGCCCCACATCTTCCACCAGGAAGAGGTGGAGGCATTCTTCGATGCATTGGACAAACAGGTTCTCAATTCTACATACATGCGCCTTACAGCGCCTGTCATATTCAGGTTCTACTATTGCCTTGGCCTTAGGCTCAACGAGCCCATCGACCTTCAAAGCAAGGACATCGATCTTTCATCCGGAACGGTGACACTTAGGAAGGCCAAATGCCTCAAGGACCGAGTACTGACAATGCCTGAGGACTTGAGAGAACTTGCCCTCCTGTATGACCGAGAACTACGGCATACAGTCCCTGACAGGACATACTTCTTCATTTCCGACGTCCTTGGGGCCAAGGTCAGCGATACGGGGCTGTGTAGGATATTCAACAGGGCATGGGAAGGGACCGGCTACGCGCAGGATGTGGACAAGAAGCCTACGATTCACTGTTTCCGTCATACCGCTGTGGTTCGCAAGCTGGAGCAGTGGTATGAGCAACAAGTCGATTATGAATATTGGTTGCCGTATCTATCCGCTTTTCTGGGCCATTCGAAGTTGGAAGAAACGTATCTGTATGTGCACCTCGTGGATTCTGCATTCCCCCAGATTCGCCATTCCATGAAGACCTTTGAGAAACTATATCCGGAGGTGGGCCATGGGCAAACAGAATGACCCCCTTGAAAAACCTTTGTTCTCATACTCAAATGAGTTTCTTACGGATTATCTTCCACAACAGCTTGGGAGGAGCATGAATACGGTGGCCTCATACAGAAACTGCTTGAGGCTGTTGAGGGACTACATCGAGACAACCACTGACCGTAGTTTCTATAGGATGACTTTCAGGCAGGCCACCAAGGAGTTCACCCTCGGTTTCCTGAACTGGATTGATTCACGGGGGTGCAAGAAGTCGACAAGAAACCAGCGTCTGGCATGCCTGAAGAGTTATGTGAAGTATGTCATCGAACAGGATTTCGAAATGGCGAAGTGGGGATCTTCAATCCTTTCCATCCCGATGGTGACGGCAGAGAAGCCGATGGTCGGCTGGCTGAGGGAAGAAGCTCTCGAGGCTATCCTCAAGCAACCAAAGGACACGCGGCTAGGGTTCCGGGACACCACGCTGATGGTTCTTATGTATGAGAGTGGAGCCCGTGTTTCTGAGATGCTGAATCTCCAGATCCATGATTTGAACCTGTTCAGCTCTGGTTCGAGCATCCGCTTGCATGGGAAGGGTGGCAAGACACGGGAGGTCCCGCTCGGAGACAAATCTTCCTCCATGATTGCCCGGTACTTGTCATTTTTCCATCCTCTAGATGAGAGATGCAGTGATGATTTTGTATTCTATACCGTCATTCATGAAACCAAGAACCGGATGTCCATCGGCAATGTTGAACGAATAGTACGCAAGTACGCTTCTGAAGCACGCAGGGAGAGTCCCTTGGTCCCAGCGAGGGTAACTCCCCATATGTTCCGTCATACCCGAGCAACCCATCTTCTTAGGGCAAGGATGCCACTGCCGCTCATTGGGAGATTTTTGGGACATATGAACCTCGAGACTACCAATATCTAAAATGACAACTCGGTGCTTATGACCCATTAGTGGCTGATAACTGCATCCTGGACCTTTGGATGCAGTTATCAGTTTACATTATGTACTTCTTGCTCTCTTGAAATCATTTAGCCATGCTATGACTCCTTGGTTCCTCTCCCATGGATTCTCTTTTTCCAAACTTGGAACAACATTTTGAAAAGCCTTTTCCAAAGCTTCACGGCTTTGTTTCGACTCGTTTCGCAGATATTCCTCGGTGGTCCTTATGGAAACGTGGCCTAGAAGATCTCGGATGTAGATGAGAGGGACCCCTGTCTGAAGCAATGCCATGGCGACCGAATGTCGCAGACAATGTGGTGAGAAGACGTCAGGGAAAAGGTCTGGCCTTTTTATTCTGGCGACTGAGATATGCTTATCAAGGATTTTTGTTACAGCCTGTCGGGTTAGCTTATTACCATGCTTGTTTGGAAACAATGGATATCTGTTTGCAGATATCTCAAGCAACCTATGTTCGTCCATGTAGCCCTTCAAGAGAATGACCATATCGTCTCGTAAAGGGACCTGTCTGGCTTTATTCCCTTTCCCAATTACCTTTATGAGGTATGGTTTGGCCAATCGCAATGAGCCTGGAGTAAGGTCACAAAGCTCCTGGACCCTGCAACCAGTGGAACACATCACCGAAAGCAGTGCCAAATCCCGTCGTCCGATTGCCAATTGTTGGTCTGGCATACTCAGAAGCACACGCATCCCTTCAGAAGTGAGGTAATTCATTATTCTGTGAGGTGTCTTTTTGAAGGGGATTCCTAGTATTTTTTGCCATTCCAGCAGGAACCCCGGGTGTTCATACTGAATATACCTGAAAAAGGAATGTATCGCGGCAAGTCTCACGTTACGTGTCGAAATTGAACATTCTCTCTCCTGTTCAATGTAAGTAAGAAATCTTTCAATGAGGGTGTGGTTGAGGTCCTCAAGAGTCAATCTTTCCGCGTTGATATGCTCATTGTCCCTGATGAACAGTAGCAACAATGAAAAGGTATCGCAGTAACTTTTGAATGTATTCTCGCTGCAGTTTCTTTCCTCAGAGAGATATTTGTTCAGAAATGCATCGAGATAGACAGGGAAATTGGTTGGTGTCATCTTATTCATAGGACACCTCCGGGAAAATGGACGGAGAAATCTTGTTGCTGTCTGCGATGATGCCGGGGTACATTTCCTCTGTCAATCTGATATAGCCTTCAGTAGCCTGCAGGTTTGAATGCCCCAGATACGTAGAAAGCAAAGGTAGGCTGTAGTAAAGGTCAAGCCCTGAATCAGCCATTGAGGCGAAGCTGTGAACTGAAAAAGTATGCCTCAACTCATGGAGCCTCGGTCCTCCGCCTCTTCCCAAGTGGGGGATTCCAGCATCTTCCAGGACTTTCCGGAACAACCTGTAGATAAGGTCGCGGTTACAAGATTGCCCGTTTGGCCTTCTAAAAAAATGCTGCTTTGCCGAAGCGCCGACATTGAACCGTGCCGCGTATCCCTTGAGGATCTCCAACATGGAATCTGATATAGGGATCTTTCGGTTCTTCCCGTTTTTTGGTTCCCTAATCAAGAGAGTCCCCATCCCAAGGTTTATATCGTCAACCGTGAGGGAAACCACTTCTCCCGCCCTCATCCCGGTAGCATACAACAGGCGGGTGATGATGGGCATGGCCTTGTGGTGATAATTGGAACCTTTGGGGCACTTCAGGTTGTCTGTGGCAGTAAAAATCCTCGCCATCTCATCCTGAGTGAAAATCCTGGGTGTAAAGGTGGAGCTAAATTTGATGTTCCTTGGGATAAACGAGGTATATCCCACATCCATTAGGAATTTCGAAAACCTGTGGATACAGCTTACCCTGGATGCATGGTTGGCTTCAGATTCATTCGGGTGTTGCCGGCAATACTTTTCAGCCTCGGCCCGGGTTATTCCTATTTCCTTCGCATCAATACCATAGAAAAAATCATCGATGAGTTTTAATGCATACTCTTCGCGGAATTTGAACCCAAAACTTCTCTTGAAGGTGATATATCTGTTCAGCAATGGGGCGTATATGCTGTGGTATTCCATCATATTATCGCCTCCTTGAACGTATAGGGGGGGACTTCGAGGGCACATTGCTTGAGTGCCTCTTCATCAATGGAAAGATACTTCATCGTTGTCTGGGTCGATACATGGCCGTAGATTTTCGCTATGATGGGAATGGGTGTCTTACTATCAAGCAAACGCTTTGCAAGACTGAACCTGAGTGCATGGGAGCCATGTTTGCGATTTGCAATGGTGATGCCAGACTTCTTGAATGCCCTGCTTACGACTGAAGACACTGAGGCATCCTCTATGGGTTTGAATGGTGCATTCAATTTGAGAAAGACCCTAGGGGAATCACTCTTTGGGCGTGAATATTTCAGATAGTCAATGAGAGCGCTGCCAATCTCATTGGTCAGGGGCAACACCAATGGCTCCTTGGTCTTGTACTGGATAAGAGATATGCAACTCTTTTCCCAAATGAGACAGGAGAATTCAAGCCTTGCTATGTCGCTGGCCCTCAACCCCAGCCGTGCCGCGATGAGGATGATTGCATAATTTCGTTTTCCTAGCGGGCTAGCACGGTTGAGTGAATCGAGCAGCAGCTTGATCTCATCCGTGCTGTATACAGAAGGGATTTCTGGATTTCCCTTATAACTGCTGCGGGGAACAAAGACAGCCAGGTTTTCTTCAATCCTGCCTTCATCATAGAGATATGACAAGAATCCTTTCAGGAGGCCCAGATAGGTGCACATCTGTGAAGGTGAGCAAGATGCGATGGATTCGATGAAATCGAACACATCGGTCCGCCCCAGCTGGCTCCATCTTTGAAAAGCCTTGGTGGTGGAATAATACCCTTCAATTATCTTGAGATAGTAATGTTTCTTTTGTAGTGTTTTCTCAGTCCGTCCTTTCGCTGCATCACTCTTGCAGTATCCTTCGATATCATTGCTGAGAGGGCTTTCTGGTTGTGGGGCACGGGGATGGGTGTATTGATAGATTCTCCCAGTAGAGGAATACTCGAAGACCGTCAGAGCAAAATGTATGACGGCTTTGTAGTATTTTGATAAAGCTTGGAATGTACCGTTTCCTATATATTGCTGTATCAACCAATCGCAAGAGTCTTTACTGAACTCTGAATTGTTCTTATCTCCTTCCATAAGAGTTTTTCCGATACGTCTTGAATACTCATCATATCGTCGGAGCGATCTCCGAGAATAGTTGAGTTCCACCAGATGAGCATTCAATTTCTGATACTGCTCCCCGAAGTTGCCGTGTGCTTGTAATTCTTTTTCCATAAATAATCTCCTGCCATTAGTATGGGAGAAGGATTGTTGTAAAGAAAGAAATCTGCACGTTATGTAAACTGTAAACTGTATCCAAAAGTCCTGGATGCAGATTTCAGCCATCATTGGGTCATAAGCACCGAGTTGTCATTTTAGATATTATGGGTTTTATTCATAATATCTATGCTTCTTGTGATGTGGATCTTCTCAGGCAGGCCATTGCCGAAGTGGAGACAACAACGCCTGAAATGCAGGAGGAAGCCGTTTGGGAAAGCAACAAGGAATTGCTCTCGCAACTTTGCGGCCTGTGAGCAAAACATTATTCGCATCTTTCCCGAGGGAAAAGCAACTCAGGCAGGCTGAAATGGCGATGTTTGGAAAGATGCGAAATCTTTGGATGATATGAATAAGACAGCACCCTTGGTAAATGGATGAGCGACCTTACACAGCTTGGTTTTGAAGCCCAGCAGGGTCTGGAAAGCTTCATACTCCTTATTCCACACCGGAGTCTTGTCAGCAAGTCTTTTTACAACGACACTCTTCATATTGTCGGTTAAAACTGTCTTCGGGACTCCCATGACCATGAAGGCATGGGTCATCCCTATGAATAGATTCTCCTGACGGGCAGAAGGAAAGAACTCCACGTACCTGAGACCGCAGTGGTGGCATACCATAGCGAAGCATGCACACCGCCAGCTATTACCGAATTCATCGCAAACGTTCATAAAGCCCCAGTCCATTTGGAACATTTCCCCGGGACCGGTTTCATAGCGACGACCACGATTCGGTGTGCTTATCGCAAGGGCCCTGCGGGCAGGGATCAGATCCTGATGATTGCTGATGTAATCCTTCACAGCAGTCTGACCGCCTTTGTAGCCCTTCTTTCGTATTGCATCAAAAATGACAGACGAGTTCTTGATCCCTTTGGCAAGATATTCTGAATTGATGAATCCTGAAAATGACGAAATCTTCGTGTTTTTCTTCGCTTTTCCAGAATTCCCGTTTGGCGTGAGCTTGAAGTCATTCTTCTGTAGACGCCTCAATTGCTGACGTGAAAGTGGGAGCCTTCGCTCCAGCTCAGCAATAACGACTTTGCCGAACATAGCTATAACATCTTCCACTGCTTGTGATAGTATGCCCTGTGTAATTTCTTGGGACATGATTTCTCCTTTACTTGGCAGATTTGGGTATCCACCAGTATAGGGTCTCATGTCCCTTTCGTTATGGTTGTTTTTACCTGACTTTTATTGGTTCTTTCTATCCGACTATTTGTGGTTGTTTACGCCCGACGCCAACACTACGTGATAAGATTCCATGAAAGATTAATTTTCAAGGATGTATCTATTAGGGTATACTGAGATCTAAATCTAATAGAAGGGTAGTACATGTTATTCAATTCGATTGACTTTGCAGTTTTCTTGCCAATAGTGTTTTTTCTCTACTGGTTCATCACACAAAAAAATCTACGCCTTCAGAACCTTCTTATCGTCATAGCAAGTTACGTATTCTATGGGTGGTGGGACTATAGGTTTCTCTTCCTCATCATATTCACTTCGTCTCTTGATTTCCTCATCAGTAAAAGATTGTCAGTCACTGACGACATGAGAAGGAGAAAAATTCTCCTGACAATCAGTATAGTCGTTGATCTAGGAATACTGGCATTCTTTAAGTACTTCAATTTCTTTCAGGAAAATTTTATCGCAGCCTTTAGGTTTTTCGGACAAGAAATTCAAGGCAACAGCCTGAACATCATTCTCCCTGTGGGAATCAGCTTCTATACCTTCCAGAGCCTGAGCTATACAATCGATGTTTACAGAAGAAGGCTAGAACCCGCTGATCGCCTTGTTGACTTCCTTGCATTTGTCAGCTTTTTTCCCCAGCTTGTTGCAGGCCCTATCGAACGGGCAACTCATCTTCTTCCACAGTTCTATAAAAAGCGAATATTTGAATACGATAAGGCAGTTGACGGGATGCGCCAGATTCTCTGGGGCTTATTCAAAAAGATAGTCATCGCCGACAACTGTGCCGTTTATGCTAATATGATCTTCAATAATTCATCCGACTACTCAGGGAGCACGCTACTTCTTGGTGCCCTATTCTTTACCTTTCAGATTTACGGAGACTTTTCAGGCTATTCTGATATCGCAATTGGGACCGCAAGACTATTTGGCTTCTCCCTCATGAAGAACTTCGCTTATCCCTACTTCTCAAGAGATATAGCCGAGTTCTGGAGACGTTGGCATATATCGTTGTCTACTTGGTTCAGAGACTACCTCTACATACCTCTTGGAGGAAGCAGAGGTGGCAAACTGATGAGTATCAGAAACACGTTCATCATCTTCATTGTTAGTGGCTTTTGGCATGGTGCAAACTGGACCTTTATCGTTTGGGGTGCGCTTAATGCCCTCTATTTTCTCCCATTACAGCTTGCAGGTATAAACCGAACGAATATGGATATTGTCGCGAAAGATAGAATGTTGCCGAACCTAAGAGAATTATCTCAAATAGTAATAACTTTCTCCCTGACTGTGGTAGCATGGATTTTCTTTAGGGCAGAGAGTGTTGGTCATGCGCTTCAGTATATCCAAAGGCTTCTTTTTGTGTATGACTGCAGGGGATTTGAACCTTTTGGAAGTGATTTCCTATTCCTTGTTCTTAACATAGTGGGATTTATCATAATTGAATGGATTGGAAGAAATCGAGAATTTCCTTTTGCACGTATTGTTGAGCTGATTCCCAAGGCTTTGCGTTACCTAGTGTATGTGTTGATCATATTTTCAATTGTGGGGTTCGGAGGTTCTGAACAACAATTTATTTATTTCCAATTTTAAAGGCTAGTCATGAAAAAGTTTATTTTACATAGTATTTTGTTTTTAACATTCCTGTTCGTAAGTAGTGAATTAACCATTCGGGTTTTCAATCTTATTTCTGATATACCTCAACGAGTAGTAGATGATTCAGGGATTCAAAAGTATTTGCCTGGGCAAAAAGGACAATATAGCGGGTTTCACTGGGAAACAAACAAGTATGGATGGATAGGTGTTGCTGAGACTGAGGGCGATATTATTACCATCGTTGGTGATTCTTTTATAGAGAACCTGATGAATCCCATCGATTGCAATCAAGGCGCTCTGCTTAAGAATTATTATCCTCAGTATTCATTTTTTGAAGCTGGTAGGTCGGGTATCACTCTGATAGAAGCCATAAAGATTGCTAGTCTCTTATCTGAAGAGTTAAAACCAAAGTATCAATTGATCTATGTAAGCACTAACGATTTCCTAGAATCTGCATCAAATTTAACATACTACTCCGATCGATACCAAGTTAATCTGGATACAGGTATAGAGCATGCGGGGCAGATAAAGTATAAGAAAATAAAAGAGATGATCTACAGGGTTAAGACATTGTACTACTTGTATAAGAATTACCCGATTTTTGTGGAGGAACGGAATAAAGTAACAGATCATAAGGAAACTGATTTTGCCTTGTCTAATACCAATCAATCGAAAAACATAGAGATAATTAGAAATCTATTTCAATATATTGTTAGTAATTATGATATGAGTTCAATCGCATTTGTCTTTCATCCGGGTATCGATGAAAGTGTTGTAAAGTACGCAATTGAATTTGGAGTTAATTATGTTGAACTAAGCTCAGATGATATTGAATCGTGGCGGGTAAGCGAATCAGATGGTCATTGGAATTGTTATGGACACACCCAAGTAAGTGGCCAAGTAGCCGAATTTCTCTCAATGGTCTTATAAATGACATTAGAAAGAGGGGAATTGGGTACTGATGACATGTTTTAAGATCATTCAGCACCTTTGATAACGCAGATATCAGTCCTAGCAAAATTTCGTCGACTGTTTCAACGATAGTTTGGGTATGACATGTCCGCTCCCAAGAACAGACTTTTCAAGAAGTCGCACACGAAACATATGTGTGGTACCTTTCCGTTTTCCCTTCCCGTGAGTATCTTATAGACAGGTCGCAGGGTAGAGAAGTAACAGCTATGAACTATGAACAGATGACAGTGAAGCTGAGGGAGGCTATTTCCTCAGCCGATTCGCTTGCCTCACGGTATAGCCACGCCACGATAGAGCCTGAGCACCTTATGCTCGCGCTCCTGACTCAGGAGGAGGGGATTATTCCGCCGCTCCTGGATCACCTCTCAGTCAATACAAGAGAAATGGAGAGAGACCTGACTCAGGCTCTTGAAAAGCTTCCGAAGGCTTATGGAAATTCAGGGAGAACTCTCTCGAGGACTGCCTTTGACGTCCTCAGCAGAGCTGAAGAAGAAAAGACCGCATTCAAAGATGAGTATCTCAGCGCCGAGCACCTCCTGCTTGCCTTCCTTGAAGTCTCAGGAAAAGTGAAGGATATCCTGAAGCGCTACAACGTCACCCGGGATGCGGTACTCGAAGCGCTGAAGCGTGTCAGAGGAAACAACCGGGTAACCGATGAAAATCCTGAAGCGAAGTATCAGGCTCTGGAGAAGTACTGCAAGGATATGACCCTCCTGGCACGCAACCAGAAACTCGACCCGGTAATCGGCCGGGACGAAGAGATCAGGCGGGTCATGCAGGTGCTTTCCAGACGGACGAAAAACAACCCCGTCCTGATCGGTGAACCGGGAGTCGGCAAGACTGCAATCGTCGAGGGTCTTGCCCAGAGGATCGTATCCGGTGATGTCCCTGACTCTCTCTCAAGCAAGAAACTCCTCTCACTTGACCTCGGCGCCCTCATCGCAGGGGCAAAGTTCCGCGGCGAGTTCGAAGAGCGTCTCAAGGCAGTCATCCAGGAGGTGACGTCCAGCAACGGCCAGATCATTCTCTTCATCGACGAACTGCACACCCTGGTGGGAGCAGGAGCCGCAGAAGGGTCAACCGATGCCTCCAACCTCCTCAAGCCCGCCCTTGCACGAGGAGAGCTCCGTGCGATCGGAGCCACGACCCTCGATGAGTACCGTAAGCACATCGAGACCGACAAGGCGCTCGAAAGGCGCTTCCAGCCGGTGTTCACGAAGGAACCTACCCTGGAGGATACCATCGCCATTCTCAGAGGGATCAAGGAGCGCTACGAGGTGCACCACGGGGTGCGTATAGAAGACAATGCCCTTGTCGCCGCAGCCACCTTAAGCGACCGGTATATCACCAGCCGCTTCCTCCCCGATAAGGCGATCGACCTCGTCGATGAGGCTGCAAGCCAGCTGAAGATGGAGATCGAAAGTCAGCCGATGGAACTCGACCAGCTCGAACGACGTATCCTTCAGCTCACAATTGAAGACAGAGCGCTTGAGAAGGAGAGTGATGCTGCATCAAAGAAAAGAAAGGAACTGATCAGGGCAGAACTCGCCGAGCTCTCTCACTCACGGGATACCCTTCACCTCCAGTGGGAGAATGAGAAGAACGCTATCCAGATCATCCGTGACAAGAAAGCCGAGCTTGAAAACCTCAAGAGCGAGGAAGTGCAGAGAGAGCGGGAAGGGAACCTTGCCCGTGCTGCTGAGATCAAGCACGGCATCATCCCCCGCCTTGAACAGGAGATCCAGGAGAAAACCGTAAGCCTCTCCAACCTCCAGGAGCGCAGCCAGCTCCTCAGAGAGGAGGTCACCGAGGATGACATCGCCCGCATCGTTTCCAGATGGACGGGAATACCTGTTTCCAAGATGATGGCCAGTGAGATGGAGAAGTATACCCGGCTCGAAGAGATCCTGGCTGAGCGTGTTATCGGCCAGAGCGACGCGATCCGCGCGGTGAGTAACGCTATCAGGCGCAACAAAGCCGGTATCGGCGACGAGCGGCGCCCGCTCGGCTCCTTCCTCTTCGCCGGCCCCACCGGGGTGGGAAAGACCGAGCTTGCCAAGGTCCTTGCCTCCTTCCTCTTCGATGACGAGAAGGCTCTCACCCGGATCGACATGAGTGAGTATATGGAGAAGTTCTCTGTAAGCCGCCTTATCGGAGCACCTCCGGGCTACGTCGGCTACGACCAGGGAGGACAGCTCACCGAGGTCGTCAGACGGAGGCCCTACTCGGTCATTCTCTTCGATGAAGTAGAGAAGGCACATCCTGACGTGTTCAACATCCTCCTCCAGGTACTGGACGACGGCCGCCTCACCGACGGTCAGGGAAGAATCGTGGACTTCACCAATGCGGTTATCATCATGACCAGCAACCTGGGTAGTGAATACCTCACCACAAGCGACTCTTTCGAAGAGAGCAAGGCAAAGGTGGAGGAGGTGATCCGCAGATCCTTCCGCCCCGAGTTCATCAACCGTATCGATGAAACAATAGTCTTCCACCGCCTCGAGAGAGAGCACCTCACCAGAATAGTGACCCTTCAGCTCCGACTTCTCAGCCAGCGTCTGGCAAAAAAAGGCATCACTCTTACCTTCACGCCGGAAGCAGTAGAGTATATCACGAAGGCAGGCTACTCACCCGACTTCGGAGCACGACCGATCAAACGGGCCATCCAGAGCGAAGTGGAGAACGAAGTCGCCCAGCTTATCCTCAAGGGCGAGGTCCAGGCGAACGACACCCTTCACATCACAGCACAGGGGGATACCCTCTCCTTCTCTTCGACAAGGGGGTAGTCAGCCCACAAAGAAACATCCCGCCGGCATCTCAGCCGGTGGGTGTGTTGCATGAAAACGATACCATTTCACCTGCTGATTTTCCCCAAGAAAAAAACGTCTCTAGAATAACTTCAGAGTAAAGAAAGATATCTCACTATAGTAGCAATAGATGCTAGTGGAGAAAATCAAGTCTGACATAAACGATGCTGTATTTTTACAACATTCTCACAAAAGAATATTGAATTTAGCCGCCTCAGGTGCTACCATGGTGTTCAGGTTATGAACGAGGCATCACTCATGTGACTGAAGATTGATAGAACCTGTGGTGCCAGGAAGGACATGATTTTTTCATATGCAGGAGTTCACTCTTGTAAGTGAAAAACGTGCACCGAGTCTGTTTCGGCAACCGGTGTTCCGGGTTGAAAACGTGCCATCTCAGCACACGAAAATTCGTGCTGCTGCGGCGTAGCCGTCCCTCCACCGGAATACCCTTCATCGTCTCACAGACCTGAGAAGATGCACCCTACACAAAACCATGAACAGTCACACAGAACAACATGAACTTGATATACTCAATTCCATCCATCTCAACGAGGATGCCACCCAGAGAGAACTCTCTGAGAAGGTAGGACTGTCCCTCGGTGCGATCAACCTCATTATCAAGCGCCTGACGAAGAAAGGGTTCATCAAAGTAGTTCACTTATCGAGCCACTCCATCAAGTACTTCCTCACCCCCGAAGGTATCGCAGACAAGATAGATCGTACCAGCCGCTACATAGCACGCACCTACAAGGAAGTGATGAGCCTCCAGCTCTCCATCCAGAGAGCACTCGAGGGACTGATCACCGAAGACAACAGAGACACCATCCTCTTCTACGGACCGGATGATGAGACCAGAAAGCTGATCACCACCCTCATGACCGAAGAGTTTAGCATTAGCCACCACAGAATTTTCACCAGGTTCGAAGACCTCAGAAGAGCACACGACCAGCAGGATACTCCACTGGTCATCACCTGGAACGCCCTGAGTGAGAAGCAGCTGAAGACAGCCCATATCACGTGTGAGAATATCATGCAGAGAATCATCATCTGACGAATAGAAAAGACACCTACAGCAACAACGACTATCCCGGCATCAATCATACCCAGAACGCAACAGACATCAGAGAAAAAGCCCGATACCTTTCAGAAGTCCTGTATCAGTCATCCACTCCCAACACCAACATACTATCCTTAGTCGTTTTGAAGAATAGGACAAGTGATAGCTATACGGGAATAGGGTCTGGGGGCTCGAAAGCTGCATACATATGCAGGAATCAAGGGGTTTTGGGATATGAGGCTAGAAGAGCTAAAACTTGGTGTGAGATTGCAGAAGAGGTTAGCCACACCAAGATTTAGGCGCAGAGTTGAAATAGGTGGTGGGGAACTTATGAACATAGGATGGGAGTGGTGAGTTCTTTTTCCAATCTGTTGTGATGAAAAGAAGTGAGCACGTATGGGTACTGAAGCTTTGAAATCTGAAGAGTTGAAAGACCACAATAGAAAAGGAATTTCTCCAGTCTATTTATGTGTTAAACGAGCCCTTGATTTTATCTGTTCTCTATTGGCTTTAATTGTCCTCTCACCATTATTCCTGATTCTTATCATTGCTATTAAGCTTGACTCCAAAGGACCTGTCCTCTTCAAGCAGAAACGTGTTGGTATCCATAAGACGCATTTCAATATTCTCAAGTTTAGGACCATGCGAATTGACACCCCCAAGGATATTCCTACTCATCAACTAAAGAATCCTGATCAATACATTACTAAAGTCGGCAAATTCCTTCGAAAGACCAGTTTGGATGAGCTTCCTCAGATATGGAATATCATTGTTGGACAAATGTCAGTTATAGGTCCAAGACCAGCTCTCTGGAATCAAGACGATCTTATTGAAGAGAGAGACAAGTATGGAGCGAATGAAATTCCTGTAGGGCTGACCGGCTGGGCGCAGATCAATGGACGCGATGAGCTTCCAATCAGAGAGAAAGCTCGCCTTGATGGTGAATACGTCAAGCAGTTCGGTCTTGTAATGGACCTCAAGTGTTTCTTTGATACCATTTTTTCCGTTCTTCAGAGTGATGGTGTTAGAGAGGGTGGGACTGGGAATGACTAAGAGAAAGAATGTGGTGGATTTATGGTATACGACAATAGGATTGAAATAATTAACAGGCTTGATAATGCTCGCATGAACCATTCAACAGAAGGGGATAGATATCCTACCACAGAGGAGATGGAGCAATATATTCAAGTAAATTGTTTTAATGGTTTAGATTTGGATAGACCAATCTACCGATTTCTCAAGTTTGACGATTTCCTTGAGCATAATTTAAGTGTAAGCAAGTTGTCTATGTCCAAACCAAAAAATTGGCCAGATCCTTATGATGCCCTATTATATAAGTGCCCTGCTAGAATGACAGATACATCATTTGTTTCGATGGAAGGACTGCTTAATAAAGTTTTTGCTATGTGTTGGACAGAGACTCCTGAAAGTGAACTTCTATGGAATGGGTATAGTTATGGCAATGTGAAGTCGATAAGGCTTAAATCTACACCTAGAAGTATTTTCAAATACTTTTACGATTTTAACAAAGAGGGTTTTTATAATTTATTTTATGCCTCAAAGGTAGTTTACTCAAAACGAGAAGAGTATCTTAATGAGGTGAAGAATTGTAGTTTTTCTGAGTATGGGATGGGAGGAAGTCTCCACGACAAGCTAATTTCATCATTATTTAGAAAGACTGATGAGCATCGAGATGAAAATGAAATAAGATTTGTCTATTATGATATCGATGGAGAAACTTCAGGGGCTGATTACGATTCCTTTAGAGTTGATATGAATGAGGTAGTAGAAGAAATTATTCTTAATCCGTTATTGAATGATCGTGATGTTGTATTACTGACACAGAAGCTAAAGCTTGAGGGATATCGTAATTCTATTCAGCAGTCAAAATTGAACTTATTTCCAGATAATCTGGTATTAGATTTTTCATTCTATAGGTAACATTTGAATGATACAAATTCTCATCACTGGAGCTAATAGCTACGTAGGAACCAACGTGGAACGTAGGCTCATGCGGGAGCCGGATAAGTATCATGTCGATACCATCGACATGATTGATGGATCCTGGAGAAAGAAAGATTTCTCTGGCTATGATGTCGTGTTTCATGTTGCTGGGATCGCGCATGTGAATGCCAAAAAGAATATGGAAGCCTTGTACTACAAGGTGAACACTGACTTAACTATTGAAACTGCCGAGCATGCCAAGCAGTGTGGTGTAAAGCAGTTTATTTTCATGAGCAGCATAATTGTCTATGGTGAAAGCAAGTCACTCAAGCCTGTCGTCATCACCAGAGAGACAGAACCGAAACCCAACGGATTTTATGGTAACAGCAAGCTTCAGGCAGAGATTGGCATTAAGAAGCTGGAAACCAAAGATTTTAAAGTTGTGATTCTTCGTCCTCCTATGATATATGGTCCAGGATCCAAAGGAAACTTCCCAAAGCTTATTACCTTAGCAAAGAGAACACCAATTTTTCCTGCCTATCACAACCAGAGAAGCATGCTCTATATTGATAATTTGTGTGAGTTTGTGCGGTTGATTATTGAAAATCAAGCAGAAGGGACCTTCTTTCCTCAGAATGATGAGTATGTAGATACTTGTGAAGTGGTGAGACAGGTAGTCAAAGAGTCTGGCCATAGGATATGGATTACAAGGATGTTGAATCCGTTTGTGGTGTTAGGGTCGTTGTTTGTTCCTAGGTTAAATAAGCTTTTTGGTAGCTTGACATATGAAAAGGATATTTCAGACTCCTGTAATTATGCTCATCGTCTTGTAGATTTTGATTCTTCAATAACCAAAGTGATTAATGCATGAATCGACGAGTTCTCTTTTTAGTCAATCATGAGGTTGTTATCTATAACTTCCGGCTGGAACTTGTTGAGCGATTGCTAGAAGATGGCTATGAAGTGCTGATTTCTTCTCCATATGGGGAGAGAATCAAAGGATTGGAAGAACTGGGTTGTATTTCAATTCATACAACAATGGATAGACATGGCGTAAGTATTCTTCAAGATATGAAGCTACTTATGCATTATAGAAAGATATTGAAACAATACTCTCCAAGCGTTGTATTAACTTACACTATTAAACCCAATATCTATGGGGGGATTGCATGTAGAATGCAAAAGATCCCCTATATTGCTAATATAACCGGGCTTGGTACTGCAGTAGAGAAGGCGGGGTTTCTTCAATCTTTTACTAGCTTTCTTTACAAGCATGCGTTGAGGAATGCACAGAAAGTCTTTTTTCAAAACAAAGAAAACCAAGCCTTCTTTGAGAAGAAACGAATCGCAATGGGGGAACAAGGTTTATTGCCTGGATCAGGGGTGAATTTAACTAAGTTCCAACCTTTGGAGTATTCTTCTGATAATTCAATTGAATTTGTGTTTATCTCTCGCATCATGAAAGAGAAGGGTATAGATCAATTCCTTGAGATGGCAAGGGTCATTAAATCGAAGTATCCGAATACCCATTTCCATATCTGTGGATTCTGCGAAGAATCCTATGAGGGTATTCTCCATAAACTGCAAAAACAGGGAATCGTTCAGTACCATGGAATGGTGAAAGATGTGAGGGAAATTCATAAGAAGACGCACTGTACAGTATTGCCATCATATCATGAAGGAATGGCTAATGTTCTTCTCGAGGCAGCTGCTTGTGGCCGTCCTGTTCTTGCTTCGAATGTACCAGGTTGTCGTGAAACCTTCGATGAAGGAATCTCTGGTTTTGGATTTGAACCTCGTTCTGTGGATTCTCTCATTCAAGCCATTGAACGATTCATTGCTTTATCTCATGAGCAGAAAGCTGAAATGGGACTAGCTGGAAGGAAAAAGATGGAGCGGGAGTTTAATCGTCAGATTGTGGTAGATTTCTATATGAGAGAAATTGAAAACATCCTTGAAGAAAATGATAAGAAGGATAAGAAGAAATGATTGAGCAGTTGCGCGAAGGTAAGAAAAAATTATCGTTGATCGGTCTTGGTTACGTAGGCATGCCCATAGCTGTGGCCTTCGCGAAGAAAGTTTCTGTTATTGGTTTCGATATCAGCAAGGAAAAGATAGATTTGTATCAGGCTGGTTTTGACCCCACCCGGGAAGTGGGGGATGAAGTGATCAAGTCTACGACAGTTGAATTCACTTTCGAAGAGAAGCGGCTCCGCGATGCGTCATTCCACATCGTTGCAGTCCCCACTCCCGTGCATGCTGATCATACTCCTGATCTCTCTCCCATCAAGGGTGCTTCTCGTATTCTGGGCAGGAATCTTTCGCAAGGATCGATTGTCGTCTTTGAGTCAACCGTCTATCCCGGAGTCACCGAGGATATCTGTGTTCCCATTTTGGAAGAAGAATCGAGGATGAGCTGCGGGGTCGATTTCTTCGTCGGCTACTCTCCTGAGCGGATCAACCCAGGGGATAAAGTCCACCGCCTGGAAACCATCACGAAGATCGTCTCCAGCATGGACCAGAAGACTCTCGATACGATTGCGAAAGTCTATGAGCTGGTGGTGGAGGCGGGAGTCTACAGAGCCTCATCCATCAAAGTGGCAGAGGCTGCCAAGGTGATTGAGAACAGCCAGCGGGATATCAACATCGCTTTTATGAACGAGCTGTCCATCATCTTCAACAAGATGGGTATCAGCACGAAGGAAGTATTAGAAGCTGCCTCCACGAAATGGAATTTCCTCAAGTTCTTCCCCGGCCTGGTGGGAGGGCACTGTATCGGCGTTGATCCCTATTATTTGACCTACAAGGCCGAACAGTTGGGTTACCACTCACAGATCATACTTGCAGGCAGGCGGATCAACGATGCCATGGGCAAGCATGTGGCCGAGCATGTGGTGAAGAATCTCATAGCCGTGGGATCGCAGGTCAAAGGAGCCAAGGTCGTAGTCCTTGGATTCACCTTCAAGGAAAACTGCCCCGATACCCGCAACACCAAGGTCATCGACATCATCACCGAGCTCAGGGAATATGGCATCGAAGCTCAGGTCTGTGATCCCGTGGCCGATGCCGAAGAGGCGAAGAAACTCTATGGCATCACCTTCGTGCCATTTGAGGCCATCTCCAATGTGGATGCCCTAGTGATTGCTGTATCGCACGAAGTGTTCAGCCAGATGGGTATCCTAGAAATCGACCGGCTGTTCAAGACTGTGCCCAATAACGAGAAAGTGATCATGGATGTAAAGTCGATCCTCGACGGCAGGCAAATCGTGGAAGCCGGATACCGGTACTGGAGCTTGTAGGATGGATTATCGAGAATTGGTTTTTCCTGAAGACTCTATATTCCTGATTACTGGTGGTGCGGGCTTCATTGGATCCAACCTCTGCGAAGCTGTGTTGGAGATAGGTTATACGGTCCGGTGCTTGGACAATCTGTCCAATGGTTTCCTGAAGAATATCGAACCCTTCCTGACGCACCCAAGGTTCACCTTTATTAAGGGAGACATCATCGACTATCAGACCTGCCTGCGTGCCACCGAGGGGGTTGACTACGTTCTACATCAAGCAGCTTGGGGAAGCGTTCCCCGTAGCATCGAGATGCCCCTGTTCTATGAGCAGAACAACGTAATGGGTACCCTGAACATGATGGAAGCTTCCAGACAAAACAAGGTGAAGAAATTTGTCTATGCTTCCTCAAGCTCCGTGTATGGAGATGAGCCAAACCTTCCCAAGAAGGAAGGACGGGAAGGGACCCTCCTCTCACCATATGCGCTCACCAAGAGAACCAATGAGGAGTATGGGCGGCTCTACTTCAACCTTTATGGCTTGGAAACCTATGGCCTACGTTATTTCAATGTATTCGGCAGACGGCAGAACCCTGATGGGGCTTATGCCGCAGTAATACCTAAGTGGATCAAGATGCTCTTAAATGACGAAATTCCTGTTATCTACGGTGATGGAAAGCAGAGCAGGGACTTTACTTACATAGAGAATGTAATTGAAGCGAACTTGAAGTCGTGCCTTGCCCCAAAGGCTGCCGCTGGACAAGTATATAATATTGCCCACGGGGGAAGGGAATATCTCATCGATATTTATTGGACCCTTGCCGAGGCTCTAGGAAAGGCCATGCAGCCCATCTATGTTCCGGAGCGGGTTGGGGATATCAGGCATTCGAACGCCGATATCACCAAGGCGCAACAGCTAATTGGCTATGAGGGGAAGTGGAGCTTTGAGATGGGGATTGGGGAAGCGGTTGGGTGGTATAGTGAGGAAGAAACTAAATGAAGCCTGTTGCGATATGCAAAAACGACAAGATTTTTAACCATTCAACGTCCTGGACTCCTGTTTGGATAAAATATTGTGAGGATAATAATATTCCTTTTGAAATAGTTGATTGTTATCAATATGATATTATTGAGAAACTTGATTCTTATTCTGTATTGCTATGGAACTATTCCAATTATGTTATTTCAGATTTGTTAGAAGCAAGAAATATCTTATTAATAGCTGAGAAGAAAGGTCTTAAAGTATTTCCTAATCATAATACTGGATGGCATTTCGATGATAAAATAGCTGAAATGTATGCTTTGCAATCAATAAATGCTGATATCCCTAATAGCTGGGTTTTTTATTTAGAGGCAGAATGTATAAAATGGCTTGAGAAAGAAGCAAAATATCCATTGGTAGGCAAGTTGCGTTGTGGATCTGGGTCGAGCAATGTAAAAATGCTGAGAACTAAGCAAATGGCAATTAAATATGCTAAACGAATGTTTTCTAGGGGATATGACCCTTCTCCTAGTTTATTGTACAAGACCTATTCAAAAATTCAGTCTACTCATGATTTAGCTACATTAGTTTCTAGGGTAAAACGGATTCCCGAATTTTTGAATACTAGAAGGCACGCTAAGAAGATGCCCATTGAAAAAGGCTATTGTTATTTCCAAGAATTTATCCCCAATGATGGATTTGATATTAAGGTTGCAGTTGTTGATGATAAGCTTAGTTTCTTGTGTAGGGATATAAGGAAAGGTGATTTTCGAGCTTCAGGGGGAGGTTCATTCAATTATAACCGAGAAATTATGACTGAACAAATAATTGATTCTGCTTATAATGCAGCAGATAAACTAGGACTCCAATGTGTTGGATTTGACTATGTTGTGGATTTTAACGACAACAAGGGTAAGATTATTGAGATGTGCTACGGATTTGATTATACCGCAATTTTAGGTGCTGAAGGATACTTTGATCGAGCTCATGTATGGCATGGAGAGGCTTTAAATGTCCCTCAAGAAGTAATTGCTAATCTATTAGATGGAAAGAAGTATGAGAATTGCACTTTTAGGTGATATTGCACTCTATGGTAAATATTCCTTGAGTAATCCCAATGTGTTTGATTATTTTAAAGAAGTAGCAAAATTTCTTGAAAGTTTTGATTACGTTATTGGAAATTTTGAAACGCCATTTATTGATAAAAATTGTCAACCTTGTTTAGGAAAATCAGCTCATATAAGCTCTTTACCTGATAATATTAAATTATTAAAATATCTAAATATTTCACATGTGAATCTTGCTAATAATCACATGTACGATTATGGTCGACGGGGTTTAGATATTACTCTCAAGATTCTGAAGGAGAATAAGATTGAGTATTTTGGTGTTGATGGTTGTCAATCCTATATACAAGCAGGAGACTCACAAGTCGCGATATCAGGATTCTGCTGTTACTCAACAAACGCTCTAGGATATCAGAAGAAAAATATTGGTAAGGGTGTTCATGTATTGAATCCAACTCAAGTTGAGAAGGAACTTCGAGAGAATATGAAGAAAGGTTATTTCAGTATAGCAAGTATGCATATGGGAGAAGAACATGTACATTATCCAAATTTCGATCATATATTAATGGCACGAAAAATAACAAATTATAGCATTCCATATTTATTATATGGTCATCATCCACATGTAGTTCAGGGTATGGAGAAATATAAAATGAATTATCATTTCTATAGCCTCGGGAATTTCTGTTTTGATGATGTGTACACGGAAAAGTCACCAGACCCTCTGATTAGACAGAGTACGGATAACAATGAGGGGTTAATACTTGCTTTGGAAATACAACAGGCAAATCTGAAAAAAATTGAGCCAATACCTGTCGTTCAAAAAGAAAACTCATTAGTTTTATTTGATAATGGAGTATACTCTAGATTTAATGAATATTGTGAGGGCTTAAGTATGGAAAAAGAAATTTATTTGACCATAAGAAAAAAAATGCTTGAAAATTATATAGCTTCGAGAAAACAACAACGGAATCTTGTCTGGTATATTAAACGATTTAACTGGAATTCTTTTAAAATGCTTTACAACAGTCAAAAAAATCGCATGCAATATCGAAAGTTATTCTTATGAAAAGGTTAAGTCATGTTTTTTAGCATAATTATCCCAGTATATAATGCTTCTGCTTATATACACCAATGTCTAGATAGTGTGTTTTCTCAGAGTTTCCAGGATTTTGAGGTCATCGCTGTAGATGACGGTTCTAATGATGAAAGTCTAAAGATTTGTGAGGATTATTGCAAGGAAAATGATAATTTTACTGTGCTTGGGAAAAGAAATGGTGGAGCATCCTCAGCACGAAACGTAGGATTATCTAAGATGCGTGGAGATTATCTGATTCTTCTTGACAGTGATGATTTTTGGATTTCAGATCATGTTCTGGAAGACATTCACAACTTATTAGTAGAAAGTAATGCCGATGTACTTTATGCGACTGCCATTCGATATTTCCCTCAGAAGGAGTTATACCTTCCACATTTAGTTACTTGTAGAAGGGAGAATGTTGTATTTCAACAGAAGGGCAAAGCATTAAAGGCCTTAATTAAGGGAAATGGTCTTCACGTAGGTATTCCTAGGTATATCGTTAAAAGAGATTTGATACAAAGAATTAATTTAAGATTCACAGAAGGTAGGACTGCTGAAGACCTACTTTGGTCGTTACGGATTCTTATAGAAGCAGAATCCTTGGACATCTATACAACCCCCTACTATGTTTACCGCAAAAGAGTTGATTCAATCAGCAACATAGCGACAATGAAGCAACTAGATGATTTACATTATGCAATTTCTAGTTGTCTTGAATTTGCTGAGACTGTTAATAATGAGAACTATTATAAGTACCTTATGGGGTTTATCGCATATCAATTATGCTCTTACATTTTTCTAGTCGCTAAAAGTGAAAACAATGTTGCTTTACATTATAAATATATAAAAGAGTTGATTAGGGTTCTCTCTTATGGAAAGCATCCTCGAGTACTACTCATCAACATTTGCCAAAAAATGCTTGGTTTGAATTTCACCATGAAGTTATTAAGATTGAGGTCATAATGAGACTACTTTTTGTAATTCCAGCAGTTAATTACGGAGGACTTGCTAAGATGTTTCTTTGTGTAGCTGAGAATATGGCTAGACGAAAGCATGAGGTTACTATACTTACTTTTCGAGAGAAATGGCTTGAGAATGATAATAGTATATTTCATTATGTTCATCTTCCGCTTGAAACTACAGGAGGTCATATATTTAATATTTTTAGAAGCTCTATAGCCTTACGACGATATATCCAAAAAAAAAAATTTCAAGCAATAATTGCTTTCTCGTCCGCAGCACAGGTTCGACTAGTGTTAGGTAGTTGGGGATCAACGTCTAAGCTAATTTTCTCGAATCGAGGTGATCCTTATTTTAAAGAAGAGGGGTTGTATAGACATCTCCAAAAAATATTAAGTCACTGGATATTTTGTCGTGCAAACGCTTATGTGTTTCAAACATTAAAAGTAATGAAATATTATCCCACCAGAGTACAGAAGAGAGGGACGATTATTGCTAATCCGGTTACTATACCGGGTATTATAAATAAACGAACTAACGTACAAAAAAGAATTGTGTCCGTTGGAAGATTATATAATTTACATAAAAGGCAAGATTTGCTAATTGATGCATTTAAAATGATAGCAGATCGATACCAGGATTATTGGCTGGAGTTTTATGGTGATGGTCCAGATGAGGACATGTTACGTGATCGAGCAAATCCTTGTAGCCGAATTATATTTATGGGGAAAACTGAATCGATTTCAGAAAAAATTAAGGATGCTTCAATATTTATACTCACATCAGATTTAGAAGGAATTCCCAATGCACTCATAGAAGCCATGGCGCTAGGACTTCCTTGTATCTCGACAGACTTTGCTTCTGGAGGGGCTAAATTACTGATTCGTGACGGAGTTGATGGATTGCTGACATCTTGTGGTGATGTTATCGCTTTAGTTCGAAAAATGGAACAGTTGCTCTCAAATCATGAATATGCTGAACAGTTAGGCACTAATGCTCGAGATGTTGTCGAACGATTTTCGGAAGAAAAAATTATAAATCAGTGGGAAGAATTTTTGCAAAAAACTGTATGACAATATCTTTACTGTTGTAAGTATCTTTTGCAACTTCTTGTATAGCAGTTTCAGTTCTCTCTCAGCCCTCATAGGGTTGTAACAGATATACAAATGTAGAGAGTGATGTTTTTATAGATTAGTTAAACCAGGGTTCGATTCAGTCATTGGAAGGGTTTACCCCGGTTGCATGGTCGGGTCGTATCGTCGAGGCCAATAATTAAGTGGACACGAAGTTAAGTTGATCTGATGGGGGTAACCATAAGATTTACCTGTGTCAGGGGGGAATCTTTTCTCCTTGATTTGTGAAAGTCAATCAGTTTTTTTCACCCCGGCAAAAACATCTTACTCTCTACACCCTGATTTAATATGGAAGTGGTTGCACTATCCTTAACTTCCTGAAATTTTATTACTCAAAGTGAATAACGAGCGTTCAGCGCTTCCCGCTTTTAACAAAAGTCAGGACATCCTCGTAGGACTTTCCACTTTTCTCAATCGCAGCTGCAAGTTCCTTCGCCTGAAGGTCCCTTTTCTCAGCATAGAGTGTTTCAAGTTCAGCAATCGCAGCATCATATCTGGCTTTCGTCTTTTCAACGGCTGTCTGGGCCTTCACGATTTTTGCATCAATGGAGGCCATTGTCTTAGTTCTTGCCATGTTTTCCACCTCCATCTGGTGCAGTTCCAGCTATGCCACCAAGAGATTCACTGATGGCTACTGCTGCAGTGTGAACAGTATCACTGTCCATTCCAAAAGCTTTCAGAATCGTCTTCTGAGTCTTTGTTAGGGCATGATCAAGTCGATACACCCCATCATATTGCCTCACCATTTCAATTTTGTCCAATTCTTTCAATGCAGCAGGAACAGTCATGAAATTTGGTTTCTTGTTCATACGGTCCATCTCATCCTTGAGCAGTGTGTAGAACCGGTTACGGATGATGAGTGCAACGAATTCAATGAAAATCTTTGCTTCTGCTGACTGCTGTGAATAGGTTCTGAGACTTCTGTTCCCAAGGAACGTCTTATCGCTCCTGAAGAGTTTCTCAGAAGAATCTCTGCTCTTGTACAGATCCATAGCATCCTGGGCTGACATCTTCTCTGAGGTAACAATAGAGAAGTAACCACAAAGAGAAAGCTCCTGCTCGATTACATCGGCTCTCTCTTTCCAGTGAACAAGAACTTTGTTTTTCTCATTGTAATAGAGCTCAAAGTATTGCTCATACGTATCAGGAAGCTTCACAGGCTTCATACGGTACTTTTCAAGCATCTTTCCCATCTTCTCAAGCTCGAGTTCCAGGGAGCTTCTCTGTGAATATTGGAGAGCTGTAGAGTGGAAGAGATGGAAATGCCGGCCCTTTTTATCATCAGCAAACAGCTTAGCTTTGACGGTCTTTCCATAGATCCTGTGCCCCTTGATGAAACAGCTTCGGTCAACCTCGAAGCTTCCCTTGTGCTGCAGCACAAGCTCTGATACAAGCTTTTTCTTCCCTTTGACCATGATGATGAATTCATAGCCGCAGGAATCCATGTACTGAATATTGGCCTTACTGAAGTACCCTCGATCAAGAATGAAGCCACAGCGACGGTATCCATAGCTTTTCGCCTTCTCCAGCATATACTGCAGCTGTGAAACATCCACGATGCTGCCGGGATATGCCTCATAAAAGAGCGGAACCCTGTTGGTCTTATCGTAGGCGACAGAAAAATTGAATACAGGAAGGCCTTTACCGCTTTTGGAATGGCCGTACTCAATCATTTCAATATCGCCGGCCTGACAATCCTTGTTGGTGGAATCATAGGAGATATAGATTTTCTCTCTGTGATCCCGTTTTTCATTCCATCTGTCAAGGAAATCAACACTGCACCACTCAGGCATGGTGGAAAGGAACTCAGACACCTTTGAATCGCTGTAGATTTTCATATCCTGAGTAAACAGGGAATGATTATAGGCATAATCAGGATAGTACTGACCGGCATTGTTCTCGCTGACAATAGAATATGCAGCAAGATCCAGAAACAGCCCGGCATCCCGTCCGATAATATCCTCTACAAGATTATTCAGTCCGTAATGCCTGATAATGTCCCTTAAAACCAGCCAGGACCCGATTCTCAGGCAGCAGCTCCTGGAGACGTCACGGTTGATATGTGACAGCTCGGCAGTAGGAAAGTACTTCAGGAAATTCCCGTTGGGGTACATTTTCCTTTCATTGTCAGGTGAAAGCTTCCCGATCACAGCTCTCTTGGGAACATTGTACTTCCTTACTGGATCATAAACGCGATCATACTCGTAGAAGATATAGATGGAATCCTTCTTCCTCTGGGTCACGATTTTTCCGCTTATATTTGGAATATCGACAAGTGCTTTCAAATACATTTGGTCCGCCTTATTTGAGTAATACTTTCTAACTCAAATTATAGCAGAACAAACCAGTATTTTCAACAGAAAATATGCTCTTTTTGCTATTAATGTAATGATTTAGCTGTAATCTACAGGCGGTTAAACGCGATTGAGTAATAATTTCTCAGGAAGTTCAGAACTATCCCCTGAAGCTGTTGCACTCAATGCCAGAACTGTGGTGTACTTGAAGCGTCGAAACCATCGATTCAAGGGTACACTACATTATTATAATAAAAGGTGGACGCGTTAACTCTGTTTGATGGCCATGTTTACTCCGGTCACGTGGCATCACTCAATCGTCGTCCTATATTTCTACATTTTTCGCACTACAAGAATCGGCGGGTCACTCGGCAGACTTCGCCGCCAGTTTTTTCTCACGAGCTACAGCCTGACGAACTTTCATTGGCCAGGTTTCCTCCGGAATTTTCACTCCCATCTGATAGAGAATCATGCCGGCTTTGTTCGTGATCTCAGAGTAGACTCTGCTCTTCGGTTTGTCTGAAGGAAAGGAGCATTCGATCCCTTCAATCTCATCAAACATCGATCGCATCGTGTATTTCCTGTTCAGTCCATGCTGTTTCATCCGTTCTCTAATCCAGCTTTCAAGGACCACGGTAAGGAAGGTGACATAGATCTCACCATCAACTCCTTGGTCATCACTATGACGAGGACGGTTATATCGTTCCTTGAAGTTTTTGAAGGAACATTCAATCATCATTCTTTCAGCATATGCTTCAACGACGTCTTCTTTTGTGAGCGACCCATCTGACAGATAGGCGAAGAATCCACATAAAGACCGTTCCATTCGTTCCTGATCAGGTTTTACCACATAGGTGGTAACTGTTCCCTTACCATATACTTTCTTTTCCACCACTTCGAAGAATCTGCTGTATTCAGTTCTTGGTTCAAGAGAAGCCTCTCCGGTCTCTAATGCGATGCGCATCTTTTTTAATTTCTTAGAGAGCAGCTTCTGTTCTCTTTCAGCCCTGAGAGGGTTGTAACAGATATCCAGAGCAAGATCCTTGCGGTTCTCTCCCCGTCCCCGACGGGGGAGCTCAATCGTATGGGCCAGACGAGTGCAGTACAGGTTCCTATCCTCAATGAAGTTGTCAGCACGCTGAACAGACAACCCTGTGCGTAAAACAGCATTATTCACAAACTTATTCTGCTTGATATCGATCGCACAGACAAACTTGTAACGAGCCTTGAGCATCCTGCGAACATTCTCATCACTGTAGAATGAATATTCGCTCGCTTGAGCACCAATATTCGCACATTCAGAACCGACCGTGGCACCATTAGCACCACTTCCCAAATTGCGTGCTGTTAGGTTGATAAATCTGATCAATAACGGAAAGAATCTTTAACTATCTTTATTTTAGAAGGAATTTTGAGGGATAGGTACCAGCCTCGTTTCAAAGAGTCTATTCCTGAGCAGTACACCTTGATGGTGCAATTCCTGCGATTCACCGGTGCTCACCTTCACAACTACCGGTGTTGTTGCGGGCGAATATCCAGTAGAAACCACGATCAAGGACAAATACCGACTTCTTCGGGTCTATGCCATCCCTGCTAAGATCTTTCGCCGTATTCTCTAATGTGGAGACATCAGCGATTTTCCCTTCAAGAGTACGGTAGTAGATCGGGATTCTGCTGTTCAGATCATACACCGTCAGCATCTCAATCTGATCTTCATCCCGGATGCCCTCCTTACTGAAGCCACGGCTTGCCCGGTAGAGCAGCTCCCCTAAAGCGGTAATTGAGGTGGTGTCCAGAGCAAGAAGCGTAGCACGTTTTGAGCTGTTCGCCTCACGAAGACGCTCGAAGGTAATGCTGCGGGCTTCTTCGTCTACTAGACGCAGGAGAGCTGTGATCATATCTTTGTGCACATTCTGAGCGTAGGGGTGAAGATTGTTTCTGTCGAACCTGCTGAATCGATACATTGGCAGATCCGGTTCAGCAAGGTTGAAATACACCACTGACAATAATGCCTTCCAGTCAGAGGGGAAGACCGCTCGAAGGATCTTATCTATTTTCGTCTGGTGAGCAACATGAGAGAACAGGAGATCAAACCCGCATCGTTTCCTTACCAGAACGGCCTTGTCAGCACTCCTTCTTACGAAGGGTTCACTGACCAATCCGGTGGCAAGCTGCTGCTGTTCAGTGAGAGAGAGAAAGTATGCACTCGGGATAAAATCGCCGTCAAGGTCGAAATGACCGAGCGAAGTACGCTCTGAAACGGGCCATTTCTTGTCAGGCACCCGTTTGCTGACTGAAAGGAAGACATATTCGATACCGGATTGCTTGTTTTTCTGTCTTATTATTGCCATCTTGCACCTCTGTAGTTACTGTATTATCACTACATTTGAGATAGCGCAAGATGACCAACTGTTTTTATGAGAAAAATTTATGCTTTTTTTGATTAGGAATTTTAGGCTGTAGTGCGAAAGTTATCGAAATTTAGGTCGTCGTGGGCACAAGTTTGGATAGGGGGACATCAAATACTGCTTTCTGGACACTCGATAAAGGAATCCTATCAACTAGATAAAGGGTATAGCAAAAAATAGAGAGGAATCTTATGTTGACATTTTTCAGATATCTTATCCATGAAAATACCATAACAATTTGGCTATACAACTTCATTTTGTTTTTTTCTGTGCTATTTGCATTCAAATCACAGCGTAGATTAGCAAATAAGAACTTTTCTTTTCAAACCCGATTTCATCCTAACTGGTTTATAGCGTCTTTTTTTGTTCTCTGGTTTTTTATCACATTAACAGATACTGGCTCGGATCTGGGTAATTACTACAGTTTTTATACTAATGTTGATTTCACTAATATTTCAATTAATAGTTTTTCAAATGCATATTATGGGTACTTATTTCTTAACGCTTCATTGAACCTGCTTTTTAAGGATCCTGTTGTTGGTATCGGTGTTATTAAAACCCTGAGTTTATTTCTGGTCTTTTTAGCATTTTACTTGATGCGAGATAAGATTGATATAGGTATGGCGGTGCTAGGATTTGGTTCACTTTATTATTTCTATAGTTATAGCGCGCTGAAGTGGTCAATTGCGGGCTCTTTGTGTCTGCTAAGCTCAATTTTCTACTACAAGAGTAAAAGAATTACAGCGGTTTTTTTTGCTATCCTCGGTGTCTTTATGCATGCATCGTGTTTAATATTTTTATGTGGTCTTTTACTTGGTTATATGACTAATGGACTACGACAATTAAGAGGGCTGAAAGTAGTAGTTATGTTGGTTGCCATGGTTGTGACATTGCTGTTCGGTACTAGAATTATCTACTACATAATTCAAAATACTGAATACTTACCCGGAAGGTACGATGATTACTTATCCTCGGAAAGAAATATTGGGGTAATGCAAATAGTCTATTATATACCAATTTTCTTGATGATTTATTCTGGACATGTACATGGCACTGATAGAAGGCTTAATGCGGTAGCAATTCTATTGGGGCTAGAAGGATTTGTTATAGCAATGTTGGGCTACAAGATTGGACAACTTGGTCGCTTGGAATTTGCATTCAGTTTACCATTGTTGATATATGTTCCGTACTATCTTAGAGCTAAACACGAAGGATTGCTCGTATATAATTATAATCGTAAGCCTATAATGACTTTAAACTATCAAACATTACGATTAATTATGATTACATATTTTATATTTCGTTATGCTCTATCGATGTCTAGGTATTTTTATGCCATTGCAATTAATGAGTATCACCTTATATGGCAGTAAGAGTTTGTAATGAGAGAAATTATAATTGTTTTAGCATCACTCAATAAAGGTGGCGCTGAGCGTGTTGCCTCAGTGTTATCCGATGCGTTTGTTCGGGCAGGAAAGAGGGTGACTATCGCCTTGTACCGAGATGAGATTGAATATTCAATAAACCCCATGGTAGAGGTTGTCATACTTCCTCAAAGACCGGGTAAGACTCATCGGGTCTGGAATAACATCCGGCAGATTCGGGCGCTTTGTGGGCGTAAAAACAAGAACGTAGTATTGATTCCGTTGCTCGGTAATGTCTTGCTACACACACTTGCTGCAACATGGATGACTAGAATTCCTGTCATTGCGTGTGAGCGCAGTGCTCCGATGTCGCTGCATTCTAATTTTCTGAGTAAATTACGGCATTACTTGTTATTCCAAATGGCTACGTTCTCTGTCTTTCAGACTGAGGATGTGAGTGCTTTTTTCCCATTTAGCGTTCGGGAAAAAAGTGCTATCATACTCAATCCCCTGTCACTTCCGCAACAATCGTGGTCTTCTGATGATAAACAGTATAGGGTAGTAAGTTTAGGTCGACTACATCCTAGCAAAAATTATCCGCTTTTATTGCATGCCTTTGTTGAAGTGCACCGACTAGTACCACAAGCGACGTTGGTCATCTATGGAGAAGGTGAATTACTTGCCAAGTTGATTGCATTACGAGATTCGTTAGGATTGAATCAAATAGTCTCCTTTCGGGGAATAACTAACGATGTTGAGTCAGTCTATCTAAATGCCGCCCTGTACGTTAGTTCTTCGGACTACGAGGGGCTGTCAAATTCAATGTTAGAGGCTATGGCAATTGGGATGCCGGTTGTTTGTACCGACTGTGATGGTGGCGGTGCACGAAAGATGATTTTATCTAAAGGAAATGGCTATTTGGTACCCAAAGGTGATATCAATGCTCTAGCGGAAGCTATAGTATCTTTATTGGTTGATAAGGTATCTGCTACGCGCATGGGACAAGCAGCGCGAATAAGGTGTTTGGCACTCAACAGTGATGTAATAGCTTCAGAATGGATAAAAATCATTGATAAGATGGAGTGAGTGTGTATGTATCCTTAATCTCTCGTATTCTGTACGTGTGCGCCAGTTCGGAGCAGTATATATAGCTGGGTAAAACACCCGACCTGATAAAGTCTGACCAACAGTCAGTATCCAACCTTGGAGCCGAAGCCGTGATGTTAGGTTTAATCGTAGGGCGGAGAGTATCCGAACCGTAAGTGGGATCATGAAGCTGAATTAGCCTCGTTAAAATTGGAATGAGAGCCGATATTCTATGTACAATAGCAGGCAGCAAGAACAGACGGTTTTAAATAGAGTCTCCAGAATAATACATATCCATATATAACATAAGCAATAAATGCTATAATCTAAGGGTTCAGATGCATGAGAAACGATATATTTCATCATGAAATCCTTGCACCTGGAGAGAGCGTTGTACCGAAAGAAAGAACAAACCGGCCAGATGGAGTTCATCAACTTCCATATGAAATTCGGTGGTGAACTGAATCCTCGAAACCGTTGGGTTCAGCTTGCACAGCTCATCCCTTGGGGTGAATACGAAGAAGAGTATGCTGCCAAATTCTCCTCAACCAGAGGAAATGAAGCAAAGCCATTCCGTATGGCTCTCGGCGCTTTGCTGATCAAAGAAATGAAGAATCTTCCTAATGAAGAGCTGGTGGAAGACATCAAAGAAAATCTGAGTAATAGATAGATTGGAGGACAAAATTAATGCATCTTAGTAGCTTGTTTCGTCCTAAAGTATGGACACTTTTTATGTTATTAAGGAAACCAGGTAGATTGCTTTCGGATAAAAATTTCCTTAAATCCAAATATTGGGCATCAACAGGTAAAAAGCTTAACCTTGATAACCCAGAGAGTTTTAATGAAAAATTGCAGTGGTTAAAACTAAACAATCGAAGACCAGAGTACACTACTATGGCTGATAAATATGCTGTACGTGAATACGTGAAGAAAACGATAGGGGAGGAATACCTGATTCCACTTCTCGGCGTATGGTGCAGGCCGAAGGATATAGATTTTGATTTATTGCCGAAACAGTTTGTACTTAAATGTAATCATGATAGCGGTAGTGTGATTATTTGCCATGACAAGTGTGCATTTGATCGTGATGCAGCAATAAAAAGTCTTAACAAATTTTTAGAGAAAAATTACTACTGGCAAGGTCGGGAATGGCCATATAAAAATATTACTCCAGTTATCATCGCGGAAGAATATTTAGTTGATGAATCTAATGTTGAATTAAAGGATTATAAAGTATTTAACTTCAATGGAATACCCAAAATAATACAGGTGGATTTTGACCGCTTTGGTAATCATAGAAGAAATTTATATTCTGTAAATTGGAAATACCTTGGCTATACATCTCAATATCCAACTGATCCTAGTGTTGTTATAAAACAACCTATGCAATTGGAAAAACTGTTAGATTGCGCAAAACGACTTAGCTCAGGAATTCCGTTTGTTCGAACCGATTTTTATTCTGTAAATGAAAAAATATTTTTTGGAGAGATGACCTTTTACCATGGTGGGGGGATGGAGAGATTTTACCCAGAAGAATGGGATTTAAGACTAGGCAGTTGGATTAAATTGCCGGAAGGGAATTCATGATGCATATTTTGATTGGTGGTGATATAGCTCCCACAAAAAATAATTTTGAGTTTTTCAATAACGGTAATCCACTTGAATTAGTTGATAGAAGCTTATTGAGTATATTAAGCAAATCTGATTTCCGAATTTTTAATCTAGAAACTCCTTTAAGTGATGTTTTTTCGCCTATTGAAAAAAGCGGCCCCTGTCTTATTGCTCCTACTAAAACTGTAAATGGTATCAAAGCTTTGGGAGCTGATTTATTGGGAATGGCTAATAACCATATTCTCGATCATGGTGAGCAGGGTTTATTTTCAACCATGAAAGTTTTGGATGAAAACCGGCTTTCATATACAGGAATTGGCAACAACCTTCAAGAAGCCTCCAGACCTTATATTTTTACCTTAGGTGGTTCTAGAGTCGGAGTGTATACTTGCGCGGAACATGAGTTTTCTATCGCTGAGGAAACGAGACCTGGAGCTAATCCTTTCGACCCACTCGAGAGTCCCGACCACATACGCGCTATGAAGGCGGAATGCGACTATGTAATAGTATTATATCATGGGGGGCGTGAACACTACCGCTATCCTTCCCCTCATTTGCAGAAAGTGTGCAGAAAGCTAATAGATAAAGGGGCAGATATTGTTGTTACACAGCATAGCCACTGTATCGGATGCGAAGAAAGATATATGGAAGGGGTTATTATTTATGGTCAGGGTAATTTTCTCTTTGATCATTCCGATAATGAGTTCTGGCAAACGGGTTTATTGGTAGATATTGAAATTAATGATAAAAAACACGCTGCGATTAATTATATTCCACTAAGGAAAAATAAAAATTCAGTAAAACTTGCAGATTCCGACGATGCTAGAATAATACTAAATAATTTTGCAAAAAGGTCCACTGAAATTAGAGATTTAGATTTTTTATTGAGTGAGTATAAAAAAATTGCGCTAACTACTAAAAAAGAGTATTTAAGAATTTGCCTTGGTAAAAACGGAGATTCTTTTTGGTTCCGTTTAATTAATAAATTTTATAACGGCAAATATGTTGATAAGCTTTTTGAAAGGAAACATACTATACGAATTTTAAATTATATGAGATGTGAAGCGCATAGAGAACTATTTATAAAGGGATTGGAATAATTTACATGTCTTTGGTTTATAAGCAACACAGGAAAAGACTTATCAAAGTAATTGAACTTGTCTCGTCGATGAGGATGGGTGGAGCTGAGGCTTTAGTAAAAGAATATGCGCTTAAAATGGATAAATCTCAATATCAAGTAACGGTTATATCTGTAGAAGGAAGAAGTGGTTCTCCAAACGAAACAATGTTGGATGAAAATGGAGTAAAAACCATCTACATAGACGATATGATAAGAACGTACTGCTATCTCCCGTGCAAGTTAAATTCACTATTAAAATTTATCCTTCAAAGGCTGATCCTTGTTAAGGAAATACGCAAAATACAGCCTGACGTTCTTCACATACACATGGTAATTAAGCTTGCTGTATGTATTCCCCGAAGATATCTGAATAACTCAGCAGTCTTTTATACAGTCCATAGCACTCCTAATGCAATGATAACAAAGCTAAAGCAGGGACCGGCAATACGCAGAATGATTCACAAATCTGCTTTGCAACTCGTAGCCCTCCACGAGACAATGGCTGAGGAATTGAATGCTATGTTTAGCGTGAGCAATGTTGTTGTGCAGCCAAATGGTATTGACTTTGAGAAATTCCGCAATCCCATAAAATCAAACGTCGAATTTCGGAAAGAGGCTGGTATCCCGGAAAACGCATTTGTCGTAGGTCATGTTGGGAGGTTCAGTGCAGTAAAAAACCATGCCTTCTTGGTGCGCGTGTTTGCCGAAGTGTCAAAGCGTAAGGCGAACGCGCAGCTTCTTCTGGTAGGTAACGGTCCGTTGGAGGCCGAGGTTAGAAAACAGGTGAATGATTTAGAGCTTGAAGGTAAGCTTACTATCCTTTCAAATCGAGCGGACGTGCCGGATATATTAAATGCTATGGATGTGTTTCTATTCCCGTCAAAGTATGAGGGTTTTCCTATGACCCTAATTGAGGCACAAGCTGTAGGTTTACGATGTATAGTTGCAGATACTGTAACACAACAAACGCATTTGACAGATAATCTGATTGCGCTCAGCCTTGACGATTCGCCGGGAAAGTGGGCAGATGTGATACTTGACTCATCCATCAAAGGAATCCCAGTTAGGAACCTGGATGACTACGATATCAATAAAAATATTAGAGGTCTTGAGAGGTTATATCTTGATTCTATTGAAGGGAAAAAATGAGCAAGCAAAAATTGTAATAAGAATAGACGATGTGTGTCCACAAATGGATAGAGAACGATTTGACCGCACGGTAAGGCATATAGAGAGCTGTGGGGTTAGGGGGCTGCTTGGTATAGTCCCAGATTGCCGGGACGAATACTTATGTCAGATGCTAGGCGACCCTGATTTCTGGGAAAAGCTGATTGAATTGAGGGAAAAAGGATGGACACTCGCTATGCATGGTTATACGCATGTGTACGATATTCAGTTTAAAAGCATGGTATCTGTCGGCCTTAATAGCGAGTTTGCAGGTCATTCATATAAAGAGCAGTTTGATAAACTGAAAAAAGGAAGAGATCTCCTAAACTTGCATGGAATTAAGACGGATATATTTTTTGCCCCATCCCATTCCTACGATAAAAACACCCTATATGCATTGCGGGCTCTTGGGTTTAAATATATATCCGATGGTCGTTCTACATACTGTTATAGACGTTATGGGTTGAAATTCATACCGTGTAGGTTTTACGGAATGCCGCGGCAAATCAAGGGTGTCATAACATTGGCGTTACACCCATGTGCCATAAACGATTTGGAATATGAGCCTTGGAAAGAGTATATAGAAAACCATCGAGAATGTTTGGTAAGTTATTCTAAGTTGCTATTGGAGAAAGAACATGGGCTATTGTCCCAACTCGTCGATGAAAAATTATATGTTTTCTTCTCTAGATATATAAGACCGTGGTTGTGGCCTTTTTTGAGTAAAGCAAAGCAATTTGCACTTCAGAATAGGAATAAGTAATGGAGGTGCAATATGCTGGAAGTCAACTATAAAGGAAGGTTTCTTTCATATAAAGAGCTTTGGTTTTGCAATGGAGTATCGGAAAACGATGTTGATTTAAAAGAAGTTGATGTCGCTACATATAGGTTTTGTAAATCTAGGGAGAACCCAAGTTTATTCCGTATGTATGAACTACGCAGGACACTCGTATCAGATTTACGTGAAGATAAAGAAGCACTGTTTAAAAGCTTTCGTTCCACTATACGTAATGAAATCAGGAGGGTAGAAAAAAAAGGCATTCAGGCTAGGGTCTGTATACCATCACAGGGAAACGATATCAGTGAATTGCTTATTGATATTGAAGAAAAGTTTGTTTTTATGTACAAAAGCAAGGGTGTAGTAAAGGAATTTCCTCGTTGGCGTGTGGATAACTATATTATACATAGTTGCGTGTATATTACTTATGCTTGCTTAGATGGCAATAATTTAGTTTATCATATTTATATATCTGACGGGAAATATGTCCAATTCCTTATCTCGTGCTCTGATTTCAGAAATAATGACTACAGCATGCAAAAGACAATAGCCATGGCCAACAAGTATCTTCACTGGCACGACATAGTCTATTTTAAAGAAATTGGTATTGAAATATACGATTGGGGTGGGATTTTTTCCTTTGATGAACCAACAGGGATAGATGAATTTAAGATGGCCTTTGGTGGTAAGGCGGTTGAGCATTACTTTGAAACCAGATATGTTTCGCTTCGTGGAAAAATTTTAAAAATTCTTCAAATGTTAAAATTTTCTGACTACATTGCGGTCCGGTTAAGAAAATTGATTCAGCTCACAACTAGTTTTAAACTGAATGGGGGTTAATGTGATCCATCCCCCGAAAAGGTAACAGAATAGAGATGACTGCCCCCTACAGGGTGACACTACATGTAGGAGGTGGTGAACTGAATCCTCGAAACCGTTGGGTTCAGCTTGCACAGCTCATCCCTTGGGGTGAATACGAAGAAGAGTATGCTGCCAAATTCTCCTCAACCAGAGGAAATGAAGCAAAGCCATTCCGTATGGCTCTCGGCGCTTTGCTGATCAAAGAAATGAAGAATCTTCCTAATGAAGAGCTGGTGGAAGACATCAAAGAAAATCCCTACTACCAGTATCTGCTGGGGCTCGAGAGTTTCCAGGATACCGCGCCATTTGAGGCATCATCACTTGTGCATTTCAGGAAACGGATCACACCAGAGATGCTCAAAGAGATCAATGAGAAGATCGTGAAACGACAGCTTGAGAAAGAAGCCGAAGATCACATAGATGATGACAATAATTCTTCTTCCGGTTCGTCTGATGGGAAGATCAACGAGTCTTCTTCTGATCATAAGGGACAACTTCTGGTGGATGCGACCTGTACGCCGGCTGACATCAGATTTCCTACAGATTTGAGTTTGCTCAATGAAGCGAGAGAAAAGACTGAAGAGATCATTGATTTCCTTCATCTTCCCTATGTCGGGGTACAGGAGAAGCCGAGAACCTACAGGGAGAAAGCGAGAAAGGATTTTCTCTTTATCTCCCGTAATCGTCGTCCTCGTGTGAATCTGATCAGGAAGGGAATACGCAAGCAGCTTCAGTATCAGAGACGTAATCTTTGTGAAAGTCAATGACTTTTTTCCTCTATATGGTAAGAAGATTTTCACAAGCGGGGGTGCGGACAAAAAGTTGGACTCTTTAGTCATGCTAAACCAAGACTTCTTCGGTACTCAAGAGGGCTCTTTCCTCCCAAAGACATTTTGATTCGTTTATCGTTGTACCAGAATATATAATTATCAATGAGAGAGCAGAACTCTTCGATTGAAACCCCGAACCATGAACGGCTATAGAACATTTCATTCTTCAGTCGGCCAAAGAAGCCTTCCATCGCTCATACGAAATTTCGTATGAGCGATGTCATGCGAAATCTTAATTTATGCGAAAGAATGGCCTGAAACTGTAACTGAAGGCTTTATTCTCGGCCAATATTTCGCATAATATTTTGCTACATCATGATTTCGGTTGATACTATTTGTAACCCAAAAGGAGGGTCCAATATGTATCAATCCTATGACAAAGCTTTCAAGAAGATTGAAAGCAACCTCCCTGAAAAAACCAGGAAAGAAGCCAAGGGCTATGACTATAGGCGAAGTGCCCGGCTGGTCAGGGAGCATCTATCAGGAAAAGGTAGTCCTTATTCCCGGGAAGAGGCGGTCAACTGTCTCTTGTCCATCAAGTCGGGTATAGCTAAGCCTCGCTACAATCTATTCAGGAAAATCCAGTACCAGATTGCCGAGGAACTGTACCCGGATTCCACTCTGCAGAACCTTAAAATCTTCTATTCCGATTCAATTCCTGATTACAACTTGCCAGAAGGGATGAATTCCTTGCTTGATGATTTTATCCAGACTGGAGTTTTAAGCCCCAAGGGATGGGTTATCAAACAACTCCGTATAGGAGGCTTCCTTAATGAGATGGCATGTCGAAACGGTCGTTCCTCAGTCTCCCAGATAACATGGGATGATGTTGCCCTGTATAGAACGATGTCAACTGAGTTTGTGGATATCGGTTCCTTCCTGAACTTCATTGCTGCAAGGCATATAGCCTTGCCTTACCTGGGAGCTGTTTACCATCATCCCCCCCAGCGCTTGCAGATGTACGCAGAGCACTGCAAGGATGTCCTCTTTCCAACAACCCACGAGATTGCTGATGTATACGCTTGCCAAGAGCTCCTGACCAATGACCTTGCTGCTGCAGGGTATAGCCAGACTGTACTGAAAACAACAAAAACAGCATTCAATGGCCTAGCCTGCTTCCTGTATGCTACCGGGATGGGATACTCACGTCAGGCAGTGGAGCTATATTCCCGCATCTATGTGGAAAAAGTCAGCAAATATCCTACAAACGTCCGGCATCCATTTCTCTTGCTTGATGGATATCTGGATGGGGAGCGGCTGGAAACCAAGGGATACAGATCGCCTCGACCCTCAGCCGAATTCATCGATTGGTTCAAGCCCTATGCAGATAGGTATCGGAAACATCGGGAGCTTGACCATATCGGCAATTCTGCCCTGAAGGGAGACAGGAATGCACTTGTACGATTTTCGTCATTCCTTGCAAAGCAAGGGTGTTGCTGTGTCGGTGAAATCACCCGCCAGCACCTGAAGGATTTCAACCATGCTGACTCCCATAATTCATATGAGGGGAAGAACCGGTACAACAGGGTCATAAGGCTTTTCCTTCAATTTCTCTTTGAGGAGGATATCCTCAAGGAGGATGTCGGGAAGGCTATGCCCAAAGTCAACATTGTAAGGACAAGGCCGACAAAGACGCTCACTGAGGACCAGTATTCACATGTCCTCGACTATTGCGCAGAGGCCGAGAACAGTGGCAACTATTTGCATTCAGCCATCCTGAAGATGGGGCTCTGGACCGGCCTGAGAACTTCAGACATCTGCAAACTGAGGGCTGAAGATATCGACTGGGACAGGATGGAATTATCGTTGGTCCAGCAGAAGACCGGTGTCCACATAAGGGCCCCGTTCCCTGCAGGCCTGGGAAACACCATCTGGAACTACATAACCAAATCAAGGCCTGTGAAAGGCGAAGCTGGTTTCATCTTCTGCAGTTCACGGGCTCCTTTCAGGCATTACTCGAGAACCATAACCAATAAGATCATCCACAAAGCACTGCCAGGGGAAGCCGTACACTTCCAGATGCTCAGGAAGACATTTGCAACAAGGATGCTACGAAGCGGTGCCAATGTTTCTGCAATCTCTGATGCACTCGGACATATCTCGGATTCCACGGTTGACACCTACATCGACACCAATACAGATATGATGCGTATGTGCTCCATGTTCTTGCATGGAATTGAATACAAGGGGGATGTCCTATGATTGCCCCTTGCTTCAATTCAAAGCTGGCACCTTACATGAGTGCGCTTCTGGCTGAGCGGGATGATTCAGGCTTCTCCACAGGAGACCTCATAGTCTGCCTCAAGGATTTTGATACCTTCATCATTGAGAAGGGTTTCGATGACGGGACGTTTTCCCAGGCGCTTGCAGATGGCTGGAGCATCCAGCGATTTACGGAAAATAAGGCATCACGCAACTCCAGGATAGGCCGTGTAAAGCTCCTTTCAGAATATATGGATTCAATGGGGTTGCCCATGTGTGCATCATTTGAGTTTGGCTCATCGGAGCACCCCAAGACGTATGTGCCTACCAGGGAAGAGTGTTCTGTACTGTTTTCGGTAATCGATACATGGAATCCGGTATCAGGGATCCCTGAATATATATCCTGTGCTTATTCCGTGCTGTTCCGACTGTACTACTGCCTCGGGCTGCGCCTGAATGAAGCAGTGGATCTGCAACGGCAAGATGTATCCTTTGACTGCGGCACCTTGTATATCCGCCACTCCAAGGGAGACAAGGACAGGATTGTGTTCGTCCAGGATGGTCTTTTAGACCTTATGAGGCGGTATGATAACATAGTAAGTATACATCTTCCTGAACGGCAATGGTTTTTCCCTAGCAAGAAGCAAGGCCAGCACCCGTGGAAACATAATGTATGCAGACGGTTCAGGCAATTCTGGCAGTTGTCTTTTCCCGATTGGAAAGGCAGAAGGCCGACAGTGCATTCGCTGCGCCACGCATTCGTTGTGTATACCGTCAACGACTGGGTCGAGGATGGAAAGGATGCTTCGGCATTGTTCCCGTATCTTTCCCGGTTCCTGGGCCATGCCAGTATTGAAGACTCGATGTACTATTACCATATGTGGGACACCGAGACAGGGGCCTTTGCACGCTTCATTGACCTGCCTTCTGCCGTTGAGGATGAAACGGAGGGCTGGCTATGAAACTTGACAATCTTGCCTTCTACAAATACAGCTTTTCTTTCCTCAACGTCTATCTGACAGACCAGAAGGGAAGAAGTCCCAACACTGTTGATACCTATTCCAGTTCATTCACAGTACTGAACAGGTTCTTGGCCGAGGAAAAGCAGATTTCAGTGCTTGCTTTCAAGTTCTCAGATTGTACTCCGGATTTCGTCATGGAGTTTCTTGACTGGCTCAAGAGTGAAGGCAACAAGGAAGCAACCCGCAACATTCGCCTCACCTGCATCAAAGGATACTTGGAGTATGCAGCAAGGAAGGATGTCTCCCTTTCATCGGTATACTCAGCAGTCGCCGGGATAAAGTGCTTGAGAGTTCCGAAAAGAGAGAAATACGTTCTTGAAGACGAGCAGGTGGCTCATATCCTTGCGGAAGCATCAAGAGATGAGAAAGGCAGTAGGAACAGGGTTATGCTGCTGCTTCTTTATGATACTGCTATGAGAGTGTCGGAACTTACAGCACTCGAGACAAACCAACTCTATCTTGACCGAAAGAGACCGTTCGTGGCAGTCCGAGGTAAAGGGAATAAGGATAGGCATATTGCCTTGTCTGAGAAGATGGCTGGCATTCTGAAGACATACATCAGAAAATATCATTGTGGGTTGTCCTCATATCTGTTCTTCACCAAATCCAGAGGCGATTTCAGCCGCATGAGTGAGCGGAATGTTCAGATTATGCTGCAGGAGTATGCCACAAAGGCAAGGGAGAAGGATCCTTCCATACCAGGGCATGTCCACCCCCATGCCCTGAGGAGGGCAAGAGCCACAGGACTCTATCGCAACGGCATGCCGATTGAGCTCGTTTCTTCGCTGCTGGGGCACTCCCAAATTGAGACAACTCGAGTTTATGCAAAGCCCTCAATTGAACAAATGCGTCAGAATATGGAGAAGTCGATACCAGAAGAAGCCTTTAGGCAGAAACCAGTTTGGACTGGCAAGGAAACTGAGATTAAGAGATTGCTAGGCCTTAAGTAGCGGAAATATTATGCGAAACCTTGGTCTGAAATAAAGCTCTCAGATAGAGTTTTAGGCCATTCTTTCGCATAAATTAAGATTTCGCATGACATCGCAGAGTTATCAGGAGAGCACCCTTTTTTTGACATCGATCGTATTAGTCCGGCACTGTCCATTCTTTCGATCCAGCCAGGCCAACGATAATGGCAGCCACGATCTGTATGAACCAGAGGGTTTTCCCCTGCTTTTAGGGACTCTACAGCATCATCCAGTATAACGTTCACCATCTCCGCATTTGGACTTCGGCCTCTAGTCCATGAAGTGACATAGCCATCAAAACAGTCAACTATCGGAGAAAGATAGACCTTCCCAGCGGGTATTCTGAATTCTGTGATATCACTCAGCCATTTCTCATTGGGATTCTCTGCATAAAAATCGCGGTTGAGTAGATTCTCTACTTCAGGACTGAGCTCTCCTTTATAGGAGCTGTATTTCTTTCTCTTCACCGAAGGGACAACAAGGTTCTCCTCATGCATGAGACGAAGGATCACCTTCTGTGAAATGGTTCGTCCTTTGAAAGTCAACACTGCATGCAGCCGACGATAGCCATAACACTTCCTGTTTTCAGCAAACGCTTCTCTCAACTCCTGCCGGACAAGTTTATACTTATCTCTCTTCAAGACATGGCGTTGATAGAAATAGCTGCTCTTTGCCATCTGGAGGGAATGCATCAGTTGCCCTACAGGATACTTACAGGTAAGGGCATCGATAATCAGAGCCTTCTCTCTGTTGGAGAGTGTATCGATACCGATGCCCTTATCTTTTTTTAGTATTTCGGCCGCCTTCTCCAAAATATCTCTCTCCAGCTGAAGCTTTTGCACCTGTTTGAGTAGTGTGTCACGCTCTTCCTTAAGTTCATCACACTCAGCTCTCAGGTCGCTATCCTGCTCTGCTGAAGGGTTCTCTGGTTCTCTTTTTTGTTTCTTTCGCATCTCGGGGTTGTCGTCCTCCCCAAGCAATTGGCGTTTCCACTTATAGATCGTCTTCCGGGCTACTCCCATCTCTGCATGGAGCTGCGTTACAGTCTTCTCCCCGGATGATACGGATACTACAGCGCTCTTTTTTTGCTTGTCTGTATATTCTATACCAGACGAACCTCTTTTCAAAGGATGACAATCAAAGGGGAGAGCTTCGTACACCCATTTCCCGAGTAGTTGCCGACAAGGATATCCCAGAGCTCTTACCGTACGTGTAAGGCTTTTGCCATACTCCAGATAATGCTTAATTGCAACATCCCTTTGCTCTGCTGTATAGCCTGATTTCAATCTGGACTTCTTGTGCAGATCTCCTTCCTCAAGATATTCCTGATACCAATAGGTGAGCATTCTGGTAGTGGGATACCCAAGCTCTCTAACGACTGCGGAAGCACTCTTATCGAACTTAATGTAGAGCTCGACTGCTTTGATCCTTTGTTCATATGAATACATTTTCACCCCTTATGAAGTCCAAGAAAATGTCTTCACCCCCCTTGTGAAAATCTTCTTACCCCATCGAGGAAAAAAGTCATTGACTTTCACAGAGATCTTTTTGCTCTTCTCAGATGGCTGTTTGGTACATACCGATTTCGCCTGATTTTGGGGTAAACCTGGGCGAAACTATGTGGTCTTGCTGAAAGGAGATATATTCAGGAGACTCTAAATAGATACTAGTGATCTGACATTTACCTGAATCCGTATAAATCAATCTAAGTTGGTCACTCAGTGCTCATCTTCCACCAGCTTCAGGCTTCAGGAGGCAGCGTGGTGCTGATTTGAGAGAGTGAAGCTGGTAATGAATGACAATTGTTCCCAGATTTTTACGTTACAATCATAAAGCTGGGTATAGAATCCTGGTTGAGGACAGTTCTATCCCATCGATTACTGTAAGGGCGAGAGTAGGAATTCCAGATCGGGTTTTGTTAGAGGCAGTAATAGAGTTGCTTAAACAACTCGTACCAGGGATCCTTCTCCCAGATCTTGATTGCCAGTTTTCTTGCATGGGAAACAACCTTGCAGGAAATACGGATCAGATCATCAATCACTTTTCTCAGTCGTTTCCGTTTGCCTTTATGACGATAAGGAAGGAGTTCCTGGAACTGTTAGAGCACGCTGCCCGATCAGGCGGAGTGTATTGAATGCAATCATTGCCGTGTGAAGGATGATTTCATTGACAATAAACTTCCCCGAAGGAAGTCGT